>NZ_LR134355.1:0-2730884 GCF_900637205.1 Mycolicibacterium chitae
GTCAAGCCGCTCACCATCGTCGAGGGGTTTGCTCTGCTGTCGGTGCCGAGCAGCTTCGTCCAGAACGAGATCGAGCGGCATCTGCGCATCCAGATCACCGATGCGCTCAGCCGCCGGCTGGGCCAACGCGTGGAACTCGGCGTGCGCATCGCGCCGGCCACCCCGGACGAGGACGACGACGCCGCGGACTCCACGGACACCCGCTCCCCCGCCGCCGAATCCGAGGATTCCGACGAGGTCGACGAGGACAGCGAGGCCCTGGCCAGCGCCCACGAGAGCTGGCCGTCGTATTTCACCGATCGACGGCAGCCCGCGGACCAGGCCACCACCCAGGGCAACAGCCTCAACCGGCGCTACACCTTCGAGACCTTCGTCATCGGCGCCTCGAACCGGTTCGCGCACGCCGCGGCCCTGGCCATCGCCGAGGCGCCGGCCCGCGCCTACAACCCGCTGTTCATCTGGGGCGAATCCGGTTTGGGTAAAACGCATCTGCTGCACGCCGCCGGCAACTACGCCCAGCGGCTGTTCCCCGGGATGCGGGTGAAGTACGTCTCCACCGAGGAGTTCACCAACGACTTCATCAACTCCTTGCGCGACGACCGCAAGGTGGCCTTCAAGCGCAGCTACCGCGACACCGATGTGCTGCTGGTCGACGACATCCAGTTCATCGAGGGCAAGGAAGGTATCCAGGAGGAGTTCTTCCATACCTTCAACACGTTGCACAACGCCAACAAGCAGATCGTCATCTCCTCGGATCGCCCGCCCAAACAGCTCGCGACCCTCGAGGACCGGCTGCGGACCCGGTTCGAATGGGGTCTGATCACCGACGTTCAGCCGCCCGAACTCGAGACCCGCATCGCGATCCTGCGCAAGAAGGCGCAGATGGAACGCCTCGACGTCCCCGATGACGTGCTCGAACTGATCGCCAGCAGCATCGAGCGCAACATCCGCGAACTCGAAGGCGCGCTGATCCGGGTCACCGCGTTCGCGTCGCTGAACCAGACGCCCATCGACAAGGCCCTGGCCGAGATCGTGCTGCGCGATCTGATCGCCGACGCCAGCACCATGCAGATCAGCGCGGCGACCATCATGGCGGCCACCGCCGAATACTTCGACACCACCGTCGAGGAACTACGCGGTCCCGGCAAGACCCGGGCGCTGGCGCAATCCCGCCAGATCGCGATGTACCTGTGCCGCGAGCTCACCGACCTGTCGCTGCCCAAGATCGGCCAGGCGTTCGGTCGCGACCACACCACCGTGATGTACGCGCAGAAGAAGATCCTCAGCGAGATGGCGCACCGCCGCGAGGTCTTCGATCACGTCAAGGAACTCACGACCCGCATTCGGCAGCGCTCCAAGCGCTGACCCACCCTCATTGGTTCCCCTCCGGCCGCTCCCGGCCCGCCGGATCTCGTCGTGCGCGCAATGTCGTGCGCGGAATTACCAGAAATCCGGCCGATCCTGGCCAGAAACTTCCGCACCGCCCGTCACTGCCGTCCCGCGAACGGGGTGTGTAGTTACCTGTGGACAACCTGCACACCAACAGTCGGCAACTGCGAGGTGTCGTGCACAACGACCGTCTTCTACACAGCCACCGCGGGTAGTCCTCAGTGTCATCCACCGGTACTCCACACCGCCGCACCGCTCTGGACTGCAGCAACCCGCATCCATCCCCAGCATGCACAGCCCCTATTACTGTTACTCAGTTATATCTCTAGTTTCTTCTTCAGAAACAGACCGTTGGGGACAGCACACAACCGAACCGGCCCGCAGCGCGATGACCTCGGCTCACAGCGCGGATGTCAGCGCGATCGAATAGCTTTGAAGTTACGAGCGAAAGCTCTACGGTTGTTCTTCGACGGCGGTTAGGGTCGTCCTGCGGGGGCACGGTCACCGGACCTCTGGCGAAGGACTGCTGCGCTCTAGAGCTGTTTGTGATGACTGTGAAGTGACGAAGGGACGCTATGGCCGTGCATGGGCCGACGGTGACAGTTGGCACCGATTTGAAGTGCCGTCTGGTTCGGGATGATTTCGCCGACGCCGTGGCATGGGTGGCGCGCAACCTCCCGACCAGGCCCACGGTGCCGGTCTTGGCGGGGGTGCTGATCACCGGGACCGACGAGGGTCTGACGATCTCCGGATTCGACTACGAGACGTCCGCCGAAGTTCAGGTGGCGGCCGAAGTCGCTTCTCCGGGAAGCGTTTTGGTCTCCGGCCGGCTGTTGTCCGACATCACCCGAGCCCTGCCGGCCAAGCCGGTCGAGGTCAGCGTCGACGGCACCCGGGTGGCGTTGACCTGCGGGAGCGCACGATTCTCGCTGCCGACGATGGCCGTCGAGGACTATCCGACGCTGCCGTTGTTGCCGGAGGACACTGGCATGGTCCCGGCCGATCTGTTCGCCGAGGCCATCGGCCAGGTCGCCGTCGCGGCTGGTCGCGACGACACCCTGCCGATGTTGACCGGCATCCGCGTCGAGATCTCCGGTGAGTCCGTGGTGCTGGCCGCCACCGACCGGTTCCGCCTCGCGGTGCGCGAGCTCACCTGGAACACCTCGACCGCCGACACCGAGGCCGCGGTGCTGGTCCCGGCCAAGACCCTCGCCGAGGCCGCCAAGACCGGCGGCGCCGGCACCGAGGTGCATCTGTCGCTCGGCGCCGGCCCGGACGTCGGCAAGGAGGGGCTGCTGGGCATCCGCAGCGGCGGCAAGCGCAGCACCACCCGCCTGTTGGACGCCGAATTCCCGAAGTTCCGCCAGCTGCTGCCGGCCGAGCACACCGCCGTCGCCTCGATGGGTGTCGCCGAACTCACCGAGGCCATCAAGCGTGTGGCGCTGGTCGCCGACCGCGGTGCGCAGGTCCGGATGGAGTTCAGCGAGGGCACGGTGCGGCTGTCCGCGGGCGCCGACGACGTCGGCCGCGCCGAGGAAGACCTGCCGGTCGAGTTCGCCGGCGAGCCGCTGACCATTGCTTTCAACCCCACGTATCTGACCGACGGGTTGGGCTCGCTGCACTCGGATCGGGTGTCGTTCGGTTTCACCACGCCCAGCAAGCCCGCGGTGCTGCGGCCGGGTGGTGAGGAAGGTTCGCTGCCCGAGGGATCCGGACCGTTCCCCGCCGCCGACACCGAGTACGTGTATCTGCTGATGCCGGTGCGACTCCCCGGTTAAGTCCGGATCGGACCGGCTGGAAAGGGGTTTCGATGCAGCTGGGGTTGGTTGGACTCGGAAAAATGGGGTTCAACATGCGCGAGCGGCTGCGCGGCGGCGGTCACGAGGTGATCGGCTACGACCCTCGACCCGAGGTCACCGATGTCCCCACGGTCGCGGCGTTGGCCGAGGCGCTGACCGGACCCCGCGTGGTGTGGGTGATGGTGCCCTCGGGCCCCATCACCAGCGAGACCATCGGTGAGCTGGCCGAGGTCCTGGATGCCGGGGATCTGGTCGTCGACGGCGGCAACTCCCGCTACACCGAGGACGCACCGCACGCAAAACTTCTGGCGGACAAGGGAATTGGATTCGTCGACGCCGGTGTTTCCGGTGGTATCTGGGGCCTTGAGGAGGGCTACGGCCTGATGGTCGGCGGCGCCGACGCCGATGTGGAGCGGCTCATGCCGATCTTCGACACCCTGCGTCCCGAGGGTCCGCGCGAGGACGGATTCGTCCATGCCGGCCCCGTTGGTGCCGGTCATTACGCGAAGATGGTGCACAACGGCATCGAGTACGGGCTGATGACCGCCTACGCCGAGGGCTACGAACTGTTGGCCGCCGAGGACCTCGTTCAGGATCCGCAGGCCGTCATCCAGGCCTGGACCAACGGCACCGTGGTGCGGTCGTGGCTGCAACAACTGCTGGCCAAGGCACTGGCCGAGGATCCGGGTTTCGCCGAGATCTCCGGCTACACCGAGGATTCCGGCGAGGGCCGCTGGACCGTGGAGGAAGCCATCAATCACCGGGTACCGGTCCCGGTGATCGCGGCCTCGTTGTTCGCCCGGTTCGGCTCCCGCCAGGAGGAGTCCCCGACGATGAAGGCCGTGGCCGCGCTGCGGAACCAGTTCGGCGGCCATGCCGTCAAACGGATCGGTCTCTCCGGTTAGGCGTAGCGTGCACGTTCGTCACCTTGCCCTCCGAGATTTCCGGTCCTGGGAATCCGTCGACCTCGACCTGACCCCGGGCCGCACCGTGTTCGTCGCGCCCAACGGCTATGGAAAGACGAATCTTGTTGAGGCCCTATGGTATACGGCGACCCTGGGATCACATCGGGTGGCCACCGACGCGCCGCTGATCCGCGCCGGCGCCCAGCGCGCGGTGGTGTCTACGATCGTCGTCAACGACGGCCGGGAGATGGCCGTCGACCTCGAGATCGCCGCGGGTCGGGCCAACAAGGCGCGGGTCAACCGCTCCCCCGTGCGCAGCACCCGCGAGGTGCTCGGCGTGGTCAAGGCCGTGCTGTTCGCCCCCGAGGATCTGTCGCTGGTACGCGGCGACCCGGGCGATCGGCGCCGCTATCTCGACGATCTCGCGGTGCTGCGGCGACCCCGAATCGCCGGTGTCCGAGCGGATTACGAGAAGGTGGTCCGGCAGCGCACCGCGCTGTTGAAGTCCGCGGCCGGGGCCCGCTACGGCGGCCGGGACTCCGGGATCGAGGAAACCCTCGAGGTCTGGGACGGCCATCTGGCCGCGCACGGCGCGGAGTTGATGGCCGCGCGCCTGGAACTCGTCGGGGAACTGGCGCCGGAGGTGGAGAAGTCCTATCAACTGCTCGCGCCGTCGTCCCGGCCGGCCGCGATCTCCTATCGCAGCAGCACCGAGTATCCGCAGGATGTGATCGGCGGACCGGAGGCGGTGGCCGTCCTGCAGGAGGCCCTGCTGACCGGATTGGCCCAGCGTCGTCGCGCGGAACTGGATCGGGGTGTGTGCCTGGTGGGTCCGCACCGCGACGACCTCGAGTTGATGCTCGGCGATCAGCCCGCGAAAGGCTTTGCCAGCCACGGTGAATCGTGGTCGATGGCGCTGGCGTTGCGGCTGGGATCCTATGAACTGCTGCGCTCGGAGGGCGCCGAACCGGTGCTGCTACTCGACGATGTGTTCGCCGAACTCGATGTATCCCGGCGCCAGGCGCTGGCCGGCGTGGCGGCCGGTGCCGAGCAGGTGCTGGTGACTGCCGCTGTCGCGGAGGACATCCCGGCGGACTGGGATGCCCGGCAGATCAGGGTGGACATGAAAGACGCCGAGTCCGGCCGGATTTCGGAGCTGGCGTGAGCGAATCCGAAGATCGTCCGGAGGAACCGGCCTTCCCGCCGCCGCATCTCGCGGGCCTGAAGGGGATGGATCTGGTGCGCCGCACCCTCGAGGAGGCCCGCGGCGCGGCACGCGAACAGGGCAAGGACGTCGGCCGCGGGGGTCACTCCCCCGTCCGGCGGCGCGGGCCACGGCCGGGGCGCCGGCGCAGTTGGTCCGGTCCGGGTCCGGACAGCCGCGATCCGCAGCTGCTGGGCGCGGCGACCAGCGACCTCGCCAAGAAGCACGGCTGGAACAACAAGGTGTCCGAGGGCGTGGTGCTCGGGCAGTGGGCGATGGTGGTCGGCGAGCAGATCGCCGAGCACGCCCAGCCCACCGTGCTGCGCGACGGAGTATTGAGCGTCTCGGCGGAAAGCACCGCCTGGGCCACCCAGCTGCGGATGGTGCAGTCCCAGCTGTTGGCGAAGATCGCCGCGGCCGTCGGCGACGGGGTGGTGACCTCGCTGAAGATCACCGGACCCACGGCGCCGTCGTGGCGGAAGGGCCGCCGGCACATCCCGGGTCGGGGGCCCCGCGACACCTACGGCTGACGAGCGCGCTCAGAGCGTGCAGGACCGAACGTTATCCACAGGTGGTCCCGATTTGGCTACATCCTCCGAGAAAATCAGCGTCCGGCGCAATCAGCTGGTGGGAAACGCCCCTAGAGGATCGGTGCGGACGGGCTGTACCGGTAGACTGGCGGGATGATTGCCGCGGTGACTAGGCCGTGGGCATGCGAAACCCCAAGGAGAAGCGTCCGACCGTGGCTGCGCAGAAGAAGAAGACTGATTACGGCGCCGAATCCATCACCGTTCTCGAGGGCCTCGAAGCCGTCCGCAAGCGGCCCGGCATGTACATCGGCTCCACCGGAGAACGTGGCCTACACCATCTGATCTGGGAAGTTGTCGACAACTCGGTGGACGAGGCGATGGCCGGCTACGCGACCCAGGTCGACGTGACGCTGCTCGACGACGGCGGTGTCCAGGTCCGCGACAACGGCCGCGGCATCCCGGTGGCCATGCACGCCACCGGGGTTCCCACCGTCGATGTGGTGATGACACAGCTGCACGCCGGCGGCAAGTTCGGCGGCGAGGACAGCGGTTACACGGTCTCCGGCGGTCTGCACGGCGTGGGCGTCTCCGTCGTCAACGCGCTGTCGAGCCGGCTCGAGGTGGACATCGCCCGCGATGGTTACGAGTGGTCGCAGGTGTACACCCGGGCCCAACCCGGCACGCTCGCGCAGGGCGAGGCCACCAAGACCTCCGGCACCACCATCCGGTTCTGGGCGGATCCGGAGATCTTCGAGACCACCGTCTACGACTTCGAGACCGTGGCGCGGCGCCTGCAGGAGATGGCCTTCCTCAACAAGGGGCTGACCATCAAGCTCACCGACGAGCGGGTTTCGGTCGAAGAGGTCGTCGACGAGGTGGTCAGCGAGACCGCCGAGGCACCCAAGTCCGCCGAGGAGAAGGCCGCGGAGGCCGAAGCGCCGCAGAAGGTCAAGCACCGGACTTTCCACTACCCCGGTGGCCTGGTCGACTACGTCAAGCACATCAACCGCACCAAGACCGCGATCCACCAGAGCATCGTCGACTTCGAGAGCAAGGGCACCGGCCATGAGGTCGAGGTCGCGATGCAGTGGAACGCCGGCTATTCCGAATCCGTGCACACCTTCGCCAACACCATCAACACCCACGAGGGTGGCACCCACGAGGAGGGCTTCCGCGCCGCGCTGACCTCGGTGGTGAACCGGTACGCCAAGGACAAGAAGCTGCTCAAGGACAAGGACCCCAACCTCACCGGCGACGACATCCGTGAGGGCCTGGCCGCGGTGATCTCGGTCAAGGTCGCCGAACCGCAGTTCGAGGGGCAGACCAAGACCAAGCTCGGCAACACCGAGGTCAAGTCGTTCGTCCAGAAGGCCTGCAACGAACAGCTCACGCACTGGTTCGAGGCCAACCCGGCTGAGGCGAAAACCGTTGTGAACAAGGCGGTCTCGTCGGCCCAGGCGCGGATCGCCGCGCGCAAGGCGCGAGAGCTGGTGCGGCGCAAGAGCGCCACCGACCTCGGTGGGTTGCCGGGCAAGCTGGCCGACTGCCGCTCGACGGACCCCACCAAGTCCGAACTGTATGTGGTGGAGGGTGATTCGGCCGGTGGCTCGGCCAAGAGCGGCCGCGACTCGATGTTCCAGGCGATCCTGCCGTTGCGCGGCAAGATCATCAACGTCGAGAAGGCCCGCATCGACCGCGTCCTGAAGAACACCGAAGTCCAGGCGATCATCACCGCGCTGGGCACCGGCATCCACGACGAGTTCGACATCGACAAGCTGCGCTACCACAAGATCGTGCTGATGGCCGACGCCGACGTCGACGGCCAGCACATCTCGACGCTGCTGCTGACCCTGTTGTTCCGGTTCATGCGCCCGCTCATCGAGAATGGCCACGTGTTCCTGGCCCAGCCGCCGCTGTACAAGCTGAAGTGGCAGCGCTCCGAACCCGAGTTCGCCTACTCGGATCGCGAGCGCGACGGCCTGCTCGAGGCCGGCCGCAAGGCGGGTCGCAAGATCAACGTCGACGACGGCATCCAGCGCTACAAGGGTCTGGGCGAGATGGACGCCAAGGAACTGTGGGAGACCACCATGGATCCCTCGGTCCGCGTCCTGCGTCAGGTCACGCTCGACGATGCGGCCGCGGCCGACGAACTGTTCTCGGTGTTGATGGGCGAAGACGTCGAAGCGCGGCGCAGCTTCATCACCCGCAACGCCAAGGATGTCCGCTTCCTGGATGTGTAACGGGCACAACGCCGTTCACCCCAGCACGCGAGAATAGATTGAGGAGCGCATGACAGACACGACGCTGCCGCCCGGAGACGGTGCCGGCGACCGGATCGAACCGGTGGACATCCAGCAGGAGATGCAGCGCAGCTACATCGACTACGCCATGAGCGTGATCGTGGGCCGCGCCCTGCCGGAGGTCCGGGACGGCCTCAAGCCGGTGCACCGCCGCGTGCTCTACGCGATGTACGACTCGGGTTTCCGCCCGGATCGCGGTCACGCGAAGTCGGCCCGCTCGGTCGCCGAGACGATGGGTAACTATCACCCGCACGGTGACTCGTCGATCTACGACACCCTGGTGCGGATGGCGCAGCCGTGGTCGCTGCGCTACCCGCTGGTCGACGGGCAGGGCAACTTCGGTTCGCCGGGCAACGATCCGCCGGCGGCGATGCGGTACTGCGTCACTGGCGATGCTTTGGTGAGTCTGCCATTCGGCCAGTCGGTGCGCATTGGTGACATCGTTCCGGGGGCGCGCCCGAACAGCGACAATGAGATCGAGCTCAAAGTCCTGGACCGCCACGGCGACCCGGTGCTGGCGGATCGACTCTTCCACTCCGGTGATCACGAAACCTTCACGGTCAAGACCGCCGAAGGGTACGAGGTCACCGGCACCGCCAACCATCCCCTGTTGTGCCTGGTCGATGTCGGTGGTGTCCCCACGCTGCTGTGGAAGCTGATCGAAGAGATTCGTCCGGATGACCGTGTCGTGCTACAACGGACGCCACCGGTCGAGTTCGGTCCCGCCGATTGGCGGCCGACGATGGAGGCCCTGCTGCTAGGGGCATTCGTCAGCGAGGGCTTCGTCAGTGAGTCGCGCGCGGGGTTCAACAATCTCGACCGCGACTACTTCAACATCGTGGTGGCCGCCTACGACGCGGTCGTCGGGGGTCCGCGTTATGTCTACGAGCGTGAGATCGCCTCGGGGTCGAATCTGCTCGAGCTGGACGTTCAGAACGTGCAGGCGCTGCGCCGGAGTCGGTTGGCTGAACTGATCGGTCTGCGATCGGCTGACAAGCGGGTTCCGGAATGGCTGTGGAACTCGCCGGCAGCGGTCAAGCGTGCATTCCTGCAGGCCCTCTTCGAAGGCGACGGGTCGTGTTCTGCGCTGCCCAAGAACGCCGTGCAGATCTCGTATTCCACCCGTAGTGAGCAGCTGGCGAAAGACGTCCAGCAGATGCTGCTGGACTTCGGTGTCGTCTCGCGTCGGTATCTGCACGCGGTCGGCGAATACAAGGTGGTCATCACCAACCGCGGCCATGCTGAGTCGTTCGCCGCGCAAGTCGGTTTCGGCGGGGCAAAGCAACGAAAACTGCGGACCATCCTCGACGCCTTGCCGGGAGTCGCCGCCGGCCTCGACGGCGACCATGTTCCGGGCTTGGCGCAGTTCATCCGTACCAATTGCGGAAGTCGTTGGGCTGACAAGGAATGGCTGCGCAAGCACAACATCGACCGATTGTCGCGGTGGCGCCGTGACGGCGAGGAGATCCTGCGCCGCATCGCCGACCCTGATGTTCGGGCCATCGCCACGGATCTGACCGACGGACGGTTCTGCTACGCACGGGTGGTTTCGGTCACCGAAGCCGGTGTCCAGCCCGTGTTCAGCCTCCGCGTTGACACCGACGATCACTCATTCGTCACCAATGGGTTCGTCAGCCACAACACGGAAGCCCGGCTGACTCCCCTGGCCATGGAGATGCTGCGCGAAATCGACGAGGAGACAGTCGATTTCAGCCCGAACTACGACGGCCGCGTGCAGGAACCGACGGTCCTGCCGAGCCGGTTCCCCAACCTGCTGGCCAACGGTTCCGGCGGTATCGCGGTCGGCATGGCCACCAACATCCCGCCGCACAACCTGCGCGAGCTCGCCGAGGCGGTGTACTGGGCGCTGGAAAACTACGAGGCCGACGAGGAGACCACCCTCGAGGCCGTGATGGAGCGGGTCAAGGGGCCCGACTTCCCCACGCACGGACTGATTGTCGGCTCGCAGGGCATCAACGACGCCTACCGCACGGGCCGGGGCTCGATCCGGATGCGCGGCGTGGTGGAGATCGAAGAGGACAGCAAGGGCCGCAACTCGCTGGTCATCACCGAGCTGCCGTATCAGGTCAACCACGACAACTTCATCACCTCCATCGCCGAGCAGGTCCGCGACGGCAAGCTGGGTGGCATCTCGAACATCGAGGACCAGTCCAGCGATCGCGTCGGCCTGCGCATCGTCATCGAGCTCAAGCGCGATGCGGTGGCCAAGGTGGTGGTGAACAACCTCTACAAGCACACCCAGCTGCAGACCAGCTTCGGTGCCAACATGCTCTCGATCGTCGACGGCGTGCCGCGCACCCTGCGGCTGGACCAGATGATCCGGCTCTACGTCGAGCACCAGATCGATGTGATCGTGCGCCGGACCACCTACCGGCTGCGCAAGGCCAACGAGCGGGCCCACATCCTGCGCGGCCTGGTCAAGGCGCTCGACGCGCTGGACGAGGTCATCGCGTTGATCCGCGCCTCGCAGACCGTCGACATCGCCCGTACGGGCCTGATCGAACTGCTCGACGTCGACGAGATCCAGGCCCAGGCCATCCTCGACATGCAGTTGCGGCGCCTGGCCGCCCTGGAACGGCAGCGCATCGTCGACGACCTCGCCAAGATCGAGGCCGAGATCGCCGACCTCGAGGACATCCTGGCCAAGCCGGAACGTCAGCGCGGCATCGTGCGCGACGAACTCGCCGAGATCGTCGAGAAGTACGGCGACGACCGTCGTACCCGCATCATCGCGGCCGACGGCGATGTCAGCGACGAGGATTTGATCGCCCGCGAGGACGTCGTCGTCACCATCACCGAGACCGGGTACGCCAAGCGCACCAAGACCGACCTGTACCGCAGCCAGAAGCGCGGCGGCAAGGGCGTGCAGGGCGCCGGGCTCAAGCAGGACGACATCGTCGCGCACTTCTTCGTGTGCTCGACGCACGACTGGATCCTGTTCTTCACCACGCAGGGCCGGGTCTACCGGGCCAAGGCCTACGACCTGCCGGAGATGACGCGCACGGCCCGCGGGCAGCACGTCGCCAACCTGCTGGCCTTCCAGCCGGAGGAGCGGATTGCCCAGGTCATCCAGATCAAGAGCTACGAGGACGCGCCGTACCTGGTGCTGGCGACCCGCAAGGGCCTGGTGAAGAAGTCGCGGCTGACCGACTTCGACTCCAACCGCTCGGGCGGCATCGTCGCGATCAACCTGCGCGACCAGGACGAACTGGTGGGCGCGGTGCTGTGCTCCGCCGAGGACGACCTGCTGCTGGTCAGCGCCAAGGGCCAGTCCATCCGATTCTCCGCGACCGACGAGGCGCTGCGGCCGATGGGCCGGGCCACCTCGGGCGTGCAGGGGATGCGGTTCAACGAGGACGACGAGCTGTTGTCGCTCAACGTCGTACGCGAGGACACCTTCCTGCTGGTGGCCACCTCGGGTGGTTACGCCAAGCGGACCGCCATCGAGGAGTACACGGTCCAGGGCCGCGGCGGTAAAGGCATCCTCACCATCCAGTACGACAAACGTCGTGGCAGTCTGGTCGGAGCGTTGATCGTTGACGAGGACAGCGAGCTGTACGCCATCACCTCCGGCGGCGGTGTCATCCGGACCGCGGCGCGCCAGGTGCGCAAGGCGGGCCGGCAGACCAAGGGCGTTCGGTTGATGAACCTCGGTGAGGGCGACACACTGTTAGCCATCGCGCGCAATGCCGACGAGGTCAACGGCGACGAGGTCGACGCCGAGGACATCAGCGGCGAGGAGATCGAGGAAGCGCCCGACTCGGCAGACGCCGACGAGTAGCGGTCAGACGGACGGAGCTGGTGTGAGTTCACCGAACGAACCGGGCCAAAAGGGCGCCGGCGAGGGGTCGGGTGCGGGCAACGGTGCGGCCGACCGCGCCGCGACCCGGGCCACCGCCCCGGTGCCCCGGGTGACCGACTCCGGCGAGGTGCCGCCCTGGCAGCGCGGCGCCGGTCGGGCCCAGTCCTCGGCGCCGTCGCGGCCGCAGCCGCCGGCCGAGGCCCCGGCCCGGGACAAGCCCGAGGCGCGGCCCGACGCCCGGGTCAGCCGCTACATCACCGGCACGGCCGCCCCCAGCGCCCTGCAGGGCACCGGGAAGCCGTCGTCGCCCCCGGCCGAGGCGGACCCGACCCCGGGCCGTCCGGAGCGCAACAAGGAGTACGCGAGCGAGCTGCCGGACCTGTCCGGGCCGCAACCGCGTCCGGCGGCCGCCCGGCGCGAGGCCGCGGATCGTCCCGAGCCCGGTCCGGCCCGCCCGTCGGCCGGCAGCCGCATCCAGGTGGGCAGCCGCGCCAAGGCCGGCCCGGTGCGCGCCAGCATGCAGATCCGTCGCATCGACCCGTGGAGCACGCTGAAGGTCTCGCTGCTGCTGTCGGTGGCGCTGTTCTTCGTGTGGATGATCGCGGTGGCGTTCCTGTACCTCGTCCTCGGCGGCATGGGTGTGTGGACCAAGCTGAACAGCAACGTCGGTGACCTGTTGACCAGCACCGGCGGTGGCGGCGGCGAACTGGTGTCCAGCGGCACCATCTTCGGCGGGGCGCTGCTGATCGGCCTGGTCAACATCGTGGTGCTGACCGCGATGGCGACCATCGGGGCGTTCATCTACAACCTGTCGACCGACATCGTCGGCGGTGTCGAGGTGACTTTGGCGGACCGGGATTAGCGGCCGGCGAGCCTGCGTTTTGTTCGCAGGGCCGCCGGTACGGTAATCTCACCGCTCGGTATACGGGCCTATAGCTCAGGCGGTTAGAGCGCTTCGCTGATAACGAAGAGGTCGGAGGTTCGAGTCCTCCTAGGCCCACTATGAGATCGCTCCTGGTGGTTGTGACCGTGGTCGTCGCGGCTGCCGTGGCGCTCCGTTCGCGTCGGCGCGGCGAAGTCTGGCATTCTGTACCGGAATCAGCCGCCGATCAGACACCCGCCTGAATCAGGCTGAGGGGCCTTAGCTCAGTTGGTAGAGCGCTGCCTTTGCAAGGCAGATGTCAGGAGTTCGAATCTCCTAGGCTCCACAAGATAAGAACCCGTGCGACGAGATTGCCTCGAGGGTCGTTGCGCTCCGATCGGTACGACCGGGATGGCAATTTCGCGCCCGAATCGCCGCCACGAGGCCCTAGCCAGAGTCGGTTGTCTCACTACAATCGGGCCGCATGTTCTACCCACGAATGAAAGTTGTCATCGGTGGCGCGCTGTTCGGTGGCGCCCTGCTGTTCTCCGGTTGCACCACCGAGGTGATCGAGGAGGCCCCCGAAACCTCCCCCGCCACCACGACGTCCCCGGCGCCGTCGGGGCAGCACGGCGGCGGCGCGGCCGGATCGCCGGCCCCCGCGCCCGGTCCCGCTCCCGGACCCGCCCAGACCACGGTGCCGATGATGCCCAACCCGAATGGGGACGGGAGCATGGTGCCGTGCGAGGGCACGATCTGCACGAACCCCAACCACGGCGCCGGCGATGACCCCGCGGAGAACGGCGGGCTGATGGAGGATCCCGACGGCAGCGGCGACCTGGTGCCGTGCGAGGGCACGATCTGCACCAATCCGAACCACGGGGCCGGGGACGAGGGCGATGCGCCGCCGGAGCCCGGTCAGACGGAGATGGAGGGCCCGGACGACGGCACCGAAGGCTAGGGCTTCGGGCTAGGGCTTCGGGTCCACCTGCACGCTGGGTGGCAGCGGCGACGGTTCGGGCGTGGTGTTGCGCCGCACGAACGCGAACGCCGCCCCGCCGAGCACCAGGGCGCCCGCGACGGCCCCGGCGATGATCCACGGCCGCTTGCTCTTTGGCTGATTGGCCCGCGCCTCACGGAAATTCTCCGGCAGTTCGGCGAGCACCTCGCCGGCGGTGCTGAGCTCGCGGGACAGCGTGGCCTGGGCCTCGGCCAGCTCCTTGCGCAGCTGGCTGTCCCGGTAGCGCTGGCGGGCGTTGGACACCGCCGAGGCGAGCGCGTTCGCGCCCAGGCCCAGCGCTCCCCTGGTGATGTCGACGGGACCGGCCGCGGTGTGCGCGAGTCCACGAGTAAGGCGCTGGCCGGACGTCAGCCGGGTCTCGGTGCTCGAGGTCATATCCACCTTCTCCGTTGAATGTGCAGGTGGATCTCACTCTGCCACTCCAGGCGTCCGGGCGGGCCAAAGGGAGGTGGGCCATCACGGCGGAAGGGCGCTAGTGGCAGACTGTAAAACTGTGACTACGAGCCCCATTCAGACCGCCACCGCAACCCTGCACACCAACCGCGGCGACATCAAGATCGCGCTGTTCGGTAATCACGCCCCCAAGACCGTCGCGAACTTCGTCGGCCTGGCCCAGGGCACCAAGGAGTACTCGACGGAGAACGCGTCGGGCGGCAGCTCGGGCCCGTTCTACGACGGCACGGTGTTCCACCGCGTCATCGAGGGCTTCATGATCCAGGGCGGCGACCCGACCGGCACGGGCCGCGGCGGCCCCGGCTACAAGTTCGCCGACGAGTTCCACCCGGAACTGCAGTTCGACAAGCCGTACCTGCTGGCCATGGCCAACGCCGGCCCGGGCACCAACGGATCGCAGTTCTTCGTCACCGTCGGCCCCACCCCGCACCTGAACCGTCGGCACACCATCTTCGGTGAGGTCGTCGACCCCGAGTCGCAGAAGGTCGTCGACGCCATCGCCACCACGGCGACCGACCGCAACGACCGGCCCGCCGAGGCCGTCGTCATCGAGTCGATCACCATTTCCTGACACGTCGGTCTGAGGGCCGGTCGCATCCTTTCCGGGGCGGCCGGCCCTCAGCCTTGTGTCGAGCGTGCGCAGAACACGCGATTCTGGCGGCGTGGCGGCCGGGGACGCGCACCTTCGCGGGAAAAAGATCTCAGGTCTAGCGCGGGGGGATGCGCGGGGCGGCGTAGCCCGCGGCGATGAGCGCGTCGAGCACCGTCAGCGGGTCGGTGCCCAGATCCCATCGGGTGAACACCCGCAACCGGTCGTCGGTGGTGTCGATCTCGAGCATCCGGGACCGTCGGCCGAGGCGGCGGAACTCGGTGATCCGAATGTGCGCGATCGCCGATTTTGGCAACGTGGTCACGCCCAGCGGCCCGCGTACCGCCAGACCGCTATCGGTGATTGCTAACTTTGGCCGGCTACGCCAAGAGATCGTTGCAAACACAAGTAGACCTACGGCGGCAACGCCCGTCAGCACCCGCCCAGGAGTGTCTGTGACCAGTATCACACAGGCGATAGCCATCACAAAACCGCCGATCCCCAGCGCGAGGACACCCGCCGGCTGCGGGCCCCAATTTGTTTGCTGGGAATCATTCATAGGCACTCTTACCATTGCAGATGGAGTTATCCACAAGCGCTATCAACAATGGGGATGAACTACACGCGTGTGATTGGGTTGACAGGCTGTGCGGCCTTCAGTAAACACCCGATCCCCAAAATGAATTCAACTTGCGGGAGGGCCGGCGTCAGCGCCAGCGCATGGTGAGCAACAGTCCCGTGATCATGAAGGCAAACGCGATCGCGTAGTTCCACGGACCCAGCTCGGCCATCCAGGGCAACGACGACGAGGCCAGCTGGAAAACCAACAGCCAGAACAACCCAATCAACATCAAACCCACGAAAAGCACGACAAACCAGACGCTGGACGGTCCGGCTTTCACCTTGACCGGGGTGCGGCTGACCGGGTTGATGGTGAAGTCGTTCTTCTTGCGAACCTTGGACTTGGGCATGGTTACCTTCGTAGAAAGTTGAGCTAGGTGCGACGATGGACGTCGCCACAGGAGTCCTCCGAAGCCTAACCCAGCGACCGGGCCTCCTCAGAAACTCCAGGAGAGGTTGATGGCAGCGCCGCCGACACAACGATCGTGGTGGCGCTTCGGCGTCCCCGTCGTGTGCCTGCTGGCGGGCCTGCTGCTCGCGGCCACGCACGCCGTCTCCGGCGGCGACGAGATCCGCCGCAGCGACGCGCCCCGGCTGGTGGATCTGGTGCGCGAGACCCAGCAGTCCGTCGACCGGCTGACCGGCGAGCGCGACGCCCTGGCCCAGCAGATGGATTCCACCCACGGCCGCTCCGGGGACGCCGCGCTGGCCGCGATGCAGGCCCGCTCGGCGGAGATGGCGGCCGAGGCCGGGATGGACCCGGTGCGCGGTCCCGGGCTGGTGGTGACCCTCACCGACGCGCAGCGCGACGCGCAGGGCCGCTTCCCGCGCGACGCCTCCCCCGACGACCTGGTGGTCCACCAGCAGGACATCCAGGGCGTGCTCAACGCGTTGTGGAGCGCCGGCGCCGAGGCCGTGCAGATGCAGGACCAGCGCCTGATCGCCACCTCCGAGCCCCGCTGCGTCGGCAACACCCTGCTGCTCAACGGCCGGACCTACAGCCCGCCATACCGGATCACGGCGATCGGCGACGCCGAGGCCATGCAGGCCGCCCTGGCCGAGGCGCCGCTGGTCCGGCTCTACAAGCAGTACGTGGTGCGGTTCGGCCTCGGCTACACCGAGGAGGCCCACGACGAGCTCCAGGTGGTCGGGCACGCCGACCCGGCCCGGATGCGCTACGCCTCCCCGATGGGCCCGCTGGGCTACTGAGCCCGTCAAAACCGATTGTCGCCGGCCCCGTCCACCCCGGTAACCTGTGGCGATGCAGGTCTTGGTCGTCGACAACTACGACAGCTTCGTCTTCAACCTCGTGCAGTACCTCGGGCAACTCGGGGTCACCGCACAGGTGTGGCGGCACGACGACGCACGCCTGGCCACCGCCGAGGACATCGCCGCGGTGGCCGCCGAGTTCGACGGCGTGCTGCTGAGCCCCGGCCCCGGCACCCCGGAGCGCGCGGGCGCCTCGATCCCCCTGGTGCACGCCTGCGCGCAGGCCGGCACTCCCCTGTTGGGCGTGTGCCTGGGCCACCAGGCCATCGGGGTGGCGTTCGGCGCCACCGTCGACCGCGCACCGGAGTTGCTGCACGGCAAGACCAGCACCGTGTTTCACCGCAATACCAGTGTGCTCCAGGGACTTCCGGACCCGTTCACGGCCACCCGGTACCACTCGCTGACCATCCTGCCCGAGACCCTGCCGGAGACCCTGCAGGTCACCGCGCAGACCCGCAGCGGCATCATCATGGGCATCCGGCACACCGAACTACCGATCCACGGCGTGCAGTTCCATCCGGAGTCCATCCTCACCGAGGGCGGTCACCGGATGCTGGCCAACTGGCTGGGGTTCTGCGGCACGGCCCCGGACGAGGCGTTGGTCCGTCGCCTCGAGAACGAGGTCGCCGATGCGGTCTCGGCCGCGACGGCTCGGGCTACGAACCGAACGCCAGCGTGATCGTCCCGCCGTAGTTCACGCCCTGCCCCGCCGACGGCGCCTGCGACATCACCCGGTTGCGGTTCTGGTCCCCCGCGTTGGGCACGTCGGGCCCCTTGTTGAGCACACCGGTCCAGCCCAGCGCGCGCAGCGTCGGTTCGGCGTCGGTCCAGAACTGGCCCACCAGGTTCGGCATCGTGAACTGGTTGCCCCGTGACACGCGCAGTTCGACCACCGAGTCCAGCGGAACGTTCTCTCCGGTGGGCGGATTGGTGCCCACCACCGTGCCCGCCGGTTCGGTGCCGTCCACGTCGGCCCGGGCGATCTTGGTGAAGCCGTACACCCCGAGGTTGCGCTGGGCCACGTCCACCGTCTGCCCGGCGACGTCGGGAACGTCACGGGTCTCGGGGCCCGCGCCGACGATCACGGTGATCTCGTTGGTGATCGCCGAGGTCTGGTTGGCCGGCGGATTGGTGCCGATCACCCGGTCCTTGAGCTCGGGGGTCGACGGTGAGTTCGCCTGTTTGAACACGGTGAACCCGGCCGCCTTGAGTTTCTGCACCGCGTCGCCGTAGCTCAGCTGCGCGACATCGGGCACTTCCCGCTGCTCCGGGCCGGTCGACACGTAGACGGTGATCTCGTCGCCGGCGTCGACGGAGGTGTCGGCAGCAGGGTCGGTCTCGATCACGTGATCCGGCGGCACCGCGGAGTCCGGCCGCTGCTGGGTGCGGGTCTTGAACCCCCGGTTCTGCAGCGTGGCCACCGCGTCGGCCGAGACCACCCCGGCCACGTCGGGCACCGCGACATCGCGGGTGTCGCCGCCGAAGACGTTGATGGAGATCGTGACGACCACCGTCAGCACCGCCAGCACCGCGACCGCCACCAGCCAGCGCGCCACCGATCCGCCGCCGCGCTCGCCCGGGTACCGCACCGCGTTGGGGATCTGCTCGGTCTGATCGTCGCGGTAGTCCGACGGCGCGCTGAGCATCGAGGTCTTCTCGGCGTCGGTGAGCACCTTCGGCGCCTCCGGGTGCTCGCCGTTGTGCACCCGGACCAGATCGGCGCGCATCTCCGCGGCGGTCTGATAGCGGTTGTCGGGGTTCTTGGCGAGCGCCTTGAGCACCACCGCGTCGAGTTCGGCGGGGATGCCGGTGTGCCGCTGCGACGGCGGCACCGCGTCCTCGCGGACGTGCTGGTAAGCCACCGCGACGGGGGAGTCGCCGACGAAAGGTGCTTCGCCCGTGAGCATCTCGTAGAGAACGCAGCCCAGCGAGTACACGTCGGAGCGGGCGTCGACGGACTCGCCGCGGGCCTGCTCGGGCGAGAGATACTGGGCGGTGCCGATCACCGCGGCGGTCTGGGTGACGCTGTGCGTCTCGGCCAGCGCCCGGGCGATGCCGAAGTCCATCACCTTCACCGCGCCGGACTTGCTGATCATGATGTTGGCCGGCTTGACGTCGCGGTGGATGATGCCGTGCGTGTGGCTGAAGTTCAGCGCCTGGCAGGCGTCGGCGATGACCTCGATGGCGCGCTTGGGCGGCATCGGCCCGTCGTTGTGGACGATGTCGCGCAGCGTGACGCCGTCGACGTACTCCATCACGATGTAGGGCAGCGGACCCGTCGGCGTCTCGGCCTCGCCGGTGTCGTACACCGCGACGATCGCGGGGTGGTTCAGCGCCGCCGCGTTCTGCGCCTCGCGGCGGAACCTCAGATAGAAGCTGGGGTCGCGGGCCAGGTCGGCGCGCAGCACCTTGACCGCGACGTCCCGGTGCAGCCGGGTGTCGCGGGCCAGGTGGACCTCCGACATTCCGCCGAACCCGAGGATTTCACCGAGTTCGTAGCGGCCGGAGAGCAGCTCAGGGGTCGTCATGGCGTTATCTCGTCAGTAGGCACGGGCGGGCGTGCGTCTTCGGGGACCTTAGGGTCGGGGACGGAGAGCAGGGTCACGAACCGTCCGTTCCCCAAAGCATCCTCGGTCGGTGTCCCCGGCGTCCAATTCCGCGGCGTCCAACTCTGCGGTTCGGCGGGCGGTTCGTCCGGCGGGAGCTCCTCGGTGGGCTCCTGACCTGGGGTGATGGTATCGGTGACGGTCGGCGGCGGCTGATTCTGGTTGAGCCGGTCGTTGCGGGCATTGACCACGATCAGCACCGCGATCACGATCGCCAGCGTGCCGAGAACACCGGCGGCCCACAGCAGGGCGCGCTGTCCGGAGGAGAACGTCCGGCGCGCGGGCGGCGGGCGGTGGCTGCCGGTCGCGGGCCGCGGCCGCGCCGCGGTGGCCGGTGCGGCCCCGGCCCGGGTCTTGGTGCTCGACGGGATGGCCGCCGGGGCGGCCCGCCCGATGGTCGGCGCGGCGTTGGGGCGCGGGGGACGACGGCCGGAGCGGACGGCGGCGACGGCGTCGGCGAACGGTCCGCCGCTCTTGTAACGCACGCCCGGGTTCTTGGCCAGCGTGATCTCGATGAGCTCGCGCACGTTGGGCGGCAGATCCGCGGGCAGCGGGGCCGGCGTCTCCTTGATGTGCTTCATCGCGACGGTCAGCGCGCCGTCGCCGGTGAAGGGGCGTTTACCCGAAACCGCTTCGTAGCCAACCACTCCCAGCGAGTACACGTCGCTGGCGGCGGTGGCGTCGTGCCCCAGGGCCTGCTCGGGGGCGATGTACTGGGCGGTGCCCATCACCATGCCGGTCTGGGTGACCGGGGCGGCGTCGACGGCCTTGGCGATGCCGAAGTCGGTGAGCTTGACCTGCCCGGTCGGGGTGATCAGGATGTTGCCGGGCTTGACGTCGCGGTGCACCAGGTTGGCCGAGTGCGCGACCTGCAGGGCGCGACCCGTCTGCTCCAACATGTCCAACGCGTGCCGCAACGACAGCCGCCCGGTCCGCTTGATCACCGCGTTCAGCGGTTCGCCGTTGACCAGTTCCATCACCAGGTAGGCGGTGCGGCCCGAGCCGTCGATCTCGGTCTCGCCGTAGTCGTGCACGCTGGCGATCCCGGGATGGTTGAGCATCGCGACCGTGCGGGCCTCGGCGCGGAAGCGTTCGACGAACTCCGGGTCCGACGAGTATTCGGCCTTGAGGATCTTGACGGCCACCCGTCGGCCCAGGCGGCTGTCGACGGCCTCCCACACCTGACCCATGCCGCCGGTGGCGATGAGGCGCTGCAGCCGGTAGCGGCCGGACAGTGTGACACCTACGCGGGGGCTCATGGCTCGGCTCCCTCTCGTTCGTGCGTCACTCCTGGCAGTCGCAGGCTCATGATCCTCCCTGGAGTGCCGTGGCCATCACGGCCCGGCCGATCGGCGCTGCCACCGCTCCGCCGGTCGCGGAGAGGCGATCGCCGCCGTTCTCCACCACCACCGCGATGGCGACCTTGGGGTCCTTGGCGGGCGCGAAAGCGATGTACCACGCGTGGGGCGGCGTGTTTCGCGGGTCGGTTCCATGTTCGGCGGTACCTGTCTTGGACGCGATCTGGACGCCGGGGATGGACCCTGCCTGCTGGGTGAACTGTTCGGCGTCGATCATCAAATCCGTAAGTTTAGCTGCGACCTGCGGCGACACCGCACGCTCCTGTTCGTAGGGCACGGTGGTGGCGATGTTTGCCAGGTCGGGGCCTTTGAGGCTGTCTACCAGGAACGGCTGCATCGCGACGCCTTTGTTGGCGATGGTCGCGGCCACGACCGCGTTCTGCAGCGGCGTCATCGCGACGTCGCGCTGACCGATCGCCGTCATGCCCAGGGCGGCGCGGTCGGGGACGGGGCCGACGGTCGACTCGGCGACCTGCAGCGGGATCGGCTCCTGCGGGGTGTCGAGTCCGAAGGAGGCCGCGGTGCTGCGCAGCCGGTCGGCGCCGATGCGCAGCCCCAGCTGCACGAATGCGGTGTTGCAGGAGCGCGCGAACGCCTCCTGCAGCGAGGCGGTCTGCCCCGAGCCGCACGGCGCGCCGCCGTAGTTCTCCAGCGCCGCGGTGCTGTCGGGCAGCGGGATCGACGGCAGCGCCGTGAACCGGTCGTCCTCGCTGACGCCGGCCTCGAGCGCGGCGGCGGTGGTGATCACCTTGAACGTCGACCCCGGTGGGTAGCGCTCGGAGATCGCCCGGTTGGTCAGCGGGTTGTTCGGATCGTCGCGCAGGTTCTCCCAGGCCGCCGACTGCGCCGCGGCGTCGTGGGTGGCCAGCAGGTTCGGGTCGTACGACGGGGACGACACCATCGCCAGGATCCGCCCGGTCGACGGATCCAGCGCCACCACCGCGCCCTTGCACGGGCCGTTGCAGCCGTTCTGCAGCGCATCCCAGCCGGTCTGCTGCACGCGCGGCACGATCGTCGTGTCCACGCTGCCGCCGCGCGGGTCGCGACCGGTGAAGAAGTCGGCCAGCCGCCGGCCGAACAGGCGCTGATCGGAACCGTTGAGGATGGAGTCCTCGGCGCGCTCGAGGCCGGTGCTCGAGTAGCTCAGCGAGTAGAACCCGGTGATCGGCGCGTACAGGAAGGGATCCGGGTAGGTCCGCAGGTACCGGTAGCGGCCCGCGGTGGACACCGAGTACGCCATCAGCTGGCCGCCCGCGGAGATCTGGCCGCGCTGCCGGGAGTACTCGTCGAGCAGGACGCGCTGGTTGCGCGGATCGGCGCGCAGCCCGTCGGCGGTGAAGAACTGGGTGAACGTCGCGTTGCCCAGCAGCAACACGATCAGGGCCATCAGCGTCATCGAGACGCGGCGCAGCGCGGTGTTCATACCTTCTCGATCACCTCGGTACTGGCGACGGCGATCGGCGGTTGCACCGCGGGCTGCGGGCCGGTGTTGATGGGTCGGCGGGCGTTGTGCGAGATCCGGATCAGGATGGCCAGCAGCAGGTAGTTCGCCACCAGGGACGAGCCGCCGTAAGACATCCACGGCGTGGTCAGCCCGGTCAGCGGGATCAGATTGGTGACGCCGCCGACGACGATGAACAGCTGGATGCCCAGCGTGCCGGCCAGGCCGGCGGCCAGCAGCTTGCCGAAGCTGTCGCGCACGGCGATCGCGGTGCGCAGGCCCCGGATGATGACGATGGTGTAGAGCATCAGCACCCCGGCCAGGCCCACCAGGCCGAGTTCCTCACCGATGGCGGCGATGATGAAGTCCGTCGAGGCCGCGGGCACCGTGCCGGGCTGGCCGTTGCCCAAACCGGTGCCGAACACCCCGCCGGTGGCGAAGCTGAACAGCGACTGGATCGTCTGGTAGCCGGCGCCGTCGGGATCGGCGAACGGGTCGAGCCAGTTCTGCACCCGCACCCGCACGTGGCCGAACAGGAAGTACGCGGCGATGCTGCCGGCGGCGAACAGGCCCAGACCGATCAGCACCCAGCTGAGGCGCTCGGTGGCGATGTAGACCATCAGCAGGAACGACGCGTACAGCAGCAGCGAGGTGCCCAGGTCCTTCTCGAAGATCATCACGCCGATCGAGGCCGCCCACGCCGCCAGCAGCGGCGCTAGGTCGCGGGGCCGCGGCAGGTCCATGCCCAGCACGTGCTTGCCGGCGCTGGTGAACAGGTTGCGCTTGGACACCAGCACCGAGGCGAAGAAGATCAGCAGCAGGATCTTGGAGAACTCGGCGGGCTGGATCGAGAAGCCCTCGAACCGGATCCAGATTTTGGCGCCGTACTCCTCGGAGTACTTCGCGGGCAGGACGGCCGGGATGGCCAGCAGGATCAGCCCGACCATTCCGCAGACGTAGCCGTAGCGGGACAGCTGCCGGTGATCCTTGAGCAGGACCACCACGACGATGAAGCCGATGACGCCGACCAGCGTCCACAGCAATTGCTGGTTGGCGCTGGGGGTTTGGTCGGCCTCGGCGACGCGGACCAGGTCCAGCCGGTGGATCATCACCAGGCCCAGGCCGTTGAGCAGCGCCACCACCGGCAGCAGCAGCGGGTCGGCGTAGGGCGCGAAGCGCCGGATGGCCAGGTGCGCGGCCCCGAACAGCCCGAGAAAGCCTGCGGCATAGGCCAACAGGTCCAGCGAGAGGGCCTGCTCCTGGTTGGTATCCACGATCAGCAGCGCCACGGTGGTGATGACCGCCGCGAAGCACAGCAGCAACAGTTCGGCGTTGCGGCGGTTCGGCAGCGGCGGGGGGACCGAGACCGCAACCGGGGACTGTGGCGCGGTGGTCATGCGCCTGCGCTCGCTTGTCGCCGCCCCGTCATGCCGCCGCCCGGCAGTCCGTACCCGGCTTCTGCGGCGCTGGGGCCAACGTCGTCCGCGTGGGCGACGGTGCCGGAGTGGCGGTGGGCGGGGGAGGCGCCGGTGCGGTGGCGGATTCGGTTGGGGCAGCGTTGGTTCGGGGGCGCTCGGTGTCGGTGGGCGCGGCCGTCGGGCTCGGCGAGGGGGCCGGGCTCGGTGACGCTGCCGGCGACGGCGCGGGGCCGGGCCGGGCCGACGGGGCGGGGGAGTGCGGCCGCGGCGCGGGGGTGGCGGTGGGCTCGGGCTTGGGCGGTTCGCAGACCGGCAGCAGCGAGGTCTCGGCGAGCTTGCGCAGCTGGGCGATCGCCTCGTCCAGGGAGCCGCCCGGCAGCCCGGCGGCGACCTGCGCGCGCTCGGAGGGCCGCAGATCGCCGAGCTGCATCAGACGGCAGGCGAATTGCTGTTCGCCGTAGCTGATCTGGGACAGCTCGTTGCGCTCGTTGAGACAGCCCAGCAGGAACGGCTCCGACATTGACAGGCCCAGCAGCGAACCCTGCACGCCGCGCATGATCGACACGGTGCCGTCGTGCTCGGTGACGTAATAGTTGTTGCGCACGATCTGGCGGCCGATCGCCAGCCCGGCGAGCACCACCAGCGCGACGAGCACCGCGGCGATGAACATCCGGCGCCGGGACCGCGGCTTGCGCACCGGCTCCTCGGGCTCGGAGACCACGCGCTTGGCGGCGGGCTTGCGCGGGTTGATCGCCGAGGCTCGCCCGGCGGCGGTGTTCGGGGGAGCGCTGCCCTCGCCGTCGTCGCCGGAGACCGCCCCGGCCAGGATCGGCTGGGTCTGGCCGTAGTCGTAGTCGACGACGTCGGCGACCACCACGGTGACGTTGTCGGGGCCGCCGCCGCGCAGCGCGAGTTCGATCAGGCGGTCGGCGCTCTCGACGACGTCCTCGATCTGCAGCGCCTCGAGGATGGTCTCCTGGCTGACCGGATCGGACAGGCCGTCGGAGCACAGCAGGTAGCGGTCGCCGACGCGCGCCTCGCGCATGATCAGCGTCGGCTCCACCTCGTGACCGGTCAACGCGCGCATGATCAGCGAGCGCTGCGGGTGGCTGTGCGCCTCCTCGGCGGTGATGCGACCCTCGTCGACGAGGGTCTGGACGAACGTGTCGTCCTTGGTGATCTGGTTGAGTTCGCCGTCGCGCAGCAGGTAGCCGCGGGAGTCGCCGATGTGGACCAGACCAAGCCGGTTGCCCGCGAACAGGATTGCGGTCAGCGTGGTGCCCATGCCCTCGAGTTCGGGGTCGGCCTCCACGTGCGCAGCTATCGCCGAGTTGCCCTGGTGGACGGCCTCGTTGAGCTTGCTGAGCAGGTCGCCGCCGGGTTCGTCGTCGTCGAGATGGGCGAGCGCGGCGATCACCAACTGGGAGGCGACCTCGCCCGCGGCGTGGCCACCCATGCCGTCGGCAAGGGCCAGCAACCGGGCGCCGGCGTACACCGAGTCTTCGTTGTTGGCGCGTACCAGGCCGCGGTCGCTGCGCGCGGCGTAGCGCAGACCTAGGGTCACGGACGTAACTCGATTGCTGTCTTGCCGATTCGCACCGGCGTACCAATGGGGACCTTTACGGCGGTCGTCACCTTTGACCTGTCAAGGTAGGTGCCGTTGGTTGATCCTAGATCCTCTACGTACCATTCCGAGCCTCGTGGGGACAGCCGCGCGTGGCGGGTCGACGCGTAGTCGTCGGTGAGCACCAGCGTGGAGTCGTCGGCGCGGCCGATCAGCACCGGCTGGGTGCCCAGCGTGATCCGGGTGCCCGCCAGCGAGCCGGCCGTCACCACCAGATAGCGCGGGGTGGCCCGACCCTGCCGGGCCGGCAGCAGCGTGCCGCGCAACGCCAGGCCGCGCCGCACCATCACCGCGCCCGTCGGGGCGTAGATGTCGGTCCGCAGGATCCGCAGCACCGACCAGATGAACACCCAGAGCATCAACAGGAAGCCAGCACGCGTCAGCTGCAGAACTAATCCCTGCATCTGGCGTCCTTCCCGTCATCGTGCGGCAACGTCACGATACTTGGGCAGCCACCGACGTGAGGGCGAAGCTCGTGCGCGTCGCCTGAGTTGGCGTAAGCGGCCGAGCTCAGTGGACGCGAACGACGATCTCGGAGTGGCCCAGCCGGATGACGTCGCCGTCGGCCAGCTGCCATTCCTGAACCGGCGCGTTGTTGACCGTGGTGCCGTTCGTGGAGTTCAGGTCGGACAGCAGTGCGACCTGCCCGTCCCAGCGGATCTCCAGGTGGCGACGCGAGACGCCGGTGTCGGGCAGCCGGAACTGGGCGTCCTGGCCGCGGCCGACCACGTTGGCACCCTCGCGCAGCTGGTAGGTGCGGCCGCTGCCGTCGTCGAGCTGCAGCGTGACCGTCGCGGCGCCGCCGGCGGGGTAGTCGCCGCCCGGGGCGGGCTGGCCGTAGTCGGCGTAGCCACCCTGGGCCGGCGGCTGGCCGTAGTCGTAATCGCCGCGGGGCGGTTCGCCGTAGCCGCCGCCCTCGTAGCCGCGGCCGTAATCGGGCTGGCCGTAGTCGGGGCGGCCGTAGCCGGGCCCACCCTGGTAGCCCTGGTCGTAGCCGCCCTGGTCCGGGTAGCCACCACCCTGGCGGGGGTCGGGGCGACCGTAGTCCGGTCCCGGGGGACGGCCGTAGTTGTAGTCACCGCGCGGCGGTTCGCCCTGCGGGGGATAGCCGCCCGACGGCGGGCCGTACGGCTGGCGGTAGCCCTGGTCGTAGCCGCCGGACGGCGGGCCGTAGCCGGCGGGCGGACGCTGCTCGTAGGACGGGGCGTAGCCGCCCTGGTCGGGGTAGCCGCCACCCTGGCGCGGTGGGTAGTTCGGGTCGCCCTGGGGCGGGTAGCCGCCCTGCTCGGGTCCCTGCGGAGGCTGCGGGGCCTGCGGGGCGTAGCCGGCCCGGGGGTCCTGAGCGTCTTCCGGGCGACCGTAACGGTCGTCGTAGTACTCGTCTCCGGGACGTCCCTGGCCTGGGCCGCCGCGGTGGCTCGGATTGTCGCTCATCGGTGGTACTCCTGGTTCTGCGTTCGACGCACGGTCTGATTGTGGCGCGGCGGGTGCGGACATGGCGGCACCGCCCACCGTGGCGTCGGGGTTGACGACACCGCGGGCGCGGACCTGGCCGGTGTGCAAACTCGGCGATTGTTCGAATCGGACAACCACATCACCATACGTTTGCCACCCCTGATCCCCGATGTATCCCCCGAGATGTTTGGCAAAAGTATCCGAAGTGAGGTCCGGATCGGCAAGGACCTTCGCATGGTCGGAGACGCTGAGGGTGATGACGTACTCGTTGGGTGCCAATAAGCGCCCGCCCTGTAACGACCGGACACCGTCGGCGGCCTCCCGTCGCAGCATCCCCTCGACTTCCTCGGGAACGACCGATCCGCCGAACACCCGGGCGAAGGCGTCGCCGACGGTAGACTCGAGCTTGCGATCAAATCGCTGCACCAGTCCCATCTTCACCGCCTGTCTCAGGTGTTCGTCGTACCAATCGGGGCAGTGACGCGGGCTGCCGCGTGTCGCGTCACTGTGTTATTTCCGCCCCATGGTATCGGCCTATCCAGGCCAAACGTCACCATAAGAACTCTGAGAATCGCGTTACAGCAGGTCAACGAAGGTTCGGTGGGTCCGAATCCGGGTGACCTCAGCGTTTGGAGAATGGGCCGCAGACCGTGATACGCTCCTCCGGTTGCCACGGGCGAGTGGCGGAATGGCAGACGCGCTGGCTTCAGGTGCCAGTGTCCTTCGGGACGTGGGGGTTCAAGTCCCCCTTCGCCCACAGTGAGCGGTTCTACGAGCTGCGACGCAGAGGTCACGAACTCATTTTGGGTTCGTGGCCTTTGTGTTTGTGGGGACCGAAGCGGCCTACCAGCTGCCCATCGGGTGCTTCACCCCGTGCGCACCGATTTCCCTAAAGATCTGCCGGCCTTGCTGGTCCTCGCCGGCGCCACGTAGACCGCGCGCGTCGACATCCGAGGGACTCACCTAGCATGATCACCGCGGCCCGACGGACTTCCCAGGCGCCTATCTACCGGCGTGGACACGTCCCCACCCGCACGAATGTATTCGTGCTGCCCTGGGGAACTCGACGTGACACTCATCCGGACGACCGCCGATCGGCTATCGGGGATGAAACCCGAGTCGCTGGTCGAGCAGATGCTGGAGCAGATGCTGTATCGAACCGGTCGTCGTGCAGCGCAGTCCGAACAGGCATCATGGAAGAAAAGTCTTCCGGTGCTGGCTGCCGACCTGGTCGACGCAGGGCTCGGCGAGGTCGAGATGCTGCTCGAATATCACCTTCCTCTTACGTCGCAACGCGCAGACGTTGTCCTCGCGGGTACACACCCGCGAACAGGTGAGGCCTCCTACGTCATCGTGGAGTTGAAGCAGTGGTCTTCTGCATACGCATTCGAAGGCGATCCCGAAATCGTCGAGGTGCCCGGGGTGCCGGGTGGACCGCGGCTGCATCCGGTGATTCAAGTACGCGGCTACTGCGAGTACCTCAGCGATTTTGCCCGGGTGGTCGCAGACAATCCTGACGCCCTGGCCGGAGTTGCCTACCTCCACAATGCGTCGAATCCGACCTTGGTGAAAGACTTACTGGCAGTACCGCTATCGATCAGCGGCCGACTCTTCACGGCCAGTGACAGGGGTGCGCTGATCGACTTTCTTCAGTCGAGGCTCGCCCCAAGTCCCGGCCGCCACGCCGCCGACTTGCTGATCAACTCCCCAGTTGCGCCTTCCAAGCAGTTGCTGAGGCTCGCAGCGGCGGAGATCCGGGACCGGCCGCAGTTCCGGTTGATCGGAAATCAGCAACTGGCAGTCGATCTGGTGATGCACACCGTGGAACATGCACGGGCCGGCAACACAAAGCGGGTCATCGTGGTGACGGGGGGACCAGGCAGCGGAAAGAGCGTGATCGCGTTGTCCCTGGTGGGGGAACTGGCCCGTCGTGGACGCACCGTCATCCATGCGACGGGGTCGCGTTCGTTCACTCAAACACTGCGTAAGGTTGCCGCTACGAGAGCCCCCAAGATCCGCGCGCTGTTCAAGTACTTCAATCAGTTCATGTCGGCCGATCCCAACGGATTGGATGTGCTGATCATGGATGAAGCACACCGCATCCGGAAAACGTCGGTCGACCGCTACACCCGAGCAGAACTGCGGACAGATCGTCCACAAATCGACGAGCTCATCGCGGCCGCGCGTGTTCCGGTCTTTTTACTCGACGAGCACCAAGTCGTACGGCCAGGTGAGATGGGAACTCTGGAGCAGATCGAACGGCACGCGCAATCCTTGGGATTGGATTTCCAGCACGTTGCCCTCGGCGAGCAGTTCCGTTGTGGCGGAAGCGAAGAATACGTGCATTGGGTGGTAAGACTGTTGGGGCTTGCGGGGGAGGTGCCACCGGCGGTCTGGTCCGGTGATCCACAGTTCCAAGTCCTTCTCGCGGAAACCCCCGAGGAAATGGAACACCACCTGACCAGTCAGATGCAGCGGGGATACACAGCACGCATCACGGCTGGGTACTGCTGGCCATGGAGCGACGCTCGTAAGGACGGCACATTTGTGTCCGACGTTCGTATCGGCTCATGGGCACGTCCGTGGAACAGCAAGAGCGACAGGCGGATAGGTGATGTACCGCCGAGCGCGCTGTGGGCTACTGACGAGGGTGGGTTCGGCCAGGTCGGTTGCATTTACACCGCCCAGGGCTTCGAGTATGACTGGAACGGCGTCATCCTCGGTCCCGACCTCGTATGGCGCAACGGCAAGTTTGTCACCGTGCGAGAGGCGAATAAGGACCCAGACTTCCGCAATCAAAAGACCGTTCCTGACAGTAGGTTCGATGTTCTGGTGCGGCACGTCTACAAGGTTCTGCTGACCCGCGGAATGATCGGCACCGTTATCTACTCCACCGACCGCGAGACACGGGAAGCGCTCCGCGCGCTCATCGATAACGGTGAAGCCCGCAAGCATTTCGCTGTGCACGCACATGCGACGACGTTGGAGTCGTCGTAACTGAGCTCAATGGGGCTACCGGAATGCGGTGGCACCGCCGACCGCTTCGAAAGCCCTCCGAAAACGCCCCAGCCATTCGATGATCCAATCGATCATGGCCGGCCACTGATCGACTTCGTCCACGGAAGGAAAGGGTGACGTCACGAAGATGGCGGCGCCCTTGCGGCCGGGCTTGTCATCCCACTCGGCCGATTCGCCCAGCGTCGACTCGAAGAGCTCTTGCTGCGCCGCAATCTGTTCGAAGTTGGCTTCGTTGATTTCAGATTTGGGACTGTTGAAGTAGAGCTGGACCCGCAGCCCGGTCGTGGTGAACGAGATGTTGTAGACGATGGCGCCGTGACCTGTCGGCAAGTCGTACCAGCTGTTGGGCGTGGTCGCTTTCGCGCGGGTCCACCCAGGATGCTCGGCCGCGATGTGGGACAAGAACTGCTCCCAGAACTCCCAATACAGCTTCGAGCGTCCCGCCAACTCGCTGGCGGCCGTCGTCACCGCTTTCACGCGCTTTTCCCAGTCATTGGGCTGCGCCACGAGTTTGAAGTTCGGAGCCGGTGCGGAATCACCGATCTTGACGACTTGGATCTCGACCCCGAAGAACCGCACGTCGGGATCGGTGTGCTCGTTGAGCCAATCCAGAGCGGCTCGGTGCTCGGCACGAAAGCCGGTGGTGATCCAGACGATCGTACGGGGGTCGGTGCCGGCCGCATACGTCAGGATCTGTCCGAGATGACCATGATCGGACTGCTCGAGCTGGTTCTCGACGATCACGACGCTCTCGTCGGAGAGATCGCGGCCCAACAGGTCCAGTGAGAAGCCGCCGACGGGATGTTCGGCGATCTCGAGCTCGAGGTCCATCCCGAGCAAATCCGACAACACGTCGACGTTCCCCAGCAGCCACGGGGTGAAGGCGTGAGCTTCGTGCGGCCAGACCTCCCGCGGATGCACGCCGACGAGTCGGCCGAGGTGTACTTCGGTCACGATCCTCCTGTCCGCCCCGGGCGATGACGGTGATAGCCGGCACCATACCCAGACGGTCCGACGAGATACTCCGTTCGGACGCGTTTTTCGTCAGATCGCCGCACTGTGCTGTCGCCACTCCGTCCACGGCGAACCGCAGGAGCTACCAGACGCGCCAAGCGCAGTCAACGGTCGGATTCGTCCCGATTCAATAGGTGGCTCCCGAGCAAGCCGACCCCGATGATGGCGACGTTCAAATTCTCGACGGGTGCGTGGTCCGGACCGTCCGGCTAGGAGGTTCCGATCATGAGTGTGACCGCGCAGGCACTCGCGCCGCCGGTGGACGAGGAGACGCCCGCGGAGTCGCCCGCCGCCCAGCGCCGCGGCGCAGATCTGCTCCAGCGCTTCGGTGGACGGGTACTCGCGCTCGCCGCATTTCTCACCCTGTGGTGGGCGGTCACCGCCGCCGGCCTCATCCAGCCGCTGTTCCTGCCCTCACCGGCGGCAGTCTGGCACGCCTTCGTCCAGGCCAACACGTGGCACCCGATCGCCCCCGGCGTGGACCGACTCGTCCAGGGCGAACAGGGGTACTTCCTCTGGGAGCATCTGCTCGCGAGCTGCCAACGGATCGGGGCGGGAGTGGGGGCGGCCATCGTCGTCGGCCCGCTCCTCGGGTTCGCGATGGGAATGTGGCGGCCGCTCAACAGGATTATCGAGCCGTATCTGAACTTCCTGCGGGCGTTGCCGCCGCTCGGCTACATCGGCTTGCTCATCGTGTGGTTCGGGATCGGCGACACCTCGAAGATCTGGCTGCTGTTCCTCGCCGCGTTCCCGGCCATCACGATCGCCACCGTCAGCGGCGTGCACGCCGTGCCCCGGGACCACATCAACGCCGTTCGATCACTCGGTGCCAACCGGCGCCAGGTCCTCACCCACGTCGTCCTGCCGTCGACCGCCCCCGAGGTGCTCACCGGCATCCGGATCGCCGTCGGCTTCGCCTGGACCACCGTGGTCGCGGCCGAACTCAACAACGGAATTCCCGGTATCGGCGGCCTGGCCTATCTGTCTGGCACACAACTCAATACGCCGCTGACGATCGCCTGCATCATCGTCATCGGGATCACCGCGCTCCTGCTGGACGCGCTCATCAAGTGGATCGGCCTACTGGCCGTGCCTTGGAAAGGAAAGTCGTGAAGCGATCAGTCCTGTTCGTCTCCGCCGCCGTCGCGCTGGTCACCGTCGTAGCGGGCTGCACGGAGTCGGGGCGCGACACCTCGGCGCGCGCGGAAAACACGGCGGCACAGGACTGCCCGTTCGAGGTCGACGAATCCGTCACCACCACCGCCCGCATCGCCTACCAGGACATCCCCAACGGTGACCTGCTCGTCAAGGACAGCGGTGTGCTGGAGGCGTGCCTGCCGAATGCCACCATCACCTGGAACCGCTTCGCCTCCGGCGGAGATGTGGTGCAGGCCTTCGGTTCCGGCAGCGCCGATCTCGGACTGATGGGCTCCAGCCCCGCCACCAAGGCCCTGTCGGCACCACTGAACATCGACATGCAAGTAATCTGGATCCACGACGTGATCGGCGCCGCCGAATCACTGGTGGTGCGCGATCCCGCCGTCACGTCGGTCGAACAACTCGCCGGCAAGAAGATCGCCACCCCGTTCGGTTCGACGGCCCACTACAGTCTGCTGGCCGCACTGCAGCGGGCCGGGATCGAGGACCAGGTGACATTGATCAACCTGGCGCCCGACGCGACCACCGCGGCGTGGCAGAGCGGCGAGATCGACGGCACCTGGATCTGGGAACCCACGCTCTCTGAGTTGACCGACGGGCACGTGCTGCTCACCAGTGCCGACACCGCCGCCCAAGGGGTTCCCACATTCGACGTCGCCGGGGCCACCGGCGAATTCATCGAGGCCAACCCCGAATTCCTCGAGACCTGGACGCGCGCCCAGGACTGGGCCGTCCAGCAACTGCTCGATTCACCCGACGAAGCGTCCGTCGGCCTGGCCGTACAGCTGGGGATCACCCCGGAGCAGGCCCGTACCCAGGCCGAAGGGCTCCAGTTCTTGCGCGCCTCCGAGCAGGCCTCGACCGAGTATCTCGGCGGTGGCCTCGCCGAGGACCTGCAGGCCAATGCGGAGTTCCTGCTGAGTCAGGGTGAGGTCACCGGGGTCAGCGCCCCAGAGGTCTACCGCGACGGTGTGTACGTCGACGCCGCCAAAGCGGTCGCGGAGCCGTGACCGAGCCGACGACGGCGCCCGACCGGGTGGTGTTCGCCGGGGTCTCGAAGTCGTACGGGACCGGTGCCGAGGCGGTGCGGGCGCTGAGCACCACCGACCTCGTCATCGAACCGGGCGAATTCGTCTGCCTGGTCGGACCTTCCGGTTGCGGGAAGACCACGTTGATGCAAATGCTCGCCGGGTTCGAGCGGCCCACCAGCGGGACCATCACGATCGGCGGCGAACCCGTCACCGGACCCGCACCCGAGCGCGGCGTCGTCTTCCAGAAGCCCAACCTCTTCCCATGGAAGTCGGTGCGCGCCAACGTCGAACTGGGACCGCGGCTGCGCGGCGTCGCGAAACAGGACCGGCGCGCACAGGCCACCGCCATCCTCGGCAAGATCGGCTTGGCCGAGTTCGCCGACCGCCGCACCTACGAGCTTTCCGGCGGCATGCAGCAGCGGGCGCAGATCGCGCGGGTCCTGGTCAATGAGCCCCGGATCATCCTGATGGACGAACCGTTCGGCGCCGTCGATGCCCTCACCCGGGAGAAGCTGCAACTCGAACTGCTCGACATCTGGCGGGAGCACCATCGCACGGTGCTGTTCGTCACGCACAGCGTCGAGGAAGCGGTCCTGCTCGGCACCAGGGTGCTCGTGATGAGTGCCCGGCCCGGCCGGATCCAGCAGGACGTCACGGTCACGTTCCCCGAGGACGGCGCACCCGAGGGCCGGTCGTCGGCGGTACGTACGTCGCAGGCGTTCGTTGACTACAAGGAGAAGATCGCGAGCGCGATCTACCACGCCCACCGCTGAACGGGCGTGGTCAGGATTGCGGGCTTGGTCCCGAATCCTCACCGACCCCGTGCGGGTGATCCTCCAACCATCGGCAAGCATCCTCGGCGGCCCGTTCCAGGGCGCGCCTTTCGCCGAAGAAGGCTGCCGCACCGCCGATCCCGGGCAGCATCGCCAGATAGCGCAGCGGTTTACGCGGGTGCGGACGTTTGGCGATCTCATCGCCGATGGCGTCGAACAGCCCCGCAAGCTGCCAGAGTGCCTTCGCCACACCAAGCGGCGTGCGGGGGAGCGGTTCTAACTGGAGATGCTCGCCGCACTCCACGCCGGACAAGTCGCGCTCGCAGAGCACCTCGGCCAGCATGCGCACCTGGGTGTCCAGGTTGGTGACGCCGAGTTCGCGGGCCACCGCGCACAGCACGATGGCCTGGTTGACGAAACCCAACAGGTCCTGGATCGGCAGCCCCCGAGCCAGCGCGCCGAACACACCGGGAGACGCCACCACCACGGTGTTCAGCGTGCCGACGCGCCGGACCCACCACCGGATGCGAGCGGCGGTATCGAGGTTGTCCCAGCCGCGAGTACCCGGCACGTCGGCCACGCTCAGTGCCCACGAGAGACCGTCGGCGACCTTGTCGAGCGGTCCGTCATCGAGATCGGTGTCGCGGCGCTTCAATCCCAGGGGGTCAGTGCCGTACAAGACGTCGAGCAGCGGATTGATGATCCCGACCGCGCGTTCCAACGCGTCGGCCACATCGGCATCGCTGAGTGTCACCTCGGGGGTGGGCAAAAGGTTCACCGCTTCATGATGGCCCAATCCGCGAGTGCCCGGTGCCGCGGAGGGGCCCTCGTCGTCGCCGCGATGCACTTCTGGCAAACAGCACGTGAACTTGCAAGACTTGCGGGAGTTGCAAGCAAGATTGCGGATACGGTCGCGGCGTGCTCATCACCGAACTCGTTGCGAGCTGCGGACATCGGCTCACCGCCAACGACCGTCGGCTGATCGCAGTCCTGCAGTCACAGCCGGCGGACGCCTCCTTCTGGGTGGCTTCGGACCTCACCGATCCGCTCGGGTTACATCAGTCGGCGGCGACCCGACTCGCGCAGCGCCTGGGCTTCGCCGGTTACCCGGACCTGCGCGACGCCTTGCGCCAGGACTACATGACCGGCGAGGGGCCCGCACAACGGCTGCGCGGCCGCCTGGACCGCCATCCGGACCACGACGTGATCCGCGGTTTCGTGGACGACGAACTCGACGCGCTGACCGAACTGACTCGCCACGTCACCCAAGCGCAGCTCGACGAGATCGCCGTCAAGATCATTGCGGCCGAACAGGTCTATGTCTTCGGGCAAGGAAACGCCACGGTCCTCGTGGACCTGATGAGCCGCCGGCTGCATCGCTTCGGGATCCGGGTCACCACCCTCGTCGGATCGCGGCGCGATGTCGCTGAACGGGTCTCGAGCTTGACGAGTGCGGACCTGTTGCTGGCGTTCGCCTTCCGTCGGCTGCCCGCGCTGCTGCCGCCGCTCCTGACCATCGCCGCCGAAGCCGACTGCTGCAGCGTCGTCATCACCGACACGCTGCTGTCGATGTCGCCACGCCCGGACATCCTGGTCGCCGCACCCCGAGGGCGCGGCGACGAATTCCTCTCCCTGACAGTGCCCATGGCGATCGGTAATGCACTGGTGCTGACCATCGCTCGCCGCCAACCCGACGAAGCCAACCGTTCCCTCGACAAACTCGCCGACCTGCTCGACCGGCTCGACGCCTGAGCCGTCCCACCGCACCCCAAATACGGATAACCGGAGGATCGTCATGCCCACTTCTGCCCGCTGCCGCCTGACCGCCGCCCTCTCCGCGGCCACGCTCGCACTCGGCCTCACCGCCTGCGGCTCGACCGAATCAGCGCCCAGCGTCGCCGAGCCCGACTGGGACGCCCTGAGCCACGACGAGCTCGTCGCCCTCGCCGAAGCGGAGGGCAGCGTCTCGGTGTATGCGTTCACCAGCCGCATCGCCTCGATCGAAGAGTCCTTCGAATCCACCTACCCCGGCATCGACGTTGTCGCCGCCGACATCTCGTCGACCGAACTGATCACCCGGCTGGCCAGCGAGCACCGTGCGGGCAGCGCGACCGCGGACGTCGCCTACGTCTCCGATGCCCCGGTGGTGGTGACCGAACTCCTCGCCGACGGGGTATTGGAGCCCTACGTTCCGCAGCGCGTCAGCGCGGCACTGCCCGCGGAGTTCCGGGAGCCACTGGTGGCCAACCGGTTATCCACCAAGGTGCTGATGTACAACGAGGAGGCCCATCCGGACGGCCCGCCGGTGCAGAACCTCTGGGAGCTCACCGAACCCGCGTGGACGGGCCGGGTCATGATGGTCGACCCGAACGTCCGTGGCGACTACCTGGATCTGGTGACCGAAATGTCGCTGCGCGCCGAGGAAATGGCGCAGGCCTATCAGGCGCACTTCGGCCGCGAGATCGTCCTGGACGAGGGCGTCGAAGACGCCGGCCTGCAGTACATCGCGGACCTGTACGCCAACGACGCGGTCCTCGTCGACGACACGGATACCGTCAACTCGTCGGTGGGCACCCTCGGCCAGGCCAGCCCGCCGGTCGGCTTCACGTCGTACTCGGATCGCCGCGACAACGAGGACGAGGGCTGGGCGCTGCAGGTGGCCTCCGGCGTCGCGCCGTCACCGGGCATCGTCTTCCCGGCGATGCTCGGCATCACCGCGAAGGCCCAGAATCCGGCGGCGGCCCGATTGCTGATCGATTACATGATGGGTGACGACACCGAAACCGGCGGAGCGGGTTTCGAACCGTTCTACGTCGCCGGGGACTACCCGACCCGTGAGGACGTCGTCGCACCGGCCGATGCGCTGTCCCTCGAGGACCTCGACGCGTGGTCCATCGATCCGCAGGCCTCGGCCGAGCGGCGCTCGGAAGTGGCTGACTTCCTGCTCACGATCCAGTGAGATCTACCCGACGTCGGGCGTCGGCCACGGCCCGACGCCCGATCGTGTGGCTCGCCGCCGGCGTCATCGCGGTGCTCGCGGTGTTGGTCGCCGCGCCGCTGGCCGGACTCGTTGCCCGAACGCTGGATTCGGACGCCGACGGCGTCTGGGCCGACGTCTTCAGCAGTCCGCTGTCGGCCAACCTGCTCTGGCAGCCGCTGACCAACTCGCTGCTGATGGGTCTGGGCACCGGCATCGGTGCGACGGTCCTGGGAGCGTTCCTGGCGTGGGTGGTCGTGCTCAGCGACGTCCCCGGCCGACGGGTGATCGGGGTGCTCGCCGCGGTGCCCTTCGCCCTGCCGAGTTTCGCGATCGCGTTGGCCTGGGAGAGCGTCTTTCGCAACGATCGACTCGGTGGCACACCGGGACTGCTGTCCGCGCTGGGCGTGGCCGTCCCCGATGTGCTGTCCTGGGGCGCCGTGCCGACAGTGCTGGTGCTGACGGCACACTACTATTCGCTGTCCTTCGTCATCGTCTCGGCCGCACTGTGGGGCGTCGGCGGCGACCTGGTGGCCGCGGCCGAACTCACCGGTGCGTCACGCCTGCGGGTGGCGACACGAATCGTGTTGCCCGCCATCGCCCCCGCGCTGCTGTCGGGGTTCCTGCTCGCCTTCGCCGAGGGCGTCAGCAACTTCGCTGTGCCGGCGCTGTTGGGGTTGCCAGTGCGCTTCCAAACTCTCAGCACGCGGCTCTACGGTGCGATCGCCACCGGCGACGCGGCGCGCGGCTACGCCCTGTCGATAGTGCTCGTCGTGGTGGCCGGCATGGTGTTGTGGGCCGGCAATCGCGCGACTCGCGGCCGGTCGTTCGAAACCATCACCGGCAAGGCATCACGTCCCCGCCGGGTGGTCACGGGTGCCTGGCGCTGGCCGCTGTTCTGCACGGCGTCCCTGTTGGTGGCGGTCACTGCGATCGTGCCGGGCATCGTCCTGGTGGTATCCACGGTGTTGCGCCGCACCAACTCCTTCAGCGGCGGGTTCACGTGGCACTACTGGCTGGGCGAATCGGACTCGTCGATCGCGCAGGGTATGCGTGGGGTATTGCGCGACCCCGTGGTGCTGTCCGCCCTGCAGAACACCGTGCTGCTGGGCCTCGCCGTCGCCGTGGGCGCGGGGTTGCTGGGGCTGCTCGGGGCGTATGTCGTCCGCCGGATCGTTCGGCCGCCGCTGGTGGGTGCGACGATCGGATTCCTCTCTTACGTACCGTTTCTCATCCCCGGCGTGGCGTTCGGCGCTGCGTTCATCGCGCTGTTCGGTGCGCCGATCGGGCCGCTGCCCTCCCTGTACGGCACGTTCGCGATTCTCGTGCTGGCGGGGGTGGCGGCCAGCGTGCCGTTCGCCTTCCAGACATCCCGCGCCGCCCTCGGGCAGGTATCCGGCGAACTGGAAGAGGCGGCGGTCCTGACCGGGGCGAGCGGACCGCGTCGATTCGGGCGGATCACCGCGCCGCTGGTATCGCGCGGTGTCCTGGGCGGCGGTGTGCTGGTGTTCGTCACCATGGTCCGGGATCTGTCCCTGGTGGTGCTGTTGGTAACTCCCGCGACGCCACTGCTGGCGACCATGACCTACCGCTTCGCCTCGGAGGGTTTCACCCAGCACGCCAACGCGATCACCGTCGTCATCGCCACGATCTCGGTTGTGGCGACCATATTCGCGCGCCGGCTCTCCGACGCCAGACCAACAGGATCCACGTCATGACCCACCTTCAGATCGCCGGTCTCCACAAGCGGTTCGGCGAGCACACCGCGCTGCACGGTGTCGACATCGATCTCCCGGCCGGCGCGTTCCTGGTGCTGCTCGGCCCCTCGGGCTGCGGTAAGACGACCACTCTGCGCATACTGGCCGGTCTGGAGTCACCGACCCGCGGGACGATCCGGATCGGTGACCGGGTCGTGGTGGACACCGCGGCCGGCATCGAGGTCCCGGCCGCCAAGCGAGGCCTGGGCATGGTGTTCCAGAGTTACGCGCTGTGGCCGCATATGACGGTGCGGGGCAACATCGAATGGCCGCTGCGGGTGGCGGGCTGGACCCGCGCCGACCGCGCACGTCGGATTGGTGAGGTACTCGAGTCGCTGGAGATCGCGAACCTCGCCGACCGCCATCCGGCGCAGATCTCCGGGGGACAGCAACAACGGGTGGCGATCGCTCGCACGATCGCCCCTCGGCCAGGGGTGCTGTTGTTCGACGAACCGCTGTCGAACCTGGACGCCCGGTTGCGGGTCGAGACCCGCGCCGAGATCGTCCGGATGCACAGGATCACCGGAGCCACCAGTGTTTACGTCATCCACGACCAGACCGAGGCGCTCGCGATGGCCAGCCATATTGCCGTCATGCGCGACGGCAGGGTCGAGCAGTTCGGCACCCCCACCGAACTGCTCGAGCGGCCCGCGACCGCCTTCGTCGCCTCGTTCCTCGGCACTCCGCCCGCCGTGCTGCTCGGCGGCGACATCGTCGATGGCGCCTTGGTGCGCGATGGTGTGCCCTTGGTCCCCCGGGCGGAGCGCGGGTGGCGCGTGATGTACCGGCCGCAGGATCTCAGGCTGCATGACCACGGCCCGCTGGCCTTCGAGGTGCTGGAATCGACGCCGATCGCCAGCCGCCACCTGGTGACCGGGCTGGTGGGGGAGGACCGGGTGTCGGTGGTGACGGACGTACCGGCGGTCGCCGGCGACCGGACGGGATTGGCGTTACCACCCGGTCCCGCAGGTGTTTTCGATGCCGCGGGGCAGCTTCGGGAGGCAGGCAAGTGACGACGTTACTATTGCTGCGGCATGGTGCGACCGAGTGGACCCAGCTGCGACGCCTCCAGGGCCGCACCGACATCGACCTCTCCGCCGACGGCCGGCAAGCCGTCCGCGAACTGGCACCCGTGATCGAGGCGTGGCGGCCCCGCACCGTCATCTGCTCGCCGCTGTCGCGCACCCGGTCCACGGCCGCGCTGCTCGGGGCCCGCGACGTCGTCGTCGACGAACGGTGGGCGGAGGCGGGATTGGGGCAGTGGGAAGGTCTCACCCCTGACGTGATCGGAGACGACTACTTGCACTGGCGCGGCGGGGTACTGGTGCCCCCGTTGGGCGAGACGCCTGAGGTGGTGACTGCCCGGACGACGGCCGCGGTCCACGATGCGACCGCACAGCCCGGCCCGGTCCTGGTCGTCACCCACGGCGGCGTCATCCGTGCGGTGCTCGCGCAGTTCATCGGGCTGTCCACCGGACGGCTGGTGCCCGTCGCGGCACCCAGCATCACCGCGCTCGACGTCGACCCCGACGGCTCAGCCCGGTTGCGCGCGCTCAACGTTGCCGCTCGGCCCGGCTAGGCCGTCCCGCGTTGAGATGCGTCGGCGGATCAGGAGGGCAACGTGAATTTGCCCCGATTACCCACGGCGCGACCGTCCTTGATCACCAGCAGAATGTTGTCGGGCTCGCCGACGGTGTCGATGGCGTCGAGCGGATTCCCGCGTACCACAACCAGATCGGCGAGCTTGCCGGCCTCGATGGTGCCCAGCGTGTCGGCCACCCCGCACAGTTCGGCCGAGGTGCTGGTGCCGGCCACGATCGCCTGCATCGGGGTCAGCCCGCCGAACTTGACCAGGAGCCCGAGTTCCTTGAGGTTGGCGCCGTGATCGGGGGACAGGCCCGCGTCGGTGCCCACCGCGATCTTGATCCCGGCCGCCGCCGAGGCGGCAATCGAATCATGCGCCATGGCATGCCATTTCGCGCTCTTGGCAGCACCGGCAGGGGATGCGGTCACCGGCACCATCGTCTCGAGCAGGGTCGGCACCAGGTAGGTGCCCTGAGCGACCATCTGGTGGCGTAGCTCGTCGTCGAGGGCGTAGCCGTGTTCGATGCTGTGCACCCCGGCCTCGACCGCCGCCCGGACCCCCGCGTAGCCGATGGCGTGGGCGGCCACCGGTCTGCCGCCGTAGTTCTGGCCCTCCTCGACGATCGCGGCAATCATGTCGCGCCGCATCCCCAGCCAGGTCGGGTCGTCGTTGGGGGAGGAGACGCCGCCGCTGGAGGCGACCTTGATGACGTCGGCACCCTGGCGGATCAGGTCGCGCGTGCGAAGTCGCGCGGCGTCGACGGAGTCCACCAACGATCCGCCCACCAGCGGGGTCAGGTCGATCCCGGAGGGCAGGTGGAAGTCCGCGTGCCCGGAGGTCTGGCTGAGCATGTTGATCGCCACCAGCAGCCGCGGACCTTCGATCAGTCCCGCGGCGACGGCCTCCCGCACGCCGGTGTCGATGCCCATCAGGTCGCGTGCGGAGGTCACGCCGTTCTCGAGTGTCACCCGAAGCCGCGCGATCAGCTGGAAATACGCATACGACGGGGGATGTAGCGCAAGCTCTAGTGGGCTGCCGCTGGTTCCGGGCAGGCGGAAGTGCACGTGGCAGTCGAAGAAGCCGGGGCACAGCGCGTTGCCCGCCAGGTCGACGTGCGTGGCGTCCGTCGGCACCTTGTCGGCGGGCAGGTCGGCGCTTGCTCCGACCCAGGTGATGGTGGTGTCGTCGACCAGGACCGATGCGTTGGGCACCGGATCGGCGCCGGTGCCGTCGATCAGGGTGGCGTTGTGCAGCAGGAGGCTTGTCATGGTGGTGCCAACTCCACCAACTTCCGCGGCGGGGCGCAATCGGCCACGCCGGGTCGGTCGGTCGGTCGGTCGCGGAGGAGCGGACCCAAGCCAGGCGCGGGTAGCCCCGGGGTGTCGGAGCGGATCACTAGACTCGGGTTACTGGGCTGGGGAGACCACATGGGGGATGGTGCGCGATGAGCAAGAAGGATTCGTCCTCCAATGTCCTCGGCGGGATCATCTTCGTCATCGTCGTGCTCGTGGCGCTGATCCCGAAACCGGTGTGGATCTTCCTCGGCGTCATCGCCGCACTCTCGGCGTTCTTCGGGTTGGTGTATTGGATCGTCATCACCTACGAGAAATGGCATGCCGCCGCACAGGAGCGTGCCCGCGCAGAGCAGGCGGCCATGGTCGCGGCCGCCAAGCGGGAACGCGAGGAGCGGGCCCGTCGGGAGAAACAACACCGCCTCGACACGCTAGGTAAGGACAACGCGGCGCGCGTCGAGGCGGCGCTGAGCGCCGTCAAACGGGTGACCGGGTCGGAAGCCGCCCGGGCGGGCTGGCTCGGGGACGTCGACTTCGGCCCCGACATCGAGGGGATCACCGACAGTTTCCAGAAGGCACACGCGCTGCGGGGAGTCGCCGACAGACTGTCGGCATTGGACAAACCGAGTGCGGACGACCGCAAGATCCTCGCGGAGGCCAAGACCACGATTGCCAACCTGGAAAGCGTTGCCCGACAACGCGTCGAGCTCATCCAGAAGTGCGCCACGGAAGCGCAACTGATCGACAAATCGCTGCAGACCGAGCGAGAAGACGCCCGAGTTGCCGAGCAGCGGGCCGAGTTGCACGCGAAACTCAGCGCCATGCTGTACGGGATCGAGGCAGCGCCGGACAATACGCCCGCCGACTCGGCCGTCGATGCGGTGATGGCCCGCGTGCAGGCGTACCGGGAGATCAAGAACCAGATCCAGCTGGCGCGTGAGTAAGGGTCTTATCGGTACCAGGCGTTTCGCAGAGAACGCGCGGGAGTTCAGCGGGTGAGTTCGGCGCGGACGTCTTGTTCATCGGCGCCGCGGTCCTTCGTGATGCGGTGATCGCCGGCATTGCGGCACTCCCCGAGGATCTCGACGTAGCCGTAATCCGGGTGGTCGGGATTGGGTGTCACGATCGCCATCACCCTGCCGAGATGCAGTGTGCGGCCATAGTGGTGCTTGTCTTTCGGGGACTCGTCGGCCCACCCGTCCGCTTGCATGGCCGCGACGATCTGCTCGACGTAAGTCCGGTGGTTCACGCCTGCGGGGAAGGTGAATCCCATCCCCACACGACCCCGAAACGGAGCGAACCCCTGATCCGTGCACGAGGCGTAGCGAAAGTCCGCGCCGCGCAGTTGCAGGTCCACCGCGTGGACGAGCCGTTTGGCCGGGTCGACGACCTGCGTGCGGGTCTCTGCGTCGGTCATCTCCGACCCGTCGAGGTGAGGCTTGCCCTCGCACGCTGCGAGCAGCAGAGCGCTGGACATAGCAGCGACGGCCAACGCGATGCGGGTTGCGCCAACCTGCGGAGCCGGTGCCACAGTCGCCCAGTGTCTCAGCTCGAGCTGTCCGGCCTGGACGACGGACGAGATTTCTCTTACTGAATTCTTATTTTCTGGTCTTGGCCGGGAGCCGTTTCTTGTCGGTCCATCGAACTAGTGTTCGAGTCATGAGTAGGGATGCGTTCGGTGACCGGCAGACGGTGCTGGCGTGTCTGGACACCCTCGAAGCGACTCAGCGCAGGTTGGCGGACTGCTCGCTGGACGGGTTCAGCCACGACGAACTCGTGGGGATCCTGGCCCGCCGCGAAACCATGGTCTGGCGCAACCCGGTCCTCGATCAGCGGATCCTGGCCCGGTTGATCGCCGAGGCCAACCCCGGCGATCTGGGGGCGGCCTCGCTGGCCGGGGTGTTGAGCGAACGGCTACGGATCAGCCGCGGCGACGCCGGGCGCCGGGTCAACGAAGCCGCCGACCTGGCCCCCCGCACCACCTTGACCGGCGAAGTCCTCGACCCGGTGTTGCCGGCGCTGGCCGCCGCCCAAGCCGCCGGGGCGATCGGACCCGAACACATCAAGATCGCCCGCAAGGCCTACCAGAAGATCCCGCCCGCAGTTTCGGCCGCCGAACGCGACACCGTCGAGGCCGACCTGGCCGCCTTCGCCACCGAATTCGGCCCCACCGCCTTCGAGAAACTGGCCGAACATCTGATCGCCGTGCTCGACCCCGACGGCGACTACACCGACCGCGAACGCCAAGCCAAACGCAGCCTGCGACTCGGCAAGCAAGGCCCCGACGGGATGAGCACCCTGCACGCCACCATCACCCCCGAACTACGCGCCACCCTGGAACCGGTGCTGGCCAAACTCGCCGCCCCCGGCATGTGCAACGCCGCCGACGAATCCCCCTGCATCAGCGGCACCCCCACCGAAGCCCAGATCCTGGCCGACGACCGCACCATCGGCCAACGCCACCACGACGCCCTACAAGCCATGACCCGCGCCCTGCTGGCCGCCGGCGACCTCGGCCAACTCAACGGCCTACCAGTCACCGTCATCGTCACCACCACCCTGGCCGAACTCACCGCCGCCGCCCACACCAACACGCCCGCACCCGCAGCCGCGCCAGCAGCCGAGACCCAGCCGGCAGCCGAACCGGAAACCGCGCCAGAGACTGAACCGGAAGCCGAGACTGCCCCCGAACCGGAAGCCGCACCGGCGCCGGCACCGGCAGCGGAGCCCGCACTTGAGCCCGAGGCCGAGCTGGCGCCCGAGACCACACCCGAACCGGAAGCCGACACCGACACCGAGACCGAGACCGAGGCCGAGGCCGCCGGGGCCGGTGCGGAGGTCGCCGACACCGCCCCCGACCCCGAAGAAGTAACCGATACGACGGCCGACCCACCGATCGACCCACCGGAACCAAAACCGTTGACCGGCAAAGCCATCACCGCCGGCGGCACCCTGCTGCCCATGGCCGACCTTCTACGCATGGCCAGCCACGCCCACCACTACCTGACCATCTTCGACGGCCACGGCCGCGCCCTATGGCTGGGCCGCACCAAACGCATCGCCACCGCCGACCAACGCATCGTGCTGCACGCCCGCGACCGCGGCTGCACCCGCCCCGGCTGCACCGTCTCCGGCTACCACACCCAAGCCCACCACCTCGCCGGCTGGCTGCGCGACGGCCTCACCGAACCCGACAACCTCGCCCTGGCCTGCGGCCCCGACAACCGCATGGAAAACACCCACAACTGGACCACCCAACTCAACGACCAAGGCCGCGTCGAATGGATCCCACCCCCACACCTCGACCGCGGACAACCCCGCACCAACCCCTACCACTTCATCGAGGACCTCCTCGACTACCACCGCACCACCCGAACACCCAGCGCCGAACGCCGCGACCCACCAGCACCCCCAGAATCCACGGCCGAAGACGACCACGACCTGACGGCACCGAACTATCCACCGCCCCAGGACCATTACCCCTGGCTCGACGACCCGCTACCCGGCGAGCCGGAATACAACGAGGTCATGGCACTCCACGCGGCCGACACCAGCTGGTACCTCGTCGACGACGGGGTCGACGAGGGGCAATGAACGGCGACGGCGGTCAGGCGGCCATCACCAGGCCGTCAGGCGGCCAACACGAGCACGGCGGCGAGCACCACCAGTACCGCCAGTACGGCGCCGACCAAGGCGAGTGCGACCGCCTTGCCGCGATTGTTGCGAATCCAGATCCGGGCTGAAGGCACGGTGATGTAGACGTGGGGTTCCGCGCTGACCATCGATCCTCCTCATGCGGCCGTCACGGGCGACGGCGGGCAGTACCGCCCACCGTAGCCTCACCACCAACCGGTCGCCTCCGACAGCTGCCGGGCCAGCTCGTCGGTCAGGGTGTGCACGTAGGTCGACGTCAGGTGATGCGCGTCGTGATAAACGAGGACGTTGCCCTCGGCGGCGCGGCACACATCAGGCCCGCACACCGCGTCGCTCATGTCCAAGGGCACGATGCCGGGATACCGGTCGAGGTAGTCCAGCGTGGGGTTGTAGCTTTCCAGCGCCTCGGACCGGGGCAGTCCGCAACTGTCCGGATCGCCCCCTTCAGCCAGGCAGTCCACCGGCGAGAAGACCATGCCGTTCCGATACATCCACGGCGTATCGCGGATCCCCAGAATGGGAATACCGTTGGCGGCCAGCGTATCCCAGATGCCAAGGTAGTTCTTGGGCACGAAGTCCCCGGGCGCCTTCGGGCGCGGGCGCGTCGTGGTCATGAACACGAAGTCGGGTCGGTCCTCCACCAGGGCGGCCATCGTCGTCCCAACCCACTCCCGACAACCCGGGTAAGGGTTGTTCGACACGCTCACGCGCGGCACCTCGTCGGTGTTGAGCGGGCAACCCATCTTCAGATACGTCACCACCCGGAAACCGTGCCGCTGGCCGATCCGGTTCAGCGCCGTCAGCCAATGCTCCGAATGGGACCCGCCGGCCACCGCGATGGTGCGCTCCGCCCGCGGATCCCCGTAGGTGCACTTGATCAGGGCGGCGTTGCCGAAATCGCTGATGCACTCGTCGACGATCGAGGCCGGCAGGTCGTCGGAGGCCTCCAGCACGGTCGGACGCACCGGCAGCATCGGCGCGCGCAGACCGTCGACCAGCGCACGCGCCCCCGGATAGTCCACCGACGAGAGGTTCAGCAGATCCGCCCCGTTGGCGCGGATGGTGCTCGTGTACTGCCGCCACCCCGTCGCGCCGAGGGCCACCACGATCGCGACGGCCAGCAGCACGCTCGTCCACACCAACGCCAACACCGGCGCGCGACCGTGCCGAGCCCGCGGCGGGGCCGCGCGCAGCGAACGCTCGACCAGCCGCTGGGTCAGGTACGCCAGCGCCACGGCCAGGATGATCACCACTACCCCGTCGGTCAGACCGGCGCGGTCCTCGTCGGAGTGCGTGAGCCAGAAGATCAGCAGCGGCCAGTGCCACAGATACAGCGCGTACGCCATGGTGCCCAGCGCCACCAGCGGCATCGACCGCAGCACTCGGTTCGGCCACGCGCCGCAGGAGCCCTCGAGATTGGCCGCGCTGCAGATGACCAACACGGTCGCAACGACGGGGATCAACGCGAGCGGCCCCGGATACTGCTGCGCCCCGTCGACGAAGAATCCCACGCCGAGGATCGCGGCAACCCCCACGACGGCGGCGACGACGCGCAGCCAGCCCGGCCCGCGCATCCGCCCGGCGACCGCCGCCCCGAGCACTCCGACCAACGGCTCCCAGGCCCGCGCGAAGCTGTCGTAGAACGCCGCGGCTTGATCGGTGCGATGACCGATGACGGCATAGACGAACGAGGCGACGGTGGCCACCGCCACGACGGCGACGAACACGCGTTGCCGGTGCCGCCGAGGGACCGCGACGGCGACCAGGCCGGCCACCACCGGACCCGCCAGGAAGAACTGGCCCAGCACCGAGATCGCCCACATGTGCTGCAGCGGACTGACCGCCTCACCGGCCGGGGCGTAGGCCCCCGCCGAGTGCGCCAGCTGCCAGTTCTGCATGAACCCGAACGTCGAAAGGCTGTGGTCGGCAAAGGTTTCCCAGCGGGTCCGCGGCTGCAACGCCAGGGTCAACGCACCGCTGGCCGCGACCACCACCACCAGAGCGGGCAACAGCCGCCGCGCCGACCAGGCGAACTCGCTGCGCAGCGCCGCCACCGAGTAGTCCTGCGTGAAGCCGCGCAGGAGACGCGCGCCACAGTAGAAGCCGAACAGGACCAGCAGCACGTCCACGCCGGGGGACTCCCGATCGGACCACACGCCGAACAGGACGACCAGCGCCACCGCCAGGCCGCGCAACCCGCGCAGATCATCGCGCACCGTCGGCACCGTGCGCGGGACCGCCGACGCCCTCGGCGATGCGGTCTGCACAGTCAGCACGGTCCCGCAGCATAACGGCGGCAGTGCCTCGTCGGGCAACGGCGCTGGTCGTCAGCTCAGCGAGCGTCCCCTTCGGTGCGGTTCGCCGGTCCCGTCGCGTCGACCGGCTGGTCCTGATCGCAGGGGTCGACGTGCCAGTGGCCGAAGGGATCGTGGTGACCGGGCCACTCGTCGGGGCTCGCCAGCTCGTCGGCGGTCAGCAGCGCGTCACACAGCGCGGCGAGCACCGCGGCCGGCTCGGCCCCGCAGACCAGGACCGTCATCGAGGTGTGCCGGTCGCCAATGCCGTCCTCCCAGAGCAGGTTTGCCACCGCGCGTCGCTCGTTGTCGACGTAGGCCCCTTCGGAAGTGTCCATGGCCGCGAGCCACTTCCCGGCGTCGGCGACCCGCAGCCCGCCGCCGGCCGACTCCAACCACATGGCGCGGTCGGGCTGGCTGCTCAACCACAGCCGGCCCTTGGCCCGGATCACGCCGTCCAGCAGGACGTCGACGGCGTCGTGCAGGCGCTGCGGGTGGAACGGCCGCCGGGAACCGAACTCGACGATCTGGACGCGGCCGTCGGCGCCCAGCGGCGGCGCGCCGTCGAGCAGCGGGGCGTGCGCGCCGGTGCTGTGACCCCGCCGGGCGCCGCGGGGCAGGCCCGCGACCGCGGCCTCGAGGTGGTCGGTGCCGACGACGAGCGGGGCGCGCGGCGTGAGCCGGCGCAGGACGGCCACCATCTCGGCCGGGGCGGGTTCGTCGAGCAGGACGACGTCGGCGAACTCGGCCTGGCCCACGACCACCTGCGCGACGGTCCGTCCGTCGGGAAGTTCGTCGTCGCCGAGCGCCTGATCCAACCATTGGCGGGTGGCCACGCAGGTCACCACGGCGGTGATGGCCACGTCGCGGGCCGCGGGCGCCTCGGGGTGACCCGGGCCGATCCACACCCGAACGCGGTTGATGGCGAAGCAGATCGGCTCCGGCTCCAACCAGGGGGCCAGCTGCACGACGATGCGATCCACGCCGGGTTGACGGTGCAGCTTGCGCAGCACGACCAGGAGATCGTTGCGGATGGTGCACGACACGCAACCGTGCGCGAGCTCGAGCACCGAAGTTGCCGTCAGCGGTGCGGCGCCGCGCAGGCGCGTGATGCTGCGCTGCACGACGTGGCCGTCGAAGTGATGTCGGACGATCGCCGTTCCCGGCCGACGCAGCAGCTCGTCGGCCGCCGCGTCGGTGTTGCCCTGGCCCGCCACGAGGATCACCGGTGTCCGCATCTGCATCCTTAATGAAAACGATTGTCATTTGGTGTGGCCCCACGCTACAGTCCCGACGGCCGCTTGTCGAAAATCATTTTCATTAAGGATCGGAAAGGAAGTAACAGATGTCGGCTCATTGCCAGGTCACGGGGCGCAGTCCCGGCTTCGGGAACGCGGTGTCGCATTCGCACCGTCGCACCCGCCGCCGATGGAACCCGAATCTGCAGACCAAGACCTATTACCTGCCCTCGGCCGGTCGCCGGATCACCCTGCGGGTCAGCGCCAAAGGCATCAAGGTCATCGACCGCGACGGTATCGAGGCGGTCGTGGCCCGGATGCGTCGTGACGGGCAGAAGATCTGATGGCGCGCAACGATATTCGACCCATCGTCAAGCTGCGGTCCACCGCGGGGACCGGCTATACCTACGTGACGCGGAAGAACCGTCGCAACGATCCGGACCGGTTGGTGCTGCGCAAGTACGATCCCGTGGTTCGCCGCCACGTCGACTTCCGCGAGGAGCGCTGAGATTCGGTAACCTGAGGCTTACCTAATCACCAGCGTCGCGCTCGGGGCCGCGACCCCTTGGAGGTATGCCGCTGTGTACTCACGCCGTGTGACACGACCGCTAGCCGCCATGGCCGCGGCGTTCGCGCTGCTGCTCAGCGCGTGCTCGGCGCCGGCCGAGACGGATCCCGGGGCGACGATCGCCGTCGACACGAACCTCGGCGAGGTGATGGTTCCCGTCGACCCCACCCGCGTCGCCGCGTTGGACAACACGTCGATGCAGACCCTGATGGACTTCGGGGTGGAGCCCGTCGTGGTGCCCAAACCGTTGATCGCCCGGGTCGAGGGACTGCAGGCCTGGGCCGACGACGACGAAATCCTCGACGCCGGCTCGCACCGGTCGCCCGATCTCGAGGCCATCAGCGAGGCCCAGCCCGACCTGATCATCGGCGGCTACCGCTTCGGCAGCTACCAGGACGACCTGGAGAAGATCGCCACCACCATCGACATCTCACCGGATGCGGAGGCCGAGGGCGGCTATGTCGAGGGCCTGCGGACCCAAACCGCCACGTTGGGCACCATTTTCGACCAGCAGGCCCGGGCCGACGAGTTGATCGCCGAACTCGATGCCGCCGTCGCCGACGCCACCGCGGCCACCAACGGGCAGACGGTCTTCCTGGGAGTGACTACCGCCGGCAAGCTGGACAACGGTGCCGGGCGGATCGGGCGGATCCTCGAACCGCTGAACCTCGTGGACGTCTTCTCCGAGGAGCACCTGGGCAGCACGTCCCACCACAACAATTCGGGACTCGCACCGGAGACCATCGCCCAGGCCAACCCGGACTGGCTGATCGTCTTCGAGCAGGACGCGCTCGGCAGCGACGGGTACGTCCCGTCGCGGGAGGTGATCGAGGGTCAGGAAGCCCTGAAGAACACCACGTTCGTCAAGGAGGGCCAGATCATCTACCTGCCGGCAGACTTCTATGTCACCGAGAGCATCCAGGCCTACACCTCGGTGTTCCGGGCGATCGCGGACAGATTCGCCTGACGCACCGCAACGCCGCGGCGCCGGCGCTCATCCTCGCGCTGATCGTGCTCATCCCGACCTCGCTGATGGTCGGGGGCTACGACATCAGCATCGACTCGCTGCTGCACGATCCGGCCGCCCGGGAGATGTTCCTCATCTCCCGGGTGCCGCGGACCCTCGCGCTGATCTTCGCGGGCACGGCGATGAGCGTGTCCGGGCAGATCATGCAGGCGCTGACGCAGAACCGGTTCGTCGAGCCGACCACCATCGGATCCAGCCAGTGGGCCGGCCTCGGAATCCTGTTGATGCTCATCCTCTTTCCGCAGGCGCCCATCATCGTCCGGATGGTGGTCGCCAGCGCTTTCGCGCTGCTGGGGACGCTGATCTTCCTGGCGATCCTGCGCCGGATCCAGCTCACGTCGTCGCTGGTGGTCCCGCTCATCGGGATCATGCTCGGCGCGGTGATCGGCGCCGCCACGCTGTACTTGGCCTCGACGTTCAGCCTGCAGCAGACCATGTCGGCGTGGCAATCCGGTGGCTTCAGCAACATCGTGCGCGGCCAGTACGAACCGCTGTGGATCATCGCCGGGGTGACACTGGCCGCCTACCTGTTCGCCAGCCGGTTCACCGTCGCCGGGCTGGGCCGCGACATCGCGGTCAACGTCGGACTCAATTATGCGCGCGTGGTGTTCCTCGGGTCGACGATCGTGGCGATCGCCACCGGCGTGACGGCCGTCGTGGTCGGCTACCTGCCGTTCCTCGGCCTGATCGTGCCGAACATCGTCTCGATGCTGCGCGGCGACGACGTGCGGCGAAACCTGTTCTGGGTGGCCGGACTCGGCGTGGCGCTGATCCTGCTGTGCGATCTGATCGGGCGGGTTGTCGTCGCTCCCATGGAGATCCCGGTGTCGGTGGTCCTCGGCGTGGTCGGCGCCGTGGCGTTCGTCTACCTCGTGCTGCGGAGGCAACGTGTCGGCGCTCTCTGAATCGGCGGTGCTGTCGCGGTGGTGGCCGGGCCGACTGGGGCCGGGCGCGCGTCTGGTGGTGATCTCGGCGGTCATCGCCGTGGCCGCAACGTGTTTCCTGCTGCTGTTCATCCGCGGTTCGTTCGCGTTCAGCTTCGAGCGGCGCGCCATCATGCTCGGCACCATGGTGGTCGCCGCCTTCGCCCAGGGTGTCGGCACCGTCGTGTTCCAGACCATCACCCAGAACCGCATCCTGACGCCGTCGATCATGGGGTTCGACTCGCTGTACGTGCTGTTGCAGACGGCGCTGGTATTCGCGTTCGGCGGCACCGTGATCGCCAAGACCGAGGGCCTGCCGAAGGTGCTCACCCAGACGGCGCTGATGGTGCTGTTCGCGACCCTGCTCTACCGCTGGCTGCTGTCCGGGCGCTTCGGCAACCTCTACATCCTGCTGCTCGTCGGCGTGGTCTTCGGTCTGGCCTTCGACAGCATCTCGGTGTTCCTGCAGCGGTTGCTGTCGCCGACCGACTACGACCTGCTCAACGCCACCCTCTACGGGCGAATGGGCAACCTCGACGCCACGCATCTCCCGTTGGCGCTGCTGGTCTGCCTGGCGGTCGGAGTCATCTTGTGGCGCATGCGGTATCGGCTGGACACCATGCTGCTGGGTCGCGACGTCTCGATGTCGCTGGGCATCGACTACAAGCGCGACATGACGATTGTGCTTATGCTGGTCGCGCTGCTGGTCTCGTTCTCGACGGCGTTGGTGGGCCCGATGACGTTCTTCGGGTTCCTCGCCGCGCACCTGGCCTATCAGCTGGCGGGCAGTTACAAACACCAGTACGTGATGCCGATGGCATTCCTCGTCGGCCTGCTGGGACTCGTTGGGGGACAGTTCATCCTGGAGCATGTCTTCTACGCGGGCGGGTTCCTGACGATCATCATCGAATTCCTCGGCGGGATCGCGTTCATCATCATCCTGCTCCGGACGGGGAAACTGTGATCAGGTACGCCAACCTCAGCAAGTCCTACGGCGACACCCGCGTGCTGGGACCGCTGACGGGCACCATCGCCAAGGGCGGCATCACCGCGCTCGTCGGCCCCAACGGCGCCGGCAAGTCGACGCTGCTGACCTCCATCGGGCGGCTGCTCGAACCCGACGAGGGCAGCATCGAGGTGGGCGGCGTGGACGTGCGCTCGGCCAAGCCGCGATCGCTGGCGACGCTGCTGTCGATCCTGCGCCAGGAGAACACCGTCACCGCCCGGCTCACCGTGCGCGAGCTGGTCAGCCTCGGCCGATTTCCTTACTCGCGCGGCCATCTGACCGCCGCCGACCGCGAGAAGGTCGACGAGGCACTGGAATTCCTAAACCTCAGCGAGTTGGCCGAGCGCTACCTCGACCAGCTCTCCGGTGGGCAGCGGCAGCGGGCGTTCGTCGCGATGGTCATCGCCCAGGACACCGACTACGTGCTGCTCGACGAGCCGCTGAACAACCTCGACATGCGCCACTCCGTGCGGATGATGCAGATGCTGCGCCGCGCGGCCGACCAACTCGACAAGACCATCGTGCTCGTCGTACACGACATCAACTTCGCCGCCGGATACGCGGACAACATCATCGCGCTCAGCGCCGGGGAGGTCATGTACTTCGGGACGGTGCCCGAGATCATGCGCGACGACGTGCTGGCGGAGGTGTTCGAGACCCCCGTGCGGGTACTCGAGGTCGACGGCACACCGGTTGCGGTGTATCACCGGCCGCCGCCCTGATCTGCCGCCTCCCATATGGCGGTTTCATCCGGGACACGCCGCTGCGGCGGATCAGAATGCAGTCTCGCACCGCTTGCGCTTGGGCCCACCCGCTTGACGTATTCCTTGACAGGAATATGTGGCGGCGTTTACGTTGGGCGGCATGCAGGCGACGTTGTTCGGGGCCCTTGCCGAGCCCAGTCGACTCCGGATCGTCGAACTGCTGCGGACCGGGCCGCTCTCGGTGGGCGAGATCGCCGAGGCGCTCGACATCCGGCAACCACAGGTAAGCAAACACCTTCGGGTACTGGACGATTCGGGTTTGGTCTCCGGCGCGGCGCAGGCCCGCCGGCGGATCTATCGGCTCGAACCCGAACCATTCGAGGAGATCGCACGGTGGGCGGGGTCGTTCGAGCGGCTCTGGGAGGCCCGCCTCGACTCCTTGGGCGCCTATCTGGACTCGATCACCGACGGGCGCGACGAAAACTAGGAGACTTACATGATTCTGCAGATGTTCAAGAAGACCAAGGAACTCGACCTCGAACGCACCTACCGCGCACCGATCGCGACGGTCTGGGACGCCTGGACCCAGCCGGACATGCTGCGCCAATGGTGGGGGCCGGAGAAGACGTTCGTTCCGGAATGCCGGATCGGCCTGACCGTCGGCGGCGAGATCCACATCGTGATGGAGGCCGGCGAGGAGATGGGCAAGTATCAGGGCACCCGGTGGCCGATGTCCGGCACCTTCACCCGCATCGAGGAACCCGTTCGGCTGACCTACGACGCCCGTTCGTGGACCGAGGGTGAGGAGGACGGATCGACGATCCAGCACACCAACGACGTCACCCTGAGCGAGGCCGACGGGGAGACCACCGTCAAGCTGCACGTGACGATCACGCAGATCGGCCCGAAGGCCAAGATGGCGGCGTTCGGCATGAAGTGGGGCTACAAGGCGCAGTTCGACAAGCTCGCCAAATTCCTTGCTGCCCAACCCTGATACTCAACCGACCGCAGCTGGGTTCATGTCGGCTGGTGCCCGAGTTGGTGGCGAAGGCAGTCCTCGAGGTCACGCCGGCGGAACCGGTGCCCCGCCGCCAACAGCTTGTCGGGGGCGACGCGCTGGTTGGCCTCGGCCAGCTCGCGGGCGCCCTGATCGCCCAGCAGCAGGCGCGGCCCGAAACCCGGCACCGGCAACAGCGCCGGTCGATGTAGGACCGCCGCGAGGACCCGGGTGTAGTCGGCGTTGCGCACCGGATCGGGCGCGACGGCGTTGACCGGCCCCGACAGCGCCGGGTCGACGAGCGCGCGGTGATAGACGTCGACCAGGTCGTCGAGGTCGATCCACGACAGCCATTGCCGCCCGCTGCCCAGCCGGCCGCCGAGGCCCGCGGCGAACAGCGGGCGCAGCAGCCGCAGCGTGCCGCCGCGCGGCGTCTGCACGATCCCGGTGCGCACGTTGACCACCCGTAGTCCGGCCTCGGCGGCGGGGGCACACGCGGCCTCCCAGTCGGCGACGACCTCGGCGAGGAAACCGGTTCCGCGGGTGGCGGATTCGTCGAGCGGGTCGTCGCGGTCGTAGCCGTAGAAGCCGATCGCCGAGGCGCACACGAACACGGTGGGTCCGTCGTCGGTATCGGCGCGTTCGGCGAGCCGGCGGGTGGGCTCGATGCGACTGTCCCGGACCGCGGTCTTGTGCGAATCGCTGAATCGCCCCGCGATGGAGGCGCCGGCCAGATGGATCACGGCGTCGACCCCGTCGAGCAGGCCCGGCGCCGGCTTCTCGGGATCCCAGCGCCGCTCGTCCGCACCGCGCGGTTCGTGGCGGACCAGGCGGATCACGCGGTAGCCGCCGGTGCTCAGGAACGCGGTCAGGGCGCTGCCCACCAATCCGGAGGCGCCCGTGACGGCGACGGTTCCGGCCCCGACGCCGCGTTCGGCCCGCCAGCGGTGCGCGGCGATGTCCTCGGCCAGTTGCCGATGCCGGAACCGGAACATCTGCCGCAGCAGCCGCTCGGGAACCGCGGTGTCGACGCGGTCGGTCAGCCGGGTGCGCTCGCCGGACAGGGCGTCGAAGCGGTGTTCGTGCCGCCACGCCCCGGCCAGCCGGGTGGGCCAGGACCGCGGACCGGGTTGGGCCAGGGCGTCGACGAAGCGAGCCGGCGGGTCGTATTCCTGGGGTTGGTGATCGGAGACCAGCCGCAGCCCGCCCGGTGCGCTGAGCACCGCCTGTCCGTCGGCCAGCGAGGCCGCCTCCGAGACGATGCCGACCGGCTGCCAGGGCGGCAGCAGTCGCGCCAACGCGCCGGGCCTGCCGTGCCAGGCGAACACGTCGTCGCGGGCGGCGTCGATGATGCTGCTGAATTGGATTCCCACAGGACCTCCGTCGGTGGTTCGCCAGCGGCGGCGCCAACTGACGGTATGTCCAGCGGGGTACCCGGCACAGCGCGGTTTACGCCGAGGACTCCAGCCGCGCCGGTGGCTGCAGACCTCGGCTTAAAGAAGAGCCCGGGGGCGAGCGCGCCAAGGCCCTCCCGCGTAGGGGAGGGTCTTGGGTACGGGGTCGGCTGTGTCGGACCTACTTGGCCCGGGTCTTGCTGGCCCGCGTCTCGCCGGCCTTCTTGGCCTTGGTCTCGGCCTTGCTGGCCTTGGTCTCGCCGGAGGCCAGGTCGCCGTTCGGCTTCACCGAGGCGAGCTTCTCGACCGAGGCCAGCTCGGGGGCCGGTGCGACGGAGGCCAGCGCCGCCTTGGGCATGACCGACGCGAGCGCCGCCTTGGGCATCACGGAGGCCAGTTCCGGGGCCGGCGCGACCGAGGCCAGCGCCGCCTTGGGCATGACCGAGGCCAGCGCCGCCTTGCAGCAGGAGGTCTCGGTCTCCTGGACCGAGGCCAGCGCAGCCCGGGTCTCGGTCTCCTGGACCGAGGCGAGCGCGCCGCCGTCGTGGGTGGGCTCGGTGCTGGCGCCGGCGACACCGGCCAGGCCGACCGCGGCCGCGCCGAGGATGCCGGCGGAAACGGCGGGGATGGCGATGTAGCTGGTGAAGCGGCGGATGATCTGAGTGCTCATGTCAATTCTCCTGGGTGAGTGTTGTTTTGGCTATCCGTTCCGGTGTGCTCCGGTACGAGACAAACTCTGCCGCCTGGCCGCCGCGATGTCTGTCGGGCGAACGGCCAGTGCGGGGGATGAATCCGATGTCCCCCGATCGGAGGACAGACAGTGTTTGCTTTGGAAAGCTGTTCGGCATGGTTGGCGCGGACGGGACCGAGAAAGTACGCGTCGTGGTGGCCGACGATCACCCGCTGTTCCGCGAGGGGGTCGTGCGCGCGCTCACCTCGAGCGGCACCGTCGACGTGGTGGCCGAGGCCGACAACGGCGCGGCCGCACTGGAACTGATCCGGACGCACCTGCCGGCCGTGGCGCTACTCGACTACCGGATGCCCGACCTGGACGGGGCGCAGGTGGCCGCCGCCGTCCGCCGCGACGAGTTGCCGACGCGAGTGTTGTTGGTATCGGCCCACGATGAGTCGCCCATCGTTTACCAGGCGCTCGAACAGGGCGCCGCGGGATTCCTATCCAAGGAGTCGACCCGCGCGGAGATCGTCGATGCCGTGCACAACTGCGCGAAGGGCCGCGACGTGCTGGCGCCGGGTCTGGCCAGCGGCCTGGCGGGGGAGATCCGGCGGCGCAGCGAGCCCGAGGGGCCGGTCCTGAGTCCGCGGGAACGCGAGGTGCTCGGGCTCATCGCGGCCGGACGCAGCATCCCGGCGATGGCCGAGGAGCTGTACCTGGCGCCGTCGACCGTGAAGACCCACGTGCAGCGGTTGTACGAGAAGCTCGGGGTCGGCGACCGCGCCGCGGCCGTTGCCGAGGCGATGCGGCGCAGGCTGCTGGAATAGCGTGCTGGACTCGCCGGCTCGCATGGTCGAGCACCTTTCGGCCGAACCCGTACGGGTGTGGGCGATCCTGCGGCTACCGCTGATCGTGCTGATGCTGCTGCGGATCTACGTCGCCGGCGTGCAGCACTGGTTGCCGGTGCTCTACGGCGTGGTGCTGGCGGTGTATTGCGTTGCGGCGCTGAGCTGGTTGGTGTTCGTGCTCCGGCGACCGGTGCCGCGGTGGGGGCCGTGGGTCTCGGCGGCCATTGACGTGATCGCGGTGCTGGCGCTGTGCGTGGCCTCCGGCGGCGCGACCGCGGAGCTGCTGCCGCTGTTCCTGGTGCTGCCCATCTCGGTGGCCTTCCAGGACCGCCCGGCGCTGACCGCCACCCTCGGAATCAGCACGGCCGTGGGTTATCTGGTGGTCTGGTGGATCTTCTCGATGCGCGACGCCACCGTGGAGATGACGCGGGTGGTCTACGTCCAGTTCGGCTTCCTGCTGTGGCTCGCAGCGGCCACCAGCGCGCTGTGCCTGGTGCTCACTCGCCGATCCGATCGAGTGCTGGCGTTGCTGGAGGTGCGGCGGCGGCTGGTGTTGGAATCCGCGCAGGCCGAGGAACGACAGAACCGCGAACTCGCCGAACACCTGCACGACGGACCGCTGCAGACGCTGCTGGCCGCGCGCCTCGAGGTCGACGAACTCCGCGAACGCGCCCCCGACCCCGCGCTGGACATGGTGCACTCCGCGCTGCAGGACACCGCCGCGGGCATGCGCTCGACCGTGACCGCGCTGCACCCCCAGGTGCTGGCTCAGCTGGGTTTGACCGCCGCGGTCCGAGAACTGGTGCGCCAGTACGACAGTCGCGGCGACTTCATCGTCGAAGCCGAACTCGACGACGTCGGTAAACCTGCGAGCCAGGCGATCCTGTTCCGGGCGGCGCGCGAGCTGCTGAACAACATCAGCAAGCACGCGTCGGCCACCGTGGTCACGGTGCGGTTGTTCCGGCAGGGCGAGCGCGTCGTGCTGGTGATCGGCGACGACGGCGCCGGGTTCGACCCGGCCGTCGTCGAGCAGCGGGTGGCGCAGGGCCACATCGGTTTGGCGTCGCTGCTGGTGCGCCTCGATGCGATGGGCGGATCCATGGCGGTGGACTCCGTCGTCGGCGCCGGCACCAGGGTCACCGTGACCTCGCCGGTGGAGGCAATGGACCCGGAAGGATCGGCCTCCAAGATGTCTTACCCGAAGTAGGATGACGAGTATGGCCAAGGACAAGATATCGGTGACGGTGGACGCAGCCGTGCTCGCCGCGGCGGACGCTCACGCTGCCGCAGCCGGGCTGAACCGGTCGGAAATGATCGAGCAGGCTCTGCGCAACGAGAGCGTGCGACTCGCGCTGGAGAGCTATACGACGCAAACCGTCCCGATGCTCGACATCGACTCCTACGCGGGGATGATTTACCAAGCGAATCGGTCCGCTGGTCTGTGATGAGGCCAGGCGACGTCGCGCCGCGTCTCGACACCGAGCACGAGCTGTACGTCGCGGTGCTATCGAACTCAATGCATCTGACGGCCAACACCGGCCGTGTGATCACGTGCCCGTTCATCCCCGGCGAGATTCCCGCCGACACGATGGCGATGGTCGTGGCGACGGAGCGGCCGCGCGGTGTCGTAGTACCCGAACTGGTCCAATGGCTTCCCGTGGTGGCGCTCGACGCGCCGATCGGCAACATCGGTGCCGACGCGGTGCATGAAACGAAGACCGTCCTGACGGCTCTGTTATGAGAGTTGCCGACACCATGTCGCTACGACCGGGCAAGCCAGGATGTGGCATCCCGCGAGCGATCCTGGACCGCGTCTTCTACTGACCCCGGTTGCGGTCCACATCGGCGATGAACGCGCGGATCCGGTCGACGGCGTTCGGCGGTAGCGCCGCCGACCCGTTGCGGATGTCCCAGATCTGTTCGACCGGCAGGCCCAAGAGGCCGGCGATCACCGATTCCGGCAGGCCGGAGTGCGCACAGGCGCGGTCGAGTTGGGCGCCGAGGCTCTCGGAGAGCCGATCCAGCAGCGCCCGCCGAATGGATTCCAGCGCCCGCACGTGGCCCAGCAGCGCCGCACCGGCGTCCGCGCCCGACGTCACGGCCACCTTCCAGGAATTGGCGGCCAGGCGCTCGGCCTTGAGGCACTGCGCGATGACCGAGCGCACTATGTTTTCGTATCCGGAATCCGACCGGGCGGGCAGGCGCTCGATCACGGCGGTCAGCGCCTCGAGCTGGGCCTCCGCGTAGTCCTCGAAGACCGCGGTATCGGTACCACGGTCGACGATCACGGCCGCGGTGTCGCGACGCGGGATCACAGGTGAGTGCTCGGTGAGCACTCGGTTGACCTCGGCAAGCGCATCGTCGGCGACGAGCAGCCGGGCGTAGGTTCCCGGCGGCAGGCCGAGGCCGTTTTCTACCTTCTGAACTGTACTTTTGTGCGGCTTACGAGCGCCACGCTCGAGGTAGCTCAGGCCCATGACGCTGACGCCGGTCGCCTCGGCGAGATCGGCCAGCGACCAGTCCCGGGACTCGCGCACCGACCGCAGGGCCGCGCCGGCGGCCTCGCGGCTCATCCGAACCCTCCCGCCATGCGTTGAATCGTATACACACCGCCCCGTCCTGAATTACATATACGTTTTTACCTACGTTTTGCTTGCCAGGTCCCGGATACGCATATACGCTTCCGTCACGTTTTCCGCGAGAGGAGCTGAGTGCATGAACCGCAACCCCTGTGCCGACGACCCCGATCTGTGGTTCGGCTACGCCGACGACAACGGCACCGACGGAGCCGCCAAGGCGCGCAGCTACGAATCGGCCGCACTCGAGGCCCGTGCGCTGTGCCTGCGTCGCTGCCCGCTGGCCCTGCAGCGCCAGTGCGCCCGGCGTGCCGTCGAACACGGTGTGGAGTTCGGCGTCTGGGCCGGTATCAAGCTCCCGGGCAACCAGTACCGCAAACGTGGTGAGCTCGAGCGGGCCCATGAGACGTTGCGCCGCATCGCGGCCGGCGAGATCAACGCCCGGGAACTGCCGGAGAACGCCGCCCTGCTGGAACGCCGTCAGCACCACCCGATCCCGGCCGTGGCCACCGTCTTTCATCTCGGGGGTCCCGTCGGCACCGTGTCCGCGGCCTGAGCCACGACGATGACGGAGTTGGACGCCCTCGTCCGCGCGCATCAACTCTTCGCGGCGACGGCGCCGGCGAACCCGCCGGCGCTCAGCGTGTCGGACCGCCCGTCGACGATCGCGGCGGGCGCGGGTCGGGCCATGGCGCGTTACGCACAGGACGCGCAGCGCAGCGCCGCGATGCTGCGGGCATCGGCCTCGACCGACCGCGCGTTGACCGCGGTGATCGCCGACGCCCGCCGCGACCACGCCGACGGTTACGCGCACACCCGGCGGGTGCTCGAAGCGGCCCGTGCCGACAACCGCATCCCCGTCGACTCACCGGTGGCCCAACGAGAAGCGTTGCGCCGCCGCATCGCCCGGCTGCGCGCGCAGCACGGGCACGTCAGCGCGGCACGACGCCGGGCCGCGCTGCGGCTGGCCATCCTGCGCGCATTGCGATATCGCGCACGTCGACGCGCGCTTCTGGCGGGCGGGGCCAAACTCGCGCCGGGTGATCGGCGGGCCGCCGCCGCGGTGCGCGCGGCGCTGTCCCGCCTGGGACGGCCCTACGTGTGGGGGGCGACGGGCCCGGACCGCTTCGACTGCTCGGGTCTGGTGCAGTGGTCCTATCGGCAGGCCGGGGTGGGGATCGGCCGGACCACCTACGACCAGATCGACGACGGTGTGGCCGTCCCGCGGTCGCAGGTCCGGCCGGGCGATCTGGTGTTCCCCCACGCGGGCCACGTGCAGATGGCGATCGGCAACGGGATGGTGGTCGAGGCCCCGTACGCCGGCGCCTCGGTGAAGATCAGTCCGCTCGGCCAGGACGTGGTAATTCGCCGGCCCGTGCCGTGAGGGAACCGCGGTGAATTGTTGCCGCCGAAGCACGCGAGTAGCTTGAGGACATGGCAGAGCTCGGGGGGCAGGCGGTGTCCGCGTTGGATGCCCGTCAGACGGCACTGCTCGCCCGGCACAGCGCCGTGGCCAGTGCCGACCGAGCGTTGTCCGCCATCGTCGCTGACGCGCACGCGTCCGCGGTGGCCGCGCGGAAACGGTTGGACGGCATCGAGTCCGAAGTCGAGGCGCTGGTCGAGAACGAGGCAGACTTCGCCCTCGACACACCGGCCGGCGTGCGTGCCGCGCACCGCCTGCTGGCCGACAAACTCCGCGAGATCCACACGGTGGTGGCCGATGCCGCCGCCGACGCCGAGGCCAAGGCGGCGGTGCTCAATGAGATGGTGGCGCACTACAACTCGGGTCGCGCCGAGTAGTCCACCGGCGCGGCCAAGGTGAATTGTCACCGCTGGGGGCCGTGCGTACTGTCCGCGACATGGAGGCAGCCCGGTGACCACCCAGAACCAGTTCCAGGCGGTCCTCGAGCAACTGCGGGGCAGCACCGGTGATCCGAACGCCTGGATGACCGGATTGTCGCCGGCCGAGATCCAGACGGCGCTCCTCTACGGCATGGGAAGCGACGAGCCGGCGCTGGCCCCGATCCTCGCCAAGATCCGCGCCCAGCACCCCTCGGTGTTCGCTCCGACCGCGCCGCCCCACCCGGGGCCGGGCCCGGCCCAGACCGGAGCGGCGGCCACCGCCATCAAGAAGGCCGAAAGCGATCTGGCGCAGCAGAATTCATCGACGGCGGCCCTGGACCTGATGGTGATCTCGGCGGTACTGAACGCGCACGCCACCAGCACGGCGGGGGCCGAGACGCTGCGCGCATTACAGCGTGAGATCGACGACGCCGTGCGCACCCGGACCGATCTGGACACCCCCGCCGGTGCCCGGGACTTCCAGCGGTTCCTGGTTGGGAAGCTGCGCCACATCAGCCGGGTGATCGAGGAGGCCGGCCTCGACGACCGCTCCAAGGCCGCGCTGGCCACCGCGTGGACCGCACTCTACGAGTCGAGCAAGCGCGTGGATGCCGCGCCGAATGACGCCGCCCAGGACAAGGCCGCCCAGGAGAAGGCCGTCCCGGTACCGAAGGGCAACCCGGCCCCGGCGACCGCGCCCGCGGCGTCCCCCTTGCCGGCCGAATTGCCGCCGTACGGCGCCGATCTGCCCCTGGAGTTCGGTGACCCCTTGGCAGGTCTGCTGCCCGCCGCGCCGGCATCCGCACCTGCGCCGGCGACGGCGAGTGCGCCCGTACCGCAGATACCGCTGCCGGCGCCGACGCTGCCGGCCGCCGCGGCACTTCCGGCCGGCGGCGCACCACCGCTGAGCGCCCCGAGCGGCCTGCCCTTGCCCCGCGGCGGCACGGCGCGCGACGACGGGCTCGGCCTGGCCGACCTGCTGGCGGCCGAGGAGGCCGCGCTGGCCGCCGAGGCGCCACCCGAAGCCGACGACGAGAACGTCGCCGAGCTGGACGCCGCAGACCCGGAGAAGGACGCCGAGCAGACCGATGAGAAGGCCGCCCCCGACAAGCCCGAATCCGCCGTCGTGAAACTGCCCGGCGGGGAACAGATCACCGCACCCACCCCGGCGTTGGCCCGGGTCCTCACCGCGGCCCTGGCGGGCACCCCGATCGGGGAGGCCTTTCAGCGGGAAGACCTTCCGATCCCGCCTCCCGGCACCCCGGTGCCGCACCCGGTGGATCCGGCCCGCGTCGGCACCGGCGACGTCGCGATGTTCACCGATCGCCAGGCGTTGGCCATCGACCGGGATCGCGCGCTGCTCGACGGCCAGATCCGCCCGGTGGCTGCCATCAGCGGCCCCAGTTTCCTAGGCTGGCTGCATCCGCCGGCCGCCGCCGGGGAGACCGCGCCGTCGGCCACGACACCGAACAGCTCAGACACGCCCGCACCGACCCGCCCGGCCGCGCCGGCCGAGCCCGCACGATAGGAAGTAGCTGATGGAGATCAATGTCGACCTCGACAACCTTCGTGCGGCCGCAGTCCAGCACGCCCGAGCCGCGGAGCACCTGCGCGTGGTTCCGGAGACCCATCACGACATCCAGCAGAGCCTCGACTCGTTGGGACCGATCTTCGCCGACCTGCGCGACGCCGGCCGTGCCCTGCTGGAGCAACGCCGCGCCTGCTACGAGCAGCAGGCTGAGGACCACGTGGAGATGGCGCGCTATCTCGAGCACGCGGCGGCCAGTTGGGAGACCGGCGAACAGGATGCCGCGCAGCAGATCCGCGCGGTCCGGGATTCGCAGTGACCGCGGACCCGAATCCCGACTTCGATGCCGTGCATCCCAGCGGACACATCATGTTCCGCAGTTGTCGGGGCGGCTACCTGCACAGCGTGGTGCTGGCGGAGCCGGCGATGTCGACCGACGCCCAGACCCTGGCCGAGGCCATCCTGCGCACGGCCGACGTGTCCTACCTGAAGGCACTCATGGAGGTGCGCGGCGAGATCATCGCCGCGGGCCATACGCCGTCCGACGAGATCCCCGGACCTGCCGATCTGGTGCACGCCATCGAGCAACTGCGTGAGCACCGGCTGACCGCCGAATCCTGAGCGCGGCGACCGGACCGGTCAGTGCACCCACTTCTGCACGGTGTCCGGCGGCGGGACGATCCCGGTGGGCGGCTCGACGGGATGCTGTCCGAACAATTCGCGGGCCTGGGCGAGTAGCGTGCGAACCTCGTCCAGTTGCTGCTGGAGCAGCGAATCTGCCATGCGTGCGACGGTACCGAGGCGGATCGGGGCGCACAATTCACCCTGCCGGAAACTGTGAAGTGACCCCAGCCTGGACGCCAGTACGATTGCCGGGTGGCGATCTTCGGCAGGAGAAGTGCGCGCAAGCGCATGCGCAGGGCTACCGAGCAGGCGTTGTCGGTCCCGGCGTTCCGCACCCCCGTGGACTGCACCCCGTGGGTGCTCGGCGGCCTGTGGCCAACCGAACTCAATGAGCCCCGCCCCGAAACCGCCTCCCTGGCAGCCTATCTCCGCAACGATCTGCACCGCATCGCCGACTCGGCCAACCAGAAGCTGCGGGAGATCAACGAGGCCGGCCTGGCCGAACCGGCCCGGCAGGCGGAGGAGGCCCGGGTCATCAACGTGGCCCGTGCGTTCGCGGTACTTCGCGTCGAGTCCACCATCCGGCATTTGCGCCAGGAGCCCTTGGGTTTTCAGCCCGAGTACCTGAGCCTCGGCACGGTTCCTGACGAGCCCACCCGGGTCGTGCGCCGCGAGCACTCGGAGCCCACCGTGGTCATCGAGCACCACGACGCGGAGCGCCCGACCGCGGCCGCCCCGCCCGAGATGGCCGCAGATGTGCCACCGCCTCCCTCGGAGGCGCCCGAAATCGACTGGGCCACCGTGAAATCCGATCCCCTGGCGGAGCCGCAGCCGGCCCCGGTGCGGATGCCCGAGCCGACGCCGGAACCGGAGCCGACGCCGGACCCGCCGGCCCCGGTGCGGATGCCGACGCCGCAGCCGGACCCGCCGACGCCGCCCGCACCGCGGCGGGACAAGGCCGTCGCGGCCACACAAGTCGAATCCTCCGACAGCCGCCTGCGCCGGCTGCTCACCTTCGTCGCCCGTCAGGAGCCGGGCCTGGCGTGGGCGGTCGGCGACCGATCCGATGGATCCACGGTGCTGGCCACCGACCTCGCCCACGGCTGGATACCGCCCGGCGTGAGCTTGCCAGCGGGCGTGGAACTGCTACTCCCGCAACGCCGCCGGGGAAATCTCAACGACATCATTGGTCACACTGAACATAGGTTGACTTATCGACCGGGGGACGGGTTCGCGTCGCCGACGGACCTCGATGTGACCTCCCCGGACCTCGATGTGCGCCGGCTCGAGGCCGTGCCGGACCTCGGTTGGCGGCTCGCGGAGGCGACGCACTGGCGCGACGGACTGCCCCGGATGGTGCACACCATGGCCAAAGCGGGCGCGGCCGGGACCGGCGTCGTCGATGCCGAACTCGACGTGCTCCGTGTGCATCTCGATACCGCGCGTTACCAGGTGTTTTCCCAGTATCCCGACGTTGGGGACCGGTTGTTCTGCAACTGCCTGCTGTTGGCCGCAACCGAGGCGATCGCCAGCGGGGATCAAGTGGCCGCGAACTACCATTTCGCCTGGTACATCGAATTGACGGCAGTGAAAGTCGAGGGTTGGGGGCAGCAGCCCTAATTGTGGTGCTGCTGTTGCCTTCTGGGGCAAACTCTCAACGAGTGAATTGACGTTGCTGGACAAGTTCCACATACTGTCTTCCGTGTCGGGGGCCAGAGGCGCGGAAGAGCGCGCTGACAAGGTTCTCGTCGAAGCAGTTCTCCGCGAGTTGAGCGACGCAGCTGACAAATGGGAAGCGCTCGTGGAAGAGGCCGAGCGAATTACTTTCGCCGTTGATTTGGGGGACATTCATGCGGTTGCCAACGCAGACGGGAGGCTCGTGGAGTTGAGCCTGCATCCTCGGGCGACCGAGTACTCCCACACCGAGCTCGCGGAACGACTCAATCTGGCGTTCGCGGCGCTTAGAGACGAAGCGGTGGCCGACAACGCCGCTCGATACGGCGGCAGCCTGCACTGATGGGCACCCAGCGCGACGCGTACCGCGATGGAGTGCGGCTCGGGGACAGTCTCCGAGCCAAGAAATTGGTGTCAGTGCGGGGGTCTGGGCGCCGATATCGTGAAGAGGCAGCCGAAGCGCCATCGACGACGCATTCGGTGCGAGGCGACGCGGGTCGCCCGCCGAAAGGACCTCCACCGTGCCGTTGAATCTGTCCAACCGGGACCAGAATTCAGGCCACCTGTTCTACAACAGGAGGCTCAAAGCGGCGATCACGCGATTCTCCGTGCGGATGAAGCACGATGACCGCAAACAGCATGCGGCCCTGGCTCTTTCGATTGTTTTCGTCCTGATCGGCGTCGGCTGGATGGCATTGCTCCATCTGCTGAAGCCGGCCGGATTGGTCGGCGACTCCGCGATCATCGGTAATCGCGACACCGGCGCGGTCTACGCCAAGGTCGACGGCCGGCTGTACCCGGCCTTGAATCTGACCTCCGCGCGCCTGGCCACCGGGTCCAACGCCGCGCCCACCTGGGTGAAATCCGCTGAGATAGACAAGTTTCCAACCGGACCGCGGATCGGCATTCCCGGAGCCCCCGACGACCTCACGGTCACCGGCGGGGGAGTCTCGGCGTGGTCGGTGTGCGACACCGCCGCCGCGCGCAATACCGCTGCCGGCCCGGTGGTGACCTCGATCGCCGGCATGCTGTCCCGGTCCGGTCGCGCCGCGCCGATGGGCCCGGACCAGGCGGTGCTGGCGACCCACGGCGGCGCCACCTACATCCTGTGGAACGGACAACGCTCCCGCATCGATCCGCGGGACCGCTCGCTGACCTTCAACCTGGGCCTGGATCCCGGTGAGACGCGCCCGGTGGCGATGTCGAACGCGCTGTTCGACGCGCTGCCCGCCACCGAACCCCTTGTTGTTCCGGCGATCTCGGAACTCGGTCGGCCCTCGAGGTGGCTGCCGGATGCCGCCGTCGGCACGGTGCTGCAAAGCAAGGATGCCGCGGGCACCGTCAGCGGTTTCTATGTGTTGCTACCGGAGGGCGTGCAGCAGATCAGCGCGTTCGTCGCCGATCTGCTGCGCACCGCCGTATCGCAAACCTCGACCGCACCGCTGCTGGTCACCCCGGACAAGCTGGTCGGCATCCCCGACGTCGACATCCTCAACATCGGCTTCTACCCGAACAACCGATTGAACTTCGTTGACACCGATGCCAATCCGGTGACCTGCGTGGGCTGGGAGAAGATGTCCACCGATCGACAGGCCACCGTGATGGTGTACAACGGCAAGGGCCTGCCGGTGTCGCCGAGTATGGATTCGCACCTGGTCAAGCTCGTGCGCGACGACCGACATCCCGACTCGGTGATCGCCGACCAGACGCTGCTGCTGCCGGGCGCGCCCAACTTCGTCGCGACCACCAGCGGCGTCGTCACCTCGGACACCCGGGAAAGTTTGTACTGGATCTCCCCGCAGGGTGTGCGGTACGGAATCAGCTGGGACAACGAAACATTGAATGCCGTCGGCCTGAACCCGGGCGCCGCGGTGCAGGCGCCGTGGCCGATCGTCCGTACGTTCGCGGCCGGCCCGGCGATCAGTCGCGACGATGCGTTGCTGGTCAGGGACACCCTCCCCGGCGGCGGCACCGCGGCCCGAGTTCCGGCAGTGGGAGGCTAGTCGATGTCCAAGAGAGGATTCGTCCGCGCGCCGCGCAAGCCCGCACCGTCGGTGCCGCCGGCGCGGGTGGCGGTCAACGCGCCGCTGGAACTGCCCGAGCGGGAACCGCGCAACATCCTGCTGATGATCGCGATCCCGGCGTTGCTGGTCGCGATCCTGGGCACGTTGGTCGTGATGTACACCTCCGGCGCCCGCTCGATGCGGGGCGGGTTCTTTCCGATGATCGGGTTGGTCGCCTTCGCCGCCATGATGTTCAGCGGCCGGTTCGGGCGCGGCCGCAAGATGACCTGGGGCGAGCAGGAGAAGCAGCGCCGGATCTACATGCGCCAACTCGACGAGGACCGCGACGAGATCCAACGCGCGGCGCAGGACCAACGCCGCAGCCAGTTGTTCGTGCACGGCGATCCGCAGCAGTTGGACACCGTGATCGGCGGGCCCCGGATGTGGGAGCGCCGCGCAGCCGACGACGACTTCCTCGACGTCCGCCTGGGGATCGGGGTTCAGCAATCCAACGAGTCCGCGGTCTCGCTGCAGTGGCCCGAGGTGCCCGTCGGCGAGGAACTCGAACCCGTGACCGGGCGTGCGCTGCGCGATTTCATCCTGGAGCAGAGCAAGATTCGTGGCATCGGCAAGGTACTCAGCCTGCGCTCGAAACCCGGCTTCAGCTTCCTCGGCGACGACATGGGCGAGTTGCACGCCGTGCTGCGCGCGGCGCTGTGCTCCCTGGCCGTCTACCACAGCCCCGGGGATTTGAAGATCATGGTGGTCACCCGCCACCCCGAGGCCTGGCAATGGTTGGTGTGGCTGCCGCACAATCAGCACGACGAGATGTTCGACGCCTGCGGATTGCGGCGGCTGGTGTTCGCCTCGCCGATGGACCTCGAGGTCGCGCTGGACGCCGAACTGCACCGCAAGGGCCGCGGACCGTGGGCGCCACCGTCGGGCAGCAGCCCGCTGTCGATGCCCTCGCCGATGGAGGGCACCGGCGGCAGTGCGCTCGGCCCGCACTGGGTGATCGTCGACGACAACGTCGGGACCCCCGAACAGTGGGAGGGCGTCACCGGCCAGAAGGGGATGGCCGGGATCACCGTGCTGCGGTTGGCAACCCGGCCCGGCGTCGGCGTGGGATTCACCGACGAGGACGAACGCTTCGAGCTGCGCGAGGGGCGTCTGCGGCACCGCGACGCCTTCTACGCCGCGGCCGACATGCTGGCCGAGAGCACCGCTGACCGCTACGCGCGGGCCATCGCCCGGTGGTCGCCGACCACCGCCGGCGAGCTCTCGGAGACGGACAGCCAAGGCGGAGAGCTGTTGCGCCTGCTGGGCATCAACGACCCCCGCAAGCTCGAGGTGGACCGGCTGTGGGCCGAGCGGCGCGGCCGCGGGGACCCCAAGTGGGGCATGGTGCCGGTGGGCGTGCGTCCCAACGGGGAACTCGAACACATCATCTTGCGCGCCAAGGACTTCGGCGGTTACGGCTTCCACTCCGTGGTGATCGGAACGTCCGGCTCGGGTAAGTCGGAGTACTTCCTGTCGCTGTGCAACGGCATCGCGCTGACGCATTCGCCGGAGACGTTCATCGTCATCTTCGTCGACATGAAGTTCGAGTCCGCGGCCCAGGACCTCGAGGGCCTGCCGCACGTGGCCGGTTCGCTGTCGAACCTCGGCAAGGACGACCGGCACCTCGCCGAGCGGATGCGCAAGGCGATCAACGGTGAGATCGCCCGGCGCTACCGGCTGTTCAAGGAGGCCGGCGCCCGCGATGCCAACGAGTACGAGGAGATGCGGCTGGCGGGTCGCGACCTGGAACCCGTCCCCATCCTGCTGGTCATCATCGACGAGTACCTCGAGCTGTTCCATCATCATCAGGACTGGATCGACCTCGTCATCCACATCGGGCAGGAGGGGCGCGGCTGCAACGTGTTCTTCACCCTCGGTGGGCAACGGCTCGATCTATCCTCGTTGAGCAAGGCCAAGAGCAACATCGCGTTCCGGGTGGCGCTGCGCGCCGAGACCGCGGAGGACTCCCGTGACGTGATCGGCAGCGACGCCGCGCTGCACCTGCCGTCGCAGAAGAACGGCTACGCGCTGTTGAAGGTCGGGCCCCGCGATCTCGAGCAGTTCCGCTGCTTCTACGTCTCGGCGCCGTACGTGCTGCCCAAGAAGGCCAGCACGGTGGGCAAGACGATCGACCTGAGCTTCCGGCAACCGCGGGCGCTGACTTGGGAGTACCAGCCGCTGTCCGAGGAGGACAGCGCGGCGCTGGCCGTGGCCGACGTACCGGAGGAGCCCGACGAGTTCCTCTATCACGCCGACGGTTTCAAGAAGAAGAAGCTGCTCGAGGTCATCCGCGACTCGCTGCTGGCCCATCCGGCCCGACCGCCGCACCAGATCTGGCTGCCTCCCCTGGAGGAATCCGAGTGCGCCGATGCGTTGGTGCAGCGTTACCGGGGCCGGCCATGGCACGTCGACTACGGCCAGAACCCTGGCCTGGTGATTCCCATCGGCGTGGTCGACATCCCGGAGGACCACGAGCAGACGGTGCACGTGCTCGACGTCGAGATGGACAACGTCATGGTCGTCGGGACCGCCCAGCGTGGGAAGTCCTCCGCGCTGATGACGCTGATGATGTCGGCGTCGCTGATGTACCGGCCCGAGCGGGTGACCTTCTTTTGCATCGGGGCGACGCTGTACGCCATCGAGGACCTGCCGCATGTCGCCGGCGTGGTCAGCGTGACTGACACCGAGGGTGTTTCGCGCACGATCGCCACCATCGAGGGGCTGATCCGGGCGCGCGAGGCCGCGTTCAAGCACTATCAGATCGACATCTCGGAGTTCCGCGAACGCCGGTTCGGCGCGGCCGGTGGCGGCGGGACCGACCCGGACGACAAGTTCGGTGACGTGTTCCTGGTGGTCGACAACTTCGGCGATCTCTACGAGAAGGACATGGCCGTCGGGGACCGGGTCATCGCACTCGCACGCCAGGGCCTGTCCTACGGCGTGCACGTGATGACCAGCGCCACCGGCTGGCTGGTCGGGCAGCGCCAAGCCCTGGTCGGGGTGTCGAACGCCCGCATCGAGTTGCGGCTCAGCAATCCCGACGAGACCGCCATGAACACCGGTATCGAGCATCGCAAGGCCGCCCGCCGGGTGCTGGACCGCCCCGGGTTCGGCATCACCCGGACCAGTCACGAACTGCTGGTGGGTATCCCGGAGATCACCGGACCCGGCGGCGAGCGAATCGGGACTCGCCAGGTGGGCCGGGTGATCGCCGGCGTCACCGGGGCCGACCGGGTCGAGGCGCTGGTGCGCCTGCCGGACCGCATCCCGCTCGGCGAAATCGTCGCCGCCCACCGCGCGCTGCCGGCGGCCGCCGATCCGTGGAACATCCCCTTCGGACTCGGGGAGACCGCGCTGCAACCGGTCAGCCTGCAGTCCCGGGTGACGCCGAACCTGTTGGTGGTCGGTCGGCAGGGCTGCGGCAAGACGTCCACGCTGGCCGCGGTCGGACAGTCGGTCATGGCGGCGCTGTCCCCCGAACAGGCCCAGATCTTCATCATCGATCCCAAGACCAGCCTGATCGGCAAGGTGCAGGGCCCGCACGTTCGCGCGTACGCCTACACCGCCGAGGACGTCGACCAGGTGCTCGAATCGCTCGCCGCCGAACTTCAGGACCGGCTCCCGCCGTCGGGGCTGAGCCAGGAGGAGTTGCTGACCCGCACGTCGTGGCAGGGGCCGCACTACTTCGTCCTGATCGACGACGAACAGGAACTCCGGCCCAACGGTGCGGTGCTGGGGAAGCCCGCCGCGATCGCACCGCTGCTGCCGCTCATCGAGCGCAGTCGCGAGGTCGGCTTGCACGTCATCGCTTCGCGTTTGCCGGGGAACTGGGCCGGTGCATCGGCGATGAATCCGTTGCTGCAGCGGTTGACGAGTTCGCGGACGCCGACGTTGTTCATGGACAACGATCCGACCGCCGTGAAGGTCTACGGCCGGATCTCGGCTCAGCAGCTGCCAGCGGGCCGCGGGCAGCTGGTTTCCACCGAGGGCGAGATCGAAGGAATCCTGGTCGGTCAGCCCGACGCCGGCTCCGCCGCAGCCCCCGAAAAAGTGTCCGGACCACCACCCAACGCAACTTAGGCTCAGTCAATACCGCAGTTGACAGGGCAGCTAACCCGCCGAGCAACAACAAGAGAGGTGACATCATGTCGAATCCGCTGTTCGAGGTCACACCGTCCATGGTCGGACTTTCGTCGGCCACCGAGGCGGGCGTCAGCGCGGCGCAGGGGGCCAGCGCGGGCACCGCGTCAGCGGCCCTGGTCGGCATTCTGGAGATGGCGGGCGACGTCACGTCGATCGCCTTCGCCAATGCTCTGCGGGCCGCCGGGGCCGCCTATGTCGGGGCCATCGCCGAGCACACGACGCAGCGTGGCATGTTTGCCGGCGCGCAGGGCATCGCGGGCGCCACGTTCGAGGCGGTCGAGGTCGGTCAGGAAGCGGCCTTGGCGCTGAGGACCGCGCTCTAGCGCCGGATGCCGAGCGAGATGTCATGATCGACCCAGGATGGGCACTGCGGACGCCCGAGCAAAATGATTTGCTGCTCAAGGCGGCCCCGGGCGGCCTGCCCAGCATGATGGCGGCGCTGGCGGCCTACACCGCCGAGATGGCCTCGACCGAGACCGCCGCGGGCGTGTCGACCGCCAACATGGTCGCGCTCAACGCGGAATTCCAGGGTGCGGCCAGCACGGCCTCCACGGCGACGACCACGGGCCTGAACACCGTCGCGCATCTGCTGTTCGGTTGGCTCGCCGAGAAGCCGCCGCTGATCTCCACCGCGGTGAACGCCTTCACCACCGCCTACTCCACGATGGTACCCGCGGCGCTGTGCATCACCAATCGGGAGGAATGGGCGATGTACTGCGCGATGAACGCGGTCTTCCCGGTGTTCGGCATCCCGATCGCGGAGCGCGACCTGGAGTACTTCGGAAACTTCTGGCCCAACAACGCGCGTACCGGCGCCACCTACTCCGCCACGCTGACGGCCCTGATGCCGACATTGGCGATCCCGCCGCCCCTCACCCCGCAGAACGCTGCGCCCGCAATGCCGGCCGCGGCGGCCACGGCGGTGGCGGAGACGGCGGCGACCACCGCCGCGGGCGATGCCATGCGGGTCTCGAGCGAGGCGGCCGGCAAGGCCTCCTCGGCCGGCAGCAACGGCGCGGGTTCGTTCATGGACGTCGCGCAGCAGGCGCTCGGACCGGCCCAGCAGGCATTCGACACGTTGCCCAAGGCCTTCGAGGGAATCCTCGGTGCGCCAACGTCTCTCATGCAGCCCGCGATGGGCGCCGTCCAGAGTCTGACCGGGATGTTCGGCGGTGCGATGGGCGGTCCGAATGCGACCACCGCGGCCGAGGCCATCCGGCCGGCCGGCGGCGGGGTGCCCGCGACCGGGTTGAGCACCGCGATGGGCGGCGGCGGGGGCGGTGCCGCACCTGGGGGCACTGCCCAGGGGCTGACCAACTACGTGCGCCCGTCGAGCGGCTTTTCGCAGGAGAACGGCGGGCGCGCAACGGGATTGCGGACGCCAGGCCTGCTGCACGCCGGCGATGTCCGCGGCCCGGCGATGGCGCCGGGCGGCGGGGCCATGCCGCTCGGTCCGGCGGGCATGCTGGCCCGGGCACAGGGCGGCGAGGGCACCCAGGAGCAGGTGACCAGGGCACGCATCGTGACGGAGGGGGACCGCACCGACAAGGATTAGCTGGACCGACGGTCAGCGGCATCGAACCGAACGGAGAATTCCCGCGAATTCTCTTTATCCACGGTGTTCACAACGGACATTCGGCGGTCGACGCGGCGGTCACATTGCGCTGATGGCGTTTGCCAATTGGTGAAGTGACACCGTCCGGAACGCACTTAGACTCACAACCAAGTCCCCACGGAGTGGGGGGAACCAATCAAAGGGAGAGGGACACAATGGGAACAACGAATGGACAAAACGTCGACATCCCACCGGAGGAACTGCGGGAGACCATGTCCGCGGTGATCACGGCGATGGACAGCAGTACCGCACTGGGCAATCAGTGCCTGGGCCTGATCGAGGATCTCATGGGTGCCGCATTCCGGGGTCCGGCCGCCTCGATGGCGGTGCAGACCATCTCGGAGATCAATGCGGATCTGCAGAAGATCACCACGCACGGAACGTGGCTGGCCGAACACCTCGGCAAGACCGCCGACGTCATGGAAAGCAACGAAGACGATTCGATCAACGCCATCAGGGCCGTCCACGGCGGCTGAGTCGCCGAGAACCCCTCCGACCCAACCCGATTCCCAAGGAGAATCCCCATGCAAATCACGTACAACGCCCCCGCCATCATCGCCGCGGCCGACCAGGTGATCCAGAACGCCGCCGGGATGGGGGATGACCACCTGAACGTCCACAACCGGACCACGGCCCTGCTCGGCGTCTTCGACGGCGGCAACGCGATTTCGTATGCCGAACATCAGACCCAGTTCATGCAGGCGTTCGAGCACCTGGTCGAGACGGTGCTGAGATTCGGCAACACTGTCCACACGGTGGTCGGTAACACCCAGGCCCAGGATGCGGCGCTGGCCGCGGGCCTCTGAACCAACTTGTTCGCCCGGTGGGGTGCGTGCGTAGGCGCGCACCCCACCGCATGTCCGGGGGGAATGCCTCATGCTGACCACCACCGTCGACGGACTGCTTGTCCTGCAGGTGCTTTCGGGTATCGAAGTGCTCGCGCCCGAGCTGGGTCTGCGACCGCACCTGCCCAGCGTCGAGACCAAACAGGCCGCGCTCGACCACCCGATGGCCGCCGAACTGCGGGAACAGGGCGTCATCGACGATGACGGCGTCGTCGACGCGCCGGTGCTCGAATGGCTCACGGTGATCGCGCGTCGCGACGTCGCCCTGCTGATCCACGTCGCGACGCCGGATCACGACGGACTGCCCCGCCGGGTGCTGTTGGCCCGCTACGCACAGTGGTGGGTCGCCATCGAACGCACCGAACACCTGATCCGCGTGAGCCCGGCCGGTACCGCGACGGCCGAGGGTGCGGCGAGCCGCATCGTCACCGACCAGATCGACAGACTCTGCGGTACACAGGCGCCCGCGCCGCTGCGCCCGGTGACGCTGGCGTCCGAGGCCCTCCTGAGTACGGTCCGCGACCGGGATACGTTGCGGCGCCACCTGTTGAACCAATCGCTGGACGCCGACCAGATCCGACTGCTGATGCTCGCCGGCGACCCCGGTCAGTCGGCGCAGGCCTCGATCGTGGCGGTGCAGTCGGGCGTGGAAACCGGGTCGGCCACGCGTGCGGTGTGCGGCACCCTGTCGACGGCCATCGTGGACACCCCGGAGGGACGCGTGGTGTACGAGACCGTGCAGCGCGGCGGTAAGAAGTGGTTCATGGTGAGTCCCGGTTCGGCCAAATGCATTTCGAATGCGGTTGCGCAGATCCTGCGCGGAATTCCGGCCAGTGATGACTGGTATTCGTACCGAAAGGTTGTGTAAGTGAGTACCTTCGCACGCGTGTTAGCGTCAAAATCGTGACGAATCCATGGAATGAGCCGGCCCCTTCGCCGGGTCACGAGCAGCCGCGACACCCGGAATCCGGCGGCGCGTTCCACCGCCACCCGGATTCGGTCTCGGGGTCGCTGCGGATCTCGGACATGGTGGCCCCGCGCAAGATTCCGCCGGGCTCCGGCTGGCGCAAGTTCGTCTACCTGGCGTCGTTCAAGACCATCAACTTCGGGGAGTCGCCGGCCGAGCGGCATTACCGGGAACTCCGCGAGCGGATCCGCCGGCACATCCGCAAGCAGTACGTCATCGGCGTCATCTCCGGCAAGGGCGGCGTCGGCAAGACGACGATGACCGCGTCCATCGGTGCCGTGTTCCGGGAATGCCGGCCGGAGAACGTCGTGGCGATCGACGCCGCCCCGGGGTTCGGCACGTTGGCCGGCCGGATCGACGAGACGCCACCCGGTGACTATTCGGCCGTCCTCAATGACACCGATGTACAGGGCTACGCCGACATCCGGGAACACCTGGGCCAGAACGCCGTCGGCCTCGATGTGTTGGCCGGCAACCGCGCCTCGGATCAGCCGCGGCCGCTGGTCCCCTCGATGTTCACCGGGGTGCTGTCGCGGTTGCGGCGCACCCACAACGTGATGCTGGTGGACACCGCCGATGACCTCGAACACCCGGTGATGAAGGCGGTCTTCGACGCCTGCGACACCCTGGTGTTCGTGTCCGGGCTGACGGCCGACACCTCGCTGCCGGTGACCCGGGCCATCGACCTGCTGCGCTCGCTGGGCTACCACGAACTGGTTTCCCGCAGCATGGTGATCCTCAACGACAGCCGCAACAAGTACGACGACGAGGCGCGCAAGTACCTGGTCGAACGCTTCAGCCAGTCCGGCGCCACCGTCGAATTCATGCCGTACGACGCGCATCTGGCCAAGGGCGGGATCATCGATGTGCAGCACGAGGTGAACAAGGCCACCCGGCTGCGGCTGTTCGAGATCACCGCGGCGATCGCCGACAAGTACACCCCGGACGCCGATCGGCCGCGGTGATGACCAAGGTTTCCTTTCCGGCCCGGTGCGCAGTCGCCGTGGTCTGTGGCGAACACCTGATCTCGCAGGTGTATCCGGCGTCGGTCCCGGTCGAGGTGTTCATCGACGACATCGTCGAATTGCTCGACACGGAACTGAAACGCCGCGGCCTCGGCGGTCTGGAGTCCGGCCTCGGCTACGAGTTGCAGCGGGCCAACGGCACCCGGCTCGAGGTCACGAAGACCCTTGATGAACTCGGGGTCGAGGACGGCACCACGCTGGTATTGGCTCCTGCCGGGCAGGGTGATTCCTTTGAACCCCAATATGAATCGCTGTCCACGGGACTGGCTCGGGTCGGCAAGCGGCTCTTCGAGCCCGTCACCGCGGCCACCGCGGCACACACCGCGATCGCCATCACGGCACTGTGCGCCGCGACCATCCTGCTGATGGCGCTGCGCAACCGCCACGTCGACGATGCGCTGTTGCCGACCATCGTGACCGGCGCGTTCGGGCTGCTACTGGCCGGCGGCGCCGGTGCCGTCGCGAGGTGGTGGCCGCAACGCCACGATCTTCTCAGCGGGTTTGCCTGGCCGGCGATACCGCTGCTGGCGACCGCCCTGGGTGCCGCGGCACCGGGGGCCATCGGCTCCGCGCACGTGTTCATCGCGGCCCTGGCGCTGCTGACGATGACCTGCGGACTGATGGCGTTGACCAAACGACACGTCACCGTCGGCGCGACCATCGTGACGTTGTGCGCGCTCGGCGGTGCCGTGGCGCTGGCCCGGATGTGGCGGCCGATCCCGGCCCAGTGGCTGGGCATGTGCGGGCTGATCGCGTTGCTGATGTTGGTCACGCTGGCGCCGACGTTCGCGCTGTGGTCCGCGCGGATCCGCCCGCCGCACTTCGGGTCCATAACCGGACGAGATCTGTTCCGCCGCAGCGACGGACTGCCGGTGGATGCCGTGGAGCCGGTGGCCGACGATGACTACGAGGATGTCGAGCAGTCGGAGGTCAGCCCGGACACCACACCGCGCGGCGCGGAGATCGCCGCGGCGGCCCGCCGGGCCAACCAGGTCCTCACCGGGATCTGTGTGGCCGCGGCCCTGGCGATGCCCGTCGCCGTCTGGGCGACGCTGATGCCGGGTCAGCCCAAGAGCAACGCCGCCGCCGTGCTGGCGATGTTGTTCGTGCTCATCTTCATCAGCCGGGGCCGCAGCTTTGCGGCCAAGCAACAGGCGGTGGCGCTGGTGTGCGGTGCCGCGGCCGCAGTGTGCGTAGGTGTCGTGAAGTACGTGTTGGCCGCGCCGGCCGACTCCGGCAGCGCGGTGCTGTGGGGCGCACTGGTGTTGGCCGGCTTCGCGGGGCTGGGCCTGCTGGCCGGGCTGTTGGTGCCGGTCACGCGGTTCACCCCGCTGGTGCGGATGCTGGCCGAATGGCTGGAACTGTTGGCGATCGTGGCCGCGTTGCCGCTGGCCGCTTGGATCGGGGGGCTGTTCACATGGGTGCGCATGCGATGAGCGCCGCCAGGCGCGGCCGACGGGTGGGGTCGACGGCCGGCGCGCTGCTGTTGGTCGCCATGAGCGCGAACATGCCGATGGCCCAGGCGATCACACCGCCGACGGTCGATCCGGCCCTGGTCCCGGCCGACGGCCGGCCCGGCCCGGAGCAGCCGATGCGGCAGAGCAACATGTGCGCGCAGACCATCACGGTCGAGGATCCCAACGTGTCGGTGACCGCCCCCGGGTTCACCATGCTCAACATCGCGAAGGCCTGGGAGTTCTCGACGGGCAACGGCGTGCCGGTCGCGGTCATCGACACCGGCGTCAACCCCAACCCGCGATTGCCCGTCGTCGCCGGCGGCGACTACATCATGGGCGGCGATGGATTGCTGGACTGCGACGCGCACGGGACCGTCGTGGCGTCCCTGATCGGTGCGGCGCCGCAGGGAACGCCGATGCCGGCCCCCATGCCGCCGCGTCCCGCGTTCCCACCGCCGGACGGTCCCGCCCCCGTGACGGGCGCCCCGCCGCCGCCGGCCGGGCAGCCCGCGCCCCCGGCACCGCCGCCACCGCCGGCCCCGGTGACGGTCACCGAGATCCGGCCCGCGCCGCCCGAACCGCCGCCGGATCCGCCACCCCCGGCCGCACCCGCGAGTGGGCCGGCACTGGCGGATGCGCCGCTGAACCCGGCGGTGCCGCCGCCCCCGCCGGAGGCGCCCGACGGCGTGGCCGGCGTCGCCCCGCACGCGGTGATCATCGCGATCAGGCAGTCCTCGCGGGCCTACGAATTCGTCGACCCGCAGCCGGGGGACAACGAGGCGCGGCGCAAGGCCGGCACCATCGCGTCGCTGGCCCAGGCCATCGTGCATGCCGCGAACATGGGCGCCAAGGTGATCAACATCAGTGTGACGTCGTGTGTTTCGTCCGCGGATCCGCTCGACCAACGGGCCCTGGGCGCGGCGGTGTGGCACGCGGCGACCGTGAAGGACGCGGTGATCGTGGCCGCGGCGGGCAACGAGGGTGAGGAGGGCTGCGCGCAGAACCCGCTGTTCGACCCGCTGAACACCGACGATCCCCGCGACTGGCGGCAGGTCAAGACCGTGTCCTCGCCGTCGTGGTTCTCCGACTACGTGCTGTCCGTCGGTGCGGTCGACAACTCCGGGGCACCGCTGCCCAAGAGCCTCGCCGGCCCGTGGGTCTCGGCCGCCGCGCCCGGCGTCGGGATCATCGGCCTGTCGCCGCAGAACGGCGGCCCGGTCAACGCCTATCCGCCGAGCCGGCCCGGCGAGCCGAACACCCCGTTCTGGGGCACCAGCTTCTCGGCCGCCTACGTCAGCGGGGTGGCGGCCCTGGTGCGCGCCAAATTCCCGGAACTGACGGCACATCAGGTGATCAACCGGATCCGTCAGACCTCGCATAATCCGCCCCGCGGCGTCGACAACCAGGTGGGCTACGGCGTGGTGGATCCGGTGGCCGCCCTGACGTTCAACGTGCCGCCGGGCGAACGGTTGGCGCCGGGCTCCCATACCCGTGTCGTCGTGCCGCCCCCGCCGCCGGAGCCACCCGATCACCGGGCCCGCAACGCCGCGTTGATCTTCGGTGGAGCGATATTGGGTGCGGTGTTGATCGCGTCGCTGGTGGCACGCGCCCGGCGGGCCCGATGAGCGCGCGCACACGGTTGGCGGTCGTCGTCGCGGTGTTCCTCGCCGGGCTGCTCGGCTGGAGCCTCGGCGGCTACCTCGGCGCGACCGTCGGTGTTCTCGTGGGTGTGTCGGTGGCGGTGGTCCGGTGGTGGCGGCTGCCGCTGTGGTCATGGTGGGCGCTGTTCCGGCGGCGGAATCGCGCGATCGAGCTCGACGAGCCCATCACGGTCGCCAACGACCGTTCCGGAGGCGGGGTCCGCTACCAGGACAACGTCGCGATCGTCGCGGTGCAGATCCTCGGAAAGGCCCACACCCCCACGGTGTTCACCGGCTCGGCGGCCGCGGACACCGAGAACACCGTCGACCTGGGCGCGCTGCGTGAGCTGTTGCAGCACAGCCTCGGTCTGACCGTGGAATCGCTGAGCCTGGTGACCGCGGGCGCGCGTCGGCGGGCCACTGGCGACTATCCAAGGGTCTACGACACGTTGATCGGCACGCCACCGTATGCCGGGCAGCGGGAAAGTTGGTTGATCGCCCGGATCGCCACCTTCCCCAATGCCGATGCGCTGCAGTGGCGGATCTCGGCCGGGTCCGCTGCCCTGGCGGTCGCCCAGCGGATCAGCGCCGAATTGCGCGGGCGCGGGGTGCGGGCCAAGGTCGCCACCGCGACCGACATCGTGGAGATGGAACGTCGGATCGGGTCGGCTGCGCTGGCGGCCGGCAGGCAGAAATGGCGCTCCGTGCGCGGCGACCACGGGTGGCTGACCACGTATTGGTATCGGCCGCAGGACATCACGCCCGAGACCATGGATCAAGCCTGGTCGTTGCGCGTCGACGGGGTCATCCAGAACTGGACGCTGTTCGCCGACGGGACCGCCACGGCCACCGTGACGGTGCGGACCACGCAGCCACCCACCGCGCCGCCGAGCGTCCTCCTGCGCACGCTGCCCGGGGAGCAGGCCGCCGCCGTGGCCGCCAGCCTGTGCGGTCCGACACCGGCATTGCGGCGCATCCGCCGCGGTCGGGTACCGAGCGCGTTGCCGGTGCCGGTGGGTGCCTCCGGCGTGCTGATCGGCAAGGTCGGCGCCGGCGATCGAATGATGTTGCCGTTCAGCGATCCCGGTGAGTTCAGCCGGGTGCACATCGCCGCCGACGACGCCGTCGCCAAGCGGCTGGTGGTGCGCACCGCCGGTGCCGGCGATCGGATCACCATCCACACCCGGGACCCGCAGCGGTGGGCCACGGTGCGGATGCCGGACATCGCGGTCACCGAGGGCACCCGCCCGGCCGCGGGAACCACCGTCAGCGTCACCGACGGTGTGCTGGCGCCGGCGCCGCGGCCCCACACACTCATCTCGATCGGCCGGCCCGGGGAGCCGGCCCGCGGCACACCCGATGTGACCATCACGCAGATCGGCCCGGCAACGGTCGAGGTCAGCGCGGCGGGCTGGGTCCGCATCGTGGAGGTGGAGCTGTTCCGCGCCGAGAACCGCTACGTTTCCGCCGAACCGACCAGCATGTTCGACGAGCGTGAACTCGTCGAGGAAAGGCGTTGACCCGCAAGCGATGACCACCAGCACCAGCATGACCGCCGCCGCCCGCAGACACTTCGACCAGGGCATGGCCCTGCTCGGGGCCGACCTGGACGCCGCGCAGGCGAAGTTCCGGGATGCGACCGACACCGACGCGGCCATGGCCGACGCCTGGCTGGGCCGCATCGCGGCCGGCGACGACGCGCTGTCGACGCTGCAGGAGCTGTACGCCTACGGGGCGCGCCTGCACCGGGAGACCAACCGGATCGGTGCGACGCTGTCGGCCCACATCAAGGCCGGCCCGTACCTGGCGATCACGGTCACCGAATCGTCGCACGCCGGGCTGGCGCTGGCCTCAGCCCTGGTCGACGACGGCCAGTACGAGAAGGCCGAGGCGCTGCTGGGTGATTCGACCCTGCTGGACACCTGGGAAAACCACCAGTGGCAGCAGTACCTGCAGGCCTATCTGATGTTCGCGACGCAACGCTGGCCCGATGTCATCTCGGTGGCGGCGTCGGTGTTGCCCCCGCAAGCGATCATCATGTCGGCGGTGACCGCGGCGACCAACACCCTGGCGGCGCACGCGGCGGCGCACCTCGGTCAGGGCCGGGTGGCGCTGGACTGGGCGGGGCGCATCGAACTGCGGGCCCGGCACGAGCACAGCGGCGAGGCGCGGCGCCGGGACCTCAACGACGCCATCGTCGCGGCGATCGATCCGGCGGAGTTCCCGTTGATCGCCGCCGATCTCGCCTACATCCGCGGGATGGCGCACCGCCAACTCGGCGAGGAGGACAAGGCGCAGGTCGCGCTGTCGAAGGCGACGATCAACGGCGCGCTGATCGCCTCCGCGCAGGAGGCGCTGGCCGACCCGAACCTGCGGTTGGTGGTGACCGACGAGGCCACCATCAACAGCCGCACCAACCGCTGGGACGTGGCCACCGAGCAGACGCTCGAGGACCGCCAGGACGAGGAGAACGCCGAGCGTCGCACCGAGTTGCTCGAGGAGGGCCGCGCGCTCCTGGACAATCAGGTGGGGCTGGCCGATGTCAAGCGCGCGGTGGCCGAGCTCGAGGACCAGATCGAGGTCCGCGCACTGCGATTGGCCCACGGGCTGCCGGTCACCAACCAGACCAACCACATGCTGCTGGTCGGCCCGCCGGGTACCGGTAAGACCACCACCGCCGAGGCGCTGGGCAAGATCTATGCCGGCCTGGGCATCGTGCGGCACCCGGAGATCATCGAGGTCAAGCGCGCCGACTTCTGCGGTGAGCACATCGGTTCCTCGGGCCCGAAAACCAATGAGCTGATTGATCGTTCGTTGGGGCGGATCCTGTTCATGGACGAGTTCTACAGCCTGGTCGAACGCCACCACGACGGCCGTCCGGACATGATCGGCATGGAGGCCGTCAACCAGCTGCTGGTGGCCCTGGAGGTACACCGCTTCGACTTCTGCTTCATCGGCGCCGGCTATGAGCGTGAGGTCGACGAATTCCTCACCGTGAACCCGGGTTTGGCCGGCCGCTTCAACCGCAAGCTGCGGTTCGAGTCCTACAGCCCCGACGAGTTGGTGGAGATCGCGGTGCGTTACGGGCAGCCGCGGGCGACGGTGATCGAACCCGGTGCGCGCGAGGCGCTGACCGCCGCCTGCCGGGCCCTGCGCGCCTACCTGGCCCCGGACGGCACCCACGGCGTGGACGTCATGCAGAACGGCCGGTTTGCCCGTAACGTGGTGGAACGCGCCGAGCGGCTGCGGGATTCGCGGGTGGCCGCCCAGCATCGCAGCGACAAGGGTTCGGTCACCGTCGCCGACCTCGAAACCATCCGGACCCAGGACGTGATGGCCGCGGTCCGCGACGCGTGCGCGGAGAAGCACGTCCCGATCGAGGTGTAGCCGGAGCGCGCCTACGGGGTGAACAGGTGCGGTGGCCGGAACGCGTCGGCCGGCTGCGCCAGCGCGACGGCGATGCTGGTGCCGATCGGTCCGTCGGCGTCGAACAGCGTCGCCGAACCGGTGGCCACCCCGTCGTCGCCGAAATGACTCTGCGCCGCAAGCCCGACGAAGTCGCCGACCGGGAGCCGGCTCAGCGTGACCGTGTAGTCGGCGTTGATGTAGCGCAAACCGCCGGTGCCCCAATGGGTCAGCGAACTCGTCACGTCCCCGATGAATGCGGCGCGGGTGAAGGGCGTCACCGGATGGCCGGCCACGAGGGGGCGCGCCAACCGCACCCACGCGAACTTCTGGGTGTCCCCCTGCTGCCACAGATCCGGCACCAGGCCGGGGCGGCCGTCGTCGCCGCTGTCGTTGTAGGACCACAGGTGGAACGGCAACTCGACCGGCATGCCGTCGAGGCTCTGTGGCGGTGCCGGCATGCTGACCGGGGAGGTCCACACCCGTCCCTCCGGATGATCGCCGCGGCGCAGGAACAGGGCGCTGGCCCGGGCCACGGGTTCGCCGTCCTGCATCAGGGTGGCGTCGACGAGCTTGAGCCGCCGGCCTTCCCGCTGCACCAACGTGCGGATCTGGACGGGTCGGAGGAAAACCGGCCGCATCAGGTCCACGGTGAACCGCGCCGGTTGCAACTCGGGATCCCCGTGCTGATCCAGGGCCCACCCCAGCAGGCCGCCGACGATCTGGCCCGCCAGGGTCTCGCCCCACGGTCCGCGGGCGAGGTCGCTGGGCACGTAGCTGTCCCCGTCGACGGCGAAAATGGCGGCCAAGTCCTCGCTCATGGCGCTCAATTCGCCTCGCCGGGAACGGAATGCGGGGGCACCACCGAGAAATGCCCGGCGATGGCCGCGGTGATCTCCAGGAAGCGCAACCGGGTGGCCGGCGCCATCTCGCGGGAGACGTCGATGACCCCGCCGGGCCGCAGGTGTGGATCGAACGGCACCTCGACGACCACCTGGCCGCGGCTGGTGAACTGTTGGGACAGTGCGGCCTTGGTCTTCTTGTCGGCGTGGCCGTCGGAGTCGTTGAGGACCACGACGGTGCGGCGCAGCAGCTCGCTCATCCCGTGGTTGGCCAGCCACTCCATGGTCTGCGCGGCCGCGCCGGCGCCGTCGGCCCACGGGGAGGAGACGACGATAAGGGCGTCGAGGTCGCGCAGCGCCTCCTGGGTGACCGGCGCGTCCATGGTCGAACCGCAGTCGATGATCGAGATGGTGAAGTGCCGGTCCAGCCGCAGGGCGGCCTCCCGGTAGATCGCCGGATCCAGCACGCGGCGCCGGGTGCTGGCGGGCTCGCCGGCCAGCACATACAGCCCGGCGGCGTTGCTGCCGATGCGGGCCTTCAGATCCGCGAACGACTCCAGGTTGCGGTCACCGGCCAGTTCCCAGTAGGAGCCGCGCGCGGTGGGGTCGACCCGACTGCCGAGGCGGCCGAAGGCGGTGTCGGCGTCGATGGCGACCACTCGGTCGGCCGGGCGCAACTCGGCGAACACCGACCCGACGCTGGCGGCCACCGAGGTCTTGCCCACGCCGCCCTTACCCAGCACGCCGACCTTGTAATAGCTGCGCAACGGCGCCTGGATGATGGCCTTCAGTTCGTCGGAGCGGCGCTCGGCCTTCGACGGCCCGAGATTGATCAGGCCGAAGGTGGCGACATGCACGGCCCGGCGCCAACCGCCGGTCGGGCGGGGTTTGCGTGGCGGGGAGGGCGGGGTGCCGCCGAAGTCGAGCCACGGTTGCGGGCCAGGCTGCTGCGGACTGGCCTGCTGCGGGCCTGGATGTTGCGCCGGGGGCTGGTTCGGCGGCGGGGGCTGGTGGGGCGCGGGCTGCGAAGGTGGCGGAAACCCGGGTTGGCCGCCGGCCGGGGGCGCGGGCGGCGCGGGCCACTGGTCATTCGGGGGCATCGTCCATTGCTCGGTGGGCGGGCCGTCGTCGGCAGGCGAAGCCGGGTGCTGCGGCGGACCGGCCTGACGATCACGGAGAAAGTCTTCACGCTCGGTCACTGCAGTGGTCCTCCTCGGGGTGAGCTGTGCCGGATACAACGGCGGCGCGTCGTCCCAGTATCGACCATCGGCCTCGCGCCCCGACGACGCGGACTCGCCTGTAGCGCGGGCGTTGCAGATTATGAAGCAACGCTGCGGTCCTGAGCTGCGATTTCGCAGGGCGGAGCTACGGATGTCGTCAAGAAGGATCACCACGGGGGCAGGCGCCAATGAGCGCCTACCTGGTGCAATGAGAATCTCCGCGGAGCATGGCGCCGAAGCCAAACCGCTACACAAAATGTTGCACCGCTACGGAAAATGCTGCTACGGTTTTGCCATCGAGCTTCCGATGGAGAGGAACCCTCATGACAAGCGCACTGAACTCGGGTCATCCCGCGCAGCACGGTGTGCCGTTGTACGACGTGGTCGGCGCGTGCGTGAACGACCCGGACCGCTGGACCGCGTCGGCCGACGAGGTCAAGTCCCGGGAAGTGGTGTAGTGCTGCGTGATCCGGTGGGTTAGGCGGTCAGTGCGGGCATGTCGTCGGCTCCTATTTCAGGGTTGTCGTTGGTGACGGTAGTCAGGCGGCATCGGGCGAGGACGTCGAGGCCGAGGTAGCGGCGGCCTTCGGCCCACTCGTCGTTCTGTTCGGCCAGCACGGCGCCGACGAGGCGGACGATGGCGTCGCGGTTGGGGAAGATCCCGACGGCGTCGGTCCGGCGGCGGATCTCTTTGTTGAGCCGTTCTGCGGGGTTGTTGGACCAGATCTGGGTCCAGACGTCCTTGGGAAATGCAGTGAAGGCCAGGATGTCTTCGCGTGCAGCACTGAGGTGGTCAGCCACCGCCGGCAGCTTGTCGGTGACATAGTCGATGAGCCGGTCGAACTGCGCGGCCACCGCGGGCGCGTCAGGTTGGTCATAAACGCTGTGCAGCATCGCTTTGACCGCCGGCCACATGCTCTTGGGGCAGATGCTCATCAGGTTGGCCGCGTAGTGGGTGCGACACCGTTGCCAGCTGGCTCCGGGCAGGTTGGCCGCGATCGCTTCGCGCAGGCCGGCATGGGCGTCGCTGGTGACCAGCCGCACCCCGGCCAGCCCACGGGCGACCAGGTCGGCGAAGAACTCGTTCCAGGCCGGGCCGGTCTCGCTGGTGACCACCCGCATGCCCAGGACTTCGCGGTGTCCGTCGCCATTGACGCCAGTGGCCAGCAGCACGACCCCGTTGACCACCCGCCCGCCTTCGCGCACCTTCATCGTCAACGCATCCGCGGCGACGAAGGTGAACGGACCAGCAGAATCGAGTGGGCGGTGGCGGAACTGCTCGACGTGCTCGTCGAGGTCGGTGGCCATACGGCTGACCTGCGACTTGCTCAGCGAGTCGATGCCCAGGGTCTTGACCAACTTGTCCATCCGCCGCGTGCTCACCCCGGCCAGGTAACAGTCGGCGACCACGGTGATCAACGCCGATTCGGCCCGCTTACGGCGTTCGAGCAGCCACTCGGGAAAGTAGGTTCCCTTGCGCAACTTCGGGACTGCAACATCGATGCTGCCCACCCGGGTATCGAGGCCGCGGTGGCGATACCCGTTGCGCTGGGCACGGCGCCCCGGTGTGGGCTGGCCCCATTCAGCGCCCACCACGGCATCAGCATCCGCCGACAGCAGGGCGTTGATGACCGTCTGCAGCAGCGAGCGCATCAGATCTGGGGATGCCTCGGACAGGGCCTCGCCAAGAAGGCCGGCAGGGTCGACAATGTGGGGTGCGGTCATCGTGGGACTCCTCGAGGATTCTGTGGAAGGTTGACTCGAAGGATCACGCGGTGGCCGCTTCACGTCCATCACCGACACGATGACGAACCCAGCAACCGCGCTACACCACTATGCGGGACTCAACTGCCGACGAGGCCGCCAAGGCGATCTGTCGGACCTGCCCGCGGCGCTGGATCTGCGCGCGCGACGCCGTCGAGACCCCGGGAGCCGAGGGCGTCTGGGCCGGCATCGCGATCCCCGAGTCCGGGCGCGGCCGCACGTTCGCCCTGCGTCAACTGCGGTCGCTGGCCGAGCGCGGCGGCTACCCGGTCCGCAAGTCGCGCCGACGCCGGTTCACCGAGCCCGACGAGGGTGAGCGGGCCCCCGCGGTCGAGTAGCGGATGCAGGTAGCGCACTACGCGTGCCCCCGGTGATCGCAGCGCCGATCCTGAGAGGGCCAGTCGGGCAGGCTCATTCGGGGGAGGGCCGCGCCGACGCGAGCCGAGACCGCGGCTTGATGGGTGGATCGGATGCGACCACCGTCGAGGGGTAGCCGCGGTCTCGCTCGCTGTCGGGGCCGAAATTGCCGTCTCTAAGAATCGGCCTAACTTTCTGCAAAACCTCGATCCGGTAGGCGAAACCGGACGCCGAGGGGTCGCTGAGGGCCGTGAACCGCCCAGAACCCGTGGGCTACCAGGGAAATCTGGACCGAGAGGGCCAGTGGGCCGCCGATTCCGTTGTGGTGAAACACACTCGTCGAACCGCCGGAATCTCCGCTGCCAGCAAATTTTCTAAGGACCGCCCTTCGCGGCCCGTGCCGGCAACGACGGCCGGACACCGCCGCTGCGTGGAATCAAATACCCACGAAGACAATCGGTTTCGTGTTCTCGCGGCCGGGTTGAGGGCCGGTGCGCACCAAGATCGGGCAAATAGCTAGTTAGGCTGCACTAAGTTGGCGCAGGGGGCGGTTTTTGCTTTATCTTTTTACAACTTGTTGTGACCTGATGATCGGGCCGCCGTTCAGTGCTGCACGGCCCCACGGACCATCTACGAACAGGTCGGGGTCACGGCATATGAGACCGAAAGGGTCCGAACCGCTACCTTCCGGAACGCGGCGCAGGCTCTGAACAGCACACGAAGAGCTGATGAGGCTCTTCCCGAACGGATTCGGGTGGGTTCGCGGATGAAAAAAGCGCCCAGCACAGTTGGCCTGTACAACCCCGCCTATGAGCATGACTCGTGCGGTGTTGCGATGGTCGTGGACATGCATGGCCGGCGCAGCCGCGACATTGTGGACAAAGCCATTGCGGCCCTGGTCAACCTGGAGCACCGCGGTGCCCAGGGCGCCGAGCCCAACACCGGAGACGGCGCCGGCATCCTGATGCAGGTGCCGGACCGGTTCCTGCGCGCCGTCGTCGAATTCGATCTCCCGGAGCCGGGCAGCTACGCCACCGGCATCGCGTTCCTGCCGCAGTCGGCCAAGGACGCCGTGGCCGCCTGCGCCGCGGTGGAGAAGATCGTTGAGGCCGAGGGGCTGCAACTGCTCGGCTGGCGCGACGTGCCCACCGACGACTCCTCCCTGGGTGCGCTGGCCCGCGACGCCATGCCCACCTTCCGGCAGCTGTTCATCGGCGGCGCCTCCGACATGGAACTCGAGCGCCGCGCCTATGTCATCCGGAAGCGCTCCGAGCACGAGCTGGGCACCAAGGGCACCGGCCAGGACGGCCCGGGCCGCGAAACCGTGTACTTCCCAAGCCTTTCCGGGCAGACCTTCGTCTACAAGGGCATGCTCACCACGCCGCAGCTCAAGGCGTTCTACCTCGATCTGCAGGACGACCGGCTCGAGAGCGCCCTGGGCATCGTGCACTCCCGGTTCTCCACCAACACCTTCCCGTCGTGGCCGCTGGCGCACCCGTTCCGGCGGGTCGCGCACAACGGTGAGATCAACACCGTCACCGGCAACGAGAACTGGATGCGGGCGCGGGAATCCCTGATCCACACCGACGTTTTCGGCTACCACAACGACCTGAACAAGATCTTCCCGGTCTGTACCCCCGGCGCCTCGGACACCGCGCGCTTCGACGAGGTGCTCGAACTGCTGCACCTGGGCGGCCGCAGCCTGGCCCACGCGGTGCTGATGATGATCCCCGAGGCCTGGGAACGGCACGAATCGATGGACCCGGCCCGCCGCGCGTTCTACGAGTTCCACGACTCGCTGATGGAAGCCTGGGACGGCCCGGCGTCGGTGTGCTTCACCGACGGGACCGTCGTCGGCGCCGTGCTGGACCGCAACGGCCTGCGCCCTTCCCGCATCTGGGTGACCGACGACGGCCTGGTGGTGATGGCCTCGGAGGCCGGCGTGCTCGACGTCGACCCCAGCAAGGTGGTGCAGCGGATGCGGTTGCGCCCGGGCCGGATGTTCCTGGTGGACACCGCGCAGGGCCGCATCGTCTCCGACGACGAGATCAAGGACCAGTTGGCAGCCGAGCACCCCTATCAGGAGTGGCTCGACGAGGGTCTGTTCCCGGTCGATGAGCTGCCGCAGGGCAACTACGTCAAGATGCCGCACCACCGGGTGGTCGCCCGCCAGCAGATCTTCGGCTACACCACCGAGGAACTGAACCTGCTGCTAGCCCCGATGGCCCGCACCGGGGCCGAGGCGCTGGGCTCGATGGGCACCGACACCCCGATCGCGGTGCTCTCGCAGCGGCCGCGGATGCTGTTCGACTACTTCCAGCAGCTGTTCGCCCAGGTGACCAACCCGCCGCTGGACGCCATCCGCGAGGAGGTGGTCACCAGCCTGCAGAACACCCTGGGCCCCGAGGGCGACCTGCTGAACCCCGATGCGAACTGCTGTCGGCAGATCGTGCTGCCGCAGCCGATCCTGCGCAACGCCGAGCTGGCCAAGCTGATCAACGTCGACCCCGATCACGAGATCCGCGGCCGCAAGCACGGCATGCGGGCCGCGGTGGTCCAGTGCCTGTTCCCGGTCGCCGACGGCGGCCAGGGACTGCGGCGCGCGCTCGAGGACGTCCGCACCCGCGTTTCGCAGGCCATCCGCAACGGGGCGCGCATCATCGTGCTCTCGGACCGAGAGTCCAACGAGTGGCTGGCGCCGATCCCGTCGCTGCTGTCGTTGGCCGCGGTGCACCATCACCTGGTGCGCGAGCGCACCCGGACCCAGGTGGGTCTGGTCGTGGAGGCCGGCGATGCGCGCGAGGTGCACCACATGGCGATGCTGTGCGGGTTCGGCGCCGCCGCCATCAACCCCTACCTGGCGCTCGAGTCGATCGACGACATGATCGAGCGCGGCGCGCTCACGGGCCTGACCAGTGACGAGGCCAAGACCAACTACGTCAAGGCCGCCGGCAAGGGCGTGCTGAAGGTGATGTCGAAGATGGGCATCTCGACGCTGGCCTCCTACACCGGCGCGCAGCTGTTCCAGGCCATCGGCGTCTCGCAGCGGGTGCTCGACGAGTACTTCACCGGGTTGTTCTGCGCCACCGGCGGAATCGGCCTGGACGACATCGCCGCCGACGTCGCGACCCGCCACGAGCTGGCCTACCTGGAGCGTCCCGACGAGCGCGCGCACCGCGAACTCGAGGTCGGCGGCGAATACCAGTGGCGCCGCGAGGGCGAGTACCACCTGTTCAACCCGGACACGGTGTTCAAGCTGCAGCATTCGACCCGCACCGGCCAGTACGAGGTGTTCAAGGAGTACACCAAGCTGGTCGATGACCAGAGCGAGCGGATGGCCTCGCTGCGCGGCCTGCTGAAGTTCAAAGAAGGTGTGCGCGAACCGGTTCCGCTCGACGAGGTGGAGCCGGCCAGCGAGATCGTCAAGCGGTTCTCCACCGGCGCGATGAGCTACGGGTCGATCTCCGCCGAGGCGCACGAGACCCTGGCGATCGCCATGAACCGCCTCGGCGGGCGGTCCAACTCCGGTGAGGGCGGCGAATCCGTCGACCGGTTCGAGCCGGACGCCAACGGCGACTGGCGGCGCAGCGCCATCAAGCAGGTGGCCTCGGCCCGGTTCGGCGTCACCAGCCACTACCTGACCAACTGCACCGACATCCAGATCAAGATGGCCCAGGGCGCCAAGCCCGGTGAGGGCGGCCAACTTCCGGGCCACAAGGTGTACCCGTGGGTGGCCGAGGTGCGGCACTCCACACCCGGCGTCGGGCTGATCTCGCCGCCGCCGCACCACGACATCTACTCGATCGAGGATCTCGCCCAGCTGATCCACGACCTCAAGAACGCCAACCCGGCCGCGCGCATCCACGTCAAGCTGGTCAGCGAGAACGGGGTCGGCACCGTGGCCGCGGGCGTCTCCAAGGCGCACGCCGACGTCGTGCTCATCTCCGGGCACGACGGCGGCACCGGCGCCACCCCGCTGACCTCGCAGAAGCACGCCGGCGCGCCGTGGGAGCTCGGCCTGGCCGAGACCCAGCAGACGTTGCTGCTCAACGGTCTTCGCGACCGGATCGTGGTCCAGGTCGACGGGCAGCTCAAGACCGGGCGCGACGTCATGGTCGCCGCGCTGCTCGGCGCGGAAGAGTTCGGCTTCGCCACCGCGCCGCTGGTGGTGTCGGGCTGCATCATGATGCGGGTCTGCCACCTCGACACCTGCCCGGTGGGCGTGGCGACGCAGAACCCGGTGCTGCGCGAGCGCTTCAACGGCAAGCCCGAGTTCGTGGAGAACTTCTTCATGTTCATCGCCGAGGAAGTCCGAGAGCTTATGGCGCAGTTGGGCTTCCGCACCGTCAACGAGATGGTCGGCCAGGTCGGCGCGCTGGACACCACGCAGGCCGCCGAGCACTGGAAGGCCTACAAGCTGGACCTGACCCCGGTGCTGCACGAGCCGGAGTCGGCGTTCATGAACCAGAACCTGTACTGCACCTCGGGGCAGGACCACGGTCTGGACAAGGCGCTCGATCAGCAGCTGATCGCCCAGTGCCGCGAGGCGCTGGACCACGCGACCCCGGTCCGGTTCAGCACCAGCATCGCCAACGTCAACCGCACCGTCGGCACCATGCTGGGCCACGAGGTCACCAAGGCCTATGGCGGACAGGGGCTTGCCGACGGCACCATCGACATCACGTTCGAGGGCTCGGCGGGCAACAGCTTCGGGGCCTTCGTCCCGAAGGGCATCACGCTGCGGGTCTACGGCGACGCCAACGACTACGTCGGCAAGGGCCTGTCGGGCGGGCGCATCGTGGTCCGCCCGTCGGACAACGCCCCCGCCGACTACGTCGCCGAGCAGAACATCATCGGCGGCAACGTCATTCTGTTCGGCGCCACCAGCGGGCAGGCCTTCCTGCGCGGCGTGGTCGGCGAGCGGTTCGCGGTGCGTAACTCCGGGGCCCACGCGGTGGTGGAGGGCGTCGGCGATCACGGCTGCGAGTACATGACGGGCGGCCGGGTGGTCATCCTCGGCGAGACCGGGCGCAACTTCGCGGCCGGCATGTCCGGCGGTGTCGCCTTCGTCTACGACCCCCACGGCAGACTGCCGGATAATTTGAACTCCGAGATGGTCGAACTCGACGAACCCGACGAGGCCGACCTGGATTGGTTGCACACCATGATCACCGCCCACGTGGACGCCACGGATTCGGCTGTCGGACAGCGGGTGCTGGCCGACTGGCCGGCCGAGCAGAAGAACTTCGCCAAGGTGATGCCGCGCGACTACAAGCGCGTGCTCGCCGCCATCAGCGAGGCCGAAGAGGCCGGCGCCGATGTCAACGAAGCGATCATGGCGGCGGCTCGTGGCTGATCCCAACGGTTTCCTCAAGCACACCCAGCGTCAGACGCCCGCGCGTCGGCCGGTTCCGCTGCGCCTCAAGGACTGGAAAGAGGTCTACGAGGAGTTCAGCCACGACACCCTGCAGGTGCAGGCCTCGCGCTGCATGGACTGCGGAATTCCGTTCTGCCACAACGGGTGCCCGCTGGGCAATCTGATCCCGGAGTGGAACGACCTGGTGTTCCGGGGCCGGTGGCGCGACGGCATCGAGCGGTTGCACGCCACCAACAACTTCCCGGAGTTCACCGGCCGGCTGTGCCCGGCGCCGTGTGAGGCCTCCTGCGTGCTCGGGATCAACCAGGACCCGGTCACCATCAAGCAGGTCGAGGTCGAGCTGATCGACAACGCCTTCAACGAGGGCTGGGTGGTCCCGCTGCCGCCGTCGGTGCTCACCGGCAAGAAGGTGGCCGTGGTGGGTTCGGGCCCGGCCGGTCTGGCCGCCGCCCAGCAGCTGACCCGCGCCGGGCATCACGTGACGGTGTTCGAGCGCGCCGACCGTATCGGCGGTCTGCTGCGCTACGGCATCCCCGAGTTCAAGATGGAGAAGCGCCACATCGACCGCCGCCTCGAGCAGATGGCGGCCGAGGGCACCGAGTTCCGCACCGGGGTCAACGTGGGCGTGGACATCACCGTCGAACAGCTGCGGGAGGACTACGACGCGGTGGTGCTGGCCGGCGGGGCCACGGCCTGGCGGGATCTGCCGGTCCCCGGGCGTGAGCTCGACGGCATCCACCAGGCCATGGAGTTCCTGCCGTGGGCCAACCGCGTCCAGTTCGGCGATGACGTGCTGGACGAGAACGGTCAGCCGCCGATCACGGCCAAGGGCAAGAAGGTCGTCATCATCGGCGGCGGTGACACCGGCGCGGACTGCCTGGGCACCTCGCACCGCCAGGGCGCGGCCAGCGTGCACCAGTTCGAGATCATGCCGCGCCCGCCCGAGACGCGCGCCGATTCGACGCCGTGGCCCACGTATCCGCTGATGTTCCGGGTGTCCTCGGCGCACGAGGAGGGCGGCGAACGGGTGTTCTCGGTCAACACCGAGAAGTTCGTCGGCGAGGACGGCCGCGTGACGGCGCTCAAGGCCCACGAGGTGGTCATGCAGGGCGGCAAGTTCGAGAAGGTCGAGGGCTCGGACTTCGAGCTCGAGGCCGACCTGGTGCTGCTGGCCATGGGCTTCGTCGGCCCGGAACGCGAGGGGCTGCTGACCGAACTGGGCGTGGAGCTGACCGACCGCGGCAACGTGGCGCGCGACGACGACTTCCAGACCTCGGTGCCCGGCGTCTTCGTCGCCGGCGACATGGGGCGCGGGCAGTCGCTGATCGTGTGGGCGATCGCCGAGGGGCGGGCCGCCGCCGCCGGCGTGGACCGGTTCCTGGTGGGTGAGACGGCGCTGCCGGCGCCGATCAAGCCGGCCGCGGCCCCGCAACGGTAGTCACACCCGTCACTCCAGAATCATCTGCCCCATTCGTCGGCGCGCCTCTGCGGCTTTGCCGGAGCTACGTTGTTAAATGCATCACACCGCGCGTTGCGGTATGGTAGTGGCTCGGTCCAGCTAAAACGACCGCAGGAGTGATAGCAGTGCACGTCAACCCACTGACCCGTTCGCGGGTGGGGCGAATCGCCTGGTCATTGTTCCGGCACCCCGTCAAAAGTCGTGAGTTCCCGGCCAAGCACGAGCGGCTGGTGACCCGGGCCGAGATCCTCCGCTACGGAGTCTGAGGGCTTCTCCTCGTCGCGGGACGCCGGGTGCTGACGCCCGGGTAACCTAGCTTGAGTTTGCTCGCTGGTGGCCTGAGTCCCGGATCGCTTCGGCGAGCGGTTCCAGCACCGCCGGATCGTGTGGCGACGGCAGATACACGATTGCCAGGTCCAGGCCCTCTGCGCCCAGCGCCGCGGCCTCGTCGACCACCCGTTGGTAGTCGCGCTCGGGGTTCAGCCGCACATGGGCGGACAGCCGGATCTCGCGCGGGTCGCGGCCGATGTCGGCGCAGTGTCCGGCCAGTACATCGCGCTTGTGGGCGAACTGCTCGGGCGTGCCGCCGACGAAGTTCCAATGATCGGCGTAGCGGGCGGTGATGCGCAGGGTGCGCTTCTCCCCGTTGCCGCCGATGCAGATCGGCGGGTGCGGTCGCTGTGGCCCTTTGGGCTCGTTACGCGCCTCGGCCAGTTGGTAATAGGCGCCGTCGAACGTCGTCGTCTCCTGGCTCAGTAGGCCCTTGAGTACCTGGCAGGCCTCCTCGAACCGGTCGAAGCGCTCCTTGATGGAGCCGAGTTCGATGCCGTAGGCGCCGGATTCCTCCTCGTTCCAGCCGGCGCCGATGCCGAGTTCCAGCCGCCCCGCCGAGACGATGTCCAACGTCGCCGCCATGTTGGCCAGCACAGCGGGATGCCGGTAATGGATGCCGGTCACCAGCACCCCGATCCGCAGCCGCTGCGTCGCCTGGGCCAGCGCGGTCAGGGTGATCCAGCCCTCCAGGCAGGGCCCGGTGGGGTCGGAGAAGATGGGATAGAAGTGGTCGAAGGTCCATCCGGACTCGTAGACGTCGATCTCGTCGGCCGCCCGCCACACCGCGAGCATGTCGTCCCAGGTCGTGTTCTGCGGTGAGGTCTTGAACGCGAATTGCATTTTGCCCAGCGTAGTCCGCGCCCTCCGCGCGGGGGCACTATGGAAAGCATGGCACCACTGGATCCGGCCGCCGTCCTGCGCGAGATCGCCTACTACAAGGACCGCGCGCGGGAGGACAGCCGTCGGGTGATGGCCTACCGCAACGCCGCCGACGTCGTCGACGGTCTCAGCGACGCGCAACGCGAGAAACTGGGCCGCACCGACGGTTGGCAGTCGCTGCCCGGGATCGGACCCAAGACCGCGAAGGTCATCGCCCAGGCCTGGGCCGGCGTCGAACCCGACACCCTCGTCGAATTGCGCGGCAATGCAAAGGATCTCGGTGGTGGTGACGTCCGCGCCGCGCTGAAGGGCGATCTGCACCTGCACTCCAACTGGTCCGATGGGTCGGCCCCGATCGAGGAGATGATGGCCACCGCCCAGGCCCTGGGCCACGAGTACTGCGCACTGACCGACCACTCGCCGCGGCTGCGGATCGCCAACGGCCTGTCGCCCGACCGGCTGCGCCACCAACTCGACGTCATCGACGAACTACGCGAACAGTTCGCGCCGATGCGCATCCTCACCGGCATCGAGGTCGACATCCTCGAGGACGGCACGCTGGATCAGGAACCCGAGCTGCTCGACCGGCTCGACGTGGTGGTGGCCAGCGTGCACTCGAAGCTGGCGATGGACGCACCCGCGATGACCCGGCGCATGGTTCGGGCGGTGTCGCACCACCGGGTGGCGGTGCTGGGCCACTGCACCGGGCGGCTGGTCGAGGGCGGGCGCGGGAAACGACCCGAGTCCAAGTTCGACGCCGAGAAGGTGTTCACCGCCTGCCGCGAGCACGGCACCGCGGTGGAGATCAACTCCCGCCCCGAGCGCCGCGACCCGCCGTCGCGGCTGATGAAGCTGGCGTTGGAGATCGGCTGCCACTTCTCCGTCGACACCGACGCGCACGCGCCCGGGCAGCTGGACTTCCTGGGCTTCGGCGCGCAGCGCGCCCTGGACAACGGCGTGCCGCAAGACCGGATCATCAACACCTGGTCGGCCGACGAGCTGCTGGCCTGGGCCGGCAGCTGACCGGGGCCTGGCTACACTCCGCTCATGCACGCCGGCCTGGGAATCGACACCACTTTGACGCTGCTCGCGGCCGGGCTGATCTTCCTGCTGGCGCTGATCCTCGGGATCTGGAAGTACCGCGAGATGGCAGTCGCCGAGAACCATCTGGCCCACCCGTATGTCGACATCGCGCACCGGGCCGCGCTGCTGTACTCGTTCGCCACGCTGCTGGCTGCGGTCTTCGTCGAACTGAGCGCCTGGCCGACGGCGGTGAACCTGACCGCCGCGGGCGTGCTGGTGTTCTTCTTCGTCTTCGCGATCGCGACCTACATCTTCCACGGCGCCAAGCGCGACACCACCAATCAGTTCAGCCACCCGGACGCCACGCTGCACGCCGGCATGGCCGCGCTGATTATCGGCGAGGTCGGCGGCTTCGGGGTGCTGCTGGCCGGATTCGTTGCGGGGCAGCTGCTTTAGTCAGGTAGCTGCGGCACCTCGATCCCGGGATCGCGCCCGAGCAGCACACCGCGGGTCAGCGCGGCATTGCCGTACCGTCGCCGCACGTCGTCGACGGCGAGATCCATCGCCCACCGCTCGGCCCCGTCGTCGAGCGGCAGCTCGAGCTGCTGGGCCCCGCCGCGGTCGATGTTGGACACCGCGAACCCGACCAGCGTGAGCCCGCGCTGCGCGATCAGCGGGGCGGCGTCGGCGACCAGCGCGCGGGCCGCGGCCAGGATCGGTTCGGTGGCCGCCGTCGCGCGGGACAGGGTGCGGGCGCGGGTGGCCCGGCCGTAATCGTCGAAGCGCAGCCGCAGCGTCACCGTGCGGCCGGTGCGCTGGGCCGCGCGCATCCGCCGGGTGATCCGGTCGACCAGGTTGACCACCACCGCGTCGACCTCGGCCGGCGACATGGTGTTGCCCGCGCGGCCCAGCGCGCGCTGGGCGCCCACCGAGCGCCGCCGCACCCCGGTGACCACCCGCCGTCGGTCGATATTGCGGGACAGGCAGTAGAGCTGATGTCCCATCGCGGCCCCGACCATGGCCGCCAGCGTGGTCTCGGTCAGCTCGGCGACCTGCGCGACGGTGTGGATGCCGTGGCCGCGCAGCTTCTCCTCGGTCTTGGCGCCCACGCCCCACAGCCGGCGCACCGGCAGCGGATGCAGGAACGCCAGTTCGCCCTCCGGCGGCACCAGCAGCAGCCCGTCGGGCTTGGCAACCTGGCTGGCGACCTTGGCCAGGAACTTGGTCCGCGCGATCCCGACGGTGATGGGCAGGCCGACCTGCTCGCGGACCTGCTCGCGCAACCGCGCCGCGATCTGTACCGGTGTGCCGGCCGTCCGCACCAGCCCGCCGACGTCGAGGAACGCCTCGTCGACCGAGAGCGGCTCGACCAGCGGGGTGGTGTCGTGGAAGACCTCGAAGACCGCGGCGCTGGCCTGCGAGTAGGCCGACATCCGCGGCGGCACGACGATGGCCCGCGGGCACAGCTGCCGCGCCTGCCGGCCGCCCATCGCGGTGCGCACCCCGTAGGCCTTGGCCTCGTAGCTGGCGGCGAGCACCACCCCGCCGCCGACGATCACCGGCCGGCCGCGCAGGGCGGGGTCGTCGCGCTGCTCGACCGAGGCGTAGAACGAGTCGAGGTCGGCGTGCAGGATGGTCGCGCCCACGAACAGATGTTCGCACCGGGGTGTGACAGGGGGACCTATCTGGTGCCGTAGATGCTGGTCATCCAGATGTGGGTGAGGGTCTCGACCAGGCGTTCGGGGGCCACGGCGCCGGCCTCGCCGGAGATCGCGGCGATCATCGCGCGCTCGTTCATCTGGTTGAGCGCGGTGGCCAGATCCTGCGCGGGCATGGTCTCCGGGGCGGCGCCGCGGTGGCGTTCGGCGGCGATCAGCGCGGCGGTCTGGTCGATCCACTTGCGCATGAAGCCCGACCACAGGGTGCGGACCTCGGGATTGGTGGAGACGGCCTCGGCGCCGGCGCGGGCGAGCACCGGATCGGCGGCGAAGGCGCTGAAGAAGGTGTGGATGCCGTCGCGGAACGCCCGGCCCGGGTCCGACGGCACGGCGCTGATGTCGGACAGCCCGGAATCGGCGTGCTGGATCAGTGGGTCGAGCAGCGAGAGCAGCACCGCCTCCTTGGACGGGAAGTAGAAGTAGAACGTCGGCCGCGACAGCCCGGCCCCCTTGGCCATGTCGTCGACCGAGATCTCGGCGAACGGGCGTTCGGCCAGCAACCGCCGGGCGGTGGCGAGGATGGCCTGTTCGCGCTCGTCCCCCGACGGGCGCGAGCGCCGGGAACGCCCGGTGCGTTTGGCGGTTGTCACGACGCTGACCTTACAGGGTGTTGAGAAAACTCAACAGGGTGTTGACCACTCGACAGGGTGTTGATAGCGTCGGCCGCATGACCGAATTTGTCGATGTCGTGATCGTCGGGGCCGGGATCTCCGGCATCAGCGCGGCCTGGCACCTGCAGGACCGCTGCCCGAACAAGAGCTACGTGATCCTGGAACGTCGCGACGACCTGGGCGGCACCTGGGACCTGTTCAAATACCCCGGCATCCGGTCGGACTCCGACATGTTCACCCTCGGGTTCCGGTTCAAGCCGTGGAAGTCGGCCACCGCGATCGCCGACGGCGCCTCGATCAAGGCCTACATCGCCGAGGCGGCCGAGGAGAACGGCATCGACCGGCACATCCGTTACGGCACCACGGTGACCGCCGCGGACTGGTCCGACGCCGAGAACCGCTGGACCCTCACCTTCGAACGCGACGGCCAGGAAAGCCAGATCCACGCCGGCTTCGTCTTCGCGTGCAGTGGCTACTACAACTACGACGAGGGCTACCTGCCCAAGTTCGAGGGGTACGACGACTTCGCCGGCACCCTGGTGCACCCGCAACACTGGCCCGAGGACCTCGACTACGCCGACAAGAAGATCGTCATCATCGGCAGCGGCGCCACCGCGGTGACTCTGGTTCCGGCGCTGGCCAATTCGGGCGCGGGCCACGTCACGATGCTGCAGCGCTCACCGAGCTTCATCGGCTCGCTGCCCGCCGTGGACCCGGTCGCGCAGCGCTCCATCAAGTACCTGCCGCCCAAGCTGGCGCACTTCGTCAACCGGTGGAAGGCGATCACCTTCAGCACCGCGCAGTACCAGCTGTCGCGCCGGTTCCCGGATTTCATGCGCAAGACGCTGCTCACCATGGCGCAGCGCTACCTGCCCGAGGGCTATGACGTGCACAAGCACTTCAACCCCAGCTACAACCCGTGGGACGAGCGGTTGTGCCTGGCGCCCAACGGTGATCTGTTCAAGACCATCCGGCGCGGCAAGGCCGACGTCGTCACCGACACCATCGAGCGGTTCACCGAGACCGGCATCCAGCTGAGCTCCGGGCAGGAGCTGCCGGCCGATATCATCATCACCGCAACGGGTTTGAACATGCGGCTGTTCGGCGGGGCCACCGTGACCCGCAATGGCGAGCCCGTCGACATCGCCGAGCGGATGACCTACAAGGCGATGATGCTCTCCGACATCCCGAACATGGCGTTCACCATCGGCTACACCAACGCGTCCTGGACGCTGAAGGCAGATCTGGTGTCCGAGTACGTCTGTCGCCTGCTCAACTACATGGACGAGCACGGCTACGACACGGTCGAACCCAAGCATCCCGGCCCGGAGGTCGAGGTGCTGCCGTTCACCGACTTCTCACCGGGTTACTTCCAGCGCGCGCTGGATCAGCTGCCGAAGTCTGGCTCGAGCGGCCCGTGGAAGGCCAAGCAGAACTACTTCTTCGACATCCGTGCGATCCGGCGCGGTCGGGTGGACGACGACGCGCTGCACTTCACCAAACACCGCGCGGTGCAGGCGATCTCGAGCTAGTCGCGCTCGCCCAGGGTTGCCTTGTTGACGGGGCTACTCGGGCGATGGGTGCAACAAGTCGACTCTGGGCGAGCGGGCCGCCTAGACGATGACGATGCCGTCGTCGTCGCTGTGAACGATCTCGCCCGGGCGGAACGTCACGCCGCCGAAGCTCACCTCGACGTCGCGCTCGCCGGCGCCGGTCTTGGTGCTCTTGCGCGGATTGGTGCCCAGCGCCTTGATGCCGATGTCGAGGGTGCGCAGGATCGCGGAGTCGCGCACCGCGCCGTTGACGATCACGCCGGCCCAGCCGTTGGAGCGGCCCAGCTCGGCGATCAGGTCACCGACCAGCGCGGTGTGCACCGAGGCGTCCCCGTCGATGACCAGCACGCCGCCGTTGCCCGGCTCGGAGAGCACGGACTTCAGCAGCGCGTTGTCCTGAAAACACCGCACCGTGCTGATCGGCCCGGCGAACATCGACCGGCCGCCGAACTGACGGAGTTGGAGGTCGCAGCTGCGGACCTCGGGTCCGATCTCGTCGACCAGGTCTGCGGTGGCGCGCGGTTCAACAGTCACGGGTGCCGATCCTAGCGGCCGATCGCCGCGGCAATCAGGTCGTGTACGTACTGGGCCAGGCCCGGTTCGGCGTCGTCGTAGTACGCGGTGAAGCGCGCGTCCTGCACATACATCTGGGCCAGGCACAGGTGCATGTCGTCGTCGCAGTCGTAGAACCGCTCGATGCCGGCGCGGTGCCGACGGGCCAACTCGCAGGCCGCGGCCGAGCCCGGCGCGACGCCGGACCGCTTGGCCTGCGCGAGGTCGGCGAGCAGCTGCTCGGCCTCGTCGCGGACGGCGATCCAGTCCTGCTTGGTCAGTTGCGCGCTGCGCCGCTGGGACTGCCGCCACACGTCGGTGTCGCCCCAGCGCTGCCGGGCCTCGCGTTCGTACTCGCCGCCGACGACGGCGGTCCCGAAGACCTCGACCTGTTCCTCGGCGGTCAGCTGAATACCTTCGCGGTGTGCGTTCATGAGTTCCTCCACGGCTTTGATGGTGTGGCGCAGCTGATCGGCGCGGTCGTGCAGGACCGCCAGCTGCTTTTCGAGCAGGGCCAGGACGTCGGCCGCCGGGGCGTCGAGCAGGGCGCCGATCTGCTCGAGCGGCAGGCCGGTGGCGCGAAAGGCCAGCACCAGGTGCAGACGTTCGACGTCGGCGTCGGTGTAGCAGCGATAACCGGCCGGTGTCCGCACGCTGGGGACGACCAAGCCGATGTGGTCGTAGTGGTGCAGCGTGCGCACCGACACCCCGGTCAGGTCGGCGACCAGGCCGACGGTTCTGGCGTCCATACCGCCACTATCGACCCTGACGTGGCGTCAGGGTCAAGGAGTTTTCCTCAGTCCTCGTCGGAGTCGCGGCGCAGCCGGCGCACCCACAGGATGGCCAGCAGCGTCACGGCGAACGCGGCCAGGAACGGCATCGGCGAGCGGGAACCGCTGTCCAACTGTTCGGGCTCGGGGCGGGGCACCGCGTTGCCGGCCTGCTCGACGGCGGACTTCGCCTGTGCGGCAGCCTCTTTGGCGCCCTCGGGCACCGCGGACCCGTTGCTGGCCGCCAGCGGGGCCGGGGCCGGAGCGGGGGGCGCCGGTGCGGGCGGCGTGGCCGGCGGAGCCGGGGGAGTGGCCGGCGGGGGCGGCGGCGCGGCCTTCTTTGCGGGCGCCTTCTTGGCGGGCTCGCCCTTGGCGGGAGCCTTCTTCGCCGGGGCCTTCTTGGCAGGGGCGGCCTTCTTGGCCGGGGCTTTCTTCGCCGGTGCCTTCTTCGCGGCCTTCCTGGCCGGCGGCTCGGCTACCGGGTCCGCGGCGGGCTTGTCGGCGGACGGCTGCTCAGCGGCAGGCACGTCGGGTGCTTGGGACGTCGGTTCCGGGCGTTCGTCGGGCTGATCCCGCTCGTCGGCCATGTGGGCTGCTCCTTTGCAGTTCGTCGTCACCGATCACCGGCAGTGTCACCATCATGCCAGCCGGTTTGCTCGCCGATTCGGTCAGCCGGTCACGGTCAGGCCGGCCGCCAGCGTGAGCGCCACGGTGAGCAGCGCCAGTTCCACCACGGAGCGCCGCAGCGAATCCTGCGCACCGATCCGGTGGGACCGCGCCGCGCGCAGCCAACCGCCGCGATGCGCCCACGCCAGGATCAGTACTACCGCCGTCACGGCGACCTTGGCAAGCAGCACCCGGCCGTATCCGGTCTGGACCAGCTGCGCGGCGGAGTCCAGCGCCCCGAGGGCGGTCAGCGCCCCGGTGGCCACCAGCACCGCGACCGTGGGCAGCGCGTACCGCGAGAACGCCGGCAGCACGCGGGCCCACTGGCCGCGGGCCGACACCGTCAGCGCCAGGCCCGCCAGTGTGCCGAACCACAGCGCGGCGGCCAGCGAGTGCACCACCACCGACATCGAGGTCAGCACCCCGTCGGAGACGTGGCCGGTGACCGCGCGCGCGGCGATCCCGGCCGTGGCCAGGCCCGCGACGGTGACGGTCGTGGTCGGGGAACGCGGGGCCGCCAGCGCCAGCGCGCAGACCGCCGCGGCGGCGACGACGCTGAACACCGCCGCCCGCCCGGGCGCGGTGCTCCACGCGAAGTCCACCAGGGTGGGCAGCGAGAGCCGGGTCAGCGCCGTCGCGCTGATCTCGGCGGCCAGCAGCAGCACCCGCGTGAGTTCGGCGACCAGCCAGACCGCGGCGGCCACCGCCAGCGGCGCGGCGGCGCGGCCGGTCAACTCGTCGCGGTAGCGGGATTGGTCCAGGCGGGGGACCAGCGCCAGGCCCAGGCACACCGAGGCGGCGAGGTCGGCCACCGCACGCGCCCCCGTCATCGCCGGGGACAGCTGCCCGCCGCTGATGAGCCACGCCAACGCGGTGGCCGCGGCGATGACGGCTACGCCGAACCCGACCGCCACCCCGCGTGGCCGGATCCGGCTTTCGGTCACGTCCGGCGCCGGACGGCCCAGACGACGGCGGCCGCCACGACCAGGATCGCGGCCACCGCGAACGGCCAGACCGGCAGCGACGAGTCGGACGCCTCGGGCGCCTCGACCGGCTGCGGCGCCGGATCACCGGCGCCGGCGGCGGTCACCTCGAAGGACCACGCGCCGGTGACCACGTGGCCATCGGCGGAGGTGGCGCGGTAGTTGACGGTGTAGGTGCCGGCCGGCCCCAACGGGCGCACGCCGACGCTGATCACCGGGCCCTCGACGACGGGATCGCCGTCGGCCCACATGGTGCCGTCGGGGCCGACGACGGTCATGGCCGCGAACGTCGGCTGCATGTCCTCGTTGAAGGTCGCGCTGACCCGCTGCGGACCGGCGGGCAACGAGGTGCCGTCGGCGGGATCGGTGCCGATCAGGGTGGCGTGCGCGCCGGCGACGGCGGTGCCGGCGAACGTCAGCAGGGCCACCAGGACGGCCAACACACCCGCGCGGGCGGCGGCGCGGGATCGACGGAGTGCAACGGAGATCATGGCCACACTTTCTGCAGGTACTGCGGTATTTCGGTAGGGCGCGCCTACATCACGCCGAGGCGCGCCATCAGGTCGGCGTCGATGCCGTCGAGTTGGTCGGAGATCGCGGTGTGCGCCGCCCGGCGCTGGCCGGCGGGCATGTTCTCGGCGGCGGCCACGGCCGCGGCCAGGTCGGTGAGCCGGCCCGTCATGGCCTCGACGAACTTCGTGGTCTCGGGATCCTTGGGGGCCTTCTGGGCGACCGCGCTCAGGGTTCGCTCGGCCCCGGAGATCCGCGCCGACAGCTGGCCGCCCTGGCCGGAGAACTGGCCGAGCTGGCTCAGCGGCACCCCGAGCTTGTCGGCCTTGCGCTCGTCGAGGAAGCCGCGGGCCGCGGTGGCGGCGCGATAGACGATCGGGATGAGCACGGGCGCCAGCAAGCGGGCGACGGTCAGCACGCGGCGCACGCGGGCCGGCGACAGCAGCTTGCCTTCGCGGGCGGCTCGCAGTTGCGTCTCGGCGACCTTCAGGGCGGCGCGGTCGCTGTCGCGCTGGGCGCGCAGGGCGGCCTTGCTGGCCTTGTCCTTGGCGCGCTGCTCGGCCTTGAACCGGCGCACCTCGTTCTTGGCCTGCAGCTTGGCTTCCAGCTTGGCTTTTGCCTTGAGCGCCTTGGCCTCGGCCCGACGCGTCGCACGACTCTTGCGCTTCTTGAACAGCGCCATTCCGGCCGCCTTCCGTGGTCTTTGCGCACCTCTGCCGGGTCGCCGCGGGTGCGGCCGACGACCCAGCGCCAACCCTAGCGCCTGGCGCTATACGCGAAATCGCCACCTGCGGATATGCCACAATGGCGAAAGACATTCGAGGGGCGGAGACAATCCGCAGGACGACGGAACAGGGCAAAGTGGACGGGTCGCGGGTGCGGAGCGCGGCGATCAGCGGTGTGGTCGCCTGCGGTCTGCTGGTCGGCGGCGCGGGAACCGTCGGTCTGGCGGTCGCGACGGCGGCCCCCGGCGACGACCGCGGCAGCGACAGCAAACCTCGCGACCGAGCCGAACGCAGCCAGCGTGCCGCGGACCGCGACGGTACCGCGCGCTCGACCGAACGCGGTCCGCGCAAGTCGACGGGCAGCACGGGGCCCAAGAAGGACCGTTCCAAGACCGACCGCTCCCAGAAAGACCGTTCCGAGAACGACCGCTCCCAGAACGACCGCTCCCAGAACGACCGCGACACCAGCACGTCGCAGCGGGCCGACCGGACCGACAAGAGCCTCTCGGCGCGGTTCGACCGCGAACGTCGCAAGCTCGACCGGCGCGAGTCCGCCGACGAATCGGAATCTGCAGGCACCGTCCGCGACCGGCTCCGGGGCTGGCCCCGCAAGCACGACCGCACCGAGCGGGACGAGGCCACCGAGGCCGGCAATGAAGATGACCGCCCGGTCCGGGTGGCGGGGTGGCGCGCAAAGTTCAAGGACCGCAAGGAGTTCGGGCGCGGCCACGGCCGGTTCCACTGGGACCACGACTGGGACTGCGGCGGAACGGACCCCGAGGAACCGACCGACCCTGAGGAACCGACCGACCCGGAAGAGCCGACCGATCCCGAGGAGCCCGAGATCATCGCGGGCGGGATCGCCGGCGGCGGCGGAAGCACCCGAATTCCGTGGGGCACCAACAGCGAGACCGCGACGACCCTGAACGCGACGCCGGTCGAGCAGCCCGCGAAGACCCTCGACCTGGACGCGCTGGCTGCCGCCGTCGCGGCCGAAACCCCCGAGCCGCCAACGGTATCGGCGGCCACTGCGCCCGCGGCGGTGCTCGCCCCCGCCCCCGCTCCCGCACCCGTGGTGGTGGTTCCCGCCCCCGCCGCGGCGCCGCAGCCCGCCGCACCGCCGCCCGCACCGGCCGCACCGGCACCGGCCGCGCCGTCGTCGTCCGCGGAGTCGGTACAGGCGGCCGGCGAGGAGATCGGTCAAGTCGCCCCCGTCGTCCCCGTGGCCTTCCGCGCGGGCTATCCGGAGTACCTGCGCACCGCCGCCATCGCCGAGATCGCCCTGGTCGCCCTGGCCGGGGTGACCGGGTTGGCCGGGTTGACCGCGGCCGGGGGACTTCTGGGCTATCGGCAGGCCAAAGCCGGTCACGCCGTCCGCGCCGCGGGCACCGCACGATTCCTACAGTGATGGCTTCCCCGCGGGAAGCATGAAGGGAGAGGGGCATGGCGGCGAGTCGACGCGTGACGCGGGCTGTCGGGGACGTGCTCGATCTGGCGCCCCGACGCGGCGAGGTTTCGCTGCACCGCCTGGTCGAGGCCGTCAGTGCCGATCGCGGCCGCCCCATCGAGATCAAGATGGCCGACCTGCCCGAAGGGGTGTGCGGCCAGTGGCGGCAGTACACCGATCGCGACGAGTTCCTGATCCAGCAGGGCCTGCCGACCTGGGAACGGACCCTGGCCCACGAACTCGGGCACCTGGTGCTCGGCCATGAGGGCATCGCGGTGGCCGACATGGCCCGGATGTCCTCCGAGGTCGCCGGCGACGACCTGATCAGCTACATGCTCAACCAGCGCACGGGCTGCATGGGTCCCGGCGGCGAGGACATCGAACAGGAGGCCGAGGACTTCGCCGCGCTGCTCATCTACCGGTTGGGCCGGATGCCGTCGGACCGCTCGTCGATTGTGCAGGTCCGGCTCGGCGAGGCGTTTGGTTGACGGTTTGGGTGATTGCCGGGTTGCTCGGGATGGCGACCGGCGTCCGGATCGGGTGGGCCCTGGTCAACAAGCAGTCCCTGGTCAGCGCGGCGATGATCGTCGCGCTCGGCAGCCTGGCGTTGGTCGCGGCGCTGAACTGGGCGCCGCTGACGCTGCTGATCGACACCGCGCTGGGCTGGCCGAACCTGGCCGTGGGCCTGAGCCAGGTGGCGCTGATCGCGTGTGCGGCCGGCAGTTGCGTGATGATCACCAGCGTGGCCTCGCACCGCAGCGCGGTGACTATTCGTCGAATTGCGTTGCTGCAGTACGGTTTGGCCGCCGCCGTCGCGGTGCTGACGGTGGTGATGTTCTTCCGCGCCGGCCGGCAACCGGAGATGGCGCCCGCGGAGTATCTGGTCCAGAACCTGGGGTCCTCCGGGATGTCGCTGCCGTGGCTGGTGCCCCTGCTGTACGTGATGCTGGCGCTGACCCTGGTGGCCTGGGCCGGGGTGCGGCACTCGAACAGCACCCGGCGCGGGCGCGCGTTGTTCGTGTTCACGCTCGGCATCGCGTTGATCCTGCTGGCGAGTGCCTTCTTCCTGCTGCGCGCCGTCAGTGACACCCCGTTGATCGGGGTGGGCACCGCGGTGGTGCTGCTGGGCAGCGCCATGACCGTGGTGGGCGCGGGCTCGCTGTTGCCCACGGTCGAGGACTGGTTCGCCGGTCGACGGGAGTTGCAGCTCATCGAGCCGCTCAAGAGCGAACTCGAGCGCCGCCAGCCCGACATCGGCATCGGGGTGCGGCCGCGCGGACCGCTGGTGTTCCGGGTGGCCGAGGGGCTGTCCCGGATCTCGGATGCGCTGTTCCTGGAGGCGACGGCCGCGCAACGGCAGCGGCCGGTCGCGGCGGACGGCGACGAGTCGGTGGAGGACGAGTCGGTGGAGGACGAATACGCGCGACCCGACGTCGCACCCGTGAAGCAGGCGCGGGTGATCGCGGAATGGATCTACGCGGGCCGGTCCGGCGGCGCCGAGGCCGCGCAATTTCCGGGTCCGCAGTGGTTACGGCAGCCGGACAGCTACTCCGACCGCGAGTGGATCATCGAGATCGCACGGCAGTACCGCGACCTCGGTGGTTAGTCGAGCTGCTCCTTGCGGCGCAGTTCCTCGGCCTTCTGGACCAGATCCTGCTGGGCCTCGGCCGAGAGCCCCACGGTGCGCGCGGCGACGCGGCGGACACCCTCGTCGCGCATGTGGGCCAACCAGGTCAGTTCCTTGTCGAGCTTCTCGTAGTACTCGTCGTCGGTGAAGTAGGCGGGCTTGATCCGGAAAAAGTTAGCGAGAGCGGCCATGGTTGCCGCCGAGGGATTGGTGCGATTGCCCGAGCGAAGCTGCGACAGGTACGGGGCCGACATGGTGACGCCCTCGGATTTGAGGGCCCCGATCACCTCCGCAGAGGTGTGCGGACCCCGGCCCGGCGGATACACCGTGTCGAACAGCCGGTTCAATCGCGCAGCGAACGTTGTACTCATGCTTTCCTTGGACCTCCACATCCGCGCCGCACAATTCGCCAAGTCGGCGTATTTGCTGATCATCGTAGCGATAGATGCGCTCGTAACCAAGTGCAAACCATCAAAAAATTGACGGGGCGCGAAAGATAAGGTAGCAGTAGAGCGCTGGAGAATGCGCTTACCGCCGGAATTCGGGCTAGCCATAGTGTGCAGCAGGGGAAATGAAGCGGGGGCACCACGCGTTGTCGCGTGGTTTGTTCGCCAGTCTTAGCCGTCCGATGTGCAGGGGCCACGCCCGGCAACGACGGTCGATGCCGCGCGCCGGGTACAGAAATCTTTGCTGCCGCCTGGGCGTCCGGATCGCCGGCCGGGCTTTTCCAGCCGGGTTTTTCGGGGGCTCACCCCGGGTTTCAGGCGGTTTCCGGGGCGTTGTCCGGTTCGATTCGACCGTCCCGCCCCGCCGCGGTGCCCAGCGGCGCCCGCCGGCGTCGACGGATCGCCGTGACGATCCCCGCGATGCAGGCGGCCGCGGCGACGCCGCCGGTGATCACGATCCCCGCGGTGTGCCAGCCCAGCGCCGAGTAGAACAGCATCCACAGCCCGAACAGCAGGAACAGGACGCTGGCCATGACGTGCAGGAAGCGCTCCGGCAGCCGGCGGTGCAACAGCCGGCCGGCCAGGATCGCGACCCCGTCGGCGAGCACCATGCCGATGGTGGCGCCCAGCCACACCCCGGCCCAGTTGTTGTCGCTGGCGAGCGCCACCGTGGCCAACATCGTCTTGTCGCCGAGTTCGGCCAGGACGAACGACGAGATGACCGCGAACAGGATGAAGCGCGGTTCGGCGACGGTCTTGGTCTCCTCGTCGGAGTCGCCGCCCTCGCGCCACGTCCAGACCGCGAAGGCCAGGAACGCGATCGCCGCCGCGAACGCGATGGGGCGCTCCGGTAGCGCCATGCCCAGGAAATGGCCGATGGTGACCGAGATGCCGTGGACCAGGAACGCCGCGATGCCGACCCCGGTCAGCACCACCCACCACCGATGCCGCAGCGCGTAGGTCATGGTGATCAGCTGCGACTTGTCGCCGAGTTCGGCGACAAAGACGACGCCGAGGCTGATCATGGTGGCTGCGAGCATGTGACGACCTTTCGACGGGTGGTCGCGGATACGCGGGCATCAACGGCCATACGTCGAAGGTCTCGCCCACCGAAAGATGCTCATTCGGTTCGCCGGCCGGGCTTTCGCCAGTATGTCGACACGACGATTGGGGGCTACTCCCCTTCGCTGACTCCAACAGCATACGGAGGCACACGCGGTAAGGCGAATGTTCGGGTTGCCGTACTTGGGAATTCGGCGTCCGACGCGAATCCGTCAGGCGGCGAGCAGCATTGCCAGAATGGCGGTGTCGGGGTGGCTGATGGGGTCCACTCCCACTCGGCTGACCATCGAGGTCACCGTGCCGTCGGACTCGGCCTCCACCCACGCTGCGCGATGTTCGAGTCCCAAATGCGGTAGCCCGGGCAGTAATACGCAGCCAGAGGCCGCGCCGGCGCATTCCGGCAGCGACGGCACCGTTTCCGACGGCGGATGCAGCATGAGCAGCGCCGGCGGCAGATGGTCGGCGAAATATCCTGGGGCGATGGCGGATTCACCGACCACCGGGCCCTCGGCGAGGACCAGCCCGACAGTGTCCGGCGGCGGCTCCTCGGGGAGCTCCTCGCGTACACCGAAAACGGTTGTGGTGGACAGTAATCCGGGCAGTGAGGCCACTCGGACGGCGGCCATCAACAGCTGCGCCCATTCCTTGGTGGAGTCCGGCCAGCGGCCCGAGACCAGGAAGCCCTTCAGGGCGCCACGAGAGTGAAAGGGGGCGAGACCGATAGCTCGCCCGGACCCAGTCTCCATCTTTGCCTCCGCGCTTCCGGGCTGCTACTGCGACACGACTGCGGGTCGGGGTGTTCAGGATGCGGCACAACCCCGCTGGCACGCAAGAGGACACGAGTGCCAGGCGCCGAATCGTTGCGAAGTCGATAGCGCATCAACGCAATCGGGGCGCCGTGCTTGCGCACGACGCCCCGATTGCGAACTTCGGTGTTGTTGGGCTAGGCCGGCGGGTAAACGCCCATGCCCTTGGCCTTCTCGGTCTGCCAGAAGATGTCGGCGATCTCGTCGATGGTCTTGAGCAGCTTCTCGGCGACCGCGACGTCGGTGCTCTTCTTGACGTCACCGGCACCGTGCACGCCGTCCCAGAACAGCTGGTGCAGGTTCGGGAACTGCTCGAAGTGCTCCTTGGCGAAGAAGTCGGCCCACAGCACCATCAGGTGATGCTTGACCTCCTCGGCGCGCTGCTCCTTGATGAGGATGGCGCGCGTGCGGAAGTGCTCGTCGTCGGAGTCGTGGAACTTCTGCAGGGTCTTGAGGCACGACAGCGCCTCGATCTTGGCCTGCGCGGGGTCGTAGACGCCGCAGTACAGGTCGCAGTGGGCATGGGCGGGTGTGGCGTTGGTGAAAAGTCGATGCAGCATGTCTCTAACCTACCCTCAGGGCATGGTGCGAAACCATAGTGCGGGTCGTTGGCCGTTGCGCCGGTTCGTGGTTGTCGAGGACTCGATGCGGCCGACGCTGAGCCCCGGCGACGGCCTGCTGGGCTGGCGGGGCGGGCGTCCCCGGACCGGTCAGGTGCGGATCTTCCAGGACCCGACGCTGCCGTCGCGCTGGTTGGTCAAGCGGGTGGGCGCGGTGCGCGGCGCGGGCCGCGAGACGAGTTTCGAGGCCCGCTCGGACAATCCCACCGCCCCCGGGGTGGTCGATTCACGACAGTTCGGGTGGGTGGCCGCCTCGGACAGCTACCGGCTGATCTTCACGGCGCGGGCGAAAACGGGTTGACGCTTGACAAGACGCTTCAGAACAGGACGATCACGGCGAGGATGCCGAGCAGCACCAAGGCCACCACGCCCGCGCGCAGCAGCGCGAGCACGTAGGACTTGTTACACGTCGAGGAGTACCAGTGCGACGGCTGCGCGCCCGAGTGCGGACCCATCGGTTGCGTCGTCATCGCGCCGTACCATGCCGTGGAATCAAAGCTGCCCCCAGTGAGATCAATCACAGAAGTCCTGTTGTGACGGCGATCATAACGCCTCGGCCTGCGAGGGAGAAATCGGCCGATGGGGGCCCGGATTCGCTGCGCCGCGGGTCGGGTTGTTGATGGATGCGGCGTTTCGCCCACCCGGTTATCCACATTGACTGCAGTCAACTTTGCGATTGCCGAGGCGAGACGGCACGCGCGAATCGAGCGTCCTGTGGATAAGCCTGTGGAAACTGTGGATAGGCGCGTGTTCGCCGAACTCGCGAGGACCGGTGACCGCCGTGGGGCGGGCGTGACAGGATCGAACGATGGATGCGGTATCGCAGATTCAGGTGAGCGGACTGCCGACGGAGTTCGGCAGCGACGTCGTCCTCCTCGACGTGCGAGAGGACGACGAATGGCAGCGGGGACACGCCCCGGCGGCCGTGCACATCCCGATGGGCGATGTGCCGGCCCGGATCGCCGAGATCGACTCGACCAAGGAACTGTTCGTGATCTGCGCGGCCGGGGGTCGGTCGCTGCAGGTCGCGCAGTACCTGCAGGCCAACGGGTACCAGCCGGTGAACGTCGACGGCGGGATGATGGCGTGGCAGCAGTCCGGTCGGCCGGTGGTCACCGATTCGGGTGCTCCCGGCACAGTCTGAGCGGCGACGGTTGTCGGGCGACCCGGGGCGCGGCCGTGTCGGCGCTGGTTAGGCTGGTGCGGTGATCCAGGTCTGTTCCTCCTGCAGCACCCGGTGGAACGTCCGCGACAAGCAGCGGGCGTGGTGCCCGCGGTGCCAGGGCAGGCTGCTGCCGCCCGCGGCGTCCGAGACCGCGGCGCCCGGGGCCGGCTCCGGCTGGAGCCGACCCGCCCAACCCGGCGGCGCGGCCCCGAGCGGCGGTCAGTCGGCCAAGCTGCCACCCGGATTGCGCTGGATCGCGGTGCGCCCGGGCGCACCGCCCCCACCCCCGGCCCGCAAGCGCCCGCTGGGACCCACGCCGCGCTACGACTTCATCCCGCGCTGGAGCCTGCCGGATCCCGTCACGTTCGGCGTGGAGCCGTCGGCCCCGCCGATCACCGGGCCCACGCCCACTCAGGTCCGGCGCGTCCTGACCGCCACCACCGCGGTCCTCGCGGCCGCCGCGCTGATCTACCTGATCCGCTACGTCCTGCTGCTGGTGAACCGGACGGTGCTGATCAACTCGCTGATCGCCGCCGGCGCCACGCTGCTGGGCATCCTGGCCAGCGTCGCAGCGCTGGCCGCCGTCATCACCTGCTGGGTGGTGCTGACCCGCTGGCTGATCGCGCGCCGCACCCAACTGTTCGCGCACCTGGGCCGCACCGACCGGCCGAGCCGGGCACTGTGGGCCGGCTGCATGGTCCCGTTGGTCAACCTGTTCTGGGCGCCGGTGTTCGTCATCGAGACGGCGAGCCTCGAGGGGCTCTACCGGCGGTTGCGCAAGCCGATTCTGGTCTGGTGGTTGTTGTGGGTGCTGAGCGCGGTGGTGTCGGTGATCGCGTTCCTGACGCTGTTCACGTTCGGCTGGTTCAGCGTCGCCCTGAACACCTCGGGGCAGGGCGTCGCGGACAACACCGTCGCGATGATCTGCGCCTATCTGGCCGCGCTGGCCGCGGTGCTGGCGCTGGACCGGGTGTACCGCGGGTTCGAGGCCAAGCCGGTGGAACGAGCGGCGCACCGGTGGGTGGTGGTCGGCGGCGCCCCGGCGCCCGCCGCGCCGGGCAGCGATTTCGGCCGTCCGGTTGAGCCGACGGACCGGGAACCGGCAGCATAGGGCCATGGATCCGGCCGGCGAAGCGCCCGCAGCCCACCCCTTCGTGGTGGCGCACCGCGGCGCGTCGGCGGATCGGCCCGAGCACACGGTGGCGGCCTACGAGCTGGCCCTGCAGGAGGGGGCCGACGGGGTCGAGTGCGACGTTCGGCTGACCCGCGACGGCCACCTGGTGTGCATCCACGATCGTCGGGTGGACCGCACCTCGTCGGGCACCGGGCTGGTCAGCGAGATGAGCCTGAGCGAGCTGCGCCGGTTGGACTTCGGCGCCTGGCACGGCAGTTGGCGCGACGACGGCAGCCTGGGCGACACCGGCCTGCTGACCCTCGAGGAACTGGTGCGGCTGGTGCTCGATTTCAAGCGGCCGGTCAAGCTGTTCATCGAGACCAAGCACCCGGTGCGCTACGGCGGGCTGGTGGAGAGCAAGGTGCTGGCGCTGCTGCACCGGTTCGGGATCGCCTCGCCGGCCTCCGCGGACCTGTCGCGCGCGGTCGTCATGTCGTTCTCCGCGGCCGCGGTGTGGCGGATCCGGCGGGCCGCGCCGATGCTGCCCACCGTGCTCCTCGGCGAGACGTCGCGCTACCTCGGCGGCGGCGCGGCCACGACGGTCGGCGCGACCGCGGTGGGCCCGTCGATCGGCACGCTGCGCGAGCATCCGGAACTCGTCGACCGCGCGGCCGCCCAGGGGCGCGCGCTGTACTGCTGGACCGTCGACCACTACGAGGACGTGCGGTTCTGCGCGGACCAGGGGGTGGCGTGGCTGGCGACCAACCACCCCGGCCGCACCAAGGACTGGCTGCAGAACGGGCTGACCGGCGCCGGCCGGGACTGACTAGAGCGCGGTCTCGTCCCAGGGTTCGCCGCTGTCTGCGCGGCTCCTCGAGCGTGGCCCGTCATCGTCAGTTGACGGTCATCCACAGCCTGGGCCGGCGCCCCGGGCCACGCGCCAGCCGCCGTGTGGATAGCCGTCACCCGACGTTGACGCCATTTGAACGAGGGGCCGCCCGGAAACGGCCCGCCGACCTTCCTCAGGGACTTCCTTTGCAGCGATGTCCCTTAGAGGGTGCCGCCCGCGGCGGGCGGGGCCGTGCGGTCGGCCTTACCCGCCCCGAGTTCGCGGGCGACGTAGTCCTCGAGGTGGAACAGGTTGTCGCCGGCGCGCTCGGCGATGCGCAGCAGGGTGGTCATCGTCGCGACCTCCTCGACCTGCTCCTTGAGGAACCAGCCCATGAACTGCTCGCCCAGATAGTCGTGCTCGTCGCGGGCCGCGGCGGCCAGCGCGACGATGTTCTCCGTGACCGCGCGCTCCAGATCGAGGGCCAGGGCCACCGCCTCGCGCGCGGAGTCGAAGCCGTTGCGGACCGGGTCCACGCCGGGGATCTCAACCTCGGCCCCGCGGTCCAGCAGGTAGCGGACGAACATCATCGCGTGGTTGCGCTCCTCGACCGCCTGGCGGTAGAAGAACCCGGCCAGCTGCGGCAGGTCGGCCCCGTCGAAGTGCACCGCGATCGCGGTGTATTGCTGGGCGGCGGTGAACTCGTCGCGGATCTGGTCGCGCAGGAGGCCGTGGAACTTGGTGTCGAGGACGTCGTCGCGAATCATGATCACCAAAGTACTGCCTGGTCAGGGACCTTGTCATGCAAGGTAACGCTTACTTCGGGCAGCATGACCTAAGTTAGGTTTGCCATAGCCGGGCGCAGATCGCGCCGCCGATTCGAGTTAGCTGGATCGCTCCGCGCGCAGCGTGACGGCACCGCCGGCGGGGGTGGGTGCGGTCGGATCGTCGGCCGGGGTCGAGCTCAGTTCCCGATCGACGAAGTTCTCCAGGTGGAACAGGTTGTCGCCGGCGCGGTCGACGACGGTCAGCAGCGTCGTCATCGCGGCGACCTCCTCGACCTGTTCCTTGAGGAACCAGCCCATGAACTGCTCGCCCAGATAGTCGCCGCTGTCGCGGGCGGCGCGGGCCAGCCGGGTGACCTGCTCGGTGACCTCGCGCTCCTGGTTGAGCGCCAACTCCACCGGCTCGCGGACCGAGGCGAACTCCGTGGTGACCGCCGGCACGGGTGGGATCCGCACGGGCACGCCCTGGTCAAGCAGATAGCGCACGATCATCATCGCGTGGTTGCGTTCCTCGATCGCCTGCCGGTAGAAGCGCTTGGCCAGCTGCGGCAGGTCCTCGCCGTCGAAGTACACCGCCACCGCGGTGTATTGCTGGGCGGCGGTGAACTCGTTGCCGACCTGCTCGGCCAGCAGGTCATGGAAGGTGTCCGGGGAGCTCGTCACGGCGTCAGCCTAATGAGCCCGCGCCGCTCACGGCTGCGCATCCAGCACCGACTGCGGGACCGGGGCGTCGGCGGCCAGCGCTGCGAACAACGCGCCGGCCGTCTCGTCGTCCCAGCTGACCACCGCGCCGGAACTGGTGGAGCTGTAGGAACCGATCGGCACCGTCACCGTGACCGGGGACCCGCGCAGCGCCCAGCCCAACCGGGCCAGGTCCCAGACGTGGTCGTCGGTGTTGACGGTGATCGCGTCGGCCGCCGCGCGCGGCACCGCGTACCAGCGCCACGGGTTCAACCACACGGCCGGGCTGGCGGCGCGGTGCAGCAGCGCGGACATGAACTGACGCTGGTTGACCATGCGGTCCAGGTCCGCGCGCGGGGTGGCGCGGCTGCGCACGAAGCCCAGGGCGGTGCGGCCGTCGAGCAGCTGGCAGCCGGCGGGCAGTTCGATGCCGGCCAGCGGATCGCTGATCGGCTCGGCCGGGCAGACCTCGACCCCGCCGAGCGCGTCGACCAGCACCGCGAAGCCGCCGAAGCCGATCTCGGCGTAGTGGTCGATGCGCAGGCCGGTGGCCTGTTCGACGGTCTGGGTCAGCAGCTGCGGTCCGCCCAGGGTGTAGGCCGCGTTGATCTTGTCGCTGCCGTAGCCGGGGACCGGCACGTAGGAGTCCCGCGGGATCGACACCAGGGTGGTCGGCGTGCTCGAGCCCAACCCGGGCAGGTGCACCAGCAGGATGGTGTCGGTGCGGCCGGTGCCCAGGTCGCCACCGGTGGACAGGTCCGCCTGCTGTTCCGGCGACAGGTCGCTGCGGCCGTCGGACCCGACCAGCAACCAGGTGGTGCCGCGGCCGGCGGCGGGCCGGTCCGGATAGCTGATCAGGGCGTCGATGCGGTGCAGGGAACGGTCGAACCAGACGCCGATGCCCACCACGCCGCCGCCGGCGAGCAGCAGTAGGACCAGCAGGATGCGGCCCCAGGGGCGGCGCTTGCGGGGTTTGCGCGGGGTCGGCGCCGGCGGGGGCGGGGTGGCCGGCTTGGCGGACTTGCGGCTGCGGGGCAGCGGCGCGGCCGGACGCGGCGTCGGGTTGGACCGCGCGGGCGGCGGGGGTGGCGGTCGCCGACGCGGGGGTGGGGGCGCCGGCCGGGGTGGGGGCGGCGGCTGCCAGGCCGGCGGGGGCCCGGGCCGGGTCGGGGGCGGTTGCGGTGGCGTCTGCGCGGGGAAGCCGCGGGGCGGGGGCGGGCGGTGGTGCGGGTCGCGGCGGATCACCTGCGACGGTTCGCCGTGCGGCGGTGGACGACGGGCCGGGCCGGCGGGCCGCTGCGGCTGCCCGCGGCGGGGGCGGTCGTCGTTCACCAGCTCAATTTACGTCGCGGCAGGCGGATCTATGCCCAGCCAGCCCAGGTGCGGCGCCAGCAACGCGTACCCGACGAAGGCCACGGCGTCGATCACGCCGTGCGCGATGATCAGCGGCCACAGCCGTCCGGTGCGCTGCCACACGTAGCCGAAGATCAGACCCATCGCCAGGTTGCCGAGCCCCGCCCCGAAGCCCTGATACAGGTGGTAGAGCCCGCGCAGCACGCTCGAGGCGATCAGCGCGGTCACCGGATTGACCCGGAACTGGCGCAGCCGGGTGAGCAGGTAGCCCACCACCACGACCTCCTCGGCCCAGCCGTTGGCGAAGGACACCAGCAGCAGCACGGGGGTCCGCCACCAGGTGTCGCCGAGCTCGGTCGGCACCACCGCCGCGCTGAGCCCCAGCGCCCGCGACGCCACGTAGAGCGCCAGCCCGGGAATCCCGATCAGCGCGGCCAGCCCGAGCCCGCCGAGCAGATCGGGCCGGAATCGCAGGCGGCCCAGGCCGATTCGTTCGGCGGTATAGCCGCTGCGCCACAGCAGGTAGACGGCCAGCGCGCCCCAGGCGCACAGCTGGGTGATGTAGGCCAGGTTCAGGCCCAGGTCGATGAGGTCGAAGTAGGACCGCCTGGGGTTGAGCGCCACCGTCTGGCCGGCCAGGCCGCGCAGCACGAAGTCGATCAGCTGCAGCGTGGCGGTGACGGCGCTGAGCCCGAACGTGACCGCCAGGACGACGAACACCTCGATGCGCAGTGCGCGCCGGTCGTGGGCGCTCAGGGCGTCGGGTGCGCTCACCCCGACACGGTAACGCTAGGTGGTTCGGCGGGCGCGCAGGCCGTTGACGAAGGGGCAGCCCATCAGGATCCGGATGGCCTGGCTCAGGCCGGTGACGTCGTCGACGGGGCGGGTGAACGGCAGCCGCACGTCGTGATCGCCGTCGTCGCCCTCGACACGCAGGCGCACCCCGTAGCGATCCAGGCCCAGCGGGCGTACCTGACCGCCGCGTAGCGGCCGGGGCAGCTTGGCGGCCAGCCGGTCGACGATGTCGCGGTGATCGGAGTCGATGTGGCGCAGCCAGCAGGTCTCCATGGCGCAGAACGGGTCCGGGCGGGCCTCGAGCAGCGCGCCGAGGGCCACCGACTCGGCGCCGGTCGCGTCGGCGACCACCACGGAGTCGATCTCGAGGCGCAGCAGCGCGTACTCGGTGCCGACCTGCAGCAGCGCGGGATTGGGGTCCTCGGCGGCGACCACGTCGAGCGTCGCGCGCATCATCGCCTCGGGGACGCTGAACATCCGGCCGCGGATCCAGACCAGCGAGCGCACCGGTTCGCGCAGCGGCAGCGGCGCGTAGTCGGTGAGCTCGAGGACGGCCTGCACGCCGCCGGCTCCCGCCGCGACGACGTTGCCGGCCGCGACGCCGTTGATGGGGACCGCGACCGCGAAGGATCCGTCGGCGAGCAGGTGGTGCACGCCCACCGTTTCCGGCTCGGCGCCGTCGAGTGCGATCAGCGCGCTCTGGGCGCGCATGCAGGCGCTGCGAATGCGTTCCGCCGTCGTGGGGCCGGGGGTCGTCGCCAGTGTCATGTTGACCTTCCACCGTTCTGGTCGGGGTCCCGACCAGGCTCGTTCTGAGTGAGGTAAGCCTAACTTAACCAGAAACTTGATCCGGCGCGCAAGACTTTCCCGCTAGGGTCGGATTCGTGACCGCCATCGCCTACCTCGGCCCGCAGGGCACGTTCACCGAAGCGGCACTGGGCGGCATGACCGCCGCCGGGCTGGTCCCGGGACGGCCCGAGGTTCAGCCGTTGGCCCTCGACAGCACCCCGGCCGCGCTCGAGGCGGTCCGCGCCGGGACGGCGGAGTACGCCTGCGTGCCGATCGAGAACTCGATCGAGGGGTCGGTGCTGCCGACCATGGACGCGCTGGCGGCCGGTACGGCGCTGCAGATCTTCGCCGAGTACACCCTCGACGTGGCGTTCAGCATCGTCGTCGCCCCAGGGACCCGGGCCGCCGATGTCCGCACGGTGGCGGCGTTCCCGGTGGCCGCCGCGCAGGTGCGCCGCTGGCTGCGGGACAACCTGCCGCAGGCCGAGGTGATCCCGGCCATCTCGAACGCCGCGGCCGCGGCCGACGTGCGCGGCGGCGCCGCCGACGCCGGGGTCAGCACCGCGCTGGCCGCGCAGCGCTACGAGTTGGCCACGCTGGCCGACGGCGTGGTCGACGAGGCCAATGCGCGCACCCGCTTCGTGCTGGTGGGCCGGCCCGCGCCGCCGCCGACGCGCACGGGCGCCGACCGCACGTCGGTGGTGCTCAAGCTGGACAACGTCCCCGGTGCGCTGGTCAGCGCGCTGACCGAGTTCAGCATGCGCGACATCGACCTGACCCGGATCGAGTCCCGCCCGACCCGGGTGGAGCTGGGCACCTACGTGTTCTTCCTCGACTGCGTGGGCCATATCGAGGACAGCGCGGTGGCCGAGGCACTTACCGCGCTGCACCGTCGTTGTGAAGATGTGCGATATCTCGGATCATGGCCCACAGGATCGGCGGTCGGCGCGGCCCCGCCACAACTCGACGACGCGGAACGCTGGCTGAGCCGGCTGCAAAAGGGAGAACCGGCGTGAGCGGACGGCTGGTACTCGTCCGGCACGGCCAGACCTACGGCAACGTCGAAAAGCGCCTCGACACCCTCCCGCCCGGGGCCGAACTGACCCCGCTGGGCCGGGATCAGGCGCGCACGTTCGCGCGCACCGCGCCGACCCCGCCGGCGCTGCTGGGGCACTCGATCGCGGTGCGCGCCCAGCAGACCGCGGCCGAGATCGCCGGGCTGCTCGGGGTGGACCCGCTGGAGTATTCCGACATCCACGAGGTACAGGTGGGTGAGCTGGAGAACCGCAACGACGACGACGCGGTCGAGGAGTTCAACCGGATCTACCGGCGCTGGCACGAGGGCGAACTCGGCCTGCCGATGCCGGGCGGTGAGAGCGGCGCCGACGTGCTGGACCGCTACGTCCCGGTGGTCGACGACCTACGCCGGCGCTACCTCGACGACGACAGCTTCAGCGGTGACATCGTGGTCGTCAGCCACGGGGCGGCGATCCGGCTGGTCGGTGCGGTGCTCTCCGGCGTCGACTCGGTCTTCGCGCTGGAGAACCACCTGGCCAACGCCGAATCGGTGGTGCTGGCGCCGGTCACCGACGGCCGTTGGAGCTGCGTGCACTGGGGTGCCGCGGGACCGCCGCTGACCCCGCAGCCCACGGCCGCGCAGACTCAGGCCGAGGACACCGCGCGCACGCCCGACCCGATGGGCTGATCGCACTCGCAGCCCACCGCGACGCACTCGACGTCGAACGCGTGCAGCGTCAGCTCCGGGCTGGCACACCCGTCCTCGGTGCACTCGGGCCGCCCCGACCAGTGCCGGATGAGCGTGCCGTGGCAGTGCGCCATCTGAGCGGCGCAGGCTCGACAACTCGTCTCCATGCCCCGTTCCTATCACTGCGCGCCGACAATGCGGCGCCGCCGCGCCTGCTGCGGCGCAATTTCGTTCAGGCCCAGCCCAGTTCGTGCAGGCGCTCGTCGTCGATGCCGAAGTGGTGGGCGATCTCGTGGACGACGGTGATTCGCACCTCGTCGATGACCTCGGCCTCCGAGGCGCACATGTCCAGCAGCGCGCCGCGGTAGATGAAGATGGCATCCGGCAGCGCGCCGGCGTAGGTGCTGTCGCGTTCGGTCAGGGCGATGCCCTCGTACAACCCGAGCAGATCGGGCTCCTCGGGATTGCGGTCCTCGACGAGCACCACCACGTTGTCCAGTGCGGCGGCGAGCTTCGGTGGGATGCGATCCAGGGCGTCGCCCACCAACTCCTCGAAGCGCGCGTCGCTCATTTCGACCGGCATCGATCAGGCCGGCGGCGCGGGCCCGGGGGCCGGACCGGCCGGCGGGCCCTCCGGAGCCGGAGCCGGCGGGGGCGGTGGCGGTGGTGCGTCCGCCGGGGGCGGCGGCGGTGCTGCGGGCGCCTCGGGCGGCGGGTTGGGCTCGGCCTGCGGTTCGGGTTCGGGGGCCTGGGTCTGCGCCTGGGTGGCGGGCGCCTGCTGGGGCAGATGCTGGCCGCCCTGCGAGGACGACCCCGAGGAGGACCCCGAGGAGGAACCGGAGCCCGACGACGAGCCCGACGACGAGCCCGACGACTGTGACGAGCCGTAGTTCTGGCCGCCCGACGAACCCGGCATCGGGATCGGCGGGAGGTTGAGCCGCTCCTCCGGGATGTCCGGCGGCGGGACCGGCGGCTGGCCGTTGATCAGCAGCGGCCCCTTGGCGTCGTTGACCAGGGTGGCCCAGCCGCCGTTGCCCAGCGTCGCCCCGATGCTGCAGGCCACCTGGTGGCTGCCGGCCGACCAGCTGGGCAGCGAGATCGTGCTGTAGATCAGGGTCAGCGTGGTGGTGCGCAGCTGCAGCGGCGCCAGGTACTCGTCGGTCAGCCGGGTGCAGGTGTCCTTGATGAACTCGTCCTGCTCGTCCTCCGGCGGCAGCCCGTCCGGGAACCGCTCGCCGAGGTTCACCGAGCCGGTGACCTCCATGGCGTGCGGGGAGGCGCAGTCCACCGGGATGTCGGTGGGCTGGTTGCTGGTCGGGTCGATGCCCAGGCAGGTCCCGGCCGGCCACACCTTCGACTGGTCGACCTCGGCGACCTTGCCCTGGAACGCCAGCTGGCCGCCGTCGGGTCCGGGCAGTTGCAGGCCGCAGAGCATGCGGCGCTCGCCGTGCTTGCTCCACGCCTTGTCGCCCGACCACAGCATGCTGGTGGTGAAGCGGCTGTTGGGGTCGTAGCGGTGGCCCAGGTAGTGGCGCACCGCGGCCTGGCACTGCTCCTGGCTGATCTGCTGGATGCGCGCCGGCGAGGGCGGCGCGGCGTCCGGGCCGTACTCGGAGCCGGGGAAGGTCCGCATGTCCACGGACTCGGCGACCTCGAAGCGGTGTTCCTCGGTGCAGTCCACCACCGTGGCCTCGTCGGGAACGCCCTCGGGCCAGTTCAGGCAGTCGCCGGTCTTGGCGTTGTTGAACGCCTCGGTGCCGCGGGTGCCGGTGGCGGGCACCGGGTTGGTCTCGAGGTAGCTGGTGAGCCCGCCGCGGTTGCTGCCGACCGGCAGGGCCGTCACGAGGCCGGCGAACAGCAGCGCGCCCAGCGCCGTCAGTACCAGTACCCGCCGCGTCGAGCGGGCGTGCAGGGTGCGCATCCACCCGAACCGCTCGCGGCGCGGTTCGGGCTGGCCGGGCTCGGCGGCCTCGGTTTCGTCGGCAGGGTCGAGGTCGGGCGCTTCCGCATCGATCTCCTCGACGGGTTCGCCGTCGGTGGGATCGGAGGCGGATTCTTCGTCGATCGGGTCGACCGGTTTTGCCCCGTCGTCCTGCTCAGGTACTTCGGACATCAGACCCATTGTGACAGGCGCACCAGGGACTGTGACAACTGTTGCAGAAGTGAAGTTATGGGGTTGTGTCCCGGGCTCCCGCGCCGGCAAGGGCGACCTCGCGCTGCCGCCCGTCGGCGACAAAAGTAGTGTTGACGGGCGTGATCGACCTGAAGATGCTCCGGGACGACCCCGACGCCGTTCGCCGGTCGCAGCGCAGCCGCGGTGAAGACCCGGCGCTCGTCGACGCGCTGCTGTCCGCCGACACCGCCCGCCGTTCGGCCGTCTCCGCCGCGGACAACCTGCGCGCCGAGCAGAAGGCGGTCAGCAAGCAGGTCGGTGCGGCCAGTCCCGAGGACCGCCCGGCCGTGCTGGCCCGGGCCAAGGAACTCGCCGCGGAGGTCAAGGCCGTCGAGGCCGCCCAGGCCGACGCCGAGCAGGCGTTCGCCGCGGCGCATCTGGCGGTCTCCAATGTCATCATCGACGGCGTCCCGGCCGGCGGCGAGGACGACTTCGTGGTGCTCGAGACCGTCGGCGAGCCGCCGTCGATCGCCGAACCCAAGGACCACCTCGAACTCGGTGAGTCGCTGGGCCTGATCGACATGGAGCGCGGCGCCAAGGTGTCCGGCTCCCGGTTCTACTTCCTGACCGGCCGCGGGGCGCTGCTGCAGCTGGGGCTGTTGCAGCTGGCGGTGCGGGTGGCTACCGAGAACGGCTTCACCCTGATGATCCCGCCGGTGCTGGTGCGCCCCGAGATCATGGGCGGCACCGGCTTTCTGGGCTCTCACGCCGAGGAGGTCTACCGCGTCGAGTCCGACGATCTGTATCTGGTGGGGACCTCCGAGGTGCCGCTGGCCGGCTATCACGCCGACGAGATCCTGGACCTGTCCGCCGGTCCGCTGCGCTACGCCGGGTGGTCGTCGTGTTTCCGGCGGGAGGCCGGCAGTTACGGCAAGGACACCCGCGGCATCATCCGCGTGCACCAGTTCGACAAGGTGGAGGCCTTCGTCTACTGCAAGCCCGAGGACGCGGCAGACGAACATCAGCGGCTGCTGGGTTGGCAGCGAGAGATGTTGGCGCACATCGACGTTCCCTACCGGGTGATCGACGTCGCGGCCGGCGACCTGGGCTCCTCGGCGGCGCGCAAGTACGACTGCGAGGCGTGGGTGCCCACCCAGCAGGCCTACCGCGAACTGACCTCCACCTCGAACTGCACGACGTTCCAGGCGCGGCGGCTGTCCACCCGGTACCGCGACGACAACGGCAAGCCGCAGATCGCGGCGACCCTCAACGGAACCCTGGCGACCACCCGGTGGTTGGTCGCCATCTTGGAGAATCATCAGCAACCCGACGGCAGCGTTCGGGTGCCGCCGGCCCTGGTGCCCTACGTCGGTACGGAGGTACTCGAACCGTGATCAGCCTGGATTTCGACGAGATGCGCAACTGGTTCGGCTTCGGGGTGGCCGGGAACTTCGCGGGCCACCTCGAGCAGGCCGGGGAGGCCGCCGACTTCGTCAGCGTCGTCTCCGAGGGCACCGCGCCGAAGGGGATCTTCCCTTGGTACGCACCGGGCAGCGACAGCTTCCTCGGCGAGTACCCGCTGTCGTCGGACCAGATCCTGCTGCCGCCGGAAACTGACGGGCCGCTGAACCTGCAGATCGAACCCGAGGTGGGGCTGGCCTGCCGGGTGAAGTGGAACGGCGACACCGTCGCCTCGCTGGAACCGTTCGCGCTGGGCGCGTTCAACGATTGCTCGATCCGGCGCCCCGGCGCGCCGAAGATCAGCCACAAGAAGAACTGGGGTCCGGCGTCCAAAGGCGTTGCCGCCCAGTTCTTCGAGATCAGCGACCTGACCCCGGACGGCCCCACCGCCACGCTGCGGTTGGCCTGCTTCCTGCGCGGCGCCGACGGTCAGGAGCACGCCTACGGCGTGGACAGCCCGCTGCTGGGTTACTCCTACTACGGCGAGGTCCTGCTGGACTGGGTCGTCGAGCGGCTGGCCAACCAGAAGGGTTCGCCGGACACCCCGCTCGAGGACGTGGGCGCGCTGCTGGTGGCCTCCGGTCACCCCGAGCACGTGCTGATCGGTATCGGCGCCACCCGCTACACCGAACTGGGGGCCTCGACCTACCTGCAGGGCGAGGATCAGGCCGTGGTGCGGGTGTACGACACCGCCTCGGACGCGGCTTCCGAACTGCGGCAGACGGTTTCGCCGCGCTAGCGACTACCGCCCGAGCACCTCGTCGAGCTTGGCCAGGAACTCCTCGGGGTGCTTCGGGGTGAACGCGGGGCGCTGCCGCGCGCCGATGTCGAGGGTCACCAGCGTGGACTTGAACGGCCGCCCGAGGTCCAGTGGCAGCCAGCGGCGCAGGTCCAGATCCGAACTGCCCCAGATCCGGAACCGCTGGGTGAGATAACCCAGCGGCTCGGCGGTGTAGCCGCGGATCGAGTCGACGGGGATCACCTTCGAGGTGCCCGACGGGAAGTGGTAGCGGCGCAACGTGATCGCGTGCCGATCCAGCTGGACCATGCCGTCGTCGTAGTACTGCCGCGGTGGGGCGCTCACAGCTTGGCGGTCCGCAGTTGATGGCCCTTGGAGGTCAGGCAGCGGCCGTTGGTGAGGTTCCACTGCCAGCCGTGCAGGTTGCAGGTCAGCGTGTCACCCTCGACCACTCCGAACTTCGACAGGTCGGCCTTCAGGTGCGGGCAGCGGCGCTGGATCTCCCAGCCGTCCAGGACGATCGAGGCCGAGTCGTCGTGCGCCTCGGCGAACCAGCCGTCGGCGTAGGCGATGCGCTCGTCGGTCAGGCACTTGAAGAACGTGTAGAGGTACTCGTTGTAGCCGCCCACCCGCCAGGCCTTGAAGCGGGTGGACAAGAAGATCGTGTTGACCCAGTCCGGCTCCCGGTCGCGGACCACGGTGCGCACCAACTCGGTGCCGATCTCGAACCCGTAGCGGAACTTCTCGTCCGCAATGGGTTCGCGCACAGTGCGTTTCGGGAAGTCCAGGACCACGGTCTCGTTGTGGTCGCCCGAGGTCAGCCGCAGCTCGACGGGGTAGCCGATGCCGTCGCAGATCTGGTCGGTCTGCAACATGATGGGCTCGAACAGGTTGCGCAGCGGCTCCAGCAGGGGCTCGCCGGCGGCCGGGGCCCAGCGCGCCTTCTCGGCGGCCAGCACGGGCGCCATCCGCTGCGCGTAGGCCTCGATGTAGTCGGCCTTGCCCGTGGTGAAGATGGCCTGGACCTGATCCTCGGGCAGCGGCTGGGTCAGCGAATTCAGTTGTGAGCCGGTGAAGTCGGCCACCGTGCCCGGCACCATCAGCAGCCCGCCGTCGTGGCCGTTGCGGCGCATCTGGTCGAGGAAGACCACCTGGTCGGGGAAGATGTTGGCCGGGTCGTCGTGGTCGTCGTTGAGGTCGCGCAGGGCGGGGTCGAGGAAGCACGGCGGGCCGGCCGACGGGATCACCCACGTCGCACCCACCTGGGCGATGTACTGGCGGCAGCGGTCCATCTGGCGTTGCCGCTTCTGGCTGCCGAACGCTTCCTTCGCGCGGGCCGGCATGTCGTAGACCATCGGGTACCAGATGGCGCCCGAGTACTGCAGCATGTGCACGTCGACGTGGCCGAACTCGGCCGCCACCATGTCCAGGTCGATGGGGCGGGCGTCGTTCATGTTGAACACCGTGGTGGTGCCGTCGGAGACCACCAGGCCCGAGTCGCCGATGGGCCCGTCGGCGGGGGCGCGCAGCGCGATGATCATGATGTCGAGGTCGCCCTTGGGCCCGCTCAGCGTGTGCTTGGTCGAGTCGGTGGTCTCGACGAAGCGGTGGAAGCCCAGCTTCTCCAGCTCGCGCTTGAGGTCGGGCACCGGGAAGTCCGGCAGCAGCACCACGGCGTCCTTGTTGACGTGCGCGCGCAGGTTCTCCGGGTCGAAGTGGTCCTTGTGCAGGTGCGACACGTAGAGGTAGTCGCAGTCGCCGAGCGCGTCCCAGTCCAGCTCGCTGTTGTCGGGGAAGACGAACCACGAACCGAAGTACGCCGGGTTGACCCACGGGTCGCACAGGATGCTCCCGGCTGTGGTGTCGATCCGGAAGCCGGCGTGACCGACGCTGGTGACCTGCACTGATACTCTCCGAACACGATTCTGGCCGGGCTGCGGCCGAGCCTTTTGCAGTCCCGAGCTTAGTCGCCGTCGGGCGCCGCGGCGCCCGACAGTCGCACGCGGCCCCGGGTCCGATGGGCCCCGTCGGCGGTGCCAATATGCTCTGGCGCACCCCCGGCTAGGCTGGTTGGCTGTGGAACCCGTATACGGCACCGTCATCCAGCTTGCGCGTGCGGCCTGGCGAGTCCAGGGCCTCACGTTCACGGTGACGGGGGTGGAGAACCTGCCCAGGACCGGCGGCGCCGTCGTGGCGATCAATCACACCAGCTACTTCGACTTCACCTTCGCCGGCCTGCCCGCCTACAAGCAGGGCCTGGGCCGCAAGGTGCGGTTCATGGCCAAGCAGGAGGTGTTCGACCACAAGGTGGGCGGCTTCCTGATGCGCAAGCTGCGGCACATCCCGGTGGACCGGGAGGCCGGCGCGGATTCGTTCGCCGAAGCCTGCCGGCAACTCGAGCGCGGCGAGCTGGTCGGGGTGTACCCGGAGGCCACCATCAGCCGCAGCTTCGAGATCAAGGAGTTCAAGTCGGGCGCGGCGCGGATGGCGATCGCGGCCGGCGTGCCGATCGTCCCGCACATCGTGTGGGGCGCCCAGCGGGTGTGGACCAAGGGGCATCCCAAGAATCTGTGGCGGCCCAAGGTGCCGATCTCCGTGGCGGTGGGCGAGCCGATCGCCCCGACGCTGCCGGCCGCCGAGCTGACCGCGCTGCTGCACAGCCGCATGCAGCACCTGCTCGAGCAGGTCCAGGACGCCTACGGGCCCTACCCGCCGGGCGAATACTGGGTGCCCAAGCGCCTCGGCGGCAGTGCCCCGTCGCTGGCGGAGGCCTCCCGGATGGACGCGGAGGAGGCTGCGGAGCGGGCTGCGCGACGGGCGCAGGCCTCGGAGTAGGGCATGGAGCCGGTCTTCCGCAGCCTGGAGATCGCGGCCGGGATCGCGCGGCGCGTCACCGGAACCAGGATCACCTTCCACGGGTTGGAAAACCTCCCGCGGCGCGGTGGTGCGGTCGTCGCCATCAACCACACCGGCTACATCGACTTCCTGCCCGCGGCGCTGGCGGCGACCGAGCGCAAGCGGCGGCTGCGGTTCATGATCAAGGCCGAGATGACGCAGGTGCGCGTGGTCAACTTCCTGATCACGCACTCCAAGACCATCCCGGTGGACCGCAGCGCGGGTGCCGGGGCCTACGCCGAGGCGGTGCAGCGGCTGCGCGAGGGCGAACTGGTCGCCGTGTACCCGGAGGCCACCATCAGCCGCTCCTTCGAACTCAAGGAGTTCAAGTCGGGCGCGGCGCGGATGGCGCTCGAGGCGCAGGTGCCGCTCATCCCGTTGATCGTCTGGGGCGCGCACCGGATGTGGACCAAGGACCACCCGAGGCGCCTGAGCCGCAGGAAGATCCCGATCACCGTGGAGGTGGGCGAGCCGCTCGACCCGGTCGGCACCACCGCAGAACTGGAGGCCGCGTTGCGCGCCTCGATGACGACGATCCTGCACCGGGTGCAGGAGAACTATCCGCATCCGGCCGGCGCCTACTGGGTGCCCCGGCGACTCGGCGGTGGCGCCCCCACCCCGGCCGAGGCCAAACAGCTCGACGAGGCCGAACTGGCCGAGCGGGCCCGAAAGCGAAGTGACCAACGATGACCCCGCCCGCACTGATCGCCACCGACGTGGATGGCACCCTGCTCGACGAGTACGAACAGGTGACCCCGCGCACCAAGGATGCGGTGAACGCCGCGGTGGACTCGGGCACCCGCTTCATCCTGGCCACCGGCCGGCCGCCGCGCTGGGTGGCCCCGGTGGTCGACGCGCTCGGATTCGCGCCACTGGCGGTGTGCGCCAACGGCTCTGTGCTCTACGACCCGTCGACGGACCGGATCCTGTCGGTGCGCACGCTGTCGATCGACGCGCTGGTCCGCCTCGCCGACCTCGCGCACCGGGTGCTGCCGGGGGCGGGCCTGGCCGTCGAGCGGGTGGGGGAGAGCGCCCACGACGCGGCGACGCCGCAGTTCGTCAGTTCGCCGGGCTACGAGCACGCCTGGCTCAATCCGGACAACACCGAGGTGTCGCTGACCGACCTGCTCTCGGCCCCGGCGATCAAGCTGCTGATCCGCCAGGTCGGGGCCACGAGCTCCGACATGGCCGCCGAGTTGGTGAAACACATTGGCAGCGAGGCGGATATCACCTACAGCACCAACAACGGTCTGATCGAGGTGATGCCGTCCGGCGTCAGCAAGGCGACCGGGATCGCCGAGTTCGCCGATCCGTTGGGCATCACCGCCGACGAGACCATCACCTTCGGCGACATGCCCAACGACGTGGCGATGCTGGCCTGGGCCGGGCACGGGGTGGCGATGGGCAACGCGCATCCGGCGGCCATCGCCGCGGCCAACGAGGTGACGACGCCGAACACCGACGACGGCCTGGCCCGGGTCCTCGAGCGCTGGTGGCCCTGACCCCTAGTTGGTGATCTTGAGCTGGATCGGGGTGAACCGCTCGAGCTGGACCGGCGGGCCGTCCGGCGGGGGCGGCGGGAGCCGCTGGGCGACCCCGTCGACCACGCGGGTGACCAGGCCGGTCTCGCGGTCGTAGTTCAGGGTGCCGCGCTGGAAGTTCTGCACGATCCATTGCGGCTCGTGGATCTCGGCGCTGGTCGGCAGGCCCAGCAGGCCGCGCTCGTAGCCCAGGGACGCCCAGGCCGCGTAGATGGCGCCGGTCACCGGTTCGGCCCCGCTCTCGCTGGACCAGTACATGGCCCCGTGCTCGAAGGTGGCATACCGCGCACCCCGGTCGGCGAAGGCCTCCGGTGAGGTGGGCGCCCCGAGCGCCGAGGCGTCCCCGCCCATCGACTCCCACTTGGCGAAGATCGCGCCGCCGCGCAGCCGGTCCTCGAGCGTCAGCGGGGGCGGGGGTTGGTTGAACCGCGCTGCCAGATCGCGGATCTCGTCGAGCGCGGCGTAGGCGGCGTCCCCCGGGCAGTCGGTGTTCCCGACGTCGCGGTGGGTGAAGATGGTCGGCAGCGTGGGCATGGAGCCGCGGGCGAAGTGCGTGAACTGCCCACCGGCCGAAGGCATCACGACGGTGCCGCGCGGGTCGACGTGGTCGAGACCCAGCCGCCAGCCGAGTAGCCGGCCCATGGTGCCCAGCAGGATGTCCGGCGGCCGGAACTCGTCGAAGTTGCCGAGCATCGCCACGCCGAACGTGTTGTGGTTGAAGCCGCCGGAATGCGAGCCCTCGACCGGGCGGTCGGTGCCGCCGGCGCGGCCCTCGAAGACCTGGCCGTACTTGTCGACCAGGGCGTTGTAGCCGATGTCGCACCAGCCCAGCGTCTGGGTGTGATACGCGTAGATGGCGCGGATGATCGCCGCCGAATCCTCGGGGGCGTAGTCGTTGTTGCCGGCGGTGTGGTGCACCACCCCGGCCCGCACCGAGTCGCCGTAGACCGGCGGGCCGCAGCGGCCGGTCGGGCCCGCGCCCCACTGCGCGCGGCTGATGATGGCCGGCGGCTGCCCCGGCGGCAGCGCCGCGGTGGGCGGTGTCCACTGGACGTCGACCGGGGCCTGCGGCGGGCTGATGAGCACCGCGGAAAGATGCTGTCCCAGCGGCTGTTCGACGGAGGCGGGCCGGTAGCCGAGTTCCTGGTCGGCGGCGTCGTCGCGGGGGGTCTCGGCGGTCGTCGTGGGCGCGCCGGCGGGCCGGTCGACCGCGATCTGCACGCTGGTGGTGTTGCCGACGAAGACGGGGTCGGTGCCCCGCGGCGCGCTGTCGGCGCTGTCGTCGGCGGCCGACCGCAGCGGCTCGGCCTCGTACCAGGGGCCCCAGCTGCCGTCGCCGCGCTTGGCCCGGATGCGCGCGGAGGTGTCGGTGAGGTCGTCACCGGTCAGCGCCACCATGGAGAACGGGGTCGGCTGCGAGATCTCGCGCACCGTGGTGCCGCCGCCGAGTCCGTCGAGCGGCTGTTCGACCAGGCGGGTGTCCTCGGCGCTGGGCGCTTCGTCGCGCGGCTGGGACCCGTCGAGGGCCCACGGCAGGATCACCACGGTCGCCGCGATCGCGGTGAGCAGCAGAGCCGGCGGTGGCCGGCGGCCGGAACGGCGGGGCACGGTCCGATGTTACGTATGTGTCGTGTGTTACTCGTGTTTCGACACGGTACGAAAGTGAATTAAGTGACTAGGTGATCCCGCACGTGCAACGGCACCGCAGGGAGTTCGGGCTCGATAGGGGTCGAGTGCGAGCCCACCCTGCGGTGCCGTTTGGTTACAGGACTTTTTGTTACCGGACGGTGGCGTCGGTCACCCCGCCGCGGCGGTTGCGGCCTCGGCCGCACCGGCGGCGGCTCCGGCGGCGGCCTCGGCGGCCGGGGCGGCGGCGCCCTGGGCGGCCGGTGCCGCGGACTGCACCGCGCTCATGATCGACGGCATCACGACACCCTTGAGCAGGTCGATCGCCTGACCGGCGCCGAGTTGGTTGGCGGCGCTGCTCAGGTCGCTGATCAGCCCGCCGCCCCCGGTCGAGGCCGGCATCGTCGCCAGCGAGGGGTCACCCAGGATCGGGTAGGTGCCCGCCATCGGATCGAGCCCGATCGGCGCGCTGATCGGCACCTCATTGGGCAGACCCAGGCCCGGCGCGGCACCCGGCACCGGGGCCAGCGGATCCGGCGAGGTCAGCGCCGGGTTCAGGCCCGTGTCGGTCAGCCCGGGGGTCAGGCCCGCGGGGCTGGTCAGCTCCGGGGTCAGGGCCGGGTTGGCCAGCGCCGGATCGTCGAGCGAGGGCGTCGTCAGCCCGGGGGTCGCCGGCGTGGTCAGACCCGGCGTGGTCAGACCGGGAGAGGTCAGACCGGGCGTGGTGAGACCCGGAGAGGTCAGACCGGGGGTGGTCAGACCGGGCGTGGTGAGACCCGGGGTACCCAGGCCGGGGCTGGTCAGCGCCGGATTGGTCAGCCCGGTGGCGGGCATGGCGCCCGCGGGGCTCAGGCCGGTCGGCATGGGCGGCAGGTTGATCCCGAACTGCGAGAGGCCCTGCTGCAGGGCGGACATCAGCTCGTTCGGCAGGTCGGTCACGACGGCCGCCTGCTCGAAGTCGCGCTCCTGCGGGACCGGCGAGAGCTCGGAAAGGGCAATCACGGCAAATGGACTCGCAACGGCCAGGGCGGCGACCGCGCTCATGGCTGTCGAGAGCTTGCGTCGACGTCGGTTTGGCACGGAAGTCTCCTCAATCTGGACTACGTGTGTGCATCTGGAACTACTGGATCGACGGTACAGCTGTGACAGCTGTGACTAGAGTGACGATGCGGAATCGTGAGCGAATCGCGACATGGCGGAGTTGTCGGCGTCGCTCGGGGCAATTTGGCACTGTCCGATACCCTTGCCTCCGATGACCTCTCCGCACCCTGGTCGCTATGACCTCTTTGTCGTCGGATCCGGCTTTTTCGGGCTGACGATCGCTGAGCGCGTGGCCACGCAGCTGGGTAAACGGGTACTCGTCGTCGAGCGGCGCCCCCATATAGGTGGAAACGCGTACTCCGAGGCCGAGCCGGAAACCGGCATCGAGGTCCACAAGTACGGCGCGCACCTGTTCCACACCTCCAACCAGCGGGTGTGGGAGTACGTGCGGCAGTTCACCGACTTCACCGACTACCAGCACCGCGTCTTCGCGATGCACGACGGGCAGGCCTATCAGTTCCCCATGGGGCTGGGCCTGGTGTCGCAGTTCTTCGGCCGCTACTTCAGCCCCGACGAGGCCCGCGCGCTGATCGCCGAGCAGGCCGCCGAGATCGCCACCGCCGACGCCCAGAACCTGGAAGAAAAGGCCATCTCGCTGATCGGCCGGCCGCTGTACGAGGCGTTCGTCAAGCACTACACCGCCAAGCAGTGGCAGACCGACCCCAAGGAACTGCCCGCGGCCAACATCACCCGGCTGCCGGTCCGCTACACGTTCAACAACCGCTACTTCAATGACACCTACGAGGGCCTGCCCGTCGACGGCTACACCGCCTGGCTGGAGAACATGGCCGCCGACGAGCGCATCGAGGTGCGGCTGGACACCGACTGGTTCGACGTCCGCGAGCAACTGCGCGCCGAGAACCCCGAGGCCCCGGTGGTCTACACCGGACCGCTGGACCGCTACTTCGACTACGCCGAGGGCCGGCTGGGCTGGCGCACGCTGGACTTCGAGCTCGAGGTGGTGCCGACCGGCGATTTCCAGGGCACCTCGGTGATGAACTACAACGACGCGGACGTGCCCTACACCCGCATCCACGAGTTCCGGCACTTCCATCCGGAGCGGTCCTACCCGACCGACAAGACCGTGATCATGCGCGAGTACTCCCGCTTCGCCGACGCCGACGACGAGCCGTACTACCCGATCAACACCGACGCCGACCGGGCGTTGCTGACGGCGTATCGCAATCGCGCCAAGGCCGAGACCGCGGCAGCAAAGGTGCTGTTCGGTGGCCGCCTGGGTACCTACCAGTACCTCGACATGCACATGGCCATCGCCAGTGCGCTCAACATGTACGACAACGTCCTGGCGCCGCACCTGGTCGACGGCGCCGCACTGACAGACGAAAGCAGTACCGCATGAGTGACATCCCCTCCGGCCCGCTCGACGCAGCGGAGTCCCGGGCGGTGAGCCTGCTGTCCCGGATCATCCTGCCGCGCCCCGGCGAACCGCTGGACGTGCGCAAGCTCTACATCGAGGAATCCGCCACCAACGCCCGCCGCGCGCACGCCCCGACCCGCACCTCGCTGGAGATCGGCCGCGACTCCGAGGTGTCCTTCGCGACCTACTTCAACGCGTTCCCGGCCAGCTACTGGCGACGGTGGTCGACCCTGGAGTCGGTGGTGCTGCGCGTCGAGTTGACCGGCTCGGGCCGCGTCGACGTCTACCGCACCAAGGCCACCGGCGCCCGCATCACCGTCGGCGGCGCCCCGGTGTCTAGCCCGGACCCGTCGACCCCCGCTGGGTCCGATGTCGGCGGGCCTCGTGCTCGCGGAACTACACCGCTCGCCGAACCCGCCTGGACCGAGTTCGAGATCGGCCTGGATCCCTTCGAGGACGGCGGCTGGATTTGGTTCGACATCACCACCGATTCCGATGTCACCGTGCACAGCGCGGGCTGGTACGCCCCGGTGCCCGCCCCGGGCCGGGCCAACATCGCCGTGGGCATCCCGACCTTCAACCGCCCCTCGGACTGCGTCAACGCCCTGGCCGCGCTGACCTCGGATCCGTTGGTGGACAATGTGATCGGTGCGGTGATCGTCTCCGATCAGGGCAACAAGAAGGCCGTCGACCATCCGGACTTCGCGGCCGCCGCGGCCCCGCTGAATGATCGCCTGACCATCCACAACCAGCCGAATCTCGGCGGGTCGGGCGGCTACAGCCGGGTGATGTACGAGGCGCTGAAGAACACCGACTGCGAACAGATCCTGTTCATGGACGACGACATCCGCATCGAGCCGGACTCGATCCTGCGGGCGCTGGCGCTGAACCGATTCGCCAAGTCGCCGACCATCGTCGGCGGGCAGATGCTCAATCTGCAGGAGCCCTCGCACCTGCACGTGATGGGCGAGGTGGTCGACCGCTCCAACTTCATGTGGACGAATGCGCCCTACACCGATTACGACCACGACTTCGCGAAGTTCCCGCTGGCCGACGAGGAAGAGCGCAGCAAGCTGCTGCACCGGCGCATCGACGTCGACTACAACGGCTGGTGGATGTGCATGATCCCGCGGGCCGTCGCCGAGGAACTCGGTCAGCCGCTGCCGCTGTTCATCAAGTGGGACGACGCCGAATACGGTTTGCGCGCAGCCGAACACGGCTACGGCACCGTCACCATGCCGGGCACCGCGATCTGGCACATGGCGTGGAGCGACAAGGACGACGCCATCGACTGGCAGGCCTACTTCCACCTGCGCAACCGGCTGGTGGTCTCGGCGCTGCACTGGGACGGCGACGTCAAGGGGCTGCTGAAGAGCTCGCTGAAGGCGACCGCGAAACACCTGCTGTGCCTGGAGTATTCGACGGTCGCCATCCAGAACCAGGCCATCGAGGACTTCCTGGCCGGACCGGAGCGCATCTTCTCCATCCTCGAGTCGGCGCTGCCGGACGTGCACCGGATGCGCAAGCAGTTCCCCGACGCCGTCCCACTGCCGGGCGCCACCTCGCTGCCCAGCCCGTCGGGCCGCCGATCGGTCAACCGGCCGCCGGTGTCGTTGCCCGCCATCGGTCTGACGTTGGCGCGCGGCGTCATTCACCAGCTGAAGAAGGAAAACCCGGAGCATCACGTGCGCCCCGAGTTGAACGTGGCCACCCAGGATGCGCGCTGGTTCCTGCTGTGCCGGGTCGACGGGGTCACGGTCACCACGGCCGACGGTCGCGGCGTGGTCTACCGGCAGCGCGACCGGGACAAGATGTTCGGCCTGCTGCGGGCCTCGCTGCGTCAGCACATCCGACTGGCCCGCAAGTACAACACCATGCGTCGGGTCTACCGGGCGGCACTGCCGACGTTGACCAGCAAGCAGAAGTGGGAGTCGGTACTGCTGGAACCCAGCCCGGAAACCAGCAATGCCTGAACCGCAGTGGCGCGCGGCCACGCCCGCCGACGCGCCCCCGCCCACCCGCGAGGAGATCGCGCTCATCGCGGTGCAGGGCGCGCTGGCGGGTAGGCCCGGCGTACTGCGCATCGCGCGGGCCATGTCGCACTTCGGCGAGCACAGCCTGGGCTGGGTGGCCGTCGCGGCCGCGGGCGCGCTGGCCAACCCGCGCCGCCGTCGGGAGTGGGTCACCGCCGGTGCGGGCGCATTCCTCGCGCACGCCGCCGCCGTCGTCATCAAACGGGTGGTCCGCCGCACCCGGCCGTCGCATCCGGGCATCGCCGTGAACGTGGGCACGCCGAGTCGGCTCAGCTTCCCGTCGGCGCACGCCACCTCCACCACCGCCGCGGCCGTGCTGCTCGGCCGGGTCACCGGCGCGCCGCTGCCCGCGCTGCTGGTGCCGCCGATGGCGTTGTCGCGCATGGTGCTCGGCGTGCACTACCCCTCCGACGTCGCCACCGGGATCGTGGTCGGCGCGCTCGTGGCCAAGGGCACCGAGGCTGTTTCGGTCCGGTTGGACCGCCGTCACAGAGGAGATCGATGACTGAGACGCCCGCGGTCGCCGGCCCACCGAAATCCCTGCCCGCCGGCGTCGTCAAGGCGCTGCGGCCGCGGCAGTGGGTGAAGAACCTGCTGGTGCTCGCCGCACCGCTGGCCGCGCTCGGCGGCGAGGTCGAGTACGACTACAGCTTCGTGCTGACCCGGGTGGCCATCGCGTTCGCGGTGTTCAGCATGGCGGCGTCGTGCATCTACCTGGTCAACGACGCCCGCGATGTCGAGGCCGACCGCCAGCATCCCACCAAGCGCTTCCGCCCGATCGCCGCCGGGGTGGTCCCGGAGGGGCTGGCCTACGGGCTGGCCGCGGTCCTCGGGGTGGCCGCGCTGGCCATCTCCTGGTTCGTCGAGCCCAACCTGGCCGTGGTCATCGGCGCCTACCTGGCCATCCAGCTGGCGTACTGCTTCGGCCTCAAACACCTGGCCGTGATCGACATCTGCATCGTGTCGTCGGCCTATCTGATCCGCGCGATCGCCGGCGCCGCGGCCGCGCAAATCCCACTGTCGCAATGGTTCCTGTTGGTGATGGCCTTCGGTTCGCTGTTCATGGCGGCCGGCAAGCGCTACGCCGAACTGCAGCTGGCCGAGCGCACCGGGGCCAAGATCCGCAAGTCCCTGGAGAGCTACACCAGCAGCTACCTGCGCTTCGTGTGGACGCTGGCGGGCACCGCGGTGGTGCTCTGCTACGGGCTGTGGGCCTTCGAGCGCGACGGCAACGAGGGCTCGTGGTTCGCGGTGTCGATGATCCCGTTCACCATCGCGATCCTGCGCTACGCCGTCGACATCGACGGCGGCATCGCCGGTGAGCCCGAGGACATCGCACTGCGGGACCGGGTGCTGCAGTTCCTTGCGGTGGCGTGGATCGGAACAGTCGGTGCCGCGGTCATCTTCGGCTGACGCCACCCCGACCCTGCGCCGGGCGCCGGTGTCGCCCAAGGAGCCGGTGTCGCCCAAGCAGCCGCCGTCGCGGCCCCCGCTGCTCCCGGATTTCCCGCTGCCCGGCTCGGCCCGGATCAGCCTGTGGTGCAGCCTGCTGGTGGTCGCGGTGTTGTTCGGCTGGGGCGCGTGGCGGCGTCGCTGGATCGCCGATGACGGCCTGATCGTCCTGCGCACCATCCGAAACCTGTTGGCGGGCAACGGGCCGGTGTTCAACGCCGGCGAGCGGATCGAGGCCAACACCTCCACGCTGTGGACCTACGTGATGTACCTGGGCGGCCTCCTCGGCGGCCCGGTGCGCCTCGAGTACGTGGCGCTGGCCGTCGCGCTGAGCCTGTCGGTCACCGGCGTGGTGCTGCTCATGCTCGGCGCCGCGCGGCTCTACGCGCCCAGCCTGCGGGGCCGCAGCGCGCTGCTGCTGCCGGCCGGTGCGCTGGTCTACATCGCCATCCCGCCGGCCCGCGACTTCGCGACCTCGGGCCTGGAGAACGGCATGGTGCTGACCTACGTCGGTCTGCTGTGGTGGATGTTGGTCTGCTGGTCGCAGGGGCTGCGCACGCAGCGACGCGCATCGCTGTGGAGCACAGGCGGCCCGGGATTCCTTGGCGCGCTGGCCTTTGTCGCGGGGCTGAGCGTGCTGGTGCGCCCCGAACTCGCGCTGATCGGCGTCGGCGTCCTGCTGCTGTTGTTGCTGACCGCCCGCGACTGGGGCCGGCGGCTGCTGATCGTGGTGGCCGGCGGGCTGGTTCCGGTCGCCTACCAGATCTTCCGGATGGGCTACTACGCGCTGCTGGTGCCCGGCACCGCGGTGGCCAAGGAGGCCTCCGGGTCGCGGTGGGAGCAGGGCTTCCTGTACCTGGCGAACTTCAACAACCCGTACCTGCTGTGGATTCCGGCGGTGCTGCTGATCGCGCTCGGCCTGCTGCTGGTGGCCACCCACACCCGGCCCTGGTGGGTCAACCACGAGGTCATCGGGGAGCACAGCCGACTGGTCCGCACCCTGCAGAGCCCGCCCGCGGTGGTGGCCTTCTTCACCCTCAGCGGTCTGATCCAGGCGGTGTACTGGATCCGCCAGGGTGGCGACTTCATGCACGGCCGGGTGCTGCTGACCCCGCTGTTCTGCATGCTGGCCCCGGTCGCGGTGATCCCGATCGTCAAGCCTGACGGCACCCGATTCTCCAGGGAGGCAGGCTATCTGCTGGCCGGGGCCATGACGGTGCTGTGGGGTTCGGTGGTGGCCTGGGCGCTGTGGGCCGCGAACTCGCCGGGGATGGGTTACGACGCCACCCGGGTCACCTACTCCGGGATCGTCGACGAGCGCGAGTTCTACTCGCAGGCCACCGGCCACGACCATCCGCTGACCGCCGCCGATTATCTGGACTATCCGCGGATGCGCGCGGTGCTGGTGGCGATCCGTAACACTCCCGACGGGGCGCTGCTGCTGCCGTCGGGCAACTACGACCAGTGGGACGTCGTCCCGGCCTACCCGCCGCCGCTGCCCCCGCCGCTTCCCGGCGAGGCGCCGCGCAACCCCGAAACCGTGCCGCACACAGTGTTTTTCACCAACCTCGGCATGCTCGGCATGAATGTGGGTCTCGACGTCCGGGTGCTCGACCAGATCGGCCTGGCCAATCCGCTGGCCATGCACTCCGATCGGCTCGAGGACGGCCGGATCGGCCACGACAAGAACCTCTTCCCGGACTGGGCCGTGGCTGAGGGCCCGTTCCTCAAGGAACCGCCCTACATCCCGGCCTACCTGGACGAGGGTTGGATCCGGCAGGCCGAGGCCGCACTGCAGTGTCCGGCCACCGAGGCCATGCTCAAGTCGATCAGGGAACCGCTGGGCCCGCGCAAGTTCCTGTCCAACGTGCTGCGCGCCTACGACTACACCCAGTACCGCCTCGACCGGGTACCGATGTACGAACTGCGGCGCTGCGGACTCGAGAGCCCGGAGTTGCCCGAACCGCCGTACACGGGCCTGCCGGCCACCGGCCCCTGAGGCGGTCGGTAACGCTTTGTCGACCCGGCAGCGATACCTCTTGGGGGGGGCGCACCGGCGGACCCGCCACGCGCCGTGCCGCGAGCACGCTTTCGGCCACGAACGAACGGATGGATCACGTCTTGACGACGACGTCGCCACGACTGATGACGGCTGCGCGCCGACTGCTGGCCACGATGGCCGCGGTGCTGACCGTTCCCGCGTTGTCGGTGCTGGTCAGTGGCGTTCCGACGGCCGGCGCATTCTCCCGCGCGGGGCTACCCGTGGAGTACCTGTCGGTGTATTCGCCGGCCATGGGCCGCGACATCCAGGTGCAGTTCCAGGGCGGCGGATCCCGCGCGGTCTATCTGCTCGACGGTCTGCGCGCCCAGGACGACTACAGCGGCTGGGACATCAACACCGCGGTCTTCGAGTGGTTCCACGACTCCGGCGTCTCGACCGTGCTCCCGGTGGGTGGACAGTCCAGCTTCTACAGCGACTGGTACTCGCCGTCGAACTTCAACAACCAGACCTACACCTACAAATGGGAGACTTTCCTCACTCGCGAGTTGCCCGCCTACCTGGCCGCCAACCAGGGGGTTTCGCCCAGCGGGAACGCCGTCGTCGGATTGTCGATGTCCGGTGGGGCCGCCCTGATCCTGGCGGCCTACCACCCCGGGCAGTTCCGGTACGCGGCCTCGCTGTCGGGGTTCCTCAACCCGTCGACCCCGTTCATGAAGCAGGCGATCCGGGTGGCGATGCTCGACGCCGGCGGTTACAACGTCGACAACATGTGGGGCCCGCCGTGGAACAAGGCCTGGCAGCGCAACGACCCGGTGGAGCAGGTCCAGACCCTGGTCAACAACGGCACTCGGCTGTGGATCTATTGCGCGCCAGGCGGTTCCACGGATCTCGACGAGAACGCCGATCCGAACCAGGCGCTGAACGCCACGAGTTTGGAGACCCTGGCGATCGGCAGCAACCGGCGCTTCGAAGAGAAGTACGCGGCCGCCGGGGGTACCAACGCGACCTTCGACTTTCCCGCGGCCGGCAACCATTCCTGGGCCTACTGGGGCCAGCAGTTGCAGGCCATGAAGCCAGATCTGATCGCGACGCTCAATGGTTGAGGCAGAAGGAACCGACAAGAGTCGATGGCCATTTCTGTGGTTGACTACACGGGCGCGTGGACACAGTTGTCAGCGGCTCCTGCCGCGATGGGGTTGTCAGTGACGCCGAAATACGTGCGGCTTATCAAAGGATGGGATGGGTAGTTCTATGAAGTTTGTCGAGAAGATGCGCGGTGCGTGGGGGCGCCGCCTCGCAGCCGGAGCCGCCGCAGCGGCCCTGCTGCCCGGTCTGATCGGCTTCGCCGGTTCCACCGCGACCGCCGGGGCGTTCTCCCGGCCGGGTCTGCCGGTGGAATACCTGGATGTGCCGTCGGCCGGAATGGGCCGCGACATCCGTGTCCAGTTCCAGAGCGGCGGCGAGAACTCCCCGGCGGTCTATCTGCTCGACGGCCTGCGCGCGCAGGACGACTTCAACGGCTGGGACATCAACACCGCCGCGTTCGAGTGGTACCACGGCTCCGGCCTGTCGGTCGTGATGCCGGTCGGCGGCCAGTCCAGCTTCTACTCCGACTGGTACAAGCCGGCCTGCGGCAACAACGGCTGCACCACCTACAAGTGGGAGACCTTCCTGACCCAGGAGCTCCCGGCGTACCTGGCCACCAAGGGTGTGGACAACAGCCGCACCGCCGCGGTGGGCCTGTCGATGGCCGGTTCGGCCGCGCTGACCCTGGCGATCTGGCACCCCGGACAGTTCCAGTACGCCGCGTCGCTGTCGGGTTACCTGAACCTGTCCGAGGGCTGGTGGCCCATGCTGGTCAACCTCTCGATGGGTGACGCCGGCGGCTACGACGCCAACGACATGTGGGGCCGTACTCAGGATCCGGACAACGCCTGGGAGCGCAACGACCCGATGGTCAACATCGACCGCCTGGTGGCCAACAACACCCGCATCTGGATCTTCTGCGGTAACGGCAAGCCGGCCGAGGTCAACGGCAACATCGCGGGCAACAACTTCAACGCGAAGTTCCTCGAGAGCTTCACGCTGCGCACCAACAAGACGTTCAAGGACAACTACATCGCTGCCGGCGGCACCAACGGTGTCTTCAACTTCCCGGAGGGCGGCACGCACGACTGGCCGTACTGGGGACAGCAGCTGCAGGCGATGAAGCCGGACATCCAGCGCGTGCTGGGTGCCGTCCCGCAGGACCCGGCCGCGCTCGCCGCCGCCGAGACCGACGCGGCGACCGCTGAGCCGGTCGGCGCGGGCGGCTGACGAACGCCTTCGGAACGGCGGTGGACCTCACGGTCCACCGCCGTTCTGCTGTTCCGGGCGCGCCCGCGATTGTCCGGACCCCGACGCTCGGCGTGCGGTGATGTGATTCACTACGTTGCGGACGGGGCGGCCATCACTACGACAAGGGGCGCACAAAGGTGAGTACGACGGTGAGTAGGACGGCGGTGGGTGCCCCGTTGGTGGGTCCGACCATGTGGGCGGCGATCATGCGCCTGATGTGCGCGGCGGTCCTGGCGGTGGGGCTGTGGGGTGTGGGCACCGCCCACGGCACACCCGGCACCGCGCACGCCGAGGGCGTCGAGTACCTGCAGGTGCCGTCGGCGGCGATGGGCCGCGACATCCCCGTGGCGTTCCAGGCCGGCGGACCGCACGCGGTCTTCCTGCTCGACGCGTTCAACGCCGCCCCCGACGTCTCCAACTGGGTGACCGTCGGCAACGGCATGAACGCCCTGGCGGGCAAGGGCGTCTCGGTCGCCGCGCCGGCCGGCGGCGCGTTCAGCCTCTACACCAACTGGGAGCAGGACGGCAGCAAGCAGTGGGAGACGTTCCTGAGCACGGAACTGCCCGACTGGCTGGCCGCCAACAAGGGCCTGTCGCCCACCGGACACGGCATCGTCGGCGCCGCCCAGGGCGGCACCGCCGCGGTGACGTTGGCCGCCTTCTACCCGAACCGGTTCCGCTACGCGGGCTCGCTGTCGGGCTTCATGAACCCGTCCAACACGTTCCTCAACGGCGCCATCCAGGAGGGCATGATGCGCTTCGGCGGCGCGGACGCCAACCGGATGTGGGGCCCGGCCCAGCTGGGCCGCTGGAAGTGGCACGACCCCACCGTGCACTCGCAGTTGCTGATCGACAACAACACCCGGTTGTGGGTCTACTCGCCCCAGACGCTGACCGCCAGCGACCCCGCGGCGATGATCGGCTACGCCGACCAGGCCCAGGGCAGCAACCGGTCCTTCTACTCGGCCTACCGCGCCAACGGCGGCTCCAACGGCCACTTCGACTTCCCGACCAGTGGCGACCACGGCTGGGGCTCGTGGGCCCCGCAGTTGGGCGCGATGTCCAACGACATCGCCGCAGCAATCGGCTAGCAGTTAGCCGAACGCCCGCGGGCCGGCAGGCCCGCGGGCGCCAGGGCAGGTTCTCGGTAGCCGGTAACGTGGAGTCGTGTTGCAGCGGACCAGGTGGTTTCTCCCAGGGCGGACGCCCTGGCTGACGGCATCGTCGGCGTTGATCGCCGCGACGACCGCCGCCACGGTGTGTGCTTGCTCACCCGGCGAGACCGTGATGACGTCCTCGGTGGCCCCGCAGGATCCCGGCGTCGGTTCGGTGGGCCAGCCGAACACCGACACCCTCGCCACGACGGACGAGCAGCGGGAGTTCCTGGCGGCCCTGACGAAGGCCGGCGTGCACCCGTCAAGTGAGCTCATGGCGCTGTCGATAGGCTCCTACATCTGTCAGGCACATGGTGCGGGGCAAAGCGATCAGGCGGTACGCGATTTCGTACTGCCGCTGATCCGCGGCGACCTGCGCGACGCGCAACCCGACGTTGCGGCTACGGCGATGACCAACCAGGTCGACGCCGTGACGTCTGCCTACATGCGCATCGCAACCGACCGACTCTGCTAGCAGGAGAAGATGGCTCGCACAACCAAGGCCGCTCGTCGCCGTCGGCACCGCATCCTCGGACTGATCGCCGCCGCGGCCGTCGCCGTCGTCATCGCGCTGGTCGTCGCCGTGATCGTGATCATCGTCCGCCGCCCGGAGGCCCCGCCGACCGCGGTGCCGCCCTCGGCCGTCCCGCCGACGTCGGTGGCGCCCGACCGCAAGCCCCGACCCGAGTTCCAGGACGCCAGCTGCCCGGACGTGCAGGCGCTGGTGATCCCGGGGACCTGGGAGTCCTCGCGGGTCGACGACCCGCTGAACCCGACGCAGTTCCCGATGTCGCTGATGCTGAAGGTCAGCCGGCCGCTGCAGGAGCAGTTCAGCCCCGAGCGGTTGCAGGTGTTCACGGTTCCCTACACCGCGCAGTTCCACAATCCGTTCTCCGCCGACGGGCAGATGTCGTACAACGACAGCCGCGCCGAGGGCACCCGGGCCGCGGTCAAGGCGATGACGGACATGAACGAGCGCTGCCCGCTGACGAGCTATGTGCTGATGGGCTTCTCGCAGGGCGCGGTGATTGCCGGTGACCTCGCCAGCGACATCGGCAACGGGCGCGGGCCGGTCGACGAGGACCTGGTGCTCGGTGCGACGCTGATCGCCGACGGCCGCCGCGAGATGGGCGTCGGCAAGGAGATCGGCCCCAACGCCCCGGGCCACGGCGCCGAGATCACCCTGCACGAGGTGCCGATGCTGTCCACGCTGGGCCTGGCGATGACCGGGCCGCGGCCTGGCGGTTTCGGTGCGCTCAACGACCGCACCAACCAGATCTGCGCGGCCGGGGACCTGATCTGCGCGGCGCCCGACGGCGCGTTCAGCATCACCAACCTGCCGCGGACGCTGGAGACCCTGGCCGGTGGGGCCGGTCAGCCGGTGCACGCGCTGTACGCCACCCCGCAGTTCTGGAGTCTGGACGGGCAGCCGGCCACGGAGTGGACGCTGAACTGGGCCCGGGGGCTGATCGAGAACGCCCCGCACCCCAAGCACGGCTAGCGGCGGATCACGAGACGGTCTCGGCCCCGCGAGGAAATTTGTCGTCAGCCCTACCGGCCCGTAACATTAAGAACAGACTAAGAGCTGCGCGGCGTTGATCCCGTGCCTCGGAGCGATCCGACGGGAGTCCCCAGGGCGTCTGTACGATCTGTGAGGTTTGGGGGTCAGCGCCACGCGGTTCGGCCCAGCTCGCCGGTGCGTCATCGGACATGACGCCGCAGCTGACCCGATAGCAGTGTTCGACAGGAGAAATTTATGGCGTTCCACAACCCCTTCATCAAGGACGGGCGGATCGTCTTCCCCGAAAACTCCAGCATCGTCAAACACGTCGAGAAGTGGGCCAAAGTACGCGGTGACAGCCTGGCGTACCGCTTCCTGGATTTCTCCACCGAACGCGACGGGGTCGCCCGCGACCTGACCTGGGCCGAGTTCAGCGCCCGCAACAAGGCGGTGGCCGCGCGGTTGCAGCAGGTCACCGAGCCCGGCGACCGGGTCGCGATCCTGTGCCCGCAGAACCTGGACTATCTGGTGGCGTTCTTCGGCGCGCTGTACGGCGGCCGCATCGCGGTGCCGCTGTTCGATCCGTCCGAGCCCGGCCACGTCGGCCGCCTGCACGCCGTCGTCGATGACTGCGAACCGACTGCCATCCTGACCACCACCGACGCCGCCGAGGGGGTGCGCAAGTTCTTCCGCAGCCGGCCCGCCAAGGAGCGTCCGCGCGTCATCGCCGTCGATGCCATCCCCGACGAGGTCGCCGCCACCTGGGTGCAGCCGCCCGAGCCGGACGAGACCACGATCGCCTATCTGCAGTACACCTCGGGCTCCACCCGGATCCCCACGGGCGTGCAGATCACCCACCTGAACCTGGCCACCAACGTGCTGCAGGTGGTCGAGGGGCTCGACGGCGACGACGGCGACCGCGGCCTGTCCTGGTTGCCGTTCTTCCACGACATGGGCCTGATCACGGCGTTGATCGCGCCGATGCTCGGCTACCGCTTCACGTTCATGACCCCGGCCGCGTTCGTCCGTCGCCCCGAGCGCTGGATCCGCGAGTTGGGCCGCAAGCCCGAGGACACCGGCGGCACCATCTCCGTCGCCCCGAACTTCGCGTTCGACCACGCCGCCGCGCGCGGCGTGCCCAAGGAGGGCTCGGCGCCGCTGGACCTGTCCAACGTCAAGGCCATCCTCAACGGCAGCGAGCCGATCTCGGCGGCCACCGTGCGCCGCTTCAACGAGGCCTTCAGCCCGTTCGGCTTCGACCCCAAGGCCATCAAGCCGTCCTACGGCCTGGCCGAGGCCACGCTGTTCGTCTCGACCACGCCCAGCGCCGACCTGCCCCGGATCATCTCCGTCGACCGTGACGAGCTGAACTCCGGCCGGTTCGTCGAGGTGGCCGACGATTCCCCCAAGGCCGTCGCGCAGGCCGGTGCCGGCAAGGTCGGCATCGGGGAGTGGGCCGTCATCGTCGATGCGGAGACCGCCACCGAGCTGCCCGACGGCCAGATCGGCGAGATCTGGATCAGCGGCCAGAACATGGGCACCGGGTACTGGAACAAGCCCGAGGAGACCCGCGAGACCTTCCAGAACATCCTGAAGTCGCGGACCAACCCGTCGCACGCCGAGGGCGCCGACGACGACGCCACGTGGGTGCGCACCGGCGACTACGGCGCCTACTACGACGGCGAGCTGTTCATCACCGGCCGGGTCAAGGACCTCGTCATCATCGACGGGCGCAACCACTACCCGCAGGATCTGGAGTACTCGGCGCAGGAGGCCAGCAAGGCGCTGCGCACCGGCTACGTCGCGGCCTTCTCGGTGCCGGCCAACCAGCTGCCCGACGAGGTCTTCGAGAATGCCCACTCGGGCCTCAAGCGCGATGCCGACGACAGCTCCGAGCAGCTGGTGATCGTCGCGGAGCGCGCACCGGGTGCGCACAAGCTCGAGATCGGACCCATCACCGACGACATCCGCGCTGCGATCGCGGTCCGGCACGGCGTGACGGTGCGCGATGTGCTGCTCACGGCCGCGGGTGCCATCCCGCGTACCTCGAGCGGCAAGATCGGCCGCCGGGCGTGCCGCGCCGCGTACCTGGACGGAACCCTGCGTGCGGGCAAGGTGGCCAACGCCTTCCCGGACGCGTTGGACTAACAACCGAGGCGAACCAGAACGCGAGCTGAGCTGGGACGCATCCGCCGGGGAGACTCTCCGCCGATAGAAGATGTGAGGCCTTCGATGTCTGAAGACAACGCAAATCCCAACCAGTCGGATCCCGACCACCTCGAGGATCCGGCCGCCGCCGTCCCCGCGCGCACGGACATGTCCGTGCCCGAGATGCGGACCTGGCTGCGGAACTGGGTCGCCAAGGCCACCGGGCAGTCGCCGGAGACCATCAACGAGTCGGCCCCCATGGTCGAACTCGGGCTCTCCTCGCGCGACGCGGTGGCCATGGCCTCCGACATCGAGGACCTGACCGGCACGACGCTGACCGCCACCGTGGCGTTCCGGCACCCGACCATCGAGGCGCTCGCGCAGGTGATCGTCGAGGGCGAACCCGAGGACGAGGCCGGCGCCGGCGACGACGAGGACTGGTCGCGGCCCGCCGAGATCGATCCGGATACCGCCGACATCGCGATCATCGGGGTGGCCACCCGGCTGCCCGGCGACATGAACACCCCCGAGGAGTTGTGGCGCGGCCTGCTCGAGGGCCGCGACGCCATCACCGACCTGCCCGAGGGCCGGTGGGAGGAGTTCCTGTCCGAGCCGCGCATCGCCGAGCGGGTCGCCCGCGCGCGCACCCGCGGCGGCTACCTGTCCGACATCAAGGGTTTCGACGCCGAGTTCTTCGCGCTGTCGAAGATGGAGGCCGACAACATCGATCCGCAGCAGCGGATGGCGCTCGAGCTCACCTGGGAAGCGTTGGAGCACTCCCGGATTCCGGCCTCGAGCCTGCGCGGCGGGCCGGTCGGGGTGTTCGTCGGCAGCTCCAACAACGACTACAGCTTCCTGTCGGTCGCCGATCCGACCACCGCGCATCCCTACGCGATCACCGGTACGACCAGTTCGATCATCGCCAACCGGGTGTCCTACTTCTATGACTTCCGCGGCCCGTCGATGACCATCGACACCGCCTGCTCGAGTTCGCTGGTCGCCATCCACGAGGGCGTGAAGGCGTTGCGCGCCAAGGAAGCCGACGTGGTGGTCGCCGGCGGCGTCAACGCGATGATCACCCCGCTGGTGACCATCGGGTTCGACGAGGTGGGCGGCGTGCTGGCGCCGGACGGCCGGATCAAGTCCTTCTCCGCCGACGCCGACGGCTACGCCCGGTCCGAGGGTGCGGGCATGCTGGTGCTCAAGCGGGTCGCCGACGCGCGCCGCGACGGCGACGAGATCCTGGCGGTCATCGCCGGCAGCGCGGTCAACCACGACGGCCGCTCCAACGGCCTGCTGGCGCCGAACCCCGACGCGCAGGCCGAGGTGCTGCGCAAGGCCTACAAGGACGCCGGCGTCGACCCGCGCACCGTCGACTACATCGAGGCGCACGGCACCGGCACCATCCTGGGTGACCCGATCGAGGCCGACGCGCTGGGCCGGGTCGTCGGCAAGGGCCGCCCCGCGGATCAGCCGGCGCTGCTGGGTGCGGTGAAATCCAATGTGGGACACCTGGAGTCGGCAGCCGGCGCGGCCAGCATGGCGAAGATGGCGCTGTCGATCTACCACGACAAGATCCCGCCGTCGATCAACTACGCCGGGCCCAACCCCTACATCGACTTCGACAAGGAACGGCTCAAGGTCGCCGACACCGTCACCGAGTGGCCCCGCTACAGCGGACACAAGATCGCCGGCGTCTCCGGCTTCGGTTTCGGCGGCGCCAACGCGCACGTCGTGGTCCGCGAGGTGCTGCCCTCGGATCTGGTGGAACCCGAACCGGTTCCGGAGGCTCAGCCGGACAAGCCCGCCGACTCCGACGCCGACGCGGTGTATGTCGGTGGGGTCCGGATGGACGAGTACGGCGAGTTCATCTCCGACGACGACTCGAACCTCGGCGACGACGCGTTCTACGGCCGCGACACCGACGACGACCACGAACTGCCGGGGTTGACCGACGAGGCGCTGCGCCTGCTGGAGGTGGCCCGCGAGGAGCTGGCCGCCGCCGAGGCCGACGAACCCATCAAACCCATTGTCCCGCTGGCTGTCTCGGCATTCCTGACCTCGCGCAAGCGGGCGACGGCCACCGAGCTCGCCGACTGGCTGGACAGCGAAGAGGGGCGGGCCACCCCGCTGGAGGCCATCGGCCGCTCCCTGTCGCGGCGCAACCACGGCCGCTCCCGCGCGGTGATCCTGGCCCACGACCACGACGAGGCGATCAAGGGGCTGCGCGCCCTGGCCGACGGCAAGCAGAGCCCGCTGGTGCTCGCGGCCGACGGCCCGGTGACCAACGGCCCGGTCTGGGTGCTGGCCGGCTTCGGTGCCCAGCACCGCAAGATGGGCAAGAGTCTGTACCTGCGCAACGAGACCTTCGCCGCGTGGATCGACAAGGTCGACGCCCTGGTGCAGGACGAGCTGGGGTACTCGGTCGTCGAGCTCATCCTCGACGACTCGCAGGACTACGGCATCGAGACCACGCAGGTGGTCATCTTCGCCATCCAGGTGGCGCTCGGCGAGCTGCTCAAGCACCACGGCGCGAAACCCACTGCGCTGGTCGGGCAATCGCTGGGCGAGGCGGCCGCGGCCTACTTCTCCGGCGGACTGAGCCTGGCCGATGCGACCCGCACCATCTGTTCGCGTTCGCACCTGATGGGCGAGGGCGAGGCGATGCTGTTCGGCGAGTACATCCGGCTGATGGCGCTGGTGGAGTACTCCGCCGACGAGATCAAGACGGTGTTCTCCGACTTCCCGGACCTCGAGGTGTGCGTCTACGCGGCGCCGACCCAGACCGTCATCGGCGGCCCGCCCGAACAGGTGGACGCGATCATCGCGCGCGCCGAGTCGGAGGGGAAGTTCGCCCGCAAGTTCCAGACCAAGGGCGCCAGCCACACCCAGCAGATGGATCCGCTGCTCGGTGAGCTGGCCGCCGAGCTGGTCGGCATCGAGCCGCAGCCGCTGCAGACCGCGTACTTCTCCACCGTGCACGAGGGGCAGTTGATCCGGGCCGGCGCCGAGCCGATCCACGATGTCGAGTACTGGAAGAAGGGGCTGCGGCACAGCGTCTACTTCACCCACGGCGTCCGCAATGCCGTCGACAACGGCCACACCACGTTCCTGGAGTTGGCGCCGAATCCGGTGGCGCTCATGCAGGTCGGCCTGACCACCGCAGCGGCCGGGCTGCACGACGCCCAGCTGATCCCGACGCTGGCGCGCAAGCAGGACGAGGTCGACTCGATGACCGTGGCGATGGCGAACCTGTTCGTCCACGGCCACGATCTGGACTTCCGCACGCTGTTCCCGCTCCCGTCGGAGCGTCCGGTGGATCCGGCGATCGACTACGCGAACATCCCCCCGACCCGGTTCCGCCGCAAGCCGCACTGGCTCGAGGCGCGCTTCACCGGTGACAGCTCGCTGATCATGCCGGGCAACCATGTCGCCACCCCGGACGGGCGGCACATCTGGGAGTTCGCGCCGAAGGGTGCGGCCGATCTGGCCGGCCTGGTGAAAGCCGCTGCCGCGCAGGTGCTCCCGGACGCCACGTTGACCGCCGCCGAGCAGCGCGCCATCCCGGCCGAGGGCTCCCGCCTGGTCACCACCCTGACCCGGCACCCCGGCGGCGCCACGGTGCAGGTGCACGCGCGCATCGGCGAGTCCTTCACGCTGGTCTACGACGCGGTCGTCAGCCGCGCCGGTCAGGCCGGCACGCTGCCGGCCGCGGCTGCCGCGGGCGCCGTCGTCGCGCAGCCGGCGGGCACCGAACTGGCGCCCGGGCAGGTCGAGCAGCCGCAACTCGCCGGCGGACTCGGCGACGTCGTCGAGGCCGAGATCCTCAGCGACAACCTGACCCAGGGCGCGAACCTGGGCGCGGGCTTCGCCAAGTGGAGCCCGGACTCCGGCGAGAGCGTCGGCGACCGGTTGGCCGCGATCGTCGGCGGCGCCATGGGTTATGAGCCCGAGGATCTGCCCCGCGAGGTCCCTCTGATCGAGCTGGGGCTGGATTCGCTGATGGCGGTGCGCATCAAGAACCGCGTCGAGTACGACTTCGACCTGCCGCCGATCCAGCTGCAGGCCGTGCGCGACGCGAACCTGTACAACGTCGAGCAGCTGATCATCTACGCGATCGAGAACCGCGACGAGGTGGCCCAGCTGCACGAGTTCCAGCAGACCGCGAGCCCCGAGGAGTTCGCCAAGGCGCAGGCCGAGCTGCTGGGCGGGGCGAGCACGGCCGCCGAGATCGAGGAGCGGCTGGCCGAGGTGCAGGCCCAGGCCGACGGTGCGGCCCCGACCGAGGTGCAGGCCCAGGCCCCCGCCGAGGCCGACGAGCTCAACGCCAAGGCCGCCGAGACCGCCGCGACCATCCCGCCGCCGCCGACAGACCCGGCCGGCCCGGGTGCGGTGCCGCCCCCGCCCCCGCCGTCGGATCCGAGTGGGCCGGGCAAGGCCACCGCCGCGGCCGCCGCCGCCAAGGTGCTCACGCAGGAGGCGGTCACCGAGGCGCTCGGCGCCGACGTGCCTCCCCGCGACGCCGCGGAGCGCGTCACCTTCGCCACCTGGGCGATCGTCACCAAGAAGTCCCCGGGCGGCATCTTCAACGAGCTGCCCGCCCTGGACGACGAGACCGCGGCCAAGCTGGCCGAGCGGCTGACCGAGCGCGCCGAGGGCGCCATCAGCGTCGAGGACGTCAGGTCGGCCACGACCATCGAGGAACTCGCGACCGTGGTCCGCGAGCAGCTCGAGGAGGGCGTGGTCGACGGGTTCGTCCGCACCCTGCGGGCGCCGAAGGAGGGCAGCTCGGCCGTTCCGCTGTTCGTCTTCCACCCCGCCGGCGGATCGACGGTGGTCTACGAGCCGCTGATGAAGCGGCTGCCGGCGGACACCCCGGTGTACGGCATCGAACGCGTCGAAGGCGCCATCGAGGAGCGGGCCGCCGAGTACGTGCCCAAGCTGATGGAGCTGCACCAGGGCCCGTTCATCCTGGCCGGCTGGTCGCTGGGCGGTGCGCTGGCCTATGCGTGCGCCATCGGCCTCGAGCGGGCCGGCGCCGACGTCGAGTTCGTCGGCCTGATCGACCTCGCGCTGCCGGGAGAGCCGATCGACCAGAGCAAGGAGGGTATGCGGGCCCGGTGGGATCGCTACGCCCTGTTCGCCCAGCGCACGTTCAACGTCGAGATCCCCGAGATCCCGTACGAGGAGCTGGAGCAGCTCGACGACGAGGGCCAGGTGAAGTTCGTCCTGGATGCGATCAAGGAAAGCGGGGTGCAGATCCCGGGCGGCATCATCGAGCATCAGCGCACGTCGTACCTGGATCAGCGTGCCTTGGCCACCATCGAGGTCCAGCCCTATGACGGCCACGTCACGCTGTATCTGGCCGACCGCTACCACGACGACGCGATTGTCTTCGAGCCCGCCTACGCGACCCGCAAGCCCGACGGCGGCTGGGGGGAGTACGTCAAGGATCTCGAGGTGGTACCCATCGGCGGCGAGCACATTCAGGCCATCGACGAGCCCTACATCGCTAAGGTCGGGGCACATATGAGCCAGGCGATCACCGCGATCCAGGCCCAGCAGGACAAGTGAGGAAGCAGGCGACGTGACCGCAGAATCTGCCCCGCAGCCGTCGACGGCGACGTCGGCCGAGAAGCTCGCGGAACTCAGGGAGAAGCTCGAGCTCGCCAAGGATCCCGGCGACGAGAAGGCCCGGGCCCGCCGCGACAAGAAGGGTATCCCGAGCGCCCGCGCGCGCATCCACGCGCTGCTGGACCCGGGCACCTTCCTGGAGATCGGCGCGCTGGCCAAGACCCCCGGGGACCCCAACGCCTTCTTCGGTGACGGCGTGGTGACCGGGCACGGCACGATCAACGGCCGCCCGGTCGGGGTGTTCTCCCACGACCAGACGGTGTTCCAGGGGTCGGTCGGCGAGATGTTCGGCCGCAAGGTGGCCCGGCTGATGGAGTGGGTGGCCATGGTCGGCTGCCCGATCATCGGCATCAACGACTCGGCCGGCGCCCGCATCCAGGACACCGCGACGTCGCTGGCGTGGTACGCCGAGCTGGGCCGGCGCCACGAGTTGCTGCGCGGCCTGGTGCCCGAGATCTCGCTGATCTTCGGCAAGTGCGCCGGCGGTGCGGTGTACTCGCCGATCCAGACCGACCTGGTGGTCGCCGTGCGCGATCAGGGCTACATGTTCGTCACCGGCCCCGACGTCATCAAGGACGTCACCGGCGAGGACGTCAGCCTCGACGAACTCGGCGGCGCCGACGCGCAGGCCCGCTACGGCAACATCCATCAGGTGGTGGAGTCCGAGGCGGCGGCCTACCAGTACGTCCGCGATTACCTGCAGTTCCTGCCCGCCAACACCTTTGACGATCCGCCGACCATCAACCCGGGGCTGGAACCCGAGATCACGCCGCACGACCTCGAGCTGGACAGCATCGTTCCGGACTCGGACAACATGGCCTACGACATGATGGAAATCCTGCTGCGGATGTTCGACGACGGCGACGTGTTCCAGGTCGCCGAGCAGGGCGGGCCGGCGATGATCACCGCGTTCGCGCGGGTCGACGGGCGTCCCGTCGGCGTGATCGCCAACCAGCCGATGCACATGTCCGGCGCCATCGACAACGAGGCCTCCGACAAGGCCGCGCGGTTCGTCCGGTTCTGCGACTCCTACAACCTGCCGCTGGTGTTCGTCGTGGACACCCCGGGCTTCATGCCGGGGGTGGAGCAGGAGAAGAACGGCATCATCAAGCGCGGCGGCCGGTTCCTCAACGCCGTCGTCGAGGCCGACGTGCCCAAGGTGACGTTCACCATCCGCAAGTCCTACGGCGGCGCGCACGCGGTGATGGGCTCCAAGCAGCTCTCGGCGGATCTGAACTTCGCCTGGCCGACGGCGCGCATCGCGGTGATCGGCGCCGAGGGTGCCGCGCAGCTGCTGGTCAAGCGGTTCCCGGATCCCACCGCCCCCGAGGTGCAGCAGATCCGCAAGGAGTTCATCGAGGGTTACAACCAGGGCATGGCGGTGCCGTGGATCGCGGCCGAGCGCGGCTACATCGACGGCGTCATCGAGCCGCACGAGACCCGGCTGCTGCTGCGCAAGTCGCTGCAGTTGCTGCGGGACAAGCAGATCCAGGGCCGCGTGCAGCGCAAGCACGGTCTGCTCCCCATCTAAATGCCCCGCTTGCGTGCTGGGGTCCCCTCCGCGAGCTGGGGTCTCCCCCCGCGAGGGTGCGCGTCCGCGGCCGACACGCCGCGCCGATCCCGTAGTTTGCGCACCTTCGCGCGGCTGAGAAGGTTGGATTGAGGTTATGGCCGACCAATACATCGGGCTCAGTGTGAACCCGCCCCGGGGCGATCAACGGCTCGATCTGCGCGACCTGTACGTGTTTCCGTCGCCGTCCGATCCCGCCAACACGGTGCTGATCCTGACCGCCAACACCAACGGCGAGTCGTTGCACCCCGACGCGATCTACCGGATCAACGTCGACAACGACGGCGACCTGCGCACTGACATCGCATTCAGCTTCGTCTTCGCCGAACCGAAGGACGGGGTGCAGACTTTCGATCTCTACCTCGCCGTCGACCGTGACGCCGAGGAACCCCAGGCGGTCGGCTCGCGGCTGTTCTCCGGCGTCGAGTTGTGCCGCGGACCGGAGGCCAAGGTGCTGCGGTCCGGCAGTTTCACGGTGTTCTGCGGGATCCGCAGCGATCCGCTGTTCTGCGACGTCGAGGGCGTCAAGAACCTGCTCGGCATCGCCGGCACCCAGGGGAACCCCGAAAGGCCTTGGACCGGAGTGGATTCCAACGCCACCACCAACGTCATCGCGATGGCCGTCGAGATGCCGACCAGTGCCATCGGCGCCGAACCGGACATTCGGGTGTGGGGTCGCTGCACCATCCGCGAGGACGGCGAGTGGAAGCACATCGACCGGGTAGGGCACCCCGCGATCCGCGGCTTCCTCACCGACGACGAGACCCGCGCGGCCTACTACGCCACCAACCCGATCCAGGACCGGGCCCGCTGGATCGGCCTGTTCATCGCGCGGATGGGCGAAACCGGTGGTTACAACCGCGCCGAGGCGATCGCGGCCATCGACCGCGAGGGCACCCTGCCCGACATGCTGACCTACCGTCCGTCGCGGCCGGCGAAGTACCCCAACGGCCGCACCTTCACCGATGACGTCATCGACTACCGGTTGAATTTCCTGACCAAGGGCGAGAGCCAGGCCCCGGGGTTGACGCCGCATACCGACACCCTCGACGAATTCCCGTACCTGGGTCCGCCGCACTAGATCCGGCTCAGATCGGGTCGAGGTCCAGCCAGTCGTCCACCCGGAACCGGTCGCCGCGCGCGACGATCCGGGCACCGCCGCGCCCGGGATAGTGCGTGGGGACGACGGCGGCCCGCCGCCGCGCGGCCTCGGTGAAGATCCGTCTGCGGGTGACGACGGCCTCCTCGGGGTCGACGTCGAAGGCGCACACGTCGCCGGGCCGCGGGATCTGGACGGGACAGTGGGTCAGATCGCCAACGAAGACCGCGGGCACCCCGGCGTCCAGCCACACCACCGAAGAACCCGGCGTGTGCCCGGAAGCCGTTCGCAGCCACAGTGATTCGCTGATCTGGTAATTGTCGTCCCAGAGCTGGATCTGGTGGGCCACCGGGTCGATGCTGTCGGCGAACAGCAGGCGCGCACCGTCGTCGTGGCCGGGGCCGTCCGGTCCGAAATGGCGGTGGTCGGCGTCGTGCATCAGGTAGCGCGCGTTGGGGAACGTCGGCACCCAGGCTCCGTCGACCTGCGTCGTGTTCCAGCCCACGTGATCGGTGTGCAAATGGGTGTTGACGACGACGTCGACGTCGGCCGGGTCGACGCCGGCCCGCTCCAATGCGGCCGGGAAGTCGCTGGACAGATGTGACAGCGTGGGCAGGTGGGGCCGGTCGCGGTCGTTGCCGATGCCGGTGTCGATCAGCACGGTCAGGCCGTCTACCTCGACGATCCAGGTCTGGATGGCCAGGCGCAGCAGCGCAGTCTGCGGATCGTAGAAGTCGGGCACCAGCAGGTCGGCGTTGGCAGACCAGGCCTCATTGGGGGTGGCGGGAAATAGCACGGTGCCGGCGTCGAACTGATGCTCGACGACGCGGGTCAGCATGGCTCTGCCCAGTTTGATGCGGCCGTTCATGTCCTCGACCGTACGGTGTGGGCCACCGAACTAGTTGCTACTTCCGCCCACCTCGGCGGGCAGCGGGTCGCTCGGCGGCGCCGCGGTGGTCGGTGCACTGGCGGCCGCACCGGCCGTGTGGAAGTCGGTCCACGGCTCCTCCCGGAGCACCCGGTCGCCCTCGCTGATGATCAACGACTTCGCCGCCACGGTGTACTCGATGCCGTAGTTCTCGGCGATGAACGCGCCGTCATCGGCGAGCTTGGCGGGCAGAATCATCTTGGCGCCGTCGCGCAGCCGCACGCCCCGATACTGGTACTCACCCTTGGCCGACTTGCACACGGCCACTCGGGATTTGTCCGTGCTGCCGAACTCCACCACGGTGCTCGGCGCGGCGCAGCGCGCGGTGGAATCGACGTAGCCCTGGGCGTCGGTGGCGGGTGCGGCCGCGACCGTCGGCGCGCCGATGGCAAGCAGCGCAGCGCATCCCGCGGCGGCGGCACCGAGTCGGGGGGAGAACCGGAATGCAGACATCGACGTCCACCCCACCACGTTTCCCCAGTTTGCGCGACCGTTGACGCCGAACCTCGACAGATTCGTTAGGCCACCGACATCTTGGTGATCCCCTAGGACCCGGCGATGGGTTGGTTCACCTAGTCGGGAAGCGAAGCTCGTTGCGGTACGCCGTGGGCGTGACCCCCACCCGTTGCTTGAACGTGGTAGCAAAGTGGCTCGGGCTGGAAAACCCAGCTGCCGCGCCGATTTCAGTAATCGTCAAGGTAGTGGTCGACAGCATCGTCTTGGCCTTCTCGATGCGCAGGTCCAGCACGTACTGGTAGGGCGTCGTGTTGAAGGTATGCGCGAACGCGCGACGGAACCCGGCCACCGGCATACCAGCGATTCCAGCCAGCGTGCGGAGATCGATCTCGTGGTCGAGGCCGTCGCGCAGATAGTCCAGTAGCCGCTGCTGCGCAGCCAGATCGAGTACCCGACTGGTTTGGCGTCGGACCGGCTCTTCACCGTAAAGGTCGAGGATGTGCAGGCGCAGAGCATCGGTCAAAGTCTCCCGCAGCAGCCGCGACACGACGTCGGTTCGGCCGGCTGTGCCGGCGACCCGCTCGATCATGCTCAGCAGCAGTGGGTCTCGCCGGCCGGCGACCGGGCGCAGGGTGGTGGCCCCGATCAGAGCTGGAGGCAACGTCAACACAGCGAACTCGCAGAACGCTTCCCGGGCCTCGGCAGCTGACCTCGATTCGGCGGGGATGACCCACACGTTGCTCGCGCCCGGATCGACCCGACCGTTGGGTCCGCGGTCGAACACGACCTCCTTGGAGTTCGCGGTGCCGCGGCGCCACACCCGCACCTCATGCTCCGGCCCAAAGACGGACCAGGTGGTCGGTCCAGCCAACGCATGGGTGATGAATCGAACGTTGATCCCGGTCTTCGCGGAGCCCAGGCTCAGGCGCATGTCGCTGCGGGGCGCCAGCGAGTGAACCGCCGGACTCGGGCGGCCCCGGCCGGCAGCAGCCGATCCGTCAGCGTGCTCTGCTAACACCGGGACATCCTATCGTCGGCACGTCGGGCACAGCATCGATACCAAACGTGACCTGACCGGGTTCAGGGGTGGCCGCCCGGGCACGGTGCCTATTCGTGCAGCATCAGTTTCCGTGGCACGTCGGATCGTCACAGAAAATGGATGAGCCCGTTGCTTCGAGTATCGGTGCGAGCAGGGAGAACTCGGTGTAGTTGTCCTCTCCCTCGGGGGAGCCCCGCAAGATTCCGACGGCGGCGACTTCGTCGTTGCCGAGTTTCACGTACGCGGGTGAGCCAGAATCTCCCGAGGCGGAATACAATTCGGCTTCCACAGTGAGGTGGTCGTGTCCGGAAACCTTGCCGCAGGTTTCGCCGCTGACGAATCCGAACTTGCATAGAGTCACGTTGTTGTTCAACAGATACTCGTGATCGAGCACCTTGGTCACCCGGTACACCCCAGCGATCCTGGCGTTTCCTTCCGCCGATTCAGCCAGCGCCGGGTCGATTTCGATCACCGCGAAGTCCGACCACCCGTCCGAACCGGTCTCCACGACCTTGTCCGGCGTGAGGGCGGTCTGGACCGTCGTGAAACGGCCAAGCTCAACGGCATCGTCCTCATCGCCAGTTCGGGTGAAGTGCGGTGAACCGTCGCCCGGACGGGCACAGTGGCCCGCGGTGAAACCGATCGCCGCATCTGAACCATCACGCCCGAGGAATCCGAGCGTGCACTCGTACTCGTCGTTGTCGGCGTCGTCGGCAGCGATTGCCGTGCCGGGAACGAAGTCATCGAAGGACAACCAATCGTTGCTCGTTCCGGTCATCACCTGCGACATGTTCGGTTGATCAGCCGGCACAGTGGGATTCGGCCAGAACACCAACGCGACGAATGCCACCGCGATCCCCGCCGCCAGGATTGCCCCACTGGCCACGAGGCGACGCAGTATCCGTCGGCGCGGCTTCACGGGCATCGGTGCCGGGAAGCCGGGCGCGGGAACTCCCTCGGTCACGGTTCGTCGAAGCTCGGCTCGTCGTCCGAGTCGACTATTGGTCCCGGGTCCCAGGCGTCACCATCATCTGACGGTTCGGGGAACGCCGGTGCTTCCGGTGTGGGCGCATCATCCGGAAAACCCTCGTCCGGGTCGGTGTCGGGCGTGGGCGTGTCATTTGCGGGCTCGTCGTCGGGACCAGCGGTGTCGACGCCGCTGTCTGGGTCTGCTGCCCCGTGGTTGGGGTTGGTGCAGATGGTGCCTTCGCAGACGACGTAACCGGGACTGCCATCCGGGTTCTTGATGGCATCGGGGGCAACATAGCTGCCCACCGGGCAGCCGGGATCTTGGTTGCGGGCGCAGTACTCCTGGGTGCGGTTGTTACCGGTGGACCCGTCGGCGCCCATCGGTCCGCCGTCGATCGGGTTACCGTTGGCATCCCAGAAGCCCCCCGAGTTAGCTGCCCCGTGGTTGGGGTTGGTGCAGATGGTGCCTTCGCAGACGACGTAGGTGGAGCTGCCATCCGGGTTCTTGATGGCATCGGGGGCAACATAGCTGCCCACCGGGCAGCCGGGATCTTGGTTGCGGGCGCAGTACTCCTGGGTTAGGTCGTTGCCGGTGGACCCGTTAGCTCCCATCGGCCCGCCATTGACGGGTTTGCCGTTGGCATCCCAGTAACCGTCGGAGGGCGCGAGGTGGACGTTCGTGCCGTGGAAACTGCCCGTTGCGCACTTCGGGTCGCGATTCTGCGCGCAGTACTGCGCATTGGCGGTCAGCTTCGGCACCGCGCCCGGTTTGGCCGAATCATGCGGACCTCCGGCTGGGGATCCGGAGCCGCATGCCGACATCAACACCAGCGCTGCGAATCCGAGGGGGACCGTTACGAGTCTGTGCATCACTTGCCTCTCTGAATCCAGGCCGTGGTGCGGTGCGAATGTCGCTGCGCTGTCCGCACTTCGAACGGCCTCAGCCGGCCCGGGAAATCAAGCGGTCGGACAGATCATTCCTCGTGGGTCGGCTGGTCGGTGTTGTGCAGATACCACAGTCCATCGTCGTGCTGGAGGCAGTACCAGTACCGGTAGAAGTTGTCGTCGCCTACGTTGTCCAAGTGCATGTCCGGACCGTCTGAGATGCACGCCGACTCGGTCGGCCAACTCCACGGGATTCCGGTTTCGCCGTCATAGACGACCACGTCGTCGGCGAGAGCGACACCCGCGGTACCCAGCATCAGGCCGGCGCTCGCCAACCCCGCGATCAACATTCTCATTATCCCTGCCTTCCCGACAGCCAAGATTGCCCTTTGGGCGGATGACCAGAGGTGTACGCGACACCGTATCCGGAACCGGACACACTGAGCTTTCAGAAAACGTCCAGCCTTTTGAGAAACGAACCGGTCGGACTCAAATGCACCTTAAAGGCAAGTCGCGCATCAGCTAGGCGGAGCGACACCGCCGCGAGGGCTGACGGTCGGGAACTGCCGGGCTCTACGGCTTGATGCGGATCTCGCCCGGTTTCCACAGCCCGGAACGTGTCGCGCTGCCCAGGTCGATCTCGGCGGGCGTCGCGTCGACGATGGTCTCGAAGCGACGCAGCGAGCCCCAGTCCCGGCCCCAGTCCTGCGACAGGTAGGTAGCCATCACGTGCTGACGCAGCAGCAGGTCGCTGATGCCCAGCAGGCCGCCGTTGATGCCGTCCTGCCAGGTGTCGGTGTCCAGCCGCTTGGCGTTGTAGTCCGGGGTGATCCGGTAGTTCGGCACCTCGGTGACGCCGTTGGCGTGCAGCATCGGCTGCTGGCACGGGAAGGCCAGGCCCACGGCCCAGTCCATCAGCACCGGCTGCTCGGAACCGACGTACTCCTGGATGGAGCGCAGTTCGGGCACCCGCGGGGGTGTCACGGCGATCCAGTCGCCCGGGGTCAACGACGCGTCGTCGGCGACTACCCGGACAAACGTTGCGTCCGACGGGATCTGGGCGCGCGGGAAGCGCAGGTTGCGCCACGACGGCGCCGGGCCCAGGTCGTAGGGCACCAGCCGGCCCAGCGCCTCGGGGGCGCCGTCGGGTCCGGGGCGGCCGTACTCGAGTTCGACGGTCTGACCCTCGGTGCGGCCGTTGAAGACGCTGTTGCCGGTGATGGTGCCCGCGGCGGTGATGACCACCAGCGGATGGCCGTCGTCCTCGGGCGGCAGCTCGTACCAGGCCGAGGCCAGCGTGCTGGGCTGCTGCGGCCCGGTCACGTAGCTCCCGGCCAGCGGCACCCGCGCGGGGTCCAGCCCGTAGGGCAGCGGCACCGTGGAGCCGTTGACGCCGGGGGTCTCGAGTTCCTCCGGGGCGTCCCAGTCGTAGTCGGAGCCGGGCACCACCCGGTTGAGCCGAATCGCCTCGGCGACAATGTGTTCGGGCACACCGTTGGCGGTGAAGCCGACCGGGCGCTCGCCGCCGAGCGCGCCGAGGGCGCCGAACGGGCCGCCGACGGGTGTCAGGAAACCGTCGCCTGCGTCCGGTTCCACCAGCACGTCGTCGGCCAGGCCGCAGCCGCCGGTGAAGGCGCGTAGGTTGGCCCACGCGTTCGAGTACGTCGGGTACTGCCGGACCACGCCGACCAGCATCGAGGCGATGAACACCACGACCATGAACCCCGCGGCCACCGGGATCGGCGCCGCGGTGACGGCCCGGGCCAACCGGCCCTCACCGCGGTCGCGCGGCGCGAAATGCAGCCACGCGGTGTAGACCGCCGAGATGGCGAACAGCACGAAAAACATGGTGCTGACGGTGATCCCGGCGATGGCGGGTTTGTCGTTGTTGAACGGTACGCCGAAGCTCGACACGTACCACCAGCCGTTGGTGGTCGACCAGCACAGCGCCATCACGAACAGCAGCGCGGTGACGAACGCCATCCGGTTGCGCGACCAGCGCAGCACGGTGCGCGACACCAGCACGGTGGCCAGCGCGGCCACCGCGGCGCCCACCGCGGCGAACAGGCCGAAGTGGTGCACCCACTTGGTGGGGGTGAACATCAGCACGAACATGGTGGCGAAGATGACGCCCATCAGCCGCCAGGCCGGCCCGCGGGCCACGCCGGAGATCCGCTTGCGGCGCAACATGATGAACATCGCCGCGAACAGCGACAGCGCGGTGATCAGGAACCCGAACCGGCGCGACAGCGAGCCGTCCACCGTCGGCAAGATCAGGTAGTAGTAGCGCAGGTTCTCGGTGTACCACTCCTGGCTCGGACCGATCGCGGTGCGGATCCGGGTGGCCTCCAACACCGTGGCGAAGGTCTGATCGGCGAAGACCACCGTCAGCACCACGGTGCCCGCGGCCAGCAGCGGCAGCAGCAGCGGCCACAGGCCGACCACGCGGCGACGCCGGGCCACGATGCGCAGGATGGGTCGGCCACCGGCGATCAGCGCGGCCACCGCGATCAGCCCGGTGGGCTGGATGCCGAGGGTGAAGGCGGCGGTGATGATCGCCAGCGCCGCGGGGGTGAGCCGGCCGGAGGTGATCGCGCGTTCGATCAGCACGTAGGTGATCAGCGCGCCGACGGCGATCTGGCCCTCGGGGCGCAGGCCGTTGTTGAACGGCATCCACGCGGCGAGCAGGACCATGCCCGCCGCCCACAGCGCCGGGCGACTCGCGACCACGGCCGGGCCGAACCGGGGCAGTACCTCGCGGGACAGCAGCAGCCAGCAGACCAGTGCGGCAACCAGATCCGGCAGCCGCATCCAGATGCTCGCCGTGCTGACATGGGTCATCAGCGCCAGCACGTTGTAGTACCAGCCGAACGGGTCCTCGGGGCTGCCGAACCAGCGGAAGTAGTTCGACATGTAGCCGGCGTGGTCGGCGACGCGCGCCATGCCCAGGATGTAGCCGTCGTCCGAGGAATTGGCGCCGATGACGTACCAGATCAGGAACGCCGAGATCACTGCCGCGTCGACCGCGGTGAAGGTGCGCCAGCGGCCCGGGATCAGCCGCCGCATGCGCCGCCCGTCGACGCGGTCGAGGCGCCACAGCGCCAGCACCGCGATCACGGTGGCCACGATCGCCAGCAGCATCGCCGCGAGCTTCAACGGCGTTGGGGTGCTGGAGAATCGGGTGTCGATGGTCGCCGAGAAGGACAGGCCGGGCGGGGCCGGGCCGGTGAGTTCGGTAAAGACGCCGACGATCGCCGGGCGCAGGTTCGGGTCGGCGAAGCCGGTGCGCTGCGGGCTGCCGTCGCGCTGGCTCAGGCCCACGAACTCGGCGTAGGTGCCCTCCTCCGAGGAGGTGATCTCGATGCGTTCGCAACCGGCGGCCTCGACCCGTTGGCGCGGCACGCTGGCCACCACCACGTTGCGGTCGGTGATGTCGACGCGCTGCGCGGTGACGTTGACAAACAGGCCGTTGAGTGCGGCGTCCTTACCGTCGGCCGGGGCGGTGCCGAGCACCATCGCGCCCTCGGGTGGCAGGTCCCGGATCACCTGACACGGGATGGTCGCCGTCAGCGACACTGGGGCCTGCGAGATCAGCGGCGCGGTGACGTTGCTGAATTGCCCGCCCTGCGGCCAGTTCAGCGTCGCGGTGGTCTGTACCACCGGCAGCAGGGGGGTCGCGACGGCCAGCACGAAGCCGATGAGCCCGGCGATCATCGCGACCCAGCGGGCCACGGTGACGTCCCTGGTGGTATCGCGCGCCGGCGGGGGGATGGTCTGCGTATCGCTCATGGGAGTGCCCTGATCGGTCCGGTGCGGTGCCAGCCCGAAACTCGCTGGGCGCCTGTGTCGATGACGGCGTCGGGGGCCTGTTCGGCGGACACCACGCGGTCGAAACGTTCGATGGAACCCCAGTCCCGATACCAGTCGTCGCGCAGGTACGACGGGACCGTGGCGGTGGTCAGCAGCGCCTGGATGAACAGGAACGGCCCGCCGTCCTCGGCGGACTGCCACTGGTTCGACGACGTGACGACCTGCTTGAAGTTCGGCAGGATGCGGTACTCCGGCAGTTCGGCCACGCCCAGGCGCTCGGCGAACGGCCGCTGGCAGGGGAAGTTCGCGGCGGTGGCGATGTCCATCAGCACCGGGGTCGACGAGCCCAGGAGTTCCTGCGCGGTCTGCAGGACCGGGACGCGCGGCGGGGTGAAGCCGAACCACTGGTCCTCGGACAGGTTCGGGTCATCGGCCACGATGCGCGCGACGTTGGCCTCCGGCGGCGCCCACGACAGCGGGAAACGCAGGTTGCGCCAAGCCTTTTGGGCGACGATATCGATGGGCTGCACCTCATCGAGTGCGGTGTAGCTGCCGTCGGGATTGTGCACGCCCCACTGCAACTTGAGCGACTGCCCGTAGTTGAAGCCGCCCTCCTCGTCGTAGTACCAGATGGCGCCGGCCGCGGCCACGGTCACCAGCGGCCGGTCCGGGGTGCGCGGCGGCAGCTGGTACCAGGCCGAGGTGGCTTGGGCGGCAAGGCGATTCTCGCCATAGCTGCCCAGCACCGGGGTGCGCTCCGGGTCCAGGCCGAACGGCAGGAACACCCGAGAGCCGTTGACGCCGACGGGCCCATAGCCGCCGCCGGTGCCCGCGGCGTAGCCGACGCCGACGTTCGGCTTGTTGGGGGAACCGTCGGAGTTCACCAGGCCGGGATTGGCGGTGACGGGTTCGGCGGGCTCGAGGATCTCGCTGATCCCGTTGGGGGTGAACCCGATCGGGTCCTCGCCGCCCAGCGGGCCGTACTCGCCGTAGGTCTGCCCGGGCACCGGCGTCAGCATCCCGGCGTTGGTGTCGGGTTCGACCAGCACGTCATCGGCCATGGCGCAGCTCGAGCCGGTCAGCGCGGCCAGGTTGGCCTTGCCGGTGGTGTAGACGGGGTAGCGCTGCACGAAGCCCTTGGCCATCGAGCCCACCTGCAGCAGCACCATCAGCAGCGCCACGATCAGCATCGGCGTCGAGGCCAGCACCCGGTTGCGGCGCGTGTTGGCCACCTCGGTGTGCCCTGCGTAGTCGATCCGGAAGTGCAGCCAGCCGGCCAACAGCGAGCACAGGATGGCCAGCACCAGGAACATCGTCGTCACGGGCTGTCCGGCCAGCACCGGCTGGCGGTCCCACCACGGCACCCCGTAGTTGCCGGTGTAGAACCAGCCGTTGATGCCGGAGGTGGCCCAGGCGACGACGAACAGCAGCGCGGTGACGTACAGCGCCAGGTTGCGGCGGCTGTGCAGGCCCACCCGGGAGAACGCGAACGCGGTGACGCCGCCGAGGGCCCCGGCCAGCCCGGCGAACGCGCCGAACTGCACGGCCCACTTGGTCGGGGTGAACGTCAGCAGCAGCAGACCCACCGCGGTGCTGCCGATCAGGCGCCACACCGGGCCGCTGGCCGCGCCCGGCACCTTGCCGCGCCGCAGCAGCACCGCGAGCAGCCCGAACAGGCACAGCAGCATCAGCAGCACGGCGAAGCGCCGGGTCAGCGAACCGTCGACGCTCTCCTCGACCGTCAGGAAGTAGTACCGCAGGAAGTCCTGGTACCAGGCGATGGTGGGGCCGACGACGTACTTGATGCGGGCCGACTCGGCGACCGTGGCCAGGGTCTGGTCGCGGAAGATCACCACGAAGATCAGCGACAGCGCCGCCGCCAGCGGTGCCAGCTGGGCGGCCAGGCCGTCGACGGGGCGGCGTTCGCGGACGATGCGGGCCAGCGCCCGGGCGCCGACGAGCAGCGGCGCGAGCGCGATGAGGCCCTGCGGTGCCGTCGTCACGCTGAACACCGCGACGACGATGGCCGCCGCGGCCAGCCACAGCCGGCGGGTGCCGATGGCGTTCTCCACCAGCGCCCAGGTGGCCAGCGCGCCGAACGCGATCAGCGGTTCGGGCCGCAGCCCGTTGTTGAACGGCAGCCAGGACGCCAGGAACACCGCGGCGGTGGTCCACACGGTCACCCGGTTGGCGGCCAGCGCGCGGCCCAGCCGCGGCAGCGCCCAGCGGCTCAGGATGAGCCAGGTCGCGATGCCGGCCAGGGTGGCGGGCACCCGCAGCCACACCCCGTGGGTGCTGATCGCGGCCAGTTGCGCCAGCACCGACTGATACCAGTCGAACGGGGCCTCGCTGGCGCCGAAGTAGCGGAAGTAGTTGGCGCTGTAGCCGGCCTCCCCGGAGATCCGGGCGATGGTCGCGTTGTAGCCGTCGTCCGACGACGTCGCGCCGATGACGTGCCAGACCGCCAGGGTGCCGATGACGCCGAGGTCGGCCAGCCACGTGGCCACACCCACTCGGGTCAGCCGCCGCCAGGCGTGCCGCACCGTGTGCGCCGAGCGGCGGTTGAGCCACGCCAGCGCGACGATCGAGACGATCACGCAGGCCACCCCGAGCACCATCGCGACCAGCTTGAGCGCGCTCGGCGAGCTGATGAACCGGGTGTCGATGTCCACGAAGGCCGACAGGCCCGGCTGCGGCGGCACCTGAAGTTCGGTGAACAGGCCGGCGACCTGCGGTTTCTTCTCGGGTGCCAGGGTGCCCGCGGCATTCGGCAGGCCGACGAAGTCCGCGCCCACCCCGCCGGCGTTGGCCCAGATGTTCAGGGTGCTGCAGGCGCCGGCGTCGACGTCGGCGCGGGGGGCGGCCGCCGCGACCGAGTCCCGGAACGCGACGAAGACGATGTCGGCGTTGGCCCGGACGAACAGTCCGTTGCGGCTGGCGTCGATGCCACGCTCGGGGATGGTGGAGAACACCAGGCCGCCCTCGGGCGGCAGGGAGGCCACGGCCGCGCACGGGATGGACACGTCGAGGGTCCGGGGCGCGCCGGAGACCAGCGGGGCGGTGACGTCGCTGACGAAGCCGTCCTCGCCCGGGGTCTGCGGCCAGTTGATGGTGGCGGTGGTCTGGTTGACCGGCAGTAACGGCACCAGGCCGCACAGCAGTATGCCGGCGATCCCCGCGACGACGGCGATTACGCGAGCAAGGCGGAGATCCGGCACGAGGGTCGATGGTATGCGACGGTGCTAGGAGCCCAATTGGGGCCGCGCCGAGGACGCGGGATGCGGCGGTCGTTGATCGCCAGGTTGCTGACCCGGGCGGTGATCGCAGCCGCCCCCGGGAGGAGGTCGCTCGGCATTTGCTGATGCCCTGTGACCAGCATCAACCCTCACTGCCGACATTCGTGTCGCACACCCTCGACGGGGTATCCCTCGCTTTCTGAGCGGCTAGTTGGACGCGTCCCCGACGGCAGCGAGCACATCGGCTGCTAGTGCGGCAACTGAGGCAGACACCAGGTCGGGGTCCCCGATTCCCTCTTCTGCGCGACCTGCCATGACTGATCCGAGGGCATCGGGTCCGTCCGCAAATAGAGCGGGCAGCCAATCGAGTGCCTGTCTCGTCACCGTCTCAGAAATCGGGTCGGACAGTAGACGCTGAAAACTTGCGCCGAGTGCGGCCGTGTCGGTGGTCGCCATGAGCAGGCGATAGACGTCGTGAGCGTCCTTATCGTTGAGGCGGTCGGGGTGGTCGCGCCGTTCATAGATTTTGTGGACTTTCGCAATCAGGAGTGCTGCTGGCCCAGCAACTCGGGCGTCGAAAGTTCTTGTGTCACCAGGGTCGAGCGGGGATATCGTACGGACCTCGTTGTCGACCACTGCGGCTTCCAATCCGACAGTCTTCCTCGTGGCCTTGTTGGAATGAGGTGGGATACGGGCACCGCGATGGGATCCACCGCCCCGGGACAGCGCCTCGGGCACCATCAAATCGACCGGGATGCCTGCCGGGGTTAGCCATGCCCCAGGCTGGCCGTTCACGTTCGGATAGAAGCCAGCTCGTTTCATTGCTTCTTCAAGTAGGGGTTCGTTGGGCAGCTCCCGTGGGTCCACCGCTAGGCCACTGTCCTTCGTGGCCTCCGCGACCGCAACATCTGCGTGGCCACTGTGCAGATAGATGGCCTGTGCGCCGACCACGACGATCGAATCGTGTTGGTCGTTCAGGGCTTCGAGGGCATCCAGAAGGGCCGAACGTGCTTGGACGAGAAGGTTATCCACGACGCCACACATCTTCGTTCCGCTCCATCCACGAGATGAGTTCCTCTCCCTCAGAAGGGTTTCGGCCCGGGCCCGTGAGCAGGTCTACTGCTGCTTGTTCAGCCGCGACAATGATTGCGCCCTCACGATTGGTACTTGTCCCGCTAAACACCACTTCGTATCTGGGCTCCGCAAGAAGCACATTCGCTCCTTTCTCGGCGGGCCGTAGCCCCCATTCCCTCGCCGCTTGCTCCGCATCATCGACGTAAACCATCGCCGCGCGGGCGGGAGCGTACGGTGCCCACTGTGCCGCCGCGATCGATCCGGTTATCGCATATTGCGAATACTTGGAGTTGGCAGCCTTTCTCTGTAGCGCTTCCAGGCCGCGAGGCTCTATGTAGTTGGATGTCCGGTTGTTGCGGATGAAGCTGTAGTCACGGCTCCATCGGCGTAGAAGCCTTGGCCAGTCTTGCAGGACGTAGTCGGTGCCCGTCTTCTGCACCAGCCCCTCTTCTCGAAGGAACTCCAACACCCGGTACGTTGCGCCGGTAGATGCTCCGGATGAGCTGACGAGATCGCGTGCCGACCACGGACCGCGCCCTGCTATGAGCGCCCGAACCACACGAGCGGCTGGCTCACCTGCCAGTGACCCGCGTGGCCGACCCGGGCTTCGCCAGGGATCTTTGTCGGCGCCCCGATCGCGCACATACAGCGCGGGCCGTGATGACTGGACCAGAATGTTGCCGGTGGCGTCGACGAATGACATGCCGCTTTCCGACAGTCGCTCGCGGATAGGGGGGGCGAGGTATCGGGACATGACCATGGTCTTGGTGTCGATGAGCTCGCGCTCGGCTGCCCACCGCAGTTGCTCAGAGACCTTGGGAATGTCGCGGCTGACGAGCAGCCGCTTCGCCTCCACGAGGAAACGAACCTGCTCGCCCGAAGGTGCGGTAAGCGCGAGTATCGCGTCGATCGCAGCGTCCGCCGGCGGTCGCTGAGCATCCACCCGCCAGTCGTCAGGCAGGCGATCGCGCAGCAGCTGGCTGCACCCGGTCAGGATCTCCGCATCGGAGCTCGGGGGTGTGGTGAGCGGTTTGGTCAATGTGGTCTCCTGTTCGGGTACTATATATGTTCCGGTGGTTACGGAACAAGAGATTTATCCGAACGCGGTGACGTCCTTTCCCGTTAAGCGCGAATCACCTGTGGCATGCCGCACGATAATTCGGGATATGAGCTAGTTCCGTTGTCCACGGAATGAGGCTTTAACCTGAACGATCTACCGCGGCGGGTCGCCGTGTCGGGGGGCGGGGTTGTGCCGTCGATTGAGAGGAGCGCAGCCGATGCGAGGCCGATCGAACGTGCTCTCAAACTTCCCTGGGTGTTCAGAGGCTGAACACCGGACCCCCACGTGAGAGAGAATCCCCACGAAGCGAGAGATCGACATGACCAAAAAGGATGAGGGTGTTCAGAGACTGAACACCCGGGGTCAACGGGCCGGAGCCGACGTCAGCCTGGCGCTGCTTACCCGGTGACCTGACCGGTGCCAAATCCACTTTCCTGCTCTTCTCCCGTCGTGCAGCTTGCCGTGCACCGTCCCAGCCCGCGAGTCAGGACTGGCGCAGCGGTGCAGGACTCCACAGGCCGCTGCGGGTTGCGGTGCCCAGATCGATCTCGGCGGGCTCGGCGTTCGGGTAGAACGGCAGCAATCGCTGCAACGAACCCCAGTCGCGGAACCAGTCGTCCTGCAGGTAGGTCGGCACCGTCGAGGCGCGGAACAGCAGTTCGCTCAGGCCCAGCGGCCCGCCGCCCAGGTAGTCCATCACCGGCGAGTTGGCCTCGGCGCCGAAGCGGTCCGGCAGGATGCGCCACTTGGGCACCTCGGTGACGCCGTACTGGTGGCCGAACGGCCGCTGGCACGGGAACGCCAGGCCGACGAGCCAGTCCAGGAACACCGGATCCGTCGACCCGACGACGTCCTGCAGGGACTCCAGGTCCGGGATGCGCGGCGGGGTCACCGCGATCCAGTGCGTGGGCGCCAGGTCGTCGTCGGTGGCCACCAGCCGGATCTGGGTGGCGTCGCGCGGGATGGCGCTCAGCGGGGCCCGCAGGTTGCGCCAGGCCGGCGCGGCGCCGACGTCGGCGAAACCGATCGAGCCGCCCGGTTTGCCGTCCTCGCGGGCCCACTGCACGACGACCTCGCCCGGGTCGAACCGGCCGGCCGCCGAGACCACCAGCAGCGGTCCGGCCTCGTCGCGCGGCGGCAGCTGGTACCAGGCCGAGCGCAGCACGGCGGGCTGCTGGGCGCCGGAGCGCCAGCTGCCCAGCACCGGGGTGGTCGCCGGCGCCAGCCCGAACGGCAGCCGCGCGCGGGAGCCGTTGGCGCCGGTGGTGGCGATGGTGCCGCCCTCGGTGCCCGCCTCGCCGGTGTTGTCCTCGGTGCCGCCCGTGTCGGCGAAGTTGGTGGCCGCCGGGGTGTCGGTGACCGCGTCCGGGGAGACGTCCGAGGGAATGCCGTTGGGCGAGAAGCCCGTCGCGATCACCTGGCCGAGCGCGTCGCCGATGTCGACGCCGGGGGCCGGGGTGAGCATGCCGATGTTGGGGTCCTGCTCGACCATCACGTCGTCGGCCAGCCCGCACGTCTTGCCGGTCAGGGCCTGCAGATTGGACCGGCCCACCGACCACGCCGGGTACTGCGCGGTCATGCCCAGCGTCAGCGAGAGGACCTCGAAGAACACCAGGAACCACGACGCGATGGCCAGCGGGGAGCGCAACAGCCGGCCGAACCGGTTGGGCCGCCAGGGCGCGTCGCCGTTGCTGGGCGAGGTGAACTTGAAGTGGAAGTAGGTGGCCAGCAGCAACACCAGGACCGACAGCCCCAGCAGCATGGTGGTGAAGCCGAACCGCCACTCCGGGAACTCATTCGACCAGGGCACCCCGAAGTTGGAGACGTACCACCAGCCGTTCACCGTCGCGAACGACAGCGCCACCACGAACAGCACCACGGCCCCGAAGATGGTCCGGTTGCGCCGCGACTGCATCGCGTGCGCGGTGACGGCGACCGCGGCCAGCGCGCCCAGCGAGCCGGCCAGCCCGGCGAACACGCCGAAGTGGTGCGTCCACTTGGTGGGGGTGAGCATCAGCGCCAGGAACGACACGATGGTGATGCCGATGATGCGCCGGCTCGGACCCGCGGCGGTGCCCGGAATCCGGCCCTTGCGCAACGACATTGCCACCGCGACGCCCAGGGCCAGCAGCACCGAGAGCACCGCGAAGCGCCGGGCCACCGAGCCGTCGGGGCTGGTGGTGAACAGCCGCGAGTAGCGGATGTGTTCGTCGAACCAGCTCAGGCTCGGCCCGATCGCGGACTTGAAGGTGCTGGCCTGGATCTCGGCGGCGAACGTCTGGTCGCGGAAGATCAGGATCGCGGTGACGGTGACCGCCGCGGCCAGCGGCGCCAGCAGCGCCAGTCGGCCGAACTGGCGGGAACGGCGGTGCATGATGGTGCGCAGCGGCCCGATGGCCACCAGCAGCGCGCCGATGGAGGCGACGCCGGTGGGGCCGGAGAACAGCGTCAGCGCGCCGATGATGCAGGCGACCGCGACCGGCAGCAGCCGGCTGGTGGCGACCGCGCGTTCCACCGAGCACCAGGTCAGCAGGATGCCCAGGGCGATGATCGGCTCGGGGCGCAGGCCGTTGTTCAGCGGCAGCCACACCGCCAGGAACATGCCGGCGGCGGTCCAGCTGGCCGCGGTGCTGGTCTTGACCGCGCTGCCCAGCCGCGGCAGCACCTCGCGGCTGATCAGCCACCAGCACGCCAGCGCCATCAGCAGCGTCGGCAGCCGCATCCAGATGCTGGCCGTCGAGATGTGCGACCAGATGGCGAGCAGGTCGTAGTACCAGCCGAACGGCGCCTCGGGGGTGCCGAACCAGCGGTAGTAGTTGGCCATGTAGCCGGCGTTCTCCGACACCCGCGCCATGGTCAGGATGTAGCCGTCGTCGGCGGTGTTGGCGCCCACGAAGTGCCACCACACCAGGACGGTGGCGACCAGGGCGTCCAGGCCGCTGATCGACCACCAGCGCGACGGCAGGAAACGCCGGTGCCGCACCCCGTCGGCGGTGTCGAGGATGTGCAGGGCGATCAGCGCGGCGATGGTCAGCAGGACGCCGAGGATCATCGCGACGAGCTTGAGCGTGGTGGGCGCGGTGCTGTAGCGGCTGTCGATGGTGGCCGACAGGTTCAGGCCCGGCGGCGCGGGACCGGCGAGATCGGTGAACACGCCGACGATCTGGGGCCGGAAGTCGTAGCCGCCGCGCTCGCCGCGCAGCGGGGCCTCGGGATCGTCGGGGGTGGCGTCGGTGCCGTCGGCCTGGGTCAGGCCGACGAACTCGGCGGTGACCTTGTCGGCGTGCGCGGTGAACCGCAGTTCCTCACAGGCCGGGCTGAGGACGGCGCTCATCGGCGCAACGACCACGGGGGTGTTGCGGACGACGACGTTGAGGTTGTTGTTGGCGCGTTCGATCAGCAGGCCGCGGTCGACGGCCTTGGGGGCCTGCTTGGGCACCGTGGACAGCAGCACCGAGCGTCCGGCGTTGTCCGGGCCGTCGAGCCCGGCGGCCACCTGACACGGGACGGTGACCTCGAGGTCGGTGGCCACATACGAGATCAGCGGCGCGGTGACGCTGTCGAGTTGGCCGTTCTGCGGCCAGTTGAGTTCGGCGGTGGTCTGCTCGACGGGCAGGAACGGGGTGGCGATCGCCAGCAGCGCGCCCAGCAATCCCGCGACGATGGCGACAGCACGGGCCGTGCGGTATCGAGGCGCCGTGTCATCCACGGACCTAGATGGTAATGCGCCCGGTCCCGGCGATTGCACGGTCATCAGGGCTGATTCCGGATCGCCAGCACGAACGGCCCGAAGGTCTGCACGTCGAAGTAGGGCTCGTCGAACAGTGCGGACCCCAACTCGACGGTGTAGCGGCGCACATTCGGCTGGTTGGGGTAGACGTCCTCGGCCAGTCGCAGCGTGTAGGCGTCGCCGGCGCCGCGGCGCATCAGGAACACCTCCGGGGCCCGCCAGGGCAACGCGTCCAGCGTTGCCGCGAACTCCTCGGCGGACTCCAGGTCGGCCCACTGTTCAATGGCGGCGGCGCGCTGGTCGAACTGCGCCAGCGGGTTGGCGTAGTGCGAGGTCAGGCCCTGGAACCCGAGGTAGGGGTAGTAGGCCAGGAAGCTGTAGTCGGCGGTCAGCACCACGGTCTCGTCGCGCGGCTTACCCGTCGCGGCGCGGATGGCCTCGTCGATCTCGGCGTAGTACTTCTCCGAGCCAGGGGGTCGGAGGTCGCCGCGCTGGCCGTCGCCGTCGGTGTCGGTGTAGGCCACCGCGAGGTCCGGGCGCAGCACATCGGGGATGTCCTGGCTGAACGCCATGCCGCCGGCCAGCCCGATCACCGCGGCCACGGGGATCACCGCGCGGTTCCACCGGGCCGCCGCCGCGAGTGTCACCTCGATGAAGCCGAATGCGCCGGCCGCGGCCAGCAGCGTGGTCAGCGTCGGCTGCAGGCGGAACGACAGCAGCGTGGTGCCGGCCAGCGTGGTCAGCATCGACAGCAGCGACCACAGGTAGATGGTGAGCACCCCGAGGGCCAGCGCGCCGGCCCGCACCGAGGACCGCGCCCGCACGATCAGCCACAGCGTGCCGAGCATGCACAGCGCGCCCAGCAGCGAGAACTGCAGCATCGGGAAGGTCAGCACCGCGCCGTCGGCCGGCAGATAGTGCTGCGCGCTGCCGGTGTCCGACATCGGGTCGCGCAGCGCCCGCAGCACGAACGGCAACCAGGTGATCAGCGCGATCGCGACGGCGATCACGGCGGCCACCGCCAGCCGCAGCACGGGGGTGAGACTGCGCCGCGAGATCGCCAGCACCGCGGCCATCACAGTGACGGTCAACGCCGCCAGGCCCAGCAGCAGCGTGTAGAACGTCGCGGTGACGCCCAGGAAGATCCCGACGCCGACAACGGCGGCCCAGCCGCCGCCGGACCGGGCGCGCAGCCCCGACCAGGCCAGCACCAGCACCGGTGGCAGCAGCACGGTGATGATCGCGGCGTAGGGCTCGGGGGAGGCGTAGGCCAGCGCCACCGCGGTGGTGGTGAGCGTGACGATCAGGGCGTACTCGAAGCGAATGAGCGCGGTCCACAGCGCGAACGCCAGCACCACGGCCACTGCAATCGAGGTGATGGCCCACGGCTTGTACATCTCCCAGCCGGGCATTCCGGCCAGCTCCGCCGCGCGCCCGCCGAGCCAGAACCAGCCCGGCGGGTAGAACGGCGGCAGGTCCGCGTACGTCATGTCGCGCAGCGCGGGGTTGTCGGCGAACCGGGTCAGGTACTCGGTGCGGAACTGCTGATCCACCGAGATGCCGAACAGGTACAGCTTGGTCGCACCCAGCGGCATGCCCAGGGTAGCCACCACGAACGCGGCCAAAAACACCGTGGCGCCGAGCTGCGCGAGCACCCGACGGCCGCGTCGCCACAACCAGCCGGCACCGAGAAGGGCTGCCAGGCAGACGAATTGACCGACCGTGGTCAGGGCGTGCAGCTGATTGCTGGACGGGAAGGCCGGCCACTGCACGCGGCTGATGGCGATCAGCGCGACGACGGAGACCGCCACGGCGATCGCCGCCGCCAGCACCATCCGGCCGCCCGCGCTGGCAGCGCGGAGTAGCGCTGTCTTCATGATCAGATGGGCAGCTTACGGAAGAGGCGACGCGGGATGTGGCGCATGACCGACATCAGCAGCCGAACCGGGCCGGGTGCCCAGATCAGTTCCTTGCCCTTGGCCGCCGAGGCCACCGCCAAGTCGGCGACCTGCTCCTTGTCCACCGTGAACGGCGCCTCCTTGGCGCCCGTGGCCTTCCAGTGCTCCAGGGTGGTGGTGGTGCGGACCTGCCCGGGCCGGATGACCAGCACCCGAACCCCGAACTCGCGCAACGCCTCTCCGAGGCCCAGGTAGAAACCGTCCAGCCCGGCCTTGGTGGAGCCGTAGACGAAGTTGGACCGCCGGACGCGTTCGCCGGCCACCGACGACATCGCGATGATCTGACCGCTGCCCTGCGCGCGCATCTTCTCGCCGACCAGCACGCCGACCGACACCGCGGCCGTGTAGTTGATCTGGGCCGTCAGCACGGCCTTGGTCTGGTCCTGCCAAAGTTCCTCGGCGTCACCGAGCACGCCGAATGCCACGATCGCGACGTCGACATCGCCACCCGCCCAGGCGGATTCGATGAGCCCAGGATGGCCCTTGGTGTCCAGCGCGTCGAACTCCAGGTATTCCACCGATTGCGCGCCGGCGGCCTCCATCTGCTCGATCGCGGCTTGCCGGCGCGGTGCGTTCGGCAGGTCGGCGAGGATGATGCGCGCCTTGGCGTCGCGCAGGTAGCGCTCGCAGATCGCCAGGCCGATCTCGGAGGTGCCACCCAGCAGCAGAATGGTCTGCGGGTTCCCCACGGCGTCGAAAACCATCTACTGAAGCTCCAGTCGTCGGGCCATGTCGGACATGAACACTCCTTCGGGATCGACCTTGCGGCGCACCGTGATCCACTCGTCGATCCGCGGGTACATGGCGTGGAAGGTCGCGGCGGTGGTGCGGGAATCCTTGGCGGTGTAGAGCCGGCCGCCGAACTCCAGCACCCGCTTGTCCAGCCCGGTGAGGAATTCGCTCAAGCCCGCCTTGATGGGGAAGTCGACGCAGACGTTCCAGCCGGGGATCGGGAAGCTCAGCGGCGCCTGGTTGCCGGACCCGAACAGCTTGAACACATTGAGGAACGACACGTGTCCGCTGGCCTGGATGTCGCGCATGATGGCCTTGAACTCGTCGACCGCCTCGGTGGGCACCACGAACTGGTACTGGGTGAAACCCGCTGAGCCGTAGGCCCGGTTCCATTCACCGACCATGTCCAGCGGGTGGTAGAACTGCGTCAAATTCTGGGTCTTGCCGCGGTAGGTCTTGCCCATCCGGTACCACAGCTCGGTCATCGGGCCGAACGTGAACCTGTTGGCCAGGCCGTTGGGAAAGACATCCGGTGCGGTGAAGTATTGCGGCGCATCGAATTTCAGCGGATCCTTGGCCAGCGTGTCGGGCAGCTGGTCGCGGGTGGCCAGCGAGCCGCGGGAGATGACCGCGCGGCCCAGCTTGGGCGGGGCGCTGATGGCGTCGAACCAGGCGCTGGAATACGTGTAGTTGGATTCGGTGCCGTCGCTGTGGAAGGCGACGGTCTCGTCGAGCCCGCCGGTGACGTCGCCGTCGGCGATGAAATAGGCGGTCTCCGTCGGCGTCATCGCGATGGTGGCCCGCAGGATGATGCCGGTCAGCCCGTTGCCGCCGACGGTGGCCCAGAACAGCTCGGCGTCGGCGCCGTCGGGGGTCAGCCGATGCACCCGGCCGTCGGCGGTGAGCAGGTCCATGGCGCGCACGTGGTTGCCGAAGCTGCCGGCGCTGTGATGGTTCTTACCGTGGATGTCGCAGGCGATGGCACCGCCGACGGTGACCTGGCGGGTGCCCGGCAGCACCGGCACCCACAGTCCCAGCGGCAGCGCGGCGCGCATCAGCTGGTCGAGGTTGACCCCGGCGTCCACGTCCACCAGGTGGGTGTGGGCGTCCATCGAATGGATGCGGTTGAGCACCGACATGTCGACGACCAGACCGCCGCCGTTCTGGGCGTTGTCGCCGTAGGAGCGGCCCAGGCCGCGCGCGATCACGCCGCGCCCGGAGCCATCGGCCGCCCGCGCGACCGCGTCGACGACTTCCTCGGGATCGCGGGGTGCAAGCACCTTGGCGACCGAGGGTGCGGTGCGCCCCCACCCCATCAGGCGCCGCGTCGTAACGGTAGACATCGCTGGCAAGGGTACCGCGCGGGCCGCGGCGCTCAGCGCAGCCGGAAGATGATGGCCCGCTGCACCACGAAGTTGATCACGGTGGCGGTGCCCTGGGCGATCACGAACGCCACCGGGACCTGCCAGGGCCGGCCCGCGAATTCCAGATAGAACAGGTAGTTGATGCCGATCTGCACCACGTAGGTCAGCGCGTAGAGCACCATCACCGCGACGAAACGGGCTCGGCTGGGCGGCGCCTGGAACGTCCAGCGGCGGTTGATCAGGTACGCCGTGGTGGTGCCGGCGACGAAGCCCAGCGTCTTGGCGAGGTTGACGTGCAGGCCGGCCGCGAGCAGCGCGATGTAGAGACCGAAGTCGACGATCGCGGAGAAGCCGCCGGTGACCACGAACCGCAGCACCTGCGTCTTCAGGGTGAGCGGGGCACCCGGGGGAACAGTCTCGGCCATCGCGGGGAAGCTTACGGGTCGGCGAGCCTGCGACAATGGACGCGTGGAGGAACTGGTCCGGGCCTGGCGAGCCCTGATTACGCCGCACACCGCGTCGCCGGCGGCCGAGGACGTCGGCCGTGCGCTGCTGGACAGTTGGTCGGAGTCGCACCGCCGCTACCACGATCTGGTGCACCTGCGCGGCGTGCTGGAGGCCGTCGACAAACTGGCCGGCCTCGCCCTCGACCCGGACGCGGTGCGCCTGGCGGCCTGGTATCACGACGCCGTCTACGAGGGTAGCCCCGACGACGAGGAGAACAGCGCCCGACGGGCCGAGGCCGAGTTGGCCTCGCTGGGGGTCGACGCCGAGCTGGTGGCCGAGGTGGCCCGGCTGGTGCGGATGACCGTCAAGCACGATCCGGCCCCCGGGGACCGCAACGCCGAGGTGCTCTCCGACGCCGACCTGGCTGCGCTGGCCGTCGGCGCCGAGGAGTACCGGCGCAACACCGCCGCCATCCGCTCCGAGTACGCCCACGTTTCCGACGAGGCGTTCCGCGCCGGCCGGCTGCGGGCCATCGAGTCGCTGCTGATGGGCCCGCGGCTGTATCGCACCGTCGTGGCCCAGGACCGCTGGGAGGACCGGGCGCGGGCCAACCTGCGCGCGGAGTTGGCGGCGCTGGGCGTCACGACGAACTGACGCGCTGGCCCGATCACGCCTCGGGATGGTCCAAGCGGGAACTCAGCCGCTCGACGGCGTCCTCCATGTGGGCGATCAGCAGCTTGTCGGTGAGGTGCACGTCGCCGGAGCGGATCGCGCTGGCCAGCGCGTGGTGCTCGACGACGCGGTCGCCGTGCACGACGTAGCTGTCGGCCAGCGCGTGCACACACATCTGGGTTTCGATCAGATAGGTCTGGTGCATCCGCGACAGCCGGGTGCTGTCGGCCAGCTCCACGAGGCGCTCATGGAAGCGGACGTCGACGTCGCTGATCTCGTTCGGATCGCTGGTCGCCGCCATCTCGGTGACGATCCGCAGCAGCTCGTCGCCGGCGGCGACATGGTCGCCCTGCAAGATCCGCCGCGCCGCGGCCCGCTCGATGGCCTCCCGGGCCAGGTACATGTCGCGGACGTCGTCGGGGGTCAGGTCGATGACGAACAGGCCGCGGTAGGGGATGGAGGTCAGCAGTCCCTCCTGGGTGAGGCGCTGCATGCCCTCGCGGAGCGGGCCCCGGCTGACACCGAGCCTGCGCGCCAGCTCCGCCTCCCCCAGCTGTGCGCCCGGCTGCAGTTCGCCGTGGGCGATGGCCTGGCGCAGTTTCTCGGCGATGAGGCCGGCCGTCGACTCCTGCGCCAGCGGTGCGATGAATTCGCTCTCGGTCATCGGCCGCCTCCGAACAGGGTGCCGAGCCCGGGCAGCGGCGGCACCGGGCCGAGCAGTTGCAGGCCCTTCCACACGGTCACCTGGTTGGCGGTCAGCACCGGCTTCCCGACGGCGGCCTCGAGGCGGTCGATGATCGCCAGGGTGTGCATCGCGGTGTCGGGGACCAGCACGGCCTCGGCGTCGGGGTGATCGGCGGCCTGGACCATCGCGAGCACGTCGTCGGGCTGCAGCGTGCCGACCTCGGCCGCCGTGACGATGTCGTGGCTGCCCATCGCGAGCACCGCCAGGCCCGCGGCCGCCAGGAACCGGACGAAATGCTCGGCCACGTCCCGCGGATAGGACGCCGCGATCGCGACCCGCGTCATGCCGAGGTGCCGCAGGGCGTCGACGAAGGCGATCGAGGTCGACGAGGCCGGAACACCCGCTGCGGCAGCCACTTTCGCGGCCTGCTCGGCCGCGCCGGCGGGACCGAAGACGAAACTGCCCGAGGTGCAGGCCCACATCACCGCGTCGGGCCGCTGCTCGGACAGTCGCCCGACACCGTCGAGGAGGCGCTCGGCGCGGCCGAGGTCCAGCAGCGCGTCGACCCGGTGGGCATCCTCGCCCACCGAGGTGATGACGACGGGCAGGCGTAGTTCGGCACCCACTCGGGTCGCCAGCGCGGGGAAGTCGTCCGCCGCGCTGTGGCCGGGGTAGAGCAGGCCCACGGTGGCCATGCGGTCCTCCTGAACTGTGTCCACGGTCATCGGGCTGGGTCAGATTGTCGACAATATTACAGCGAGAGGCCCGAGGCGTCGCACCCGACGCTTCAGGTCTCCAGCAGTCGCTGACCCGGCCCCACCGCCTTGCGGCCGGCGACGGACAGCGCCGCCCACATCGTCACCTGGTTGGCGGTCACCACGGGCTTGGCCAACTCCGCCTCCAGCGCGGCGATCAGGTCGTAGGTCGGAAGGTTGGTGCAGCTGACCACGATGGCCTGGGCCTCGGCGGTGTCGGTGGCCCGCACGAGCTCGGCGGTTCGGGCATAGGGCACCTCCCAGATGTTCGAGGTGAGTCCCAGCCCGGACGTCGCGACGACCTCGACCCCGGCTTCCATGAGATAGCTGGTCAGCCCGATGGTCAGGTCGGTGGTGTACGGGGTGACGGTGGCGACCCGGTTCAGGCCCAGGTGCCGCAGCGCGGTGAGCATGGCGCCGCTGGTGGTCACCGCCGCGGGGGCGCCGGCGGCCCGCATCGCGGCGACCAGCGCGGCCTCGCCGGCCAGGCCCTTGACGAAGCTGCCCGCGGTGCACGCGTACGCCGTCACCAGCGGAGCCACCGCGCGCAGATTCGCGGCGCCGGCGAGCACCTGTTCGGTGTCGGAGACATGGACGGCCATGTCGACGGTCACCGCCAGCGGGGCGTGTCGCAACCGAGTGACGTGGAGGGTGACGTCGTCGGGCGCCCAGCGCCACAATTCGCGGTCCAGCGCGAAGTCATACGGTGTCACCACACCTATCCCGACCTGGTGTATCGGCGGGGCCGGGAGCAACTCCCCGAGCGTCATGACCACAGTGTGAGGCCGACAGGCCCACGTAGCAAGAGATTGTTGACAATCATACGGGCGTGTTCCTAGCCTCGAAGCCGTGTCGACCCCCAGCGAGAGCGCCCACACCCGGCGCTCGGCGGGGTCCGGGCGTGGGCCGGCACTCGATTCTCAGCCCGCGATCGCGGTCCTGTGCGAGCGGCCCACCGACCGGCCGCCGGGACTTTCCGCACTGTCCGGCGTGGAGTTCCGATACTGCAGCGCAACGGGATTGGCCGAGGCGCTGCGCGGCGCGCGGGGCCTGCTGGTGTGGGACTACTTCTCCACTGCGCTACGCGATGCCTGGGCGCAGGCCGCCGCCCTGGAGTGGGTCCACGTCACCGCCGCCGGCGTGGACACGCTGCTCTTCGACGCGCTGCGCTCCTCCGACGTCGTGGTGACCAATGCCCGCGGCGTGTTCGACCGTCCGATCGCCGAGTACGTCCTGGGCGCGGTCCTGGCCCACGCCAAGGGCAGTCGGGAGAGTCTGGATCTGCAACGCCGGCGCCTCTGGCGGCACCGCGAGACGCGCAGCGTGGCCGGCGCCGCGGCGTTGGTGGTGGGCACCGGTGGGATCGGCCGGGAAACGGCACGGCTGTTACGGGCGGCCGGTCTGCGGGTACGCGGTGCGGGCCGGGTGGCCCGCGACGAGGATCCCGACTTCGACCGCATCGTCGCCAGCGCGGACCTGGCGGCCGAGGTCGGCTGGTGCGACCATCTGGTGCTGGCGGCGCCGCTGACCGAGGCGACCCGCGGCCTGGTGGGACGGGAGGTGCTGACGGCGATGAAACCCGACGCGCATCTGGTCAACGTGGGTCGCGGGCCGTTGCTCGACGAGGCAGAGCTGCTGACGGCCTTGCGGGCCAACAGGATTGGCGCCGCAACCCTGGACGTCTTCGACACCGAACCGCTGCCGGCCGACCATCCGCTGTGGGAGGCCCCGAACCTGACGATCACCGCGCACATGGCCGGCGACGTGCTCGGGTGGCGGGACACCCTGGCCGCGCAGTTCGCGGACAACCTCGAGCGCTGGCTGGCCGGGGAGCCGCTGCGCAACGTGGTGGACAAGAGGCTGGGCTACGTGCCCGGCGCGGCCGCGGCATCCGGGGAGGGCCGATGATCCCCACCGCGGTCGAGCTGGTCGAGGCCTATCGGCGCAAGACGTTGTCCCCGGTGGAGGCGACACAGGCCGCGCTGGACGCCATCGACGCCCACGATGGCGCCGTCAACGCCTTCGTGCTCGTCGACCCCGAGGGTGCGCTGGCGGCGGCCCGCGCGTCGGAGGCGCGCTGGCAGGCCGGCGAGCCGCTGGGACCCGGTGACGGCGTTCCCGCATCGATCAAGGACGCGCTGTGGACGCGGGGTTGGCCGACACTGCGGGGCAGCTGGCTCATCGACGAGGCCGGGCCGTGGGAGGAGGACGCGCCGTGCGTCGCACGGTTGCGCGAGACCGGTGCGGTCCTGCTGGGCAAGACCACCACCCCGGAGTACTCCTTCAAGGGGGTCACCGACTCGCCCCGGTTCGGCGCCACCGGCAACCCGTGGGATCCGGCCCGAACGGCGGGCGGATCCAGCGGTGGCAGCGCGACGGCGGTGGGCCTGGGCATGGGGCCGTGGTCGGTGGGCACCGACGCGGCCGGGTCGGTGCGCATCCCCGCCGCGTTCACCGGCACCGTCGCCCTGAAACCGACCTACGGGCTGATCCCGCACTATCCGCCGAGCCCGTTCGGCACGCTGGCGCACGTCGGGCCGATGACGCGCACGGTCGCCGACGCCGCGGCGCTGCTGGACATCATCACCGGATTCGACGCCCGCGACTGGTCGAGCATGCCGACCCCGGCCGCCTCCTTCGCGGCGGGCCTCGACGACGGTGTCGCCGGGCTCCGGATCGGCTTCTCGTCGAACCTGGGCTTCGTGCGTAACGACCCCGAGATCGACGCCGCGGTGGCGACCGCGGTGCGGGCGCTCGCCGACGCCGGCGCGCGGGTGGAGCGCGCCGACCCCGGATTCGACGACCCGATAAGGCATTTCGAGGTGTTGTGGTACTCCGGTGAGGCCAAGGTGCTGCAGGCCTACGGGGACATCGGGGACCCCTGGGCCGACCGGATCGATCCGGCGCTGCGCCGCACGGCCGCCGTCGGGGCGACATACTCGGCGTCGGACTACCTCGACGCGATGGCGGTGCGGATGCAGCTGGGACAGCTGATGGGGCGTTTCCACCAGACCTACGACGTGCTGGTCACCCCGACGCTGCCGCTGCCGGCGTTCGCCGCCGGCCGGGATGTGCCGGCGGGCTGGCCGTCCCCGGACTGGGCCAGCTGGACGCCATATACCTACCCGTTCAACCTGACTCAGCAGCCCGCGCTGAGCGTGCCGTGCGGTTTCACCTCGGCCGGATTGCCGATCGGGCTGCAGATCGTGGGGCCGCGGCACGCCGACGCGCTGGTGCTGCGAGTCGGACAGGCCTATCAGTCCGTCACCGATTGGCACCACAAGACGCCGACGTTGGTCGCGCAGGAGGTTCGATGAGCAGGCTGATCACGGTGTCGCTGGACAAGCGCGGCGTCCGCTGCGTGGCGCGCCTGCTCGACGAGGCGGCGCCACGCACCTGCGCGGCGGTGTGGGCGGCCCTCTCCGGTGGACCCCTCACGGCGCAGGTGTTCCACGGCAAGTACGCCCGCAACGAGATCTACACGCTGCTACCGGCTTTCGCGGGCGACGACCCTGGCAAGGAGAACACGACGGTGACGCCCATCCCGGGCGACCTGTGCTGGTTCTCGTTCGACTCCGATGATCTGGGCAACCCGGCCTATGGGTACGAGAACCGGACCGGCACGGGTACCAGCGGCGCCATCGTCGACCTCGCGCTGTTCTACGGGCGCAACAATCTGCTGATCAACGGCGATCAGGGCTGGGTGCCGGGCAACGTCTTCGGCGCGGTCATCGAGGGGCTCGAGGAGATGGCCGAGGCCTGCCAGGACCTGTGGATGGGTGGGGTGCGGGGCGAGACGCTCAGCTTCACCGCGAACCCGCCAGCGCCATCGCGATGACCTCGACCAGGGCATCGACCGCGGCGCCGAACGCATGCTCGGCGGGGGTACCGAAGTTGACGACGATGCCGTCGGGCCGGTCGACGTGCGCGCCGGCGTCCGGGTGCCGGGCCCGCGACAGGCCCTCGATCGCGACCCCGGCGTCGCCGGCATGCTGCAGCACCGTGGCTTCGGTGCCCGCCGGCAGCGTCAGCAGCAGGTGCAGGCCCGCGGGCACCCCGCCGATCCCGATCTCGGGGACGACCTGCCGCAGCCGGTGCACCAGCGCGTCGCGGCGCCGCCGGTAGTTGGCGCGCTGACGTCGGATGTGCCTGTCGTAGTTGCCGTTCCGGATGAACTCGGCCATCGTCAGCTGCGCGATCCCGTCGACGTACCATTGCTGCTCGCCCGCGGCGGCCAGCACCCGGTCCGTCAGCTCGGCGGGCACCACCATCCAGCCCAGCCGCAGCACCGGCGAGAGGCTCTTGCTCGGCGAACCCAGGTACACCACGCGCTGCGGGGCCAGGCTCTGCAACGCCCCGACGGGCTGGCGGTCGTAGCGGAACTCGCCGTCGTAGTCGTCCTCGAGGACAAAGCCGTTGGCGCGCTGCGCCCAGTCCACGACGGCGCTGCGCCGCGAAGGATGCAGCGGCACGCCGTGCGGGTAGTGGTGCGCCGGGGTGAGCAACACCGCCGGGACGTCGAGGTCGTCCAATTCGCCTACCGCCGCGCCCATTTCGTCGACGCCGATCGGAACGGTGCGCGCGCCGGCGGCGGCGATGCAGTCGCGGAAGAGGAACAGCCCGTAGGCCTCCACCGCGATCGGGGCCGGGCCGAACACCTTCGCCAGCAGTTCGACGGCGTGCCGGGTGCCGGCGCAGATCACGACGTCCTCGGCGGAGACGTGGAGTCCGCGGGTGCGGGACAGGTATTCGGCCAGGGCCTCGCGTAGTTCGGGTCGCCCGCGCGGATCACCCATCCGCAGCGCCTCGGTGGGTGCGGCGTTCAGGGCGCGCCGCGCCGAGGCCAGCCAGGCCGCGCGCGGGAACGCCGACACATCAGGGGAACCCGGCATGAGGTTGTGGGTGGGGGTGGCCCGGATGCCGCGGGGCCGCGCGGGGACGTTCGGCCGACCGGGGCTGACCACCCAGGTCCCCGCGCCCTGGCGCGCGGCCAGCCAACCCTCGGCGACCAGTTCGGCGTACGCGTCGGCGACGGTGTTGCGGGACAGGCCCAGATCGGTGGCCAGGGTGCGCGACGGCGGCAGCACCGTGCCCGCCTCCAGGCGTCCCGAGCGCACCGCGTCGCGCAACGCGGTCAGCAGCACGTCGCGCACGCCGCGGGTGCCCGGCGTGATCGCCCGGCGCAGGTCGAGATGCAGATCCCGCGCCCCGGTATTGGCCCACGAACTCATGCCCTGATTGCACCATGAATGCGGGCCTTTCCGGGCCTACCGTCGTGGCATGACACAAACCCTGAACGCCCCCCGCATCGAGCTGAACCGCGTCTCGCCGGAGATCTACGCCGCGATGATCGCGCTGGACAACGCCGCGCGCGAGGACCTGGACCCCACGCTGGCCGAGCTGATCAAGATCCGCGCCTCGCAGATCAACCACTGCGCCAACTGCATCGACATGCACATTCACGCCGCGCGCCGGCGCGGCGAGACCGAGCAGCGCATCTACCTGCTGCCAGCCTGGCGCGAGATGCCCGAGCTCTACACCGAGCAGGAGCAGGCGGCGCTCGCGCTGACCGAGGAGATGACCGAACTCTCCGGCGGCGAGCACGTGTCCGACGAGGTGTACGCGCGGGCCGCGGCGGCCTTCAGCGAGCGTGAACTGGGCCAGGTGATCGCGATGGCGCTGACCATCAACGCGTGGAACCGGATCGGCGTGACCACCCGGATGCGCCCGCCCGTGCGTCCGTGAAGCCGTCTCGAGCTGTCTCGTCGATGGGTGGGATCGTTCTTCTGCCCGGGCCCGGGGCTCTCCGCGAGGCCCCTCGATCAAATCCCGTCATCGTGTGTTGACGGCCATCCACAGCCTGGGCCGCGCACGGGAGGCACCCTGTGGATGTCCGTCACCCGGAGGTGACGGCATTTGATCGAGAAGCCGTCCGGAGACCGCGCGGCTGACGTTCTGCGGCGATGTGGTGCTACCGCGATGTGGTGCTACGGCGATGCGGTCCTACAGCGACGTCGTCCTTGTAGCGATGTCCTAGGGCCGTTCGTCCTGCCCACCGGTGCCCGCTGTCCCTGGCGGGTTCGGGGCGTTCGCACGAGAATGGCGTCATGGACGCCGATACGAAGCCAGTGAGCACGCTGACCGACGAGGAGAGCTTGGAACTGCTGTCCGGCGTGCACCTGGGGCGGCTGGTCACCGTTCTCGGCGGTCAGGCCGAGATCTTCCCGGTGAACTTCGTGGTCCAGCGGGGCACCATCCTGTTCCGCAGCGCCGAGGGCACCAAGCTGTTCGGCACCGTCATGAACGAGAAGGTGCTGTTCGAGGCCGACGACCACAACGTGGTCGAGGGCTGGAGCGTCATCGTCCGCGGGAACGCCGAGGTGCTGTATTCCTCCGAGGCCATCGAGGAGGCCGAGCAGGCCGGCCTGTACCCCTGGATCGCCACGCTGAAGTTGCGCTACGTGCGGATCACGCCCACGGAGATCTCGGGCCGGCGGTTCGTGTTCGGCCCCGAACCCGACTCCGGCCACGTCCCCGGCTGAGCCCCACCTCCACCGCGAGCATTGCGCGTCCCCGGCCGACGCGCCGAGCCTTTTACGTGTTCTGCGCACGCTCGTCGCGGTAGGCGGCGTCCCCGATATCGGTGCGCGCCGCCGAAACCGCGCTGGCGACCCGGTCGCGCGCCAGATCGGCGGCGGTGCTCAGCTCGTCGATCTCTTGACCGAAGGTGGCCCGCAGGTCGCCCCCGCGGACGGCGACTGCGGCCAGGTCGAACGCGGAGTTGACCGCGGTGGACGCCAGCCCGCCCTGCGCCCGGATCAGCGACCCGGCCACGTCGGCGAACCCCGCGGCCACGGCGTTGGGCAGCACGGCGCGGCCACCGAGGTAATCGCCGACGACGCTGCGGGCGCGGCTGCCGGCCTCGGTGACGCGCGCCTGCAACTGCTCACCGGACTGGGCCAGCGCCGCGGGCAGGGTGGCCCCGCCCTCGACGGCCCCGAAGGCCGCCGAGACGGCGTCCGCCACCGCCGCGGCGATATCGGTGGTGGCGCTGATCAATTCGGTGCTGACCTCTTGGGAGGCCAGTACCTGGCGTTCGAACACGTTGCGGATGGCGACCGCGCGATCGTGCGTGATGACGGCCACCGCGGCCGTCGGCTCGGCGGCGACGGCAGCGACGCCTTCTTCGACCTCGAGGGTCTCGGTTTCGGACATGCCCGATATTGAACGCGCCCCATCGACGGGCCCATAGCGGGCAGGTGACGAGCAGGCGAAGAAGGACCCGCTAGACCCAGTAGGCAACGCGCGCGCGGTACTGGCGCATCGCCAGCAGCGCGACGCCCCAGCCGATGACCGTCAGCACCAGGACCACGGCCCAGTGCCGCAACTCCTGGGTGTCACCGAGCAGCGGGGCCCGCACGATGTCCAGGTAGTGCAGCAGCGGGTTGAGTTCGACAATCTTCAACCACCCCTCGGCGCCCTGCTGCTGCAGCGTCTTGTCGTTCCAGATGATCGGCGTCATGAAGAACAGCAACTGCGTGATGGAGAACAGCAGCGGCCCGATGTCGCGGTAGCGCGTCGCGAGGATGCCGAAGCACAACGACACCCACACGCAGTTGAGCATGATCAAGCCGAGGGCCAGGATGAACGAAAGATCCGCCCAGGACCAAGGTTTCGGGAAGATGATCGCGATGATCACGTAGATGATGATGTTGTGGCCGAACAGGATCATCTGCCGCCACACCAGCCGGTAGACGTGCACGCTCAGCGGCGTCGGCAGCTGTTTGATCAGGCCCTCGTTGGCGACGAACACCTCCGAGCCCTCGATGATCGAGGCGTTGATCATGTTCCAGATGATCAACCCCAGCGTCACGTAGGGCAGGTGCTCGGCCAGTTCGAGCTTGAACAACTTGGAGTACAACGCGCCCATGGCCACCGCGGTGGTGCCGGTGGCGATGGTGATCCAGAACGGCCCCAGCACCGAGCGCCGGTAGCGCTGCTTGATGTCCTGCCAACCCAGGTGCAGCCACAGCTCGCGGCGCGCGAACCCGTCGGCGAGGTCGCGCCAGGCGCGGGCGAAGGTCCTGGACTGCGCGGTGGCATCGGTGAACGTCATCGGTGTGTCCTCCCGTCGCCCCGGAAGAAGCGCTCGCGCCTGCCGAGGCGGCGCAGCCGCACCCACTCCCGGAATCCCGCCGGGTCGCGACGGGACACCAGAAAGTACCAGCCGAAGCGCAGCCACTCCTGCGGCAGCAGTTTGCGCAGCCCGGGCTGGGACAACAGGTAGCCGCGGTTGCGGTAGGTGAAGTACCGCTTGGTGTCGTTGTCCGGGTACTGGGTGTGCATGCGACCGCCGAGGATCGGCTTGAACTCGTCGCTGCCCTGCGGATGCAGATACACCGCGTTCAGGCAGGTGCCGAACGGCAGCCCCGAGCGCGCCAGCCGGCGGTGCACCTCCACCTCGTCCCCCCGGAAGAACAGCCGAAGATCCGGCACCCCAACGGCTTCCACGGTCGAGGCGCGGAACAGCGCACCGTTGAACAGCGAGGCGATCCCGGGCAGCAGGTCCCCGGCACCCTCGCTGCGCAACTCGTCGACCCGGCGACGCCACACCAGCCCGCGCCGCAACGGGAACGCCAACCGCTGCGGATCGTCGAGGTCGCACACCATGGGCGAGACCTCGGCCAGGCCGTGGCGCTGCGCGCACTCCAGCAGGGTGCTCAGCACCTCGGGCCCGTCGGGGCGGCCGTCGTCGTCGGCCAGCCAGATCCAGTCGGCGCCCGCCGCGAGCGCCTGCAGCATGCCGAGGGCGAAGCCGCCCGCGCCGCCGAGGTTGCGCCGCGAACCCAGGTAGGTCGAGGGAATCGGTTGTCCGGCAACAAGTTCGGCGACCCGCGCGTCGTCGTCGTTGTCGACCACGATGAGACGGTCGGGACGTCGGCGTTGGGCGGCCAGCGCGTCGAGCGACTTGGCCAGTTCGTCGGGACGACGGTGGGTGACGACCACCGCGCAGACGAGTTCGCTCATGCCGGCGGGGACTCTCGTGCGACCTTGTCCAGCACCTCGCGCACGGTGCGGGCGGCGTCGGGGCCCTCGTAGGCGTGCACCACCTCTTCGATGCCGCCGGTCATCCGGACGGTGCCGTGATCGATCCACATGGCGGTCTTGCACAGCCGGGCCAGAAATTCGTTGGAGTGGCTGGCGAACACCAGGATGCCGGAGCGCTCCACCAGGCTCTGCAGCCGCGACTGCGCCTTCTTGAGGAATTCGGCGTCCACCGCACCGATGCCCTCGTCGAGCAGCAGGATCTCGGGGTCGATGCTGGTGACCACGCCCATCGCCAGGCGCACCCGCATGCCGGTCGAGTAGGTGCGCAGCGGCATCGACAGGTATTCGCCCAGCTCGGTGAACTCGGCGATCTCGTCGACCTTGGCCATCATCTGCTTGCGGGTCTGCCCCAGGAACAGGCCGCGGATCAGGATGTTCTCGAACCCGGAGATCTCCGGGTCCATGCCGACGCCGAGGTCGAAGACCGGCGCCACCCGGCCGGTGACCCGCGCGGTGCCGCGGGTGGGTTCGTAGATGCCCGACAGCAACCGCAGCAGCGTCGACTTGCCCGCGCCGTTGTGGCCCACCAGGCCCACCCGGTCGCCCATCTCCAGGGACATGGTGATGTCGCGCAGCGCCTCGACCACCACGACGTTCGAGCTGTTGCGGCCGATGCTGCCGCCGGCCTTGCCCAGGAAGGCCTTCTTCAGCGACCGCGACTTGGCGTCGAAGATCGGGAATTCGACCCAGGCGTCACGGGTCTCGATACTCGGGGCGACCATCGGGGGATCTACAGGTACTGCCCGGTGCCGGGCTGCTGCGGCCCGCCGGGTCGACCCGGAGCGCCCATCCCGGGCGGCAGCGCTCCCTGGCGCATCTGCTCGAGTTGCGCGCGCGCGGCCATCTGCTGGGCGAACAGCGCGGTCTGGATGCCGTGGAAGAGCCCCTCCAGCCAGCCGACCAGCTGCGCCTGGGCGATCCGCAGTTCCGCATCCGACGGCACGACGTCCTCGGTGAACGGCAACGCCAAGCGCTCGAGCTCCTCGCGCAGTTCAGGTGCCAGGCCGTCCTCGAGCTCGGCGATCGAGGTCTTGTGGATCTCGCGCAGCCGGTTGCGGCTGGCGTCGTCGAGCGGCGCAGCCTTCACTTCCTCCAGCAGCTGCTTGATCATGGTGCCGATCCGCATGACCTTGGCGGGCTGCTCCACCAGGTCGGTGACGGACTTGTCGTCGTCCCCCTCGGCGGCGGCCAGCAGTTGGGGGTCGGGAACCCCGATGATCTCGATGTTGTCGTCGTCCGTGCTCACGTTCGGTGTGCTCCTCCGCGCCACTCGTCATGCGGTCGTGCTCAAGTAGTGACACTAGACCGTCGGGCATTGTGGTCTTCGCTACCACCGGCGCGTCATCCGGGACCGCCCGGTTCGCGGGGCGAAGCGCCCGTGGGGGCGGCGACCCGCCGGGATTTCTTTGCGTGGGACCGATGGTAGCCGGTAACGCGGGTCGGCAAACATTCGCACGGGGAAGCTTCCGGAGGGCGGGAGTGGCGGATGCACCGGTGCCGCACAGTCGATTCCGAGGCTCGACGCGCGTCGAACACCCCACGTCCGGGGCGCTTCGTCCGCACTCTGGTGAACTGGGCGGGTGATGCGGGGAGTTAGCCGGACGCCGTCGTCGCTCGAAACACCGGCCCCACCAGCAACGATCGGGCAAACTGCGCTCCGCGTCCGCGGCGCGCTGGACTACTATGGCTGGCCAGGTGGCCCGGATCGGACGGTGCGCGTGGTGGGGGTACCCCGCGCCTGCAGCAGATGGGCGAATTACCTGGACCTTCTAAGGACGGCTGGGATGGCATTTGACGTTGCCAGGGTGCGCGGATTGCACCCGACGCTGGGTGACGGTTGGGTGCACTTCGATACACAGTCGGGGATGTTGATCCCCGACGCCGTCGCGACGACGGTGTCGACGGCGTTTCGCACCTCGGCGGCCAACACCGCCGGCCCGCACCCCTATGCGCGCCGCAGCGCGACCCTGCTGACCGCGGCGCGTCAGGCGGTCGCCGACCTGGTCAACGCCGATCCCGAGGGCGTGGTGCTCGGTCCCGACCGCGCGGTGCTGCTGGCCTCGCTGGCCGATGCGTCGTCGTCGCGGGCGGGGCTCGGCTACGAGGTGATCGTCAGCCGCCTCGACGACGAGGCGAACATCGCCCCGTGGCTGCGTGCGGCAAACCGGTACGGGGCCAAGGTCAAGTGGGCCGAGGTCGACATCGAGACCGGCGAGCTGCCGTCGTGGCAGTGGGAGAACCTGATCTCCAGCTCGACGCGGCTGGTGGCGCTGACGTCGGCGTCCTCGACCCTGGGCACCCTGGTCGACCTGCGCCCGGTCAGCAAGCTGATGCACGACGTGGGCGGGCTGGTGATCGTCGACCACACGGCCGCGGCGCCGTATCAGCTGGCCGACATCAACGAACTCGACGCCGACGTGCTGGCGCTCAACGTCGCGAGCTGGGGCGGTCCGCCCATCGGCGCGCTGGTGTTCCGGGACCCGAGCCTGATCGACACCTTCGGCTCGGTGTCGATGGATCCCTACGCGACGGGCGTGCGCCGCCTGGAGTTGGGCCTGCACCAATACGGCCTGCTCGGCGGAGTGGTCGCCAGCATCGAATACCTGGCCGGCCTGGACGAGGCGGCCACGGGCAGCCGACGGGACCGGCTGGCGGTGTCGATGCGGACGGCCTCGAACTACCTGGATCGGCTCTTCGACTACCTGGTCAGCTCGCTGCGGTCGCTGCCACGGGTGATGTTGATCGGCCAGCCCGAGGCGCGCATCCCGGTGCTGAGCTTCGCCGTCGCCGACATCGAGGCCGACCGCGTGGTCCAGCGGCTCGCCGACAACGGCGTGCTGGCGGTGCCGAACGCGCACTCGCGGGTGCTGGACGTCATCGGCGTCAACGACGTCGGTGGCGCGGTCACCATCGGGTTGGCGCACTACTCGACGGTCGCCGAGGTGGACCAGCTGGTCCGCGCGCTGGCGTCGCTGGGCTGAGCCCCGGCGACGTCATTCCCGCTTTCAGTCGACGGTCAGCAGCACCTTGCCGGCGACCTCGCCGGAGTTCAGCAGTCGATGCGCCTCGCCGGCCTGCTGGATCGGCAGCCGCGCCCCGATGACCGGTTTGACCCGACCGTCGGCGATCATCGGCCAGACCGCGTCGGCGACGGCCCGCACGATCGCGCCCTTGCCGAACGCCCCGTCGACCGGACGGCCGCGCAACGCGGTGCCGATCACCCGGGCCCGCTTGGAAATCAGCTTGCCCAGATTCAATTCGCCCTTGACGCCGCCCTGCAAGCCGATCACCACCAGCCGGCCGTCGGTGGCCAGCGCATCGATGTTGCGGTCCAGGTACGCCGCGCCCATGATGTCGAGGATCACGTCGGCCCCCGCCCCGTCGGTCTCCTCGCGGATCCGTGCGACGAAATCCTCGTCCCGGTACGAGATTTCGATGTCGGCGCCGAGTTCCCGGCACAACTCGAGCTTGCTCGCGGAACCGGCGGTCACCGCGACCCGGGCGCCCAGGGCCTTGCAGATCTGAATTGCGTTGCTGCCCACGCCACTTGCACCGCCGTGCAGCAGTACCAGCTCACCGTCGGTCAGGCCGGCGGTCATGACCAGATTGGACCAGACGGTGCACGTCACCTCTGGCAACCCCGCGGCATCGATCAGGTCGACACCGTCGGGAATCGGCAGCAACTGGGCGGCGGGCACCGCGACAAACTCGGCGTAGCCGCCGCCGGCCAGCAAAGCGCAAACATGTTGCCCGACAGCCCACTCGCTGACTCCCGGACCCACCTGCGCGACGGTGCCGGAGACCTCCATGCCGAGCACCTCGCTGGCACCGGGCGGGGGTGGGTAGCGGCCGGCGGCCTGCAGCAGGTCCGCGCGGTTGACGCCCGCCGCGGCCACCTTGATCAGGACCCCGTCCTGAGCAGGTGTGACGTCAGGAATCTCGCTCCAGATAAGTCGGTCGGCAGCTTCTGTAACGATCCCGTGCATGCTGGTCACCGTACTAGTGGACGGTTCGTTCCACGGTTGTCGGTGTCGTCACTTAGCATGGCGCCATGGAGGGGATGATTGCGGGGCGTACCGAAAGCGATATGCCCGGGCTCGATATTGCTGAGCAACGGTCGTGGCAAAACTATTTGGACTCAGCGTTGCGCATTTACGCGACGCTGAACCGGGGGTTGACCGAGGCGCACGATCTAACGCTGGTCGACGTGCGGTTACTCGATCTGCTGGACAAGTCGCCGACGGGGTCGGTCCGGATGGGTGATCTTGCCGAGGCGTTGATGTCGTTACCGAGCCGGGTGACCAGGCAGATCCGTCGTCTCGAGACGGCCGGCCTGGTGACGCGCACGGCCAGTCCGGAGGATGGCCGCGGCGTTCTCGCGACCATCACCAAGGAGGGGCGCGAGGTCGCCGAGAAGGCGATGGTCACCTACAGCCAGGGCGTGCGGACGCACTTCCTCAGCCAGCTGTCGCGGCCTCAGGTAGCTGCGATAGGCGAGAACTGCCGTCGGATCAGTGCGGCGCTCAAGGGCGGCAGCACGTCGCGCAGGTACGGGCGCGACTGAGGTGACGCCGCGCGCACCGCTAGTCTTATCGGCGGTGGCGTGGCAGAGCGGCCTAATGCACTCGCCTTGAAAGCGAGAGGTGTCTAACAGCACCCGGGGGTTCAAATCCCTCCGCCACCGCAGGTGAGGAGTAGTTTCGGCGCCAAGTCAGGCGCCGGGCGATCCTGAAGCGTGCGGCATCGACGACGGCGGGATCGGCCTTCGTTTTTGGACCGAGGGAATCTGACTCAGCAACTATTTACGTGACGCTCAATTGCCGCCGGATCGGTATCCAGGATCGGGGATTCCTCTGGGCGGACCGCCGGCGGCATTTTCTAAGGGCATCCGAGCCGAAACGGTTATGGGGGATCTAGCTGCGCATATTGCGTCAAAGCGTCCGATAAGGGACCATATGTGCATGGCGGAGATGACCGCGGCAGACGCTGCTGAGCACCTGCAGGTGTCCCAGCGGCAGGTGCGCCGGCTGGCGAGCAAGGGCGTACTGGCGACCACCCGGGTGGTGGGGCGAACGCTGCTGCTCGACGCCGCGTCCGTGCATCGGCTGGCCGGGCGTGTGCGCCACAACGGACGGCCGTGGACCGCGGCGACGGCCTGGGCCGCGCTGGCGCTGCTGTCCGGCCGGGACGCCCCGTGGATGGACTCGTCTGCGCTGTCTCGCCTCCGCCATCGCCTGCGCGGTGCGCGCGCGACCGAGGTGGCGTGGTTGGCCCGCGGGCGTGCCCGGGTGCACCAGATGCAGGGCTGGGGGCAAGACACCGGCCTGATCCCGACCGGTGTGAGCGCGCTGCGCGACCCGCAGCTGTCCGCGCTGTTCGATCTGTCCCCGACTGAACGCGGAGCCGACGGCTACGTCGCGGCACGTCACTTCGATGACATGGTCACCACCCTGGGGCTGTTCGATGACATCGAAGGCGACATCACTGTGCGCGTCGTCCCCGACGATGCCGGCTACGAGGTGGACCGCCCGCTCATCGCCGCCGTCGCGGTGGACCTTTCTGAGTCGTTGGACGCCCGGGAAGCTGCTGCTGGGCAACGGGTGCTTGATGATCTGCTCGACGCGTTCCGGGCCGGCGACCGACGCGTAGTAGTCGGCCGATTCGACGAGGCCTGGTGAGTGCCGCGTCGGCCGGAGAGCGGCCGGTGTGGGCGATCAACGCACCGCGGGGCGGGTGGCCGCCACCGTGGCCGCAGCTTATCGAGATCGTGCAGGCGATCCCGCACACACAGTGGACGCTGGTCGGAGGGCTGATGGTGCAACTGCATGCGGCCTACGCGGGATTGACGCTCACCAGGCCGACGCGAGATGTGGACATGATCCTGCACATAGAGACCGGCGCCGCCACATTCAGCGGCGTCCGTAACCAGCTGGAACAACTCGGGTATGCGCTGCGCGAACCGATGGGCGAAGGCCCGGTGCACCGGTTCGTCCGTGGGCCGGACGTCGCGGAGACGGTCGATGTCATGGTGGCCGACCGGCTCCCTCCGAAATGGCACCCGAAGGTGTTGCGCCGTCCGGTGTTCGCCGTCCCCGGTGGCACCTCGGCGCTGCGCAAGACGGTGAACTGTGAAGTGGACACCGGAGAGACCACGGTGGTACTCAGTGTTCCCGATGTCCTCGGCGCACTGGTGCTCAAGGGCGCGGCCTACATCGACGACACACGCGACCGTGGCCGCCACCTCGATGACGCTGCTGTACTGGCCTGTGCGGCAACCGATCCGGTCGGTGACCGCGCCCGCATGATCGGCAGCGACCGCCGGCGGATTACCGCCCTGTGGGAGGTGCTCCAAGACGAAAGCCACCGGTCCTGGCTCGCCACCGGGAGCAACGCACGCCGCGGGCGCGCTGCGCTGCGGGTACTGGTGGGCCGTTGAGGCACTTATCGCCACCGCGATGTTTGGCCGATCTCCGCCGCTGTGTCCAGCGCGCGCCGTCGAGGACGTGACAGGTGGCTGCGATCCTCGGCGCTGACGGCATCCCTTGGGTCGGCCGCCCGAGCGCGAACTCCCCGTCGACCTCACCGGCGCAACCACCGCCGCCGCTGCACCCCCGCCCGCGCGTGCGCGTCCCGCTTGTGCCGGCACACCGCGCCGGCGGCGACGACCGCGGCCGCGTCGAATCCGGTCGGCACCGGACCTTCGGCCACCAGTGCACGCACCAGGGCCGCCTGGCGCTGCGCCAACGTGCCGTGTTCCGTCATGTCCACACCTCCCGCGCTCGCATCGTAATCGGTTGCACCCCAGCCGCTTCAGCAATCTGGTCAAGCTCGTCGAACAGCTCCACGGCCGGCGGGTAGCGGCCGTCGCGTTCCAGCATGAACGGAACGTCGACCCGCTCGCGCAGTGCTGTCACCAGGTCCAGAACCTCCCGCGGGGTCCGGGCGGTGTGGGTGTCGTGATAGAAATCGTCCCCCGCGTGGCCGCCGGCGACGTGGCTGTAGGCCACCTGTTCCACCGGTAGCCGCGCCAGTTCGCGGTGCGGGTCGCGGCCGCGGTTGCGGGCGTTGGCGTAGACGTTCGCGACGTCGAGCACCAGCAGCACCCCGCAGCGTTCCACCAATTCGGTGAGGAACTCCGATTCGGTGAGGTCGGACTCCGGCCACTCGAGGAACGACGCCACGTTCTCGACGGCCAGCGGCACCGCCAACTCGGCGCGGGTGCGCGCGATGTTGCGGGCCAGCGCGTCGAGGGCCTCGCGGGTCCGCGGCACCGGCAGCAGGTGGCCGGCCTCGATCCCGCCGGCCCGGACGAACGCGATGTGCTCGCTGACCAGCGGAGCGTCGAGCGCCTCCGCGCAGGCCGCCAGCCGCCGCACCCGCGCGGCCTGCACGGGTTCGGCCCCGCCCAGCGACAGCGCGACGCCGTGCGGGATCACCGGGACGCCGCGCGCCACCAACTCCGTCAGCGCCGGGTCCGGCCGGGCCGTGCGCCGACGGATCGGGATGGACTCGGCGATGACCTCGCAGAACCCGGGCCGGAGGTCGGCGATCACGCCGGCGATCTCGGAACGCCAGCCCAGACCCACGTCGCCGAGCGCGGGGACAGTGCGGACCGCGGTGTTCATCCGCCGCACCCGCCGCACCCTCCGCAGCCGCCGCCGCAGCCGCCCCCGCCACCGTCGCCGCCGCAGGAAGCGCCGCAACCGTCGCCGCTGGAAGACTCGCCGGCCAGTTCCACCGAACTGGAGTACTCGGAGTCCACGGCCCACAGGACCCCCGTGCCGAACAGCGCTGCCGACAACCCCACCGCCGCCGGACCGTAGGTCGCGAAGGCCGGGCGCTTGCTGGGCTCCAGGTACGCCAGGCGCTTTTTCTCGGCGGCGAGCAGCCGACGGCCGGCCCGGGTCAGCCGGTTCACGTCGAGCAGACTGGGCAGCACCCCCGCCCCGAGGCAGAGGGTGGGGATGGCCACGAACATGATCTGGGCCAGGTCGATCCCCGGCCCCGACAGCGGGGTCACGTGATACAGGCAGAACCCGATGCCCACCGCCATCACCGCGACCATGGGCGCCACACCCCGGCGCATCCGCTTGCGCTCGGCCCGGGTCCGCATCAGGCCGCGCGCGCTCAGGCGCTCTTCCAACGCGGCGAGATCGTCGCGGGAATCGGCGTAGAGTCCCGCGACGGTGTGCCCAGGATCGGCTGCTGCGCGCTCCAGCACCTGCCCGGCGAACGTATCGGCCTCGCGCCCGGCCGGCAGCGTGGCATCCACGCGCCCGCGCCGAGAGATCCGTCCGGTGGCGCGCAGCATCGCCAGCGCCGTCACCACGGGTGCGATATCCGACCTCAGATAGGCCAGTTCGGTGGCGCTGAGCGGCTCGTCCGTGGTCCGGTTGCGCGGGCTCGTGACGAAACTCCACAGCACGGCGTAGACGATTGTCGCGGCGAGTACGGCCAGGTATGCGATCACGGGGCCCGTCAGCAGCTCACCGTAGAACTCGATCATTTTCTCGATCCACATCGTTGCCACCTCCTGTGTTTGGGTCCCGTCATCGTGGCCGGGGCCGGCGGCTACCGATCACAAGTTACGAGACGCTGTCCCCCGATCGGGGGACACCGGTTTCATCCGGGTGACCGGCCGATCGCCCGATGCCGCAAAAGACCTGGTGAAAATACGTTTCTAGGTATGACCGCAGCCCTGGACACCGCGCTTCGCCCGATGGTCTCGACCGCCGCCGTGAGCCAGGGCGGATTCGGTCAGCTGCTCACCCACGGCACCTTCTACAGCGCCGGCACGCAGCTCAGCAACGTCTCGGTGGTGCTGCCGTTCCTCTGCGCGGGCCGCGGGATGGCCTGGCTGGCCGCGCTGATGTACCCCGCCTACTGCATCGGCAAGGCGGTCGGCAACGCGGCGTCGCCGTGCGTCCTGGGGTGGTCCCGCGGGCAGCGGCACCTGGTGGTCGCGGGCACGGTGGCCGCGATGGCGGTGCTGGTCGGTTTCACCGCGACGGCCGGCGCGGCGGTGCCCATCGCGTTGCTGCTCGCCTCGGCGCTGCTGGGCTTGGGCTCCGGGCTGTCCAACGTGGCGTTCAACGACATCGCCTCCAGTCGGCTCTCCGACGCGCGCCGCGGGGACCTGCTGCTCGGTCAGAGCGCGGCCGGTTCGCTGCTGGCCGCCGCGGTGACCCTGCTGGTGGTGCCGGCGCTGATCCACGGCGACGCCGCCGCCCAGGGCATGTCGCTGTTGTGGTTCGGGGCGGCGGGGTTGGTCGCCGCCGGTGTCGCGGCCCTGTTCGTCGGTCCGGTGCGGGTGCCGAATGACGTTGTGCGCCAGAGCCAGCGGGAGATCATGCGCGACGGCCTGCGCGCCGCCCGGTCCCAGCCGTGGTTCCGTCGGTACGCGCTGACCCAACTGGTGTTCGTGCCGGTCTCCCTCGGCACCACCTTCTACAGCCTGCGCGCGGCCCAGGGGCAGGACAACCTGCCCGTCCTGATCGTGGTCTCGAGCGCCGCGCTGCTCGTCGGCTCGGCGCTGTGGCGCGCGGTGTACCGCTCCTTCGGGGTGCGCGGAATGCTGCGGGGCAGCGCCGCGATGAGCATCGCCGCGGCTACCGGTTGCCTGCTGGCCGAGACGTTGGACCTGTGGTCCTCCGGCTGGGTGCTCGCCGCGGTGTTCCTGTTGGTGACGATGGCCAACCAGGCGGTCTACGCCGCGTCGATGAACTGGGTGAGCCTGCTGGCCGACAGCCGCGACCGGGCCGCGCTGATGGGCCTCGGTTCGGCGGTCATCGCGATCGCCACCTGCGTCGTCGGCGCCGTGGTCGGTGACCTCGCGCTGGACCACTTCGACCGGGCCCCGGTGCTCGTCATGCTGGTGCTGAGCCTGGCGGCACTGCTGGTCGCGCGAAATGCGCCGTCGGTCAACCGTTCCTAGCGGACGCGCGGGATCTCGGCGTTGATCAGGTTGAGCAGGGCCGGATAGCGCTTGGCCTCGGGGTGTCCCCCCGGCTTGCCGCTGCTGACCACGGCCGCCGACAAGGCCCGCTCGGGGTCGGCCCACACCGCGATGTCGACCAGGCCGGTGTGCCCGAAGGCAGCCGGGGTGTCGCGACCGAAGGGGCCGAACCGCTTGTCGCCCAACATGTATCCGGTGCCCCACCGCATCGGCATCAACCCGGTGGCGACGTCGGGGCGCAGGCGTCGGGCCTGCCGCGTCGCCGCCCGCAGGGTCTCCGGCCGCAGCACCCTGACCCCGTCGAGTTCCCCACCACGGCAAAGTATCTCGACAAACCGGGAGAGCTCGGCGGCGTTGGAGACGGTGTTCGACGACGGCACCACGCTGGTCAGGAAGTCCGCGGTGTTGCTGAACGGGATGATCTGCTGCATGGTCCCGCCGACCGCGAGCCGGAACGCGCGCGCGACCGGCGCCGGCAGCGGCTTTCCCGTCGGGTGGCTCGGCGCGACCTTCGGCACGTCGGCCTCGGCGACGCCGAAGTTGGTCCAGCGGAAGCCGAGCGGCTCCAGGATCTCCTCGGCCAGGATGTCGCGGATGCTGCGACCCGTTGCGGCCAAGACGATTTCGCGGATCAACGGCCCCCAGGTCAGGCCGTGGTAGATGTGCACCAGCCCGGGGCGGTAGATCGGTTTGAGCTGCCCGAGCATCTCGCGCGCGTAGTCGCTGTCGTTCATCCGGCGCAGATCCGGGCGCGGCCCGGTGGCGAACGGCACCCCCGCGCTGTGCGTCATGACGTGCCGGATGGTGGTGCGGTCCTTGCCGTGGCTGGTGTAGGTCGGTAGGTGGTCGCACACCCGGTCGTCGAGGGAGAACTCGCCGCGCTCGACGAGCCTGTGCACCACCGTGCTGGCGATCGCCTTGGCCGCCGAGTAGACGCAGAACGGGGTGTCGGGGGTGGCCAACACCTGCTCGGCGTCGGGCGGATCGTCGGGCGCGTTGCCCCAGCCGTGCCCGATCGCGCGGTTGAGCACGACCTTCCCGTGGTGGCGCAGGCACACCTGGATGGCGGGGTGCATGCCCGCGGTGTACCAGTGCCGGGTGGCCTGCCAGATCCGCTCGATGCTTGCCGGGTCGACGTCCGAGTGGTCCTCGGGGGCGACGCTGGTCACGGCCTCCAGGTCGGCGGGCACACGAATTCTGCCGTCGGCGGTCATCTCGATCAGCGTACGGGGCGGCGGGCGTCGAAATTGCGCCGTGGGCTGTGCGCGGCGCACCGCCACGACCCTGCGGTCAATCTCGTCGCTGCTATTCGCCCTTGAACTCCGGCGGGCGCTTCTGGAACATCGCGGTGACGCCCTCGGTCAGATCCTTCGACGGCAGGAACGCCGAGTTCCAGGCCGCCACGTAACGCAGGCTGGCCGCGACCTGGGCGGTGCGCTGCTCGTCGAGCACATCCTTGATGCCCTGCACGGTCAGGGGCGGATTGGCGGCGATCTCGGCCGCGGTGGCCCGCGCGGCGGCCAGCGTGGCCTCGGCGTCGTCGAAGACGTCATTGACCAGACCGATCTTCTCGGCCCGCTTGGCGTCGATGTCCTTGCCCGTCAGCGCCAGTTCGCGCAGGTGTCCGTCGTTGAGGATCAGCGGCAGGCGCGCGAGGCTGCCGACGTCGGCGACGATGGCCAGCTTGACCTCGCGCACCGAGAACTTCGCGTCGGCGCTGGCGTAGCGGATGTCGACGGCGCTGATCAGGTCGACGCCACCGCCGATGCACCAGCCCTGCACCGCGGCGATGATCGGGGTGCGGCAATCGGCGACCGCGGTGATGGACTGCTGCATGCCCTTCAGGTGGCGGTGGAACGCCGCGCGCGGGCCGGCCATGGCGCCCTCGGCCATCAGCGGCCCGAGGAAGTCACTGGAGGCGGCCAGATCCAGGCCGTAGCTGAAGTGCTTGCCCGAGCCCGTCAGCACGATCGCCCGCACCTGCGGGTCGGCATCGAGGGCCTCGAACGCCACCGGCAGTTCGGCCCAGAACGCCGGGCCCATCGTGTTGCCCTTGCCCGGACCGAGCAGCGTCACCTGCGCGATGTGACCGTCGATCTCGACCGAGAGGGATTCGTAGCTGTCAGCCATACCTGTCGAGGCTAATGCGGCGGCGTCAGCGCAGCCGCAGCAGCACCTCTTTGACCGGCTTTTCGGGGGCGCGTTCGCACAGCACGCTGGCCAGCATCACCAGGAACAGCGACGGGTCACCCGGTGAGGCCTTGACGATCTCGTTGACCACTTTCACCTTGTCGGTGGGGTTGAGGATCTCGAACTCCGAGCAGGTCAGGTCCGGGGACACCGGTTCGGTGGTCCGGGCCAGCTGACCCGGGGTGGTCTGCGAGCAACCGGCCAGCAGCGTCGCGGTGATCAGCGCGACGCTGCTGGCGCGGGTCAGGCGTGGCATCTTTCAGATCCAATCGGTAGCGAACGCCAGGAAGGCGTCGTTCTCGTGGGGAGCGCCGATGGTCACCCGCACGCCGTCGGTGCCGTAGGGCCGCAGCAGGAGGCGCGCCTCGGCGGCCCGCTCGACGAAGTCGGCGGTGCGTTCGGGGCCCAACGGTAGCCAGACGAAGTTGGCCTGCGAATCCGGGAACGCATAGCCGGCCGCCCGCAGCGCCGCGCTGACCCGCGCGCGCTCGGCGACCACCGCGTCCGTGCGGGCCAGCAGTTCGTCGGCGGCGTCCAGCGAGGCGATGGCCGCGGCCTGGGCCAGCGTGCTCGCCGTGAAGGGCACGTAGACCTTGCCCAGCGCGGTGATGATGTCCGGGTCGCCGACCGCGTAGCCGACGCGGGCCCCGGCCAGCCCGTAGGCCTTGGAGAAGGTCCGCAACACGATGACGTTGGGATGGTCGCGCACCAGCCCCAGGCTGTCCGGCACCAGGCCGTCGCGGATGTACTCCACGTAGGCCTCGTCGATGCAGACCAGGATGTCGCTGCGCACGGCCTCCACGAACCTCCGCAGCTCCGCCGGCGGGACCACCGTCGACGTCGGGTTGTTCGGGTTGCAGATGAAGATCAGCCGGGTCTTGTCGGTGACCGCGGCCAGCATGGCGTCCAGGTCGTGGGTGTGGTTCTTCAGCGGGACCTGCACCGGGGTGGCGCCGGCGACCCGCACCTGCAGCGGGTAGACCTCGAAGGCGCGCCAGCCGAACATCACCTCGTCGCCGATGGTCGCGGTGATCTGGATCAGCTGCTGGCACAGGCTGACCGACCCGCAGCCTGCGGCGATGTGCTCGGGCGCAAAGCCGACGTGTTTTGCCAGGTTCTCCTTGAGTTCGACGTAGCCGTTGTCCGGGTAGCGGTTCAACGTGTCGGTGGCCTCGTTGATCGCCGCGCGGACGCTGGGCAGCGGACCGTCCACCGTTTCGTTGCTGGCCAACTTGATGGCACCGGGGACCGTCTTGCCTGGCGTATAGGCAGGTAGGTCGGCCATCAAGGTGCGCAAACGGGCGGTCATTTGGCCAGCATAAGTGAGGCTGTGTACGCTGTGCCCTCGGCGGTTCCGGTACCGGAGATCGGGTCCGGTAACCTCTACGAAGTTCAAAGGAGGCGTGCCAGAGCGGCCGAATGGGACTCACTGCTAATGAGTTGTCCCCCTTACCGGGGACCGGAGGTTCAAATCCTCTCGCCTCCGCCAGACAACTACATACTCGCGCCCGTAGCTCAACGGATAGAGCATCTGACTACGGATCAGAAGGTTAGGGGTTCGAATCCCTTCGGGCGCACCATCTAGTAGGTACGACGGCTCCCACGGCACGAGCAACACGCCCGGGAGACGCTACTCTCTTGTCGTATTCAAGTCTCTTGTCGTATTCAAGCCGGGACGCCAGCGTATTCGTCCAGCATCTGGCGCACCTCTGGGTCATGGGTGTGACGTTGCAGATAGCGCTTGGCGTCTGTGTTGGCCGCGCTCCCTATGGCAGGCCGCCAGACGTGCAATCCACTTTGCGTGCGACGTTGTCAGGGGCTACGGCTGACATGCTTCCGAAGCAGTAGACGGACTCTGGCCGGAACCCGTCTCGGTGGGCTGGCGAGCATCCGCTGCGCTGCGCGAGCGGCGTCTTTCCGCTCACCGCGGCTGGTAGCCAAGGGCTCGTCCATCCGCCAGGGGGATGCACGGTAGTTGGGCTCCGACGCAACGATGTCCAGCAGCGTCTGGAGATCTTGCACGTCACGCTCGGATTCCCGCACAGTCCACGCCAGCATCTTCATCACGAACGCAGCTTCAACATCCGGGACCGGAACCTCGAATTCCAGGGAGGATCCGTCGGTGAGCCGCGCAGTGACCGCCACCGGGATTGGCGCCGAAGCGAGCGCCAAGCGCAGTCCGGGAGCTCCGTCGAAGGCTCGTTCGCCGAAGTAACGCTTGCCGGGCTTGGCTTCGGTGGGCACCAGTAGGTCGACCGCTTGCTCACCCCGGACGTAACGGTTTCCGCTGGTGTCCGTGTATCCGAGAGCGGTGAGTTGGTCGTGAAACTCCCCGGCGACAGCCACTTGCTCGTCGATCCCGGCGTCGGCGTCAGAGGTCACTCGCGGAACTCCTGGCACGTCGTAAATGTCGCGCAGCAACCGCACCATATTGCCCCCGATGACGAGGTATTTGCTACCAGTTGCGCCTGTCGAAACGTCGTAAAGCGCGCATCCCGTTGTCGTCGGCGGCCGCGGTGCACGCCACCACGACTGGCACCGGGCCACTCATCGATGCACGATCCATTCACCAAGTCGCTGCGGCGCACCGTCACCGGTATCAGCGCCCGCGCTCATGTCCTGCAGCACCACGACCGGATCCACGGTGGGGATGTCTCGGTGGCGCGCGTCATCGATCTGCTGCCACCAGGCAGCCGTGGTCCAGACCGTCGGGTCAGCCGGCACGCGCACGGTCAAAGTTGCCTCCTCGGGTGTGGATTCCACCAGGTCGAAAGCCGTGAGGTCAATCAGCTCCTCGGCGTAGACCAGGCCGGTTCTCGGCACCCGCCACGGGGACAGCACATCAGCAGCGACTTCACCGCCGCCGAGAACCTGCACAGTCAGCTCTTCTCCGAGCCTGATCGCGTTTCGGACCTGTACGGTCACCGGGTCGGTGCCGTACCAGTAGGTTTCGACTAGTCCACCGTCTGCCGGCAACACCGCCAGTTCGGCCAGGAGCTTCCGGCGTTCGTCCACGCCCATAGGCGTCGGCGGCAGCGGTTCCTTCTCGACCATCTTGGACACGGCTTGCTGGGTCACTGCGAGTGCTGCAGCTAGGTCGGTTTGACGTAGGTGCACGTCGGTGAGCACGCAGACGCGTTCGGCTGCACGACGGCGCCAGCTACGTTCGCGTGTCCAAGGGTGGGGGCCACCTACCGCGGGGGCCCGGTAGGTCCTCCCGGAGAGCACCAGTTCCCCTGTGCTGGTGACGCTGAGGTCCACGCAGGCTTCGGCCAGCAGCGCGGAGCGTGCTTCGCTGGATATTGCCTCGCAGATGACAAGAACTCGGTGGCCGGGGCGGCCTCGAATGCGGTCCAGCACGGACCCCGGCGACGATACCCGGTCGGCGAAAACGAGATCAGCAGTGACTGCACGGTCACCCTGGCGGTAAGTGAGGCTGTGGGCATCACCGGATATCACCTGGACCCCGGCATCGACCAGACTCGCGGGCACCGACACTGATTGCATGCTAGTACTCTAGCAAGATGGAAAAGTCAAACAACTAGTTCGATGAACAGTCGCAGATGGTTGTTTGACTCTCGTGTAGTAGTCGAGTAACGCAAGCGCAGTCGAGGTGTAACCCGGGCTCTGTGCGGGGGCATACCGTGACGTACATTCGGCCAGCGCAAGTTTTGTTGCCCGGCCAGGATAGCGACACTTTCAGCGCTCAGCTACGAGACGATGCACTGGACGCGGAGCCGCGACGGCAGCTACTCCCGGTCTTCTCGTCGGGGTGGGCCGTACCAGGTTGCGATCCCGCCGGCCATCGCCGACGTACAAGTGACGCTGCCGACCGATGTGCACGCGGCCGCCGAGGGCCCGAGATTCGACGCCGAACTCGGAGGCGAGATCGCCCCGTTCTCAGCCCAGGTCCTGTGCAGCGAGTGGGCCGGGGTGTTCAGGAGTTGAACACCCCGGCGAGTTCCCGATCGAGAACCTCACCGCATCCGCACGCGCCATCGCGGAGGCGGAACTGCCAGGCGGTAACGGGAAGGACCAACGCCGCGCTGATGGTCGGCCAGGCGCGTCACACTCCGGGACGGTGGCGTACCGAGCAGGTGTGGATCGGAGGCGGGAGCAGCCCGCTCAACGCGGAGTTCGTCCCGCCCCGCAACGAGCGAGTCCCGGCCGCGGTCGACGACTTGATCGCCTTCGCCGCCCGCGCTGACGTTGCGCTGCTCGCGCAGGTCGCGGTGGCCCACGCCCAATTCGAGACCATCCACCCGTTCAACGACGGCAACGGTCGCACGGGGCGGGCTCTGGTGCAGTCGATGCTGCGCAACAAGGGCATGACCCGCCAGGTGACGGTCCCCGTGTCCGCCGGGTTGCTGTCGGATACGGACGGCTACTTCGCCGCGCTCACCGCCTACCGCGACGGCGATCTCGCGCCGATCGTCGAGAGGTTCGCCCACGCCAGCGAGCGCGCGATTGTCAACGGCCGCCGGCTGATCGCCGAGCTGCGCGAGATCCGCGCGAGCTGGAATGACCGGGTCACCGCGCGGTCGGACTCGGCTGTGTGGAGAGTTGCCGACCTGTTGACCCGGCGGCCGGTCGTCAACGGTGTGCTCCTGCGTGACGAGTTGGGCATCTCCACTGATCACCCCCGCCGTCATATCGGTCCGCTCGCCGAGGCCAGGCATTGTCGTCGAGTTCACCGACCGGGCGCGTAACCGTTGCTTGGCGTGCACCTGAAATCCTGGATGCGCTGGACGATTTCGCCGAGCGGGCCGGACGGCGCGGGTGATCCCGCAGCAAGGTTTCCCTTCGGGCCAGCCGTCGAGCATGCGCTGGCCGCTGTTCATGCCGTGACCGTGCTGAGTAAGTCTGGGCGACAGGGCAATTCAGCCCAGCGAACGTCAGCTGCTGACGTTGAGCGGCAGTGCGACGAAGCCGTTGTTGCTGCTGACCGCCAGTACGTAGCGGCCATCGGCGGGCAGGGGCATTTGTATCGGGTAGAAGACGAAGCCCACCTCGCCGCCCAGGCTGGAGGGCGGGACATCGAGTTGCACGGTCTCGGTGTTGCCGGACGGGTCGGTGACCTCGAGGGCGATCTTCGGGTCGCGGTCGGTGGACTCGGGTTGCATCAACACCACCAGGGTGGCTTGCGCTGTGCGCTCCGGCCCTACCCGACAGGCGCTGATCACGCCGCCGGTGATGTTGAGCTTGTTGTCGACGACGGAGGCGGATTCGGCGAGCAGTGCGCCAGTGACTATCACCGGCTCAACATACAACTGAAATGATGTGGAGGTCGAAAGTCCTTGATGCTGCACATATTTTGTCGGGTTTGGACGAAGGCTTGCGTCTCCGCCGTGTTGTCGTCGTCGAGATGGTTAGGATCACTCCATGTCGGGGCAGGTGGGCAACTTCCAAATGGATTCACGTGGAGACCAATTCGGGAGGGTGGCCAATCGCGGGTGGCTGGCCCCGACGGCGCTGGTGGTGGCCCTGGTCGCGGCGGGGATCTCGATCTGGTCCGCCGTGCAGTCGCCGGACGGCGGATCGTCGGCCGCAACAGAGGCGTTGAGTTCCGAGGAGGCCAGGACGAAGGTCTGTTCGGCGTTCGATCTCGTGCAGCAGGCGGTCCGGGCGCAGACGAACGCTGACCTGGGGCCGGAACCGGTGGCTCGCGAAGCGGTGGCGGCGAACGCGCGGCTCGCCGCGATCGGCGGCGGCCAGTACCTGTTGCACCACCTGGATCGGGCGGCGCCGCCGGAACTCGGCGAGGCCATCCGCAGTTTCGCGAACGACCTCATCGACGTCGGCATGGCTCAGCTCGCGGGAGTGCCGAGCACCGATGCGGAGCAGACGCATCGGACGGCATACCTGGAAGCGGCCCGCCCGCAGATCACGGAGTTGTGCCGGTAGTCCGTGGACGACGCCCGCAAAAGCGCCGGGATTTCCGGCGCGAGCGACCAACGTCGGCCCTGCCAACGGCAGGCCGGATGAGCGTGATTCCCGCCCAGTAGGACGAATGTCGCGCCGCCGTTCTCAGCTTTTTGTCAGGAACTCGACGGAGTCCGTGAGTATGAATCTGGTCCGTACGGCTTTGCCTCCGAAGGCTGGGTCCGACCGCGATCTCCGCCGGAGAAATATTTGCTGTAAACGAGCATAGGCAACTTGTCTTCGTGCGCGTTCGGGTGGAACAAGCCGCGCGGGACTGTGCGAAGATTCGATACCAGAACAGCACAAACGTCTCAGTTTGGATGACTTGGTGCTCTCGGGATCCAGCCGCCCTCACGGAGGCTTGCTGGCTCCGGTGAGATGTCGCCAGTGGTGTGGCGCCGCGCACCGGTAGCCGAGCTTTTGCCTCTGCAATTAAATGCATTTGCAGTTGCAATAAATCCGAAGGTACATCGCTTCGTTACATGGCAAATTCAGGAAGTTCTCAGCTACGCTGCCATCGATCTCACAGCGCGTTCTGTGGAGCTGACTCAAATCTCAAGTTACGGGGGTTGTTTCGATGGGCTATGCCAATTACGTAGGCCGGGTTGGTGCGCTGGCCGTGGCGCTTGGTATCGGTACAGCAATCGGGAGTCCAGCGGGCGTCGCCTGGGCGGCGCCCGACAACGATAAGAACGAAACTTCTCAGAGTTCAGGCACGGGGTCCTCGGAGGGCAGCGCGAGCACTGGCGGAACATTCGCTTCCGCCGATTCGGACTCGGCCGGCTCTACCGGTAGCGGCACCAACAAGCCGAAGCAGACTGGTCTCGAGACCAAGCTCAAGGACCGCGTCGATGCGATCTCCAAAAAACTTGAGCAGCGTGCGAAGGATGCCGAGAAGCGCGCCAAGGAGCGCGCCGAGGCATTCGAAGAGCGCGCCAAGGACTTTGCTGAGCGGCTGGCGCCTTCGCTGCGCCCGAGCGGCAGCGGGAGCGCCGCCAACCCCGGAGTCGAGGTGCCTGAGCTGGATGGCAGCCTCGCTGAGGCGGCAACGGACCCTGATCCGGTCGACACCACCCCCCCGGTGGACTCGGGTGTGCCGGTCGAGCCGGTCGAGCCGGGTGCGTCCAGCGACTCCGGTGCACCGATCGAAGAAGTCCTGCCTCCGGCCGATTCCGGTCCCGAGAAGGGCGGGAACGCTGACAACGACGAGCCGTTGGTGCGCCCCGCGGCGACGGGATTGTTCAGCTCCGCCGGTGGCGCGTCGATTGACGAGATCCCGGAAGGCTTGAAGCGGGGGCTGGATGTTTTCGCCGTCGCCGTCACCACGGTTCCCGAAGCAGCGGCGATCGCCTCGATCGTCGAAGATCAGCCCCCGGTCGAGCCGGACGTGGTCTTGACCCCGGCCTCCGATGAACCCGACGCTCCTGCCGCTCCTTCGAACAACGTCGTCTTGAGCGGGCTGCTGAACGCGTTCGGCTACAGCCCCTCTGCATCAGGGGCAGACGACCAGGAAGTTCCGAACCCGACGCTCGCGTTGATCTGGGCGGCCTACCGTCGCCTCGAGGCCGTGCAGGCCAACCCCCAGGCACAATCGATCGCCGGCAGTCTTGCGACCTACACCACGGGACAGTCGGGCCCGGCGGCCCGCGTGAATCCGCTGGCAGCGTTCGGCTTGTTCACCGTTGGTCCCCTTGGGCTTTTCGGTAACGGCACGGCCGAGAATCCCAACGGCGGCATCCTGATTGGCAACGGCTACAGCTGGACCGCGGCAACTTGCGACGCCGGCACATCTTGCAAGGGCGGCAACGGCGGCTTGCTGGGCAGCGGCGGTGCCGGCTTCAACGGCGGTGCGGGTGGTTCGGCCGGGTGGTTCGGTAACGGCGGCAATGGCGGTGCCGGGGTGACCACGGTCAATAACGGGGTTGGCGGTAGCGGTGGATCTGGCGGTCTGCTGATCGGTAGCGGCGGCAATGGCGGTGCCGGCGCCGCCGGAATCTTGGGCGGCGCAGGCTATGCCGGCGGTAACGGCGGCAACGTGGGTCGACTGTCGTTGTTCGGCAACGGCGGCCGAGGTGGTGCGGGTGGCGCCGGGGCTGCCGGCGCGGACGGTGCCGGGACCGACGCCGCAGTTGCGGGCGGTACCGGCGGCGTCGGTGGTGCGGGTGGATCCGGCAGTCGGATCTTCGGCAGCGGCGGTGCCGGTGGTGTCGGCGGTATCGGCGGTGTCGGCGGTGCCGGACATGACGGCGCCCATGGCGCCCACGGCGGCCAAGGTGGAGATGGCGGCGAGGCGGGACAGGGGCAGTTCTTGTTCCTGTTCGATAGCAACGGCGCCTTCGGCGACGGCGGTGTCGGTGGTAGCGGCGGCGTTGGCGGCAGTGTCGGCGTTGGTGCAACCGGCGGTGCTGGCGGTGTCGGTGGGGCCGGCGGCGTGGGTACGGGCAGCGGACCGGGTCGCGGTGGTGGCGGCGGCGGCGGTGGTGGCGGCGCCATCGTCGAAGGCGATGTAACTGACAGCACAGCTCGAGGTGGTGCCGGCGGGGCTGGTGGCGCTGGCTCCACCACGTGGGTCGGTGGTACTGGCGGCACTGGTGGCATGGCCGAGGTGAGGGCCAGTGGCGCTGGCAGTGTGAGCGGCGGACACGCGACTGGTGGCGCGGGCGGTGCCAGCATCGACGATGGAACCGGTGGAGACGGCGGCAGGGGCATCGTTACCGCCACGGCTGCCGGTAGTTCCGCTAGCGGCGCCGCCACTGGCGGCGACGGCGGTGTCGGGATCGGTGCCGGTGGCACGGGTGGCATCGGTGGTGAAGGCCAGATCTGGGCTCACTCGCTTGCGGTCGGCAGTCAGGTGGGCAGCGCCGACAGTGTCGCCATTGGCGGCGACGGCGGTGTCGGCAGCGGTGGCGGCACCGGTGGCACCGGTGGTCGCGGGAAAATCGGAACCTACGGGACCGGCGCCGCCACAGCCGCGGGCACCTCCCGCGGCGGCGTTGGAGGTGCTGGCAACGGCGGTACGGGTGGCACCGGTGGGGAAGGCCTTGTGTCAGCTGAGAACGCAGGCTCGTTTGCCCTTGGCGAAGGAATCGGCGGCGCCGGCGGTGCTGGTCATGGTGCCGACGGTGGCACGGGCGGCATGGGCTGGGTCCAGGCCACTGGGGCTAACGGTGGGACCGCCACCGGCACGGGCACCGGCGGCAAGGGCGGCGACGGCGGCACGAACGGCGCGGACGGCAGCCTCGGCGGCGTTGGGGGCACGGGCGGCATGGGCTTGGTGCAGGGCTACAACGGGACGACGGTCAACGGCACCGCCACCGGTGGTGACGGCGGTAAGGGCGGCGTTGGCGGAATCCATGGTGCCACCGGCGGAGAAGGCGGCGAGGGCGGCCTGGGGAGCATCAAGCACGGCGTCGGATTGACCGGAACTGGTGGCCACGGTGGCGATGGTGGCGACGGCGGCACCTACCGGAACGAAGGTGCCACCGGCTCCGGCGGCAACGGTGGCGACGGCGGCGATTCGGCCAACAGCGCCGGCGCCGGGGGCGATGGCGGGGACGGTGGTGCCGGTGGTCTCGGCGCGGTCGGCGGAGATGGCGGCCAGGGTGGCGACGGTGTCGGTGGCACCGGCGCGGGCACTGCCTTCGGTGGTGACGGTGGCGATGGTGGCGACGGCGGCACCTACCGGAACGGAGGCGCCACTGGCTCCGGCGGCAGCGGTGGCAACGGCGGTACTGGTTCATTCAGTGCCAGCGGCGGTGGCACGACCTCCGGCACTGCCATCGGTGGAGATGGTGGCGACGGTGGCAACGGCGGCGTCGACGGCAACCACGGCGGCAACGGTGGGGTCGGTGGCGACGGCACCGTGACTGCCGCTGGTGCGGGCAGCAATGCCAACGGCGCGGCGACCGGTGGTGATGGTGGTGACGCCGTTGGTACCGGCACGGGCGGCGCTGGCGGTGCTGCTGATATCGAAGCCAACGGTGGCGGTGTCGTCACGGCGGCCAAGGCCGACGGCGGCGAGGGCGGCGTCGGCAACGATGGAGGCACGGGTGGCGCCGGCGGGCTGGCCCGGGTCACCGCTAGAGGTGCTGGAGCCGAGGTGACTGGCGCCGTGGCGACTGCGATTGGCGGCACCGGTGGCTTGGGCGACGCGGGTTGGGGCGGTGCCGGTGGACAAGCCTGGCTGGGTGCTCTGCCGGGCAGTGGCACGGGTCCGATCAGCAGGGCCGAGGGTACGGTTCAGGGCGGCGCCGGTGGCAAGGGAGTCAACGGTGGTAGTGGCGGTGCAGGTGGAGAGGGAGCACTCCTGGCCCGCGCTCGGGGCACCGTTGCCAGCGGCACAGTGACCGGCGGCGCCGGTGGTGACGCCACCGGCGTTGACAGCGAGGGCGGTGACGGTGGCCGCGGGAATTTGGGAACGTACACCAATAACACCGGCAACGGCTTTGCCATCGGTACCTCCACCGGGGGTCGGGGCGGTGACGCCACCGCCGGCGGCACCGGCGGCAAGGGGGGTATGGGTCATCTCACGGCCGAGACCGCTACTTCCAAGGCGTCCGGTACAGCAATCGGCGGTGACGGCGGAGCTGGCATCGGTGGCGTGGGCGGAGCCGGTGGCGAGGGCTGGATCCAGGCCACCAGCGGGTCGAGCACCGCGTCCGGCACTGGCACCGGCGGTGACGGCGGCGCAGGTTATGGCGGCACCGGCGGTGAAGGGGGATGGGGCCTCGTCCAAGCCTTTGGCGACGGCAAACTCACTAACGGTGTGGCCACCGGCGGCGATGGCGGCGATGGCGGCGTCAACGGCGTCAATGGAGCCGCGGGGGGTGACGGCGGTGCCGGCGCTCTAGGGAGTGTGAAGCACGGTCATGGCCTTACCGGAATCGGTGGCAATGGTGGGGATGGCGGTGCGGGCAGCACCAAGGTCAACGACACCGATCTGACCGGTGCGGGCGGTGACGGCGGTGCGGGCGGTGCTTCAGACAACGTCGGCGGCACCGGCGGTGACGGCGGCAACGGCACTGCCGGTCAGGAGGACGGCACCTCTGGCGTCGACGGCGCGGCCGGAACACCGGCCTGATAGGTCGGACAATGTCGGCTCCCGACGGAGCCGCGTAGAACAGTCGAAGGGGAAGGTCCCGCACACAGCTTGTTGTGCGGGACCTTCGTTCTGCGTTGACCGGCAGCCTCATGCAAGTGGGTGCGGTGCGAACCTCAGGTGATGGTGATGCCGCCGTCGACGGCGATGGTCTGCCCCACCACGTACCCCCCGGCGGGGGAGGCCAGCCACACCGCGGTCGCGGCCAACTCGGTGGGATCACCGGTGCGGCCCAGCACCACCCGCGGCATCTGCGAGTCAAGGTAGCCCGGCTTGTACTCGTCGGTCATCTCCGAGAGGAAGAAGCCCGGCGCCAGCGCGTTGACGCGAATTCCCTTGCGCCCGCCCCACTGCTGGGCCAGGTCGCGGGTCAGGCCGATGACCCCGGCCTTGGAGGCCGCATAGGCCGCCTGCGGCAGCTGGGCGGTGGTGATGCCGAGGATGCTCGAGATGTTGATGATCGAGCTTCCCGGACCCATCACGCGCCCGCAGGCCTGCGCCATCCAGTACGAACCGTTGAGGTTGACGTCGATGACGTTGCGGAACTCCTCGGGGGTCTCGCGGGTCGCGGGTACCGCGGTGCCCACTCCGGCGTTGTTGATCAGCACATCCACGCGGCCGAACTTCTCCACCGCGGCGTCCACGAGGGCCTGGCACTGCGCGGGGTCGGAGACGTCGGTGGCCACCGACAGCGCGCGCCGGCCCGTCGCCTCGACGAGTGCGGCGGTGTCGGCCAGCTTCTCCACCCGCCGGGCGCCGAGCACCACGTCGGCGCCGGCCTCGGCGAAGGCCCGGGCGAAGGACACCCCGAGGCCCGACGAGGCGCCGGTGACGATGACGACCTTGTCGTCGAGCTTGAACGAATCGAGAACACTCATTTCGGATCCCTCAATACTTGGCGGGCAATGGCGTACTTGTGCACCTCGGTCGGCCCGTCGTAGAGCCGGAAGGCACGCATGTCGGAGAAGATCATCCCAACTGGGGTTTCATCGGAGATGCCCATCCCGCCGAGGATCTGCACGCAACGGTCGGCGACCTTGAACAGCTCCTCGGACACATAGGCCTTCACCATCGAGCTCTCGTGCCGGCCCCTGGCGCCGCCGTCGAGCGTCCAGCAGGCCCACCAGATGGCCAACCGGCACTGCTGCAGCGCGATCTCGTTGTCGGCGATCATGAAGCTCACACCCTGGTGTTCGCCCAGCGGCTTGCCGAAAGCCGTTCGGGCGCGGGCGTGTTCGATCGCGATGGACTGCGCGCGGGAGGCGGCACCAAGCCAGCGCATGCAGTGCGTCAGCCGCGCCGGCGCCAACCGCAGCTGGGCGTAGCGCAGCGCCTGCCCGGGCTCACCGAGCAGCGCGGAGGCCGGCAACCGCAGGTTGTTGAACACCACGACGCCGTGGCCCTCGACGTAGTTGCGGTCCATCGTGTTCATCACGCGTTCGATCTCGATGCCCGGGGTCTGGCCGTCACACAGGAACAGCGTGGGGCCGTCCGGACCGTGCTCGTTGGGCGCCAGCCGGGCCATGATGATCCAGGTACGCGCGCCGTTGGCGCCGGTGATCAGCCACTTGCGGCCGTTGATCACGTAGTCGGTGCCGTCGAACACGGCCTCGGTGCTGAGCTGGTTGGGGTCCGACCCCGCGCCACCGGGCTCGGTCATCGCGAACACCGAGCGCTGCCGGCCGTCGATCACCGGGACCAGGAACTCCTCGACCTGGGCCTCGTTGGCGATCTTGGACAGCAGGAACATGTTGCCCTCGTCGGGTGCGGCGCAGTTCAGCGCGACGGGACCCAACGTCGACCAGCCCGCGGCCTCGAACAGCACCGCCTGCTCGACGTGCGAGGGTTCGCGACCGCCGAACCGGTTGGGCGCCTGGAAGGTCAGCAGCCCGGCCTCCCGCGCCAGCTCGACGAGCTCGGTGCGCATCTCCTCGGTGGGACCGTGGCGGGTGAGGCGAGGATCGGTCTCGTAGGGGATCACCTTCTCGGTGACGAACGCGCGGATCTCGTCGCGCAGCGCGGCCAGCTCGTCGGAAATGGTGAAGTCGATCATCGTGCTCCTTCGATCAGTTGCTGTGCGCGTTCGAACAACCGCAATGTGGCGGTGTGCAGATGGTCGCCAATCTCCTTGGGCGCCAGGCCCGCTGCCGCGCGGGCGTTGCTGCCCTCCAGGATGATGCCGAGCTTGAAGCAGGCCAGCACGGCGTACCAGTTGATGTGCGTCAGGTCGCGGGTGGTGTTGCGGGCGTACTGCTCGACGAGTTCGTCGGGGGTGCACAGTCCGGGGGCGTCCATCAGCGCCTGGCCCAACACGGTGTCCTGGCCGGGGTAGCGCCACGTCGCCAGCATCCAGCCCAGATCCAACAGCGGATCGCCGATGGTGCTCATCTCCCAGTCGACGATGGCCACCAGCTCGGGGCCGGTGCGCGAGAACATCACGTTGGCGCCGTGGTAGTCGCCGTGCATGATGCCCGGCTGCCACTGCGTCGGCCGGCGCTCCTCGAGCCAGCGGGCGACGCCGTCGACGTCACCGATCTCGGGACCGGGATAGTTCTCCAGCGCGGAGTAGGACTCGAGCTCCGACAGCCAGCGCGGCACCTGACGTTCCAGGAAGCCGTCGGGCTTGCCGTAGTCGGCCAGGCCCACCGCGACGTGGTCGACGGCACCCAGGCGCGCCAGCGCGTCGGCCATCGACAGCCCCATCGCGTGCTGGATGGCCGGGTCCGAGGCGTGCGGCTCGGGCAGGCTCTCGCCGGCGTTGAAGCCGTCGATGGGCTCCATCAGGTAGAACACCGCGTCGCCGAGCACCGACGTGTCCTCGCACACGGCGACCAGGCGGGGGTGCGGGACGTCCGTCTGAGCCAGCCCGGCCAACACCTTGGTCTCGCGCAGGATGACTTTGTTGCTGATCGGGCGCAGATGCTGTGGGCCGCGTCGGAAGACGTACGGGCGGCCCGAGCGTTCGAAGCGGAGCATGATGTTCTGCGTGCCGCCGCCGATCTCGGCGATGTTCTCCAGCGGGCCTTCACCGAGGCCCTGAGCGTCCATCCACGCGGCGATTTTGTCCTGGTCGTCCACGGTGCTCAAACCTACCGGTTGGTTGACTTGCCTTGACCGGAGGCCGTGGAACTCACTGCGCGGCGGGCTCGGCGGGAGCGGGTTCGGGTGCGGGTTCGTCGCGCCGCTTCTGCCACGGCCAGCGGCCGGTGATCTCCAGTTCCAGCGACCAGCTCAGGAAGGTCCGGATCAGCACGATGCCGGCCAGCACGCCGATGCTCTCCATGGTCGGGGTGATGGCCACGGTACGGATGATGTCCGCGGCCACCAGCAACTCGAGGCCCAGCAGGATCGCCCGGCCCAGCTGACTGCGGAACAGCCGGTAGGTGTTCGGCGTCCGGTTCAGCAACCGGCCGATGGCCACGCCCGCCGCCAGCACGGCGCCCAGGGCGATGACCGCCACCCCGACGCCGTCGATGACTTTGCCGACGGTCTCGATGGCCTCATAGAATCCCATGTCAGGCAGGCTATCGGGGTGGGCCGAATCCTGGCACAAGACGGGGCCGCCTCGGCAGGGTTCGCACCGACCCGGAACAGCGCTTTCACAGCTCGCTCATAGGATGGGCACAGGGTCAACCCATTGAACAGAGAAACACTTGACGGTCATGTCTTCCATAACAGCTGAACGTGTCGTGATGCGCCGCCCGGACGGCAGCCCGATCAACGTGCTGGTGGTCGACGACGAGACCGTGCTGGCCGAGATGGTGTCGATGGCGCTGCGCTACGAGGGCTGGTCCATCAGCACCGCCGGCGACGGCGCCGGGGCCATCGCCGCGGCCCGTACCACCCGCCCCGACGTGGTGGTGCTCGACGTGATGCTGCCGGACATGAGCGGCCTGGACGTGCTGCGCCGGCTGCGCGAGCAGAACCCGGGCCTGCCGGTGCTGCTGCTCACCGCCAAGGACGCCGTCGAGGACCGCATCGCCGGGCTGACCGCCGGCGGCGACGACTACGTGACCAAGCCGTTCAGCATCGAAGAGGTCGTGCTGCGGCTGCGCGCGTTGCTGCGCCGCACCGGGGTGACCACCGAGGACAGCGGAGCCCAGATCGTCGTCGGCGACCTGGTGCTCGACGAGGACAGCCACGACGTGACCCGCGCCGGTGAGTCGATCTCGCTGACCTCCACCGAGTTCGAACTCCTGCGCTTCATGATGCGCAACTCGAAGCGGGTGCTGTCCAAGGCGCAGATCCTGGACCGGGTCTGGAGCTACGACTTCGGGGGCCGGTCCAACATCGTCGAGCTCTACATCTCCTATCTGCGCAAGAAGATCGACAACGGCCGCGAGCCCATGATCCACACCCTGCGGGGAGCGGGGTATGTCCTCAAGCCCGCGGTCTGAGCGGGAATCCCGAGTATCCGAGCCCCCCAGCTGGCGTTCACCCAGCACGTGGTCGCTGCGCTCCAGGCTGGTCGTCGGGCAGGTCCTCCTGCTGACGCTGGCCTTCGTCGTCGTCGGCGTCGCCACCGAACTTGCGTTGCGGCAGTACCTGATGAACCAGCTGGACTCCGCGCTGCGGGACACGGCGCACCGGTCGGTGATGATGTCGGGGTTCCCGCCGCCGCCGGACTTCCCGCGCGCCGCCGGTCCCGGGCCGTCGTTCCTTGACGCGCCCGGCCAGCCCGTCGGCCTGGTCTCCGCGGTGATCCACGCCGACGGCACGATCAACGCCGGCGTGCTGACCAGCTCCGGTGAGCGCGGCGAACTCGACGACGAGGCCCTCGCCCAACTCAGCGCGGTGCCGCCGCGACGCTTCCCGGAGACGCTGGTGGTCGACGACGTGGGTCGCTACCGCGTGCTGGCCATCCCCGACCGTCGCGGCAACGTCGTGGTCACCGGACTGCCCAAGGCCGAGATCAACGACACCATGATCCGGGTGGCGGTGATCTTCGCGACGGTGGCCGCGGTGGTGCTGTTCGTCGCGTCGATCCTGGGGATCGCCATCACCCGGCGCGCGCTGACGCCGCTGAACCGGGTCGCGGCCACCGCGCGCGAGGTGGCCAACCTGCCGCTGGACCGTGGCGAGGTGACGATGCCGGTCCGGGTGCCCGATCGCAACATCCATCCCGCCACCGAGGTCGGCCAGATGGGGTCGGCGCTCAACCGGATGCTCGACCACATCTCCGCGGCACTGTCCACCCGCCAGGCCAGCGAGACCCGGGTGCGCCAGTTCGTCGCCGACGCCAGCCACGAGTTGCGCACGCCGCTGACCGCCATCCGCGGTTACGCCGAACTGGCCCAGCGGCATCGCGGCGACCTGCCCGAGGAGGTGGCCCACGCGATGGGCCGGGTGTCCTCGGAGGCCGAGCGGATGACCAACCTGGTCGAGGACCTGCTGCTGTTGGCCCGACTGGATTCCGGGCGGCCGCTGGACCGCGAACAGGTCGACCTGTCGCAGGTGGCCGTCGACGCGGTGGCCGACGCCCACGTCGCCGGACCCGACCACGGGTGGAACCTGGATCTGCCCGACGAGCCCGTGGTGGTCGTCGGCGACGGCGCCCGGCTGCATCAGGTGCTGGCCAACCTGCTGACCAACGCGCGCGTGCACACCGCGGCGGGCACCACGGTCACCGTCGCGCTGACCGACACCGCCACGCAAACTGTTGTGACCGTCCGGGATAACGGTCCCGGCATCCCGCCGGAGCTGCAGCCCGAGGTGTTCGAGCGGTTCGCGCGCGGCGACTCGTCGCGTTCCCGCAAGGGCGGCAGCACCGGGCTGGGCCTGGCGATCGTGGCTGCCGTCGTCAAAGCCCACCGCGGCAGCATCGAATTGCGCAGCGTCCCCGGGGACACGGTGTTCACGGTGCGGCTGCCGCACGCCCCCGAGACCTGAGCCAGGATCGTCGTTTCGCCCGACCGAAGGCAAGTGGAGGGTGAGACTGGGGCCATGGAACCCCAGGCACCCGCACCCAATATCGAGGCCGCCCACCGGGAGCACCGCAACACGCTGCCGTTCGCGGACACCCGGGATTTCGAGGACGCCGACCGCGGCTTCCTCGGCGCGCTCGACCCTTGCGTGATCCGCGCGGCCGACGGGCGGGTGGTGTGGGACAACGACAGCTACGCGTTCCTCGACGGCGAGGCCCCGACCACGGTGCACCCCAGTCTGTGGCGGCAAAGCCAGCTGTGCGCCAAACAGGGCCTCTACCAGGTGGTCGAGGGCATCTACCAGGTGCGCGGCCTGGACCTGTCCAACATCAGCTTCATCGAATCGGACACCGGCATCATCGTCATCGATCCGCTGGTGTGCACCGAGACGGCGGCCGCGGCGTTGGCGCTGTACCGCAAGCACCGCGGCGATCGTCGGGTGATCGCCGTCATCTACACCCACAGCCACGTCGACCATTTCGGCGGCGTGCTCGGCGTGACCAGCCAGGCCGAGGTGGACGCCGGCAAGGTCGCGGTGATAGCTCCCGCGGGCTTCACCGAGCACGCGGTGCAGGAGAACATCTATGCCGGCACCGCGATGGCGCGCCGGGCCGGCTACATGTACGGCGCGGCTCTGCCGCGCGGTCCGCAGGGTCAGGTGGGCTGCGGGCTGGGGCAGACGCCGTCGGTTGGCGAGGTCGCGCTGATCGTGCCGACCCTCGACATCACCACCACCGGCGAGACGCACAGCATCGACGGCGTCGAGATCGAGTTCCAGATGGCCCCGGGCACCGAGGCGCCGGCCGAAATGCACTTCTACTTCCCGCGATTCCGCGCGCTGTGCATGGCGGAGAACGCCACCCACAACCTGCACAACCTGTTGACGCTGCGCGGGGCCCTGGTGCGCGACCCGCACGGCTGGGCGGGCTACCTCACCGAGGCGCTGGACACCTTCGCCGACCGTGCCGACGTGGTGTTCGCCTCGCATCACTGGCCGACCTGGGGTCGCGAGCGGATCGTGGAATACCTTTCGCTGCAACGGGATCTGTACGCCTACCTGCACGACCAAACCCTGCGTCAGCTCAACCAGGGCTACACCGGGATCGAGATCGCCGAGGACTTCCAGCTGCCGCCCGCGCTGCAGCAGGCCTGGCACACCCGCGGCTACTACGGCTCGGTGAGCCACAACGTCAAGGCCGTCTACCAGCGTTACATGGGCTGGTTCGACGGGAATCCGGCTCGGTTGTGGGCGCATCCGCCGGCGGCGATCGGGCCGCGCTACGTGGCGGCCATGGGCGGCGCGGACCGCGTTGTCGAGATCGCCGAACAGGCCTTCGAGGACGGCGACTATCGTTGGGCCGCAACGCTGTTGGATCATGTCATGTTCACCGACGCCGAACACGACGAGGCCCGCAAGCTCTACGCCGCCACCCTGCAGCAGCTGGCCTACGGCGCGGAGAACGGGCCGTGGCGCAACTTCTTCCTGGCCGGGGCCACCGAACTGATCGACGGTAACTTCGGCACCCCGACCCAGTCCGGATCGCCGACGATGATGGCTCAGCTGAGCCCCGAGCAGATCTTCGACGCGCTGGCCATCAGCGTCAACGGGCCCCGGTCCTGGCATCTGGACCTGGCCTTCGACGTCACCTTCGACGACCTCGGCACCAACTACCGGCTGAGCCTGCGCAACGGCGTGCTGGTGCACCGCAAGGTGCCGGCCGCTCCGTCGAGCGTGACCGCCACGCTGAAGCTGGCGGCCAAGACCCGGTTGCTCAGCCTGGCGCTGGGGGATCAGAGCTCGCCGGGGCTCGAGATCAGCGGCGACGCCGCGGCGCTGCAGGAGTTCACCGCGGTGCTGGACGCCCCGGACCCGGCGTTCAACATCGTCACGCCGTGAGTCAGCGCGCGCCGATCCCGCGCAGGCAGAAGTTCACCACGTGCTCGATGTCGCGGGGCTCGGGGCGCCGGCCGGCCCCGAAGTAGCGTCGCATGGTGCCCGTGGCGCACTGGAACACCAGTTCGGCGTCGCGGGGCGAACGGCCGAGGGCGGCAATGGGTTCGGCGAGCAGATCCCGCATCGGCGCCATCATCTCGCTGTGGGCGACGCTGCGGTTGGCCGAGGCCGACATCTGCGCGGTGGTCGCGCGGCTGGTGCTCAGCAGGTCCGGGTCGGCCACCTGCTCGAGGACGCCCTCGACCCAGCGGGCGATCTTCTGCGCCGGGTCGGTCTCCTTGGCCATCTGCCGTTCCAGCGAGGCCACCGTGCGCGCCACCCCGCGCTCCATCACCGCCACGAACAACTCGTCCTTGCTGGCGAAGTAGCGGTAGAACGCCTTGTTCGACGAGTTGGCCGCGGCCACGATGTCGCTGACCCTGGGCGTGGCGGGGGCCACCCGCTGCATCACCTCGACGGCGGCGCCGAGGATGCGCTCGACCTCGTCGACGGCGCCGTCGGTGCCCTCGTCGGTACTGCTGTGCGTCGTCATCCCTGCTCACCACCCCTGCGTCCGCGTCCGCGCATGGGCCTTATCGTTGCACGGGCACGTCAATCCATTGGGACCCAGCGGAGGATGATCGGGATGCAACTGCTGTTGATACGGCACGCCCTGCCGCATCGCAGCGAGCACGGCAACGGTTCGGATCCCGAACTGGCCGATGCCGGCTGGGAGCAGGCCCGACGGTTGCCGGCGGCGCTGGAGCGGTATCCGCTGGCGCGGCTGCTCAGCAGCCCGCAGCGGCGGGCCAGGCAGACCGCTGAACCGCTGGGGACGGCGCGCGGGCTCGAGATCGAGCTCGAGCCGCGGCTGGCCGAGTACGACCGCGACATGGCCGGCTACGTGCCCATCGAGCAGTTGCGCAGCGAACGGCCCGAGGACTGGGCCCGGATGGCCGAGGGTCGGCTGCCCGACGGCGTCGACGAGGGCGAGTTCAAGGCCCGGATCAGCGGCGCGGTCGCCGACATCGTCGCCGCCGCCGACCACGACGACACGGTCGCGGTGTTCAGTCACGGCGGCGTCATCAACGTCCTGCTGCACGAGATCCTGGGCACCCGGCGGTTGCTGTCGTTTCCCATCGACTACGTCTCGGTGACGCGTCTGCTGTTCTCCCGCACCGGTCAGGCCAGCGTGGCCGCCGTCAACGGCACCGAGCACGTCTGGGACCTGCTGCCGCGCAATCAGCGCCGCCGCCCGGCTCAGTAGCCGGTCCCGAACTTCCGGTTCAGTTTGGCCGCGCGGCGCAGCTGGAACATCCGCACGGCGCCCACCGCGACGGTGATCAGCCCGCCGGCGACCGCGGCGAACAGGATGGCGACCCCCAACGGCAGGGTCCAGTGCCAGCCGAGGAAGGCGAACGCCGTCGACGCCGTGTTCTGCGCGATGAAGATCAGCAACACGATCAAAATCAGGAAACCCAAGATCAGCGCGGTCCACAGCGCCGCGGCCTTGGTGAACTTTGTTTCGGCGCCGGGTTCCTGCGACGCGGCAGGGGACGGGCCGTCGGGAGTCGGTGGCACACTCGGATCACTGCTCATACCGCCATCTTTGCCCTTTCCGGCAAAGAAGCAAACAGCTTCGCGGTGTGTTCACGCCGCGTCAAACCGCCCCAGATCGCGGGCTCGCCCACTAGTGTCGCCCGAATGACCACGCGGGCGCCACGTTGGGCTGCTGCGCTGCTGGCTCTCGTCCTGGCCGTGTCGGCCTCGGCGTGCGGCAGTTCCAATCCGTTGGGCGGGGGCGCCGCCTCCGGGGATCTCAAGACGGTGGTGGTCGGCTCGGCCGATTTCCCCGAGTCGAAGATCCTCGGCGAGATCTACGCCCAGGCCCTCGAGGCCAACGGCTTCACGGTGGGCCGCCAGTTCGGCATCGGCAGTCGCGAGACCTACATCCCGGCGCTACAGGACTATTCGATCGACCTGGTGCCGGAGTACACCGGCAACCTGCTGAACTATTTCGATCCGGAGGCCACCGCCGCCACCCCGGAGGCCGTCGAGTTGGCGCTGCACCGCGCGCTGCCGGGCGGGCTGGCCATGCTGACCCCGTCGCCGGCCGCCGACGTCGACACCGTCGCGGTCACCGCGCAGACCGCCGAACGCTGGAACCTGACGAGCATCGGCGACCTCGCGCAGCATTCCGCGGAGGTGAAGTTCGGTGCGCCCTCGGAGTTCCTGAGCCGCCGCGAGGGCCTGCCGGGGCTCAAGGAGATCTACGGCCTGGACATCGCCCCGCACAACTTCGTCGCGATCAGCGACGGCGGCGGCCCGGCCACCGTGCGCGCGCTGGTCGACGGCACCGTGACGGCGGCCAACATCTTCTCCACCTCGCCGGCGATCGCGCAGAACGACCTGGTGGTGCTGGCCGACCCGGAGAACAACTTCCCCGCGGCCAACGTGGTGCCGGTGGTCAACTCCCAGAAGATGTCCGACGACCTCAAGCGCATCCTCGACGCCGTATCGGCCGCGCTGACCACCGAGGCGCTGATCGAGCTGAACACCTCGGTGTCCGGCAACGCCGGCATCGACCCGGACGAGGCCGCGCGGAACTGGGTGCGGGACAACGGGTTCGACCAGCCCCTGGCGGACAAGTGATCCATTTCCAGGACGTCACCAAGACGTATCCCGACGGCACCGTCGCCGTCGACCGGCTGACCTTGGAGGTCCCCACCGGGACGCTGGCCGCGTTCGTCGGGCCGTCCGGCTGCGGCAAGACGACCTCCATGCGGATGATCAACCGGATGATCGAGCCCACCTCGGGCACGCTGACCGTCGACGGTCGCGACGTCTCCACCGTGGACCCGGTCAAGCTGCGCCTGGGCATCGGCTACGTCATCCAGAGCGCCGGGCTGATGCCCCATCAGCGGGTCATCGACAACGTCGCCACGGTACCGGTGCTGCGCGGGGAGTCCCGGCGCAAGGCCCGGCAGCAGGCCTACGGCGTGCTCGAACGCGTCGGCCTGGACCCCAAGCTGGCCAAGCGGTATCCCGCGCAACTGTCCGGCGGTCAGCAGCAGCGCGTCGGGGTGGCCCGGGCGCTGGCCGCCGACCCGCCGATCCTGCTGATGGACGAGCCGTTCAGCGCCGTCGACCCGGTGGTCCGCGACGAGTTGCAGGCCGAGATCCGCCGCCTGCAGGACGAGTTGCACAAGACCGTCGTGTTCGTCACCCACGACATCGACGAGGCGCTCAAGCTCGGCGATCAGGTCGCGGTGTTCGGCCGCGGCGGGGTGCTGCAGCAGTACGACCCGCCGGCGCGGCTGCTGTCGAACCCGGCCAACGACTTCGTCGCGGGCTTCGTCGGCGCCGACCGCGGCTACCGCGGGCTGCAGTTCTTCCACGCGACCGGGCTGCCGCTGCACGAGCTGCGCAGCGTCGGGGAGGACGGCATCGCCGCCCTGGCGCTGGCCGCCGGGCAGTGGGCACTGGTCACCAAGGCCGACGGCAGCCCGTACGCCTGGATCGACGCCGAAGGGGTGGCCCTGCGTCGCTCCGGAAAGTCGTTGTACGACAGCACCATCGCGGGCGGGTCGCTGTTCGGTCCGGACGACACCCTGCGGCAGGCGCTGGACGCGGCGCTGTCGTCGCCGTCGGGACTGGGCGTGGCCGTCGGGGCCGACGGCCGGGTCAGCGGCGGGGTGCGCGCCGAGGACGTGCTGGCGGCGCTGAGCGACCAGCGCGAACAACGCGCGCCCCGGCAGGGGTAAGCAGTGCGCTACCTGCTGACGCACCTCGACACCGCCTGGGCGCTGACGGTCGTGCATCTGCGGCTGTCGCTGATCCCGATCGTGCTGGGCCTGCTGATCGCGGTGCCGCTGGGCGCAGCCGTGCAGCGCAGCACCGCGTGGCGGCGGCTGACGACGGTGACCGCCAGCATCATCTTCACCATCCCGTCGCTCGCGCTGTTCGTGGTGCTGCCGCTGATCATCCCGACCCGGATCCTCGACGAGGCCAACGTCATCGTCGCGCTCACGCTCTACACCGCGGCGCTGCTGGTGCGCGCGGTCCCCGAGGCGCTCGATGCGGTGCCCGAGCACGTGCGCGACGCGGCCACCGCCGTCGGCTACACCCGGGTCACCCAGCTGCTCAAAGTCGAACTACCGCTGGCGATTCCGGTGCTGGTCGCCAGCCTGCGGGTGGTGGCGGTCACCAACATCTCGATGGTGTCGGTCGGTTCGGTGATCGGCATCGGCGGCCTGGGCACCTGGTTCACCGAGGGCTATCAGGCCGACAAGAGCGATCAGATCATCGCCGGCATCATCGCGATCTTCGTGCTGGCCGTCGTCATCGACGCGCTGATCATGCTGGCCGGCCGGGCCATCACTCCGTGGGTGCGGGCCACCCGCGTCCGCAGCGGGGCGGCCACATGAACTTCCTCTCCGAGGCGCTGTCGTTCATCTTCACCGCCGCCAACTGGGCCGGGCCGGCGGGCATGACCGCCCGCACCGTCGAGCATCTGCAGTACACCCTGATCGCGCTGCTGTTCTCGGTGCTGATCGCCGTCCCGCTGGGCATGCTCGTCGGGCACACCGGCCGCGGCACCTTCCTGGTGGTCACCGGCGTCAACGCGCTGCGGGCGCTGCCGACCCTGGGGGTGCTGCTGCTCGGCGTGCTGCTGTGGGGGCTGGGGTTGGTGCCGCCGACGGTGGCGCTGATGCTGCTGGGCATCCCGCCGCTGCTGGCGGGCACCTACGCCGGGATCGCCAACGTCGACCCGACCGTCGTCGATGCGGCCCGCGCGATGGGGATGACCGAGTCGCGGGTCCTGCTGCGGGTGGAGACCCCGATCGCGATGCCGCTGATCCTGGGCGGGCTACGCACCGCGACCCTGCAGATTGTGGCGACCGCGACGGTGGCCGCCTACGCCAGCCTCGGCGGTCTGGGTCGCTACCTGATCGACGGCATCAAGGTGCGGCAGTTCCACATCGCGCTGGTGGGCGCCCTGCTGGTGACGGCGCTGGCGCTGATTCTGGACGCCGCGTGCGCGTTCGCGGTGTGGTTGTCCGTGCCCGGATCCGGGCGGCTGGGACGGTGGGGCGGCCGGCTGCCGCAGCCCCTGCTGAGCGACGAGGTGGCACTCGAGGCCCGTACCGGGACCGGTTCAGTCGCTGACCGGACTACGCGCCGACGACCCCGTCGCTTACGGTAGACGGGTGAGTGCTCCCGACAACGCGAAGGACAGCGCCTGGCCGGCGATGCTGACCTGGCGCGCCCATGATTTGCCTCGGATGGAGTCGGTGCGGATTCAGCTGTCCGGCAACCGAATCAAGGCCAACGGCCGCATCGTGTCGGCGGCCACCCCGCAGACGCCGGCCTTCGGCGCCTCCTACGACCTGGTGACCGACGAGTCCGGGGCCACCAAGCGGCTGTCGCTGTCGGTGACGCTCGCCGAGCGCGAGCGGCAGCTGTCGATCGCCCGCGACGAGGAGAACATGTGGCTGGTGCAGGACCACACCGGCCAGACCTCCCGCGCCGCGTTCGACGGCGCGCTGGACGTCGACGTGGTCTTCAGCCCGTTCTTCAACGCGCTGCCGATCCGCCGCACCGGGCTGCACCGGCGCAAGGATTCGGTGACGCTGCCCGTGGTCTACGTGTGGTTGCCCGATCTGACCGTCGAGCCCGTGACCATCGGCTACGCCCGGACCGCCAGCGGTATCAAGCTGCAGTCCCCCGTCGCGCAGACCACGATCACCGTCGACGACGAGGGCTTCCCTATCGACTATCCGGGCCTGGCAACGCGGATCTGATCACCCAGCCGGCCCGGCCGGCCGCGGCGAGTTCGTCGCGCCAGTTCTCCTCGCCGATCGCGATGCCGACGACGTCGGGTCGGGTGAAGCTGTCGTAGCGGGTACGCGCGGCGTGGCCGTGTTCCACCAGTTCGCCCACCGAACCCCTGTCGGCCAGGCTGTGCCGGGCCGCGGTCAGCAACTCGATGGCGCGGTCGAGCAGCGGCAACAGTTCGGCGCTGTTGGTTTCGCACATCGCCCGCACCAGGTCCGGGGCGGTGGCCGCCACCCGGGTGCCGTCGCGGAAGGAACCGGCGGCCAGCGCGAAGGCCAGCGGCACGTCGGAGGCGGTGATCGCCATGGCCTCGGCGGTCAGATGCGGCAGGTGCGAGATGGCGGCCGCGGCGGCGTCGTGTTCATCGGAGCGCGCCGGGACCACGAACGATCCGCAGTCCAGCGCCAGCTGCATCACCTGGGCCCACGCGTGCGGGTCGACGTGGTCGTCGACCGACACGACCCACGGCGCGCCGACGAACAGTCGCCCGTCGCCGGCCGCCCAGCCGGAGTAGGCGGTACCCGCCATCGGGTGCCCGCCGACGTAGCGCGCCAGCAGGCCCGCGTCGGCCACCGCATCGAGGACCGCCGCCTTGACGCTGATGACGTCGGTCAGCGGATTGTCGGGGGCCCTCTCGGCGATGTGCGCCAGCATCGTGGGCAGCGCCGGCACGGGGACCGCGATGACGATGAGCGCCCCGGTCTCGGCGGCGCGGGTCAGCGTGGCGTCGATGTCGGCGGAGGCGTCGAAACCGTCGGCCGTGGCGGCCTGGACGCCGTCGATCGACCGGTTGTAGCCGAAGACCGGGCGGCCCGCGGCGGCCGCGGCGCGCAGCAGCGAGCCGCCGATGAGACCGAGGCCCAGGACGCAGACGGGGGTGGCTGTCACGCTGTCCAGATTGGCACACCGGCGGCCCGGGTATCGATCGCCTGGTCAACCGGTAGGTCTCGGACTACCGTTAGCGCGCATGGGCCCCCAGAGGTCGAAGCAGGACGTATCCACCGACGCCGGCAGCACCGACGGCTTCGGGGTCGCGGTGGTGCGCGAGGACGGGCGGTGGCGCTGCACGGCGCTGCGCGGCAAGGCCCTGAGCAGCCTGACCGCGGCCGAGACGGAGCTGTGTGAACTGCGCAGCGCCGGTGCGGTGTTCGGGCTGCTCAATATCGACGACGAGTTCTTCATCGTCATGCGGCCCGCGCCCGGCGGCACCCGGATGCTGCTGTCGGATGCGACCGCGGCCCTCGACTACGACATCGCCTCCGACGCGCTGGACAACCTGGACGCCGAGATCGACGACGACGACCTTGAGGATTCCGATCCGTTCGCCGAGGGCGACCTGGCGGTGCTGTCGGACCTCGGGCTGCACGAGGACGTCCTCAACGCGATCCTGGCCGAGACCGACATGTACGCCGACGAGCAGATCAGCAGCATCGCCCGCGAGATGGGGTTCGCCGACGAGCTCTCGGCGGTGCTGGACAAACTCGGCCGGTGAGCCGCGTTCCCGACGACGAGTCGCTGATCCGCGCGGCGCTGGCGGCCGCCGAGGCCGTCGGCCCGCGTGACGTCCCGATCGGTGCCGTCGTCGTCTCCGCCGAGGGGGTGGAGCTGGCCCGCGCGGCCAACGCCCGCGAGGCGCTGAGCGACCCCACCGCGCATGCCGAGATCCTGGCGCTGCGCGCGGCCGCCGGGGTGCTCGGCGACGGCTGGCGGCTCGAGGGCGCGACGCTGGCGGTGACCGTCGAGCCGTGCACGATGTGCGCCGGCGCGCTGGTCATGGCCCGCGTCGCGCGGGTGGTGTTCGGGGCGTGGGAGCCCAAGACCGGTGCGGTGGGCTCGCTGTGGGATGTGGTGCGGGACCGTCGGCTCACGCATCGCCCGCAGGTCCGCGGCGGTGTTCTGGCCGAGGAGTGCGCGGCGCCGCTGGAGGAGTTCTTCGCCCGCCAGCGCTAGTTGCGTGCTGGGGTCCCCTTGCGCGAGCGTGCGTGTCCGCGGCCGCCACGCCGATGGTTTTCCGTAGTTTGCGCCCGCTCGCCACCAGCGCCGCCGAGAGTGCCGCCGAGAGTTCTTCCGGGGTCGTCCCCACGCCGAACGCACAGCCCTGGCCGCAACCTCGCGCGCAGGTCAAGCCGCGATTATGTGCGCACGGACCGCGGCCGGTAAGCTGCCCCACGGTGGCGTGTCCGAGCGGCCTAAGGAGCACGCCTCGAAAGCGTGTGACGGGTAACCCCCGTCCGTGGGTTCAAATCCCACCGCCACCGCCAGAGCCCCTCGCCTGCGAACGCAGGTGCGGGGCTTTTTCATGCCGGGGGCAGAGATGCCTCCTCGTGCCCGCAGACGGTTGTAGACGGGTCTGTCCACACTTGAAATCGTCGACCAACTTTTCAAGCTTGGATCGGCAACCTTGAAATTACCCGAGTAGATTTCAAGCTTGGATCGCCCTGGAGTGTTGAGCAGCGGGACGGGATCAGATTAGGTGCACAGCCCCGGACCGCCCTCGCCGGCCCACACCGCTACCAGAGCACCGCGATCCCGGCCGTGATCAACACCAGCACCCCCACGGCATAGAACATCGCGCGCGGGACGGCCCGCCCGGTGCGCTTCTGCCGCGCCCCGCCGGTGCCGATCAGCCCGCCGATGATCACCAGCAGCACCAGCTTGATGCCGAGCTTCGGGTAGTTCAGCTCGATCCCGGCCGGCCACGGCGCGGCCAGCGCCAGCCCGGACAGCAGCGACACCAGCAGTCCGTAGTCCATGACGCGGCTGACCCGGAAGCGGCGGGACACCAACTCGGTGATCCAGGCGCCGAAGAGGGTGGCGAACCCGACGAGATGAACCAACACAACTACGTCGCGTAGTAGTTCCATGTCGCAGATCGTACGTCCAAACCGCGCAACATTTACGTTACGTCGTGTAACTATAAAAAGGTGACCGTCGACGAGGCCGCCGCCCGGGGCCGCCCCCGCGACCCGCGCACCGACCGCGACATCATGGCCGCCACCCGCCGACTGCTGGCCGAGGACGGCTACGACCAGCTGAGCATCGAGTCCATCGCGAAGGCCGCCGGCGTCAGCCGCCCCACCGTGTACCGGCGCTGGCCATCCAAGGCACACGTGGTGTTCGACGCCGCCTTCGGCGAGCCGCAGGCCGGCGAATTCCCGCCGCAGAGCGGGGATTTCGACACCGACCTGCGCACCTTCGTCGCGGCCGCGCTGGGGTTCTGGCACGACCCCGTCGTCGAGGCCGCCGCGCTGGGCATCCTCACCGAGCGGCACCGCAACCCGGATCTGCGCATCCGTACCCAGCAACTGCTCGACGAGCGCACCCTCACCGGCTTCCGGAACCTGGTGCGCGGCGGTATCGAGCAGGGCGCAGTGGCCCCCGACGTCGACGTCGACACGTTCTATCAGGTCCTCATCGGGACCACCTTCTACCACGCCCAACTCGGCGGCCCCGCCGCAGACGACCTCGCGGAACGCCTGTGCGCCCTGGTGATCCAGGGCATCCGCGCCACCCCGAACCGAAAGCAGGACCACCGATGACCGAAGCGCTGTCGACCGCCTTCAACGAACTGCTCGACGAACTGCGGGCCATCGAGCGCAAACTGCTCACCGCGGACCCGCCGCTGAGCGAACCCGATCTGCTCGACGGCTACCGCCTTACCTTCAGCCTGCTGCGCGTCACGGTCGACGCCTACGTCTGGGGCGACCGGGACAACCCCATCCTCACCGACGTCATCGGGCCGTATCTGAAGTGGGGCGGCGACAATTCCGACGCGTTCTACCAACTCGCGCCCCTGGACCCGAACCGGACCTACCGGGTCACCGGCAACCGCGGCGACGCCGTGTACCTGTCGATGACGGTCTACGGCGGCCCCGGCGGCGGGCAGTACAGCAACCGCATCGTCGGCACCGTGAACGACCGCAACCTGGAATTTGACGTCGACGGCAACTTCGAGTTCGTGCTGAGCCCCGACCCGCAGGACGGCACCTGGCTGAAGCTGGACCCCGACGCCGAATTCGCCCTCACCCGCGACTATCTCACCGAACCGGGGACCGGGCGCCGACCCGAGTGGAAGATCGAGGCGCTGGACCCGCCGGCGCGCCGACACGACAGCGCCGAGGACCTGACCCGACGCCTGAAAGCGGCGAAAACCTGGCTGCGCGAACAGGTTTCCTTCCTGCCCAGCCGGATCGGGCCGCCCAACGAGATCCACGAGCCGTTCCCGGTGCCCGAACACGCCTACGGTTGGTCGGCCGCCGACGCGGCCTACGCGATGGGCGCCTACGAACTGCAACCCGATCAGGCGCTGGTGGTGACGGGCACCTCCCCGGAGTGCGTGTTCTGGAACCTGTGCCTGTGGAATCCGTTCCTGCACACCTTCGACTACACCTACGAACGCGTGACCATCAACGGCGCGCACGTCAGCTACGAACCCGACGGCTCGTGGGAGATTGTCGTCAGCGACCGCGACCCGGGGCACCCCAACTGGGTGTCCACCGCGGGGCGGGCGACCGGGCTGATCTGGCTGCGCTGGTTCCTGCCCGAGCAGACCCCGCCGCGCCCACAGTGCCGCGTCGTGAACCTTGACCAGGCAGCTCGATGACCACCTCGCCCACACCGGTCCGGTTCACCGACCTCGCCGACCCGGTGTATTCCGAAGCCGCACAACCGATCCGCGACGGCCTGGCCGCCTACGGCGCCACCCTGCGGCTCGACCCGGACGCGCTGTGCGCGACCGCCGCCGAGCGCGCCGGCCTGCAGGACTGGGGTGACGGGGCCTTCCGCGACCGCCTCGACGTGCTGTGTACCGCGCTGCGCCAGGAGGCGGGCCTGTCCGCGGCGGGCACCGCGATCGTCTTCGAGCAACTGGTGGGCAACCTGGTCAACCGGCTCCGCCTCGAGGCGCTCGTCCAGCAGCACCCCGAGATCGAGGATGTCGCCATCGAGCGCCCCATCATCATCTGCGGCCTGCCCCGCACCGGCACCACGCACCTGCACAACCTGCTGGCCGCCGACCCCGCGCTGCGGCATCTGCCGTACTGGGAGAGCCTGGAACCCTTCCCGACCCCCGAACCCGACGATCCCGAGCCGCGCCGGCAGCGCTGCGCCGCCGGGCTCGACCTGGTGCACACCTCGATGCCGGACTTCCGCCGGATGCACGACATGACGGTCGAGCACGCCCACGAGGAAATTCAGCTGCTGGCCAACGACATTGCCGGCATGCTGTTCGAAACCACCTACTACGTACCGAGTTTCGCCGCCTACTACAAGCGGCGCGATCAGGGGCCGTCGTACGCGTACCTCAGGCGCACCCTGCAGGCCCTGCAATGGTTGCGCGGCGGCCGCCGGTGGGTGCTCAAATCCCCGCAGCACCTCGAACAGTTCCCCACCCTGGCCGCGACGTTCCCGGACGCCACTTTCGTTGTCACGCACCGCGATCCCGTCGAGGTGACGACGTCGATGCTGACGATGATCTGTTACGCCGCCCGGATGTCGACCGTGCGGCCCGACCCGGCCACCCTGACCCGGCACTGGTTGGGCCGCATCGGCGATCTGCTCGACGGCTGCGTGCGCGACCGCGACGCGCTGCCCGCCGCACAGTCCATCGACATCCGGTTCGACGACTTCATGGCCGACGAGGAGGGCACCCTCCGGGCCATCTACGAACGCGCCGACCAACCCTTCGACGATCAGGTCCGCGCGGCGATGCGGGACTTCCTCGCCGAGCATCCCCGCGGCCGCCACGGCGGGGTCGTCTACGACCCGGTGGCACTCGGCCTGGACACCGAAGCGGTCGCCGAGCGCTTCGGGGCCTACCGGCGCCGCTTCGTCGATCGGTCATGATGATCGGATGACGGTGAATCTGGATCTGCTGACCCCCGGCATCGAGGTCGCGCTGGTGACCACCCGGCTCGACGAGATGATCGCGTTCTACGAAGGCTTCCTCGGGCTGCAACCGCAGGGCGAGGTGGATTTCCCGGGTGGCTCGCAGCGCCGCTACGGCGTCGGCACCGGGGTGGTGAAACTCGTCAGCTACGACGATCCGCCGCCGGCCCCCGCGGCGCCGGGCGGCGGGCGCGCCCAGGCCGGGATCCGCTACTTCACCATCGGGGTGAAGAACCTGCGGGAGGTCGCGGCCAAGGTTGCCGAATCCCCCTACGAACTGGTCGAACCGCTTACCGAGTTCGCCCCGGCCCCCGGCATGGGCTGGCTGTTCGTCGCCGACCCCGACGGCAACCACCTCGAGTTTTTCGGAACGCTGTGATTCGGCCGGTGAACCGGCTCCGACGCGGGTAGTAATGGCACATGGAGCTGATTTCGCCCACCGACCTGATCTTCCTGCTGGGGGAGAGCCGCGAGCACCCGATGCACGTCGGCGGGCTGTCGCTCTACGAACTGCCCGACGGCGCCGGGCCGGACTTCGTGCGGGAACTGTACGAGGAACTCGTCACCGTCGAGGACTTCCAGCCGACGTTCCGCAAACATCCCGCGACGCTGCTCGGCGGCGTCGCCAACGTCGGCTGGACCTATGACGACGACGTCGACCTCGACTACCACCTGCGCCGCTCGGCGCTGCCCAGCCCGGGCCGCATTCGCGACCTGCTCGAGCTGACCTCGCGGCTGCACGGCACGCTGCTGGACCGGCATCGCCCGCTGTGGGAGGCCAACCTCATCGAGGGGCTGCCCGACCGACAGTTCGCGGTGTACACCAAGATTCACCACTCGCTGATCGACGGCGTCTCGGCGCTCAAGCTCACCGAACGCACCCTGTCGACCGACCCGAACGACACCGAGGTGCGCGCGCCCTGGGCCCTGCCGCCCAAGAAAAGCACCAGACGCGGCGACGGCTCCGTCGGCCAACTGCTGCGCACCGTCGCCGACACCGCCGGTTCGGTGGCCGGGGTGGCGCCGTCGACAGTGAAGCTGGCGCGCGCGGCGCTGCTCGAACAGCAGTTGACGCTGCCCTTCGGGGCGCCGAAGACCATCCTCAACGGCAAGATCGGCGGCGCCCGCCGGGTGGCCGCGCAGTCCTGGCCGCAGGACCGGGTCAAGCGGGTCAAGCAGGCGGCCGGGGTGACCGTCAACGACGTTGTGCTGGCCATGTGCGCCGGCGCGCTGCGGGCCTATCTGATCGAGCAGCAGGCGCTGCCGGACGCCCCGCTGATCGCCATGGTCCCGGTGAGCCTGCGCTCGGAGGCCGACGCGGACGCCGGCGGCAATCAGGTCGGCGCGGTCCTGTGCAACCTGGCCACCGACGTCGAGGATCCGGCGGTGCGGCTGGCCACCATCAGCGACTCGATGGCCGGCAACAAGAAGGTGTTCGCCGAACTGCCCAAGCTGCAGGCCCTGGCGCTGTCGGCCGCGCTGCTCTCGCCGCTGGGCCTGGTGGTGCTGCCGGGCATCGTCGGCAACACCCCGCCGCCGTTCAACATCGTGATCTCCAACGTCCCGGGCCCGCGGCAGCCGATGTACTGGAAGGGTGCGCGGCTGACGGGCAGCTATCCGCTGTCGATCGCGATGGACGGTCAGGCCGTCAACATCACCCTGGTGAGCAACGGCGATCGGTTGGACTTCGGCATCGTCGGCTGCCGGCGCAGCGTGCCGCACCTGCAGCGGTTGCTCGGCCACCTCGAGGACGCGCTGAAGGACCTCGAGCGCGCCGTCTGCGGTTGATGGCCAAGCTCAGCGCGGGGGTGCTGCTCTACCGGGTCGCCGACGAGGTGGAGGTGCTGCTCGCGCATCCCGGCGGGCCGTTCTGGGCGCGCAAGGACGACGGCGCCTGGTCGGTCCCCAAGGGCGAGTACGACGCCGACGAGGATCCGTGGGTTGCGGCGCAGCGCGAGTTCGCCGAGGAACTCGGGCTGGCCGTGCCGGACGGGGACCGGCTGGACCTCGGCGAGGTCAAGCAGGCCGGCGGCAAGGTGGTGACGGTGTTCGCGGTGCGCGCCGACCTGGACATCGCCGAGGCGCGCAGCAACACCTTCGAGCTGGAGTGGCCCCGCGGTTCGGGGCGGATGCGGGAGTTCCCCGAGGTCGACCGGGTGGCGTGGCTGCCGATCGAGGCCGCGCGGGTCAAGCTGCTCAAGGGGCAGCGCCCGTTCCTCGACCGTCTGCTCGACCGACGGTGAAACGACAGCGACGGCGCACCCGCCGGGTACGCCGTCGCCGGGAATCCTGCACCTAGGGACTAGGGGCAGGTCACTTTGATCTCGAAGGGTTTGGTGACCATCTCCATGGGGTTGGCCATGTCGGCGCCGGAGGCGGTGCCGGTGATGGTGTAGGTGTTGCCGTCCTTGGTGGCGGTGGCCTCGCCGCCCGGGACGCCCTCGGTGTAGCCCAGGGCGACGCCGCCGACGTTGCCGAGTCCGACCGAGCGCACGACGGGGTCGTCGCCTTCGCTGACTTGCGCGCCGACGCCGCCGGCCGCGTCGCCGATGGCGATCTGGACGTTGCCGCCCATCGCGGCGCACGTCACGTTGCCCTCGATGTTCTGGTCTTCACCGTCGATGCTGACGCTGGGGCCGTCGATGGCCTCCTTGGCGGCGTCGGTGGCGGAGGTGACCGCACTCTTGGCGGTTTCGGTGGCCTCGTTGACGGCGCTCTTGGCGCTCTCCGTGGCCTCGTGCACGCGATCCGAATTGGAACTGTCGTTCGAACAGCCGACCAACCCGCCGATCAGGATGGCCGCCCCGCTGACAGCGACTGCAAACGCTCGCTTCACCACTGTTCTCCTTTTGTCGTGACCCGCCGGAGCGGCGAATCCCTCAAAAAGTATGGTCGGCGCTGCCCGGGATCGACCGCAGAATTGCCAAAAAATTTGCTACCCGACGATAGTCAGGCGAAAACGGTGGTAGTCAGGTTTGCCGTCATGTGGGCCGGGATCAGCAGGCCACCTTGATGGTGAACGTGCCGGTGGTCCGGAAGCTGGGTTCGTCGGTGGCGAAGCCGTCGGCGCTGCCGGTCACGGTGTAGGTGTTCCCGGTCATCGACACCTCCGCCTCGTCGTCGCCGAGGCCGCGGTTGTAGCTGCCGGTGAAGCCGCCGAGTTCGCGGATGGACACCGATTCGGCGATCAACCCCTCGGCGTTGGAGATCACCACGGTGCTGCCGGAGGTGTCGTCCCCGGTGGTGATCGTGGTCAGCGGCCCGGCGGGCGAGCACGACACCGAGTCGAACTCGCCGAGGTCGGTGTCGTTGACGGTGATTTCGGCGGTGCCGGCCACCAGCGTCCCGGGCGGCGGCGTGTACTCGTCGGAGTTCGAGGAACAGCCCGCCAGCACCGTCGCGCCGACGGCGGCGACAACCAGATAGGAATACTTCACCAGGGGAATGTATCCGGGCCGGGCACGTCTGGCCCCGGTTTCGTCGCCGCCGCGTCGGCCGCGGGCGGTCAGGGGCAGCTGACCGCGATGTCGAACGGCATCTCCACGGGCTGGGCCGGGTCGCTCTCGTCGCTGGACTCGGTGCCCATCCCGGAGCCGACGACGGTGTACCGGTTGCCGTCGCGGGTGGTCTCCGGTGCGTCGGAGACGCCCTCGAGGAAGACCAGCGAGGGCCCGTCGGAACCGGCCTCGCCGATGCTCACGGACTTGACCGCCGGGGTCTCCTCGTCGGTGAGCACCACAGTGGTGTCCGGGGTGGCGGCGATGGTGATGGTGGTGACGCCGGCGTCGGTCTGACAGGTCACCGACGAGATCTCGCCGACGTCAGAGGCGCCGAAGGTGACGTGGTCGCCCTCGGGCGCGGCCTGGCCCTCGGTCGGCTCGGCTCCCGGCGCGGAGTCCTCGGTCGCGGTGGCCGTCGTCGCCCCGGTGGTGTCGGTGCTGTCGGCGGAGTCGGAATCCTGTGCGGAGCAGCCGGCGAGGAGGACGAGTGCGACGGTGCAACCGCCGGCGAGAACTGATGGCTTCATGGTTCGAGTATGACGGGGTCGCCGCCGCGGAATCCGGGGGACCGACAGACTCGCCTAAACTGGCCGCATTCGGAAGGGGTCGTGCGGTGACCGATCTGATCGCTGAGGTAGCCGAGGGGCCGGCGGGGGCGCACATCGGCGCCTTCTTCGATCTCGACGGCACCCTGATCGACGGGTTCACCCCGTCGGCCCACGCGCGCCACCGAATCCGGAACCGGCAGGCCAAGATTGGCGAACTGTTCGGGATCCTGGAGGCGGCCCTGCGCTATCGCTGGGGACGCATGGAGTTCGACCGCCTGCTGGTGCGGGCCGCCGGCTACCTGCGCGGGACCGGTCTGGCCGAACTGGAGGAACTCGGCGAGCAGCTGTTCGAAGAGCAGATCCGGCCCCGGCTGCACACCGAGATGCTGCGGCTGATCGGCATCCATCAGGACCTCGGGCACACTGTGGTGCTCAGTTCGTCGGCGCTGACCATCCACGCCGGGCCCGTCGCGCGGGGGCTGGCCATCCCGCACCTGATCTGCAACCACTTCGAGGTCGACGCGCACGGCCGGCTCACCGGCGACATCGTCACGCCGATCATCTGGGGCGCGCGCAAGGCCGCGGCCGCCACGGATTTCAGCGCCCGCCACGGCGTGGCCCTCGAGCACAGTTACTTCTACGCCGACGGCGACGAGGACGCGGCGCTGATGCGCCGGGTGGGCAATCCGCGGCCGGTCAACCCGCGACCGGGGCTGGCCGCGGCGGCCGACGAACACGGCTGGCCGATCCTGCGGGTCGGTGGTGCGGGGCGGCGCCCGCTGCGCATCGGGTTGAATACCTGGCGTGGGCGAACTCTTCGAGGTGCGTGAGACGCTGCCGGACGGCCGCGGTCGCGCCGGGGTGATCCGCACCCCGCACGGTGACGTCGAGACCCCGGCCTTCATCGCCGTCGGCACCAAGGCCACCGTCAAGGCGGTTCTGCCCGAGACCATGAAATCCCTTGGTGCCCAAGCGGTCCTGGCCAATGCCTACCACCTGTACCTGCAGCCGGGCCCGGACGTGGTGGACGAGGCCGGCGGGCTGGGCAAGTTCATGAACTGGTCCGGGCCCACGTTCACCGACAGCGGCGGATTCCAGGTGCTCTCCCTGGGTGCCGGCTTCCGCAAGGTGTTGTCAATGGACGCCAACCGCGTGCAGGCCGACGACGTGATCGCCGAGGGCAAGGAACGGTTGGCCCGCGTCGACGACGACGGCGTGACGTTCACCTCGCACCTCGACGGGTCCAGGCACCGGTTCACCCCCGAGGTGTCGATGGGCATCCAGCACCAGCTGGGCGCCGACATCATCTTCGCGTTCGACGAGCTCACCACGTTGGTCAACACCCGCGGCTACCAGGAGCAGTCGGTGCGCCGGACGCACGCGTGGGCCCAGCGCTGCGTCGACGAGCATCGGCGGCTGACCCGCGAGCGCGCCGACAAGCCCTATCAGGCGTTGTTCGGGGTGGTGCAGGGTGCGCAGTACGAGGATCTGCGCCGGAAGGCCGCGCGCGGCCTGGTCGAGATCCGCGACGCGGACGGCCGCGGGTTCGACGGGTACGGCATTGGCGGGGCGCTGGAGAAGCAGAACCTGGCGACGATCGTCGGCTGGGTCACCGACGAGTTGCCCGACGACAAGCCGCGGCACCTGCTGGGCATCAGCGAACCCGACGACCTGTTCGCGGCCGTGGCCGCCGGCGCCGACACGTTCGACTGTGTGTCGCCGTCGCGGGTGGCCCGCAACGCGGCCATCTACGCGGCGACGGGGCGCTACAACATCACCGGGGCGTGCTACAAGCGGGACTTCACGCCGCTGGACCCGGAGTGTGACTGCTACACCTGCGCGCATTACACCCGCGCCTACATCCATCACCTGTTCAAGGCCAAGGAGATGCTGGCCTCCACGCTGTGCACCATCCACAACGAGCGGTTCATCATCCGGCTCGTCGACGACATCCGCGCCGCCATCGGCGACGGGCGCTTCGAGGATCTGCGTGAGCACGTCCTCGGCCGGTACTACCGGTCCTGACCTGCGGCGTTCTTAGACGCGTGCACAATAAGAGCATGCCGGGTCTCGCCGAACCCAAGGAACTGCTCCTCCGCCTGCTCGATCCCGCCCACCGGGCCGATCCGTATCCGCTCTACAGCGAGATCCGGGAGCGCGGACCCATCGTGATCCCGGAGGCCAACTTCGCGGTGTTCGGCACCTACGCGCAGTGCGACGAGATCTTCCGGCACCCGGCCTCGGGCAACGACCGGCTCAAGTCCAGCGTCGCGCAGAAGGCCGTCGCGGAAGGCCAGCCCGCCCGGCCGTTCGGCCAGCCCGGATTCCTGTTCCTCGACCCGCCCGACCACACCCGACTGCGCAAGCTGGCGCAGAAGGCCTTCGCGCCCCGGGTGGTCAAGGCGCTCGAGCCGGAGATCGTCGCGCTGGTCGACCAGTTACTGGCAAACCTGAAGCCGGACAGCGAGTTCGACGTGATCGCCGGGCTGGCTTACCCGCTGCCGGTCGCCGTGATCTGCCGGTTGCTCGGCGTCCCGCTGTCCGACGAGCCCAAGTTCAGCGCGGCCTCCGGTCTGCTGGCGCAGGGCCTGGACCCGTTCATCACGTTCACCGGCGAGGTGTCCGACACCTTCTCCGACCGGCTCGAGGCCGGCCACTGGCTGCGCGGTTACCTGCGGGATCTGGTGGGGCAGCGCCGCGGCGACCCCCGCGAAGATCTGATCTCCGAGCTGATCGCCGCCGAGGAGGACGGCGATCAGTTGACCGAGGACGAGATTGTCGCGACCTGCAACCTGCTGCTGATCGCCGGGCACGAGACGACGGTGAACCTGATCGCCAACGCCATCCTGGCCATGCTGCGCGAGCCGCGGCACTGGGCGGCGCTGGCCGCTGACGCCGACCGCGCATCGGCCATCGTCGAGGAGACGCTGCGCTTCGACCCGCCGGTGCAGCTGTCCAGCCGGGTCGCCACCGCCGAGATGACCATCGACGGGATCACCATTCCGGCCGGGGATTCGATGATGGTGATGATGGCCTCGGCCCAGCGGGATCCGCAGATGTACGACGATCCCGACACCTTCGACCCGGACCGCGGCGCCATCCGGCACCTGGCGTTCGGGCTGGGCCCGCACTTCTGCCTGGGCGCGCCGCTGGCCCGGCTGGAGGCCACGATCGCGTTGTCCGCGTTGACCGCTCGCTTCCCGAACGCTCGGCTGGCCGGCGATCCGGTCTACAAGCCGAACGTGACCCTGCGGGGCATGGCGACGTTACCGCTGACGCTATGACGTCATGACGCTGTGACGCTATGACAGCTCGGCGATGACGGCCCGCGCCGCTCGCTCGCCCGCCTCCACCGCGCCCTCCATGTAGGCGCTCCACCGCGTCGCGGTATCGGTTGAGGCCCAATGGATCACGCCGATGGGTTCGGCCAGCGCGGAGCCGTAGCTGGTCCACACCAACGGTCCGCAGTTGGCGTTGTAGCAGCCGCGGGTCCACGGCCGCTCCGACCACTCGCCGTCGACGTAGGCTTCCGGGCGCGCGGCCCGGGAACCGAAGTGCCGGACCAGCTCCGCGGTCAGCGCCGCACGCCGCTCGACCTCGGGCAGCGCCCCGTACACGCGGGCCTGCTCACCCTCGAGGAACAGCAGCAGCACCCCGCGCCCGTCGTCGGGCAGGCAGGTGTCGTTGGACATCCGCGCCGGGCCGACATCGGAGATCAGCTGCCCGTTGAGCCCCTCGGCGCGCCAGAACGGCTCGTCGTAGACGAAGAACGCCTTCATCGCCGCGGCGTTGGGCAGCCGCTGGGTCAGCTGATCGCGCCGTCCCGGCAGCGGCGGGTCGTACATGATCCGGCCCGCCAGCGTCGGCGAGATCGCGACGATCACCCGCCGCGCCCGGGCCGCCACGCCGCCGCGGCAGTGCACGGTGACGCCGCCGGGCCCGTGCTCGATCAGCTGCACCGGCGCGTCGAGCACGAGGTGTGCGGTGAGCAATGCGGCGAGCCGGCGCGGAATCTCGCCGGTGCCGCCGACGAACCGGGTGGTCTGCGCGCCGCCCTCGGATTCGGCGAACAGTTCCGCGGTGACCCCGCAGGTCTGGATGGTGAACAGCAGATGCAGGAACGACACCTCGACGGTGGGCACCGCCAGGATCCCGACCGTGCAGATCTCGAGCAGCGTGCGCGCCACCGGCGAGAGCCCCTGCCCGTCGTACCAGGCACCGGCGGTGATCGCGTCCCACTCGGCGGCCCGTGGCGCCCGCCACGGCGCCTCCGGCGGAACCTCGGCGGCCAGCTCGTCGAGGACCCGCAGCACCCGGTCGAGCTCGGCCAGCTCGTCGGCGAAGCGGGTGTGAAAGTCGTTCTCCCGCAGCACTCCCGAGCCCACCAGCTCGTAGGAGGTCTCGCCGTCCTCGTACTGCGGAAAGGTCGGCACCCCGAGTTCGTCGGCGAGTGCGAACATCCGATGGTGGGTGTCGCCGATCCACTGCGCGCCGATCTCCACCGGCAGCCCGGGCAGCACCTCCTCGGTGAGGATCCGTCCGCCCACCCGGTTGTCGGCCTCGAGCACCAGCGGCCGCAGGCCGGCCGCCAGCAGCGTGCGCGCCGCGATCAGCCCCGACAGGCCCGCCCCGACCACGACCACGTCCGCCTCGTGCGTCACGGCATTACTGTCGCACCCCACCCGGGCGTGAACGTGCGGGTCCGCGCCCGACACGCCGACAAAATCGGCGGGACTGCGCACGCTCGCGCAGCGGCGATGTCCTACAGCGGGTTGAGAATTCGCTCCAGGAACTGCCGGGTGCGCTCCTCCTTCGGATTGCCGATGACCTCCGCGGGTGAGCCCTGCTCCAGGATGACGCCGCGGTCGGTGAACAGCACCTGATCGGACACCTGCCGCGCGAACTGGATCTCGTGGGTCACCACCACCAGGGTCCAGCCCTGCACCGCGAGATCCTTGATGACCGACAGCACCTCGCCGACGAGTTCGGGGTCCAGCGCCGAGGTCGGCTCGTCGAACAGCACCACCTTGGGCCGCAGCGCCAACGCCCGCGCGATGCCCACCCGCTGCTGCTGACCCCCGGACAGCTGGTAGGGGTACTGATCGCGCTTGTCGGCCAGCCCGACCTGGCGCAGCAGTTCGGCGGCCTCGTCCTCGACCTCGGCGCGCGGCCGCTTCTGCACGATCAGCGGGCCCTCGGTGACGTTCTCCAGAACGGTCTTGTGCGGGAACAGATTGTGCGACTGGAACACCATGCCGCTCTGCGCGCGGTAACGGCGCAGCCGGTCGGCGGCGATCCGGTCGGCGAAGTCGAGTTCGACGTCGCCGACCTTGATCCGGCCCCGGTCGGGCCGGTCGAGCGCGTTGAGCGCGCGCAGCAGTGTCGTCTTCCCCGACCCGGACGGGCCGATGATCGTCGTCACCGAGCCCTGGGCCACGGTGAACGAGACGCCCTTGAGGACCTCGTTGTCGCCGAAGGCCTTCCACACGTCACGGGCGTCGACCCGGAACTGCGCTGCTGTGCTCACTTGGCCACGAACCTTTCCAGTCGTTGTTCCACGCGGCCCTGCGCGAACGACAGCGCCAGGCAGATCACCCAGTAGTAGGCGGCCGCGGTGCCGTACATCGCGAAGAACTCGAAGGTGGGTGCGGCGGCGATCTGCGCGGTGCGCAGCAGTTCGGTCACCAGGATGGTCGACGCCAGCGAGGTGTCCTTCACCAGCGATATCAGCGTGTTGGACAGCGGCGGCACGGCCACCCGCGCGGCCTGCGGCAGCACGATCCGCTGCAGCGTGGTCGAGTAACCCATCCCGATGGTCTCGGCGGCCTCCCACTGCCCCTTGGGGATGCTCTGGATGGCCGCGCGGATGATCTCGGCCGCGTAGCCGCCGACGTTGAGGCTGAACGCGATCACCGCCGCGGGGAACGGGTCGATCCGCACGCCGAACTCCGGCAGCGCGTAGAACACGATGAACAGCTGCACCAGCAGCGGCGTGCCCCGGATGATCGAGATGTAGAGCCGGGAGGTGTTGCGCAGCAGCCGGTTCGACGACATCCGCGCCAACGCCACCAGCAGTGCGAGCACCAAGCCGATGGCGAAGCTGATGATGGTCAGCGGGATGGTCATGGTGATCGCGGCCTTGGCCAGCGGCCACAGGTTGTCGGCGATCAACTGCCACACCGAGCGCGGTTGCGCCTCGGCGGCCGCGACGCTGGACGCGTCGGCCTCGAGGTAGCGCTGCGAGATCGTGCTCAGGGTGCCGTCGGCGCGCAGTTCGTCGAGCGCGGCGTTCAACTCCGGGAGCAGGCCGCTGTCCTTGCGCGCGGCGAAGCCCTGTTCGCTGGTCTCGCCGGTGGTCCCGGCGATCTTCACCCCGGTGTCGCCGGTCTCGGCGAGGTAGGCGTAGACCGCGATGCTGTCGTTGATGACCAGATCCACCCGGCCCTGGCTGAGCAGCTTGATCGCCTGCGTGAAGCCCTCGACGGTCTCGACGCGCGCCCCGTTGTCGCGGGCCACCTGGGCCCAGTTGCTGGTCGCGGTCTCGCCGGCGACCTTGCCCTCGATGTCGGCCAGCGAGGTGATGCTGGTGTCGGCGGCGCGGGTGACGATCACCCCCTCGCCGACGGCGTAGGGCTGCGACAGGTCGTAGCGGGCCTCGCGCTCCGGGGTGATCGTGACCTGGTTGGCGACGACGTCGAACCGGTTGGCCTCCAGCGCGGCGAAGATCGAATCCCACGGGGTTTCGACGAATTCGACCGGCACACCCAGACGTTCGCCGACCGCCCGGGCCACGTCGACGTCGTAGCCGGCTAGGGCGCCGGTGGCGGGGTCGTGATAGCTGAACGGGGCGTAGACGCCCTCGGTGCCGACGCGTAGCACGCCGGCGGACTCGATCGGATTCTCGGCGTCGGTGGTCGCCGACCCGCACGCGGCCAGCACTCCGGCGAGCAGCGCGACGAGCACGGCGATGGGTAGCAGCGCTCGGCGCCGCGCGGAGTAGCTCACCGGCGGACCGTAGCAATCGGCACCGCCGCCGGGAAGGGTTCTGCGCAACCGGAGCTAAGCGGGCCGGTAGATCCACGGTTCGCGCGGCAACCGGGCGGGATCGAACTCGTCGAGCATGCCGCCCACCGTGGCCGACCGATAGCCCAGCGAGTCGGCGATCTGCCGCAGCGCCGCGGCGACGCCGATCTCGGCCAGCGTCACCGCACCGTCGCGCTTGGCCAGCCGCTTGCCCTCGGCGTTGAGCACCAGCGGGACGTGGGCGTAGACCGGCGCCGAATGGCCCAGCAGCGCAGCGAGATACGCCTGTCGCGGCGACGACGACAGCAGGTCGTCGCCGCGCACCACCTGATCGATGCCGGTCGCGGCGTCGTCGACCACCACCGCCAGGTTGTAGGCGGGCACCCCGTCGCCGCGGCGCAGCACCAGGTCGTCGACCACGCCGGTGTAGTCGCCGTGCAGTACGTCGGAGACGGTGTACTCGGTGACGTCCGAGCGCAGCCGCAAGGCCGGCGGACGCCCGGTCGTCCGGCGCTGTTCGCGCTGCGCATCGGTGAGGTCCCGGCAGGTGCCCGGATAGGCGCCCTCGGGGGCGTGCGGCGCGCGCGGCGCGGACAGGATGTCCTTTCTGCTGCAATAGCATTCGAAGGTCAGGCCCCGGCCGCTCAGCTCGGCGATGGCCGCGTCGTAGCGGTGCCCGTGCGCGGTCTGGTATTCGGTGGGTCCGTCCCAGTCCAGGCCGAGGGCGGCCAGGTCGTCGAGCTGACGGGCGGCGACCTCGGGGAACGTGCGGTCATCGAGGTCTTCGACACGCATCAGGAACCGGCGGCCGGTGGTGCGGGCGAACAGCCACGCCAGTATCGCGGTGCGCAGGTTGCCGATGTGCAGGTCGGCCGACGGGCTCGGCGCGAACCGGCCCGCGCCGGGGGAGCGGGACACGCCGTGAAATCTACCCGGCGCGGCCCGCCGTTCTGCCTCCAGAGTTGACTTGTTCGCGCCGTCACTCGCGCGACGCGTACAACAAGCCAACTTTGGACGGCGCGGGTCTACCCCGCGCGAGCCTCCAGGCCGGCCAGCGCCTCGCCGACGCAGTCGGCCCAGGACCGGTCGCCCAACTCGTGCGCCCCGGCCTCGCCGGCGAAGGCGCTGGAGATCACCATGTCGGGCGTCAGCGTCGCCAGCAGGCGCAGGCTCGCGGCCAGGGGTTCGGCCTGGCTCATCGGCGGGATGTAGCCGGCGAACCAGCGGCCGTCGTCGCCGAGGATCACGGTGTCACCGGTGAACAGGTAGCGCGCGCCGTCGGCGCCGGGCACCAGATAGCTGGTGCTGCCGGGGCTGTGGCCGGGCGTGGGGATCACCTCGATGCCGTTGTCGTCGGTGTGCCGGGCGGTCAGCGGCACGTCGACGCGGGCGTGTTCGGCGATGTCGGCGATCTCGGCGGCCGGGGCGTGCAACCGCGGACCGAACCTGCGCGCGATGGTCGCCAACATGGGCCCGGCCTCGTCGCGGTGGGACAGGTACTGGTGGGCCAGGCCGCCGAGGCCGGCAAGGTCGTCCAAGGCCTCGAAGTCCGCGTCGGTCAGCAGCGAGTAGAACAACACGTTGCCGGCCGCGCCGCCGGTCCACAGATAGGCGTGGGTGGTCAGACCGGGAAACGGTGCGTCGGCGCGGGTTTCCCACAGGTCGGGGCGAAGCTGTCGCATATCGGCTCCTTGTCTCGGGCTGGATTCCTCCACCCTGCAACCTGAAGCAATGTTGAGGTCAAGGACCTGAAACCGCGCCGCCGGCAAGTATACCGAGCGGTATATTAACGCCATGGCGACCACACGGCGCGGGCGGCCGACGCGGGCCGAGGCCGCGCAACTCGACCAGACGGTGCGCGAGGCCGCGGTGGCGACGTTCCTCGAGTGCGGTTACGACGGCGCGACCATGGAGGCGATCGCCACGGCCGCCGGCATCACCAAGCGCTCCCTGTATGCGCGGTACGCCGACAAGCGGTCGATCTTCGCCGAGGTGATCCCGTGGGCGTTGTCCCGTTACGAGGCAGCCGATCCCGTCGACGCCCCCAACGACGATGACGTCGAGGCCGCGCTGCTCGCGGTCGCGCGGGAAGCGCTCAAACGAGCCACCGACCCGGCCAACGTGCGCCTGACGCGTATCGCGATGTCGGAGTCGGCGAGGTTCCCCGAATTCGGCGTCACCGCGGATTCGATGATGTGGTCGGGACGCCAACGCGCCGTCGTGGACGTCCTGCGGCGGGGTCAGGCCAAGGGCGTGGTGCAGGTCGACGACATCGAACTGGCGGCCGAGCAGTTCCTGGCCATGGTCGAGTTGCTGCCCGGCCGGTTGGCCGACTTCGGCATCTACCGCTCCAAGCGCCGCGAGGAGCGTCATCTCAGGCACGCGGTCGCACTGTTCCTGCGCGGGGCGATGCCGCGCTGATCAGGGCGAGGTCCGCCTCAGGACGAACCCCGACCGTCGACGATCACCCCGGCGGCGTCCTCGACGGGTCTGACGATGCTGGTGAAGTCCGACTCGGGGCCCTCGCGATCCAGCGTCGTCTCCCAGCAGCGCACGACCGCCTGCGCCAACTCGGCCGGGGCCCCCGCGTCGAGCGCCTCCTGCAGGTACAGGCGCACATCCTTGACCATCAGGCCGGTCGCGAACCCGAAATCGAAGGTGCGCGGCAGCACCGCGCGCGGGAACTTGTCGCGGCTGGCATGCGTCGCCCCGGAGCCGGCGTTGAGGGCCTCGATCATGACCGTCGGGTCCAACCCCGCCTTGACGCCCATCACCATCACCTCGGCGGTCGCGGCGAGGGTGGCCGCGGACATTAGGTTGTTGACCAGCTTCATCGTCTGGCCTGCTCCCGGCTTGGTCCCGATGAAGATCGGGTTGCCCAGCGTCTGCAAAATTGTTGTAGCGGTGCGGAATTCGTCGCGCGGGCCGGACACCATGATCGCCAGCGTGCCCTGCTGCGCGCCCCCGACGCCGCCGCTGACGGGGGCGTCGAGCATCGCGATCCCGCGTTCGGCTAGTTGCCCGGCGAGGTCGGCGGCCGCGCCGGCCCCGATCGTCGACAGGTCGATGTAGCGCCGGATCCGCCGCCCGCCGATCACGCCGCGCTCGCCCGTCGCGACCTCGACCGACGCCGCCACCGACGGCAGGCTGGCCAGCACGGTCTCGGCGCGGTCGGCAACGTCACGCGCCGATGAGGCGGCCCGGGCACCCAACTCCACCGCCTGCTCGAGCGCCTCGGGTCGGGTATCGAACACCGTCAGCTCGTGGCCGTCCCGCAGCAGTCGGGCGGCCATCGGAAATCCCATGTGGCCCAGGCCGATGAAACCGAGTGTCATTGGTGTCCTCACTGGTCGTCGAGTTCGGCGAACACGTCGCGCGCGGCCCGGAAGCTGTCCACCGCGGCGGGCACGCCGGCATAGATGGCCACCTGCAGGAAGGCCTCGGCGATCTCGTCGCGGGACACCCCGTTGGTGAGGGCGCCCCGGATGTGGGTCCGCAGTTCGTGGGGGCGGTTCAGCACCGCGAGCATGACCAGGTTGAGCATGCTGCGGGTGTGGCGGGACAGGCCCTCCCGACCCCACACGGCGCCCCAGCAGTACTCGGTGACCAGGTCCTGCAGAGGTTGGGTGAAGTCGTCCGCGCCGGCGGTCGCATTCTGGACGTAGGCCTCGCCGAGCACCTCCGTGCGGATCCGGTGGCCGAGTTCGTAGGTGTCGCGGTCCATGGGTTCCCTTCTGCCGCGGGTGCTTCTACCAAGTACTCACGACCGTATACTTTATCGATCGTCGGCGATGACTTTCCCGCCGCGGACGGGTCTCAATCGGCACCGGGGTCTTCTCAGACCGACCCCCGCCGATGAAGGATGGACGCGTGGACCTACCGGTAACGCCGCCCGTGGACCCGATGCTCGCCAAGGCCGTCACGACCGTGCCGGACGACCCGGGCGTGTGGTCCTACGAGCCGAAGTGGGACGGGTTCCGGGCGCTGGTGTTTCGTGACGGCGACGAGGTGGTGCTGCAGTCGCGCAACGGCAAGGACCTCGGCCGCTACTTTCCCGAGCTCATCGAGGCGCTGCGTGACGAACTCGCCCCCCGCGCCGTGGTGGACGGCGAAATCGTCGTCCCGCGCGAAATCGATGGCCGGACCCGGCTGGACTGGGATTCGTTGTCCCAGCGCATCCACCCCGCGGCCAGCCGGGTCAAGCTGCTCGCCGAACAGACCCCGGCGCACTTCATCGGTTTCGACGCGCTGGCCGCCGGGGATACCTCGCTGATGGATGCGCCGTTCCGGGATCGTCGCCGCGCCCTGGGCGAGCTGATCCACCAGCAGGGGTGGTGTCACGTCACCCGGACCACCGAGGACCCGGAGTTGGGCGCGCACTGGTTGACCACCTTCGAGGGCGCCGGACTCGACGGCGTGATCGCCAAACGCCTGGATGGCGCCTATCTGCCCGGTAAGCGGGAGATGGTCAAGATCAAGCACCGCCGCGACGCCGACTGCGTGGCCATCGGCTACCGCATCCACAAGAGCGGCGAGGGTGTCGGGTCGATCCTGCTGGGGCTCTACCGCGACGACGGCGAGCTGCAGATGGTCGGCGGGGCGGCATCGTTCACCGCCAAGGCCCGACTGCAACTGCTCGCCGAACTCGAACCGCTGCGCAAGGCCGAGGACCTGGTGTACGACGGTGAGCCCAGCCGGTGGAACTCCGCGGCCGACAAGCGCTGGATCCCGATCCGGCCGGAGAAGGTCGCCGAGGTCGCCTATGACCAGATGGAGGGGAACACCGATGCGTGGCAACGGTTTCGGCACACCGTGAAGTTCCTCCGCTGGCGCCCGGACCGGGATCCGCGCAGCTGCACGTTCGATCAGCTCGACGTGCCGGTGCACTACGACCTCTACGACGTCCTGGAGGCCACCTAATGGCAAGCAAGGCAACCGAAATCGACGTCGACGGGATCATGGTCCGGGTCACCAGCCCGGACAAGCCGTTCTTCCCGAAGCTCGGCGCCGACGGCGTCAAGGGCCGTCTGATCGACTACTACCGCACCGTCGCGCAGGGGCCCATGCTCGCCGCGCTGCGCGACCGGCCCACCCACCTGCAGCGGTTCCCGGACGGCATCGACGGCGAGGAGGTCTATCAGAAGCGGCTGCCGCAGAAGCGGCCCGACTACCTCGAATCCTGCACGGTGACCTTCCCGTCGGGCCGGACCGCCGACGCGCTGAAGGTGACCCATCCGGCGGCGATCGTGTGGGCGGCGCAGATGGGCACCGTGACGCTGCACCCGTGGCCGGTGCGCTGCCCGGACACCGAACATCCCGACGAGCTGCGCATCGACTTGGACCCGCAGCCCGGCACCGCGTTCGTCGAGGCCCGCACCGTCGCCGTCGACGTGCTCAAACCGCTGCTCGACGAGCTGGGGCTGGTGGGCTACGCGAAGACCTCCGGGGGCCGCGGCGTGCACGTCTACCTGCGGATCACCCCGGACTGGGACTTCATCGCCGTGCGTCGCGCCGGCATCGCGTTGGCCCGCGAGATCGAACGCCGCGCGCCCGAGCAGGTCACCACCTCGTGGTGGAAGGAGGAGCGCGGCAAGCGCATCTTCGTCGACTTCAACCAGAACGCCCGCGACCGCACCATGGCCTCGCCGTACTCGGTGCGCCGGACCCCGATCGCCACGGTGTCGATGCCGCTGGCCTGGGACGAGCTGGGTGGCGCCGACCCCGACGACTACACGATGCTGACCGTGCCCGACCTCGTCGCGCGCCGCGACGACCCGTGGGCCGACATCGACGGCTCGGCGCAGTCGTTGCAGCCGCTGCTGGACATGGTCGCCGCCGACGAGGAGCGCGGGCTCGGCGACCTGCCGTATCCGCCGAGCTACCCGAAGATGCCGGGGGAGCCGCCGCGCGTGCAGCCCAGCAAGAAGGTCGCCGCGCACTGGGACGCCGACGGCAACCCGGTCGGCTAGCGGTTCCCCGTCCCAGCTTCGGCCGCCTCCGCCCGATAGCGGTTGACCAACTTGGCAGTGTCGTCGCGGGGCAGGGCGGTCGCCACGAACCCGGTGGGCCCCTCCATGGTCTCGGCGCCGAACATCGCGTTGATGATCGCCTCTTCCGTCGCTTCGATTGCCGCATAGAACAATCCGTCGATCAGACGGTTGGCGAGCACCTTCACCTCCGCGACGTCGGGTCCGGGTGTGGCGGCGAAGTCGCCGGCCATCCTGTTGCCGGTGGCGAAACAGAACGCGATGTCACCACTGCCGTTCTCGCCGGCGCCGCCGGTGCGGGCGATGCCCAGCGCCGACCGCTGCGCCAGACGCGCACACTGCGTCGGGATCAGCGGCGCATCGGTGGCCACCACAACGATGATCGACCCGGTGCCCTCCGGCGGCTGACCGGGCATGACCGCCGCGGCCGGCGGCGCGGGCAGCAGCCGACCGATCGGCACGCCGTCGATCGTCAGCCGACTCCGGGCCCCGTGATTGGCCTGCACCAGCACCCCGACGGTGTGGTCGCCGACCACCCGTGACGATGTCCCGATGCCGCCCTTGTAACCGTGGGCGATCATGCCGGTACCGCCGCCGACGGCGCCCTCCTGCACCGGGCCGCCGTCGGCCGCTGCGATGGCCGCCTCGACGTGCTCGGGCCGGACGTGAAAACCGTTCAGATCATTGAGGATTCCGTCGCAGGTTTCACCCACCACCGGCAGGGAGAAGAAGAACTCGTCACCGCGCACGCTCTTCTCGTGCGCAATCAGCGCGTCCCGCACCACCCCGACGCTGTGGGTGTTGGTGAGCCCGATGTAGCTGGTGAGCTGTCCGGACTCGGCAACCCATTGTTGGCCGGTGAGTTCGCCGTTGCCGTTGAGCCGGTGTGGCGCGGCGAACATCGGACGATCCCACGGCGCCTCGCCCGGGATGATCACCGTGACACCGGTGCGGACCGGCCCGTTGCCGGGTTTGCGCGGGCCCGACCCAGACACCAGGGTCGCGTGTCCGACACGGACCCCGGCGACGTCGGTGATGGAGTTGAGCGGGCCAGGCGGCAGATCTCCGATCACGATGCCGTGGTCGCGCGCACGTGCCATGACAGACAGCTCCTCAGCTCCAACGAGTTTCGGTTCTGCCCAACCTATCCGAGAACTGCGGAGAAAACCGCCGGTCTGTCGTACCCGGAACCGATCAGGTCACCGGTCCGGGAACCAGCGTCACCTTGCCGTTGCGCGGAACCCCGTTGGGCTGCAACCAGTTCACGTCGATGACGTCACCGGGGTAGCGGGCATCGAGCATGCCGGTCAGCTCGTTGGCCGAGGTGATCGGCACGCCGTCGATGCTGACGATCATGTCCCCGGCGCGCAGGCCCGCGATGTCGGCCGGTCCACCGCGCAGCAGCGAGCGCACCGGCAGCCCGCGCGTGCCGCGGCGGGGGTTGGCGTCGACACCGATCCCGAGCATCGCCGACGGACCGATGTGCACCTCGGGTGAGGCCATCCCGGCGCGGATCTGGTTGGCGACGTCGACGGCCCGGTTGATCGGGATCGCGAAGCCCTGCCCGCCGGGGGTCACCTCGCCGTCGAGGCGGTAGTTCACCGTGGCCGCGGCATTCATCCCGACGACCTGCCCGGCGCTGTTGACAAGCGCGCCGCCGGAATCCCCGGAGCGCAGGTTGGTCGAGGATTCGATCAGTCCGCCCAGCGAGTGCGAACTGCCGGTGAGTTCGTCCTCGGCCTCGATGGTGCGGTCCAACGCGGTGATCTCGCCCTCCTCGTGGGTGAGTGCGGAACCGGTGCCGTTGGCGTTGCCGATCGTCATCACGGGCTCGCCGAGCGTCACCGTGTTGGAGTCCCCGATCGGCGCGACCGGCAGACCGGCGGCGCCGCGCAACCGCAGCACGGCGATGTCGTCGCTGCGGTCATAGCCGACCACGTCGGCGTCGAACCCCTGCCCGTTGGCGGCGCTGGTGGCCCGGATGACGTTCGCGCCCTGCACCACGTGGTGGTTGGTCAGCACGAACCCGTCGGGACTCAGCACAATGCCGGTGCCGTTGCCGATGACGCCCTGGAAGTCGTTCATCGTGGTGATCTGGACCAGGCCCGGCTCGACCTGGCTGATCGCGACGACGGGGTCCAGCGGAACCGCCTGCGCCGAGGGCGGCAGCGTCAGCGGGGCCGCCAGGGCAAGCAACAGCGCACTCAACACACACAGGGCTGCTCGATGGGCTCGGCGAATCGATGCCATGACTTGCCTCTCGGCTCAAGAGTTCAGTTTGTTACCCCTATCTTGCCTGGCCGAGCGAGTTTGAAACGAACTTCTTTACGCCGACGTCACACCGCGGGGCAGGATCAGCGGCAGATCGTTGTACGTGACGATGCCCGGCGGGGCGGCGACGACGGCCGGAATCGCGTTCAGCGGCGGCGTCGCCGTCATGATGTGGCCGAGCACCATGAACTCCTCCAGCGTGGTCGCCTCGAAGTCCGGCGGCGGCAGGAAGCCGACCTTCATGGTCACCGTCGGCCGGCCGGCCACCTCGATGACCCAGCCGTCCTGGTCGATCTGCCAGTCGGGTTCCAGGGTCTGGCCCTTGCGCCAGCGTACGTTGACCTCGACGACCGTCTTGCCGCCGACGATGCCCTTCCAGCTGGCGTACACCCCGGCGACGCAGCCGGCGGGGATGGTCCACGAGCCCAGGTCGAGGTCCGCGGTGGTCTGGGCGTACTCGGCGTCGCAGCGCACCTCGTCGAGTTCGACGTCCAGCGCGTCGGCGATCAGGCGGACGGCCTCGCCGAACACCCCGGTGCCGTGCGAGGTCATGGCTTGCAGGTCCGGGCTGTCGATCGGCTGGCCGAAGCCGACGGGCTTCTCGGTCTCGGGGGAGTCGTAGAAGGTGGTGTCGGCCGCCTCGTTGATGGTGATCTTGTCGACCCGGTCGCAGATGCCGGCGGCGACCACCGAGAGCTGGTTGATGTAGCCGGGGCTGATGCCGGAGCCGAACATGCTCGAGCCGCCGCGCTCACACGCCTCGGCGATCCGGTCCCGGCCCGCGCCCTGGTTGTGCCCGGTGATGAACGACGCGGTGGCCACCACGTTGATCCCGGCCTCGAGGATCCGCACCAGCTCGTCGACGTCGATCCACATCGGGTTGTAGACGACGACGTCGGGCTTCAGCGCCAGCAGCTGGTCGACGTCGTTGGTGGCGGTGACGCCGAGCGGCTCGATGCCGACCAACTCGCCGACGTCGCGGCCGGCCTTCTCCGGCGACCAGGCGTAGCACCCGACGATCTCGTAGTTCGGGTTGGCGGCCAGCGCCGCCACGGAGCTCTTCCCGACGTTGCCGGTGGTCCACTGGACGACGCGATAAGGGGCGGCTTTCGACACGCAAGACTCCTTCGGCTGGCGGGGACGCCGGCGGACCGGCACTTTTCCACGAACGTGGGAAATCTAACACGGCTGTGTCCTGCTTCACAAAGGCCCCTGCGGTCACAGACGTGCCATAGCGCCGCGGCAAACCGCGCCCCGCGCTGGTGAACGGCTATGTTGGCGATGGTGACACCACGATCCGACGAGACAGCCGAGCCGCGACGACGGCGCGGTCGTCCCCCGCGCATCGACCAGGCCCGGATCGTGGCCGCCGCGCGCGCCATCGCCCCCGAGGATCTGACGATGCAGGCCGTCGCGGACGCCCTCGGCGTGGACCGCACCTCGCTGCATTACTACGTCGGCGATCGCGACGGACTGCTCGAACTGCTGGTCACCGACCTCTTCGAGGCGGAGTTGCGGCGCACCGAACTGCCCGAGGACGGCAGTTGGCCGGAAGTCCTGCACGCTTACGCCACCGCGATCCACCGCGGCGTGCTCAACGTGCACACCACCGGCGCGCACTTCCGGCTGCGCGGCACCGGCAGCCTGGCACTGGCCGAGCGGGTACTGAAATCCCTGACCGAGGCGGGCTTCGGCGTCGACGACGCGGGCCGGATCCTGACCCTGGTCTCCGGGATCGCGATGTCGGCGGCGCACGACCTGCTCGGCGGTGAACAGTCCAAGCTGCGCCAACATCCCGAGGTGGCGCGCGCGTTGAACGAGGTTGCCCAGGGCGAATTTCCGCTGCTCGGGGACGTCGTGGCCAACCGCGCCGCGGCGGACGCGGCCGCCGACGACTTCGAGTTCAGTCTCGATGTGGTGATCGCCGGGCTGCAGCAGAAGCTGGCCGGCGCCTAGGAGGTCTCGGCCTAGGAGGTCTCGCCTAGGTCTTGCTGGGGCGGCGGTTGCGCAGGCCGCGACGGGCGCGCTTGCCCTCGGGAGCGGCGGGCTCTTCCTCGGGTTCTTCGGTGGACTCCTCGGCCGACTCTTCGGTCGGGGTCTCGGTGTCGGCCTCGGTTTCCGTTTCGGCCGGGGATTCGTCGCCCGGGGTGCCCTCGGTCTCCGTCTCTTCGACTTCCTCGGCGGACTCGCTGAGTTCACCGACCGGGACCTCTTCGGCCGATTCCTCGGTGGCGGCTTCCTCGGCGGCGGCCTTCTTGCGACCGCGCTCCCGCTTGGGCTTGAGCGGTTTGGGCGGCGGCGGGGGCAACTCCGCGGCATAGGCCAGGTAGAAGGCGGCCGCGCCCAGCAGCGCGATCGCCGCGGCGGCGCCGTAGGCCGCGAACAGCCCGCGGCCGTAGGTGTCCAGGTCCAGCCAGATCTCGGCGATGGCCGCGGCGACGATCAGCGCACCGGCGGCAACGTGGCCGATGATCGACCAGCCGCGCAGCGTGAGCGCCAACTGCGGGGTACCGAACTCGGGTCTGCGGGTCTTGGCCAGCGTGAGCGCCACCGGTAGCGCCGTCAGGCCCAGCACCAAGCCGGTGGCGATTCGGGCCGCGGTGCCGACGCCGTGCGGCCAGTGGCCGAGCAGCTCCCACCAGCGCGGGAGGACGAACACGAAGTACAGCGCGGCGGCGACGAGGAACGAGAGCGCGTGCCAGGTCACAGTGATGCCGCGCCGCATACCCCTCCTCGGATTCGAGATGGCCGGGGTGCCGGCGGATGGCCGGCACCCCGGACCGAGTGCGGAGGATGCGGGATTTGAACCCGCGAGGGCTATTAACCCAACCCGCGTTCCAGGCGAGCGCCATAGGCCACTAGGCGAATCCTCCGTCGGTCATGGTAACCGAGGACGCGCCCATCCCCGAACCGCGCCCGAATCCGGGGGTGCGGCCCACTCCGGCGCCGCGTACTACACTCGCCGATGGACCCCGCGCGGCGTCTACCCTGTGAACTCCCCCAGGGCCGGAAGGCAGCAAGGGTCAACGGGCTCTGTCGGGTGCGCGGGGTCCCCTGAATTTTTCACCCCCCGGCTTGCGAAAGGCGCAGCGTGTCGTTTTCCTCCCTCGGCCGCGCGGAACTGCAGACCGAGCACGAACAGCAGACGCGCAACTACGCCGAACTGCAGGCCAAGGGCCTCAAGCTGGACCTCACCCGCGGCAAGCCGTCGCCCGAACAGCTGGATCTGTCCAACGGGCTGCTGACGCTGCCCGGCGACGGTCCGGACTCCTTCCGCGACCCCGAGGGCACCGACACCCGCAACTACGGCGGTCTGCACGGGTTGCCGGGGCTGCGCGCGATCTTCGGCGAACTGCTGGGCATCCCCGTGCAGAATCTGATCGCCGGCAACAACGCCAGCCTCGAGATGATGCACGACGTCGTGGTGTTCTCCCTGCTGCACGGCGCCGTGGATTCGCCGCGGCCGTGGATTCAGGACCTGCGGGACGGCACGGGAGTGAAGTTCCTGTGCCCGGCGCCCGGCTACGACCGCCACTTCGCGATCACCGAGACCATGGGCATCGAGATGATCACCGTCCCGATGGGCGAGGACGGGCCCGACGTCGACCTCATCGAGGAACTCGTCGCCGCCGATCCAGCCATCAAGGGCATGTGGTGCGTCCCGGTCTACGCCAACCCCACCGGCACCGTGTACTCCTGGGAGAACGTCCGCCGCCTGGTTCAGATGCGCACGGCCGCAACGGATTTCCGGCTGTTCTGGGACAACGCCTACGCGGTGCACACCCTCACCCATGACTTCCCGCGGCATGTCGACGTGCTCGGGCTGGCGGAGGCCGCCGGTAATCCGCACCGCCCGTACGTGTTCGCGTCGACCTCCAAGATCACCTTCGCCGGGGCCGGCGTGAGCTTCTTCGGCGGTTCGCTGGGCAACATCGCGTGGTACCTGCAGTACCTGGGGAAGCGGACGATCGGTCCCGACAAGCTCAACCAGTTGCGGCACCTGCGGTTCTTCGACGACGCCGACGGCGTGCGGTTGTTGATGCAGAAGCATCAGCAACTGCTGGCGCCGAAGTTCGCGCTGGTCGCCGAGATTCTCGAGGAGCGCCTGGGGAATTCGAAGGTGGCGTCCTGGTCGGATCCCAAGGGCGGGTACTTCGTGAGCCTGGATGTGCTGCCGGGCACCGCGAAGCGGACGGTGGCGCTGGCCAAGGACGCCGGCATCGCCGTCACCGAAGCGGGTGCGTCCTTCCCGTACCGGAAAGACCCGGACGACAAGAACATTCGGATCGCACCGTCGTTCCCCTCGGAATCCGATCTGCGAGAAGCGATCGACGGTCTGGCGACCTGCACGTTGCTCGCCGCGACGGAGTCCCTGCTGCAGGCGGACTAGCCTGGGGCCGATGGACCTGACCATCGACGACGCCAACCACGCCGCCCGCGTCCTGCGCGACCAACTCCCCGACAGCGATCTCACCCACGCCGAGGCGCTCGAGATCGTTGCCCGCCAGCTCGGTTTCCCGGACTGGACGACCGCCTCCGCCGGGCTTCCCTCTCCGGTGGGCATGAACGCTCATGTGGGCATGGGCGCCCCGGTGCCGGTGCTCCGCAGCTTCGACGAGGCCCGCGCCCGCGAGTTCTACGTCGACTACCTGCATTTCAGCGTCGAGTGGGAGCACCGTTTCGAGGACGCCGCGTCGCCGCTCTATCTGCGGTTGCGTCGCGATCAGTTTGTCCTGGACCTGTCCGAACACCACGGCGACGGCACCCCGGGTTCGACGGTGTGGGTGCCGGTCAGCGACGTTGCCGCGCTGCACGAGGAACTCCGTGCGACGGGCTATGGCCGGATCAACCCCGGCATCGACGCCGACTCGCCCGGTGGGCCCACCCTGGAGGTCGTCGACCCCTTCGCCAACACGATCCGGTTCTGCCAAGCCGGCGGCTAGGGGGCCATCGGGCGGTCCGTGCGCGGATTCACCGTGCCGCACAGGTGATTACGGATCGACCTAGTTGGTGTTCGGTGGTGGTTGGGGTTGGTAGGGGTCGTACCACCACCAGTCGGCGCGTTCGCCGGTGGGTCCGGGGCAGGGTGAGACGTGCGGTGGTGGGTTTTGTGGTGGTCGGGCCAGGGAGCCGGGGTGTAGTGGTTGGTCGTCGGGGTTGGTGACGATGAGGTGGTCGGCGGGGCCGGTGAGGGTGATCAGGCCGTTGTGGTGGGCGCGGTGGTGGTAGGGGCAGACGAGCACGAGGTTGTGTAGTTCGGTGGGGCCGCCGTGTTCCCAGTGGATGAGGTGGTGGGCGTGTAGGCCGCGGGTGGCTGCGGAGCCGGGGACCACGCAGTGTTTGTCGCGGCGTTCCAGGGCGCGGCGTAGGCGGCGGCCGATGGTGCGGGTGGAGCGCCCGGCCCCGAGGGGTCGGCCGTCGCGTTCGAACCAGATTTCGGCGGTGGCGTCGCAGGTCAGGTAGTGGTGGTCGCTGTCGGTGAGCAGGGGCCCGAGGTGCAGGTCGGCGAGGCGTTGGTTGAGGTCGAGGTGGACGACGAGGGTGGTGCGTTGGCCGTGGGGGCGGCGGGTGGCTTCGGCGTCCCAGCTGTCTTCGACCAGGCGCAGGAAGGCGTCGAGGTTGGTCGGCATGGGTGGCCGCCCGGGGTCGCCGGCGTCGTCAGGGGCGCCGTTGTCGGCAGGCGCGGTGTCCTGGTCGCGTTTCCAGTCGGTGATCAGGGCGTCGTGGTGGGATTGCAGGGCGGCGTCGAAGGTCGCTGCGGCCAGTGGGGACAGGCGGAGGCGGTAGTCGATGTGGTCGCCGCGGTCGGTTCTGGTGATCGCCGGTGGCGGGGCGGGTCCTGGGGCGGGTTCGGGGCGGGGTGCGAGTTTGATGGCGGTGCGCAGTTGGCTGACGGTGGCGTAGGGGGCCAGTTGGGCGTAGTGGGCGTCGGAGCCGTCCGCGGCGCGTTCGGCGATGACCCCGACTTGGTCGAGGGACAGCCGTCCGTCGCGGAGGTACTGGGTGCATTGGGGGAATTCGTCGCGGCGGTGGGCGACCGCGGCGAGGGTGGCTGCGTTGTTGGGGGTGAGGCCGGTTTTCCAGGCGATCAGGGCGGGCAGGGAGCGGGCGCCGGTGTTGCCCCAGAGGCCGTCGTGGTCGATTTCGGCGATGATGTCGACGAGGCGTCCGTCGATGGCGTTGCGCTGCCCGGTCAGTTCGGCGAGTTCTTCGAAGAGCACCTCGATGCGCGCGTCGCCGTGCATTTCGGCGGGGGCCGCGGGCGCGATCGAGGACATGACCGCAGCATCGCAGAGGGGTCTGACACACCGGTCTCCACAGGACTTGTCCCTGGACCCGCTGCCGTCGGAGCGACTGGGTAACCTGCTGGCGTGGCTCTCTACCGCAAGTATCGACCGGCAACCTTCGCCGAAGTTGTGGGGCAGGAGCACGTCACCGAACCGCTGTCCACGGCGCTGCAGGCCAACCGCATCAACCATGCGTACCTGTTCTCCGGGCCGCGCGGCTGCGGTAAGACGTCCTCGGCGCGGATCCTCGCGCGCTCGCTCAACTGCGAGCAGGGGCCCACACCGGAACCGTGCGGCGAGTGCCCGTCCTGTGAGGCGCTGGCGCCCAACGGCGGCGGCAGCGTGGACGTCACCGAACTCGACGCGGCCAGCCACGGCGGTGTGGACGACACCCGCGAACTGCGCGACCGCGCGTTCTACGCGCCGGCGCAGTCCCGCTACCGCATCTTCATCATCGACGAAGCGCACATGGTCACCACGGCCGGCTTCAACGCGCTGCTCAAGATCGTCGAGGAGCCGCCCGAACACCTGATCTTCGTGTTCGCCACCACCGAACCCGAGAAGGTGCTGCCCACCATCCGGTCGCGGACGCACCACTATCCGTTCCGGCTGCTGGCCCCGCGCACCATGCGGACGCTGATCGAGAAGATCACCGCCGCCGAGAACCTCAACGTCGACGACGCGGTGTACCCGCTGGTCATCCGCGCGGGCGGCGGCTCGCCGCGCGACACCCTCAGCGTGCTCGACCAGCTGCTGGCCGGGGCCGAGGGCGACCACATCGGTTATCAGCGTGCGCTGGCGCTGCTGGGCGCCACCGACGTCGCGCTGATCGACGACGCGGTCGAGGCGCTGGCCGCCGGCGACGCCGCGGCGCTGTTCGGTGCGGTCGAGGCCGTGATCGACGCGGGCCACGATCCCCGCCGGTTCGCCACCGACCTGCTCGAGCGGTTTCGCGATCTGATCATCCTGCAGGCCGTACCCGACGCCGTCACCAGCGGCGTGGTGGACGCCCCCGAGGACGAGCTGGAGAAGATGCGGGATCAGGCCAGTCGGATCGGCCCGGCCACGCTGACCCGTTACGCCGAGGTGGTGCACGCCGGTCTCGGCGAGATGCGCGGCGCCACCGCGCCGCGGCTGCTGCTCGAGGTGGTGTGCTCGCGGCTGCTGCTGCCGTCGGCCAGCGACGCGGAATCGGCGCTGCTGCAACGGATCGAGCGCATCGAGACCCGGATGGACATTTCGATCCCGACGGGCGAGGTCGGCGACGGGAACGGTACCGGCCGGGCGCCGCGTCAGTTCGTCCGCAAGACCCAGCAACCGGCGCAGCCCGCGCCCACGCCGCCACCGACTCCGACACCAGCGCCGGCCCCGACACCAGCGCCGGCGCCGACCCGGGCCCCCGAGCCCGAGCCCACCCCCGCGCCGCCGGTCGCCGCCGCCCCCGAGCCGCCGCCACCCCCGCCACCCCCGCCGCCGGCCCCGGAGCCAGCGCCCGCACCTGCACCAGCGCCCGCATCCGCACCGGAGCCCGAATCCGCGGCCGCGACACCGGGGCAGCCCAACGCCGCCGCGGTGCGCAGCATGTGGCAGACGGTGCGCGAGAAGGTGCGCGCGCTGCGCCGGCCCACCGACGTCATGCTCGACGGCGCCACGGTGCGCGCGGTCGAAGGTGATGTGCTGGTCCTAAGTCACCCGGCCGCACCGCTGGCCAAGCGGCTCAACGAGGAACGCAACGTCGAGATCATCCGCGAGGCCCTGCGTGACGCGCTCGGGGTGAACTGGCGGGTGCGCTGCGAGGCGGGCGGGGCCGCCGAATCCCCGGCCCCCACCGGCGGGCCGTCGCGCCCGGCCGCCCCGGCACCACCGGCGGTCGACGAGCGGGCCGAGGAAGAGAGCATGATGGCCGAGGCCGCCGCCGACGATTCGGCGGCCGGCCCGCGCCGCGACCCGGAAGAGGCGGCCCTCGAGCTACTGCAGACGGAGTTGGGCGCCCGCAAGATCGAGGGCTGACCCGCTAGCGGATCTCGGCAAGCCGGTCCGCGAGCCAGCCGAAGACCCGCTGTTCGAACAGGGCCGCGGCCCCGGCCTCATCGTGCTCACCGGCCCCCTCGGCGTTGGTGAACCTGAGGTACTCCTTGGGCGTGGTGATCGCGTCGTAGAGCGGCTGGGCGTCGTTACCCCGGCTGTCGCTCTCGGCGGTGCACAGCAGGGTCGGGCAGGCGATCTTCTCGGCTCGCCCCTCCAGGGTGTACGGCTGCAGGCCGCGAAGGTAGTCGATCGGGGTGGCGAATCCGTGCGTCAGCATCCCGCGGTTCAAGGCGAACGCCGCACTGGGACTGGTCGCCATCTCGGCTTCCAGCACCGTGTTGAGTTCGGCGGCGTCACCGCTGTGGAGTTGGTCCCGGTACTCCTCCGGGAGGAGCCCGGCCGCGCTCTTGGCGGGCGCGTACTGGGGCGCGTCGGCGATCAGGGCGGCGATCCGATGCTCTTCGGTCGCGGCGCGCGGCGCCAGGAAGCCGCCCCAACTCCGGCCCATCAACACGATCCGCTGGGGGTCCACCTCGGGGCGGGACAACAGCCAGTCGATCTGCGGGGTGACGACGGCCTCCCAGTCGGGGCGGAAGACCAGACCCTGTTCGATCAGGGGCCCGCCCTGGCCGGGACCGTCGACCAGCAGCACGGCGTAACCGCGCCGCAGCGCCGCCCGGCCACCGCTGAAATAGGACTCTTCCTTGGTGCCGTCGTACCCACCCACCAGCACCATCGTGGGGAACGGTCCCGGGCCGTCGGGCCGCAGGAAGTAACCCTCCAATGCCGTTTGCGCATAGGGTATCTCGACAACCTCAGACGCGAAATCGCCGAGTTCGAGGCCGCGCTGAAAGGCGTCGCGCTGCCGCCGGTAGGACTCGACCAACCCCGGGTCGGTGGGCGGTCGGAGCAGAAAGATCCCGGCGGTGCGGTAGTAGGTCGTGGCGCGGAAGTACGCCGAGTTGGCGCTGACCCGCTGGCCCGCGGCCCGGCTGGATTCCGCGTCGGCGTGCACCCGGTCCGCCAGCGCCGTCCACTCGGCACGCCAGGCATCCTGGTCGCCCGACGGGATACGCCTTGCGGTGACGAAGGATTCGCCGATGTCGGCGCCGCCGTTGGGCACGACATCGAGGGCGCGCAGGAACTGCCCGTCGAATCCGGGATCCTCGAAGACCAGACCCGCCAGCCCGACGGGCGGTGCCAAAGTTTCCGAGGGTGCGCGGTCCTGGTCGGGTTCCGCCGACTCCTCGGCCCCGGCCGCGCACGAGGTCAGGGCAGCGGCGCCGAATCCGATGGCGGCCAGGCCGACACCGCTGGTCAGCATCGCCCGGCGGCGTGAAATAGTGGCGCCCGCAAGGCCGTTGGCCTCGGGTGCGTCACCGTCACGCGGACAGCGGTCGGTCACCCTTAGCATCTTGCCGTACCCGCTGGTCGGCCGCGCCGTTTTGCGCGGTCAGTGGCCCACCAGTTTCAGGCCGATCACGCAGCCGACGATGCCGAGAATCAGCAGGATCTTGGCGATCGACGCGACCTCGGAGCCGGTGACCATGCCGTACGCCACCGTCAGCGAGGCGCCGATGCCCACCCAGACGGCGTAGCTGGTGCCGGTCGGCAGGTCGCGCATCGCGATCGCCAGTCCACCCATCGAGATGACCGCGCCGACGGCGAAAACCAGGGACGGACCCAGCCGGGTGAAGCCCTCGGACTTACCCAACGCAACCGCCCAGACCGCCTCGAACACCGCGGACACGACGAGAATCAACCAGGCCATGGCACACCTCCGTGGCCCCGTCTTGTCGCTGTCCGGGTACGGCGGCCCCCTCGTCCGGTGTCAAGTGATGACGGCATCAACGCTAACACCGAAGCTGCGCCGCGAGGTGGTGAGATTGCCCACCACCATGCTGCGGCGCAGTCGGATTCAGGCCTGCCACCACGGGCGCAGCGGTAGCCCGCCGTCGTTGCCGCGACTGTCGAGCTTGACCGCGAGCACCTGATGCAGCTGCACCACGTTGGTCTCGAAACCCAGCCGGGAGCCGGCCATGTACAGGCCCCACACCTTGGCGGTGGGCAGACCCACCTCGGCGACGGCCTCGTCCCAGTTCTCGACGAGGTTGCGGCACCAATCCCGCAGGGTCAGCGAGTAATTCATCCGCAGATTCTCTTCGTGCAGCACTTCCAGGCCGCCGACGTCCTGCATCTCGGTGATGATGCGGCCGGACCCGGTGAGTTCGCCGTCCGGGAAGACGTAGCGGTCGATGAAGCCGCCCGCCGTGGGCCCGCTGCGGTTGTTCGGCCGGGTGATGCAGTGGTTGAGCAGCAGCGCGCCGGTGCGCATCTTGGACCGCAGGAACCCGAAGTAGGCGGGGTAGTTGGCCACCCCGATGTGCTCGGTCATGCCGATCGAGGACACCGCGTCGAACCCGGTCTCGGTGACGTCGCGGTAGTCGCTGTGGCGCACCTCGGCCAACTCCGACAGGCCCTCCTCGGCGATCTTGTGCTGCGCCCAGGCGGCCTGCTCGGCCGACAGCGTGGCCCCGATGGTCCGCACCCCGCGGCGCGCGGCGTAGCGCACCATGCCGCCCCAGCCGCAGCCCACGTCGAGGAGGCGATCGCCTTCCTTCAGCCGCAGCTTCTCGAACACCAGCCGGTACTTGTTCTCCTGGGCCTCCTCCAGCGTCGCGTCGGGGTCCGGATAGGCGGCGCAGGTGTAGGTCATCGACGGCCCGAGCACCAGTTCGTAGAACCGGTTGGACACGTCGTAGTGGTGGTGGATGACCTCGGCATCACGAGACTTGCTGTGCCGCAAACCTTCCGCGATCCGGCGCCAACGCGGCAGCGCCTCCTGCGGCGGCGGTGCGATGGGCTTGAGGCGCTCCACCCCGATCGAGCGGATGATCTGGGCCAGCGTGCGCGCCGAGGGGCGGCGGAAGTTCAACTTGTGCGCCAGCGCGGCCAGCAGTTCGTAGGGGTCGCCCGGGTGTACGCCGTAGGCCTCCAGGTCCCCGGAGACGTAGGCGCGGGCCAGGCCCAGATCGCCGGGCGCGGTGGCCAGATAGGTGGTGCCGCGCGGGGTCAGCAGGTTCAACCCCACCGGGGCGTCCTCCGGGCCGGCCGAACTGCCGTCGTAGGCGGTGAAGCGCAGCGGCAGGCCCTCGCCGCCGGCCGCGAAGATCTCCAGGATCTCCGCCAGTTTCAGCTTCCCGCCAGTGTTGGTCTGGTCCTTGAATGTCGTCATCGCCGCTGTACCGCCTTCGCGTAGAGATCCAGTAGCCGTGAGTCGGGGTCATAGGATTTCTTGACCGTCTTGTAGGTCTCGCCGCCGTACAGTTCGTCGAACTCCTCGGCGGAATAGTAGGCATCGGAATACAGGGACTTGTGTCCGTCGAGTTCGGCGACCTTCTTCTCGATCATCCGGTTGGTGTGTCCCGGCTCCGGCCCGACCGGCACCGACGACCAGAAGCCGACGTTGAGGTAGCTGCGGTCGGGTTGGATCGGATACAGCGGCCAGCGCTGCGGATCCCGTAACCGCAACGGGCACAACCAGATCGGTTCGATGGGGACCGTGTCCAGGAACCACTGGAGGAACTCGACGCTGCGCCCGAGGGGCACCTCGATGTCCTGCACGACGCGCTCGCGCGGCGGCCGGCCGTTGCGCTTCTCGATCCGGTCGGCGATGTTGAACCGCTGGTCGTAGCCGATGAGCTTCCAGTAGAAGCTGCTGCGCCGCAGGCGCCGCGGCCAGAACCGCCGGATCCGCGGATTCTGTGCGCCGAACGCGCGCGAACACCAGAACCAGTCGGTGTCCCAGCGCCACAGGTAGTCGTGGATGGTCAGCCGGTCGTGTTTGCCGGTCCCGTCGGCGCCGTCGTGCTGGATCGAGCGGTAGTAGATCTGGCTGCCGGTGTAGTCGCTGACCGGACCGGGGGTCTTGGTCCGCCGGCCCAGGCACAGGTAGGACTCGTCGGCGCTGAAGACCACCCCGTCGAGGTAGTCGACCGGCGTCCCGTCGTGGCCGCCGGTCTCGATGATGCGGTCAAGAGCGTCGATCAACGCCGGCAGCGACCGGAACCGCAGGTGTTCGAGGGCGACGAAGGGCGCCACCTGCTCCAGTTCGATCCGCAGCCGCACCGAATACCCCAGCGTCCCGTAGGAGTTCGGGAAGCTGCGGAACAGGTCGCTGTGCTGCTGCGGGGTGGCCGTCACCACCTCGCCGGTGCCGGTCAGGATGTCCATCTCGAGCACCGATTCGTGCGGCAGACCGTTGCGGAACGACGTCGACTCGATCCCCATACCGGTCACCGCCCCGCCCAGGGTGATGGTCTTGAGTTGCGGCACCACCAGCGGGGCCAAACCGTACGGCAGCGTGGCGGCCACCAGGTCCTCGTAGGTGCACATCCCGGCGACGTCGGCGGTGCGGGCCTCGGCGTCGACGGAAAGCACGCCGGTCAGGCCGGAGACGTCCAGTCCGGGGGCGTCGGTGCGGGCGCGGGCGCGGAACAGGTTGGAGGTCGGCTTGGCCAACCGCACGGTGGCAGCCGGGGGGATCGCGCGGTAACTCGCGAGAAGGCGTTCGACGCCGCGGTTGTGAGCCGAGAGTGCGTCAGTTTCTGGAACAGACACAGATATACGCTAGTCAAAGAGCGCGGTCGATGCGACCGATCGGGGGGCGAGTCCCACCGGACAACCATCACAATCGAGGAGTTTTTCGTCATGGGACAGGTCAGCGCAGCCAGCACGGTCCTGATCAACGCCGCCCCGGACGCGGTGCTCGCCGCCGTCGCCGACTACAACGAGGTCCGTCCGAAGATCCTGTCGCCGCACTACAGCGGTTACGAGGTGGTGCAGGGCGGCGTCGGCGCCGGCACCGTGGTCAGGTGGAAGCTGCAGGCCACCAAGTCCCGCGTCCGTGACGTGCAGGCCAACGTCGATGTCGCCGGCAAGACGGTCATCGAGAAGGACGCGAACTCGTCGATGATCACCAACTGGACCGTCGCCCCCGCCGGCACCGGATCCACCGTCACGGTCAAGACGTCGTGGCAGGGCGCCGGCGGTGTGAAGGGCATCTTCGAGGGGATCTTCGCCCCGCTCGGGCTGAAGAAGATCCAGGCCGAGGTCCTCGAGAACCTCAAGCAGCAGCTGGAGAACTAGCCGGTCGGCGGGTCAGGTCGCCGCCGGCTGGGTCGCCAGGTAGGCGACGATGCCGCGCACCACGGCGCTGGCGTACTTCTGCCGGCCCGAATCCGTCGTGATCAGGCCCACGTCCGCCGGGTTCTTCATGTTGCCCAGCTCCACCAGGATCGCCGGATACTGCGCGAGGTTGAGCCCGGCGATGTCGGAGCGCGGGTTGAGCCCGTTGGTGCCGATGTAGTTGGCGGCCGGGATGCCCGAGCCCACCAGTTGGTCGCGCATGGTCTGGGCCAGCCGGACCGCCGGGCCGGCCTGCGCCTGGTTCAGCGGCGGGTTGGAGTACAGGATGTGGAAGCCGCGGCCCGAGGCGGGGCCGCCGTCGGCGTGGATGGAGACGATCGCGTGGGGGCGCACCGAGTTGGCCAGCGCGGCCCGCTGATCCACGCACGGGCCCGCGGAGCTGTCGTCGCCGCGCGACATCGCGGTGCGCACGCCGTGCCGCATGAGTTCGGCGCGGATGCGCAACGTGGTGTCCCAGGTGAAGCTGTGCTCGGGGTAGCCGTCGTTGGTGGCGCTGCCGCTGGCCTGGCAATCCTTGGTGCCGCCGCGGCCGGTGGGAACCTGCCGGCTGTTGTGCGCGGCCTCGTTGACCGCGTTGTGCCCCGGGTCGAGGAAGACGATCTTGCCGGCCACCGACGGCACGGCGTTGGCCACGGGGGCACCCTGCGGTGCGATGAGCGAGGACGCGAGGAGCACGACGGCGGCTAGGGGAGCCCCGACACGCAGGCAGGCAGGTACGTGCACTCGGCCAAGGTAGCCCGGCGCCGTCTACCCTTGAAGGCACGTGAGCGTGAAAACGCCGATGCGAAACCAAGTCGAGACTCGGCTGCAACCAACGCGTAAGGGGATCAGTCATGCAACCCGGTGAAGGCGCACCTGACATGTCGGCGCTGTTGGCGCAGGCCCAGCAGATGCAGCAGCAGTTGATGGAGGCCCAGCAGCAACTCGCGAACACCGAGGTGCACGGTCAGGCCGGTGGCGGGCTGGTGCAGGTGACGGTGAAGGGCAGCGGCGAGGTCGTCGGCATCGCGATCGATCCGAAGGTGATCGACCCGGAGGACCCCGAGACGCTGCAGGACCTGATCGTCGGCGCCCTGGCCGACGCGTCCACCCAGGCCACCATCCTGGCGCAGTCGCGGCTGGGGCCGCTGGCCAGCGGCATGGGCAACGCCATGGGAATGCCGGGATTCTGACCTTGGCCCACCACGATTGGGCCCACCATGTTTGAGGGTCCGGTCCAAGACCTGATCGACGAGCTGGGCAAGCTGCCGGGGATCGGCCCGAAGAGCGCGCAGCGGATCGCGTTCCACCTGTTGTCGGTGGAACCGCCGGACATCGACCGGCTCACCGCGGCGCTGGGCCGGGTGCGCGATGGCGTGACGTTCTGCGAGGTGTGCGGCAACGTCTCCGATGAGCAACGCTGCCGGATCTGCGCCGACCCGCGCCGCGACGGCACGCTGGTGTGCGTCGTGGAGGAACCCAAGGATGTGCAGGCCGTCGAGCGCACCCGCGAGTTCCGCGGCCGCTACCACGTCCTGGGCGGCGCGCTGGATCCGCTGTCCGGGATCGGACCCGAGCAGCTGCGAATCCGCGAGCTGCTCAACAGGATCGGGGAACGGGTCGACGGCGTGGACATCGCCGAGGTGATCATCGCCACCGACCCCAACACCGAGGGCGAGGCCACCGCGACGTACCTGGTGCGCATGCTGCGCGACATTCCCGGCCTCAGCGTCACGCGGATCGCCTCGGGTCTGCCGATGGGCGGCGACCTCGAATTCGCCGACGAGTTGACCCTGGGTCGCGCGCTGGCGGGCCGCCGCGCGATGGCGTAGAAGCGATGGCCTGACGAGCCTAGGCGCGGCGCGGGGCCGCCAACCGCTCCCGGCGCAGCAACTCCACCTCGGGCAACTCCAGCGGCGCCAGCGGGCCCACCACCTTGGCCAGCAGGTGATCGGCCAACTCCGGGTTGCGAGCCAGGCAGCAGCCGTGCAGGTAGGTGGCGACCACGCTGCCCTGCACCGCGCCGTCGTGGCCGTCGCCGACGCGGTTACCGACGCCCTTGGTCACCTTCGACAGCGGTCGCGCCGAGGACCCCAGAACCGTTCCGCCGCGGTGGTTCTCGAAGCCGGTCAACGGCTGGGTCAGCCCTTCGAGCAGCGGCTCGCCCGTCACCTCGCCGATGCTGCGGACCTCCTGCGGGGAGGTGGTGACGTCCAGCATTCCCACCCCCTCGACGCGTTCGCCGGCCGAGGTCTCGTACCAGTGGCCCAGCACCTGGATGGCCGCGCAGATGGCCAGCACCGGCGCCCCGCGCTCGGCGGCGCGCTGCAGGCCCGGGTAGCGGAGCAGATGCTTGGTGGCCAGCCGCTGCGCGTAATCCTCGGCGCCGCCGAGCGCGTAGAGGTCCAGCGACTCGGGCACCGGATCCGACAGCGTGATCTCGACGATCTCGGCGTCGATGCCGCGCAGGCGCAGCCGTTGCCGCAACACCACCGCGTTGCCGCTGTCGCCGTAGGTGCCCATCACGTCGGGCAGCACCAGTCCGATCCGCACGGTCATGCCAGCCCCCGGTTCAGCTGCAGGAACGCGGTGTAGTTGGCGACCACCTCGACGTGGCCGACCGGGCACGAGGCGATGGCCGCGGCGGTGTCGTGCACCAGCGTGTGCGCCACCCCCGCGTAGCCGAGCCGGACCGCCAGGTCGGTGCCGCGCTCCCCGGCGGCCACCACGGGCTGCGCCGAGTCGACGAAGTGCTCGAAGTTGACGTCCCACAGCCACGACAGGTCCTCGCCGTCGGGCACCTGACCGTTGACCGCGATCACCACGCCCGCCGCCGACGGGTCCACCATCGACAGCGCCTCCTGCCAGCCCGCCGGGTTCTTGGCCAGCAGGATCCGCGCGGTGTGCGCCCCCACCCGCACCGTGCGGTAGCGGCCGGCCACCTCGTCGACGCCGGCGGCCGCGGCCACCGCCGCCGCGGGATCGGCGCCCAGCGTCACGGCCGCGGCGACGGCCTGCGCGGCGTTGCCCCGGTTCACCGCCCCGGGCAGCGACAGCGTCATCGGCACCACCAAACCGTCCGGGCCGTAGAGGAATTCGTCGTCGAACCACCACTGCGGGCTGGGGCGTTTGAAGTCGGTGCCGGTGGAGAACCAGTGCGCGCCCTCGCGGACGATGATCTCGCCGCTGCGCGGACAGCTGACCGAATCCCCGGCCCAGCCCGCGCCCGCGGCCACCCACACCACGTTCGGGCAGTCGTAGGCCGCCGAGGTCATCAGCACGTCGTCGCAGTTGGCGACGACGACGGCGCCGGGATGCCGGGACAGCCCGGCGCGCAGGGTGCGCTCGATGTGGTTGATCTCGCCGACGCGGTCGAGCTGATCGCGCGACAGGTTGAGCAGCACGATCACCTCGGCGGCCACCGCGTCGAGCACGTGCGGCACATGCATCTCGTCGACCTCGAGGGCGGCCAGTCGCGCGTCGCGTCCGGCGGCCAGGGCCGCGATCAGCCCGGCGTCCATGTTGGCGCCCTCGGCGTTGGTGGCCACCTGCCCCACGGTGGCCAGGGCCGCGGCGGTCATGCCGGTGGTGGTCGACTTGCCGTTGGTCCCGGTGATCACGACGGTGCGGCGGCCGGCGCCGAGTTGGCGCAGCAGGGACTTGTCCAGCGTCATCGCGACCAGCCCGCCGATCATCGCCCCGGCGCCGCGGCCGGTGACCCGCGAGGCCCACCGCGCGGCGGAGCCCGCGGCCAGTGCGAGACGTCCCCGGGTGGTGATCACGCCGGAGAGTTTATGCCGAGCCCGGCCGGGCGTCTCGACACGGTTTTGCACACCCCGCCAAGACCCGGGATTGTCACCGGTGCGTGCCATCCTGACCCTGTGAGCCACTTCTGGGGTCGACCCGCTGCCGAGTCCGGGCAGGGTTGGGCGGTCGTCGACGTGGAGACCTCCGGATTCCGGCCCGACCGGGCCCGGGTCCTCAGCGTCGCGGTGCTGGCCCTGGGGCCCGACGGGCAGGTCGAACAGTCGCTGGCCAGCCTGCTGAATCCCGGCGTGGACCCCGGTCCCACGCACGTCCACGGGATCACCGCCGAGATGCTCGAGGATCAGCCGACCTTCGCCGATATCGCCGGCGACGTGGCCGAGCTGCTGAACGGCCGCACGCTGGTCGCCCACAACGTCGCCTTCGACTACGCCTTCCTGGCCGCCGAGGCCGAGCTCGCGGCCACCGCGCTGCCCATCGACACCGTGATGTGCACGGTCGAGCTGGCGCGCCGGCTCGAACTCGGCCTGGACAACCTGCGGCTCGAGACGCTGGCCCGGCATTGGGGCGTCGCCCAGACCCGCCCGCACGACGCCTTCGACGACGCGTTGGTGTTGTCCCGGATGTTGGTACCCGCACTCGAGCGGGCCCGCGAGCGCGACGTGTGGGTGCCGGTGCGGCCGGTCACCCGCCGGCGCTGGCCCAGCGGCCTGGTCACCCACGACGAGCTACGCCCGCTGAAGATGCTCGCCTCACGGATGCCGTGCCCGTACCTGAACCCCGGCCGCTACGTGCGGGGCCGCCCGCTGGTGCAGGGCATGCGGGTGGCGCTGTCGGCCGAATGCACCCGCACCCACGAGGAACTCGTCGAGCGGATCCTGCACGCCGGGCTGGCGTACTGCGACAACGTCGACCCCGAGACCTCGCTGGTGATCTGCAACGACGACGCGCCCGCGCAGGGCAAGGGGTACGTCGCCCGCGAACTCGGCGTCCCGGTGGTGCCCGACCGCGAATTCATGATCAACGTGCGGGAAGTGGTTTCCGGCACCGGGATCGACGAGTTCACCGACACCGTCGACGGCGGCCAGTTCGCGCTGTTCTGAACGGGTCCGCGCAGGACGAAGGCCACCGCCTCACCGCAGGGGTGAGCCGGTGGCCTCCGTGGGAAAGCGTCGAAACTAGCTGAGCGCCTTGGCCTTCAGCGAGTCGAACTCGGCCTGGGTGATGGTGCCCGTCTCCAGGAGGTTCTTCGCGTCGGCGATCTCCTGGGCCGGCGAGCGCCCGGCGGCCTGCCGGATGTAGTCGTCGGCCTGCTGTTGCGCCGACAGCGCCGATTCCCGGGCGCGTTCGGCCATGCCCTTACCGCGCGCGATCAGGTACACCAGCGCGGTCAGGTACGGGAACACGATCAGGAAAATCACCCAGATCGCCTTCACCCAACCCGACGTTTTGTGGTCGCGCCAGAACAGGTCGACGATGATGTTGAAGAGGATGATCAGGTACGCGATGAACGCAAAGATGACGAGCGAGTACCAGATCAGACCCCAGAACGAGTCCCAATCGAAGTCCATTCGAAGCTCCTTGTCACACGCAGAGGGCGCCAAACTGACGCCAGCGAAAAGACTAGCCGTCTCGGAGCGTCAACGCGGTGGTCGTGGCCCAGTTGTGACGTGGGACGTTGGGACGTGTGACGTGGGACGTCAGCCCGCCCGCGCCGCCCGGTTCACCGCCGAGACCACCGCGCTCAGCGAGGCCGTGGTGATCGACGTGTCGATGCCGACGCCCCAGACGGTCGTGCCGCCGATCGAGGCCTCGACGTAGGCCGCCGCCTGGGCCTGCTCGCCGGCCGACATCGCATGCTCGGAGTAGTCCAGCACGTTGACGTCGTAACCCACCGTCCCCAGGGCGTCGATGAACGCGGCGAGCGGACCGTTGCCCGCCCCGACGATCTCGCGTTCGACACCGTCGACCTTGACCACCGCGGTGATGCTGTCGGTGCCGCCGTCGACCTCGGCCGCGTCGACCTTCTGCCGGATCCGCTCCAGCGGGCTGGCCGGGCGCAGGTACTCCTCGGAGAACGCATCCCAGATCTCCTTGGGGGACACCTCGCCGCCCTCGCCGTCGGTGATCGCCTGGATGGCCTGGCTGAACTCGATCTGCAGCCGCCGCGGCAGCGCCAGGCCGTGGTCGGCCTTCATGATGTAGGCCACGCCGCCCTTGCCGGACTGCGAGTTCACCCGGATGACGGCCTCGTAGGTGCGCCCGACGTCCTTGGGATCGATCGGCAGGTAGGGCACCTGCCACAGGATGTCGTCGACGTCGGCGTCGGCCTCGTCGGCGGCGACCTTCATGGCATCCAGGCCCTTGTTGATGGCGTCCTGGTGGCTGCCGGAGAACGCGGTGTAGACCAGGTCGCCGCCGTAGGGGTGGCGCTCGTGGACCGGCAGCTGGTTGCAGTACTCCACGGTGCGACGGATCTCGTCGATGTTGGAGAAGTCGATCTGCGGGTCCACGCCACGGGAGAACATGTTCAGCCCCAGCGTGACCAGGCAGACGTTGCCGGTGCGCTCACCGTTGCCGAACAGGCAGCCCTCGATCCGATCGGCACCGGCTTGATAGCCCAATTCCGCTGCGGCAACACCGGTTCCGCGATCGTTGTGCGGATGCAGGCTCAGGATGATCGAGTCGCGGCGGGCCAGGTTGCGGCTCATCCACTCGATCGAATCGGCGTAGACGTTGGGCGTGGCCATCTCGACGGTGGCCGGCAGGTTGATGATCAGCGGCGCCTCGGGCGTGGGCTCGATGATGTCGGAGACCGCGTCGCAGACCTGCTTGGCGTACTCCAGTTCGGTCCCGGTGTAGGACTCCGGGGAGTACTGGAACCGCCAGTGCGTGCCCGGGTACTTCTTGGCCTCCTCGACGCACATCCGGGCGCCGTCGGTGGCGATCTTCTGCACCTCGTCGCGCTCGGCGCGGAACACCACCCGGCGCTGCAGGATCGACGTCGAATTGTAGAAGTGCACGATGGCCCGCGGCGCACCCTCGCACGCCTGGAAGGTCTTCTCGATCAGCTCCGGACGGCACTGGGTCAGCACCTGGATGGTGACGTCGTCGGGGATGGCACCCTGCTCGATGATCTCGCGGACGAAGTCGTAGTCGGTCTGGCTCGCCGACGGGAACCCGACCTCGATCTCCTTGTAGCCCATCCGGACCAGCAGGTCGAACATCCGGCGCTTGCGGGCCGGGCTCATCGGGTCGATCAGCGCCTGGTTTCCGTCGCGCAGATCCACCGCGCCCCACTGGGGTGCGCGGTCGATGACCTTGTCCGGCCAGGTGCGGTCGGGCAGGCGGACATCTTCCACCTCGTCGGCGAAGCTGCGGTAGCGGTTGACGGGCATCGCCGAGTTGCGCTGGGTGTTCCAGGACGGCTGGCCGGGGGCGCGGGGGCCCGACGGCGTCTCGATGCTGCGACCACCCGCCGACCACGAAAACGCGTCGGGTGAATCGATAGAAGGCTTGGAAAAGCTGGTCATGATGGTGGCTCCCGGGGGTCTAGAGGTAATTCAGACCGGCGCATCGCAAAAGACCCGCGACGGGTAGCCAGTCTGGATCAGACCCCGTCGCGGCGCCCGAGGAGGAGCACACGCTGCACGTCAGGAAGTGTACGCCGGTCGCGGTGCCTGCCCAAATTTGCATACAGTGCAGCCAATGAACATCAACAGACGGCTGATCATCTGGCCGGCGATCATCCTGGTCGCGGTGGTGGGGTTGGTGCTGTCGGAGACGGTGTTCAACCGCACCTCCGAGGAGTGCGTTCCGGTGCGCGACCTGCTGGAGTTCAACGCGGCGCAGGCCAAGGAGATCGAGGATCTGGAGCAGTCCTCCGGGCAGGACGCCGGGGTCATCGAATACCAGGAGTGGGCCGACGGGCTGGCCGAACGGGCCGGCAAGGTCACCGACCCGGCCCTGGCGACCCACGCCATTCGGGTGGCCGACCTGGCGTCGCGGTTCACCATCAAACTTCCGCAGCTGCGCGCCGAGTCGGGATCCGGCGCCGCGGCGGGCCAGAAGACGCCGCCGATCGTCTACGAGATGTACCTGGTGAACGCTCAGATCACCGACGAAATCAACCAGCTGTTGGAGGCGTGCCCGAACTGAGGCCGTCACGGGCGGAATAAACGGAGTGCGTGCCTCACCTATCCTTGATGGGGCCGAATCTCCGGATCGGTCTCCGAAAGCAATGCCGACAACCAGGAAGGGTCGACAGTGGCGCTCGTCGTGCAGAAATACGGCGGATCCTCGGTGGGCGACGCCGAGCGTATCCGTCGCGTCGCCGAGCGAATCGTCGAGACCAAGAAGGCCGGCCACGACGTCGTCGTGGTGGCCTCGGCCATGGGCGACACCACCGATGACCTGCTTGACCTGGCCCAACAGGTGTGCCCCTCGCCGCCGGCGCGCGAACTGGACATGCTGCTGACCGCGGGTGAGCGGATCTCCAATGCGCTGCTGGCCATGGCCATCGAGTCGCTGGGCGCCAACGCGCGGTCGTTCACCGGCTCGCAGGCCGGCGTCATCACCACCGGCACCCACGGCAACGCCAAGATCATGAACGTCACACCCGGCCGGCTGCGGTCGGCCTTGGACGAGGGCCAGATCGTGCTCGTCGCCGGGTTCCAGGGTGTGAGTCAGGACACCAAGGACGTCACCACGCTGGGCCGGGGCGGCTCGGACACCACCGCGGTCGCGGTCGCCGCGGCGCTCGAGGCCGACGTGTGCGAGATCTACACCGACGTCGACGGCGTCTACACGGCCGACCCGCGCATCGTGCCGGACGCCCGCCGCCTCGAGACCGTGTCCTTCGAGGAGATGCTCGAGATGGCCGCGGCCGGCGCCAAGGTGCTGATGCTGCGCTGCGTGGAGTACGCCAAGCGCTACAACCTGCCGATCCATGTCCGTTCGTCGTACTCGGACAAGCCCGGCACCCTCGTCAAAGGATCGATGGAGGACATCCCCATGGAAGACGCCATCCTCACCGGTGTGGCCCACGACCGCAGCGAGGCGAAGGTGACGGTCACCGGCGTCCCGGACGTGCCCGGCTACGCCGCCAAGGTGTTCCGCGCGGTCGCCGACGCCGACGTGAACATCGACATGGTGCTGCAGAACATCTCGAAGGTCGAAGACGGCAAGACCGACATCACCTTCACCTGCTCACGGGAGAGCGCGCCCGGCGCGGTCGCGAAGCTCACCTCGTTGCAGAGCGAGATCGGTTTCACCCGTGTGCTTTACGACGATCTGATCGGCAAGGTCTCGTTGATCGGGGCCGGCATGCGCAGCCACCCGGGCGTCACGGCGACGTTCTGTGAGGCGCTGGCCGAGGCGGGCATCAACATCGACCTGATCTCCACCTCGGAGATCCGGATCTCGGTGCTGATCAAGGACACCGAACTCGACGCCGCGGTCGCTGCGCTGCACAAGGCATTCAATCTGGGCGGCGACGAGGAAGCCGTCGTCTACGCGGGGACGGGGCGGTAACGGTCATGGTGAACATCGGTGTGATCGGCGCGACCGGGCAGGTCGGCCAGGTGATGCGCACGCTGCTCGAGCAGCGCGACTTCCCCGCGTCCAGCGTCCGGTTCTTCGCCTCGGCGCGCTCGCAGGGCAAGAAGCTGCCGTTCCGCGGTCAGGAGATCGAGGTCGAGGACGCCGCGACGGCCGATCCGAGCGGCCTGGACATCGCCCTGTTCTCGGCCGGCGCGACCATGTCGCGGGTGCAGGCGCCGCGGTTCGCCGAGGCCGGCGCGATCGTCGTGGACAACTCGTCGGCGTGGCGCAAAGACCCCGAGGTTCCGCTGGTGGTCAGCGAGGTCAACTTCCAGCGCGAGGTCGCCGGACGGGCGCGGTCGCTGCCCAAGGGCATCATCGCCAACCCGAACTGCACCACCATGGCCGCGATGCCGGTGCTCAAGGTGCTGCACGACGAGGCCCAGCTGGTCCGGATGATCGCCTCGACCTATCAGGCGGTCTCGGGTAGCGGGTTGGCCGGCGTGGAGGAGCTCGCCGGGCAGTCGCGCGCGGTCATCGACGGCGTCGAGCAGTTGGTGAGCGACGGTGCGGCGCTGGACTATCCGCAGCCCAAGACCTATGTGGCGCCCATCGCGTTCAACGTGGTGCCGCTGGCCGGTTCGCTGGTCGACGACGACTCCGGCGAGACCGACGAGGACCAGAAGCTGCGCAACGAGAGCCGCAAGATCCTGGGCATCCCGGATCTGGCGGTGTCGGGGACCTGCGTGCGGGTGCCGGTGTTCACCGGGCACTCGTTGTCGATCAATGCCGAGTTCGCGCAGCCGATCTCGCCGCAGCGCGCCGAGGAACTGCTGGGTGCGGCCTCCGGGGTGAAGCTGGTCGACGTGCCGACGCCGCTGGCCGCCGCGGGCATCGACGACTGTCTGGTGGGCCGGGTGCGCCAGGATCCCGGCGTGCCCGACGGGCGCGGGCTGGCGCTGTTCATCTCGAGTGACAACCTGCGTAAGGGCGCGGCGCTCAACACGATTCAGATTGCCGAGCTGCTGACCGCTCAGCTCTAGAGCGTGCCTGTGCGCCGGGTCATCGCGTTGATCTCGGCGTTGGGTGCGGCGCTGCTTCTGGCCGCCCCGGCGGCAGCGACGCCCGAGGTGTCGCTGCAGCCCGGCCAGGTGGTGCGCGTCGGGCCGATCGCCGGAACCGGCACGCCCACCCGCGATTACGGGATCGGCGCGACCGACCTGTGCGAGTTCATGGAGTTCCCCACCGAACTGCTGCAGGTCTGCGGGGACAGCTTCGCCGGGCCGGGTGTGGGTCTGGGCCGGTGGTTCTCGCCGATCGCGCTGCACGTCGAGCGGTCCTCGCTGGATGCGGCCGACGGCATCCGCTACACCGGCGTCACCGGCATCGACGCTCCGCTGCTGGACGAGCCGACCCCACCCGGCTGGTCGCAACTGCCGTCCGGGGTCATCGAGATCAACCGGCAGAACTATCTGCTGATCACCACCACGCACCGGCTGGTACCGCAGGGCTCCCGGCTGGTGAAAGCCGAAGCCGCCCAAGGTGGTTGGCAGACAGTGCCCGGATCGGCGCGGCCGGCCGACTACGCCGACGGGCGCCAGTCGCAGGTCAGCGGCTACTACGACCCGATCCCCACCGCGGAGTCGGCGACCGGCTGGGTGTACATCGTCGCCAACAACTTCGACCGCAGCGCCCCGGTGTCGCTGTATCGGGTCCCGCCGGGTGATTTCACCGACCGGGCCCGCTGGCAGGGCTGGTCGGCGACCGACGGCTGGGATGCGACCCCGACGCCGCTGTGGCCCGATCAGGTCGGCGAGATGAGCATCCGCCAGATCGACGGCAAGACCGTGCTGTCCTATTTCAACGCCAGCACCGGCAACATGGAGATCCGGGTGGCCGACGATCCCACCGGACTGGGTACCGCCCCGGTCACGACGGTGGTGCACGCCGACGTCTGGCCCGATCCGGCGGAACGGTTGCCGCCGCCGGAGGACAACCGGCTGGCCCAGCCGTACGGCGGCTACCTTTCCCCGGCCTCGACGCTGGAGGACGTCCGGGTGTTCGTCAGCCAGTGGAACACCGAGTCCCGCGAGCACGCGCCGTACCGGGTCATCCAGTTCGCGGTGCACCCGCACCGGCGCTGAGCTTCACAGCCGATTCATAGAGCGGACCCAGCCCGCACCTCGCGCGGCGCGTGGATCATGCAGGCATGAGCGAAACACCCGAACCGGCGACCGAACCCACCGTCCCGGTCGCCGAACCTGCCGAACCCGTCGTCGTCGAGCGCAAACCCCACCGCCTCTACCAGGTCGCCGCGTGGGTGGCGATCGTGGCCGGCACGCTGGTCATCGTCGCGGTGATCTTCTTCGCCGGGTTCATCCTGGGCAAGGCGTCCGACGGCGGCCACGGACACTTCGGTCATCACCATCCCGGGATGATGATGAAGCCCGACCGCGGCGGGCCGATGGGGCCGCCGATGATGCGCCCAGACGGCTTCCGGGAGGGGCACATGTGGCCGGGCCCCGGCAACATGGGGCCGGGTGGTCCGGGACCGTCCGATCAGCCGCGCCCGGCCGAGTCGCCGCGCCCGACCGATCAGCGCGACAGCGGCCGGTAGAACACCAGCCCGTTGCCCTTGTTGTCGTAGACGACCGCGCGCCGTTCGTGGGCGTCGTCGTAGGGGCCCTTGATGATCGCGCCGCCGCTGTCCTCGACCGCCTTGGCCGCGCCGTCGACGTCGGCCGTCTTGATTCCCACGACCACCTTGCCGGGGATCGGATGGTCGACGTCGGTGGCCAGCGCCAGCGTCACCGAACTGCCGTCGAGCGCGGCGAAGTGCGCGCCGTCGCGGAACTTCAGGGCCATCCCCAGCGTCTCGCTGTAGAACCGGATGGACTCGTCGAGATCGTCGGTCGACAAGATGATCATCCGAACTTCGTGGTCACTCAACGCTGCCTCCTCGACAGACGACATCGGCCAAATCCTGTTCAGATTATGCCGATATCGCCGCCGAGTCTCGGCGTCAGTACTTGCGGTCGCCCTCGCTGGAGTCGAAGTACGCCCAGCCCCCGTCATCGGAGCGCACCTCCATGCGCCACCCCAACTCGGGCTTGGCCTTCTGGTCGACGAACCAGGCGTGCGCGGAACCAGGCATTGCTCCTATGTCAAGCGGCGGCGGTTTGGTGGGTGTGGTGTCGTGATTGTTCGTCGGCGTGGAGGCGGTTGTAGACGACTCGTGCCAGGCGTCGTTTGAGGCAGCGCAGTGCCTCGGCTTTGGTTTTGCCGTCCTGGTCGATGCGTTTGCGGTAGTAGGTCTGGCCGGGGCTGTCGGCTAGGCGGGTCTGGGTGAGGGCGATGCGGTAGAGGGCGGCGTTGAGTTGTCGGTTGCCTGCTCTGCTCAGACGTACCCGGCCGGCGGTGTTGCCTGACCAGACCGGGATGGGGGCGGTGCCGGTGTGGCAGGCGAACGCGGCTTCGTTTTTGAAGCGGGTGATGCCGGCGGTTTCGCCGACGATCTTGGCGGCGGTCAACTCGGCGCAGCCGGGCAGTGCCAGCAGCTGGGGGGCCACTGCCCGCACCGCGGTGCCGATGCGCTTCTCGAGTTCGTTGATGCTCAGGGTGAGCCGGATGATGTCACCGAGTTCGTCGGTGGCCAGCTCGGCGAGTAGCCCGTCGATGGTGGCCAGCCAGGCGGCCATGGCGGTCTGGGCTTTGGCGCGGGTGAGTGCTTTCTTCTTCAAGATTTGGGTGGGGTCGAGTTCGTGGATGCGGCCCAGCAGTCGGTTGATCGTCGAGGTGCGTTGGGCGACAAGGTCTTCGCGTCGATCGACGAGCAGTTTGAGTTCGCGGGAGACCTCGTCGTGAGCGGCTACGGGCAGATCCGGGTGGCGCAGGACTGCGCGGGCCACGGCCAGCGCGTCGATGGGGTCGGATTTGCCTTGGGTGCGTGCGCCGGCGCGTTCGTGGGCCATCAGCTTCGGTGCGACCCGCACGACCTTCTGACCCGCCGACAACAGGTCCCGCTCCAGGCGCGCTGATAGATTGCGGCAGTCTTCGATACCCCACAGCAGGTCCTCACCGAAGTTGGTCTTGGCCCAAGCCAACGCCTTGAGATGGCCTTCGGTGGTGGCGGGGACGGTCTTTTCTCCTGCTTTGCGGCCCCGGTCGTCGACGGCGACGAAGGTGTGGCTGCGCTTGTGTACATCGGCTCCAAGAACCACCATGGAGGTGCCTTCTTTCCTCAGATGTGGATGGGTAGAAGGTTGGGCCGGCCGGCGGACACATCTCAGTGGGGGCGATGCCACGCTCCTATCAAGTCACGCCGGTCGGTCCTTCCCACCTGATATCGGCACAATGCTCGCTAGCCAACCCCGAAGAGCAGCAGTGCGCGTCTGAGCCAGACACCAGGTGAGAAGAACCCAACCACCGCAACGCGGCAATCACCACAGTGACACTGAGTGCGCGTCGTCGGCGCTCTCGATGTCCTTCGTGTCGACGACGTCACCTTCGGGATTGAGAACTCGATACGTAGCCATGCCACACAGCGTTCCCACCGTCGGCGATTCCGAATCAGCTTCGAAGCTCAGGTGCTCAGGGCCTGTGGCGAGAGTTCCTTGAGCATCGCGTTGGACCAGCGCATCTGGCGTAGCGCCTGCGGATGGCAGCGCGCGGTCAGCTGCAACAACTCATGGTCCTTGGTGGCCTGGGCACCCTGGCCGAGCAGCTCCCAGTCCAGTGACACCCCGGCGGCGGCCCGATGGATCCGGCGCAGGTCGGCCAGCAGTAGCAGGGCCGGCTCCGGACGGCGGCGCAGCACGGCGCTGACCCGCTCCTGCACCCAGCGCGTCACCCACACCCGACGCGGCCGCGCCGACAGGCGCAGGCCGTAGTGGCGGCCGTGCTGGGCCAGGGCCCGGACATGGTCATCGGACCACCGGGCCAGGTCGTCGGCCAGGTGGCTGATGTCCTGATCGCTGTGGTGGCGGGCGGCCGCGGCGCGCAGGGTGCGGGCCAGCGCGCGCTCGCTGCGGTGCAACTCTGCGATGGCCAGTGCGATCTTGTTCATGGTCGACCACCCACCCTGCGCAGGGTCGCCGCCGCGGTCTTGAAGATCGGCTGCTTGGACACCGGATCCCAGTCGGTGAGCGTGAGTTCGTTGGCGGCGCGATGATGCCCGCCCTGGTGCCCGTCCCGATTGCCATCCCAATAGCCGTAGTGGAAGGGCAGAAAGACCACGCCCGAGCGGATCTCGGTGAGCCGGGCGGCGGCCGCGACGCAGCCGCGCGGCGTGCGGATCTCCACCAGGTCGCCCTCGGAGATCCCCAACTGCAGCGCGTCGCCGTTCGAGATCTCGACCCACACCTGCGGGGCGGCCGCGTCGAGTTCCGGTGTGCGACCGGTCTTGGTGCGGGTGTGGAAGTGATAGACGGTGCGGCCGGTGATCAACGCGTACGGGAACTCCGGGGACGGACGCTCGTGGGCGGGCACGTACTCGGCGGCCTTGATGATGGCCCTGCCGTCGGGGTTCATCGCGCGGTACTCGGTGGGCTCCAGCGGGGCGCCGGTGATCAGGTCCTTGCCGTAGGCCTCGCAGTAATCCGGTGCGGCCCAGAACTTCCCGTCACTGTAGAGCCGCTCGGTGCCGTCGGGGTTCTCGTCGTTGCACGGCCACTGGATGCCGCTGCCCCCGCGTAGCTTGGCGTAGCTCAATCCGGTGTAGTCGCAGGGGCGCCCGGCGCTGCACCGCTGCCACGCCTCGAACGCCTCCTCGGGGGTGTTCCACGGCGGCAGGGGCCCGCCGTCGCGGTCCCGGAAGTCCATCCGGCGCGCGTAGTCCAGGAAGATCTCCAGGTCGCTGCGGGCCTGACCGGGCGGCTCGACGGCCTTCTCCGAGAGGTGCACGGTGCGGTCGGTATTGGTGAACGTGCCGGTCTTCTCCGCCCACGCCGCGGCGGGCAACACCACGTCGGCGAGTTCGGCCGTCTCGGTGGGGAAGATGTCCTCGACCACCAGGAACAGTCGCTCCTGGGCGAGGATCTCGCGAATGCGGGCGAGTTCGGGAAGCGAGACCGCCGGATTGGTCGCGGTCACCCACAGCATCCGCAGCGTGCCCTCCTCGGCGTAGCGCAACATCTGCATGCAGTGCGTCGGCGGGGCGTAGTGCGGGATCTGCAGCGGGTCTAGGTTCCACAGCTCGGCCAACTCCGCGATGTGAGAGTCGTTGGCCCAGTTGCGGAATCCGGCGAGGTCGCCGTCGGCGCCGCATTCCCGGGTGTTTTCCGCGGTGGGCTGCCCGTTCATCTGCAGGATGCCGCAGCCGGGGCGGCCGAGCATGCCGCGCACCAGGTGCACGTTGTTGACCTGCACGGCCGCCGCGGTCGCCTGATGGGACTGGTAGAAACCCTGCAGCACGGTCGAGAGCAGACGTTGCGCGGTGCCGATGATCTGCGCGGCGCGCCGCAACTCGGCGGCATCGATCCCGCAGATCCGTGCGACGCGCGACGGCGGGAACTCCGAGACCCGTTTGCGTAGTTCGTCGTAGCCCACCGTGTGGTTCTCGAGGTAGGAGTGGTCCACCCAGTCGTGGTGCAGGATCTCGTGCAGCAGGCCGTTCATCAGAGCGACGTTGGTGCCGGGCAGCGGTGCCAGGTGCACGGTGGCGTGTCGGGCGACGGGGGTGGGTCGCGGATCGACGCAGACGATGGCCGGCGGGTCGGGGCCGGCCAGCCGGTCGAGCATCCGCATCCACAGCACGGTCTGCGTCTCGGCGACGTTATGTCCATACAGCGCAATCACGTCGGCGTGGTCGACGTCGGTGTAGGAGCCGGGCTGTCCGTCGCAGCCGAAGGACTCCTTGAGCGCCTCCCCCGCGGTGGCGGTGCACAACCGGGTGTTGCCGTCGACGTGGTTGGTGCCGATCGCGCCGTGCGCGATCACGCCCTGGGTGTAGTACTCCTCCAGGAACAGCTGACCGGAGGTGTAGAAGCCGATGGAGCTGGGGCCGTGCTCGTCCAGCAGGGCGCGGCTGCGCCGGACGATCTCGTCCATCGCGGTGTCCCAATCGCATTCGACGAGTCGGCCGTCGCGGCGGATCAGCGGCGTCGTCAGCCGGTCGGGTGCGGCGTTGGCCTGCCAGCCGAACAGGTCCTTGATGTCGACGCGCCCGTGGTTGACGCGGTCCACGGCGCGTCCGCGCACGCCCACGATGCGGCCGTCGCGAACGCCGATGTCGATGCCGTCGCCGTTGGAGTGCAGCACCGCGGCCGACTGCACCCAGCGTTGCACCTGCTCGGGCTCGACCCCGTCGGCGAGGTGGGTATCGACGCGCTGCGGCCAGCACTCACCGCGGCCGTAGGGCGTCCTGCTACCCCACGGATCGGCGATGCCGCCCCTTGTTTCCACGTTCTCAGCTCCCGTCGATGCGGGCCGGGTACCCGTCGGCGAGAATCACAAACGGTCGCGGGGAAGGAGGGCCGATGAACACCCAACCGCCGCTGCTGTTCGCGCTGGACCTGACCGGGACGTTCGCGTTCGGGCTCAACGGGGCGCTGACGGCGCTGCGCGCCACCCGGCTCGACGTGGTCGGCGTGGTGACGCTGGGAATGTTGACCGCGCTCGGCGGCGGGGTGATCCGCGACGTGCTCATCGACGCGCTGCCCCCGGCGACGTTCCTGTACTGGCCGTACTTCGCCCTGGCGATCGGCGGTGCGCTGATCGCGTTCGTCCTGAACAGGTGGCTGGGGCGGCTGACGATGCCGCTGACCGTGCTGGATGCGATCGGGCTGAGTGTGTTCGCGGTGATCGGGGCGAGCAAGGCCGTGGCGTTCGGACTGGGCCTGGCCCCCGCGGCACTGCTCGGCGTCATCACCGCCGTCGGGGGCGGCACCATTCGTGACGCGCTGGTGGGGCAGGTGCCGACGGTGCTGCGCAGCGAGTTGTACGCCATCCCGGCGCTCGTCGCCGCGGTGCTCACGGTGCTGGCCATCCGGTTCGACGCCTACGGGCTGCCGGTCGCACTGGGCGCCGCCGCGGTGTGTTTCGTCATCCGGATGCTCGGGGTCCGGTTCCGCCTGAACGCGCCGCGACCGCCGTTCGCCTCGCCGTAGGTTCGGCCCGTCCGGATCGGGTATACGCCGCTCGAATGCGCACAGCAACCGACGAGAGGCACGGCGATGACGAAGCTGGCAGTGATCTACTACTCGGCGACCGGGCACGGCACCAAGATGGCCGAGCGTCTCGCGCAGGCGGGCGAGGCGGCCGGGGCGGAGGTCCGGATGCGGCACATCGCCGAGACCCGGGACCCGCAGACCTTCGCCGAGAACCCGGCGTGGTCGGCGAATTACGAAGCGACCAAGGATCTTCCGCCCGCGACCGGCGACGACATCGTCTGGGCCGACGCGGTGATCCTCGGCACGCCCACCCGGTTCGCCAGCACCGCGTCGCCGTTCCAGACGTTCATGGACTCCCTCGGCGGGCTGTGGGCACAGGGCAAGCTCGCCGACAAGGTGTACGCCTGTTACACCTCCAGCCAGACCACCCACGGCGGTCAGGAGACCACGCTGATCGGGATGTACACCTCGCTGATGCACTTCGGCGGCGTCCTGGTGCCGCCCGGCTACACCGACGGGTTGAAGTTCGCCGACGGCAACCCGTACGGCGTCAGCCACGTCACCGGTCCGGACAACCAGAACGAACTGAACGACGCCACGCTGGCCGCGCTGGACCACATGGTCACCCGCGTGGTGAAGGTGGCCGACAAGCTGGCCTGAGCGGGGCGCCCGGGGGACTAGCCTGGTCCCATGAAGTTCGGAATCTCCACGTTCGTCACCGACGACGGCATCGACGCGGTCACGCTGGCCCGCGCCATCGAGGAACGCGGCTTCGCCGCGCTGTCCGTCGCCGAGCACACCCAGATCCCGGTCAGCCGGGAATCGCCGTTCCCCTCCGGCGGCGAGGTGCCCGACAAGTACTACCGGACGCTGGATCCGTTCGTCACGCTGGCCGCCGCGGCGGCGGTGACGTCGAGCATCGAGCTGATCACCGGGGTGGCGCTGCTGATCCAGCGCGATCCGATCATCACGGCCAAGGAGGCCGCCAGCATCGACCTGATCTCAGGCGGGCGGTTCGCCCTCGGTGTCGGGGCGGGCTGGAACCTCGAGGAGATGCGCCAGCACGGCACGAACCCGAAGACTCGCGGCGCCCGGCTCGACGAGAGCATCGAGGCCATCAAGGCGCTGTGGACCACCGAGCCGGCCGAATACCACGGCCAGATCATCGATTTCGAGCCGCTGTACATGCGGCCCAAGCCGGTCCAGCGCCCGCATCCGCCGATCTTCATCGGCGGGGGTTCGGCGGCCACGGTCCGGCGGGTGGTCCGCCACAAGGCCGGCTGGATCTCCAACCCGCTGTCGCCCGAGCGGCTGGCCAAGCTCATCGGCGAGATGCGTGACGGTGCCGGTGGTGACGTGCCGCTGGCCATGTTCGGCGCGCCGGTCGACCCCGAATACTGGGGTGCGGCAGCCGAACTCGGCTTCGATCAGCTCGGCCTGATGTTGCCGAGCGTGCCGCGCGACGAGGCGCTGCGACTGCTCGACGACTACGCCGCGCAGGTCGCGAAGTACCGCTAGGCGGCCAGCGCCGGGTGCAGGCCCACCTCCTGCGCCTTGACCACGAAGTAGACCCGCTGCCCGGGCGCGAGGTCCAGATCGGCGACGGCCGCGGCGGTGATGTCGGCGCAGATGCCCGCCGCACCGTCGGGCTGCTCGGTGCCGCGCACGCGCACCGAGGTGCCGTGGACGTCGAGTTCGGCGATGGTGACCGGCAGGACATTGCGGGGGCTGCCGTGCGGCGCGTCGAGATGCACCGACACGGCGACCGGGGAGAACAGTGCGACGGCCGCGGTGCCGGGGGTGATGTCCCCGCGTCCGAAAACCTCGGTGCCCCAGGCCGTCTTGACCGCACCCGGGCCGACGGCGGTGCCCGAGACCAGGTTGACCCCGGCGATCCGGGCGGCGAACTCGCTGCGCGGTGCGGCCAGCACACCGCGCACCGGGCCGCGCTCCACGATGCGGCCGTCCTCGACGATGATCACCTTGTTGGCGATCGCCAGCGCGTCGAGCAGGTCGTGGGTGACGATGACCGCGGTGCGGCGCTGCTGGCGCAGCATGGTGCGCAGCAGTCCGCGCACCGCGGGGGCCGCGGTGACGTCGAGGGCGGCCATGGGCTCGTCGAGCAGCAGCACCGCGGGTTCGGCGGCCAGGGCGCGGGCCACCGCGACGCGCTGTGCCTGCCCGCCGGACAGCTGGGCGGGCTTGCGGTCGGCGAGGTGCTCGGCGTCGACGGCCGCCAGCCACTGCCGCGCGACGGCGCGGGCCTGCGCGCGGCCCCGCCGCTTGCACCGCGGCGCGTAGGCGACGTTGGCGGCCACGGTCATGTGCGGGAACAGCAGCGGCTGCTGGGCCAGCATCGCCACCCCGCGCGCGTGCGCCGGGACGAACAGTCCGGCGGCGGTGTCGGTGACCACGGTGTCGCCCAGCGCGATTCGCCCCTCGTCGGGCCGCAGCAGGCCGGCGATCATCTGCAACAGCGTGGACTTGCCGGCTCCGTTGGGCCCGAGCACGGCCAGCACGTCGCCGTCATCGAGGCCCAGGTCGAACTCGACGTCGCGCTGGGCCAGCCGGGCCCGCAACTCGAGCCGGCTCACAGCGGCCCCGCCAACCGTCGCGACGCGGAGGCCACCACGATGGCCCCGGCGACCACGATCAACAGCAACGAAAGCGCCACGGCGGCATCGGGATCGGTCTCACGCTGCAGATAGATCTCCAACGGCAGGGTGCGGGTCGTGCCCTGGAGCGAGCCGGCGAAGGTCAGCGTCGCACCGAATTCGCCCAGCGCCCGGGCGAAGGCCAGCACCGCACCGGACATCAGCCCTGGCAGCACCAGCGGCACCGTCACTGTCCGCAGCACCGTGGTGGGTCGGGCCCCCAGCGTCGCGGCGATGCTCTCGTACCGGTTGCCCGCCGAGCGCAGCGCGCCCTCGAGGCTGACCACCAGAAACGGCAGCGAGACGAACGTCTGGGCCAGCACCACGGCCGTGGTGGTGAACGCGATGCGGATACCGAGAGTCTCCAGATGCTCGCCCACCAAACCCATTCGGCCGTAGGTGTAGAGCAGCGCGATACCGCCGACCACCGGCGGCAGGACCAGCGGCAGCAGCACCAGGGCACGCAGCACCGACTGCCCCGGGAAGCTGCCGCGGGCCAGGACCACCGCCATCGGCACCCCGATCAGCACGCACAGCACGGTGCTGGCCCCGGCGGTCTTGAGGCTCAAGAGCAGTGCCGCGCGGGAGGATTCGGACGTGATCAGCGGAATGAAGTTCGGCCAGTCGATCCGCAGCAGGATCGCCAGCAGCGGGACGATGACGAACAGCGCGCCGGCGGCGGCGGGCAGGTAGATCCAGGCCGGCAGGCCGACCTGGACCAGCCCACCGGCCGCGCGTCGCGGTGTCACGGCGCGGCGAAGCCCGCCTCGGCCAGCACCTGCCCACCCGTGGGACCGGTGACCAGGTCGACGAACTGTTGCGCCAGTTCGGCATTGGCCGCGCCGTCGAGCACCGCCATCGGGTAGGTGTTCACCGCGTCGCCGGATTCGGGGAACGGGATCGCGGTGACCTGATCGCCGGCGACCTTGGCGTCGGTCACGTAGACGAGGCCGGCGTCGGCCTGCCCCGAGGTGATCTTTCCCAGCACATCGGTGACCGAGGATTCCTCGCTCACCGGTGAGAGGGCCACACCCGCGGCCTCCGCCACGCGCTCGGTCGCCGATCCGCACGGGACCTGCGGGGCGCAGACCACCACCGAGGTGCCGGGCTCGGCCAGATCGGCAAAGGAGGCAACGTCTTTCGGGTTGTCGGGCGGGGTGACGATGGTCAGCGTGTTGGTGGCGAAGGTGACGGGTTCGCCGTCGACGAGACCGGCGTCGACGGCCTTGACCATGTTCGGCTCGTCGGCGGAGGCGAACACGTCCGCCGGGGCGCCCTGGGTGAGCTGCGCGACCAGATCCGAGGAGCCGGCGAAGTTGAACCGCACCCTGGTCCCCGGATTGGTCTCCTCGAATTGGGTGCCGAGCTCGGCGAAGGTCGACTTCAGCGAGGCCGCGGCGAACACCGTGATCTCGCCGCCGGTGTCCTGGGAGTCCGACCCGGCGCACCCGGCCACCGCGAGCGCCGCGCCGAGCAGGGCCGTCAGGCGAGGCAGGCGGTTCACGAGGTTCCTCCCGAGGTCTCGACGATCACGGTGGTGGCCTTCACGACGGCGACGGCCAGCTTGCCCGGCGCCAGGCCCAGTTGTTCGGCGGACTGCCGGCTCATCAGCGAGACGATGGTGAACGGGCCGCACTGCAACTGCACCTCGGCCATCACGCCGTCGACCGTCACGTCGGTCACCAGGCCGACCATCCGGTTGCGCGCCGAGCTCGCGATGCCCAGCGGGTCCGGCGGGGCCGCGGCCTGGTCGCGCGCGAATTCGGCCAGCTGCTCGCCGGCGATGACCTTGCGGCCGGCCTCGTCCTTCTCGGCGGTCAGGGCGCCGGCGTCGATCCAGCGGCGCACGGTGTCGTCGCTGACGCCGAGCAGGACGGCGGCGTCCTTGATCCGCAGCGTCGTCAACAGCCGCTCCTCCCAGATGTATCCGCAAATACTCCTATATCACCGCAATCTATCAGCAAATGCGGATCACGTCGGCGCGGCTGGCATGATCGGAACCGGACACTGATCGGGAACCACGAACGGGAGTGCACGTATGAGCATCGATGTCGTCTACACCGCAGAATCCACCGCGAGCGGCGGCGGCCGCGACGGCCACGTCAGATCCACCGACGGACAGATCGATCTGGACACCCGCCCGCCCAAGGAGATGGGCGGCAGCGGCGAGGGCGTCAACCCCGAACTGCTGTTCGCCGCCGGATACGCGGCCTGCTTCCTGGGGGCGTTGCGGCTGGTGGCCAAGAACGAGAAGATCGCCATCGACGACGCCAGCGGGATCACCGCCCGCATCGGGTTCGGTAAGGATTCCGACGGCGGGTTCGGGCTCACCGCCGAGTTGATCGGGTACCTGCCCGGCCTCGAGCAGAAGGAGGCCGAGGACCTGATGCAGAAGGCGCACGGGGTCTGCCCGTACTCGAAGGCGACCCGCGGCAACGTGGACGTCACGCTGCTGGCGAAGGTGTGAGCGTGCGGACCGGCCTCCGCCTGACCCCGTCCGCAGCATTAGGGGCGGCGTTGGCCCTGGCGCTGACCCCGGCCTTCACCGCGCACGCGCGGCCCTCGGATCCCGGCGTGGTGAACTACGCCGTGCTGGGCAAGGGCTCGGTGAGCAACATCGTCGGCGGCCCCATCGGCGCCGAGCGGCTGTTCGGCGCGCCGTTCCAGGCGTACTCCGTCGACGTCCCGGCCTGCAACAACTGGGCCGACATCGGCCTGCCCGAGGTCTACAACGACCCGGACCTGGCCTCCTTCAACGGGGCGACGGCGCAGACCGCGCCGAACGACGAGACGCACTTCGTCAAGCAGGCCGTCGGCGTCTTCGCCAACGCGGACGCCGCGACGCGCGCCTACCACTGGGTCGTCGACCGCGGCGCAGGCTGCGACGGGCAGACCGCCACCATGCGCCTGGACAACGGCGCGACGCAGGTGTGGACGTTCCACGGCGGCACCTCGGGACCGGCGGATGCGGCCTGGGTCAAACAGCTCGCCGGGGCCGATCGGCGCTGCTTCGTGCAGACCCGGTTGCGGGAGAACGTCGTGCTGCAGGCGAAGGTGTGCCAATCCGGCAACGGCGGTCCCGCGGTAAACGTGCTGGCCGGGGCCATGCAGAACACCCTGGGCCAATAATTCGGGCCAGATTCGCAGGTTTATTGGCGGGCGATTGTCGGTGCAATCCCGGAGTATGGAGCAATGACGTTCGTCGTCGCACCACCCGACGGGGTTCGCGACCAGCACGACGTATGCGAACTTGCCGGGTCCGCCGAGGCCGCGCAGTACATCAGCGCGGCCAGCCTGTACGACGGTCAGGTGGGCCGCGTTGGCCTGGAGATCGAGGCCCACTGCATCGATCTGGCCGATCCGTGCCGCCGCCCGACCTGGTCGGAGATCGGCGCCGTCATAGCGGGAATCGGCCCGCTGCCCGGGGCCGGGCGGATCACGCTGGAACCCGGCGGCGCCGTCGAGTTGTCCGGGCCGCCCGCCGACGGACCGCTGCCGGCCATCCGGGCGATGGCCGCCGACCGCGCGGTGCTGGGCGCCGCGTTCGCCGACGCCGGTCTGGGGCTGCTGCTGCTCGGGGCCGACCCGCTGCGGCCGCTGCAGCGGATCAACCCCGGCCCCCGGTATGCGGCCATGGAACGGTTCTTCGCGGCCAGCGGCACCGCCGAGGCCGGGGCCGCGATGATGACCGCCACCGCGTCGGTGCAGCTCAACCTCGAGGCGGGTCCGGCCGCGGGCTGGGCCGAACGGGTTCGGCTGGCGCACGCGTTGGGCCCGACGATGATCGCGATGGCCGCCAACTCGCCGCTGCTCGGCGGGCGCTTCACCGGCTGGGTCTCGTCGCGCCAGCAGGTCTGGGGCCGGCTGGACTCGGCGCGCTGCGGCCCGGTGCTCGGCGCCAGCGGTCTGGACCCCGCCACCGACTGGGCCCGCTACGCGCTGAAGGCCCCGGTGATGCTGGTGCTGCCCGACGCGATCGCCGTCGAGGACTGGGTGCCGTTCGCCGACTGGGCCGAGGGTCGGGTGCTGCTCGGCGGCCGCCGGCCCACCACCGCCGACCTCGACTACCACCTGACCACACTGTTCCCGCCGGTCCGGCCGCGCGGGTGGCTCGAGATCCGCTACCTCGACGCCGTCCCGGACGCCCTGTGGCCCGCGGTGGTGTTCACGCTGACCACGCTGCTCGACGATCCGCGGGCCGCCGCGGCCGCCGAGGCGGTGGCCCCGGTGGCCGACGCCTGGGACACCGCGGCCCGCCTGGGGCTGCGCGACCAACGGCTGCACGCGGCGGCCGTCGCGTGCGTACAGACCGCCCTGGAGCTGGCGCCGCCGGATCTGGCAGAGTCGATGGCGCTGCTCGCCGACGCCGTCGACCGCGGCCGGTGCGCGGCCGACGACTTCGCCGACGCCGCGGTGCGGAAGGGCGTGGCCCCCGCCGCAGTGGCTCTGGCACAAGGAGATTCGTGAGCATTCACCGCCAACTCGCCGCCGGGCTCGGCCGGGCCCGGGACCGCACGCTGAGCCTGGTGAACTTCGACGACGACGAACTGCGCCGCCAGTACCACCCGTTGATGAGCCCGCTGGTGTGGGACCTCGCGCACATCGGTCAGCAGGAGGAACTGTGGCTGCTGCGCGGCGGCAACACCGACACCCCGGGTCTGCTGGATCCGAGCGTCGAGGGCCTCTACGACGCCTTCGTGCATTCCCGAGCCAGCCGGGCCGAGCTGCCGCTGCTGACCCCCGCCCAGGCGCACGGGTACCTGAAGACCGTGCGGGACAAGGTGTTCGACGTCCTGGACCGACTGCCCGACGGGGAACCGGGCTTCGAGTATGCCCTGGTGATCAGCCACGAGAACCAGCACGACGAGACCATGCTGCAGGCGCTGAACCTGCGCGCCGGGGCGCCCATCCTCGGGCGCGGCGCCGCACTGCCGCCCGGGCGGCCCGGGGTCGCGGGCACGTCGGTGGAGATCCCCGGCGGCCCCTTCGTGCTCGGCGTCGACGCCGCGACCGAACCGCACTCGCTCGACAACGAACGGCCCGCCCACGTCGTCGAGGTGCCCGGCTTCCGCATCGGGCGGGTCCCGGTGACCAACGCCGAATGGCGGGAGTTCGTCGACGACGGCGGCTACCGGGAACCCCGGTGGTGGTCGGCGCGCGGCTGGGCGCACCGCACCGAGGCCGGCCTGAGCGCGCCACAGTTCTGGAACGAAACCGAGGGCACCCGAACACGATTCGGCCACGTCGAACCGCTGCCCGACGACGAACCCGTGCAGCACGTGACCTACTTCGAGGCGCAGGCCTACGCCGCGTGGGCCGGCGCGCGCCTGCCCACCGAGGTGGAATGGGAGAAGGCCTGCGCGTGGGACCCGCGCACCGAGACCCGGCGGCGCTACCCGTGGGGCGCGGCGGCCCCCGATGCCACGCGGGCCAACCTCGGCGGCGAGGCCCTGCGGCCCGCGCCGGTCGGGGCGTATCCGGACGGGGCGTCGGCCTACGGCGTCGAGCAGTTGCTGGGCGACGTGTGGGAGTGGACCAGTTCCCCGCTGCGGCCGTGGCCGGGTTTCACCCCGATGATCTACGAGCGGTACAGCCAACCGTTCTTCGACGGCGACTACCGCGTGCTGCGCGGCGGGTCGTGGGCGGTGTCCGCCGACATCCTGCGGCCGAGCTTCCGCAACTGGGACCACCCGATCCGGCGGCAGATCTTCGCCGGCGTGCGCCTGGCCTGGGACCTCTGATGTGCCGGCATCTGGGCTGGCTGGGGGCGCCGGTGTCGGTGCACTCGCTGGTGCTGGCACCGCCGAACGGCCTGCTGACGCAGTCGTATGCGCCGCGTCGGCAGAAGCACGGGCTGATGAACGCCGACGGCTGGGGCGTCGGCTTCTTCTCCCCGGACCTGCCTGACGGCGCACCGGCCCGCTGGCGCAGCGCCGCCCCGCTGTGGGGCGACGCCTCGTTCGCGTCGGTGGCGCCGGTGTTGTCGAGCCGCTGCGTGGTGGCCGCCGTGCGCTCGGCGACCATCGGCATGCCCATCGAGGCCTCGGCCAGCGCCCCGTTCACCGACGGGCGGTGGTTGTTGTCGCACAACGGGATCGTCGACCGGGCGGTGCTGCCGGCACCGGCCGCGGCCGAGTCGGTGGTCGACAGCGCGGTGCTGGCCGCGCACATCTTCGACCGCGGCCTGGACAACCTCGCCGAGACCATCGCCCGGGTCGGCGCCGACGACCCGACCGCGCGGCTGAACATCCTGGCCGCCAACGGCTCTCGGCTGCTGGCCACCACCTGGGGCGACACCCTGTCGATGCGGCGCCGCCCCGACGGTGTGGTGCTGGCCAGCGAACCCTACGACGACCATCCCGACTGGGTTGACGTCCCCGACCGCCACCTCGTCGAGATCCACGATGGACAGGTGACCTTGACCGCTCTGAAGGGATCATGACGGTGCTGCTCACCAACCATCTGCCCGCCGACCACGCCGCGCGCGAACTGCGCAACGACGTTCGCGACGGCCTGACCCGAACACCAAAATCGTTGCCGCCCAAGTGGTTCTACGATGCCACCGGCAGCGACCTGTTCGACCAGATCACCCGGCTGCCCGAGTACTACCCGACCCGCAGCGAGGCCGCGATCCTCGCCGAGCGGGCCGACGAGATCGCCGCCGCCACCGGCGCGGACACCCTGGTGGAGCTCGGCAGCGGCACCTCGGAGAAGACCCGGATGCTGCTCGACGCGCTGCGGAACGCCGGGACGCTGCGCCGCTTCGTGCCGTTCGATGTCGACGCCACCATCCTGGCGCAGGCCGGCGAGGCGCTGCAGCAGCAGTACCCGGGCGTCGAGATCAACGCGGTGTGCGGCGACTTCGAACGCCACCTCGACGAGATCCCCGGCGGCGGAACAAGATTGGTCGCCTTCCTGGGATCCACCATCGGTAACCTCACCCCGGGCCCGCGCGCGGCGTTTTTGGCGGCGGTGGCCGAGACGCTGCGGCCCGGCGAGATGCTGCTGCTGGGCACGGATCTGGTCAAGGAGATCCCGCGGTTGCTGCGCGCCTACGACGACGGCGCCGGGGTGACCGCCGCGTTCAACCGCAACGTGCTGGCCGTGATCAACCGCGAACTGCACGCCGACTTCGACCTCGAGGCCTTTGCGCACGTGGCGTGCTGGAACCCCGACGCCCAGCGAATCGAGATGTGGCTGCGGGCCCGCGGGGCGCAGCGAGTCAGGATCGCCGACCTGGATCTGGTGGTGGACTTCGCCGACGGCGAGCAACTGCTGACCGAGGTGTCCTGCAAGTTCACCCCCGACGGGATCGCCGCCGAACTGGCCGCCGCGGGCCTGACCCGCACGCACTGGTGGACCGATCCGGCCGGCGACTTCGGGCTGTCGCTGGCCGTCAAGTGATCGACCAAGTGATCGACGGGGACCTGGGTCGGCTCTGGCGCGCGGCCCGAGCACCGATGGCCGGGGTGCACCTGGACTCGGCCGCCTGCTCCCGGCAATCGCACGCCGCGATCGAGGCCGCCGCCCAGCACGCCCGCCACGAGGCCGAGGTCGGCGGATACGTGGCCGCCGAGGCCGCCGTCCCGGCCCTGGACGCCGGGCGGGCGGCCATCGCCGCGCTCACCGGCATGACCCCGGCCGACGTGGTGTTCACCACCGGGTCGGGCCACGCGCTGGATCTGCTGCTCGGCGCCTGGCCGGGCCCGCGGACGGTGGCGTGCTTGCCCGGTGAGTTCGCGCCGAACCTGGCCCTGATGGCCGCCCACGGCTTCGCGGTGCGCGCGCTGCCGGTCGACGCCGACGGCCGGTTGCGGGTGGCCGACCTCGCGGCCGACCTGCGCGCCGACCCGCCCGGGCTGGTGCACGTCGACGGTGTGGCCAGCCACCGCGGCCTCGCGCAACCCATCGCCGAGGCCGCCCGGGTCTGCGCCGCCCTCGAGATCCCGCTGGTCCTCGATGCCGCCCAAGCGATGGTCCAACTCGACTGCGCGGTCGGGGCCGCCGCGGTGTACTCGTCGTCGCGCAAGTGGTCGGCCGGCCCGCGCGGCGTCGGCTTCCTGGCGGTGGCCCCCGAACTGGCGCGGCATCTGGTGCGGCGGGTGCCGCCGCCGGACTGGGCGGTCGGTGGCACCGCGCTGCAGTCCTTCGAGCACGGCGAGACCAATCTGGCTGCCCGGCTGGGCTTTTCGGTGGCGCTCGGGGAGATCCTGGCCGCGGGCCCGACGGCGCTGCGCCGACGGTTGGCCGCGGTGGGGGCCGCGACCCGCACCGCGCTCGACGGGGTCGCCGGGTGGCGGGTGGTGGAACCCGTCGCCGAGCCCACGGCCATCACCACACTGATCCCGCCGGCCGGCGTCGACCCGGTGGCCGTGCGCGCCGCGCTGATCGCCGAGCACGGGATCGTCACCACCGTCGCCGAGGTGGCCCGCGCCCCGTTCGAACTGACCGGGCCGGTGCTGCGACTGTCCCCGCACGTCGACGTCACCGACGAGGACCTCGACCGGGTGGCCGCCGCACTGAACGCGCCCGCGCTGAATACACCAACGCCGCGAAGTTAGGGACTTCCGGCCCTGCCACCCGCTCGGCCACCGTCGGATACTGGTACCGGACGTCACACATAACTCGGAGGTGGTCGGCGATGGACAAGTTGACGACCCTGGATGCGGGTTTCCTCGAGGCGGAGGACTCCGACCCGCACGTCAGCCTCGCGATCGGCGGCCTGGCCATCCTCGAGGGGCCGATGCCCGACCCCGCCGCGCAACTCGAGACGCTGGGCCGCCGCATCCGGGCCTGCCCGCGGTTCATGCAGCGGCTGCGTCGTCGGCCGTTTGACCTGGGGGCACCCGAATGGGAGGACGATCCGCACTTCGACCTGGCCAACCACGTGCGGCGGGTCGCCGTGCCGAGTCCCGGCCGCGACCGCGAACTCTACGACCTGGTCGCCGAGGTGATGTCCTGGCGGCTCAACCGCAGCGGCCCGCTGTGGGAGATCTGGGTCATCGAGGGGCTGCGCGAGGGCCGGTGGGCCATGTTGATGAAGGTCCACCACTGCATCGCCGACGGGATCGCCACCGTCCACATGCTCGCCGGACTGTCCGACGACGGCATCCGCGACAGCTTCGCCGACCAGATCCGTGCGGCCGCCCAACCCCGCCCGACCGGGCTGCGCAGCCCCGCCGACCTGAATCCGCTGGCCTGGCTCAGCGGGCTGTGGGGCGTGTCCGGGGCCGCCGTGCGCGCGGTGCGCGGCGCGGGTGAGATCGCCACCGGCCTGCTGCGCCCGAGCCCGTCGTCGCTGAACGGGCCGCTGTCGGGGCTGCGCCGCTACCACGCGGCCCGGGTGGCCCTCGACGACGTGCGGCAGGTGTGCCAGTCCTTCGACGTCACCATCAACGACGTCGCGCTGGCGGCGCTGACCGAGAGTTACCGCGCGCTGCTGCTGCGCCGGGGCGAGCAGCCGCTACCCGATTCGCTGCGCACCCTGGTGCCGGTGTCGCTGCGGACGGCCGATGCCCTCGATCAACCCGACAACCGGGTGTCGCTGATGCTGCCGTACCTGCCCGTCGACGAGGCCAACCCGGTCGAGCGGCTGCGCAAGGTGCACGCGCGGCTGGCCCGCACCAAGCGCACCGGGCAGCGGCAGGCCGGCGGCGCCATCACCGCGGTGACCGACCGCATCCCGTTCCCGCTGACGGCGTGGACGGTGCGGCTGCTGACCCGGCTGCCGCAGCGCGGCATCGTCTCGGTGGCCACCAACGTGCCCGGGCCCCGCGAACCACTGCGGATCATGGGCCGCAAGGTGATTCGGGTGCTGCCCGTGCCGCCGATCGCCATGCAGCTGCGCACCGGCGTCGCCATGCTCAGCTACGCCGAGCACCTGCACTTCGGCATCCTCGCCGACTTCGACGCCGTGCCCGAACTCGACGAGTTCGCCCGTGGCGTGGAGGACGCGGTGGCCCGGCTGGTGGCCAGCAGCAAACGGCCGCGGGCCACCCGCCATCTGTCGTTGGTGGTCAGCAACTAGGCGGGCTTGTGCGCGCTGAGCAGGAACGCCGGCATCTTGATCCGGCCCTGCTCGTCGCGGGGGAACGGCGGCACCGGAATCCCCGGCATCTCAGGCATATTGGCGTGGATGGCGGCGGGGCGGATCTCGTCGATCGTCCAGTGCTTGCCGACGGCTTCGCGCAGTTCGGCCTCGTCGACCTCGTTGGGCTTGGTCTCCAGCTCCGCCGGGAACGCGCCCTTGGCGAACACCAGGATGTAGAACCGCGCCCCGGGTGCGGCGGCGCGCAGCGCCGAGCGCAGGTAGCCGTCGCGGCCCTCGAGGGGCAGTGAGTGGAACAGCGTGCTGTCGACGATGGTGTCGAACTTCTCGTCGAACCCGGTGAACGTGGTGATGTCGTCCTGGACGAACGTCGCGGTGCTCAGCCCGCGCTCCTCGGCGGCCTTGCGGGCCGCGGCCACCGCCGTCGGCGTCAACTCGATACCGACCACGGTCATCCCGCGCTCGGCCAGTGCCAGTGACAACTCGGCGTAGCCGCAGCCGGCGTCGAGCACCGTGCCGGTGATCTTGCCCTGCTCGATCAGCGCCGCGAGTTCGGGTTGCGGTTCCCCGATGTTCCACGGCGGCGGCCCCGGAATATCGCCCTCTTCGCGGTAGACGCTGTCCCAGTCCATACCTTCAACGGTCATGGCATCCACGCTACGCGCGCGCCGGACCGTCCCAGGTGTGCACGGGTTCGTTGCTGTGCATGCGCTCGCAGTACAGCCGCAGCATCTCGGCCAGCGCCTGCGGGCGGGTCAGGCCACGCTCCTGCAGCGCCCCGACGGTGGCCACCTGCCAGCCGGCGCCGGTGCGACCCGTCTTGGCGCGGCCCTCGATGACCCCCAGGTAGCGGTCGCGCACCTCGGCGGCCACCCCGCGGCGGCGCAGCCCCTCGTGGGCCATCGGCAGCAGCGCGCGCAGCACCAACTCGTCGGCGGTCACCGAGCCCAGCCCCGGCCAGTACAGCCGCGCGTCCATGCCGTGGCGCGCCGCGGTGTGGAAATTCTCCTCTGCCGCAGCGAAACTCATTTTCGTCCAGATCGGCCGGTCCTCTTCCGACAGGGTGCGCAGCACGCCGTAGTAGAAGGCGGAGTTGGCCATCATGTCGATCACCGTCGGCCCGGCGGGCAGCACCCGGTTCTCCACCCGCAGGTGCGGGCGGCCGTTGACAACGTCGTACACCGGCCGGTTCCACCGGTACACCGTGCCGTTGTGCAGGCGCAGCTCCGGCAGCGTCGGCGTGCGTCCGGCGGCCAGTTCGGCCACCGGATCCTCGTCGGAGATCTCCGGCAGCAGCGACGGGAAGTAGCGCACGTTTTCCTCGAACAGGTCGAAGATCGAGGTGATCCAGCGCTCGCCGAACCACACCCGCGGGCGCACCCCCTGGGCCTTGAGCTCGTCGGGGCGGGTGTCGGTGGACTGCGCGAACAGCTCGATGCGGGTCTCGGCCCACAGCTGATGACCGAAGAAGTACGGGGAGTTCGCGCCGACGGCCAGCTGCGGGCCCGCCAACACCTGCGCGGCGTTCCAGTTGTCGGCGAACCCCGACGGCGAAACCTGCAGGTGCAGTTGCATGCTCGTGCACGCCGACTCCGGGGCGATGGTCTCGGCGTACATCGACAGCCGCTCGGGGCCGTCGATGTCGATCAGGATGTCCTCGCCGCGCGCGGTGAAGATCGAGTCGTTGAGCACCCGGTAGCGCGCCGAATCGCTCATCCAGTTGTGGTCGAGGTGCTCGGGCATGAGCGTGGGCAGGATGCCGATCATCACGATGTGGGTGCCGCCGCGGGTCGCCTTCTCCTCCGCGGCGTTGAGGCTGGTGCGCACCTCGTTCTCGAGTTCCAGGGCGGACTGACCGGGCAGCGGCCGCGGCGGAACGTTGAATTCGATGTTGTAGGCGCCCAATTCGGTCTGATAGGCCGGGTCGGCGATGGAGGCCAGCACATCGGTGTTGGTCATGGCGGGCTGATAGCCGTCGTCGACCAGGTTGCACTCGATCTCCATGCCGGTCAGCGGCCGGTCGAACTCGAAACTCGATTGCGCCAGCATGGTTTCGAAGACGTCCAGGCACAGCTGCACCTTGCGCCGGTACTCCTGGCGGTGCGCCCGGGTGTAGTTCGCGCCCTTGACCTGTTCGCCCACGCCTCGATGTTATGGGCTGCCGCCGCGGTTGGGGGCCGATGTCGTGGTTGCACCCGATTCGGTGGCCGCGGTAGACCATCATGGACCCGGGCACCGACTGCGGTAGGAGAGATGTTGGCTGACTTTGTTGCGGCGATCGACCAGGGCACCACCAGCACGCGGGCGATGATCTTCGACCATTCGGGCCGGGAGGTGGGCCGCCATCAGCTCGAACACGAGCAGCTGCTGCCCCGGGCCGGCTGGGTCGAACACAACCCGGTGGAGATCTGGGAGCGCACGGCCTCGGTGCTGGCGACCGCGCTGAACAACACCAAGCTGGCCGCCGCCGACCTGGCCGCCCTCGGCATCACCAATCAGCGCGAGACCGCGCTGGTGTGGGACCGGCGCACGGGCCGGCCGCTGTACAACGCCATCGTCTGGCAGGACACCCGCACCGACCGGATCGCCGCGGCGCTGGACCGCGACGGCCGCGGCGACGTGATCCGCCGCAAGGCCGGGTTGCCGCCGGCGACGTACTTTTCCGCGGGCAAGGTGCAGTGGATCCTGGAGAACGTCGACGGTGTGCGGGACGCCGCCGAGCGCGGTGATGCGATCTTCGGCACGCCCGACACCTGGGTGCTGTGGAACCTCACCGGCGGCCCGCGCGGCGGCGTGCACCTGACCGATGTCACCAACGCCAGCCGCACCATGCTGATGGACCTCGAGACGCTGGACTGGGACGACGAGTTGTTGTCGTTCTTCGGCATCCCGCGCCAGATGCTGCCGGGCATTGCCTCGTCGTCGTCACCGGAGCCGTACGGCGTCACCCAGGGCGCGGGTCCGCTGGCCGGCGAGATCCCGGTGACCGGCATCCTCGGCGATCAGCAGGCCGCGATGGTCGGGCAGGTGTGCCTGTCGGCAGGCGAGGCCAAGAACACCTACGGCACCGGTAACTTCCTGCTGCTCAACACCGGCGAGAAGATCGTGCGCTCGGACAACGGGTTGCTGACCACCGTGTGCTACCGCTTCGCGGACGCGAAACCCGTTTACGCGCTGGAGGGTTCGATCGCGGTCACCGGCTCGGCCATCCAGTGGCTGCGCGACCAGCTCGGCATCATCTCCGGTGCGGCGCAGAGCGAGGCGCTGGCGCGGCAGGTCGAGGACAACGGCGGGGTGTACTTCGTCCCGGCGTTCTCCGGGCTGTTCGCGCCGTACTGGCGCTCCGATGCGCGCGGCGCGATCGTCGGGCTGTCGCGGTTCAACACCAACGCGCATCTGGCCCGCGCCGCGCTGGAGGCGATCTGCTACCAGAGCCGCGATGTGGTCGACGCGATGGCGGCCGACTCGGGCGTGCATCTCGAGGTGCTCAAGGTCGACGGCGGTATCACCGCCAACGATCTGTGCATGCAGATCCAGGCCGACGTGCTGGGCGTGGAGGTGGTCAAACCCGTTGTGGCCGAGACGACCGCGCTGGGTGCGGCGTATGCGGCCGGCCTCGGCGTGGGCTTCTGGTCGGATCCCGAGGAACTGCGGGCCAACTGGCACGAGGACAAGCGCTGGTCGCCGCGCTGGACCGACGAGCAGCGCGCCACCGGGTACGCCGGCTGGCAGAAAGCCGTGCAACGCACCCTGGACTGGGTCGACGTCGAGTGATTTCGGTGCGCTGGGTTGCGCTCCCCGCAACCCAGCGCACCGAAATCACGTGCGGCGGAAGGCGTACGCCACCGCGACGGCGGCCGTCGCGGTCAGGCCCGCCGCGATCGCCGCGGTGGGCGCGATCCCCGCGTCGAACGCCAACCGGGCCGACTCGAGCAGTTGCTCGCCGAGTGCCGGGGGTAACTCCTCGGCCACGCTGACGGCGCCGCCGATGCTCTCGCCGGCGGCGTTGGCGTGCTCGGCGGAGAGCTTGGCGGGCACGTCGACGTTGGTGCGGTAGAACGCCGTGAAGATGGTGCCCAGCGTCGCGGTGCCGACGACGGCGCCCAGCTCGTAGGCGGTCTCCGAAACCGCCGAGGCGGCACCGGCTTTCGCAGGTGGCACCGAGCTGACGATGGTGTCGTTGGACACCGTCTGCGACACCCCGACGCCCAGCTCGAGCACCACGAACGACGCGATGATCGCGACCACGTTCAGGTCGTGGCGGAACAGCAGGATCAGCAGGAAGCCGACCGAGACCAGCACCAGCCCGGCGATGATCAGTGTCTGCGGGGCGAACCAGCGCGCCAGCCGCACCACCGCCAGGCCGCCGGCCATCGACATCACCGCGCCGGGCAGCGTGATCAGCCCGGCCGTCAGCGGCGAGAGGCCCAGGACCAACTGCAGGTGCTGGGAGATGAAGAACAGGAAGCCGATCAGGCCGACGATGGACAGGAAGTTGGCCAGGATCGACGAGCTGAACGGGCCGTAGGCGAACAGCTTCATGTCGAGCATCGGGGTCTGGCTGCGGTTCTGTCGTCGTACGAACAGCACACCGGCGGCGATGCCGAGGGTGAACCCGGCGAGCGCGGCCGCCGACAGCCCGTCGTGCGCGGCGATCTTGATGGCCCAGACGAACGGCAGCATCGCGACGAACGCCAGCGTCACGCTGATCAGGTCCAGCGGTCCGGGGTTCGGATCGCGGGATTCGGGCACCACCCGCGGCGCGAAGATCAACAGCGGCAACAGGATCGGGATCGCGACCAGGAACACCGCGCCCCAGTGGAAGTGCTCGAGCAGCGCGCCGCCGACGATCGGACCGAGCGCCGAGCCGGCGGCGAAGCAGGACGCCCAGATGGCGATGGCCAACCGGCGCGCGGCGGACTCGGTGAAGATGTTGCGGATCAGCGACAGCGTCTGCGGCAGCAGCATGGCGCCGAACACGCCGAGCAGCGCCCGTGCCCCGACCAGGGCCTCCGCGGTGGGTGAGAACGCGGCCACCGCCGAGGCCACCGCGAAACCGGTGGCGCCGATCAGCAGCAGCCGGCGCCGACCGATGCGGTCGCCGAGGCTGCCCATCGGCACCAGCAGCGCGGCCAGCACCAGGGAGTACACGTCGACGATCCAGAGTTGCGTGGTCGCCGGCGGGCGGAAGTCCTCGGCGATCGCGGGCAGCGCGAAGGCCAGCACGGTGTTGTCGATCGCCACCAACAGCACCGGCAGGATCAACACGGCCAGCGCGAACCAGGCGGTGCGCGGGGTGGATTCCGGTGATGCCGCGGAATCGGCGGCATCGAGTCGGGTGGACATGAGATGACTCCTGGACAAGCTGGGCCGCGGGGGCTCAGCCGGGGTTGATGGCGCCCTCGGTGAGGGTGGTCATGATGGCGTCGACGATCTGATGGCGCGGGGTGCCATCCTGCTGCGCCGATTCGAAGCCGGCCTGCAGCAGCGCCCAGAACGCGCGTCGCACCCAGCCGGGCGGGGTGTTCGCGCGTTCGGCGCAGGCGCGCTCGAGCGCCTCGATGACGGCCTCGTCGCCGGTCTCGAGGTGCGCCAGCAGTTCCGGGTCGCCCAAGACCGCGGGGTCGACGTAGATGTAGGCGACGATGGGCCCCAGCTCCAGCTGGGATTCGACCACCCGGCGCAGTGCGGCCACCGGCGGTCCGCTCAGTGGGTCGGCCTCGGCGATCGCGGCGTTGCTGATCGCGTGGACGTGCAGGGCGAGCTCGCGGATCAGGTCGGCGCGCTCGGGAAAGTAACGGTGCAGGGTGCTGCGGCCCACCTCGGCCGCGTCGGCGATGTCGGACAGCGAGGCCGCGGGGGTCGCGGACAGCACGGTCATCGCGGCGTCGAGGATGGCCTTCCTCGTCCGCCCGCGCACGCCCGTTTCGACACTCGTCACGACGTAGAAATGTACCAGAGTTGGGCCAAAATGGGACATGGGTGTCCCAGATCACCGCCCGGCGTGCTGCGCCGAGCGTCTCGGTCGCGGCGAAATTGCTGCTGGGGCTGTGGCGAGGCCGTGGTCGCGACCCTGGTAGCAGTCTCGGCGGCGGTCAGGCGCGGGCGGGACGACGCCGCCGAGCGTCGGGGCGTGGCGCCGAGCGTCGGGGGCACGCCGAGACTGCTCCTAGGGCTGTTGTGCGGCGGCGACCACAACCCTGGACGCAATTTCGAAAGGTCGGTCAGGCGGGCGGGACAAAGCCGCCGGGCGGAGGCGGCGGACTGTGAGGCGGGGGCGGCGTCGGCGGGACATGGGGCGACGCGGGCGCGGGATAAGCGGGCGGGGGATAAGCGGGCGGGGGATATGACGCCGGCGCGGGATATGCGGCCGGCGTGGGGGAAGGCGCGGGATACCCAGCGCCGGGCTGCTGCGCACGCGCGGTCAGCCGGGCCAGCTCGCGCCGGTGCCGCTCGGCCAGCACCGCGGCCAGCATGTGCTGCGGCGGCGTGCCCGGCGGGGGCGGCGGCGAGATCCGGGCGGCGACCTCCCCGGCGATGCGGGCGGCCATCTGATCGCGCAGCGCCGGGTCGAGTTGGTTTGCGCGGGACAGGAACTGACGGGCCAGCTCGGCCTGCTCGGGGCCCAACCCGGACAGCTGCAGCGAGCTCGCCCACCAGGCCAGCGGCGGCGGCATGGCCGGTGGCGGCGCCAGCTTCGGGCCGCGCTCGCTGATCACCACGGTGCCGGCGAAGATGTCCCCGATGCGTTTTCCCTTGCGGGACAACAGGCTGCAGATCACCGCGGGGCCGCCGGTGAGCATCCAGATCTCGACGACGCCGGCGAGCGCGCGAAACAGCGCCTGCCGGAAGCGCTCCGGGCCGCCGTCGTCGGACACCACGCGCAGGCCCATGGCCATCTTGCCCAGCGTGCGGCCGCGCGTGGCGGTCTCGAAGATCAGCGGATAACCCACCAGCACCAGCACCGTGAAGATGATCAGCACCGCCGCCGACAGCGCCGGGTCGAACTGCAGCAGCGTGACCGCCCACAGCCCGACGCCCAGCAGGTAGCCCAGGATCATCACGGTGATGTCGATCAGCGAACTGATCGCGCGCACCGGCAACTGGGCGATCTGCACGTCGAGGACCACCGCGTCGCCGGTCACCACCGCATCTGTAGGCGTGCCGGTCATGGCAGCGACGCTACTAGACTTCGCCGGGTGGACGTCGACGCATTCGTGGTGGCTCACCGCCCCACCTGGGATCGGCTCGAGGACCTGATCAAGCGTCGCAACAAGCTCTCCGGCGCCGAGGTCGACGAGTTGGTCGACCTGTACCAGCGGGTCTCGACGCACCTGTCGATGGTGCGGTCGTCGTCCTCGGATTCGGCGCTGATCGGGCGGCTCTCGACGCTGGTGGCACGCGCCCGCTCGGCGGTGACCGGCGCGCACGCCCCGCTGTGGAGCGAGTTCCGCAAGTTCTGGACGGTGTCGTTCCCGGTGGTGGCCTACCGCTGCTGGCGCTGGTGGCTGGGCTCGGCGATCGGGTTCACGATCGTCGCGGTCGCCATCGGGATTTGGGTGGCCAGCAACCCCGAGGTGCAGGCCACCATCGGAACCCCCAGCGACATCGAGCAATTGGTCAACCACGACTTCGAGTCCTATTACAGCGAGAACCCGGCGGGGTCGTTCGCGCTGCGGGTGTGGATCAACAACTCGTGGGTCGCCGCGCAGTGCATCGCCTTCGCGGTGCTGCTCGGCCTGCCGATCCCGTACATCCTGTTCCAGAACGCCGCCAACGTCGGCGTGGCCGGCGGGCTGATGTTCGACGCCGGCAAGGGCGGCCTGTTCCTCGGCCTGCTGACCCCGCACGGCCTGCTCGAGCTGACGGCGGTGTTCCTGGCCGCGGCCGCCGGCATGCGGCTGGGCTGGTCGGTGATCGTGGCCGGCGACCGCCCGCGCGCCCAGGTGCTCGCCGAACAGGGCCGCGCCGTCGTGGCGGTGGCCATCGGCCTGGTCGCGGTGCTGCTGCTGTCCGGGCTGATCGAGGCGCTGGTGACGCCGTCGCCGTTCCCGACGTGGGTGCGCATCGCCATCGGGGTGCTCGCCGAGGTCGCGTTCCTGGCCTACGTGGTGTACTTCGGCCGACGGGCGGTGGCGGCGGGGGAGTCCGGCGACGTCGCGGATGCGCCCGACTTCGTTCCCACCCGCTGACCGGCGCTCAGAGCCGGCCGCTCGCCTTCATCGCCAGATAACGGTCCGCCAGCGCCGGCGCCAGATCCTCGGGCGCGGCGTCGACCACTTCGACCCCGCTGTGCCGCAGCCGGGCCGCCAGCGCACCGCGGTCGTTGCGGGACTTCTCCGCGGCCGCCGCGTCGTAGACCTGCGCGGCATCGGAGCGCCCGGCGGCCAGCTCGTCGACCCGCGGATCGCTGACCGCGGCCACGATCACCTGATGTTTGGCCGACAGCTGCGGCAGCACCGGCAGCAGCCCCTCGTCCAGGGCCGAGGCGTTCAGATCGGTCAGCAACACCACCAGCGCCCGTCGTCGCACCCGGCGCTGTACTGCCGAAACCGTTGCGGTGAAGTCGGATTCGACCAGGGCGGGTTCCAGCGGCGCCATGGCCTGCACCAGTTGCGCCAGCAGTTCGGTGCGCGAGGCCCCGACGACGGCCGCGCGGCTGACCCGGTCGTGGGCCAGGAAATCGACGTGGTCGCCGGCGCGGGTGGCCAGCGCCGCCAGCAGTAGCGCCGCGTCCAGGGACCAGTCCAGCCGCGGCCAGCCGCCCGGGTCGGCGGCGGTCGGATCCACCCCGACCCGACCGGCCGAGGTGCGGCCGGTGTCGACGACGATCACCACGCGGCGGTCCCGCTCGGGCCGCCAGGTGCGCACCACGACGTCGTTGCGCCGGGCGGTGGCCCGCCAGTCGATGGAGCGGACATCGTCGCCGACGACGTATTCGCGCAGCGAGTCGAATTCGGTGCCCTGCCCGCGGATCAGCACCGGCACCATGCCGTCGAGTTCGCGCAGCTTGGCCAGCCGCGACGGTAAGTGCTTGCGGGACAGGAACGGCGGCAGGATCCGCACCGTCCACGGCGCCCGATGGGAGCGTTGCCGCCCGGCCAGGCCCAGCGGGCCCAGCGAGCGCGCGGTCACCGCCGCCGAGGCCTGATCCCCGCGCCGCACCGGGCGCAGCCGGGTCCGCACCACTTCGGTGCCGTCGGGCCCGAGGTCCAGGGCGCACCGCGCGGGTTCGGCGCGCGCGCTCGGCGGCCACGCATCGCGGACCCAGCCCCGGAACCGGCGGGTGCCGGTGTTGTGGACCCGCAGTTCGACCTGCACCGGCTCGCCCAACCGGGCCGAGGCGTCCCCGGAGCGCGACAGCGACAACGCCCGCGGGCTGGCCGCCAGCAACACGTCGACGGCGACCGCGGCCAGCAACACCACCAGCAGCACCACGAAAGCCGTTGCCGGCCAGGGTGACAGCGCGATGGGCAGCACCCCCAGCAGCGCCAGCAGGCCGGTGCGGCCGGTCAGGACCACTAGCGCGGAACCGGGACGGCGGCCAGGATTCCGTCGAGGACGCCGTCGGGCGTCGCGCCCTCCAGTTCGGACTCGGGTCGCAGCGCGATCCGGTGCCGCAGGGTGGGTCGGGCCATGGCCTTGACGTCGTCGGGGGTGACGTAGTTGCGTCCCGAGAGCCAGGCCCAGGAGCGGGCGGTGCTGAGCAGTGCGGTCGCGCCGCGCGGTGAGACACCGAGCTGCAGGGCCGGCGAATGCCGGGTGGTGCCGACGATATCGACGATGTAGCCGAGGATCTCGTCGGCGACGAACACCTCGCGCACAGCGGCGCGTCCGGCGGCCAGATCCGCGGGTCCGGCCACCGGCTCCAGCGACGACAGGTCGCGCGGGTCGAAGCCCCGGGCGTGCCGATTCAGGATGGCGATCTCCTGATCGCGCGGCGGCAGCGGCACGTTCAGCTTCAACAGGAAGCGGTCCAGCTGGGCCTCGGGCAGCTGATAGGTGCCCTCGTACTCGATGGGGTTCTGGGTGGCGGCGACGATGAACGGGTCCGGCAGCGCGCGGGCCTCGCCGTCGACGCTGACCTGACGTTCCTCCATCGCCTCGAGCAGGGCGGCCTGCGTCTTGGGCGGGGTCCGGTTGATCTCGTCGGCCAGCAGCAGGTTGGTGAACACCGGGCCGGGCCGGAACGTGAACGCCGCGGTGCGGGCGTCGTAGATCATCGAGCCGGTGACGTCGCCGGGCATCAGGTCCGGGGTGAACTGGACGCGCTTGAACTCCAGTTGCAGCGCGGCCGACAGCGCCCGCACCAGCAGCGTCTTGGCGACCCCGGGGACGCCTTCGAGCAGCACGTGGCCGCGGCACAGCAGCGCGACGACCAGCCCGCTGACCACCGCGTCCTGTCCGACCACGGCCTTGGCGATCTCGGCGCGCAGGTCCAGCAGCGCGGTGCGGGCGGCGTCCGCGGCGGCGGAGGAGGCCGGCGCCTGGGAGGGCTGTGTCACGAGTGTGCGACCTGCCTTTCGATGTCGTCGAGGGCGTGTGCCAGATGTACCAGATCGTCGTCGGTGGCCGGCGGCGGACCGAACAGCGCGTACTGCACCAGCCCCGGATCCAGGCCCGGCGCGCGCTGCGCGGTGTTCTGCGCGATCGCGGCCACCAGGGTTGGCGGATCGGTGCCGGGACCGAGGCCCAGGCGCGGGGTGAGCCGCTGCAGCGCCGCGGTGCGCAGCGCCTCGGCGGCCTGGGAGCGGGCCCGTCGGGAGCGGTACAGCCGGCCGCGGCCCTCCACGGTCTCCGAGGCCCGCACCACCACGGGCAGCTTCTCGGCGACCAGCGGGCCCAGCCGGCGGCCCTTACACAGCGCGACGAGGGCCACCACCAGGCACAGCTGCCAGACGATCCAGTTCACCCGGTCGGGAATCAGGTCGGTGATGCTGGCCGCACCGCTGCTCTCTCCCTCGGGCTGCTGCGGGGCGTACCAGATCAGCCGCGGCGCGGCGCCGGCCAGGTTCATCGCCAGCGCGGCGTTGCCGTCGCGCAGCAGCGTGGAGTTGGTCATGAAGTCGGCGGTGCCGATCACGGTGATGGTGCGATCGCCGTCGGTGTAGCGGACCAGCGCGCCCTCGTAGCACCGGGTGAGGTCGATGTCGTCGTCGGCGGCCTCGTAGGTGACGGTGGGACCCAGGCGCGCCGAACCGGCCCGATCCGCCTCGCGCAGAGCGCAATCCGGCTCGCCACCGAGCGTCGACTCGGTGCCCTCCGCGATGCCCGGCGCGAGTGCCTCGCGGGTCCGCGAGGTCGGCGCGATCAGCAGCAGGTCCCCGGGGGCATCGGCGAGGGTGGCGAGCAACTCGTCGTCCCACAGGTAGAAGGTTTGGGCGACCAGCAGCAGCGAGTCCGGGCCCGCCAGGGCGGCGGCCTCGGCGGCGGTGTCGGCGACCTGAACCTGAACGCCCTGCTCGCGCAGCAGCGTCACCAGTGCCTGCGCGCCGTCGGGACCGGTGGCCGTGGGGTCCATCCGCCCGCCGTCGCGCGGCGTCGTCAACCAGGCGGTGACGGCGGCCAGCAGGACGACGGCCACGATCGCCACGGCGATCCAGCGCCAGGTTCGGCCGCGCTGGGCGGGGCCGGCGGTCACGGCGGTCATCGGATCTGGGCCCAACCCGCCTGCGCGGCAGGGTCGGCGACCGGGCCGCGCGGGGTCGGCGGCCGCGAGCGCAGATGGTCGTCGAGCTGCGCCAGTTGCCGATAGGACTCCGGCGTGCCCGGGCGTTCACCGAAGGTGACGTCGTTGAACACCGTTGCGGCGTCGACGAATTCGGCGGAAAGGTCGGGCATGGCGGCGCCGGCGGCGCGGGCCAACTCCAGGGAGGTGCGGCCCGGGACGGCGTCGAGGACCCCGGTCTCCTCGAGGTGCCGCGCGATGGCGCGCAGCCGATGCCGGATGGCGGCCGCGAAGTCGCCGGCGGCGGCGTACTGCTCGGCGCTCGCGCGGTGCTGATCGGCGCTGCGCTCGGCGGTGCCGAACAGCGCCATATCGCCGTTTCGGTTGGTGTGCATGGTGTTTCGGGCCACCCGCACGGCCACGACGACGGCGGCGGCGACGAGGATCAGCAGCACCGTCAGGGTGAACCACCCGCCGGGGACCGACGATCCGGAGTCGACGATGCGGTAGATCACCTCGTTGAGCCAGTCGCTGAGCCGTTCGGACAGCGACGGTTTGGGATAGATGGGCTTGTTGAGCTCCTGCTGCGCGAGCTCATGGGCGGTGTCGCGGTCGATGTCTACTTCTGCCACGGATGAACCTCAGCGCCAGGTCAGCCAGAGATGATCGGTGGACCGCGGGTCGGCGGGATCGGCCGTCGCGCCGGTGCGCAGCACCAGATCGAACGCCTCCGCGCGGATCCGGCGGTCGGTGTAGAGCAGCACGACCACACCCGCGGCGAACGGGGTGGTGATGATCTGACCGACCACCGCGCCGACGCTGGCCAACACCGCGGCGACCATGATCGCCGGTGTCGAGGCGCCCATCAGGCCGCCGGCCAGCGCCGCGGCGAACATGAACGGGACCGCCACCGCCGTCGCCACCAGGTAGGTCACCACCCGGGTGAGCAGCCAGATGCCGAAGACGCGCCAGAAGTCGCGGCGGATCAGCGCGAAGGACCGCGTGATGGAGGCCAGGACCGGTTGGCGTTCCAGCACCACGATGGCGGGGGCGAACGAGGTGACCACCGAGATCCAGAGCATGGCCGCGGCAGCGAACAGCCCCAGCGGGATTCCGACGGCCACTCCCGCCAGGCCACCGCCGGCCGCGGTCGCCGCGACGATGATCACCACGACCACCAGGACCACCGCGACGGAGGCCAGCGTGATGAGCAGTGTCACCGCGATCAGCGGCCACAGCCGGTCCCGGATGCGGTGCCAGGTCTCGCCGATGGTGATGGTGTTACCGAAGACCGCGCGGCCGACGACGACGGTCAGCATGCCGGTGAGCACGATCGCGGCCAGCGCGCTGATCAGCATGCCCGGCAGTTCGGTCCAGACGCTGCCGACGAACGCGGTCCCGAAGTCGGTGCTGTCCGGGTCGGTGTTGGCCAGCGCCCGCATGGGGCCGATCTGCAGCAGCAGCGCGATGGCCTGGGTGGCGATCACGACGATGGCCGTCAGCCCCAGCGAGGCCTTCGGGTTGGTACGGATGAAACCGACCGCGCCGTTGTAGATGTCGCTGAGGGTCAGCGGGCGCAACGGGATGACGCCGGGCCGCAGTTCCATCGGCGGCGGCGGGTAGCCGGGCGGGGGGCCATAACCGGGAGTGGGGCGATAACTGGGCGGGGGGCCGAACGATGGGTAGCCCTGCGGCTGCTGGGGTTGTTGTGGCTGCTGGGGCGGCCACCCCGGACCCATCGGCGGCATGCTCACCGGGCGATTCCCCTGTCTACATCGTTCAACTCCGTGCCCGACCAGTCTGGCATGCCGGGCTCGAGCCGGTCACAGCAAATGCGCCCAGGGCGTAGCGTCATAGCCATGGCTGAGCTGAAGAACCGGTTGCGTGCCGACCTGACCGCGGCGATGAAGGCGCAGGACAAGCTGCGTACCGCCACCCTGCGGCTGGTGTTGGCCGCGATCCAGAGCGAGGAAGTGTCGGGCAAGCAGGCGCGGGAGCTCTCCGACGACGAGGTCATCAAGGTGCTGAGCCGCGAGTCGCGCAAGCGCGGCGAGGCGGCGCAGATCTACGTCAGCAACGGCCGCGGCGAGATGGCGGCCAACGAGCGGGCCGAGGCCAGCGTCATCGACGAATATCTGCCGACCCAGCTCAACGACGACGAACTGGCGTACGTGGTCAACACCGCGATCGCCCAGGTGGCCGAAGCCAACGGGGAAGCGCCCGGCATGCGGCAGATGGGGCAGGTGATGAAGGCGGCGACCGCGATCGCAGCCGGCAAGGCCGACGGGGCGCGCATCTCGGCCTTTGTCAAAGACCGGTTGTGAACGCCTGAGCGGTCAGATCGCGGCGTGGGAGAGGTCGGCGTAGGCGCGACGCTCGACGAGCAGCGGGACGAAGTCGCGGATCTTGCTGCCGGAGAACCGGTCCCGGGCCTGGTCGACGGCCGCGACCACGGCAGTCGGCGGGAGCTGAGTGAACTCGTCGATCAGCCGCCGCTCGACGTCGGACAGCAACTCCTCTTCGGTTCTTTTGGCCATAAGTCAAATTATCGGTGAACTCGTGGTTGCGGGCAAATGTTTCTGCAAAGTGTCAGCAACGCCACAGCGCTTCCTGCGAGGTGGTCGCGATCAGAGTGCGGTCGGTGTTGTAAAGAGACCCGCGCACCAGGCCCCGGGAGTCGCTGTTGTTCAGCGACTCCACGTCGTAGCGGTGCCACTGCCGCGGGTCGAACGGGCGGTGGAACCACACCGAGTGGTCCAGGCTGGCCGCGAACCCCACGGTCGGGTCCAGCGGCAGGTCCGGCGGGCGCGCCACCGGCACCGGCCCGAAGTCGGACATGAACGCCAACGCGCAACTGCGCACCAGCGGATCGTCCTCGATCTCCTCCCGGGTGCGGATCCAAAACGGCGGGATCGCGAACTCCGAGGTGTCGTCGGGCATGGTCCGCAGCTCGAAGCGGTCGGCGAACTCGATGTCGGCGTCCTTGCCGACGGCGTCGTCGAGCCCGACGGTCACCATCGGCGGGGGATGGCGGTCGGCGCCGGGCTCGGGCAGATGGAACGAGGCGATCATCTCGAGGATGACCGCGCCGTTCTGGACGGCGGTGACCCGGCGGGTGTCGAAGGAGCGGCCGTCGCGGGTGCGCTCCACCCGGAACTCGACGTCGACGCCGTAGGCGCCGCCGCGCACGAAGTACAGGTGCAGCGACTGCGGATGCTTGCCCGGGTCGACGGTGGCGCCCGCGGCGCCGAGCGCCTGGGCCGCGATGAGTCCGCCGAACAGCCGCTGGCCCGGACCGGCGTGGGTCTGGGGCGGCACGAACGTATCCCCGTCGCGGTCGAACTGCAGCAGCTGCGCGATCCAGCTGCGCTTGACACCCGTCATGACGGCCGACCCTATCGGGGCCGCGTTCAGCGGCGGTACTTGGGCGCCGCCAGCGGTTCCGGCTCGGGGTTGGCCAGCACCCACGCCACGGCGAGCTCGCTGACCCGGCCGACGGCGTCGTCGTCCCAGTCGCGGCCGAGTCCGCCCCGCAGCGTGGCGAGTTCGCCGGCCGTGGTGACGGGCGAGCCCGAGCCGAGGTGGTCGATCAGCGCATCACGCAGCCGGCCGAAGTCCCGGTCCCAGTTGGCGGCGCCGCTCTCGAGCAGTTCGTGGCCGATGCGCCCGGCCAGCCGGATCACCTCGCCCTGGACCGTCGTCGCCGCGCCGCTGCCGGGTACCAGGTACTCCCACAGTTGGTCGAACTGCACCGGCCAGGGCGCGTCGTCGACCGTGATCGGGGCGACGCCGTCGTGGACCCGGCGCGCGGCCACGGGCTGCACCCCGAACAGCGCGTAGAGCTCGGCGAGGCCGCGGTCGGTCTCGTCGACGTGGTCGGGATTGAAGTCGTCGCGGTGGAACTCGAACTGCCGGCCGATCTCGGTCACCGCCTCGGCCGCGTCGTCGGGAACGGGCGAGCCGGCCTCGAGCAGGATGCGGGCCGAGCGGGCGAACTCGGCGATATCGGAGTTGCGGCAGGCCACCAGCCCGGCCGCCAGCGGGGTCTGGTCCATCTCGTTGCGGGCGGCGGTGTCGGCGCGGTGCTCGACCAGGACGGCGACCGTGTCGGCGTTGACGATGACGGCGTCGTGCAGCGGGGTGTCACCGCTGCGGTCGGTGACGTTGACGTCGGCGCCGTGCGCGATGAGCGTGCGGGTGAGGTCGGGCCGGTTGGTGGCGGCGTGCAGCGCGCTGCCGTAGAAGTCCTCGGGCGCATTGACGTCGGCACCGAGCTCGAGCAGCAGCGCGATGTCCTGGCCGCGAGACACCCTCTGCGACAGTGGGGTTCGCCCCCACGCGTCCGGGGTGTCGACGTCGAGTCCCTGGGCGACCAGCCAACGGGCCAGTTCTTCGGGGCAGTTGTCGAAGCCCAGCGCCGTGGTCTTGGGGTCACCGCCGCGCGCCTCGACCAGGCAGGTGTCGTAGACGGCCTTCAACGCGTCCAGATCGCCGGCGGTGAGCAGGTCCTCGAAGTTCTTCGGCAGGGTCTTCCGTTTACGGGCCACGCGTCGATTGTCGCCCGTTCCTAACCGACCGGCAACCGGTGCGCACGGATCGCGGCGCGCAGCGCTTCCTCGTCAATGTTGTTGCCCCGCAGCGGGATCGATGCGGCCACGAACTGGTCGGGGCGCACCAGGTACACGCAATCGGAGCGTAGCCGGCCCCGCGGGTCGCGACCGAAGTCGCATGGGCCCTCGATCCAGTCCGGTAGGTCCGGCCGCCGCAGCGCCCCGGCGCCGTAGCCGTGCAGCTGCCACGTCATGGTGCGCAGGGCCTGCTGGTTGTCCCCGACCGGCGGAAGGCGCAGCCCCACCGCGGGATCCGACGGCCGGGCCTCGCCGAAGTGATAGCGGATCCGGTACTGCCCCAGGTATCCGCCCACCCGCGCGCCCAGTCGGGTCTTGACCAGCAGCGGGATCGCCGTCGCCCCCAGAAAGGCCACGACGCGGCGGATCAGCGCCGGCACCACGCTGCGCCGCCCGATCACCCCGAAGGCCCGGTCGGTGACGTTCACCAGCGTCAGCGCCACCGGCCGGCGCTCGAGTTCGTAGCGATCCAGCGCCGCGGGGTCGCGGCGGCCCTGGGCCACGTCGGCCAGCAGCGTGGCCAGGTTGTGCGCATCCTGCAGGCCGGTGTTCATGCCCTGCCCGCCGACGGGGGAGTGCACGTGCGCGGCGTCGCCGGCCAGGAACACCGACCCCACCCGGAACTTGGCGGCCACCCGGTGATGCACCCGGTAGGTGGAGAACCAGTCGACCGCGCCGTGCGTCAGGCCGAAGTCGGCGTCGGCGGCCGCCAGGGCCTCGTCCTGGGAGATCTCGTCCCGCGGGGCCAGTGCGATCAGCCGGGTGTGCCCGCCCGGGCCCAGCGGGAAGATCACCGCGAAGGTCGACCTGCCGACCCGCAGGTTCAGCGCGGAATCGGGCACCCCGCGCACGTCGTGGACGTCGGCGACCCAGAACGTCGCGTCGTCGGTGTTGCCCTCGAAGGGCAGGTTGAGCTGCCGGCGCACCGTCGAGGAGGCGCCGTCGGCCCCGATGCACCAGCGCGCCCGCACCCGTAGCAGGGCGCTGTCGTCGTTCTCGAGCAGCGCCTCGACCCGGCCGTCGGGTTCGGCGGTGCGGTCGGACAGATCGACCAGGCGATGTTTCCAGCGGACGTCGGCGCCGCCGTCGCGCAGGGTGTCGCTGAGCAGTTCCTCGTTGCGGCTCTGCTCGAACACCTGCACGCCGGGGAAACGGGTGCCGCCCGTCTGCAACAGCGTGACGTTGGGTCCGGGGCCCCGCGGCGACGCGCCGACCTGCAGCCGGGTGGCGAGATAGGCGCGCTCCAGCACGGTCTCGGCCAGGCCGAGCTGGTCGTAGATCTCCATCGAGCGGGCGTGGACCACCAGCGCGCGCGACTCCCGGGTGGGGCCGGCCTTGCGGTCCACCACCACCGCGGCGACGCCCCGGCGGTGCAGGACCAGCCCGGCCATCAGGCCGGTCGGACCGGCCCCGACCACCAGGACATCGGTGTCGATCGCGGGCAGATCGTCGAGGCGGATCGGAGTCACCAAACCATCTTCATCCCGGGCGACGCGTCCGCGGGAGATATCGCTGACAACACGCGTTGCCGCCATAACCTGACTTTTGAGTAATAAGCGTCACAATCGTGTCAGAATTGCCTCGCGGCCACCGTACTGGTTGGTAACAATGTCGAGAACACACATGAGATGGCTCAGGGGGGCAATCGGGTGGATGTCAGCGAGGGGTGGCGCATCGGCGCGCTCGACTCGACGTCAATTGTCGACAAGCGGATCGACCAGCTTCTGGCCCTGATCGCCGAACACAGCCTCGATCCGGTGATCAGCGAGCGCGCCCAGGAACTGCGCCTGACCCCCGAACCCGAAGAGGACTGGTCGCAGAAGGCGCTGCAGGCGTGCCACGACATGGCGGTGTTCCTCAGCACGCGGGATGCCCGCGACGCGGACTGACGCCGCACTGCTCGGCGAGCGCATTCGCAACGGATCGGTGAGGATCGATCCGTTGATCAATGGCGACCACCAAGACTGAGCAGCGCACCCAACCCAGCGCAGCCCGCGGGCTGCGCTGGGTGCTGTTGGCGCTGTGCGTCACCGAGATCACCAGCTGGGGCGTGCTGTACTACGCCTTCACCGTGCTGTCCCCGCAGATCAGCGCCGATACGGGGTGGTCGGCGCCCGCGGTGACCGCGGCGTTCTCCGCGGGGTTGGTGACCTCGGCGCTGGTGGGCATCCCGGTCGGGCGCTGGTTGGACCGCATCGGCCCGCGGTGGATCATGACCGGCGGATCGGTGCTCGGCGTGCTCTCCGTGGTCGCCGTGGCCGCCGCGCCCAATTTCGGGCTGTTCGCCGCGGCGTGGATCTTCTCCGGGGTGGCGATGAGCGCGGTCTTCTATGCACCCGCGTTCGCGGCGCTGACCCGGTTCTTCGGCACCGAGGCGGTGCGCGCGCTCACGGTGCTCACCCTGGTGGCCGGCTTCGCCAGCACCGTGTTCGCGCCGTTGACCGCCGCGCTGGCCGCGCAGCTGAGCTGGCGACACACCTACCTCGTGTTGGCGGTCGTGCTGGCGGCGATCACCGTCCCGGTGCACTTCTTCGGGCTGCGGCGCCCCTGGCCCGCGCTGGTCATCGACCACAGGACCGAGTCGCCGACCCGCATCGCGCGCAGCCCGTCGTTCCTGACGTTGATCGCGGCCTTCGCGCTGTCCGGCCTGGCCTCCTACGCCGTGATCGCCAACCTGGTGCCGCTGATGACCCAACGCGGCATCGGCACCGGTGCGGCGGCCCTCGCGCTGGGACTCGGCGGGGCCGGGCAGGTGCTGGGCCGCCTCGGCTACCAATCCCTGGTACGCCGGGTCGGCGTCGTGCCCCGCACGGTGGGCGTCATGGCCGGGGTGGCGGTCACCACCGCACTGCTCGGCGTGTTCACCTCGTATGCGGCGCTGGTGACCGCGGCGATCGGAGCGGGGGTGGTGCGCGGCATCATGACGCTGCTGCAGGCCACCGCGGTGACCGAGCGTTGGGGCCCAACCCATTACGGCCACCTGAGCGCCTACCTGAACGCGCCCATCATGATCGCCACGGCGGTGGGCCCGTTCGTCGGCGCCGCCCTGGCGAGCCTGCTCGGCGGCTACGCGGCGATGTTCGTGGCCCTGGGCGCGATCGCGGCGGTGGGCGCGCTGCTGGCCTATAACCCGGCGTCGCGGGCCCGGGTGAGCAAGTAAGAAGGCCCCGCTCCGGAAACCGGATCAGGGCCTTCTGTCTGCAGTCACACGAGTCGGGGTGGCGGGATTCGAACCCACGACCTCTTCGTCCCGAACGAAGCACGCTACCAAGCTGCGCCACACCCCGGGTGAAGCCACGACAGCGTATCGCACCACCGGCCCGGGAAGCCAAACGAGGTCCCCGCTCGCCCGCGGGATGAAATCCGCGTGTCGGTGCGGTTGTACCGCCTGTACCGCTGCCAGGCTGGGCAACACACGAGGGAGGCCGACTATGACCGCACTGGGAGCCGCCGTGTTCGGCGGGTTTTTCGGAGTGGCCGTGCTGTGGCTGTTCCTCACCAACGACGAATCGGACGCCGCCGAGAATCACCAGTGGGCGCAGGACCGTTCGAAGTCGGCCAGCTGCGCCGCCGGCCCGGACAGGTCGAGCCCCATGCTGGTGACCCACTCGTCGCAGAAGTAGGTGTCCGCGTAGCGATCCCCGCTGTCGGCCAGCAGCGTCACCACCGACCCGCGCTGCCCCTCGGCGACCATCTCGGCCAGCAGCCCGAACGCGCCCCAGATGTTGGTGCCCGTGGACGGCCCCACCCGTCGGCCCAGCACCGCGCTGACGTGGCGGGCCGCCGCCACCGACGCGGCGTCGGGCACCAGGACCATCCGGTCGACCACCTCGGGTAGGAACGACGGCTCCACGCGCGGGCGCCCGATGCCCTCGATGCGCGACGATTCGCCGGTCACCACGTCGCGGCGCTGCTCGTAGGACGGGAAGAACGCCGAGTTCTCCGGGTCGACGACGCACAGCCGGGTGTGGTGGCGCCGGTAGCGGATGTAGCGGCCGATGGTGGCGCTGGTCCCGCCGGTGCCCGCGCCGACGACGATCCACGCCGGCACCGGATGCGGCTCGGCACCCATCTGCGAGTAGATCGACTCGGCGATGTTGTTGTTGCCGCGCCAGTCGGTGGCGCGCTCGGCGTTGGTGAACTGATCGAGGTAGTGCCCGCCGGTCTCGTCGGCCAGTCGCTCGGCCTCGGCGTACACCTCCGCGGAATTCTCCACGAAATGACACCGCCCGCCCTGGGCCTCGATCAGTGCGATCTTCGACGCACTCGTCGACTCGGGCACCACGGCGATGAACGGAAGACCGATCAGTGCAGCGAAATACGCCTCGGAGACCGCCGTCGACCCCGACGAGGCCTCGATGAGTGTGGTCTCCGGTCCGATCCAGCCGTTGCACAGCCCGTAGAGGAACAGCGAACGCGCCAACCGGTGCTTGAGGCTGCCGGTGATGTGGGTGCTCTCGTCCTTCAGGTACAGCGCCACGCCGTGGGCGTCGCCCCAGGCCGACGGCAGCGGGTAGCGCAGCAGGTGGGTGTCGGCGCTGCGGCGTGCCTCGGCGTCGATCAGGCTGATCGCATGGTCGACCCAGGCCCGCTCGGGGCTGCGGTCGCAGACCGGACCCACCGCGTCAGAGGACGGCGGCGGTGGGTTGCGACTGGTCGAGGTTGCGGCTCGAGTCGTCGCCCCCGGTGGGCGCGGCGATCAGCGTGAGCAGGCTGGCCTCCGGCCGGCAGCAGAACCGCACCGGCGCGAACGGCGAGGTACCGAGGCCCGCCGACACGTGCAGCGCCATGTGGGCGCCCCACTTGGACACGCCCTTGGCGCGCGACGGGTCGAGGTCGCAGTTGGTCACCAGCGCACCCTTGAACGGCAGGCACAGTTGGCCGCCGTGGGTGTGCCCGGCCATCACCAGTTGGTAGCCGTCGGCGGCGAAGCGGTCCAGCACCCGGGTGTAGGGCGCGTGCACCACGCCGAGGCGCAGGTTCGCCGCGGCGTTGGCGGGCCCGGCGATGGCGGTGTAGCGGTCCCGGTCGATGTGCGGGTCGTCGACGCCGGCGGCGGCGATGGTCACCCCGGCGACCTCGAGTTCGCGACGGGTGTGGGTCATGTCCAGCCAGCCGCGTTCGGTGAACGCCGCCCGCAGGTCCTGCCACGGCAGCGGATTGCCGTGCACCCGGTGCCCGCGGTCGGTGATGTACTTCGCCGGGTTCTTCAGGGTGGGCCCGAAGTAGTCGTTGCTGCCGAAGACGAACAGCCCGGGCACCGACAGCAGATCGCCGAGGGCCTGCACGACGGCCGGCACGGCCTTCGGGTGCGACAGGTTGTCGCCCGTGTTGACCACCAGGTCCGGCTCCCAGCGCGCCAGGTCGCGCAGCCACGCCTGCTTGTGCCGCTGGGCGGGCCGCATGTGCAGGTCGGACAGGTGCAGCACCCGCAGCGGCGACGAACCCGGGGACAGCACCGGCAGGGTCGCTTCGCGTACGACGAACGCGTTGCGTTCGATGAGCGAGGCATATCCGATCCCGGCGATGGCGGTGCCGAGCGTCACCGCGGCGGTGCGTTTCAGGACGGGTAGAACTGCGGGCATGTGGCCACGATACTGCCCGTCGCTGTGTTACGGAGGCGGAGGCGGAACCAGCACCGGAACCGTGATCGGCGGCAGGCCGGGGATCTCGACCACGGTCTGACCCAGCGGCGGCGGTGCGGGCAGTCCCGGCGGTGCGGCGGGCCGCGGCGGCGGCGCCGGGGCCACCCCGTTACTCACCAGGATCGTGACGATCGAGCCCGGAATGGTCTGCCCGCTGGGCGAGGTGCCCACGACGGTGCCGTACGACGAACTGCTGTTGACCGACGACGCCTGCTCGGCGACCTGGAAGCCGGACTCGGCGAGCCGCTGGCGCGCGCTGTCCTCCTTCAGGCCGGACACGTTCGGCACCCGCGAGTTGGGGCCGCCGTCCACGTAGCGCGGATCCGTCGGCGGCATGATGACCTCGCCGAAGTTGGTGGCGATCGGCTTCATCGCGGCGAACCACGTGCTGGCCGGCTCGTTACCGCCGTAGAGGTTGCCGGACCCGCATTGCCGCAACGGGAACGAGCACAGCTCGCTGGGCGCGTTGGAGTCGTCGTAGATGTAGTTGGCGGCGGCCAGCTGATTGGTGAAGCCCAGGAAGCCCGACGAGCGGTTGGCCTCGGTGGTGCCGGTCTTGCCCGACATCGGCAGGTCCCAGCCCACCGACCCGGCGGCCCCGGCCGCGGTGCCGGCGCCGCGGTCGTCCTCGCTCATGGCGTTGGCCAGCGTGTTGGCCAGGCCCTCGGGCACCACCTGCTCGCACGTCGAGGTGGTCACCGAGATCTCCTTGCCGTGCCGGTCGAAGACCTTGTCGATCGGGTTCGGCGGGCACCAGGTGCCGCCGGAGGCCAGCGTGGCCCCGACGTTCGACAGTTCCAGCGCGTTGACCTCGAACGGGCCCAGCGTGAACGAGCCGATGTTCTGTCGCTTGATGAAGTCGGCCAGGCTTTCGGTGCTCTCCGGGTGGTAGTCGCGGGCGGTGCCGGGTTCGGCGTAGGACCGCAGCCCGAGCTTGATCGCCATGTCCACCGTGCGCTGCACGCCGATCTGCGAGATCAGCTTGGCGAAGGCGGTGTTGGGCGAGGTGGCCAGCGCGTCGGTGACGTTCATCGGGGAGCGGTAGCTGCTGACGTTCTGCACGCACCAGGTGTCCTTGGGGCAGCCGCGCGCGCCGCCGCTGCCCAGGCCCTTGGCCTCGAACCGGCCGGGCACGTCGAGGTTCATGTTGATCCCCATGCCCATCTCGAGGGCCGCGGCCACGGTGAAGATCTTGAACACCGATCCGGCGCCGTTGCCCACCAGCGAGAACGGTTGCGGGTGCATGGTTTCCCCGGCGTCGAGGTTCAGGCCGTAGGTCCGGTTGCTGGCCATCGCCAGCACCGGGTGGGTCTCCTTACCGGGCCGGATGACGCTCATCACGCTCGCGACGCCGGGGGTGTCGGGCCGCGCGTAGCGGTCCACGGACTGCTTGACCGAGGCCTGGATGTCGGGGTCCAGCGTGGTCTGGATCAGGTAGCCGCCCTTGGCCACCTGTTCCTTGCTGATGCCGGCGCGCGCGAGGTACTCCTGGACGTAGTCGCAGAAGAACGCCCGATCGCCGGCGGCGATGCACCCGCGCGGCAGTTCGTTGGGCACCGGCAGCACACCGAGGGGCTGCTGCCGGGCCACGCGCAGTTCCTCGGCCCGGTCCGGCAGGTTCTCGATCATGGTGTCGAGCACGATGTTGCGCCGCGCCAGCGCGCCCTCGGGGTTGGTGTAGGGGTCCAGGGCGCTGGTGGACTGCACCAGGCCGGCCAGCATCGCGGCCTGCTCCCAGTTGAGTTGGGAGGCGTCGACCCCGAAGTAGGTCTGGGCGGCGTCCTGGATGCCGTGCGCGCCGTTGCCGAAGGACACCAGGTTCAGGTAGCGGGTCAGGATCTCCGGCTTGGTGAGCGTCTTGTCCAGGGTCAGCGCCATCCGGATCTCCCGCAGCTTGCGCGCGGGGGTGGTCTCGATGGCGGCGCGCTTCTCGGCGTCGGTCTGGGCGACCACCAGCAGTTGATAGTTCTTGACGTACTGCTGTTCGATGGTCGAACCGCCGCGGGTGTCGAGGTTGCCCGACAGATAGCCCGACAGGCCCGTCAGCGTGCCCTGCCAGTCGACGCCGTTGTGTTCGGCAAACCGCTTGTCCTCGATGGACACGATTGCCAACTTCATGGTGTCGGCGATCTGATCGCTGGGCACCTCGAAGCGCCGCTGGTTGTACAGCCAGGCGATGACGTTGCCCCGGGCGTCCACCATGGTGCTGACGGCGGGAATGTCGCCCTCGACCAGTTGGGACGAGCCGTTGGCGACGACGTCGGAGGCGCGGTTGGACATCAAACCGATGCCCCCGACGACGGGGAACATCAGGGCCGCTGCGAGGACAGCGGCGAGCAGGCAGCACCAAGCCAGCTTGATGACCGTTACTGCAACCGGTGGGCGGTCTGGCATGCGTACAGCGTAACGATGCCGCTGAGCGGCGCGAATACCGAGCAGCGACACCGGCGGGCGGCCGACGGCGCCCGGTTCTGCTGCGTTTCATGATCGGACTGCACGGGCGTCCCAAAAAGATGAGCTCGCAATGGTTGCGCAAATGCGACCTGACCACCTAACTTATACACACAATGCGACGTAGGTAACACCTCACAAAGCAGTGTGGCGTAGATCGCAACTGGGTCTACACCCGAGGGCAGTGCCGCTGTATGGCGGACGAGCGAAGGGGAATCGCTGGTGTCAACAACTCGGCAAGCAGTTCGTAGGACGGTCACACCCCGGATGGACGCGCCGCCGCCCGGCGCAGAAGGTGAAGCCCGCATCGCGTGGGTGGCCAAAGCTCGATGCCGGGGGGCTGACCCCGACGAATTGTTCGTCCGGGGGGCGGCGCAGCGTAAGGCCGCAGTCATCTGCCGACACTGCCCGGTGATCGCCGAGTGCGGCGCCGACGCCCTGGACAACCGGGTCGAGTTCGGCGTGTGGGGTGGCATGACCGAACGTCAGCGCCGCGCCCTGCTCAAGCAGCACCCAGAGGTGGTGTCCTGGGCCGATTTCTTCGCCGCGCAGCGCAAGCACCGCAGCGTCAGCTAATGCCGCTCAGGCCGTGAGCTGATCGGCGATCGCGCGCAGCGCCTCCAGATCGGAGACGTCGAACGGGAGCGACGGCACGCCGACGATCGGCACATCCGGGTTGGCGCCGGTGAACCGCGACAGCAGTCGCACCTCACGCTTGGCCGTCAACCCGCGATCGGCATGGATCCGCAGCACCGCCGCGGCCAGCGCGTCGGGGTCCTTGGCCTCCAACTCGTCGGCGCCGTCGGTGGCGCGCTCCACGGTCAGCGGGCACAGCGGCGGGTGGGTGCGGTTGAGGATCAGGCCGGCCAGCGGCATCTTCTCCTCGGACAGCCGGTCCACGAAGAACGTGGCCTCGCGCAGCGCGTCCGGCGCCGGAGCGGAGACGACGACGAACTGGGTGCCGCGGCGCTTCAACAGCTGGTAGGTGCGGTCGGCCTTCTCGCGGAAGCCGCCGAACGTCGAGTCCAGTGATTGCACGAACGCCGAGGCGTCCGAGAGCATCTGCGAGCCCAGCACCGTCGACAGCGCCTTCATCGCCAGCCCGACGGCGCCGGTGACCAGCTTGCCCAGACCGCGGCCCGGCGCGAGCAGCAGCCGCCACAGCCGGCCGTCCATGAAGCTGCCGAGGCGCTTGGGCGCATCCAGGAAGTCCAGCGCGTTGCGCGACGGCGGGGTGTCCACCACCACCAGGTCCCAGCGATCCTGGGCCAGCAGCTGACCCAGCTTCTCCATGGCCATGTACTCCTGCGTGCCGGCCAGCGAGGTCGCCACCGTCTGATAGAACTGGTTGTCCAGAATCGCTTGTGCGCGTGCGGGATCCGAGTTCTCGATGACCATCTCGTCGAAGGTGCGGCGCATGTCGAGCATCATCGCGTGCAGCTCGCCGGGAACCTCGGGGTTCAGCGGGACCCGCTGCGGGGTGTTGCCCAGATCCTCGATGCCCAGCGCCTGGGCCAGCCGGCGGGCCGGGTCGATGGTCATGACCACCACGGTGCGGCCGTACTCGGCGGCGCGCAGCGCCATGGCCGCGGCCGTCGTCGTCTTCCCCACGCCGCCCGCGCCGCAACACACCACGACGCGGTTGGACGTGTCCTGCAGGATCGACGCCATGTCGAGCGCCGGTGGTTTGGTGCTCATCAGCGGACCCCCTGGTGGGCAAGGACGTCGGCGAGCTCGTACAGGCTGCCGAGGTCGATGCCGTCGTTGATGGATGGCAGTTCCAGCCGCGGCACGTGGATCTCGTCGAGCCGCTCGGCTGTTTCCGACCGGGACTTCACCCGGGTGGCGTGCTGGATGGTCTCGGTGAGCAGACCGGCGAAATCGCCGTCAGGCATGGTGATCCCGACCTTCTCCAGGTCGGCGCGCACCGCCTCGGCGTCGATCTCACCCTCGGCGGCCGCGTCCAGGTCCTCCGGCGCCAGGAACGCCGGGATGTTGCGGTTGACGATGACGGCGCCGATCGGCAGGCCGATCTCCTCGAGCTCCTCGATGGCCTCGATCGTCTCCTGGATGGGCAGCGACTCGAGCAGCGTCACCAGGTGGATGGCGGTCTGATCGGAGCGCAGCAGGTTGACCACGCCCTCGGCCTGCGAGTGCACCGGGCCGCCCTTGGCCAGGTCCGACACCGCGCGGGTGACGTCCAGGAACCGGGAGATCCGGCCGGTGGGCGGTGAATCGACCACGATGGCGTCGTACACCGGCAGCTTGTTGCGGTCGACGCGGATCACCGACTCCTTGATCTTGCCGGTGAGCAGCACGTCGCGCAGGCCGGGTGCGATGGTGGTGGCGAACTCGACGGCCCCGATGCGCTTCATCGCCCGGCCGGCCAGGCCCAGGTTGTAGAACATGTCGAGGTATTCCATGAACGCGGCCTCGATGTCGATGGCCAGCGCGTTGACCTGTCCGCCCCGTTCGGCGGTCGCGATCTTGAGCTCCTCGTAGGGCAGCGGCGGGACGTCGAAGAGTTGCGCAATCCCTTGGCGCTCTTCGACTTCCACCAACAGCACTTTGCGGCCGCCGGCGGCCAGCGTCAGCGCCAGCGCGGCGGCCACGGTCGATTTGCCGGTGCCTCCCTTGCCGGTGACGAAATGGAGCCGGGCCTTGGCCAAACGGGAGGGCCAGCCGACGGGTCTTCCGTCGCTCGGTGTGGTCGCCATGGACTGCATGTTAACCAACGTCTTAAGCGAGACCACTAGGCTCATAACCCATGAGTGCACCGACCACCTGGGAGTACGCCACCGTGCCGCTGCTCACCCACGCCACCAAGCAAATCCTCGATCAGTGGGGCGCCGACGGTTGGGAACTGGTCGCAGTGCTGCCCGGCCCGACCGGCGAGCAGCATGTGGCGTACCTGAAACGGCCCAAATGAGCGCCACCGCGCGCCTGTCCGAACTGGGCCTGACCCTGCCCACCGTCGTCGCACCGCTGGCCGCGTACGTGCCCGCGGTGCGCACGGGCAACCTGGTCTACACCTCCGGTCAGCTGCCGATGGTCGACGGGAAACTGTCGGCCCAGGGCAAGGTCGGGGCCGAGGTCAGCGCCGAGGACGCCCGGGAGGTGGCCCGGCTGTGCGCGCTGAACGCGCTGGCCGCGGTGGACGCGCTCGTCGGACTCGACAACGTGACGCGGGTGGTCAAGGTCGTGGGATTCGTGGCGTCGGCGCCCGGTTTCAACGGCCAGCCCGGCGTCGTCAACGGCGCGTCGGAACTGCTCGGTGAGGTCTTCGGGGACGCCGGCGCGCACGCGCGGTCCGCCGTCGGCGTCGCGGAACTCCCCATCGACGCACCGGTCGAGGTCGAACTCATCGTCGAGGTGAATTGAGCAACGGCGACCGCACTCCGCAGGCGGGCGAGGTTCTGACCCACCCCGCCTACGGACTGCTGCGCCCCGTCACCGACACCGCGTCGGTGCTGCTGTGCGACAACCCCGGCCTGATGACGCTGGACGGCACCAACACCTGGGTGCTGCGCGGGCGGGGCAGCTCGGAGATGGTCGTCGTCGATCCGGGACCCGACGACGACGCCCACCTGGAACGGCTGGCCGCGCTCGGCAAGATCTCGCTGGTGCTGATCAGCCACCGGCACGGCGACCACACCGACGGCATCGACCAGATCGTCGACCGGACCGGCGCCGTCGTGCGCTCGGTGGGCAGCGGCTTCCAGCGGGGCCTGGGCGGCTCGCTGACCGACGGCGAGGTGATCGACGCCGCGGGGCTGTCGATCACCGTGTTGGCGACGCCCGGGCACACCGCCGACTCGGTGTGCTTCCTGGTCGACGACGTCGTGTTGACCGCCGACACCGTGCTGGGCCGCGGCACCGCCGTGATCGACAAGGAGGACGGCAGCCTGCGCGACTATCTGGAGTCGCTGCGCCGGCTGCACGGGCTGGGCTCGCGGCGGGTGCTGCCCGGGCACGGCCCGGACCTCGGCGACCTGCACGAGGTCAGCGAGATGTACCTGGCCCACCGTGAACAGCGGCTCGAGCAGGTGCGCGGCGCGTTACGTGAGATCGGCGAGGACGCGACCGCCCGACAGGTCGTCGAACACGTCTACACCGACGTCGACGAGAAACTGTGGGAGGCCGCGGAGTCCTCGGTACAGGCCCAGCTGGACTATTTGCTCGAGCTGCGCCGGTGATTTCGGTGCGTTCGGTTGCGGCAACCGCAACCCAGCGCACCCAAATCGCTAGCGGGCGCGGCGCGCCAGCCGCTCGCTGTCGCTGATCAGCACGCTCTTGCCCTCCAGGCGGATCCAGCCGCGGTGGGCGAAGTCGGCCAGCGCCTTGTTCACCGTCTCGCGGGAGGCGCCGACCAGCTGAGCGATCTCCTCCTGGGTCAGGTCGTGCGTGACGCGCAGCGCCCCGCCTTCCTGCGTGCCGAAGCGCTGGGCCAGCTGCAGCAGCTGCTTGGCGACCCGGCCGGGCACGTCGGTGAAGATCAGGTCCGCCAGGTTGTTGTTGGTGCGGCGCAGACGGCGCGCCAACACCCGCAGCAACTGCTCGGCGATCTCCGGGCGGTCCTTGATCCACGCCTTGAGCGCGTCGCGGTCCATGGAGACCGCGCGCACCTCGGTGATGGTGGTCGCGCTCGAGGTGCGTGGCCCCGGGTCGAAGATCGACAGCTCGCCGAACATGTCGGACGGCCCCATGATGGTCAGCAGGTTCTCCCTGCCGTCCGGGGAACGTCGGCCGATCTTCACCTTGCCGGATATGATGATGTACAGGCGATCACCGGGCTCGCCTTCGGCGAATACGGTGTGCCCACGCGGGAAATCGACGGGCTGCAACTGCTTGGTAAGCGCAGATACGGCGCTGGGTTCGACTCCCTGGAAGATTCCGGCCCTGGCCAGGATCTCGTCCACGTTGCCCCTCTTAATTCTTGAATGGTCTGATGCGCGCTGACCAGCCTCTATACGGTTAGCGTGATCAGTCTAGAGGTAGACCCTGGCGCGACAGGCCAACGCTACACACGATTAGCTTGGCGAGTCGGCTGAAACTGCGGATTCGGATTCACCGAATGGTAGATCCGCGTCGGCAAATCGGGCTCGTCGTCGAGTTGGTACGGCCCCGACGGCGCGACCGGAACCCGGACCCGCGCGTTCTCGGACCGGGCCACCGCGGCGGCCCGCTCGAGCAGAACGGCAACCTGGTCGTCGCGCTCCGGGGCGTCGATCGCGTCTTCGATTCGACCCAGCCCGAACGTCGCCATCATGAGCAACGCGGGGATGGAAACTGCCAACAACCAGGACACACGTCGAAGTAAACACGGGCAAGGTCTCAGCGGGATCACGAATTGCCATCCGCTACGCGGCTACCCTGTGGTGGTGGCGGGCAAGGGAAAACGCAACCGGAAATGGGACCGGGAAACACCTCTCGGGCTGGTGCGGCGCGCCCGCCGGATGAACCGCACCCTGGCGACGGCGTTCCCGCACGTGTACTGCGAACTGGATTTCACCAATCCGCTCGAGCTCACCGTCGCAACCATCTTGTCGGCGCAGTGCACCGACAAGCGGGTCAACCTGACCACCCCGGCGCTGTTCCGCGAATATCCCACCGCGCTGGCCTACGCCCAGGCCGACCGCACCGAACTCGAGGAGATGATCCGGCCCACCGGCTTCTACCGCAACAAGGCCAACTCCCTGATCAACCTGGGCCAGCAGTTGGTGACCCGGTTCGACGGCGAGGTGCCCGACAAGCTGGAGGACCTGGTGACGCTGCCGGGCATCGGCCGCAAGACCGCCAACGTCGTGCTCGGCAACGCCTTCGACATCCCCGGCATCACGGTCGACACCCACTTCGGGCGCCTGGTGCGCCGGTGGCGCTGGACGGCCGAGGAGGACCCGGTGAAGGTCGAGAAGGTCGTCGGCGACCTGATCGAGCGCAAGGAATGGACCCTGCTCAGCCACCGGGTGATCTTCCACGGCCGCCGGGTGTGCCACGCCCGCCGGCCGGCCTGCGGGGTGTGCGTGCTGGCGTCGGACTGCCCGTCCTTCGGCGAGGGGCCCACCGATCCGCTGGAGGCCGCGGCGCTGGTCCGCGGCCCGGAGACCGAGCACCTGCTGGCGTTGGCGGGACTGTAGCCGCGGGTATGACCAGATCGGCGAAGTGGACGCTGGTGATCGCAGCGGTCATGGCGGTGGTGCTCGGCGGCTTCATCGTCGAGTTGCGCGACGCCGGCTCGCGGAATCCCGACGGCACGGTCGCGACCGAGTCGACGACCGATCAGGCGCGCGAGCGCCGCGACGCCGACACCGCCGCGGCACTGGCCGAACCGCGCCGCCGCGCCGACCTGCCGCCGTGCCCGACCGGCGCCGACGGGCCCGAACCCGAGGCGCTGCGCGGGGTGGTCCTCGAGTGCGCCGCCGACGGCACCGACGTGGACGTGGCGGCCGCGCTGGCCGGCCGGCCCGCGGTGCTGAACCTGTGGGCGTACTGGTGCGGGCCCTGCACCGACGAACTGCCCGCCATGCAGGAGTACCAGCGCCGCGTCGGGCCCGGGGTGACCGTGCTGACCGTGCACCAGGACGAGAACGAGGAGGCCGCGCTGCTGCGCCTGGCCGACCTGGGCGTGCGGCTGCCCACCGTGCAGGACGGCCGCCGGCAGATCGCCTCGGCACTGCGGGTGCCGAACGTGATGCCCGCGACCGTGGTGCTCGGTTCGGACGGTAGCGTGGCGAAAATCCTGCCGCGCGCGTTCACCAACGCCGACGAGATCGAGGCGGCGGTCGGTGAGCTGCAATGATCGGCCATGATCGGGTAGCTGTATGAGAGGGGACGCGTAGTGAGCGCTGCGGTACCGCTCACCCCCGAGGCGGGCCCGCCGTGGCTGCGGCCGCTGTTGGACAACGTCGACCGGGTGCGCGACGCCTACCGCCGGCGCGTGCCCCCGGAGGTCCTGGCCACCATCTCGGCCGCCAACACCCAGGCCGCGATCGCCGGCGCCCGCCGCGATGCGGCGGTGCTGGTCCTGTTCTCCGGCCCGCACGACGCCCCGGCCGAGGCCGGCCTGCCCACCCACGCCACGCTGCTGGTCACCGTCCGCGCCTCCACCCTGCGCCACCACGCCGGGCAGGCCGCCTTCCCGGGCGGGGCCGCCGACCCCGAGGACGACGGACCCGTGGGCACCGCGCTGCGCGAGGCCTGGGAGGAGACCGGCATCGACACCGGCCGGCTGCAACCGCTGGCGACGCTGGACCGGATGTTCATCCCGCCGTCGGGCTTCCACGTCGTCCCGGTCCTGGCGTACGCGCCCGAACCGGGGCCCGTCGAGGTGATCGACGAGGCCGAGACCGCGCTGGTCTCCCACGTGCCCGTGCGCGCGTTCACCAACCCGGAGAACCGCCTGATGGTCTACCGTTCGGCCAACACCCGGCGATCGGCCGGGCCGGCGTTCCTGCTCAATCAGATGTTGGTGTGGGGGTTCACCGGACAGGTGATCTCGGCCATGCTCGACGTCGCCGGCTGGGCCAGGCCGTGGGACGACGAGAAGGTCGTCGAATTGCACGACGCGATGGCCATGGTGCCGACGGACAACGGAGGACCCAAGCAACTATGAGTTCGTCGCAGTGGCTGGACATCGCGATCGTGGCGATCGCGTTCGTGGCGGCCGTGTCCGGTTGGCGCTCCGGCGCGCTGGGTTCGGTGATGTCGTTCATCGGCGTGGTGCTCGGCGCGGTGGCCGGCGTGCTGCTGGCCCCGCACCTGGTGGACAACATCGACGGCGCCCGCACCAAGCTGTTCGCGGCGCTGTTCTTGATCCTGGCGCTGGTGGTGATCGGCGAGATCGCCGGCGTGGTGCTGGGCCGCGCGGTGCGCGGCGCGATCCGCAGCACCGGCCTGCGGTTCATCGACTCGATGATCGGGGTCGTCACGCAGGTGCTGGTGGTGCTGATCGCCGCCTGGATGCTGGCCACCCCGCTGACCACCTCAGATCAGCCCAATCTTGCGGCCGCGGTGCGCGGTTCGAAGGTGCTCACCCAGGTCGACGCCGTCGCGCCGGAGTGGTTGCGCACCGTGCCCAAGCGCCTGTCGGCGCTGCTGGACACCTCCGGGCTGCCCGATGTCCTGGAGCCGTTCGGCCGGACCCCCATCGTCGAGGTGGACCCGCCGGACGCGTCGCTGGCCAACTCCACCGTGGTCGAGGCCGTGCGGCCCAGCGTGGTGAAGATCCGCGGCGTGGCGCCGGGCTGCCAGAAGGTGCTGGAGGGCACCGGATTCGTCGTCGCACCCAACCGGGTGATGTCCAACGCGCACGTGGTCGCCGGCTCCGACAGCGTGACCATCGAATCCGACGGCGAGACCTACGACGCCACCGTCGTCTCCTATGACCCCAACGCCGACATCTCGGTGCTCGAGGTGCCCAACCTGCCCGCCCAGCCGCTGCCGTTCGCCGAGGAACCGGCCATCACCGGCACCGACGTGCTGGTGGTCGGCTACCCGGGCGGCGGGGAGTTCGCCGCGACCCCGGCGCGCATCCGCGAGATCATCGAACTCAACGGCCCCGATATCTACCGCACCACCACCGTCATGCGGGAGGTGTACACGATCAGAGGAACCGTGCGGCAAGGTAATTCGGGCGGGCCGCTGATCAACCGCGGCGGTCAGGTGATCGGCGTGATCTTCGGTGCGGCCGTCGACGACACCGACACCGGGTTCGTGCTGACCGCCAACGAGGTCTCCACGCAGTTCCCGAAGATCAGCAACAGCGAGCGTGCCCCGACGGGGTCCTGCGTCACCTGATCTCGCCGAGCGCGCAACGAGTGCACGGTTTCGGGCCGTTTTGTGTGCACCCGATGCAAGCTCGCGGGTCGGACTTCTCCGCGAACCGCCGGCGCTAGCCGGGAACGGGGCTCGATGGTCGGACTCCTCCGCGGTTCGCTACGCAAGCTCCGCGAACCGCTGCGTCATCCAACGGCCAAGAACGGGAACGGGTCGGCCGGCGCGAAGTGCGCGCTGGCGTCGCCCGCGTACACGGTCTTCTCGCCCTGACCCAGCGGCAGTTTCAGCGTCGGGGCGCCGGCGCTGAAGTCCAGCTTGTCCAGGTTGACCCAGAACGTGTTGGGCGCCAGCGCCGACTCGAAGAAGTACCGGCGGTCCTTGTGGTCGACCGCGGTGCGCCACCGGGTGGACGAGATGTTCGGCTCGTCGGCGGTGGTGATGCCGTAGGGGACCGAGGCGTTGCGGACCACGCTGAGCACCGCGGCCACCGAGTCCTGCCGGTCGTCGGTCTTGGGGATGGCGTTGATGTAGAACGAGGCCCGCACGAACCGGTCCGCGGCGCGGTTGGTGCCGGGGAGCATCACCACGCCGCCGATCTGCTTCCAGTACTCGTTGATGGCCAACTGCTTGTCGAAGGTGGGCGAGTTGGTCATCACCTGGTAGTCGCGGCTGTGGTGGATGACCTGCTCGCCGTCGATGTACTCGATGATGGCGCTGTCGCCGGTGGGGTCCGACATCGACAGGTGCAGGGTGGCCAGCCGACCCTGCCCGGGCACCTCGGCCGTCGCCACCCGGATGGGGTTGGCGGACAGCGCCGCAACTGCTTCGGCGACGGTGGCGAAGTTGTCCAGCACGTACTGGCCCCACAAGGCCAGTGAGACCGCGGGACGGTCATCGGTGGACTTGGCGTACTCGGATTCGGCCAGCCACAGCAGGTTCATCGTCAGCCCGGCCTCGTTGAGCCCGTCGGTGCTGCAGATGTCGTAGCCGGTGGCCACCACGCTGCCGTACTTCGAGGTCCAGGTCGCCGAGTCGGCCCCGGCCAACCCGGTGCGTTCGACGCCGCGGGGCAGCGCCCACAGGTTGGTGTCCATTTCGAACTTCCAGTCCATCGACCGCCCGGTGATGATGCGATCGCCACTGCCCAGGTATACGACGCGGGTGCACATGGCCCCACAGGTTAGCCGTTGACCTCGTCCAGGAAGCGCTGTAGGTGCTCATTGGCCAGAGTCGGTGCCTCTTCGTGACCGAAATGCCCGGCGCCGGGCAGGGTTACGAACCGGCCGTCCGGGGCGTAGCGGCGCGAGCGGGCCACCGGGGCGGGCAGCACGTAGGGGTCGGTGTCGCCGCGCAGGTGCAGCACGGGGATGCCCAGCGGCCGGTCCATGGCCCGCATGAACCGGCGTCCCTCCGAACGGAATTGGCTGCGCACCGCCCACCGCTGGTACTCCAGCGCGCAGTGCGCCGCCCCCGGGATCTGGATCGCCTGACGCAGGTGACCGATGGTTTCCGAGAAGTCCTCGGAGGCCAGCCATTTGCCGGAGGCCCGGTTGCGGATGACGGCCTCCAGCCCGGCCGCGTCGTGTCGGGTCAGGCTGCGCTCCGGGCGCATCGGGACCTGATAGGACAGCAGCGATCCCAGCAGCGCCGAACCCTGATCGCGGCGGGTCAGCGCCGCGCGCCGCAACGCCAGCGGGTGCGGCGAGCTGACCAACCCGATGGCGCGCACCAGTCGGGGGTGCAGCACCGAGGTCGCCCAGCACACCAACCCGCCGTCGGCGTGGCCGATCAGCGTCGCCGAGCCGTGGCCCAGCGCCCGGATCAGGCCCGCGGTGTCGCCGGCCAGCGTCCAGCCGTCGTAACCGCGCGGGGGTTTGTCGCTGCCGCCGTAGCCGCGCAGATCCATGGCCACCACCCGCGCGCCGCCGAGTCCGCGCAGCTGATGCCGCCAGGACCACCAGAACGAGCCGAAGCCGTGCAGCAGGATCACCAACGGACGCTGGTGCGCCGGCGCGTCGTTCGGCTTGGGGTTGGCCTCGGCGACCTGGAAGCGAATCCCGTTGGCGTGCACGTCCAGATGACGCCATGGCCCGGCGATCCGGGTTACGGACGGGTCGGGCCCGGCCGCCATCAGGACATCACCACCCCGACGGGTCGGGGACTGCAGCCTTGTCCGGCGTGCCCTGCGCGCCGGGGCCGTGCTCGCCCCCGGTCAGCGCCGAGCGGGTTTCCTTGACGGATTCGATGGTCTTCTGCGGTCCCCGGATGCGGCGGACCTTGAGATAGCCAAACAGGGCCAGCGCCGCGGTGACGACCACCATGATCGCGAACACGATCAGGAAGGCGACCCAGCGCCACAGCCAGGTGTCGAGCAGTTCGGCGAGGAAGAAGAAAAAGAAGAACGTCGAATAGAACAGCACCACCAGCGCGGCGATGAAGAAGACGCTGCCGGTCACGCCCTTCTTGACGTCCCGGGTGATCTCCGCGCGGGCCAGCTCCACCTCGGCGCGGACCAGCGTCGACACCTGCGAGGAGGCTTCCTTGACGAGATCGCCGATGGAGGCGTTGGCGGGCAGCGCATGCGGGTCGACCAACGGGATCGAGGTCACGGTGGCGGGAACGCCGTTCTGCTGATCACCTTTGCTCACAGAGGCCATGTTGCCATGTCGGCCGCGCACTGCACGAGCCGTGATACCGGTGTTGCTGGTGTGGTGGCAGTTAGACTTGCCCGACGAGTCGGGGCTCGAGCAGGTAGGAGAGCTATTTGATGACCGGGCACCGGTGGTGGGGGATGGCGGCCAGTATGTGCGCCGCGCTCGGAATGTCGCTGCTCCTGGCCGGCCCCGCGGCCGCAGCCCCCGTCACGCTGGGCGGCGGTTCGGGCATCGTCGTCGACGGCGATTCCTACTGCACGTTGACCGCGATCGGCACCGACGACCGCGGCGACATGGTCGGCTTCACCTCGGCGCACTGCGGCGGGCCGGGTGCGGTGGTGGCCGCCGAGGGCGCCGAGGGTGCCGGCCCGGTGGGCACCATGGTCGCCGGCAACGACGCGCTCGACTACGCCGTCATCCGCTTCGACCCGGCCAAGGTCACCCCGACCAACAACGTCAAGGGTTTCATCATCAACGGCCTGGCGCCCGACCCCGCGTTCGGCGACGTCGCCTGCAAGCTGGGCCGGACCACCGGCTACTCCTGCGGCGTGACGTGGGGCCCGGGCCAGGATCCGGGCACCATCGTCAACCAGGTCTGCGGGCAGCCCGGGGACTCCGGCGCGCCGGTGACGGTGAACAACAAGCTCGTCGGCATGCTGCACGGCGCCTTCACCGAGGGGCTGCCGACCTGCATCATCAAGTTCATCCCGCTGCACACCCCGGCGGTGACGATGTCGTTCAACACGCAGCTGGCCGACATCGTCGCCAAGGGCCGCCCCGGCAGCGGCTTCGTCCCGTTCGGGGCCTGAGGCCCTACTTGCTGGCGCGGATGGCCTCGAACACGCTGGGGTCGACCAGCGTCGAGGTGTCGCCGAGTTCGCGGCCCTCGGCGACGTCGCGCAGCAGCCGCCGCATGATCTTGCCGCTGCGGGTCTTCGGCAGCTCCGGCACGATGTGGATTTCGCGGGGTTTGGCGATCGGTGAGATCTCCTTGGACACCTCGGCGCGCAGGTCGTCGACCAGCTTGTCCGGCTCGGTCTCGGCGTGGTGCGCCTTGAGGATCACGAACGCGCAGATGGCCTGCCCGGTCTGATCGTCGGTGGCGCCGACGACGGCGGCCTCGGCCACCCCGGTGTGCCCGACGAGCGCGGATTCCACTTCGGCGGTGGAGATCCGGTGCCCGGAGATGTTCATGACGTCGTCGATGCGGCCCAGCACCCAGGTCTCGCCGTCGCTGCCGTAGCGCGCGCCGTCGCCGGCGAAATACCAACCCTTGTCGGCGAACCGGGACCAGTAGGTGTCCTGGTAGCGCTCCGGGTCGCCCCAGATGCCGCGCAGCATCGCCGGCCATGGCTTGTCCAGCACCAGATAGCCGGTGGCCTGCTCGCCGTGCTCGGCGCCGATCCCGAGTTCGTTGCCGTCGTCGTCGACGACCTTGGCCGAGATGCCGGGCAGCGCGCGCATCGCCGAACCCGGCTTGGCGTCGCTCACCCCGGGCAGCGGCGAGATCATGATGGCCCCGGTCTCGGTCTGCCACCAGGTGTCCACCACCGGCGTGCGGTCGCCGCCGAACACCAGCCGGTACCAGCGCCACGCCTCCGGGTTGATCGGCTCACCCACCGACCCGAGTAGCCGGAGGCTGGACAGGTCGTGTTCGAAGGCGAGCTCGCGGCCCCACTTCATGAACGTGCGGATCAGCGTCGGCGCGGTGTAATAGATTGTGACGCCGTACTTTTCGATCACCTGGAAGTGGCGATGCTCGTCCGGGGAGGCGGGCGTGCCCTCGTAGACCACCTGCGTGACGCCGTTGGAGAGCGGCCCGTACACGATGTAGGTGTGCCCGGTGACCCAGCCGATGTCGGCGGTGCACCAGAACACGTCCGACTCGGGCTTGATGTCGAAGACGTAGTGATGGGTGTAGGAGGCCTGCGTCAGGTAGCCGCCCGTGGTGTGGATGATGCCCTTGGGCTTGCCGGTGGTGCCGGAGGTGTAGAGCAAGAACAGCGGATGCTCGGAGTCGAAGGCCTTGGGGGTGTGTTCGGTATCGGCCTTGGCGACGGTCTCGTGCCACCACAGGTCGCGGCCCTCGGTCCACGGCACGTCGATCTCGGTGCGCCGCACCACCAACACGTGCTCGACGGGGCTGTCCTCGCCCAGACCCTCGATCGCCTCGTCCACCCCGGCCTTGAGCGACACGGCCTTGCCGCGGCGGAACTGCCCGTCGGTGGTGATGACCACCTTGGCCTTGGCGTCGTCGATGCGGGCGCGCAGCGCCGAGGCCGAGAAGCCGGCGAACACCACCGAATGCAGCACGCCCAGGCGCGCGCACGCCAGCATCGCCACGATGGCCTCGGGGACCATCGGCATGTAGATCGCGACCCGGTCCCCGGCGGTCAACCCCAACTCGGTCAGCGTGTTGGCCGCCCGGCAGACCTCGTCCTTGAGTTCGGCGTAGGTGATGTCGCGCGCGTCACCGACGGGTTCGCCCTCCCAGTGGATGGCCACCCGGTCGCCGTTGCCGGCCTCGACGTGCCGATCCACGCAGTTGTAAGCGACGTTGATCTTGCCGCCCACGAACCACTTGGCGAACGGCGCCTCCGACCAGTCCAGGACCTCGGTGAACGGCGTCGCCCAGGACAGCCGCTGCGCCTGTTTCGCCCAGAACGCCAGCCGGTCGGCCTCGGCCTCGTCGTAGAGCGCGGCGGTCGCATTCGACTGCGCGGCGAACTCCGGCGACGGTGGATACGATGACGGAACTCCCGTGTGCGTCTCGGTCATATACGTGAGCGTAGTCACCAGTCGCGACGCCGCAACGCTACCTCGGAACATCCCCGCTGACGGCGGTCAAGGAGGCCTGCAGTGGATCGGATCCGCCGCGCGGTGTCCCGCTGGGCGGTCCTGCTGCTCCCCGGCCTGCTGCTGCTCGCCGGCTGCGCGGGACCCCTTCCCGCCGGCGCCGATCTGGTGCGGGTCAACGGCGTCGTCCCGCGGCAGGGGCTGCTCACCACCGACGCCGCCGACCCCGATGCCCGCCGGATCCTGGACCGCCTGTTCGCGGGGCTGATGTCCTACGACGCCGCCGGCACGCCGACGCCGGAGGTGGCCGAGTCCATCGACACCGTCGACAACCGGACCTTCCGCATCAAGCTCGAACCGGGCTGGACGTTCACCGACGGCTCGCCCGTGACCGCGCACTCGTTCGTCGATGCGTGGAATTACGGCGCGCTGAGCACCAACGGCCAGTCCTTGCACAGTTACTTCGCGCCGATCGAGGGTTATGACCAGGTGGCGGCGCCCGAGCCCGAGGCCCAGACCATGTCGGGCCTCGAGATCGTCGACGACACCGAGTTCGTCGTCCGCCTGAAGGCGCCCAGCATCGAGTTCGTCCAGCGCCTCGGCTTCGCGCCGTTCTATCCGCTGCCGGCGGTGGCGTTCGACGACCTCGGCGCGTTCGGCCGCCAACCGATCGGCAACGGCCCCTACGTCCTGGCGGGCGCGGCCTCCGGGCGCCGCGTCGACCTGGTGCCCAACCGGGACTATCGCGGCAACCGGACGCCGCGCAACCCCGGCCTGCGGTTCGTGTCCTACCCCGACCTCGACGCCGCCTACCGCGACCTGCGCGCCGGCGGCCTCGACGTGCTCGACACCGTCCCGACCGACGCGATCGGGTCCGCCGACGACGACCTGGGCGGGCGGGTGGTCACCGGCGTGACCGCGCAGAACCAGACGTTGGACACGCCGCTGCGCCTGCCGCACTTCGGCGGCGAGGAGGGCCGGCTGCGGCGGCTGGCGCTGTCCGCGGCGATCGACCGCACGCGGATCTGCGCGCAGGTACTGGGCGGGACATGTTCTCCCGCACAAGATTTCACCTCATCGGTGTTGCCTGGATTCGATCCGGGGCTGCCCGAGGGCTACCTGTTGGAGTTCAACCCGAAGCTCGCCCGGCACCTGTGGGTTCGCGCCGACGAGATCGCGCCGTGGCGGGGCCGCTACACCATCGCCTACAACACCATCGCCTACAACGCCGACGACGAGCACGCGCGCTGGGTCGATGCGGTGGCTGATGGCATCCGGACCACGCTGGACATCGACGTCGTCGCCGAACGGGCCAGCGACACCGCGTTCCCGGTCGGCCGCCGCGTCCAGTACCCGTCGATGCTGGCGTTCCTGCAGTCCTGGGTCACCGGGGCGCCCGGCAACGATGTCGGCTACTCCAACCGGGATTTCGACGGCGCGTTCACGGTGGCCCAGGCCGCGCCCAGCCTCACCGAGTCCTATGCGTCCACCGGGGACGCACAGCGGATCCTGTTGCGCGACATGCCGGTGATCCCGCTGTGGAATCGCGTCGCGACCGCCGGGCACTCGGCCGGGGTCACCGACGTGGTGATCGGCTGGAACGGTCTGCCCGACTACGAACGGATCGCCACTGTAAGGTGAGCCGCCGTGGCATCCGATCCGCTGTCTCCGTTGCTGGCGCTGCCCGGCGTGGCCGAGGCGGCCGAGGAGACCCGGGCGGCGCTGGGGCGCGCGCACCGGCATCGGGCCAATCTGCGGGGCTGGCCGGTGACCGCCGCGGAGGCCTCGCTGCGGGCCGCGCGGGCGTCGTCGGTGCTCGACGGCGGGGTGCTGCAACTCGACGAAAATGCCAGCAGTGACCCGGTGTTCGCGGGTTCGCTGCGGGTGGCCCAGGCGCTCGAGGGCGGTTCCGGGACGCTGATCGGGGTCTGGCGGCGGGCCCCGCTGCAGGCCCTGGCGCGGCTGCATTCGTTGGCCGCCGCAGACCTCGTCGATGACGAGAAGCTGGGCCGGCCGCGCGCGACCCCGGAGATCTCGGCGCGGCTGGACCTGATGACCCGGCTGGCGACGGGCGGCAGCGCGGCGCCCGCGCCGGTGCTGGCCGCGGTGGCGCACGGCGAGATGCTGGCGCTGGGCGCCTTCGGCAGCGCCGACGGCGTGGTGGCCCGGGCGGTGTCGCGCCTGGTGTCGATCGCGACGGGACTGGACCCGCACGGCCTGGCCGTGCCGGAGGTGTACTGGATGCGCCGGGCCGCGGACTACCGCAAGGCCGCCGAGAGTTTTGCCGGCGGTACCGAGCGCGGGTTGACCGAATGGCTGCTGCTGAGCTGCCGGGCCATGCAGGAGGGTGCCCGCGAGGCGCTGGCGATCGCCGACGCCAAGGATCAGGCCGGCAAGTCGGGCGGCTGAGACACGGTCCCCACACGGCGAAGCGGGCGGCGCCCCGATTGCTCGGATCGCCGCCCGCTAGCACGGAACTCGGTTACCAAGCGTGCGACTGTGGGCTGCGTGGGTTGGCCTCGGCGATACTTGCGATGCGCTTCGGTGGTGACCCCACCCAAAGGGCTACGATCCCGTCCGCTCTTCGCAATTTCGCAGGCCCGCAACACTTCTGCCATTATCGCGGCTTCGGCTCCGCGTGGGTGCCGGGTACCGTGCTGGGTCGCCCGTTTCGGGAGATTCGGCCCTTCTCCTCCGAGCCGATCTTGGCCTAGCGGGCTTCCGTGCCTCCTTTGTACTACGTGATCTTGGTCACAGCAAGTACCGACCTCGAGGGCGAGCCCAGATCGTTATCCGGAAAGCGAAATTCGTTACCGCAAAACGAATCTGCGGAGCAGGGAGAAGGTCAACGCGCCGGCGCTGAGCGCCGTGATGCCGACCGCCGCCGTCGTCGCGATCGCGGCGCCCGACGGTGCGGAGAACCGGTCGCGCAGCGACACCGGCTTGGAGAACGTCAGCACCGGCCAGTCCCGGGCGGTCGCCTCCTTGCGCAGGTTGCGATCGGGATTGACGACGGCGGGATGGCCCACCAGCTCCAGCATCGGGAGGTCGGTGACCGAATCCGAATAGGCGTAGCTGTGCTCCAGCAGGTAGCCCTCGCGGGCGGCCAGCTCCCGGACGGCCTCGGCCTTGCCCTCGCCGTAGCAGTAGAAGGCGATGTCGCCGGTGTACTTGCCGTCCTCGACCACCATCCGGGTGGCCATGGCGTGGGTGGCGCCGAGGGCGCGGGCGATCGGCGCGACCACCTCCTCGCCGGAGGCCGAGACGATGACCACGTCGCGGCCGCACAGCTTGTGGTCGGTGATGAGGTTGGCGGCCTCGGCGAAGACCAGCGGGGTGACGATCTCGTGCAGGGTCTCCTCGACGGCGGACTTGACCTGCTCGACGTCCCAGCCGGTGCACATGCTCGTCACGTACGAGCGCATCCGGTCCATCTGATCGTGGTCGGCGCCCGACATCAGGAACACGAACTGGGCGTAGCTGGACTTCAGTACGCTCCGCCGGTTGAGCAGCCCCTGGGCGTAGAAGGGTTTGCTGAAAGCGAGCGTGCTCGACTTGGCGATCACGGTCTTGTCGAGATCGAAAAAGGCGGCGGTGCGTGGCGGACCGTCGGCCACCGCCTCATTTCGAGGACTTCGGGGTGCGGCGTCATCCGGAACGGGTGCGGTCACCCCGCCAGGATAGGGCGGAGCGTGACAGAGCCTCGAAGAGTGTTCAAAATGGCAGTTCAAGACAGGTGTCGCAGACTGCAATTCTGCAGTGGGGGCGTCGGAATCAATCCGTGTCAGACTTGCGCGGGGCCGCGCGGGCGTGTGTATAGTGAGTATTACTCGGCTTATGGCCGGGTGTGCATCAGCCCGACCCCCCGGGGCTGATACACGACGACCCTCGCCTCCTCCCCCCCTGGCGGGGGTCGTCTTTTATCTCCAGCACGATTCTCCGGTCCGCCCGGGCTCCCCAAAACTGAGGTTGCTGGACATCTCGCTGACCCGGCTCGTGGCCGGCCTTTCAGGCACCCGCGGTGCGCCCGCATCCTGGTGCGGCAGCACGTCCCAACGCCGCGCGGTGCCGTCGCGTCCGGACGCTCGGCCGCGCGGGGAGATTCTTCGCTACGCAAAGAGTTCTCTGCCCGCCGGCCCATCCACAGACCCGCGTCGATCCACACCCGCGCGCACCGGTGCTGGCCGCGACGGCCGCCGCGACGCACCGTGAATACGTGACCGAACACCGCGCAATGTTGGCGCTGCTGTCCGACCCGTCGCTGCGCGAGGAAGTCGATCGCGTCGCCGCGGCCGTCGGCACCGGCGTGGTCCGGCTGGCGCCGTCGGCAACCTTGGGCCGCACCGCCTGGAACGCCGCGACGGTGGTGGTGGTCGACGAGGTCGGGGCGCAGCGCTGCGTGGCACTTGGCCTGCCGCGGCGCGCCGCGGTCTTCGTCGTGGCCGCCGGCGCGCCCACCGCCGAGGCCTTCCACGCCGCGATGTCGTTGGGGGCGCAGGCCGCCCTGAGCCTGCCCGCCCAGGCCGACGAGTTGGTCCGGTGCGTCTCGGAGACGCTCGACGGGGTGCGCGCCGACGCCGGGGCCTCGGTGTTCGCCGCCGCGCTCGCGCTGGGCACGCCGCATTCGGTGTTGATCGACCTGGACCCGATCGGCGGCGGGATCGACCTGCTGCTCGGCGCGGAGTCCGCACCGGGGCTGCGCTGGCCCGACATCGCGGTCAAGAGCGGCCGGCTCAACTGGGCCGAGGTGCGCGCGGCGCTGCCGGCGCACGGGCCGGTCGCGGTGCTCTCGGCCGGACGCAGCGGTGTCGAAATCGATTGTGGCGCAGCCGAAGCCATCATCGAATCGGCCCGGCGCGGCGGGTTCGTGGTCTGCGACGTGCCGCGCCGCCTGACGGACGCGGCGGTAGCCGCCCTGGAACTTGCCGATCTGGTGACCCTGATCTGCCCCGGCGACGTCCGCTCCTGCGCGGCGGCCGCGACGATCGCGCCGACGCTGAGCGCGGTCAATCCCAACGTCGGGCTGGTCGTGCGCGGTCCGGCCCCGGGTGGGCTGCGCGCCGCCGATGTCGCCGACGTCGTGGGCCTGCCGCTGCTGGCGGCCATGCGACCCGAACCGATGATCGGCGAACGGCTCGAACGCGGCGGCCTGCGGCTGCGCGCCCGCTCGCCGCTGGCGACCGCCGCCACCGCGGTGCTGCAGACCCTCGGGCGCCGGCCCGGCCGCCGGACGGCGGCCGCGGCATGAGTTCCTCGCTGGTCGACCGGGTCCGGGAACGCCTGGCCGCCGAAACCGGGCCGCTGCGGCCCAGCCTGGTCGCCGAGGCCATCCGCGCCGAGTCCGGCGGGATCCTCGGCGACACCGAGGTGCTGACCAACCTGCGGGTCCTGCAGACCGAGCTGACCGGGGCCGGGCCGCTGGAGCCGCTGCTGCGCGCGCCGGATGTCACCGACGTGCTGGTGGTGGCGCCCGACTCGGTGTGGAGCGATACCGGAAAAGGGCTGCGGCGCAGCACCGTCCGGTTCCCCGACGAGGGCGCGGTGCGGAGGCTGGCGCAGCGGTTGGCGCTGGCCGCCGGGCGCCGCCTCGACGACGCGCAACCCTGGGTCGACGCGGTGCTGCCGGGCCTGGGCGGCGTCGCGGTGCGCCTGCACGCGGTCCTGCCGCCGGTGGCCGCCGCCGGCACCTGCATCTCGCTGCGGGTGCTGCGCCCGGCCACCCAGACCCTGGCCGGCCTGGTGCGCCTCGGTGCCGTCGAACCGCAGGCCGAACAGCTGCTGCGCGACGTCGTCGCCGCGCGACTGGCCTACCTGGTCTCGGGCGGCACCGGCGCCGGCAAGACCACCCTGTTGGCCGCGCTGCTGGGCGCGGTCGAGGAGGCCGAGCGCATCGTGTGCGTCGAGGACGCCGCCGAACTGCGGCCCGCCCACCCCCATGTCGTGCGACTGGTGGCGCGCGGCGCCAACGTCGAGGGGACGGGCGAGATCACGCTGCGGCAGCTGGTGCGTCAGGCCCTGCGGATGCGCCCGGACCGCATCGTGGTGGGCGAGGTCCGCGGCGCGGAGGTCGTCGATCTGCTGGCCGCCCTCAACACCGGCCACGACGGCGGCGCCGGCACCGTGCACGCCAACAGCACCGCGGAGGTGCCGGCCCGGCTGGAGGCCCTCGCCGCCACCGGCGGGCTCGACCGCGCCGCGCTGCACAGCCAACTCGCCGCGGCCGTGCAGGTGCTGCTGCACGTCGACCGGGCCGGCGGCCGTCGTTGCCTCGCTGAGGTCGCGCTGCTGCACCGCGCGGGCACCCAGGCGCACTGCGAGCCGGTCACCGTCTGGCACGCGGACACCGGATTTGGCTGCGGCAGAGCGAAATTCCAGGCTCTGCTGGCCGCGAGGGGCGTCCGGTGACCGGGACCGCGCCGGCGGCGCTGATCCTGGCCGCCGCGCTGCTGCTGGTCCCCGACTCCCCGCGCCGACGATTGTCCCCGCGGACCGCGCGCACCCCGGTCCTGCGCTCGGCCGGCCCCGCAGGCCTGGGCGTCGCGGCGCTGCTGGGCTGGGCGCTGTGCGGGCCGTTCGTGGCGGCCGCGATCCTCCTGTTGGGCGCCACGCTGGTGGCCCGCCGGCGACGCCGCGCCGCGCAGCAGCGCGGCCTGCGCGACCGGGCCGCCATGGCCGACGCGCTGGAGATGCTGACCGCCGAACTGCGCGTCGGCAACCACCCGGTCCGCGGCTTCGCCGCGGTGGCCAACGAGGCCGCCGGGCAGGTCGGGGAGGGGTTCCGGCGGGTCGCCGCGCGGGCGCGGCTCGGTGCCGACGTGGCCGCGGGATTGCGCTCCGCCGCGGCGCATTCCGGGCAGCCGCAGGACTGGCACCGACTGGCGGTGTTCTGGCAGCTCGCCGCGGACCACGGGCTGGCGGTCGCGGCGCTGATGCGCGCCGCCCAGCGCGACATCGTCGAGCGCCAACGGTTCCACGCTCGGGTCGACGCCGGGATGGCCGGTGCGCGGGCCACCGCCGCGATCCTCGCCGGCCTGCCGGCCGTCGGGATCCTGCTCGGTCAGGCGATGGGCGCCGCGCCGCTGGTGTTCCTGACTGCCGGCGGCCTCGGCGGGGTGCTGCTGGTCCTCGGTGTCCTGCTGGTGTGCACCGGGCTGCTGTGGGCCGACCGCATCACCGGGCAGGCCGCCGCGTGACCGCGGCCGCGCTGGCCCTGGCGGCGGCGCTGCTGGTGAATCCCGCTGCGGCGGCGGGCCGTTGGCGGATCGGCGGACGGTCCGCCCCCGCTGCACCCGAACCGCTCGACGCAGACGACCCGCTGGCCGTGGCGGCGAGCCTCGACGTGCTCTCGGTGTGCCTGGCCGCGGGCATGTCGGTCGCGGCGGCCGCGCGGGCCACCGCGACCTCGGCGCCGCCGGAGCTCGCGATGCCGCTGCGCCGGGCCGCGGATCTGCTTGCGCTGGGCGCGGATCCGGCCACCGCCTGGGCGGCCCGACCCGACGAGGTCACCGACGAACACTGCGTCGCCCTGCTGCGGTTGGCGCGCCGGTCGGCGGCCTCGGGTGCGGCGCTGGCAAGCGGGGTCGCCGAACTGGCCGAGCAGTCCCGGCAGGCCGCGGTCCACCGGGCCGAGGCGACCGCCGAGCGCGCCGCGGTGGTGATCGCCGGACCGCTGGGGCTGTGCTTCCTGCCGGCGTTCGTGTGCCTGGGCGTCGTGCCGGTGGTGGTCGGCCTGGCCGGCGAGGTGCTGGGTTCGGGACTGCTGTGAGACCACCCGTGAAATCAACCGTGAAATCAACCGAAGGGAAAACCGATGCTGGACAAGGTGTTACGGACAACACGCGCGCGGCTGACGATGCTGGTGGTCGACGAGGCGGGGATGTCCACCGTCGAATACGCCATCGGCACCGTGGCCGCCGCGGCCTTCGGCGCGATCCTCTACAGCGTCGTGACCGGCGACTCCATCGTTGGCGCGCTGACCAACATCATCAACCGCGCGCTGAACACCGGTACCTGAGCGGCGATGCGGGCGTCGGCACCGTCGAGACCGCGCTGGCCATCGCGTCGCTGGTGGCCGTCGTGCTGGTATGCGTGGCGGGCCTCGGTGCCATCCTCGCCGGGGTGCGCTGCGCCGATGCCGCCCGCGAGGCCGCGCGGTTGGCGGCCCGCGGCGATCCGGCCGCGGCCGCCGAGGCCGTGCGGGCCGTCGGCCCGGCCGGAGCGCAGCTGCGGCTGCACAGCGAGGGCGGCTTCGTCGTCGCGACCGTCACCGCGGCGTCGCTGCTGCCGGTCGTCCCGATCAGCGCCCGGGCCGTCGCCGCCGTCGAACCCGCGCGCTGACAGGGGCTCGGCCAGCGTGCTGGCGGCGCTGATGGTGGTCGCGCTGTTGACCGTGACGCTGGCGGTCGGCCGCGTGGGGGCGGCCGTGCTGGCCCGGCACCGCGCCCAGGCGGCGGCCGATCTGGCGGCGCTGGCCGCGGCGGCCGCGGTGCCCGCCGGCCCCGCCGCGGCCTGCGAGCAGGCCCGGGAGCTGGCCGCGACGATGGGGTCGGTCATCACCGAGTGCGCCGTGACCGATCTGGACATCACCATCGAGGTCAGCGTCGGGGTCGGACTGGGCGGCGGCCAGGCGCGCGCGGCGGCGCGGGCCGGTCCGGTCTAACCCGACTGGCTGCGCCAGTTCATGGCGCGGGCGATCACGTGCTCGCGGCCGCCGCCGGCCGGTTCCAGGCCCACCCGGGTGACGAAACCGACGGCGATCGGCTCGCCCCGCCAGTCGTCGACCTTCCAGGTGGCGCAGTAGGTGGTGCCCGGTTCGGCCTCGGCGGCCCTGGCGAGCACCTCGCTCTCCCGGCTGCTCATGTTGCGGGCCGTGATGTCGTCGGTGAACGCCCGGTTGGCGGCGACCCCGGTATCGGGATTTAGCCCGCTGTTGCGGAGTGACTGTGGAGTATCGGTGGCGATGCCGGTGGTCAGGTTCCACAGCAGCGGGCCCGGCATGACGCGGGCGGGGGGTTCGGCGGCCGCGGCGCCGACCCACACGTGCACCCCGTGCACGGTGCCGTCGGTCATCCGCACGGGTTCGGTCCGGATCACCCGATTGCCCTTCGGGGTGATGCTGACCAGGCTGGTCGCGGTGTTGACGGTCTCGGCGACGGCGGTCTGGATCGCCGACAGGTGCGGGCTGCGGCGCAGGAACGTGCTGACGGGCACCAACTTCTGCGACCGCGCTCCGTCCGCGACGACGACGGGCTCCCCGCCGAGGGTCTCCAGCAGCAGCCAGTCGCGGCTCATGAGTGCCGATTCTATTACCCCCGCCAAACGGGTGTTTGCTGGGCGGCGCGAAAGCCCCGGTCGGGTGGGCACCTGTCAGGTGGAGCGGTTTGCCCGTTGCGCTCAATCCGGTTGCGCGCGGCGGGAATCCGGGGGTATTTTCCGGCTTGCCCGGCCCCCTGGGAGGTCGACCGTACGAGGGGTCGGTCGTCAGCCCAGTTCGGCCAGTACCGTGCGCAGCACCGCGACCGCCCCGGCCTTGTCCAGCGGATCGTTCCCGTTGCCGCATTTCGGCGACTGCACACACGACGGACAGCCGTGCGGGCATTCGCACGCCTGGATCGCCTCGGCCGTCGCGCCCAGCCACTGGGCCGCGCGCCGGTAACCGCGTTCGGCGAAGCCGGCGCCGCCGGGGTGCCCGTCGTAGACGAACACCGTCGGCAGGCCGTTCTCCGGGCCGACGGCCATCGAGATCCCGCCGATGTCGCCGCGGTCGCAGCTGGCCACCAGCGGCAGCAACCCGATGGCGGCGTGCTCGGCGGCGTGCAGCGACCCCGGTATGCGCAGCGGGTCGACACCGTTGGCGATCAACAACTCCGGCGTCGCCGAATACATCACGGCCTTGGTGGACAGCGTCTGGGTCGGCATCTCCAGCTCGACGAAGTCCAAAACCTCCCCGGTCATGGTTCGCCGCAGGTAGCCCACCACGGTGTGCGACACCGCCACCGGGACGAACCCGAGGGTGACCCCGCCCAGCTCGACCCGCTCGCCGGGGCCGGTCACCGCGATGTCGGTCAGCTCGCGGGAGAACGTGGTGTAGCCCGGATCCTCGGCGTGCACGAACGCCAGGCCGTCGTCGAGTTGCAGGGAATCGACCAGGTAGGTCTCGCCCTGGTGCAGGTACACCGCGCCGGGATGCACCTGCGCGGGGGCCTGGCCGGCGCCCACGCCACCGAGCAGGCGCCCGGTGTCGCTCTCCACGATCGACACCTGCCCGCCGATGGATCCGCGGATGTCCACCGCCTGATGCGGGTCCACGCCCGGCGCTGGGAAGTACCGCCCGCCGCGGCGGCGCAGCAGCCCGTCGTCGACCAGTTCGGCGGCCACCGACTCCGCGCTCCACTCGCGCACCTCGGTGTCCTCGAGCGGCAATTCGGTGGCCGCGCAGAGCAATTGGGGGCCGAGCACGTACGGGTTGGTGGGATCGATGACCACCCGCTCGATCGGCTTGTCCAGCAGCGCCTCGGGATGATGGACCAGGTAGGTGTCCAGCGGATCGTCGCGCGCGATCAGCACCACCAGCGCGCTCTGACCGCGCCGGCCCGAGCGCCCGGCCTGCTGCCAGAACGACGTCACGGTACCCGGGAAGCCGGCCAGCACCACCGCGTCGAGCCCGGCGATGTCCACGCCGAGTTCCAGGGCGTTGGTGGTGGCCAGGCCCAGCAGTCGGCCGTCGGCCAGGGCGGCCTCGAGTTCGCGGCGGTCCTCGGCCAGATAACCGGCCCGGTACGAGGCGACCTTGTCGAGGAGCGGCGGCGCGATGTCCGCCAGCCGGGTGCGGGCGCCCAGCGCGGTCAGTTCGGCGCCGCGGCGCGAGCGCACGAACGTCAGCGTGCGCGCCCCCTCGGCCATCAGGTCGGCCATCACCCGGGCCGCCTCGCTGCCGGCCGCCCGTCGCACCGGGGCCCCGTGCTCCCCGGTGACGTCGGTGCGCAGCGGCGGCTCCCACAGCGCGACCGTGCGCGCGCCCTGGGGTGAGGCGTCCTCGGTGACCTCCGCGACGGTCTGGCCGATGAGCTCGGCGGCCGTCTCGCCCGGGGCGGAGGTCGTCGCGCTGGCGAAGATCACCGTGGGGCCCGCGGCGTCGGCGGCGCCGTAGCGCTGGGCCAGGCGCAGCAGCCGGCGCAGCACCATCGCGACGTTCGAGCCGAACACCCCGCGGTAGTAGTGGCATTCGTCAACCACGATGTAGCGCAGCCCGCGCAGGAACACCGCCCAGCGCGCGTGGTTGCGCAGCAGCGACAGGTGGATCATGTCCGGGTTGGAGAACAGCCACCGGGAGCGTTCCCGGGCGAACCGGCGCACCTCGGTCGCGCTGTCCCCGTCGTAGGCGGTGGGCGCCACGTCGGCCAGCCCCGGGACCGCCGCGGTCAGGGCGTAGGCGGCGCGCAGCTGATCGTGGCCCAGGGCCTTGGTCGGGGACAGGTACAGTGCGCGCGCCCGCGGGTCGGCGGCCAGGGCGGTCAGCACCGGCAGCTGATAGGCCAGCGACTTGCCCGAGGCCGTCCCGGTGCTGATCACCACGTGGCGGCCGTCGTGGGCGTGCTGGGCGGCACGCACCTGATGGGTCCAGGGCGCGGCCACGCCGCGCTCGGTGAAGGCCCGCACGAGGTCGGCATCGGCCCAGTCCGGCCAGCGATCCGTCCGTCCGCCGCGGGCCGGCAGTTCGGCAACGTGACGAACCGGAGGCTCGACGCCCTCGTCGGTGCCGGCCAGCGCCGCGGACAGCAGCTCACTGCCGAAATTCGTCTCCACAGGGGCAATTGTTCACCAGTTCGTAGCAACGAGACTGTCGCTAACCCGCCGATCATGATTGGATGTGGGTGGTCGCAGCTTCTGTGTGGTGTCAAAGCTTTCGCAGGATCAACGTTGCGATCGCGGTTCCTGCGAAGGATGTGCGGTCACAACGGGCCCGGTGCACTGCAACGGTGGTGCACCGCACCCGGTAGGAAAAGTAAGGAAAGATCGAAAGATGCCACAGGGAACTGTGAAGTGGTTCAACGCGGAAAAGGGCTTCGGCTTTATTGCGCCCGAGGACGGCTCCGCTGACGTATTTGTCCACTACACGGAGATTCAGGGTTCGGGCTTCCGGACCCTCGAGGAAAACCAGCGGGTGGAGTTCGAGGTCGGCCAGAGCCCCAAGGGGCCTCAGGCCACCGGCGTTCGCGCCGTCTGAGAATTCTCTGACATAAACGTCCCGGGCGGTCCTACCGCCCGGGACGTTTTGTCTGCCTTACTGTCGTCACGTGAGTCAGCTCTCCTTCTTCTCTGCGGAATCGGTGCCGCCCGCGGTCTCCGATCTCACCGGGCTGCTCGCAACCGCCGGCCAGATCGTCCTGGTCGGCTCGCCCGACGTGGTCGGGGCCCGACTGTCGGTGGTGGTGGACCGGCCCTGGCGGGCCACCGCGCTGGCCGAGATGATCGTCGAGGCCGGCCTGGAGCCGGAGGTCGCCCGCACTGACGAGGACACCCCCCTGGTGCGGACCGCCGTCGACCTGCGGCTGGTGCCGCTGGCCCGGGCCTGGACCCGGGGCGCGGTCAAGACGGTGCCGGCCCAGTGGGTGCCCGGCCCGCGTGAGCTGCGCGCCTGGACCCTGGCGGCCGGTTACGCCGACGGCGACCGCTACCTGCTGGGTCTGGACCTGCACGCCCCGGATACGCATTCCCCGCTGGCCTCGGCCCTGATGCGGATCGGAATCGCGCCGACGCTGATCGGCACCCGCGGGAGCCATCCCGCGCTGCGGATCAACGGCCGTAGACGGCTGTCGCGGCTGGTAGAGAACGTGGGAGAGCCCCCCGAGGACCCCGAGGCGCAGGCCCAATGGCCCCGGGTCTGACGCGCCAACGGAGGCCGGTCAGTTTGCTTCGGTGCGTGCACAATGCAAAATTGGCAGTTGCTCGCAGGCATCGCGCCCTGCGATGCGATGAAGAAGTGGAGCGTAACCGCAGTTGGCTGACGGCAATGGAAGCGTCCGGCGACTCGTCATAGTCGAGTCGCCCACCAAGGCGCGCAAAATCGCGAGCTATCTCGGCTCGAACTACATTGTCGAGTCCTCGCGCGGCCACATCCGTGACCTGCCGCGGGCCGCCGCGGACGTACCCGCCAAGTACAAGTCCGAGCCCTGGGCCCGCCTCGGGGTCAACGTGGACGCCGACTTCGAGCCGCTCTACATCGTCAGCCCCGACAAGAAGGCCACGGTCACCGAGCTCAAGGGCCTGCTCAAGGACGTCGACGAGCTCTACCTGGCGACGGACGGTGACCGCGAGGGTGAGGCCATCGCCTGGCACCTGCTCGAGACGCTCAAGCCCCGCATCCCGGTCAAGCGGATGGTGTTCCACGAGATCACCGAGCCCGCCATCCGTGCCGCCGCCGAGAGTCCGCGCGAACTGGACATCGATCTGGTCGACGCGCAGGAGACCCGGCGCATCCTGGACCGGCTCTACGGCTACGAGGTCTCGCCCGTGCTGTGGAAGAAGGTCGCGCCGAAGCTCAGCGCCGGCCGGGTGCAGTCGGTCGCGACGCGGATCATCGTGCAGCGCGAACGCGAGCGGATGGCGTTCCGCAGCGCCGAGTACTGGGACATCGTGGCCGAACTCGACGCCAGCGTGTCCGATCCGAACGCCCACCCGCCGGTGTTCAACGCCCGGCTGGTCAACGTCGACGGCCTGCGCGTGGCCACCGGCCGGGACTTCGACTCGGTGGGCGCGGTCAAGAAGCCCACCGAGGTGGTGGTGCTCGACGAGGCCGCCACCGGTGCCCTGGTCAACGGGCTGTCCGGCGCCCAGCTGTCGGTGTCCTCGGTCGAGGAGAAGCCCTACACCCGTCGGCCGTACCCGCCGTTCATGACCTCGACGCTGCAGCAGGAAGCGGGTCGCAAGCTGCGGTTCTCCTCCGAGCGCACCATGAGCATCGCCCAGCGGCTCTACGAAAACGGTTACATCACCTACATGCGTACCGACTCGACGACGCTGTCGGCCAGCGCCATCGATGCTGCGCGCAACCAGGCCCGGCAGCTCTACGGCGAGGAGTACGTCTATCCGACGGCCCGCCAGTACACCCGCAAGGTCAAGAACGCCCAGGAAGCCCACGAGGCGATCCGGCCCGCGGGTGACACCTTCGCCACCCCCGACGCGGTGCGTCGCGAGCTCGAATCCGACGAGTTCCGGCTCTACGAGCTGATCTGGCAGCGCACCGTGGCCTCGCAGATGGCCGACGCCCGCGGCACCACGCTGAGCCTGCGGATCACCGGCGAGGCCGCCGGCGCCGAGGGCACCCGCACCGTGACCTTCTCGGCCAGCGGCCGCACCATCACCTTCCCCGGCTTCCTGAAGGCCTACGTCGAGACGGTCGACGAACTCGCCGGCGGTGAGGCCGACGACGCCGAGCGGCGCCTGCCGAATCTCAAGCAGGGCCAGCAGGTCCAGGCGCAGAAGCTGACCCCCGACGGGCACTCCACCAACCCGCCGGCCCGCTACACCGAGGCCTCGCTGATCAAGGCGCTCGAGGAACTCGGCATCGGCCGCCCGTCGACCTATTCGTCGATCATCAAGACCATCCAGGACCGCGGCTACGTCCACAAGAAGGGCAGCGCGCTGGTGCCGTCCTGGGTGGCGTTCGCCGTGATCGGTTTGTTGGAACAGCATTTCGGTCGGCTGGTCGACTACGACTTCACCGCCGCCATGGAGGACGAACTCGACGAGATCGCCGCCGGCAACGAGCGACGGACCAACTGGCTCAACAACTTCTATTTCGGCGGCGAGCACGGTGTGGAGGGCTCGGTCGCCCGGGATGGCGGCCTTAAGCAGCTGGTCGGCGGCAACCTGGAGGGCATCGATGCCCGAGAGGTCAACTCCATCAAGCTGTTCGACGACGCCGAAGGTCGCGCGGTCAACGTCCGGGTCGGTCGCAACGGGCCCTACCTGGAGCGGATGATCGCCGATCCGGACAATCCGGGTGAGCTCAAGCCGCAGCGCGCCAACCTCAAGGACGAGCTGACCCCGGACGAGTTGACCCTGGAGCTCGCCGAAAAGGCTTTCGCCACACCGCAAGAGGGGCGGTCGCTGGGCATCGACCCGGCGACCGGGCACGAGATCGTCGCCAAGGACGGCCGCTTCGGCCCGTACGTCACCGAGGTGCTGCCGGAGCCGGAGAACCCCGACGACGGCAGCGCCGGCAGCCCGGCCAAGAAGGGCAAGAAGCCGACCGGCCCCAAGCCGCGCACCGGTTCGCTGCTGCGCACGATGGACCTCGAGACCGTCACCCTCGAGGACGCGCTGCGGCTGCTGTCGCTGCCGCGGGTGGTCGGCATCGACCCGAACTCCAACGAGGAGATCACCGCGCAGAACGGCCGCTACGGTCCGTACTTGAAGCGCGGCACCGACTCTCGCTCGCTGGCCACCGAGGAACAGATGTTCACCATCGACCTCGACGAGGCGCTGAAGATCTACGCCGAGCCCAAGCGCCGCGGCCGCCAGGCCGCCGCGGCCCCGCCGCTGCGCGAGTTGGGCACCGACCCGGTGTCGGGCAAGCCGATGGTGATCAAGGACGGCCGCTTCGGCCCGTACGTCACCGACGGTGAGACCAACGCCAGCCTGCGCAAGGGCGACGAGGTGATGTCGGTGACCGACGAGCGCGCCTCGGAGTTGCTGGCCGACCGCCGCGCGCGGGGACCGGCGAAGAAGGCGGCCCGCAAGACCACCAAGAAGGCGCCGGCCAAGAAGGCCGCCAAGCGCACCGCCAAGAAGGCCTGAGACCGCCGCCGCAGGCTCGATGCGGACTCAGCTGGACTCGGACTCAGCTGGACTCGGACGCGGACACGTCCGGGATCTCGCTGAGCGCGGCGAGCTTGACGGGCCGGGCCAGTTGGGTGGGGGCGACGCGGCCGCGCAGTTCCACCACCTCGCCGACGTCCCAGCACAGCGCCTCGGCGTCCAGCGCCCCGCTGACCGCCTGCGATGACGCCAGCACCCGGCCCTCCTCGAGCTTGGCGAGTTCGGTCAGGCGCGCGGCCTCGTTGACCGGGTCGCCGATCACGGTGTATTCGAAGCGGGCCCGCGCGCCGATGTGCCCGGCGATCGCGCGGCCGGCGGAGACCCCGATGCCGAACTCGGCGCTGCCGAGGACCGGCAGCAGCTCGTCGTGCAGATCGCGGGCCGCGGCCAGCGCGGCGCCGTAGGAGTCGGGGTGCTCGATGGGCGCACCGAAGATGCACAGCGCCGCGTCGCCCTGGAACTTGTTGACGAAACCGCCGTGCCGGGCAACGGTTTCCACCACCACCCGGAAGAACTCGTTGAGCAGGTTCACCACCTCGGCCGGCGGCCGCGTGGAGGCCAGCTGCGTCGAACCCACCAGGTCGACGAACAGCACCGCCACGTCGCGTTCCTGGCCGCCCAGCTCGGTGCCGCGCTCCAGGGCACGCCGCGCGACGTCCTCGCCGACGTAGCGGCCGAACAGGTCGCGCAGCCGCTGCCGCTCGGACAGGTCGCGGACCATGTCGTTGAAGCCGGCCTGCAGCAGGCCGAGTTCGCTGGCGTCGTAGATCTGCATGTGCGCGTTGTAGTTGCCGCGCTGGACCTCGCCGAGCGCCCAGCGCAGCTGGCGCAGCGGGTCGGCGATCGACATGGCCGCCAGCACGGTGCCGGCCAGCCCGATGACCAGCGCGGCGAGCGCCATCAACAGGATCGGCGTGAACAGCTGGTCGGCGGAGGTCTGCAGGATGGCGAACTTGCTCGCGACGATGGACAGCACGATCGCCAGCAGCGGCACCCCGGTGCCCAGCGCCCACGTCAGCACCAGCCGCAGCATCACCCCAGGGGCGCGGAAGTTTTCCGGCGCCCCGCTGCGCAGCGCCGCCACGGCCACCGGCCGCAGCGTGCGCTCCGACTGCAGATAACCGATGATGGCGGTCGCGGTGGCGCCCAGCCCGGTGGCCACGGCCAGCACCGGCGCCGAATGCCCGGCCACGGGCCAGCTGGCCGCGATGAACACGATGCCGCCCAGGCACCAGTTGGTCAGGCTGATCGCGGTGCGGTAGATCGGCATCCGCAGCGCGCGGGTGCGCGCCAGGTCGGTGGCCGCCGGGTCGGAATCCGACAGCAGGCCCTCGCGGCGCTGCCAGCGGAACACCGGCACCAGCAGCCGCAGGCTGACGTAGGCGCCGATGGCGAACGAGATCAACAGGTAGACCACGAAGATGGACAGGTTCAGCCGCGGCAGATCCTGCAGCTGGACGCGATCCTGGGGTGGCAGACCGAAGCGCAGGAAGCTCAGGACGAACAGGGCGCCGATGATGTCGGCCTGCACCATCCCGAGGGTGAACACCGGCCAGGGCGTACGCACGACCCAGCGGACGAATGCGCTGATTCGTCCTCGCGGTACCTCCCCATCGGTCACCCGTTCACCGTATCGGTCAAGAGCGACCAATCCGAACCGTTAGGGCCGGGCATTCGGCGGTGCCCCGCGCCGCGATGTCGCCGGTGAGCACTAGTCTTGCCGTTGATGTCAGGGGTTTTCGCGCGCTTGGTGGGCCAACAGACGGTGGAGGCCGAACTCGTCGCGGCCGCACAAACGGCCCGGGGTGATGCGATTCACAGCCCGAACAGCGGCGGAAGCATGACACACGCCTGGTTGTTCACCGGTCCGCCGGGCTCGGGCCGGTCGGTGGCGGCGCTGTGTTTCGCGGCCGCGCTGCAATGCACCTCCGACGGCGTGCCCGGCTGCGGGGAGTGCCGGGACTGCACGACGGCGATGGCCGGCACCCACGCCGACGTCCGCCGCGTCATCCCCGAGGGCCTGTCGATCGGCGTCAACGAGATGCGCTCCATCGTGCAGATCGCATCCCGGCGGCCGAGCACCGCGCGTTGGCAGATCGTGGTGATCGAGGACGCCGACCGGCTGACCGAGGGCGCGGCCAACGCGCTGCTGAAGGTCGTCGAGGAGCCGCCGCCGTCGACGGTGTTCCTGCTGTGCGCGCCGTCGGTGGACCCGGAGGACATCGCGATCACGCTGCGCTCGCGCTGCCGGCACATCGCGCTGGTGACCCCCGGCACCGACGCCATCGCCCAGGTCCTGATCGACTCCGACGGCCTGGCGCCCGAGGAGGCCCGCTGGGCCGCCTCGGTCAGCGGCGGGCACGTGGGTCGCGCCCGTCGGCTGGCCACCGACCCGGAGGCGCGCGACCGGCGCAAGCGGGCGCTGGGGCTGGCGCGGGATGCCGCCACCCCGTCGCGGGCCTATGCCGCGGCCGAGGAACTGGTGGCCGCCGCCGAGGCCGAGGCCAAGGCGCTCACCGAGGGCCGCAACGACGCCGAGACCGAGGAACTGCGCACCGCGCTGGGCGCCGGCGGCACCGGCAAGGGCACCGCGGGCACCATGCGCGGGGCGGCCGGGGCCATCAAGGACCTGGAGAAGCGGCAGAAGTCGCGGCAGACCCGGGCCTCCCGCGACGCGCTGGACCGCGCGCTGATCGACCTGGCGAGCTACTTTCGCGACGCGCTGTTGGTCGCGACGGGCAGCGGCGCGGTCACCCCCAATCACCCCGACATGGCCGAGCGGGTGGCCGCGATGGCCGCCCACGCCCCCCCGGATCGGCTGCTGCGCTGCATCGAGGCGGTGCTGCAGTGCCGGGAGGCGCTGGCGGTCAACGTGAAGCCGAGGTTCGCGGTGGACGCGATGGTGGCCTCCGTGGGGCAGGCCCTGCGCAGCGACCTGTAGACTCTGCTGCGCCCGGTTCGCCGGGCACGCCACCTTAGCTCAGTCGGTAGAGCGATTCACTCGTAATGAATAGGTCAGGAGTTCGATTCTCCTAGGTGGCTCAAAGCTGGATGTCCTTGCTCAGCGCCTTGAGCGCGGCGTCCTTGGCCGTGTTGGCGGCGGGGAACCCGGCGTAGCCGGAGGCGTGGTAGATGATCTCGGCGAGTTCGTCCTCGGTCAGGCCGTTCTGCAGCGCGATCCGGAAGTGCGACTCCATCTCCAGTTCGGCGCCGAGCGCGATCAGGATGCCCAGCGTCACCAGACTGCGGTCGCGGCGGGACAGTCCCTCGCGGGACCACAGCCGGCCGAAGATGCCCTCGATGCCGATCTCCATCAGCTCCGCGGCGAACCCGGTGCCGAAGCTGACCTTCTCGTTCGGCAGGGAGTCGGGCAGGACACCGGGCAGCATCTCGCGGAACACGTTGAGGCCGTCGTCGCGCAAGTTAGTCATACGAAATACTCTGACACAGCCTCACCGGGCCGGCGCGAGGTGGCCCAACGGGCCGGAGGCCAGGCACACCGACAGCGCCGCGGTCTGCGCCTGCGCGACGATCCCGCCGCCGGCACCGGACAGGCGGACGTAGACCCGGTTCAGCCCGGGTCGGACCGGCACCCGCACCTCGGTGCCCTCGTCGAGCGTCAGCGTCATCGCCCCGTCGCTGTTGGCCAGGTAGTTGATCTCGGCGGTCCACTCCGCGGGCAGCAGCGGACCGTCCAGCGGCATCCGCACGGGCTGATCGGGCTGGGTCAGGTAGCCGCAGTTCGGGGTGGGCCCCGGCAGGATCGTGCGCACCCAGGTGACGTTGGCGTCCACCAGCCGACCGCTGGAGTCCAGCATCCGCAGATCCGTTGTCGAGGACTCGAATTCGGGGCGTTGCGGCAGCAGGGCGAACATGTGACTGGCCAGGTTCTCCGGCCAGGCGACCCGCTGCAGGATCATCGGGTCGACTTCCTGGTCCAGCAGCGGGGCGTCCGAGTCCGACTGCGCGGCAGCCAGACTCGCGGTAGCGGTCTGCAGGTAGGACTTGGTCGGGTTGTCGCGCCAGCTGACCAGGAACGTCGCGGTCGAATACAGGCTGCTGACCAGGAACAGGGCCGCGGCCGCGACGGTGACCGCGGTGCGGGCCGCCGAGGCGTCCAGCCACCTCGAGCGCGCCCGGTTCGGCGCGCACAGTCCGACGGCGGCCAGCAGCGCCAACACCACCACCAAATCGGGCAGGTAGCGCAGCGTCTGCGCCAATTCCAGCGCGGTGAACCGCGACGAGCGCATCAGGTAGATCGGGATCTGGCAGGCCACCGCGTAGCCCAGCGCCAGCGCCCACACCGGGCCGATCCGCTGCTTGCGCACCAGCGTCAGCGCCACCACGGCCGCCAGTGCCACCCAGCCCAGCACCATCACCGTCGTCGGCGGTACCCCCCAGGGGGAGGCCGGGGCCCAGCGCTGCCACTCCCACGGCCCGCCCACCAGGCCCGGCACGATGCCGTGGGTGAACGAGCGGCGCAACAGATCCCAGGTCATGCCCAGATCCGAACTCCACCGCTGCTGATCGACGACCACCAGGTACAGCCCGATCCAGGCCGCGGTCAACGCCAGCGCCGCCGACCACAGCCGGATCCCGCCGCGCCACACGGTGCGGATCGGCCGGTGCTCGCCGTGGACGTGGGCCAGCAGGACCGCGACGGCGAACGCCACGAACGGGATGACCGCGGCCTTCTCGAAGAACAGCAGACCGCCGAGGAACACCAGCGTCCCGGTGACCGCGTAGCGCTGATTTCCGGTGCGCAGCAGCAGGATTGCGTCCGCGCACACCCAGGCCAGCGCGGCCAGCATCGGCAGTGAGTTCAGGCCCGCCGCCCACCAGGCGTACCCGGGCACGGCCAGCGGGGTGAACAGCGCGAAGGTCAGGGGGATCAGCAGCACGGGGCGCCAGCCCAGGATCACCTTCAGCGCGCGCAGCAGCGCCAGCGACGCCAGCAGCTGCAACACCACCAGCGACAGCGCCGGCCAGAACCAGTGCAGCGGCGCCAGCCGGGTGATCAACCCGCCCAGCAGGAAACCGCCGGGCATCACGTGCCCGTCGTGGTCGTCGAACAGATAGCCCGGCGACAGCAGGTGCTGGGTTCCGGCCCGGCCCACCAGGATCAGGTCGTCCCAGTAGAAGTAGCCGCCGAACGCCAGCACCGCGCGGACCGCCAGCGCCACCCCGATCAGGGCGGCCGCGATCACGGCGACGCGGGGTCGCACAGCCCTAGCCCGGATACGCATCTCCGGCGTGTTGGCGGGCCGCCCACGCGGAGGCCACCATGTCGGTCAGCGAATGGCGCATCCGCCAATCCAGATCGCGCGCGGCCAACTCGCCGGCCGCGACGATGCGGGCCGGGTCGCCGGGGCGGCGCTCGGCGACCTCGGGCTCGAAGTCGATGCCGGTGACCTCGCGGATGGCCGTCATGATCTCCCGCACCGAGGTGCCGTCCCCGCTGCCCAGGTTGTACACCGGCGCCAGCGCCACGCCGTCGTCGAGTGCTCGGGCGGCCGCGACGTGGGCGGCGGCCAGGTCGGTGACGTGCACGTAGTCGCGTACGCAGGTGCCGTCCGGGGTGGGATAGTCCGCGCCGTTGATCCGCGGGGTCTGACCGCGGTGCAGCATGTCGAACACCTTGGGGAACAGGTTGAACGGGCTGACGTCGAACAGTTCGTCGCGCCCGGACCCGACGACGTTGAAGTAGCGCAGGCTGGTGTGCCGGAAGCCGGGGGCCGCGACGGCGGTGTCGCGCAGCAGCCATTCGCCGATCAGCTTGCTCTCGCCGTACGGGGATTCCGGCGCGGTCGGCGTGGTCTCGTCGACCAGGTCGGTGTCGGGGGTGCCGTAGGTGGCGGCGCTCGAGGAGAACACGAACTTGTCGATGCCGGCCTCGGTCACGGCGTCGAGCAGGGTGACCATCGCCGACACGTTCTGCCGGTAGGTGTGCAGCGGGCGCTGCACCGACTCCCCGGCGTACTTGTAGCCGGCGATGTGGATGACGCCGCGCACCCCGTGCTGGTCCAGCGTCGTGCGCACGGTGTCGCCGTCGAGCAGGTTGGCCCGCACCAGGGGTACGTCCTCGGGTACGAACCCGACGAGACCGGTGGACAGGTCGTCGATGACGACGACGGCGGCGTCGGCCTCGCGCAGTGCGCGCACCACGTGTGAGCCGATATAGCCGGCACCGCCGGTCACAAGCCAGGTCACGAGCGACGATGCTACCGAGGGACGCGCCGGGGTCGGGATGCCGCCAGCGCGTACAGGTGCACGGCGATGCCCACCAGCGGCCCGCACAGCAGGGCGATCACCGTGCGGGTTTCCAGCTCGAGCGGCAGCGTCAGCAGGGCGGCCGCGGCCACCGTGGCGCCCACCCAGCCGACGGAGTAGGCGCGATGCAGGGCCGCTGCCACCGTCGCGGCCCCGGTGACCGTCAGCACCGCGATGGCGACCGCGCCCGCGGTCAGCCAGGCCAGCAGCGTGCCCGTGGTCACGTAGTCCGCGCCGAAGCCGACCCGCAGCAGCCAGGGGCCGGTGGCCGCGGCCAGCGCGACCCCGACGGCGCCGATGGCAGTGACCAGCGCGATCGGTGCGAGCAGCGCCCGCAGTCGGCGCCGACGGTGGTCGACGAAGTAGGCGATCAGGTTGCCCTGCATGGCCGTGAGCGGGACCAGCAGCGGGGCCCGGGTCAGCGTCACGGCCAGGATCACCACGCCGCCGGCGGCGCCCAGATCCGTCGAGGTGGCCTGCAGCAGCACCGGGAAGCCCATCACCAGGATGGCGCTGGCGCCGGCCGCGGCGATCGCGTGGGAGGCGCCGCGCAGGAAGCTGCGGGTGTCCTGGTGGGCGACCAGGGCCGCGGTCGCCCGGGCCACCGGGGAGGCCACCAGCAGCGCCAGCCAGGCCATCGCGCCCGCGACGGTGGCCCACAGGAACCCGACCAGGCCCCAGCCGACCACCACCGTCGCCGCGGCGACCAACACGCGGGTCACGGCGTCGGTGACCATCAGCGCGCCGTACTGCGACCAGTGGTTGGCCCCGGCCAGCATGCCCAGCAGGGTGGCGTGCAGGCAGAAGCACGCCAGGCCCAGGGCCAGCAAAGCGACCGAGAGCCAACGGTATTCGACGAAGACGTGCGCGGACCACAGTGCTGCGGTGGCGGCGATCGCCGCGGCCGACAGCACCCCCACCACGGCGGCCACCCGCAGCGGACGGGTGGTCGGGCCGACCCGTGCAGGCGCCGTCCGGGCCAGGCGGATCTCCCGGGTGCTCTGCTGCAGTAGGCCGTTGGCCGCGCCGGTGACCAGCCCGAAGGCGCCCCAGAACACCGCGAACACCGAGAATCCGGCCGGGTCCAGATCGCTGGCGGCCAGGTACAGCACGGCGTATCCGCACACCGCGGTGACGGCGGTCGCGACGCCCACCCGGGCCACCCCGCTGCGCGCGATGGGTCCGGCGGGGCCGGTCGGTACCGCGGCGTCGGTCACAACGGCGGAACCGCGGTCGAGTGCAGCCAGGCGTCCCACAGGGGCCGCAGCGAGACATCGGAGTAGTGCGCCGCCAGCCCGGTGAAGTCGTCGGTGACCACCGTCGAGTGCCGGTACCGGTCGGCCCAATCCCGAAGCAGGGCAAAGAAGTTCTTGTCGCCGATCACCCCGCGCAGCGCGTGCAGCGTCAGCGCGCCGCGCTTGTAGACGCGGTCGTCGAACATGTCCTCCGGCCCCGGGTCGGCCAGCAGCAGATCGGGCGGGGAAGCAGCGAGCTTGGCGTGATAGTGCTCGACCCAGTGCTGGGTGCTGGGCCCGCCGCTCTCCTGCGACCACAGCCACTCGGCGTAGCAGGCGAAGCCCTCGTGCAGCCAGATATCGCGCCAGCGTCGCACCGTCACGCTGTTGCCGAACCACTGGTGCGCCAGTTCGTGGGCGATCAGCCGTTCCGAGTGCCCGGATCCCGTGCAGTGGTTGGCCCCGAAGATCGAAATGCCTTGGGCCTCCAGCGGAATCTCGAGGTCGTCGTCGGTGATGACCACGGTGTAGCCGCTGGCCAGCGGGTAGGGGCCGAACAGCTTCTGGAACAGCTTCATCATCTGCGGCTGCTTGGCGAAGTCGGCGTCGAACTTGCCCTTGCGTGATTCGGGCAGCACGGCCCGCATCGGCACCGGGGACTCGGCGAGTTCGTAGGTCGCGTACTCGCCGATCTGCAGGGTCGCCAGGTAGGTCGAGGTCGGCTCCGGCAGCTCGTAGGTCCAGGTGGTCACCCCGGCCCGCACCCGCCGAGACAGCAACTCGCCGTTGGCGATCGCGCGGTAGGGGCTGTCGGTGCTGATCTGGATCCGGTAGCTGGCCTTCGAGCTGGGGTGGTCATCGCACGGGAACCAGGAGGTCGCGCCGTTGGGTTGGCCGGCCACCAGCACGCCGTTGGTGAGCTCCTCGAAACCCACCTCGCCCCATGGGCTCCGAATGGGCCGCGGGTTCCCGCCGTAGCGGACGACGACGGTCAGCGCGGCCCCGGCGGCGACGGTGTCGGCCAGGACGATGTTGACCTTGCCCTTGGCGCGGGTGAACGCCTGGGGTCGACGGCCGTTCACGGTGACCTTCGAGACGGCCAGCGCGTCGGAGAGATCCAGTGAAAACCTTTGCAGCGCAGCGAGCGTCACGGCGGTGATGGTGGCCTCGCCGGTGAGCCGATTGGCCGACACCTTGTACTCGAGGTCGAGTTCGTAGCGCGACACCCGGTAGCCGAAGTTGCCGCTGCCGGGCACGTAGGGGTCGATCACCGGCGGCTTGGGCGGGGCCTTCTTCCTGGGGTTCCTCACGCTCGGCGGCCCTTCTTGCGGGGAACGCCCCACGGCGCAATGGGATTGCCTTGCCAGCGGGTCGACGACGGCACCTCGTCGCCGCGCATGACCAGCGAGGCGGGTCCCACGGTGGCGCCGGCGCCCAGCCGGGCGGCGGGCAGGGCGACGCAGTGCGTGCCCAGCGTGGCGCCGTCCTCGAGGACCACGGTGTCCATCCGCATGATGCGGTCGTGGAACAGATGGGTCTGCACCACGCAACCGCGGTTGACCGTGCTGCCGCGCTCCAGGGTCACCAGGTCCGCCTCCGGCAGCCAGTAGGTCTCGCACCACACCCCGCGGCCGATGTCGGCGCCCAGCCCGCGCAGCCAGATGTTCATGACCGGGGTGCCGCTGGCGGCGCGGGCGAACCACGGCGCGGCCACGGTCTCGACGAAGGTGTCCGAGACCTCGTTGCGCCACACGAACGACGACCACAGCGGATGCTCGACCGCGCGGATGCGGCCCACCACAAGCCATTTCGCGATCACCGAGATGGTGCCGGCCACCGCGCCGGCGACCAGCAGCACCAGCCCGCCGGCCAGGGCGGCCCAACCCCAGCCGAAGCGCACGGCCAACGCCTGCAGCGCGCCGAGCACCGCGACGCCGATCGCGAACGTCACCATGACGGGGATCAGGCGGCAGGTCTCGACGATCCCGCGCATCACCTTCAGGGCCGTGCTCGGCGCGAAGGTGCGCAGCCCGTCGGACTCGTCGGGCTGGCGGCGCAACCGGATGGGCGGGCTACCCAGCCACGACGAGCCGCGCTTGGCCTTGCGCGGGGCGGCCGACAGCACCGCCACCAACCCGTCGTCGGGAACCCGGCGGCCGGGCTGGGTGATGCCGGAGTTGCCGAGGAACGCCCGCTTGCCGATGGTGGCCTTGGCCACGTGGATCCAGCCGCCGCCCAGTTCGTAGCTGGCCACCATGGTGTCGTCGGCCAGGAACGCGCCGTCCTCGACCACGGTGAACTTCGGGGTGAGCAGGGCCGTCGAGATCTCGGTGCCCTTGCCGATCTTGGCGCCGAGCAGCCGCAGCCACCACGGCGTCAGCAGGCTCGCGTACACCGGGAACAGATAGTTGCGGGCGCCGTCCATCAGCCGCTCGGTGGCCCACAGCTGCCACCCGATCCGGCTGCGGACCGGGTGGTAGCCCTCGCGCAGCCCGATCGCCAGCAGCCGCACCGCGAGCACGGTCAGGGCCGCGTAGACCACCAGCGCCGCCAGCGTGGCGACCGGGACCCACAGCAGGGCCGGCACGATCGCGTCGGTCAGCGTCGCGGTCCCGCGCACGGCGTAGGCGATCACCGCCAGCCCGGCGGTCAGCGCGGCCAGCGGCAGGGCGCCCAGCAGCATCGACGTCAGGCCGTAGACCAGCACCCACAGCGGGGCCCGCGGCGGGCGGTGGTCCGGCCACGGGTGCTGGGCCTTGCCGGACTTCACCGCCGGCGAACCCTTCCAGTACTGCTTGTTCTTGACCTTGCCGATCACGCCGGAACCCGCGGCGACGTCGGCGTTCTTGCCCACCACCGCGCCGGGCAGCAGTGTGGTGCGCGCACCCACGGTGGCGTCGTTGCCGATCGTGACGGGGCCGACGTGGAAGACGTCGCCGTCGATCCAATGCCCGGACAGGTCGACCTCGGGTTCGATGGAACTGCGGTGCCCGAGCGTCAACATGCCGGTCACCGGGGGAGCGGAGTGCAGGTCGACGCCCTTGCCGACCTGGTTGCCCAGCGCGCGGGCGTAGTAGACCAGCCACGGCGCGCCGGCGAGGTTCTCCGCGCCGCTGGCCTCCGAGAGGCGTTCGGCCAGCCAGACCCGTAGGTGTTCCGGCCCGCCGCGGCGGTAGCTGCCGGGTTGCAGGTTCGACAGCAGCGCCCGGGCGCCCAGCACGGCGATGCCCATCCGGCCCAGCGGCGTGACGAACACCAGGAACGCCGCGATCACCCACCACCAGTTCAGCGGCACCAGCCACGCCGGCGCCTGCGGCAGCACCGCGGCCGCGACGTTGTTCGCCAGTGCCAGCCAGGTCACCCATTGCGCGGCGGCCAGGGTGGCCAGCGGCACCGAGAGCAGCACTTGGGCGGCCTGCGTGCCGACGGGGGTGGGTTCGACGCGGCGCGGCTCGACTTTGACCGGCGGGTCCAGCTCGTCGAGGTAGCCGGCCAGCGAACCCAGCCGCGGATGGTCGTAGAGCTGCGCGACGGTCAGCTGCGGATAGCGTTCGCGCAGCGCGACCACCAGCTGCGCCGCGGTCAGCGAGCCGCCGCCGAGGGCGAAGAAGTCGGCCTCGGGGCCGTCGATCTGTGCTCCCAGGACGTCGCGCCAGAGCCCGGCCAGCCAGCCCATGGTGCCGTCCAGCTCGGTGGTCTCGGGCTGGTCGGCGCCCGGCGGCGGCCATGGCAGGGCGTCGCGATCGACCTTGCCGGAGGTGCGCGTCGGCAGCTCGTCGACCAGCACCAGCCGCGGCACCAGCGCGGCGGGCAGCGTCGCCGACAGCGCGGCGCGGGCGGCCTTGAGATCGAAGTCCGGGTCCGCGCTGGCGATATAGCCGACGAGCAGCGGGGTGCCGCCGGCGGCCTTGCGCACCGCCGCGGCCCCGCCGGACACCCCGGGCAGGTTGACCAGCGCGGTGTCGACCTCGCCGAGTTCGATGCGGCGGCCGCCCACCTTGACCTGGTCGTCGGCGCGGCCCTGGAAATAGAGCCCGTCGCGTTCGAGGCGCACCAGGTCGCCGCTGCGGTAGGCGCGGTTCCATGCCCCGGCGGGTTCCAGCAGCGGCATCGGCGCATACTTCTCGGCGTCCTTGTCGGGGTCGAGGTAGCGCGCGAGGCCGACGCCGCCGATCACCAGTTCGCCGGTCTCGCCGTAGCCGACCTGGCGGCCGTCCTTGTCGACGACGGCCAGGTCCCAGCCGGGCAGCGGCAGTCCGATGCTGACCGGGCCCTTGCCGTCGAGTTCGGCCAGGCAGGCCACCACGGTCGCCTCGGTGGGGCCGTAGGTGTTCCACACCTCGCGGCCCTCCACGGCCAGGCGCTCGACCAGCTCCGGCGGGCAGGCCTCGCCGCCGAAGATCAGCAGCCGAACCTGTTCGAGGGCCTCGGCGGGCCACAGCGACGCCAGCGTCGGGACGGTGGAGACCACCGAGATGTCACGGGACACCAGCCAGGGCCCCAGGTCCATGCCGCTGCGGACCAGCGACCGCGGCGCGGGCACCAGGCACGCCCCGTGCCGCCAGGCCAGCCACATCTCCTCGCAGGACGCGTCGAACGCCACCGACAGGCCGGCCAGCACCCGGTCCCCGGGCCCGATCGGGTTGTCCCGCAGGAACATCTGGGCCTCGGCGTCGACGAAGGCGGCCGCGTTGCGGTGGGTGACGGCAACACCCTTCGGGGTGCCGGTCGAACCGGAGGTGAAGATGATCCAGGCGTCGTCGCGGCCCAGCGGAGCCCCGGCGCGCCAGCCGCGCGAGGAACCCGGTCCGCGGATCAGCCCGGCCTCGGTGATGACGCCGACCACCCCGGCCTCGCCGAACACCAGCTCGGCGCGCTCGTCGGGGTCGTCGGCGTCGACGGGCACGTAGGCGGCCCCGGCGGCCAGGGTCGCCAGGATCGCCACGTACAGCGCGTAGCTGCCCGAGGGCATCCGGATCCCGATGCGGTCGCCGCGGCCGATGCCGCGCGCCGCGAGCCACTTGACGCTGTCCTCGATGTCGGCGGTCAACTCGCTGTAGGTCAGCTGGACCGTGCCGTCGTCGATGGCCGCGGCGTCGGGATGACGCGCCGCGGTGTCGTAGAGAATGTCGATCAGGGTGCGCGGAGCGGGTGCTTGCTCCGATAGCAGGTACTGAGCGGGAATCTCGTGGTTGGGGTCCGCTGCCACAGGTCGAAGATACTAAGCCGCCAACATGTCTGCGGGACGGCGGCTAACGGGCGATTCGGGGTTGACTTCGCGTCCGCGGCCAGGAACTGACAGACTGTCCGGCAGAGGGGAGTACTCCTTCGCCGCGGAGTCGTCATCACGTCGACCGTCATCGGACGACCGGCGCCGTGGACCGCTGACGATGCGAGCGGTGGAAGAGACCTCTGGCGCTTTGACGACCGGAGGAACTGCATTGAACGTCACTCAGGCCGAATGGATGATCACCCTTGGGGTGACCATTGCCATCCTGCTTTTCGACGTCATCTACATCGCGCGGAAACCGCACGAGCCCACCATGCGTGAATGCGGCATCGCGCTGTCGTTCTACGTGGGCCTGGCCATCGCCTTCGGCATCTGGACCTGGAACTTCCACGGCGAGCAGTACGGGCTCGAATTCTTCGCCGGCTGGCTCACCGAATACAGCCTGTCGATCGACAACCTGTTCATCTTCATCATCATCATGGCCAGCTTCAAGGTGCCGAAGAAGTTCCAGCAGCAGGCGCTGATGGTCGGCATCATCCTGGCGCTGATCTTCCGCGGCATCTTCATCGCGCTCGGCGCCGTCGCCATCGAGCGGTTCTCCTGGATCTTCTACGCGTTCGGCGCGTTCCTGGTGTACACGGCGTACAAGTTGATCCGCGACACCGGCGGCGACGAGGACGGCGAGAACAAGATCGTCAAGTTCGCCCGCTCGCGCCTGAACTTCACCGACAAGTGGGACGGGCTCAAGCTCTGGCTCAAGGACGGCACCGGCAAGCGGCTGATGACGCCGATGTTCCTGGTGATCGTCGCGCTGGGCACCACCGATCTGATGTTCGCGCTGGACTCGATCCCCGCCATCTACGGCCTGACCCGCGAGCCCTACATCGTGTTCACCGCGAATGTGTTCGCGCTGATGGGCCTGCGGCAGCTTTACTTCCTGCTCGGCGACATGCTCAACCGACTGGTGTTCCTGTCCCAGGGGCTGGCGTTCATCCTGTTCTTCATCGGCGTGAAGCTGTTCCTGCACGCGCTGCACGAGAACGAACTGCCGTTCATCAACGGCGGCGAGGGCGTGCCGGTGCCGGAGATCCCGACGTTGTGGAGCCTGGGCGTGATCATCCTGACGTTGTTCATCACGATGATCGCCAGCCTGATCAGGACCAGGTTGCTGGCCCGGGAGCGCGAAGGCTGATTCGCCTCCGGGTTCGACTCCGGGTGAGTACAACCGGCGACATGGTTTGGCGGCCTTCCTAGCGTGGTGCCATGTCGAACCTGCGAGTCTTCGTCGAGGCGGCCGACGACTGGACCGAACTGACCAATAGTGGCGATCCCGCGGTGCGGCTGCAGGCCCGCGACCTGCAGCACGCGCAGCGCTCCACCGGCCGGTTGCGCGCCGACACGGGCGCGGCGGTGGTGCTGGACCTGACCGTGCTGATCGCCGAGGACCGGCGGTCGGCGCGGCGGCTGCTGGCCACGGCGAAGCCCGCCGGGGATGCGGTGCACTACGTCGGCACGGTCGAGGGCCTCGCCGGGCTGGTCGACGACATCTACACCCTTGGGGTGGCCGACGGGGTCACGCTGATCCCGGCCGCCGAGCAGCAGGACGTCCGGGCGCTCGGCGAGCAGACGTTGCGCCGGCTACAGATCCAGCGTCAGCGGGGCGCCCGCCGAGCGTGAGACGCAGGTGAGCATCTGCTCGGCGCGCTCGGGCTCGGTGAGCAGGGTGTCGCGGTGCTCGACGTCGCCGGCCAGCACGCGCGTGCGGCAGGTCCCGCAGAAGCCCTGCTGACACGAGTACGGCGCCGCCACCCCGGCCCGGGTCAGGGCCGCCAGCAGCGTCTCGTCGGCCGCCACCTGCACCGTCGTCCCGGTGGACGCGACCGTCACCTCGAACGGTTCGCCGTCGACGACGGGTGCGGCGCCGAACCGCTCGTAGTGCAGTTCCACGGTGTCGCGGCCGACCAGCGCCGCGCGGATCACGGCCAGCATGGGCGCGGGCCCGCAGGCGTACACCGACGTGCCGTCGGGGCAGTCCCCGAGCAGCGTGGCCGCGGTGGGTAGGCCGTCGACGTCGTCGGTGCGGATCTCGATGCGGTTCCCGAAGCGGGCCACCTCGTCGAGGAACGGGAGGCTGTCGCGGCTGCGGCCCACGTAGACCATCGACCAGTCGACGCCCAGGCGTTCGGCGACGGTGAGCATCGACAGGATCGGCGTGATGCCGATGCCGCCGGCGATGAAGCGGAAGCGCTGGGCCGGCGAACCGTAGCCGGGGACGGCCAGCGGGAACGCGTTGCGCGGGCCCAGCGTGGTGATGGTGGCGCCCACCGGGAGTCGGTCGTGGATCTCCACCGATCCGCCGCCGCCACCGGGGATGCGGCGCACCGCGATCCGGTAGTGGTCGTCGCTGTTCGGGTCGCCGCACAGCGAATACTGCCGGACCCGTCCGCTGGGCAGGTGCACGTCGATGTGTGCTCCGGCGTGCCACGGCGGCAGGGTCGCGCCGGGTGCGGGGGTCAGACGCAGTTCGATGACGTCCTGATCGTGCGCGACGACGGTGCGGTCGGCCACCGTCAGCGTGAGCGGCTGCTCGGCCGGCGGCGAGATCGGTTTGCGGACAACAGCTCCCGACAATGCCCACAGGCCGTTGATGGCCAGGTCGGCGAACCGGATCGACGGGTCGTGCCGGAACTGACCCGACAGGCTCGGCGGGGTCTGGCGCAGGCGCTGAAGGAGCCGCATGTCAGTGCAGCGCGGCTCGGGCGGCCGGGGAGGCGGCCAGGTAGGCCACCGCCTGGGCCGTCGACCCCATGTATTCGGGCGAGTATCGCGGACCGAAATAGGCCAGAGTCTGCGTGCCGAACAGGTTGCGGAACTTCGGCAGCAGGCCCAGCTTCGAGTCCCGCATCCGTAGCCGGTTGAACTGCCACCAGTTGACGTCGACCGTCGGGTCCTTCTTCAGGAAATACCAGGTGCCCTTCTGGAAGAAGCCGAACATCATCGGCACCACCACGGTCATGGCGCGGATCCGGGCCAGGTAGCTGTCGTGGAAGTAGACCGCCACGTCGTGGGCCACCGAGCGGTGTTCGACCTCCTCGCTGCCGTGCCACCGGAACAGGTCGGCGAACGTTGGGTCGGCCGCGTGGTCGTCCCAGTTGTTGTTCAGCGTGAAGTCGCCCAGCACCGCGGTGTAGTGCTCGATGGCCGCGATCAGCCAGAGTCGTTCGCGCAGGTGGTTGAGCCGGCGGCGCTCGTTGGTCGACGTGCTCGGGGCCAGCACCTTCTCGAAGATGTGCTCCACCAGGTCGAGGATCGGCCCCGGTTCCAGGCCGTGGTCCTCGAGGTAGGTGTGCAGCACCTTGTCGTGCACGTCGGCATGCATGGCCTCCTGGCCGATGAATCCGCGCATGTTGGCGGCCAGTTGCGGGTCGCGCACGTGCGGCAGGGCCTCGTTGAACGCCTGGACGAACCAACGCTCGGCGGTGGGCAGGATGACGTTGAGCAGGTTGGCCATGTGCGAGGCCGCCGGATGGCCGGGAATCCAGTGCGGGCCGACCCCGTCGACGTCGAAGTGCACGTTGCGGGCGTGGATCTGAACGGGGCCGGGATCGACTTCGCGTGCGGATCGATGTGGGCGCAACATTTCTGAACACCTTTCTCGCTCAGTTCTGCACTGTAGTCCGAATACGGTACTTGCGGTACCGGGTAGTGCCCCGGGTCCGGCGTCAGGGGTCGCGACCGCCCCGTTCGGTTTTGATGCGTTGGGCTTGGTCGGCTTTGCGGGTGCGTTGGCGGCGGGGCATTTGTAGGCCGCGGTCGGGGTTGGTGGGCTTGGTGGGTCGGGTGGGTGCGGGCAGGGTGGCGGTGGTGGTGTTCCAGTTCGGGAACGCGATCTTGCTGCCGGGGTAGGTGGTGTAGGTCTTGCCTGCCGGTGTGGTCCAGACGATGGTGCCGTCGGGGTGTTGGGTTTCAGACCATTCGGTCCAAAAAGTCTTCAACAAGTGGTGTTTTCGGCACAGGCAAGCCAGATTCGACGGGTGGGTCGGCCCGCCTTGACCATCAGGAATCGTATGGTCAAGATCGGCGCGTTCGGCGGGGGTGTGACAGCCCGGGAAGCGACACGTCATGTCGCGGGCGCGGACCCAGGTGGCCAGCGCCGCGGAGGGGCGGTAGCGCGGTTCGGGGGCCTCGGCGGGGGTCCGCAGGGGTTTGACGGTGGCGCCGGTGTCGACCAGTTCGGCCAGCAGTGGTGCGGGGACGATGCCGCCGCCTTGCAGGACCGCGGTGCGGTTGCCGGGATTGGGTTGCGGGGTGGGGTCTTTGGGGGCTGCGGGCTCGACGGGGGTGTCGTCGGGGGTGTCGTCGGCCTTGGCCTTGGGCTCCGCGCATTCGGACGGTGGGGCAGCGTGTCCGTCTTGCGGGATCTCGCGTGCAGTGTCGCCGGTGTCGGCCGCGGTCTCTGCGGACTCGACGCGCTCGTCAGCCCTAGCAGCACCCTCGACCGTCTTGGCGGTGCGCCGCGCTTGGGCTTCGGCTCTGGCCGCGGTGTTGGCGGCTTGGGCTTGCTGGACGGCGTGTTGGTCGGCGACGACGTGGACGACGATGTGTTCGGCGCGGGTGTCGGGGGCGGTGGTGGCCGGGCATTCGGTGTTGCCGCAGCGGCAGGGCAGTCGATCGGCGCCGGTGATCAGCAGCGCCACGGCATCGGAGCGGCGTTGCCCGGTGGTGCGGGGATCGTTAGCGCAGACGCTAGTGGCCATCGCGCGTAGCCGGCGGTCGAACAGGGCGGCGTCGACGTTGGTGAGGCTGCCGTACATCGAGGTGGTGCCGGTGGTGTCGTCGCGTTTGCCGAACTGGACGTCGCGGTTGCGGTTGGCGTCGCGGTGCTCGATGACGGCGTCGGGGTCGTGTTCGGCGAGTACGGCGTCGATGGCGTTGTCGAGGGCCTTGTCCGACAGCGTCCCGAACCGGGTGGCTTTGGCGGCCAGTTCGGCGTCGATGGTGGCCAAGAGGGTGGGGTCTTCGACGAGTTTGGTGCGCCAGGCGATCGTGGTCGCAGTGCGCAGGCTCAGCTCACCGTTGGCCAGCTTGGTTGCGGTCTTCGTTATCCGGGTCCGTAGGGCATGGGCCAGGTGCATCTGGGTGGAGGCACGCCGGTGGGTCAGCCCGAGGGCGGCGGCGACTTCGGCCGCGACACTGTCCCAGCCGTCGCAGGCCCACAGTTCGCGTTCGTCGTCGATGTTGAAGAGGCGGCGGTCCATGAGTTCGGCGATCGCGGCCAGCCGGCTGGCGGCGGCGCTGTTCTCGGCGCGGGCGAACCCCGAGATGGCGTCCACAACCCTGGCATCGTCGGCCGAAGCCAACTCCTCAGGATCCGCCAGCAACTCGCACATACGTTCGACAGTAAGCCGACCTCAACCCCGGCGCACCACCGAAACCACCCACCTGTGGATCAAAACGACACTGTGGATAACCCACGGCGCGACACTGTGGATAACCCACAGCGGAACACAGAAAGGATCAGTGCCCGGAGGTCTTGAACCGCTCGAACGAGCGCTGCACCTCGGCCTCGGCCTCGGCGCGGCCCACCCAGTCGGCGGCCTTGACGAACTTGTTCGGCTCGAGGTCCTTGTAGTGCACGAAGAAGTGCTTGATGGCCTCGAGCTCGAAGCTCGGCACGTCGCTGATGTCCTGGACGTGGTCCCAGCGGACATCGCCGGCCGGCACGCACAGCACCTTGTCGTCGCCGCCGGCCTCGTCGACCATCTTGAACATGCCCACCGGGCGGGCCTCGACGATCACGCCCGGGAACACCGACTGCGGCAGCAGCACCATCGCGTCCAGCGGATCGCCGTCCTCACCCAGGCTGTCCTCGATGTAGCCGTAGTCGGCCGGGTACGCCATCGGGGTATAGAGGTAGCGGTCCAGCCGGATCCGACCGGAGTCGTGGTCGATCTCGTACTTGTTGCGCTGCCCCTTGGGGATCTCGATGGTGACGTCAAACTCCACCGGCAGGACTCCTTCGCATGGCTGACCGTCGTTTCGTCGGACGCCACACTAGCGTGCAGGCCCTGACCACGGTGGGGCGATACCCTGCAGTACATGCATCCCAAGCGGTGGCGCCGCTCCACGCACCTGGCGGTGGGGGCCGCCGTCCTGGTGGCGGTGGTCGCGCTGGTCGCCGCGTCGCTGCTGTTCGTGGGCGATCGGCAGACCGACGCCTTGGCCGCCGCGCGACCGGCCCCGGTGGCCGCCAGCCCGGGCGTGGTCCCGCTGGCCGAGGATGCGGAGATCCCCACCGAGGTCGGGATGAGCGTCGCGCTGGCCAAACCCCTGGCCGACCCGAACCTCGGCATCCTCACCGGGCGCATCAGCGACGCGCTGACCGGCGAGCCGCTGTGGCAGCAGGCCGATGACCTGCCGATGCAGCCCGCCTCCACCAACAAGGTGCTCACCGCCGCGGCCGCCCTGCTCACGCTGGAGCGCGACGCCACGGTGACCACCAAGGTCGTCGCCGCGACCGATCGGGGCTCCCGCGGCGTCGTCGTCCTCGTCGGCGGCGGCGACACCACGCTCTCGGCCGCGCCCGCCGATCAAGACACCTGGTACAAGGGTGCGGCCCGGATGAGCGATCTGGTCAGCCAGATCCGCGAGAGCGGCTACACCCCGACCGCGGTGCAGGTCGACACGTCGCTGTACAGCGGGCCGGGGCTGGCCCCCGGCTGGGATCCGGCCGACATCGACGGCGGCGACATCGCGCCCATCGAGCCGGTGATGCTCGACGGCGGCCGCACCCAGCCGACCACGTTCGACTCCCGGCGGTCCCCGACCCCGGCGCTGGACGCCGGTCGCGCGCTGGCCGTGGCACTCGGCGTCGATCCGGCGACCGTGACCATCGTCCCGGGCCCGCCGACCGGGCCGGAGCTGGCCTCGGTCGACTCGGCGCCGCTGATCGAGCGGCTGCGCCAGATGATGGTCAACTCGGACAACGTGATGGCCGAGAGCATCGGCCGCGAGGTCGCCGCGGCCTCCCAGCGCCCGCTGAGCTTCGCCGGCGCCGCCGGTGCGGTGTCGACCCGGCTGGCCGGCGAGGGCATCGACCTGACGGGTGCCAAGCTGCTGGATTCCAGCGGGCTGTCGGTCGACAACCGGCTCACCGCGCTCACCCTCGACGAGGTCGTCGGCGAGGCCGCCGGGCCCGACCACCGCGAACTGCGCCCGCTGCTGGACCTGCTGCCGGTGGCCGGCGGATCGGGCACGCTGTCGGAGCGGTTCCTGCAAGCCGGCACCACCCGGCCCGCGGCGGGCTGGCTGCGCGCCAAGACCGGCTCGCTGACCGGCACCAACGCCCTGGCCGGCATCGTCACCGACCGCAGCGGCCGCGTGCTGACCTTCTCCTTCCTGTCCAACGACGCGGGGCCGACGGGACGCCTGGCGATCGACGCGCTGGCCGCCACGCTGCGCTCCTGCGGATGTGTGCGATGAGCCAATCCGCGCTCGGGGGCGCCGTCGACTGGCAGTTCGCGGCGACCGTGGGTGCCCGGCTGGCCCGCCCGGCGGGTCCCGTCACCGAGTACACGCGCCGGCAGGCGATCGAGGAACTGGCCGAATGCTCGCGGGACGCCGAGCCGCCGGTGCGCGACGTCACGCGGCTGCACACCGACGGTCCCATCCCGGATGCCCGGATCGTCGATCGGCCCGAATGGATCCGGGCCGCAACTGAATCCCTGCGCTCGATGACAGGCGGCGACGAGAGCGCGGGCGGGTTCCTGTCCGGCCGCGTGACCGGTGCGCAGACCGGCGCGGTGTTGGCCTTCGTGTCGTCGGGCATTCTGGGGCAATACGATCCGTTCACCGCCGACGGCGGCAAGCTGCTGCTGGTGTATCCCAACGTCATCGCCGTGGAACGGCAATTGCGGGTGGTGCCAAGGGATTTCCGGCTCTGGGTCTGCTTGCACGAGGTCACCCACCGGGTGCAGTTCACCGCCAACCCGTGGCTGGCCGGATACATGACCGACGCGCTGGAGGTCCTGACGGCCGACGCCGGCGACGACCTCGCCGCGGTGATCGGCCGCCTGGCCGAGTTCGTCCGCGACCGCCAGGACGGGGTGCTCGGCTTCATGCGCGCGGTGCAGTCCGAGCCGCAGCGCGAGGCGCTGGACCGCCTGCTGGTGCTCGGCACACTGCTCGAGGGGCACGCCGATCACGTGATGGACGCCGTCGGCCCGACGGTGGTGCCCTCCGGTGTCACCATCCGGCGCCGGTTCGACGAGCGTCGCCATCGCAAACAGCCTCCGCTGCAACGGATTCTGCGGGCGCTGCTGGGTATCGACGCCAAGATGTCGCAGTACACCCGCGGCAAGGCGTTCGTCGACGAGGTGGTGACGAAGGTCGGGATGGACCGGTTCAACACCATCTGGACCGGCGCCGAGACGCTGCCGCTGCCCGACGAGATCGACGAACCACAGCGATGGATCGATCGAATCCTGTAGGGCAACTGCGCGCGGCGGTCGCGGCTTTCGCCAAGGAGTACCTGCCCGACGTGGACCGGTGGTGCGTCGCGCTGTCCGGCGGCGCGGACTCGCTGGCGCTCACCGCGGCCGCGGCCGGACTGCTGCCCACCACGGCCCTGATCGTCGACCACGGCCTGCAGGCCGGGTCGGCGGCCGCCGCCAAGACGGCCCAAAACCAAGCCAAAGAACTGGGCTGCGTTGGTGCGGAGATCATCTCGGTGACCGTCGGCACCGCGGGCGGGCCCGAGGCGGCCGCCCGCACCGCGCGCTACGCGGCCCTGGACAGCGGCCGAGGGCAGGCGCCGGTGCTCATCGGACACACCCTCGACGATCAGGCCGAGACGGTGCTGCTCGGCCTGGGCCGCGGGTCGGGCCCGCGCTCCATCGCCGGTATAAGGCCCTTCGACCCGCCGTGGTGCCGGCCGCTGCTGCACCTGCGCCGCGACACCACGGAGGCCGCCTGCGCCGCCCTGGGCCTGACGCCCTGGCGCGACCCGCACAACCACGACCGCCGCTTCACCCGCACCCGGCTGCGGCACGAGGTGCTGCCGCTGCTCGAGGATGTGCTCGGCGGCGGCGTCGCCGAGGCGCTGGCCCGCACCGCAACCGCCCTGCAGGAGGACGGCGACGTGCTCGATGCGCTCGCCGAGCGGGCCCTCGAAGAGAATCGGGGGACCCGCCTCGAGACCGCCCCCCTGACCGAGCTGCCCGTCGCGGTGCGGCTGCGGGTGATCCGCGGCTGGTTGCTGGCCGGTGGCGCGCGCAACCTGACCAGCAAGCAGATCCGCGCGGTCGACGAGTTGGTGACCGCCTGGCGCGGGCAGGGCGGGGTCGCCGTCGGCGGCGACCGCGCCGGCACCCGACTGTTCGCCCGGCGCCGCGACGGCGCGCTGGTGCTCGAATACGCGCCCATCTGAGTTTCGCTTTGGCCAGCGCGGCGCCGACGTGGCACGCTGGGGCACGTGCCAGCTAATTCTGATGAGCTGTACCCCGGAGACATCAAATCGGTGTTGCTCTCGGAGCAACAGATCCAGGAGAAGACCGCAGAACTGGCCGCCGCCGTGGGCGCCGCCTACGCGGACCGCCTCGGCGATCAGGACCTGCTGCTGATCACGGTGCTCAAGGGCGCCGTCATGTTCGTCAGCGACCTGGCCCGCGCGATCCCGCTGCCCACCCAGCTGGAATTCATGGCCGTGTCCTCCTACGGGTCGTCGACGTCGTCGTCCGGGGTGGTGCGCATCCTCAAGGACCTCGACCGCGACATCAACGACCGCCACGTGCTGATCGTCGAGGACATCGTCGATTCGGGTCTGACGTTGTCCTGGCTGCTGCGCAACCTGGCCAGCCGGCGGCCCACGTCGCTGGAGGTCTGCACGCTGCTGCGCAAACCCGACGCCGTGCGCGCCGACGTCGAGATCAACTACGTCGGCTTCGACATCCCGAACGAATTCGTCGTCGGTTACGGACTGGATTACGCCGAACGCTACCGAGATCTGCCCTACATAGGCACTCTGGAACCGAGGGTTTATACGCCCTGAGTTCTCGGGAGGTCGCCATGAGCACGGAACTTCGCATCTGCCCCATCTGCGAGGCCACCTGCGGGCTGACCCTCACGATCGAGGACGGCCGGGTGACCGGCGCGCGTGGTGACGCCGACGACGTCTTCAGCGCCGGTTTCATCTGCCCCAAGGGGGCCAGCTTCGCCGAACTCGACGGCGATCCGCACCGGTTGACGGGCCCATTGGTGCGCCGCGACGGGGAACTCACCGAGGTCAGCTGGACCGAGGCCTACGACGCCGTCGCCGACGGACTGGCCAAGGTGCTCGCCGAACACGGCGGCAGCGCCGTCGGCGTCTACATCGGAAATCCCAACGCGCACACCGTCGCCGGGGCGCTGTACGGGCCCATGGTGATCAAGGCGCTGGGCACCCGCAGCGTGTTCTCCGCCAGTACCCTGGACCAGATGCCCAAGCAGGTGGCGCTCGGACACCTGCTGGGCAGCCCGTTCGCGTTCGCCGTCCCGGACCTGGACCGCACGGATCACCTGGTGATCATCGGCGCCAACCCGCTGGTGTCCAACGGCAGCCTGGCCACCGCGCCGGACTTCCCGGGCAAGCTCAAGGCCCTGCGCCGGCGCGGCGGCAAGCTGACCGTCATCGATCCGGCGCGCACCCGCACCGCGGCCCAGGCCGACTGGCACCTCGCACCCCGGCCGGGCACCGACGCCGCGCTGCTGTTCGCGATCGTGCACGTGCTGTTCGACGAGGACCTGGTGGCCGAGGGTCTCGGCGGCATCGGTTCCTACGTCCGCGGTGTCGACGAGGTCCGGGCCCTGGCGGCCGACTTCACCCCGGAGGCCGTCGCGGGCTACTGCGACATCGACGCGCAGGACATCCGCACCCTGGCCCGCGAGATCGCCGCGGCGCCCAGCGCCGCGGTGTACGGCCGGATCGGCACCACCACGGTCGAATTCGGCACGGTCGGCAGCTGGCTCGTCGAGGTCATCAACATCCTCACCGGCAACATGGACCGTCCCGGCGGGGTGCTGTTCCCGCTGTCGGCGACCGCCTCGAAGCCGCGGCCGCCGAGGCCGGGGCGCGGCTTCGCGATCGGGCGCTGGCACAGCCGGGTCTCCGGCTATCCCGAGGTGGCCTCCGAGTTGCCCGCCGCGGCCGTGGCCGAGGAGATCGACACCCCCGGCGACGGACAGCTGAAGGCGCTCATCACGATCGCGGGCAACCCGGTGCTCTCCGCGCCCGACGGCGAGCGCCTGGTCCGCGCGATGACCGGGCTGGACTTCATGATCAGCATCGATCCGTACGTCAACGCCACCACCCGGCACGCCGATGTGATCCTGCCGCCGCCCCCGCCGTCGCAGAGCCCGCACTTCGACTTCGTGCTCAACAACCTGGCGATCCGCAACAACGCGCGGTACTCGCCGCCAGTGCTGCCGCTCGACGGCCGGCCCGACGAGACCGAGATCCTGGCGCGCATCGCGCTGGCGATCTTCGGCGTCGGCATCCACGCCGACCCGGCCCTGGCCGACGAACAGGTGATTGCCGCGACGCTGAGCAAGGAGGTCGCCGACCCGCACTCGCCGGTGGCCGGGCGCACCGTCGAGGAACTGGTGGCGATGCTGCCCGACGGGCCGGGCTACGAGCGACGGCTGGACATGATGCTGCGGGTGGGCCCCTACGGCGACGCCTTCGGCGCCGACCCGGAGGGCCTCACCCTGCAGCGCCTGAAGGCCGCTCCGCACGGCATCGATCTGGGACCGCCGCGGCCGCGGCTGCCGGAGGTGCTGCGCACGCCGTCGGGCAAGGTGGAACTGGCGCCCGAGGCGTTGATCGCCGACACCCGGCGGTTGCGGGACTCGTTGACCCGGCGCGTGGACGGCCTGGTGCTGATCGGCCGACGGCATCTGCGGTCGAACAACAGCTGGATGCACCTGGTGGGCGGGACCAACCGATGCACGCTGCAGATCCACCCCGACGACGCCGCCGGACTCGGGCTCGGCGACGTCGCGGTGGTCAAGGGGCCCGGCGGGGAACTGCTGATCCCGGTCGAACGCACCGACGACATCCGTCCCGGCGTCGTGTCCATCCCGCACGGCTGGGACGAGGCCAACGTCAACCGGCTCAACGACGGCACCCAACTGGATCCGCTGTCGGGAACCTCGGTGCTCAACGGCATCCCGGTCGAGGTATCGGCCGTCGACCCGGTGCCCAGCGGCTGATCAGGGGCTGACGGCCAGCAGCAGCCGCACCAACTCGGCCTGCCGGTGGGTGCCAGTCTTGTCGAAGATGTGCGCCAGGTGCGTCTTGAGGGTGGCCGTGGACACCGAGAGGTCCTCCGAGATCGGCTTGAGGCCGCCGCCGCGCAGCACCCGCAAGGCCACATCGGCCTCGGCGTTCGCCAGGCCGAAGAGCCGTCGCAGCAGGACCCGCGGCGGCGCCGGATCGGTCTCCGTGTCGATGACGGTCACCAAAGCCGTTGTCGACGAGTTCAATTCGGTGAAACTCAGCGGCAGGACGTGGACGATGTACGGACGCTTCCCGGACGGCCGACGGCACGCGAACGCATCTCCTCGGCGCACATCACCGGGCTGCTGGACGCACGCGTATCCGATGCTCCGCTGCAACTGACCGCCCCAGGTCGTGCCCGTCGCCTCGAGGGTGTGGCCGCGCACGGTCAACCCGTCACCGGTCGCCAGGATCCGCTCGGCCGCGGAGTTCATGTGCAGCACAACGCATTCCGGTCCTACGATGACGACGCCGTGGCGGATGGTCTCCATCAGCCCGCGGATCTCGCCCGCTCGGGTGCCCAACTCCCGCAGGTGCCGCTGCGCGAGGAGCGCCTGCTGCAGGTGGGGGACCAGCGCGCCGATGAACTTCGCGCGGTCGGCGGTGGCGAATGGCGCGGCGCCCTTGGCCGCCGCCGCCAGGAACGTCACGGGTGTCCCGCCCACCCCCAGCCGGGCAAAGAGCCCGTCGTCGAGGTGGAAGGGCCGCATGAAGTCGACGTCGAACTCGGAGTCGGCCGCCAGCGGGACCAGCGCCCGACCGCTGTGGACCAGGCCGGCCGGACCCGTCTCGACGGCGTCCAGCACGTAATCCATCGAGTGGTAGTAGCTCTGGTAGCAGTCCCGGGCCTCCGGTGGAACGGTGGCGGCCAGCAGCGATCGGCCGGCGCCCGCGCCGACGAAGATCGCACAACCCGTGGCGCTGACGGCGCGGTCGATGCGGGCCAGTGCCGTCGGCCAGTTCTCTGGTCGAAGTGACGACGCGTAGACCTCGGTGGTGACGCGCGAGAATTCTTCGAGTGTGACCATCGCCCCGCCCTTCCCCGCGCGGATCGATGGGGCAAGTTTAGTCCGATTTCACCCGTTCGGCTGAGGCGGCGCCGCGCCACGGACTGGTTGATTGAGACCAGGGTCTAGATAGAGGGGGTCGACATGACGCTTGCCATGCACCTGCCGCACGCACATTGGCCGCACGCGCACCTGCCGCAGCTACACCTGCCGCTCGTGCTCCACAAGGCTGCGGACGACGGGGGTGAGCGAATTCCGCACGTGTACCCGCGTCGCTACGTCTTCATCGAGAACGCAGCGATGGCCCGTGCGATGGATCGTCTCTGAACGCAGCGGCTGAATCAGCGGGTCAGCGCAGCTCCCAGACGACGGTGACCGAGAAGCTCACCGTCTGCTCGCCCGGGGACAGCGGCACGTCGGCGGCCATCGCGCGCGGCATCGGGGTCGGCGACGGCGGGGTGGACTGCTCGCCGGTCTCCGAGATCGAGATGACGTCGCCGAGTTCCAGCCCGGACAACTCGGCGTACTGCTCGGCACGGTTGCGGGCGTCCTCGAAGGCACGAGATCGCGCATCGGTGACCAGCTGCGAATCGTCCTCGATGGAGAAGGCCACCGAGTTGATCCGGGTGGCGTCGCCGCCGATGCTGGTGATCAGCGCCAGCGCGCGGGACGCGGCGCTGACGTCGCGGATCGTGACGTCGATCGCGTTGGTGGCCTGATAGCCCGCGGCGGTCGTGCCGTCGGCCTCGAGTTGGGGCTGCAGTCGCACCTGGCTGGTGGCGATGTCCTCGCGGTCCACCCCGGCGCCCAGCAGCGCGTCGATCACGCGCTGCTGGCGTTCGTTGGTCTGGTTGAGCGCCGCGGTGGCGTCGGGCGCGGTGAAGCTGATCCCGACGTTGGTGGTCAGGGTGTCGGGGGTGCCGTCGATCTGGCCGGAGCCGACGACGGTGACCTGCCGGCCGGTGTCGCCGTTCCCGGTCCCGGCGCCCGGGGTCGCGTCGCAGGCGGCGAGGCCGAAGATGGCCAGACCGGCGATGAGCGTGGCGGACAGGCGGCGCACAGTGCTGAGGTTCCCGACGGTCGGCATGGTGGCACCCTACCGGCGCGGGCCGTCGGCTCCCACAGTCGAGTAGCCGATTACGCGTGTCTCAGATACCCCGCGCGGGCCACGATTTCATGCATATCCGAACGGGGGAATCACGATGACTACCAGCTCAGCACACTTCGGCAGCTATCCATTGGTCCGGCCGCTGACGCTGCCCGCGCCCAGATCGGTGCCCTGGGCCACGATCACCGCGAGCCTCTCGCGGGCGTTCGGCCGACTGGCGTCGGCGGCGACGGTGAGCGAAACGACCCACACCCGGAATCACCGGTCCTCGTGGCTGGATCAGGCCACGATGGGCCGCGAGATATACCGCTTGTGACGGCTACCGCTCGGCCAGGAACTCCAGCAGTATCCGGTTGATCTCGGTCGGGCGCTCCTGCTGCAGCCAGTGACCGGCGCCGGGCAACCACAGCTCCCGGTACGGTCCGGCGACCACTTCGGCCGCGCGTTCGGGACGCATGGTGGCGCGCACCGGATCGTCGGTGCCGCCGACGAACAGGGCCGGCGCGGTGATCCGGGCGTCGACCAGGTGCTCGGTACCCGCCCAGTTGCGGTCGTAGTTGCGATACCAGTTCAGCGCACCGGTGAATCCGGTCCGGCCGAACTCCTCGACGTAGACGTCGAACTCCTCGGCCGCGAGCCAGTCCGGCAACCCGGCACTGCGGCCCTCGGCGAACATGTCCCGCATCGTCGCGGCGACGTCGGCCGCCAGCTCGGCATCGGCCAGGCCGGGCTGTTGGTAGCGCAGCATGTAGAAGTCCGGACCGAACTTCTCCAACCAGCGTTCGGTGGGCCGGGTGCGGGCCCGCGGGATCGGCGGCACGCTCAGCCCCGCGACGGCGGCCACCCGGTCCGGGTGCAGCAGCGCGGTGTGCCACACCACCATCGCGCCCCAGTCGTGGCCGATGAACGTCGCCCGTTCGGCGCCGATGTCGTCGAGCAGGCCCACCAGGTCCGAGGTCAGGGCGAAGATGTCGTAGGCCTCGACGGCCGCCGGCCGGTCCGATCCGCCGTAGCCGCGCTGATCGGGTGCCAGCACCCGGTAGCCGGCCGCGGTCAGCGCGGGGATCTGGTGCCGCCAGGAGTACGCCAGCTCGGGGTAGCCATGCGCCAGGACGACGACGGGTTGGTCGGGCCGCCCGCGATCACCCTGGTCGATGACGCGGAGCCGGACGCCGTCGCGTTCGACGAATCGCCGCCCCGATGTGAGCATGATCTCACCAAAGCACACCGTCGGGAACTGTCGCTCGTTGGTCTAGCGGTAGCCTGACTGAACCTGAATCTTCTGGGAAGGAACGTGACCGCTCCAAGGTCGATGCTCGAATGAAGCGAAAAAACGTAATCCGCACGCTGACGGCGATCGGTGTCCTGCTGCTGCTGGTGTGGTCGTTCTTCTACTTCAGCGACGACACCCGCGGCTACAAGCCTGTCGACACCTCGGTGGCGATCGCCCAGATCCACGCCGACAACGTGACGAGCGCCCAGATCGACGACCGCGAGCAGCAGTTGCGGCTGGATCTCAAGGAGGCCAGCGGCGACACCGAGGACTCCGACAAGATCATCACGAAGTTCCCCACCGGCTATGCGGTGCCGTTGTTCGACGCGTTGCAGAGCAAGGACGCGACGATCAACACCACGGTCAACCAGGGCAGTGCGCTGGGCACGTTGCTGATCTACATGCTGCCGCTGCTGCTGCTCATCGGCTTGTTCGTGATGTTCTCCCGGATGCAGAGCGGCGGGCGGATGGGCTTCGGCTTCGGCAAGTCGAAGGCCAAGCAGCTCACCAAGGACATGCCCAAGACCACCTTCGCCGACGTCGCCGGCGTGGACGAGGCGGTCGAGGAGCTCTACGAGATCAAGGACTTCCTGCAGAACCCCTCGCGGTATCAGGCGCTCGGCGCCAAGATCCCCAAGGGTGTGCTGCTCTACGGCCCGCCCGGCACCGGTAAGACGCTGCTGGCGCGCGCCGTCGCCGGTGAGGCCGGGGTTCCGTTCTTCACCATCTCCGGTTCGGATTTCGTCGAGATGTTCGTCGGCGTCGGCGCCTCCCGGGTGCGCGACCTGTTCGAGCAGGCCAAACAGAACAACCCCTGCATCATCTTCGTCGACGAGATCGACGCCGTCGGACGTCAGCGCGGCGCCGGCCTCGGTGGCGGGCACGACGAGCGCGAGCAGACGCTGAATCAGCTGCTGGTCGAGATGGACGGCTTCGGCGACCGCCAGGGCGTCATCCTGATCGCGGCCACCAACCGGCCCGACATCCTCGACCCGGCGCTGCTGCGCCCGGGCCGTTTCGACCGGCAGATCCCGGTGTCGGCACCCGACCTCGCGGGCCGGCGCGCGGTGCTGGCCGTGCATTCGCAGGGCAAGCCGATCGCCCCGGACGCCGACCTCGAGGGGCTGGCCAAGCGCACGGTCGGGATGTCCGGTGCGGACCTGGCCAACGTCATCAACGAGGCGGCGCTGCTGACCGCGCGCGAGAACGGCACGGTCATCACGGCCGCGGCGCTCGAGGAAGCCGTCGACCGCGTGGTCGGCGGGCCGCGCCGCAAGAGCCGGATCATCAGCGAGCACGAGAAGAAGATCACCGCCTATCACGAGGGCGGTCACGCGCTGGCGGGTTGGGCGATGCCCGACATCGAGCCGATCTACAAGGTGACCATCCTGGCCCGCGGCCGTACCGGCGGGCACGCCATGGCGGTACCCGAGGACGACAAGGGTCTGATGACCCGCTCGGAGATGATCGCGCGGCTGGTGTTCGCGATGGGCGGGCGCGCGGCCGAGGAACTGGTGTTCCGCGAGCCGACGACGGGGGCGTCCTCCGACATCGATCAGGCCACCAAGATCGCGCGCGCCATGGTGACCGAGTACGGGATGAGCGCCAAGCTGGGCGCGGTGCGCTACGGCACCGAGCACGGCGACCCGTTCCTGGGCCGCACCATGGGCACCCAGGCCGACTACAGCCACGAGGTCGCCCGGGAGATCGACGAAGAGGTGCGCAAGCTCATCGAGGCCGCGCACACCGAGGCCTGGGAGATCCTCACCGAGAACCGCGATGCGCTCGACCGCCTCGCCGGTGCGCTGCTGGAGAAGGAAACGCTGCACAAGGCCGAGCTCTCAGAGGTGCTCGCCGATGTGCACAAGCGCCCGCGCATCACCGCGTTCGACGACTTCGGCGGGCGCATCCCGTCGGACAAGCCGCCCATCAAGACCCCGGGCGAGCTCGCGATCGAGCGCGGCGAGGAGTGGCCCAAGCCCGAGCCGGAGCCCGCGTTCAAGAGCGCCATCCGAAATGCGAACGGCACCAACGCCCCCCACGGTCCCAACGGCGCCAACGGGGCCAACGGTGCGCCGCCGGCGGACAACCCCGGGGCGGTGCAGCCGGACTACGGCGCCCCCGCCGGCTGGCATGCCCCCGGCTGGCCGCCGGGCGGCCCGGGCCAGTCGCAGCCCGGTTGGTATCCGCCGCCACCGCCGCAGCAGCAGCCGGCCCCACCGCAGGGTGGTTGGCCGCCGCCGCAGAACTACCCGGGTCAGCCCTACCCGCATCAGCCGTATCCGCCGCAACCGCATCAACAGCCAGACGGCGATGCGCGCGGTGACGATGCGAACCGGCCCGTACCGCCGGGAAACGGTTGATGACGAGGGGAGTTATGGATGGCCCAGCCGCACTCACGTACGGCTACGGTTGACGTTCCGGTGTTCGATCAGGAACGCGCCGAAGCAGCAGTCAGAGAGCTGTTGTACGCGATCGGTGAAGATCCGGATCGACACGGTCTGGTGGACACTCCAGCCCGGGTCGCTCGGGCTTTCCAGGAGATGTTCGCCGGGCTCTATCTCGATCCCGATGAGGTGCTCAACACCACCTTCGACGAGCAACACGACGAGTTGGTGCTGGTCAAGGACATCCCGATGTATTCGACCTGTGAGCATCACCTCGTGGCGTTCCACGGCGTGGCGCACGTCGGCTACATCCCCGGCAACGACGGCCGGGTGACCGGCCTGTCGAAGCTGGCCCGGCTGGTCGACCTGTACGCCAAGCGCCCCCAGGTGCAGGAGCGGCTGACCGCGCAGGTGGCCGACGCGCTGATGCGCAAACTCGACCCGCGCGGCGTCATCGTCGTGATGGAGGCCGAGCACCTGTGCATGGCGATGCGCGGCATCCGCAAGCCGGGGGCCATCACCACCACGTCGGCGGTGCGTGGACAGTTCAAGACCGACAACGCATCTCGGGCCGAGGCGCTGGAACTCATCCTGCGTAAATGACGCACAGCAGGGGGTCGGCGTGCAGGTGATGGGAGTCGTCAACGTCACCGACGACTCGTTCTCCGACGGCGGCCGCTACCTCGATCCCGAGCGTGCGGTCGCCCACGGGCTCCGACTGGCCCGCGAGGGCGCCACGATCATCGACGTGGGCGGCGAGTCCACCCGCCCCGGCGCGGTGCGCATCGACGCCGAGGTCGAGTCGGCCCGCGTGGTCCCGGTGGTGGAAGCGCTGGCGGCCCAAGGCATCACGGTCAGCATCGACACCATGCACGCCGCGGTGGCGCGCGCCGCGCTCGACGCCGGCGCGCACATCGTCAACGACGTCTCCGGCGGGCGCGCGGACCCCGCGATGGCCCCGCTGCTCGCCGACGCCGGCGTGCCGTGGGTGCTGATGCACTGGCGCTCGGTGAAAGCCGATGAGCCGCACCGGGTGCCGCACTACGACGACGTCGTGGCCACGGTGCGCGACGAGTTGCGCGCCGCCGTCGAGGCCGCGCTGGCCGCGGGGGTCGCCGAGAGCCAACTGATCCTCGACCCCGGACTGGGTTTCGCCAAGACCGCCCAGCACAACTGGGCGCTGCTGCACGCGTTGCCGTCGTTCGTGGCCGACGGGCTGCCGGTGTTGATCGGGGCGTCCCGCAAGCGGTTCCTGGGTGCGGTGCTGGCCGACGAGCGTGGCGAACCGCGGCCCCCTGACGGCCGCGAGACCGCGACGGCGGTGATCTCGGTGTTGGCCGCCACGCACGAGGCGTGGGGTGTGCGGGTGCACGACGTGCAGGCGTCGGTGGACGCGTTGAAGGTGCTACGAGCCTGGAACGAGGCAGGCGGAGAGGGTGTCGGTGACTGACCGGATTGAGTTGCGCGGCTTGGCTGTTCGGGGAAACCACGGGGTTTTCGATCATGAACGGCGCGACGGCCAGGAGTTCCTGATCGACATCACGCTGTGGCTCGACCTGGCCGCCGCGGCCGCCAGCGACCGGCTGTCCGACACCTACGACTACGGGGTGCTCGCGCAGCGCGCCGCGGCGATCGTCGGCGGCGAACCGCGCAACCTCATCGAGGCCGTGGCCGGCGAGATCGCCGAGGACGTCATGACCGACGAGCGGGTGCACGCCGTGGAGGTCGCGGTGCACAAGCCGCAGGCGCCCATCCCGCTGGACTTCGCCGACGTGGCCGTGGTCGCGCGCCGATCCCGCCGGCGCCGGGGCGAGGAGGTGGCGCCGTGAGTCGGGTGGTGCTCTCGATCGGGTCCAACCTGGGCGACCGGATGGCGCGGCTGCAGACCGCGGTCGACGAACTCGGGGCCCGCGTGCGCGCGGTGTCGCCGGTGTACCAATCCGAGCCGTGGGGCGGGGTGGATCAGGGGCCCTTCCTCAACGCGGTGGTGATCGCCGAGGATCCCGACCTCGACGGGCAGGACTGGTTGGACTTCGCCCAGCGCCTCGAACGGGAGGCCGACCGCGTGCGCGGGCAGAAGTGGGGGCCGCGCACGCTGGACGTCGACCTGATCACGGTGCACGACGACGGGCGGGAGGTGTTCTCCCGTTCCGACGGCCTGACGCTGCCGCATCCGCTGGCGCACCTGCGGGCGTTCGTGTTGATCCCGTGGCAGGACGTCGACCCCGACGGGTGGCTCACCGTCGCCGGTACCCCGCGCACGGCGACCAACCTGCTCGATCAGATCGACGCGGCCGAACGGGCCGGCGTGCAGCTTTTCGATGCGGTGTTGCATGGGCCCGACCAGAAAGCGTGACCTGGCCGCGGCCGTGGTGGTCGCCGGCATCGTCGGCTACCTCGCGGTGCTGTTGCTCTACCGGTGGTTCCCGCCGCTGACGGTGTGGACCGGCGCCTCGCTGGCCGCGGTCGCCGTCGCCGAGGCGGCGTGGGGCGCTCAGGTGCGTTCCAAGATCGCCGCGGGCAAGATCGGCCTGGGTGCGGACCGGCTGAATCCGTTGGCGGTGGCCCGCACGGTGGTGATCGCCAAGGCCTCGGCGTGGGTCGGGGCCATCGTGCTCGGGTGGTGGCTGGCGGTGCTGGCCTACTTGCTGCCGCGGCGCGCGATGATCCGGGTGGCCCAGGAGGACACCGCCGGGGCCGTCGTCGCGGCCGCGTGCGCGCTGGCGCTGCTGGTGGCCGCGCTGTGGTTGCAGCACTGCTGCCGCTGGCCCTCCGACGGCGACGACGACCTGGACGAAAATGGCACTCGAAGCGACCCGGTTTAGGAATCGCCGAAGCGGCCGACACGCGTTCTGACCTCGCACAGGTACAGTCGGCCCATGACCGTTCTGTCCCGCGGCGCCCGGGCTCGGCGCGGCGGCCGCAGGCCGGGTTGGCTACTCCTGACCGTGTTGCTGGTCCTCGCCATTGCGGCCAGTTCCGCATTGGTTTTCACCAACCGAGTCGAGCTGCTCAAGCTCGCCGTCATCCTGGCGCTGTGGGCGGCCGTGGTGGCCGCGTTCGTCTCGGTGATCTACCGCAGGCAAAGCGATGCCGACCACGCCAAGGTGCGCGACCTCAAGCTGGTGTACGACCTCCAGTTGGACCGGGAGATCTCCGCGCGCCGCGAGTACGAGCTGACCGTGGAGACGCATCTGCGCCGCGAGATCGCCTCCGAACTGCGCTCGGCGGCCGCCGACGAGGTCGCCGCGCTGCGCGCCGAACTGGCCGCGCTGCGCACCAACCTGGAGATCCTGTTCGACGCCGACCTGGCGCACCGGGCGGCCCTCGAGTCGGACCGCAAACAGGAACGTGCCCACAGCGAGTGGATCCGCACCCCGGAACCGGTGCGCTCCGACCGGGTGGTCAGCAGCCGCTTCACCGAGGACCAGGACGACGAGAACACCCGCACCAACGAGAGCCCGATCATCGACGTGCCGGAGGAGCCGCCACCACCTCCGCCCCCGCCGCCCGCGCCGCGGCCCCGACCGCAACCGGCGGCGTCCCGCCCGGCTCCGCCGCCGCAGCAGCAACCGCAGCCCCAACCCCAGCCGCGTCGTCGTCGACGTCGCCGGGAGGACGACGACGGCGGCTGGCCGACTCAGGTGGTGCCGCCGGTGACCGCGCAGTCCCCGCCGCCCCCGACACCAACACCGCCCCCGGCCCCGACACCAACACCGGCCCCGCCGCCCCCTCCTCCGCCGCCACCCGCCCCGCCGCGGCCCGAGCCCCGGCCGGAGCCCGTCGCGCAGCCGGATCCCCAGTGGGAGCCGCTGAACACCTGGAAGCCGCCCACCCCCGCGCCGCCGGCGGCACCCGCCGCGGACTGGTCGGTGCCCCCAGCCCCTGCCCCGACCCCGACCCCGGCGCCAACACCACCGCCGCCGCCCCCGGCCCCAACACCGCCGCCACCCGCGCCGGCGCCCCCGGTCACCGAGGAGCGCCGTGGCCGGCACGCGAGCCCGGCGGAGCCGGAGTACCCCGTCCCATCGCCCCCATCGGCCCCGGCGCCCCCGCCGGCCGAGCCCGCCCCGCCGCGGCGCGGTCGGCACTCGGCGCCGGCCGAGGCCGAGGACCCGATCGCGGCGTCGTTCCCGCCCGCGCCCCGCAGCGAGGAACCCGCCGCGCGGCACCGCGGTCCCGACGAGGAGGAGCAATCGGAACGCCGGCGCGGGCAGTCCGCCGCCGAGCTGCTCGCCCGGTTCCAGGCCACCCCCGGTGGCGGCGGACGCCGCCGTCGGCGCGAGGACTGATCCGTTAGAGTTTTGCCCTGACCGTCCGGTACCCGCAGCGCGGGACTGGAACGAAACGAACAGAACTTGCGAGGGTCCTCTGCCATGGTGCAGCCGGAAGGTCTCGACGGCCTGCGACCGGCCCGACTCAAGGTCGGGGTCATCTCCGCGGGCCGGGTCGGGACCGCGTTGGGGGTCGCGCTCGAGCGCGCCGACCACGTCGTCGTCGCGTGCAGCGCCATCTCCGGCGCCTCCGTGCGGCGGGCCGCGAGCCGGCTGCCCGACACCCCGATCCAGCCGGTCCCCGAGGTCGCCGCGGCCGCCGAACTGCTGCTCCTCACCGTTCCCGACGCCGAGCTGCCCGGGCTGATCGCCGGCCTGGCCGCCACCGACGCCGTGGCGCCGGGCACCATCGTCGCGCACACCTCCGGGGCCAACGGCATCGCGATCCTGGCGCCGCTGACCGAGCGGGGAGCCCTGCCGCTGGCCCTGCACCCGGCCATGACGTTCACCGGCGGCGACGAGGACATCACCCGCCTCTCGGAGACCTGCTTCGGGATCACCGCCGCCGACGAGATCGGTTATGCCATAGCGCAATCGCTGGTGCTCGAGATCGGCGGCGAACCGGTGCGGGTGCGCGAGGACGCCCGCACGCTCTATCACGCGGCGCTCGCGCACGGCAGCAACCACATCGTCACCGTGATCGCCGACGCGTTGGAGGCGCTGCGGGCCGCGCTGCAGGGCCAGGAGTTGTTGGGGCAGGAACTCATCGGTGACGATCCCGGAGGCATCGCCGAACGCGTGCTCGCGCCGCTGGCGCGCGCGGCGCTGGAGAACGCCCTGCAGCGCGGGCAGGCCGCGCTGACCGGCCCGGTGGCCCGCAACGACGCGGATGCCGTCGCCCGGCATCTGGCCGCGCTCGACGAGGTGGACCCCGCGCTGGGCGAGGCCTACCGGACCGCATCGTTGCGCACCGCGCAGCGTTCCCACGCAGCCCCGGAGGTGTTCCAGGTGTTGACACCCGCGATTCGACGCAGCGTTGCCAGCGACGAGCAGGGCGGAGGAGTGAGCGAGTGAACAACCCGTCCGCCCCGAAGTTCGCACCCGGTGAACTCAACGCCTACACCGCGCCCGCCCAGGTCTCCGCGGTGACCAACGCGCTGCGCCAGACCGGCCGTCGCATCATGCTGGTGCCGACCATGGGTGCGCTGCACGAGGGGCATCTGAGCCTGGTGCGCGCCGCCAAGAAGGTGCCGGGATCTGTTGTGGCGGTGTCGATCTTCGTCAATCCGCTGCAGTTCGGGGCCGGCGAGGACCTCGAGGCGTATCCGCGCACCCTGGATGCCGACCTGGAACTGCTGCGCGCCGAGGGGGTCGACATCGCCTTCACCCCGAACGCCGCCGCGATGTACCCGACCGGCCCGCGTACCACCGTGCACCCCGGGCCGCTCGGCGCCGAACTCGAGGGCGCGGTCCGCCCCACGCACTTCGCGGGCATGCTGACCGTGGTGCTCAAGCTGCTGCAGATCGTCGGGCCGGACCGGGCGTTCTTCGGCGAGAAGGACTATCAGCAACTCGTGCTGATCCGGCAGATGGCCGACGACCTGAACCTGCCCACCCGCATCGTCGGGGTCCCGACCGTGCGCGAGGACGACGGGCTGGCCATGTCCTCGCGGAACCGCTACCTCGACGCCGAGCAGCGCAGCAGCGCCGGTGCGCTGTCGGCGGCCCTGCTGGCCGGGCGCTACGCCGCCGCCCAGGGGGCCGAGGCGACGCTGGCCGCGGCCCGCGCGGTGCTCGACGACGTCGCCGGGATCGAGGTCGACTATCTCGAGGTGCGCGACCCGTGGCTGCAGCCCGCGCCGGCCCAGGGGACCGGACGCCTGCTGGTGGCGGCCCGGCTGGGCGCCACCCGCCTGCTGGACAACACCGCGGTGGAACTGGGTGCCGCCGGCGCCGACGGTGCCTACGCCGACGAGCACCACGAATCGGCCTGGAGGGACTGATGTTACGGACCATGCTCAAGTCGAAGATCCACCGCGCGACGGTCACCCACGCGGACCTGCACTACGTGGGCTCGGTGACCATCGACGCCGACCTGATGGACGCCGCGGACCTGCTCGAGGGCGAGCAGGTCACCATCGTCGACATCGACAACGGCGCCCGCCTGGTGACCTACGCGATCACCGGTGAGCGCGGCAGCGGAGTGCTCGGGATCAACGGCGCCGCAGCGCATCTGGTCCAGCCCGGCGATCTGGTGATCCTGATCGCCTACGGGACCATGGACGACGCCGAGGCCCGCGCGTACCGGCCGCGGGTGGTGTTCGTCGACGCCGACAACCGTCAGATCGAACTCGGCGAGCACGCGTCGGACCCGGCGTATGTGCCCGACGATGCCGCCGGCCTGGTCTCCCCGCGGGGGTTGCGCTAGTGCTGCTGGCCATCGACGTCCGCAACACCCACACCGTCGTCGGGCTGATCTCCGGGACCGGCGATCACGCGAAGGTGGTGCAGCAGTGGCGGATTCGCACCGAACCGGAGGTCACCGCCGACGAGTTGGCGCTGACCATCGACGGTCTCATCGGTGATGACTCCGACCGGCTCACCGGGGCCGTCGCGCTGTCGACCGTGCCGTCGATCCTGCACGAGATCCGGGTGATGCTCGAGCAGTACTGGGGTGCGGTGCCGCACGTGCTGATCGAGCCGGGCGTGCGCACCGGCGTGCCGCTGCTGGTGGACAACCCCAAGGAGGTCGGCGCCGACCGGATCGTCAACTGCCTGTCGGCGTTCCACAAGTTCGCCGCGCCGTCGATCGTGGTGGACTTCGGCTCCTCGATCTGCGTCGACGTGGTGTCGGCCAAGGGCGAGTTCCTCGGCGGCGCCATCGCCCCGGGTATCCAGGTGTCCTCGGATGCCGCGGCCGCCCGCTCGGCCGCGCTGCGCCGGGTGGAGATGACCCGGCCGCGCTCGGTGGTCGGCAAGAACACCGTCGAGAGCATGCAGTCCGGCGCGGTGTTCGGGTTCGCCGGGCTGGTCGAGGGCATCATCCGGCGGATCCGCGAGGACATCGACGGGTTCGACGGCGACGACGTCGTGGTGGTGGCCACCGGCCACACCGCGCCGCTGCTGCTGCCCGAGCTGCAGACCGCGGCGCATTACGACCAGCACCTGACCCTCGACGGGCTGCGCCTGGTGTTCGAGCGCAACCGCGACGGCGGCCGGGCGAAGGCCAAACCCCTGCGATGACCCGGCCGCGCCCCGAACCGTGCACAGAATGGGCTTATCGCGCCCGGTCATTTAGGCTGGCCCGACGTGAGTGAGGCCGATCTTCCCGAACAGTTCCGGATTCGCCAGGCCAAGCGCGAACGTCTGCTATCCGAAGGCCACGACCCCTACCCGGTCGTGGTTCCCCGCACGCATTCCCTGGCCGAGATCCGGGCCGCCTACCCGGACCTGGAACCCGACGCCCAGACCGGCGACGTCGTCGGCGTCTCGGGGCGGGTGGTGTTCGCCCGCAACTCCGGCAAGCTGTGCTTCGCCACCCTGCAGGACGGCGACGGCACCCAGCTGCAGGCGATGGTCAGCCTGGCCTCGGCCGGGCAGGAGGCGCTGGACGCCTGGAAGTCCGACGTGGACCTCGGTGACATCGTCTTCGTCCGCGGCGAGGTGATCAGTTCCCGTCGCGGTGAGCTCTCCGTGCTCGCGGAGTCCTGGCAGATGGCGGCCAAGGCGCTGCGTCCGCTGCCGGTCGCGCACAAGGAGATGAGCGAGGAGTCCCGGGTGCGGCAGCGCTACGTGGACCTCATCGTCCGGCCGGAGGCCCGCCAGGTCGCCCGGCAGCGCATCGCCGTCGTCCGCGCCGTGCGGTCGGCGCTGGAACGCCGCGACTTCCTCGAAGTCGAGACCCCGATGCTGCAGACCCAGGCCGGCGGTGCCGCGGCCCGCCCGTTCGTCACCCATTCCAACGCACTCGATACGGATCTATACCTGCGTATCGCTCCGGAACTGTTCCTGAAACGGTGCGTCGTGGGTGGTTTGGACCGGATCTTCGAGCTGAATCGCAACTTCAGAAACGAGGGTGCGGATTCCACGCATTCGCCGGAATTCGCGATGCTTGAGACTTACCAGGCGTACGGCGACTACAACGATTCCGCGTTGGTGACGCGTGAAGTTATTCAAGAAGTCGCCGATGAAGCGTTGGGCACACGCCAGGTGCTACTCGCGGATGGGTCACAGTACGACCTCGACGGCGAATGGCAATTCCTACAAATGTACGAGTCTTTGTCGGAAGCGCTCGGTGAGGAGATCACCCCGCAGACCCCCGCCGAACATTTGTGGGCCATTGCGGACCGCCTGGAAGTCGAGATCCCGCGGGACCGCGGCTACGGCCACGGCAAGCTGGTCGAGGAACTCTGGGAACACCAGGTCGGCGACCATCTGTGGGCGCCGACCTTCGTGCGGGACTTCCCGGTCGAGACAACGCCTTTGACGCGCCAGCATCGCAGCGTCGAGGGCGTCACCGAGAAATGGGATCTCTATGTCCGGGGCTTCGAACTGGCCACCGGCTACTCCGAACTCATCGACCCCGTCATCCAACGCGAACGCTTCGCCGCCCAGGCCCGCGCGGCCGCGGCCGGCGACGACGAGGCCATGGAACTCGACGAGGATTTCTTGGCCGCCATGGAGTACGGCATGCCGCCCACCACCGGGACCGGAATGGGTATCGATCGGTTGTTGATGGCACTCACGGGACTGTCAATTCGGGACACCGTTTTATTCCCGATTGTTCGTCGTCAGTCGAACTGAACAGGCGCGGGCGATCTCGTGTTGTTGAACGCCTCGCATTCCTGTGGCACATTGGATACCGACGGGTAATTGCAGTCCGCACATCGCCCGGTAAGCGCATCGCAGAAGGGTCAGTGAGCTAATGGCGAGAAAAGTTACCGTCACCTTGATCGATGATGTCGACGGTGAAGGCTCGGCTGACGAAACTGTGGAATTCGGTCTCGACGGCGTCACCTATGAGATCGACCTTTCGGCGAAGAACGCCGCGAAACTCCGCTCCGATCTGAAGAAATGGGTGGAATCGGGGCGCCGGGTCGGCGGCCGCCGTCGTGGCCGCGCCCCCGTCAAGGGCGGCCGCGGCGCCATCGACCGGGAGCAGAGCGCCGCCATTCGCGAATGGGCCCGGCGCAACGGCCACAACGTGTCGACGCGCGGCCGGATCCCCGCCGATGTCATCGAGGCGTTCCACGCCTCGAACTGAGGTTCGGCGCCGCATTCGGCACGCGCCGCGGCTTTTCGCTAGCGGCGAACCAAAAGGGAAACGAATCGGGGTATCCCGACGTTGCTCTATTGCGTCCAGAACGGACAAGGGGGACCGGCGGGGCCTCTCGGTGGCCCAGCGGGCACCAAGGTAACTCCCCGCCTACCTCCGACCACTACAGTGGATGGCAGGCAAAGCGCTCACCCGCGGAAGGGCGCCGTTGCGCTATCGAGGGAAGCAGGTAACCACTGATGTTCGAACGATTCACCGACCGAGCACGTCGGGTTGTCGTCCTGGCTCAAGAAGAAGCCCGGATGCTGAACCACAATTACATCGGCACGGAGCACATCCTGCTGGGCCTCATCCATGAGGGCGAGGGCGTGGCCGCCAAGTCGCTCGAGTCGCTGGGCATCTCGCTGGAAGGCGTGCGCAGCCAGGTCGAGGAGATCATCGGCCAGGGGCAGCAGGCCCCGTCCGGCCACATCCCGTTCACTCCGCGCGCCAAGAAGGTGCTGGAGCTGAGCCTGCGCGAGGCCCTGCAGCTCGGCCACAACTACATCGGCACGGAGCACATCCTGCTCGGGCTGATCCGCGAGGGCGAGGGTGTGGCCGCGCAGGTGCTGGTCAAGCTCGGCGCGGAACTCACCCGGGTGCGCCAGCAGGTCATCCAGCTGCTCAGCGGCTACCAGGGCAAGGAGACCGCCGAGGCGGGCACCGGTGGCCGCGGTGGCGAGTCGGGCAACCCGTCGACGTCGCTGGTCCTCGACCAGTTCGGTCGCAACCTGACCGCCGCGGCCGCCGACGGCAAGCTCGACCCGGTGATCGGCCGCGAGAAGGAAATCGAGCGGGTCATGCAGGTGCTGTCCCGTCGCACCAAGAACAACCCGGTGCTCATCGGTGAGCCCGGCGTCGGCAAGACCGCCGTGGTCGAGGGCCTCGCGCAGGCCATCGTGCACGGTGAGGTGCCCGAGACGCTCAAGGACAAGCAGCTCTACACGCTGGACCTGGGGTCGCTGGTGGCCGGCAGCCGGTACCGCGGTGACTTCGAGGAACGCCTGAAGAAGGTGCTCAAGGAGATCAACACCCGCGGCGACATCATCCTGTTCATCGACGAGCTGCACACGCTCGTGGGTGCGGGTGCCGCCGAGGGCGCCATCGACGCCGCGTCGATCCTGAAGCCCAAGCTGGCCCGCGGTGAGCTGCAGACCATCGGTGCGACCACCCTCGACGAGTACCGCAAGTACATCGAGAAGGACGCCGCGCTGGAACGCCGCTTCCAGCCGGTCCAGGTCGGCGAGCCGACGGTGGAGCACACCATCGAGATCCTCAAGGGTCTGCGGGACCGCTACGAGGCGCACCACCGCGTCTCGATCACCGACGGTGCGATCGTCGCGGCCGCCACGCTGGCCGACCGCTACATCAACGACCGCTTCCTGCCGGACAAGGCGATCGACCTGATCGACGAGGCCGGCGCCCGGATGCGGATCCGCCGGATGACCGCTCCGCCGGACCTGCGCGAGTTCGACGAGAAGATCGCCGACGCGCGCCGGGAGAAGGAATCCGCGATCGACGCGCAGGACTTCGAGAAGGCCGCGCGGCTGCGCGACTCGGAGAAGCAGCTCGTCGCACAGCGCGCTGAGCGCGAAAAGCAGTGGCGCTCAGGCGATCTCGACGTGGTCGCCGAGGTCGACGACGAGCAGATCGCCGAGGTGCTGGGCAACTGGACCGGCATCCCGGTGTTCAAGCTGACCGAGGAGGAGACCACTCGGCTGCTGCGCATGGAGGAGGAACTGCACAAGCGGATCATCGGCCAGGAGGACGCCGTCAAGGCCGTCTCCAAGGCGATCCGCCGCACCCGCGCCGGCCTGAAGGATCCCAAGCGTCCGTCCGGCTCGTTCATCTTCGCCGGCCCGTCCGGCGTCGGTAAGACCGAGCTGTCCAAGGCGCTGGCGAACTTCCTGTTCGGCGAGGACGACGCGCTCATCCAGATCGACATGGGCGAGTTCCACGACCGCTTCACCGCCTCGCGGCTGTTCGGTGCCCCTCCGGGCTACGTCGGTTACGAGGAGGGCGGCCAGCTCACCGAGAAGGTGCGGCGCAAGCCGTTCTCGGTCGTGCTGTTCGACGAGATCGAGAAGGCTCACCAGGAGATCTACAACACCCTGTTGCAGGTCCTCGAGGACGGCCGTCTGACCGACGGTCAGGGCCGCACGGTCGACTTCAAGAACACCGTGCTGATCTTCACCTCGAACCTGGGCACCTCCGATATCTCCAAGGCGGTCGGGCTGGGCTTCACCCAGGGCGGCGGCGAGAACAACTACGAGCGGATGAAGCTCAAGGTCAACGACGAGCTCAAGAAGCACTTCCGGCCGGAGTTCCTCAACCGCATCGACGACATCATCGTGTTCCACCAGCTCACGCAGGACGAGATCATCAAGATGGTGGACCTGATGATCGGTCGGGTCGGCAACCAGCTGAAGACCAAGGACATGGAGATGGTCCTCACCGACCGCGCCAAGGCCCTGCTGGCCAAGCGCGGATTCGACCCGGTGCTGGGCGCACGGCCGCTGCGCCGCACGATCCAGCGCGAGATCGAGGACGCGCTGAGCGAGAAGATCCTGTTCGACGAGATCGGACCGGGGCAGCTCATCACCGTCGACGTCGAGAACTGGGACGGCGAGGGTGCCGGCGAGGACGCGCGGTTCACGTTCTCCGGGGCCCCCAAGGCGGCCAAGAGCGGCGAGGAAGCCGACCTCGCGGCCACCGCGGCCGAGTAGCCGATACACGCCACAACGGGCGGTCACTCCTGAAGGGGTGACCGCCCGTCGTGCATGGCCCGGTTGCGCACGACGGCAGTGCATTCACACCTCGTCGGGCCGCAGCACGATCCGGTTCAACGCCCGCGACACCGCCGCACCCCACGGGACGGTGAGCCGGGCCCCGGCGAGCACGTCGTCGTCGGCGAGCAACTCGTGGGTACCGCCGCGGCGCACCGTGCCGCCGCCGAGCACGAGGCTCTCGTGCGACCACGTCCAGGCGACGTCGACGTCGTGGGTGGCCAGCACCACCGCGGTGCCCGCCTCGGCCAGCGCGCTGAGCGTGGCCAGCAGTTCCTCGACGGCGCGCGGGTCGAGGCCGGCGGTGGCCTCGTCGAGCAGCAGCACCCGCGGCCGCATGGCCACCGCGCCGGCGATGGACACGCGCTTGCGCTGACCGAAGGACAGGTGATTGGGCGTGCGGTCGGCGAGGTCGGCGATGCCGAGGGCGGCCATCGCCTCGTCGACCCGGGCCACCACCTCGGACCGGTCGAGACCGAGGTTGGCCGGCCCGAACGAGACGTCGGCGCGCACCGTCGCACCGACGATCTGGTCGTCGGGTTCCTGCAGCACCATCTGCACCCGGGTGCGCAGCCGGGTCCGCTCGGCCCGGGAGGTGCCCACCGCGGCGCCGTCGAGCAGCAGGCTGCCCGTCGTCGGCGTGGCCAGGCCGACCAGGAGCCGCAGCAACGTCGTCTTGCCGGAGCCGTTGGCGCCCAGCAGCGCGATCCGCTCGCCCGGCCCCAGCGCGAGGCTGACCCCGTCCAGGACCCGCGGCCCGCGCGGATAGGCGAACCCGACGTCGCGCAGCGCCAGGACCCCGGCCGTCACCGCAGCCACCGCCAGCTCAGCACCGACACCGCCGCGACCATTCCGAGCACCGCGGCGGTCACCGCCAGCCGGGCCGGGCGCACCGGCCGGTCCTCGGTGAGCACCGCGGTCATCCCGGGTTCGGCGCGCAGCGACATGGCCTCCGACATGGCCCGGGCCCGCCCGGTGGCGCGCACGAAGATCAGCGCCGACTGGGCGCCCACCACCGCGATGGCGCCGCGGGCGTCCCGCAGGCCCAGCCGCAGCCCGACCGCCTCCCGGGCCGTCATGGCCGAGCGCACCAGGATGCCGACCAGGCGATACGTCAGATCGGCGACATGGCACAGCGCCGCCGGCACGCCCGCGCGCCGCGCCAGGTCCAGCAGATCGGCCATCAGGGTCGTCACGGCCAGGCCGATGGTCGCCGCCGACGCCGCGACCGACCGCAGCGCGGTGTCCACGGCCAGGTCGACCCCGCCGGGTTCCAGGTGCGGCCCGCCGCGCAGGCTCACCGCGATCGGCACCGAACCGATCGCGATGAACACCGCCGGCCCCAACAGCGCGAGGAAGAACAGCCGCGCCCGGACCCGGGCCAGCGCGATCGTCGCGACCGCGGTGACGACCAGCACCAGGGGCGCCCCGGTGCGCGGCGGCAGCACCATCGCGCACAGGAGCAGCCCGCCGTACAGACACACCTTCTCCAGGGCGGGGTCGGTCGACCACCGGTTCTGGGCGGCGCTGATCTCGAGCGGGTTCACGACGCGGTGGTCACCCGGTCGTGGGTTGCGTTTCCTTGCGGCCGCGCTGGCGTCCGGCGTACCAGCCGATGGCGCCGCCGAGCACGATGCCGCCCAGCCCGGCCTGCAGCGCGAACAGTCCGGACTCGACCTCGCCGGGCAGCTCGCCGACCAGCGGGGAGAACCAGGGCTCGTAGTCCTCGTGGATCTCGGTGATCACTTCCTCGGCCTGGCCGTCGGCGCCACCGAACTCGGCCTCGGCGTCGCGGGAGTAGCCGAAGAGCAGGGAGCCGACGGCGATCACGATGGCCAGCCCCAGCAGGGCGATAACCATCGGGGCCATGGAACGTCCGTTGGAACCGGTGCTCATGACTGGACCTCCTCGCGCTCGGTGCTGCGGTTCAGGAAGCCCAGGTTCACCAGCTCCGAGGAGGCGACCTGGATGAGCACGCGGACCACGACGACGGTGATCAGCCCCTCGACGATGGCCAGCGGCACCTGCGTGACGGCGAAGACGGCCAGGAACTCGGCGAAGCTCTCCGCGATGCCGCCCTCGGCGGCCGGGAAGGCCAGCGCCAGCTGCACACTTGTGACGATGTAGGTGACCAGGTCGGCGACGAACGCCAGGGCGAACACGGCCGGCAGCAGGCCGACCCCGGCCTTGCGCAGCGCGAAGAACACCGCGAACCCGGCCCACGGCCCGGCGATCGCCATCGAGAAGGCGTTGGCCCCCAGCGTCGTGATGCCGCCGTGCGCCAGCAGCAGCGCCTGGAACAGCAGCACGATCGTCCCCAGGAACGCCATCACCGGTGGCCGGAAGATCGCGGTGCCCAGCCCCGTCCCGGTGGGATGGGAGCTGGAACCGGTCACCGAGGGAAGCTTGATCGCCGACATGACGAACGAGAACGCGCCGACCGCGGCCAGCAACGGCCCCGCCGACGGATGCTTCCGCACCGTCACGACCACCTGTCTGGCGCCGTAGACGACGAACGGCGCGGCCGCGATGGTCCAGGCCACCGCGTGCACCGGGGGCAGAAAGCCCTCTGCAATGTGCATGGTTGTAGTGCCTTTCCGCCCAGCACCTCGTGGGCATCGATGTTGGTGCTGTGGTCGGTCTCCTGGCTCACGGGTCTCCCGGGCCAGATCAACTGGTCCGGACCGGCGGCGTCCGCCTTCCCACCCGCGCACGAGGCCCGAGCAGTGGCATGGGGGAAACCGTCTTCCCGCTCACAGTGGCGAGGGCCGCCTCGGATTCGCACCGAGTTCCCGTTCACCGCAGCCCACGGAGCATACCGCCGCGGTGCTTGCCCGCAGTGCGACTGCGCTACCTTGGTGCAGATAAACCCACACGGGAGTGCACGCGGCAGTGCGCTGAGAGGACGGCTGAGGGCCGTCGACCGTATGTACCTGTCCGGGTAATGCCGGCGTAGGGAGTGTGAAAGCCATGGCCGAACGGGTGTACCGCTGGCGGGTGGTCGACATCGTCGTGGCCAGCGTGCTCGCGGTCGCCGCGGGTCTGGTGTTCGTCCTGTGGAACATCGCCTCGAATCCCCTGACCGCCCCGCTCAGCGCGCTGCTGCCCGGTCTGCAGGCGCTGGCCGGCGGCGGTTGGCTGTTCGCCGGGGTGCTGGTCGCGATGGTGATCCGCAAACCCGGCGCGGCGCTCTACGGCGAACTGGTCGCGGCCACGGTGTCGGCGTTGGTCGGCAACCAGTGGGGCGTGCTGACGCTCGAATCCGGCCTGATCCAGGGCCTGGGCGCGGAGTTGGTGTTCGCGCTGTTCTTCTACCGGGTGTGGAACCTGCCGGTCGCGGTACTCGCCGGCGCGACCGCCGGGCTGGCGATGGCGATCAACGATCTGGTGCTCTGGTATCCGGGGGCCGCGACGGCCTTCGCCGTCACCTACACCGCCGCCGGGATCGTCTCCGGGGCGCTGCTCGCCGGGGCGCTGTCCTGGTTCGCGGTCCGCGGGCTGGCCAAGACCGGGGCGCTGTCGCGGTTCGCCTCGGGCCGGGCCTGGTCGGCCGGCGACCCCGCGCGGTGATCGGGGCCAGCGCCCGGGGCTGGTCGTGGCGGCACGCCGGTCGCGCCCGGCACGCCATCAGCGATCTGGACCTCGACATCGCCGCGGGGGAGCGGGTCCTGCTGCTGGGCGCCAGCGGATCGGGGAAATCGACTCTGCTGCAAGGGCTTGCGGGGCTGCTCGGCGGCAGCGAGGAGGGCGACGAGTCCGGCCGGTTGCTGGTGGACGGCGCGCCGCCGGGCGAGCGGCGCAGCCGGATCGGCATGGTGCTGCAGAACCCCGACTCGCAGGTGATCCTGTCCCGCGTCGGCGACGACGTCGCGTTCGGGATGGAGAACTTCACCGTCGAGCGGCGGGCCATCTGGCCGCGGGTGCGACGCGCGCTGGACGCCGTCGGCCTGTCGCTGCCGCTGCACCGGGACACCGCCCGGCTCTCCGGTGGGCAGCAGCAGCGCCTCGCGTTGGCCGGCGTGCTCGCGATGAATCCCGGTCTGCTCCTGCTGGACGAGCCGACCGCCAATCTCGACCCGGCCGGTGTGCTCGAGGTCCGCGACGCCGTGGCCGCGGCCGTCGAACGCACGGGTGCGACGCTGGTGGTCGTCGAGCATCGCACCGAGGTGTGGCTGCCGGTGGTGGACCGGCTGATCGTGTTGGGCGAGGCCGGGGCGATCCTCGCCGACGGCGCGCCGGCCGACGTCATCGACACCGAGGGCGAGCGGCTGACCCGCGCCGGGGTCTGGGTGCCGGGCGTCGAACCGCCCCGCCCGCCCCGCGGCGGCGTCCGCGGTGCGGCGTTGCTGCGTTCGCACGGCCTGTCGGTCGGCTATCCGTCGGGGCGTCGCACGGACATCGGCGACGTCGAGATCCTCGGCGGCGCAACCACGGTCGTGTCCGGCCCGAACGGGTCGGGCAAGTCCGCGCTGGCGTTGACGTTGGGCGGGCTGCTTCCGCCGCGGGCGGGCCGGCTCGAGGCCGCGGCCGGGTTCGCGCCCGCCGCGGACCGCCGCGCGCCCATCGCCTGGCGCTCCCGCGAGCTGCTCACCCGCATCGGCAGCGTCTTCCAGAATCCCGAGCACCAGTTCCTCACCGGCAGTGTGCGCGACGAATTGGCCTGCGGGCCAAGGGCGCTCGGCCGCGACGAGGCCACGATCGCCGAGCTGTGCGACGGGCTGCTGGAACGCCTGCGCCTGACGGGCCTGGCCGAGGCGAATCCCTACACGCTGTCCGGCGGTGAGCAGCGCCGGCTGTCGGTGGCGACCATCCTGGCCACCCAGCCGGAGCTGATCGTCCTCGACGAGCCGACCTTCGGCCAGGATCGCAACACCTGGGCGGAGCTGGTGGGCCTGCTCGCCGAGATCGTCGCCGCCGGAACCGGTGTCGTCGCGGTCACCCACGACCTCGACTTCACCGACGTGCTCGCCGACCGCCGGATCGAGTTGTCATGACCGGCGCCCCTACCCTCAACCCGGTCGCGAAACTCGCCGCCGCGCTGATCCTCGCCCTGGGCCTGATCTTCAGCGTGGACTGGGTGTCGGCGCTGACCGCGCTGGTGCTCGAGGTGGCCCTGCTGCTGGTGCTGCGGGTGCCGCTACGGCAGATGCTGCTGCGCGGCGCGGTGGTGCTGCTGGCCGCGGCGCTGACCGCCGTCACGATCCTGCTCTACGGCCAGCCCGGCGGCACGGTGTACTGGCATTTCCTGCTCATCAACGTCAGCGACGGCTCGATCACGTTGGCGCTGGCGACATTCCTGCGGGTGCTGGCCATCGCGCTGCCCTCGGTCCTGCTCTTCATCGACACCGACCCCACCGAACTCGCCGACGGCCTCGGCCAGGTGCTGCGGCTGCCGGCGCGCTTCGTGCTCGGGGCGCTGGCGGGCCTACGCCTCGTCGGGCTGCTCCGAGAAGACTGGCAGTATCTGGGTTTCGCACGCCGGGCGCGCGGAGTCGCCGACCGAGGCCGGCTGCGGCGCGTGGCCGGGCAGGCATTCGCGCTGCTGGTCTTCGCGGTGCGGCGCGGTTCGATGCTGGCCACCGCGATGGAGGCCCGCGGGTTCGGCGCCTACCCGACCCGCACCTGGGCGCGTCCCTCGCCGTTCGGCGGCCGCGAGATCGCGTTGATCCTGGCGGCTTTCGCCATCGTCGCCGTGGCGATCGGGGTGTCCGTCGCCACCGGGCATTGGAACTTCATTGGAAATCTCTGAGCTGCTGCGCCGGGTGCCCGCCGGCGCGACCACGGTGCTGATCGACGGCCGGTCGGGGGCCGGCAAAACCTCGCTGGCCCACCGGTTGTGCCGCGCCTGGTCCGGCAGCGAGGTGATCAGCCTCGACGATATCTATCCGGGCTGGGGCGGGCTGCGCTGGGCCAGCGACCACGTCCGGACCGAGTTGCTGGCGCCGCGGGCGGTCGGGGCGACCGGTCGCTGGCGGCGCTGGGACTGGTCCACCGGCGCGCCGGCCGGCTGGCACACCGTCGCGCCCGGGCAGCGGGTGATCGTCGAGGGCGTCGGCGCCCTGACGCCAGGCTCGCGCGCGCTGGCCGACCTGGGCGTCTGGCTCGAGATGCCCGCGGCCGAACGTAAGCGCCGCGCGCTGGCGCGCGACGGCGAAACCTTTGCGCCGCACTGGGATCGGTGGGCCGCTCAGGAACGGGAATTCATCGGCCGCGACCACCCGCGTTCGGTGGCCGACGTCGTCATCGAGCTGCCGGCTGCCCGACGGGGATGAGGCCGAACATCTGCTTGATCGTCATCATCAGCCAGCCCGCGGTGGCCGGGCTGTGATACCGCGTCCAGTTCATCTGCAGGCTCAGCACCCAGGGCTGCCCGGTGCGGTCGACGGCGTACCAGCTGAACGTCAGATCGCCGGGCAGGTTGCCCGCCTTCGCGGCGATGTAGGGCCATTTCTCGCGGTCGAGGTCGATGCCGGGGATGGCCGAGACGATGTCCCTGACCGGTGCGGTGGGTCCCGTCGCCCCGGTCTGTAGGCCGGCGTGCACCCGGCAGATGTCCTCGGCGCTGCCGTACCACTCCGCGCCGTAGGGCGAGGCCGGTGAGTGGCTGCGCTCCGGATCCGGTTCGTAGGGGCGCGATTTGGCGTCGCGCAGCATCTCGGCGCGACCCTCGCGGGAGGCGTGCTTCCACTGTTCCCGCACATCCGGCCGGCCCCACCCCACGGAGAACAGCTCGCGCATGGTGGGGAAGGGCGTCATGCTCGCCGGGTCGTGATGTCCGGCGTCGACCAGGGCGCGTTCGACCGCCGCGGTGCCGACGCGGTTGATCAACATGTCGGTGGCCATGTTGTCGCTGTTGGCGATCATCTTCTCGGCCAGGTCGCGCACCGGAACCTTGGCCCCGGGCGGCAGTTCGTCGAAGCCGGACGAGCCCACCGCCTTGGTGGCCTCGGTGATCGCCAGTTCCTCGTCCCACGACAGCGCCCCGGCGCGGACCTCCTCGGCCACGGCGTAGAGCACGTAGAGCTTGAAAATCGATGCCAGCGGCAGCGATTCGGCGGTGTTGGTGCCGGCGACCTGTTCGCAGCGGCCGTCGACGATCCGCGAGACCCGGTAGGAGTAACGCGCCCCGGTCGCCGACAGCACATCGTCGACGTCGGCCCAGGACTTGATCTCCGGCGGGTGGTTGACGACCTCGAACCGGTCGACCATGCCCGCATCGTCGGTGTCGAGTTCGATGTCCTGCCGGGCGCCGTAGGACGTCAGCAGCCGCAGCGTGGCCGAACCGGCGCCGTACTCGATGCCGCTGAGCGTGTAGGGCCGGTCCCACCACAGCCCGTCCATGGTGGTGACCACGGCGTCGACCTGGTCCGGGGCGGCCAGCGTCTCGACTCCGACGGGTCCGATCGGCCAGTCGGAGTTCAACATGTCCATCACCTGCTGGGCGCGCACGCCCTGCGGGGTGCCGGTGCTGATCTGCACCCCGGCACTGCCGGCCTGCGCCGACGGAACCTCGGCCGGCGCACAGCTGCCCACCGAGACAACTACCAGTGCGGCGCCCAGGGCGAGCGCCGCGGCCGTCCTAACTCTGTGCGGCAGGACCGGCAACGTCCAGCACAACCTCGAACTCGAGCAGCGAGGCACCGGTGGCCACCGGATTCTTCTGCTGCCCCTGGTGCGCCTCGATCGCGGGGCCGGTGGCCCACGCCTGGAAGGCCTCCTCGGACTCCCACTGGGTCACCACGAAGTAGCGATCCTCGCCCTTGACCGGGCGCAGCAGCTGGAAGCCCAGGAAACCGGGCTGGTTGTCGACGGCATGGGCGCGGTTCGCGAACCGCTTCTCCAGCTCCGGGCCGGCGTCGGCGGGAACTTCGATTGCATTGATCTTCACCACGGACATGGCGCTAGGCTACCGCTTCGCATGGCAATCGATTCTTTGACGTACCGCGGCGGTCAGGGCCGTCCGCTGGTGCTGGTGCACGGCCTGATGGGCCGCGGGAGCACCTGGGGGCGCCAGCTGCCGTGGCTGCTTCGACTGGGCTCGGTCTACACCTATGACGCGCCCTGGCATCGCGGCCGCGATGTCGTGGACCCGCACCCGATCAGCACCGAACGCTTCGTCGACGACCTCGGCGCGGCCGTGGAGCGGCTCGACGCGCCGGTGCTCATCGGCCACTCGATGGGGGGTCTGCACTCGTGGTGTCTGGCCGCGCGGCGACCCGAACTGGTCGCCGCGCTGGTGATCGAGGACATGGCCCCGGACTTCCGCGGGCGCACCACCGGGCCGTGGGAGCCGTGGGTGCACGCCCTGCCGGTCGAGTTCCCCACCGAGCAGTCGGTCTTCGACGCGTTCGGACCCGTTGCGGGCCAATACTTCCTGGACGCGTTCGACCGCGCCCCGACCGGTTGGCGGCTGCACGGGCGCCCGGAGCGCTGGGTGGAGATCGCCGCCGAATGGGGCACCCGCGACTACTGGACGCAGTGGCAGGAGGTGCGCGCCCCGGCCCTGCTGCTCGAGGCCGGCGACTCGGTCGCGCCGCCGGGGCAGATGACGAAGATGGCCGAGATCGGTCACCGGGTCACCTACCGGTCGGTGCCCGACGCCGGGCATCTCATCCACGACGACGCCCCGACGGTGTACCGCGAAGCGGTGGAGGCGTTCTTGGCCACGGTCATCGGCTGACGGGTTCGCCTAGCGGCGTTCGCCCCGTGGGCCGGACCCCGGCCAGGACGGCCGCCGCGCGAACCGCTCCCGGGCCTCTCGGTCGCGCCGGTCCAGCGGTCCGACCAGCGGCGCCGCCACCCGGAACTGATCGCGGTGCAGGCGCAGGTGGCCCGCGCGGTGAGACCCCGCCGCCAGCGCGGCCACCAGGCCGAACGGCGTCAGCAGGACGAAGATCACGATCAGGAAGGTCAACGCGGTACTCATGGCAGAAAGTATTCGTCCGTAGATATCCAGCCAACAGTGGCAGGAGAGTCGATCTCCGCTAAAATACTGCCATGATCCGAACCGTGTCCACGCTGGTCCTCGACGGCCTGGCGGTTTTCGAGTTCGGGGTGATCTGCGAGGTCTTCGGTATCGACCGCAGCAACGACGGCGTGCCCAACTTCGACTTCAAGGTGTGCGGTCCGGAGGTCGGCCGGCCCCTGCGCACCTCGGTGGGCGCCTCGCTGACCCCCGACCACGACCTCGGCGAGCTCGTCGGTGCCGACCTGGTGGCCGTGCCCGCGATCATCAACCAGGACTATCCGCCGGAGGCGCTGGCCGCGCTGCGTGCCGCCGCGGATTCCGGGTCCATCATCCTGACCGTGTGTTCGGGGGCGTTCGTCGCGGGCGCGGCCGGACTGCTCGACGGTCGGTCCTGCACCACGCACTGGATGCACGCCGACGAACTGGCGCGGCGCTATCCGACGGCCAAGGTGGACCGCAACGTCCTCTTTGTCGACGACGGCAACCTGATCACCAGCGCGGGCACCGCCGCCGGCATCGACGCGTGTCTGCACCTGGTGCGCCGCGAGCTGGGCAGCGCGGTCACCAACGTGATCGCCCGCCGGATGGTGGTGGCGCCGCAGCGCGACGGCGGTCAGCGTCAGTACATCGACCAGCCCATCCCGGTGCACTGCTCCGACAGCTTTGCGCCCCAACTGGATTGGATCCTGGCCAATCTGCAGGAGCGCCACACGGTGTCCTCGCTGGCCCGCCGCTCCAACATGTCGGCCCGGACCTACGCGCGGCGCTTCGTCGACGAGACCGGCACCACGCCCATGCAGTGGGTCACCGATCAGCGGGTGTTGTATGCGCGCCGACTGCTCGAGGAGTCCGATCTGGACATCGACCGGATCGCCGACCGTGCCGGGTTCCGCACGGCAACCCTGCTGCGCCACCACTTTCGGCGGATCATCGGGGTGACCCCCTCGGATTACCGGCGCACCTTCGCCTGTGCGGCCGAGTGTCCCGAGAGCGCCTGATCAGCCCTCGCCCTCGCCGCACAGCGCGAACCGCCCGTCGCGGGTCTGTTCCACCAGCCCGTCGACCAGTAGGGAGTCCAGCGCCCGGTCCCGCTGCGCGGTGTCGCTGAGCCAGACCACGTCCAGCTGGGCCCGGGTCACCGGAGAAGTGCTGTCGCGCAACACATCCAGCAGGCGGCCCCGAACCTGCCGATCGGTCCCGGCGTACTTCTGCACCCGCTTGGGCTTCGCGGTCCCGGCCGGATAGCCGGCCTCCCGCCACGCGCACGAACTCAGCGGGCATACCCCGCAGCGCGGCGCCCGCGCGGTGCACACCAGCGCGCCCAGTTCCATCAGGGCCGCCGAGAACATCGGCGTCGAGGCATCGTTGGGCAGCAGTGCGGCGACCTCTTCCTCGTCGCGCTTGGGGGACGGCGACGCGGCGTCGGCCAGGCCGTGCACGGCGCGGGCCACCACCCGGCGAACGTTGGTGTCCACCACCGGAACCCACTGTCCGTAGGCGAAGCAGGCGATCGCGCGCGCGGTGTAGCTGCCGACCCCGGGCAGCGTCAGCAGGGTCTCGACGTCGGCGGGCACCACGTCACCGTGATGTTCGGCGATCACCTCGGCGCATTGATGCAGCCGCATGGCCCGGCGCGGATAGCCCAGCTTGCCCCAGGCCCGCAACACCTCGGCGGAACCGGCGGCCGCCGTCGCCGACGGGGTGGGCCAGCGCGCCACCCAGTCCAGCCAGATCGGCAGCACCCGCACCACCGGCGTCTGCTGCAGCATGAACTCGCTGACCAGGATCTGCCAGGCGCTCACCGCCGGGTCGCGCCACGGCAGATCCCGCCGTTCGCGCTCGTACCAAGCCAGGAGCCCGGCGGCGTCGATGCTCATCGCCGCCCGAATCGGGGGTGGGTGCACAATGTCGGGTATGCCGAATACCAGTCCCGTGACCGCTTGGAAGGCACTCAAGGAGGGTAACGAGCGCTTCGTCGCGGGTAAGCCCCTGCACCCGAGCCAGAGCATCGAGCACCGCACCAGCCTGGAGAACAACCAGACACCGACCGCGGTCGTCTTCGGCTGCGGCGACAGCCGGGTGGCCGCCGAGATCATCTTCGATCAGGGCCTCGGCGACATGTTCGTGGTTCGCACCGCCGGCCACGTCCTCGACTCGGCCGTGCTGGGCTCGGTCGAGTACGCGGTGGCCATCCTGGACGTGCCGCTGATCGTGGTGCTCGGCCACGACAGCTGCGGTGCGGTCAAGGCCGCGCTGTCGGCCCTCGACGAGGGCGAGATCCCGCCGGGCTACGTCCGCGACGTGGTCGAGCGGGTCACCTCCTCGGTCCTGCTGGGCCGCCGCGACGGGCTGACGACGGTCGACGAGTTCGAGGCCCGCCACGTCATCGAGACCGGCGTGCAACTGGTGGCCCGGTCCACCGAGATCAAGGAGCGGATCGAGGAGGGCCGGCTGGCGATCGTCGGCGTGACCTATCACCTGTCCGACGGGCGGGCGGCGCTGCGCGCCCGGGTGGGCGAGATCGGCGACGAGGCTCCCGAGAGCATCTAGTCCCACGCGCGGGCCAATACCCCCTGGCTTGCCGGGTCCGGCGGCGACACGCCGTCCCAGGTCGAACACGTTGTGGTGACCTGCCCTTACCGTTAGACCGTGTTGGATTCAGACCCGCATGGCCCCCTTCCGCCGGAGATCTACCGGCGCCGTCGGGCATTGGCGTTCGGCGTTGCGGCTCTGGTCCTGGTGATCATCGTCGCAATCCTGATCGCGGTGACCCGTGGCGGCGGCGAAGCGACCGACGAGGCCGGCACCGGCGATGCGAATACCTCCGAGGGACCGCTGGCCCAGGCGCCGGACCCCGAGGTGAAGACCCCGGTGGTCCCGCCCGCCGAGGAGGCCCCGCCGCCGACGCCCACGCCCACCGCCGCCGTCGAGCCCCCGCCGGTGCTGCAGGAGGGCGACGACTGCCCGGACTCCACGCTGGCGGTCAAGGGCATCACCAACGAACCGCGCTACACCATCGGCGATCAGCCGACCTTCACCATGGTGGTCACCAACATCGGCCTGGTCGGCTGCCAGCGCGATGTCGGCGCCGCGGTGCTCTCGGCGTACGTGTACTCGCTGGACAACAAGCGGCTGTGGTCCAACCTGGACTGCGCACCGTCCAACGAGACGCTGGTGAAGACCTTCACCCCGGGCGAGCAGGTCACCACCGAGGTCACTTGGACGGGCATGGGCTCCGAGCCGCAGTGCCCGCTGCCGCGGGAACCGATCGGGCCCGGCACCTACAACCTGGTGGTTCAGCTGGGCAACCTCAGATCGGCGTCCGTGCCGTTCATCCTCGCCGAGGCCGGTGAGGCCCCGCAGCCCGCGCCGGCGGAGCCGCCGCCCGGTGACGGACCGCCGCCCGCCGGCTGACGGTCGGACTCAGGCCAGCCGGTCGGCGATCGTCGACTCGGCCAGCTGCGAGAGTCCCTCGCGGACGTGGCGGGCCCACATGGCGCCGATCCCCTCCACCGATTGCAGATCGGTCGCGCTGGCGGCCAGCAGGCCCTGCAGCGACCCGAAGGTGCGGACCAGCAGATCGACGTGGGCGAACTGCAGGCGCGGTATCTCGGCCATTGCCCGGTACCCGCGCGCACTCAACGCGGAGTCCTGGGCGTCCGCGGTCGAGGGATAGCCGAAAACCCGCGCCAACGTCGTGAAGTCCAGCAGTTCGGTGTCCGAGAGGCTGTCGAGTTCCTCGAGGGTCTCGGCCACCTGGGCCTTGTTGGGGGCGTCCGGGTTGGCGTGATAGTCGCGCACGATCAGCTCCCGCGACGTCTCGTTGCCACCCAGCAGTTCCTCGAGCTGAAGCCGTAGCTGACGGCCATCGGTTCCGAGTTCCACTGTGTCGGAATCGATTTCGAGGCCAATCCGGCGGACCATCTCCAGCCGCTGCACGACGGTCATGACGTCGCGCAGCGTGACGAAATCCTCGATCTCGGCCGCCGAGAGCTGCCGGCTGACCTCGACCAACCGCGCCTTGTACCGCTCCAGGGTGGCGATCGCCTGGTTGGCCCGGGACAGGATGGTGGCCGAATCGGCCACCACGTGCCGCTCCCCGGCCACGTAGACCGTGACGATGCTCATCGAATGGCTGACCGAGATCACCGGGTAGCCGGTCTGGATCGCGGTGCGTTCGGCCGACCGGTGCCGGGTGCCGGATTCGTCGGTGGGGATCGACGGATCCGGGACCAGCTGCACGTTGGCCCGCACGATCCGGCTGCCGTCGCTGGACAGCACCACCGCGCCGTCCATCTTCGACAGTTCACGCAGCCGGGTCGGGGCGTAGCGGACGTCGAGTGAGAAACCGCCGTCGCAGATGGCCTCGACCCGCTCGTCGTACCCGAGCACGATCAGCGCGCCGGTGCGTCCCCGCAGGATCCGCTCCAACCCGTCGCGCAGGGCCGTACCCGGCGCCAGCCGCCCGATGGTCTCGCGCAGCGTGGGCCGGGTCCGCACGGCGCTGGCGGAGTTCCTCCTGGCTGGTGTCACGGCTGACCATTGTCCCCTGCCGGGGACCGTCCCGGTGCGCCGTCCACCAGTTTGAGACCGGGCCGCGCCGCGGGCTTGACCTCGGGCGGTTTGCTGGTGGGCTGGTGCGCGATGCGCAGCAGCGCCTTGAGCGCCTCGCCCACGGTGGCCACCTCCAAGGTGCGCAGCCCGGGCGGGGTCGTCTTGGCGCCGGGCGGGATCAGCGCCGTGGTGAACCCGAGCCGAGCGGCCTCGGCCAGCCGCCGTTCGATCCCGGTGACCCGGCGCAGATCCCCGGCCAGGCCGACCTCGCCGATGACCACGGTCGAGGCGGGCAGGCAGAGGTCGGCGAACGAGGACGCGATGGCCAGCGCGACCGCCAGGTCCGACGACGGGTCGGTCAACCGCATCCCGCCGACGGTGGACAGGTAGATGTCGCGCTGACCGAGCGGGAGGCCGGCCCGGTTCTCCAGCACCGCGGCCGTCATCGCCGCGCGGGACTGGTCCAGGCCGCTGACCGCCCGTCGCGGCGAGGGCGCGGTGGCCGTCCCGACCAGGGCCTGGATCTCGCCGATGAGCGGCCGCTTGCCGTCCATGGTGACCGTGACGGCGGTGCCTGGCACCGGCTCCGGGCGCTGGTCCATGAACAGCCCCGACGGGTCGGCGACGCACTCGATCCCGTTGTCGTGCAACATGAAACAGCCGACCTCGTCGGAGGCGCCGAAGCGGTTCTTGACGCCGCGGACCATCCGCAGCGCGGTGTTGCGGTCACCTTCGAAATGCAGCACCACGTCCACCAGATGCTCGAGCGAACGGGGTCCGGCGATGGCCCCGTCCTTGGTGACGTGACCGACCAGCACCATCGCGACCGCGGGGTTGCTGGCGGCCTTGGCGTAGCTGGTCAACGCGGTGGTGATGGCCCGCACCTGGGTGACCCCGCCGGTGACGCCGTCGGTGTCGGTGGTGGACAGCGTCTGCACCGAGTCGACGACGACGAGCGTGGGTTTGACCGCCTCCAGATGCGCGAACACGGTGTCCAGATCGGACTCGGCCGCCAGGAAGACGTCGGAATGCGTACACCCCGTGCGTTCGGCGCGCATCCGGATCTGGCCGGCGGATTCCTCGCCGGAGATGTAGAGCGCGCGACGCCCGGTCTCCGCCCAGCGATGCACGACCTCGAGCAGCAGGGTCGATTTTCCGACCCCGGGCTCACCGGCCAGCAGCGTGACCGAACCGGGCACGATGCCGCCGCCGAGCACCCGGTCGAGTTCGCTGACACCGGTGGGGAAGTGCCGCGTGTTGTCGGCCGCCACGGCGCTGATGGAGACCGCGGCCGACGCCGGCGCCACCGCGCGGTGGCTGCGGCCGCCCGCCGCGGTCAGGACCGGTGCCTGCTCGACGGTGCCCCAGGTCCCGCATTCCGGGCAGCGACCGACCCACTTGGCGGTGACGTGATCGCACTCGGTGCAGCGGTACTGCACCCGAGTTTTCGACGAAGACCTGCTCACACCGTGACGGTAGCGGCAGGCAGTGACAGCCCGCTGGTCGGGCGACCTAGTGGGCTTCGCGGCGCGGCGCAAGGCCCGCCGAGATCGGCACGGACACGGTGGCTTCGCCGGCCCGCTCGAACTCGAAGGTGAACGCGTAGGTCAGCCCGTTGCGGATCGGCTGGGTCAGCGCGACCGTGGCCTCGGCGGTGTCGGCGGGCTCGATCTGCTCGAGGGCCTCCACGCCGTCGGGGGTGCCGACGACCAGCACGCCGCCCGCGGGCAGCTCGCCGTCGCCGGTGAAGGTGACCTCGCCGATCTCGGAGGTGATGTTGACCAGCCGGTCGCCGTGCTCGGGGGACTGGTTGCTGGCGGTGAAGATCAGGTCGACGTCCTCGCCGGGCTGCAGCGCGTCGCCGGTTTCCACGGCCTGGATGTGGATGTTGCGCACCGCGATGTTGTCGAGGGTGACCAGCGTGCCGTTGACGGCCGGTTCCTGGGTGGCGGTGTCGGTGATCTGACCGGCCCCGCACCCGGCGATTGCCAGGGCGCCCAGCGCCGCGCAGGTTGCGACGCCGATCCGTCGCCCGGCCCGCGCACGGAAAGCCCGGCTGGCATCAAAAGAGATCACGGAAAGCCTCCTGCTCGCGACCGGCACAAGTTCGACTATGCACAGTAGTAGGTGGTGGGTTTGGGCGGTAGCCGAGGTCGCGGAAAGGCCCTCCGGCCGTGTCACTTTGGGGCCTGCCCGTTGCACGTATTCTTAGCTGTGTCAACCCCCATGGTTCACCTGTTGTGCCCCTGACCTGCACCGTTGATCTGTGTGCTCGGCAACACCGTGCTATTGTGGAGGGGTGAAAGGGGCTCGAATCTGATGATTTTCAAAGTCGGAGACACCGTTGTCTATCCACACCACGGTGCTGCGTTGATTGAGGCGATCGAAACCCGAACCATCAAAGGCGAGCAGAAAGAATATCTCGTCTTGAAGGTTGCCCAGGGTGATCTCACCGTTCGAGTTCCCGCAGACAATGCTGAGTATGTCGGCGTCCGCGACGTCGTCGGCCAGGAGGGCCTCGACAAGGTTTTCCAGGTGTTGCGCGCGCCGCACACCGAGGAGCCGACCAACTGGTCCCGGCGCTACAAGGCCAACCTCGAGAAGTTGGCCTCCGGTGACGTGAACAAGGTCGCCGAGGTGGTTCGCGACCTGTGGCGACGCGATCAGGAACGGGGCTTGTCCGCGGGCGAGAAGCGGATGCTGGCCAAGGCGCGGCAGATTCTCGTCGGAGAACTGGCGTTGGCGGAGAACACCGACGATGCCAAGGCGGAGACCATTCTCGACGAGGTTCTGGCAGCAGCCTCCTAGTCGGCCATGAGCACTGTCGCCATCGTTCCGGCGGCCGGTTCGGGCCAGCGCCTCGGCGCCGGGATACCCAAGGCATTCGCAAAGCTGGCCGGTAAACCGATCGTCGAACACGCCATCGAGGCGCTCGCGGACTCCGAGGCCGTCGACCAGATCGTGGTGGCGGTCCCGCCGGACCGCACCGACGAGGCCCGGTTGATCCTCGGCTCCGCGGTGACTGTCGTCGCCGGCGGGTCCGATCGGGCCGAGTCGGTCCGGCTGGCCCTCGCGGCGGCCGGCGAACCCGAATTCGTGCTGGTCCACGACGCCGCCCGGCCGCTCACACCACCCGCGCTCATCGCGCGGGTGGTCGCGGCTCTGGGCGAGGGGTACGGCGCCGTCGTCCCGGCCTGCGAGGTCGCCGACACCATCAAGGTCGTCGACGCCAACGGCGCCGTGATCGCCACTCCCGAACGGTCCGGCCTGCGCGCGGTACAGACCCCGCAGGGCTTCCGCACCGATGTCCTGCTGCGCGCCTTCGAACGCGCGCAGCCGGGCGTCTTCACCGACGATTCGTCGATGGTGGAGAACATCGGCGCCCAGGTGCAGACGGTCGACGGCGACCCGCTGGCCTTCAAGATCACCACCCCGCTCGACCTGAAGCTGGCCGAGACGCTGCTGGCCGATTCCGCGTGACCGCACTGCCGCGGGTCGGGCTGGCCTCCGATGTGCACCCGATCGAACCGGGCCGCCCGTGCAACCTGCTGACGCTGCGGTTCGACGACGCCGACGGCTGCGCGGGGCATTCCGACGGTGACGTCGCCGCGCACGCGTTGTGCGATGCGCTGCTGTCCGCGGCCGGCCTGGGCGACATCGGCGGGGTCTTCGGGGTCGATGACCCCCGCTGGGCGGGAGTGACCGGCGCGGACATGCTCACCCACGTGCGGGGCCTGCTCGCCGAGGCCGGCTTCCGGATCGGCAACGCCGCGGTCCAGGTGATCGCCAACCGGCCGAAGATCGGACCCCGCCGGGCCGAGGCCCAGGAGCGGCTTTCCGGCCTGCTGGGCGCGCCGGTATCGGTCTCGGCGACCACCACCGACGGGCTGGGCCTGACCGGGCGGGGCGAGGGTCTGGCGGCGATTGCCACCGCATTGGTGGTCGCTGACCGGGCCTGAGTCGGTTTCGCCCGCTCAGGCCGGTAAGCTGGCCCGTCGTGACCGCCCACGCCGGCCCACTCGGTGGGCTGAGACTGCACGACACCATGACCGGTGCCGTGCGCGACTTCGTCCCGGTGCGCCCCGGCCACGCCTCGATCTACCTGTGCGGAGCCACCGTGCAGGGGCTGCCACACATCGGCCACGTCCGCAGCGGCGTGGCGTTCGACGTGCTGCGCCGCTGGCTGCTGGCCAAGGGCTACGACGTGGCGTTCATCCGCAACGTCACCGACATCGACGACAAGATCCTCAACAAGGCCGCCGCCGCGGGCCGCCCCTGGTGGGAGTGGGCCGCCACCCACGAGCGCGCGTTCTCGGCCGCCTACGACGCGCTGGGGGTGCTGCCGCCGTCGGCCGAGCCCCGCGCCACCGGCCACATCACCCAGATCGTCGAGCTCATCGAGCGGCTCATCGACACCGGCCACGCCTACACCGGCGCCGGTGACGTGTACTTCGACGTGCTGAGCTTCCCGGAGTACGGCGCGCTGTCCGGTCACCGCATCGACGACGTGCACCAGGGCGAGGGCGTCGCCGAGGGCAAGCGCGACCAGCGCGACTTCACGCTGTGGAAGGGCGCCAAACCCGGTGAGCCGTCCTGGCCGACGCCGTGGGGGCGCGGCCGGCCCGGCTGGCACTCCGAATGCGTCGCGATGGCCCACGAGTATCTGGGTGCGACCTTCGACATCCACTGCGGCGGCATGGATCTGGTGTTCCCGCACCACGAGAACGAGATCGCGCAGGCCTGCGCCGCCGGCGACGGCTTCGCCCAGTACTGGCTGCACAACGGCTGGGTCACCATGGGCGGCGAGAAGATGAGCAAGTCGCTGGGCAACGTGCTGTCCATTCCGGCTGTGCTGCAACGGGTCCGGCCCGCGGAGCTGCGCTACTACCTGGGTAGCGCGCACTACCGATCGATGCTGGAGTTCTCCGAGACCGCCCTGCAGGACGCGGTCAAGGCCTATACGGGCGTGGAGGACTTCCTGCACCGCGTGCGCAGCCGGGTCGGTGCGGTGACGCCGAGCACCTGGACCGACCGCTTCGCCGCCGCGCTCGACGACGACCTGGCGGTCCCGATCGCGCTGGCCGAGATCCACGCGGCCCGCGCCGACGGCAATCGCGCCCTCGACGCCGGCGACCACGAGGCCGCCATGGCGGCGGCCGCGGCGATCCGGGCGATGATGGAGATCCTGGGCTGCGACCCGCTGCACGAGCGCTGGGAGTCCCGCGACGAGACGTCGGCGGCCCTGGCCGCCGTCGACACCCTGGTGCACTGGGCGCTGGAGAACCGCACCGAGGCCCGCGCACAACGGGATTGGGAGCAGGCCGACCGGATCCGGGACCGGCTCAAGGAGGCCGGCATCGAGGTGACCGACACAGCTGACGGTCCCCAGTGGTCGCTGGCGGACAGGAACGACGCGTAATGGCCGGCAACTCCCAACGCCGTGGCGCCGTCCGCAAGGCCGGCACCAAGAAGGGCCCCACCGTCGGCTCGGGCGGCGTGCGCCGCCGCGGGCTCGAGGGCCGGGGCGCCACCCCGCCGGCGCACATGCGGCCGAACCATCCCGCGGCCAAGAAGGCCAAACGCACCGCCCGTCAGCAGCAGGGCCGCCCCAAGAAGACCGATGACACCGAGATCGTGCTGGGGCGCAACCCGGTGCTGGAGTGCCTGCGGGCCGGGGTCCCGGCCACCGCCCTCTACGTCGCCCTCGGTACCGAGAACGACGAGCGGCTCACCGAATCGGTGGCCCGGGCGGCGGATTCGGGTATCGCGATCCTCGAGGTCGCCCGCGTCGATCTGGACCGGATGAGCACCAACGGGCTGCATCAGGGCATCGCCCTGCAGGTGCCGCCCTACGATTACGCGCACCCCGACGACCTGCTGCGCACGGCCGCCGAGGACATCCAACCCGCGCTGTTGGTGGCGCTCGACAACATCTCCGATCCGCGCAACCTTGGCGCGATCGTGCGTTCGGTGTCGGCCTTCGGCGGGCAGGGCGTGCTGATCCCGCAGCGCCGCTCCGCCTCGGTGACCGCGGTGGCCTGGCGCACCAGCGCCGGCGCGGCGGCGCGCACGCCCGTGGCGCGGGCGACGAATCTCAATCGCACGCTGAAGGATTGGGCGAACGAGGGCCTGCAGGTGGTCGGTCTGGATGCCGAGGGCGACACCACGCTCGACGAACTCGAGGCCACCGGCCCCATCGTGGTGGTCGTCGGGTCCGAGGGCAAGGGCCTGTCGCGGTTGGTCCGGCAGAACTGCGACGCCATCGTGTCGATCCCGATGGCCGGCCCCACCGAATCCCTGAACGCCTCGGTCGCCGCCGGCGTGGTGCTCGCCGAGATCGCCCGGCAGCGGCGGCGCGCCTAGCGGTTCTCGGGCCAGGGGTCCTCGCGGCGCCACAGCCTCGGCAAGCGCAGCGCGACACCGTCGGCGCGGGCCAACTCGCCCAGCACGTGCAGCGACACGTCGAGGTCGTCGCCGGCATAGGGCAAGGGGCGCAGCGGTTTTGACAGCGGACGGAAGAAGTCGTCCCAGTGGATCCCGATCACCGTGCGGGCCCCGACGGTGCGCACGGTCTCCTGCCAGTAGTCGACCAGGTAGGACTCGGGCTGCAGGCCCAGCTGGCCAAGCCCGAGGTAGGCGACCTCGGCGCGGTGTCCGGCCAGCGCACCGCTGCGGAATCCGGCGCTGCCCTGGATGAGGCCGCACCGTCCGCTGGGACGGTGCCGCACCAGCGTCGACCAGGTCTGGCCGCAGCGATAGGCCGACACCCGCACCGGTGGCCGCACCGGGGCGTCGATTTCGCCCGGAAACCGGTCCGGCGGGCAGTGTTCCGACTCGACCAGGGTGATCTCGAAGTTACCCAGGGTGAACGGCTGCGCGGGGGTGACCTCGAGGATCCGCTCGGCGGGCAGCCCGTGACCCCGACCCACCTGCGCGGCCGACGATCCGCCGACGAGTAGGGCGCCGGTGCGCTCGGCGACCAGCGCCGAGTCCATCGCGTGGTCGAAGTGGCTGTGCACCGGCAACACGGCCGCCAGTCGGTGCACACCGACCCGGGCCAGACAGCCGTCGACACGGGCCTTCGATGGCGCGATCCGGCCCAGTCCGATCCGGGCCAGGCTCGGCCGGGAGAAGAAGCCGTCGGTCATGATCGCGGTGGTGCCGTCGTCGATCAGCAGCGTGGAGACCCCGAGCCACGTGAACGACACCGCCGTGTCGGCGGTGGCGGCCGGCACGGCGAACAGGTCGGCGTAGCGGGCGAGATCGGGGCGGCCCGGCTTGAGCCGCATCAGACGAACGCCGTGACGGAGATGCCCTCGCCGAGCAGGCGTTGCCGCACCGCCCGGGCGATGTCCACCGCGCTGGGCGAATCACCGTGTACGCAAATGGATTCGACCGCGGCGGGGACCGCGGACCCGTCGGTGGCGATCACCCGGCCGGTGCGCACCATCGAGATGATGCGCTCGGCGATCTGATCGCTGTCGTGCAGCACCGCGCCCGGTTCGCGGCGCGACACCAGTTGGCCGTCGGGGCGATAGGCCCGGTCGGCGAACACCTCCGAGACGGTGCGCAGGCCCAGCTTGTCGGCCTCGGCGAAGAAGGCCGACCCGGCCATCCCGAGCACCGGCAGATGCGGATCCACCGCGTGCACGGCGCGGGCCACCGCCCGCGCCTGCGCCTCGTGGGTGACGATCGAGTTGTACAGCGCACCATGGGGTTTGACGTAGCGGACCGACGTTCCGGCGGTGTGCGCCAACGCCTGCAGGGCGCCGATCTGATAGATGACATCGGCGATCAACTCGTCGGGTTCCACGTCGATGAACCGCCGACCGAAACCGGACAGGTCCTGATAGCTGACCTGCGCGCCGATGGATACCCGGCGGTGCGCCGCCGCGGCGCACGCGTGCGCCAGCCGGGCCGGGTTGCCGGCGTGGAAGCCGCACGCCAGGTTTGCGCTGGACACGACGTCCAGCATTGCGGCATCATCACCGAGTTCCCAGATGCCGAAACCCTCGCCGAGGTCGGCGTTCAGATCAACCGAGGCCATAGGGCAAGCCTAGGCGGGTCGGCGTATCCCCCGAGTCGCGATCCTTATTGCAAACGGTTATCGTTATCGCCATGCGGATGGTGAACCCCTCGAAGCTGGGCGCGGCAGCGGCGCTGGCGCTGCTGACCCCGTGGGCCCTGGCGGCCTGCGGCTCCGAGGACACCGCCGCGACCCCGGCCCCATCGGGTGCGTGCCCGGCGGCCCCCGTCGAGGTGGTGGTGAGCGTCGACCAGTGGGGCGACATCGTCTCGCAGCTCGGCGGTGACTGCGCGCAGGTCCGCACCGTGATCGCGGGCTCCTCGGTGGACCCGCACGACTACGAACCCGCGCCGTCGGACGCGGTCGCGTTCGAGGACGCCCAGCTGGTCGTCATCAACGGCGGCCACTACGACGAGTGGGCGGCCAAGCTGGCCGCCACCTCCGCGCCCGACGCCCCGCTGATCAGCGCGGTGGACCTGGCCGGCGGGCACGACCACGGCGATCACGACCACGATCATGAGGGCCACGACCACGGCGACGATCACGAGGGCCACGATCATGATCACGAGGGCCACGATCACGGCGGCACCAATCCGCACGCGTGGTACCGGCCCGCGACGGTGCACGCGCTGGCCGACGCCGTCACCGCCGAACTCGGCAACCTCGCCCCCGACGCCCGGGAGTACTTCGAGGCGCGCCGGGCCGAATTCGCCGATCGCACGGCCGAATACGACTCCCTGATCGAGCGGCTCCGCACCGAGGTCACCGGCAAGACCTACGCCGCCACCGAGAGCGTGTTCGACGACATGGCCGCCGCCGTCGGCCTACAAGACCGGACCCCGCCCGGATATCAGGTGTCCGCGAGCAACGAGACCGACCCGTCGCCGGGTGATCTCGCGGCGTTCCTGACGCTGCTCGAGGACCGCGGCGTCGACGTGCTGATCGTCAACACCCAGACCGAAGGGTCGATGCCCGCGCAGTTGCGCGGCGCCGCCGAAGCCGCCGGCGTCCCGCTGGTCGAAGTCACCGAAACGGTGGCGCCGGGCGCCGATTCGTTCCAGGCTTGGCAGGTGGATCAGCTGAGGACCCTGGCCGAGGCGCTCGGTGTCAGCGCCTGACGCCGAGGCGCCGCAGGGCCCGTGGGCGCTGTCGTTCGACGACGTCAGCGTGGTCCGCGGGGGTCGACTGATCTGGTCGGAGGGCACCTTCGACGTCCCGGTCGGCAGCATCACCGCCATCATCGGCCCCAGCGGATCCGGCAAGACCACGCTGCTGCAGGCCGCGCTCGGCCTGCTGCCGGTGGCGTCGGGATCCATCGAGGTGCTCGGCAAGCCGGCCGGGCAGGCGACCCGCTCCATCGGGTACGTCCCGCAGCGCTATGCCCGCGCGGCCGGCAACGCGATCCGGGCCTGCGATGCGGTGCTGCTCGGCCTGACCGGCCACCGCTGGGGATTCGGTCGCGCCAGCGCCGCCGAACGCGACCGAGTGGACGAGGTGCTCGCGGCGCTGGACGCCGAATCCTTCGCCCAGCGCCGGCTGTGCCAGCTCTCCGGCGGTCAGCGCCAGCGCATCGCGATCGCCGAAGCGCTGGTCACCGCACCGCCGCTGCTGATCCTCGACGAGCCGCTGACCTCACTGGACGTCCGTAACCAGCGTGACATCGTCGGATTGCTGGCCCGGATCCGCGAGCAGTTCGGCGTCACCATCCTGGTGGTGGCCCACGATCTCAATCCGCTGCTGGGCATCCTCGACAGCGCCATCTACCTGCTCGACGGGCACGCGCACTTCAACACCATGGACGAGGTGGTCGACGAGCATCTCCTGAGCCACCTCTACGGCACCTCCATCCAGGTGGTCCACACGCCCCAGGGCGAGCTGTACATGCGGAGCATCTGATGCATACCACCGTGATCGCACTTGGCTACCAGGAACATTGGTGGGACATCCTCACCTCGGCGTTCATGCGCAACGCCCTGATCGGCGGCACCCTGGTGGCGCTGGCCGCCGGGCTGATCGGGTACTTCACCGTAGTGCGCAACAGTGCGTTCGCCGCACATGCCCTGGCGCACATCGGTTTCCCCGGCGCCACCGGCGCGGTGCTGCTCGGGCTGCCGGTCACGCTGGGGTTGGCCGTCTTCTGCATCGGCGGTGCCCTGATCATCGGTGCGCTCGGGAAACGCGCCGACGACCGCGAGGTCGCCACCGGCACCGTGCTCGCCGCGGCGACCGGGTTGGGCCTGTTCTTTAGTTCCCTGGCCACCAAGGGCAGCAACATCGTCACCAACGTGTTGTTCGGCAACCTGCTGGCGGTGACGCAGCAACAGCTGTTGGTGTTCGCGGGCGCCGTCGTAGTGCTGGCCGCGGTGACGGCCTTCGTCTACCGCCCGCTGTTGTTCGCCTCGATCAACCCCGAGGTGGCCGAGGCCAAGGGCGTTCCGGTGCGGCTGCTCTCGGTGATCTTCATGGTGATGCTGGGCCTGGCGATCACGATGGCGGTGCAGGCGGTGGGCACGCTGCTGCTCTTCGCGCTCGTGGTCACCCCGGCCGCCACCGCGATCATGCTCACCGCCCGTCCCGGGGTGGCGATGGCGCTGTCGACGGCGCTGTCGGTGTTCTCGGTGTGGGTGGGCCTGACGCTCTCGGCGATGTTCAATCTGCCGCCGAGCTTCGTCATCGTCACCATCGTGGCGGTGGTCTGGCTGCTGATCTGGGCCGTCGTGGAACGCACCGACGGCGGGCGCCGGGCTCCCGGCGCCGCGCAGGGCGTCGTCTCGGCGCACGACGAGGCGCCCATCGGCTAACGTCACCGAACATGTCCAGAAGTCCCACGCCGAAGCGTCGGGCCACGCTGGCTTCGCTGGCCGCCGAACTCAAGGTCTCGCGCACCACCATCTCCAACGCCTACAACCGGCCGGATCAGCTCTCGGCCGAACTGCGGGACCGGATCCTGACCGCGGCCAAGCGGCTCGGCTACGCCGGACCCGACCCGGTGGCCCGCTCGCTGCGCACCCGCAAGGCCGGGGCCGTGGGCCTGGTGATCACCGAACCGCTGACGTACTCGTTCAGCGACCCCGCCGCGCTGAACTTCGTGGCCGGCCTGGCCGAGACGTGCGAGGAGACCGGGCAGGGGCTGCTGCTGGTGGCCGTGGGCCCCAGCCGCACCGTCGAGGAGGGCTCGGCGGCGGTGCTGTCCGCCGGTGTCGACGGCTTCGTCGTCTACGCCGCGGCCGACGACGATCCGTTCCTCGAGTTGGTGCTGGACCGGCAACTGCCGGTGGTCATCGTCGATCAGCCGCCGGAGGTACCCGGGGCCTCCCGGGTCGGCATCGACGACCGGGCCGCCATGCGCGAGCTGGCCGAGTATGTGATCGGCCTCGGACACCGCGACATCGGCCTGCTGACCATGCGTTTGGGGCGCGAGCGCCTCTCCGAGGCGGAGCGCCAAGCGGCGCTGGTGGGACCGGACCGACTGCGCGACACGCACTTCCGGGCGCAACGCGAACGCATCGCCGGGGTGCACGAGGCCATGGCCGCGGCCGGGCTGGACCCCGAGAAGCTGACCATCGTGGAAAGCTTTGAGCACGACTCCATTTCGGGCGGTACCGCGGCCGAGTTGGCCCTGACCACCGATCCGAGGATCACCGCGCTGATGTGCACGGCCGACGTGCTGGCGCTGTCGGCCATGGACTACCTACGGGCCCGGGGCATCTACGTGCCCGGCCAGATCACCGTCACCGGATTCGACGGGGTGCCCGAGGCACTGAAGCGGGGCCTGACCACCGTCGTGCAGCCGAGTTTCGAAAAGGGTAGGCGCGCAGGGAATCTGCTGCTCAACCCGCCGGGCTCCGGGCTGCCGGTGCTCGACATCCTGCCCACCGAGTTGGTGCGCGGCCGCACCGCGGGCCCGCCCGGTTAGCTGTCGGTTAGCTACGCGCGCGGCGCTCGTCGAGCAGCAGACCCAAGGCCGCCGCGACGTCCTCGGGTGCCGCCACCCGGAAGCCCGCCAGCGTGTCACCCGGGCCCACCTTCACCGCGACGTCGGTGTCGCGCATGCGGCGGAACGCCTTCTCGTCGGTGACGTCGTCGCCGAAGTAGATGACCGTCGTCGACCCGGTGCGCTCGCGCAGGATGTCGATGGCCTCGCCCTTGTCGGTGGTGATCACCGCGAACTCCAGGACGGCCTTGCCCGCCGTGGCCTCGGCGTCCCAGGACTGCGCGGCGGCCTCGGCGTCGGCCAGCGCGGCCGCGCCGTCTTCAGCGCTGGCGTTGCGCACGTGCAGGGCCACGCTGGCGAGCTTGGGTTCGACCGTCACCCCGGGGTAGCGCGAGGCGATCGCCGTCAGTTCCGTCTTGATGGTGGCCAGCGCCTGCTCGTCGATGTCGCGGGTAAAGCCCGTGCTGAATTCGGCGCCATGGCTGCCGACCAGGTGCACCGTCGGTGGCATCCCGGACAGCCGCGCGAGGTCGGCCAGCGCCCGCCCGGAGATCAGGGCGGCGGTGGTGCCGGGCAGTCCGGCCAGCGCGGGCAGGGCCGCCGCGGCCGCCGGCAGGGGGCGCGCGTCGGGCGGATGGTTGACGATGGGCGCCATCGTCCCGTCGAAGTCGCAGGCCACCAGCAGGTCCGGGACCGCGGCCGCGGCTCGCAGCGCGGTCGACACCTCGTCAGGCAGCGGGCTCACCTTTTCAGACGGCCGGTTGGGCGTCGGCTTGGTCGTCACCGATGAGCAGTCGCACGGCCAGATCCAGCCGCTTGCTGACGTCGGTGGCGCTGGCCCGGCGAGTCAGCCAGGCCAGCAGGTTGGACAGCCACACATCCGAGATCACCCGGGCAATGTGGTACTGATCCTCGGTCGGGTCGCCGTCGGCCATCGCGCGGGCGAACATCGAGTCGATGATCTTCTCGACGTGGTCCACCTCGCCCGCGGCCGAGGCGTCGGCGAAGACGTAGGCGCGAGTCATGGCCTCGGTGAGCAGCGGGTTGCGCTGCATCGCCCGGTTGAGCTTGCTGACCATGAAGTTCAGCCGCTGATAGGGCGTACCGCCGGACACCGTGGTGCGGTCGGTCTTGGCGTCGATGCGCTCGAACTCGCGGGCCAGCGCGGAGACCAGCAGGTGGACCTTGGACGGAAAGTAGCGGTACAGCGTGCCCACCGCCACGTCGGCGCGGTCGGCGACCGCGCGCATCTGCACCGCCTCGTAACCGCCCTTGGAGGCGATCGCCATGGTGGCATCCAGGATGCGCTTGCGGCGCTCCCGCTGCGCGTCGGAGCCGAGTTCGGATTCGGCGAGGACGGCCACCGTCATGACCTCACGCGGTTGTGAACCCGTGGGTGCCGACTGTGAATTGGCTGCCATGCTGCCGCGTGCTCCTTACTTGGGCGTACCTGGGAAAAACGATACTCATGTGAAACGCTGATTTCCCACCTCCCCGCTCCCCGAGGTGTCTGCGGGACGCATCGACCGGCGGCTTTTGCCGCCCGGCATTCGACTTGACTCGCGGACACTGGCAATATTAGAACACGTTCTAGTGGGCCACACGGCCCGATACCCGCCGAACGAGGATTCAGGGGTCTCTGTGGCTTCCAAGACGAGTGTCTCCGAGCAGTTTGCCGCGCGTGACCTGGTGCGCAGCTGGGCGGCCGGGTCCGGCGGGATCGAGGCGGCCCGGGCCGTGGAACAGGGCAGCCCCGAGGCGTGGCGCCCGGTCTACGCGGGACTGGCGGAGCTGGGACTATTCGGCGTAGCGGTGCCGGAGGAGGCCGGCGGCGCCGGCGCGAGCGTCGTGGACCTGTGCGCCATGCTCGACGAGGCCGCGCACGGCCTGGCGCCCGGACCGGTGGCCGGCACCGCGGTCGCGACCCTGGTGCTCGACGACCCGGCTTTGCTCGAGGTCCTCATCTCCGGGCAGCGCAGTGCTGGGTTCGCGCTGGACGCGCAGCTGGATCTCGCCGGTGACCGGGTCAGCGGGGTGGCCCCCTATGTCCTCGGCGCGACGCCGGACGGCTTGTTGCTGCTGCCGGCCGGCGAGCGGTGGGTCCTGGTGGACGCTGGCGCCGACGGGGTCACCGTGGAAGCGCTTGCCGCAACGGACTTCTCCCGCCCGTTGGCCCGGGTCGAATGCGACGGGGCGCCGGCCACCGCGCTGGCGGTGCCCGCACGTCGGATCGAGGACCTGATCGCCACGGTCCTGGCCGCCGAGGCCGCCGGTGTGGCCCGCTGGGCCCTGCACACCGCCGCCGAATACGCCAAGGTGCGTGAGCAGTTCGGCAAGCCGATCGGCAGTTTCCAGGCCATCAAGCATCTGTGCGCCGAGATGCTGCTGCGTTCCGAGCAGGCCTCGGTCGCCGCGGCCGATGCTGCGGAGGCCGCGGCCACCGACACCGAGGATCGGCAACTGTCCATCGCGGCGGCGGTTGCCGTCGCCGCGGGGGTGGCGGCCGCGGAGGCCAACGCCAAGGACTGCATCCAGGTGCTCGGCGGCATCGGCATCACCTGGGAGCACGACGCGCACCTGTACCTGCGTCGGGCCTACGGGATTGCCGCCGCCCTGGGTGGGCGGCGCCGGTGGCTGCGCCGCGCGGCCGACTTGACCCTCGACGGGGTGCGTCGCGACCTGGACATCGACCTGAGTTCGGTCGAGTCGGTGCGCCCGGAGATCACCGCGGCCGTCGCCGAGATCGCGGCGCTGCCGGCCGAACAACGGCAGCGCGCGCTGGCCGAGGCCGGTCTGCAGGCGCCGCACTGGCCCAAGCCCTACGGCCGCGACTCCTCGCCGGCCGAGCAGCTGCTGATCGACCAGGTGATGGCCGAAGCCGGAGTGGACCGCCCGGATCTGGTGATCGGTTGGTGGGCGGTTCCGACGATCCTCGAGCACGGCAGCCCCGAGCAGGTCGACCGGTTCGTGCCGGCCACGCTGCGTGGCGACGTTCAGTGGTGTCAGCTGTTCAGCGAGCCGGGTGCCGGATCGGATCTGGCCGCGCTGCGTATGAAAGCCGTTCGGGCCGAAGGCGGTTGGCGCCTGACCGGGCAGAAGGTCTGGACGTCGGCCGCGCAGAAGGCGCACTGGGGGGTCTGCCTGGCCCGCACCAATCCCGACGTGCCGAAGCACAAGGGCATCACCTACTTCCTGATCGACATGACCACACCGGGCATCGACATCCGGCCGCTGCGCGAGATCACCGGCGACGACCTGTTCAACGAGGTGTTCTTCGACGACGTCTTCGTGCCCGACGAGATGGTGGTCGGCACGGTCGACGACGGCTGGCGCCTGGCGCGCACCACGCTGGCCAACGAGCGCGTCGCGATGGCGCAGGGCACCGCGCTGGGCAACCCGATGGAGGAACTGCTGCGCACCTTCGCCGAACGCGAGGCCGACCCGGCGGATCTGGACCGACTGGCGGAGTTGATCACCTCGGCGCAGGTCGGTTCGCTGCTGGATCAGCGGATCGCGCAGTTGGCCGTCGGCGGCGGTGATCCCGGTCCGCAGGCCAGCGCCCGCAAGCTGATCGGGGTGCGCTACCGACAGGCGCTCTCCGAGTTCCGGATGGACCTCTCCGAGGGGGCCGGGGTGGTGTTCTCCCTGCGGGTGCACGAATTCCTCAACGCCCGCTGCCTGACCATCGCCGGCGGCTCGGAGCAGATCCTGCTGAACCTGGCCGGCGAGCGGTTGTTGGGGCTACCCCGCTAGCCCGCGCCCCTTGTCCGACCCCGAAGGTGCAGTTTCATCCGCGACGCGCCGCTGCGGCGAATGATTTCGCAGTCTCGGCCCACCTGTCCGGACTAGAAGCCGGTGTGCGCGCAGGCATTCGGCGAGGTGAGGTTCACCCCGCCGTAGACCACGTGGATGGTCGAGCACGCGATGAAGTCGGCCCCGGTGGCCGGTCGGCCGGTGTTCCAGTCGGTGGGTACCGAATGGCCGTCGACGCTGAACCGTTCGAGCGAGCCGCCGCCGAAGTAGGTGATGGAGATCTCGACGTTGTTCAGCGACCGGTACATCTTGGAGAGCACGTTGTCGTGATTGGCGCCCTTGGTGGTGCGCGGGGTGCCGGCCGGAGCGCTGTATTCGGCCTCCTGCCAGACGTTTCGGTCCATCGACCGCAGCGTGATCGTCTGCCGCGCCCAGGTGTCGCCCGGCAGTGCGACGGGCCCGTTCGGGGTCAGCAGGTTGGCCCGGGTGTTGAAGAAGCACTTGCCCTCGGCGGCCACGCAGTCGGCGTTGAGGTGCATCTCGAGTTGGGTGGCGCCGTCGACGGGGATCGAACTCACCGCGCCGTCGCTGCCCGCCGAAGCCGGTGCCGAGAGGCCCAGCCCGGCCAGCAGCAGCGTGCCCGCCAGGGCGGAGGTCAGTCGCATGGTCACTGAACGTAGTCCTGTCCGCTATTCGTCGTAGGTGACTTCGACCGAATCGGACTTCGGGCGAGCCTGACAGCCCAGGATCAGTCCCTCGTCGAGGTCGGACTGCTCCAGGACGTCGTTGATTTCCATGTCGACCGCGCCGTCCTTCATCAGCACTGCGCACGCGCCGCAGTGGCCCTCCCGGCAGGAGAACGGGGCGTCGAGGTCCTTGTCCAGCAGGACGTCGAGCAGCTTGGCCGACCGGGGCCAGCTCAGCTCGTGGGTCACGCCGTCGAGGGTCACTATCGCCGTCGCCGGGGGTTGGTCGGCGTCGGCGCTGGTGTCGACCACGACCTTGGCGAACGGATCGCTGTCGAGCGACTTGAAGACCTCCAGGTGCACCTGATCGGCCGGTACCTCGAGGGTGTTCAACGCATCCTGGGCGGCGGCCATGAACGGTCCCGGCCCGCAGATGAACACCTGGCGCGCGGTGTACGGGGCGGCCAGCCGGGCCAGCGCCGCGGAACTGGGCAGCCCCTGCACGGATTCGAGCCAGTGCACCACCGACAGCCGGTCGGGGTACTTGGCCGCCAGCTCGCGCAGCGCGGCGGCGAAGATCACCGAGTTCTCGTCGCGGTTGGCGTAGAGCAGCGTGACCTGGCCGGAGCCCTGCGAGAGGACCGACTTGGCGATCGCCATCATCGGCGTGATGCCGCTGCCGGCGGCCAGCAGCAGGAAATCGCCGTCGAGCGACTTCGGCACGAAGGTTCCCGACGGGGCCAGCACGTGGATTCGCATGCCGGCGTGGGCGTTGTCGCACAGCCAGTTGGAGGCGTACCCGTCGGCGGTGCGCTTGACCGTGACCGTGAGCGCCTCATCGGTGTGCGGCGAACTGCACAGCGAATAGCAGCGGGCCACCGATCCGGTGCGGTCGCTGGGTACCCGCAGGGTGAGGAACTGCCCCGGCGAGTAGCTCAGCCGGTCGGCGGGGATCTCGGGTGCGTCCGGTCCCTCGGGGACGCGAAAGACCAGGGAGCGGGCGTCCTCGGTTTCGGCGATGACGTCTGCCACCTGCAGTTCGAGCACGTGGCTGCCGAGCGGCTCGTCGATCACCGGCACACCCCTTCCGTCGGGACTAACTAGAACAGGTTACAGAAATGCAGCTGTGCAGGTCCAGCCCCTGCAGGCATGGGCTACTCGACACGAATCGTAACGTGTTCTAGTCTTGACTCGTCTCGGCTAGTCGTCGAGCAATGTTCTCCGATTCAGCCCTCCTGGGAGGCAATCCAGTGACGACCATTCAACAGCGTGACGCGCAGTCGGTCCTGGCCGGCATCGATGAGCTGCTGCCCGCCCTGCGTGCGCGCGCCCAGGAAACCGAGGATCTGCGCAAGCTGCCCGACGAGAACGTCAAGGCGCTCGAGGGCGTCGGCTTCTTCCGGCTGCTGCAGCCCGAGCAGTGGGGCGGCCTGCAGTGCGACCCCACGCTCTTCTACGAGGCGGTGCGCCGGCTGGCCAGCGCCTGCGGGTCCACCGGTTGGTGTGCCGGGATCATCGGCGTGCACAACTGGCACCTGGCGTTGTTCGACCAGCAGGCCCAGGAGGACGTCTGGGGCCAGGACACCAACGTACGGATCTCCTCGTCGTACGCCCCGATGGGTGCCGGCGTGGTCACCGAGACCGGCGACGGCTACCTGGTCAACGGCGCCTGGAACTGGTCCTCGGGCTGCGATCACGCGACGTGGGCCTTCCTCGGCGGGCCGGTCATCAAGGACGGCCGCCCGGTGGACTTCGGCAGCTTCCTGATCCCGCGCACCGACTACGAGATCGACGACGTGTGGCATGTGGTGGGCCTGCGGGGCACCGGCAGCAACACCGTCATCGTCAAGGATGTCTTCGTGCCGCGGCACCGGTTCCTGTCCTACAAGGCGATGAACGACGGCACCGCCGGGGGTTATCGGACCAATACCGCTCCGGTGTACAAGATGCCCTGGGGCACAGTGCATCCCACCACCATCTCGACGCCCATCGTTGGCATGGCCTACGGCGCCTACGACGCCCACGTCGAGCATCAGGGCAAGCGGGTGCGCGCGGCGTTCGCGGGGGAGAAAGCCAAGGACGACCCGTTCGCCAAGATCCGCATCGCCGAGGCGGCCAGCGACATCGACGCCGCCTGGCGCCAGCTGATCGGCAACGTCGGCGACGAGTACGCCCTGCTGGTCGAGGGCAAGGAGATCCCGTTCGAACTGCGCGCCCGCGCGCGGCGCGATCAGGTCCGGGCCACCGGCCGCTCGATCGCCTCGATCGACCGCCTCTTCGAGGCCTCCGGCGCCACCGCGCTGTCCAATGACGCTCCGGTGCAACGCTTCTGGCGGGACGCCCACGCGGGTCGGGTGCATGCGGCCAACGACCCCGAGCGCGCCTACCTGATCTTCGGCAACAACGAGTTCGGCCTGCCGCCGGCCGACACCATGGTCTGATGACTGACTTCGCCGTCGAAGCTGCCCAGCAGCAAGAGATCACCTTCGAGTCCACCTCCCGCTTCGCCCAGGTGCGCGACGACATGCGGCTGCACTATCACGAGGCCGGCGATCCGTCGGCCCCACCGGTGGTGCTGCTGCACGGTGGCGGGCCCGGCGCGTCGAGCTGGTCGAACTTCAGTCGCAACATCGCGGTGCTGGCGCAGCACTTCCGGGTGCTTGCGGTCGATCAGCCGGGCTACGGGCATTCGGACAAGCACACCGAGCACGAGCAGTACAACCGCTACAGCGCCACCGCGCTGCTGAATCTGTTCGACCACCTCGGTATCGAGCGGGCGCCGCTGGTGGGCAACTCGCTGGGCGGCGGGACCGCGGTGCGGTTCGCGCTGGACAACCCCAAGCGGGCCGGTCGGCTGGTGCTGATGGGGCCCGGTGGGCTGTCCACCAACCTGTTCGCCCCCGACCCCACCGAGGGCGTGAAGCTGCTGGGCAGGTTCACCATGGAGCCCACCCGCGAGAACCTCGAGAAGTTCCTGCGGATCATGGTCTTCGACCAGAAGCTGATCACCCCGGAACTCATCGACGAGCGGTTCGCCATCGCCAGCACGCCCGAATCCCTGGCCGCGGCCAAGGCGATGGGGAAGTCGTTCGCCGGTGCGGACTTCGAGCTCGGGATGATGTGGCGCGACATCTACAAGCTGCGCCAACCGGTGCTGCTGATCTGGGGCCGCGAGGACCGGGTGAACCCGCTCGACGGCGCGCTGGTGGCCATCAAGCAGATTCCGCGGATGCAACTGCACGTTTTCGGGCAATGTGGACACTGGGCGCAGTTGGAGAAGTTCGACGAGTTCAACAAGCTGACAGTAGATTTCCTTGGAGGTGCCTAGATGAGCATTCGTTCACTGGGGTATCTGCGGATCGAGGCCACCGACATGGCGGCTTGGCGGGAATACGGGCTCAAGGTGCTCGGCATGGTCGAGGGCTCCGGCAGCACCGAGGGTGCGCTGTACCTGCGCATGGACGAGTTCCCCGCGCGGCTGGTGATCGTGCCGGGCGAGCACGACCGGTTGCTGCAGTCCGGCTGGGAGGCCGCCAACGCCGCGGGGCTGCAGGAGATCCGGCGGCGCCTCGACGTCGAGGGCACCCCGTACAAGGAGGCCACCGCCGCCGAACTCGCCGACCGTCGCGTCTACGAGATGATCACCTTCGACGACCCGTCCGGTAACACCCTCGAGGTGTTCCACGGCGTCGCGCTCGAGCACCGTCGCGTCGTCAGCCCCTACGGCCACAAGTTCGTCACCGAGGAGCAGGGCCTGGGGCACGTCGTGCTGACCACCCGCGACGACATGGAGTCGCTGCACTTCTACCGGGATGTGTTGGGCTTCAAGCTGCGTGACTCGATGCGCCTGCCGCCGCAACTGGTGGGCCGGCCGGCCGACGGCGAACCGGCGTGGCTGCGCTTCTTCGGCGTCAACCCGCGCCATCACAGCCTGGCGTTCATGCCGGGCGAGACCCCCAGCGGCATCGTCCATCTCATGATGGAGGTGGAGAACAGCGACGACGTCGGGCTGTGCCTGGACCGGGCGCTGCGCCGCAAGGTGCCCATGTCGGCGACGCTGGGCCGGCACGTCAACGACAAGATGCTGTCCTTCTACATGAAGACCCCCGGTGGCTTCGACGTCGAATTCGGTTGTGAGGGACTCGAAGTCGACGACGACGATTGGGTGGCCCGGGAGAGCACCGCGGTCAGCCTGTGGGGTCACGACTTCAGCATCGGGTTCAAGTAGCCGATGGCCGGCGCCGAGATCGATCCGCGCGCATTCCGTAATGCGCTCGGACAGTTCTGCACCGGCATCACCATCATCACCACCGTGCACGACGACGCCCCGGTCGGGTTCGCCTGCCAGTCGTTCGCAGCGCTGTCGCTGGACCCGCCGCTGGTGCTGTTCTGCCCCACCAAGCTGTCCCGGTCGTGGGCGGCCATCGAGGCCAGCGGCCGGTTCTGCGTCAACATCCTGCACGAGAAGCAGCAACACGTCTCGGCCCGGTTCGGGTCGCGGGAGCCCGACAAGTTCGCCGGCATCGACTGGAGCCCATCGCCATTGGGCTCCCCGATGATCGACGGCTGCCTGGCGCACCTCGACTGCACGGTCGCCACGGTGCACGACGGCGGCGATCACTTCGTGGTGTTCGGCGCGGTGCAGTCGCTGGCCGAGGAGTCGAAGAAGAAGGCGCGGCCGCTGCTGTTCTACCGGGGGCAGTACACCGGCATCGAACCGGACAAGAACACCCCGGCGGATTGGCGCAACGACCTAGAGGCGTTCATCACCGCCACCACCGCCGACACCTGGCTGTAATCAGCTTCCCAGCACGGCCTTTCATGGCATTCTGGGCACGTGTTCTCCGCACGCTGCTCGGTCGCGCTCGCTGCCCTCGTCGCTGCCCTCGTTGCCGTCGTCGGATGCGGGGGTGGCCAGGCCGAGTCGGTCGGCCTGCCCGATCCCGAACCGGAGCGCACCGAGCGGGTGGTGGTGCCGAACGTGCCGACCGAAACCGGCGAGATGTTCGTCGTCTACGAGGACGCTGAGTCACCCGAGGCGGTGCGGGGCCGGGAATTGCTCACCGAGGCGAACCTGCTCGAGGAGTTGGCCGACGACGTCAACGCCATGTTGTTGCTGCCGGTGGACGTGCCGGTGAACGGTCGGCAGTGCGATGAGGCGAATGCGTACTGGAGCCCCAGCGAGCAGGCGATGACCATTTGTTACGAGGATGCCGAACTCAGCGAGCGCATCTTCGAGGAGGCAGGGGAGGAGGACCCGCTGGCGGCGACCCTCGGTGCCGAGCGCGCGACTTTCTATCACGAGCTGGGGCACGCGGTGATCGACCTGTACGACCTGCCCTTCACCGGCCGTGAGGAGGACGTCGCCGATCAGCTGGCCGCCGTGTTGTTGCTGGGGGCCGGTGACGACGGGACGGCGGACCCGGAGAACGTCGAGGCCGCGCAGGCCTACGCGCTGATGTTCCAAGGGTACAGCGAGCAGGACGGCGGCGGCGCCGAGGAGTTCCCGTTCTGGGATGTCCACGAGTACGACCTGGCCCGGATGTACAACTTCCAGTGCTGGATCTACGGGTCGGATCCCGAGAACAACGCATTCATGGTCGACGACGGTTTCGTGCCCGACGAGCGCGCGGATTCCTGCGAGGGCGAGTTCGACCGGATGTCGAGGGCCTGGTACGAGATGCTGGAGCCGCACCTGCGCGACGAGTGACGCGCGGGGTACAGGCTCAGACGCAGCCCAGCGTGCACACGTCGGCCGGTGGGGCGTGTTCGAGGTCCAGGGCGCCGTCCGGTTGCTGCTGGGTCAGGTCGAGATCGTGTTCGAGCTCCGGCATCATCGGCACCATGCTGCACACGAATCCCAATGGTCCCTCGCAGGGTGGCGGACCGTTTGGGTCCGCGGTGGCGGGGGAACTGAGGAAGAGAGCGCCGGCCGCGGCGACGGCTCCCAAAGCGATGATTTTGCCGACGGGGCGCATGAGGTTGACGATACGCAATCGCCAATCCCTTCTAGGCTGCAAGCTGCTAATCACACGCGTGTGATTTTATCCCCACTGTGTACAACTCCTGTGGATAACTGACATCGGTGCAGTTCATCCGATGAAGTCGACGACAGCGGCCGCGACCTCGCGGTGCACGGACTCGTTGAGGACGTCGTGGCGGGCGCCCGGAAATTCGCGATACTGCAGGGCGTCGATCTGCTCGGCGTAGGCCTGGACGGCGCCGGGCGCGGCGATGGGATCCGCGCCGCCGTGCAGGGCCAGCGTCGGTACCGTCAGCGCCCCGAGTTCGGCGCCCATCCGGTCCCAGGCCGCGTCGAGTTCGCGGGCCAGGGCCGCGCCGTCGGCGTCGACGAAAGCCAGCGGGTCGTGCGCGAGCGCGTCGAGGTAGAACGGATCGCTGGACAGCCACGACGGGTCCAGGCTCAGCGAGGTGTCCGGGTCCAGCATCGCGCGGATGGGCACCAGCGGGGCCCCGGAGATGATGCCGGCGCGGTAGCGCCGCGGGTCGGCCAGCAATCGGAACAGCGTCACCAACGAGCCGAACGAGTGGCCTTGCGCGATCAGCGGGATGCCCGGCCGGTGCTCCGCGGCGAGTTCGGTGAGGGTGTCGGCGAGCCCGGAACTCAGCGCCATCGAGCCGAAGTCGCCGCGTTCGCCGCCGGTCAGGCCGTGGCCGTACTGATCGACCGCCCACAGGTCGATGTCGGCGGCGTTCAACGCGAAGCCGTAGCGGTGGTAGAGGCCAGTATGTTCGCCGAAGCCGTGCAGCAGGATCACCGCGGCTCGGGGGTTGGCCGCCGGCCAGTGCCGATAGTAGACGGGACCGCGGTCGGTGTCGAAGACGGGCATGGCCGCGATGGTATAGAAGCCGCGCGGTTGCCGCGGAAAAGGTGAATTGCGGGCTGCGTTGTGGCCCATACCATTTGTGAATGACCGACCTTGAGGTGCAGCTCGGCGGGCTGCGTGCGCTCGCGGGGCGCTCCGATGCTGCCGCCGAAACGTTGGCCGGCGGTGTGGGTCCCCGGGACGACTGCCCTGCCCACCAGCCGAGCGGCGCGGCGGTCTCGGCGGTGCAGGCCGCGGTCGAGGCGATGGCCGGGCGGTTGTCCACACGTGCCGCCGCGTCGGCGGTCAAGGTCGACGATGCGGCCACGAGCTTCGGTGAGCAGGAACGTGATTCGGCGGCGCGGATCGCCGCGACCCGCCCCACGACCTATCGGTAGATGGCCAGCACCGCCACCGCGTTGCCGACCCGATCCCAGATCGAGGCCTGGGAGACCGCGCACCTGAGCGCGGCCGCACGCCGCTGGACCTCGACGGCCGAGTCATGGGACCGGACCTTCGAAGCGCTCCATCAGGAAGCGCTGGCCCCGGGCGGCACCCAGTTCGACGGCGCGACCGCGGCCGCCACCCGGCAGCGGACCCTGTCGGACAAGCTCACCGTCATCCGCATCGCCGAAGACCTGGTGGCCGCGGCCGCCGCGGCCAGGACCGGCGCCGATTCGGTGGCCGTGGCCAAGACCGCGGCCGTGGCGGCGATTGCCCGGGCCGAAGACGCGGGTTTCGATGTCGGTGAGGATCTGTCGCTCACCAGCCGGCGGGAGTTCACCGAAGCCGAGTTCGACGCCAAGCTTGCCGAAGCTCAGCGGCTGGCCGCCGAGATACGCACCGCCGCGGCCGGCCTGGTCCAGGCCGACGCGGGTGTCGCTGCGGCGGTGACCACTGCCGTGGCCTCCTTCGCCGAGGTCAGCTTCCCCGAACCGTCGCCGCCTGGCGACCCCGCGGTACGTCCGGTCAACAACGAGATCCCCAAGGACGAGCCGAAGCCCGCGGAGGGTGACGAGACCGAACCGACCACCGGGGAGAACAGACCAGAGATCCCGCAGTCGCTGGAGGACCTGCTGGTTCCCGGCGCTGCCGGCGACGCGCCTGCCGACGAGTCCGACGTCGCCGACCCAGCGCAACCCGAGGATCTCGACGACGCGCTGACCAGCATCGCCGGCGCGCCCGTCGGCGCACCGCAGAGTGTGGTGGAGCGCCTCAAGGATCAGATGAAAGGCGCGGGCAAGGGCGACCCGTCGCAGGACGCTGCGACCTACACCGAATCCCCGCTGGCGGCACCGATCGTCGCGGCGGACCCCTCGATGGTCGAGGATCAGGCGGCACGCGTCGATGCCGCGCGGCAGGCGGTTGCCGCCGCGCAGGCCGAACTCGATTCCGCCGCGGTGCAGGGCTATGTGCGGGGGCCCGGCGGTGGACCCGGCCGGGACACCACCGACTCTCTATCGCAGGCGCTGTTCGACGCCCGGCATAACCTGGCCGAACAGACCAGGATCCTCGAGGAACTCGGCCAGGCCCGCACCGACCTCGGCGGCCAGCCCGTCAGCATCCCGGCCCTACCCCCGAACGCCGACGTGCAAGCGTTCCCACCCGCGCCGTCGGCCTTTGCCGAGGGCAGCCGCGCACTGAGCGAAGGCAGCTTCGGGCTGATCCCCGACGTCGCACATGACATCGAGGTGTTTCGGAACTGGGGCGAGCACTCCGGTGCTGACCAGGCTGGGGTCCTCCTGGATCTCGCGGGCATGGTGCCGTTGCCGGGCGGCAAAGCCGTCAGCGAAGCACTGCAACAGGGACTTGACGCTCTCTCGACCGGCGGCCGCCACGTCGATGACATCCCGAGCGGTGCCCACCACAGCCTCGATAGTCCTGACGGACCCGCCGTCGACGCACCGACACCACAGGCACCCGACCCCGATTACCTTGCACGACTCGGGGTCGAAGACACCGCGGCACTCCTCGAGGCCAGCGAATCCGCGGGCGGTCACCTCATCGAACGCCACGTCGCTCAGACGCCCGCGGACCTCGCCGCGCGGATGGAGGCACGCCCTAGCCTCGACGCGGTTTCGACATTCGCGACAAAGGATGAAGCAGTCGCTGCAGTTGGCGCCACGCTTCGACAAAACCAATCAGCGATTGAAACCTGGGTCGCAGATGGAGCCGCAGACACACTCGTCCTTACGGCCGGGTTCGACGGAGGGGCTGTGTTGACAAGAGGCGCGGCTGAAACCGTCCCTGGTTCGTCTGCTCTAGTGGTACTGAAGGGTGATGGTGAAGGTAACTGGTACGTACTGACGGGATATTTGGAACCATGAGCGAGGATTCGGTTTCGTACGCAATTCAGCAATTCTTTGGTGGGAACTTCCACCAGGACTGGGATCTGGAAGCGGAAAACTGGCAGAGTGTCATAGATAACTATGCGGTTGGCAAAGGCCCGTCACGACTCCACGCTTTAGCTCAAGACATCGATGATCTGCGTCAGATGCACGGTGAGGACGAACTGAAGGTGCTGATGCCTCGTCGCGCACACGCCGCCTACAATCCCCGGCCCATCACCTACAAGGAATGGCTTGGGCTAGTCGCCGATCGGCTTCGCGGGCACGCGGCCGCAATCGAGGGCGGCGCAGCTCACTGATGAGGTGCGGTACGACGGTATTCAATCGGTGCTGGCGGTGCCCCTGGAGATGCCGTTAGCTGAATATGACTGGCCGGGGATTGCCGGTCTGTTTGGATAGTGCCCCTTGGGGTGGTGGACTTCGGATCGGCGTGGGTTCACGCGTGGTGATCAACGAGTCGTGGTGAATGCTAGGCGATTTGGCGTTGTGAGGAAACCGGTTCGGTCACTGGGTGGGCGGCGGCGTGTTTTGCGTCGATGACTTTGCGCAGCTCAGCCATGGACACCTCGGACAGGTAGCGGCGGGTGACCTGCCATTCGTCGTGGGCCTCGATGACCACCGCGGTGGCCAGCCGTAGGAACGCGGCGGGGTTGGGGAAGATCTCCACGACATCGGCACGGCGTTTGATCTCCTTGTTGAGCCGCTCGATGGGATTGTTCGACCAGATCTTCTGCCAGTGGGTGCGCGGGAACGCGGTAAAGGCCAGCACGTCGGCTTTCGCCTCATCCATCATCGCGGCCACCTTCGGAAAACTGCCCGAGAGCGTGTCAGCGACCTGATCCCACTGCGCAGCCACATCAGCGGGGTCGGTGTGGGCGAAGATCGTCTTGACCGCCGCGGTGACCGCCGGGGCGTGTTTGGCGGCCACCGCGCCATGCAGGTTGCGCATGAAATGGACCCGGCAGCGCTGCCAGGACGACCCGGTGAACTGCTGGGCCACGGCGGCTTTCAACCCGGCGTGGGCATCAGAGATCACCAGGTGCACCCCGGAAAGGCCGCGGGCCTTGAGCGAGGCCAGAAACTCCCGCCAGAACTCGAAAGACTCGCTGTCACCGACCGCGGTGCCCAGCACCTCACGGGTCCCGTCGATCGAGACTCCGGTGGCCACCACCAACGCGTGAGAGACCACGTGGGCGCCGACGCGGACTTTGCAGAAGGTGGCGTCGCAGAAGACGTACGGGAACGTGGTGTGGGTCAGGCTGCGGGTACGGAAAGCCTCGATCTCGCGGTCGAGGCCGGCGCAGACGCGCGAGACCTCCGATTTGGAGACCCCGGATCCAACCCCGAGTGCGGCGACCAGGTCATCGACGCTGCGGGTCGACACGCCATGGACGTAGGCCTCCATGATCACCGCATGCAGGGCCTTGTCGATGCGACGGCGCCGTTCCAGCAGCGAGGGGAAGAAGGAGCCGGCCCGCAGTTTGGGGATCTTGACCTCGATATCGCCGGAGGTCGTCGATACCGTCTTGGGCCGATGCCCGTTGCTGACCGCGCTCACTGAAATTCCCCACTGACGCTCATCGAAATTCCCCACCCGTGTGGCTCCGCCGAGAAGGGCGGGCCTCCCTCGATGCTGCTGGTGTCTGACGCCAGTAGCTCCAGTCGAAGGAGGCCCGCTTTCTCATGCTCACATGGGAGGACGACATGGAAGTACACGCCCTACGAAAACGTGGTTGGTCGATCTCTGCGATTGCCCGTCACACCGGATTCGACCGCAAAACAGTCCGCAAGTATCTGGCCGGCGATGGCAAGCCCGGAGTGCGGGCCAGGTCGGGTCCGGATCCGTTCGACCCGTTCGTCGACTACGTGTCGGCCCGGCTGGTCGAGGACCCGCACTTGTGGGCCCGCACCCTTTACGACGAGCTCGAAGACCTAGGTTTCGGGCTGTCGTATCAGAGCCTGACCCGCAACATCCGCACCCGAGGTTTGCGGCCGGATTGCCAGGCTTGCCGCACCGCCACCGATCGGCCCAACGCCATCATCGCGCATCCGCCGGGTGAGGAAACCCAGTGGGACTGGCTGGAATTGCCCGATCCTCCCGAGTCGTGGGGTTGGGGCAAGAAGGCGTTCCTGTTGGTCGGATCGCTGGCACATTCTGGGAAATGGCGGGCAGTGCTCTCACCGTCGATGGATCAACCGCATCTGGTCGCCGCGATCGACAAGATTTGCCGCGGCCTGGGTGGACTGAGCAGGGTGTGGCGGTTCGACCGGATGGCCACCGTGTGTGATCCCGGCTCAGGTCGAGTCACTGCATCGTTTTCCGGGGTGGCCAAACATTACGGGGTGTCGGTGGCGATCTGCCCGCCGCGCCGCGGTAACCGCAAAGGTGTGGTCGAGAAGGTCAATCACACTGCCGCGCAACGCTGGTGGCGCACCCTGGCTGACGACATGACCGTCGAACAGGCCCAAGCCAGTGTGGATCGTTTCTCCCGTGTGCGCGGGGACACCCGCATTCGGGCCACCGTCGGCGGGCGATCCTCGGTGGCCGTGGTCGCCAAGGCCGAACCGCTGGCGCCGGTGCCGGCGGCGCCGTATCCGGTGATCGTGTCGCAGTCCCGGACCGCCTCGCGCCAAGCGTTGGTGTCCTACCGCGGCAACCGGTACTCGGTGCCACCGGAGCTGGCTGCCGCGCAGGTGACGATCAGCCATCCAATCGGTGGCCAGTTCTGCGACATCGCCACCACGAGTGGGATCGTGATCGCGCGACACCGCATGGCTGCCGACGGGCTCGGTGTGATGGTCCGCGACAGCGGCCACATCATCGCCCTGGACACCGCGGCGATGGCCACCGCCAACCCCGGGCGACCGCACCGCCGCAAGGAACGCATCCCACCCGGCCCGGCCGCCAAAACCGCTGCCGCACAACTGCGTGCGCTCCGCGATACCACCGCCAATTCTGCCGAATCAACCACGCCATCAACCGATTCCACTGTCATCGACCTGTCCGTCTACGAGCGGGCCGCCCAGAAAAGGACCCTGCAATGACCCCCACCCCACGCACCCCGAAAACCACCACCGAGACACCGGCGGCCGCGGCAAGCCGCTATCAGCAACTGCGGTCGCACCTGGCCGAGCTTAAACTCACCGCTGCCGCCGAGGCCCTGCCCTCGGTGCTCGACCAGGCCACCGCCGAGGGCCTGTCGATCACGGTGGCCCTGGAGCGGCTGCTGGCCGCCGAAGTCGATGCCAGCACCGCCCGCCGCCTCGCTGGAAGATTGCGGTTCGCCAACCTGCCCACCCCCGCCACCCTCGCCGATTTCGATGTCGACGCCGCCGCCGGCATCGACCGCGCACTGATCGACGAACTGGGCACCTGCCGCTACCTCGAATCGGCAACCAACGTCCTACTGATCGGCCCGCCGGGCACAGGAAAAACGCACTTATCAGTTGGATTAGCAAGGGCCGCAGCACATGCCGGATACCGCACCTACTTCACTACCGCCGCCGACCTGGCCGCACGCTGCCACCGCGCCGCCATCGAGGGACGCTGGGCCACCACCATGCGGTTCTACGCCGGCCCAACACTGCTGGTGATCGACGAACTGGGCTACCTGCCACTACCAGCTGAGGCAGCCTCGGCGCTGTTTCAAGTCGTATCCCAACGCTATTTGAAGACCAGCATCGTCATCACCACCAACCGCGGGGTCGGCGCATGGGGCGAAGTACTCGGTGACACCACCGTCGCCGCCGCCATGCTCGACCGCCTCCTACACCGGTCGGTGGTCATCAATCTCGACGGCGAGTCCTACCGGCTACGCGACCACCACGCCGCCGCCGAAAGCCTCCGCCGAGCCGCCACCGGAACCCGTCAACCCCTACACTGACCGGTGCTCACAGGTGAGGAATTTCGGCGAGCACACCTGGGGACGTTCGATGAGCGCGATCATTGCGGTGCGTGCTGCGTTCGCCGCTGCGTTGGTAGCGTCCGGCCCCGATGGTCTCGGTGGCCTCGGCCTCGATCAACGCCTGCAGCCCGGCGCGGATCAGCTCGGCGAACACCGCCCCAGCATCAGCGGACTTGAGTGCATCGAGCTGGGCGAGCAAGGCAGAATGGTCCTGGGTCATCGCGTGGTGCGTCCTTTGCTTGAGTCACTTGGTAGGTAACTCACTGACCACTACGCGATGGCCCGCCCGAAAGCCTTCACCGACACACCCGGGCCCGGGTCGTCCTCAGCTCCGAAACCCCACCACCCCAGGGGACTTACCCTCTGTTTGTCGTTCCCGACGTCATTAATTTTTGCTGGACGCAAGAGCCGCGCCATGGCACGAGAACTGCGTGGACAATATTGCGGTCGGTGCCAAAGTTCGACTCGAAGGGGCTGACTTTCCATTTTGTCGGGTCCCCCACGTTTTCCTGGATTTCACGGCAAAATCTGGCTACTGCTGATCAGGAAAGATCGATGAGCTCGAAGATTCGGCGCCGCCCCGATCCCCGGTCCTGAATCGACGGCAAGCCCGGCAGAATCCGCGACTGTCAGCACTTGATGACGCGTTTTAATCGGAGGGCGGCCCGGAGACGGTGCTGATGTGATGGATGTGACCCGCGACAAGGGGTCAGCGTAGCCAGTCCCCGATCCGGCGCACCGCCTCGTCGATGTCGGAGGTCGGACCGGCGAAGGACAGCCGGACATAGGACCCACCGCGGACGGGGTCGAAATCGATGCCCGGGGCGATCGCCACCCCGGTGTCGGCCAGCAGCTTCTCGCAGAATCCCAGGGAATCCGTGGTGAATTCGGAGACGTCGGCGTACACGTAGAACGCGCCGTCGGTCGGCGCCAGCCGGTCGATGCCGATGGCGCGCAGCCCTTCCAGTAGCCCAATTCGGTTGGCGCCGTAGTGCACCAGATGGCCCTCGGACTCCGCGATCGAATCCGCCTCGAACGCCGCGACGGCCGCAAGCTGGGACAGCACGGGCGGGCAGATGGTGAAGTTGCCGGTCAGACGGTCCACCGCCCGCTGCAGCGACTGCGGCACCAGCAGCCAGCCCAGCCGCCAGCCCGTCATCGCGAAGTACTTCGAAAAGCTGTTGACCACCACGGCATTTCGCGAGGTGCTCCACGCGCAGCTGGTCTCCGGGGCCCCGGGGTACACCAGGCCGTGGTAAACCTCGTCGCTGATCAGCCGGACCCCGGTCTCCTCGCACCAGACGGCGATCGCGGCCAACTCGGCGGGCGGGATGACGGTCCCGGTCGGATTGGCGGGGCTGGCCACCATCACCCCGGCCAGCGGCCGTTCGGCGTGCGCCGCGGCCAGCATCGCCACCGTGGGCTGGAACCTGGTGTCCGGGCCGCAGGCGATGTCGACGACCTCGCAACCCAGCGCCGACAGGATGTTGCGGTAACAGGGATAGCCGGGGCTGGTCACCACCACCCGATCACCGACGTCGAAGCAGGCCAGGAACGCCAGCAGGAACCCGCCCGAGGATCCGGTGGTGATCACCACGTCGGCGGGGTCGACCGCCACGCCGTGCTTGGTGTCGTAGGACTGCGCTATCGCCTCGCGCAGTTCCGGGATCCCCAGCGCCACGGTGTATCCGAGCTGGTTGCCCTCCAACGCGGCGGCCGCCGCCTCGCGGACCGGCCCCGGGGCGCCCACACTCGGCTGCCCGGCCGACAGATTCACCAGGTCGCCGTGGCTGCGCTGCCGCTCGGCCGCGGCCAGCCAGACGTCCATGACATAGAACGGCGGGATACCCGCTCTCAGCGCGGTCTTCACCCCTACGAGGTTACGGGGGACCCCAGTGCCTCGGCTTCCAGGCCGCGCAGGAACTCGACCGGCTGGCCCAGCAGCTGGGCGTTGGCGTGCGCGCGCTTGAAGTACAGCTGGATGTCGTGCTCCCAGGTGATCGCGATGCCGCCGTGCATCTGCACCGCCTCGGCGGCCACATCGCGGAACGCCTCGGTGGCGGTGACGTGGGCCAACGCGGCCGTGGTCGACGACGGGCCGGCGACAGCCTCCTCGACCACGGCCCCGGCGGTCTGCACCTTCACGTACAGATCCGCCATGCGGTGCTTGAGCGCCTGGAAGCTGCCGATCGGCCGACCGAACTGTACCCGCTCCTTGGTGTACTCGACCGTGAGATCCAGGCACCGCGCGGCCGCACCCACCGACTCGGCGGCCAGCAGGATGGCGGCGACCTCCGCCAGGCCCGGGTCGGCGCCCAAGGCTTCGGTCGCCGACGGCTGCACCCTCGCCAACCGACGGGTCAGGTCCATCGTCGGATGCGCCGACGCGGTGAACTCGGTCCAGCGGCTCAGCGTGCCGTCGGCGACGCCCACCACCACATCGGCCACATCGCCGTGCATCACGTAGTCGGGGTCCAGGGCCGCCGCACCAACCAGCGCCCCGGCGGCCAACTGCTCGAGCGTCTCGGCGTCCGGGGTTTCGGCGGTCAGCAGCGCCAGCTCGGTCAGCGTCGTGCCCAGCAGCGGCGAGGGCACCAGCGCCCGGCCCAGTTCGGTGACGACGGCCGCGGCGTCGGCGAGCTCTCCGCCGGCCCCGCCGAACTCCTCGGGCACCACCAGCGCGGCGACGCCCACCTGCTCGCACAGCAGCGTCCACAGCTTCCGGTCGTAGCCGGATTCGGATTCCATCGCGGCGCGAACCTGTTCGGGCCCAGCGTGTTTGGTGACCAGATCCCGGACGGTCTGGACCAGGAGCGTGCGTTCCTCGGTGCTGGTCACAACGCCTCCAATACGCGTCGCCGGTGATAGGTCGGATCGCCCCAGGCAGAGCGCAGCGCCTGGGCGCGCAGGAGCAGCAGGCCCAGGTCGTGTTCCTGGGTGAAGCCGATCGCGCCGTGGGTCTGCAGGGCCGAACGCGCGGCCAGCAGGCCGGCCTCGGCGGCCGCCACCTTGGCCGCGCTGATGTCGCGGGCTGCGTCCGGGCTCTGCTCACCCAGCGACAGCGCGGCGCCGAACACCAACGGCCGGGCCAACTCCAGGGCGATGTGCACATCGGCGAGCTTGTGCTTGATCGCCTGATACGAGCCGATCACCCGGCCGAACTGGGTGCGCTGCTTGGCGTAGTCGACCGAGGCATCCAGCATGGCCTGGCCCGCGCCGATCAGTTGCGCCGCGGTGAGCAGCGAGCCGAACTGCGCGGCCCGCTCGATGTCGGCGTCCCAGCCGGCGCCCTCGGCGGTGACGTCGAAGAGTCGCCGGCTCGGGTCCACCGAGTCGTGGCCGTCACCGGCGGAGCCCTCGTGTACCTGTTGATCGGCGACCAGCGTCAGGCCGGCGAAGTCGGCGCTGACGGCGCGCGGCTGCAGCGGTGCGGCCACCGTGGCGATCAGCTCGCCGGCGGCCAGCGCGGCGCTGCGCTGCGCCGCGGCCTCGCTGCCGGCCAAGAGCACCGGCGCCACCGCGACCGATTCGGTGACCGGCCCGGGGACACACCAGTAGCCCAGCCGCTCGCCGGCGACCACCAGGTCCACCGGATGCGCGCCGATGCCGTCGTGTTCCTCGGCCACATTCAGCGCGGTGACGCCGAGGTCGGCCAGCGTGGACCACACCTTGCGGGCCGGGGCGGTGTCCCCGGCCGACCAGGCGCGCACCGCGGCCGGCAGGTCGGCGGATCCCAGCGCCGCGTCGATGCTCGCGCCGAAGTCGCGCTGCTGTTCGTCGAGTTCGAAGTTCATTTGGCTTTGGCCTCCCGGGGCAACCCCAGCAGCCGCTCGGCGATGATGTTGCGCTGAATCTCGTTGGTACCGGCGTAGATCGGGCCGCCGAGGGCAAACAGATAGCCCTCGGCCCAGCTGTCGGCGAGCTCCCCGTCGGCGCCGCGCAAATCCAGGGCGGTCTGGTGCAGGTCGACGTCGAGTTCGGACCAGAACACCTTGGTCACCGAGGACTCCGCCCCCAGTTCGCCGCCGCCGGCCAGCCGGGTCACGGTGCCGAAGGTCTGCAGGCGGTAGGCCTGCGCCTTGATCCAGGCGTCGGCGACGCGGCCGCCGAACTCCACCCGGGTGGCGTCGTCGGACTGCGATTTCCACAGTTGCACAAGGCGATCGGCCGCTGCGGTGAAGCGGGCCGGGCTGCGCAGCGACATGCCTCGCTCGTTGCTCGAGGTGCTCATCGCGGCCCGCCAGCCCTCGTTCGGCGCGCCGATGACGTCCTGGTCGGGCACGAACACGTCATCGAGGAAGATCTCGCCGAAACCGGTGTCCCCGCCGAGCTGCGCGATGGGCCGCACCGTGATGCCGTCGGCCTTCAGGTCGAACATGAAGTACGTCAGGCCGTGGTGGCGTTGGGCCTCGGGATCGGATCGGAACAGGCCGAAGGCCATGTCGCCGAACGGCGCTCGCGAGCTCCAGATCTTCTGGCCGTTGAGTTTCCAGCCGCCGTCGGTCTTGGTGGCGGTGGCCCGCAGCGAGGCCAGGTCGCTGCCCGACTCGGGTTCCGACCAGGCTTGGGCCCAGATCTGCTCACCGCTGGCCATCTTCGGCAGGATGCGCTCGAGTTGTTCCTCGGTGCCGTGCCCGAACAGCGTCGGCGCCAGCATCGAGGTGCCGTTGGCGCTCGCTCGCCCCGGCGCCCCGGCGTGGAAGTACTCCTCCTCGTAGGCCACCCACTCCAGCAGCGACGCGTCGCGGCCGCCGTAGCGCTGCGGCCAGGTGATCACCGAAAGCCCGGCGTCGTACAGGATCTTGTCCCAGCGCCGGTGCTGCTCGAAGCCCTCGGCGGTGTCGTAGGACTTGGTCGGGAAGTCGTCGCGGTGGGCGGCCAGGAAGTCGCGGACCTCGGCGCGCAGCGCATCGGCCTCCTCGGTGAAGTGGAGATCCATCAGACCCTTTCCCTCAACTGCGGTTTGACCACCTTGCCCCCCGGGTTGCGCGGCAGGGCGGCAAGGAATTCCACCGATCGGGGCACCTTGAAGTTGGCGAGGTGCGCCCGGGTGTGGGCGATCACCGCTTGTTCGTCGAGTTCGGCGTCGGGCAGTCGGACGACGAACGCCTTGCCCACCTCGCCGAGACGTTGGTCGGGCACCCCGATGACGGCGGCTTCGGCGACCCCGGGCAGCCGGGCCAGCACCTGTTCGATCTCGGCCGGGTAGACGTTGAACCCGCCGCAGATGTACATGTCCTTCAGCCGGTCGGTGATGCGCAGATTGCCTGCGGCATCGACGGTTCCGACGTCGCCGGTGTGCAACCAGCCGTCGGCGTCGATGGCCGCGGCGGTGGCGTCCGGGTCGTCCAGGTAGCCGAGCATCACGTTCGGTCCGCGCAACAGCACCTCCCCGGCGTCGTCCCCGTCCGCGGCGTCGATGCGCAGTTCGAAGTCGGCGATCGGCCGCCCGCACGTGGTGGCGACCGTGACGGCGTCGTCGGTCGCGCGGCACATGGTGCCGAACCCGGCGGCCTCGGTCAGCCCGTAGGCCGTCAGCACGATGTCGATGTCGAGTTCGGTCTGCATCCGTTCGATCAGCACGACCGGGACCACGGCCGCGCCGGTCACGGCGAACCGCAGCGAACTCAGGTCGTAGTCGTCGCGGCGGGGGTGATCGAGCAGCGTCTGGTAGATGGTCGGCGGGCCGGGCAGCACCGTGGCGCGGTGTTCGGCGACGGCGCGTATGGTTTCTTCGGGGTCGAAGGTCAGCTGCGGGATCAGCGTCGCGCCGGTCTGCAGGCAGGCCAGGATGCCGGCCTTGTAGCCGAAGTTGTGGAAGAACGGGTTGATGCACAGATAGCGGTCGGTGCTGGTGATCTCGCCGCACGCGGCCCACGCCGCCGGCCCGGCCAGCGACTGCCGGTGCGCGCACAGCACACCTTTGCTGCGGCCGGTGGTGCCGGAGGTGAACAGGACGTCGGCGACGTCGTCGGGGCGCACCGCGGCGGCCCGCGCGTCGGCGGTCTCGACCAGTGCCGGATCCTCGCCGCGGGCCATGAACTCGTCCCAGGTGCCATCGGCGGCGTCGACCGGCACCCGCACGATGTGGCGCAGCGCGGGCAGTGCGGCGGTGTCGAGTTCAGCGACGCGGTCGGCGCCGAGGAACTCGCCCATCGCGATGAGTACCGGGGCGGCGGTGCGCGCGAGGATGTCGGCGGCCTCCGGGGCGGTGTAGCGGGTGTTCAGCGGGACGACGACGGCACCGGCCCAGTGTGTGGCCAGGCAGGCCACCACCCAGTGCCAGGTGTTCGGCGACCAGAGCGCGACCCGGTCGCCCGGTTCGACGCCGAGGTCGACCAGCGCCGCGGCGGCCCGGCGGACCTCCTGGCGAAGCTCGGAGTAGGTGAGTGTGCGCTCGGCGGTGACGACGGCCTGGTGGTCGGGCAGGGCGCGCGAGATGTGGTCCAGCACCGCAGGGGTGGTCCGCGGCACGGTGGTCCCCGCGTCGCCGCCGTCCGGCCCGCCGGATCGCGCCATGATGCTCCTCTGGGATTGATTGCCCGGCTCGCATCGCGCATCTGCGCTGCGTACATCGTCGACCGGTCACCAAAGCAAGTGCTTGGTAGGTTAGCCTACAGGGATGGCGGAGGTCCAGAAGTTCCGGGCGGAGGTCCGCGAGTGGCTGGCCGACAACCTCGTCGGCGAATTTGCAGCGCTCAAAGGCCTCGGTGGTCCCGGCCGTGAGCACGAGGCGTTCGAGGAACGGCGCGCCTGGAACCAGCATCTGGCGGCGGCCGGGCTGACGTGTCTGGGGTGGCCGACCGAGCACGGCGGCCGCGGGCTGTCGGTCGCGCACCGGGTGGCGTTCTACGAGGAGTACGCCCGCGCGAACGCCCCGGACAAGGTCAACCACTTCGGCGAGGAACTGCTGGGCCCCACGCTGATCGCGTTCGGCACCCCCGAACAGCAGCAGCGCTTCCTGCCGCGCATTCTCGACGTCACCGAGCTGTGGTCGCAGGGGTATTCCGAACCCGGCGCGGGCAGTGACCTGGCCAATGTGTCGACCACCGCGGTCCTCGACGGCGACCAGTGGGTGATCAACGGCCAGAAGGTGTGGACCTCGCTGGCGCACTGGGCGCAGTGGTGCTTCGTGGTGGCCCGCAGCGAGAAGGGATCCAAGCGGCACGCCGGCCTGTCCTATCTGCTGGTGCCGCTGGACCAGCCCGGGGTGCAGATCCGCCCGATCGTCCAGCTGACGGGCGACTCGGAGTTCAACGAGGTGTTCTTCGACGACGCCCGCACCGACGCCTCGCTGGTGGTCGGGGAGCCCGGCGACGGCTGGCGCATCGCGATGGGCACGCTCACCTTCGAGCGTGGGGTGTCCACCCTGGGGCAGCAGATCCGTTACGCGCGTGAGCTTTCCGGCATCGTGGCCCTGGCGCGGAGTAACGGCACCATCGACGACCCGCTGATCCGGGAACGGCTGACCCGGGCGTGGGTCGGGCTGAAGGCGATGCGCTCGTATGCGCTGGCCACCATGGATGTCGAACGGCCGGGCCAAGATAACGTGTCGAAGTTGTTGTGGGCCAACTGGCATCGCGGCCTGGGTGAGCTGGCGATGGACATCGCCGGTAAGGCCGGGTTGGTGCTCGCCGATCAGGACGGCACCCCGGACTTCGACGAGTGGCAGCGGCTGTTCCTGTTCTCCCGCTCCGACACCATCTACGGTGGCTCCAACGAAATCCAGCGCAACATCATCGCCGAGCGCGTCCTCGGCCTGCCCCGAGAGGTGAAGGGTTGATGAGTCTCGCCAACGTCCCGGAAGAGATTGCCGGACATGGACTTCTGACCGGCAAGGTGGTGGTGGTCACCGCGGCGGCCGGCACCGGGATCGGTGCGGCCACCGCCCGCCGTGCCCTGGCCGAGGGGGCGGATGTGGTGGTCTCCGACCATCACGAGCGCCGCCTCGGCGAGACCAAGGAGCAGCTGGAAGCCCTGGGGCTGGGCCGGGTGGAGAGCGTGGTCTGCGACGTCACCTCCACCGCGCAGGTGGACGCCCTGATCGCGTCGACCACCGCGCGCCTGGGCCGGCTCGACGTCCTGGTCAACAACGCGGGACTCGGCGGTCAGACCCCCGTCGTCGACATGACCGACGAGGAATGGGACCGGGTCCTCAACGTCACGCTCACGTCGGTGCTGCGGGCCACCCGCGCCGCGCTGCGGTACTTCCGGGAGGCCGAGCACGGCGGCGTCATCGTCAACAACGCCAGCGTATTGGGTTGGCGCGCACAGCATTCCCAATCCCACTACGCGGCGGCCAAGGCCGGCGTCATGGCGCTCACCCGCTGCAGCGCCATCGAGGCGGTCGAATACGGGGTGCGGATCAACGCCGTCTCCCCGAGCATCGCCCGGCACAAGTTCCTGGAGAAGACCAGCTCGGCCGACCTGCTGGACCGGCTGTCGTCGGACGAGGCATTCGGGCGCGCGGCCGAACCGTGGGAGGTCGCGGCCACCATCGCGTTCCTGGCCAGCGACTACTCGAGCTACCTGACCGGCGAGGTCATCTCGGTCTCCAGCCAGCATCCCTGACATTTTCGCGGCGCTCGGCCGCAGCAGGTTTCACCCCGACCTTCCCGGGTAGTCGGCTCAGCAGGGCAGCCCAGCGGAAGGAATTGCCATGCGAGCCGTGACCTGGCAGGGGAAGCGCAAGGTGCAGGTGGACACCGTGCCGGACCCCAAGATCGAGGAGCCCACCGACGCCATCATCGAGGTGAGCTCCACCAACATCTGCGGCTCCGACCTGCATCTCTACGAGGTGCTCGGGGCCTTCATGAACCCGGGGGACGTCCTCGGTCACGAGCCCATGGGCGTCGTCCGGGAGGTCGGCAGCGCCGTGACGAACCTGGCGCCGGGGGACCGGGTGGTCATCCCGTTCCAGATCTCCTGCGGGCACTGCTTCATGTGCGATCAGCAGCTCTACACGCAGTGCGAAACCACCCAGGTGCGGCAGCAGGGGATGGGTGCGGCGCTGTTCGGCTACTCCGAGCTCTACGGCAGCGTGCCGGGCGGGCAGGCCGAGTACCTGCGCGTCCCGCAGGCGCAGTTCACCCACATCAAGGTGCCCGACGGGCCGGCGGACTCCCGGTTTGTCTACCTGTCGGACGTGCTGCCCACCGCGTGGCAGGCCGTGGCCTACGCCGAGATTCCCGACGGCGGCTCGGTGGCGGTGCTGGGGCTCGGCGCGATCGGCGACATGGCCGCCCGTATCGCTCACCATCTCGGGTACCGGGTGATCGGTGTGGACCTGGTGCCGGAGCGGCTGGCGCGCCTCGAGGCCCGCGGCATCGAAACCGTGGGCCTGAACGAGCCCGACGGGACACTGGGGGACGCGATCCGCGCCCTGACCGACGGTCGCGGTCCCGATTCGGTGATCGATGCGGTCGGCATGGAGGCGCACGGCTCGCCGGTGGCCCACGCGGCCCAACAACTCACCGGCCTGCTGCCGGACGCGTTGGCCAAGCCGCTGATGCAGAAGGCCGGGGTGGACCGCCTCGATGCGCTGTACTCCGCGATCGACATCGTGCGGCGCGGCGGCACCGTGTCCCTGATCGGGGTCTACGGCGGGATGGCCGACCCGATCCCGATGCTGTCGCTGTTCGACAAGCAGATCACCCTGCGGATGGGCCAGGCCAACGTCAAACGCTGGGTCGACGACATCATGCCGCTGCTCACCGATGACGATCCGCTCGGTGTCGACACCTTCGCCACCCACGTGCTGCCGCTGGACGAGGCCCCGCACGCCTACCAGATCTTCCAGAAGAAGCAGGACGGCGCGGTGAAGGTCATCCTGCAACCGTGAGCCCGCCTATCGTGGCACCGTCGACAAGGCCGGGGTGACCCAGCGCCGCAAGAACGCGCGCAACTCGGTGGGCGTGCGGGGCGGATTGCGCGGTGCGATGATCATCGACTGGATGATCCGCAGCAGGAATTCGATCAGATCGTCGATCAGATGGTCGTCGTATCCCAGTGCAGCCCAGTCGATGTCGGTGCGCAGCAGGATCTCCCGGCAACGTTGGATCACGTCCGGGTCCAGCATGCGACGGCTGAACTGGTGGGAGTGGTCGTTGGCCACCAGCAGGGTGAGTTCGCTCTGGTGTGGAAGTCGCTCGATGATGTGGGCCACCACCTCGACGAGTTGGTCGGTGGCGGCGAGATGGGCGATCCGACTGGCGATCTCGTCGACGAAGCCGCGCAGCGCCACGTCGGCCACCTCGGACAGCAGTTCCTCGGTGCTCGCGAAGTAGCGATACACGGTCCGGCGGGTGATCCCGAGAGTCTCGGCGACCTCCGAGAGCGTGGGTTGGGCTTGGCCGCCGCCGCGCTGCAGGCAGTGCCGGGCCGCGCCGATGATCCGCTGACGGGCCTCCGCATCGTCGCTCGGCGGTGCGCCGGCCCAGCCCTTTCGGCCCATGTCATTGACTCTTTTCCGGTCCCGGTCAACAATGACACATGATACACCTGATGTCACAGTGTGAAATGAGTCGCGGCCGTGACTGAACTGCAAGTGCGGCGGCCCCGGTTCAACTTCGGCGACGCCGACGTGCCCTTCGCCTGGAACCCGGAGAACCCGCAGTTCTCGTTCTTCATGAACGCGACCTCGATGATCGCGATCGGCTTCGAGCAGATGATCGTCGCCGCGGTGCAGGAAGCCAGGCCGCTGATCACCGACCCCGAGGTGCTCGCGGAGGCCGCCGCGTTCCTGCGGCAGGAGGCCCAGCATTCGAGTTCGCACCGCAAGCACGTCGCGGCGCTGATCGACCACTACCCCGGTCTGCAGGAGACCTTCGACGCGGTCAACGCCGCGTTCGACGAGGTCACCGCGACCACCCCGCTGAACTTCCGCCTCGCCTACATCGCCGATCTCGAGGCCACCTTCACGCCTGCGTTCAAGCTCATGCTGGACAACGAGCGCACGCTGTTCCGCCCCGGCGACGACCGGGTGGCCTCGTTGTTCCTGTGGCACTTCGTCGAGGAGGTGGAGCACCGCAGTTCGGCGTTGGTCATCTACGACGCGGTGGTGGGCGACCGCTGGTACCGCATGCGGGCGCTGCCCGCCACGCTGCGTCATCTGGTGCAGGTCAGCCGGATCCTCGCTGACGGAGTGAACCAGCATGTGCCGCTGCAGGATCGACGGATCGATGCCCGCACCTTCGTCCCGGCGGACCGGGTGCGGCTGGCGTTGCGGCAGCGCTTCTCCCCGGATTCGGAACACATGGTGAAGTCGGTGCCGGCGTTCCACAGCGTGCCCTGGCGGGAGAAGCTGACCTCGGTCGGGCGAGTTCTGCTGAGCCAGACCCCATTTCACGACCCGAATCATCAGCCGCTACCGCGGTTCGCCGATCGTTGGTTCCGGCGCTACGACGAGGGGGCCGACGTGACGCGCTGGTATGCCGCCGAGCGGGCGGGGTAGGGCGCCGGCGTGACGCAATGTACCGAGGCGTTCGATCGCATCGCGATTCCGTTGGGGGAGTTCAGCTGCCGGGACGCGCCGGCGGTGCTGCACCTGCGCGACCCGCTGGGCCTGGCCGGCCCGACGCTGCCGATCATCGAGCTGATGATGGTCTTCGGCGCGGTGCTGGCCCTGTGGTGGTCGATCCGTCGGCTGCGCCGTGACGGCGATCCCGTCAACCTCGTCCTGTGGTGCGCGACGGTGGTCTACCTGTTCGTCATCGAGATCCCGCTGTACTTCCCGAACGTCTTCGGGATCCAGGACTTTCTCGGTGTCGTGTTCGTGCACAACGCCTTCACCGTGCAGTTCCTCTTCGACCGGCTGCCGCTGTACATCGTGGCGCTCTATCCCGCGCTGATCACGCTGTCCTACGAGATCGTCCGCGTCCTGGGGGTGTTCCGGCGCCGACACGGCGCCGTGGTCGGCGCGGCCTGCGTCGGCGTGGTCCATCACGTCTTCTACGAGATCTTCGACCAGCTCGGCCCGCAGCTGCGCTGGTGGGCCTGGGACACCGAGAACCCGATGAACCGGCCGATGTTCGCCTCGGTGCCGTTGACCAGCGTGGTGATCTTCGCGGCGCTGGGGCCGTTCGTCGTCACCCTGCTCACCCAGTTTCTGGTCGCCCGGCGCGTGGCCGACCGGCCGCTCGGCGGGGCCGCGCTGTGGGGGTGGACCGTGCTGATCGGGGCCCTGGTGCCGGTCGGTCTGGCGGTTCTGGGCGCGCCGTTCTCGGCGTTGTCGGCCCTCGGTCCGGACAACGTCAGGGCCCAGGCCGTCGTCCTGACCGCCGAATTGGTGGTGCTGGCGGCGATCGCGGTGCCCGCGCTGGTCACCCAGTACCGGCGCGGGCAGCCGGTCGACGACGCCGAGCCCAACGCGTTCCTGCGGATCTTCGGCCCGGTCTATCTGCTGACCCTGGGGGCGCTGTGGCTGGTGGCGCTGCCGGCCTACTTCGGCGCCCAGAACGGGATCACCGCCGATGGCACGCCGACCGGCAGCCTCGCCTACGCCGCGCTGTGCTTCGTGGCCGGGGCCGTGGTGTTGGCGGCCGCGCTGAAGGTGCGCGCCGGGGCGGCCCCGCTTCGCGACTTCGGGACGAGGGTCGAACTCGGGTAGGTTTGAGGTCGATCAGGCACAGATGGCCTGGTCGGTGGGGGCTCACGGGAGCTCGAACCGCCCGGGTCGTCAGCGTTCGCAACAGTTCTGAGAGGACCGATTCGGTGACGAAGTTGACCCTGTGGATCGGCGGCCTGCTGGTCGCCACCGGCGTGATCGCCTACATCGTGACTGCCGCGGCCAGCGTCACCGCGCTCATTCCCGCCTTCGTCGGGATCCTCCTGGTGGTGGCCGGTTTGATCGCGCGCAAACCCGACCTGCACCGGCACGCGATCCACGCTGCGCTGGTCATCGCGCTGCTGGGCGCGCTGGGTTCGCTGTCGCGGGTGGTCAAGCTGGGCGAGGTGTTCGACGGCACGTCCGAGGTTCCGGCCGCCATCATCGTCAGCACCATCATGTTCGTGCTGCTGGTGATCTACGTCGTCGCCGGGGTGCGGTCGTTCATCGCCGCGCGCCGTGCGCGTGAGGGCAGCAGCGGCACCGCCGCCTGACCCTCGTCCCGTTTTGCGGTAGTGGGCTGGCGATCCGCGCGGCCTGCCGCCACCTAGCAAGCGCTTGGTTGATAGGATGGCCGCCATGGCGTCCGATCCGCCCAGTCAGCCCGCCAGCCGGCGCGAGGAGTTACTCGCGCTGGCTGCCTCGATGATGGCCGAGCGCGGCCTGCGGGCCACGACCGTGCGCGACATCGCCGACGCGGCGGGCATCCTGTCCGGCAGCCTCTACCACCACTTCGCCTCGAAAGAGGAGATGGTCGACGAGGTGTTGCGCAGCTTCCTGGACTGGCTGTTCGGCCGCTACCAGGAGATCATCGACACCGAGCCCAACCCGTTGGAGCGGCTCAAGGGACTGTTCCTCGCGTCGTTCGAGGCGATCGAACACCGCCACGCCCAAGTGGTCATCTACCAGGACGAGGCCAAGCGGTTGTCGTCGCAGCCGCGCTTCTCCTATGTCGAGGAACGCAACCGCGAGCAACGCAAGATGTGGCTCGACGTCCTCAACCAGGGGGTCAAGGAGGGCTACTTCCGGCCCGACCTCGACGTCGACCTGGTGTATCGGTTCATCCGCGACACCACCTGGGTGTCGGTGCGGTGGTATCAGCCGGGCGGCGAACTGACCGCCGAGCAGGTGGGCTTCCAGTACCTGGCCATCGTGCTCGGTGGCATCACCAAAGACGCTGTCGAAGAGAAGAACTCGTAAGGAGACGAAATGGCTGAGGCGTACGTTGTCGACGCGGTGCGCACCGCGGTCGGAAAGCGCGGCGGAGCCCTGGCCGGGGTGCACCCGGTCGATCTCGGCGCGCTGGCCTGGCGCGGTCTGCTCGACCGGGTCGACGTCGACCCCGCCGCGGTGGACGACGTGATCGCCGGCTGCGTGGACGCCATCGGCGGGCAGGCCGGCAACATCGCCCGGCTGTCCTGGCTGGCGGCGGGCTACCCCGAGGAGGTCCCCGGCGTCACCGTGGACCGCCAGTGCGGTTCCAGCCAGCAGGCCATTTCCTTTGGCGCACAAGCGATCATGTCCGGCACCGCCGACCTGATCGTGGCCGGCGGCATGCAGAACATGAGCCAGATCCCGATCAGCTCGGCGATGGCCGTCGGTGAGCAGTTCGGCTTCACCTCGCCCACCAACGAATCGAAGTCCTGGCTGCACCGCTACGGCGACCAGGAGATCTCGCAGTTCCGCGGTTCGGAACTGATCGCCGAGAAGTGGGACCTGTCGCGCGAGGACATGGAGAAGTTCTCGCTGAACAGCCACCAGAAGGCGTTCGAGGCGATCCGCGGCGGCAACTTCGACAACGAGATCCTCACCGTGGACACCGAGAGCGGTCCGTTCCGGGTCGACGAGGGACCGCGCGAATCCTCGCTGGAGAAGATGGCGGGCCTGAAGACCCTCGTCGACGGTGGACGGCTGACGGCGGCCATGGCCAGCCAGATCTCCGACGGTGCCAGCGCGGTGCTGCTGGCCTCCGAGCAGGCCGTCAAGGACCACGGGCTGAAGCCGCGCGCGCGGATCCACCACATCAGCACCCGCGGCGCCGATCCGGTGTTCATGCTCACCGGGCCCATCCCGGCCACGCGCTACGCGCTGGAGAAGACCGGGCTGTCGATCGACGACATCGACACCGTCGAGATCAACGAGGCGTTCGCGCCCGTGGTGATGGCCTGGCTCAAGGAGACCAACGCCGACCCGGCGAAGGTCAACCCCAACGGCGGCGCGATCGCGCTGGGCCACCCGCTGGGCGCCACCGGTGCCAAGCTGTTCGCCACCATGCTGAACACCTTGGAGCGCACCGGCGGTCGCTACGGACTGCAGACGATGTGCGAGGGCGGCGGCACCGCCAACGTCACCATCATCGAGCGCCTCTGATCAGTGGTCGTGTAGCACTCAGTGATCGTGTAGCACCACGCCGCGGACGTTGCGGCCCTGCCGCATGTCCTCGTAGCCCTCGTTGACCTCGGCGAGTTTGTACTCGTGGGTGACGGTCTCGTCGAGCAGCAGCTGACCCTGTCGATAAAGGTTGAGCAGCCGCGGGATGTCGGCGCGCGGGTTGGCCTCGCCGTAGAGGCTGCCCAGCAGCCGCTTCTGGAACAGGGTGAACATCATCATCGACAGGGTCGGCGCCGTGTCGGCCATGGTCGCGAGGGCGGTCATCACCACCGCGCCGCCCTTGCGGATGATGTTGGCGGCCTCCTCGACCTGAGCGCCCTCGAGCAGACCCATCGTGAGAATGGCCGAGTCGGCCATGACCCCGCGGGTCAGCTCGGCGACCAGCGCGGTGGCCTCCGTCATCGACGTGACGAAGTGCGTGGCGCCGAACTGCAGGGCCTGCTCGCGCTTGGTCTCGACGGGTTCGACAACGACGATCTTCTCGGCGCCGGCGAGCCGGGCGCCCTGGACCGCGCCGCTGCCGATCCCGCCGAAGCCGATCACCACGACGGTGTCACCGGGCCGGACGTTGGCGGTGTTGACCGCCGAACCCCAACCGGTGGTGACGCCGCAGCCCAGCAGGCAGGCCCGGGACAGCGGGATGTCGTCGTCGATCTTGACGATCGAGGCCTCCGGCACGGTGCCGTACTGGGAGAAGGTGCCCACCAGCGCCATCACGCCGATGTCCTTGCCGTCGACGTGGCGGCGGTAGGTGCCGTCGAGTTGGGTGCCGGCCATGATCATCGCGCCGAGATCGCACAGGTTCTGGTGACCCGTCGAACAGAACCGGCAGCGGCCGCACGCCGGCAGGAACGAGGCCACCACGTGGTCGCCGGGCTGCAGGCCGATGACCCCGGGACCGACCTCCCGCACGATGCCCGCACCCTCGTGCCCGCCGATCAGCGGGAGCGGCGCGGGCAGATCGCCGGTGCGGATGTGCTCGTCGGAGTGGCACAGGCCGGTGGCCTCCCACGAGACCAGCACTTCCCCGTCCTTCGGGGGATCGAGATCGATCTCCTCGACGGTCCAGTCGCCGCCGTACTCCCAGAGAATCGCCGCGTTCGTTTTCATGTTGCCTCCGAGAGCCGTCGGGAGTGTGTTGGCCCGAGTCTAGGAAGCCCGACGATCGCTTTGCGGGGTTTCGACGGGCTCAGTTCAGTGCCAGCACCAGACCGGCCATCGCGATCAGCCAACTGGCGAAGCTGCCCACCAGGAAGTACTCGGTGACCTCGTCGATCCCGGCGCCGTTGTTCTCCTTGCGCTGGGCGTTGAGTTCGGGGAAGCGGATGATGCCCTTGGCCGCGACCACCGCCGAGGCGGCGCCGATCTGGCCGCCCAATCCCAACCCGACGATGAGCAGCCGTTCCATGGGGCCCAGCAGCCGGCCGCCCTTCAGCCGATCGGAGGGCTGCGGTTCCCCGGCCGGGCGGACCGCGCCCACGGCGCCAAGAATCAACCGCACCAACTGATTTGCGGTCACCAGCTGCAGCAGCACCACGGCGAAGATCATCACCGCGCGGTCCGGTCCGAGGTCGCCGAGGCCGACCCAGTGCAGCCAGTCCGCGACCGGGCCGCCGACCGGGGACGTCCAGCCGGCCAGCACCAGCAGCAGCGCGACGGTGCCGCCGAACACCGTCAGCGCCCGGCCCTCGCGGGTACCGGTCCGCTCGGCGACGGCGCTCAGGTGTACCCACAGCACCGCGGCCACCGCGGCGAGGATCAGCAGCACGATGTCGCCGAAGCGCCAGAGCCCGGCCAGCAGGGCGCCGGCGAGGACCAAGACGGGCCCCGCGACCAGCGCCGCCCACTGGCGTCCGGCGAGCTTGCGGCAGATGTCGGCGAGCCCGACCGCCGACAGGAAGACCGCGAGCGCGCTCACCGGAGTTGTCGCAGTTCGTCGGCGGCCGCGACGATGAGGTCCAGGCCCGCCCGGCCGGCGCGCTGCGACACCGCCGAGGCGCTGATCCGCTCCACCATGGCCAACTCCTTCTTCGACCGCCCCGCACGCAGGCCCGCGAGTAGCCGCAGTGATCGTTCGTCCAGCGATCCAAGCAGATGGTCCCGACACATCAGGGCGGCGTTGACGGCGTGTGGATCGGCGCCGTCGTCGGTGCCGGCGCGGAAGGCCGTGCGTAGCTGCGTGAATCCCGGCTGCTCCTGCTGGGCCGACACCCATTCGATGGCCTCGCGGGCGGCCCACCAGCCCGGGCCGTCCTGGATGCCCGAATCCGCGTCGAGCAAGGTGATCGCCCCCCACCCGATACCGAACCGGATGTCGATGTCCGGGGTCAGCAGCAGGCGCAGCGTGAACGCGGCGTCGATCGCGTGGCCGACGGTGCCGAAGGTGCCTTGGAACTCGTCGCCGACGGTGAGTGCGGGCGGGTCCGTCGCGTCGTCGCCGAGCGTGCGTAACGCGGAGGTCAGCCGGTTGTGCAGGGCGCGGCGATCCGGGAACGCCCGCGATCCCACCACGTCGCCGATCAGTGTGGCGACGACGGATGAAGCCCTGCGCTTCGCAGCCGACATGTGAAGATCATAGCTTCATAATCAAAAAATGAAGCTAATTGCTTCAATCTGTAATCAGGGTGGCGGCACCGCGGAGGTGCTCGACGGCCTGATCGACGATCGAGTCGATGAGCTCCGCGCACGACGGCAGATCCTCGAGAATGCCGGCGACCTGCCCGGAGGCCAGCACACCCGCGCCGGTGTTGCCCTCGACCAGACCGGCCTTGAGCAGCATCGGGGTGTTGGCCGCCATCACCACCTGCGACCAGGTCAGATCCTTGCCGCGCCGCATGGCCAGCCCGTCCTTGACGATCGAGGCCCAGGTCATGCCGGTCATCTTCTTGAACTTCTGGGCGTTGCCCACCGCCGCGGTGAAGCCCCGCACCGGGGAACCACTCTCGAGCTTCTCGACCAGCCCGGTCCGCAGCACGCGGTGCGGCATCCCGTCGACCCGCGTCGACACCACGGTGCCGTCGAGGCCTGCCTGCAGGTAGCGCTGCTTGACCTCGTCGGGCACCGTCGAGTCCGACGTGAGCAGGAACCGGGTGCCCATCGCGACGCCGGCCGCGCCGTAGGACAGCGCCGCCGCCAGGCCGCGGCCGTCGAAGAAGCCGCCGGCGGCCACCACCGGCATCCCGGTGTCGGCCACGGCGTCGAGCACCGACGGCAGCAGCAGCGTGGTCGCCACCGGCCCGGTGTGCCCGCCACCCTCGCCGCCCTGCACGATCACCGCGTCGGCGCCCCACCCGGCGACCTTCTTGGCGTGCTTGGCCGCCCCGACGGACGGGATCACCACGACGCCGGCGTCCTTGAGCTTGGCGATCAGGTCGGGTTTGGGGGCCAACGCGAACGAGGCGACCTTGACGCCCTCGTGGATGAGCAGGTCCACCCGGTCGTTGGCGTCCCCGGCGTCGGCGCGGATGTTGATGCCGAACGGCTTGTCGGTGGCCGCCTTGACCTTGGTCACCGCGGTCTCGAGTTCCGCGAGGGTCATGGTCGCCGAGGCCAGGATGCCGAGGCCACCGGCGTTGGAGGTGGCGGCCACTAGCCGGGCCCCGGCCACCCAGCCCATGCCGGTCTGGACGACGGGGTGTTCGATGCCGACCAGCTCGGTCAGCGGTGTCGTGAGCTTGCCCATGATCTAGGCCTTGACTTCCTTGTCCCGCAGCGACTTCGGATCGATCACCTCGCGCAGCAGCTCGAGCTCCTCCACCTCGGGCAGCCGAGTGACCTCGGCGGTATCGAGGCCGTGCACCTCGAACGAGGTGTTCTCGGCGACCTGATCGGCCTCCACCCCGGGGTGCAGCGACAGCGCCCGCATGGTGCGCTCCGGACCGCCGAAGTCGAACACGCCGAGGTTGGTGACCACCCGGTAGATGTTGGCGAACCGATAGGCAGGATTGTCGGGATCGATCTTGTCCCAGCCGATTCCGGACACGATGTCCACGGACTCGCAGAACACGCGCCGCGAGTGGTTACCCACCCAGTAGCTGGTGGCGTGGTTGATGGTGTTGCCGGGGGCCCCGCGCACCCCGAACATCTGCCGGGTGGGGTGCTGGATCGGCCCGAACGCCGACAGGTTCTGATTGCCGTACCGGTCAATCTGATTGGCGCCCATCACCACGTGCCGTCGGCCCCACGCGAGGGTCTCGAAAACCCGCCCAAACGGCATCCAGCCCTCGACCTCGGCGGGGGCACCGATGGCCGGGGTGTCGGCGATCAGCCGGGCCTCACCGTCGGTCAGCAGGATGTCCGGCGCGAAGGAAAGCCGGGCCAACCGGGCGCCGATTGACACGACCGTCGTCATGGGGCTGACCATGATCTCGCCCGCATCGCGGAACAGTTCGGCGCACGCCACCGCGCAGACTTCGGCGCGACTCACGCTGATCATGCCTGGACTCCCTCGGTGAACTTCTGCACGGCGGCCTGGTAGTCGGCCTCGCTGCCGGACAGGTAGGTGGCGACGAACTGCTGCCAGGTCTCGTCGGACCCGGCGGCCTCGGCGTAGTGCCGCTGGAACTTCTCGTCGCGGCGGTAGTCCGGTTCGGCGGTGGTGAAGTGGGCGCCGCCCGGGGCCTCCACCACGGCGTCGACCATCATCCGGTTGACCAGGAGTGCCTGCGGCGGAACGGCTTTTACCAGTTCCTCGGTCGAGACCACCTTCTCGACCGACAGCAGGCGCCGCTCGGCGGCCATCAGGAACAGGTCGTCGAAGTACGGGTCGATCCCGGTGTAGGCCGCGTTGCCCTGGGCGTCACCGAGATTCAGGTGCACGAACGCCGCGTCGAGGTTCAGCGCGGGCATGGCGATCAGTTCCTCGTGGCCGTCGCCGGTGGGGTAGGGCGAGCGGACGGTCTTGAGCTCGTCGCCCCAGAACCGCCGCACGTCGCTGCCCAACCCCGCGCGAATCGGCAGGAACGGCAGCCGCTGGGCGGCGGCCTGCAGCCCGCAGCGCACCATGCCCTCGTCCATCTCGCGGGCCTCGATGGCGCCGGAGGTGCGGGCCTTGGCGAACCACGGGTCGTAGAACGGCGGCGAGTCCAGGGACACGAAGCCGTAGTAGACCCGCTTGACCTTGCCGGCCGCGCAGAGCAGGCCGAGATCGGGGCCGCCGTAGGTGACGACGGTCAGGTCGGTGACGTCGGTGCGAAGCAGGGCGCGGACGAACGCCATCGGCTTGCGCCGGGAACCCCAGCCGCCGATGCCGATCGTCATGCCGCTCTCGATCGACGCGACGGCGTCATCCAGAGTTGTTCTCTTATCGCTCACTTGGATCCCTTGTCAGTGCCGGCGAAGGCGTCGCGGTGCTCGTCGGAGACACCGGACAGGTTGAGTTCGAAGGTGAAGCCCTGCTCCATGCGGTATCTCGCGTTGACGGGCTGTACGTCGATGAAGTTCAGCGCCTCCTTGGCGGCCCGGATCACCCGGGTGTCCTTGCTCGCGATATCGCGGGCGACGCGCAGCGCGGACTCGTCGAGTTCAGCGCGGGGCACCACCTCGTGCACCGACCCGAAGTGGTGCAGGGTCTCCGCGTCCACGGTGGCCGCGGTGAAGAACAGCCGACGCATCAGATGCTGGGGCACCAGCCGGGACAGGTGGGTGGCCGCGCCGAGCGCGCCGCGTTCCACCTCGGGGAGGCCGAACTTGGCGTCGTCGGAGGCGACGATGACGTCGGCGTTGCCGACCAGGCCGATGCCGCCGCCGACGCAGAAGCCGTTGACCGCGGCGATCACCGGGACCTCGCATTCGTAGACCGCCTTGAAGGCCGCGTAGCAGCCGCGGTTGGCGTCGATCAGCGCGGTGAAGCCCTCGGTGTTCTGCATCTCCTTGATGTCCACGCCGGCGTTGAAGCCGCGGCCCTCCGCCCGCAGGATCACCACGTGGGTGCTGCGGTCCCGCCCGGCCGCAGTGATGGCGTCGGCGAGTTCGAACCAGCCGGCCGACGGGATGGCGTTGACCGGCGGGTAGTTGACGGTGACCGAGACGATGCCCGGTTCGACTGTCTGGGTGGTGATCGTCATCGAGTCACTTCCTGAAGGGGTCGCTACCTAAGCAAGCACTTGCTTGGTACGCTAGCACAGTGACTGACGGGGCTGGAATCAATCTGCAACTGGACGGTCGGGTGGTTCTGGTCACCGGCGGCGTTCGCGGCGTCGGGGCCGGCATCAGCGCCGTCTTCGCCGGTCAGGGCGCCACGGTGGTGACCTGCGCGCGCCGCCCGGTGGAGGGATCACCGTACGAATTCCATCCCTGCGACGTGCGCGACGACGAGTCGGTGGCCGCCCTCATCGCCGCCATCGTCGAACGCCACGGCCGGCTCGACGTGGTGGTCAACAACGCCGGCGGCTCGCCCTACGTCCCGGCGGCCGACGCCTCGGCCAAGTTCAGCGCCAAGATCGTCGAACTGAACCTGCTCGGCCCGCTCTCGGTCGCCCAGCATGCCAACACGGTCATGCAGAAGCAGGGCGCCGGCGGCTCGATCGTCAACATTTCCAGCGTGAGCGGATACCGGCCGACGCCGGGTACCGCGGCCTACGGTGCGGCCAAGGCCGGGATCGACAACCTGACCAAGACCCTGGCCGTGGAGTGGGCGCCGAAGGTCCGGGTGAACTCGGTGGTGGTCGGGATGGTCGAGACCGAGCAGTCCGAACTGTTCTACGGCGACGCCGACTCGATCGCCGCGATCTCGAAGAACGTCCCGCTGGGCAGATTGGCCAAGCCGCACGACGTCGGTTGGGCCACCGCGTTTTTGGCCTCGGAGGCCGCCTCCTACATCAGCGGCGCCTCGCTCGAGGTGCACGGCGGCGGGGAGCCACCGCACTACCTGTCGACCACTACCGCAGACATCAAGTAGAAGGAGAGACACGCACATGGGACTTCTGGACGGCCGGGTGGTCATCGTTACCGGTGCCGGCGGTGGACTCGGACGCGCACACGCGCTGGCCTTCGCCGCCGAGGGCGCGCGCGTTGTGGTCAACGACATCGGGGTGGGCCTGGACGGCTCGCCCGCCGGCGGGGGTAGCGCCGCACAGGGCGTTGTGGACGAAATCGTCGCCGCCGGAGGCGAAGCCGTGGCCAACGGCTCCAACGTGGCCGACTGGGCTCAGGCCGAAGCGCTGATCCAGACCGCCTTGGACAGTTTTGGCTCCTTCGACATTTTGGTCAACAACGCCGGCATTGTGCGCGACCGGATGTTCGCCAACACCTCCGAAGAGGAGTTCGACGCGGTCACCGCGGTGCACCTCAAGGGGCACTTCGCCACCATGAAGCATGCCGCGGCCTACTGGCGTGCGCAGTCCAAGGCCGGTCACGCCGTGGATGCCCGGATCATCAACACCAGCTCCGGTGCGGGCCTGCAAGGCAGTGTGGGACAGGCGAATTACAGCGCGTCCAAGGCCGGTATCGCCGCGCTGACGTTGGTCGCCGCCGCCGAGATGGGCCGCTACGGCGTCACCGTGAATGCCATCGCACCGTCGGCGCGTACTCGGATGACCGAGACCGTGTTCGCCGACATGATGGCCACCCAGGGGCAGGACTTCGACGCCATGGCGCCGGAAAACGTGTCCCCGCTGCTGGTCTGGCTGGGCAGCGCGCAGTCGCGCGATGTCACCGGTCAGGTGTTCGAGGTCGAGGGCGGCAAGATCCGGGTGGCCGAGGGGTGGGCGCACGGCCCGGAGGTCGACAAGGGCGCGCGCTGGGATCCGGCCGAGCTCGGGCCGGTGGTCACCGATCTGCTGGCCAAGGCGCGGCCGGCGGTGCCTGTCTACGGCGCGTAGCCGCGCTCGAGATCTCGGCCGACCTACGGGTGAATCCTGGGTGGGCATCTTTTTAACGTTTGTGGGTATTTTGCTGTATTCCTGCGACGTTCCGATCGATCTTGATAGCCTCCGAGCTGTATCGGGGCGTTCTTGCCCGGCTGACGATTGCTGAGACGTCGGTTGTTCGGTGCCGGCATCGTTTGCTGGGTAGGTGACGGAGCGCGGTTGGTCTTGCCGTTCGGTTGAGCGATGTGCGGCAGCTTCGATGCGGTTGGCCTCATTCGGGCGTTACTGGACGAAGAGAGAATGCCGTGGGCAATTCGCGATATGTCGGCCGGGTCGGGGCCTTGGCGGTGGCGCTGGGCATCGGTACCGCGATCGGCGCACCGGTGCCGGTGGCCTGGGCCGACGAGTCGTCGTCGGGATCGTCGTCGGGGTCGTCGTCGGAGTCGGATTCTTCGAGCGGCGGATCCTCGGACACCAAACGCACTGGGCCCGGGGTGGCGCGCTCGGCAGACCGCGGCGGTGAGCAGGAATCGACCACACAGCGTTCGACCCGCGCGGACCGCACCGAGCGCGGGTCGCGGTCCACCTCGGGGTCGGCGTCGGTCCGTGATGCCGACGACGGCGACTCCCGCAGGATCAGTGATCGCGACCTACGACGTGCCGAGCGGATCGCACGGGAGTCCACGGCCGAGCCGTCCGCACGCTCCGGCGGCCTGGATCGGCTGCATTCGAAAGCCCGGTCGGAGGCAACGAGCCCGCTCGACAGCGGCACCACCGCTGCGGCGCAGAAGGATTCGGCGCCTGACAACGGTTCGGTGCCTGAGGATGCGGTCGCCACCGTGCCGGCAGGCAAGTACACCGCCGGCGAGATCGCCACCGAGATCGCCCCAGAAGCCGCCACCGTAGCCACCGAGGACTCTGTCACCGGAGTCATCGAGGTCATCGAAGACACGGACGCCGAGGTCGTCGAGGAAGTCATCGAGGAGACCGAGGAGGCCGTCGGCGCGGAAGACCCGGACAGCGACACCGGTTCCGAGATCGTCGAGGATGACGCGTCCGACTCCGGTGGCAGCGCCGATCCCGACGAGTCCACTGATCCCGCCGAGCCCGAAGCGCCCGCGACCGAGGCGCCCGAGCCGACGGATCCCGGAGAGTCTGAGGTGCCCGGTGCGCCTGAAGAGTCCGAGCCCGAAGACGCCGAAACTGAACTGCCCGAGCCGGACCCGGAGGAACCTGCGGATCCGGCGGACCCCGCGGACCCGGAGGCGCCGACCGTGCCCGCCGCGCAGGTCGAGGTCAGCGTGGAACCACCGCCGCCGCCCCCGTTGATCAGGTCGTTGGTGATCGGTGTCTTGGGGGTGTTCGGCTTCAACCCGAACTCGCCGACCCCGCAGAATCCGATCCTGGAAGGGATCTGGGGTCTGTATCGGCGGCTGGAGGCGGTGATCTACCGCGATCCGCCGACCGCGGCCGGCGGCGCCCTGCCGCAGGTCGAGGTGACCCGCACCGCGGACGGCCTGGTCGAAGTGACCGGGAACGTCGGCTTCGAAGATCCCACGGGTAATCCGTTGGCGTACACCAGCACCGACGGCGAATACGGGACGGTGACGGTGCACGAGGACGGCACCTTCACTTACACGGTGACCGACCCCGCGGGTTTCACCGGCACCGACACGTTCACCGTGACCGCGCGCAACACCGGTTGGCACTCGCACGGTCTGAACGGTCGGGCGTCCACCGTCGCCACCGTCACGGTCGACCTCGATGCCGTGGCACCCGTTCCAGCGATCGGTGAGCACACCGGGCCGAGCGAACGTGATGAGAACGGCGTGGTGACAGGCAGTTTCGTGTACACCGACGCGGCGGGGCGGGAACCGGAGTTCGAGTTCAATCAGCTCGAGCACGGCGGCAGTTTCAAGGTCGACGTGGTCCGGACATCGGAGACCACGTGGCAGGTGGATTACACCCACGTCCGGGATGCGGAGTTCGCCCACAGCCTGGCCTACGAGTACCGCGAGGGTCCCTCGACGGTGACGGAGCACATCGTGATCTCGCTGGTCGGCGGGCCGGAGGTGAAGGTCGACGTCGCGATCCCCATCGAGGCGGAGAACATCGACCCGGAGTTCACCGGGGTGCAGGGTGGGGAATGGCGGCCGAATGCGGACGGCGAGACGGGATATCACGGCTACATCGAATTCACCGATGCCGACGGCGACGACGTCCACATCGTTGTGACCGATGCCGAACACGGCACGGTGTACCTGATGGACCGGAGCGAGATCGGCGAGGTCACGCAACTCCGCTACCTGTATATGCCGGATCCTGATTCGGGCGAGGTGAGCGAGTCGATCCACCTCACGGTCTCGGATATCCACGGTGGTTCACGCGTCCTCGAAATCGCCGTCCCACCGGCCGAGGCAGTCGATCAGGAATTGACGTTGGAGATGCCGAACCCGGACTCGTTGACGCCCAACGAGGATGGGTCGGTCGACTTCACCGTCGTCGTCACCGGCGTCTCCCTGCCCCATCTCATTCCCAGCGGGATGAGGTACGGCGAGCTGCGGCAGATCGGATTCGACGCGGTCGAGGAGGGCACCTGGGAGATCGGCTACAGGTATGTCCCGACTCCGGAGGCGCGGGAGTTGGCGCTGGTCGAGGCCCCGTTCCCGACCTTCGACTACGTCCAGATTGTTGCCATCGGTGACGATGGACAGTTGGTCGGGGACACACTTCAGGTTGTCATCGCCCCTGCCGACGGCACCCCGGTCGAGGACACGTTGATCGACACCGTCGAGGTTTCCGGCGACGCGACCGGGGTGGCAGCCTGGGGCGATTGGATCTACGTCACCCGCTCCGTCGACGGCCGAGCCGTGCTGACCAGAATCAATACCAAGGACGGTCGGACCGCCCAGGTCGAGATCGACGACGCCGAGGGGCAGCAGTTCCACGTCGCAGTCGACGCCCGCTGGAGCCACCTGTATGTCTCCGACGGACATCGCGTGTGGATGACGACTGCCCCCGAGGGGACCCCGACCGTGATCATCGAGGCGGAGGCCGGTGCCCTCCCGATAACGGATCTGGCGACCGTCTCTGAGCGTGGCGAGCTGTATGTCCTCGTAGGGTCTCGCGTGCGGATGGTGGGCTCCGACGGGACGCTCTTGAGCGAGTTCGATCTTGGCGGTCTGCAGCCCTCGGCAATGGCCGGCGGCCCGTCGGACCTGGTGTACATCGCCGACTCGGAGGAAGCTCGGGTGCAGATGTACCGGGCCAGAGGTGGCCACGGGCACAGCGGCGAATTCGACGTACCGGCGGTGGCGCGCGATATCGCCGTGGATCGGGTTGGTTGGGCCTATGTCCTGCACGCTGATCCGGACAATCCCGGCCACGACGTGGTGTCGGTGATCGGGCCGAGTAACGAGACGGCGCGCGATGTGCTGGGAACCATCTCGATTACCGGTCAGGGCATCGGGGTGACGGTGGATCGGGCGGGGAACCTCTACGTCACCCACGTCGACGACGACGGGGCCGGAAAGGTGTCGGTGTTCGACGTGACCCGGATAGCCGCGGGGTCCGATGCCGCGCCGGGGCCCGACGCGCGGGCGGTGGCCGTCTGACAGGTACTGTTCGACCGGGCAATCGGCCCCCTCGAATCCGAGGGGGCCGATGCTCTTCGTGATGGCTTATGCGGTCACGCGGCCGACTTGTCCGACGAATCGGTGCCCGAATCGGACTTCTTCGCCGTGTCCTTCGTTGTCGTGTCCTTCTTGTTCTTGCCCGACACCGCCTTACGGACGGTGTTGGCCGCGTCGCTGACCGTGCCGCGGACCCGCTCGCGCAGCTCGCCGCGGGCCTTGGTCAGCTCGGAGCGGGTGCTTCGAGCAACGTCGCGCACCGTGGTGCCGGCGGCCTCGGCCCGTGCGGCGCGTTCCGCGCGGGCATCTTTCAGCTGGCGGATCAGGGCGCGGTCGCTCTCCGGTTCGGCCTCGGCCGTGACCTCGACAGCGGGGACCTCAACAGCGGTGGCCTCGAGATCGGCCGTCTCCGCGGGCGCGGTCTTCTCGGCTTCCTCGCTCCGAATTGCCCGGGGCCGCACCAGGTCCCGGATCGCGTCGACAGTATCGGTGACCGAATCGCTGACGAACTTGACGGTGGCGTCGCCGACGTCGCGCACCCCCTGCACCGCGGTCTGGCCGACGGCCTCGAGGTCGGCGTCGAACACCGGCTGACGCAGGTTGTACAGCGCGGTCTGCGGGGCCACGACCAGATCACGAACGTTGACCAGCATCTGCACCGGGTACGTCGCCGGGGCCACGTCCTGGCCGGCCCAACTCTTCAGCGTGTAGCTGCCGTCGTCGTTCTTGTCGACCACCACCACGTCGGTGTTCTCCAACGGATGCTGCAACATCAGCAGCAGATCGGGATTGTCGACGGTCATCATCGTCCAGAACATCATCGTCGCGCCGTGCGAGAACGCCACGACGTTGACCTCGCCGTCCTCGTTGGCGTCACCGGCGGCCTCCATCTGGGCGATGGCCTCCGCCATCCGGGCGGCGAACTCGTTGCCGTCCTCCGAACCGGGGATCCGCACGAACCGCGCGCCCAGCACCCAGGCGATCGGCGCCAGCCCGTAGCCGAGCCGGCCCAGGCCGTCCTCCTGCGAGGAGCCCTCGAAGATTCCGGCGCTGATCTCCTGGATGCCGGCCACCGAGCGGGGCTTGTCCCGGTCGTACGTGCCGATGACCACCAGGTCGTTCTCGTCGCGCCCCAGCGATGCCAGCAGCGGCTGGGCGGTCTGCTGGGTGCGGATCATCGTCGAGGCGTAGAAGCCGTCGAAGTCGGCGGCGTCGATGCCGGCCAGAGCCAGCTTGGCGGGCAGCGTGTCCGCCTCGCCCCAGCCCTTTTCAGTCAGCTCCGGGCCGGGGACCTGGGTGTCGATGTAGCCCGAGGCGTTGCCTTCCGATTCCGCGTGCCGGATGAAGGTGATGGTCATCGCCCCGGCGGGGATGGCGGCCAGTACGACGAGCACCAGTGCCGACAACGTCGCCACCAGCACGCGCAGCGCCGCCGGCGGCCGTACCGAATTATCGTGCATCCCGCTCCGTTCCCCTGACTCGTATGGGCTGGCTCACATCTCCCGATGACATGTGAGCGTGCACACATTAACAAATGTGTGCACTGGGTCGGCGCGGGGTCGGGCGTCGGGAAGTTAGCGCGGGTCGCAGATGACGATGGGGATCTTGCGGTCGGTCCAGGAGCGGTAGTTGTCGAAGTCCGGATAGATCGCATCCAGCTTCGGCCAGTACTGCTCGCGTTCGGCGTCGGTCGCGTCGCGCGCGGTGAGCGTCAGCTTCTCGTTCTTGATCTGGAACGTCACCGCGGGATTGGCCTTCAGGTTGAGATACCACATCGGGTTGCTCGCCCGCCCGCCCTGGGAGGCCACCAGCACCACGCGGTCACCCTCCCGCAGGAACAGCAGCGGGCTGTCCCGCTCCGCACCGGACTTGCGGCCGATGGTGGTCAGGATCCCGATCGGTGGTGGGGCCGAGAACCGGTTGGAGCCCACACGCCACTTGCCGCCGAGTCGTCCGCCGGTGGTCTTGTACGCCAAGGTGTTCAAGCGGGACATCCACTTGATGATCACGCCGGTCTGCTTGGAGTTCAGCCCCTTGGGCGGATTGGCCATGGCGGCACCCTATCGCGTGAGGAATGGCCTGATGCCGGCCCGGATGTGTTGGATTTGCGCCTGGCCCGAAGGGCTTTCGGCGGGGATCAGGAAGGTCTCGTCGACCCGCGCGCCGACCTTGCGGCCGAACAGCGTCGGCTTGGTCGACAGCTCGAACTGCGCGCGGACCGTATCACCGAGCACGGTGAACTCCGGGTCGCTGACCGACTCGATCACCCGGTACTGCAGGCCGCCATTGAGGCTGCGGCGCAGGTGATTTCCGGAGAATCCGGTCTTGATGCCGACCTCGGTGCGGGTGCAGCCCGGCGCGAACGGCACCGCGTCGGCCCGGTGGGTGGCCAGCGCCTCGATGTACGCCCGGGCCGCGGCGATGCGGTCCGCGTCCGAAACCGGGGCCACTAGATTCGCTCGATGATCGTTCCGGTGGACAGTGCACCGCCGGCGCACATGGTGATCAGCGCCGTGCTCTTGTCGGTGCGCTCGAGTTCGTGCAGCGCGGTTGTGATCAGGCGGGCGCCGGTGGAGCCGACGGGATGGCCCAGCGCGATGGCGCCGCCGTTGACGTTGACGCGGTCCATGTCCGGTTCGTGCACGCGGGCCCAGGACAGCACGACGGAGGCGAACGCCTCGTTGATCTCGACGAGGTCGATGTCGCCGATCTTCATCCCGGCCTTCTCCAGCACCTTGGCCGTCGACTGCACGGGGCCGTCCAGGTGGTAGTAGGTCTCCGCGCCGACATTGGCCTGGGCGACGATCCGGGCGCGCGGCTTCAGCCCCAACGCCTTCGCCTTCTCCTCGTCCATCCACAGCACCGCGGCGGCGCCGTCGGAGATCTGCGATGACGTGCCCGCGGTGTGCAACCCACCTTCGGCCACCGGCTTCAGCGCGGCCAACCCCTCGGCGGTGGTGTCCCGCAATCCTTGGTCGCGACTGACGGTCCCGCGCTCGGCGGTGGGCTGCTTGTTCTCGTCGAGCACCGGCGCCTCGATCGGGGAGATCTCCCGGTCGAACCGGCCCTCGGCCCACGCCTGCTTGGCCTTCTGCTGCGAGGCCAGGCCGAAGGCGTCGAGGTCGGCGCGGGTGATGCCGCGGCGCTTGGCGATCCGCTCGGCGGCCTCGAACTGGTTGGGCATGTCGATGTCCCAGGAGGACGCGCGGATGATCGACCGATCCGGCCCGGCGTTGGCGCCCAACCCGACCCGGCTCATGGCCTCGATGCCGCAGGCGATGCCGATGTCGATGGCACCCGTGGCGATCAGGCCGGCCACCAGATGGTTGGCCTGCTGCGCGCTGCCGCACTGACAGTCGATGGTGGTGGCGCCGACGTGCTCGGGTAGCCCCGCGGTCAGCCACGCCACCCGGGAGATGTTGTTGGACTGCTCGCCGTACTGGGTGACGCAGCCCCCGATGATCTGCTCGACGTCGCCCGCGTCGATCCCGGCCTTCTCGACGACGGCCTTCTGCACCGCCCCCAGCAGTTCGGTGGCGTGCAGACCGGACAACCAGCCATTGCGCTTGCCGATCGGGCTGCGGGTGGCTTCGACGATGACAGGATTACCCATGAGGTCAGGCTAGAACACGTTTCATTACTCTGACAAGCGACGATGCCATACCACCTTTGATCTGCGGTCAGGCCGTGTTTCAATGGTGGCAATCGGAACTAGACCACGTTGTTTCAGGTCGTCCGGCACAGCCGCTGCGCAACCCGAACACCTGCGACCACCATCAGGAGTAAACACATGGCCGCCCCGAATATCTCCAGCGACTTCGATTTCCTCGACGCCGAGGTGAACCTGGCCGGCCTGCCGGTCAAGGAGCTCGCCGAACTCCGCAAGTCGGATCCGGTGCACTGGGTCAACGTGCCCGGCGGCACCGCCGGCTTCGGCGACAAGGGCTACTGGCTGGTCACCAAGCACGCCGACGTGCGCGAGGTGTCCCGGCGCAGCGACGTGTTCAGCAGCTCGATGGACGGCGCCATCCCCGTCTGGCCGGAGGGGATGACGCGCGAGGCCATCGACCTGCAGCGCAACGTCCTGCTGAACATGGATGCGCCGCACCACACCCGGCTGCGGCGGATCATCTCCCGCGGCTTCACCCCGCGTGCCATCGGGCGACTCAAGGACGAACTCAACCGGCGGGCCCAGAACATCGTCACCACCGCGGCGGCCGAGGGCAGCGGCGACTTCGTCGAGCAGGTGTCGTGTGAACTCCCGCTGCAGGCCATCGCCGACCTGCTCGGGGTCCCGCAGGACGACCGCGACAAGTTGTTCCGGTGGTCCAACGAGATGACCGCCGGTGACGATCCCGAATACGCCGACGTCGACCCGGCCATGTCCTCCTTCGAGGTCATCACCTACGCCATGAAGATGGCTGAGGAGCGCACCAAGAACCCGGGCGACGACATCGTCACCCAGTTGGTCCAGGCCGACATCGACGGCGAGAAGCTCACCGACGACGAGTTCGGCTTCTTCGTCATCATGCTCGCGGTGGCCGGCAACGAGACCTCCCGGAACTCGATCACCCACGGCATGATCGCGTTCACCCAGAACCCGGATCAGTGGGAGCTCTACAAGCGGGAGCGCCCGGCCACGGCCGTCGACGAGATCATCCGGTGGGCCACCCCGGTGTCGGCCTTCCAGCGCACCGCCAGCGAGGACACCGAACTGGCCGGGGTCAAGATCGCGGAGGGCGAGCGGGTGGTGATGTCCTACCGGTCGGCCAACTTCGACGAAGAGGTCTTCGAGGACCCGTACACCTTCAACATCCTGCGCGACCCCAACCCGCACGTCGGCTTCGGCGGCACCGGGGCGCACTACTGCATCGGCGCCAACCTGGCCCGCATGACCATCGACCTGATCTTCAACGCGATCGCCGACCACATGCCGGATCTCACTTCGGCCGGCGAGCCCGAGCGCCTAAAGTCGGGATGGCTCAATGGCATCAAGCATTGGCCGGTGAACTTCACCGGGAAGTCCTCGGCCGCGTAACGCGAACCCAAGTCGAATCAAGGAGTATTCGGGTGGATTTCAGTCCGGACGAAGGCCAGCAGGCTGTCGCCGACGTTGTCACCTCCGTCCTGGGCCGGGACAACAGCTGGCAGGCCCTCGTGGACGGCGGGGTCACCGCGCTCGGTCTGCCCGAGCGGCTGGGCGGCGACGGCCTCGGCCTGGCGGAGATCGCCACCGCGCTCACCGAGATCGGCCGCCACGGCACCGTGAGTCCCGCGCTGGCGACCCTGGGCCTGGGGCTGCTGCCGCTGCTCGACCTGGCCTCCGAAACCCAGCAGGACCGTTATCTGGCCGAGGTGGGTAAGGGTGGGGTGTTGGCCGCGGCACTCAACGAACCCGGTGCCGCGCTGCCGCAGCACCCCGCCGTCCGGCTGACCGGCGGACGGCTCACCGGTACCAAAATCGGTGTGGCGTATGCGGATCAGGCGCAATGGATCGTCGTCACCGCGGACACCGGGGTGGCCGTCGTCGCGGGGGATGCCGCGGGCGTGTCGGTGACCCGGACGCCGGCGGCCAACGGATCCGACGAGTTCGTCCTGGTGTTCTCCGACGCCGAGGCCGACGTCCTCGACGGGGCGGCCGTGGGCCGCGTCAACCAATTGGCGTTGGCGGCGATCGGTGCGTTCGCCGCGGGCCTGGTCGCCGGGGCGCTGCGGTTGACCGCCGACTACGTGGCCACCCGCGAGCAGTTCGGACGACCGCTGTCGACGTTCCAGACGGTGGCCGCGCAACTGTCGGAGGTCTACATCGCCTCGCGCACCATCTCGTTGGTGTCGAACTCGGTGACCTGGCGGCTGGCCGAGGGCCTCGACGCCGAGGAGGATCTGGCGGTGCTGGGCTACTGGCTGACCTCGCAGGCGCCGTCGGCCATGCGGATCTGCCATCACCTGCACGGCGGGATGGGGATGGACATCACCTACCCGATGGACCGCTACTACTCCTCGATCAAGGACCTGACCCGGCTGTTGGGCGGGCCCTCGCATCGCCTCGACCTGGTGGGAGCGTAAATGTTCATTGAGTTGACGCCCGAGCAGCGCGCCCTGCAAGCCGAACTGCGGGAATACTTTTCGACTCTCATCACGCCCGAAGAGGCCGCGGCGATGGAATCCGACCGGCACAACGAGGCCTACCGGGCCGTGATCAAGCGGATGGGTTCGGACGGCAAGCTCGGGGTGGGCTGGCCCAAGGAGTACGGCGGTCTCGGGTTCGGCCCCATCGAGCAGCAGATCTTCGTCAACGAGGCCAACCGCGCCGATGTTCCGCTGCCGATGGTCACGTTGCAGACGGTCGGCCCGACGCTGCAGGTGCACGGCACCGAGGAACAGAAGAAGAAGTTCCTGCCCGGAATCCTCACCGGCGACGTGCATTTCGCGATCGGCTACTCCGAGCCCGAGGCCGGCACCGACCTGGCGTCGCTGCGGACCACCGCCGTGCGCCATGGCGACGAATACATCGTGAACGGGCAGAAGATGTGGACCACCGGCGCGCACGACGCCGACTACATCTGGCTGGCCTGCCGGACCGACCCGGATGCCGCCAAGCACAAGGGGATTTCGATCCTCATCGTCGACACCAAGGATCCCGGCTACTCCTGGACGCCGATCATCCTGTCCGACGGGGCGCACCACACCAACGCGTCGTACTACAACGATGTGCGGGTGCCCGCCGACATGCTCGTCGGCGAGGAGAACGGCGGCTGGAAGCTGATCACCACCCAGCTCAACCACGAGCGCGTGGGTCTCGGGCCGGCCGGACGCGTCGCCGGAATCTACGACCAGGTCTCCGAATGGGCGGCCAAGCCCGGATCCGACGGGGTCGTACCGCTCGAGCAGGAGGGCGCCCGCCGGCTGCTCGGGCAGATCAAGGCGATCTGGCGGATCAACGAGCTACTCAACTGGCAGGTCGCCGCGTCGGGGGAGACCATCGCCGTGGCCGATGCCGCCGCCACCAAAGTCTTTTCCACCGAACGCATTCAGGAAGTCGGCCGGTTGGCCGAGGAGGTCGTCGGCAGGTACGGCAATCCGGCCGATCCGCACACCGCCGCGTTGCTGGACTGGCTGGACAAGATGACCAAACGCAATCTGGTCATCACCTTCGGCGGCGGCGTCAACGAGGTGATGCGCGAGATGATCGCCGCGTCGGGCCTCAGGGTTCCCCGGGTGCCGCGCTGATGACTGATCTGCAGGCCGGCATCGACCGGTTGACGTCGTTGGGACGCAGCGCGCCGCGGCTGGGCCGGGATCCGGTGAACCAGCCGATGATCCACCACTGGGTCGACGCCATCGGGGACAAGAACCCGATCTATGTCGACGAGTCCGCGGCCAAGGCCGCCGGGCATCCGGGGATCGTCGCTCCGCCCGCCATGATCCAGGTGTGGACCATGCTGGGGCTCAGCGGCATTCGTCCCGATGATGATCCGCTGGGCGCCATCATGGACCTGTTCGACAACGCCGGCTATGTCGGAGTGGTGGCCACCAACTGCGAGCAGACCTATCACCGGTATCTCGAGCCGGGCGAGCAGGTGGCGATCAGCGCCGAGGTCACCGACGTGGTCGGCCCCAAGCAGACCGCGCTGGGTGAGGGCTTCTTCGTCAACCAGAAGATCACCTGGACGGTCGGCGATGAGGAAGTCGCCGAGATGGACTGGCGCATCATGAAGTTCAAGCCGCGCGAGGCCGACCAGCCGGAGATCCCGGCCGATCTCGACCCGGACAAGCTGATGCGCCCGGCGTCGTCGCGGGACACCCAGTTCTTCTGGGACGGGATCAACGCCCACGAACTGCGGATCCAGCGGCGTCCCGACGGTTCGCTGCAACATCCGCCGGTGCCCGCGGTGTGGCAGGACAAGGATGCGCAAATCGACTACGTCGTCGCCGCCGGCACGGGCACGGTGTTCAGCTACGTCGTGCACCACGCGCCGAAGGTGCCGGGGCGCAGCCTGCCCTTCGTGATCGCGCTGGTCGAACTGACCGAGGGCGTGCGCATGCTCGGCGAGCTGCGCAACGTGGAGGCCGACAAGGTGAAGATCGGAATGCCGGTGCGTGCCACCTTCATCGACTTCCCAGACAGTGACGTCAGTCCCGCGTGGACGCTGTACGCATGGGAGCCCGAGGCATGACCAGCATCGAAGTCGGCACCGCGCTGCCCGAGCTCGCGATCTACGGCGACCCGACGTTCATCGTCTCCACGGCCATCGCCACCCGCGACTACCAGGACGTGCACCACGACCGGGACAAGGCCCAAGCCAAGGGGTCCAAGGACATCTTCGTCAACATCCTCACCGACACCGGACTGGTGCAGCGCTACCTGACCGACTGGGCCGGGCCCTCGGCGCGGATCAAGTCGATCGGGCTGCGCCTCGGCGTGCCGTGGTACGCCTATGACACCGTGACCTTCTCCGGTGCGGTGACCGAGGTGGACGGCGAACTGGTGACGGTCAAGGTGACCGGTTCCAACAGCCTGGGCAACCACGTGATAGCCACCGCCACTCTGACATTGGGGGACAGCTGATGCTCTCCGGTAAGGCGGCCATCGCCGGTATCGGTGCCACCGACTTCTCCAAGAACTCCGGACGCAGCGAGCTGCGACTGGCCGCCGAGGCGGTGCTCGACGCGCTCGACGACGCGGGTCTGGCGCCCTCGGACGTCGACGGTCTGGTGACGTTCACGATGGACTCCAACCTGGAGACTGCCGTGGCCCGCTCGACCGGGATCGGGGATCTGAAGTTCTTCAGCCAGATCGGCTACGGCGGCGGTGCGGCCGCCGCGACCGTCCAGCAGGCCGCGCTCGCGGTGGCGACCGGGGTGGCCGAGGTGGTGGTCGCGTACCGGGCCTTCAACGAGCGTTCCGAGTTCCGCTTCGGTCAGGTGATGCCCGGGCTGACGGTGAACGCGGATTCCCGCGGGGTGGAGTACAGCTGGTCCTACCCGCACGGGCTGAGCACGCCGGCGGCCTCGGTGGCGATGATCGCGCAGCGCTACATGCACGAATACGGCGCCACCAGCGCCGATTTCGGTGCCGTGTCGGTGGCCGACCGCAAGCACGCGGCCAACAACCCCAAGGCGCACTTCTACGGCAAGCCGATCACCATCGAGGACCATCAGAACTCTAGGTGGATCGCCGAGCCGCTGCGGCTGTTGGACTGCTGTCAGGAGACCGACGGCGGCGTCGCTATCGTGGTCACCACGCCGGAGCGTGCCAAGGACCTCAAGCACCGCCCGGCCATCATCGAGGCCGCGGCCCAGGGCGCCGGTGCCGATCAGTTCACCATGTACTCGTACTACCGCGACGAACTCGGCCTGCCCGAGATGGGACTGGTGGGCCGACAGCTCTGGCAGCAGAGTGGGCTGTCCCCGGCCGACATCCAGACCGCGGTCCTCTACGACCACTTCACCCCGTACACGCTGCTGCAACTCGAGGAACTCGGATTCTGCGGCAAAGGTGAGGCCAAGGACTTCATCGCGGGCGGCGCCATCGAGATCGGCGGGCGGCTGCCCATCAACACTCACGGCGGACAACTCGGCGAGGCCTACATCCACGGCATGAACGGCATCGCCGAGGGGGTTCGACAGCTGCGCGGGACGTCGGTGAACCAGGTGGACAACGTCGAGCACGTGCTCGTCACCGCGGGCACCGGGGTGCCGACGTCGGGCTTGATCCTGGGCTGAGGTGCCAGGGTTTGTGCCGGCGGAACTCAGGCCGGCACGAACTCCACGCCGGCCAAGGCGACGGCATTGTCTCGCTCGGGCACCGTGACCGCGCCGACGAACCGATCGTTGTCCTTCCACAGGTTGGCGCGCAGCGTCTCGCCGGGGAATACCACGCCGGCCATCCGGGCGCTATAGGACTTCACCGCGGCCGCGTCGGCGTCCACGATGTTGTCGACGAGCGCCTTGCAGGTCATGCCGTAGGTGCACAGCCCGTGCAGGATGGGCCGCGGAAAGCCCATGGCCGCAGCGAATTCCGGGTCGGAGTGCAGCGGATTGCGGTCCCCGCAGAGCCGGTACAGCAGCGCCTGCTGCGGGAGGGTGACGATGTCGAGTTCCAGATCGGGCGCCCGGTCGGGCAGCTCCTCGGAGGTGGACGGGCCACGCTCGCCGCCGAAGCCACCCTCGCCGCGGGCGAAGATCGACCGCTTCTGGGTCCACAGCACCGTGCCGTCGGGGGCGGTGGCGGTGGTCTCCGACCAGATGACGGCCGCCTTGCCCTTGTCCCAGATGTCGGTGAAGCGGGTGACCGCCGTGGCGGTACCCGTCGGCGGGATGGGGCCCGGCGCGGAAATGCCCTCGCTGGCGTGCAGCACCTTGTTCAGCTCGATGTCGATCCCGGGGAACTGCACCTCCGGCGGATCGGTCAGATGGAAGCTCTGCGCGACGTTGCCGAACGTCGGCAACACCTGCGGGGTGTTGTCGACCAGGTAGCGCAGCTCCCGGGGGTCCAGCGGCGCGGCGCCGGCGCCCAGGCCCAGGTGGTAGAGCTGGATGTCGTTGCTGGTCCAGGAGAACTCGACGGGTTCGAGTTCGGCGCCGAGTGCTTCGTCGAGATTGATGGGCATGTCAGGCCTTTCCGCCGTGCGCTTGGCTCGCGATGTGCAGTGCGGCGAGGTAGCCGAACGTCATCGCGGGTCCGATGGTGCCGCCGGGGCCGGGATAGGTGTGTCCCATGACCGGCGAGCTGACATTACCGGCGGCGTAGAGGCCCTCGATCACCGAGTTGTCGTCGCGCAACGCCCGGCCGTCCACATCGGTGCGGACGCCGCCCTTGGTGCCGAGGTCGCCGGGCACGAGCTTGGCGGCGTAGAACGGCCCCTGGTTGATCTCGCCCAGGTTGGGATTCGGCTTGTTGGTGGGGTCGCCGTAGTAGCGGTCGTAGGCGCTCTCGCCGCGATGGAAGTCCTCGTCCACCCCGGAGCGGGCGAAGCCGTTGAAGCGGTCCACGGTGGCCTTGAACGCCCCGGCGGGCAGTCCGGCCTTGGTGGCCAGTTCATCGAGCGTCGGCGCCGAGACGATGACGCCGGACTCCAGCCACTTCTTCGGGATCCGTTGCCCCGGCTGCAGACCCGCGAAGATATAGCGGTCGCGGTAGCGCTGATCGAAGACCAGCCAGGCCGGGATGTTCTCGCCCGGTCCGGGGCCCTGGCCGTACTGGCCGCCGTACATGTGGTGGCAGGCCTCGACGTAGGGCATGGACTCGTTCATGAATCGGTTGCCGGACATGTTGACGATGATCGAGCCCGGCGAGTTGCGTTCGGACAGCGCGAACCAGGGGGCATCGACCAGCGGGACGGTCGGCCCCCACCACGAGTCCTCCATGATTTCCAGCGCGGCGCCGAGCTTTTCGGCGGCCAGGATGCCGTCACCGGTGTTGGCCTTGGCGCCCACGGTCCACTCGGTGCTGATGGGGGCACGCTGGTACTTCACCCGCATCTGCTCGTTGTGCTCGAACCCGCCGCTGCACAGAATCACCCCTCGCCGAGCCCGGATCAGCTGGGGCTCTTCGGATTCTGTTGCCTGTGCGTCCCGGACGTAGATGCCGCGGACGACGCCGTCCTCGATGTAGAGGTCGGTCAGGGCGGTGCTGAGTCGGACCGGCACGCCGGCGTCGCGCAACCCGATGCGCAGCGGTGCGATCAAGGCGCGGCCCATGCCCACCAGGTTCTTGCCGGTGGCGTTGGCCCACATGGTGCGGACGCCGACCTTGAGGCTGCGTAGCAGGCCGCGCGGGTGACGCTTGAGCTGGTTGAGGCGGACGTAGTCCTGCTGGAGCACCACCATGTTCATCGGCACCTTGCCGTACGGCGGCTCGAGGCCGTCGAGGTCGGGGCCGAGCTTCTTGGCATCGAACGGTTTGGGTTCCACCGAGCGACCCCCGGCGCGGCCGCCCGCGGTTTCCGGGTAGTAGTCGGAGTAGTTCGGCACCCAGCACAGCTTCAGCGGCGAGTGTTCCAGCACGAAGTCGAGCATCTCCGGACCGCGCTCCAGGTAGGTGTCGATCTTCTCGGCCGGCACCACGTCCCCGATGATCGTGTGCAGGTAGGTGCGGGCGGCGTCCTTGGTGTCGGTGACGCCGTCGCGCTGCAGCACCCGGTTGTTCGGGATCCACACGCCACCACCTGACCGCGCAGTGGAACCCCCGTAGTGCGGGGCCTTCTCAACGACTACCGTTGAGAGGCCCTGGTGGGCAGCTGTGAGGGCGGCAACCATGCCGGCCCCGCCGCTGCCGACCACGACGACGTCATACTCCTGACCAGTCATGTAGAACACGTTATAGAATTGCCGGGTCATCGGACAACTGCCCCGGTCACAGCAGCGAGGGGAATTCACAAAATGCTCGACGCCAAGACCCGAGCCGAGTTGGCAGCCGACCTGGCCGAGGCAGAGCGCAGCAGAACTGCGATCGACCCGTTGACCGCGGGCCATCCCGACATCGACGTCGTCGACGCCTATGAGATCCAGCTGCTCAACATCCGCCAGCGCGTCGCGGAGGGGGCCAGGGTCGTCGGCCACAAGGTGGGGCTGTCCAGCGAGGCCATGCAGAAGATGATGAACGTCGACGAGCCGGACTACGGGCACCTGCTCGACGAGATGGAGGTCTTCGAGGACGTCCCCGTCAAGACCTCGGCGTTCCTGTATCCGCGGGTGGAGGTCGAGGTGGGCTTCATCCTCGCCGACGACCTGCCCGGGGCCGGCTGCACCGAAGACGATGTGCTGGCCGCGACGGCGGCGTTCGTCCCGTCCATCGAGCTGATCGACACCCGGATCAAGAACTGGCAGATCAAGCTGTGCGACACGATCGCCGACAACGCGTCCTCGGCGGGCTGGGTGCTGGGCAAGGAACGGGTGTCGCCCAAGGACATCGACATCCGCACCATCGACGCGGTGCTGACCTGCAACGGCGAGGTGGTGGCCGAGGGCCGCAGCGACGCCGTGCTGGGAAATCCCGTGACCGCGGTCGCGTGGTTGGCCCGCAAGGTGGACAGCTTCGGTGTCCGGCTGAAGGCCGGTGACGTGGTGTTGCCGGGGTCGTGCACCCGTGCGATAGATGCACGTCCGGGCGACAATTTCGTCGCGGACTTCGCTGGGTTAGGTTCAGTGCGACTGACTTTCGAATGAGCTTCAAATTTCTGAAACGGGCAGGAGTCCACACATGAAAGCCTCGGTTGCGATAGTCGGGTCGGGAAACATCAGTACCGACCTGCTGTACAAGCTGCTGCGCTCGGAGTTGCTCGAGCCGCGCTGGATGGTCGGTATCGACCCCGAGAGCGAGGGCCTGGCCCGGGCCCGCAAGCTCGGCCTGGAGACCAGCCACGAGGGCGCGGAGTGGCTGCTCGGCCTCGACGAGAAGCCGGACCTGATCTTCGAGGCGACCAGCGCCTACGTCCACCGAGAGGCGGCGCCGCGCTACGAGGCGGCCGGCATCCGGGCAATCGACCTGACCCCGGCCGCGGTCGGCCCCGCGGTCATCCCGCCGGCCAACCTGCACGAACACGTCAAGGCGCCGAACGTCAACATGATCACCTGCGGTGGGCAGGCCACCATCCCGATCGTGTACGCGGTCTCGCGCGTTGTGGACGTGCCCTACGCCGAGATCGTCGCATCCGTCGCGTCCGCCTCGGCGGGGCCCGGCACCCGCGCCAACATCGACGAGTTCACCAAGACCACCAGCAAGGGTGTGGAGACCATCGGCGGGGCGCGGCGCGGCAAGGCGATCATCATCCTCAACCCGGCGGATCCGCCAATGATCATGCGCGACACCATCTTCTGCGCCATTCCCGAGGATGCCGATCAGGCCGCGATCACAAAGTCGATCAAGGATGTGGTGGCCGAGGTGCAGACCTACGTGCCCGGTTACCGCCTGCTCAACGAACCGCAGTTCGACCCGCCGTCGGTGACTTCCGGCGGCTACGCCACCGTCACGACCTTCGTCGAGGTCGAGGGCGCCGGGGATTACCTGCCGCCGTACGCCGGGAATCTGGACATCATGACCGCCGCGGCCACCAAGGTCGGCGAGGAGATCGCCCAAGAGCTGATCTCGACGCAGAAAGAAGCAGCACGATGAGCGATATCTTCTTCAACCCCGTCTGGGATGTCCGGATGACCGACACCTCCCTGCGTGACGGGTCGCACCACAAGCGCCATCAGTTCACCAAGGACGAGGTGGGCGGCATCGTCGCGGCGCTGGACGCCGCCGGCGTTCCGGTCATCGAGGTCACCCACGGCGACGGCCTGGGCGGTTCCAGCTTCAACTACGGGTTCTCCAAGACTCCCGAACAGGAACTGATCAAGCTCGCGGCCGAGACGGCCAAGGAAGCCAAGATCGCCTTCCTGATGCTGCCGGGGGTGGGCACCAAGGAGGACATCAAAGAGGCCCAGAACAACGGCGGGTCGATCTGCCGGATCGCCACGCACTGCACCGAGGCCGACGTCTCCATCCAGCACTTCGGACTGGCCCGCGAACTGGGGCTGGAGACCGTCGGGTTCTTGATGATGAGCCACACCATCTCTCCGGAGAAGCTCGCCCAGCAGGCCCGGATCATGGCCGACGCGGGTTGTCAGTGCGTCTACGTCGTCGACTCGGCCGGCGCGTTGGTGCTCGAGGGTGTGTCCGATCGGGTGGCGGCGCTGGTGGCCGAACTCGGCGACGACGCGCAGGTGGGTTTCCACGGGCACGAGAACCTCGGGCTCGGCGTGGCCAACTCGGTGGAGGCCGTGCGCGCCGGGGCCAAGCAGATCGACGGCAGCTGCCGCCGGTTCGGCGCCGGGGCGGGGAACGCGCCGGTGGAGGCGCTGATCGGGGTCTTCGACAAGATCGGCGTCAAGACCGGGATCGACTTCTTCGATATCGCCGATGCCGCCGAAGAGGTGGTCGCCCCGGCGATGCCCACCGAATGCCTGCTGGACCGCAATGCCCTGATCATGGGCTACGCCGGGGTGTACTCCAGCTTCCTCAAGCACGCCATCCGGCAGTCCGAGCGCTACGGCGTCCCGGCCCACGAACTGCTGCACCGGGCCGGCAAGCGCAAGCTGATCGGTGGCCAGGAGGACCAGTTGATCGACATCGCACTCGAGGTCAAGCGCGAGCAGGAGGCCGCGTCCGCAGGCTGACTCTGCCGCGCCGGATCAGGCGTTTTGTTTGATCCAGTCGGTGGTGAAGTCCTGGAGCACTTCGATGCTCTGGACCAGGGACTTGCCCATGAGGGTCTCGATCTTGCCGCCGACCAGCGGGACCTTGAACTCGAGGGTGGCCCGCCCTTTCAGGCGTGAGCCGGCCGGGGTCGGGGTCAGCCAGGCGGTGGCAGACCCGGATCCCGGCGCGCCATGCGACCTCGACGCGATCTTGCCGCGGACCTTCCCGTCGCCGGCGGGGCTCCAAATTTCCTTCTGTTCGACGCGCCACTGGCGCGGAAACACCTTGGCGATCGGTCCGGGCAGTCCGTCGGGACGAAGGCTGTTGGCCACGATCGTGGTCACGACACCGTCGGCGTCGACATCGAACTCCTCGAGGCTGGCCGTACCGCCGAAATTGGCCAGCCGCGCCAACCAGTAGGCACGTTCGGCAAACGCCCAGTGGATTTGCTCAACACTGGCCGAGGAGTCCACCGAGAAGTCGCACGACCGCGGCATGGCCTCAGGTTATGCCCGGATCGCCCATTTTTGCTTCTTTTCGCCGGAGAAGTCGCTAAGCTGACCCACTGCAACACACAAGTAGCTCGGAGTGGGCCACACGATAAGCACGGACGCAAGCTGTGGGGGTATTGTCTTGCATCCGGTTGATCGATATTCGCAGGCCTGCGCGGGTTTGAGGGTGGGGAGGCCCTAGTGAGTGTGAATCCGTTCGACGATGAAAACGGCACGTTCTTCGTCCTGATCAATGATGAAGAACAGCACAGCCTTTGGCCGACATTCGCCGATGTGCCCGCTGGGTGGCGGGTGGTGCACGGCGAGGCCGATCGCGCCGAGTGCCTGGAGTACATCGAACAACATTGGGCCGACATCCGGCCGAAGAGTCTGCGCGACAGGCTGGCCAAGAGCTAGCTCTCGGAGCGGCCGCCAGTCCGGCCGTTAGCTGCCCTGGGGTCTAGGGCGCTGAATTCTGCGGTGGGGGAACCAATGCAGCCTGACGATGGCTTTTTGCCCGCGACTCGCGCACAGCTGGACATCTGGTTGGCGGAGCATGCGGTGCATACCGGTACCGAATGGCAACTCGGCCTGTTCGTGAAGATCGAAGGGGCCGTCGAACGCGATGCCCTCGAATGGGCGATCCGTCGGTTATTGAAGGAGACGGAGCCGGTTAGGGCAGCCTTTGTTGAACGCGACGGGCAGGTCTTCCAAAAGCCGCTCGAGTACCCAGGTTTCGAGCTCGAGTACCACAATCTCACCCGCTGCGACGATCCGGAACGGGAAGCCCGCGAGATGGCGTCGGCAATTCAGCGATCGCCGATGGCATTCGACGGTCCGCTGTTCCGGTTCGCCCTGTTCCAGACGCGTCGCGACGAGTGCTTCTTCTTCGGTGCGTGTCATCACATTGTTCTGGACGGCACGGGGATCGCCCTGGTCGGCCAGCGCCTTGCCTCGTTGTACTCGGCGGCCGTGTCGGGTGCATCCATCCCGCCGTCGTTGTTCGGCTCGCTGGCGGATCTGATCCATCAGGAGCGGGACTACGAAGCGTCCGCGGATTACCTCGAGGACGCGGCCTACTGGCGGGAACAGCTTGCGCAACAAGGTGGTCCGGAGTCCCGGTGGGGTGGCGAGCCGGCCGACGATGCCTCGCACGAGCCGAGCGCCTCGGTGCAACTGGATCCGGGTGTGCTCGACGGCGTGGAGGACTGGTGCAAGGCGCGGGGCCTTCCGAGATCGTCGGTCATCACCGCGGCATGTGCGCTACTGGTCCGCGGTTGGGATTCCGAGGGTTCCGATGTTGTTCTCGAACTTCCGGTCACTCGCCGCGTACGTCCCGAATCGAAGACCCTGCCCGGGATGCTGTCCGGGATTGTCCCGCTGGTGCTGCGGGTGCGGGCCGACGCGACGGTTGGCAGCTTCTGCGAACACGTCGACCTCCGGATCCGGGAAGCATTGCAACATCAGAGGTTCCCCGTACATGACCTCGAGCGTGAGGCGCGGTCCCGTGACGTCGGCGGACTCACGAACCGGGTCAGCGTGAACTTCCTGCCGGCCAGCTTCTCGCTGGACTTCGGTGGATTGGCCGCGACCGCATCTTTGGTCAACGTGGGCGTCGTCGGCGGCTTCGGTCTGGTGTTCTCCAGTCGCGGCGACCAGCTCCTGCTCAGCACCATGGGCGGCGGAATCGAGTTTCCGCATCTGGAGACCGCGGATCTGGCGCGCCGATTGGAGCGGGTGCTGGTCGCGATGGTGGGCGATTCGTCGCGGTTGTTGTCGTCGGTGCAGGTGTTGGATCCGGTCGACTGGGATCGCCTCGGCGGGTTTGGTCATCTGGAGGTGTTGGGACGTCCGATCCGAGCGGCATCGGTTCCGGAGTTGTTCGCCCGGCAGGTCACGCGTGCGCCGGAGGCGGTGGCCGTCACCGCTGAGGGGCGCGGTTGGACGTACCGGGAGCTGGATGAGGCGTCGAATATGTTGGCGCACCTACTGATCGAGTGCGGTGCCGGGCCGGGCGAGTGTGTGGCGGTGCTGCTGGAGCGCTCGGCGGCGGCGGTCGTCACGATTCTCGGGGTCCTCAAGACCGGGGCGGGGTATCTGCCCATCGATCCGGCGCATCCGCTGGCGCGGGTCGAGTTCATGGTTTCCGATGCGGCGCCGGTGGCGGCGGTGAGTTCGTCCGGGCTGGCTGATCGGCTGGCCGGGTGTGGCGTGCTGACAGTCGATGTGGGTGATCCCCGCATCGACTGTCAGCCGTGCACCGCGGTGCCGGGCGGGCCGAAGCCTGATGACATCGCACACATCATCTACACCTCGGGCACCACCGGCACCCCGAAGGGGGTGGCGGTCACGCACGGCAACGTGACGCGGTTGTTCGACGGACTGGATGTGGGGATCGAGCTGAGTCCGGATCAGGTGTGGTCGCAGTGTTCGTCGCTGGCCTTCGACTATTCGGTTTGGGAGATCTGGGGTGCGCTGCTGCACGGCGGCCGGTTGGTGGTGGTGCCCGAATCGGTGACGCGCGCTCCAGATGAGTTGCATGCGTTGCTCGTCGCCGAGGGAGTCACGGTGTTGAGCCAGACCCCGTCGGCGGTGGGCGTGCTCGCGGATGAGGGGCTGGAGCCGGCGGCATTGATGGTCGCCGCCGAGCCGTGTCCGGCCGAGGTGGTGGATCGGTGGGCACCGGGGCGGGTGATGGTCAACGGTTACGGTCCGACCGAGACCACGGTGTACGCCACGATTTCTGCACCCTTGGTGGCGGGGCCGGGCGTGGTGCCGATCGGACTGCCGGTGCCGGGTGCGGCGCTGGTGGTGCTGGATGCGTGGTTGCGTCCAGTGCCGGTCGGGGTGGTCGGTGAGTTGTATGTGGCCGGACGTGGTGTCGGGGTGGGGTATGTACGTCGCCCGGGGTTGACGGCGTCACGGTTTGTGGCGTGTCCCTTTGGGCCGTCGGGGCTGCGGATGTACCGGACCGGGGACCTGGTGCGCTGGGCCCCCGATGGGCAACTGCAGTACCTGGGCCGCGCCGATGAGCAGGTCAAGATCCGCGGGTATCGCATCGAACTCGGCGAGATCCACGCCGTGTTGGCCGCGGCGGACGGGGTTGCGCAGGCGGCGGTGATCGCCCGCGAGGACCAGCCCGGAGACAAACGATTGGTCGGCTACATCACCGGTAGTGCGGATGCGGCCCAGGTGCGAGCCACGATGGCCGACCGGCTCCCGGCCTATATGGTCCCGGCGGCCATCGTGGTGCTCGACGCGCTGCCGGTCACGGTCAACGGCAAACTCGACAAGCGGGCCTTGCCCGCACCGGAGTACATCGGCTCCGGATATCGGGCGCCGACGACACCTACCGAGGAGATCCTGGCCGGAATCTACGCCCAGGTCCTGGGCCTGCAGCGCGTCGGTGTCGACGACTCATTCTTCGACCTCGGCGGCGACTCCCTGTCAGCCATGCGACTGATCTCCACCATCAACACCACCCTCGACGCAGCCCTGACCGTCCGCACCCTCTTCGACACCCCCACGGTGGCGGAGTTGGCCGCACGCGTCGGCGAAGGGGCCGACACCCGTGACCCGTTGGTCCCCGCATCCCGCCCCGCGGTGATCCCGCTGTCCTACGCGCAAAGTCGGCTCTGGTTCCTCAATCGGTTCGAAGGCGGCGTCGCCACCTACAACATGCCCACCGCTTTCCGGATCGACGGGCAGTTGGACGTGAATGCGCTTGCGGCGGCCCTCGATGACGTGATCGCCCGTCATGAGGCTCTGCGGACCACCTTCCCCGACCTCGACGGTGTGCCGACGCAGCGGATCCTGCCGGCCGAACCTGGGCTGTGGCGCCGCGGCGGAGCAGTAGTTACGGCGACGCAGGAAGACGAGGTGGACACCGAACTACTGGAGTTGGCGGAGCATCGATTCGAGCTGTCGAACGAGGTCCCGATTCGGGCGAAGGTCCTGGCGCTGGGACCTGACCGTCATGTACTCGGGATCGTGCTGCACCACATTGCTTTTGACGGCTGGTCGCTGGCGCCGATGGTGCGTGACGTCGGGTTGGCGTACGCGGCGCGCTGCCAGGGTCAGGCACCCGACTGGACACCGCTGCCGGTGCAGTACGTCGACTACACGCTCTGGCAGCAGAACTGGCTCGGTGAGGAGTCCGATCCGAACAGCGTGCTGACGTCACAGTTGGGTTACTGGCGGCGGGAGCTGTCGGATCTGCCCGAGGTGGTGTCCCTGGCGACCGATCGTCCGCGGCCGGCAATGGCCAGCTACCACGGAGACGAGGTGAGTCTGCGCATCGACCCGCAGACGTGGGCCGGACTCAAGGCGGTCGCTGCGGCCCACAACGCGACCGCGTCGATGGTGTTGCAGGCCGTGATGGCGGTGTTGATGCATCGCGCCGGGGTGGGTGAGGACGTCGCATTGGGTGCGCCGATCGCGGGCCGAATGGACGCCGCGCTCGACGAGCTCGTCGGGTTCTTCGTGAACACCTGGGTGCTCCGCGCCACGGTGAATCCCGGACTGCGGTTCTGTGAGGTCCTCGAGCAAGTGCGGTCCAAAGCCCTGGAGGCCTACGCCAATCAGGATGTGCCATTCGAGTTGCTGGTCGAGCGGCTCAACCCGTCGCGGTCGGCGTCGCATCATCCGCTGTTCCAGGTGGCGATGGTCTACCAGAACAACGTCCGCCCGCAGGTGCTACTCGACGGAGCGAGCGTCGAGTCGGTCGCGGTCGGGACCCAGACTGCCAAGTTCGACCTGGACATCCAGCTGCGCGAAGTACCCGTGGAGGAATCGACCGCACCCTTCGCGCTGCGTGAAATGCCCGGGGAAGGCGCCGGCTTGCCGATGTGCGCCGGCGTGGTCACCTATGCCACCGATTTGTTCGATCGTTCGACTGTTGAGCGGCTGGTGGGTTGGTTCGGTCGGGTGGTCGAGGCGGTCGTGGCGGATCCGGCGGTGCTGGTCGGGGAGGTCGAGCTGCAGGACGCGATTGAGCGTGAGCAGGTGGTGTCGGGCTGGTCGGGTGCCGGGATGACGGCGCCGGTCGACTTGGTGCCGGAGTTGCTGGCCGCGGCGGTGAAGGCTGATCCCGGTGGTGCCGCGGTCATCGATGGTGCGCGGGTGTGGTCCTATCGAGAGTTGGACGAGGCTTCGAATCGGTTGGCGCGGTGGCTGATCGAGACCGGGGTTGGCCCGGAACGTGCCGTGGGTGTGGTGATGGATCGGTGCGCGGAGCTGGTGCTGGGTTGGTGGGCGGTGCTCAAGGCCGGCGGGGTGTATGTGCCGGTGGATCCGACGCATCCGGACTCGCGGATCGCCACGGTGCTCGATGCCGCGGGGGCGGTGTGTGTGCTGACCTGCGGTGCCGATGTGGTGGCCGGGGCTGGAGAGCGCCCGGTGCTGCGGGTCGATGAGTTGGATCTGGCCTCGCGGAGCGCGGCGCCGATTACTGACGACGATCGGTGGGCGCCGCTGACGGTGGACAACTTGGCGTATGTGATCTTCACGTCGGGTTCGACCGGGACGCCGAAGGGCGTGGCGGTCAGCCATGCCGGGCTGTTGGGTGTGGCCGGCGCACACCGGGATCTGTTCGGGGTCGCCGCCGGTGAGCGATTGCTGATGGTCGCGGCACCGACCTTCGATGCCTCGGTGTTCGAGTGGTTGTGGGCGGTGTCGTCGGGGGCGGCGCTGGTGGTGGCCGGTCCGGACAGCTATGCCGGTGAGGCGCTGAGCGCGGTGGTGGTCGACCACCGTGTGGATGCGGCGTTGTTGACGCCGACGGTGCTGGCCACGCTGGACCGGGAGCGGGTCGAGGGGCGGTTGGCCACGTTGGTCACCGGTGGTGAGGCGTGTGCGGCGGAGTTGGTGGCTTCGTGGGCGCCGGGGCGGCGGATGTTCAACGCCTACGGTCCGACCGAGGCGTCGATCTGGGTGACCTGGAGTGTGTTGCGGGCCGGGGAGTCGGTGGGCATCGGTGCTCCGATCGCCGGGGTCACCGCGCTGGTGTTGGACGCGCGGTTGGGGCCGGTGGCCGTCGGGGTGGTCGGTGAGTTGTATCTGGCCGGGGCGGGTTTGGCGCGCGGCTATGTGGGTCGGCCGGATCTGACGGCGGATCGGTTCGTGGCCAACCCCTTTGGCCGCGAGGGCGACCGGATGTATCGCAGCGGGGATCTGGTTCGCTGGACCGCGGCTGGTGCGCTGGAGTATCTGGGTCGTGCGGATGCGCAGGTCAAGCTGCGAGGTCAGCGGCTGGAACTGGGCGAGATCGAGAACACGCTGTTGGCTTGCCCCCACGTTGCGCGGGCCGCAGCGGCCGTGCATCACAGTGATACCGGAGCAGACCACCTGATCGGGTACATCGCCCTGACCCAGGAAAGCACCGACGACCATGACACCGAGGTGGTCGATCAGTGGCAACACATCTATGACGAACTCTATGACGCCGACATCGCCGAGGCCGAGTTCGGCAGTGACTTCCGTGGTTGGAACAGTAGCTACACCGGGCAGCCAATTCCGTTGTCGCAAATGCACGAGTGGCGGTCGTCGGCAGTGGAGCGCATCCTGGCCCTGCGGCCGCGGCGGGTCTTGGAGATCGGCGTGGGCTCGGGCCTGGTACTTTCCCAGATCGCGCCGGAAGCCGAAGAATACTGGGGCACCGACTTTTCCGCACCCACCATCCACGCTTTACGGACCGCAGTAGCCGCCCGCCCGTGGGGCGAACGGGTCAAACTGTCGGCTCAGCCGGCGGATGACCCCGAAGGACTGCCGTCGAGCTACTTCGACACCATTGTCATCAATTCGGTGGTGCAGTACTTTCCGAGCGCCGGATACCTCGCCGAGGTTCTCGACACCGTCATGGAACTGCTGGCGCCGGCGGGGACTCTGTTCGTCGGCGACATCCGCAACCACAGTCTGCAGGGTGCCTTCCAGACCGGTGTCGCAGTGGCGCGCAATCAAGCCACGGGGGCTGTTGCCGACGCCGACGAGATCCGGCAGCGCGTGCAGCGCGCCATACTCGGTGAGGCAGAGCTGCTCCTGGCGCCAGAATTCTTCACCTGCTGGGCGTCCGCCAACCCACTGGCCGGCGGGATCGCCATCGAAACCAAGCGTGGTGAGTCCGACAATGAGCTGACGCGTTACCGATACGACGTCTCGGTCCGCCGTTCCCCGACGCCGTCGCGCTCGCTGGCAAATGCGCCCCGCCGGTCATGGACCGAGTATGCGGGGTTGAGCGCGCTCTCCGAAGAACTCGTCGCACAGGGCTCTGAAGTGCTTCGGGTTTGCGATATCCCGCGCCGCGGGGTACTCGGCGACGTCATCGTCGAACAGGCTCTCGCGGCGGGTGCCGACCTCTCGGAGGCGCTGGCGGAAGCAGAGTGCTGCGATCAGGCTGATGGGTCGGTGACTCCGGAACAGTTGTATCGGCTCGGGACCGAACTCGGCTACCGTGTCGCGGTCACCTGGGGTTCCGGCCTCGGCACATTGGACGCCGTCTTCCTCCTCGGCGCGGCCCGCGACTGCTTCGAGCCCCTGACCGACCTCTACCTGCCTCCGAACGACGTTCGTGCACAGAGCACCTCCGCCAATGACCCGCACGCCAACACCAAGATCAGTGCTGTACGCCAGCACTTGACCGAGCGGTTGCCGGACTACATGGTGCCTACCCACATCGTCGTCGTGGAGGAGTTCCCGCTGACCTCCTCGGGCAAGATCGACCGGAAGGCGCTGCCGAAACCGATACTGGCCGCCAAGGCATTCCGGGCACCCCAGACCCCCACGGAAAAAACTGTCGCCGAAGTGTTCGCGGAGATCCTCGCGATGGACCGAGTTGGGCTCGACGACAACTTCTTCGACTCGGGTGGAGATTCGTTGATCGCCATCCGTGTCAGCGCTCGATTGCAGGCCGCGTTGGGCGTGGAGGTGCCCGTGCGGTATCTGTTCGACACTCCGACGGTCGGTGGGCTTGCGGCGTGTTTGGAGACCAATCACGCTGTGACGGCCCGTCCGCCGTTGCGCGAGGTGTCGCGTCCTGACGCGATCCCGCTCTCGTTCGCCCAGCAGCGGTTGTGGTTCTTGGATCAGTTGCAGGGACCGTCGCCGATCTACAACATGGCGGTGGCGTTGCGGTTGACAGGTTCCCTGAATGCAGCCGCGCTCGAAGAGGCTCTCCGAGACGTGGTCGGACGCCACGAGAGTCTGCGTACCGTCTTCACCACGGTCGCCGGACAGCCCCGACAGCGGGTGTTACCGGTCGAGCGGGCGGATCCGGGTTGGCAAACAGTCGATACCCGGGGTTGGTCGAAGGAGCGTCTCGATGAAGAGATCTCTGCAGTGTCCCGCCACAGCTTTGATATCGCCCGAGAGGTTCCGCTGAGAGCAACGCTGTACCGGACCGGGCAGGACGAACACGTGCTCGTTGCGGTGGTGCACCATATCGCCGCCGACGGCTGGTCGGTTGCACCGTTGGTCGGTGATCTGAGTGGCGCGTACGCCGCGCGATCCATGGGTCGAGCGCCCGACTGGGCAGACCTCCCGGTGCAGTATGTCGATTACACCCTGTGGCAGCAGGATTGGCTGGGCGACCAATCGGACCCGAACAGCGTGATCTCAGGGCAGCTCGACTACTGGGAGCAGGCCTTGGCCGGTCTACCGCCGCGCCTGGAGTTGCCGACGGATCGTCCCTATCCGAAGGTCGCGGATTACCGAGGCGCCAGCGTGGTGGTCGATTGGCCGTTGGGTTTGCAGCAGCGGGTGGCGCGATTGGCTCGCGAGCACAACGCAACAAGCTCCATGGTCGTGCAGTCGGCGTTGGCGGTGCTGTTGTCGAAGCTCAGCGCCAACACCGATGTCGCAATCGGCATTGCGACTGCCGGTCGAAGTGATCCGGCCCTGGACGACATGGTGGGATTCTTCGTCAACACCTTGGTCCTCCGGGTCGATATGACCGGGGACCCCTCCATGACGGAGGTCCTGGGACAGGTGCGGCGCCGTGGGCTCACAGCGTTCGAGCATCAGGAGGTCCCGTTCGAGGTCTTGGTGGAGCGACTCAACCCGACGCGGAGCCTGACCCATCACCCGCTGATCCAGGTGATGCTGACCTGGCAGAACCTTCCGTGGCGTAGCGGCGATCCCGTCGCGGGTTTGAAACTCGGCGACGTGGACGTCGTCCCGATGCCGGCCGAAACCCTGACCGCGCGGATGGACTTGGTCTTCTCACTGACCGAACGTTTCGACGATGCGGGCACCGCCACGGGAATCGGTGGCACGGTCGAGTTTCGTACCGATGTGTTCGACGCCGAGAGCGTCGAGCTCTTGGTCCGACGGCTCGAACGCGTGCTGGAGACGATGACGGGCGACCCGCTGCGGTCGTTGTCCACGATGGATCTGCTGGACCGCAGCGAGTACGCGCAGTTGGACCAGATCGCCAACCGTACGGCGTTGACCAGCACTGTCCCCGAGGTGTCCATCGTCTCGCTGTTCGGCCAGCAAGCGGCTCGCACTCCCGGCGCGGTAGCCCTCCGGTGTCGTGGCGACGAGCTGACTTACCGCGAACTCGATGAGGCATCGAATCGCCTGGCGCACTGGTTGACCCACCTGGGCGCGCGACCTGGGCAGAGTGTGGGCTTGCTGTTCGGCCGCGGTATCGAAGCGGTCGTGGCGATCCTCGCGGTATTGAAGTCGGGAGCTGCCTACCTGCCGATCGATCCGGCGTTGCCCGATGCGCGGATCGAGTTCATGCTTGGCGATGCGGCGCCGATCGCCGTAGTCACCACTTCCGCGTTGGCCGATCGGCTGGCCGGTTACGGGGTTCTGGTGGTCGATGCGGGCGATCCCCGCATCGATCACCAGCCCGCTGTCGTGCCGGCGGCGGGGCCGGGTCCCGACGACATCGCCTACCTGATCTACACCTCGGGGACGACGGGCGTCCCGAAAGGCGTGGCCATCACGCACCGCAACGTGACCCAGCTTGTCGGATCAATGGATGCTGCGTTATCCGGCCCCGGGCGAGTGTGGACACAATGGCACTCCTACGTTTTCGATGTCTCGGTCTGGGACATCTTCGGTGCCCTTCTTCATGGCTCACGACTGGTGATCGTGCCTGAGGAGGTTGCTGTCTCGCCGGCGGAGTTCAACGCGCTGCTGCAGGCAGAAAGGGTCGACGTGCTGAGTCAGACCCCGTCGGCACTCGCCATGCTGCCCCCCGATGGACTCGACTCGACGATGGCCGTGGTCGCCGGTGAGGCGTGTCCGGAAGAACTGGTGGGCAGGTGGGGCTCAGGGCGGCCGATGATCAACGCCTACGGACCCACCGAAACCACGGTGTACGCCACCATCAGCGCACCCCTGCAACCGGATTCGGGAGCCGTGCCCATCGGGTTCCCCGTGCCGGGATCAGCGCTGTTCGTCCTGGACAGGTGGTTGCGTCCGGTACCCATGGGCGTGGTCGGCGAACTGTACGTCGCCGGCAGCGGGGTCGGCGTCGGCTACCTGCATCGAGCGGGGCTGACCGCGTCCAGGTTCGTGGCCTGCCCGTTCGGCGGCACGGAAGTGCCCGGACATCGGATGTATCGGACCGGCGATCTGGTGAGCTGGGGCAAGGACGGCCAGCTGCACTACCTGGGTAGAGCTGACGAACAGGTCAAGATCCGCGGCTACCGCATCGAACTCGGCGAAGTCCAGTGCGCCCTGGCCGACCTCGAAGGAGTGGCGCAGGCAGCGGTGGTTCTCCGAGAGGACCGGGCCGGCGATCCCCGATTGGTCGGCTACGTGACCGCGACAAGTCCGGGAGCAGTCGACCTTGGGGTGGCACGCGCCCGGCTTGCCGACCGACTGCCGACCTACATGGTGCCCGCGGCGATCGTGGCGCTCGACGCAATACCGTTGACGGTGAACGGCAAGCTCGACAGACGTGCCCTGCCAGCGCCGGAATACTCTGACGCTACCGGTGCCTACCGTGCTCCGAGCAACCTCACCGAGGAGATCCTCGTCGGGATCTACGCCGAGGTACTCGGCATGGACCGAGTCGGGGTCGATGACTCGTTCTTCGACCTCGGCGGCGATTCGCTGTCGGCCATGCGTTTGGTCGCCGCCATCAATTCCGGTCTCGACGCCGGACTTACCGTGCGGAGCATTTTCGATACGTCCACGGTCGCCGAACTCGCGCCTCTCATCGGAGGGAACAACCAGCGGCGTGTCCCGCTGGCTTCTACCGAGCGGCCTGAGGTTGTTCCGCTGTCCTTTGCACAGCAGAGGTTGTGGTTCCTCGATCAGCTGCAGGGGCCCTCGCCCATCTACAACATGGCGGTGGCCTTGCGTGTGGAAGGCCCTCTGAACTCCGATGCCCTGGGCCGAGCATGGGCGGATGTCGTTGCCCGGCAGGAGGCATTGCGCACGGTGTTCACGGCCGTGGACGGGGTGCCTCGGCAGATTGTCATCGATGCTGAGCACGCCGACTTCGGTTGGCAGATCATCGACGCCGAAGCCTGGCCCAGCCGGCAGTTGGAGACGGCCATCGCTACGGCCGCAGGCCATAGCTTCGACTTGTCGGTCGAGATTCCGTTCAAAGCAACGCTTTTTCGGACTGGCACCGAGGACCATGTTCTGGTGGCGGTGGCACACCATATCGCCGCCGATGGCGCTTCTATCGCTCCCCTGGTGGCTGATTTGGCGGTGGCGTATGCGGCTCGGTGTGGTGGGCAAGCGCCCGATTGGTTGCCGTTGCCGGTGCAGTATGCGGATTACACGTTGTGGCAGCGGGATTGGTTGGGCAGTGACTCCGACGCCGACAGCGTGATCGCGGAACAGTTGGCCTATTGGCAGCAGGCGTTGGCGGGGTTGCCGGAGCGGTTGGAGTTGCCGACGGATCGGCCGTATCCGGCGGTGGCTGATTACCGCGGTGGCAGTGTATCGGTGGCGTGGTCGGCGGACTTGCAACAACAGATCGCGCGGGTCGCTCGGGAGCACAGTGCGACCAGTTTCATGGTGGTGCAGACCGCGTTGGCGGTGCTGCTGGGTAGCGTGAGTGGCAGCGACGACGTTGCGGTCGGATTCGCCATCGCCGGCCGCAACGATCCTGCTCTCGATGAGTTGGTCGGATTCTTCGTCAACACGTTGGTGCTGCGGGTTGATCTCGGCGGTAATCCCACCGGCGCAGAATTGTTCGGCCGGGTGCGACAGACCTGCCTCGCTGCTTTCGACCATCAGGACGTGCCGTTCGAGGCAGTGGTGGAGCGGCTCAATCCGGCACGCAGCCTGACTCACCACCCGCTGGTTCAGGTGATGCTCACGTGGCAGCGTGCTCAAAGCCGCTTCGCGCCGAGGCTCGGCGATGCGATCATCAGCCCGCTGCCGGTCGATACCCACACTGCGCGGATGGATTTGGCGTTTTCCCTCGAGGAGCGCTACACCGAGACTGGTGAGCCCGCGGGAATCGGGGGCATGGTGGAGTTCCGCACCGATGTGTTCGACATCTCCAGTGTCGAGGTTCTGGTTGAAAGACTCGAGCAGACGCTGCGGACGCTGACCGCCGATCCTGGTCGGCCGTTGTCCTCGGTCGGCATCGCCGACGAGGTCGAAATCGCGAGTCTGTGCACGATGGGTAACTGCACGGTCTTGCTTCAGCCGCAGGCGGAGGAGTCGGTCCCGGCGTTGTTCACTGCGCAGGCGGCGCGGCTAGACGATGCGGTGGCGATCTCATCCGGCGGCCTGCCGATGAGCTATCGCGAAGTAGACGAGTCGTCGAATCGGTTGGCACACTTTCTGATCAGCCAGGGTGTCGGTGCCGGTGACTGTGTGGTGTTGGCGTTCGGGCGGTGTGCTGAGGCGATTGTGTCGATGTTGGCGGTGCTCAAGGCCGGGGCGGTGTATTTGGCGGTTGATCCGGGGCATCCGGCTTCGCGGGTCGAGTTCATGCTGGCCGATGCCGCTCCGGTTGCGGCGCTGAGTTCGCCGGCGTTGGGTCATCTGTTGGCGGGGTCGGGGTTACCGGTGTTCGAGTACGACGATCCGCGGGTTGGCGAGCAGTCGGTGAGTGTGTTGCCGGCACCTGATGCGGAAGATCTTGCGTATTTGATCTATACCTCGGGGACGACGGGGGTGCCGAAGGGGGTGGCGGTCAGTCACCGCAATCTGGTGCATCTGGTGGAGTCGATGCCGCCGGATCTGCCTGCGAACCGGGTGTGGACGCAGTGTCATTCGTATGCGTTCGATTTCTCGGTGTGGGAGATCTGGGCGGCGTTGCTCGGTGGTGGGTCGTTGGTGGTGGTGCCCGAGGAGGTGGCTGCGGCGCCGCGGCAGTTCCAGGATTTGATCGTCGAGCAGGGTGTGACGGTGTTGACCCAGACTCCGTCGGCGGTGGCGGCGTTGGATCCGGCGGGGTTGGAGTCGGTGGCGGTGTTGCTCGGTGGTGAGGCGTGTCCGACCGACGTGGTGGATCGCTGGGCGCCGGGGCGGGTGTTGCTCAATGCTTATGGTCCGACGGAGGCCACGGTGTACGCCGCGATCTCGGCGCCTTTGACGGCGGGTGCGACTGTGGTGCCGATCGGGGCGCCGGTGTCGACGGCGGCGTTGTTGGTGTTGGATCGGTGGTTGCGTCCGGTGCCGGCCGGGGTGGTCGGGGAGTTGTATGTGGCCGGGCGCGGTGTCGGGGTGGGGTATGTGCGGCGGTCGGGGTTGACGGCCTCGCGGTTCGTGGCGTGCCCGTTCGGGGGCCACGGTGCCCGGATGTATCGGACCGGGGATCTGGTGCGCTGGGGCGGCGATGGGCAGTTGCAGTATCTGGGTCGTGCTGATGATCAGGTCAAGATCCGTGGGTACCGGATCGAACTCGGCGACATCCAGGCGGCGTTGGCCAGTGTTGACGGGGTGGATCAAGCTGCGGTGATGGTGCGTGAGGATTCGCCCGGTCAGCAGCGGTTGGTCGGTTATGTCACCGAAACCGTCGCTGGCTCAGTCGATCCTGTCGTGGTGCGGGCACGATTGGCTGATCGGTTGCCGGGCTATATGGTGCCGGCGGCGGTCGTGGTGCTCGACGGGTTGCCGTTGATGGTCAGCGGAAAACTCGACAAGCGTGCTCTGCCGGCACCGGAGTACACCGACCTGGATCGTTATCGGGCGCCGTCGAGTCCGGCCGAGGAGATCCTGGCCGAGATCTACGCCCGCATCCTGGGGTTGGACCGTGTCGGGGTCGATGCTTCGTTCTTCGACTTGGGCGGTGATTCGCTGTCGGCGATGCGTCTGATCGCCGCGATCAACAAGGCCTTCGACACCGACCTGGCCGTACGCACCCTCTTTGACGCCCCCACCATCGCCCAACTCGCACCCCGCATCGACCAAGGCGCCACCACCCACCCACCCCTGACCGTCCAACCACGCCCTGCACACATCCCACTGTCCTACGCCCAAAGCCGACTCTGGTTCCTCAACCGCTTCGAGGGCGGCGTGGCCACCTACAACGTTCCGATTGCCTTGCGCATCAACGGATCGCTAGATGTCGAGGCTCTGGATGCGGCCCTCGACGACGTGATCACACGCCACGAGTCCCTGCGCACCGTCTTCCCGGACGTCGACGGCGCGCCGTCGCAGGATGTGCTTCCCGCGCTGCCGGGCATGTGGCGGCGCAGCGGAACAGTCGTGGAGTCGACAACTGACATCGACGTGGCCGTCGAGTTGGTTGCCATGGCGGGCTACCGGTTTGACCTCTCGACCGAGATACCGATCCGGATGCGCATTTTCCAGGAGACGCCCGATCGGCACCTGGTCGCGATCGTGGTGCACCACATCGCCTTTGATGGCTGGTCGGTGGCGCCGATGGTGCGTGATATCGGTGCCGCCTACGCCGCACGATGCCGCGGACAGGCGCCCCAGTGGGCTCCGTTGCCGGTGCAGTACGCCGATTACACGTTGTGGCAGCAGGATTGGCTGGGAGACGAAGCTGATCCCGACAGCGTGATTGCTGCGCAGTTGGGGTACTGGCGGCAAGAGCTCGCCGATCTGCCGGAGGTGGTGTCGCTGCCGGCGGATCGTCCCCGGCCACCGGTGCCCAGTTACCAGGGTGACTTGGTCGAACTGCGTATCGAACCGGCGACGTGGGCGTCGGTGAAGGCCCTGGCGGCCGCACACAACGCGACGGTGTCCATGGTGCTGCAGGCCGTGACGGCTGTCGTGCTGCAGCGCGCCGGTGCCGGTGAGGATGTCGCTCTGGGTGCGCCGATCGCGGGCAGGACCGATCCGGCGCTCGATGATCTGGTGGGGTTCTTCGTCAACACCTGGGTGCTGCGGGTGGGGGTAGGTTCCGGGCTGCGGTTCAGCGAGGTACTCGAGCAGGTGCGGCATAAGGCACTGGAGGCCTACGCGAACCAGGACGTGCCGTTTGAGCTGCTGGTGGAGCGACTCAATCCGACACGCTCGGCGTCGCACCATCCACTGTTCCAGGTACTGATGGTGTTCCAGAACAATGTGCGGCCTGCCGGTATGGAGATGGAGGGAATCACTGTTGAACCCTTGGCGGCCGACACCGGGACCGCCAAGTTTGATCTGGATATCCAGCTGAGTGAGATGCCCGGTGATGCTCCGGATTCACCGGTGGCCGTGGGGACCGTGTCCTATGCCACGGACCTGTTCGACCGATCGAGCATCGAACGACTGGTCACCTGGTTAGGACGAATGCTCGAAGCCGTGTCGGCTGATTCTTCGATCATCGTCGGTGAAGTCGATCTTCTCTCCAACGGCGAGCGTGAAATGGTGCTCGAAGGTTGGTCCGGCACCAACAACCGGTCCTTTGTCGGGCACGGATCTGAAGTGTTGACCGCAGCTGTGCGTGAGCACCCAGGCACTGTGGCGGTTATCGATGGTGTTCGCGAGTTGTCCTATCGCGAGTTGGATGAGGTTTCGAATCGGTTGGCGCGGGTGTTGATTGGGGCGGGGGTCGGTCCGGAACGGGCGGTCGGTGTGGCGATGGGCCGGTGCCTGGAGTCGGTGGTCGCGTGGTGGGCGGTGCTCAAGGCCGGTGGGGTCTATGTGCCGGTTGACCGCAGCCACCCGGATGCCCGGATCGCGGCGCTGCTGGATGGGGTTGGGGCGATTTGTGTCCTGACCATGGGCGCCGACTGTGTGGGTGGGGCCGGTGAGCGTCCGGTGGTACGTCTGGATGATCTGGGTCTGGAGGGGTGGAGTGCGGCGGCGGTCTCCGATGCGGATCGGTTGGCGCCGGTGGGTGTTGATGACGGTGCCTATGTCATTTTCACGTCGGGTTCGACGGGGACGCCGAAAGGTGTTGTGGTCAGCCATTGTGGGTTGCTGGGTTGGGCTGAGGCGCAGCGCGACACCTTCGGGCTGGGTCCGCAGTCGCGGGTGTTGATGGTGTCGGCGCCGACTTTTGATGCGTCGGTGGGTGAATGGTTGATGGCGACGGCTTCGGGTGCGGCCTTGGTGGTGGCGCCGCCGGATTGCTATGCCGGGGAGGCACTGACCGGGCTGCTGCGTGAGCATCGCGTGGATGCGGCGGTGCTGACTCCCACGGTGTTAGGGACGTTGGATCGCAGTCAACTGGACCACTTGGGCACGGTGGTCGCTGTTGGGGAGGCGGTGCCGACAGCTTTGGTGGATGCGTGGGCGCCGGGTCGGTCGATGTTCAACGGTTACGGTCCCAGTGAGACGACCATCTGGGTGACCTGCGCCGAGTTGTCGCCCGGGCAACCGGTGCGCATCGGTGCTCCTCTTCCTGGGGTGACGGCGTTGGTGCTGGACGCGCGTTTGCATCCGGCGCCGGTCGGGGTGGTCGGGGAGCTGTATCTGGGTGGTCCGGCGGTGGCCCGTGGTTATGTGGGCAGGCCCGGTTTGACCGCGGAACGGTTTGTCGCCAACCCGTTCGGGGTTGCGGGTGAGCGGTTGTATCGCAGCGGTGATCTGGTGCGGTGGACTCCGCTGGGGACTCTGGAGTATCTGGGGCGCGCTGATGCGCAGATCAAGTTGCGTGGGCAGCGTATCGAATTGGGTGAGATCGAGAACACCCTGCTGTCCTGCCCGCAGGTGGCCCGGGCCGCCGTGACCGTCCACCACAGTGAGACCGGAACCGATCATCTCATCGGTTACGTCGCGCTCGAGCACAGCAGCACCGCCGACCGAGACGCCGAGGTCGTTGATCAGTGGCAGCAGATCTACGACGAGTTGTACGACGCTGAGAGCGCATCGGAGTTCGGCGGTGACTTCCGGGGTTGGAACAGCAGCTACACCGGTGCGCCGATCCCGATGACAGACATGCGGGAATGGCAGAACGCCACACTGGAGCGGATTCGGGCTCTGGCCCCGCGGCGGGTGTTGGAGATCGGTGTCGGTTCCGGGCTCTTGCTGGCTCATCTTGCCCCGCAGTGTGAGCAGTACTGGGGCACTGACTTTTCCGCCCCCACCATTCAGTCGCTGCGGCGGGCTGTCGCGGCGCAGCCATGGGGTGAGCGGGTGCGGTTGTGGACCCAGCCCGCGCATGTCACCGGCGAGCTGCCGCGGGCGTACTTCGACACCATCATCATCAACTCGGTCGTCCAGTACTTCCCCAACGCGGCGTATCTCGCTGAGGTCCTTGACAACGCTGTCGAGTTGTTGGCACCGGGCGGGGCGGTCTTCATCGGCGACATCCGCAATCACACTCTGCAGGGGGCGTTCCAGACCGGTGTCGCATTGGCGCGTACCGAGACCAGCGATACCGACGAGATTCGGCAGCGGGTGCAGCGTGCGGTGGTCGGTGAACCCGAACTGCTGTTGGCCCCGGAGTTCTTCACCACCTGGGCGGCTGGCAATGAGGCGGTGGGGGCGCTTGACATCCAGGTCAAGCGCGGCGATGCCGACAACGAGTTGACTCGGTATCGCTACGACGTCGCGATCCGCAAGGGACCGGTGTCGGCCTGCTCCCTGGCCGCGGTGCCGCAACGGGACTGGGCTACGTGCGCCGGGCTGTCCGGACTGCACACCGAGTTGACGGCACAACGCCCCCGCGCGGTCAGAGTGACGGCGATCCCCCGGGCCGGGGTGATCACGAACGTGGCCCAGGAACAGGCGTTGGCGTCCGGCGCGCCCCTGGCCGACGTGCGCGCGTGCGCCGGTCCCGGGGCCTTCACCGCCGAGCAACTGCACCGGCTCGGCGAGGAGATCGGCTACCGGGTCGCGGTCACCTGGGGCGCACATCCCGGTACGGTGGACGCCGTCTTCATCGATGCGACCATTTCTGGACACGGATCGATTCTGACCGACGTCTACTCGGTTCCCACCGGAGCACGCCGACCGGCCGGCTACGCCAACGATCCGGACACCAACACCAAGATCAGCGCCGTACGCCAGCAGTTGGGCGAGCTGCTACCGGATTACATGGTGCCGACCCACATCATGGTCCTCAACGAATTCCCGTTGACAACCTCCGGCAAGATCGACCGTAAAGCCCTGCCGGAACCGGTATTCGCCGCCAAGACGTTCCGGGCCGCCCAGTCGCCCACCGGTAAGACCGTCGCCGACGTCTTCGCCGAAGTGCTCGGTCTCGACCAGGTGGGCCTGGACGACGACTTCTTCGCGCTCGGCGGCGACTCATTGATCGCCATCCGGGTGACCGCCCGACTGCAGGCGGCGCTGGGCATGGACGTACCGGTGCGCTATCTGTTCGACGCGCCAACGGTGGGCGGCCTCGCCGACTACCTCGATGCTCACCGTGCGGAGGCGACCCGACCGCCGCTGCAGGTGATGCCGCGGCCCGAACACGTGCCGCTGTCGTTCGCCCAGCAGCGGTTGTGGTTCTTCGAACAGCTGCAGGGCCCCTCGCCGATCTACAACATGGCGGTGGCGCTCCGACTGAGCGGGAACCTGGACGCCGCGGCCCTCGGCCACGCCCTCGGCGATGTGGTGGGCCGGCACGAGAGTCTGCGCACGGTGTTCGTCGCGTCCGACGGGGTGCCACATCAGGTGGTGATTCCGGTCGAGGAAGCTGACTTTGGCTGGCAGGTGGTGCATGCCGACGGCTGGTTGGAGTCGCAGATGGAAGCGGCGATCGCCGCAGCCGCATGCCACTCCTTCGACCTCGCATCCGACATTCCCATGCGGGCCACCCTGTTCCGAACCGCCACCGACGAGCATCTCTTGGTAGCGGTGGTGCATCACATCGCCGGTGATGGGTGGTCGGTGACGCCGCTGGTGTCGGATCTGGCTGCTGCTTATGCGGCCAGGTCGCAAGGGCTGGGTCCACAATGGGGTCCGTTGCCCGTGCAGTATGCGGATTACACGCTGTGGCAGCGGGATTGGCTGGGTGACGAGAAGGATCCGGACAGTGTGATATCCGGCCAGTTGGCGTACTGGGAGCAGGCGTTGGCGGGCCTGCCGGAGCGGTTGGAGCTGCCGACGGATCGGCCCTATCCGCCGGTGGCCGACTACCGCGGTGACAGTGTGGCCGTCGACTGGCCGGCGGAGTTGCAGCAGCGGGTGGGGCGGTTGGCCCGAGAACACAACGCCACCAGCTTCATGGTCATGCAGGCAGCGCTGGCGGTGCTGCTGTCCAAACTGGGTGCCACCAACGACGTAGCGGTAGGCATCGCCACCGCCGGTCGAGGCGACCCTGCCCTCGATGAGTTGGTCGGCTTCTTCGTGAACACGTTGGTGTTGCGGGTCGACCTGACCGGTGATCCCACCGTCGGTGAGCTCCTTGGTCAGGTCCGGCAACGCAGCCTGGCCGCCTTCGAACACCAGGACGTGCCCTTTGAGATGCTGGTCGAGCGGCTGAATCCGCCGCGTAGCCTGACGCATCACCCGCTGATCCAAGTGATCCTGGCCTGGCAGAACCTGCCGTGGCAGCACGGCGGTGGCTCGGCGGGCGGGCTGAGTCTGGGGGATGTGCAGATCAGTCCACTTCCGGCCGACACCCACACCGCGCGAATGGATTTGGTGTTCTCACTGGCCGAACGCTTCGACGAAACCGGCGAGCCCGCCGGGATTGGGGGGACCGTGGAGTTTCGCACCGACGTATTCGACGCGAGGAGCATCGAACGGCTGGCCGAGCGATTGCGACGGGTCCTCGTTGCACTGACCGCTGAGATGGGGGCTGAGGATGACCACTGAACAAGTTCGGCGGCTGTCGTCGATCGACTTCTTGGACGACGAAGACCGGGGCGACCTCGACGAGTTCAGCAACTCCCGTGTGCTCACCCAGGCCGTGGTCGAGGGGTCGATTCCGGAGTTGTTTGCACAACAGCTTGCTCGTACGCCGGACGCGGTTGCAGTGTCGTGCGATGGCCGCTCGATGTCCTACTTGGAGTTGGATGAGGCGTCGGATCGGTTGGCGCGGTGGTTGGTTGCTCGTGGTGCGGGTCCTGGTCGGTGTGTGGGGTTGTTGTTTTCGCGGTGTGTTGAGGCCGTGGTGTCGATTTTGGGGGTGTTGAAGTCGGGGGCGGCGTATTTGCCGATGGATCCGGCGTTGCCGGATGCGCGGATCGAGTTCATGGTGGGTGATGCCGAGCCGGTGGTGGTGGTGACGACTTCGGGGTTGGTGGGTCGGCTGGCTGGGTGCGGGGTGGACGTGGTGGATGTGGCCGATGCGTGTGTCGGCGATGTGGCATCGACGGTGTCGGTGGTGGGTCCGTGTGCTGAGGATCTTGCGTATGTGATGTACACGTCGGGGACTACTGGTGTGCCCAAGGGGGTGGCGATCACTCATGGGAATGTGACGCAGTTGATGGGGTCGGTGGATCGGTGTTTGGCGGGGCCGGGTCGGGTGTGGACGCAGTGGCATTCTTATGTTTTCGATGTTTCGGTGTGGGACATCTTCGGTGCGTTGTTGCACGGGGGTCGTTTGGTGGTGGTGCCCGAGGAGGTGGCGGTCTCTCCGGAGGAGTTTCACGCTTTGCTTGTCGGTGAGCAGGTCAGTGTGTTGAGTCAGACGCCGTCGGCGTTGGCGATGGTGCCGGCGCAGGGGTTGGAGTCGACGGTGGCGGTGGTTGCCGGTGAGGCTTGTTCGGCGGGGTTGGTGGATCGGTGGGGTGCTGATCGGTTGATGATCAATGCCTATGGTCCGACCGAGACGACGGTGTACGCGTCGATCAGTGCGCCGCTGCAGCCGGGGACCGGGGTGGTACCGATTGGGTCTCCGGTGCCGGGTGCGGCGTTGTTCGTGCTCGATGCGCAGTTGCGGGCTGTGGCGGTGGGTGTAGTTGGTGAGTTGTATGTGGCCGGTCGTGGTGTCGGGGTGGGGTATGTGCGTCGGGCGGGGTTGACCGCGTCGAGGTTTGTGGCGTGTCCGTTCGGTGGTGTGGGTGCTCGGATGTATCGGACCGGAGATTTGGTGCGGTGGGGTGCTGATGGTCAGTTGCAGTATCTGGGGCGTTCCGATGAGCAGGTCAAGATTCGTGGTTATCGTATCGAGCTCGGTGAAATCCAGACTGTGCTCGCTGATTTGGATGGTGTTGAGCAGGCGGTCGTGATCGTCCGTGAAGATACTCCGGGTGATCTGCGGCTGGTCGGCTATATCGTGGGTGCTGCTGATCCGGCTGATTTGCGCGGTCGGCTCGCTGAGAGGTTGCCGGCCTATATGGTGCCGACCGCGATCGTGGTGCTCGACAGTGTGCCGTTGACGGTCAACGGCAAACTCGACCGGCGGGCTTTACCGGCACCGGACTACGTCGACACCACCACGTATCGGGCTCCGACGACGCCGACCGAAGAAATCCTGGCCGGTATCTACGCCCAGATCCTCGGTCTGGACCGAGTCGGGATCGACGACTCCTTCTTCGACCTCGGCGGCGACTCCCTCTCGGCCATGCGCGCCATCGCCAAAATCAACACCCACCTCGACGCTGGAATGCCGGTACGCGCCATCTTCGATACCCCGAGCGTCGCCCATCTGGCGCTGCGCGTCGGGGAGGGATTCGCCGGACGCGCACCGCTGGCTGCTCAGGAACGTCCGCCGCACCTACCGTTGTCGTTTGCTCAACAACGATTGTGGTTCCTGGACCAGCTACAGGGACCCTCGTCGATCCACAGTATGCCCATCGCCTATCGGATCAGCGGAACGCTCGATACCGATGCCCTCGGTCGGGCTTTGAACGACGTGCTGGACCGCCACGAGAGCCTACGGACCGTGTTCGCCGCGGCGGACGGGATACCGCGACAGGTAGTACTTCCACCGGAGCGCGCCGACTTCGGTTGGCGGGTCGTCGATGCACAGGGTTGGTCGACCCAACGACTCAGTGCGGCGATCGCGGCTGTGGTGCAGCACCGCTTCGATCTATCTCGCGAGATTCCCATGCGCGCAACGCTTCTGCAAACTGCCGAGGACGAGTACGTGTTGGTCGCGGTGGTACATCACATTGCCGCAGATGGTGCGTCTATTGCTCCGCTGGTGGCCGATCTGACCGAAGCTTACGCTGCTCGGCTGGAAGGACACCCCCCGGACTGGATGCCGCTGCCTGTGCAGTACGCGGATTACACGTTGTGGCAGCGCCAATGGCTGGGTACCGAGGACGACTCCGACAGTGTGATCTCCGGTCAGTTGTCATACTGGGAACAGGCGCTGGCCGGTCTGCCGGAGCGGTTGGAACTGCCGACGGATCGACCCTATCCCCCGGTGGCCGACTACCGAGGTGCGAGTGTGACGGTGCATTGGCCCGCGCAACTGCAGCAGCAGGTGGCCCAGGTTGCTCGGGAGCACAATGCAACAAGTTTCATGGTGGTGCAGGCCGCGCTGGCGGCGCTGCTGGGTGGGCTCAGCGCCTGCAATGATGTGGCAGTCGGTTTCGCCATCGCCGGCCGCAACGATCCCGCTCTCGACGATCTGGTCGGGTTCTTCGTCAACACTTTGGTGCTGCGTGTCGACCTGGGCGGCAATCCCACTGCAGCAGAACTCGTGGCGCAGGTTCGCCAGCGCAGTCTGTCCGCCTTCGACCGTCAGGACGTTCCATTCGAAGTTCTGGTGGAACGGCTCAATCCGGCACGGAGCCTGACTCATCACCCGCTGATTCAAGTCATGTTGGCCTGGCAGAACTTCGCCGGCGATCCCGCGACCGAGACCGTCATGGGCGATGTGCAGGTGACTCCGCTGTCAGCCGAGACTCACACCGCTCGAATGGATTTGGCATTCCTCCTCGAAGAGCGGTATACCGCCGCCGGCGAGCCGGCCGGGATTGGCGGCATGGTGGAGTTCCGCACGGACGTCTACGACACCGTCAGCATCGAGAACCTGATTGCGCGACTTCAACGAGTGTTGGAAGCCATCACCGAGGATCCCGCTCGATTGTTGTCTTCGATCGACCTGATCGACTGCGTCGAGCAAGAGCAATTGGACAAGATGGGTAACCGCGCCCGCCTGGTCCAACCGGTGCTCGCACCGAAGTCGGTGCCGGATTTGTTCGTTGAACAAGTGGTTCGCGCGCCGGAGGCAGTCGCGATCAGCTGCGGAAGCCGCCGGCTGACATATCGCGAGTTGGATGACGCGTCGAATCGATTGGCGCACAGGTTGATAGCTTGGGGAGCGGGACCTGGGCAATCTGTCGTCCTGCTGTTCCCGCGATGCGCGGAGGCCATCGTGGCCATCCTGGGCGTGATGAAAACCGGGGCGGCCTACCTGCCTGTCGATCCGATTCACCCCGACTCCCGCATCGACTTCGTGGTGTCCGACGCGACGCCGTCGGCCGTGGTGACCACGGCGGAGTTCCGACCGCGGGTGGACCACTATGGCGTGCCGGTGGTCAATATCGAGGATCCCGAGTTGGACCGATACCCGGCCACTAGGCTGCCGGCTCCGTCTCCTGACGACCTCGTCCACATCATCTATACGTCGGGTACCACCGGTGTGCCCAAAGGCGTGACCGTCTCGCACTACAACGTCGTGCAACTCTTCGACGGATTGGACATTGGTCTGGAGTTGGATCCCCGCCAGGTATGGACGCAGTTTCATTCGTATGCGTTCGACTTCTCCGTGTGGGAGATCTGGGGCGCACTGATGCACGGCGGACGACTCGTCGTGGTACCCGAGGATATTTCAGTGTCGCCGCAGAATTTCCACCGCTTGATCGTCAGCGAAGGGGTCACCGTGCTGACGCAAACGCCGTCCGCCGCGGGGGTCCTTTCCACCGACGGACTGGACGCTGCGGCGTTGGTGATCGGGGCCGAACCGTGTCCGCCCGAACTGGTGGACCGGTGGGCGCCGGGTCGCCTCATGGTCAATGTCTATGGCCCCACCGAGACCACCATGTGGGCGTCCAAGAGCAGCCCGTTGGCGGCCGGTTCGGGCGCACCTCCGATCGGCTCCCCAATAACGTGGGCGTCCTTCTTCGTTCTGGACCAATGGTTGCGCCCGGTGCCCGTTGGGGTGGTCGGGGAGTTGTATGTGGCCGGGCGCGGTGTCGGGGTGGGGTATGTGCGGCGGTCGGGGTTGACGGCGTCGCGGTTCGTGGCGTGCCCATTCGGCGGGGATGAGGCACCCGGCGGACAGCGGATGTATCGGACCGGGGATCTGGTGCGGTGGGCGCCGGACGGGCAGTTGCAGTATCTGGGCCGGGCCGACGAGCAAGTGAAGATCCGCGGTTACCGCATCGAGCTCGGCGAGATCCAGTCGGCTCTGATGGATCTGGATGGCGTTGAGCAGGCGGCAGTGATCGCTCGTGAGGACCGCCCGGGGGATAAGCGGCTGGTTGGCTACATAACGGGTACCGCGGATCCCGCCCGGGCCCGCGCCGCGCTGGCCACCCGACTTCCGGCCTATATGGTGCCCGCGGCGGTGCTGGTCCTCGGTGCGCTACCGGTGACGCCCAACGGCAAGCTCGACAAGCGCGCGCTTCCTGTTCCTGGCTACACCGACACCCACCGGTACCGCGCTCCTTCAACTCCGACCGAGGAGATCCTGGCCGGCGTCTATGCACAGGTGTTGGGTCTTGACCGGGTTGGGGTGGACGACTCGTTCTTCGACTTGGGCGGTGATTCGCTGTCGGCGATGCGGGTGGTCGCTGCGGTGAACAGCAGCTTGGCCGCCGACATGGCCGTGCGTACATTGTTCGATGCGCCGACGGTGGCGCAACTGGCTCCGCGGATCGGGGTGGGTTCGGGGAGTCGTCCTCCGTTGACGGTTCAGCTACGCCCCCAGCGTATTCCGCTGTCGTTTGCACAAAGTCGGTTGTGGTTCCTGAATCGGTTCGAGGGCGGCGCGGCAACCTACAACATTCCGATCGCGCTGGAGATCAGGGGAGCATTGAATGTCGATGCGCTGGATGCGGCGCTCGACGACGTGATCGCTCGTCATGAATCGTTGCGGACGATGTTCCCCGATGTCGACGGGGTCCCGGTGCAGGAGATCGCGGAGTCCCGGCTTGGGATGTGGCGGCGTGGCGGACCGGCGGTTGAGACGGTTGCGGAATCGGAAGCGGTCGCTGAACTGATCGCGCTCGCTGGTTACCGATTCGATCTCGCCCTGGAGATTCCGATCCGCGCACGACTTCTTGCGGTCGGCCATCGTCGGTACATCCTGGGCATTGTCGTCCATCACATTGCTTTTGATGGGTGGTCCATTGCGCCCATAGTGCGCGATGTGGGGACGGCCTATGCCGCCCAGTGCGGTGGGGAATCTCCGGCTTGGGCTCCGTTGCCGGTGCAGTACGCCGATTACACGTTGTGGCAGCAGGATTGGCTGGGAGACGAAGCTGATCCCGACAGCGTGATTGCTGCGCAGTTGGGGTACTGGCGGCAAGAGCTCGCCGATCTGCCGGAGGTGGTGTCGCTGCCGGCGGATCGTCCCCGGCCACCGGTGCCCAGTTACCAGGGTGACTTGGTCGAACTGCGTATCGAACCGGCGACGTGGGCGTCGGTGAAGGCCCTGGCGGCCGCACACAACGCGACGGTGTCCATGGTGCTGCAGGCCGTGACGGCTGTCGTGCTGCAGCGCGCCGGTGCCGGTGAGGATGTCGCTCTGGGTGCGCCGATCGCGGGCAGGACCGATCCGGCGCTCGATGATCTGGTGGGGTTCTTCGTCAACACCTGGGTGCTGCGGGTGGGGGTAGGTTCCGGGCTGCGGTTCAGCGAGGTACTCGAGCAGGTGCGGCATAAGGCACTGGAGGCCTACGCGAACCAGGACGTGCCGTTTGAGCTGCTGGTGGAGCGACTCAATCCGACACGCTCGGCGTCGCACCATCCACTGTTCCAGGTACTGATGGTGTTCCAGAACAATGTGCGGCCTGCCGGTATGGAGATGGAGGGAATCACTGTTGAACCCTTGGCGGCCGACACCGGGACCGCCAAGTTTGATCTGGATATCCAGCTGAGTGAGATGCCCGGTGATGCTCCGGATTCACCGGTGGCCGTGGGGACCGTGTCCTATGCCACGGACCTGTTCGACCGATCGAGCATCGAACGACTGGTCACCTGGTTAGGACGAATGCTCGAAGCCGTGTCGGCTGATTCTTCGATCATCGTCGGTGAAGTCGATCTTCTCTCCAACGGCGAGCGTGAAATGGTGCTCGAAGGTTGGTCCGGCACCAACAACCGGTCCTTTGTCGGGCACGGATCTGAAGTGTTGACCGCAGCTGTGCGTGAGCACCCAGGCACTGTGGCGGTTATCGATGGTGTTCGCGAGTTGTCCTATCGCGAGTTGGATGAGGTTTCGAATCGGTTGGCGCGGGTGTTGATTGGGGCGGGGGTCGGTCCGGAACGGGCGGTCGGTGTGGCGATGGGCCGGTGCCTGGAGTCGGTGGTCGCGTGGTGGGCGGTGCTCAAGGCCGGTGGGGTCTATGTGCCGGTTGACCGCAGCCACCCGGATGCCCGGATCGCGGCGCTGCTGGATGGGGTTGGGGCGATTTGTGTCCTGACCATGGGCGCCGACTGTGTGGGTGGGGCCGGTGAGCGTCCGGTGGTACGTCTGGATGATCTGGGTCTGGAGGGGTGGAGTGCGGCGGCGGTCTCCGATGCGGATCGGTTGGCGCCGGTGGGTGTTGATGACGGTGCCTATGTCATTTTCACGTCGGGTTCGACGGGGACGCCGAAAGGTGTTGTGGTCAGCCATTGTGGGTTGCTGGGTTGGGCTGAGGCGCAGCGCGACACCTTCGGGCTGGGTCCGCAGTCGCGGGTGTTGATGGTGTCGGCGCCGACTTTTGATGCGTCGGTGGGTGAATGGTTGATGGCGACGGCTTCGGGTGCGGCCTTGGTGGTGGCGCCGCCGGATTGCTATGCCGGGGAGGCACTGACCGGGCTGCTGCGTGAGCATCGCGTGGATGCGGCGGTGCTGACTCCCACGGTGTTAGGGACGTTGGATCGCAGTCAACTGGACCACTTGGGCACGGTGGTCGCTGTTGGGGAGGCGGTGCCGACAGCTTTGGTGGATGCGTGGGCGCCGGGTCGGTCGATGTTCAACGGTTACGGTCCCAGTGAGACGACCATCTGGGTGACCTGCGCCGAGTTGTCGCCCGGGCAACCGGTGCGCATCGGTGCTCCTCTTCCTGGGGTGACGGCGTTGGTGCTGGACGCGCGTTTGCATCCGGCGCCGGTCGGGGTGGTCGGGGAGCTGTATCTGGGTGGTCCGGCGGTGGCCCGTGGTTATGTGGGCAGGCCCGGTTTGACCGCGGAACGGTTTGTCGCCAACCCGTTCGGGGTTGCGGGTGAGCGGTTGTATCGCAGCGGTGATCTGGTGCGGTGGACTCCGCTGGGGACTCTGGAGTATCTGGGGCGCGCTGATGCGCAGATCAAGTTGCGTGGGCAGCGTATCGAATTGGGTGAGATCGAGAACACCCTGCTGTCCTGCCCGCAGGTGGCCCGGGCCGCCGTGACCGTCCACCACAGTGAGACCGGAACCGATCATCTCATCGGTTACGTCGCGCTCGAGCACAGCAGCACCGCCGACCGAGACGCCGAGGTCGTTGATCAGTGGCAGCAGATCTACGACGAGTTGTACGACGCTGAGAGCGCATCGGAGTTCGGCGGTGACTTCCGGGGTTGGAACAGCAGCTACACCGGTGCGCCGATCCCGATGACAGACATGCGGGAATGGCAGAACGCCACACTGGAGCGGATTCGGGCTCTGGCCCCGCGGCGGGTGTTGGAGATCGGTGTCGGTTCCGGGCTCTTGCTGGCTCATCTTGCCCCGCAGTGTGAGCAGTACTGGGGCACTGACTTTTCCGCCCCCACCATTCAGTCGCTGCGGCGGGCTGTCGCGGCGCAGCCATGGGGTGAGCGGGTGCGGTTGTGGACCCAGCCCGCGCATGTCACCGGCGAGCTGCCGCGGGCGTACTTCGACACCATCATCATCAACTCGGTCGTCCAGTACTTCCCCAACGCGGCGTATCTCGCTGAGGTCCTTGACAACGCTGTCGAGTTGTTGGCACCGGGCGGGGCGGTCTTCATCGGCGACATCCGCAATCACACTCTGCAGGGGGCGTTCCAGACCGGTGTCGCATTGGCGCGTACCGAGACCAGCGATACCGACGAGATTCGGCAGCGGGTGCAGCGTGCGGTGGTCGGTGAACCCGAACTGCTGTTGGCCCCGGAGTTCTTCACCACCTGGGCGGCTGGCAATGAGGCGGTGGGGGCGCTTGACATCCAGGTCAAGCGCGGCGATGCCGACAACGAGTTGACTCGGTATCGCTACGACGTCGCGATCCGCAAGGGACCGGTGTCGGCCTGCTCCCTGGCCGCGGTGCCGCAACGGGACTGGGGTACGTGCGCCGGACTCAGCGGTTTGCATGCCGAACTGACATCGCAACGTCCGGAGACGCTACGGGTCGGTTCGATCCCGCAGGCCGGCGTCATCGCCGACGTTGACCTGGAACACGCGATGGTTGCGGGGGCGAACATCGCAGATGCGTTGGCGCGGGCCAAGACCGGCGCCGATCCCGGGGGCGTGACCGCCGAGCAACTGCACCGTCTCGGTGAGGAGATCGGCTACCGGGTCGCGGTCACCTGGGGTGCCGAACCCGGCACGGTGGACGCGATCTTCATGGCCGATGCCGATGATGGTGCACTGACCGACGTGTATCTGCCCGCGGCCGGGGCCCGCGATTTGGGCAGTTGTGCTAATGATCCTGATACCAACACCAAGGTCACCGCGGTGCGTCAGCGGTTGGGCGAGCGGTTGCCGGAGTACATGGTGCCGACTCATATCGTGGTGCTCGATGAGTTCCCATTGACCTCATCGGGCAAGATCGACCGTAAAGCCCTGCCGGAACCGGTATTCGCCGCCCGACTGTTTCGGGCGCCGCAGACTCCGACCGAGAAGGTCGTCGCTAAGGTGTTCGCCGAGGTGCTCGGTCTTGACCAGGTGGGCCTGGACGACGACTTCTTCGCGCTCGGCGGCGACTCATTGATCGCCATCCGGGTGACCGGACGCCTGCAATCCGCGCTCGACATGGACGTACCGGTGCGCTATCTGTTCGACGCGCCAACGGTGGGCGGGCTCGCCGACTACCTCGATAATCATCGCAATGACGCCACGCGGCCGCCGCTGCAGCCCATGCCACGGCCCGACCGCATCCCGTTGTCGTTCGCCCAGCAGCGGTTGTGGTTCCTCGATCAGTTGCAGGGCCCCTCGCCGATCTACAACATGGCGGTGGCGCTCCGACTGAGCGGGAACCTGGACGCCGCGGCCCTCGGCCACGCCCTCGGCGATGTGGTGAGCCGGCACGAGAGTCTGCGCACAGTGTTTCTCGCCACCGACGGAACTCCTCACCAAGTGATCATCCCGGCCGAACAGACAGACTTCGGCTGGGAGGTAATCGACGCCGAATCCTGGTCGGCAGATCGGGTATACGAGGCCCTCGGCGCGATGGTCCAGTACACGTTCGATTTGACTCGGGATATCCCGATACGGGCGGCCCTTCTCCGGACCAACGAGTACGAGCATGCGTTGGTGGTGGTGGTGCATCACATCGCCGGTGATGGGTGGTCGGTGACGCCGCTGGTGTCGGATCTGGCTGCTGCTTATGCGGCCAGGTCGCAAGGGCTGGGTCCACAATGGGGTCCGTTGCCCGTGCAGTATGCGGATTACACGCTGTGGCAGCGGGATTGGCTGGGTGACGAGAAGGATCCGGACAGTGTGGTATCCGGCCAGTTGGCGTACTGGGAGCAGGCGTTGGCGGGCCTGCCGGAGCGGTTGGAGCTGCCGACGGATCGGCCCTATCCGCCGGTGGCCGACTACCGCGGTGACAGTGTGACGGTGCAGTGGCCGCCGCAGTTGCAACGAAACGTCGTTCAACTGGCCCGCGAGCATAATGCGACCAGCTTCATGGTGATGCAGGCAGCGCTGGCGGTGCTGCTGGGCAACTTGAGTGCCACCAACGATGTGGCCATTGGTATCGCCACGGCCGGTCGCACCGATCCTGCGCTCGACGATCTTGTTGGGTTCTTTGTGAACACGTTGGTGCTGCGGGTCGATCTGGGCGGTGATCCCACCGTCGGTGAGCTCCTTGGTCAGGTCCGGCAACGCAGCCTGGCCGCCTTCGAACACCAGGACGTGCCCTTTGAGGCGTTGGTGGAGCGGGTCAACCCCACCCGCAGCCTCACCCATCATCCCCTCGTCCAAACGATGCTTACCTGGAGAAATCTTCCCGGACAATCCGTGGATACATCCGCAGAGCAACTGCCGATGGGCGATGTGCAGGTTACGCCGCTCACGTCGGAAACCCTGACCGCGCGAATGGATTTGGTGTTCTCACTGGCCGAACGCTTCACCACCGACGGTGAGCCTGCTGGGATCGACGGCTCGGTCGAGTTCCGCACCGACGTGTTCGACGCAGACGGTATCGAATTGTTGGTTCGCCGGCTGGAGCGAGTGCTGGCTGCTCTGGTGGCAGATCCCGTGCGACCGGTATCAGCGATTGATGTGCTCGATGAGGCCGAGCACGCACGGTTGGCCGCGTTCGGAAATTATCCGGTCATGACCCAGTCTGTGGTTGGGGTGTCGATTCCGGAGTTGTTTGCTGCGCAGGTGGTCCGGGCGCCGGGGGTGGAGGCCGTCAGCTTCGTTGGCGGGTGCATGACGTATGGGGAGTTGGATGAGGCGTCGGATCGGTTGGCGCGGTGGTTGGTTGCTCGTGGTGCGGGTCCTGGTCGGTGTGTGGGGTTGTTGTTTTCGCGGTGTGTTGAGGCCGTGGTGTCGATTTTGGGGGTGTTGAAGTCGGGGGCGGCGTATTTGCCGATGGATCCGGCGTTGCCGGATGCGCGGATCGAGTTCATGGTGGGTGATGCCGAGCCGGTGGTGGTGGTGACGACTTCGGGGTTGGTGGGTCGGCTGGCTGGGTGCGGGGTGGACGTGGTGGATGTGGCCGATGCGTGTGTCGGCGATGTGGCATCGACGGTGTCGGTGGTGGGTCCGTGTGCTGAGGATCTTGCGTATGTGATGTACACGTCGGGGACTACTGGTGTGCCCAAGGGGGTGGCGATCACTCATGGGAATGTGACGCAGTTGATGGGGTCGGTGGATCGGTGTTTGGCGGGGCCGGGTCGGGTGTGGACGCAGTGGCATTCTTATGTTTTCGATGTTTCGGTGTGGGACATCTTCGGTGCGTTGTTGCACGGGGGTCGTTTGGTGGTGGTGCCCGAGGAGGTGGCGGTCTCTCCGGAGGAGTTTCACGCTTTGCTTGTCGGTGAGCAGGTCAGTGTGTTGAGTCAGACGCCGTCGGCGTTGGCGATGGTGCCGGCGCAGGGGTTGGAGTCGACGGTGGCGGTGGTTGCCGGTGAGGCTTGTTCGGCGGGGTTGGTGGATCGGTGGGGTGCTGATCGGTTGATGATCAATGCCTATGGTCCGACCGAGACGACGGTGTACGCGTCGATCAGTGCGCCGCTGCAGCCGGGGACCGGGGTGGTACCGATTGGGTCTCCGGTGCCGGGTGCGGCGTTGTTCGTGCTCGATGCGCAGTTGCGGGCTGTGGCGGTGGGTGTAGTTGGTGAGTTGTATGTGGCCGGTCGTGGTGTCGGGGTGGGGTATGTGCGTCGGGCGGGGTTGACCGCGTCGAGGTTTGTGGCGTGTCCGTTCGGTGGTGTGGGTGCTCGGATGTATCGGACCGGAGATTTGGTGCGGTGGGGTGCTGATGGTCAGTTGCAGTATCTGGGGCGTTCCGATGAGCAGGTCAAGATTCGTGGTTATCGTATCGAGCTCGGTGAAATCCAGACTGTGCTCGCTGATTTGGATGGTGTTGAGCAGGCGGTCGTGATCGTCCGTGAAGATACTCCGGGTGATCTGCGGCTGGTCGGCTATATCGTGGGTGCTGCTGATCCGGCTGATTTGCGCGGTCGGCTCGCTGAGAGGTTGCCGGCCTATATGGTGCCGACCGCGATCGTGGTGCTCGACAGTGTGCCGTTGACGGTCAACGGCAAACTCGACCGGCGGGCTTTACCGGCACCGGACTACGTCGACACCACCACGTATCGGGCTCCGACGACGCCGACCGAAGAAATCCTGGCCGGTATCTACGCCCAGATCCTCGGTCTGGACCGAGTCGGGATCGACGACTCCTTCTTCGACCTCGGCGGCGACTCCCTCTCGGCCATGCGCGCCATCGCCAAAATCAACACCCACCTCGACATCGATCTAGCGGTCCGGACTCTGTTCGATGCGCCGGCGATACGACTGTTGGGCCAGCGACTGAGCAAAGCTACCGCCGGTCCCACTTGTGCTTCTGTCCACGGCCGCGGTGCTACGGAAGTACATGCCAAAGATCTCACGCTGGACAAGTTCATCGACAGTGCGATCCTGAACGCGGCCACAGAACTGCCTCGTACAACCTCCGCGGTTCGAACGGTGTTGTTGACCGGCGCAACAGGATTCCTGGGGCGTTACCTGGTGCTGGACTGGCTGGAGCGGATGGAGAAGGTGGGCGGCAAGCTCATCTGTCTGGTGCGTGCCGAATCCGACAATGCTGCACGTGCGCGCATGTACTCGACCTTCGATAGCGGTGACCCCATACTTCTGAACCGCTTCCAGAAACTGGCCAACGACCATCTGGAGGTGATCGCTGGTGACAAGGGTGAGGCCGGTCTGGGTCTCGATGCGAAAACCTGGCAGCGGCTGGCTGAATCCGTGGATCTCATCGTTGATTCGGCAGCCGTAGTGAGCGGGGTCCTGCCCTACCGTGAGCTGTTTGGTCCTAATGTCGTGGGTACTGCAGAACTGATCAAGTTGGCGATCACGACGAAACTGAAGCTGTTCACCTACGTGTCGACAGGCAGTGTGGGCGATGAGATCGAGCCGTCGGAATTCGTCGAGGACGCCGACATACGCGTGATCAGTCCCAGCCGAAAGAACGATGGTGGGTACGTCAATGGCTACGGAAACAGCAAGTGGGCCGGTGAAGTGCTGCTACGCGAAGCCAATGACCTGTGCGGGGTTCCGGTCAGTGTCTTCCGCTGCGGCATGATCCTCGCCGATACCACTTATGCAGGGCAACTGAACGTCACTGACATGTTCACCCGCATGGTTCTGAGCGTTGTGGCCACCGGGATCGCACCTCGCTCATTCTTCAAACTGGATCCCGAGGGCAATCGCCAGCGGTCTCATTTTGACGGACTGCCAGTAGAATTCGTCGCCGAGGCGATTACCACTCTCGGCTCCCAGCTCGACGATGGCTTCGAGACTTACCACGTAATGAACCCCCACGACGACGGCATCGGATTCGATGAATGTGTCGACTGGCTCATCGATGCCGGCTGCGAGATACGAAGAGTTGAGGATTTCGGGGAATGGCTGGTGCAATTCGAGGCTGCGCTGTCCGCGCTGCCGAAGCAGCTACGTCAACACACTGTCCTAGAAGTTCTTCGGTTTCAACTTCAGTCGACCGAACCCGCAGAGCGACGAGCCGCCGAACCGATCCATGGTTCCTTTGGGCCCACTGATCGATTCCGAAGTGCGGTTAGACAGGCCAGAATCGGTGCCGACCAGGATATTCCGCACGTCTCGGCACCCATACTCGCCAAGTATGTCGCCGACCTAAGGTTGCTCGAACTGATCTAGGTTTGGCAACCCCCAACGGTTGGACTTGTGTCAGCGCCACCGCTGCACAGTTCCCGTCAAGCGATAGCAGGCGAGAGGTGCATCGCACCAGGATGGCGCGCTACTTTCACAAAACGCTGAATCCCTGGACTATCAGCGAGACACCGACCAAGGCAAGAATCGCGGCCATGAACTTCAGATGGTGAGCCACTGCCCACTCATGCAGTCGCCGTAGTGCCGCTTGGGTTCTCTGCGGCACCAGCAAGTTGCTGACCAGGATGGTCTCTTCGACAGCCAAGACCAGAATGACGAAAGCGATTGCGGCACTGATCTGCATACCCACGGTGGCACCGGAGGCGACAATCAGGGCAAGCGCTAGTACGACGCCGTCAGCCGGCATCACCATCAGGCCGATCACCAGAGCGATCCACGGGGAGCCGGTCCGCCACGCTTCGCGTGCGCGGCCGAGAAGTCGGTGCAACCACGAACTTGTTTCGGTCGCTTCGCCGTCTGCGGGACGGACCAGTCGCGAAATGATCGGCATGGAGGTCGGGTCGAGGGTGGCCGTCGATGTCGCGGCGCCGCTGGACCGTCCACCATTCGAGCCGCTCGGCACTCGTGCACGGGAACGGGCGACCATCAGGGCGGCCAACACCAACAGGACCACGCCGACCGCGACCACCACGCGTTGCACGAGGGGATTAGGTTCGGCATCGATGAAACCCTGCGTGAAGGCGGCTGAGGCCGGGGTGGAGTGCAGCACGATCAGCGGCACGATCAGATAAAAGAGTCCGGCGAGCAGGGTTCCTACCCAATAGGCGAGCAGATTCTGCATCGGCCGTGGCCGAGAAAGCACCAAAAGGATGATGCCGATGCGCAACGGGTTGATCGTCAGCAGCAGCGCGAGCGCCAGGAGCGGGCCCCACATGACGAGCTCAGCTAGCTTCCGCAGGCGCCAGCTTTTCGCACAGCAGCCCGGCTAGATCGTGGACGGTGGTCATTCCGTTGGCCGAAAGCCGCACGCCGGTCTCGGCTTCGATCCGAGTACGCAGTTCCAGCGCGCTCAACGAATCGATCCCGTACTCAGACAGCGGCCGGTTGGGATCAACGCTGCGTCGAAGTATCAAACCGACCTGTTCGGCGATCACATGTTGCAGCCGTACCGGCCACTCCTCGGTGGGAAGTTCGCTGAGCTCAGCCCGCAACTTGCTGGTTCCGTTCGAATGTTGGCCGGTCGAGCGGAACGCCTCGGCGAACGGACTGCGCTCGGCGAACGCGGACAACCAGGGAGCGTCCGTGATGGGCGCGTATCCGGCATAGGTGCGGTCGTGCCGCAGCAGCGTCTCGAAGGCGTAGGCCCCGTCGTCGGGAACGATGCCCGTGCCGGTACTTTCGGCCAGTTCGGTACCTCGACCGATTTGGTTCCAGGCTCCCCATGCGATCGTGGTGGCGGGTAGGCCGTGGGACCGTCGCCACGAGCTGAAGGCGTCCAGCCAGCTGTTGGCAGCGGCATACGCGCCCTGCCCAGGAGAGCCCACCAGCGCGGCCGCCGACGAGAACGCACAGAACCAGTCCAACGGCTGATCGACGGTGGCGCTGTGCAGATTCCATGCCCCGTACACCTTTGGTGCCCAATCGCGCTCGATCAGGCCGTCGGTGATGTTGGTCAGTGCGGCATCCTCGATCACTCCCGCTGCATGCAACACGCCGCGAACCGGGAGACCACCGGCAGTCGCGACCGCCACCAGTCGGTGCGCGGTGGCGGCGTCGGCGATATCCCCACATTCCACGACGACGTCGGCGCCGGTCGCACGGATACGCTCGATTGTTGCCAATGTCTGCGAGTTGGGCAGCGAGCGCGAGGACAACACGATACGTCCACAACCGCCGGCTGCCATCTTTTCTGCCACGAAGAGTCCCAGGCCTCCGAGACCACCCGTGACGATGTAGGCGCCGTCGTCACGAAACACCTGGACTCCCGCAGGCGGGACGACCAGGCGGCTGGAGCCGGTATGTGGGATGTCGAGCACGAGCTTGCCGGTGTGCTGTGCACCTCCCATCATTCGAATCGCGTTGGCCGCGTCGGCAAGTGGGTGGGTGGTGAACTCGGGCATCGGCAGAGTTCCGTCTGCAGCCAACCGGTAGACCGTGGACAGCAACCTTTGAAGCCGATGCGGATGGCTGTAGGACATCAGGGCGAGGTCGACAGCGTAGAACGACAGGTTGCGGCGGAACGGGAACAGTCCCAGCTTGGTGTCGCCGTAGATATCGCGCTTCCCGATTTCGACGAACCGCCCCCCGAACGCGAGCAGTTCGAGGCCGGCGCGCTGGGCTGCGCCGGTCACCGAATTGAGCACTATGTCCAGGCCGTACCCCTCGGTGTCACGACGAATCTGGCTGGCGAAGTCCAGGCTGCGCGAGTCGTAGACATGCTCGATCCCCATGTCTCGCAGGAGTTGCCGGCGCTGTTCGCTGCCGGCGGTGGCGTAGATCTCGGCGCCGGCATTCCGGGCGATACCCACCGCGGCCTGGCCGACACCTCCTGTCGCCGAGTGGATCAGAACCTTGTCACCCGCGCTGATGCCGGCCATCTCTGTCAGGCCGTAATGGGCTGTGGCAGTGGCGATGGTCAACGCAGCGGCCTGCGCATCGCTGAGACCGGAGGGGATGGTGACGGCCAGCCCTGCATCGCAGGTGAGGAACGTTCCCCAAGTGCCGTCGGCCGACAGGCCTGCCACCCGATCGCCCACCTTGTGGTCTGTCACATCCGGTCCGACGGCGGTGACCACACCGGCGAAATCGATGCCCAGTTGGGGTAGACGGCCGTCGAAGGCAGGGTAGCGGCCAAATGCAACCAGAACATCGGCGAAGTTCACGCTCGAAGCGTTGACGGCAACCTCGATCTGTCCTTGGCTAGGCGGCCGACGGTCGCAGTAGACGAGTTCCATGGACCCGAGGTCCCCGGGAGTACGGATCTGCAAGCGCATCCGATCGCGCTGATGGTCGGCAATTCTGGTACGGCGATCTTCGGGGAGTAGCGGTGCGGGACACAGCCGTGCGGTGTACCAACGGCTATTGCGCCAGGCGGTCTCGTCCTCGTTGGAACCGCTGAGCAGCTGCCGGACGACAGCGTCGGCGTCGGTAGCCTCATCCAGATCGATCTGGGTAGCGGTCAGATGCGGGTGTTCGGTGCCGATCACCCGGATCAAGCCCCGTAACTCGGCCTGTTCCAGGTTCACCGCGTCTCCGGCCACCACGGTCTCGGCGTTGCGGGTGACGACATACAAGCGAGGCGGCTCTCCCTGGACCTCGGGCAACTCGCGGGTGACATGGACCAGATGCCGCACGTATTCGCACCCCAGCTGCGGGGTCTGGTCCTCGGGATGGCCGTTCTTGATCCCTGCCAGGATCACCACGCCGGTGAGCCCCCCGGCGCGGAGACGGTGTCTCAGCTGCTCGGCGTTGTGGGTGTGGTCGGCGTCCAAAGGCCAATGAATGAGCTCGCATTCGGCGCCGTGTTCTTCAAGGGTCTTGGCCAGCTTCGCCGACATCGGTTCCGCGGTGGCGCTGATGGCCAGCCAGCTTCCGGGCTCGTCATACTCCACCTCCGGTAACTCGCGGTGCTGCCATTGGACTGTGAGCAGCCTTTCGCCCAGCACCCGGTCGCGTCGCGCCTGTTCGGATCCTGCGCCCAGCCGCAGTCCGTGCACTGCGAGCAGCACCGTTCCGTGTTCATCGAGCACGTCGATATCGGCCTCGATCCCGGTGGCATCGAGGCGGGTGATCCGGGTGTGGCAGTAGTGCGCGTTGCGTGCCGTTCCGTATGCGCAAACTCGTCCCACACCCAATGGCAAACCCAGTGTGTCACCTGCCGCCTGGACGGAGGGATGGGCCTCGACGGATTGGAAGCAGGCGTCCAACAATGCTGGATGGACACCGTAAGCGTCCTGTTGGGAACGGATGGAACGCGGCAGCGCGACTTCGGCGAGCACCGATGACCCATCGCCGGTGTAGACCGCGCTCAATCCTGTGAACGCCGGTCCGTACTGAAGGCCGCGTCGGCCTACTCGCTCACGGACCGCATTGCCGTCTTCCCGATCGGGATGTGCTGCGCGCAACGCGGCCATGTCATATTCCGGCGGAAGGTCGTCGGTCATGTGCAGTGTGGCTTTTGCATGTCGACGGGGCGCGCCCTCCGATTGGGTGTCGACGGTGAACTGAATGACTCCCGGCTCCGGCAACGTCGCGCTGCAACCAACCGTGGTGTGCGCGTCCAGCAACAGTGCTTCCTCGAAGCACATGTCTCGCACCTCCGCACGCTGACCGGTTACTGCGGTGCCGGCCGCGAGCGCCATCTCGCAGAAGGCGGCCCCAGGAAGTACCGCTACATCGCGGATTTGGTGGTCGACGAGCCAGGGCTGGCTAGCGAGGCCGATGTCGGCCTGCCAAACGTGGCGTTCTGGCTCTTCCTGTAGGTGCACATGCTGACCGAGCAACGGGTGGACCGCGACGCTGGAACCGCCATGCGTAGGCGCTTCCTGACGGTCGCTACTCAACCAGAGGCGACGGTGTGTCCACGTGGGTAACGGTGCGTCGACGAGCTGACCGTCCGGGTAGAGCACCGAGAAATCGACATGCGCACCGGCACTGTGCAGATCCGCGACGAAGCCGTGGAGTCCATATGGCAGTGATTGGTCGCGGCGCATCGGGGCCAGAGCCGCAACAGGAACGTCGCGGCTTTGAGCGGTTTGCTTGATCGCATAGGTGAGAAGCGGATGGGGGGCGAGTTCGGCGAAGACGCGATGCCCGTCCTCCAACGCGGCCTGAACTGCCGTTGCGAATCGCACCATGCGTCGCATGTTCGTAACCCAGTACGAGGCATCGCACACCGGTTCCTCGCGCGGATCGAACAGAGTCGCCGAATAGAACGGCACCTCGGGGGTCATGGGCGTGAGGCCGGAGAGGGCTGTCGCCAGCTCGTCGACGACCGGCTCGACCTGCGGGGAATGAAACGCGACGTCCACGGGGATCAACCGGGCAATGATCCCGCGTTGCTCCCAGCCCGCAACCATCTCTCGAACCGTTTGTGCACCACCGGCGATCACGGTGGACCGGGGTGCTGCCACGACTGCCACCACTACGTCGTCGATGCCGCGGGCCGTCAGCTCCGAGAGAACCTCTTTCGCCGGCAGTTCCACTGTCGCCGTGGCACCCTGGCCCGCGATGCCGGACATCAGCCGCGATCGTCGGCAGACCAACGCCACGCCGTCCTCGAGCGAGAGCGCCCCGGCTACGACAGCGGCGGCGGCCTCGCCGAGTGAGTGACCGATGACCGCGCCGGGGCGGACGCCGCAAGTTCTGAGGGACGCGGCGAGGGCGACCTGCATTGTGAACAGTGCCGGTTGGATGAGGTCTTGGCCGGTCACGACGTGCGGTGCGGACAGTGCTTCGGTCACCGAGAACCCGGACTCGCTGACAATCAGCGGTTCGATCTGCGCGACGGTGTCGGCGAATACCGCTTCGGTGGAGAGCAATTCGCTGCCCATCGACGCCCATTGCGATCCCTGTCCAGAGAACACCCACACGGGGTCTCGGTCGTCATAACCGACGGCGGGCTGGTAGGGCGTGTCTTCGGTAGCCACCCGCAGCAGCGCTGCAGTCAGCTCGTCCCGATTCCTAGCGAGCACGGCGGTTCGTACTGGTCGGTGCGCGCGCCGACGTGCCAGCGTGTAGCCGAGATCAGACAATTCCACTTCATCGTGATTGTCTGCCCAGTCGGCCAATCGGCCTGCGGTACTGCGCAGTCCGTCGGCTGATGTCGAGGACAGCGGGAACACCAGGGCTGCGGCAGTCGGCGGGGTGCCGTTACGGCGGGTACCCCTGTTCGCCTCGTCTGGCGCTTGCTCCACGATCGCATGCACGTTCGTCCCTGACACGCCATACGACGACACCGCCGCGCGTCGTGGCCCGTGGTGAGACTGCGGCCACGGCGTGTTATCGAGCGGTACGAACAGATTCGTCTCGATCTGTGCCATCGCATCGGGCAACCGGTTGAAGTGCAGATTTCGTGGAATAACGCCGTGTTGAAGTGCGAGCACCGCCTTCATCAGGCCCAGCGCCCCCGCGGCCGATTGGGTATGGCCGAAGTTGGTCTTCGAGGCAGCCAACCCGCAAGGGCGATTGATCCCGTATACCGCAGCAAGACTGGAATATTCGATCGGATCTCCGGTGGCGGTACCGGTGCCATGGGTCTCCACCATGCCGATGCTGCCGGCGTCCACCCCGGCCACCGCGAGTGCTCCTCGGTAGGCGGAGGTTTGCGCGTCGACCGAGGGCGTGGCGATGTTGACGGTGTGGCCGTCTTGGTTGGTCGCCGTGCCACGTATGATCGCCAAAATCCGATCTCCGTCGTGCAATGCGTCCGGCAAGCGCTTGAGCAGCACCACGACGCACCCTTCACCGGGTACGAAACCGTCTGCCGCTACGTCAAATGTGCGGCAGCGTCCCGTGGCCGACAACATCCCCTCGGCGGAACCCGCGGCCCATTTGCGAGGATCCAAGGCAAGTGCGACTCCGCCGGCGAGGGCCAGGTCGCTCTCGCTCTCGTGCAGGCTTCGACAAGCCAGATGGATCGCGCTCAAGCCCGAAGAGCAGGCGGTATCCACGGTAAGCGCGGGGCCATGCACGCCGAGTGCGTACGCGATTCGACCCGAAGCCATGCTGAAGTTGTTGCCGGAGAAGCCATACGGACCTTCGATCGCATGTGCGTCGGCGGCCAACAACTGGTAATCGGCGTGCGTCAAACCCATGAAAACGCCGGTCAGCGATTCCGATACGGCGTGCGGTGGGATGCCGGCGTGTTCCATTGCCTCCCAGGAGGTTTCCAGAAGCAACCGATGCTGCGGGTCACTCGCTGTGGCTTCCCGTTCGTTGATCCCGAAGAAATCTGGATCGAATCCGGCCACATCATCGAGGAAGGCTCCCCATTTGGAGACCGACCTGCCGGGAACCCCGGGTTCCGGGTCGTAGAACTCCTCCGGGTCCCAGCGATCGCGCGGAACCTCCGTGACCAGGTCCTTCCCCGCCAGCAGGGCTTCCCACATTCGCTCGGGAGTGTCGATACCGCCGGGCAATCGACAGGCCATGCCGATGACAGCGACCGGGGTCACCGGTGTGGCGCGTGCCTTTCGCAAGACATGCGAAGTGCCGGACAGAGTCATGAGCCCTCCTCACAGCGCACCACGAGGCGGCTTGGCCGTGCGTGGTGCGCTTCCCCCTGGTGTGAGCCGAATAGCTACGCTGAAGTCATTTACGTGCTTCCCCCGACTTCAGCGCAGATTGCGGGCAGTCACAGACTTCTACCGTAGGTTCACGCTGGCCTCGTTGTCTTGAAAACCGGGCAATCAGTTGCTCCACTTTCCGCCCCTACGAACGCAGCGCGCGCGATACTGGTGCTCGTGGGGGAGACAACTATTCTGACTTTGCTGTGCGAACGCGCCGGGCTGCAGGGGGACGATCCAGCGGTCACGTTCGTCGACTACGACCATGACTGGGCCGGAGTCGCGGAGACTCTGACGTATGCGCAGCTGTATCGGCGTGTGCTGAACCTTGCTCGACACCTTCAGGATCTCGGATCTGCGGGGGACCGCGCCGTGATCTTGGCGCCGCAAGGGCTGGATTACATCGTGGGCTTCTTCGGCGCCCTTCAAGCAGGCCGAATAGCCGTCCCGTTGTCAGCCCCGCTGGGTGGTGTCAGTGATGAGAGGGTCAGTTCGGTCTTGAGCGACGCGTTGCCGTCCGTGATCTTGACAACGACCGCGGTGGCGGACACGGTCGCCGAGTACGTCCCCCCGGGGTCCGGTGCCTCGATCGTGGTGTTGGACTCAGTCGATCTCGATGGCCCGGCGGGGCGTGTGGTCACCGCTGGAACACCCACCGACACTGCCTATTTGCAGTACACCTCCGGATCGACCCGCCGGCCTGCCGGTGTGATGATGTCGCATCGAAACCTGATGGCCAACTTCGAGCAGTTGATGGCGGGCTACTTCGCCCATTACGGGAACGTCATCCCTCCCGGAGGCACCATCGTGTCCTGGCTGCCGTTCTATCACGACATGGGGCTCTACCTCGGAGTCTGTGGGCCGGTGCTGGCCGGTGTCCCGGCGGTGCTCATGAGCCCGCTGGCGTTCCTACAGCGCCCGGCCCGGTGGATGCAGCTGTTGGCGTGTCACGGCCGCACCTACACCGCTGCGCCGAACTTCGCGTTCGAACTGGCTGTGCGAAAGACCTCGGACGACGACATGGCCGGGTTGGATCTTGCGGACGTGCTTGTCATCATCACCGGCGCCGAGCGGGTCCATCCGGCGACGCTGCGACGTTTCACTCAGCGATTTGCCTCGTTCAACTTGCGCGAAGAGGTGCTTCGCCCGTCGTATGGGCTCGCGGAGGCCACGGTGTACGTGGCGACCGCACCCGCCGAGCAACCACCGGACATCGTGCGATTCGATTCCGAGCCATTGACAACGGGGCGGGCCCAGCGGTCTGAGAACGGGTCCGGTACGCCGCTGGTCAGCTATGGGATTCCGAGCGCGCCGGTGATTCGCATTGTGGATCCGGAAACGCGGGCGGAATGTCCGGCAGGAACTGTCGGCGAGATCTGGGTGCACGGTGACAACGTTGCGGCCGGTTATTGGCAGAAGCCGACGGAGACGGCAACGACGTTCGGCGCGACTCTGGCCGCGTACAACAACGGGACACCCGAGGGCCCCTGGTTGCGGACCGGGGATCTGGGATTCATCTCCGATGACGGGTTGTTCATCGTCGGACGCATCAAGGACTTGTTGATTGTGTACGGGCGCAACCACTCCCCGGACGACATCGAGGCGACAATCCAGGAAATTACCTTTGGCCGGTGCGCGGCCATCGCGGTTCCGGACGGCACGGCAGAGAAGCTGGTTGTGATCGCCGAAGTCAAGAAGCGGGGGGATTCACACCAGGAAGCCATGGACAAGCTTTTGATGGTCAAGCGCGACGTGAATTCTGCTGTATTCAGTTCGCACAGCGTCGGCGTCGCGGATCTGGTCCTCGTGCCACCGGGGTCGATCCCCGTCACCACCAGCGGAAAGGTTCGACGCGCAGAGTGCGTGGAGCAGTACCGGCGTGCCCAGTTCGCCCGCCTGGACGCATGAACCTTGAATACGAAGACAGCGGTGATGGTGAACCGGTGCTGTTCATCGCCGGTCAGGGTGGGTTGGGCCGGACCTGGGAGGTCCACCAGGGGCCCGCTTTTCGCTCTGCCGGCTACCGCGTCATCACCTTCGACAACAGGGGCGTCGGAGCTACGGCTGGGATCTGCGGTTTCACGACGGCGACGATGGTGGCCGATACCGCCGCGCTGATCGAACAGCTCGACGTCGCCCCCGTTCGGATCGTGGCCGTCTCGATGGGCTCCTACATCGCTCAGGAACTGATGCTTGTTCGGCCTGATCTCGTTAGCCAGGCCGCGGTAATGGCCACCAGGGGGCGCGACGACAGGGCGCGTCGCTTCTTCCAGAAGGCCGAGTGCGAGTTGCTCGATGCGGGGATCGAGCTTCCGAACGCCTACGCAGCGAAACTGCGCTTGTTGGACAGTTTTTCGCCCAAGACGTTGAACAATGACCGGGCCGTCCAAGACTGGATCGACACCTTCACCATGTGGCCCGCGACGGCCGGCCCCGGGGTTCGCGCGCAGTACGCCGTCGTTCCGGAGACCAACCGCCTGCACGCCTACCGGACGATCACCACACCGGTCTTGGTGATCGGGTTCGCGGATGACCTCGTGCTGCCCCCGCACCTCGGTGCCGAGGTGGCCGACGCGCTGCCGAACGGCCAATACCTAGAGATTGCCGACACCGGCCATCTGGGCTTCCTCGAGCGGCCACGGGCGGTCAACGCGGCCATCCTGGAGTTCTTTGCTCATGGATGTAGGGAACACTGACGCGACTCTGTGTCGATCGACCGCGACCGACGCCGCCCGTGGTGAAAACGTAATCCCGTTTCGGGGGAGTGGACACCACCGATGCATTACGCTCCCAATCGGCGATAGGGAGGTCGCCTGCGAGGGGGTTCGCAATCTTGGGGGTGTTGAAGCGGCTCTGGATTCCGCTGCTGATCCTGGCGGTTGTTGGCGCCGGGGGCTACACGGTGTCACGACTTCACGGCATTTTCGGCGCGGAGAAGAACGACACCTACGCCGGCACCGAAACCGAAGAACGGCCAGCGTATGACCCTAAACGTATCGTTTACGAGGTCTTCGGTCCGCCGGGAGCCGTCGCCAACATCAGCTACTTCGACGTCGAAGCCGAGCCACAGTTCATTCGAGGCGCGGACTTGCCGTGGTCGTTGTCGTTCGCCCTCACCGAGGCCTCTGCGATGGCCAACATCATCGCCCAGGGTGACGCGGCGAGCATCGGTTGTCGGATCACGGTGGATGACGAGGTCAAGGAGGAGCGAGTCGCGCAGGGGGTAAGTGCGTTTACCTATTGCTTGCTGAGGGCTGCATGAGCAATCCTTCGCGGGCCACCGCACCGCCCCTGGCCGCACGGTGGATTCGTCGGTTGGCGGTACCGATCATCCTGGCTTGGCTTGTCATCGCCTATCTCCTGAGTGCGATGGTCCCGCCCCTGGAACAGGTCGAGAAGGAGCACTCCGTCTCGATGATTCCCACAGATGCCCCGTCTTTCCGGGCCATGCAACAGATGGGCGCCAACTTCGAAGAATCCAACTCCAACAGCGCGGCGATGATCGTGTTGGAGGGACAGCAGCCCCTCGGCGATGAGGCACACCGCTACTACGACGAACTGATTCGCCAACTCCGGGCCGATACCGCCAATGTGAAGCACGTTCAGGACTTCTGGGGCGACCCGTTGACCGCCGGCGCGGCACAAAGCGCGGATGGCAAGGCCGTGTATGTGCAAATGAGTCTCACCGGCGACATCGGACAGGGGGTCGCGAACAATTCCCTGGAGGCCGTCCGAGGCATCGTCGAACAAACGCCGCCTCCCCCCGGCATCGATGTCTACGTCACCGGTCCCACCGCGCTGATCGCTGACTTGAGTGAGAGTGGCAACCGGACGCTGATCTTGATCACGGGCCTCAGCCTCGCGGTGATCTTCACGATGTTGCTGTTCTTCTACAGATCGATCTTCACCGCCATTCTGTTGCTGATCATGGTGGGGCTCCAGTTGCAGGTGGCCCGCGGAGTGGTCGCATTCCTCGGCGATCAGGAGATTCTGGCGCTATCGACGTATGCGGTGAACCTGCTGGTGACACTCGGGATCGCCGCCGGGACGGACTACGGCATCTTCTTCGTCGGGCGATACCAGGAGGCGCGCCTGGCGGGTGAGGACCGAGAAACGGCGTTCTATACCACCTATCGCAGTGTGGCCAAGGTGGTCCTGGCCTCCGGTCTGACGATTGCGGGGGCGGTTCTGTGCTTGAGCTTCACGCGGCTGCCCTACTTCCAAACCCTGGGTATTCCTTGTGCTTTGGGTATGACGGTCGCTGTCGCTGTGGCGTTGACACTGATCCCCGCCGTGCTCGCGGTCGGGGGAAGATTCGGGTTGTTCGAACCGAAGCGCAAAGTCGTGGTCCAACGATGGCGGCGTATCGGGACAGCGATCGTGCGATGGCCCGGACCGATCCTCGTTGCGACCGCGGCGGTCTCACTCATCGGACTGCTCGCCTTACCGGCGTATGTACCCGGATACAACGACAGGGCGTATCTCCCCGATGACATACCGGCCAACGAGGGGTACGCGGCCGCCGACCGGCATTTCCCGGAGTCGCTCATGGTGGCACCCGAGGTTCTGATGATCGAAGCGGACCACGACTTGCGTAACCCCGTGGACTTCCTGATCTTGAACAAGTTGGCGCGCGGGGTGCTGGCGGTGCCGGGCATTTCGCGGGTCCAGGCGGCGACGCGACCCGAGGGAACCCCGCTGCAGCACACCACGATACCGTTCATGCTCAGCGCCTCGAGCGCCAGTCAGCTCCAGCTTCTGCCGTTTCAACAGGAGCGCATGGACGACTTGCTCGTACAGGCCGACGACTTGGCCGAGACCATCGAGATCATGCAGCGCATGTACGCCACCATGCAGCAGGTGGTGTCAACAACCGACGACATGGTCGGCCATACGCACGAACTCGAGGACATCACCAACGAGTTGCGCGACAACATCGCCGACTTCGATGATTTTTGGCGACCTCTACGAAACTACTTCCACTGGGAACCGCACTGTTACAACATTCCGATCTGCTGGTCGCTGAGCTCCTTCTTTCAAGCGCTCGATGGGGTAGACCAGATCAGCGCGAAAATGCATGACCTCGTGGTGAATCTGGACCAACTCAACACACTGATGCCGCAGATGGCCGCCCAGTTCCCGGCCATGATCGCAACGATGCAGAGTACGCGCACGATGATGCTGACGATGCACAGCACGATGTCCGGAGTACTTTCCCAGATGGCAGAGATGAGCGATAACGCCACCGCGATGGGGAAAGATTTCGATGCGGCCCAGAACGACGATTCGTTCTACCTCCCGCCAGAGGTCTTTGAGAACAGCGACTTCCAACGAGTCATGGACGTGTTCATCTCGCCCGACGGCAAGTCGGCTCGGATGTTCATCTCGCAGCGAGGAGATCCAGCGACGCCAGAAGGTATCGATCGCGTTGTGCCGATCCGAACGGCCGCGGAGGAGGCGCTCAAGGCGACGCCCTTGGAGAACGCCAGCGTATACGTCACTGGCAGCGCCGCGATGGCCAAAGATCAGGTGGATGGGTCCAAGTACGACCTTCTGATCGCGGGTGTGGCCGCGTTGTGTCTGATCTTCAGCATCATGTTGATCATGATGCGGAGCTTCGTCGCCGCCTTGGTGATCGTCGGTACGGTGGCGCTTTCGTTGGGGGCAGCCTTCGGGCTATCGGTGTTGGTTTGGCAGCACATCCTTGGCATCCAACTGAATTGGATTGTCCTCCCGATCGCTCTCATCATCCTCTTGGCGGTCGGTTCGGACTACAACCTACTGCTCGTCTCTCGGATGAAGGAGGAAGTCGGCGCGGGGATCAACACCGGCATCATCCGGGCGATGGGCGGGACGGGTCGGGTAGTGACGTCAGCGGGCCTCGTTTTCGCCGCCACCATGCTGGTGATGTTGGTCAGCGACGTTCGAACGATCGGTCAGGTGGGATCTACCATCGGAATCGGTTTGCTGTTCGACACCCTGGTGGTCCGTGCGTTCATGACCCCATCGATTGCCGCGTTGCTTGGACGCTGGTTCTGGTGGCCACTACGAGTCCGCCCGCGGCCGGCAAGCGCATTACTGCGGTCAACCGGGCCCCGGCCACTCGTCCGAGCACTCCTGCTGAATCCCGAGGAATCCGCGCGGCGATGACCAAGGCGACTTCGGAGAGTTCGAGGACCGCATGCGCGACCGATCAATGAACAGTCGGCGTTCTGTCGTCGCCCGCACGGTCCACCGGCTTGCGGTCCCCATCATCGTGGGGTGGTTGTTGATCGTGGGTCTCGTGACCTTTGCCGTGCCATCGCTGGAACAAGTTGGTCGAGAATATTCGGTGTCGCTGGTCCCCACCGATGCGCCGTCACTGAAAGCGATGCAACGCATGGGCGATCGCTTCCAGGAGTCGAGTTCCGACAGCGTCGCGATGATCGTTGTGGAGGGACAGCAGCCACTTGCCGACGAAGCGCACCGCTACTACGACGAACTCGTACGGCAGTTGCGGGCCGACGCGGCGCATGTGCAGCATGTGCAGGATTTTTGGGGGGATCCCCTGACGGCGTCCGGCGTGGAGAGCGCCGATGGCATGGCCGTGTATGTCCAACTGAATCTCGCTGGGAACCAGGGCGAAGCCTTGGCCAACGAATCCGTGCAGGCAGTGCGCGACATCGTGGAGGCGATGGACCCCCCGCCGGGGGTAGCGGCGTACGTGGCGGGGCCGGCCCCATTGGTGACCGACATGAACCATGCCGGGGATCAGTCCATCATCCGCATCACCCTGGTGACCCTTGTGGTCATCTTGACGATGCTGTTGCTGTTCTACCGGTCGATCACCACCGCCGTCCTGATCCTCGTCATGGTGGGCATACAGGTGCAGGTGGCGCGGGGTCTGGTCGCGGTCCTGGGCGATCACACGGTGATCGGTCTCTCCACCTTCGCTGTCAATCTCCTTGTCTCCCTGGCGATAGCGGTTGGCACCGACTACGGCATCTTCTTCACCGGCCGTTATCAGGAGGCGCGCCAGGCGGGCGAGGACCGAGAGTCGGCTTTCTACACCACCTATGCCAGCGTCGCCAAGGTCGTTCTGGCATCCGGCCTGACCATCGCCGGGGCGATCTTCTGCCTGAGTTTTGCCCGACTGCCCTACTTTCAGACCATGGGTGTTCCGTGCGCCGTGGGAATGCTCGCGGCGGTGGGCGTGGCGCTCACCTTGATTCCTGCGGTCATCGCGGTCGGCGGCCGATTCGGACTACTTGACCCCAAACGGAAGGTCAGGGTCCGGCGATGGCGCAGGGTAGGGACCGCAACCGTCCGGTGGCCCGTGCCGGTGCTCACCACCGCCTGCGTCGTGGCTCTCATCGGCTTGCTGGCCCTGCCCGCCTACACAACCAGTTACAACGACCGCTTGTATGTGCCTCCGGACATCCCGGCCAATATCGGCCAAGCCGCCGCCGAACGCCATTTCCCGTCGGCTCGGTTGATGCCCGATATTCTCTTGATCGACGCCGACCACGACATGCGTAATCCGGCGGACTTTCTGACCTTGAACAAGTTGGCCAAGAGTGTTTTCGGGGTTCCGGGGGTCGCCCGCGTACAGAGCGTCACCAGGCCCGAAGGGGCTCCAATCGCTCGTACGTCCATACCGTTTCAGCTGAGTCTGCAAAGCGCCAGCCAGGTTCATCTCCTACCGTTTCAGCGCGACCGGGTGGGCGATCTGCTGACCCAGGCCGACGACTTGGACGTCATGATCGGCATCATGGCGCGCATGTACGGCGTGATGCAGAAGTTCGCGGCTACCACCGAAGCCATGGTGAAGGACACACACGAGCTGGAGTACTTCACCAACGAGTTGCGCGACAACATCGCCAACTTCGATGACTTCTTTCGGCCGATCCGCAATTACCTCTACTGGGAACCGCACTGCTTCAACATCCCACTGTGCTGGTCCACCAGGTCCCTGTTCGATTCCATTGACGGTATCGATCAGGTCAGCGCGAAGATGCGCGAGCTGGTCGCCGACTTCGATCGTCTCAATAAGCTGATGCCCGGGCTGCTCGATGAGTTGCCCGGCGTCATCGCCTCGATGCAGAGTATGCGGACGATGGTGTTGACGATGCACAGCACCATGTCGGGCATGTACGAGCTGATGGACGACGTGAGCGCGGACTCCACCGCCATGGGAAAGGTCTTCGATGCCGCCCAGAATGACGACTCCTTCTATCTGCCACCGGAGATCTTCGACAACAAGGACTTTCAGCGCGCGATGAGCTTGTTCTTCTCTCCGGACGGGAAGACCATGCGTATGTTCATCGAGCACCGCGGCGACCCGGCAACACCGGAGGGGATTGCACGTGTGGAGGCCATCTCCGACGCCGCGGAGGAAGCGTTGAAGGTGACTCCGCTGGAGAACGCCCAGATCTACCTCGCCGGGACTGCGTCAACTTTCAAGGATATGCGTGATGGCTCCAACTATGACCTACTTATCGCGGGGGTCGCCGCGCTGGGTCTGATCCTGAGCATCATGTTGATCATCACCCGGAGTTTGATCGCCGCCCTGGTGATCGTTGGCACTGTGGCGATTTCGCTGGGCGCGGCCTTTGGCCTGTCAGTACTGGTTTGGCAACACATCCTCGGGATTGAGCTGCACTGGTTGGTGCTCGCAATGTCGGTGATCGTTCTTTTGGCAGTGGGGTCTGACTACAACCTGCTTCTTGTGTCCCGCATGAGAGAGGAGATGGGCGCGGGGATCAACACCGGCATCATCAGGGCGATGGGGGGCAGCGGCAAGGTGGTGACCGCCGCGGGGTTGGTGTTCGCGTTCACCATGATGTCGATGGTCGTCAGTGATCTCCGCATCATCGGTCAGGTGGGATCTACCATCGGTATCGGTCTGCTGCTCGACACGCTGGTGGTGCGGGCACTCATGACGCCGTCGATCGCGGCCCTGCTCGGCCGCTGGTTCTGGTGGCCGCAACGGGTCCGTCAGCGACCGGCTAGCTCGATGCTGCGGGCGACGGCGCCGCGGTCGGTGACGCGTGCGCTACTTCTGCGCGAAGAGCCTTGATCACCGGCCGTCTTCCGGTCCGGTGAATTGCCTGTGGACAGTTGCGAAAACGACGGCAACTCCGATCACTGCGAGTAGAGTCCCGCGCTTAGGCCGTGTCTGATAAATGCGGTAGCCAGAGTGTGATGGCCCGTAGGACTGCTGCGCCCCGGTAGACGATGGCGAGTTTGTCGTAGCGGGTGGCCAGACCACGCCACTGCTTGGTGACGCTGAATCCTCGTTCAACAACGTTGCGGCCCTTGTAGTCCTCGGCGTCGAATGCTGGCGGTCGGCCGCCGTGGGTGCCTCGACGTTTTCGGTGGCCGATCTGATCGGACGGTTCGGGAATGACGGCGACGATCCCTCGTCGGCGCAGCCGCTGCCGGGTCGCTCGGCTGGAATAGGCCTTATCTCCGCGCAGGCGATCGGGCCGGGTGCGGGGCCGGCCAGGCCCGCAGCGCTCAACTTTGAGGTGGGCGAGCAAATGCTCCAGGACTGGTCCGTCGCCTGCCTGGCCGGCGCTCACGAGCACCACCAACGGTCGTCCGTGGCCGTCGACGAGGTGATGGATCTTGCTGGTCAGCCCGCCGCGCGAGCGACCAATGCCGTGGTCAGGCGGCTCGCTCGCCAGATTTGTGTAATTCGACCCAGCCCCCTGTGTCACGGGTGATGTTCGTGGCATGTTGGTGAGCGCGGGCGATCGTGGAATCCACCGACACCGCCCAGTCGATGATCCCGGCCTCGTCGGCGGCGGCCAGCAACCGAGCCAGCACCATGTCCCAGGTGCCGTCGGCACTCATTCGTCGATGCCAGGTCCAGATCGACTGCCACGGCCCGAACACCTCCGGCACGTCGCGCCAGGCGATCCCGCACCGATACCGATAGATGATGCCTTCCACCATCGAACGCGCATCCTGAAAGGGTCTGCCCCGCTTACCCGTACGTGCAGGAAGCAGATCCTCGATCAACGACCACTGAACATCGGTAAGCAGCTGAAACCGCGACATACCTCAAGCCTCCGGCATAACACCCGAAACCTTTGTCAGACACGCCCTAGGGGAGGAAGGTCTACACATGATCAAAATGTCGTTGACCAAACTGGCGGGGGTTGCCGGTTTGGGTTTGTTGCTCACCGCAGGGACCGGGATTGCGTCCGCCGCTCCGAATCTGGATTCCATGGTCAATACGACCTGCAGCTATCAGCAGGTTACGGCGGCCTTGAATGCGCAGGGGCCGGGGCCTGCGTCGGATCTCAGCGGCTCCGCGGACGCGATGTCGATGCTGCAGCAGTTCCTCGGTATGCCACCGGGGCAGCGGCGACAAATGGCGAATCTGCTGGCAGGTCATCCCGCGAATCAGCCGTATCTCGGACCCATCGAGCAGGCCTTCAATACTTGTAACCAGTTCTGAGCGTTGACCGCGCACCACGCGGGGGATGCGAATTGGTCCGAAAAACTTTGGTGCGTAACAATCGCTGGTCACACCTAGTTTCGAGCGGCGAGAACCGGCAGTATCACCCGCTGCGGTGTTTTGCGGCCGCGTGCCTCGGGTAGTTGCACCTTCGGGTTGGGGAGTGGCTGCGTCAACGACAGCCACGAAACCGTTAGGAGCAACGCATGAAAGCTAGCAAGACGACTGTGTACCGCGGACTCGGTGGCATGCTCGCCGGAGGACTGCTCGGTGCCGCCGCCAGCGCTACGATCGCGCTGCCCACGGCCAGCGCCGCCCCGGAGAACTGCAGCGCCAGCGACGTGGCGAGCACCGTGAGCTCGGTGCAGCAATCGGTGAGCGGCTACCTGGCATCGAACACCGAGGTCAATGACGCCCTCAGCGACATCGCCAAGCAGCCGGCTGCCCAGGCGCAGGCCTCGTACCAGACCTACTTCGCCGAGAACCCCGATGTGGCCGATGAGCTGCGGACCATCCAGCAGCCCGTGCGCGCCCTCAATGACGAGTGCGGCATCCAGGTCACCCCGTCGCAGTCCATCGAGGCGCTCGAGGCGATCTAACTCGACACCAGGTAGTGCCCGCCCGCTGTTGGTAGTGGGCGGGCACACTTGTCTGCGGCACCCGGCAGGATGGGGCCATGGCTACCCGCGAGCAGGCCCAGTCGATCCTCGAACAACTCGCCGGCCCCGGCGCCTCGCTGCGCGACGACCAGTGGACGGCCATCGAGGCGCTGGTGGTGCAACGGCGCAGGGCGTTGGTGGTGCAGCGCACCGGCTGGGGCAAGTCGGCGGTCTACTTCATCGCCGCCAAGCTGCTGCGCGCCGCCGGGCACGGACCGACCGTCATCGTGTCGCCGCTGCTGGCCCTGATGCGCAACCAGGTGGCCGCCGCCGAGCGCGCCGGGGTCCGGGCGGCGACCATCAACTCCGGCAACGTCACCGAATGGGACGGCATCCACCAGCAGGTCTCCGATGGCGCCCTCGACGTCCTGCTCGTCAGCCCGGAGCGGCTCAACAATCCCGACTTCCGGGACAATGTGCTGCCCGCGTTGGCCGCCGATGCGGGGCTGGTGGTGGTCGACGAGGCACACTGTGTCTCCGACTGGGGCCACGACTTCCGACCCGACTACCGCCGCATCCGCACGCTGATCGCCGAACTCGGCACGGACATCCCCGTGCTGGCCACCACGGCCACCGCCAACGACCGCGTCGTCAACGACGTCGCCACCCAGCTCGGCGTGGGCGGACGCGACACCCTGGTGCTGCGCGGCGGCCTGGACCGGGAGTCCCTGCGGCTGGCGGTGGTGCGCGCCGGCGGTCCCGCGCAACGCGCGGCATGGATTGCCGCGCAGCTGGATTCGTTGCCGGGCTCCGGCATCATCTACACGCTGACCGTCGCGCAGGCCCGCGACGTCGCGGGCCTGCTGCGGGATCGCGGGCACCGGGTCGAGGCCTACACCGGTGCCACCGACACCACCGAACGGGAACAGCTCGAGGCGGACCTGCTCGAGAACCGGGTCAAGGCACTGGTGGCGACGTCGGCGCTGGGCATGGGGTTCGACAAGCCCGACCTGGGCTTCGTCGTCCACCTGGGGGCGCCGTCGTCGCCGATCGCCTACTACCAGCAGGTCGGTCGCGCCGGGCGCGCCACCGAGAGCGCCGAGGTCGTCCTGCTGCCCGGCGTCGAAGACCAGGATGTGTGGCGGTACTTCTCCTCGGTCGCGTTCCCGTCGGAAGCCATGGTGCGCAACGTGATCGCCGCGCTCGACACCGACCGCGCCCAGTCCACCGCGGCGCTGGAGCCGCTGGTCGATCTGAATCGCTCGCGCCTGGAGATGGTGCTCAAGGTGCTCGACGTCGACGGCGCGGTCCGCCGCGTCAAGGGCGGGTGGATCGGCACCGGCCAGCCGTGGGAGTACGACGAGGACCGGTACCGCGCCCTCGAGGAGGCGCGCAAGCGCGAGCAGCAGGCCATGCTCGACTACCAGAGCACCGACCAATGCCGAATGGCGTTCCTGCGCAGTCAACTCGACGATCCCGAGCTCGCCGCCGACGAGCGCTGCGGGCGCTGCGACAACTGCACCGGCACCCGGTACGAGCCCGGGGTGGATGACGCAACCCTGACCGCCACCCGGGAACGGTTGCGCCGCCCCGGGGTCGAGATCGCGCCGCGCAAGCAATGGCCCACCGGCCTGGCCACCCTGGGCCTCGACCTCAAGGGCCGCATCGCCGACGGCGCGGAGCCGGGACGCGCCATCGGCCGCCTCACCGACCTCGGTTGGGGCGCCCGCCTGCGCCGGCTGCTGGCCGAACCCGACGACGAGGCGCCCGACGAGGTGATCCAGGCCGCCATCGAGGTGCTCAAAGCCTGGGGATGGACCACCCGCCCAGTGGCCGTCCTCGCGCTGGACTCGGAGACGCATCCGAAGCTGATCTCCTCGACCGCGCGACGACTGGCCGAGGTCGGCCGGCTCACCGACCTCGGGACCCTGCACTACGCGCCGCAGCGGCGCCGGGTCACCGCGGCGAACTCGGCGTATCGGGTGGCGGCCCTCGACGGGGCGTGGGAGGTGCCTCCCCTTGACGTCGGCGGACCGGTGCTGCTGGTCGATGACGTGGTCGACACCGGGTGGACGATGACCATGGCGACCCGGGCGCTCCGCGAGGCCGGGGCGCCGGAGGTGTTGCCGTTCGCGCTGGCGACGGTCAGCTGACCGCCGGCGCCGCACCGCCCAGTTGCGCGGTGATCGCCGCGGCTGAGATCATCAGATCCCTTGCGCGCTTGGTGATCTCGGCGTCGGTGAGTGCCCGCCCGATCTGCAACGAGACGACCATCACCTGCCGCTGGTGATGGTCGAAGACCGGTGCCGAGATGACGCTGATGTCCTCGCGCTTGCGGCCGGCGGCCTGCGCCTCGCCGCGTAGATACACCCGCTCGCCGATGTCGGAGACCAGTTCACCGAGCAGGGCACGTAATTCATCGGGCATCGAATTCGACATGCCCGCCATCAGGGCGTACAGCCGTCGGCCGCCCGGGGTCATGCGTTCCACCAGGTACCCGGATGTCCGGCACTCCGCGATCACCGCGTCCAACCGGGCGGAGTCGGTGCGCAGCGGGATCGTCGGCGCCTTGGCCAGCCAGGCCCGCAGCGCCTCGTCGTCCCACAGCACGAACATCAGCCCCACCGGCGGCGCAAACGGATAGCTCTGCCCCACCCGCACACCGACGTCGACGCCGGCGGGGCCCACCAGTTCGAGCAGCGTGATGCGGTCGTCGACGACGGCCGACAGCCCCGCGGTGGTCTGGTAGGCCTCGGATAGCCGGCGCAGTTCGTCGCGGGCGGCGGGGCTGACCCGCAGCGACTCCTGGGCGGTGTGGCCGAGCGCGATCAGCGCGGGCCCCAGCCGATACGTCTTGTCCCGACCGTTGTCGCCGACGTCGCGCACCAGATAACCGGACTCGGTCAGGGTGGTGAGGATGCCGAGACAGGTCGGCTTGCTCAGCTCCACCCGCCGGGCCAGTTCGGACAGGCCGAACCGATCGTGGGGGTGCCGGGCCAGGAACTCCAGGACGGCGACCACCCGTGCGGTGGGCGGCGAGGCACGGTCGGCGGATGCCACGACGGCTCTCCCAACATTGACGCACACTGGAACACGTTCTAGGGTCAGGTCGGAAACTCTACCAGCATGTTCCAATAATGGACCGAAACGGGGCGCCGATGTATTCCCAGCCACTGGTCGACGCGATCGCCGAGGCGGAGCGCCTGGTCACCGAGGCGCCGCATATCGAATCCGAGGCGGACCTGTTCGAGGGCCTGCAGTACCTGGCCGGCTGCATCTCGGCCTGCATCCACCTCGGCTTCGACTACGACCGCGACCATCCCGTCCTGCAGTCGGGCACCGGGCCCTACACGAAGATGGGCCTGGACAACCCGGACACGCTGTACTTCGGCACCCGGGTGCAACCGGGTCGGGAGTACGTGGTCACCGGGGTCCGCGGCACCACAACGGATCTCAGCTTCCAGATGCTCGGCGGCGAGTACACCGACAACAACGTGCCGCCCAGTGAGGCCGCCTTCGACGACCGCGAACTCGACATCGCCGACGACGGCAGCTTCGAGTGGCGGGTGACGCCGAGCGCCCCGTCGCAACTGCTGATCCGCGAGGTGTACAACGACTGGTCCGCGCGCCGCGGCACCGTCACCGTGGCGCGCACCGACACCGCCGGCACCGCACCTCCGCCGCTGAGTCGACAACTCATCGAGAAGCGCTACGCCGTCGCCGGAAAGCAACTGGTGCAGCGGGTCAAGACCTGGCTGCAGTTTCCGCAGTGGTTCTACCTCAACATCCCGGTGAACACCATGGTGGCCCCGCGGCTCACCCCCGGCGGGCTCGCCACGCAGTACTCGTCGGCCGGGCACTTCGAACTGAATCCCGAGCAGGCACTGGTCATCACCGTGCCGGCCTCCGACGCCCCCTACATGGGTTTCCAGCTCGGCAGCCTCTGGTACATCTCGCTGGACTACATCAACCACCAGACCTCGCTGAACGGCACTCAGGCGCAAGTCGATCCGGACGGCAAGATCAGGATCGTCGTCTCCGACGCCAACCCGGGGGTGACCAACTGGTGCGAGACGCTGGGCCACCGGCGCGGCTACCTCCAGTTCCGCTGGCAACGGCTGTCCCGAGAGCTCACCGAGGCCGACGGCCCGACGGTCGAACTGCTGGACGTAGCCGACGTCTCGAAGGCCCTGCCGCATTACGAATCGAACAAGATCACCGAGGATGGCTGGCGCGCGCGAATCGCCCTGCGTCAGCAGCAGATCGCCAACAGGATGCTGGGGTAGCAGATGACCGGATTGCTTGCAGACAAGGTAGTGGTGATCAGCGGTGTCGGCCCCGCGCTGGGGACGACGCTGGCGCGGCGCTGCGCGGAGGCCGGCGCCGACCTGGTGCTGGCCGCCCGCACGGTCGAGCGACTCGACGACGTCGCCAAGCAGGTCGCCGACACCGGCCGCCGGGCGCTGGCCGTGGGCACCGACATCACCGACGATGCGCAGGTGCAGAACCTGGTCGAGACCGCCATGCAGACCTACGGCCGGGTGGATGTGGTGATCAACAACGCGTTTCGGGTGCCCTCGATGAAACCGTTGGCCGACACCACCTTCGAGCACATGCGCGAGGCCATCGAGCTCACGGTGTTCGGCGCGCTGCGGCTGATCCAGGGCTTCACCCCGGCCCTGGCCGAGGCCAAGGGGTCGGTGGTCAACGTCAATTCGATGGTCGTGCGCCACTCACAGGCCAAGTACGGGGCCTACAAGATGGCGAAGTCCGCGCTGCTGGCCATGTCACAGTCGCTGGCCACCGAGCTGGGGGAGCAGGGCATCCGGGTGAATTCCATTCTGCCCGGCTATATCTGGGGCGGCACGCTGGAGGGCTACTTCAACCACCAGGCCGGCAAGTACGGCACCACCGTCGACGACATCTACCGCGCGGCGGCCGCGGCCTCCGACCTCAAGCGACTCCCGACCGAGGACGAGGTGGCCTCGGCGATCCTGTTCATGGCCAGCGATCTGGCCAGCGGCATCACCGGCCAGGCCCTGGACGTCAACTGCGGGGAGTTCAAGGCATGACGCCGCGCACCAACGTCGGCACGGTCGAGGACCTGCACGCCTCGGCCATCAAGGCCGTCGGACTCGACGACTTCGGCAACGACGACGACAACTACCGCGAGGGCCTGGCCGTGCTGCTGGAGTCCTATCAGCGCGACGAGAACCTCACCGAGTTCGGCAGCAAGATGTGCCGGTTCTTCCTGCGCAACGCGCTGGTGGCCCGGCTGATGTCCGAGGCGGCGTGGAAGCAGCATCCCCAGCACGCCGACGTCGCGATCGAACGCCCGATCTTCGTCACCGGACTGCCCCGCACCGGCACCACCGCCCTGCATCGGCTGCTCACCGCCGACCCCGCCCACCAGGGCCTCGAGCTGTGGCTGGCGGAGTTCCCGCAGCCCCGCCCGCCCCGGGAGACCTGGGCGGACAACCCGGTGTTCCAGCAGCTCGACGCCCAGTTCGCCAAGGCGCACAACGAGGATCCGGAATACCTCGGCCTGCACTACATGACCGCGGACGAGGTCGAGGAGTGCTGGCAGCTGCTGCGGCAGTCGCTGCACTCGGTGTCCTACGAAACCCTGGCGCACGTGCCCAGCTACGCGCAGTGGCTGTCCCGCCAGGACTGGACCAAGCCGTATCAGCGGCACCGTAAGAACCTGCAGCTGATCGGGCTCAACGACATCGAAAAGCGTTGGGTGCTCAAGAATCCCAGCCACCTGTTCGCCCTCGACGCGCTGCTGGCCACCTACCCCGATGCGCTCGTGGTGCAGTGCCACCGACCGGCCGAGACCATCATGGCCTCGATGTGTTCGCTGTCCGCGCACACCACCGCGGGCTGGTCGAATGTCTTTGTCGGCGAACAGATCGGCGCGGACAACCTGGAGACCTGGTCGCGCGGGCTGGAATTGTTCAACGCCGAACGCGCCAAGCATGATCCAGCGCAGTTCTGCGACATCGACTACGCCGACTTCGTCAAGGACCCTCTCGGGACCGTCGCCGGGATCTATACGCACTTCGGCATCGAACTCTCCGACGCCGCGCGGCAGGCGATGCGCGATATGCACGACGAGAGTCAGCGGGGTCCGCGCTCACCGAAGCACACCTACTCGCTGGCGGATTACGGGCTGACGGCCGAGCAGGTCCGGGAGCGTTTCGCCGGGCTCTGAGTCACGGCTGCAGGAACGGGTTGGCGCGGCGCTCGACGCCGATGGTGCTCTGCGGGCCGTGCCCGGGCAGCACCTGCGCGCGGTCGTCGCGCACCAGCAGCTTTCCAATGATCGAACTGAGCAGGTGATTGCCGCTGCCGCCCTCGAAGTCGGTGCGGCCCACGCTGCCGTTGAACAGGGTGTCCCCGGTGAACAACAGGTCGGGATGCTGCGGATCGGTCACCCGGAACGTCACCGATCCCGGCGTGTGCCCGGGCGTGTGATCCACCGTCACATGGATCCCGCCGAGGGTCAGGCTGCTGCCGTCGGAGAGTCCCACCACCTGCTCGGGTTCGGAGCAGAACGCGCCCACCATCTTCTGCACCAGCCGCGGTGCCACGCCCCGGATCGGATTGACCAGCATCGGTCGATCCGCCACGTGGACGCACGTCGGGATGGCGTAGTGGTCCGACAACCGCTGCGCGTTCCAGACGTGGTCGAGGTGGCCGTGGGTCAGCAGGACGGCCCGCGGCGCCAGGCGGTTTCGGCGGACCAGGTCGCGCACCTTGCCGGCCGCCCCGTCGCCGGGGTCGATGATCAACGCCTCCCGGTCCGCATGGTGAAAGACCAAGTAGCAGTTGGTCCGTACCCAGCCGGTCTCGAAGCGCAGGATCTCCAGCTGGCCGAAGCGCTGACGGTCGGTCACCGATGCTCCCGGCGGAAACGTCTCAGCCGTCGCCCGGCGACGGGGCGCTGGAGACGGCCTCGAGGCAGCCCTCGGCGATCGCGTGCTTGATGCTGTCGCTCAGCCGCGGGCACGCGCGCATCGGGGCGCGCTGACCGTCGGCGCGGGCCTCGGCGAACACCGCGCACCGCTGTACTGCCTCGGAGTTCCATTGCACGGCAGTGTATTCCGGCCCCAGCTTCTTGACCTCGACGGTGGCGTGACAGAACCGGCAGTCCACCGGCGCCAATCCCGAGGTCAGGTACCGGTCGCGGTCGGCGGCGGTGGCGGCGCGCACCGCCGCGGCGCGGGCCGGGTCGGAGGCGAAACTCGGTGCCTTGCTCCAAGACCCGGCCGGGGCGTCACCGTCATCGGGGCCGTGGCCGTGGTGGTGATCGTGCTCGTCGTCGTCGTGACCGCCGTGCAAGAGGACCATCGACCGCGCGAGGCCGTCGACGTCAGGGGTCCCCTTGCCCGAACTCATCCAGAGACCTCGGAGGTCTGCTGTTCCTTGGCCTCGGCCTGCCGCCGCAGGTTCTCCTCGACCTCCACGTGCCACTTCTCGTTGGCGGCGGTGGTGTCCACCTCGAGTTCGAAACGGTCCGTCATCTCCGCGGTGACGTCGGCGACGTCGACGTAGAACTGCTGATACCAACGTCGCATCTGATAGACGGCGCCGTCCTCCTCGACCAGCAGTGGGTTGTCGATGCGGGTCTTGTGCTTCCAGATCTCCACATCCTGCAGGAAGCCCTTGCTGACGCCTTCGGTGAAGGCGTCGGCCAGCTTCTCGGAGGTGGCGTCGTCGAGGCCCTTGGGCTTCTCGACGATGACGCCCCACTGCAGCACGAACGAGTCCTGGGTCACCGGGTAGTGGCAGTTGATCAGGATCGACTCGGCCTTGAAGTCGCCGTAGGTGTTGTGCAGCCAGTTGATCATGAACGACGGGCCGAAGTACGACGCCTCCGAGTCCAGCTTCGCGTCGCCGTAGGCGGTGCCCATGTCGTTGATGTCGGGGCGGCCCACGTTGTGCAGGTACTGCGACGCGACGTGGCCCTCGAAGACGTTCTTGAAGTACGTCGGCAGGCCGAAGTGGATGTAGAAGAAGTGCGCCATGTCGGTGACGTTGTCGATGATCTCGCGGCAGTTGGAGCCCTCGATCAGCAGCGAGTTCCACTTCCAGTCGGTCCAGTCGCCGCTGGCCCACTCGGGGATCTCGGGGATCCGCACCTCGGGCTGCGGCGGGTTGCCCTCGTGGTCGTGCCAGACGAACAGCAGGCCGCCGCGGGTGTCGGTGTGCCAGGCGCGGGTGCGGGCCAGCCGCGGCGTGCGCTTGGCGTAGGGGACCAGCTTGCACTTGCCGTCGCCGCCCCACCGCCAGTCGTGGAACGGGCAGGCCACCTCGTCGCCCTTGATGGTGCCCTGCGACAGGTCACCACCCATGTGGCGGCAGTAGCCGTCCAGGACGTTGAGCTCGCCCGCGGAGTCCGCGAACACCACGAGCTTGGTGCCGAAGATCTCGACGCTGTGCGGCTTGCCGTCCAAGAAGCTCTTTACGGGTCCCAGGCAGTGCCAGCCGCGGGCGTAGCGGTCGGGCAGCGTGCCGGTATCGATCTCGCGAATGCCGCTGTGGGCTGTTTCAGTCGTCACTTCGCGCCTCCAGTCTCTCTAACTAGAACACGTTACAGTTTTGACCCCGATTCCCGCAACGACGGGGGCGTGACCTGCGGCATACCCGAACCCGGCGACGATTACTCCGTGTCCGGCAGCCCGGTCTGCAGCGCGATCAACTGCATCTTGGCGACGTTGGTGACGAACTGGTCGGAGGTGCTGTCGCCGACGGCGCTCTCGAAGTCCAGCCGGACCAGCGCGCGGCCCTGGGTGAAGAGCAGCTGCGTCACGGACTTGTCGCCGGCCGGAGAGGTCCCGGAGATCACGACGCCGTCGGTGCCGACGGCCACCGGCTCGGGGGTCCCGCCGATGACCTTGGTAGGCAGGGCCTCGGTCGCGGCCTTCAGCGTTTTCTTCGCGGTGGTCGCGTCGGGGTACAGCACGATCGTGTCCGAGATGGCGCGGTCGTCATCGGCGTTGACGAAGAACGCGCTGGCGCCGGGCATGCCGCTGGGGTTGGTGTCCACCGAGCGGGCCGTGAAGGTGTCCTCCTGGTCGCTGAGGTGCTCGGGCTGCAGCAGCAGGTGCCGGTAGTCGGCGGCGAGGTCGGCCTCCTTGTCCGCCGAGGTCGTCGAGGTCGGCGACGCCGGCGACGCGGACGGACCCGAGGAGGCCGCCGTCGGGGACGTCGTGCTGGTCTGGCCGAGGCCCGCGGGGTCGGAGCTCACTCCGCCGCAGGCGGTGGCGCCGAGGGCGACCGCTGCCGCGATCGCGGCAGCGGCGAGGCGGCCGGTCGGTGTGCTGAGGTATTTGGGGCGTGACAAAACTCGGCTCTAACGTTGCGGGGTGGGTGTCGAACTGACCTGTCCGACGTTCCTACCCTACGTGGCAGAGCTGTAAACGAGCTGAGACGAGCGCCCCCGGGGGCCTCGAGTGGTTGGACTCACACCGGCTTGTCGCTGGCGACCACCCACATGGAGTAGTACTGCGAACCCCCGCCGTAGGCATGGCCGAGCGCCTTGCGGGCGCCCTCGACCTGGTGGTCACCGGCCTTGCCCATCACCTGGATCGCCGACTCGGCGAACCGGATCATCCCGGAGGCGCCGATCGGGTTCGACGACAGCACGCCGCCGGACGCGTTCAGCGGGATCTTGCCGCCGATCGCGGTCTCGCCGGCCTCGGTGAGCTTCCATCCCTCGCCCTCGGCGGCAAAACCCAGGTTCTCCAACCACATCGGCTCGAACCAGGAGAACGGCACGTAGATCTCGGCCACGTCGATCTCGTCGATCGGGCTGGTGATCCCCGCGGCCTTCCACAGCGCGGCCGCGGCGTCGCGGCCGGCCTGCGGGCTCACCTGATCGCGGCCCGCATAGGCCAGCGGCTCGGTCCGCAGCGCGGTCGCGTGCACCCACGCCACCGGATGCCCCTCGGCGACGCGGGCGTCGGCGATCTGCTCGTTGCCGATCACCATTGCGCACGCGCCGTCCGACGACGGGCAGGTCTCGTCGTACCGGATGGGGTCCCACAGCATCGGCGACTCCATCACCTTCTCGACGGTGATGTCGGGCTGATGCAGATGGGCCAGCGGGTTCTTCGCGCCGTTGAGCCGGTCCTTGACGGCCACCATGGCGCCGATGTGCTTGGGCGCGCCCGAGCGGTTGATGTAGGCGCGCACATGCGGTGCGAAGTACCCGCCCGCGCCGGCGCCGACCGGCTTGATGAACGGCACCGGGATGCTCAGCGCCCACATGGCGTTCGACTCGGACTGCTTCTCCCAGGCCATCGTCAACACCCGGCGGTACTTGCCCGACTGCACCAGGCTGGCCGCCACGATCGCGGTGGAACCGCCCACCGAACCCGCGGTGTGCACGCGGATCAGTGGTTTGCCGGTGGCGCCGGTGGCGTCGGCCATGAACAGCTCCGGCATCATCACGCCCTCGAAGAGGTCGGGTGCCTTGCCGACGACGACGGCGTCGATGTCGTCCATGGTGGATCCGGAGTCCTCGAGCGCACGGTCGATGGCCTCGCGGACCAGCCCGTTCATCGAGACGTCCTTGCGCTTGGCGACGTACTTGGTCTGCCCGGTGCCCAGGACCGCTGCTAGCTGCTTGGCCATGTTCAGTTGACCTTTCCGTCGAGAACGGCGACCAGGTTTTGCTGCAGCGCCGGTCCGCTGGTGGCGTGCGCCAGGGTCCGTTGCGCCGTCCCGTTCCAGATGTGTTGGGCGGCAAAGCCGATGCGTTCCAGGCCGGCCGCGAACATGGGGTTGCCGGCGAGCGCGCCGCCGGACGGGTTGATCTTCGTGGCCTCGCCCAGCCCGATCGCCTCGGCGAGGATCAGCTGCTGATGGCTGAACGGGGCGTGCAGTTCGGCCACCTCGACCGCGCCCGCGTCGCCGCCCAGAGCCGACCGGGCCGACGCCGCGGTCGACGGGGAACTCGCCAGGTCGCGGGCACCCAGGATGGGTGTCTCGATGCGGTGCTCGAGGCCCGTGATCCAGGCCGGATTCTCCCGCAGTTCGCGGGCCCGGTCGCCGGCGGCCAGCACGATCGCGGCCGCGCCGTCGGTGATGGGCGCGATGTCGTGACGGCGCAGCGGATCGGCGTAGAGCGGGCGGGCCAGCAGTTCGTCGACGCTGGCGGCGCTCTCCACCGAGTCGGTGCGGCCGGCGGCGGTCATCGCGTCCAGTGCGACCTGCGCCATCTGCTCGACGGTCCACTTGCCGGCGTCCAACCCCAGCCGGGCCTGCAGGCCGGCCATCGAGATGGAATCCGGCCACAGCGGCGCCACGGTGTAGGGGTCGGTCTGCAGCGCCAGCACCCGGCGCAGGTTGCCGGCCGAGGACTTGCCGAACCCGTAGACCAACGCGGTCTCGACCTCACCGGTCAGCAGCTTGATGTAGGCCTCGTAGAGCGCCCACGCGGCGTCCATCTCCACGTGCGATTCGTTGATCGGCGGCACCGCGCCGATCGAGTCGATCGCCGAGATGAACGAGAAGGCGCGTCCGGCAAGGTAGTCCGACGACCCGGAGCACCAGAACCCGATGTCGGCCTTGGTGATGCCCAGCTCCTCGTAGAGCGCGGCGAAACACGGCATCAACATCTCGACGCCGTTGGTGGTGCCGTCGGTGCGGCGCACATGTGGGGCATGCGCGAAACCGACCACTGCGATGTCTGTCACGGTGCGCCTCTCTAGAGGTGGTGCTTGAACGAGTCGTAGTCGGCGTCGGGTTCGCCGGTGGGCCGGAAGTAGTCGATGTTGTCGATGCCGTGGCCCCACTCCTCGCGGGGCTTCCACACCGCCTCGACCCGCATGCCCATCCGCACGTCGGCCGGATCGATGTCGGTGACCAGGTGCAGGAACGGAATGTCGGCCCCGTCGAGCAGCACGTAGGCCGCGACGTAGGGCGGTTTGATGCGCTGCCCGGCGAACGGGATGTTGATCACCGCGAAGGTGGTGACGATGCCCTTGTCCGGCAGCTCGACCAGCTCGTCGAGGGTCTGCCCGGTCTTGGGGTCGGCCTCACGGGCCGGGAAGTACACCGGCCCGTCGGCACCCCGCCGCGCGCCGACCAGCCGGCCCTCCTGCAGTGCCCGCAGGTAGGCGCTCTCCGGACGGGAGGCACTGTGCTGGATCTCCACCTCGATCGGCGTGACCAGCATGGTCACCGGTTCCAGGTCGACGGCCGGCGCGGCCGCAGGCTCCGGCTGCTCGCCCAGCGCGAAGTAGGCGATGTCGGTGATCGCGCCGACGGGCTCGTCGACCCAGTGCGCGTGGACCCGCGCCCCGGTGGCGATGTCGTCGGGGCTCGCGACGTCGAGGGCGTGCAGCAGCGGGGTGTCGGCGCCGTCGAGTTTGATCAGCGCCCAGGCGAAGGGGCGGTCCAGCGGTTGGCCGTCCACCGGCTCGGGAACCCACGTCCACGACACCACGGTGCCGACGGATGCCACCGGTACGATCTCGCTCAACCGCTCATAGGTGACGGGGTCGTATTCGGCAGGTGGCACGTGTACCCGGCCGTCGGATCCGCGGTTGCCGACGATGCGGCGTTCGCGAAGTGCGGTGAAGAACTGACTGAGGACCGGCCCGACCGAACGGGTGTAGTCAAAGGACAGCTTCAGCGGTGCGGACAGCGGCGGCTCATGGTCATCGATCAGCGACGGGCTGCTCTGACTGGCGTTCACGGCATCGAGTAGAACAGGTTCTAAGAATCGTGGCAAGAACGGGTCGGCAACGCCCGGGACGGACTAGGGAAAGTTGGGGTCGGATCCGATGAAGCTGGGATTGCAACTCGGGTATTGGGGCGCGCAGCCGCCCACCAACCACGCCGAACTCGTCGCGGCCGCCGAGGACGCGGGCTTCGACACCGTGTTCACCGCCGAGGCGTGGGGTTCGGACGCCTACACGCCGCTGGCCTGGTGGGGCCGCGAGACCACCCGGATGCGACTGGGCACCTCGGTGATCCAGCTGTCCGCACGCACCCCCACGGCCTGCGCCATGGCGGCGCTGACGCTCGACCACCTCTCGGGGGGACGGCACATCCTGGGGCTGGGCGTCTCCGGTCCGCAGGTGGTGGAGGGCTGGTACGGCCAGCGCTTCCCCAAGCCGTTGGCCCGTACCCGCGAATACATCGACATCATCCGGCAGGTGTGGGCGCGCGAGGCGCCCGTGACCAGCCCGGGACCGCACTACCCGTTGCCGCTGTCGGGGGAGGGCACCACCGGGCTGGGCAAGGCACTCAAGCCCATCACGCATCCGCGCCGCGCCGATATCCCGATCATGCTGGGCGCCGAGGGGCCCAAGAACGTGGCGCTGGCGGCCGAGATCTGCGACGGCTGGCTGCCCATCTTCTACAGCCCGCGGTTGGCGCCGATGTACAACGAGTGGCTCGACGAGGGCTTCGCCCGCCCGGGCGCCCGTCGTTCCCGGGAGGACTTCGAGATCTGCGCGACCGCCCAGGTGGTGGTGACCGACGACCGGCCGGCGGTATTGGAGCTGATCAAGCCGCACCTGGCCCTCTACATGGGCGGCATGGGCGCCGAGGACACCAACTTCCACGCCGACGTCTACCGCCGGATGGGCTACAGCGACGTCGTCGACGAGGTGACGGCGCTGTTCCGCTCGGACCGCAAGGATCAAGCCGCGAAGGTCATCCCCGACGAGCTGGTCGACGACGCCGCGATTGTCGGCGATATCGACTACGTGCGTAAGCAAATCGCGGCCTGGGAAGCCGCCGGCGTGACCATGATGGTCGTCGGCGCGCGGACAACGGAGCAGATAAGGGACCTGACCGAGCTGGTGTAGCGCCCGCGCCGGGGGTGGTTGCCTCTTTCTAGAACGCGTTCTAGATTGGGGGTGATGGCCGACACACTCCGCTCCACGCACACGATCCAGGGAACCGTGCTGACGATGCCCGTGCGCATCCGCCGGGCTGACACCCACGTCGCGATGTTCTCGGTGCCGGCGGACGCCGCCCAGCGGATGATCGACTACAGCGGGCTGCGGGTCTGCGAGCACCTGCCCGGCCGCGCGGTCACCATGCTGATGCTGGTCCGCTACATCGACGGCGATCTCGGCAAGTACCACGAGTTCGGCACCGCGGTCATGGTCAACCCGCCGGGATCCGCGGCGAAGGGGCCCAAGGCGCTGGCGTCGGCGGCGGCCTTCATCCATCACCTACCGGTCGACCAGGGCTTCACGCTGGAAGCCGGCCAGAAGATCTGGGGCTTCCCGAAGATCATGGCGGACTTCACCGTTCGGGATGGGCGCACCTTCGACTTCGACGTGTCCGAGGACGGCAACCTCATCGCCGGCCTCGAGTTCCGGCCCGGGCTGTCGGTGCCGTCGGCGTTCACGTCGAAAGCCCAGGTGCTGACCACCTACAGCCACACCGGCGGCATCACCCGCGAAATCCCCTGGGAGATGAAGAATTCCGGGATGCGGGCCCGGCTGGGCGGGGCGCGGCTGCGCCTGGGCGCGCACCCCTACGCCGACGAACTACGCACGCTCGGTCTGCCGAAACGACCGTTCGCCACCCAATCTTCTGCCAATGTCGAGATGACGTTCGGCGACGCCACCGAGATTCGATAACTGCGCAAGGGAGCACGGAGACCGATGACTGCCACGATCCTCGACGTCGACCTGACCGACGGCAACTTCTACGCAGACGGCGGGGCCCGGGAGGCGTACAAGTGGATGCGCGCCCACCAACCGGTGTTCCGTGACCGCAACGGCCTGGCCGCCGCGACCACCTATCAGGCGGTCCTGGATGCCGAGCGCAACCCCGAGGTGTTCTCCAGCACCGGCGGGATCCGGCCGGATCAGCCCGGCATGCCGTACATGATCGACATGGACGACCCCGCACACCTGTTGCGCCGCAAGCTCGTCAACGCCGGCTTCACCCGCAAGCGGGTGATGGACAAGGTGCCGTCCATCGAGCGGTTGTGCGACACCCTGATCGATGGGGTGATCGAACGCGGCGAATGCGACTACGTCCGCAGCATCGCCGCGCCGCTGCCGATGGCCGTCATCGGCGACATGCTCGGGGTGCTGCCCGAGGAGCGGGAGATGCTGCTGACCTGGTCCGACGACCTGGTCTGCGGGTTGAGCTCGCACCTGGACGAGTCGGCCGTCACCAAGCTGATGGAGACCTTCGCCGCCTACACCGCCTTCACCATGGAGGTCATCAAGCAGCGCCGCGCCGAGCCCACCGAGGACCTGTTCTCGGTACTGGTCAACGCCGAGGTCGAGGGCCAGCAGCTCTCCGACGACGAGATCGTCATGGAGACCCTGCTGATCCTCATCGGCGGCGACGAGACCACCCGGCACACGCTGTCCGGCGGCACCGAGGCGCTGCTGCGGCACCGCGATCAGTGGGAGCAGGTGGTGGCCAACCCCGACCTGCTGACCGACGCGATCGAGGAGATGCTGCGCTGGACCTCGCCGGTGAAGAACATGTGTCGCACGCTGACCCAGGACATCGACTTCCACGGCACCGAGCTCAAGGCCGGCGAGAAGATCATGCTGATGTTCGAATCGGCGAACTTCGACGAGACCGTGTTCGAGGATCCGGACAGCTTCCGCATCGACCGAAACCCCAACAGCCACGTGGCCTTTGGCTTCGGCACGCACTTCTGCATGGGCAATCAGCTGGCCCGCCTGGAGCTGAAGCTGATGCTCTCGCGGGTCATCGCGCGGATGCCCGATCTCCGGTTGGCCGACGAGAGCCGGCTGCCGCTGCGGCCGGCGAACTTCGTGTCCGGCCTCGAGGAGATGCCGGTGTTGTTCACCCCGGGCCAGCGGCTCGGCTAGGTGTGCTGGTTCCTCGTCGACTGTGCGGATTCCTCCGCGCCAGTCCGGTTTTGCGTCGAGAATTGCACAGTCGAACCGCCTGTGGATGACGGTCGGCGCCGCTGCGCCGAAGCTGTCAATCTGCCCTGGTGCAGCTCAATTGGCCATTTCGGGCGTCTGAGGCGTTGGACGCCGGCCGGATCACCTCTCGAGAGCTGCGGCGAACCTGTGTGCCCGTTTACCCGGGGGTCTGGGTTCCCCGCGATGTCGAGTTGTCGCACCGTAGCTACGCCCGCGCAGCCTGGTTATGGTCCCGGCGCAGCGGCATACCCGCGGGGTTGTCCGCGGCGGCGGTGCTGGGTTCGAAATGGATCGATGCGAACAAGCCTGTCGAGTTGATCCACACCAATCGGCGTCCGCCCAGCGGCATCATCGTCCACACGGACGCCTTGAGCTCAGGTGAAACCCAATTGGCCTCGGGTATGTCGATCACAACGCCTGCGCGAACAGCGTTCGATCTAGGTCGTCGCCTGCCGCTGACAGAGGGCGTCCAGCGCATCGATGCGTTGCTCAACGCCACCGGTATCAAAATTGGTGATATCGAGGACATCATTGCCGCGCATCCCGGGGCCCGCGGGGTTCGACAATTGCGGCGGACGCTGACGCTCGTCGACTCCGGTGCGGAGTCTCCCTACGAATCGCTGACCCGACTGCTGTTGGTGCAGGCCGGGTTTCCGCGACCTGAGACACAGCTCGAGGTGTTCGAGGAATGCGGCGCGCTCTTTGCGCGCCTGGATATGGGTTGGTGCGAGTATGGCGTCGGCGTCGATTTCGACGGCGCTCAGCACTGGACGGATCCGCGCCGGCGCAGCTGGGATGTCGAGCGGTACGCGCGATTGCCCGAACTCGGCTGGATCGACATCCGGGTGACTGCCGGAATGCTGCATAACCGACGCAGCGCCTTCTTCGACCGAGTGGGCGCAGCGCTGATGAGTCGCGGCTGCCCAAGAACGTGGTGACTGTGCGATTTCGTACGCAAAATTGGCAAAAAGCGGACGAATACGCACAGTCGACGGGGCCGACCGAGTGACGGCCGACGTCGGGCTTGCGGTCCCCGCTACTTCATCTGGAAGTTCGGCTTGCGCTTCTCGGCGAACGCGCGCGGGCCCTCCTTGGAGTCCTCGGAGAGGAACACCGGGATGCCGTTCTTGGTGTCGGGGACGAAGGCGTCGTTCTCGTGCATGCCCTCGGTCTCCCGGATGGTCTTCAGGATGGCCTGTACTGCCAAGGGGCCGTTGTTGTTGATGACCTCGGCGATCTCGAGCGCCTTGTCCAGCGCCGAACCGTCCGGCACGACATGGCCGATCAGGCCGAACTCGCGGGCCTCGGCGGCGGTGATGTGCCGTCCGGTCAGCAGGATGTCGCAGGCGATCGTGTACGGGATCTGCCGGACCAGGCGCACCGCGGACCCGCCCATCGGGTACAGGCTCCACTTGGCCTCGGACACCCCGAACTTGGCGCTCTCGCCGGCCACCCGGATGTCGGTGCCCTGCAGGATCTCGGTGCCCCCGGCGATCGCGGCGCCCTCGACGGCGGCGATCAGCGGCTTGGTCAACCGGCGGCCCTTGAGCAGGCCGTCGATGCGGGTGGGGTCGTAGCCGGCCTTGAAGGTGTCGCCCGGGGCCTGCTTGTTGGCGTTCTTCAGGTCCATGCCCGCGCAGAACGCGCCGCCGGCCCCGGTCAGGACGCAACTCCGGATCTCCGGATCGTTGTCGACGCGGTCCCAGGCGTCGACCATTATCGAGAGCATCTCACCGGTGAGGGCGTTCTTGCGCTCCGGCCGGTTCATCGTGACGATCAGCGTGTGTCCGCGCTGCTCTACCAGGGCATGCGGCTGTTCGGCAGCACTCTCAGCATCGCTCACGATGGACCCGCCTTCCTGCATCTTTGTCAGAAACTTGTCTCGAAATGTAACACGTTCTAGTTTAGGAGCCATGGCCCTCAACATCGCCGATCTCGCCGAGCATGCCATCGACGCCGTGCCCGACCGCGTCGCCCTGATTTGTGGTGACGAACAGCTGACCTACGCCCAACTCGAGGAGCGGGCCAACCGGCTCGCGCACTACCTCATCGATCAGGGCGTCAAGAAGGACGACAAGGTCGGGCTGTACTGCCGCAACCGGATCGAGATCGTGATCGGGATGCTCGGCATCGTCAAGGCCGGCGCCATCCTGGTCAACGTCAACTTCCGGTACGTCGAGGGCGAACTGCGCTACCTGTTCGACAACTCCGACATGGTAGCGCTGATCCACGAACGGCAATACTCCGACCGGGTGGCCAACGTGCTGCCGGACACCCCGCGCATCAACACGGTGCTGGTCGTCGAGGACGGCTCCGATCTGGATTATCAGCGCTACGGCGGCGTGGAGTTCGAGACCGCGCTGGCGCAGGGCTCACCCGAGCGGGACTTCGGTCCGCGCAGCGAGGACGACATCTACCTGCTCTACACCGGCGGGACCACCGGGTTCCCCAAGGGTGTGATGTGGCGCCACGAGGACATTTACCGAGTGTTGTTCGGCGGCACCGACTTTGCCACCGGCGAACCCGTCGCCGACGAGTACGGCCTGGCCCGGCAGGCCAAGGACAATCCGCCGATGATCCGGCTGCCCATCCCGCCGATGATCCACGGCGCCACGCAGTCGGCGACCTGGATGGCGCTGTTCACCGGCCACACCGTGGTGCTGACGCCGGAATTCGACGCCGACCAGATCTGGCGAATGATCCACGAGCACAAGGTCAACCTGCTGTTCTTCACCGGTGATGCGATGGCCCGGCCGCTGCTCGACGCGCTGCTCGCGGCCCAGGACGCCGGCGAGGAGTACGACCTGTCCTCGCTGTTCCTGCTGGCCAGCACCGCGGCGCTGTTCTCGACGAGCCTCAAGGAGAAGTTCGTCGAACTGCTGCCCAACCGCATCATCACCGATTCGATCGGCTCCTCGGAGACCGGGTTCGGCGGCACCAGCATCGTCGCCAAGGGGCAGTCGCACACCGGCGGGCCGCGGGTGACCATCGACAAGAGCACCGTGGTGCTCGACGACGACGGCAACGAGGTCCAGCCCGGCTCCGGCGTCCGCGGCGTGATCGCCAAGCGGGGCCACATTCCCGTCGGCTATTACAAGGACGAGAAGAAGACCGCCGAGACGTTCAAGACCTTCCACGGCGTGCGCTACGCCATCCCGGGCGACTACGCCGAGGTCGAGGCCGACGGCAGCGTCACCATGCTGGGCCGCGGCTCGGTGTCGATCAACAGCGGCGGCGAGAAGATCTACCCCGAAGAGGTCGAGGCCGCGCTCAAGGGCCACCCGGATGTGTTCGACGCGCTGGTGGTCGGCGTGCCCGATCCGCGCTTCGGCCAACACGTCGCCGCGGTGGTGCAGCCCCGCGAGGGCGCCCGCCCCGCACTGGCGGACCTGGACGCCTTCGTGCGCACGCAGATCGCGGGATACAAAGTGCCCCGCAGCCTTTGGCTGGTCGACGAGGTCATGCGGTCCCCGGCGGGCAAGCCCGACTACCGGTGGGCCAAGGATCAAACCGAAGCCCGACCCGCCGACGAGGTGCACGCCAACCATGCGGCCACACAGGGAGCGAAAGCCTAAATGCGTACAGAACTCTGCGATCGGTTCGGCATCGAATATCCGATCTTCGTCTTCACCCCGTCGGAGAAGGTCGCGGCCGCGGTGAGTCGCGCGGGCGGACTCGGCGTACTCGGCTGCGTGCGCTTCAACGACGCCGAGGACCTCGAGAACGTCCTGTGCTGGATGGACGAGAACACCGACGGCAAGCCCTACGGTGTCGACGTCGTCATGCCGGCCAAGGTGCCCACCGAGGGCAGCGCCGTCGACATCGACAAGCTGATCCCGCAGACCCACCGCGACTTCGTCGACAAGACGCTGGCCGACCTCGGCGTCCCGCCGCTGTCCGACGACGGCGACCGCAACGAGGGCGTGCTGGGCTGGCTGCACTCCGTGGCGCGCAGCCACGTCGACGTCGCGCTCAAGCACCCGATCAAGCTCATCGCCAACGCGCTCGGATCGCCGCCGAAGGACGTCATCGACCAGGTGCACGCCGCCGGCGTTCCCGTTGCGGCACTGGCCGGTTCGGCCAAGCACGCGCTGCGGCACGTGGAGAACGGCGTCGATATCGTCGTCGCACAGGGCCACGAGGCCGGCGGGCACACCGGCGAGATCGGCTCGATGGTGCTGTGGCCCGAGATCGTCGACGCCCTCGACGGCAAGGCCCCGGTGCTGGCCGCCGGCGGCATCGGCACCGGTCGGCAGGTCGCCGCGGCGCTGGCCCTGGGCGCCCAGGGCGTGTGGATGGGGTCGGCGTTCCTCACCGCCGCCGAGTACGACCTGGGCGTGCGCCTGGAGTCCGGCCGCTCAGTGGTGCAGGAAGCCATGCTCAAGGCGACCTCCGCGGACACCGTGCGCCGCCGGATCTACACCGGTAAGCCCGCGCGGCTGCTCAAGAGCCGCTGGACCGATGCGTGGGATGCCGAGGGCGCGCCCGAGCCGCTGCCGATGCCGCTGCAGAACATCCTGGTCAGCGGGGCGCATCAGCGGATGAGCGAATCCAGCGATCCGAGCACCGTCGCGATGCCGGTCGGGCAGATCGTCGGCCGGATGAACGAGATCCGCCCGGTCGCCGACATCGTCGCCGAGTTGGTCGAGGGCTTCGAGAGCGCCTCGCAGCGATTGAACACCATCCGCGAAGGCTGAACCAGGGACTTCGTCTTCCACCGCTAGAGTCGACCGGGATGACGGTCGACGTGTGGATGCAGCATCCGACTCCTCGCTTCCTGGCCAACGACATGCTGGCCTCACTGCGACGCTGGACGGGCGGGGCCATGCCCGTCGACGACATCCCGATCGACGTCACGCTCGCCTCGATGGACGCCGCCGACGTGGAGGTGGGGCTGCTGAGCGCGTGGCGCGGTCCCAACGGGCTGGACCTGGTCTCCAACGACGAGGTGGCCGGCTGGGTGGCCGCGCATCCGAATCGGTTCGCCGGGGTTGCGACCGTCGATCTCGACCGTCCGATGGAGGCCGTGCGGGAACTGCGCCGCCGGGTCGACGAGGGATTCGTCGCGCTGCGGGTCGTGCCGTGGCTGTGGCGGTTGCCGCCGACAGATCGCCGCTACTACCCGCTGTTCGCCGCGTGCGTGGACCTCGGCGTGCCGTTCTGCACCCAGGTGGGGCACACCGGCCCGCTGCGTCCGTCGGAAACCGGGCGCCCAATCCCCTATATCGACGAGGTCGCCCTCGACTTCCCCGAACTGGTCATGGTGTGCGGTCATGTTGGCTACCCGTGGACCGAGGAGATGGTGGCGGTGGCGCGCAAGCACCCCAACGTCTACATCGACACCTCGGCATACACCACCAAGCGACTGCCGGCCGAACTCGTCGCCTTTATGAAGACCTCTACCGGGCAGCGAAAGGTGTTGTTCGGCAGCAACTATCCGATGATCGGGCACACCCACGCCCTCGACGGGCTCGAGGATCTCGGTTTGTCGGCGCAGGCCCGTGACGACTATCTGCACGGCAACGCCCGCCGGGTGTTCACCAACCTCGAAGGGGGCCGACCGTGAACGGTGCACGCGCCTTGCTCGCCACGCTGGTGGACAACGGCGTCGAGGTCTGCTTCGCCAACCCGGGCACCTCCGAGATGCACTTCGTGGCCGCACTCGACGACGTACCCGAAATGCGCAGTGTGCTGGCCCTGTTCGAGGGCGTGGCCACCGGGGCGGCCGACGGCTATGCGCGCATCGCCGACAAGCCGGCCGCCGTGCTCCTGCATCTGGGGCCGGGGCTGGCCAACGGCCTGGCCAACCTGCACAACGCCCGTCGCGCGCACGTCCCGATGGTGGTGGTCGTCGGGGATCACGCCACCTACCACAAGCAATTCGACGCACCGTTGGAATCCGATATCGAGGCGTTGGCCGGCAGCGTCTCGGGTTGGGTGCACCGGACCGAGCGCACCGCGGACCTGGCCGCCGATGCCGTCGACGCGGTGTCGGCCAGCCGCTCCGGGGTGGTGTCCACGCTCATCCTGCCCGCCGACATCTCGTGGGGGCCGGCCCCGGAAACCGATGCGGCGCAGCCGAAACCGGAAAGCCCCGGGGAAGTCGATCGGGGCGCGCTGCGCGGTGCGGCCGAGGTGCTGCGCTCCGGGGCGGACACGGTCGTCCTGATCGGCGGCGACGCCACCCGGGTCGGCGGGCTGTCGGCCGCCACCCGGATCGCCGCCGCCACCGGCGCCCGCGTGCTGTGCGAGACCTTTCCCACCCGCCTGCGGCGCGGCGCCGGAGTGCCCGCGGTCGAGCGGCTGGCCTACTTCGCCGAGGCCGCCGAGGCGCAACTGGCCGGCGCGCAGCACCTGATCCTGGCCGGTGCCGTGTCGCCGGTCTCGTTCTTCGCCTACCCGGGCAAGCGCAGCGACTTGGTCCCCGACGGCTGTCAGGTGCACACCCTCGCCGAATACGACAGTGCCGCAGTGGCGCTGGAACAGCTCGCCGATGACCTCGCGCCTGGCGCCGAGGCCGCGGTGGCAGCGGCGGCGCGCCCCGACCTGCCCAGTGGCCCGTTGACCGCGGTGTCGGTCGCGGCCGTCGTCGGCGCGCTTTTGCCGCAGGACGCGATCATCGTCGACGAGTCCAACACCGCCGGTGTGACGCTGGCGGCCAGCACGGCCGGGGCGCCCGCGCACGACGTGTTGACGCTGACCGGCGGGGCCATCGGCTACGGGATGCCCACGGCCGTTGGCGCGGCGATCGCGGCACCGGACCGTCCCGTGCTGTCGCTGCAGGCCGACGGCTCGGCGATGTACACGGTGTCCGCGCTGTGGACCCAGGCGCGCGAGCAGCTCGACATCACCACCGTCATCCTCAACAACGGCGCCTACGACATCCTGCGGATCGAACTGCAACGCGTCGGAGCCGAAGGCGCCGAGTCACCCGGCCCCAAGGCGCGCGATCTGCTCGACATCGGCCGGCCCACACTCGATTTCGTGCAGATCGCGCAGGGGATGGGGGTGCCCGCGCAACGCGTGCATACCGGCGAAGAGTTCGCCGCGGCGCTCGAAGAGGCGTTCGGCGAGCCGGGGCCGCACCTGATCGAGGCGGTCATCCCGTCGCTGGTCGGGTGACCGGGAAGACGGGGTCCGCGCAGTCGGTGGCCTCGGCGGTCAGTTGACGCTTGAGCACCTTGAAGGTCTCGGTGCGCGGCAGCGCGGTGCTCAACCGTAGGTACGATGGCCACTGTTTCGGGCCCAGATCGCCCTGGGCGCTGAGGAACTCGACGAACTTCTCCACATCGAACGCGTCGACGTCCGCCACCACCAGCGCGGCCATCACCTGATCCCCGACCGCGGGATCCGGGATCGGGTACACCGCGGCCTCGGTGACCTCGGGGTGGCGCATCAGGATCCGCTCGATGGGCGCGGTGCCCAGGTTCTCGCCGTCGACGCGCATCCAATCGCCCAGGCGCCCGGCGAAATACGCGAAGCCCGCCTCGTCGCGGTAGGCCAGGTCGCCGCTGCGGTACACCCCGCCGGTCATCCGCTGGGCCTCGGCGTCCGGATCGTTGTAGTAGCCGCGGAACTGCCCGGGGCCCGCGGTGTTCACCATCTCCCCGATCACGCCGGGCGGGCAGGACTCGCCGGTCTCGACGTCGAGGATGTCGATGCCGCCGACCAGCGGCCCCAGCGCACCGTCCGGGGTGTCGGGCGTGCGGGCGATCGACACCCCGCCCTCGCTGGACCCGAAGCCGTCGACCACCTGCACGGCGAACCGGTCGGCGAAGCGTCTGATGTCGCGCGGTGCGGCCTCGTTGCCGTAGGCCACGCGCAGCGGATTGTCGGCGTCGTCGTCGCGTTCGGACGTGGCCAGGATGTAGGACAGCGGCTTCCCGACGTAATTGGCGTAGGTCGCACCGAAGCGTCGGGTGTCCGGGATGAACTGCGAGGCGGAGAACTTGCGGCGCAACGCAATCGACGCCCCGGCGGCCACCGCCGGGGCCCAGCCCGCCAGCACCGCGTTGGAATGGAACAGCGGCATCGACAGGTAGCACGTGTCGGTGGGGCCCAGGCCGAACCGCTCGGCGAGCATCACCCCGGGCACCGCGACCTTCTCGTGTGTGCAGCGCACCGCCTTCGGGTCGCCGCTGGTGCCGGAGGTGAAGATCAGCATGAACAGATCGTCGGGGTCGGCCGCCCGGAACTCGACCCGCGCGCCGCGGTGGGCCGCCAGTTCGGCGGCGAAGTCGGCGGATTCGACGTCGACCACGTCGATCCCCGCCGCGGCGTCGCGGCCGCCGGAATCGGCGAGCACCAGTTGGCAATCCGCCGTGTCGATATCGCGCTGCAGCGCCGCCCCGCGCCGGGTGGGATTCAGCCCCACCGGCACGATGCCGGTCAGCGCCGCCGCGACCAGCACCGTGCTGAAGAACGGCGTATTGCCCAGCAGCACGCCCACGTGCGGCGGGGCGTCCGGGCGCAGCCGGGCCCGCAGGGCCGCGGCCAGCTCGGCGCCGGCCTGGATGTGCTCGCGCCAGCTCACGAAGGTGACGGTCGAATCGTCGCCCGAGTACACCCCGCGGTCGTCGACCTCGGCCAGCGCGGCCAACAACCCGGCCACGGTCGTGCGATCTTGGCGTGATTTCCCATGCTGACCGTGGGGGATCACGCCGAAATCACCGGGGGACACGGGTCAGACCGGGGTGGCGGCCAGCTCGGCGCCGATGGCCAATAGCTGACCGGTAGCGCTGCCGAGGGTGAACTCGGTCTGCTTGGCGGCCAGGAAGTACCGGTGCACCGGGTGGTCGATGTCGATGCCGACGCCGCCGTGCACATGGACGGCGGTGTGCGCGACGCGGTGGCCGGCCTCGGCGGCCCAGAACGCGGCGCTGCGCAGATCCACCGCGGCCGGCAGATTCTCGGCGAGCCGCCAGGCGGCCTGGGTCAGGGTCAGGCGCAGCCCCTTGACGTCGATGTACCCGTCGGCCAGCCGCGAGGACACCGCCTGGAAGCTGCCGATCGGACGGTCGAACTGCTCGCGCTCGCGGGCGTACTGCGCGGTCTGCTCGAGGGCGCGGTCCAGAACACCGAGCTGGAATGCGGTCAGGCCCAGAAGTTGTCGGGCGGTCAGCCAGTCTAGGACCTCCGCGCCGCCCACCAGCCGGTCGGAGCCCACCGGCACGCCCTGCAGCTGCAGGTGTCCGACGCTGCCGTGGCCGGTGGTGTTCAAGGCGGTGACGGTGACCCCGGGATCCTTGGCGTCGACCAGGAAAACCGCGGTCCCCGAATCGGTTTCGGCCGGGACCAGGAACGCCGTGGCGGACGCGGCGAAGCCGACCTGGGTGCGGCTGCCGGTGAGTTGGTGGCCCTCGCCGTCGGAGCGCGCGAGGACGGGGCCCTGGCCCATCTCGCCGGCCAGGGCGACGGTGAGCACCACCGCGCCGGCGACGGCCGGCTTGGCCCACCGGTCCTGCAATTCGGGCGAGCCGAACTCGGCGAGCGCCCCGGCCGCCAGCAGCACCGAGTCCAGGTAGGGAACCGCGGCCAGCTGCCGGCCCAGGGCCTCGAGCACCGCGGTCTGTTCGAGCACCCCGTAACCGCCGCCGCCGAGGGACTCCGGCGCGGCCGTCGACAGGACGTCGGCGTCGATCAGCTTGGACCACAGGTCCTTGTCGAAGCGTTCGTCGAGCCCGTCGAGCGCGCGCTGGTGCTCGGGCGTGCAGACGGACTCGGTGATGGTGCGGACCAGCCCGCCGAGGTCGTCGGCGGCTTCGGGCCAGGTGAAGTCCATGTGAAATCCCTGCTTTCCGTTAGCGGTTGACCCGGGGCAGGCCGAGCGCGACCATGCCGATGATGTCGCGCTGGATCTCGTTGGTGCCGCCGCCGAAGGTGAGGATCAAACAGGACCGGTGCATCCGCTCGATCCGGCCGCGCAGCAGCGCCCCCGGGGTGTCGGTGCGCAGCGTCGCGGAGGTGCCCAGGACCTCCATCAGCAGACGGTAGGCCTCGGTGGCCAGCTCGGTGCCGTAAACCTTGGCCGCCGACGCATCTGCCGGCGACGGCGCCGCCTCGGAAGCCGAGGCGAGTTCCCAGTTGATCAGCTTCAGCACCTCGGCCTTGGCGTGCACGCGGGCCAGGTTCAGCTGCACCCACTGCGAGTCGATCAGCCGGTTGCCGTGGGGATCTTTGGTGTTCTGCGCCCACTCCCGGACGCCGTCGAGGGCCACGAAGATCGGTTGCGCCGACACCAGGGCGACGCGTTCGTGGTTGAGCTGGTTGGTCACCAGCTTCCAGCCGGCATTCTCCTCGCCCACGAGGTTGCCGACCGGGACCCGCACATCCTGGTAATAGGTCGCGCTGGTGTCCACGCCGGACATGGTGTGCACCGGGGTCCAGGAGAAGCCCTCGGCGGTCGTGGGCACGATCAGCATCGATATGCCGCGGTGCTTCTTGGCGTCCGGATTGGTCCGCGCGGCCAGCCAGACGTAGTCGGCGTAGGCGATCAGGCTGGTCCACATCTTCTGACCGTTGATCACGTAGTCATCGCCGTCCCGCACGGCGGTGGTGCGCAGCGCGGCGAGGTCCGTGCCCGCGCCGGGTTCGGAGTAGCCGATGGAGAAGTGCAGATCGCCGGAGGCGATGCGGGGCAGGAAGAACTTCTTCTGCTCCTCGGTGCCGAACGCCATGATCGTCGGCGCCACGCTATTGATCGTCAGGAACGGGACCGGGACTCCGGCGACGGCGGCCTCGTCGTTGAAGATCAGCCCGTCCATCGGGGGCCGGGCCTGACCGCCGAACTCGGTGGGCCAGGACAGCGTGAGCCAGCCGTCCTTGCCCATCTGCGCGACCGTTTCGCGGTACACGTTGCCGCGGCCCATCTCGCCGTCGTTCGAGGCCAGCGCTTCGGCGCGCTCGGGCGTCATCAACTTGGTGAAGTACGTCCGCAACTCGCGGCGTAGTTCCTCCTGCTCCGGGGTGAAGCCGATCCGCATGCGCGCTCCCTCGCGTCTCGGGCGGCCCGCTGGTTGCGCGCGACCCGTTTACCGCATCGGTTGTAACACGTTCTAGTCTTGGGGTCCACAATGGTGCAAGACTGGCCCCGCGGCCCCGGGGACCTATTCTGATTGCGAACCTGTCCGAACAGCCCCGGAACAGGAGTGGGAGGAGATTGCGATGCGCGTGAAAGTTGACCGCGATCGATGTGAAGGTAACGCGATTTGCGTGGGAATTGCCCCGGACCTGTTCGACCTCGACGATGACGAGTACGCCGTGATGAAGGTCGACGTGATCCCGCCTGACCAAGAAGAACTGGCGCTGCGCGCCGTCGCCGAGTGCCCGCGCGCCGCGCTGAGCCGGGAAGACTAGAGGTATTCGTAAGTGACATCGAATGTGACGCAGGATCCGGCCGCGTTGGACCTGTCCGGGAAGGTCGCGGTGGTCACCGGCGCGGCCGCCGGACTGGGCCGCGCGGAGGCCATCGGGTTGGCCCGTTCCGGCGCGACAGTCGTGGTGAACGACATCGCCAAGGCGCTCGACGAGTCCGATGTGCTCGACGAGATCGCCGCGGCCGGCGGCAAGGGTGTCGCCGTGGCCGGTGACATCAGCGCCCGTGCCACCGCGGACGAACTGGTGTCCACCGCGGACGGTCTCGGCGGGCTGAGCGTCGTCGTCAACAACGCGGGCATCACCCGGGACCGGATGCTGTTCAACATGTCCGACGAGGACTTCGACGCCGTCATCGCGGTGCACCTGCGCGGGCATTTCCTGCTCACCCGCAACGCGGCCGCGTACTGGCGCGACAAGGCCAAGCAGGCCGACGACGGCAAGGTCTACGGCCGACTGGTGAACACCTCCTCGGAGGCGGGTCTCGGCGGCCCGCCCGGGCAGGCCAACTACGGCGCCGCGAAGGCCGGCATCACCGCGCTGACCGTCTCGGCGGCGCGCGGTCTGAGCCGCTACGGCGTGCGCGCCAACGTCATCTGCCCGCGGGCCCGCACGCCGATGACCGCGGAGACCTTCGGGGCGGCACCCGAACTGGCCGAGGGCGAGGTGGACGCGCTGGCGCCCGAGCATGTCGTCACGCTGGTTCGATACCTGGCGGCTCCGGCCTCCGAAGCGGTCAACGGGCAGGTCTTCATCGTTTATGGTCCATCTGTGGCGCTGGTGGCGGCGCCCGTGCTGGAACAGACTTTCAGCGCGACGGGAGACGCGTGGGATCCCGGGGCGCTGAGCGGGGCACTGGGGCAATACTTTGCCGATCGGGACCCCGAGCGGATGTTCTCGTCCGTGGGCCTGCTCGACAATTGACGCCTCCGGCAATGGCGGGGAGGGTAGATTCGCGACTAGAACACGTTCTAGAATGGCCTGCGTCACAATCGCTGTGACCTGGACAAATCCGGGGCTTTTGTCTCAATATCGGAGCTTTGACACTGCGAACACGTTCTAGTTACTATGATCCGTCTCACCTGGCGGGCGTCCGGATTGACACCGGATGCGGTCGTCGGGATCGAGGTTTCGGGGGCTTCGCCAAGGCTGTGGACGGATGTCGGACAAGCCGTCTCGAGCGAGAAGGGAACCAAGGTTGATCGAACAGCTCGCGGTTCCGGCTCGGGCCGTGGGCGGCTTCTTCGAGATGTCGATCGACACGTTCCGGGCGATGTTCCGCCGCCCGTTCCAGTTCCGCGAATTTCTCGATCAGACGTGGATGATCGCCCGCGTCTCGCTGGTCCCCACGCTGCTGGTGTCCATCCCGTTCACCGTCCTCGTCGCGTTCACGCTCAACATCCTGCTCCGGGAGATCGGTGCCGCCGACCTGTCCGGCGCCGGCACGGCGTTCGGCACCGTGACCCAGCTGGGCCCGGTAGTGACCGTGCTGGTGGTCGCCGGCGCCGGCGCCACCGCGATCTGTGCCGACCTGGGCGCGCGCACCATCCGCGAGGAGATCGACGCGATGCGGGTACTGGGCATCGACCCGATCCACCGCCTCGTCGTTCCGCGGGTGCTCGCCTCGACCGTGGTGGCGCTGCTGCTCAACGGCCTGGTATGCGCCATCGGCATCTCCGGCGGCTACGCCTTCTCGGTGTTCCTGCAGGGGGTCAACCCGGGGGCGTTCATCAACGGACTGACGGTGCTGACCGGGCTGCCCGAGCTGCTGCTGGCCGAGGTCAAAGCGCTGCTGTTCGGCGTCGTCGCGGGCCTGGTCGGCTGCTACCGCGGGCTGACCGTCAAGGGCGGTCCCAAGGGGGTCGGCACGGCGGTCAACGAGACCGTCGTCTACGCCTTCATCTGTCTGTTCGTCATCAACGTGTTGATGACCGCGATCGGGGTGCGGGTGCTCGAATCATGACGCGCGTGAGGATCGCAGCGAAGCGAGGACCGGAGCGCGCGGCGGGAGACTGGCCATGAGCTTCGACGCCACGCTGCGCTTCCGGCGCCTCGTCTCCGGCCTGCCGAAAACCTTCGACAGCTTCGGTGAGCAGGCGCTGTTCTTCGGGGAATCGTTGCGCTACATCCCCAATGCGCTCAACCGCTATCGGCGCGAAACCGTCCGGCTGATCGCCGAGATGACGATGGGCACCGGGGCCCTGGCGATCATCGGCGGCACCGTGGGCGTCGCGGCCTTCCTGACCTTGGCCTCCGGCGGCGTCATCGCGGTGCAGGGCTACTCGTCGCTGGGCAACATCGGCATCGAGGCGCTGACCGGATTCCTCTCGGCGTTCCTCAACGTGCGCGTGGTGGCGCCGATCGTCGCGGGGATCGCGCTGGCCGCCACCATCGGTGCGGGCACCACGGCCCAACTCGGGGCCATGCGGGTCGCCGAGGAGATCGACGCCGTCGAATCGATGGCGGTGCACTCGGTGTCCTACCTGGTCTCCACCCGGCTCATCGCGGGGCTGATCACGATCATCCCGCTGTACTCGCTGGCGGTGCTGGCGTCGTTCTTCGCCGCGCGGTTCACGACGGTCTTCATCAACGGTCAGTCCGCCGGCCTGTATGACCACTACTTCAACACCTTCCTGGTGCCCACCGACTTGATGTGGTCCTTCCTGCAGGCCATCGTCATGTCGGTCGCGGTGATGCTGGTGCACACCTATTACGGCTACAACGCCTCCGGCGGGCCGGTCGGCGTCGGCATCGCCGTCGGCCAGGCGGTGCGGACCTCGCTGATCGTCGTCGTCGTGATCACCCTGTTCATCTCGCTCGCCGTCTACGGCGGGTCCGGCAACTTCAACCTCTCCGGGTAAGGCATGGCGGACGGCACAGCGAATCGGACCCACGTGCGGGTGGCGGCTGCGATCATGGCCGCGATCCTGGTGGCGGCCGCCGTCATCACCTACCTGGGGTACAGCGCCGCGTTCACCGCGACCGACGACATCACCGTGATGTCGCCGCGCGCCGGTCTGGTGATGGAGCAGGACGCCAAGGTCAAGTACCGCGGCATCCAGATCGGCAAGGTCAAGAAGATCGAGTACGCGGGCGAACAGGCGAAGCTGACGCTGGCCGTGGACCGCAGTCAACTGCGTTACGTGCCGTCGAATGCGCACGTGCAGATCGCCGGCAACACCATCTTCGGCGCCAAGTCCGTGGAGTTCACCCCGCCGGAGTCCCCCGAGGGCCCGATGCAGCCCGGTACGACGGTGCGGGCCTCCGCGGTGCAACTCGAGGTCAACACGCTGTTCCAGAAGCTGACCGAGGTGCTGCACAAGATCGATCCGGTCAACCTCAACGCCACCCTCTCGGCGCTCGGCGAGGGCCTGCGCGGCAACGGTGACGACCTCGGCGCCATGCTGGCGGGCCTGAACAGCTATCTGGGACAGCTCAATCCCAAGCTGCCCACCCTGCAGGCCGACATCGCCCAGGCGGCCACCGTCGCCAACATCTACGCCGACGCGGCGCCGGACCTGACCCGCGTGTTCGACAACGCGCCGGCGCTCAGCGCGACGATCATCGACCAGGAGGGCAACCTCAACGCCACCCTGTTGGCGGCCACCGGGTTGGCCAACAACGCCTACGAGACCCTGGCCCCGGCCGCCGAGGACTACGTCGCCGCGATCCAGCGCCTGCGCGCCCCGGCCAAGCTGCTCGGCGAGTACTCGCCGATGATCGGCTGCCTGTTGTCGGCCATGGTGACCGCCGCCGATCGCTTCGGTCCGATCATCGGCGGCACGCGGCCGGGTCTGTTCGTGTCGTCGAACTTCCTGCCGGGCTCGCCGGCCTACACGTACCCGGAGAGCCTGCCGGTGGTCAACGCCTCCGGCGGTCCGAACTGCCGTGGCCTGCCGGACATCCCGAGCAAGCAGTTCGGCGGATCCTGGTTCCGCTCGCCGTTCCTGGTGACCGACAACGCCTACGTCCCGTACCAGCCGAACACCGAGTTGCAGTTCGACGCGCCGTCGACCCTGCAGTTCCTGTTCAACGGGGCCTATGCGGAACGGGACGACTTCTGATGGGGCAGCGCGGAGTGCTGGCCAAGGTCAGTGTGTTCACCGTGGTGATGCTGTTGGTCGCCGCGGGGCTGGTGGTCGTCTTCGGCGAGTTCCGCTTCGCCTCCGGACACACATACCACGCCAACTTCGACAACGCCTCGCGGCTCGAGTCCGGTCAGGACGTCCGCATCGCCGGCGTCCCGGTGGGCACGGTCAAGTCGGTGAAGCTGGCCGACGACAACAGCGTCGACGTCACGTTCGACGTCAACAAGCGCTATCAGCTCTACACCTCGACGCGCGCGCTGATCCGGTACGAGAACCTCGTCGGGGACCGCTACCTCGAGATCACCTCGGGCCCCGGCGAATTGCGCAAGCTCCCCCCGGGCGGCACCATCATCCGGGAGCAGACCGACCCGGCGCTCGACCTCGACGCACTACTCGGCGGCCTGCGTCCGGTGCTCAAGGGGCTCGACGGCAACAAGGTGAACGAGGTGAGCAACGCCGTCATCGAGTTGCTGCAGGGGCAGGGCGGCGCGCTGTCGGAAATGCTGTCCAGCACCAGCTCGTTCACCACCGATCTGGCCGCGCGTGATCAGCTGATCGGCGACGTCATCGCCAACCTGAACACCGTGCTCGCAACCGTGGACGAGAAGGGCGCCCAGTTCGACACGAGCGTCGACCATTTGCAGCAGTTGATCAGTGGGCTGGCGCAGAATTCCGACACCATCGCCGGGGCGATCCCGCCGTTGGCGGCCGCGGAGGCCGACCTCACCGACATGCTGCAGAAGAGCCGCAGGCCGGTACAGGGCGTGCTGGAGAATCTGCGGCCGCTGGCGACCAAGTTCGACGAGCGCAAGCAGGACCTCAACGACGTCATCGAACCGCTCGCCGAGAATTACCTGCGGCTCAACGCCCTCGGCGCCTACGGCTCGTTCTTCAACATCTTCTACTGCTCGGTCCGGTTGAAGTTCAACGGCCCGGCCGGCAGCGACATCTTGGTTCCATTCGGCGGACCGCCGGACCCGTCCAAGGGGAGGTGCGCTCCACTTGAGGAGAACTGACGACTCCAATCCGCTCCGGACCGGCATCTTCGGCATCGCCGTGGTGGTGTGCCTGGTCCTGGTGTCCTTCGGCTACACCAAGTTGCCGTTCTGGCCGCAGGGTAAGACTTACGAAGCATTCTTCACCGACGCCGGCGGCATCGCCCCGGGCGACGATGTCAACGTCTCGGGTATCAAGGTGGGCCAAGTCAATTCGGTCGGCCTGGCGGGCAACGCCGCGAAGGCGACCTTCACCGTCGATCGCAACATCCAGGTCGGGGACCAGACCCTGGTCGCCATCAAGACCGACACGGTGCTGGGCCAGAAGTCGCTGGACGTCACGCCTGCCGGCGGCGGGTCGGTCAGCAGCATCCCGCTGGGACGCACCACCACGCCGTACACACTGAACGCCGCATTGCAGGACCTCGGCGCGAACACGGCGGCCCTGGACAAACCCAAGTTCCAGGAAGCGCTGCAGACGCTCACCGACACCCTGGCCGACGCCACGCCGCAACTGCGGTCGACACTGGATGGCGTCACCGATCTCTCGCGCGCCATCAACACCCGGGACGAGGCGCTCGGCGAGTTGCTTGCGCACGCCCGGTCGGTGTCCCAGACGCTGGGGCAGCGCGCCGAGCAGGTCAACAGCTTGATCGTCGACGGCAACCAGCTGTTCGCCGCGCTCGATGAGCGTCGCGCCGCGCTGTCCAACCTCATCGCCGGCATCGACGATGTCTCCGTGCAGATCTCGGGTTTCGTCGCCGACAACCGCGAACAGTTCGGCCCCACGCTGAGCAAGCTGAACCTGGTGGTCGACAACCTCAACGAACGCAAGGAGCACATCAGCGAGGCGCTCAAGCGGCTGCCGCCGTACGCCACCACACTCGGCGAGGTCGTGGGCTCGGGACCGGGGTTCCAGATCAACCTCTACGGACTGCCGCCCGCGGCAATTTCGGAGATGCTGCTCGACGCCTACTTCCAGCCCGGAAAGCTGCCCGACAGCCTGTCGGACTACCTGAAGGGCCTCGTTGCCGAGCGCCTGATCATTAGGCCGAAGTCACCATGACCGATACCTCAACTACGCGCCGTTTCGGCAACCGCGGACTCCTCATCGGCTTGGTGGTCGCCCTGGTGGCGGTGCTGGCCGTCGGCCTGTACGCATTGTGGCCGGGCCGCGGCACCTACAAGGTGATCGGGTTGTTCTCCACCGCGGTTGGGCTGTATCCGGGCGACGACGTGCGTGTCGTCGGGGTGCCGGTCGGAACCATCGACTCGATCGAGCCGCGCGCCGGCGATGTCAAGATCACGATGTCGGTGGACGACGACGTGAAGCTTCCCGCCGATGCGCACGCAATCATCGTGTCGCCAAACCTGGTGGCGGCCAGATTCGTTCAGCTCACGCCGGCCTACGACGCCGGCGGCCCCGACGGTGGCGGGCCGGTGCTGGCCGACGGCGCGACCATCGGACTGGACTCCACCGGTGTTCCCGTCGAATGGGACGAGGTCAAGGACGAACTGACCAAGCTGTCGCAGACTCTCGGCCCGGGCGAGGACGGTTTACAGGGCCCGCTGAGCGAATTCGTCGATCAGGCCGCGACGACTTTCGACGGCAATGGCGATTCGTTCCGCGACGCATTGCGCGAACTCTCCCAGACTGCCGGCCGCCTCGGCGATTCGCGCACCGACCTGTTCGGCACCGTCCGTAACCTCCAGGTTCTGGTCAACGCGCTGTCGCAGAGCAACGAGCAGATCGTCCAGTTCTCCAGCCACGTCGCGTCGGTCTCCCAGGTGCTGGCCGAGAGTTCAGCGGGCCTCGACGACACGCTGGGAACCCTCAATACGGCGCTCGGAGATGTGCGGGGCTTCCTCGACGAGAACAACGAGACGTTGATCGGCACGGTGGACAAGCTGACGGAGTTCACCACGCTGCTGTCCAACCAGAGCGAGGACATCGAGCAAGTGCTGCACATCACGCCGAACGGGTTGGTGAACTTCTACAACATCTACAACCCGGCGCAGGGCACCCTCGCGGGGCTGTTGTCGCTGCCCAACTTCGCCAACCCGGTCCAGTTCATCTGCGGTGGCACCTTCGACGTCAGTGAGACGGCCGGCGCCGACAACATCAAGCGCTCCGAGATCTGTAAGCAGCGGATGGGTCCGGTGTTGCGACGTATCACGATGAACTTCCCGCCGGTGATGTTCCATCCGATCAACAGCATCACCGCCTACAAGGGCCAGATCATCTACGACACCCCGGCCACCGAGGCCAAGGCCCGCACGCCCGTGCCGTACCTGCAGTGGGAGCCCGCACCCGGGGTGACCCCGCCGTCGATCCCGCCCGGCACCAACCTCGGTGATCTGGTGCTGCCGCCGCCGGCCGTGCCGGGGCAGATTTCACCCGGACCCGGTCACGCCCCGGGGACCGCACCCGGCGCCCCCGGCCCCGCGCCGGGCCCGACGGAGGGTGGCGGCTGATGACCACTCGAACGAGGAGAACAGGGTTGCGCGGCAACGGTTTCCGAGCGGTCGCGCTGGCTTCCGGCGTCACCTTGCTGGCCGGCTGTTCGTTCGGCGGGCTCAACTCGGTGAACATGCCCGGCACCAAGGGGCACGGTTCGGGGGCGTACACGATCACCGTCGAACTACCGGATGTCGCGACGTTGCCGCAGAACTCCCCGGTCATGGTCGACGACGTGACCGTGGGCAGCGTCTCCGGGATCGACGCCGTGCAGCGCCCGGACGGAACCTTCTATGCGGCCGTGCAGCTGTCGCTGGAACCGGAGGTCGACCTGCCGGCCAACGCCACCGCGCGGGTGGCCCAGACCTCGCTGCTCGGTTCGCAACACATCGAACTGGCCCCGCCGCTCACCGACCCCGCCGACGCCCGGCTCACCGAGGGCGGTCACATCCCGCAGAGCCGGACCGGTCGGTACCCGACCACCGAGGAGGTGCTGTCCTCCCTCGGTGTGGTCGTCAACAAGGGCAATCTCGGTGCCCTGCAGGACATCACCGACGAGGTGTACGCCGCCGTGGCCGGTCGCACCGGCACCTTCGCCGGCCTGGTGCCGCGGCTGGCCGAGCTCACCGCGTCGCTGCGGGATCAGACCGACGACATCCTGGCCGCCGTCGACGGACTGAACCGATTCGCCGCGACCCTGGCCAACAGCAAGGACAGCCTGGGCCGCACGCTGGACACCCTGCCGGTGGCGTTGGAGGTGCTCAACCGCAACCGCGCCAACATCGTCGAGGCGTTCACCGCGCTGGGGCGCGTCGGCACGGTGGCCGCGGACGTACTCGCCCGGACCAAGGTGGATTTCGCGGCGTCGTTCAAGGAGTTGTACCCCGTGGTCAAGGCCTTCGCGGAGAACGCCGACAACCTGGTCTCGGCGATGCCGTTCATCACGACGTTCCCGTTCCACAGCAAGTACCTGCGCAACGCGGTGCGCGGTGACTACCTGAACGTGTACGTCACCTTCGATCTGACGCTGCGCCGGTTCGGTGAGTCGGTCTTCACGACGTCCGGACTGGACCCGAATATGAAGCACATGTCCGAGGTGATCAATCCGCCGGAGTTCCTGACCGGTCAGCTGGCCAACCTGTCCGGGCAGGCCGCCGACCCGTTCGAGATCCCGCCGGGCGTCCCGGACGAGGACGAGGAGGCGCCGCGCTGATGCTCGACCGGCTATCCCGAATCCAGCTGATGATCTTCTCGGTCATCACCGTGCTCACCGTCGGCGCCATCGTCATCTTCTATCTGCAGTTGCCCGCCAAGGTCGGCATCGGCTCCTACAAGGTGGACGCGAACTTCGTTGCGGGCGGCGGCATCTACGGCAACGCCAACGTGACCTACCGCGGGGTGACCGTGGGTCGGGTCGACTCCGTCGGGCTGACCGACAACGGCGTGGTGGCCCACATGCGGCTCAACAGCAACACCCCGGTGCCCGAGAACGTCACGGCCACGGTCAAGAGCGTCTCGGCGGTCGGTGAGCAGTACATCGACCTGGTGCCGCCCGAGGATGCCTCGGCGGAGATGCTGCGCAACGGGTCGAGCATCGGCCAGGACCGCACCGCCATCGGCCAGGACATCGCCGGCCTGCTCACCGAGGCCGACGCCCTGGTCAGCAGCATCAGCAACAGTCGGCTGCAGGACGTGCTGGCCGAAACCTTCAAGGCGTTCAACGGATCCGGGCCTGAGCTGGCCCGGGTGATAGAGTCGGCGCGCGGCCTGGTCGACGAGGCCAACGCCAACTACGGCCAGACGGCCGCGCTCATCGACGAGGTCGGACCGTTCCTGGACGCGCAGATCCGCAGCGGCGACGACATCAAGTCGATCGCCGACGGCTTGGCCCGGTTCACCACCGAACTCAACAATGCCGACCCGCAACTGCGCGAGGTGCTCGCGACCGCGCCGGGCGCGGCCGATACGGTCAACACCGCGTTCTCCGGCATCCGGCCCAACTTCCCGATGCTGGCCGCCAACCTGGCCAACTTCGGCCGGGTCGGGGTGATCTACAACAAGTCGATCGAGCAGGCGCTGGTCATCTTCCCGGCGCTGATCGCGGCGCTGATCACCGTCGCCGGCGGCGTCCCGATGGACGAGGGCGGCAAGCTGGACTTCAAGATCGACCTCGGTGACCCGCCGCCGTGCTCCGTGGGCTTCCTGCCGGCCACCACCATCCGGTCCCCGGCCGACGAGACCGTGCGCGACCTGCCGAAAGACATGTACTGCAAGGTCGCCCAGAACGACCCGATGGTGGTCCGCGGCGCCCGCAACTACCCGTGCATGGAGTTCCCCGGCAAGCGCGCGCCCACCGTGCAGCTGTGCCGCGACCCGCAGGGCTACGTGCCGATCGGCAGCAACCCGTGGCGCGGTCCGCCGATCCCGTACGACACCCCGATCGGGGACGGCCGGAATATCCTGCCGCCCAACAAGTTCCCGAACATCCCGCCGCAGGCGGACTACGATCCGGGGCCGCCCTCGGTGCAGTTGCCCCCCGGTGTGCCCCCCGGCCCGGGCCCGGCCCCGCACGCACCGTTCCCGCTGCCGGTGCCGCCCAGCGACCCCGGCGTGCAACCCGCGCCGTGGCCGTTCTTCGCGCCGCCGGATCACCAGGTGCCGCCGTATGCGCGCCAGCCCGTGCCGCCGCCGGGGCAGTCCCCGCCGCCGCCGGGAGAGGCACCGCTGCCCGCCGAGGTCCCGACGCCGCAGGCCGCCGGACCCGCCTACGCTACGTATGATCAGAACGGAAAATTCGTCGACCCGACCGACGGGGGCACCGGGGTGCTGGCCGCGGCCGATGTGAACCATCGGCCCGCCGAGAACTGGGTCGAACTGATGCTGGATCCGAGGCAGGTGTAATGACGGAACAACCGACTTCGACGCCCGACCCGGCGCCGAAGCCGGTTCGACGGCGTGCGTCCCGGGCCGCGGGGCCCACCTCCGAACCGGCCGCGGCCACCACCGTGACGAGCCGCATCGAGGCCCCCGGCAGCGGCAAGGCATCATCGCCGGCCATCGGTGCCGGTCCGCCCGCCCGGCGGCAACCCCACCGCCGCGCGGTCGCCGGGATCGCTGCGGCCGTCGGCGTGGTCCTGCTGGCGGTGTTGGGGACCGCGACCGGAGTGCTGTTGACGCAGAAGAACGCCGCGGACGCCACGGCGGAGCGCGAGCAGCGCTTCGTCGCCACCGGTGAGCAGACCGTGGTGAACATGTTCTCCTACACCCCGGACACCATCGACGACAGCGTGAACCGCTTCGTCGACGGCACCAGCGGGCCGCTGCGCGACATGATGAGCCAGCCCGGCAACGTCGAGAACCTGAAGGCGCTCTTCCGCGACACCAACGCCACCTCCGAGGCCGTGGTGAACGGCGCCGCGCTCGAGGACATCGACGAGGATCGCGACAACGCGTCGGTGTTGGTCGCGGTGCGGGTCACGGTGACCGACATCGACGGGGTCAACAAACCGTCGCAGGCCTACCGGCTGCGCGTCATCGTGCACGAGGACGACGCCGGCCGGATGACCGGCTGGGATCTGCGCTATCCCGACGGAGGCAACTGATGGGGCGGGCAACCCGCGGACTGCTGACCGCGCTGTCGGTGATCGTCACCGCGGCGATCATCGCGCTGGGTGGCTGGTTCGGCGGACTGTACTGGGACCGGGTCGAGACCAACGCGGCGCAGAGCGCCCGTGCCGAGCTGGCTCGCCTTGCCGCCGAACAGGTTCCGCAGATCTTCGGCTACGACTACCAGACTGTGGAACGCAGCCTCACCGAGGCCTATGACCTGCTCACGCCGGAGTATCGCCGCGAATTCCGGGACCGCTCCGCCAACGACATCATCCCGCAGGCCCGCGAGCGTCAGGTGGTCAGCCAGGCCAACGTCGTGGGCGCCGGGGTGCTCGAGGCCGGGCGGACGTCCGGTTCGGTGCTGGTGTTCATGAACCGCACCGTCACCGACGAGTCCAAGCAGCCCGTCTACGACGGCAGCCGCCTGCGCGTCGACTACCAGAAGGTCGACGGCAAGTGGCTGATCAACTACATCACACCCATCTGAGGCACAACGGGTTTCAGGAGTTGTCGCGGGTGCCGGCCAGCGCGTCGAGGAACGAGCGCGCCCACTGATCCACGTCGTGGGTCAGCACCTGGCGCCGTAGCGTGCGCATCCGCTGCCGCCCCTCCTCGGCGGTCTGGTTCAGGGCGGCCTCGATCGCATCCTTGACGCCGTCCAGGTCGTGCGGGTTGACGAGGTAGGCGCGCCGGAGTTCGGCTGCGGCGCCGGTGAATTCGGACAGCACCAGCGCGCCGCCGAGGTCGCTGCGGCAGGCCACGTACTCCTTGGCCACCAGGTTCATCCCGTCGCGCAGCGGCGTCACCAGCATCACGTCGGCCGCGACGAAGAACGCGATCAGCTCGTCGCGCGGCACCGGTCGATGCAGGTACTGCACCACCGGCTGACCGACCTCGCCGAACTCGCCGTTGATGTGGCCCACCTGGCGTTCGATGTCATCGCGCAGCATGCGGTAGCTCTCCACCCGCTCGCGGCTGGGCGTGGCCAGCTGCACCAGCACGGTGTCGTTGCGGTCGGCGCGGCCCTCCTCGAGCAGCTCGGTGAACGCCTCGAGGCGGACGTCGATGCCCTTGGTGTAGTCCAACCGGTCGACGCCGAGCAGGATCTTGCGCGGATTGCCGAGCTCGGCCCGGATCTCGCGGGCCCGGCGGCGGATGTCGCGGTTCTTGGCGCGCTGATCCAGCGCGGCCGAATCGATCGAGATGGGGAAGGCGCCGACCTTGACGGTGCGAAAGCCGTAATGCACCTCGCCGAACCGGGACCGCACGCCGATCGACGCGCGGGAGGTGTTGGCCCCGATCAACCGGCGGGCCAGCACCAGGAAGTTCTGCGCCCCGCCGGCCAGATGGAAGCCCACCAGGTCGGCGCCGAGGAGGCCCTCGGTGATCTCCGTGCGCCACGGCATCTGCATGAACAGTTCGACCGGCGGGAAGGGGATGTGCAGGAAGAAGCCGATGACCAGATCGGGCCGCAGCATGCGCAGCATCTTGGGCACCAGCTGCAACTGGTAGTCCTGGATCCACACGGTGGCCCCGGGCGCGGCCGTGCGCGCGGTGGCCTCGGCGAAGCGGCGGTTGACCACCACGTAGCGGTCCCACCATTCGCGGCGGTATTCGGGCTTGACGATGACGTCGTGGTACAGCGGCCACAGGGTGGCGTTGGAGAAGCCCTCGTAGTACTGGGCGATGTCCTCGGCGCTGAGCCGGACCCGCTGCAGGCGCAGGTCCTCCTCGACGATCGGCTCGTCGATGGTGTCGACGTCGTCCTCGGCCAGGCCGGCCCAGCCGATCCAGGCGCCGCGGCGCTTACGCAGCAGCGGTTCCAGTGCGGTGACCAACCCGCCGGGGCTGCGCTTCCACGTGACGCTGCCGTCGGGATGCCGTTCCATGTCGATCGGCAACCGATTGGCGACCACCACGAAGTCGGAGTCCCCGGAGGGGGCGGGCTGTCCCTCCCCGGGAGTCACCTAGGCCTCGAGCTTCGACGGTCCAATGCCGAGCATGGAAAGGAACACCCGGCACTCGTCGGCGTCGGTGGCGTAGGCCGCCACCACACGTCGCGCCTGGCTGGCCGTGTCGTCGGCCAACGGTTCGACGTCGACGATCTCTGCGGGGTCTGTTTTCGCTGCCATGACATAACTCTAGCGACGACACGCCCCCGCGTCCTAAAGCTGAACATCGCCGACGCCCGTTTCGAGCCGCCCGGCGGTTTACGGTCTGGGTGGAAGTCGTAAAGTGCATTCATGGCGACGCCCCAGCAGACCGACAGCACTCCTCCGGCCGGCGGTACCCCGGAGTTCGTAACCTACGAGACCCTCGATTCCGGCCGGATCGCGCGGGTCTGGCTCAACCGCCCGGCCGAGCACAACGCCCAGAACCGGACCCTGTTGGTCCAGCTCGACGAGGCCTTCCGCCGGGCCGAGGCCGACGACGAGGTCCGGGTGATCATCCTGGCCGCGCGCGGCAAGAACTTCTCCGCCGGGCACGACCTGGGCTCCGAGGCGGCCCTGGCCGAACGCACCCCCGGGCCCGGCATGCATCCGAGCTACGCGTCCGACGGTGCCACCCGGCCGGGCATGGTGGAGAAGCTCTACCTGCAGGAATGGCACTACTACTTCGAGAACACCTGCCGCTGGCGGGACCTGCGCAAGATCACCATCGCCTCGGTGCAGGGCAACGCGATCTCCGCGGGCCTGATGCTGATGTGGGCCTGCGATTTGATCGTCGCCGCCGACAACGCCAAGTTCAGCGACGTCGTGGCCACCCGGCTGGGCATGCCCGGCGTCGAGTACTTCGGCCACCCGTGGGAGTTCGGCCCGCGCAAGGCCAAGGAGCTGCTGCTCACCGGCGACTCGATCGACGCCGAGGAGGGCTACCGCCTGGGCATGGTCTCGAAGGTGTTCCCGGTCGACGAGCTCGAGGACAAGACGCTGGAGTTCGCCCGGCGCATCGCCGAGCGGCCGACGATGGCGGCGCTGCTGGTCAAGGATTCGGTGAACGCGGCCTCCGACGCGATGGGGTTCAGCGAGGCGCTGCGGCATGCGTTCCACATCCACGAACTCGGCCACGCCCACTGGGCCGCCCACAACGAGAACCGCTTCCCGGTGGCGCAGGCGCCCGACGTCGAGGATTGGCGGACCGCCAAGCCCACCCAACCGGCCCGCAAGGACATTCCCTGACGCCGACGGCGCGCGCCGTATAGCTTTACTAGAACCTGTTCCAATTCGGCTGAAGGGGTCTGGCGTGCAGCTGTCGTTCGAGGACCGGACCTACCTGGTCACCGGTGGTGGTAGCGGGATCGGCAAGGGCGTGGCCGCGGCGTTGGTCGCCGCGGGCGCCAACGTGATGATCCTCGGCCGCAACGCGGATCGGCTCGCCGCCGCCACCGACGAGATCAAGGGCGCCGCCGGTCCGGGCGACATCGCCTACGAGCCCGCCGACGTCACCAACGAGGACGAGGTTGCCCGCGCGGTCGCGGCGGCCACCGCGTGGCACGGCCGGCTGCACGGGGTCGTGCACAGCGCCGGTGGCAGCCACACCATCGGCCCCATCACCCAGATCGACTCCGAGCTGTGGCGCAGCACCGTCGACCTCAACGTCAACGGCACCATGTACGTGCTCAAGCACGCGGCGCGCGAGATGGTCCGCGCCGGCGGCGGATCGTTCGTCGGTATCTCCTCGATCGCGGCGAGCAACACCCACCGTTGGTTCGGCGCGTACGGCCCCGCGAAGTCTGCGCTGGACGCCCTGCTGAAGCTGGCCGCCGACGAGCTGGGACCGTCCTGGGTGCGGGTCAACGGAATTCGCCCGGGCCTGACCCGCACCGACATGGTGGGGCCCATCATGGAGTTGCCCGCCACGCTGGAGGACTACCGCCAGTGCACCCCGCTGCCGCGGGTCGGCGAGGTCGACGACATCGCGAACGTCGCGATGTTCCTGCTGTCGGACGCCGCCGAGTACGTCACCGGGCAGGTGATCAACGTCGACGGCGGGCATGGCCTGCGCCGCGGCCCGGACATCTCGGGCCTGCTGGAGCCGGCGTTCGGCGCCGACGGGCTGCGCGGCGTCGTCTAACCGCCGATGACGCCTCCGGCACCGGCCGGCGCCCACCCGCCGCGGCGCGCCTGGGCCGCCGTCGTCCTGCTGGCCGTGGTCGGGACGCTGAACTACGCCGATCGCTTCCTGCCGGCCGTGCTGGCCGAGCCCATCAAGGCCGATCTGGACCTGTCGGACACCGAGATCGGCATCATCAACGGCTTCGGGTTCCTGGTGGTCTACGCGGTGCTGGGCATCTTCATCGCCCGGATCGCCGACCGCGGCGCCTTCGGCTTGGTGGTTTCCGCGTGCCTGACGTTGTGGGGCGCCATGACGGTGCTGGGCGGCTGGGTGCAGTCCGGCTTCCAACTGGTCCTCACCCGGGTCGGCGTCGCGGTCGGCGAGGCCGGCAGCACCCCGGCCGCCCACGCCTACGTCGCCCGCAACTTCGCCCCGCACCGACGCGCGGCGCCGCTGGCCGTCATCACCCTGTCGATCCCATTGGCCAGCGCCGCCAGCCTGATCGGCGGCGGACTGCTGGCCGAATCGCTGGGCTGGCGAAGCGCTTTCATCGTGATGGGCGCGATCAGCATCCTGGTGGCCCCGCTGGTGCTGGTGCTCCTGGGGCCGCGGCAGTCGCTGCCCGCCGACCCGGTGCCCGTCGCCGACGGCGACGGCGACGCGACACGGTGGTGGGATCTGCTGGCCAAGCCGAGCTACCGCGCGATTGTGGCTGGGGCCGCGTGCATCTCGTTCGCCGGCTACTCCCTGACGACGTTCGCGCCGGCGTTCCTGATGCGCAGCCGCGGCATGTCACTGGGCGAGGTGGCCTGGCAGTACGGGGTGGCCAGCGGGCTGACCGGGATCCTGGGCCTGCTGTTCGTGGGCCGGTTGGCCGACCGGCTCTCCGGACGCGACCCGCGCTGGCTGCTGTGGCTGGTGGCCGCCATGACCGCCGCCATGGTGCCGTTCTCGGTGGCCGCGTTGCTGGTCGACGGCGCCGCGACCACGGTGTGGTTCATCGCGCTGGCCTACGTGATCGGCACCGCCTACATGGCGCCCTCGATCGCGGCGATCCAACGCCTGGTGCGCCCCGAGCAACGGGCCACCGCCTCGGCGATCTTCCTGTTCTTCAGCGCCATCGTCGGCTCGGCCGGGCCGTTCCTGACCGGGATCATCAGCGATGCGCTGCTGGACAGCCTCGGCAACCTGGCCCTCGAGCGCGCGCTGTTCGTGGTTCCGGCCGTCCAGGGGTTGGCCATCGTCTGCTACCTGTGGGCCAGTCGGCGCTTCGCGCAGGAAATCATCGACGTACCCGAGGAAACGGTGCCCGCGCAGCGGTAGGCTGACGACTCCGCAACACACACAGGGGTCGTGATGTCACAGCGTGCGCGCCGGTTGTTCGCGGGAGCCGCCGCGGTGGTCGCCGCGCTGGCCTGCGCCCCGGCCGCCTTGGCCCAACCGGATCCCGAACCCTGGCCGACGATCCGGTTCTTCGATCCGGCCGACGTCGCGCCGTTGACGTTCCCGGGCGTCGACGGGGTGTGGTTCCTGGCGCCGACCGGGCAGAACTGCGGCATCTGGGGCCGCGGCAGCTTCGCCTGCAGCGGCCACATCCCCGGGGCCCCGCCCGGCACGCAGGCGGTTGGCTGGGTCACCGGCGACCGGGCGATGCACTACGACTGGACGGTGCCGTTCCGGATGCCCCCGACCCGGGCGCACGCCCCGCTGCCGCCGCGGACCCTCGTCGAACATCAGGGCACCACCTGCGCGGTGACCGACGACGCGCAGACCTATTGCGAGCGTGGGCCGTTGAAGTTCCTCATCGGCGCCGCCGGAACGTGGCTCACCCCGCCGTGGATGGACCTGAGCCGGCGCTGATCAGCCGGTCAGCACGGCCACGACGAGCGTGTGGCCGCTGGCGGCGTGCTCGATGACGCTGGTGCCGAACCCGGTGTACGCGCAGTCCGGGATGGTCGAATTGCCCTGCAGCAACGCTCCTTTGAGGGCCTCGGCGAGGGTGGGCCCCTGGCCCTGCAGCTGAACCGCGCGCTGCGCGTCGCTGCCGAGGTCGTGCAGCACGAACAGCGGGTCGGCGACCGGGACGTGCTCGGCGGTGTGGTTCAGGTAGTCCTCGGTGGAGCGGTTGGACAGCTCGGCGGCGCGCTGCGCCAGCGGGTCGTGGGCCAACGCGGGGCAGGTGCTCGCGGCGCGCACCGCGGCAATGCCGGCGTCGAACTGGGCCCGCGCCTCGGCGGCCGCCGGTGTGGCCCAAAATGATCCGGCGCCGAGCAAGCCGGCCAGCACGACGCCCACACGCCTGGGTGTCCCCGCTTCATTGACAGACATGGGACCTGTTGATCCTGCTGCCCCAGTACTTGAACCGCTGCACCGAGGGACCGGTGAACCAGGCCGGCTGGTGCGCCCTGATCCCGCCGCTCACGTCCGACAGGTGCTGCCACATCAGGTAGAAGCTCTCGCCCTGATACAGCGGGAAGTAGTTGTCACCGGCGAACGTTCGGGTCTGCGTCAGCGCCCGGGCGCGCGGCGTCAGGAACGCCACCGACTGGTCGATGTTGGCGGTGACGGCCTCGGCGTGCGCCACGACGTCGTCGGCGGCCCAGTTCCCGTGCCGGCTGATCAGTTTGATGTTGAACCGGTCGATCTGCTGCAGCAACTCGTCGTACTGGGCGGTGAACCACTGGCACATCTCGCGCTGCGCGGTGATGTCGGCCTCGGTGACGTGCCGGCGCGATTCGTCGTACGGGAACGGGAACTTGGGCTGCCAGTCCGAGGCGGTCGGCACGATCACCGGCAGTCGCGGCGGCGGTGGCTCGTGACCGACGGGGTCGGGGGCGGGATCGCCGAGGGCGGGCACCGCGGTGCCCAGCGCGGCGCCCACCGCGATCCCGACGCCCGCCAGCAGCGCCGCGACGGGGTGCCGCCACCTCGGATCTGTTGACACGGTCGACTCCTACCGTCGGCCCAGGACGGCGTCGATGCCGCCGACATCGGTGATCTGCCAGTCGTTGTTGCCGTCGATGGTGATGCTGTAGGTCGCGGTGGACTGCAGACCCTGCGGGGCCTGGGTGGTCTTGGTCAGCACGCTGACGAACGAATCCACCACGTACACGTCACCGGCGTTGGACCGGACGATGGCGGCGACCGGTTTGGCCGTCGACTGCCACTGCAGCGGGGCGAGGATCTGCTCCATCGAGTCGGCCGCGTCGCCGAGCTTGGCGCTCAACTCCGGTGACGTGCCGGCCACCAGCCGGCCCTTCCAGGCGGGCAGGTCGCGGTAGTCCATCTCGGCCGCGGCGACGGCGTAGTCCAGCGCGACCTGTTGGGCGCGCTCATTGTTGGCGGCCTGGCGGGCCTGGGCGTCGAGTTCGCCGCGCGCGTCGATGTACAGCCAGGCCAGCACGCCCACGGCGACCGCGAGCACGGCCACCAGCGCGCCGACCAGCAGGGTGCGCACCGACAGCGAGACCTGCCGGGGCCCCGCGGGATCCTTGGGGGTGTCCCCGGCGGTCTCTGTCTCGGTCGCGTCCTCGGTCGCGTCGGCGTCGTCAGTGTTCTCGTCGGCCATCTGGGTGCCTTTCTCGTCGAACGTTTCTCATCATGCTGGGCTACTCGGGCGGGAGCAGCGTGACGTGCAGGTCTATCGCGCCGTCCTCGGGGACCCCGCGCAGCATGTTGTCGAGTAGCCGCCCGGTGTCGAAGTTGGTCAGCGCCGAACCGATGGACCGGACGTTGGGCAGCAGCGTCTCGGCCAGCACCTTGATGTCCGGGGAACGGGTGTCCAGGAAGGACTGGATCCGGGTCAGATACGCCTGGAATCTTTCCAGGGCCTCCGGGGAGCCGGCCAGCACGAGGTTCATCGCGCCGGCGAAGATGCCCTGCACGTTCGGTCCCAGTTGGTCGAGGCTGGGGGCCAGATTGGCCAGGGCGGGGCCGACGAAGCCGGCGTTGCGCAGCAGCGTCTGCGCGTTGATCAGCAGTTCCTGGCCGCGGCCGTCCATGCTGCGTGCCTCGTTGCGCAGCAGGGTGGCGGCGCGGGCCAGGTTGGGCAGCACGGTCTCCGGATCACCCAGGGCGGTATCGGCCTCGGCGACGATGCGTTGGAGTTGCTCCGGATCGGACTGCTGCAGCAGGTGCCCCATGCTCACGGCCAGATCGGAGATCGTCGGCGGCGTGCTGATGGCCTCGGCGGCGATCCGGTCCCCGTCGGCGAGCATGGGGCCGGCGCCGCTGCGCGGGAACAGGCCGATGTAGGTCTCGCCGAGGGCGGACAGGTTGTCGACGCGCACCCCGCTGTCCACCGGCACCTGATGCGCGCCGTCGATGTAGAAGCGGATCGTGGCGGCCTCGACCGTCGGTTCGATCGCGGTCACCTTGCCCACCGGGATGCCGCGCAGCAGCACGTTGGAACCGACCACCAGGCCGTTGATGTTGTCGATGTCCATCGCCAGCGTGGTGCGCTGCTCGGGTGGAGACAGGCGCACGCCCAACGCGCCGAGATAGCCCAGCGCGAACACCACGATGGCGGCCAACGCGGTCAGGGTCAGCAGGTTGCGCAGTTTCATGGGGTGGCCCCCAGGATCCTGAGCACGTCGTGCACATCGCCGGACAACTCCCGGCCGTCCGGGCCGCGGATCGAGGTGATGTTGATCGCCGGGTACTTGTCCTGCGGCAGGAAGTATCCGGTGAACAGCTTGCGCCACCGCGGGATCTCTTCTTCCACCGCCCATTTGGTGCCCTGCACCGCGCCCATCGCGTCGCCGACGGTGGTGAGCATCGGGACCAGCCAGAAGCCGCCGCTGTAGACGCTGCCGATCGACGGGATCATCACGCTGAGCCGGGAGGTCACCTGGGTGGCCCGGTCGAAGCCGAGCATGCCCGCCGGGGAGAACCAGTGCTCGAACGCGCCGCGCTTGCTGCTCAATATCGCCGCGGTGTCGGACAATCCGGCCAACACCAGCTCGGCGGAGTCGAGGTTGGCGGCCAACTCACCCAGGTTGGTGCTGACCTGCGCGGCGATCCGGCTCAGTTCGACGTCGCTGGTGTCGGCGACCCGGTTCAGCCCGATCATGGTGTTCTGGGCGCGCTGGATCGAACCGCTGGCCACGAAGTTGGCCAGGCTGGCGATGGTGTCCTCGATCTGCGGGGGCGAGGTGGTGCGCGCAAGCGGAACGGTGTCGCCGGGCCGTAGCGGGGGTGCGGCCGGATCGGCCTCGGGGTCGCGTTGCAGGGCGACGAAGATGTCGCCGAGCACGGTCGGTTGCTGCAGGATCCCGTGGATGTCCGACGGGATGACCACCCCGGAATCGATCCGCGAGGTCACGTCGACCCGGCCGTCGACCAGGTCGACGTCGGTGACCACGCCGACGCTGACGCCGTCCATCACCACGCGGGCGCGGTCGGGCAGGTTGAGCACGCTGTCGAACTCCAGCACCACGTCGTAGCCGTGGCGGTCGCCGTTGTCTTGGGGCAGCGAGTCCGGGGACAGCGACGCGCACGACGACAGGATCGCCGCCGTGGTTACCACGCCAGCGAGGACGCCGCGGCGCCGCAGTATCTTCCGCATCATCGGCTCGCCTCCGTCAGGGCGTACTGCAGCAGCGCCACGTCCACCGCGTACGGGGTCCCCGCGATGTCGGCGCAACTGCCCGGCACCCGCGAGTTCATGATGCCGCACAGCAGTAGCCCGTCCTGGGTTCGGATCCGGAACATCGGCGGGCGCCACTTGAGTTGCAGGCCTTGGTCGTTGAAGCGATCCGAGACCGTGGTGATCCAGCCCGGGACGGGGTTGAGGAGATCTGACAGCGCCGTGGCGTGCGGACTGGCCTTGCGCAGCGGCACCGAGACGGTGTCGAGCACCCGCTGGGTCTGCTCGCCGAGTTCGCGTTCCAACTCGGCGAGCATGGTGACCATCAGCGGCAGGGTCTGCGTCATCCGCATCACCCCGTCGGTGGCGACCACCAGGTCGCCGGTGGTCGCCTCGGCGTCCAGCAGCACCTGCTTCAGCGTGCCGCGCACCGAGCTCAGTTCGCCGGTCAGGTGGGCCAGGTTCGTGACGATGGAGCCGGTGTCGCTGATCGCCCGGTCGGGGCTGTCGAGCAGGCTCGAGAGCCGCGCCAGGAACTCGCCGGTGCGCGTGCCCTGCTGGTGCAGCGCCTGCTCGAGGCCGCGCACGGTGTCGGCGACGTTGGTGGACCCGTCGGGGCTGATCGCCTCGGCGAAGGTGGCGATCGAGCCGACGAGTTCGGACAGGCTCTTCGGGGTGGCGGTGCGGTCGGGCGGGATGCATTGCCCGGCCACCAGTTCGGGTCCGTCGCGGTAGTTGCCCACCAACTCCAGGGACCGGTCGGCCAGGATCGACATCGACCGGATGACGGCCTTGACGTCGGCGGGGATCGGCCGCGGCGCGCTGAGGGTGAAGCTGACCCGGACGTCCTCGAAGTCGGGCTCCACGGCGGTCACGGTACCGATCCGGTAACCCATCTGGGTGACCGGATTACCGGCGTAGAGGCCGATCCCGTCGGCCATGATCGCGCAGTAGCTCTCGGCGGTCGCCGTGCGCGAACCGCAGGAGGTCAGCGCGGCGACCGCGATCAGCGCCACGGCGCCGGCCAGGACACGTTGCACCGCGGCGCCCATCAGCAGGCCTTCCCCGGGATCGGGATGCACAGATCGGTGGCCAGCAGGTCCGGTCGGGCGTTCTGCGCGTCCAGCACCCGGTCCAGCTTGTCGCGGACCCGGCGCAGCCCGCGCACCACCAGTCCGCTGCGGTCGGCCCAGGTCTGCACGATCTCCTGCCAGTTGCGGACCTTCTCGATGAACTTGTCGCGGTGCTCGGCGAAGAACTGCCCGATCGGGTTGAGGGCGTCGAGCACGTCGCCCATGCCCGCGAGCGCCTGACCGAAGCCGTCGGAGTACAGCACCAGCGTCTGCTCGATGATCGAGACCTTGCGGATCAGTTCCTTCAGTTCGTCGGTGTAGTTGCTCAACGAGTGGATGTATTCGTCGGACAGGTTCAGGATCGACGAGATCTGGCCGCGCTGCTGGTCGATGGCGGCGGTCAGGCTGTTGCCGGCATCCATGATGGCCGCCAGCGTCTCCACGTTGCCCTCGCCGGACAGGCCGCGCTGCACGTTGTCCAGCGCATCGCGCACGGTGCCGGCCGCGACGTCGTCGGCGACCCGGGTGGCGTCGGTGACGGTGCGGACCAGGTTGTAGGGCATGGAGACGCGTTCCAGCGGAATCACGTTGTCGCCCAGCGGTTCATCGCCGAGGGAGACGATCGCGGTGTAGTAGCCGCCGACCACGGTGCGCATCCGGACCTGGATCTGGGACTGGTCGCCGACGAAGGCGTCCTTGTCGACGGTGGCGCGCACTCGGACCCGTTCGGGCTCGATCGTCAGGTCCTTGATCTTGCCGACGTTGACCCCGGCGATCCGGACGGCGTCCCCGGGGCGCACGGCCGCGGCGTCGTCGGTGTGGAACACCACCGTCTGCCGGCCGGGCGGGTTGACGTACATGACGACGGCGCCCACCGCCACCACGGCCACCATGATCAGCGCGACGATCCCCAGCAGCAGCGGGCTGCCCAGTCTTCTCCTCAGGGGTTGCACAGCACCACCCGCTGTCCGTTGAGCAGCACGTCCATGGTGGCCGGCAACTGGGCGGGCCCGCGCGAACACGGCACGATCTCGCCGGTCTGGCTGGGCGGGCCGATGTTCTCCCACACCACCGGCACCATCTTGAAGCCGTCGATCGCGTCGTTGAAATTGGTCAGCGCGCGGTCGAGCGCGTCGCTGACGTCCTCCCCGCGCTGGAAGCCCATGTTGTGTAGGAGACGGGACACCGCGCTGGTGAACTGCGGCCCGTAGAGGTCGGACTTGCGGAACTCGTCGAGCACGTCCAGCGCCGCGGTGACCGGCCGGTTGGCCCAATCCAGCAGCTGAATCAGCTCTTTCGAGTGCCCGCCCACCGAGTCCGACAGGGCGCTGAGGTTGTGCAGCAGGGTGGAGATCACCGACTGCCGGTCGGTGACGAACTCGGTGAGCTGCCGGATGCTGCCGAGCATGGGACCCACCCCCTGGCCGTCGCCGGCCAGGAATGCGGTGACGTTGTCGGTGAAGGTGTTGATTTGCTCGGGGCTCAACGTGGCCAGCACCGGTTGCAGCCCGTTGAACAGCGTGGTGATGTCCAGCGACGGCCGGGTCATGGTGGTCGGGATGGACGTCACGATCTCGGGATGGCTGTCGCCGGCGGGGATCTCGGCGGGGTCGATGACCTCGAGATAGCGCAGCCCGGTCAGGGCCTGGAACTTGATCGCCAGCCGGGAGGCGGGCACGACGGCGAACCGGTCCTCCATGGTGAACGCGACCTCGGCCAGGCTCTGGCCGGCCCGTCGGACCAGCGTCACCCCGTCGACCTTGCCGACCCGCACCCCGCGCACCCGCACGTCGGTGTCGGGCTGGACGCCGGACGCGTCGGTGAATTCGGCAGCGTAGGAGCGAGTTTCACCGTCCACCGGTTGGCGCAGGACGTTGATGACGACGATGCCCAGCGCGATGGCCAGGACGGCGCTGAGCGCCAGCCGCCACAGTGCCGCGCGCGGCGAGATGATCTTCGGTCGGTTGGTCCCGCCGTGGGTGGTCATGGTGCGGCCCCCATGGCCTGCAGCGGTCCGGCGACCCCGGGCAGATTGTCGAGGACGATGTGGACCTGCAGGGCGCGCTGATCACCGGAGCCCTCGTACATCCGCTCGAAGCGAGTCCGCAACTCCACCAACGTCTCCGAGATGTTGTCCGCCTGGGCGATGCCGGGTACCGGGCGAGTCAGGGTCTGCACCACCTCGGTGGCCGGCAGCATGTTGCGCATGTTCGACGACAGCAGCTTGCCGACCGTGCCGAACAGCCCGGTGGAGGCCAACTGGATGGTCGCCAGGAAGCGGTCCTGGAAGAACTGCTCGTCGACGTCGAGGCCGGTGTTGTTGAGCCGATCGGCCAGGTTGGTCGCCGCATCCACGAACGACGGTGCGGCGACGCCGATCCCGGCCAGGTTGCGCACCATCTGTGCGGCGCTGACGGTCTGCACTTTGGTGACTGTGCCGGTGACCAGGAGCAGCGTCTCCAGCATCGGGTTGAGGCCGTCGACGTAGCGGGTGGCCCGGTCGATCACCGAGACCAACTCCGGGGTGATCACGCCGTTGGTCAGTTCCCCGACCCGGGACAGGAAGGCCTGCATGGTGAAGTTGCCGCGCGGTACGACGTCCAGGTGTGCCCCGTCCCGCAGCGGCGCTCCGCCGGCCGGGCCCGGCATCAGGTTGATCCCGGTGATCCCGAAGTAGTTGGCGGGGCGGAAGTCGATGGCCACGGTGTCGGTCAATCCCCGGGTGGGCGTGGGCTGTAGCCGCAGTTGCAGCCGAACGCCGCCCTCGGGTCGGCTGGCCACCGCGGTGACCTCGCCGACCCGCGCGCCGTGCAGCAGGACCGGGGTGCCGCCGGCGACGCCCTGCCCGACGTAGGGGGTGGTGACGATCAGCGAACTGCGCTCGTCGGCCTGGCGGCCGAACGGGTCGACCACGATCAGCGTGCCGATCAGGGCGATCACGGCGACGATCGCCAGGCCCAACCGGAGCAGAATCCGGGCTTCGTGTTCGGGGGAGGTTCGAATCAGCATGCGCCCTAACCCTTGAACACGAATTCGGGTTGCAGTCCCCACATGGCGACCGTCAGGCAGAAGTTCACGACGACGATGGTCACCAGGCTGGCGCGGACCGCGCGGCCGGAGGCCTCGCCCACTCCCACCGGTCCGCCGGTGGCGAAATAGCCGTAGTAGCAATGGATCAGCGTCACGATCACGCAGAAGATGACGGCCTTGGTCAGCGAGTAGCCGATGTCGACGGGGGACAGGAACTGGGTGAAGTAGTGGTGGTAGGTGCCGCCGGGTTGGTCGCGGAAGACCTCGATGACGGTGTTGGCGGCGACGAAACTGGTGATCAGCACCACGAAGTAGCCGGGGATCATGCAGAGCATGCCGCCGGCCAGGCGGGTCCCCACCACGAACGGGATGGGCCGCAGCCCCATCGCCTCGGTGGTGTCGATCTCGCCGGAGATCCGCATGGAGCCGATCTCGGCGGTCATCCGGCAGCCGGCCTGGATGGCGAACGCGATCCCGGTGACCAGCGGGGCCATCTCGCGCACGTTGGCCACGCCGCCGACGATGCCCGACAGCGCGCCGAAGCCCATCATGTTCAGGACGGAGAACGCCTCGATGGCGACCGAGGCGCCCATGGCCGCGCCCATGATCAGCAGCACGGACAGCACACCGCCGTCGACGATGACCGAACCGCGCCCCCACACCAGGCCGTTCATCGCCTGCCAGGTCTGGCGACGGTAGCGCAGCACGGTCAGCGGCAGGTACCAGAGCGTCTGGCCGATGAACAGCCCCCACTGCCCGACCGAGCGCAGCAGGCGGGCCGGCGCGGTCAGCGGCCGGGGCAGCGTCGAGGTCACTACGAGACCTCCATGGGGAAGAACATGGTGAGCAGCTGGGTGATCGAGACGTTGGCGATCACGATGCACACGACATTGAGCACGACGGCCGAACTCACCGCGTCGGCGACGCCGCGCGGCCCGCGGCGGGCCTCGATGCCGCGCAGCGACGAGATGATGCCCACGATCGCGGCGAACACGACCGTCTTGGTCAGCGCGCTCCAGACGTCGAGGACGCGGGCGAAGGAACCGAAGGACATCCAGAAGCTGCCCGGGGTGATCCCGTTGATCCCGACGGCGATCAGGTAGGCCGCCGAGACCGCGGAGGCGATGATCACGAAGCACAGCAGCGGGGCGATGAGGACCAGGGCCAGAAACCGCGGGACCACGAGTCGCTGCACGGGGTCGATGCCCATGGCGCGCAGCGCGTCGAGTTCCTCGCGGATCTGGCGGGCCCCCAGGTCGGAGGCGATGGCCGCGGCGGCCACCCCGCCCATCAGGAATCCGGCGGCCATCGGCGCACCCTGTCGGATCACCCCGAAGCCGCTGGCCGCGCCGACCATCGACGTCGCGCCGAGCTGGTTGACCAGGCCGCCCACCTGCACCGAGACCAGCGCGCCGATCGGGATGGCCATCAGCAGTGCCGGGGTTGCGGTCACCCGCAACAACGTCCAGGCCTGCACCAGCAGCTCCCCGACAGGCAGGCGCAGCGTCACGATGTCCCGGATGGCGTACTTGAGGACGGCCAGCGCGAGCAGCACGCCGCGGCCGATCGTCCGGACGCTGCGGCCCGGAATTTTGCTGGCACGGGACACGCCGCGCAGCGCGGTGCCGCGGGTGCGGTCCCAGGGGCTTGGTGCGGCGGGCCGCGGTCCGGTGGTCACCGCCACGGCTGGAACCCGGAGTCCGCGATCACCGGCGGGCGGGATCCCCGCGCCCCCTCCGGTGACCGTAGGTCGGGTTGCATGCTCCCCCATTTCTTTGCTGCTGAACCCTGCCGTGGCTTATGAGGTTAGCCTGACCTGGCTTCGGTGGTGTCAATTACCGGCGCGGCGATGCTCCCCAGGGGCGGTCTCATTTGACAGGTGTCGAGTTTATGGGGCGCTCGAGGTCTAGCATTCTTGCGGGAGGTTCTCATGGTGGACGTACACGTGCAACGGACGATCGGCGCCGCACCGCAGCGAGTGTTCGACTGGTTGGCCGATCCGGCCGCCCTGACCGCTGCCCCGCTGGTGCTGCGCGCGGGGTGGGCTACCGGGGACGTCCGGCCGGGGGTCGGTGCGCTGCGCACAGTGTTGGGCACGGGCATGTGGTTCCAGGAGGAGATCACCGCCTACGACCCGCCGCACAGCTACACCTATCTGATCGTGCGGTCCTTCCCGACGTTCGACCACGACGGCGGCACCCTGACGTTCACGCCGTCGGGAACCGGCACGCACGTCGACTGGTCGAGCAGCTACACCCATCCGCTGCGCGGCGGTGGCGCGGCGATGGAAGCCGTCAGTTCCCGCTTGCTGCCGTGGAACTTCCGCGCGGTACTGGCGGGTTGCGCCAAGGCGCTGGAGAGTTAGACCTCATGCCGCGCGGTTGAGGTCGCCGCTGTCCACGCGGCTCTTCGATTGAAACTCGTCACCTCCGGGTGACAGTTACGCACAGCCTGGGGCGTGCTCGCCGGTCACCCTGTGGATGACCGTCACCCGGAGGTGACGGCATTTGATCGAGGGGCCGCCCGGAGACCGCCCGTGATCGGTTCCCATCAGGCCGGCCGCAGGAGGGCGACCAGAAACTCCGATTCCTCGGCGAACGGCCGCAGATCCCAGGTGGACAGCAGCAGGTCCTGAGCCAGCCCGCTGGCGGCCGCGTCGTCGAGGAACTGACCGAAGTCGTACTCGCGGCCGGCGCCGAAGCCGATGACGGCGCGACCGTCGGGGGCCAGGTGCGCGCGCAGCCGGGCCAATACCGTGGCGCGCGTGCTCGGCGCCAGGAAGGCCATGACGTTGCCGGCCATCACGATGACGTCGAACGGATCGGCGACGCCGTGCGCGGGCAGGTCGAGTTCGGCCAGGTCGGCGACGACGTAGCGGGGTCCGGGGTGGTCTTCCTCGGCCGCCGCGATCAGCGCCGGGTCCACGTCGACGCCGACGACGTCGTGGCCCACGCCCGACAGATATCCGCTGAGCCGGCCGGGCCCGCACCCCGCGTCGAGGATGCGAGAACCCCGCGGCACCATCGCGTCGACCATGCGGGCCTCGCCGACCAGGTCCTCGCCGGCGCGCGCCATGGATCGGAACCGTTCGATGTACCACTGCGAATGCCCGGGATCGGCCGCGACCTTCTGCATCCAGATGCTTTGTTCGACCATGCGGGCCATTGTTCCAGGACGCGGTCCCTCACCAGAACGGCTCGAGCGTGAAACGGCCCCAGGCCACGAAGGCGAACAGGCCGATGAACACGACATCGCCGACCATCGACCCCCATTCGCTGCGCCGGAACCGGGTCGTCGCCGCGCCGGCCATGAACAGCGCCATCCCGCAGGCGGCCAGCGGGACCAGCACGGGCGCGACGCCGGTCCACGCGGGGAGCACCAGTCCGAGGGCACCGGTCATCTTGATCCCGCCGATAGCCTTGAGGTGCCCGGCGCTGAAGTCGTCGACCCAGTGCTGACTGGACGCGAGCGATCGGTACTTCTCCTTCGGCATGAACGCCTGGGCCGCTCCGCCGATCAGGAAGGCGACAGCCAGGAAGACGGTGAGGATCCACAATGCGGTGTTCACGAGAAACTCCTTCCGCGGTTACGTCTGCCCCAACGGGCTCGTCATACCTATGACGGCAACGAGCCCGGAAAGGTAACCAGCATGACCACCGAAACCGATCTGGCCGCGGCGTTCGATGCGCAGCGCCACCGCCTGGTCGCGCTCGCCCACCGAATGCTCGGATCGCCCACCGACGCCGAAGACGCGGTCCAGGAGGCGTGGCTGCGCCTGGCCCGACAGAAACCCGGGACGATCGACAGCCTCCCCGGGTGGCTGACCACCGTCGTCGGCCGGGTGTGTATCGACGTGCTCCGCACCCGTCGTTCCCGGCCGGAGACCCACTACGGCGAGCACCTGCCCGACGCGGTCGTCACCGAGGACGAGGACGGGCCCGAAGAGCGTGCCGCACTGGCGGATTCCGTGGGCCTGGCGCTGCTGGTGGTGCTCGAGTCGTTGGCGCCGGACGAACGATTGGCCTTCGTGCTGCACGACACGTTCGGTGTCCCGTTCGCCGAGATCGCCCAGATCCTCGGCAAGTCCACCGACGCGACGAAGATGCTCGCCAGCCGGGCTCGCCGCAAGGTTCGCGGCATCCCCGAATCGAACGTGGATCGAAGTCAGCAGCGCGAGGTGGTCGACGCCTTCCTCGCAGCGGCCCGCAGCGGTGACTTCGAGGCGCTGCTGCAGGTGCTCGACCCGCAGATCACCTGGCGTACCTACACGCCGCGGGGCGTGGTGGTGAAACTCGGTGCGACCGAAGTGGTCGCGGCCGCCGAACGGGGCGTGCGAGCGGCCGGCATCGCGCGGCGGGTTCTGGTCAACGGCAATCCGGGGATCCTGAGCTGGAGTCGCAGCGGAAAGCCGCTCGGCCTCATGTCATGCACGGTGCGCGACGGCAAGATCGTCGACGTCGTCGCGTTGCTCGATCCGGCTCGGCTGGCCACCATGGACCTGCCCGACAGTGGAGCCCCCGGTCAGGATTGAACTGACGACCTTTCGCTTACAAGGCGAGTGCTCTACCACTGAGCTACGGAGGCGGGTCGAAACCGCGGACCAGACTATCCGGTCGGCGTCCGCTGACGAAAATGCCGCCAGGGTCGCGGCCGACGAGGCGCGAACGACCGTGGACGCAATCTCGCGCGAACCAGGCTGCTAGTCCTCGTGCTCGATGATCCGCTGCGAGCTCACCGGCCGCGCCGAGGGACGCCGCCCGCGCGGGCGACCCGGCAGCGGGATCCGGTCGGCGATGTTGCTCAGCGGGTTGACCACCTGACTGAGCGTGATGACGGCCTCGCGCAGCGTCTCGATCGTCGGGGCCAGCGCCTCGAGGCCCGGGGCCAGCCGGTTCAGCGTGTCGGCGACGTCGGCCAACTGCTCCAGCGGCCCGTTGCGCGCGGTCAGCTTGTCGATCACCCCGCCCTCGGCTAGCAGCCGGTCGGCCACCCCGTCGTCGGCCAGCAGGCGTTCCACCACGCCGTCCTCGGCCAGCAACCGCTCCACCAGGCCGTCCTCGTCGAGCAACTGGTCGACCAGACCGCCCGGGGCCAGGGCTCGCTCGAGCCCGCCGCCCTCGGCGGTCAGCTTGTCCAGCAGCCCGTCCGGCGCGGTGAGCCGGTCCACCAGACCGCCGGGACGCAGCAGCCGGTCGAGGGCGCCGCCCGGGGCCAACGCCCTGGTCAGTGGCGCGTCGTCGGCCAGCAGGTCGTCGGCGACCCGGGCCATCCGGTTTGCCCGGGCCACGGTGTCGTTGAAGCCCATCATGTAGGCCCGGGTCGAGGGGGCGTCCGGATCCCCGCCGTCGCCCAGCGAGCGCTTGGCCAGGCTCAGGGCGCCGCCGGCGACCTCGAGGCCGGCCTCGGTGGCCACCAGGCCCACCCGGACCGGCGCCGTGGCGAGGTCGACGAGCGCTTTGCCGAGGTTCATGACCGCCAGTGTATGGGCGCCGGGCCGCGGCCATCGGCGCTCTGCGCTGACAGTGAATTCACAGCAACTGCACAGCCACCCGTCGACCCCATGTTCGGCATTTCCGAGGACATTGGAACCATGGCAGCTCCAGTGGATGCCGACACCAAGCCCGAGGCCCGGGTGCTGGTGGTCGATGACGAGGTCAACATTGTCGAATTGCTCTCGGTGAGCCTGAAGTACCAGGGCTTCGAGGTGCACACCGCGGCCAACGGCCCGTCCGCCCTCGACAAGGCCCGCGAGGTCAAGCCGGACGCGGTGATCCTCGACGTGATGATGCCGGGCATGGACGGGTTCGGTGTGCTGCGCCGGTTGCGCGCCGACGGCATCGACGCTCCGGCGTTGTTCCTGACGGCCCGCGACACCCTGCAGGACAAGATCACCGGCCTGACCCTCGGGGGCGACGACTACGTCACCAAGCCGTTCAGCCTCGAGGAGGTGGTGGCGCGGCTGCGCGTCATCCTGCGTCGTACCCAGCGCGACGTCGAGGTGGCGCCGGCGCCCCGGCTGCGGTTCGCCGACATCGAACTCGACGAGGAAACCCACGAGGTGTGGAAGGCCGGCGAACCGGTGTCGCTGTCGCCCACCGAGTTCACCCTGTTGCGCTACTTCGTCATCAACGCGGGCACCGTGCTGAGCAAGCCCAAGATCCTCGACCACGTGTGGCGCTACGACTTCGGCGGGGACGTCAACGTCGTCGAGTCCTACGTGTCCTACCTGCGTCGCAAGATCGACACCGGGGAGAAGCGGCTGCTGCACACGCTGCGTGGCGTGGGGTACGTGCTGCGCGAGCCGCGCTGAGTAGAGATGGCGATGCTGCACCGCGGGATCCCGCTGCGGGTCGCCCTGGTGGCGGCGACCCTGCTGCTGGTGGCCGGCGGCCTGCTGGCCTCGGGCATCGCCGTGACCACGATCCTGCGCCACAGCCTGGTGCAACGGGTGGACCGCACCCTGATCGATGCGTCGACCGGGTGGGCGCTGGCGCCCCGCGGCGCGCCGCGGGTCAACGAGGGCCCGAATCCCGGTCGGCCGCCGACGAACTTCTACGTGCGCGGGGTCGGCACGGACGGTGAGGTGTGGATCGGGGCGGCCGACCGCGACTCCGAACCCGCCCTGCCGCCCGACAACGACGTCGGCCCGATACCCACCACCGTCGGATCACTGGATCCCTCGGGCGGGAACTGGCGCGCGGTGTCGGTGCGCGGCGAGCGCGGCGAGTTGACCACCGTGGCAATCGAACTCGCCGATGTGCGGTCCACCGTGCGTTCGCTGGCCTATGCGCAGGTGGGGATCGGCGTGGCGGTGCTGGTGATCCTCGGCATCGCCGGGTACGCCGTGGTGCACCGCAGCCTGCGGCCGCTGGCCGAGGTCGAGGAGACCGCCGCGGCCATCGCGTCCGGAAAGTTGGATCGCCGTGTCCCGCAGCGAGACCCGCGTACCGAGGTGGGCCGGCTGACGCTGGCGCTCAACGGCATGCTGGCGCAGATCCAGCGCGCGGTCGCGGCCACCGAGGCCTCCGCGGCGAAGGCGCGCAACTCCGAGGAGAAGATGCGCCGCTTCATCACCGACGCCAGCCACGAACTGCGCACGCCGCTGACCACCATTCGCGGGTTCGCCGAGCTGTACCGGCAGGGCGCGGCCACCGACGTCGAGATGCTGATGTCGCGCATCGAGAGCGAATCGGCCCGGATGGGTGTGCTGGTGGAGGACCTGCTGCTGCTGGCGCGTCTGGATGCCGAGCGCCCCTTCGAGCAGCATCGGGTCGACCTGCTGGCACTGGCCACTGATGCCGTGCACGACGCCCAGTCGATCGCCCCGCAGCGCGCGATCACCATGGAGGTCTTCGACGGCCCGGGCACCCCCGAGGTCATCGGCGACGAGTCGCGGTTGCGGCAGGTGCTCGGCAACCTCGTCGCCAACGCACTGCAGCACACCCCGGAGTCCGCCCGGATCACGGTCCGCGTCGGAACCCGCGCCGATGATGCCGTCGTCGAGGTTGTCGACGAGGGCCCCGGAATGACGGCTGACGACGCACGGCAGGTGTTCGAGCGGTTCTATCGCACCGACGCGTCCCGCACCCGAGCCAGCGGCGGCACCGGACTGGGGCTGTCCATCGTCGACTCCCTGGTGTTCGCCCACGGGGGTTCGGTGAACGTCACGACGGCCCCCGGTCAGGGCTGCCGGTTCGAGGTCCGGTTGCCGCGGTTGGCGGGCGTGGAACTGCAAGGCCCATCGCGGAATCCGACCGGGCTAGCCCACGGCTGACTCCCGATTGGCCCCGTATGTTTGGGGTACCTGGGACTACTGCATGAACAATAGGGCCGCGACGACCAGCCCGCAGGCGATCACCGTGTAACGCAGAACCTTCTCCGACAACCGGCGCGAGACAACGGCGCCCAGGGCACCGCCCAGGTAGGCGGTGGGGGCCAAGACCAGCACCGGAAGCCAGGCCACCTGGCTGGAAAATGCGAAAACCGCCACTCCGATCACCTTGATCAACAGTGAGATCAGTGATCGCAGGCCATTCAAACGCTGCAGGTGGTCAGCGACCAGAACGCCGAAGACAGCGAGCAGCAGCACGCCCAGCCCGGCCCCGAAGTAGGTGCCGTACACCGCTGCAGCGGCCACCCCGATATGAACGGCGGGACTGAGGCGGTCGGACTCGGGGCGACCGTTGCGCTCCCGGTGCCGCTGCACGTAGCCCTTCATCCAGGGCTGCACTATCAGCAGGAAGCAAGCGCTCAAGACCAGATACGGCACGATCGTGCTGAATGTCTCGCCGGGGGTGAGCAACAGCAGCGTGGCGCCGGTGACCGCACCGACCACGATGGCGGGAATCAGCTGGCGCAGCCGGGTGCCTTGTCCCGCAAGTTCTCTGCGATAGGAGACCGAGCCGCCGAGGTAACCGGCCAGAAGGCCCACAGCCGAGGTCACATTGGCCGTGATCGGCGGATATCCCAGGGCCAGCAACGTCGGGTACGAGACGAACGTCCCACCGCCGGCGACCATGTTCGCCGCGCCGGCCCCGAGGCCGGCCAGTGCCAGCAGCAGCACCTCCATGGCGGTCACGCTGGTGCTCCAGTGCCTGCATCCACCTGGTCAGGTCCTTTCTCGTGCGGCCTTAGGGAAATCTCGCGTAGCCGCTTCCACTAACTTATATTATAAGATATGGTCACCATCACGAACTCGAGGAGGTTGTTAGGTGACTCACCCTGAAGTGGGAGTTGTCGGCGGTGCCGCAGTTCCGCACGCGCCGCAGTTCTTCACGCTGCCGGAAACCGAGGACGCCGATCAGGTGGCCCGGATCGAGCAGACGATGCGGGCGATGGGGCGACGACTGCTCGAGTTGCGGCCGGATGCGGTGGTCGTGATCGCCAACGACCACCTGGAAAACTTCGTGCTGCAGGTCGTGCCGTCGTTCACCGTGCTTCGGGGCCCAGTCGCCAAGGGCAGTTTCGCCGGACGGGAATTCGCCTGGCCCGTCCACAGTGATGCGGCGACACGGCTGGTCATGGAACTGCAAGGTGCGGGCTTTGACCCCGCGGTGTCCCTCAACGCGCCGATCGGCTACGAATTCGGTATCCCGTTGACGTTTCTCGGGTTGCCCGCCGACACCCCCGTGATCCCCATCTTCGTCAACAGCTACGTACCGCCCCAGCCTTCGCCGGACCGTTGCTACGAATTCGGTAAGGCGCTGCACCGCAGCGCGGCGGCGTTGGGCCTGCGGCTGGTGGTGGTCGCCAGCGGCGGACTGTCGCACTACCCGGGAACGGATCGGTACAGCGACCCCGACCTCGAAACCGACCGCGCCATCCTGGCTCGCATGGAGCAGGGCAACCTGCGCTCCTTGCTGAGCTTCGATGAGCGCGCTCTCGATCAAACCGGAAACGTGGAGGCGCGGTCCTGGCTGATGCTGGCCGGCGCGCTCGGTGAACGGGTGCCGACCGAGGTGGCGATGGAACCGTCCTGGCACCACAACTACGCGATGGTGTGCTGGGATTCCTCGAAGCCGCAACCGGAACAGGAGCCCCTGCACTACCCCGTGCCCCGGGCCGACCAGTTGCCGTTCTACGAAGCGCTTTACGAGCTGCGCAGCGATCCGGAGGCGTGTCGTGCATGGCTGGCCGACCCGGCGTCGGTAGCCGACCGATACGACCTGGAAGACGGGTGGCGGGAAGCCTTCATGGCGCTGGACGAGGAGGCTATCCGCGACGCGGGTGTGCATCCGCTCCTGGGTTTCTTGGCACGGCTGAATGTGGATCTGGCCCGCCGCGAATCGGCACGAAACGCTGCGGTCGCGAGCGATGGAGCACGGCGATGACCCCTGATGTATGTATCGATCCGTGGAGCGGGGACCAGGTGTGGTCCCGGGTCCCGACTGCACCGGCGGACATCGCCGTCGTCGTCGCGCGGGCCCACGCAGCGTTCCGGTCCGGTCGCGCCGAGCCCGGTTTGGTCCGTGCCCGCCGGTTGCGTGACGCCGCGACCGCGGTCGCTGACGCCCGCGACGAGCTGAGCGACCTGCTGGTGCGCACGATCGGAAAGCCCCGGCGCGCGGCGCGGGTGGAGGTGAACCGCACCGTCGAGGTGCTGCAACTCAGCGCAGAGGAGATCGCCCGCGCGGGCGGCGAAACGCTTCCGTTGGACGCCGTGGCGGGCGGACACCACAAGTGGGGCTTGACGTTTCGGGAGCCGTACGGGGTCGCGGCGCTGATCACTCCGTTCAACGCGCCGCTGAACCTGCTCGCCCAGAAGTTGGGTCCGGCGCTGGCGTGCGGGAACACCGTTGTGGTCAAGCCCTCGGTGGAAGGCGCCGCGGTCACCGAACTGCTGCTGGCGACCATCGCGCCGTATTTCGCGGACGACGCCGTGCAACTCGTGCATGGAGGGCCAGAACAGGTCCTGGCGCTGGTCGCCGAAGAACATGTGCGGGTGGTCAGCCTCACCGGCGGAACCGCCGCGGGGGCGGCGGTACTGCAGGCCGCGGGCATCAAACCTGTGCACCTCGAGCTGGGCTCCAACTCACCGAACATCGTGCTGGCGGATGCCGATGTCGAGTCCGCGGCCCGTCAGATTGCCCGCGCCGCGTTCGAGGCCGGTGGACAGCAGTGCATCTCGGCGCAGCGGATCCTCGTCGCCGAGGAAGTGATGGGCCAGTTCAGTACGGCGTTCACCGCCGCGGCCGAGGCCATGGTGGTCGGTGATCCCGCCGACGAGAAGACCGACGTCGGCCCGGTCGTGCACAGCCGTAGCGCGCACCGCATCGCGGCGATGATCGCCGACGCCGAGCGCCGTGGCGCACGGGTGCAACTCGACGGTCGTCAGCACAGCGCCGACAACGAACGTCTGATCGGACCCACGGTGATCGTAGATCCGCCGAAAGAGGCGGCCGTGCTCTGCGAGGAGGCGTTCGGTCCTGTCGCTGCCATCACCTCGGTCACCGATTTGTCCGAAGCGGTCGAGTTGGCCAATGCGGTACCCGGCCTGCTGCAGGCGTCGTGCTTCACCGCCGATCTGAACCAGGCGATGACGGCGGCCCGGGAGCTATGGGCGGGCACCGTGTGGATCAACGAGGCGACCCGGTTCCGCCTCGACATCTACCCGTTCGGCGGCACCGGCACCAGCGGCTTGGGACGCGAAGGCATTCCGTATGCCCTGGAAGCCTTCTCGCAGACCAAATACGTCGGATTGGCGCCGTCGTGATCGGCCCCCACCGTGGCGGGAACCTCATCGGCTTCCGGTGCCGTGCATCGGGACGGCGCGGTGTCGTCGGCACCAGTGCGCCGGAGGCCGCCTGGGTCGGCCGAGACATCCTGCGCGCGGGCGGTAACGCGTTCGACGCGGCGGTGGCCGCGGCGCTGGCCGAAACAGTGCTGCTGCCCTCCAAGTGCGGTCTGGCCGGCGATCTGGTCGCACTCGTTCGGCACGCGGACGGCACGGTCCGTGCCCTCACCGCCATTGGCCCCGCCCCGGCTCAGCTGGCCGGCGCCGTCGCGGCGCGCGGTCTCCCACTGACCGGCGGCCTGGCAGTCGGCGTCCCGGCAGCACCACTGGGCTACGCCGAGTTGGCCGGTCTGGGACAGCTTCCGTTGGCCGATCTGGTGTCCCCGGCAATCGACATTGCGACGACGGGCATGTCGTGGTCACCCATCAACTACGACTACACGGTTCGGTCCCTGGCCGCGCTCCGGGCCGAGAACCCCGGTGGGGTCGTGTTCCTGCCCGACGACCAACCCATTTCTCCGGGGACGTGGGTCACGCTTCCGGGTCACGCCGGGGTGTTGCGGGCGTTCGCGGAAGTCGGGGGCGCGCTGTTCCACGGGGACCTGGGCGCGGTGCTGGTCGACACGGTGGCCGCCCGCGGGGGCGTCGTCACGGCGGCCGACCTCACCGCAGCGCGGGCGCAATGGGCGCCGGCGGTGCACACCGAACTGCGCGGCCGCGACCTGTGGGTCACCCCGACCCCCACCCATGGGCCGGCGCTACTCGAGGCGCTGACTGCGTTCGAGGCCGAACTTGGTTGTCGCAGTAGTCAAATCGAACGAGTCAGCAAGGCTCGACAACGGCAGCGGGACAGTCTCGGCGATCAGCCGGTCGACGGCGGCACCTCCATCGTGACAGCGGCCGACGCCGACGGGAACGCGGTGGTGCTCGTGCACTCGTTGTCCCACCCGACCTTCGGCAGTGGACTGGTGGTACCCGAACTCGACATCGTCCTGAGCAACCGCGCCGGCCGCGGTTTCACCGTCGACCCGGGCCACCCGAACGCACCCGCGGCGGGCCGGCGGCCGATCACCACGCTGCACGCCTGGGCGCTCGGAGCCCACGGGGACGCCCCGTTCACCGCGGGGGCGACGTCCGGCGGTGTCCATCAGATGCCGTGGAACGTCCAGGTGGTCGAGCGCTTCCTCGCCGACAGTGATCCCGCCGGCGCGGTGCTCGGACCGCTGTGGTCCCTGTCCCCCTCGGATGGCGAATTACGTTGTGAAACAGAAGGTTCCCCAGTCGCTGACGACGGAGTCGTTGCGCTACCGGCGCTCAGCATGGAGTCTGGGATCCAAATGGTCCAGACGCCCGACGGCGCCGGAGTGTGCCATGTCGTTACCGATATTCGCTGCGTCGGTGGCGTAGCCGCCGTTTGACCGAATGCTGCACCCGCACCACCAACGAAGGAGAGATCACTGATGACCAACCCCGATTTCGACCATCCCTACTCCGATGCCGTAGCAGTGGGTGATCTGGTCTTTGTGTCCGGGTGTCTGCCCGTGGACGAGGACGAGAACCTGATCAAGGGGCCTGACGCACTCGACGCCGCCTTGGGTATGGTCGAGCGCCGGCTGGGCAGCGTCGGGCTGGGCCTGCCGGACGTGGTGAAGCTGACCTACTTCGTCACCGACATTGCCGACCGTCCAGCGGCCAACGACCAGTACGTCCGCACCTGGGAGGAGCCGCGCCCGGCCCGCACCATGATCGGTGTGGCGGCGCTGCCCCGCGGCGCCTCGGTCGAGATCGACGCGATTGCCCGGCTGACGCGATGAGTGCCCCCACGATGAGAGAACCCCGGCACGCAGTCCCGGCAGTCGACTTCCAAGGCGTCGGAAGGACATACGGCGGTGGCCGGACCGGACTCGGCGAGGTCGTCGCCGTCGACCACGCCGATCTGAAGATCGCCCCCGGCGAGTTCGTGTGCGTCCTCGGCCCCAGCGGCTGCGGAAAGTCGACACTGCTGAACATGGTTGCCGGACTGGATGCGCCGTCGAAGGGACGCGTCCTGTTCGAGGGCGCCGAGGTCAAAGGCGTCAACACCAAGGTCGGTTACATGCCACAGGAAAGCAAGCTGTTTCCGTGGCTCACGGCCGAGAAGAACATCGAGTTCCCGCTGCGTGCCCGCAATGTCCCCGGCACCGAACGCAAGCAGCTCGTCAGCGCCTACCTGGCCAAGGTCGGACTGAAGGGCTTCGAGAACGCCTACCCGCACCAACTGTCGGGCGGCATGCAGAAGCGGACCTCGCTGGCCCGCACCCTGGTCTACCGGCCCTCCCTTCTGTTGATGGACGAACCCTTCAGTGCGCTGGACTCCCAGACGAAAATGGTGATGCACGAGGAGCTCCTGCAGCTCTGGGAGCAGGAGAAGTGCACAACGCTGTTCATCACTCACGATCTGGTCGAAGCCATCACCCTGGCCGACCGCGTCGTGGTGATGACGCGCCGACCGAGTCGGATAGCCGAGATCGTCGATATTCCGCTGTCCCGACCCCGCGATGTCTACGCGATCTACGAGCAGGCCGGTTTCGACGAGATCTACGACCACTTGTTGCGTCTGGTGAAGAAGGAGATGCGCTATGAGTAAAACCCTCGAGAAGCCGGTCGATACGGTAGCGCAGTCCAAACCTGCTGAAACAACCGGCATTTCACTCAAGACCCGCAATACGCTGTACACCTGGTTGCTGCGCTACGGCGCCATCGCGCTCGTACTGGTCTTGTGGGAGTTGGCCTCGGGCCGGCTGATGGAATCCTATTTGATCAGCAGTCCCGGCGAGGTGGCGCGAGCTTTCGTCACGGGCCTGACCGACGGCGACTTGCTCCACAACACCATGGTGACGCTCGGCGAGATCGCCGTCGGTTATCCCATCGGAGCAATCGTCGGTATCGCGACCGGATTCCTGCTGGGTTCGTCGCCCTTGTTGGCGCGCGCATTTCAACCGATCGTGACCGCTCTGTTCGGGATCCCGATCATCGCGTTGGCGCCCTTGATCGTGGTGTGGTTGGGCATCGGCTATGCCTCGAAGGTCGGCATCGTGGCCCTGTTGGTCTTCTTCCTCACGTTCTTCAACACCTACTCGGGCCTGAAGAACATGGACCGTCAGTTCATCGATCTGGCCCGTCTGATGGGGGCCGATCGACGGACGGTGATCCTCAAGGTGGTGCTGCCCACGGTCACCCCGGCAATCTTCGCCGGCTTGTCCATCGCGTTGCCGCAGTCGGTGATTGCGGCAACGGTGGGCGAGTTCATCGCCGCCTCGGAAGGTCTCGGCTACATGATCCGGCGGGCAGCCGGAGTGTTCGACACCCCAACACTGATAGTCGGGGCCCTGGTCCTGATGCTCCTGGTCCTCGCCGCCAACTCCGTCCTCGCCGTCATCGAGCGTCGGGTGTTGGTGTGGCGTCCACAAAAGGAAGGCAACTGAGATGTCGTTCGTTGACAAGGCGCGTCGTCGCGCCGGATTGACAGCCGCGGTGGCGGCAATGGGGCTGGTTCTCAGCGCATGCGGGGGAGTGACGGATTCGGCCGATCCAACGGTCGACAACCCGGTGGCGGTGTCGTTCGTCGAGGGACTGGACGTCTTCCCCTATGAAGTGGTGACCGTGGCCACCGAAGAGGGCTACTTCGCCGAGGAAGGCATCGAGCCGACCGTCATCCACACCGAGAACGAGATGCAGGCACTCGCGTCCAATAGTGCAGAGTTCGCGATCGGGGGCACCCTCGCTGTGCTTCAAGCCGTCGACAGCGGCATCGACGTGATCACGATCTTCGCCACCATGGAGGGTCTGGGCATGAACGCCGCGTTCTCCAATCGCATCGTGGAGGAGTTCGGCCTCACCCCGGAGACACCGCTCGATGAGCGGATGGAGGCGCTGCGGGGGCAGACGATCGGCCTGACCGCTCCGCTGGGCGATGACGAGGTGTTCTTCCGGTACTTCCTCAGTGAGGCGGGGCTGGACTCGGATGAGGACGTGACGTTCGCCTACATCGGTGGTACGCCGGACCGGATCACCGCGATGCAGGCCGGCGAGATCGCGGCCTACATGTCATCGATCCCTGCGGCCGAGTTGGCGCAGGACCGCGGTGTGGGCCAGCGGATGCTGACGCCGATCGCGGAGGAGATCGAGGCCCTGGACGGAATACCGTATTCCGGCGTGCACGTGACCAGGGAGTACGCCGAACGCAATCCCAAGGTCGTCGAGGCGGTGGGGCGGGCACTTTCGAAGGCGGCCAACTTCATGCGGGACAACCACGAAGAGACCATCACCATCGTCGGCGAGGCGTACCCGGAGTTGAGCCCCGAGGTGGTTCGGGCCGGAATGGAATCGATCTTCCCGGCCATTCCGGAGAGCGGCCGGATGACTCAGAAGGGTTGGGACAACCTGCGGGCCGCCGGTGCGGCGGCCGGGGTGGTGGCTGCTGACCGCGATGTCAGCGAGGGCGTGGCCTGGACCAATCAGTATCTGGCGCAGTAATCCACGGTTCGCGTGGTCCGGGCACCGACCCGGGCCACGCGACATTACTTCCAGGGGTCAACAATGACGTCGACGGCGAAGCCTGCGGCCTTCTCGATCCAGCAGCAGGACCCCCTGTCACTGCCGGATATCCCGGGTGGGGCCGGCACCATCGCTGACCGGCTGTACACCATTTTGGAAGAGGCGATCATCGATCGTCGTCTTGCGCCGGGCACCCACCTCAAGGCCGAAACGCTGTGCCGCCGGTATGGCGTCAGCATGATTCCGGTCCGCGAAGCCATCCGCACCTTGCAGGCCAACGGCTGGGCGGTGGCCAAGCCGCACCACGGGTCCTATGTGGTGCGAGGTACCGTCGACGAACTCGGTGACCTTTACGAAGCGCGCACGGTATTGGAGACCGCGGCCAGCAGGCTCGCCGCCCAGCGCCGCAGTGCTGACGATCTCAGCAAGCTCGAGGCCGCGGTCGAGCAGGGGAACGAACTGGTGCGGCTGGAAACCCCGTCGAGGTTCGCCAAGCTCAACAGCGAGTTCCACGAGCTCATCGCCGAAGCCACGCACAACGGCACGCTCATGGACGTGCAGCGGAGGCTGAGCCAGCGATTGCGCTTCTATTCGTCGGTGCTGCCGATGGACCGGGTCCAGCGATCGGTGGAAGAACATGCGGCGCTCGTCGAGGCGATCAAACGCCAGGATGCCGTGGCCGCCGAGGCGATTGCGTTGGAGCACATCGGAAAGTCCAAGGCCGAGGTCTCGGTCCAGTTGCCGACGGCCGCCGCCGCCGAGGATTGAGCTCCCGTCAGCCCTGGATGCCTCGGACCCGGCGTAGCGACAGGTTCAGATGTTTGGCCGCCAATGCTCCGGCGGCTGCGGCGTCCTGTTCTCCGATCGCTGCCACGATGGCGGCATGCTCGTGGGTCGACTCGATGATTCGTTGGGTGTCGAGACTCGAGGTGTACAAGCGAATCCGCTGATTCAGTATTCGTTGGCTCTCTCGCATGACTTGGTTCCCGGCGGCCGCGGCGACGGCGTCGTGGAACCGGCTGTTGAGTTCGGCAAACCGACCGAACTCATCGGATTCGATCAGCGCAAACCCCTCGTCGCACAGTGCCTCGAGCTCGGCGAGCGCCACGGCGGAACGTCGTTGCGCAGCCAATCTCGCGGCAGCAACTTCGACGATGCCACGAAACTCGTTGATCTCTTCGAGCTCCTCGGCCCCCAAGGAGCGTACGAAGGCGCCGTGGTGCGGCCGGATATCCACCCACCCACCGGCTTGCAGAGTGCGCAACGCTTCCCGGACGGGGATGATGCTGATCCCGTAGCGCCGGGTCAGGCCCTCTGCCTTGAGGTGGGTTCCGGGCGGCAGGGTCCCGTCGAGGATTGCTTCGAGCAGCACCGCCTGCACCTGGTCGGCCATTGTGCCTGGCCGATTCGAGATCGGCGGCAGCTGGTCGTAGGAAGCAATCTGACCCAGGGGCGGGCCAGAGATGGGTGAGTCGATCGTCATGTGCTTCCTCGGCAAAGTGCGAAACGTCATCCGGAGCAAGTATGCCTCGCCGATCCGGCACCAAAGACCGCGAAGCGCTATTTCGCGCGCCGCGGGCGCCGGCGGTCAGCCCAACTCGGCCAGCGCCGCCTTGATCTTGGCCTGAGCCTCGTCCAGCGATTCCGCGGAGGGATTGCGGTCGACATGGGCGAAGCCGAAATCGGTGAGCTCGCGCGCGGGGAAGACGTGGACGTGCAGGTGCGGCACCTCGAGGCCGGCGATGATCAGCCCCGCCCGCGGCGCATCGAAGGCCCGCACCACGGCCTGGCCGATGCGCTGGGACACCGCCATGATCCGGGCGTAGGTATCGGTGTCGATGTCCTGCCATTGGTCGATCTCGGCCCGCGGCACCACCAGGGTGTGGCCCTGGGTCATGGGCTCGATGGTCAGGAAGGCGACGACGTCGTCGTCCTCGTAGACGAATCGACCCGGCAGTTCGCGGTTGATGATCTTGGTGAAGACAGTGGCCATGGCTCCCCAGCATAGGCCCGCCGCCGAACCGGTGAGCAGAAGCAGAATCGCCCCGTTCCCGCCGGGAATGGGGCGATTCTTGCGGTGCGCGCGGTCTAGCGGTCGGCGTCGGTGTAGCGGATGACGCCGCGGATGTTGCGGCCCTCCAGCATGTCCTTGTAGCCGTCGTTGATCTGCTCGAGCTTGTACTGGCGGGTGACCATGTCGTCCAGGTTGAGCCGGCCCGACTTGTACATCGACAGCAGCAGCGGGATGTCGTGGTGCGGGTTGCCGCCGCCGAAGATGGTGCCCTGCAGGTTCTTCTGCAGCAGGGTCAGCATCGACAGGTTCAGCGTCACGTTGGTGTCGAGCATGCTGCCGACGGCGGTCACCACGCAGGTGCCGCCCTTCGACGTCAGGTTCAGGTAGCTGTCGATGTCCTGACCCTTGAGCTCGCCGACGGTGATGATCGTCTTCTTGGCCATCGCCCCGGCGGTGACCTCGGCGATACCCGCCATGGCGCTGTCGACATCCGGATAGGCGTGCGTGGCACCGAACTTCAGCGCCTGATCGCGCTTCCACTCGACCGGGTCGATCGCGAAGATGTGGCGCGCACCGGCGTTGACGGCACCCTGCAGGGCGCCCATGCCGACCCCGCCGACGCCGATGATCGCTACGTCGTCGCCGGGGCGGATGTCGCCGCTGCGCACCGCCGAGCCGTATCCGGTCGTCACGCCGCAACCGACGAGGCAGGCGACCTCGAACGGGATGGACGGATCGATCTTCACCACAGAACTCTTGTGCACCACCATGTACGGGCTGAAGGTGCCCAGCAGTGTCATGGGGAACACCGGGTCGCCCGCGGCGGTGTGGATGCGGTGCGTGCCGTCGGAGACCGCGACGCCGGCGAGCAGGCCCGCGCCCAGATCGCACAGGTTGCGCAGGCCGGCCTGACACGACGGGCATTCGCCGCAGGACGGGATGAACGACAGCACGACGTGGTCGCCGGGGGCGATGTGCTCGACGCCCGGGCCCACCTCGGTGACGACGCCGGCGCCCTCGTGGCCGCCGAGGACGGGGAAGCCGAACATCGGGATGTCCCCGGTCACCAGGTGGTGATCGGAGTGGCACATGCCCGAGGCTTCCATCTGGATCTTGACCTCGTCTTTGACGGGGTCGCCGATCTCGATCTCCTCGATTGACCAGGGCTGATTGAACTCCCGGATGATGGCGCCTTTAGTCTTCATCGCTCCCTGACCTCGCTTCGATCTCTCATGCTCAGAACTGCCCGGACCCGGATCGGCCGACAGCGGTTTCACGAGTGACCAGGGCCACTCCCGTGGGGCCAGCATAGCGAGCCAGCCTCACAAAGCAACTGCTTGGTCGGTCGTCCTGGACAGGTGTCAGAATAGCTTGGCCGGCGCCTGCCCGAGCGGGTAGTAGCCGGGCAGTTTCTCGCCGGACAGCGACCGCTCGATGCGCTTCTGCATGGTGGGCGTCAGGTCGCCGGATTCGATCAACTTCATGAACGCCTTCTGCACGTGGCCGAAGTCGAAGAAGTCGCGCTGCCACTCGATCAGCAGGTCCCCGTCCTTGTCGGTGAGCCGGAACCAGCTGCCGCCGATGCCGTAGATCTCGTCGCGGCTGCCGTCGCTCTTGTTGGCGATCTGCTTCCAGAACCCGACGATCTCGTTCTGCTTCTCGTCGATCAGCGTCTTCTGGTACTCGTAGACCCAGTTCTCCAGGCCTTCCATCTCCAAACCCAAGGCGACGTCGCGGATCTCGTCGCGACCCACGCACATGACGTCTTCCTTGGGGCCGATGTTCCAGCCGTAGGTGGCGTCCTCGGTGAAGAACTCCGCCAACGGTTTCCAGTCGCCGGCCGCCTCGGCGTCCTGGTTGGCCTTCAGCCAGCGCTCGACCCAATCTTCCAGCTGTTCACGTGACGCCATTGTTAATCCTTCTCTGTGATTGACAGTGCTCGGGTAGGACACATCTCGACGGCCATCTCCACGGCATCGCGGAGTTCGTCAGGGGGCTCGTGGTCGAGGATCTCGACGACGCCGCGCTTGGGCACCCGGAACACGTCCGGGGCCTCCAGTTCGCACATGGCGTGGCCCTGGCACAGATCGTCGTCGAGTTCGATGCGGTAGCAACCCATACCGACTAGCTCTTGACTCGCTTGCGGTAGCGAACCTTGGCCGGCTGCTGCAGCTGGACGACCATCTTGGAGTGGTCGTTGCGATAGCTCTCGGGTGGCTGCGCCATCTCGAACTCATACTCGCGCAACAGCACCGAGAAGATCGCCTTGATCTGCATCTGCGCGAACGCGGCCCCGACGCAGCGGTGCTTGCCGGCCCCGAACGGGATCCAGGTCCACCGGTTGATCAGGTCCTCCTGCCGTGGCTTCTCGTAGCGGTCCGGGTCGAACGCGTCCGGGTCCGGGAAGTCCTCGGGGATCCGATTGGAGATCGCCGGGGAGGCCGCCACCATCTGGCCCTTGTGGATCGGGTGTCCGACCACCTCGAACTCGTCCTGGGCGACCCGCATCAAGATGATCAGCGGCGGGTGCAGCCGCAGCGTCTCCTTGAGCGCGTTGTCCAGATTCGGGATCTGGCGCAGCGCATGGAAACTGACCTCCTGGCCGTCGGCGTACAGGTCGTCGAGTTCCTGCTGCACCTTGGCGTAGAAGTCAGGGTGGCGCAGCAACTCGATCATTGTCCACGAGGACGTGCCTGAACTGGTGTGGTGGCCGGCGAACATCAGCGAGATGAACATGCCGGTGACCTCGTTGGCCGAGAACCGGGGATTGCCGTCCTCGTCCTTGATCGAGACCAGCACGTCCAGCAGGTCGCGATCCTCCTTGCCCTTAGGTGGATTGGCGATGCGGCCGTTCATGATCTCCTGCACCAGCGCAACGAGTTTGACGCGCGACTCGTCACGGATACGGAAGCTCTCGATGTCGAGGTAGGGGTCGACGTAGCAGAGCGGGTCGGTCCCGCGCTCCAGTTGGTGGTAGTAGTGGGCGAACCGGCTGTCGAGTTGCTCGCGGAACTTCAGCCCGATCAGGCACGCCGTCGAGGTGTAGATGGTCAGCTCGGAGAAGAAGTCCAGCAGCTCGATCTCGCCTTCGTCGCCCCAGTCGGCGATGATCTTCTTGACCTCGTTCTCGATGGTCGTGGCGTGGCCCTTCATCTGTTCGCCGCGCAGCGCGGTGTTGTGCAGCATCTCCGCGCGCCGCTCGGGATCGGCGTCGAACACCACCCCCTCGCCGAAGATCGGCGTCATGAACGGGTAGGCCTCGGCCTGGTTGAGTTCGCTGTCGCTGGAACGGAAGAAGAACTCGTTGGCCTCGGCGCCGGAGAGCAACACCACCTGCTTGTCGGCGAGCTGGAACCAGCCGACGTCACCGCACTCATCCCGAATGCGCTGCATCAGGGCGATCGGATCGGTGCGGAACTCCTCGAGGTGGCCGTGTTCCTCCTCGCCGCCGGAAACCCGCGGCACGTCTGTCAGAGCGGTCATTGTCCTGGCATCCCTTCTTCACCGAGTGCGAGTTTCTGCCGGTCCTTGACGTCGGCCAGCGGGGCCTCGGGCTGGATCTCCAAATTGGCGATGAAGCCGCCGCGCGGTGTCTCGGCGACGAAGGTGATGGCGCGGGCCAGGTCGGCCGCGCGTAGGAAGTAGTCGTGCCGGGCCTGGCCCCACTTGGCCCAATCCTCCAGCGCCGGACCGATCTTCTCGGCCGACAGGCTCCAGCCCATCGAGGTCTTCGTCGGTCCGGGATGCACGATCGAGGCCCGCACCCCGGTGCCCTCCAGTTCCATCTGCAGGTTGGTCACCATGGCGACCAGAGCGGACTTGGCCGCCCCGTAGGCGCCCATGTGCGGTCGCTGGCGCAACGCGACGTCGGAGCCGACGAAGATCACGTCGCCGCGACGGCGCTCGACCATCCCGGGCAGCACCGCCGTGGCCAGTCGGTTGGCGCCGATCAGGTGGATCTGGATCTGTTGTTCGAACTCGGTGGTGCTGGTCTCGTGGATCCGACCGAAGTCGGTGTCGCCGGCGCCGGCGACGAGGAGTTCGATCTCGCCGAGGGCCTCGGTGGCGCCGTGCACGAAGGACTTCACCGAATCGGCGTCGGTGACGTCGAGCGGCAACGCGATGGCCTCGCCGCCGCCCGCTCTGATCTCGTCGACCAGTTCCTGGCACTTTTCCACTCGGCGAGCACCCAACGCGACCGGAAACCCGTGCGCGGCAAGCTGGGTCGCGGTGGCAGCGCCGATGCCGGAGGACGCGCCGGCGACCAGGGCGGGTCTGCGGTCGGGGTGGGGTTCGAAACGGGCCATTTAGCGTGTCTCCACTGTGATCGGAAGGTGGGCGAATCCGCGAACGTTGCTGGAGTGGACGCGGACGGCGTTGGCCTCGTCGACCTCGTAGCCGCGGATTCGTCGGAACAATTCGGTCAGCGCCACCCGGGCCTCCATCCGGGCCAGGTGCGCGCCGAGGCAGAAGTGTGCGCCACTCCCGAAACTCAGGAGTTTGGAGCCGATTTCGCGGCCGATGACGAAGTCGTCGGGGTTCTCGAAGACCCGCTCGTCGCGGTGCGCGGAGCCGGGCAGCAGCAGCACGATCTCGCCGTCTGGGATCGTGGTGTCATAGATGGTGAACTCGACGGCGACGGTGCGGGCCAGGATCTGGCTCGACGTGTCGTAGCGCAGCGTCTCCTCGACCCACAGCGGGACGCGTTCCAGGTCCGCGTAGACCGGCGTCAGCTGGTCCGGGTTGCGGTGGCCCCAGAATGCCGCGTTGGCAAGCAGTTTGGTGGTGGTCTCGTTGCCGGCGATCACCATCAGGAACATGAAGCCCAGCACCTCGTCGTCGGTGAGCTTGTCCCCGTCGATCTCGGCGCCCAGCAACGCGGAGGTCAGATCCTCGGTCGGCTTCTTGCGCCGCTGCGCGACCATCTCCTGGTAGTAGACGATCAGGTTGAGCGAGGCCTCGATGGCGGCGGGGGGCACATCGGTGACGCCGTCGTCGCGGTGCATCACCGCGTCGGCCCACGCGCGGACCTGATCCCGGTCCGGCTGCGGCACGCCCATCAGTTCGGAGATGACGTCCATCGGCAGCTTGCCGGCGAACTCGGCGACGTAGTCCACGGTGCCGGAGTCGGCGCGCTCCAGCATGGTCTCCAGGTGTCCGACCGTCAGCTCGGTGACCCGCGGTTCGAGCTCGCGGATTCGCCTGGGGGTGAACCCCTTCGACACCAGGGTCCGCAGCCGCAGATGGTCGGGGTCGTCCATGGCCAGAAACGACATGGTCTTCGACGCGTGCGGCCCGCGCGAGGCCGGGTCCAGCGAGACGCCGAACGCATTCGACAGCGCGGTGCTGTTGCGGAAGCCCTGGACCACGTCCTGGTGACGGGACAGCGCCCAGAAGCCGAGTTCCTCGTTGCGGTACAGCGGTGCCTCGTCCCGCAACCGCTTGTAGTACGGGTACGGATCCTCGTGGAAGTCGTAGTCGTACGGGTCGAGGATCGGCTTGTCGATCTGGACGGTCATCGGTCTCCTTGGGCTGGCAGGATCAGGCGCACGACGTAGGTGAGCCGATCGGCGGTCTGCTGGTAGGTGAAGGCCCCGCTGCCGGCCTGGACGAGCGCCCCGAAGAACGTCATCTGCAGCGCGGAGACCGCGCGCGGGTCGGCGCCCGGCCCCATGGCCGAGACGATCCGGCGGTGGATCTCGGCGCCGATGCGATCGCGCACGGTCAGCACGGCCGGGTCGCCCCCGGACATCAGGGCCGTGGTGCACGCCGCGGCGACCGCCGGGTCGTCGGCGACCACCAGTGCCAGGGCGCGCAGGGCCTTGTCGACCCGGGTGAACAGGGTGTCGTTGACGTCGGTGAAGTAGGGCACCTGCTGGACCAGGTCCAGGTAGACCTCGGCGATCAGGTGGTTCTTGGAGGAGAAGTAGGTGTAGGCGGTGGCCGGCGCGACCTTGGCGCGCTTGGCGACGGCGCGCACGGTCAGGTCCGCGTACGAGGTCTCCTGCAGCATCTCCCGGCCCGCGGCGAGGACCTTGCGGAAGGTCTCCTCCTGCCGACGGTTGCGGGTGTTCTCACCCGACCGCGCGGATGCGTCTAACACGGACTCGCTGGACACATGTCCAAGTTAGATGACGGGGCGGTCGGTGGCAAGGGCCGGATGTTGTTTCCGCTAGTTAGGGCCACCTCAGCTGGGATTCACGGCGGCCGCAGGATCTGACCCTTGCCTGTTTCGACGTCCGAGGGCTATGTTCGGACGGACAGTCGTCGGACACTTGTCCAGATGTGGGCCGGTCCGCGCGGAAACGATCTCGGAGGTGTGATGGCGTTACTCGCCGACCGCAACAGCCAGCTACTCGTCGACGGCAAGCTGGTCGCCGGCAGCGCCGGGACGTTCACCACCGTCAACCCGGCCACCGAGGAGGTGCTCGGCACCGCGGCCGACGCCGACGCGGCGGACATGGGCGCCGCCATCGAGGCCGCCAGGCGCGCCTTCGACGACACCGACTGGTCCCGCAACACCGAGCTGCGGGTGCGCTGCCTGCGACAGTTGCGTCAGGCCATGCAAGAACACATCGAGGACCTGCGCGAGCTGACCATCGCCGAGGTCGGCGCGCCGAAGATGCTGACCTCCGGCGGCCAGCTCGAAGGGCCGGTCGACGACCTGAGTTTCTGCGCCGACACCGCCGAGTCCTACGCCTGGAACACCGATCTCGGACACGCGACGCCGCAGGGCATTCCGACCAACCGCACGATCGCACGCGAAGCCGTCGGGGTGGTCGGGGCCATCACGCCGTGGAACTTCCCGCATCAGATCAACCTCGCCAAGATCGGTCCGGCGCTGGCCGCGGGCAACACCCTGGTGCTCAAGCCCGCACCCGACACCCCCTGGTGCGCGGCGGTGCTCGGCGAGCTGATCACCGAACACACCGACTTCCCGGCCGGGGTGATCAACATCGTGACCTCCAGCGACCACGCGGTGGGCGCGCTGCTGTCGAAAGACCCTCGGGTGGACATGGTTTCGTTCACCGGGTCGACGGCAACGGGCCGGTCGGTGATGACCGACGCCGCTGCCACCATCAAGAAGGTCTTCCTCGAACTCGGCGGCAAATCGGCCTTCCTGGTGCTCGACGACGCCGACCTGGCCGGCGCGTGCTCGATGGCGGCGTTCACCGCCGCGATGCATGCCGGGCAGGGCTGCGCCATCACCACCCGGCTGGTGGTGCCGCGGGCGAGCTACGACGAGGCCGTCGAGGCCGCGGCGGCGACCATGGCGGGGCTCAAGCCCGGCGATCCCACCAGCAAACGCACCATCTGCGGGCCGGTGATCTCCGCGCGGCAGCGCGACCGGGTGCAGTCCTACCTGGACCTCGCGATCGAGGAGGGCGGCCGGTTCGCCTGCGGCGGTGGACGTCCCGCCGATCAGCCCAAGGGCTTCTTCATCGAACCGACCGTCATCGCCGGCCTGGACAACGACGCCCGGGTGGCGCGCGAGGAGATCTTCGGCCCGGTCCTGACCGTGATCGCCCACGACGGCGACGACGACGCCGTGCGGATTGCCAACGACTCGCCCTACGGCCTGTCCGGCACGGTGTTCTCGGGCGATCCGGAGCGCGCTGCCGCGGTGGCCGCCCGGCTGCGGGTGGGCACCGTCAACGTCAACGGCGGGGTCTGGTACGCAGCGGACGCCCCGTTCGGCGGGTACAAGCAGTCCGGGGTCGGCCGCGAGATGGGTGTGGCCGGATTCGAGGAATACACCGAGATCAAGGTGATCGCCACGATGGCTTAGACGTCAGAAGCCTTACCAGACATTCATATTCGAGGAGAACCGTGAGCAGATTCGACAACAAGGTCGGCATCGTCACCGGCGCCGGCGGCGGCATCGGGCAGGCCTACGCCGAGGCGCTGGCCCGCGAGGGTGCGGCGGTGGTGGTCGCCGACATCAATCTCGAGGGCGCCCAGAAGGTGGCCGACGGGATCAAGGGGGAGGGCGGCACGGCGCTGGCCCTGCCCGTCGACGTCTCCGACCCCGCCTCGGCCAAGGAGATGGCCGACCGCACACTGGCCGAGTTCGGCGGCATCGACTACCTGGTCAACAACGCCGCGATCTTCGGCGGCATGAAACTGGACTTCCTGGTCACCGTCGACCCGGAGTACTACCGCAAGTTCATGAGCGTCAACCTCGACGGGGCGCTGTGGTGCACGCGGGCGGTCTACAAGAAGATGGCCAAGCGCGGCGGCGGCGCGATCGTCAACCAGTCCTCCACGGCGGCCTGGTTGTACTCCAACTTCTACGGCCTGGCCAAGACCGGCATCAACGGGCTGACCCAGCAGCTGTCGCGGGAACTGGGCGGTCAGAACATCCGGATCAACGCGATTGCGCCCGGGCCCATCGACACCGAGGCCAACCGGACCACCACGCCGCAGGAGATCGTCGCCGACATCGTCAAGGGACTCCCGTTGTCGCGCATGGGCACTCCGGAGGACCTGGTCGGCATGTGCCTGTTCCTGCTCTCCGAGGAGGCGTCGTGGATCACCGGGCAGATCTTCAACGTCGACGGCGGACAGATCATCCGGTCATGAGCAGCGAACTGAAACTGGGGTTCATCGGCCTCGGCAACATGGGGGCGCCGATCGCCAAGCGGTTGCTGGACTGGCCGGGCGGCCTGACCGTGTTCGACCTGCGCGCCGAGGCCATGGAGCCGTTCGTCGAGGCCGGCGCCACCGCGGCCGCGGCCGTGACCGACGTCGCCGACGCCGATCTGATCAGCGTCGTGGTCCTCAACGACGAGCAGGTCCGGGACGTGGTGGGGCAGTTGGCCGACCGGGCCAAGCCGGGCACCGTGATCGCGATCCACTCCACGATCAGCGACACCACCGCCGCCGAACTCGCCGAGCAATACACCGAGATCCACGTCATCGATGCCCCGGTCAGCGGCGGCGCGGGGGCGGCGGAGAAGGGCGAGATGGCGACCATGGTGGGTGCCGAACGCTCGGTGTACGAGCGGATCAAGCCGGCCTTCAAGCAGTGGGCCTCGATGGTCATCCATGCCGGCACGCCGGGGGCGGGCACCCGAATGAAGCTGGCGCGCAACATGTTGACCTTCACCTCGTACGCGGCGGCCTGCGAGGCGATGAAGCTCGCCGAACAGGCCGGGCTGGACGTCCAGGCGCTGGGCCGGGTGGTCCGCCACACCGATGCGCTCACCGGCGGACCGGGGGCGATCATGGTGCGCGAGAACATGTCCGACCTGGGCCCGGATCACTGGCTCTACGAAGCGTTCACCCACACCCGCGGGCTGGGGGAGAAGGACCTGAGCCTGGCGCTGGGGCTCGGTGAGACGCTCGACGTCGACCTGCCGCTGGCCGAGGTGGCGTACAAGAACCTGGCCGCCGGACTCGGCGTCCCACACGACGCGCAAGCGAAGGAGTGAAGGACTGATGAGCACCGACGACATCCGCAGCCGCGGGCTGGCGAAGATGAACGAGGTCTACGGCTGGGAGATGCCCGACATCGAGGGCGACCCCTACTTCGACCTGACCGTCGACCACCTGTTCGGCGACATCTGGAACCGCCCCGGCCTGACGATGCGCGAGAAGCGCATCATGACGCTGACCGCCGTCACGGCCGTCGGCCGCCAGGACCTCGCCGAGATCCAGGTCAACGCCGCGATGCTCAACGGCGAACTCGACCACACCGAACTCAAGGAGATCGCGGTCTTCCTGACCCAGTACCTCGGCTTCCCGCTGGGCTCGGGCCTCAACGGCACCGTGGACAAGGTGGCCAACAATCGGCGCAAGGCCGCCGAGCGCGGCGAGGGCGAGGACAAGCGGGCCAACGTCAACGCCGCGGTCAAGATGAGCAGCGGACGCACCCTCGACGAGCAGTGACCCGCGCGGTGCGGTGAGCGGGCGAGCGGGCAGATAGGGTGATGCCCTGTGCACGTCCTCGTCATTGGTTCCGGTGCCCGCGAACACGCGCTGCTGCTGGCGCTCAAGCGTGATCCCCAGGTCAGCGGCCTTTCGGTAGCCCCCGGCAACGCCGGCACGGCGCGCATCGCCGATCAGCACGATGTGGACGTCAGTTCCGCCGACGCCGTCGTCGCGCTGGCCCGCAAGGTCGGCGCCGATCTGGTGGTCATCGGGCCCGAGGTGCCGCTGGTGCTCGGGGTCGCCGACGCCGTGCGCGCCGCGGGCATCGCCTGCTTCGGCCCCGGCAAGGACGCGGCCCGCATCGAGGGCTCCAAGGCCTTCGCCAAGGACGTCATGACGGCGGCGGGCGTGCGGACCGCGACCAGCGAGATCGTCGACAACCCGGGCCACCTGGACGCGGCCCTGGGCCGGTTCGGGCCGGCCGTCGGCCAGCGCGCCTGGGTGGTCAAGGACGACGGGCTGGCCGCCGGCAAGGGCGTCGTGGTCACCGACGACCGGGCCGCGGCGCGCGCGCACGCCGCGGGTCTGCTCGACGACGGCCACCCGGTGCTGCTCGAGTCGTTCCTCGACGGTCCGGAGGTGTCGCTGTTCTGCGTGGTCGACGGCGAGACCGTGATTCCCCTGCTCCCCGCCCAGGACTTCAAGCGCGTCGGCGACGGCGATACCGGCCCCAACACCGGCGGGATGGGCGCCTACGCCCCGCTGCCCTGGCTGCCCGACGAAATCACCCGGCAGATCGTCGACGACGTGGTCAAACCCGTTGCCGCCGAGATGGTCCGGCGCGGCTGCCCGTTCTCCGGCCTGCTGTACGCGGGATTGGCGATCACCTCGGCGGGCCCGGCGGTGGTGGAGTTCAACTGCCGGTTCGGCGACCCGGAGACCCAGTCGGTGCTCGCACTGCTCGAATCCCCGCTCGGCGAGCTGCTGCACGCCGCGGCCACCGGCACTCTCGACCGGGTCGAGCCGCTGCGGTGGCGTCCCGGTTCGGCGGTGACCGTCGTCGTCGCCGCCGAGAACTACCCGGGGCGGCCCCGGGTGGGTGACGTCATCACCGGCGCCGACGCCGACGGGGTCCTGCACGCCGGTACCGCACGCCGCGACGACGGCGCGGTGGTGTCCTCCGGGGGCCGGGTGCTCGCCGTTGTCGGCACCGGCCCCGATCTGACGGCGGCGCGCGCATCGGCCTACGCCACCGCCGGGGCGGTCCGGTTGCCGGGCAGTCACTTTCGTTCCGACATCGGCCTGCGCGCCGAGCGGGGCGAAATCTCGGTCTGACGAGCGATTTCGGTGCGCTAGGTTGCGGTCGGCGCAACCCAGCGCACCGAATCACTCGACCCACTGATGTCCGCGGTGCGGTATGGCTTACAGTTGAGCCATCCATTGATGTGTGATCGGCGCCACCGTAGGGAGTCAACGTGGCTGCAACCACCGCCGCGCGGTTTGCCGGTAAGCACGCGATCGTCACCGGCGCCGGTTCGGGGATCGGTGCCGCGCTGTGCCGGGCCCTGGTCGCGCGCGGGGCGCACGTCCTGTGCACTGACGTGGACGGCGCGGCCGCCGAGCGCACCGCGACCGCGCTGGGATCGCAGGCGCGCTCGGCGCAGGTCGATGTCACCGATGCGGCCGCGGTACAGGCCGCTGTCGACGACGTCGTGGCGCGGGCGGGTCGACTGGATCTGATGTTCAACAACGCCGGCATCACCTGGGCGGCCGACACCGAACTGCTCACCCTCGAGCACTGGGACTCGATCATCGACGTCAACATCCGCGGCGTCGTGCACGGGGTCGCGGCGGCCTACCCGCAGATGGTCCGACAAGGCAGCGGATTCATTGTCAACACCGCCTCGATGGCGGGCCTGGCGGCCGCCGGTCAGATCACCAGCTACGTGATGAGCAAACACGCGGTGGTCGGGCTGTCCCTGGCGTTGCGCTCGGAGGCGGCCGCGCACCACATCGGGGTGTTGGCGATCTGCCCGGCCGCGGTGGAGACACCGATCCTGGACAAGGGCTTGATCACCGGCATCAACGGCCGCGAGTTCTACCGAATGGGTCAGCGCAGCAAGGACTTCTACGATCCCGACCGGCTGGCCCGCGACACGCTGCGCGCCATCGAACGCAACCGCGCCGTGCTGGTCGCTCCCCGCAAGGCGTATGCGGGCTGGTTGTTGGCCCGCCTCGCGCCGGGGGTCATGCAGCGCATGTCGATTCGCTTTGTGGCCCGCCAACGTGCGGCGCAGGCCACGTCCATCAGTGCAGAAGGGTGACGACAATGACCGTGCCAGTGGCGATTCCCCGCTTTCCCGACGAGGTCACGCCGCAATGGCTGACCGGGGTGCTGTCGTCGGCGGCCGGCACGCAGGTCGGTGGCGCGCAGGTCAGCGCCATCGGGACCGGGCAGACCGGGGCCACCTACCGGGTGGAGGTGAACTACACCGCCAACCCGGCCGGGCTGCCGGAGACGTTCGTCATCAAACTGCCCACCACCGACGACACCGTCCGGGACCGGGTGGCGCTGGGCTACCGCAGCGAATGCGCGTTCTATCAGTCGGTGGCCGACCGGGTCAGCGTCCCGATCCCGCAGTGCTTCCACTGCGAGATCTCCGAGGATGCCGCCGATTACGCGTTGCTGCTCACCGATCAGGCCCCCGCCGTGCAGGGCGATCAGATCGCCGGATGTTCCGTCGAGGAGGCCCGGCTGGCCGCGACCGCCATCGCCGGGTTACACGCGCCGACGTGGGCCGAGCAGGAGTGGCTGACCTTCCCCGGTCTGGCCATGACCCTGAACGACGACGCGTCCAAGAAGGGCCTGGGCGACATCGCGGTGATGAGCGCCGACATCACGGTCGAGAAGCTGGGTGACAAGCTCAGCGAGCAGGACCGGGCTACCTTCCTCGAGGCGATGGGCCTGGTGACGCCCTGGCTGCAGAACGACTTCGGCCGCTTCACCCTCATCCACGGCGACTACCGGCTGGACAACCTGCTGTTCCATCCCGACGGGAGCGCGGTGTGGGTGGTCGACTGGCAGACGCTCGGGGTCGGGCTGCCGTCCCGCGACCTGGCCTACTTCACCGGCACCAGCCTGGAGCCGGCCACGCGCGCCGAGATCGAACGCGACCTGGTCGGTGCCTACCATGCGGCGCTGGTGGAGGAGGGGGTCGTCGGCTACGACCTCGAGACCTGCTGGCAGGACTACCGTTACGGGGCTCTGCAGGTGTTGCTGATCTCGGCGCTGGGTTTCGCCTTCGCCGTCGGCACCGACCGCGGCGACGACATGGTGGCCACCATGCTGCGGCGCGGCTGCGCGGCGATCCGCGAGTTGGACACCATCGCGCTGATCAAGCAGACCGCCGGGCTCTGAGCACCCACCACCGGGGGACAGGGACAAAGGAGTCGCCGTGCAGAACTCGTCACCCCGCACCGCCATCATCGGTGCGGGCATCAGCGGTCTGACCGCGGGCAAGATGCTGAAGGACTACGGGGTCCCGTACACCACGTTCGAGACCTCCGACCGGATCGGCGGGAACTGGGCGTTCGGCAATCCCAATGGACGCAGCAGCGCCTACCGATCGCTGCACATCGACACCTCGAAACATCGCCTGTCGTTCAAGGACTTTCCGATCCCCGAGCACTACCCGTCCTTCCCGCACCACTCGGACATCAAGCGCTATCTCGACGACTACGCCGACGCGTTCGGTCTACTCGACAACATCGAATTCGGCAACGGCGTGGTGCACGCGCGACTGGCCGATGACCGCTGGGAGATCGAGGACCAAGCCGGCGCGGTTCGCGAGTTCGACCTGCTCGTGGTCGGCAACGGCCACCACTGGGACGCGCGGTTCCCGGACTTCCCCGGCGAGTTCACCGGCGAGTCGATCCACTCCCACCATTACATCGACCCGGACACCCCGCTGCCGCTGACCGGCAAGCGGATCCTGGTGGTGGGGATCGGCAACAGCGCCGCGGACATCACCGTCGAACTCTCGTCGAAGGCGCTGCAGAACTCGGTGACCCTGTCCACCCGTTCCAGCGCCTGGATCGTGCCGAAATACCTTGCCGGACAACCGGGCGACAAGTTCTTCCGCACCACGCCTTACCTGCCGCTGTCCTGGCAGCGCAAGGCCGCGCAGTGGTTCGCCCCCGTCGTCGGCGCCGACCCGACCAAGTACGGGCTGCCGCCGGCCAACCACAAACTCTTCGAAGCACACCCCACCCAGTCGGTGGAACTGCCGCTGCGGCTGGGCTCCGGAGATGTGACCCCGAAACCCAACGTGACCCTGCTGGACGGTCGGACTGTGCACTTCGAGGACGGCACCCGCGACGAGTTCGACGTGATCGTCTACGCCACCGGCTACAACATCACCTTCCCGTTCTTCGATCCGGAGTTCATCAGCGCACCGGATAACCAGATCCGGCTCTACAAGCGGATGTTCAAGCCGGGCATCGACAACCTGGTGTTCATCGGATTCGCGCAGTCCATCCCCACGCTGTTCCCGTTCGTCGAGTGCCAGTCGCGGTTGCTGGCGGCCTACGCGGTGGGTCGCTACGCGCTGCCGTCGGTCGGCGAGATGGAGCGCGTGATCGACACCGACCAACAGTTGCACGCCGGACACTGCACGGACCGCCCGCGGCACACCCAGCAGGTCGACTACTTCTACTACGAACACGACATCCGCGCCCGGGAGTTGCCCGCCGGCCTGCGCCGCGCGCGGGTGCACCAGACGGTGGGATAGGGACCGATGTCGGATCTGGAGATGACGTATCGGGAACTGTCCTTCATGTCTGGCGGAACCACCTGCAGCGCACGTCATTTCGCAGCCGACGGCGGCGACGGGCGGCCGGTGGTGGTGATGGGGCACGGCATCGGCGGCACCATGGACTCCGGACTGGCACCGTTCGCCGAGCGCTTCGCCGCCGCCGGCTTGGACGTGCTGACCTTCGACTACCGCGGCTTCGGGCACTCGGGCGGAGAACCGCGACAGACGGTGTCCATCGACGCCCAGGTCGACGACTACCGGGCGGCGATCGCGCTGGCCAAGACCCTGCCGCAGATCGATCCGGGACAGGTGGTGTTGTGGGGCGCCTCGCTGTCGGGCGGCCACGTCATCCGGGTGGGCGCCGGCGGTGACGATGTGGCGGCGGTGATCTCGCTGACCCCGATGGCCGATCCGGTGGCCACCGCGGTCTCCGTCGGAAAGCAGTATCGCCCCGCGGTGTTGGCGCGCTCGGCGGCCTCCGGGGTGCTCAGCCGCGCGGCCGGCGCGCTGGGCCGCGACACGCTGATGATGCCGCTGGTGGCGCGACCGGGACAGCCCGGCGCGCTCACCCTGGAGGGCGCCTACGAGAACTATCTGGCGCTGGCCGGGCCGTCCTGGCGCAACGAGATCGATTCCGCGGTGGGTATGGAACTGGCCAAGATCCGAGTCCGCCGCCACGCCAAGCAGTTACGGATTCCGCTGCTGGTGCAGATCGCCGACTTCGACAGCTACGTGCCCGCCGATGCGGCGCAAAAGATCGCGGTGGCCGGCCGCGCGCAGGTCCACCACTATCCGTGCGACCACTTCGACGTGTGGCCGGGCCACGCCTGGTTCGAGCGCGCGGCCGACGACCAGATCGCGTTCCTGCAGCGAGCGCTGTAGCCGAGTCAGACCTGACGCAGGCGGTTACTCGCAATTTGCCTGCCTGGTGTCTGACTCGACCCGAGAACGCGGCTCAGAACACCGTCGAACCGAGGTCCACGGCGATCTGTGCGGCGGTGACCAGCCGGGATTCGTCGCTGGCCAGCCAGCACACCGCGTCGGAGATGTCCTCCGGTTCGGCGATCCAATCCGGCAGGAACGGCGTCACCATCTGCATCAGGCCGGGGTTGGTCTCGTTGGCCCGGTTCAGCGCGGCCATCATGTCGCCGGTGCCCATCGGGGTGTTCACCGCACCCGGGTGCAGGCTGTTGACCCGGATGGAATGCTTGCCGAGTTCGGCGGCGAACGCGCGGGCCATGCCGGTGACGGCGTGCTTGCTGGCGGTGTAGTGCACCATGAACGGCTGCATCTTGATCCCGGCCGCCGAGCTCACCAGGATGATCGAGCCGCCGCGGCCGCCGTCGATGATGGTCTGCGCCCCGGCCATCACGGCGTTCCAGGTGCCCGTGACGTTGGTGTCCATCACGTCCTTGAAGGACTCCGGGGTGATCTCGTTCCACGGCTGCGGCACCGTGATCCCGGCGTTGGCGACGATCACGTCGAGCCGGCCGAACTCCGCGACGCCCTTGCCGACGATGTCGCGCATCGCGTCCAGGTCGCGGGTGTCCGCCGCGGCGTACACGATGCCGCGGCCGGTCTCCTCGACCAGGCGCACGGTCTCGGCCAGATCGTCGGGGGTGGCCGAGTCGTACGGGACGCTCGGCGGCAGCGGCGCGGCGAGGTCGACGGCGATGATGTTCGCGCCCTCCTTCGCCATCCGGACGGCGTGGGCGCGGCCCTGGCCGCGCGCCGCCCCGGTGATGAAGACGACCTTGTCCGTGAGCCGTGGGCTCATGCGTTGCTCCTCTGGTTTGACGTCAGTGCCGGCGCTGCGCGGCCTTGACCAGGCCGCCGCCGATGATCAGGCGTTGAATCTCGCTGGTGCCCTCGTACAGGCGCAGCAGCCGCACGTCGCGGTAGATGCGCTCGACCGTCACCCCGCGCATATAGCCGGAGCCGCCGTGCACCTGCACCGCCAGATCCGCCACGGTGCCGGCCATTTCGGTGCAGAACAACTTCGCCACCGACGGCGCGATCCGGCGGTCCTCGCCCTCGACCCACTTGCGTGCGGCGTCGCGCACCAGGGCCCGGCCGGCCATCACCTGGGTCTGCTGGTCGGCGATCATCGCCTGCACCAGTTGGAAATTGCCGATCGGTGTGCCGCCCTGGGTCGCGGTGGCGGCGTACGACACCGACTCGTCGAGCGCGCGTTGGGCCGCACCGACGGCCAGCGCCGCGATGTGCACCCGACCGCGGGCCAGCGACGTCATGGCCGCCCGGTAACCGATGTCCTCGGCACCGCCGACCAGCGCCGAGTCGGGCACGCGCACGTCGTTGAAGGTCACGTCGGAGGTCCACGCGCCCTCCTGGCCCATCTTGGCGTCCTTGGCGCCGATCTCGACCCCGGCGGCATCGGCCGGCACCAGGAAAACGGCGATGCCGGCGCCCTGCTCGTCGGCCGGGCGGGTGCGGGCAAACACCACGAACAGGGTGGCGGTGGGGGCGTTGGTGATGAACTGCTTCTGCCCGGAGATCACCCAGTGCTCGCCGTCGCGGACCGCCTTGGTGCGCAGTCCCGACGGGTTGGAACCGGCGCCGGGCTCGGTCAGCGCGAACGACGCGACGACCTCGCCCGAGGCGATGCCCTCGAGCCAGCGTGCCTTCTGTTCGTCGGTGCCGAAGCCGACGAGCACCTGCCCGGCGATGCCGTTGTTGGTGCCGAACATCGACCGCAGCGCCAGCGAGGTGTAGCCGAATTCCATTGCCAGCTCGACATCTTGAGCCAGGTTCAATCCGAGGCCGCCCCACTCCTGCGGGATGGCGTAGCCGAACAGGCCCATCTGCTTGGCCTGGTCGCGGATGTCGTCGGGCACCTTGTCCTCGGCCAGGATCTCCTGCTCGCGGGGCACCACGGCGGTGTGTACGAACTGACGCGTCTGGGCGAGGATCTGCTGGAAATCGTCGTCGCTGACGTCGCTCATCGGCGGGGCTCCTCGAGAAGAATCGGACCGGGCTCGCACACTTCCGCCGAATCATATATGAAATATGATGTTGGAAAACGGGGACCCTCGCCCGCGGTGAGGGCTGGACGCGAAGGAGTACGGGTGAGCCTGCTGGCGGATCAAACGGCGGTCGTGACGGGCGGTGCGCAGGGGCTCGGCCTGGCCATCGCGAAACGGTTCGTGGCCGAGGGCGCCAAGGTGGTGCTCGCCGACATCAACCTCGAGGCCACCGAGGCCGCGGCCCGCGAACTCGGTGGGCCCGATGTGGCCACGGCGGTGCGCTGCGACGTGACCAGCTCCGAAGAGGTCGACGCGCTGATCGCCGCGGCCGTCGAATGGGGCGGCGGCCTAGACGTCATGATCAACAACGCCGGGATCACCCGCGACGCCACCATGCGCAAGATGACCGAGGATCAGTTCGATCAGGTCATCGCCGTGCACCTGAAGGGCACCTGGAACGGGCTGCGCGCCGCGGCCGCGGTCATGCGGGAGAACAAGCGCGGCGCCATCGTCAACATGTCGTCGATCTCCGGCAAGGTCGGCATGGTCGGCCAGACCAACTACTCGGCGGCCAAGGCCGGCATCGTCGGCATGACCAAGGCCGCCTCCAAGGAACTCGCCTACCTCGGGGTGCGGGTCAACGCGATTCAGCCCGGCCTCATCCGTTCCGCCATGACCGAGGCCATGCCGCAACGCATTTGGGACTCCAAGGTCGCCGAGGTCCCGCTGGGCCGTGCCGGGGAGCCCGACGAGGTCGCCAAGGTGGCCCTGTTCCTGGCCTCGGACCTGTCGTCGTACATGACCGGCACGGTCCTGGAGGTCACCGGCGGTCGGCACCTGTGATGCGCGAGGTCGTCATCTGTGAGCCGATCCGCACGCCGATCGGCCGCTACAACGGGATGTTCAAGTCGCTGACCGCCGTCGACCTCGGCGTGGCCGCGCTGCGCGGGCTGCTGGAGCGCACCGGCATCGATCCCGCGGCGGTGCAGGACGTGATCCTCGGGCACTGCTATCCGAGCATGGAAGCCCCGGCGATCGGTCGGGTCGTGGCACTCGACGCCGGATTGCCCGTCACCGTCCCCGGCATGCAACTCGACCGCCGCTGCGGGTCCGGGCTGCAGGCCGTCGTCCAGGCCGCCCTGCAGGTGGGCAGCGGCAACAACGATCTGGTGATCGCCGGTGGCGCCGACTCGATGAGCAACGTCGTGTTCCACTCCACCGACATGCGCTGGGGCGGGGCCCGCGGCGGCGTCAAGGTGCACGACGCGCTGGCGCGCGGTCGCACGACGGCCGGCGGCAAGAACTACCCGGTGCCCGGCGGCATGTTGGAGACCGCGGAGAACCTGCGCCGGCAGTATTCGATCCCGCGCGCCGAGCAGGACGAGCTGGCCGTGGCCTCGCATCAGCGGGCGGTGGCCGCCCAGGCCAACGGGATCCTCGCCGAGGAGATCATCGGCGTGACGGTGTCCACCCGCGACGGCGATCAGGTGATCGACACCGACGAGCACCCCCGGCCCGACACCTCGATGGAGAGCCTGTCGAAGCTCAAACCCATTCTGCTGAAGCAGGATCCGGACGCGACCGTCACCGCCGGCAACTCCAGCGGGCAGAACGACGCGGCCTCGATGTGTGTGGTCACCACTCCGGAGCGCGCCGCCGAGTTGGGGCTGACGCCGCTGGTGCGGCTGGTGTCCTGGGCGGTGGCCGGGGTCGCGCCCAACGTGATGGGCATCGGGCCGGTGCCGGCCACCGAGGCCGCGCTGGCCAACGCGGGGCTGAAGCTGGCCGACATCGATCTGATCGAACTCAACGAGGCCTTCGCCGCCCAGGCGCTGGCGGTGATGCGGGAGTGGAAGTTCACCCCCGCCGACCTCGAGCGCACCAACGTGCACGGGTCGGGCATCTCGCTGGGGCACCCGGTGGGCGCCACCGGCGGCCGGATGTTGGCGACGTTGGCTCGCGAGCTCAACCGGCGGGGTGCGCGCTACGGCCTGGAAACCATGTGTATCGGCGGCGGGCAGGGCCTGGCCGCGGTGTTCGAAAGGGTGGCGGCGTGACGCGATTGGCGCAGACGCTGGGACTGACCGAGTTCCAAACCGAGATCGTCTCCACGGTGCGGCAATTCGTCGACAAGGAGATCATCCCGGTCGCCCAGGATCTGGAGCACTCCGACACCTACCCGCAGGCGATCGTCGACCAGATGCGGGAGATGGGCCTGTTCGGACTGATGATCCCCGAGGAGTACGGCGGTCTCGGTGAGTCGCTGCTGACCTACGCGCTGTGCGTCGAGGAACTCGCCCGCGGCTGGATGAGCATCTCCGGGGTGATCAACACCCACTTCATCGTCGCCTACATGATCCGCCAGCACGGCACCGATGCGCAGAAGCAGTATCACCTGACCAAGATGGCCACCGGTGAATCCCGCGGCGCGTTCAGCATGTCCGAGCCGGAACTGGGCTCCGATGTGGCGGCCATCCGCACCCGCGCGCGGCGCGTGGCCGACGGCGACTACATCATCGACGGCCAGAAGATGTGGCTGACCAACGGCGGCAGTTCCACACTGGTGGCCGCCCTGGTGCGCACCGACGAGGGCGCCGAGAAGCCGCACCGGAACCTGACGGCGTTCCTCATCGAGAAGCCGTCCGGGTTCGGCGAAGTCGTTCCGGGCCTGACGATCCCGGGCAAGATCGACAAGCTCGGATACAAGGGCATCGACACCACCGAACTGGTCTTCGACGGCTACCGCGCGAGCGCCGACGACGTGTTGGGCGCCAAGCCCGGCCACGGCTTCGTCCAGATGATGGACGGCGTGGAGGTGGGGCGGGTCAACGTGTCCGCGCGCGCCTGCGGCGTCGGCATCCGGGCCTTCGAACTCGCGGTGCGCTACGCGCAGCAGCGCTCCACCTTCGGCAAGCCGATCGCCGAGCACCAGGCGATTGCCTTCCAGCTCGCCGAGATGGCCACCAAGGTCGAAGCCGCACACCTGATGATGGTCAACGCGGCTCGGCTCAAGGACTCCGGCGAACGCAACGACGTCGCCGCGGGCATGGCGAAGTACCTGGCCAGCGAGTTCTGCTCGGAGGTCACCCAGCAGAGCTTCCGGATCCACGGCGGCTACGGCTACTCCAAGGAGTACGAGATCGAGCGGCTGATGCGCGACGCGCCGTTCCTGCTGATCGGCGAGGGCACCAGCGAGATCCAGAAGCAGATCATCTCCAAGCGGTTGCTCTCCGAGTACCAGATCTGAAAAGGCCGTGACCGTCGGAGATTTCGCCACCCGGCCGCAGCTGTCGGAGGACGTCGCGCGGCTGGTGCGCCGTCGCATCTTCGACGGCAGCTACGCCGCGGGCGGTTACATCCGGCTCGAGCAGTTGGCCGCGGAGTTGGGCATCAGCGTCACCCCGGTGCGCGAGGCGCTGTTCGACCTGCGCGCCGAGGGGCTACTCGCCCAGCAGCCGCGGCGCGGGTTCGTGGTGCTGCCGGTGACCCGCCGCGACATCGCCGACGTCTCGGATGTGCAGGCGCACATCGGCGGTGAACTGGCCGCGCGGGCCGCGGCGAGCATCACCGCGGAGCAACTCGCCGAGGTCAAGGCCATCCAGACCCGGCTGGAGGCCGCCTACGACGGCGACGACGACGATCTGGTGGTGCGCCTGAATCACGACTTCCACCGGGCCATCAACGTCGCCGCGGATTCGCCGAAGCTGGCGCAGTTGATGTCCCAGATCACCCGCTACGCCCCCGAGGCGGTGTTCCCGACGGTGGCGGGCTGGCCGGCCAAGTCCATCCGGGACCATCGCCGGGTGCTGGCCGCATTGGCCAAGGGAGACGAGAAACAGGCCCGAAAAGCGATGTCGGAGCATCTGTGTGAGGGCGCCGAACCGCTGATCGAGCATCTGATCGACCGCGGAGTCATCGCGGAGTGAGAACCCGGCCGCGAGATAGGGGAGACAATGGGCGTTCTTGACGGCATCCGCGTACTCGACTACGGCCGGTTCATCGCGGCCCCCTGGTGCAGCGCCGTGCTGGCCGACATGGGCGCCGACGTGCTGCGGGTGGAGAAGCGCACCGGCGGTGAGGACCGCTGGGTGCAGTCGGTCACCGAAACCGGCGAGGGCGGCACCTTCCTGCAGTGCAACCGCAACAAGCGGTCGCTGACGCTGGACTCCACCACCCCCGAGGGTGCCGAGATCACCCGTCGGCTGGTGGCCGGCGCGGACATCGTGATCGCGAACATGCCCGCGGCCGGCATGCGGGCCAGCGGCCTGGACTACGACACCCTGCGCGCGGTCAAGCCGGACATCATCCTGGCCAGCGCCACGGCCTACGGGGAGGGTGGTCCCTACAGCGACCGCATCGGATTCGACGGCGCCGGCCAGGTGATGTCGGGAGCGGTTGCGCGCCAAGGCTTGCCCGAACAACCCATCCGCACCGTGGTGCCCTACGCGGACTTCGGCACCGCGCTGACCCTGACCATCGGGGTGATGATGGCGCTGTACCACCGCGACCGCACCGGGGAGGGGCAGCACGTCGAGGGCGCGCTGCTGCCCACCGCGCTGATGTTGTCGAACGCGTTCCTGATCGAGCGGGATCTGCTCGGCATCGACAAGCCGCGGATGACGAACCAGGGCGGCTCGGTGGCGCCGTGCGACCTGTACCGGACCAAGGACGACGGCTGGGTATTGCTGCAGATCGCCGGCCAGCCCATGTTCAAACGCTGGTGCCGGTTGGTGGGCCGCGAGGACCTCTTCGACGATCCCCGCTACGCAGACGACGACCTGCGCTGGCAGCGCAGCGAGGAACTCAACGGCATCATGGGGCAGTGGTGCGCCGACAAGACCAAGGCCGAGATCATGGCGGCGCTCGAGGCCGCGAAACTGCCCGCGGCGCCGATGCTCACCACTCAGGATGTGCTCGAGGATCCGCACGTCGAGGCCATGGGTTTCCTGCAGCGGGTGCCCTTCCCGGGTACGGCCAAGGATGTGCCGCTCATCGAGACCCCGTTCCGGATGTCGGCGACACCCGGCGAGATCCGCACCCGCGCACCGCTACTGGGCGAGCACACCGACGAGGTGTTGGCCGAGATCGGCTACGGGCGCGGCGAGATCGAGGAGCTGCGCGCACGGGAGATCGTCTGACGGGTCTGACGCCGAGAGTTGGGTTGTTCGCGCGGCCACTCGTGCGATGCGTACAACAAGTCAGCCCTCGGCGCGTGGTTCGGACTCGCTGAACTGGGCGCGCAGCCGGCGGGCGTCGAGTTTTCCGGTGGCGCCGCGCGGCACCAGGTCCTCGTCGTCGGTCAGCAGCCACCGGGTGGGGACCTTGAATGCACTCAGTTCGGCGCGGGCCGCGGAGGTCAGCGCGTCTTCCGACAGCACGCCGACGTCGCCGACCACCAGCGCGGCCACCGTGTCCCCCTGTGGTCCCGGGGTATTCGTGACGAATGTGGCGCGGACCCCCGGTAGCCGCCGCAGGACGGCCTCCACCTCGCTGGGATACACCGTGGCGCCGCTGACCTTGAACATGTCATCGGCGCGGCCGTGATAAAACAGGAACCCCTGCGCGTCCAGGTGGCCCAGGTCGCCGGTGGGGTAGTAGCCGTCCGCGGTGAACACCTCGTGGTGCCCGCGTCGACACAGGCCGCGCATGACGTGCGGCCCGCGGATCTGGATCACGCCGACCGTGCCGGTCGCGACGGGAACCCCGGTCTCCGGGTCGACGATGCGAACGTCCATGCCGGGGAACGGCTTTCCGCAGCTACCCCAGGCCGCAGTCGGCATGTCGGTGTCGGCGGGGTAGCCGCAGTACGGCCCGAACGATTCGGTCATGCCGAACAACTTCGCCCGCGCGCCCGGGGCACCGCGGAGTTGCGGCGGGAGCAGCGCTTCCAGGCTTCCGGGCCGCAGGCTGGACAGATCCGTGCCGGCCGCGTCGGGGTGGCGGGCCAACGCCTCGGCTTGATCGGGCCAGCCCCGAAACAGGGTGACGCGCTCGCGGGCCAGCAGCGGCAGGGTGGTCTCCGGCGCCGGGATCGCTTCGGTGACCAGGGTGGCCCCAGCCGCCAGCGCGGTCATGATCCCGCCGCTGAAGCCGCCCACCCAGAAGAACGGCATGGGCAGGTAGAGCGTGCTGTCGGCGGTGACGCAGCGCGCCGCCAGCCCGGACCGCACCGCCGCGAGCGCGTTGCCGTGGCTGTGCCGCACCCCCTTCGGCGCCCCGCTGCTGCCCGAGGTGAAGATCACGGCCAACGGGTCGGCCGGGCGCACCGTGTCCGCCAGCGCCGCGACGAAGCCGCCGGGCACCTCCTCGGCACCAGCGCTCAGGATCGCACCATCCTCCCAAACCTGCTGCAGCGCAGGTAGTTCGGCGCGGTCCAGAGCGGCGAACTCGTCGAGGAAGCGTCGCCCGCGGAACTCGGCGGTGGTGAGCACGTGCTGCACCGCCGCGACGCGCAACTGCGCACTGAGTTCGCCTCCGCGCAGCAGGGTGCTCAGCGGGACCAGGACCGCCCCGATCCGGGTCAGGGCGCAGGCCAGCTGGACCCAGGTGGCGCTGTTCGGCAGCAACACACCGACCCGGGTGCCCTTGCGGATCCCCGCGGCGACCAGGCGCGCGGCCAGGCGTGCGCTGGTGGAGTCGAGATCGCGGTAGCTCAACCGGGTCTCGGGGTCGACGACGGCGGTCTGGTCCGGCGTGGCGGCGCTGTGCCGACGCAGCACGGCGTCGATGGTGCGCGGCGACTCAGTCATCGAAAAGCCCTGCCAGAGCGGGGAGGTCGACCTTGCCGCTGGAGAGCACCGGAATCTCGGCGGGGCGACGGACCACGAACCGCTTGGGAACCTTGTAGGCGGACAGCCGCGCGCGCAGGGCGGCGGCAAGTTCGGCCAGGGCGCCCGCATCCCAGACGGTCGGATCCTCGGCGACGATCACCGCGGCGACCACCTGGCCCCGTTCGGAATCCGGCAGGCCGACGACGTACGCCGCCGTCGCGTCGACGCCGAGTCCGGGAAGAGATTCCAGCACGGCCGCTTCCACCTCCGCGGGGGCGACGTTGGCGCCGGCGGTCTTGATCATCGACGTCGCGCGGCCGATGAAGTAGAAGTAGCCGTCGACGTCCCTGCGCACCACGTCGCCGGTGTGGAACCAGCCGTCGGCGTCGAAGCAGTCCTCCCTGGCCAGGCCGTAGTAGTGCTGCATGAGGTACTTGCCGCGCAAGCACAGCACGCCCGCCGCGCCGTCGGGGACCGGCTCACGGGTTTCGGCGTCGACGATCTTCGCCTCGAAGCCCGGTGCCAACCGGCCGAACGAACCGCGCCGCGACTCGGGTTGATCGGTGTCGTCGGCGTCGATCAGGACCACGCTGCCGGTCTCGGTCATGCCCAGCATGTTGTGCCGCAACTCAGGATCGGCGGGGCGTGCGTCGGCGGGCATCAGCGGGTACAGGTTGCCGCGCCGCAGGAACGACAGGTCGCGCTGCGCGAAGCTCGGATGACGCGCCAGATGAGCGACGCCGGCCGCGAAACCGTTGGTGAGGGTGGGGCGTTCGGCTTCCAACAGGTCCAGCGTGACCGCCGCGTCGGTGGCATTCGAGCACACCAGCGTGGAGCCCGCCACGACGGTGGCCAATAGGCTGAAGGCGAATCCGCCGATCCAGCAGAACGGCGAATTGGAGAACAGCTTGTCCGTGGCGGTCAGTCCTCGGATCGCGTTGAGGTTCGCCTGATGCTCCAGCAGCGCGCCCTGGGTGTGCACCGCACCCTTGGGTAGGCCGGTCGACCCGGAGGTGTAGACGATCGCGAGCACGTCGGCGGGCACCACATCGGTCTCCATGCCACTTAGCCGCGCCGGAGCGACCGCGGTGCCCCGCTGCGCCAGGGTGGCCGTGTCGAAGATGATGTGCCGCAACGCCGGTGCCGCCGGCAGGTACAGGGGATCTTCCGAGTCGAAGCCCTCGGTGGCAACGCCGAGAACCTCGGTCAGCCGCTGCCGATAGTCGTGATTGCGGTAACCGTCCGCCGCCAGCAGGACCCCGACGTCGCTGCGCAGCAACTGATCACGCAGCTCGGCGGCCGTCATGAAGGTGGAGAACGGCACCACCACCGCGCCGATGCGGGCCGCGGCCAGCGTCGCGATCACGAACTGCGAGCCGTTGGGATACAGCACACCGACGTGGGTGCCCTTCGCGACACCCAGCGCGAGCAGGCCGCGCGCCACCGCGGCCGACCGTTCGTCGGCCTCGGCGTAGGTGAGCCGGTCGTCGTCGCAGACCAGCAGCGGTGCAGTGCCGCGGCCCCGGTTACGGTCGAGCCGGGCCGCGACGGTCCACTGCTCAGCGCCCATGCGTCGCCTGGATGAAGTGTTCGCGGACGGCCCCCAGATCCGGTTTACCCGAAGGGGTGCGCGGGATCTCGGCGACCACCGCGATGTCGGCGGGCAGCTCGTAGCGGGCCAGCCGCGCGGTGAGGAACTCGAGCAGCTGCGCGGGCTCGGCATCGGCCCGCAGCTCGACCAACGCCACCGGCACCTCGCCGAGCCGGTGGTCGGGGCGCCCCACCACCGCGGCCCCGCGCACCGCCGGATGAGTTTCCAGGGCGGCGCGGACATCGTCGGGCATGATCTTGAACCCGCCGCGGATGATGGCCTGATCGGCGCGGCCCAGGATCCACACGAAGCCGTCGGTGTCGATTCGGGCCAGATCCGTGGTGCGCATCCAGTCCGCCGCCGGACCCAGCTGGGCGGGCTTGACCTCGAGGATGCCCTCTTGGCCGGCGGGCAGCGGGTTGCCGGTGTCGTCGATGACTCGGAGTTGGGCGCCGGGATTGATGCGGCCGACGCTGCCGCGCTTGGTCTTCCAGTACCGCTGATGATCGGCGAGCGTCCAGCCGGCCACGCCCCCGCCGAATTCGGTGGCGGCATAGGACGTCAGCACCGGGATGCCGAACTTCTCGGTGAAGGCGTCGGCGTCGTCGGCCGACAGCGGCGCGGTGCCGGAGGTGACGACGCGCAGGCTCGACAGGTCCTCGCGGGTCAGGTCCGAGTGCAGCACCATCCGCAGCGCCGCGGGCACCAGGGAGGCGGCCCGCGGGCGGTGTTCGCGTACCGCCGCCGCCCAGCGCTGCAGGTCGAACTTGGGCAGCAGGACGAACGAGCGCGCCTCGGCGATGCACAGCAGGACCCGGAACACCCCGCCGACGTGGACCAGCGGCGAGTTGACGATCGCGACCCCGCGGCGCAGTTCGGTCGGTGCCGGGGCGTGTGCCGGATCCTTGCCGATGACGCTGTGCGCCAACATGTCATAGGTGAGATCGACCCGCTTGGGCGGCCCGGTGGTCCCGCTGGTCAACATCCACACCGCGACACCCGGGCGACCGGTATCGGCGGCCGGCGTCCGGGCCGGCACGACGGCGGGCTCGTCGTCGAGACCGGCGATGGTCACCACCGCGGTGCCCGGCGAGTCGACGCTGTGGGCCGCGAGATCCTCGGCGGTCCCGATCAGCATGGGCAGGTTCAGCGTCGCGAGATCGGCCCGGATCCGTTCGTCACCGCGCGCCGGGTTGATGACGACGACGGTGCCGCCGGCGCTGAGCACCCCGAGCAGCGCCGCGACGTGGGCGGGCTGGTTGCGCAGCATGATCCCGACCCGGGACGGGCCCCCGGTCAGCGCGGCGATCCGCCGGGTCAGGGCGGCGAGTTGCCCCCACGTCGACCAGCGGCCGTCGTACTCGATGGCCCCGGCGCCGGGGTCCAGGGACAGGACGTCGTCGATGCGTCGGCTCAGTGGATGAGTCATCACCGGATCCGCGGTGCGGCCTTGGGTGCATCGGAGCGCTGCTGGGCGGCGAGTTCGGCCTTGCCCAAGGGGTTTCCGAGCCGGGTGTAGATCAGGCCGTGATCGAGTGCGGCGCGGTAGGGCTTGTCCAGCGACTCCCAGATGGCCTTCACCGTGCCCTGGGTGGCCGACGGGGGTTTGGCCGCGATGGTGGCCGCGATCTCGTGGGCGCGGCTCCAGAGTTCGTCGGCGCTGACCACCTCGGTGACCAGTCCGATGCGCAGCGCGGTCTCGGAGCCGACGCGTTCATCGTTGCCCATCAACGCCATTCGCAGCGTGTCGCCGAGCCCGACCCGGCGCATGAGGCCGACGGGTTCGAGCGCGGAGACCAGCCCGGCCGTCACGTGGGAGTCGAAGAAGGTCGCCTCCTGCGAGCAGATGACCACGTCGGCCTCGTTGACGAAGTACAGCGCCCCCGCGGTGCACATGCCCTGCACGGCGCACACCACGGGCTTCCACATCTTCTGCCACTTCGGGCTGAGCAGTTCGCCGGGATCCTCGTGGTTCCAGACGTTGTCCGGTTGGCCGTAGTCGGACTTGATGTCCAGACCGGCGCTGAAGGCGCGGGTGCCGGCGGCGCGCAGCACGACGGCGTTGGTGGACTCGTCGTTCTTGACGATGCGCCACACCGCCTGCATCTCCTCGCACATGGTGCGGTTGAACGTGTTCAACTGGTCCGGCCGGTTCAACGTGATGGTCGCGACCTTGGCGTCGCGGTCGAACTCCAGCAGGATGGTCTCGAAAGGCTGGGTGCTCATCGGCTTTTGTCCTCACTGCCTCGTTCGCTCGCGGAAAAATGTTGCTCGCTCATCGGCAGGTCCATTTCGGGGCGCGCTTTTCGACGAAGGCCAGCGGACCTTCCTGGGCGTCTTCGGTGCGGACCACCCGTTCCCGGAAGGTCTCGGCCAAGATCTCGCCCTCGTGCAGCGGCAGGTCCAGGGTCTTGTGAATGGCCAACCGGGTGCCGCGCACGGCCAGCGGGGCATTCGAGTTCACGATGTCGGCGATCTCGTGGGCGCGTTCCAGTAACCGGTCGTGCTCGACGATCTCGGTGATCATGCCGAGCTCATAGGCTCGTTCGGGCGTCATCCGCTCGTGCTTGCCCATCAGCGCCATCCGCAGTGCCGCCGAGCGGGGCAGCACCCGCGCCAGCCGGACCATCTCGCGGGCGGCGACCAGGCCGATGCTGACGTGCGGGTCGAAGAAGCTGGCCCTGTCCGAGGCGATCACGATGTCGCCGGTGGTAACCCAGTCGAGTCCGGCCCCGCAGCAGATGCCGTTGATGGCGGCCAGCACGGGCTTGGCCATCTGGCGGAACGGCGGGGTGCCCTCCTGCGGGGCCTCCCACTGGTCGTAGGTGGACAGGTAGGGACGCTCGTAGATGACCTTGCCGTCGTCGGGAATCTCCTTGACGTCGGCACCGGTGCAGAACGCCCGGCCGGTCCCGGTGACGATCGTCAGCCAGATGTTGTCGTCGTTCTCGGCCTCGTCGTAGGCCGCCCGCAACTCGGTGATCATGTGCGGCGAGAGCGCGTTGAGCGCCTCGGGCCGATTCAGCGTGATGGTGGCCTTGTGGCCGTCGACCTCGTACTTGATGGTGTCGAACTCGGCGGTTGCCGACATGGGGATCCCTTCGGTGATGGCGGGGCGGCTCAACGGCCCTGGAAGTCCGGTGTGCGCCGTTCCCGGAATGCTGCCAGACCTTCCTTGAAATCGGCGGTGCGGCAGGCGAGTTCGAGGCTGGCCAACTCCGCGTCCATGGCTTCGGTCAGCGTCTGGTTCGCCGCGCGGGCGAGGGACTGCTTGGCCAGGCCGATCGCGATGGTGGGGCCGGCGGCCAACCGGTGCAACAGGGCGTCGGCGGCGCTGTCCAGATCGACCTCGGCCACCGCGCTGTCGATCAATCCCCATGCCGCCGCGTCGGTCCCGCTGACCTGCTCGCCCAACAGCACCATCCGCTTGGCGCGGGCCACCCCGGCCAGGCGCGGCAGCAGCCAGCTGGCCCCGGAGTCGGGGGTGAAGCCGCGGGCGATGAACGGTTCCCAGAACGTCGCCTCGGCGGAGGCCACGGTGAAGTCGGCGGCCAGTGCCAGGTTGCAGCCCAGGCCGACGGCCCAGCCGCGGACCGTACACACCACCGGCAGGTGCAGCGTGGTGACCAGTTCGATGAGCCGGTGCGCACCGTGCGGGATGCGCCGCACCAGGTCGCCGGTCCGCGGCCGCTGCCCGGAGGTGTTGGTGGCCACCCAGTCGGCACCGGTGCAGAAGTTGCCGCCGGCCCCGGTGATGCCCACGGCGCGTAGCGAATCGTCGGTCGCGGCGTCGGTGAGGATGGTCACCATGTCGCGGATCATCGTGTGGCTCAGGGAGTTACGCCGATCCGGGCGGTCGATGGTGAGCCGCAGGATGCCACCGTCGCGGGTGGCGGTGACGGCACCCTCGGCGGCGGTGGACTCGTCGCGATCCGTCATCGGTACACCCGCTGTGTGCGGACCATATAGATACCCCTACAGTAGGCGCTACGATTACTCTTCGTACAAGCTAGCAAGGATGCGTCGCCGACGGAACATGCGGGTGGCGACGGCGCGAAAGGACGCTCCGACATGACGACCGCAGATGACCGCGTGCTCTTCGAGGTTGATCGCGACCAGCGCATTGCCACCATCACGCTGAACAATCCGGCGCAGCGCAACTCGTATGACGCCGGCATGCGGGACGCCCTGGCGCGCCACCTCGACGTGGTCGCCGAGGACGACGACCTGACCGTGGTGCTGCTGCGCGGCGCCGAGAACGTCTTCAGCACCGGCGCCGACATGAACAACGCGTACGGCTGGTACGGGGAGAAAGGCAAGAACGACGCCCCGCCGGCCAAGTCACGGCCCAGCCAGCGTCGTCGACTCACCGTGGACCGCAAGTCTTTTGGCTTCTACCACAATCTGATGGGCTTCCCGAAGGTGACGGTCGGGGAGATCAACGGCTTCGCCCTGGGCGGCGGCTTCGAGATGGCCCTGATGATGGACATCTCGGTGATCGGGCGCGACACCCGAATCGGTATGCCCGCCACCCGGTTCCTGGGCCCGGCGCTGGGCAGCCTGCACATGTTCTTCCACCGGTTGGGGCCGGTGCTGGCCCGGCGCCTGTTGTTGACCGGCGACATCATCGAGGCCGGCGAGATCGAACAGCTGGGCATCTTCACCGAGACCTGCGCGCCGGAGAAGGTGGCGGCGCGCGCGCGCTACTGGGCGCAGAAGACCGCCAAGATGCCGGCCGACGGCGTGGTGATCGCCAAGGAGGCCTTCCGGCTCGTCGAGCAGAGCCAGGCCTACCAGGGCGAGGAAGTCGCCAGCTACATCTTCCACGCCTACGGCACGAACCTGCAGTTCGCGCCGGGGGAGTTCAACTTCGTCAAGACCCGCGCGCAGCACGGGACGAAGGAAGCATTCCGGTTGCGGGACGAGCACTTTCACGTCCCCGAACCGGAGTGAGCCCGATCAGTCGCGGGCGCGCCCTTTGCCCTTCTTGCCGGCCTCGATCTTTCGGGCCGCGTGATCGAGGATGCAGTTCAGGCTGTATTCGAAGTTGGTGTCGTCGGCGGCGATGATGTGGTGGCCCGTCGCGCTCACCTGGGCCAGCAGCGGCGCGCTCTCCGGGTCGATGACCATGCTGTCCTCGAGCGATGGGCTGCCCTCGGCGGCGAGGTTCTTCTCGTAGAGCCGCTGCAGCACCACCGACCCGCGCACATGCACCGACATCGCCGAGTAGGTATCGAAGGCGTCCTCGGGGGACAGCCCAGCCTCGACCAGGCCGGCGATCGCCTTCTCCACCTCGAGCACGCCGAGCTGGGCGGCGCGCGGGCTCAGCGCCGAGCGGATCAGGATCAGGTCGCACAGGATCGGATTGCCCAGGAACGTCTTACGCATGGTCCAGGCGTGATTGCGCAGCGTCTCGCGCCAGTCCTTGGCCTCGACGTACGGGGTGGCGAAGACGTACTGCTTCAACGCGCGGTCGGTCATCGCGTTGAGCAGATCGTCCTTCTTGCGGAAGTACCAGTAGATGCTGGTGACGCCCACCCCAAGGTGCTTGCCCAGCAGCGGCATGCTCAGGTTGTCGATCCCCACCTGTTCGGCGAGTTCGAACGCACCCTTGATGATGTCGTCAGGGTTGATGGAGCCGCGTTCGCGCCGGGGGCGTTTCTCCGCGGTTGCTTGCTTTGCCACGACGGGCACCTCCATCGAGATCGTTTCCGCTGTGCGCGGATCCCCGGCCCGGGGTTGGTCTATTCGGATTTGGTGGCCGCCGTGGCCCCGTCGTGCGACGTCGTTCGCGTGTCCGGTGGGGCGGCCGTCCCGTCGATGCTACCGGTCGGGCTTCGGTAGCAGCCCCGCACGGCCCCATGGTGAGACGCCCGCCACAGAGTTTGCGGATGCGCGGTCCACATCTCTGGACCTGCCTACGGTAACAAATATAGTAACGTTTTCCAGATGGATCTGGGTCTCCGAGATGCCAAGGCTGTGGTGGTCGGCGGCAGCCGCGGCATGGGGCGCGCGTCGGCGCAATGCCTGGCCGACGACGGCGCCCGGGTGGCGGTGATCGCCCGGTCGCAGGCCCAGCTCGACGACGTGATCGCCGATCTCGCGCGGCGCGGCAGCCCGGACGCGGTGGGGCTGGTTGCCGACGTCACCGACGCCGCACAGGTGGAGGCGGCCTTCGCCGAACTGGCGCGGCGCTGGGGCGGTGAACTCAACATCTTGGTCAACGCCGTCGGCCCGAACGTGCGGGGTGGTTTCGAGGACCTGAACGACGACCAGTGGCAGCAGGCCATCGGGGTCGGGGCCATGGCGATGGTGCGCTGTGTGCGGGCAGCGTTGCCGCTGCTGCGCCAGGCGCAGTGGGCCCGGATCGTGAATTTCTCGGCCAGCTCCACCAAGCGTCAGGGCGCGTCGCTGGTGGCCTACACCGCTGCGAAGTCGATGGTGACCAGCGTCTCGAAGAACCTGTCGCTGTCGTTGGCGCCCGACGAGATCCTGGTCAACGTCGTCTCCCCGGGCAGTGTGGCCTCCGAGGGACTGGTCAGCTGGGCCAAGTCCGTCGGCGTCGACGGCGACGACCCGTATCGGCTGATGGAGGCCATCACCGAGCATTTCGGCCATCCCGCACACCTGCCGCGCGCGGGCCTGCCCGAGGAAGTAGGTCCGGTGGTGGCGTTTCTGGCCTCGCGCCGCAATTCCTATATGACCGGCGCCAACGTCAACGTTGACGGTGGTACCGACTTCAGCTGAGCGGCAACGTGTTTGGTAGAAGGGAGCCGCGGTGGCAACGGCACGCGAAGCGCGCGACTGGGCCCGACACGCGCTGCGCGGGATCGGCGATTCGCTCTACACGCCGTTTGCGGGCGCCGACGGCGACGAGATCGACTGGGAGGCCTATCGGGCGCTGGTGCGCTATTGCGTCAAGGACCTCGGGCATTCGATGCTGTGGTGCACCAGCGGCGTCGGTGAGTTCTGGGCGCTGACCCTCCAGGAGCGAAAGCGCCTGTTGGAGATCGCGATCGAGGAGGGCCGCGCGCACAATCCGGAGCTCGTGGTGCAGGCGTGCACGGCCGCCACCGGGGCCAAGGACTGCGTGGAACTCACCGCGCACGCGCAGCAGGTGGGCGCCGACATCGCCTACATCCAGACGCCGATGATGGAAACCCATGGCGGCGAGGGCGTTCTGCGGTTCTTCCGGTACGTCGCCGAGCGCACCGACATTGCCCTGGGCATGTTCAACTCGCCGTCGTCGGGCTACGTGCTGACCGCCGCCGAAAGTGCCCGCATCTACGAGGAGATCCCGGCGGTCTGCGCCACCAAGGAGGGCGCCTTCCGGCCGCGTAACAGCCGGATGCTGCACGACCTGGTGCCGGAACTCGTTATTTGGGAATGCGACCTCATGGTGTACCGCGCCGGTTGGCTGCGCGAGGGCGTCGTGTGTCCCGCGCAGCTGGGCACCGTGGGTTACCTGAACGAGACCCCGCAGCGCAAGATCCTGACCCAGTACTGGGATCTGGTGTATGCCGACCAGATCGAGGACGCCATCGCCCACGCCCAGGCGTCGGGGATGGATCAGTTCGAGCGGGACATGGGCAGCTGGTACACCTGCTATCCGGGGCGGCCGGACTACTTCACACACTGGGGCGCGGCGTTCAAGCACGCCGCCGCGGTGCTCGGGCTGCCGATCGGCAGCTATCCGCACTCCCGGCCGCCGCAGGCGCTGCTGCCCGAGGCCGCCAAGACCCAGATCGAGGCCGCCTACCGCCGGCTCGGCCTGGTCTGACTTCTTGCGCCTCCGCCGAGCGTGCATCCGGTGTACGCCGCCACGGCGTGTCGCGTGCACTCGATGCACGCTCGGCGCAAAAGGCACCGGCGCCGCGCCACCGAAGGGTGACGCGACGCCGGCGTGGAACAGTTAGTGCTTAGTCGTCAGAGCTGTCCGACTTGCTGTCGGACTTACTCTCGGACTTCGACTTGGAGCTGGAATCGGACTTGCTCGAGTCGTCGTTGCCTGCCTTCGAGGTGCCGGGCTTCTGCGCACGGTCCGGCAGCCCGAGGCCCTTGCGGATGTTGGAGCCCACCCGCTGGACGGCGTCGCGGGCATTCGAGATGCGCTCCTTTCGCTGCTCGACGCGCTCGGCACGCTTCTCGGCGGCCTGCTCGCGCAGCAGCGAGATGCGGTCCTTGCTGGTCAGCTCCTTGGCGTCGCTGGCCTCGTCCGCGGTGCCCTCTTCGGTCACCACGCCGGTCTCGTCCTCGGTGACCGTCTCGGCCTCGCCCTCGGCGACCGTGCCGGTCTCGTCCTCGGTGACCGGCGCGTCCTTGGCAGGCGCCTCGGTAACGGGCGTTTCGGGAGCCGAGCCGTCGACATTGATCGCGACGGTCTTCCGGTCGACCTTCGTATCCGTCGCCGACACCAGCGCGGCGGGCGATTCGGACGCGCCGTCGACGCCTTCGTCATCGTCCTCGTCCGCCGGCGGCAGCTTCTGCGCCGAGAGGCCCTTGACGATCTCGTCGGGGATCTGCTTGAAGACGAAATCAAGCGGGCCGGTCGGGGAGAAGATGCCAGGGAAGGCCTGACCACGGCCGGCTTCTGCCTCAAAGTCCATCAGCGGGCCCGGCACGTATCCGGTGAGGAAGGCGCTGGTGATCTTCGCCGGTGCGGCAATCAGTTCGGCGATGGCGAGGTCGAACTGGTCGTTCTTGGCGAACTCCTGCACATCGTCCAGAATTTCCATGGTCTGGAAGATCGCGGTGATCGGCGGGGCCATCAGCGCGCGGCCGAGGTTACCGATCATGCTCCGCCCCAGCAGCCCGTCGTTGGCGCTGAGAGGCTTCCCGTCGATCCCGTACTCCGTCATCGAGGAATGCCCGATGACGTTGGCCAGCGGTTCGAGCCCGAGGTCGAGCAGGATGTCACCAGGAAGACTGAGCAGGCCGCCGTCGATCTGCGACTGTCGGCCGGCGGATAGCCCATCCACCAGGAACCAGTAGTTGATCTCGCTGAATGCCGCGAAGAACTTGCCTTCCGACAGCAGTGCGAGGGTTCTCGGCAGCGCACCTTCTTGCTCGTCGGTGCCGATCAGCAGCGTGGTGAGGGCGTTTTGCAGGAAGTCGCCGCCGAGATCGCCGGAGGCCGTGAGGCGCTCGGCGTACTCAGGCAGGTTGCCCAGCACGCCGAGGAGGCGTTCCGGGTCGGCAAGGTTCTGAATGGCATTGGCGAACCCGGCGTGGACCGTGGGATTGGTCAGCGTCTGCACCAGATTGTTCGAGGCGTTCGAGACATTGCTGATCAGAGAAGGCTGGTCCTTGAGTTGCCACCGGTAGCCGGACTCAGTAGTCGGGTCGGTCACCCGCTCGTACACCTCGCGCCCCGCCACGATCTCGCCGTAGAGGTTCTTGACGAGCGCGGCGTAGGGCCCGAATGCGCTGTCGAGGGCCGTCATCGCGTAGGCGTCGGTGCGCGCCAGTTCGATTCGGTCGACCTGGACGTCCGGCAACGTCGGCGTGGCAATAACAGGGGTCAGCGCCAGGGCGCCCGCGCTCGCCATCGCGACGCCGGCCATCGCCAGCTTGGTGCGGCGGGACGACGACGGTGGAAGCGGCTCACGCTCGCCCCCTGAGGGCTCGGCGTTGAGGTGTGTTTGCACGAATTCTCCTGAGTGAGTGCAGAGGGACACATTGGATGTCTCTGTGAGACACATGAACGCTAGCTGTGTAGAACCTATGAGACAAGAGGGTTGGCTAACCTAATAAATTCATCTGAGGTAGCCACCCATTTGCGGCTCGTCTGCCCTAAAGTGTTCTGCCCACCGCGGCCCTGTGTGGCCCGCAGCGCCCGGTCTCGGTCGCTGCGCCGACGGGCGGGGGAAAGTCAACGTTTCGTACCGGCGGGTGAGGGCTGCCCTGGACGCGAAAAGCATTGCCTGAACTGCACGTTCATCCGCCGTCACCGTATGCGCGGCCGTAGTTGCAGAACCCAGTACCGATAGGTATACAGTAAGAGCTACACAACGACCGGTTCCCCGCCCCGAACGATTCGAGGAGGCTGCTCTCGATGAGCGTTGCCGATGGCGTCACCGCGAGCGAAGCGGCGACCGAACCGCCACCCGCGGTGCTCTACGAGGTCCGGGACTCCGGCGTTGCTGTGCTGACCTTCAACCGCCCGGAGCGCATGAACGCCTGGGGTGGGGCCCTGGCGTCGGGCTTCTACTCCTACATCGAGCAGGCCGAGGCCGACCCGCGGGTGCGGGTCATCGTCATGACTGGCCGCGGCCGGGCGTTCTGCGCCGGCGCGGACATGGGCGGGCTCGACACCATCTCGGCGACCACCGTCGATTCGGCCAGCAAAACCGACGTCAGCGCGCTGGTCGCCGGCAAACATCCGTACTTCCTTACCCAGGTCTCCAAACCCGTCATCGCCGCGATCAACGGCGCGGTCGCCGGGATGGGACTGTCGCAGGCACTGATGGCCGACGTCCGCTTCGCCGCCGCCGGCGCGAAGTTCACCACCTCCTTCGCGCGGCGCGGCCTGATCGCCGAATACGGCATCTCCTGGATCCTGCCCCGGCTGGTCGGCTGGGGCATCGCCGTCGACCTGCTGCTCAGCGGGCGCACCTTCCTCGCCGAGGAGGCCGCCGAACTCGGACTGGTCAAAGAGGTCGTCGCCCCCGAGCAGCTGATGGAACGCACACTAGCCTACGCCGAGGACATCGCCGCCAACTGCGCGCCCAGCTCCATGGCCATCATGAAGCAACAGCTCTACGCCGACGCCGGCCTGCCGATGATCGAGACCAGCAACAAGGCCGAGAAGCTCATGCACGAGTCGATGACGCGCACCGACTTCCTCGAGGGCATCACGGCCTTCTTCGAAAAGCGTCCCCCCAACTTTCCGCCTCTGGCAGCCCAGGACTGATAGGAGATCCCGAGATGACCACACTGGAGCGGCCCCAGCCCGCCAAGCTCGATTACGCGGCGATCGACGTCGACAACCACTACTACGAACCCATCGACTCCTTCACCCGCCACCTGCCCAAGGAATTTCGCAGCCGCGGCGTGCAAATGGTGCAGGACGGCAAGCGCACCCTGGCGGTCTTCGGCGGCGTGGTCAACCACTTCATCCCGAATCCCACCTTCGACCCGATCATCGAACCGGGCTGCCTGGATCTGCTGTTCCGCGGCGAGATCCCCGAGGGCGTGGACCCCGCGTCGCTGATGAAGGTCGACCCCCTCTCCGATCACCCCGAGTACCAGAACCGGGACGCCCGGGTGGCGATCCTCGACAAGCAGAACCTCGAAACCGTGTTCATGCTGCCGACTTTCGCCTGCGGCGTGGAGGAGGGCCTCAAGCACGACATCCCGGCCACCATGGCCTCGGTGCACGCCTTCAACCTGTGGCTCGACGAGGACTGGGGCTTCGACCGTCCCGACCATCGCATCCTGTCAGCGCCGATCATCTCGCTGGCCGACCCCGAAAAGGCCGTCGAGGAAGTCGATTTCGTCCTGAGTCGGGGAGCCAAGCTGGTGTGCGTGCGGCCCGCGCCGGTACCCGGGGTGGCCAAGCCCCGCTCACTCGGCGACCCGATCCACGACCCGGTGTGGGCGCGGCTGGCCGAGGCCGGCGTCCCAGTGGTGTTCCACCTTTCCGACTCCGGCTACATGGCCATCCCGGCATTGTGGGGTGGCAGTGGGGTGTTCAAGGGATTCGGCAAGCGCGACCCGCTCGACATGGTGATCATGGACGACCGCGCCATCCACGACACCATCGCCGCGATGATCGTGCACCAGGTGTTCACCCGCCATCCCAAGCTCAAGGTCGTGAGCATCGAGAACGGCTCGTATTTCGTCTACCGCCTGATCAAGCGACTCAAGAAGTCCGCCAACAACGCGCCGTACCACTACAAGGAAGATCCGGTGGAGCAGCTGCGCAACAACGTCTGGATCGCCCCGTACTACGAGGACGACGTGAAGCTGCTGGCCGAGACCATCGGCGTCGACAAGATCCTGTTCGGCTCGGACTGGCCGCACGGTGAAGGGTTGGCGGATCCGACGTCATTCACCGCGGACATCCCGCAGTTCCCGGAGTTCAGCTACGAGGACACCCGAATGGTGATGCGCGACAACGCTCTTACCTTGCTGAGCGCTCACCGGCCCAACCCCGCCTGACGGCCGGATCCTGACCACCGATATGACGCAATGGACGCTCGGCGCCGTACTCGATGCCATCGCCGAGGTGGTGCCCGAGCGCACCATGACGGTGTGCGGGCAGCGCCGCAGTACGTTCGCCGAGACCGCGGAGCGCACCCGTAGACTGGCCAACTTCCTGGCCGCCCGGGGCTTCGGGGCGCACCGCGAGCGCGCCGGGCTGTCCAACTGGGAGTGCGGGCAGGACCGGGTGGCCCTGCTCATGCACAACGACCTGTACCCGGACATGGTGCTCGCCTGCCTCAAGGCGCGCGTCGTCCCGGTCAACGTCAACTACCACTACACCCCGCGTGAGGTCGCCGAACTCTTCGAGTACCTCACTCCGCGCGGCGTCATCTACCACCGGTCCCTGGGCGCGCAGTTCGCCGAGATCCTGCCCGGCGCAGCCGAGTTGATGATCTCGATCGACGACGGCAGCGCCGCCCCGGAACTGCCGGGTGCGGTCCGACTCGACGACGCCTTGGTCGCCGGTGCCACCGACGCGACACCCACCGGGTCACCGGACGACCTGATCATGGTGTGCACCGGTGGCACCACCGGCCGCCCCAAGGGCGTGTTGTGGCGGCAGGCCGACATGTACGTCGCCTCGATGAACGGCGCCGATCACCAGGCGGTCAGCGAGATCCACGACAAGGTCCAGCATCTGGGCGCCCCGTGGTTCGCGGTCTCGCCGCTGATGCACGCGGCCGGGTTGTGGACAGCCTTCTCGGCGGTGCTCAGCGGACAGACGGTGGTGCTGCACGACACCTCGAAGCGGTTCGACCCGCGCGCGGTGTTGCAGACGGCCGAGCGGGAGAAGGTCGGGCTGATGACGATGGTCGGCGACGCCTACGCCGGTCCCATCGTGGCCGAACTCGACAGCAACAGCTACGACCTGGGATCGCTGTTCGCGATCGGCACCGGCGGCGCCGGCACCAATCTCAAGAATCAGCAGGCCCTGCTCGAACATCTGCCCAACGTCACCCTGATCAACGGCTACGGTTCCTCGGAGACCGGCAACATGGGTTTCGGGCACAACCAGCGCGGCAACCACACCGAGACGTTCACCTTCCGCGACGGCGGCCTGGTGCTCGCCGAGGACTACAGCCGCTTCCTGGAACCGGGGGAGGACCAGATCGGCTGGGTCGCGCGCAGGGGCCGAATCCCGTTGGGGTACTACGGTGACGCCGACGCGACCGCCAAGACCTTCCCGGAGGTCGACGGCCTGCGGGTGGTGATCTCCGGGGATCGGGCCGCCATCGAAGCCGACGGCACCCTGCGGCTTTACGGACGCGACTCGCTGGTGGTGAACACCGGCGGCGAGAAGGTGTTCGTCGAGGAGGTCGAGGAGGTGCTGCGCGCGCACGCCGAGGTCGCCGACGCGGTGGTGATCGGCCGCCCCAGCGAACGGTGGGGGCAGGAGGTCGTCGCCCTGGTGCACCTGCGCGGCGACGCGAGCGCCGGGGCCGACGAGTTGCACGATCAGTGCGCTGCCGCGCTGGCGCGGTTCAAGGTGCCCAAGGAGTTCCTGTTCGTCGAGCAGGTCCGCAGACTGGGCAACGGCAAGGCCGACTACCGCTGGGCCAAAGAGGCGGCGCTGCAATCGGTATCGGCTCTACAAGGCGAGGGATGAGATGACACAGAGCGAACCCGGCTCCCGGGCCATCGACTGTCTGGTCAACGTGCACTTCGGTGAGACCGAGGTGCAACCGAAGTTCATGACCAAGGTCCGGGACGACTACTTCAAGGGCCCCAAGTCCATGTTCGACCCCGTGGATCTCTCCGAGTTGATCGACGAGATGGATGAGCACGGTGTGGTCAAGGCCATCCTGATGGACAACCTGGCCAAACCGTCGGTGACGGCCCGGAAGTTCGTCGAGGCCAAGCCCGAGCGGTTCGCCCTGGCGATGGGCGGGGTGAACCTGCTCCGTCCGGTGGCCTCTCTGCGCGAGCTCACCGCGGTGGCCGCCGACCTCCCGGTGGCGTACTCCATTGTGGGACCCAGCTTCTGGGGCGACGGTCAGTATCCGCCGAGCGACGCCGTGTACTACCCGCTGTACGCGAAGTGCGCGGAGATGGGCCTGCCGCTGTGCGTCAACACCGGCATCCCCGGCCCGCCGATCCCCGGCGAGGTGCAGAACCCGATCCACCTGGACCGGGTGTGCGTGCGGTTCCCCGAACTGAAGCTGTGCATGGTGCACGGCGCGGATCCGTGGTGGGACATCGCGATTCGGATGCTCATCAAGTACGAGAACCTGCGGCTGATGACCTCGGCGTGGTCGCCCAAGCGACTGCCCGATTCGCTGCTGCATTACATGCGGACTCGCGGCAGCGGCAAGGTGATCTTCGCCTCGGACTGGCCGGTGCTGCGCCAACACCGCGTGGTGCCCGAGGCCAAGGCCCTCGACCTTCCGGCCGAGGCGCTGGACAACTACCTGTACAACAACGCCGAGCAGTTCTTCTTCGAGACCCAGGAGCAGTAAACGCATGGACCGTTACGAGTTGCGGAGGCTGGACTACAGCCTCAGCGAGGACCACCAGGATCTGCAGACGGCGTACCGGCAGTTCTTCGAGACCCACAGCACCATCGAGGTGGTCTGGGCCGCCGAGGAAACCGGGTTCGACAAGAGCCTGTGGGAACGCCTGTGCGCGACCGGTGCGACCTCCATGGCACTCGGCGAGGACGTCGGCGGCGACGGCGCCACGATGGTGGACCTGGCCCTGGTGGCCGAGGAGTTGGGCCGCGCGGTGGCGCCGGTGCCCTGGATCGACCACGTGTGTGCCGCCCGACTGTGGGCGCGCCTCGGCGGCAGCAAGGACGACCTGGCCGACGCCGTCGCGGGCACCCAACTGCTGGCCTTCGACGCGCAGGGCACCGGTGCCCCGGGACCCCGGCTGATCGCCGCCGCGGCGGTGGCCGATCGGATCGTCGCCCGCGACGGCGACGACGTGGTGCTGCTGAGCTACGACGCCCGGCCGGACCGGGTGGACAACCTCGGACGGCTGCCCATGGCCTGGGTGGACCCCGCGGCCGCCGACCGGCGCACGGTCCTGGGCTCGGGTCCGGCCGCAATCGCCGAATATCAACGCGCGCTGGATGAATGGCAGGTGCTGACCGCCGCGGCGCTGGCCGGTCTGGTGGAGCAGACGATGAACATCGCGGCCGAGTTCGCCAAGAACCGTTACACCCTGGGCGTGCCGATCTCCACGCTGCAGGCCATCTCGCATCCGTTGGCCAACATGGCGATCACCGTGCAGGGCGGGCGCAACCTCGCCCGGCGCGCGGCCTGGTTCCTGGACAACGAGCCCGACGAGCGGCCCGAGTTGCCCGGCTGCGCCTTCGTGTTCATGGCCGAGGAATCCCCCAAGGCCGCCACCATGGCCGTTCACATCCAGGGCGGGCTCGGCGTCTCGGTCGAGGCCGCGGCCACGGCCTACCTCGTTCGTGCGCGCGGCTGGGCACTGGCCGGCGGCGACCCCGGCGACACCGCCAAACACGTCGCCCAGATCGTGGCCGACCGCGAAGCCGCCCCCGCGTAAAGGAAGACAACGCAATGGATTTCAGCACTGTTGAGCTCAGCGACGAGGACCGGGCGTTTCGCACCGAGGTGCGCGAGTTCCTGAACACCCACGTCACCGACGAGGTCCGTCGCCGCGACCGGGAGACCGGCGACAACTTTGACGAGGGTGTGCATCTGGCCCTCGGGGCCGCGGGCTACCTGGAGAAGGAGTGGAAGACCGAGGAGGACGGCGGTTTCACTCGGGTCCGCCGTCGCATCTGGCAGTTGGAGAAGCGACGCGCACACGTCCCGTGGGTGACCTGGGGGACGACGCAGCTGGTGGCCCGCTCGGTGCAGGCCTCGGGCAAGCCGGAACTGGTCGACGAGGTGCTGCCGAAGGTGTTCAGCGGCCACGTCCGGATGTGCCTGGGCTACACCGAACCCGAGGGCGGCTCCGACATCGCCACCTGCAAGACCCGCGCGGTCCGCGACGGCGACCAGTGGGTCATTAACGGCGCCAAGATGTTCACCACCGGCGCCCACAACTGCCAATACGTCTTCCTGATCACCAACACCGATCCCGAGGCCCCGAAGCACAAGAGCCTGAGCATGTTCCTCGTGCCGTTGGACCTGCCGGGCATCGAGATCCAGGGCATCCGCACCGTCGACGGCGACCGGACCAACATCGTCTACTACAGCGACGTCCGCGTCGACGACAAGTATCTGCTGGGCGAGGCCAACGGCGGCTGGGCCGTGCTGCGCGGACCGCTGGACGCCGAGCACGGCGCGGTGCCGTCCACCCCGGATGGCCTCGATGACGTCGCGATCATGGCGCATCAGGCCGGTTTCATGTCCGCGGCGCTGGACGCGGTCGCGGCGTCGACCACGCAACCGGACGCCCGCGGCCGCCGCCGCATCGACGACGGCGCCGTGGCCTATCGGCTCGGCCGCAGCGCCGCCCGGCTGGAGGCCGCGCTGTCCACGCCCAGCATCTTCGGGCGGGTGGCCCAGGCGCAGACCATGCGTGACATCGGCCCGGACCTGATGGATCTCGCGGGGCCGGCGTCGGTGCTGCCGATCGAGACCGACGGCACCCTCGACGACGGGAAGTCGGAGTACCTGTACCGCTTCGCGCCGCTGGCCGGGATCTACGGCGGGACGTTGGAGGTGTTCCGCAACATGATCGCCCAGCATGTGTTGGGGCTGGGTAAGCCGAACTACTCCCCGCCGAAGAAGAAGGCGTCCTAGCGGCCTAGGCCAAAACGCAGTCAGGGTCGTGGTTCTTCGTGAACCACGACCCTGACTGCATTTTCGCCGCGACGTGTCAGGCGCCTGTCAGGCGATGGCCCCGGCGTCCTTGAGCTCGGCGATCCGGTCCCAGTCCACGCCCAGTTCCATCAGCACCAGTTCGGTGTGCTCGGAGGCCTGCGGCGCGCGGGTGGTCTCCAGCGCCTCGTGGTTGAACTGCACCGGCCCGCGCACCACCTTGAACGGCTCGCCGCCGTCGCCGGCCTCGACCTCGACCACCATGTCGTTGGCCAGCGCCTGCTCGTCGGTGCCCAGGTCCACCAGGCTCTGGAACGGCGCCCACTGGCCCTTCATGGTCTTGAGGTGCTGACGCCAGTACTCGAAGGGCTTGCTCGCGATGGCCTCGGTGATCAGCTTGGCGGCCGCCGCGGCGTTCTCGATCAGCGGCATGACATCGCTGAATCGCGGATCGTCGGCCAGTTCGGGCAGCCCGAGATGCTCGAAGGTGTCCCGGATATATCCCGTGGGGCTGACGATGCACAAATTGATGGTGCCGCCGTCGGAGGTCTGGTAGTTCGCCATCAGCGGGTTGACCGAGCCGACGTCGCCGGGCATCAGCGAGCGCATGGTCTCGCCGGTCTCCAAGCCCTGGGTGACGCTGGCGCCCGCGGCCCACCACGCGGTGCTCAGCAGCGACACGTCGATCTCGGCGGTCTCGCCGGTGCGTTCCCGGTGGAACAGCGCCGCCGAGATGCCGCCCGCGATGTTCATCCCGCCGATCGAGTCGCCGAACGCCGGGATCCCCTGCGAGAGTGCGCCGTTGATCGCCTCGGGTGTCAATGCGTGCCCCACCCCGCTGCGGGTCCAGAACGCGGTGCCGTCGAAGCCGCCGGTGTCGCGCTCGGGGCCTTTGTCGCCGTAGGCGCTGCCGCGGGCATAGATGATGTTGGGGTTGACCGCGCGGATGTGCTCAACATCGAACTTGTTCTTCTGGCGCTGCGCGGGCATGTAATTGGTGAGGAACACATCGGCGGTCTTGGCGATCTCGTAGAGGATCTCCTGACCGCCCGGGGTCGAGACGTCGATGCCGACGCTGCGCTTACCCCGGTTGGGGTGTTCGATCAGCGGATGCCGGTTCGGGTCGAGTTGGAACCCGCCCATGTTGATGAAGCCACGCTGGGTGTCCCCGCGGACCGGGTGTTCCACCTTGATGACGTCCGCGCCCCAGTCGGCGAGGATGGCCCCGGCCGCCGGGACGAACGTGAACTGTGCGACCTCGAGGACCCGAACGCCCTCCATCGGCTTGAGCACAACAACCCCTTCTCTGCTCGGTCTGCGCCGGGCACCGGGTAGCTACGCCGGGTGCCCGATGGTCTTGCTCTCCAGGTACTCCTTGAACCCCTCGGCCCCGTTGCGCCGGCCGAGGCCGCTCTGCTTGGTGCCGCCGAACGGACTGGTGATGCCGAAGTGGCTTCGTCCGTTGACCGTCACGTTACCGGTACGCAGCCGCCGGGCGATACAAAAGGCGCGTTCAGTGTCAACCCCGGTGACTTCGCCGGAGAGCCCGTAGATGGAGTTGTTGGCGATGGCGACGGCCTGGTCGTCGGTGTCGTACGGGATCACGGTGAGTACCGGACCGAAGATCTCTTCCTGCGCCACCTGGGAGTCCGGGTCGACGTCGGCGAGCAGCGTCGGCTGGGTGTAATAGCCGACGGGCAGCGCCTCGGGGACGCCGCCGCCAGTGATCAGCCGCGCGCCGGAGTCGATGCCGGAGCGGATCAGCCCGAGCACCTTCTGCCGCTGGGTCTCGCTGATCTGCGGGCCTTGCAGCATTGCCGGATCCCACGGATCGCCCACCGCGGTGGCCGCCATGGCGGCCTTCAGGATTTCGATGCCCTCGTCGTAGCGGCTGCGCGGCAGCAGGATTCGGCTGGCCATGATGCACGCCTGACCCGACATCACGCACGCGACCATGGCCGCCATCGGCAGGCACTTCTCGAGCTTCGCGTCGTCGAGCACGATGTGGGCGGACTTGCCGCCCAGCTCCATCATGGTGCGCTTCACCGTGGGCGCGGCCGCGGCGAGGATGGCGCGGCCGGTGGCCGTGGAGCCGGTGAAGGTGATCATATCCACCCGCGGGTCCGCGCTCAGGGCGGCGCCGACCTCGTTGGCATTCGAGGTCACGACGTTGAACACCCCGGCGGGGATGTCGGTTTCCTCGGCGATGATGCGGCCGAGTTCGCTGCCCGACCAGGGGGTGAGCTGGGCGGGTTTGAGGACGACGGTGTTGCCGGCCATCAGGGCGGGGACCGTCTCGGCGATGTTGAGGTAGAACGGCACGTTCCACGGGGTGATCGCCCCGACCACGCCCACGGGTTCGTAGGAGATGGTCCGCCGGGCGGTCCCCATCGGGGCCTTGTGGATGCCGGTGTCGACCAGGTACTCGAAGTCGCGGCCGTGCTCGGCCCAGTGCCGTACCTCGTCGATCGGGTCCTCTATCTGACTGCCGGTCACGCTGATCGGGCAGCCGACCTCGGTGACGACGATGCGCCGCAGGCGCTCCTTGTTGCGTTCCAGCGCCGCGTGCAACTGCATCAGGCAGTGGTAGCGGAAGTCGAGATCGCGCGACCAGTCGGTGTCGTCGAACGCGCGCCGGGCCGCGCCGACGGCGCGGCCCATGTCGGCCGTCGTGCCGTCGGCGACCTGACCGACGACCTCCTCGTTGCCGGGGTGCACGACGTCGAACAGCGCGCCCCCGTCGGTGTGGCGCAGTTCGCCGTCGATGAGCATCCGCTGCTCACCGGCGAGAATGCCGGTGCCACTCTGTGTTTGGGTCATCTCAGCTTCCGGGTGCGACGAGTTCGGGCGGGTGGACGGCGTCCGGGTCGGGGTTGGCGATCGGCAGCCCCATGAACCGGCGGGCGTTGTCGCCCATGAAGTCGTAGGTCCGGCGCACGTCCATGCCCTCGGCGTAGTGCCAGTAGCCCTTCGGTTCGGCCAGCCCCTCCGGGTGCGGGTAGTCCGAGCCGAACAACACCTTGTCCCAGCCGACGGTGTTGACGACGTCGGCCACGCAGCCCTCCCAGAACGGGCTGACCCAGATGTTGCGGCGGAACACGTCGTGCGGATGCTCGGGGAAGTTCTGCGGCATCTTCTTGACCAGGTCTTCGAAGTCGTTGAACAGCGGGAAGATCCAGCTGCTGCCGTTCTCGACGCTGGCGATCCGCAGCTTCGGGAACCGGGTCAGGGTGCCGTGGCAGATCAGGCTGGTGAGCATGTCGGCGATCTCGCGATGTCCCAGCACCATCCAGCGGAATGCGCTCTGCGCCATGAAGTTCTGGGTGTGCGGCGGTTCCCAGCTGTTGACGTAGTCATCGAGGGGCGGATAGCTGGCGTGCAGCACGATCGGCAGCCCGGCCGCCTCCACGTCGCGCCAGAACGGGTCGAACTCCGGCAGCGCTGGCGAGCGCCAGCCGTGCAGGCCGTTGACCGGGCCGGGCTTGATCAGCGCCACCTTGGCGCCCTGGTCGAGGATGTATTCGAGTTCACGCTGGGCGGCATCGACCTCGGAGAGGTTGAGGATCGGCGTGGAAAACACCCGGTCGGCGTAGCTGAAGGTCCAGTGCTCGGCCATCCACTGGTTGAGCGCGTGGATGATGGCCAGCGTCAGTTGCGGATCGTCGGCGCTGGAGTGCTCGACCAGGCTCGCCAGGGTCGGATAGTTCAGGGCCTCGACGACGCCCTGCCGGTCGAGTTCGGCAACCCGGTCCTCGGGATTGCGGGTGGCCGCGGGCGCCTCGATGGCCTTGCCCTGCATCTCGCGCAGCGTCAGGCCCTCGGTGTTCCTGCCGGCGAAGAACTTCTCGTGCGCCCCCGGCGCGGCGACCCGCTCGAAGGTGGGGTTCGGGATGAAGTCGGTGACCTTGTTGTTGATGATGATCCGGGTCTGCCTGCCGATCTGCGCATACTGCACGGCACGCTGGTAGCGCTCGGGCAGGTACTTGGTGAGCGCCTCGGCGGTCTCGTACATGTGCTGGTCGGCATCGAAGATCGGTGCGTCCCGGAACTGCTCGCTGGGTGATGTCCTGGGTGATGTCATGGCAAGGCCTTTGCTCGGCACGGTGCTAGGTGGTGAGGATGCTGGCCGCGGCGGTGCCCGGCGCGCCGTAGAGCTGGGTGAAACCGACCTTGGGCGAACCGGGGACCTGCCGCTCGCCGGCTTCGCCGCGGAGTTGCCGGACGATCTCGTGCATCTGCCGCAGCCCGGAGGCGCCGATGGGTTCGCCGTTGGCGATCAGCCCGCCGTCGGTGTTGACCGGCATGGACCCGCCGATCTCGGTGGCCCCGTCGGCCAGCAGCTTCTCCTGCTCGCCGTCGGCGCAGAACCCGCACTCGGCCATGTGGATGATCTCGGCGCCGGCGTCGGTGTCCTGCAGCTGGATGACGTCGACGTCCTCGGGCCCGATCCCGGCCTTCTCGAACGCGGCGCGGGCCGCGTACACGGTGGGCGCGACGTCCTCGTCGACCGGCGCGAACGTGGTGTTGACCTCGTAAGCGCCGTACTTGCGGGTGCGGACCTCGACGGCGCGGAGGTACACCGGCTTGTCGGTGTAGCGGTGCGCGATGTCCGCGCGACACATCACCACGGCCGCGGCCCCCTCGTCGGGCGCGCAGAACATGTACTGCGTCAGCGGGTAGTTCAGCATCGTCGAGTTGAGGATGTCCTCTTCGGAGATCGGCTTGCGCCGGAACGCGTTGGGGTTCAGCGCGCCGTTGCGGAAGTTCTTGTTCGCCACCTTGGCCAGCGTGGCCTGGGAGATGCCGTGGGTGTGCAGATAGCGGTTGGCCTTCATACCGAAGAACTGGGTGGTGAGGTACTGCCCGTTCTCGGCGTACCACCGGGGCATCCCGACCAGGGCAGGGTCCTCGGTGAAGGCACCCTTGGGATGCTTGTCGAGGCCGACGGCCACGCCAATGTCATAGTCTCCCAGCCGGATACCGTCGGCGCAGGCCTTCGCCGCGCTCGCCGCCGTGGCGCAGGCGTTGAACACGTTGGTGAACGGGATGCCGGTCAGGCCCACCATGCCCACGATCGCGTCCGGGTTGGCCACCGTCCAGCTGCCGCCCGTGGCGGCCTGCACGTCGGACCACTGCACGCCCGCGTCGGCGACGGCCGCGGTAATCGCGTCCACCCCCATCTGCATGGCCGACTTGCCCTCGAATCGGCCGAATGGGTGCAAGCCCACGCCGATGATGGCCACTTCGTTCACGTTCTCCCCTTCTGAAGTGCCGGATCGGCTGCGCGCAGCCGTCCGTCGGCCGTCAACCGTAACTCTTACAGTAACTTACCTAGTGCCGTGGCGCGGCGGGCTGTCCAACCGTGCACCGCGCACCGTCTGGGTAAGATACTGTAACCTTTACCGTTGATCGTCCCGAATTTGGCTGGGGTGGTGGTGGACCAGCCGGTACGCCGGGGGTGCGACAGGAAGGCGTAAGGCATCGATGAGCAGGTCGGAGCTGCGGGTGGACGAGCTGGAATCGCTGCTGCAACGGCAGCGCGAGTCGTTCGTCGAGCAGGGTCCGCCGGAGCTGGCGGTGCGGCTGAATCGGATCGACCGACTGCTGGCCCTGGTGTTGGACAACACCGGCGACCTGGTCGAGGCGATGGGCGACGACTTCGGTACCCGCTCCCGCGCGGCATCGCTGTTCACCGAGATGGTCGGGATGATCCCGGTCGTCGAGCACACCCGCAAGAACGCCGCGCGCTGGATGCGGACCACCAAATTGCTGCGCGCGGCCCGGGTGGTGGGGCTGCGCGCCGACGTAGAACCCACGCCGCTGGGTGTCGTCGGCATCATCGGCCCCTGGAACTTCCCGCTGAACCTGGTGGTGCTCCCGGCGGTCGCGGCGTTCGCCGCGGGCAACCGGGTGATGATCAAGATGTCCGAGATCACCCCGCGCACAGCGGCTTTGCTGGCGGAGCTGGCACCGAAGTACTTCGACCCGACCGAGCTGGTGGTGGTCACCGGCGGGCCGGATGTGGCGGCGACCTTCAGCGCGTTGCCCTTCGACCACCTGTTCTTCACGGGCTCACCGGATATCGGGGTGCGGGTCCAACGCGCGGCCGCCGAACACCTGGTGCCCGTCACGCTGGAACTCGGCGGCAAGAACCCGGTGGTGGTCGCCCCGGGCGGCCGCGACGACGTCGCCAAGGCGGCCGCGCGGATCGCCGCGGCTCGACTGGTCAACGGCGGCCAGGTCTGCGTGTGCCCCGATTACGTGCTCGTGCCGCAGGGGCACGTCGAGGCGTTCGTGGACAGCGCGCGCCGCACCTGGCAGGGCATGTTCGACACCATCGTGAGCAACCCCGACTACTGCTCGAGCGTCAACGAACCCAACTTCGACCGGGTGCTGGGCCTGATCGAAGACGCCCGCGCCAAGGGCGCGGTGGTCGAGGCCGTCGCGCCGGCGGGGGAGCAACTCCCGGACCGGGCCACCCGCAAGATCGCGCCGACCCTGATCCGCGGGGTGGACGACGACATGCGGATCGCCCACGAGGAGGTGTTCGGTCCGGTGCTGGCGGTGCTGCCCTACACCCGGCTCTCCGATGCGATCGGCTACATCAACTCCCGTCCCGCCCCGCTGGTGGCGTACTGGTACGGCCCCGACGGGGACGACTTCCGCGGCTTCGTCCGGGGGACCCGCAGCGGCGGGGTGGCCCGCAACGACTTTGCCGCCCAGATGATTCCGTCGGCCGCCCCGTTCGGGGGCGTGGGCCGCAGCGGGATGGGCGCCTACCACGGCAAGGCCGGCTTCGACGGGTTCAGCCATTACCGCACCGTGGTGGGCTCGGACCTGCCGTTCAGCATCACCGGTAGCGCGGCGCCACCGTTCACCAAGCCGATGAAGTTGTACGCCGACGCCGCACTTCGGCGGGCGCGCAACAAGACTCGCCGCCGGTTGGCCCGACCCTCGAGTTCAGGAGACAGACGATGAGCACGGCAACGGTGGTATTCGACCCGTTCTCCGAGGACTTCTTCAACAGTCCGTATGAGATCTACCGGCGCATGCGCGAGGAAGCGCCGGTCTATTACAGCGAGCAGTACGACTTCTACGCCTTGACCCGGCACGAGGACGTGGCCGCGGCGTTCAAGGACCACGAGACCTACTCGTCGGCCTACGGCGTCGACCTGGCCCAGGTGCGCAAGGGGCATGTCACCGAGCACGGCGGGATCATCGCGATGGACCCGCCGGCCCATCGCCGGATGCGCAGCCTGCTGAACCGGGTGTTCACCCCGCGGGCGATCGAGGCCCGGCGCGAGTTGGTCACCGAGACCATCGACCGGTACCTGTCGGCGGTCGACCCCGCCGGCTTCGACTTCGTGCAGGAGTTCTCCGCGCTGTTCCCGGTCGAGGTGATGACCATCATGCAGGGCGTGCCCGCGGAGGACCGGCAGCAGATCCGGTTGTGGATCGACGACTTCCTGCACCGCGAACCCGGTGAGGTCGAGATGAGCGAGGCGGGGTTGAAGTCCGCCATCGACATGTCGGTCTACTACTACAAGCTGATCAAGGCGCGCCGCGACAATCTGGGCCCCGACCTGCTGAGCAAGCTGATCGAGTCGGAGATCGAGCGGGAGAACGGCGAGATGGGCCCGCTCAACAACCTCGAGATCACCGAGTTCGCAGTGCTTCTCGGCGGGGCCGGGGCGGAGACGGTGACCAAGCTGCTGGGCACCGCGGCAGTGGTGTTCGCCCAGAACCCCGACCAGTGGGAACTGCTGCTGGCCGATCGCGCCAAGGTCCCGTTCGCGGTCGAGGAACTGCTGCGCTACGAGGCGCCCGCGCAGTACAACGTCCGCCGCTCCATGCGCGAGGTCACCCTGCACGGCGTGACGATCCCGGCGGGCAAGCCGGTGTTCCTGGTGGGCGGTTCGGCCAACCGGGATCCGGAGGCCTGGACCGACCCGGACAAGTTCGACATCGACCGCGACCGCGCGGAAGCGCAGAACCTCGGCCTGGGGTACGGCATCCACAGCTGCCTGGGCGCGGCGCTGGCCCGGCTGGAGAGCACCATCGCGCTGGACCGGATGCTGGACTTCATGCCCCGCTACGAGGTCGACTGGAGCGGCTGCAAGCGGGTCAACATGCAGAACGTCGCCGGCTGGAGCAGCGTCCCGGTGCGCGTGCTGCCCTGATCCCCCCGCGATTTCGGCGTGATCACCCACGGTGAGCGTGGGAGATCACGCCGAAATCACTGGGCTTGCTCCAGCGCAGCGGTCCGGGTCCTGCGCGTTCGATGACCTCGACGATGGTGAAGTCGATCATGCATTGGGCGCCGACGGCGAATGTGTCTGGCTCCCATAGCACTTCGGCGGTACCGGTCAGCTGGAGGCTGGCGCCGGTCGCCCAATCCAACAGCAGGATTCCGCAGCGCGGGTTCACCTCGATGTTGCCGAGCGTCATGAACATCGAGTTGCCACGGTAGTCCGGCCACCGGAGCTGTGTCGGCGAGAGTGCTTGTAGGAAACCGGGATTGCCACCGCGATGGGAGGCGTCGGCATTGCCCTCGTCGTCTGCGGTGGCCACGAAGAAGGTATCGGCAGCGGCGATCATCTGCTGCTGCTGCTGATTCAGTTCGCCGGTGCGTCGCGTCGCGGTCCGCGCGATATCCGGTTCGAAGGATGTGATGCGCCTGCGCGAGATGTACTTCGGGCAGTTGGAGTACACCTGATCGACGGTGATCAGTAGTCCGTCGCCGTGGACGACGACGGCTCCGTTGACCCGCATTCGCCGACGCCGTTCGGGCTGCAGTGCCAGCATGCCGATCCGGGTCGACCGGGCCAGGGGCGCTGCCAGCGGATCGTCGGCGGCCGGGCGGGCGGCCACGGCGATCGTCCGGTCGCCGACGGCGCGTACGAAACCCGGCGGACCGACGAGGTCGCTCGCCCACAGTCGGCCGGTCTCGTCGGTACCGGCCACCACCACCATTTGCTGTTCGGCGAGGAAGTTCGCGGCGACCTCGGGGATGTCGGCGCGGATACCCCGGCGGACCTTCTCGGCGATGTGCGACTGCCCCATGCGCTGCTGCACGGTGAGCTCGCCGGCGTGGAAAGGGGTCATCCGTATCACCCGTTTTGCGTTGCCGTTGTTCGCGGGATGGTGTCGGTCAGAAGAAGCCGCACGTCGGGGCTTCGCCGTCGGGTGCGGGGGCCGGCTCGACGCCCCGGGGTGCGTATACCTCGAGGCGGATGCCGTCCGGGTCGGTGAAGAAGATGCCGCCCGAGTCGAGACCCTCGCCGTGCGCGACGACGCCGTCGTGGGCGAACTCGACGGCGAATTCGCGCAGGGTCGATTCCACTGCCCGGACCTGCTCGATGCTGTCGACCTCGAATGCGAGATGGTGCAGTCCCGGGGTAGCGGTGGAAAACGTGCCGCTGCTCTGCTGCCAGAGCGTGAGCGTCACCTTGTCGTCGACGCCGAGGAACACCCACCGCTTCGCGTCGTCGGAACTCGCGGTCAGTTGTTCGAAGCCGAGTGCGCGGCAGTAGAAGTCCGTCGATCGCTGCAGGTCCGACACGTTCAGTCCTACGTGTCCGGGCGCAAGTCGGGCAGTGCTGGCGGTGGTCATGGCAGTCCTCCTCGGTATAACCGGTCTCTATCACTTTGATGGTTAGACCGTACGCCGAGCGGTGCGCTCGCGCAACCGCTAAACTTCGGTTCAGGGGTTAGGGCCCGGGAGAGGAGGTCGGTCGGAGATGCGCGATCCGCGTCCGCACGTCGGCGAACCGCTGGCATTGGACCTGCTGAACACCTGCTGGATGGACGACGGCCCCCGCGATCTGCTCGCCGACGTGGACGGACTGCGGATCTGGCTGACGTCGGCGGGCCTGATCGACCGCGCGCCCGCCGACGAGCGGACGCTCGAGGCTCTGTTGGCCGCGCGCAGTGCGATCCTCGCAGCGATCCGGCACGACGACGCGGACGCACTCAACGAGATTCTCGACCATGGCCGCATCCGCCGGCGCCTGACCGCCGACGGCCCAGTGGACCTGCCGGACGTGGCCGATTCCGCCTGGCTGCCCGCCTGGGTCGCCGCGGACAACCTGCTGCACCTGCTGGCAACCGCGCCGGACCGGATTCGGCAGTGCGCCCATCCCGACTGCGTGCTGTTCTTCCTCGACACATCCAAGAACGGCGCGCGCCGTTGGCATTCGATGGCGATCTGCGGTAACCGCGCGAAAGCCGCCCGGCATTACGCCAAGCGGTCGTAGTCACCCGCGCGCCAGACCGTCACCGCGGATGGGTCGCTCGGGGCCGGCGTCATCCGGCGTAGCGGCGGACCTGCTCGGGTTGGATGACCAGGCGGACCCACTCCGCCTCGCCCAGCAGTACTTTCAGGTCGTTGGCGCGCACCGGGTCCTCCAGGTCCCAGTAGAGCGCTGCGAGGCGCTCGCAGAGTTCATGGGCACCACCGGCCTCGATCGAGGCCGGGCCCGATACCGAAATCCAACGTTCGCGTTCGGTGGCGGGTGCCGCAACAACGATCGAGGCGCGGGGATCCCTGCGCAGCCGTCGGACGTGCAGTGAGTCCGGGCCGGTGAACAACTGGATGCTGCCGTCGGCCGTGGGCTCGAACCACACCGGTCGAGGCTGTGGTGGGTTCGGACCACCCGCAACCGACAGAAATCCGTGTAACGGGCGGCGGAGAAACGCAATATCGTCCGCGGTGAGTACGTCGTTGCTCGACGAGACGGTCATTGGTGCCAGGCTCCATTCGCTGCGGCTGCTATCGCATAGTTCTCGAACTGCGGGCACTCTCTTGAACCGGCCGGCGTTCCGTTCCATTCCGCACCCACGCCCCTGGGATTTCGGCGTGATCACCCACGGTCACCGTGGGAGATCACGCCGAAATCACTGGGCTTGCTCGGCCTGCTCGCGGGCCCAGCGGTAGTCCGCCTTGCCGGCCGGGCTGCGCTCGATCACCGGCCGGAAGACCACCGCCTTGGGCAGCTTGTAGCGGGCCAGCGTGGTGCCGGCGTGTGCGATGAGCTCCTCGGCGTCGACCGTGGCCCCAGCCGTCAGCGCGACCACGGCCACCACCTCCTGTCCCCAGCGGTCGCTGGGGCGGCTCGCGACCACGACGTCGGCCACCGCCGGGTGCGCCGCCAACGCGGTCTCGACCTCCTCGGCGAAAATCTTCTCCCCGCCGGAGTTGATGGTCACCGAATCCCGGCCCAGCAACTGGATGGTGCCGTCGGCGAGGTGGCGCGCCCGGTCCCCAGGAATTGCGTACCGCGTGCCGTCGACCACCGGGAAGGTGCGGGCGGTCTTGTCCGGATCGCCCTTGTAGCCCAACGGAACCGGGGCGCGCTGCGCCAGCCAGCCGTCGCCGTCGTGGCCGGGCTCGAGGACCCGGTCCAGCCCCTCAGCCACCACAAAGGTGTCGGGCCCCGGCTTGAAGATCCCGGTGGAGACGGCCCCGGGCGCGGACATGTGCGTCATCTGGGCCCCGGTCTCCGAGGAGCCGACGCCGTCGACGACGATCAGCCCCGGCTTGAGGTCGATCAGCCGCTGCTTGGTGGTCGGCGTCAACAGGGCACCGCCATTGGCGACGACGTTGAGCGAGGACACGTCGACCGTGCCGCGTTCGATGGCATCGGCCAGCGGTCGCGCCACGGCGTCACCCACGACGGTCACCACCCCGGCCCGGTGCCGGGCGATCTCGGCGAGCACCACGTCGGCATCGAGCCGGCCCGCGACCTCGGAGAACAACACGGTCTGCCCGGTGGTCAGCGCGGTCATCACGCCCCACTGCGCCGCGCCGTGCATCAGCGGCGGCAGGATCATCAGCGTCATGCCGGGGTTGGCGCGGGCCTTCTCGACGAGTTCCTCGACGGAGGCGGCGGTGTGGCCGCTGTAGAGGTCGCGGCCGCCGAAGGAGGCGACGAAGATGTCGTGCTGCCGCCACAACACGCCCTTGGGCATCCCGGTGGTCCCGCCGGTGTAGAGCACGTAGAGGTCATCCGGATCGGCCTGCACCGGCGGTGGCGCCGCCGACGCGGAGGCCAGGGCGTCGTCGTAATCGATTGCGCCCGGAAGTAGTTCGTGGCCAGAGTCGTCGGCGATCTGGATCAGCACGCGCAACTGCGGCAGGTCGCCCAGGATCTCGGCGACCCGCGGCGCGAACTCGGCGTGGTAGAGCAGCGCGGTGGCACCCGCGTCGGCCAGCAGGTACTGCAGCTCGTTCTTGACGTAGCGGTAGTTGACGTTGAACGGGGCGACCCGGGCCCGGAATGCGCCGAGGAGACCCTCGACGTACTCGGGCCCGTTGTGGGCGTAGATGCCCAGCAGATCCTGGCCGCTCTGATGCCCGGCGAGCTGGGCCCGCGGCGTGTGGCACCCGAGGCCCTGGCCGTGCAGGAAGGCCGCCAACCGGTTGGAGCGTTCCGCGACCTCGGCGTGGGTATAGCTGCGGTCGCCCTGGATGATCAGGGGGCGGTCCGGGATTGCCGCCGCGATCGCATCGGCCACTGCGGGAACGGTGAATTGCATTGTTGCTCCGTTATTCTGACGACTCAGGCCCGGGCCCAGGCGTCGATCAGGGCGTCGGTGGTGGTCACGGTGGACAGCAGTGCCAGCGTGTTGTCGATGATCGCGGTGCCATAGTCGGTGGGGATACCGGCCACCGCGTCGCGGGGCAGCACCACCCGGTAGCCGGCGTTGACGGCATCCATCACCAGATTGGGGATCGCGACGTTGAGCGAGACCCCCACCGCGACAATGGTGCGCACCCCGAGGTTGCGCAGGATCGCGTCCAGATCGGTGCCTCCCATCGGGCCCAGCCCGTGCCAGCGGTGCAGCACCAGATCGCTTGGCTCCGGTCCGAACTCGTCGAGCAGCGTCGCGCCCGTGCTGCCCGGCGCGATGTCGACGTCCTGACGGCCGATCGCGAACAGCTTGGCGTTGTGGTTGGAGCCGCGGCCGTCGGCGCGGCGCTGCACGAGGCAGTGCACCACGGCGGCACCCGCCGAGCGCGCCGTCGGCAGCAGTCGCGCGATGTTGGGCAGTGCCTCCCGACGGGCCTCGGTGGCCAGCGCGGCCAGGCCCGCCGACGGACCGACCACCGCGCCCTGCAATTCCTGGGTGACGACGGCGGTGTGCGCCGGTGCGACCAGATCTGCCAGCGCCGCCGTCATGCGTGGGCGGTCACTTCGGCGGGCGGAACGTCGTAGAACCGTGTCGCCCACTTACGCAGGGCCATATAGTGTTTGGCGTCGACCTTGGCCAGCGGCGGATGCTCGACATACTTCTGGTAGCGCCAGATGTCGCAGTCCTCCCACACCGTTTTCAGGTACTGACGCTCGACCTTGGTGCGGACGTGCTCGGGCGGGATGTCGGAGGTCTCACCGGGTTCCTTGGGCCACCAGATGGAATAGAACATGTCGGAGACCTCGTCGTCGACCGGGGTGCAGGCGAAGATCAACCGGTGATTCGAGGCCCCCTCGAAGGCGCTCATGGCGAACCCGAGTCCCGAGTAGTGGCTGTGGATGCGCAGGGCCATCGCGTCCGGGTCGTCGCTGCGCACGTCGGGCCAACCGGTCAGGAACCGCCATTCTTCGTCGACACCTTCCCAGTGCAGGCAGATCGGGGTGACCGTGGCCTTGTGCACATAGCGGAAATGTGAGCTGTCGGGGGCGTTCTCGGCCACGATCTGCGGATGGACCGGGATCGCGTCGGCGCGGCTGGAGAACTCCGGATACGGCCGGTAGTAGGCGTTCGGGTCGGTCTCGAACTGCGGGAACTTGTGGAAGATATCGGGCAGTTCCCACTGCGGTTCCTTACCCTCGGGCTGGTACCACATGAAGATGCAGCCGTACTGTTCCTGGACCGGGTAGGAACGGAGCTTCAGGCCGCGGTTGGGCCGGTCTGGCTGGTACGGGATATAGGTGTTGTCGCCCTTCGGGCCCCACCGCCACCCGTGGAACGGGCATTCGATGCAGTCGCCGACCACCGTGCCGCCGTGGCCGATGTGGGCGCCCAGATGCTTGCAGTGCGCCTCGAGAACGTGCAGGTCGCCGTTCTCGTCGCGGTAGGCGGCCAGATCCTCGCCGAAGTACTTCAGCGCCTTGACGTGGCCAACCTCGTACTCGGCCGACCAGCCGATCATGAACCACCCGGTGACTTTCCAGGTGAACGGGACCTTCATTATCGCTTCCCCATCTCGCGCACGGTCAGTACGGAATAGATTACAGTAGTGATTTCAGCAGACCCATCGAGGAGGTAGCGCCAGATGAGTGAACCGCCCGCCGCGGACCCGCGGGACGAAGTCGAGGCGATCCGCCGATTGAAGGCGCAGTACTGCCGTTTCCTCGACACCCGCGACATCGAGTCCTGGCGTGCGCTCTTCGCCCCCGACGTCGTCGTGACACTCGATCTGGCGGTGTCCACCGGCGGTGCGGACCCGCAGACCATGGCGCCCCTGCAGGGCCTCGAGGCCTTCGAACCGGTGGTGCTCGGCGGTATCGCCGGCGCGGCGACCATGCATCACTGTCACACCCCCGAGATCGACATGACCTCACCGACCACGGCCAGCGCCATCTGGGCGATGGAGGATCTGCTGGTCTGGGAGGACCGGCAACTGCACGGCGCCGGGCACTATCACGAAACGTACGAGAAACGCGACGGGCGTTGGCAGATCACCAGCCTGCACCTGACCCGGACCATGCTGCGGTTCACCGAGTCCACATGAGCGCTGTGCGGTACGACGCCCTGGTCATCGGTGCGGGGTTCTCCGGGCTGTACATGCTGCACCGGCTGCGGGAACTCGGCCTGTCGGTGATCGCAGTCGAGGCCGGCGAAAACGTCGGGGGCACCTGGCTGTTCAACCGCTATCCCGGTGCGCGCTGCGATATCGAGAGCATCGAGTACTCTTACAGCTTCTCCGAGGAGATCCAGCAGGAGTGGGTGTGGACCGAGACGATGCCGGCCCAGCCGGAGATCGAGGCGTACCTGAACTTCGTCGCCGACAAGCTCGACCTGCGCCGGGACATCCGGCTGAACACTCGGGTCACGGCCATGGCCTTCGACGCCGACGAGGCGTGCTGGCACCTCGACACCGACACCGGGGCCCGATTCACCGCCTCGCACGTGGTCGCGGCCTCGGGCATCCTCTCGGTCCCGCTCGAACCGGACGTGCCCGGCATGGACTCCTTCGACGGGGCGTCGCTGTTCACCGCGTGCTGGCCCAAGGCCGGGTTCGACCTGGCCGGCAAGCGCGTCGGGGTCATCGGCACCGGCTCCACGGGCGTGCAGCTGATCCCCGTCGTGGCCCGAGAGGCCGGACAACTCACCGTGTTCCAGCGCTCGGCTGCCTACACCCTGCCGTGGGACGTGCGGCCGCTGCCCGCCGCCGAACTCGATGACCTCAAGGCGGCCTACCCCGCGATCCGCGCGGCCCAGCGCGAACACCCGGTCGGCGCGGCGCGGCTCAGCGCGTTCTCGCTGCTGCTGGACATGCTCGCGCGGCCACCGATCAAGTCGGCCACCCGCGAGGAACAACTGCGCGCCATCGACGAGCACGGCGTGATGGGCGCCCTGAACTGGGGCGACGTCTTCTTCGACATCGAGGCCAACCGGATGGCCGCCAAGCTCTACGGCGAGGCCATCGCGCGGATCGTCAAGGACCCGGTGACCGCGGCCGCGCTGGTACCGACCCATCCGTTCGGCTGCAAGCGCCCGATCATCGACCAGGGCTACTACGAGACCTTCAATCGCGACAACGTCACGCTGGTGGATCTGCGGTCCGGGCCCATCCGGGCGGTGACCCCGACGGGCATCAGCACCGAGCAGGGCGATCACGACCTGGACGTGATCATCTACGCCACCGGGTTCGACGCCATGACCGGTGCGCTGAGCCGCATCGACATCACCGGCCGCGACGGCGCGAGCCTGCGCCAGGTCTGGCAGGACGAAGGCCCCACGTCGTACCTGGGATTGGCGGTGGCCGGGTTCCCGAACCTGTTCATCGTCCAGGCCCCCGGCAGCCCCTCGGCGGCTACCAATTTCGTTGCGGCCCTGGAACAGCACGTCGAGTGGATCGGCGATTGCATCGCCCACCTGCGGGACCAGGGGCACCGCACCATCGAGGCCTCCCCCGAGGCGCAGCGGGAATGGATCGAGCACACCACCTCGCTGGTGGAGCCGACGGTGCTGGCCCACCCGAGCTGCAACTCCTGGTACAACGGCGCGAACGTGCCCGGCAAGAAGCGCCGCTACATGGCCTACACCGCGGGCATCCCCGAGTATCGGCGCCGGTGCGACGAGATCGCGGCCACCGGCTATCCCGGCTTCGAACTGGCCTGATCATGCGGCCCCAGGAACGCGTCCGGACCGTCGCCCGCGCCCTCGGCGGCGTGCTACCCCGCTCGGCCGATGCGCTGTCCGGCACCGAGGGGTGGACCCCGTGGTCGCCCCGGGGGCTGCGCCAGCTCGGCGAGGTCGCGCTCGACGAGCTGGTGGTCACCGGGATGACGCTGACCGCGCCGCCGCCGAGCCTGCGCTCCGAGGTGTCCGGCTACGGGCGCGTCGCCGAGGCGCTCACCGCGGCGGGCGTGCCCGCGGCTTATCCGGACCCGGACCCGTTGCGGGTGAGCTCCGTTCGGCGCCGGCTGGCCGGGCGGTTCACCTTCGAGGAACTGACCTACACCCACGACCCGCGGCTGCCGGACTGCCTGCAGCCCAACGGGGGACCGGCCACCGCCGCGTGCCACATCGTGCGCCACCGCGGGGGGCCACGGCCCTGGCTGGTGTGGGTGCACGGGGCGGGCCAGGGCGGACTGACCGATTTCGCGGTCGCGCGGATCGGGCGGCTCCATTACGGGCTCGGCTACAACGTCGCGATGCCCATCCAGCCCGGGCACGGGGTACGGCGGCGCCGCTGGCCGACCTACCCCGACACCGACCCGGTGGCCAACGTCGCGGGGATGATGCGCACGGTGTCGGAGGTCCGCGCGGTGATCCGGTGGTTGCATCCCCAGGCGAGCAGCATCGCGCTGGCCGGGCTTTCGCTGGGCAGCGGGGTGGCCGCGCTGGTCGCCGGGTTCGAGGAGGTCGATGGGGTGGCGCTGTACACGCCGATCCTGGGGCTCAACGCGATGATCGCCAACCATCTGCATCGCTGGGGCGGGGCCGCCGATGAGGTCGGTGCGGTGCTGGGGTCGCCGGAGGTGGCGGCGTTGACCTCGGTGATCGACCCGCTGGCCTTGGAACCGACCGCGCCGCGACAGCGCCGGCTGATCGTCGGCGCGTGGCACGACCAGATGGCGATGCGCGCGCCGGCGTTGGCGTTGCACGAACGCTGGGGCGGCGAGATCTATTGGCACCAAGGCGGTCACGTGGGGCATCTGTTCGCCGGCGGGGTGCAGCGGAAGACCGAACGCTTTCTGCGGTCGGTGGAGAGGGAGCGGAGGGCCTGATGACGGCGACGGTGGACATTCCGGCCGAGATAGCGGACCTCACCCCGGCATGGCTGACCGCCGCGCTGCGCGCCGATCCGAGCTTGTCCGCGGACCTGACCGTCAGCGACGTGCGGGCCGAACGGATCGCCGAGGACACCGGCTTCTCGTCGCTGCTGTACCGACTGCACCTGACCGGCAGCGAGGGGTCTCCGCGAAGCCTGATCGCCAAGCTGCCCGGCACGCCGGAGGCGCGCGGAGCGATGGAACTGCTCGGCGGCTACCGCAAGGAGTTGATGTTCTACTCGCGTGTCGCCGGCACGGCCCCGATGGCCACCCCGCACTGCTACGTCGCTCGAATCGCCGACGAGACATCGGATTTCGTGCTGATCCTGGAGGACCTGCGGGAGTGGCACAACGCGGATCATCTCGCGGGCCTGCCGCTGGAGCAGGCGCACACCTGCATCGATCAGCTCGCCGCGCTGCACGCCTGGTCGGTGACCACCGCTGACGACGAGGTGCTGCGGCAGTTCCCGCCGCTGGACACCCCGGTTGCGCGGGACTTGCTGGTGCCGGTGTTCGCGCCGGCCTGGCAGATCTACCGGGAACACACGACCCAGCCGATCCCCGACCGGGTGGCGGACTACGCCGAGCGGTTCGCGGAATTCGCCCCGCAAGCCCTGAGCGCGCTCGCGGAACGGAACATGTTGTTGCACGGCGACATCCGCGCGGACAACATGTTCTTCCGCGGTACTCGCCTGAAGGTGGTCGACTTCCAGATGGCCGTGCGCGGTGCCGGCGCCGCCGACATCGCCTACCTGGTCAGCCAGGGACTGCCCACCGACGTGCGCCGCGGCCTCGACGCGCCGTTGCTGCGGCGCTACCTCAATGCGCTGGCCCAGCACGGTGTCGACGACTATTCGTTCGACGAGGCGTGGCGGCACTACCGGTTCGCGGTGGCCTACCTGATGGTCCTGCCGGTGGTGATCCTGATCGGCTGGGACTCGATGCCGCCGCGTTCCCGGCAACTGTGCGTCACGCTCGTCGACCGCGCGGTGGCGACCCTCACCGACATCGAGGCGCTGGAGGTCTTCGCATGAGAACTGCCCGCGAGGTGGTCGAACTCTACAACCTCGAGCTGTGGAACAACGCGCGCTTCGAACTCGCCGACGAGATCATCGCCGAGACCATGGTGCGCCACGAGGTCGGTGATTCCCGCACCCTGACCAGGGCCGAGGCCCGCAAGCGTGTCGAGGACACCTGGGCGGGCTTCGAGAGCCTGCACTTCGCGCTGAATGCCGTGATCGCCGACGACGACAACGAACACGTCGCGATTGTGTACGACTCGACTCTGGTCAACAAGGACGGCACCGAGTTCAAGATCGCCAGCATCGAGGTGTTCAAGGTGGTCGACGGGCAGATCACCGACGTCTGGAATTGTGGTTACGGACAAGGCGTCTGGCACTAGCCGGCGAACGCGAAGGAGTTTGGGCATGACCGAACGGGTTCTCGACGAACTGGGCTACTACCTGCTGGCCGGGGCGGGCGGTGCGGGCCCGGCCTCCCTGATGGACGAGGCCCGGCGCGGTGAGGAACTGGGCTTCGGCACGGCGTTCATCTCCGAGCGGTGGAACGTCAAGGAGGCGTCGTCGCTGACGGGTGCGGCGTGCGCGGTGACCACCCGGATGCAGATCGCCACCGCGGCGACCAACCACAACACCCGGCACCCGCTGATCACCGGCTCATATGCGACCACCATGCATCGGCTCTCCGGCGGCCGGTTCACCCTCGGCATCGGACGCGGTATCGCGGCGATGTACAACGCGTTCGGGGTGCCCGCGGTCACCACCGCCCAGATGGAGGACTTCGCCCAGGTGATGCGTCGGCTCTGGCACGGCGAGTTGATCTTCAACCACGACGGCCCGATCGGGAAGTACCCGGTGCTGTTCCTGGACCCGGACTTCGACGAGGACATCCGGCTGGCCATCGTCGCGTTCGGCCCGCAGACCCTGGCGCTGGGCGGCCGCGAGTTCGACGACGTCATCCTGCACACCTACTTCACCCCGGAGACGCTGCAGCGCGCGGTCAAGACGGTCAAGGACGCCGCCGAACAGGCCGGTCGCGACCCGGCCGCGGTGCGGGTGTGGTCCTGCTTCGCCACGGTCGGCGACCACCTGCCCGAGGAACTGCGATTGAAGAAGACCGTCGCCCGGCTGGCCACGTATCTGCAGGGCTACGGCGACCTGCTGGTCAGCACCAACAACTGGGATCCCGCTGTCCTGGAACGATTCCGGGCGGATTCGGTGGTCACCTCGATCCCCGGTGGTATCGACCACAAGGCCAGCGCAGAGCAGATCGAGCACATCGCGACGCTGATTCCCGACGAGTGGCTCGAACCGGCGGCCACCGGAAGCGCCCAGCAGTGTGTCGAGCGGATCCGCAAGGAGTTCGACTACGGCGCCGACGCGCTGATCATGCATGGCGCCACGCCTGACGAACTCGAGCCCATCGTCGCGGAGTACCGGGCGCAGGACCGCGCCTGACGTCAGCCGGCCGGCGCGAACTGGTACGACGCCACCGTGATCGCCCGATCGTCGTTGCCCTCGTCGTAGAGCAGCACCCGGGCCAGCACCGCGGAGCGACCGGCGGTCGCCTGCGCCTCGGCGCGGAACGGCCCGACCTTGCCGCGCGCCATGAACATCACGTGCGAGGACACCGCGGCCAGGCGGTCCGTGCCGGCCGTCGCGGCGGCGGCGTCGCGCGCGGCGGTCTCCAGGATGACGAACTGCGGCCCGATGTGCAGCGCGGCGTCGGGGGAGGCGACCTCGGCGGCCAGTTCGGGCAGCGCCCAGTGTCCGTCCGGTCGGCGGGCGCCGCCGAACACCTGCCACAGCGGCGGCAGCTCGGGCGAGTCGACCACCACGATCGGGTCCACGGGCATCTTCTGCAGTCCCTTCGGCGGGATACCGAGGCTGATGCCCTGCCCCTCGGTCACCGCCAGGACCCGCTCGGGCCGCAGCGCGTCGACCAGCAGCGAGCGGCTGTAGCCCAGTTGCCGTCCCTGCTTGAGAGTTTCGCCGCGCACCTCGAAGCGCGTGACGTCGGTGCCCGGGTCGAGGACTTGGCAGGAGTGCACCACCGGGTTGGGGACGGCCTCGAGGTCCGACATGCCGCCGCCCTCGGGCGAGGCGATGCCCAGCACGGCCAGCAGCAGTCCGCCGGCGGGATCACGCATGTCGTGGCGAACCGTGACGGTGTTGTCGGTCGGCCCCAGGTCCATCGAGTCATAGGTGCGCCCGATATAGCGGTAGCTGAGCAGACCGCCCCAGCGGGAGCGTAATTCGGCCGCATAGGCCGCCGGGTCATCGGCCAGTTCTCGGATGTCTCTCGGCATTCGCCGTTACCGCCTCTCGGTCGGGTCGGAGTCGCGGCGCCAGACCAGGGTGCTGTGGGTGCTGCCGCTGTCGTCGGTCATGGTCGCCGACAGCGTCAGCACGTCGCCGTCGATCTCGTACTGCCGCAACTGCGGCTGCGCGATCAGGTCGGGCATGGTGGCCATGACGACGTCGTGGCGCACCGTGCCTGCCGCCGCGTCGACATGAAACCTGCCGCCGTAGGCGATGTAGTCGCCGATCTCGTCGGCACCGCCGGACGGGTCCGGCGCCAACTGCGCCGACATCCAACCGTCGCCGGTGTAGAGGATGAGACCGCGGGGCCGCCGGCCGAGTGGATACCGGGTGTGGCCGGCGTCGTCGCGGGCGACGAAGGAGTCGAGTCGCCAGCCGCCGTGCAGAGCATTGTCGGGCAGGGGCATTGGTGGTGGCGCCTCCGGTCTGGTCATCAGGGCAGGATCGCGGTGCGGAGTACCGGCTCGGCCGCGGCCTGCCGGCGGTGCAGGCCGTGCCGCAGCGCGCCGAGCAGCGCGGTGCGGGTCTCGCGCGGATCGATCAGTTCGTCGAACCCGAGATTCGCCGCCGAGTTGAACGAGGCCCGCAGTTCGGCGTCGTGCAACCGGTCGGAGAGTTCGGCATCGGCCTTGGCGGCCCGGCTCAGCGCGCCGGCGCTCATGGCCCCCATGGTGGCCCCGGGGTAGCCGAACGTCGCGACCTGATCGTCGAACCCCAACAGCGACATCACCATTGACCCGAACCCGTAGGCCTTGCGCAGCGTCAGGTGCAGCTTGATGGTCGTCGCCGTGGTCTGCGCGGTGAACATCCTGGCGCCGCTGAGCAACACGCCGTCTCGCTCGGAGCGGCTGCCCGGCAGCATGCCGGGATTGTCGGCGAGGAAGACGATCGGCAGGTGGAAGGCGTCGGCGACCATGATGAAGTGCGCGGCCTTGTCGGCGGCGTCGGAATCGATGGAGCCGGCCATCACCTGCGGCTGATTGGCCACCACCGCCACCGGATGTCCGCCGAGGTGCGCCAGGGCGCAGACGATCCCACGGCCGAAGTTCGGCTGCACCTCCAACCAGTCCGAGTCGTCGAAGACCACGTCGAGCACCGCGCGCATGTCGTAGACCCGGCGGTTGTCGCGGGGGACGATCTCGAGCAGTTCCGGAGTGGGCCGCGGCTCGGCGTCGGCGGCGCGGGACGGGGGGTAGGACCAGGCGCTCGAAGGGAAGTAGGACAGGTAATGCCGGACAGTGTCCAGCGCGGCGGCGTCGTCCTCGACGACGTTGTGGATCACCCCGCTGGGCAGCGCGACCCCCGGACCGCCGAGGGTCTCCTTCGAGATCTCCTCTCCGGTGGACTCTTTGACCACCGGGGGACCGGCGGTGAAGATCGCTCCGTGGCGACTCATGATGCGGAAGTCGCAGACGGGGGCGACCAGCGCGCCGTGGCCCGCCGAGGGGCCGAGGACCGCGGCGACCGTCGGCACCTGCCCGGAGCAGCGGGCCTGGGCGATCAGGTCGGTCGGGGAGCGGCCGCCGTGCTTGCCGGGCCGGAAGCCGGCCCCCTCGAGCAGCATCACCAGCGGAATCCGGTTGCGCAGCGCCAGTTCCGCGATCCGGTAGCGCTTCGAGTTGCTGCCCGCGCCGATGGTCCCGGCGACGGTGGTGAAGTCCTCCGCGCCGACCATGATCGGCGCGCCGTCGACCTCACCGGAGCCGGCCACGATGCCGTCGGCGGCGACCTCGCCGCCCACCAGGGTGCCGAGTTCGCGGAAGCTGCCCGGGTCCAGTAGCCGCTCGATGCGGGCGCGGGCGTCGAGTTTGCCGCCACCGCGGTGGGTGGCGAGGCGGTCGGCGCCACCCATGGCCCGCGACCGTGCGCGGCGCGCCTCGAGGTCGGCCAGCGTCTCCGCCCAGGCCGCCGAATTGGCCTGGGCCTGCGCGGCGCGCCGCGATTCGGTCATGCTTCTCCTCGCCGGCCGGATGGGACATTGACCCTACCGAATTACTTACTGTAGCGTCCACGATCATGTCGGGGCCCCTGAAGATCGACCGTGGAATCCCCAGCCAACTCGACCGGGTGCCCGAACTCGCGCGCGCCCACGAGCGGGCCGGTTACGACGGTTGTTGGACGGGGGAGATCAACCATGATCCGTTCCTGCCGTTGACGTTGGCCGCCGAGCACACCACCACCATGGAGCTGGGCACCAGCATCGCCGTTGCCTTCGCGCGCAGCCCGATGACGGTCGCAAACCTCGGCTGGGATCTGCAGGCGTACTCCCGCGGCCGGTTCATCCTGGGTCTGGGCACCCAGATTCAGCCGCACATCGAGAAGCGATTCGGGATGCCGTGGAGTCACCCGGTGCGGCGGATGGCGGAATTCATTGCGGCCCTGCGGGAAATCTGGTCCTGCTGGAGCACCGGGGAGCGCCTGGACTTCCAGGGCGAGTTCTACACCCACACCCTGATGACGCCGATGTTCACCCCGGAGCCCTCGGACTTCGGTACGCCCAAGGTCTTCGTCGCGGCGGTCGGCACGGGCATGACGCAGATGTGCGGCGCGGTGGCCGATGGGCTGCTGGTGCACGCCTTTACCACCCGCAAGTACCTCGAGGAGGTCACCGAACCGGCGCTGGCCCGCGGCCTGCAGGGCAGCGGCAGGGACCGCGCCGACTTCGAGGTGTCCAGCCCGGTCTTCGTCGTGACCGGCCGCGACGAACGCGAAATGAGTGCCGCCGCTGCAGCTTTCCGGAAGCAGATCGCCTTCTACGGGTCGACGCCCGCGTATCGGCGGGTGCTGGAACTGCACGGCTGGGGAGAGCTGCAGCCGGAGTTGCGGCGGCTGTCGCTGGCGGGTGAATGGGACGCCATGGCCGAGGTGATCGACGACGAGGTCCTGTCCGCGTTCGCCGTCGTCGCACCCGTCGACGAGGTCGGTGCGGCGCTGGCGCGCCGCTGTGCCGGCGTGATCGACCGGGTCCTGCCGGGCTTCGCGGGTGAGACTCCCGAGTCGGTGATCGCGGCCGTGCTCGACGAGGTGCGCGCGTCGCGCGACGACTGAGGGGAACGACATGAAGAACACTGTCGGCGGTAAGACCGTCGTCATCACCGGGGCCGCGCGCGGTATCGGCTACGCCACCGCGAAGGCGCTGCTGGCCAAGGGTGCCCGGGTGGTGATCGGCGACCGTGACGTTCCCGTATTGGACCGGGCGGTCGCCGAGTTGGCCGCGCGCGGGCCGGTGTCGGGGCACGCGCTCGACGTCACCGACCCTGAGTCGTTCGCGGCCTTTCTGGACAAGGCGCGCGCTGACGGCGCTGGACGGGTGGACATCCTGATCAACAACGCCGGGGTGATGCCGGTGGGTCCATTCCTGGAGCAGTCCGAGCAGGCCATCCGCACGGCCCTCGAGGTGAACTTCTACGGCGTGCTCAACGGTTGCCGGCTGGTGCTGCCGGAGATGGTCGCCCGCGGCGGTGGCCACATCGTCAACATCGCCTCGCTGGCCGGCGTGGTCGCGGTGCCCGGGCAGGTGGTCTACGCGGGCACCAAGTTCGCGGTCGTCGGACTGTCCACCGCGATGGCCGACGAGTTCGCCGGACGCGGGGTCGACGTCAGCGTGGTGATGCCGCCGTTCACGCGTACCGAACTGATCGCCGGGACCAAGTCGTCGGGTGCGAGTCGACCCGTCGAACCGCAGGTGATCGCCGACGCGGTGGTCGCGGTGCTGAACAAGCCCAAGACCCACGTCGCCGTGCCGTATCCGATGCGGTTCGTCTCGCCGATCCTGGCGATACTCGGACCGCGCACCCGTCGGCGCCTGCACAAGGCGATGGGATCGGACCGGCTGTTCCTGGACTTCGACGAGGGCGCCCGGCGCGCCTACGCGCGCCGCGCGGAGTCGGCGACCGGGGTGGTTTCCGAGAGCTGAGGGGGCCGCGGTCCCACTACTGAATGTCTTACCGCAACTGCTACTGTGGATGCACCCACCAGGGGGACCCCGGTGGTGGGGTGGGCGGCAGGCGGGAGCTGTGATGAGCGATGCGACCACGATCGAGTCGGCCGGCGCGATGCTGGCCGACCCAAAGGCATACACCGACGAGGGGCGACTGCATGCCGGACTGACCCGACTGCGGGCCACCGCACCGGTCTCCTATGTCGACGTCGGCGACTACGCGCCGTTCTGGGCGATCACCAAGCACGCCGACATCATGGAGATCGAGCGGGCCAACGACATCTTCACCAACTCGCCGCGGCCGGTGCTGGTGACGCGGGAGGCCGACGAGCAGCAGGCGGCCGTGGGGATCCGGACGCTGATCCACATGGACGACCCTGAGCACCGCGACTTCCGCGCCATCGGCGCCAACTGGTTCCGGCCAAAGGCCATGCGGGCGTTGAAAGCCCGTGCCGACGAGCTGGCCAAGCAGTTCGTCGACAAGATGGTGGCGGCCGGGCCCGAGTGCGACTTCGTCCAGCAGGTGGCGGTCAACTATCCGCTGTACATGATCATGTCCCTGCTCGGCGTGCCGGAGCAGGACTTCGCTTCGATGCTGAAGTGGACTCAGGAAATGTTCGGTAACGACGACGATGAGTTCAAACGCGGGGACAGCAAGGAAGAGCAGATGATGGCCCTGCTCGAAATGTTCCAGTACTTCACCGAATTGACCGCCGCGCGCCGGGCCAACCCCACCGACGACCTGGGCTCGGCGATCGCCAACGCGACCATCAACGGCGAGCCGCTCTCCGACATCGAGACCGTGTCCTACTACGCGATCGTCGCCGCGGCCGGCCACGACACCACCAGCGCGAGTATCTCCGGGGGAATGCATGCGCTGATCGAGAACCCGGATCAGTTGGCCAAGTTGCAGGCGGATCCGGGTTTGATGCCGTTGGCGGTCGAGGAGATGATCCGCTGGACCACGCCGGTCAAGGAGTTCATGCGCACAGCGCAGCAGGACTACGACCTTCGCGGGGTGCGGATCGCGGCGGGGGATTCGGTGCTGCTGTCCTACGTGTCGGCCAACCGCGACGAGGACATCTTCGATGACCCGTTCACCTTTGACGTGACCCGAGATCCGAACAAGCACATCGCCTTTGGCTACGGCGTGCATTTCTGTCTGGGGGCGGCGCTGGCGCGCATGGAGGTCAACAGCTTCTTCACCGAGTTGCTGCCGCGGCTGAAGTCGGTGGAACTGACCGGGCCCGCGCAGCACGTGGCGACCACGTTCGTCGGCGGGCTCAAGCATCTGCCGATACGCTACGAACTCGCCTGATCCCTCGATGCAGCGGAGAAGCCATGGTTTTCGCTGAGAAGTACGGTCCGTGGGCGCTGGTTGCCGGCGCCTCGGACGGCGTGGGTGCCGCCCTGGCCGAAACGCTCGCCGAACGCGGGCTCAACGTGGTGCTCGTCGCGCGTCGAGAGGCCAAGCTGCGCGAGGTCGCCGACGGTATCGCCGAGCGGATGGCCGTCGAGACGAAGGTGGTCGCGGTCGATCTGTCCGCTGCGGGTGCGACCGAGACCATCTGCGCGGCAACGGAAGGACTGGAGATCGGCTACCTCGCGTACTGCGCGGGGGCGGACCCGGAGTTCAGTCCGTTCCTCGCCAAGCCAATCGCGAGCGCCGAGGCGATGCTGGAGCGCAACTGCGCAGTGCCGATGCGGCTGTGCCATCACTTTGCGCCGGCCATGGTGGAACGTGGGCGAGGCGGAATCCTGATCTTCGGCTCGGGGGCCGGGTTTGTCGGCGGACCCAACATGGTGGCCTACGGCGCCTCGAAGGCCTTCGACATGGTCTTCGCCGAGGCGCTGTGGAGCGAACTCCACGGCAGCGGCGTCGATGTGGTGGGCCTCATCCTGGGCAAGACCGATACGCCGGCGTTGCGCACGCTCGAGCACAGTCGCGGCAACATCGCCTCGCTCGACGAAACCCCCGAGGGGGCCGCGCCGGTCGCGCTCGTGGTCGAAACCGCGATGAGCAACATGGCCAACGGCCCCACCGTCTACGTTGGCGCGGACATGGCCGCTGCCGCAGGCATGTTCGCGTCGATGAGTCGCAACGACGCGGTTCGGATGATGACTCAGATGATCGACAGCGCGATGGGCGACTGACCCACCCGCCTACCGGGCCGAGGAGTTTGCGTGGGCCGCGGCGGTCAGGGCGTCCATGCCGCTGCCGCCGTTGCTGCGGTCGCGTTCGTGGGACAGGGCCCGGATCTCGACGTCGTGGCCTTCGACGGACTTGCGTAGCGCCCCGACGGTGGCCTGATCTTTGGGGATGTGGTTGAACGGCTCGAACTGGTAGAGCTTCATGGCGTTCTCGTGGGTGATCTTGTTGATCTCCTCGTCGGTGACGTCGTAGGTGTCGAAGACCGCCGAGAGTTCTTCGGGGGCCCCGGGCCACATCGAGTCCGAGTGCGGGTAGTCCATCTCCCAGCAGATGTTGTCCACCCCGATCAGATGCCGGTTCTTCACCCCGACCGGGTCGGAGATGAAACACGTCATGAAGTGCTCCCGGAACACCTCCGAGGGGAGTTTGCCGCCGAAGTCCTGATTGGTCCAGGTCGAATGCATCTCGAAGGTGCGGTCGACCCGGTCCAGGAAGTACGGGATCCAGCCCGTGCCGCCCTCGCTCAAGGCGATCTTCAGGGTCGGGAATTCCTTGATCGGCGCCGACCAGAGTAGATCCGCAGCAGCCTGGACGATGTTCATCGGCTGCAACGTGATCATCACATCCATCGGCGCATCCGGGGCGGTGATCGCCAACTTGCCCGAGGACCCGATGTGGACGTTCATCACCGTCTCGGTATCGACCAGGGCTTCCCAGACCGGGCGCCAGTACTCCAGATCATGAAAACTCGGATACCCCAGGGTGGAGGGGTTCTCGGTGAACGTCAGCGAGTGCACCCCCTTGTCGGCCACCCGGCGGATCTCCTGGGCGCACAACTGCGGATTCCAGATCGCCGGGATCGCCATCGGAATGAACCGGCCCGGGTGCGATCCGCACCATTCGTCGATGTGCCAGTCGTTGTAGGCCTGCACCAACGCCATCGAGAACTCGTCATCATCGGTGGCGAACAACCGCGCGGCGAACCCCGGGAACGACGGAAAGTTCATCGTGGCCAACACCCCACCGGCGGACATGTCCTTGACCCGCTCAGCCGGGTCATAACACCCCTTGCGGATCTCATCAAGACCCTGCGGCTCCAGGCCGTACTCCTCCTTGGGCCGGCCCGCCACCGCATTCAACGCCACATTCGGGATCACCACATCCCGGAACTGCCAGGTATCGGACCCATCGGCGTTGTGCACCAACCGCGGCGCCTCATCGACATACTTGGCCGGCAGATGATTCTTGAACATCTCCGGCGGCTCGATGATGTGATCATCCACCGAAATCAAAATCATGTCGTCCTTGTGCACCGCGCGCCCACCCTTCCCGTCGGCCATACCGTTACGCCCCACGATAGCGGGTGCGGACGGGTTCGGACAGGGCAAAGGAACTTTACATCTGTCAGCGAATCTGTATCACCGGTTCAGGCGGTGAGCAGCGGGGCGAGCCACGAAAGTTGCGCGGGCAGTTGCGCGCTCCAGAATGCGCCGTTGTGCCCGCCGGGGGAGAAACCGCCCGCCGGCGGGGTGGGCAACTGCGCGATGAACTCCCGGGTGGCGCCGTAGAACGGATCGGAGGTGCCGCAGTCGATGCGCAGCGGGATGGACCCCAGTTCCGGCAGGCCCCACACGCTGTTGGCCGCGTAATCTTCGGCGCTGTCGAACGCACCGGGTGCCGCGGCGCCCGACGAGGTCCACAGCGCGGGACTGACGGCCGCGATCGCCGCCGTCCGGGCCGCGCCCAACCGCGCGCCGAGCAACAACGCGCCGTAACCGCCCATCGACCAACCGAGGAACGCCACCCGCGAGGTGTCCAGACCCTCGGAATCCAGCAGGGGCAGCAGCTCGTCGAGCACCATCGCGCCGGCGTCCTCGCCGGAGGCGCGCCGGTGCCAGTAACTGCCACCGCCGTCCACGGCCACGACCGCGAACGGCGGCAGGCCGGCATCGACGGCCTGAGCCAGACCCTGCTCCACGCCGCCGGCCATCACGGTGGCGGCGTTGCTGTCCTTGCCGTGCAGGGCGATGACGGACCGCAGGGCGCCGGTCTGGTTGGGCGGGCGCGCGATGGCCCAATTGGTAGTGACGCCGCGCGCCGCCGACGCGAAGGATCCGGTGACCATTGTGGGGGCGCTCGGAGACGGTGCCAGCGGTGCGGTTGGGGACAGCGGGACTGGTGATGCGCCCGCGGTGGCCGCGGAGCCCACCGCGCACGCGCCCGCGGCGCCCATCGCGAGGCGCAGGACCGCACGTCGACTCAGCTCCGACACCCCCGATATCTTGCCAGCGCCTGTGTGTTTGGCCGAAAACGCCCAGCGTGAGGTACCTGCTGGCAGCATGCTAACCGTGACGGCAGCAGTCACCCCCAAGGGAGAACGTCGACGGTGCGCACTGGTCAGTGCCGCCGCCGAGTTGCTCTGCGAAGGGGGCTTCGAGGCGGTGCGGCATCGTGCCGTCGCGCGTCGCGCCGGGCTGCCGCTGGCGTCGACCACCTACTACTTCTCGTCGCTGGACGACCTGATCGTGGCGGCCGTCGAATACATCGGCATGCGCGAGGCCGCGGTGCTGCGCTCCCGGGTGAAGGCGTTGCCGCGCCGGCGCCGCGGCTCCGAATCGACCGCCGACGTTCTGCTCGAGTTGCTGATCGACGACGACGGACCCAACACCCGGGCCCACGAACAGTTGATCTCCCGCTACGAGCGCTACATCGCCTGCGCGCGCCAACCCGCGCTGCGCGACATCCAACGCCGGATGATGCAGCAGCGCGCGGAGGCCATCGCGGAGGCCGTCGACCGGTCGGGCCGTTCGGTGGGCACGGGGCTGATCTCCACGCTGCTGTTCGCCATCGACGGGGCGGTCGTATCGGCCCTCGTCGACCCATCGGGGACACCGCGGGCGACCGCGCGCACCTCCCTCATCGACGTCATCGACGCCCTGGCGCCGTATGACCACCAACGCGCCGCCGGGTGACACGACGGCGCTTCTCGCCGAATGTTCACCGTTGCGGGTCCGCGCGGGTTGAAGATGAGAACCGCAGCCGCGAACCGAGGGAGACGAGATGGCCGAGACGAAGGCAGCCGGCGAGGAGCCTCAGCTCAAACGCGTGCTGGGCCCGGGCCTGCTGCTGCTCTTCGTCGTCGGCGACATCCTGGGCACCGGGGTCTACGCGCTCACCGGTGACGTGGCCGGCGAGGTGGGCGGCGCGGCATGGCTGCCGTTCCTGATCGCATTCCTGATCGCCACCGTCACGGCCTTCAGCTATCTCGAGCTCGTCACCAAGTATCCGCAGGCGGCCGGCGCTGCGCTGTACGCGCACAAGGCGTTTGGGATCCAGTTCGTGACGTTCATCGTTGCCTTCATCGTGATGTGCTCCGGCATCACATCGGCATCCACGGCGTCGCGCTTCTTCGCGGCCAACTTCTTCGTCGCATTCGACTTCGACTGGGGTAGGGCCGGTGTCGTCATCGTCGCGCTGCTGTTCATGGCGCTGCTGGCGGTGGTGAACTTCCGCGGCGTCGGCGAGAGCGTCCGGCTCAACGTGGTCCTGACCATCGTCGAGATCAGTGGCCTGCTGCTGGTGATCTTCGTCGGACTGTGGGCTTTCACAGGTGGCGGTGAGACCGTGGACTTCTCCCGCGTCATCGCCTTCGAGACCGCGGAGGACAAGAACGTCTTCCTCGCGATCACCACCGCCACGTCGCTGGCGTTCTTCGCGATGGTCGGTTTCGAGGACTCGGTCAACATGGCCGAGGAGACCAAGGACCCGGTGAGGACCTTCCCGAAGGTGCTGCTGACGGGCCTGGGCATCGCCGGGGTGGTCTACGTCATCGTCGCTGTCGTCGCGGTCGCGCTGGTGCCGGTCGGCACCCTGGAGGCCAGCGACACCCCGCTGGTCGAGGTGGTCAAGCTGGGCGCACCCGACCTGCCGATCGAAACCATCCTGCCGTTCATCTCGATGTTCGCCGTCGCCAACACCGCGCTGATCAACATGCTGATGGCCAGCCGGCTGATCTACGGCATGTCCCGGCAGCGGGTGCTGCCGCGCGCGCTGGGCGCGGTGCACCCGACGCGGCGTTCGCCCTGGGCCGCGATCATCTTCACCACGCTCATCGCCTTTGGTCTGATCTTCTACGTGACCGCCTTCGCCAACTCCAACGCCATCGCGATGCTCGGCGGCACCACCTCGCTGCTGCTGTTGGCGGTGTTCGCGATGGTCAACATCGCAGTGCTGGTGTTGCGCAGGGACGTTCGCGCCGCCGGCGGACACTTCACCACGCCCACCGCGCTCCCCGTCATCGGCTTCATCACGTCGCTGTATCTGGTCACGCCGCTGTCGGGCAGGCCCGGCCAGCAGTACGTGCTCGCCGGGATCCTCATCGCGATCGGCGTGGTGCTGTTCTTCCTCACCATGGCGATCAACAAGCAACTCGGCATCCGCGAGGGCATCGTCGACCCGACCAAGCTGGGCGAAGCGCCGGATTAGCGGTGGGGCAGTGCTGCCTACCGGTAACCGCGGGAAAGAAGTTGGCGGGCACCGGCGTTCATGGCCTCGGGCCCGGGGACGTGAAAACCGAAGGCGTTGGCCAGCCGGTCGGTGATGTTGAACGCCAGGCACACCGCAAGGGCGTCCTCGACCTGCTGCGGCGACACACCCGCGGCCAGCACCGCCCGAACGGCGTCGGCATCGATGGCGTGGTCGCGGGTGAGCTTCCCGAGCAGGATGAGCGTCGCCCGAAGCGGTTCCTCGATCGGCGCCGTCGTCACGTCGGCGAGCGTGGCGGCGACTCTGAGGTCCTGGCCGTACCAGATGCGCGACGTGGCCGAGTGCGCCGCGATACAGAACGGACTCTCGTTGACCTTGGAGACGAACGCGGCCATCAACTCGCGATCGCCCACTGACCATTCCGATGGCCCGCGCATGGCCTCGTGCGTCAGAGGCCCGGCCCCATAGAACTCGGGACGGTAGAAGGCGAGCTTGACGGCATCGACCACCGGTTGCCGCGACATCAGCCGAATCAGCGCGAACACCGCCCGGCTGCGCAGTCGGTGTCCGCGCTCGAGGATTTCCAGTCTCATCACCGGCCCCCGAGCGCTTCGGTCAGGGCCGCCAAGGCGGCGGTGTGCTGCCGGTGGGCCTGTCCGACCGCCGCGCACACCATTACCTCGAAGATCTGGTCCTCGCTCAGACCCGCGGCCCGGACCTCGGCGATGTCCTCGTCGGTCACCCGGTGCGCGCGGTGGGCCACCTTGTCGATCAGCGTCCTGAGCGGTTCGTCGAGGCCGGCGTTGTCAAAGGCGGCTCGGCGCAAGGCCGGCGGAGCCTTTCCGCCCCGGCCGAGGACCCGCGCGATGAGATCGCGCTGCAGCTTGCGGATGTCCGACATGACGGCCACCTCCCGGGTGCACTCGTGACAGCGTCCTTGTCCATTAGACGCCGCAGGGGCTACCGGATTAAGGGGTTCACGTCACCAGATCTGCCTCGCGTAGCCGCTCCAGCCGGGTCGCCAGCCGCACCGTGCGATGGCTGTTGCCATCGAGCACCACGTAGCGATCGGCGAAACCCGCCAGCAGCGCGTCGTCGAGGCGGCGCACCGCACCGGCCGGATAGCGGTAGGCCAGCGCGGCATTGACCGCGTCGGTGTCCACCCCGGCCAACGCGGCGTCGAGGGCATCCAGGGAGTCGATGCCCAGTTCGAGCAGCAGCCCGGAGATCCAGCTGTAATGCTCGGTGCGCGACCAGCCCGCATCCGGGAACCGGTTGCCCAGATGGGTGGCCAGCACCGCGGTGGAAATCCTTGGCTCGCTGTCGGATTCGGGGGCGCGCTCCACCATCGGCGCCGACCGCAGCCGCTCCCGGATGGCGGAGAACTCGCGGTCGGCGAGTTCGAGCAGCCCGGCCGCCAGCGTGAAGCGGCGATCGAGGTCCGGCGCATCCTCCTCGGGAATCGACCCCTTGTACCGGATGTCGTGCTCGAACTCGGCCCACGCGTGCTGCAGGATGGTGCGCACCTGCACCGACGCGGGTTGCTGCTCACCCTCGGCGGCGATCAGCAGATGCCTGCTCGAATAACCCCAGCGGCCGGTGCTCGCGGTCTCCAGGCCCATGTCGCGGTCGTCGAGCAACCGCATCTCGTCGCCCAGCAGGTTGGCCACCGCGCCCACGTCGTCGCGCAGATAGGTGATGACGCGCAACCCGATCTGATCGGTGATCTCGGAGAGCGGATCGGTGTAGAGCACCTGGCCGTCGATGCTGCGCTCGGCCTTCTCGGCGAAGGACGCCACCGACTTGGTGCGCGCGGTGAGGCTCAGATAGTTGATGCCGGCCTCGTCGAGCAGGGCGCGCACCTGCTCGAGATAGCGGCCGGTGGATTCCTTCAGGGCGGGCCGGCGTTCGGCGTAGGCCGCGATGGCGTCGTGCACCGCCGGCGAGGTCGCCCGCCGCGGTGCGGGTTCCAGATCCTCGGGCAGCGTGGGGGTGACGATGTAGCCGGTGTCCCCATCCCCGTAGACGGTGACGTCGTCGGGTCGCTGCTGCGCGAGCATCGCCACATACGCGCACAGCACCGCGTCGACCGGATCCTCCGCGCGGCGCAATTCGCTTTTGCGCTCGGCGGTTTCGACGCCGTCGCGCAGCTCCATCCACTCCTCGTGGTCGGCCACCCGCAGCAGCGGCTCCCGGCGGGCCAGGTTCTCGATGTGATCCATCAGCAGCAACAACTCGGCGCGCAGCTTCGCCACCGTGCGTCCCGGCTTGGCCTTGTACTTCAGCGTGCGACCCAGCCGGAACAGGGCGATGGTCGCCGGATGGGGGTAGACCTCGATGGCGCGCCGGGTCGACGTCGAGCGTGGGTCGATGTCCAGATCCAGCTCGCGGGCGATGAGCGCGCCGCGCGGGGTCCCGGCGAACTCGGGCTTGCCGGTGTTGGCCGGGTGCGCGCCGGCCTGGAAGCGGCCGAAGTCGGCGTTGAGCTCGCGCTCGCAGTCCCGCTGCCCGGTCGGGTTCACCACGATCAGCGGGGCGTCGATGCCCACCACGCAGTCGCCCTGCACATAGGGCTGCAGCGCGGCGAGGATGCTCGCGTCGTCGGTGGCCGCCCCCAAATAGCTCAGTCGACCGGTGTTGCCGTCGACCACGGCGACCCCGGTGGGCTTACGCTGCCCCCACGCGAGGTCCAGACCGACGAAGTACACCGGTCCACTCTGCCTCATCGGGGCCCGGCTCCGCCCCAACCGGGCCCAAAAGCGGGGCCGTAAGCTGTGTCTTCGTGAGCATTCCCAATGTCTTGGCCAACCGGTACGCCAGCGCGGAGATGACGGCGATCTGGTCGCCGGAAGCCAAGATCGTCGCCGAGCGGCGGTTGTGGCTCGCTGTGCTGCGGGCCCAGGCCGAGCTCGGCATCCCGGTCCCCGACGGGGTCAGCGACGACTACGAGCGGGTGCTCGAGAACGTCGACCTGGCGTCCATCGCCGACCGCGAACGCATCACCCGCCACGACGTCAAGGCCCGCATCGAGGAGTTCAACGCGCTGGCCGGCCACGAGCACGTGCACAAGGGCATGACCAGCCGCGACCTCACCGAGAACGTCGAGCAACTGCAGACCCGCCGCGCCCTGGAACTGGTGTTCGCCCGCGGCGTCGCGGTGGTCGCGCGGCTGGCGGACCGGGCCGTGACCCACCGCGACCTGGTGATGGCGGGCCGCTCGCACAACGTCGCGGCGCAGGCCACCACGCTGGGCAAGCGGTTCGCCTCGGCGGCCCAGGAGACGCTGCTGGCGCTGAACCGGGTGCGCGACCTGCTGGACCGGTATCCGCTGCGCGGGGTCAAGGGGCCGATGGGCACCGCCCAGGACATGCTCGACCTGTTCGACGGCGACGCCGCGCGGCTGGCCGAACTGGAGTCCCGGGTGGCGTCTTTCCTGGGCTTCGCGCAGGTGCTGGACTCCGTGGGGCAGGTCTATCCACGTTCGCTGGACCACGATGTGCTCTCCGCGCTGGTGCAGCTGGGTGCGGGGCCGTCGTCGTTCGCGCACACCGTGCGGCTGATGGCCGGCCACGAGCTGGTCACCGAGGGTTTCGCGCCGGGGCAGGTGGGCTCGTCGGCCATGCCGCACAAGATGAACACCCGGTCCTGCGAGCGGGTCAACGGCCTGCAGGTGGTGCTGCGCGGCTACGCCTCGATGGCCGCGGAGCTGGCCGGCGCGCAATGGAACGAGGGCGACGTGTTCTGCTCGGTGGTGCGCCGGGTCGCGCTGCCGGACGCGTTCTTCGCCCTCGACGGGCAGATCGAGACGTTCCTGACGGTGCTCGACGAGTTCGGCGCCTACCCCGCGGTGATCCAGCGCGAATTGGACCGCTACCTCCCGTTCCTGGCGACCACGCGGATCCTCATCGCCGCCGTGCGCGCCGGCGTCGGCCGCGAAACCGCGCACGAGGTCATCAAGGAGCACGCTGTGGCCGTCGCGCTGGCGATGCGCGAGGAAGGCCGCGATCCCGATCTGCTGGACCGACTCGCCGCCGACCCGCGGCTGCCGCTGGACCGGGCCGCGTTAGATGCGGCCCTGGCGGACAAGGCGGCGTTCACCGGAGCGGCCGGCGATCAGGTGGACGCGGTGGTCGCGGCGGTCGAGGAGCTGGTGAGCCGCTACCCCGAGGCCGCCAAGTACACCCCGGGCGCCATCCTCTGATCTCGGTTGTCGATGTGGCGTGATCTGCGGCCACCGCCGGACGTTTTCGCGGCGGTGATGGCGGCCGGCATCGTGTCGATTTCGGCGGCCGACCACGCGCAGCGCGGGATCAGCGTGGGCCTGGCGGTCTTCGCCGCGGTCGCGCTGCCCGTGCTGATGGTGCTCGCGGCCTCCGGCTGGGCCCGCAGCCCGCTGGACATGACCGACATCGACGTGGTGCTGCGCCTGTTCACCTACGTCGCGGCGTGCGCGGTCGTGGCGACCCGGTTCGGCGGCACCTGGGTGGTGTGGGTGCTGGCCGGGATGGGGCTTACGGCGTGGATGTCGTTGATGCCGTTGCTGATTCGCCGGATGCGCCGCGTCGGCTGGCCGGCGCTGCGCGACCGGGCCCGGGGTGCCTGGGAACTGGCCAGCGTGGCGTCCTCCGGGTTGGCGATCGTGTTCGCCGAGTTGCACCTCCTGTTCCTGGCGGTGCTGTTCTGGGTGGTGGCCCTGGCGGTCTACCTCGGCATGACGACGCTGATCGTCCTGCGCGCCGGGCGGGAACGGTTGGACCGCCACGGCTTCGAACCGGACAGCTGGATCCTGATGGGTGGCCTGGCGATCGCCACCGTGGCCGGCGTGCACATCCACGCGCTGTGGCCGAGCATGGCCGTGCAGAAGGTGACCGTGGTGACCTGGCTGGTGGCTACGCTGTGGATCCCCGCGCTGATGCTGTTCGGGGTGCGCGGTGTGCGGCGCCGCGTGCCGGTCCCCTCGGCGTGGTGGGCCATGGTGTTCCCGCTGGGCATGTACTCCTCGGCGACCTTCGCGCTGTGGCACGAGGTCGGCTGGGGCTGGCTCCACCCGGTCTCGGAGGCGTTCTTCTGGACCGCGCTGGCGGCCTGGTGCACCGTCGCGGTCCTCTTCCTCCGGGGATTTCGGCGTGATCTTCCACGGTGAGCGTGGACGATCACGCCGAGATCGCACGTCGGACCTGGGCGATGACGCGCTCGGGGTGCTCGGTCAGGTCCCACCAGGTGAATCGCAGCACCTGCCAGCCGAGTAGCGCGAGCTTGTTCTGGCGGTTGCGGTCGTTGACGAAATCGGTGACATCGCTGTGGAACGCCCAACCGTCGATCTCGATCGCCACCTTCTGCAGCAGGAAAGCGACGTCGACGACGTAGCCCGCGATCGGGAGGTTGGCCTTCCAACCGGTGATGCCGGCGGCCTTCAGCAGCGAGATGAACAGCCGCTCGGCGGCCGAGCGCGCACCGTCGTCGGCGGCCTGGAGCAACATCCGCGCCCGGGGCGAACCGTACCGACCCTTGTTGCGCAGTTGGGCGCGCCATAGCTCCCGTAGTTCGGTGTCGCGTTGCAATGCGCGGTCCAGGATCGGCACGCCGCCGCGTTGGATGCCGGCTTCGAGCGCGGTCAGCGGCAGTGCGGTGACCTGCAGACCCCGCAGTTCGGTGACGTCGGACGTCGGGAGATCGCGGCGGCGCAGCTTCGTCCCGGGCCGGCGGCGCCCATTGGCCGCGCGGGGGACGGTCACCTCGACCCGGTCCGGCGCCGCACCGATCAGGCGATGCCACCACGCGGCGGACGCTCCACTGGCGGTTGCGTTGGGGCCGTAACTCCAGACCGCGGCACGGATGCGCGCGGCGTCGGTGAACGGACGGTCGTCGGCGAAGAAGACTCCCGGCGACAACCGGCGCCAGCGGCCGGACAGCACTCGTCGTCGGACGGCTTCCGGGTGCATGCCGACGGAAGCGGCTTGGGCAAGGGTGATGACGCCGTCGTGGCGGCGCAGATACTGATCGACCATGCCTACTTAGATGGTGAAACCCGCCCCGCGGTTCCCTCCAATTGCGATTTGGGCGTGATCCCACACGGTCACCGTGGGAAATCACGCCGAAATCGCTGGGGGAGGGGTTAGCGGAGGCCGGCGGACCGCAGCTCGAGGGCCGCGAGGCCGCGCAGCGCGATCGGGTCCTCGCGGCGCCACGCCCCGACCGGGTCCATGCTGACGGCGGTGAGCTTGCGCAGCGGGCGGTTGGCCAGCGCGCGCAGCGCCAGCAGTTGTTCGCCAGCCGGGGTCGCGGCCAGGGCGATGGCCGTCCACTTGCGCCGGAAGAACCGGATCCGCAGGTAGAGCCACGGGCCGCCGACGGCCAGGATCGGCGTGGCCGCCACGGCGAACGCGAGCACCCACGCCAGCCACGACGCGGTGCTGTTGAGGTTGGCGCCCGCGCCGGCCAGGTCCATGGCCGCCTCGCTGGCCGCGGTCAGCGGCTTGCTGAGCTGATCGCCGATCAGCGGCACGCCGTCGACGCTGTTGCCGGCCGAGTCCAGGTTGCGCGAGATCCCGTTGGCTCCGCTCTCCACCTGCCGGCCCACCGCGGCGATCGACGCGACGGCGTCGTAGACCAGCAGGCCGACCAGGATCCAGAACACGATCCAGGTGCTGACCACGACGTCGCTGAGGAACTGCGCCAGGAACCGGTGCGGCCGGGAGGCGTAGGGGACATACCGGGAACTCATGGGGTCGATCCCAACACGTCGCGGGGCGCTGCGGGGGCCGAAGAGCCGAGGCGCCGCCCCGCTACGCTGAGCCGATGCGACCCTCCCTGTCCGACTATCAGCATCTGTCCAGCGGTAAGGTCCGCGAGCTCTACCGGATCGACGACGACACCTTGTTGTTCGTGGCCTCGGACCGAATCTCGGCCTACGACCACATCCTGGCCTCCGAGATTCCCGACAAGGGCCGCATCCTGACCGCCATGAGCGTGTTCTTCTTCGACCTGATCGCCGCGCCCAACCACCTCGCCGGCCCGCCCGACGATCCGCGGATCCCCGAGGAGGTGTTGGGCCGCGCGCTGGTGGTGCAGAAGCTGCAGATGCTGCCGGTGGAATGCGTGGCGCGCGGCTACCTCACCGGTTCGGGTCTGCTGGATTACCAGCGCACCGGCGAAGTGTGCGGCATCGCACTGCCCGACGGTCTGGTCGAGGCCAGCAAGTTCGACGAGCCGATCTTCACCCCGGCCACCAAGGCCGAGATCGGGGATCACGACGAGAACGTCGACTTCGCCGCGGTGGTCGGGGCCGTGGGCGCCGAACGCGCCGCGGAACTGCGGTCCGAGACACTGCGGATCTATCGCGATGCCGCCGAGCACGCGTTGACCAAGGGCATCATCATCGCCGACACGAAGTTCGAGTTCGGCGTCGACGCCGACGGGAGACTGACCCTGGCCGACGAGGTGTTCACCCCCGACTCGTCGCGCTACTGGCCGGCCGACGACTACCGGGCGGGGGTGGTGCAGCAGAGCTACGACAAGCAGTTCGTCCGCAACTGGCTGACCTCGCCGGAATCGGGCTGGGACCGCAACGGGGACCAGCCCCCGCCGCCGCTGCCGCCCGAGATCGTCGCGGCCACCCGGGACCGCTACATCGAAGCCTACGAACGGATTTCAGGTCTGCGCTTCGCGGACTGGATCGGAGCCGATGCATGACCGCGAACATCGAACCGCCCGTCGCCAAGCGCGTCGAGACCCGCCGCGAGTTCCACGGCGACGTCTTCGTCGATCCCTACGAGTGGATGCGCGAGAAGGCCGATCCCGAGGTGATCGCCCACCTCGAGGCCGAGAACGCCTACACCGACGCCATGACCGACCACCTCGAACCGCTCGAGCAACAGATCTTCGACGAGATCAAGGCGCGCACCAAGGAGACCGACCTGTCGGTCCCGACCCGGCGCGGCGACTACTGGTACTACGGCCGCAGTTTCGCGGGCAAGCAGTACGGCGTGCACTGCCGGTGCCCGGTCCGCGATCCGGAGGACTGGAACCCGCCGGAGTTCGACGAGCACACCGAGGTCCCCGGCGAGCAGGTGCTGCTCGACGAGAACCTCGAGGCCGAGGGGCACGAGTTCTTCTCGCTCGGCGCGGCCACCATCAGCCTGGACGGTCAGGTGCTGGCGTACTCGGTCGACATCGTCGGCGACGAACGCTACACGTTGCGGTTCAAGAACTTACGCACCGGAGAGCTCTACGACGACGAGATCCCGGGCATCGCCGCGGGCGCAACCTGGGCGGCCGACAGCGCGACCATCTACTACACCACCGTCGACAACGCGTGGCGCACCGACACCGTGTGGCGGCACCGGCTGGGCAGCGGGCTGCCCAGCGAGAAGGTGTATCACGAACCGGACGAACGGTTCTGGCTCGGCGTGGGCCGCAGCCGCAGCGACGCCTACGTGATGATCGGCGCCGGCTCCGGGATCACCTCGGAGGTGTTCGTCGCCGACGCCGCGGATCCCCAGGCGCAGTTCACCAGCGTGCTGCCGCGCCGCGACGGCGTCGAATACTCCGTCGAGCACGCCGTCGTGGGCGGCGAGGACCGCTTCCTGATCCTGCACAACGACGGCGCGGTCAACTTCACCCTGGTGGAGGCGCCGGTCGGCAACCCCGCCGAGCAGCGCACCCTGGTACCGCACGACGACAGCGTCCGCCTCGAGGCCGTCGACGCGTTTGTCGGCCACCTGGTGCTGAGCTACCGGCGCGCCGCGCTGCCGCGAATCCAGCTGTGGCCGTTGACCGCCAACGGTCAGTACGGGACCCCGGAGGAGGTGGCGTTCGACTCCGAGCTGATGGCCTCCGGGCTGGCCGGCAACCCGAACTGGGACGCCCCGCGGCTGCGGATCGCGGCGACGTCGTTCGTGGTGCCGCTGCGGGTCTACGACCTGGACCTGCGCACCGGTGAGCGGATCCTGCTGCGTGAACAACCCGTCCTCGGCGAGTACCGCCCCGAGGACTACGTGGAGCGCCGGGACTGGGCGGTGGCCGCCGACGGGGCGCGCGTGCCGGTGTCGCTGATCTACCGCAAGGGCATCGAATTCCCCGCACCCGCACTGCTGTACGGCTACGGCGCCTACGAGTCCTGCGAGGATCCACGGTTCTCGATCGCGCGGCTCTCGCTGCTGGACCGGGGCATGGTGTTTGCCGTGGCCCATGTGCGCGGCGGCGGGGAGCTGGGCCGGCCGTGGTACGAGCACGGCAAGCTACTGGAGAAGAAGAACACCTTCACCGATTTCATCGCCGCGGCACAGCATCTGGTGGACACCGGGCTGACCCGGCCGGCCAATCTCGTCGCCCTCGGCGGCAGCGCGGGCGGGCTGCTGATGGGTGCGGTGGCGAACATGGCGCCGGAGCTGTTCGCCGGCATCCTGGCGCAGGTGCCGTTCGTCGACCCGCTGACCAGCATCCTGGACCCGTCGCTGCCGCTGACCATCACCGAATGGGACGAGTGGGGAAATCCGTTGGACAACAGCGACGTCTACGCCTACATGAAGTCCTATGCGCCCTACGAGAACGTGGCCGCCGTCGACTACCCGGCGATCCTGGCGATGACCTCGCTGCACGACACCCGGGTGCTCTACGTCGAGCCGGCCAAATGGGTGGCCGCCCTGCGCCACATCAAGACCGACAACCACCCGGTGCTGCTGAAGACCCAGATGAGCGCCGGGCACGGCGGGATCAGCGGCCGCTACGAGCGCTGGAAGGAAGTGGCCTTCCAGTACGCGTGGCTGTTGACCACCGCGGACGCGGCGCCGACCCGTGTTAGCGTCGGGCCATGAGCCTCAACGACATTGCGCTGACCACGCTGGACGGCGGGTCGACCTCGCTGGCCGACTACTCCGACCGCGCCGTGCTGGTGGTCAACGTGGCCTCCAAGTGTGGACTCACCCCGCAGTACAGCGGGCTTGAGCAACTGGCCCGCGACTACGGCGAGCGCGGCCTGACCGTGATCGGCGTGCCCTGCAACCAGTTCATGGGCCAGGAGCCCGGGACCGCCGAGGAGATCCAGACCTTCTGCTCGACCACCTACGGGGTGACGTTCCCGCTGCTGGCCAAGACCGACGTCAACGGACCGGACCGGCATCCGCTCTACGCCGAGCTGACCAAGGCCGCCGACGCCGACGGGCAGGCCGGCGACGTGCAGTGGAACTTCGAGAAGTTCCTGATCGCCCCCGGCGGGTCCGTGGTCAACCGGTTCCGGCCGCAGACCGCGCCCGATGCGCCCGAGGTGATCGCCGCGATCGAGGCGAACCTGCCCGGCTGACCTGATCGCCACCTGATGTCCGCGTGTCTGACACGGACTGGACATCTGCGGTTGCGACACTGGCCGCATGAGCGGGCAGTTGATCGTGTCGGTGTCGGGAATCAGCGCGCAGACCCTGTCCGCGGTGGACGCGTTCTGCTGGCATCTGGGCGATCGCGGGGTACCGGTGTCGCTGCTGGTGGCGCCGCGACTCAAGGGCGGCTACCGGCTGGACGAGGACCCGGCGACCGTCGCGTGGGTCGCCGGGCGCCGTCGCGTCGGGGACGCGGTGGTGCTGCACGGCTACGACGAGGCCGCGACCCAGCGTCGGCGTGCCGAGTTCGCGGTGCTCCCCGCCCACGAGGCCAACCTGCGGCTGATGGCCGCCGACCGGATCATGGACCACCTGGGGTTGCGGACCCGGCTGTTCGCCGCCCCCGGCTGGGCGGTGTCCGACGGGGTGTTGAAGGCCCTGCCGCGCAACGGCTTCCGGCTGCTGGCCGGATCCACCGGGATCACCGACCTGGTGCGGGGGTCCACGGCGAGCGCGCGGGTGCTCGGGATCGGCGCGGGCTATCTCGCGGAGGCCTGGTGGTGCCGCACGCTGGTGCTCTCCGCGCAGCGCACCGCCCGGCGCGGCGGGATCGTCCGCTTGGCGGTCTCGGCGCGGCAGTTGAGCAAGCCCGGGCCGCTGCAGGCCTCGCTGGACGTCGTCGACCTGGCGCTGCTGCACGGGTGCGCGCCGGATGTCTACCGCTGGCAGTCGGGCCCGGCGCTGCAGGACGTGGCCTGAGCCGTGCGTTAGCGTGACCGGATGGACGCGGATGTCATCGTGGTCGGAGCCGGACTGGCCGGGCTGGTGGCGGCCTGTGAGCTGGCCGAGCGGGGCAAACAGGTGCTGGTCGTCGATCAGGAGAACGCCGCGAACCTCGGCGGGCAGGCCTTCTGGTCCTTCGGCGGGTTGTTCCTGGTCAACAGCCCCGAACAACGCCGCCTCGGCATCCGCGACAGCCACGAACTGGCGCTGCAGGACTGGCTGGGCACCGCCGGGTTCGACCGTCCCGAGGACCACTGGCCGCGGCGGTGGGCGCAGGCCTACGTCGACTTCGCCGCCGGGGAGAAGCGGTCCTGGCTGCGCGAGCGCGGGCTGCGGATCTTCCCAATGGTCAACTGGGCCGAGCGCGGCGGTTACGACGCCCGCGGCCACGGCAATTCGGTGCCGCGCTTCCACATCGCCTGGGGGACCGGGCCGGCGCTGGTCGAGATCTTCGCCCGTCGCCTCCGCGGCCACCCGCGGGTGCGCTTCGCGCACCGCCACCAGGTCGACGAGCTGATCCTGCACGACGGCGCCGTCACCGGCGTGCGCGGCACGGTGCTGGAGCCGACGACGGCCGCCCGCGGGGTGGCCTCGTCGCGAACGGCGGTCGGCGAGTTCGAGTTCGGCGCATCGGCGGTGATCGTCACCAGCGGCGGCATCGGCGGCAACCCGGAGCTGGTCCGCAAAAACTGGCCCGCCAGCATGGGCCGGGTCCCCGATCAGCTCCTCGCGGGCGTGCCCGCCCATGTCGACGGCCGGATGATCGGCATCACCGAGGCCGCCGGCGGCCGCGTCATCAACCGGGACCGGATGTGGCACTACACCGAGGGCATCACCAACTACGACCCGATCTGGCCCGATCACGGCATCCGGATCCTGCCCGGGCCGTCGTCGCTGTGGCTGGATGCGACCGGCAAGCGGCTGCCCGGCCCGCTGTATCCCGGCTTCGACACCCTCGGCACGCTCGAATACATCGCCCGCTCGGGACACGACTACACCTGGTTCATCCTGAACGCTCGCATCATCGAGAAGGAGTTCGGCCTCTCCGGTCAGGAGCAGAACCCCGATCTGACCGGACGCAGTGTGCGGCAGGTGCTTTCGCGGGTACGCCCGGGCGCGCCGGGACCGGTGCAGGCGTTCGTGGACCGCGGGGTGGACTTCGTGCAGGCGGCCACCCTGCCCGAGCTGGTGGCGGCCATGAACACGCTGCCGGACGTGGCGGCCCTCGATTACGCCACCGTGGAGGCCGAGGTGACCGCTCGCGACCGCGAGGTGGTCAACGCCTACAGCAAGGACGGGCAGATCACCGCGATCCGCGGGGCGCGGGCCTACCTGCCCGACCGGGTGGCGCGGGTGGTGGCCCCGCACCGGCTGACCGACCCGAAGGCCGGCCCGATGATCGCCGTCAAGCTGCACATCCTGACCCGAAAGACGTTGGGCGGCCTGGAGACCGACCTGGATTCGCGGGTGTTGACCGCCGACGGGACACCGTTGCCGGGACTGTACGCGGCCGGCGAGGTCGCCGGGTTCGGCGGCGGCGGGGTGCACGGCTACCGCGCGCTGGAGGGCACCTTCCTGGGCGGCTGCATCTTCTCCGGCCGGACCGCCGGGCGCGCCGCGGGCTGAATCAGAACGTGATGCGCAGGTGCTCCCAGCCGCGCACCGTCGAGGTCGGGGCCAGGCGCGCGGTGTCGTAGTCGATGCCCCATTCCGGCCAGCGGTTCAGCAGCTCGTCGAGGGCGACGCGGCCCTCCAGGCGCGCGAGATTGGCCCCCAGGCAGTAGTGCAACCCCTTGCCGAAGGTCAGGTGGCTGATGTTGCCGCGGTGGATGTTGTAGGTGTCCGGGTCGCCGAAGCGCCGGGGGTCCCGGTTGGCGGCGCCGAACAGCAGCAGCATGGCGCTGCCGGCGGGCACCGTGGTGCCGTAACACTCGAAATCGCGTGCCAGATACCGCGCGACGTGCGGGCCGGTGGGTTCGAAGCGCAGGGTCTCGTCGATGGTGGCGCCCAGCAGGCTGCGGTCGGCGGCCACCTGGCGGCGCTGCTCGGGATGCTCGGCGAGCACCTTGGCCAACCAGCCGATGAGCCGGCCGGTGGTCTCGTTGCCGGCGCCGGCGACCACCTGGGTGTAGTGCAGCACCTCCTTGCGGTGCAGCTTGCGGTGCTCGCCGTGCTCGTCGGTGAACTCGACATTCAGCAGCGCGGTCATCAGGTCGTCGGACGGGTTCTGGGCGCGCCACTCGACGTAGTCGCTGTAGATCCGGCCGTCGGCGATGCGGTCGGCGCGGGCGACCTTCATGGGCGCGCCCGGCTTGGTCCGCAGGTTGGCGTCGTTGGCGTCGCGCACCGAAACCTGTTCGGACTCCGGGATTCCCAGCAGCATGCCGATGACCCGCATGGGCATCATGGCGGCCAGTTCGGCGATGATGTCGAACCCGTCGGCCCCGACGTGCGGGTCCAGGCACTTGATGCAGTACTGCCGGATCTGGTCCTCGATGGCCGCCATCCGGCGCGGGGTGAACACCCGCGACATCAACCCGCGCAGCATGGTGTGGACGGGTGGGTCCTCGAACATCATCACGCCCTTGGGCATGTCGAAGTCCGACTGGATCAACTCGAGGATGTCGCTGCGCGAGTTGGAGAACGTCTCCCAGTTCGTCAGGGCCTTGTCCACATCGGAATGCCTTGACAGCGCCCAGAAGTCGTAGCGCTCGTTGTAGTAGATGGGCGCCTCTTCGCGCAGCCGCGCGTACACCGGGTACGGGTCGGCGACAATGCCGACGTCGTAGGGGTCGTAGTACACCGCCGCGTCGGTGGCCGTGTCCGTGCTCATCTGCGATCTCCGTCCCACACCGTCGTGCTGAGCGATCGCTCAAACAATAGTGCGGGTGCCCGCGTCATCAGAGCGAAATGGCGCGTTCCTCGGGCAGCACCCGGAAGTCGGTCTCGGTCATCTCGGTCAGGCGCCCGTAGTAGATGCCGCGGGCGTTCGGGGCGATGATGCCCTGATGGATGGGCACCGCGTGGGTGGGCGCGACGGCCCGCAGGAAGTCCACCGCCTCGGAGATCTTCATCCACGGCGCCGCGGCCGGGGTCGCGAGCACGTCGACGGGTTCGTCGGGCACGAACAACGCGTCCCCAGGGTGCATCAGCCGGGCCGCGTGCTCGTCGTCGCCGACCAGGTAGGAAATGTTGTCGATCTCCGGCAGCTCCGGATGGATGATCGCGTGTCGCCCGCCCGCGCCGCGGATGCGCAGCCCGCCGACGGTCAACTCGTCGCCGACGTGCACCGCGCGCCAGTTGCCGCCGAGTTGCGCCGCGGTCTGCGGGTCGGCGTAGAGCGCCGCGTCCGGATTGGCCTCGACGAGCGCCGGGAGCCGCTCCGGATCGGCGTGGTCCGGGTGCTGATGGGTGATGAGGATGGCCGACAGCCCGGTGATGCCCTCGAAACCGTGGGAGAAGGTGCCCGGGTCGAACAGCAGACTCGTCGGTTCGGTGCCGGGAAAGCTCGCGAGAAGGCAGGAATGCCCGAAGTGCGTCAGTTCCATGCTTACGATTGTGCAGCGCATACCGGCCCGGGGAGGTTAAGTGCTTCGAGTCATGCTGGCGGGAGTACTGGTCGGGGTGGCCGCGGTGGTGACGCCGCCCGCGGCCGCCGAACCGCAGACCTGCCCTCCCACCTGCGATGAGATCCCCGACACAGCGTGGCCCGAGCCCTGGTCGCTCCCGCTGAACAGTCGCTACCACTGGCCGCGGCTGGCCGACGTGGCCCAGCCGGCCCCGCAGAGCCGATTCAAGTTCGAGGAACTGTGCCGAACCCCGCGCCAGCGCGACGACCCGCGGGACTACGCGGTGGCCGCCAAGGCCGTCGTCGCCCACCCGGACGGGCAGTGGCAGCTCCAAGCCCAGGTGCTGCACTGGCGGGGTCAGACCTGGCACAGCGGCGACGTGGCGAACCAAGTGTTCGTCGCCGCAGTGGCCGCGCTGGAAGCGTGTCAGGTGACCGCCCCGGAATTCTCCCCGTCGATCACCACCGCGCAGATCGACCGGATGGCCGCGGTGATCAGCGGCCCGCAGGTGGTGCACCAATATCTGGTGGTCAACCCGGCCAACGCCTCGATCGCCGAGTTGGTGCTGTGGACCACTCCGGGCGCGGACGGGGTGCCGCTGGTGCGCTGGCCGATGGTGCCCGACGAGCGTGTGCTCGAGGCCATCGACGCCCCGCTGTGCGGGGCCTACCTGGGCTCGTGTGGGTCTTGAACTGTTCGGTGATATGTGGATAAACGCCATCGAGTGTGTGTTTCTTTGAGTGTGTGGGCGTGCACGCGGGGTGTGCATCCGCAGCCTGGGTATCGGTGGTTGCGTGGGGGCCGGATGCCGGTGCCGGCTCGCCGTTTGGGCTCGGGGGCGCGATTTGGGTTGGTGTGGTTGAGGTGTCGACTGCTGGGCGGGTGGTGGTGTAGGCACGGGTGTCGTCGCATGTTCAGCAGCGGATCTGGACCGGCAGGTCGCGCGCCTGATCCGCTGAGCTACCGATAACGGGCACGTGGTGGGGCGAGGTGGTGACCGAGGTCGGGTCCGGGCTGGACGGGAAATGTCCGAAGATGCGGCGGATTTTGTCTGACCTGTCTGCGAGTGTGGTGGTTGTGGAGCATCGTGGCCGGCTGGCGCGCTTCGGGGTCGAACATCTGGAGGCGGCCCTGTCGGCGCAGGGGCGTCGCATCGTGGTGACCGACCGGGGTAAGGCAGAAGACGATCTGGTCGGGGCCATGATCGAGGTGCTGCCCTCGATGTGCGCGCGCCTGTTCGGCCGTCGTGGCGCGGGGAATCGGGCGATGTGGGCGGTCACCGCCACGGGGCAGTCCGAGGGGCTGTGATGGCGGGGAAGTTCGAGGTGCCCGACGGGTGGGTGTTACAGGCGTATCAGTACGCGATCGACCCGACCCAGGCGCAGGCTGCTGCGATGGAATCGCACGCGGGCGGGGCGCGGTTCGCCTACAACACGATGTTGCGGGCGGTGAAAGCCAATCTGGATCAGCGCGAGGCTGAGAGGTCCTACGGGATCACCAAGGCTGATCTCACGCCGACACTGCCGTGGTCGTTTCAGTCGTTGCGCAACGACTTCAACAAGCGCAAACACCGGGTGGCGGTCCGCGAGGACGGGACGCCATGGTGGGGTGAGAACTCGAAAGAGGCGTACGCCAACGCGGTCAAGAACCTGTCGGTGGCGTTGAAGAACTGGGAAGACTCCCGTAGGGGTGCACGTAGCGGCCCGCGGATGGGGTTCCCGTCGTTCAAGTCGAAGCGTTCGACCAGGTCGTTCGCGTTCACCACCGGCGGGATCCGCGTCGAGGCGGACCGCCACCACGTGAGCTTGCCGAGAATCGGCACCGTGCGCGTGCACGAATCCACCCGCAAACTCGCGCGTCGCCTGGAGCAAGGTACTGCGCGGATCCTCAGGGCCACGGTGCGGTTCGAGCGTGGGGGTTGGCGGGTCAGTTTCACGGTCGTGGTGAAACGCGGCGTTGGCCGTCGCGCTCATACCAAACGCCTTGCCCCTGTGGTCGGTGTCGATCTCGGTGTCAAAGACCTGATCGTCGCGGCCACACCAGAGGGTCAGGAGGTATTGCGGGTCCGCGCACCGAAAGAACTCCAGCGAGCCAGTCGCAAGGTGCGGGCGCTGCAGCGTAAGGCCGCTCGCCAGCAGGGGCGGTGGGACGCGGTGGCTAAGGCTGAGCAAGAGCCGTCGAACGGGTGGTTGCGCACACAGCAGAGCATTGCCAAACAGCATGTGAGGGTGGCGAACCTGCGCCGCGACCGGCTGCACAAGCTGACCACCCTGCTCGCCCAGGGATTCGACGTGATCGGCACCGAGACGCTCGCGGTGAAGAACATGATGGCCTCCGGTGGGGCACGCAAGCGCGGTTTGAACCGTGCGATCGCTGATGCCGGCCTGGGCGCGTTCCTCCGCCAGATCGACTACAAGACATCCTGGTATGGCTCGGTGCGGGTGCGGGCCGACAGGTGGTATCCCAGCTCGAAGACATGTTCTGGCTGCGGTTCGGTGAAAGCCAAGCTGAGCCTGTCAGAACGTCGCTACGTCTGCGACTGCGGGTTGGTCATCGACCGTGATCTCAACGCTGCGATCAACCTCGCGCGCTATGCGCGCTCGGAGCAGAGTGCCTGCTTCGCTAATGGTGGAGCCGACCGTAAGACGACCGCCCCGGCGGCGCTGGTGGCAGTGAAGCCTGAATCCAGCAATGGAAGCGCCTCACCGCAAGGCGAGGCTGCCTGATGGACGAGCACACTCACGTTTACTCACCAGAAGGCAACGGTAGAGTTGAGCCGTTCTCCAACCCCAATGAACAAGGAGTCGCGCGTGGCGCGGGTGGTTGTGCACGTCATGCCCAAGGCCGAGATTCTCGACCCGCAGGGCCAGGCCATTGTCGGAGCCCTCGGTCGGCTCGGCCACGCCGGGGTGTCGGATGTCCGGCAGGGCAAGCGTTTCGAGCTCGAGGTCGACGACAGCATCGACGACGACACGCTGGCCCAGATCGCCGAGTCGCTGCTGGCCAACACCGTGATCGAGGACTGGTCGATCAGCCGGGAGCCGCAGTGACCGCGCGGGTGGGAGTCATCACCTTCCCCGGCACCCTCGACGACGTCGACGCCGCGCGGGCGGTGCGGGCCGTGGGCGCCGAGTCGGTGAGCCTGTGGCACGCCGACGCCGACCTCAAGGGCGTCGACGCGGTGATCGTGCCCGGCGGCTTCTCCTACGGCGACTACCTGCGCGCCGGGGCCATCGCGCGGTTCGCGCCGGTGCTCGGCGAGGTGGTCGCGGCCGCCGAAGGCGGGATGCCGGTGCTGGGCATCTGCAACGGCTTCCAGGTGCTCTGCGAATCCGGTCTGCTGCCCGGCGCGCTGACCCGCAACATCGGCCTGCACTTCATCTGCCGCGACGTGTGGCTGCGGGTGGACGCGACGAACACGGCCTGGAGCACCCGCTACGAACCGGGCGCCGAGATCCTGGTGCCGTTGAAGTCGGGCGAGGGCCGCTACGTGGCCAGCGACGCCGTGCTCGACGAGCTCGAGGGCGAGGGCCGCGTGGTGTTCCGCTACGTGGAGAACCTCAACGGCTCCCAGCGTGACATCGCCGGGATCGCCTCGGCCAACGGCCGGGTGGTGGGGCTGATGCCGCACCCCGAGCACGCCACCGAGGCGCTGACCGGCCCGTCCGACGACGGCCTGGGCATGTTCTACTCGGCGCTGGACTCGGTGCTCGCCGCCACGGGCTGACACCCCGGAGCCCCGCCGCCGCGCGCAGCGGCGAAGATGGAGGCATGTCCGCCAGCGCCCAAGGGCTTTGTGAGTTCATCGACGCCTCGCCGTCGCCGTTCCACCTCTGCGCCACCGCCGCCGCCCGGCTGACCGCCGCCGGGTACACCGAGCTGGCCGAGGCCGACGCCTGGCCGGCGGCGGGCCGCTTCTTCACCGTGCGGGCCGGATCGCTGGTGGCGTGGGACAGCTCCGGGGCCCCTGACCGTCCGTTCCGGGTGATCGGCGGCCACACCGACAGCCCGAATCTGCGGGTGAAGCAGAACCCCGATCGGGTGGTCGCGGGCTGGCGGGTGGTCGCGCTGCAGCCCTACGGCGGCGTCTGGCTCAACTCCTGGCTGGACCGCGATCTGGGGATCAGCGGACGGCTGTCGGTGCGCGCCGGCGCCAGCATCGAGCACCCGCTGGTGCGCATCGACGACCCGGTGCTCCGGGTGCCGCAGCTGGCGATCCACCTCGCCGAGGACCGCGCCGCCCTGAAGCTGGACCCGCAGCGCCACGTCAACGGGGTGTGGGCGCTCGGCGACGCGCCGGCCTCGTTCGTCGGCTTCGTCGCCGAGCACGCCGGGGTCGACGCGGCGGACGTGCTGGGTTTCGACCTGATGACCCACGAACTCACCCCCGCCACGGTGTGGGGCGCCGACGGGGAGTTCCTCAGCGCGGCCCGGCTGGACAACCAGGCGACCTGCTATGCGGGGCTGGAGGCCTTGCTGGATATCGGCGCCGAGCCCGGCTCACACATTCCGGTGCTGGCCCTGTTCGATCACGAGGAGGTCGGTTCGACCTCCGATCACGGCGCGCAATCCGATCTGCTGGTGACCGTGCTGGAGCGCATCGTGCTGGCCGCCGGCGGCGGCCGCGAGGACTTCCTGCGGCGCACCGCGGCGTCGATGGTGGCCTCCGGCGACATGGCGCACGCCACCCATCCGAACTACGCCGACCGGCACGAGCCGGGGCACCCGATCGTCGTCAACGGCGGCCCGGTGCTCAAGGTGCAGCCCAATCTGCGCTACGCCACCGACGGTCGCACCGCGGCCGCCTTCGAGTTGGCCTGCCGGCAGGCCGGGGTGCGGCTGCAGCGCTACGAGCACCGCGCCGATCTGCCGTGCGGTTCGACGATCGGCCCGATGACCTCCGCGCGCACGGGCATCCCCACCGTCGACGTGGGGGCCCCGCAGCTGGCCATGCACTCGGCGCGGGAGCTGATGGGCTCCCGGGATGTCGCCGCGTACACGGCCGCGCTGCGGGCCTTCCTCGTTCCGGGCTGACCCGGGGTTACTGACCCGGCGCGGGTGCCGGGGCCGGGGTCTCGGCGGGGGTCTCCGCCGGCGTCTCGGCGGCAGTGTCCTCGACCAGGACGGCCTGCTCGTCGCCCTCGGTCCAGGTGACGGTCCCGTTCTGGAACGTGGTCTGCTTCTGGCCCGCCTCGTTGGTGGTCTCGTCGCTGGTCGGGTAGCCCAGGTCGCCCTGCGATCCGCCCAGTTCGTTCCACAGGTCGCGGATCTTGCCCCAGACCACGTAGGTGCCTTCCTCGGAGCTGATGATCACGCCGCCGTCGAACTGCTGGTAGACGCCGCCGTCCTCGTTGGTCTCCTGCGCCGCGATCGGTGCGCCCAGCGCGCCCTGCGCGGTGGCGTCGAGGCTCTCGAACTTCTCCAACAGGACCCCGGAGACCACGTACTCGGTGCCGTCGGCGCCGGCGATGGTGGTCTCGGTTTCGGTGACCTCGACCTCGGTGGTCTCCTCGATTACCTCGGTCTCCTCGATGATCTCGGTCTCGGTGGTGGTGGCGGCGGTGTCGTCGGTGCTTTCGCTGGTGCAGCCGGCGCCCGCGAGAGCGAAGCCGAGGGCGAGGGCCGAAACGGCCGCGGTCTTCTTCGTTACGTTGCGCATGAGCATCCTTTTCGTATGTGAATTTGTAACGTGACGGGAACCTCACATTACGTACGAAGCGAAATGGTTACAGGTAATCGCTGATTGTGGTAGCGATTCGCCGCTGTTGCCCAACGGTCGGCGTAATCTCTGGCCGCTGTCGGAGACCGGCCGTAAAGTCACCGACCATGGCGCTGCTTGTCGAAAACCTGACCATCGACACCCACGACCCGGACCGGTTGGCCGACTGGTGGGCCAGGGCGCTGGGCGCCGAGGCCGCGGCGCTGGTGCCGGGTGAGTTCGTCACCGTCGCGCTACCGGGCGGCCTGACTCTGGGCTTCCAACACGTCGACGATCCGACGCCGGGCAAGAACCGGCTGCACCTGGACTTCAAGGCCGAGGACGTCGAAACCGAGGTCGAGCGGTTGGTGTCGCTGGGGGCCACCGAGACCGCCCGGCACTCCTTCGGCGACGACTTCCGCTGGGTGGTCCTCGCCGACCCGGACGGCAACCTGTTCTGCGTCGGGTGAGCGCCGGTCGCGGCGAAGCGGGCGCGGCGGCGCGGGCTTACTAGACTGTGGCCGTGAAGTCCGGTCTCAGTCCTGAAACGCCCGCCGTCGACACCGTCGAGCTGGCCGCGGCCACCCCCGATCAACCGCAGCCGTTTCGCGAGCTAGGGCTCAAGGACGACGAGTACGCGCGGATCCGGGAGATCCTCGGCCGCCGCCCCACCGACGCCGAGCTGGCGATGTACTCGGTGATGTGGAGCGAGCACTGCTCCTACAAGTCCTCCAAGGTGCACCTGCGCTACTTCGGGGAGACCACCACCGAGGAAATGCGCGCCGGGATGCTTGCGGGCATCGGCGAGAACGCCGGCGTGGTCGACATCGGTGACGGCTGGGCCGTGACGTTCAAGGTCGAATCGCACAACCACCCGTCCTACGTGGAGCCCTACCAGGGCGCGGCCACCGGCGTCGGCGGCATCGTCCGCGACATCATGGCCATGGGCGCGCGCCCGGTCGCGGTAATGGACCAGCTGCGCTTCGGCGCGGCCGACGCCCCCGACACCCGCCGCGTGGTCGACGGCGTGGTCCGCGGCATCGGCGGCTACGGCAACTCGCTGGGCCTGCCCAACATCGGCGGCGAGACCGTCTTTGACGCCTCCTACGCCGGCAACCCGCTGGTCAACGCGCTGTGCGTCGGAGTGCTCCGCAAGGAGGACCTGCACCTGGCCTTCGCCTCGGGCACCGGCAACAAGATCATCCTGTTCGGCGCGCGCACCGGGCTCGACGGCATCGGCGGCGTCTCGGTGCTGGCCTCGGAGACCTTCGCGGGTGACGAATCCGGTTCGGGGCGAAAGAAACTGCCCGCGGTGCAGGTGGGCGACCCGTTCATGGAGAAGGTGCTCATCGAGTGCTGCCTGGAGCTCTACGCCGCCGGCCTGGTGGTCGGCATCCAGGACCTGGGTGGTGCCGGACTGTCCTGCGCCACTTCGGAATTGGCCTCCGCCGGCGACGGCGGCATGGCCATCGAGCTGGAGCAGGTGCCGCTGCGCGCGGCCAACATGACCCCGGCCGAGGTGCTGTCCAGCGAATCGCAGGAACGCATGTGCGCCGTCGTCGCGCCCGAGAACGTCGAGGCGTTCCTGGCGGTCTGCCGCAAGTGGGAGGTGCTGGCGACCGTCATCGGTGAGGTGACCGACGGCGACCGGCTGCACATCACCTGGCACGGGGAGACCGTGGTGGACGTGCCGCCGCGCACCGTGGCCCACGAGGGCCCGGTCTACGAGCGTCCGGTGCAGCGGCCCGAGAGCCAGGACGCGCTGATCGCCGACAGCTCCAAGAGCCTGCCGCGGCCGCAGACCGGCGCGGAACTGCGCGCGACTCTGCTTGCGCTGCTGGGCAGCCCGCACCTGTGCAGTCGGGCGTTCATCACCGAGCAGTACGACCGGTACGTCCGCGGCAACACCGTGCTGGCCGAGCACGCCGACGGCGGGGTGCTGCGCATCGACGAGCAGACCGGGCGCGGCATCGCGATCTCCACCGACGCCTCGGGCCGCTACACCCAGCTGGACCCGTACACCGGGGCCCAGCTCGCGCTGGCCGAGGCCTACCGCAACGTCGCGGTCACCGGCGCCACGCCCGTCGCGGTCACCAACTGCCTGAACTTCGGCTCGCCGGAGGACCCCGGCGTCATGTGGCAGTTCTCCCAGGCGGTCCGCGGCCTCGCCGATGGCTGTGCGGCCCTGGGTATTCCGGTCACCGGCGGCAATGTCAGCTTCTACAACCAGACCGGTGCCACGCCGATCCTCCCGACCCCGGTGGTGGGCGTGCTCGGGGTCATCGACGACGTCACCCGCCGCATCCCGACCGGCCTGGGCACCGAGCCGGGGGAGACCCTGTTCCTGCTCGGCGACACCCGCGACGAGTTCGACGGCTCCATCTGGGCGCAGGTCACCGCCGATCATCTCGGCGGCGTGCCGCCGCGCGTCGACCTGGCCCGCGAGCAGTTGCTGGCCGAGGTGCTGGCCGCCGCCTCCCGCGACGGGCTGGTGTCGGCGGCCCACGACTTGAGCGAGGGCGGGCTGATCCAGGCGGTGGTGGAGTCCGCGCTGGCCGGCGAAACCGGTTGCCGCATCCTGCTTCCTGAGGATGCCGACGCCTTTGTCCTGCTGTTCTCCGAGTCGGCCGGGCGCGCGCTGGTCGCGGTGCCCCGCACCGAGGAGAGCCGGTTCCGCGCGATGTGCGAGGCCCGGGGGCTGCCCGCGGAGCGGATCGGCGTCGTCGACACCGGGGCACCCGGTGCGGAGGCCGCGGTCGAGGTGCAGGGTCAGTTCACCGTCTCGCTCGACGAGCTCAGAGCGACGTGGGAGGGCGTACTCCCGAAGCTGTTCGGATGATGCCGGCGTAATGACCCGGCCCGTCGAGCGCAGCGGACCCCACTCGCTGGTGGTATGGGCGTGGGGGCTGCTTCGACTCGACTTCGCCGGCATCGCGTTCGGCGCGCTGTTCTTCTGCCTGTCGCTGACGCCATCGCTGCTGCCGCGCAGCTGGCAGTTCGCCGGGCTGATCGGTGGCATGAACGCGGCGCTGGGGTACGGCATCGGGGTGCTCATCGGTAAGGGTTTCCGCCGCTTCGTGTTACGCAACCGCAGCTGGTGGCCGCCGTCGGTGCGCACCCAGGCCGCGCTGAAGGTCGCGACGGTGGGCACCGCGATCACGGCGTCGGTGCTGATGGTGGTGCCGGCCACCCGCTGGCAACGCCAGGTGTCCGAGCTGATGGGCATTGCCGGTCCCGGGACGGCCGGCTACACCCGCACGCTGGTGGTCGCCGCCGCGGTGGCGATGGCCCTGATCGCCGTCTTCCGCGTGCTGCTGGACCTCACCAAACTGGTTGCGCGGCTGTTGATCCGACGCTGGCGGCTCAACAGCGAGGTGGCCCAGTTCATCGGCACCGCGGTGGTGGTGATCCTGGTCATCGCGCTGATCAACGGTGTGCTGCTGCGCGGCTTCCTCGCGGGCGCGAGCCGGGTGTTCCAGCCGCAGAACACCGCCACCCGCGACGGCGTCGAGCAGCCGCTCGAGTCCGAAAGGTCGGGCAGCCCGGACTCTTTCGCGTCCTGGGACTCGCTGGGCTATCAGGGCCGCAACTTCGTGGCCGCCGGGCCGGACGCCGCCGAGCTGACCCGGATCAACGGCACCCCGGCCAGGGAACCCATCCGGGTGTACTCCGGGTTGCAGACCGCCGACACCGACGAGGCGCGGCTGGCGGTGCTGCTCAGCGAGTTGCACCGCACCAACGCCTTCGACCGCGAGGTCCTGGTGATCGTCCCGACCACCGGGACCGGCTGGGTCAACCCGGTCGCGGCGCGGGCGGTGGAGCTGATGTACAACGGCGACACCGCCATCGTGGCGCTGCAGTACTCGTATCTGCCCAGTTGGATCTCCTTCCTCGGCGATCAGCAGAAGTCGATGCGCTCGGGCCAGATGCTCATCGATGCCGTGCACGACCGCTGGGCCGAACTGCCGGAGCAGCAGCGGCCCAAGCTGATGCTCTACGGCGAGAGCCTGGGTTCGATGGCGGGGCAGAGCGCCTTCGGCTACCTGCCGGACATCGCGCTGATGGGCTTCGATTCGGTGCTGTGGGTGGGGCCGCCGCAGGCCAGCCCGCTGTGGCGGGCCCTGATCGAGCGGCGCGACCCCCGCACCACCGAGGTCGCGCCGCGCTACGACAACGGGCGCACGGTCCGGTTCTCCCAGGCCGGCGACCCCGCGGAGGTCGCCCGCGACACCGCCGAACCGTGGGACGACACCCGCGTGCTGTTCCTGCAGCACGCCTCCGACCCGATCGTCTGGTGGTCGCCGAAGCTGCTGTTCTCCCGGCCGGACTGGCTGGTCGAGCCGCCCGGTCAGGACCGCACCGCCGCCATGCAGTGGTACCCGTTCGTCACGTTCTCGCAGGTGGGTGCCGACATGCTCAACGCGGCGGACATGCCCGCCGGCCACGGGCACAACTACGACAACGTCATCCTCGACGGCTGGGTCGCCGTCGCGCCGCCGCCGGACTGGACCGCCGCGGACACCGAGCGCATCCGCCGGGCGCTGGAGCGGACCGTCGGCGCCGACGGACCCGAGTACTCCTGGGTCAGCTGAGCGAAACCGCCTCAGGGATTGATGGTGTACTCGCCCACCTGCCGGCCCCACACGTGGTCGACGAGCAACGGGCTGCCGAGTTCGAGGTGGTTGTAGGGCGCGATGCTCGCGCCGGTGTCCATCACCAACGTCGGCGCCGGCCACAGTTCGCGGGTGATCGACTGCCAACAGCCGGGCCGACCACCCGGACCGCCCTTGGCGTTGACCCGCGGCAGGTTGTCCGGATAGATGTACGGCGGCTCGGCGCCCGTTACCCCGCCGCCGCTGAAGCTGTTCAGCGAATAGCCGTTGGCGCCCAACGCGCCGGCCACCCGCGGCGCGACCTGCGCGTAGTTGCGCAGCGTGCAGAACAGCGACGGGCTGTGCTCGTCGAACACGCGCGCCGTCGGCAACAGGTCCCGGGCGGCGGCCACCAGGTACGGCCCGGCGGGCTCGAAGGTCTCGGTGGCCGTCCGGCCGAAGCCCACCGCGCCCAGCAGGGCGGCGCTCAGCGCGTCACGCTGCCGGTTCAGGGTGGTGGCCGTCGTGGCGGCGCCGGCCAGGGCGTCCAGGAGATCCGGCGCGGCCGCGGTGTAGACCTCGGTCAGGTCGGCCAATCGGGCCGTGGCGTATCGCAATCGGGGCAGCCGCGGGTTGACCTCGTCGAGAATGGCGTTGCCGTCGGCCAGGGCGGCGCCGAACCGTGCACCCAGCCCGGTCAGGCCCTCGGCGACCGCCGACAGCGTCGCGTTCAGCCGCACCGGGTCCACCCGCTCCGCGATGGCCAGGATGGACTCGAACAGCGTGTTGAACTCGGTGCTGACCGACCGCACCCGGATCGGATCGTCGGGTGAAAGGCGTTGCGCCGACGGGTTTTCCGGAGAGGTCAGCGAAACGTACTTGTTGCCGAAGACGGTGGTGGCGGTGATGTCGGCGACGACGTCGGCCGGCAGCATCGCGGCGTAGCGCGGTGCGACGTCCACCGCCAGGCGGGCGGCGGTCGCCCCGCCGGCCGGTACCGTGTCCACGGCGACCACCCGGCCGATCCGCACCCCGTTGAACGTCACCTTCGCGCCGGGTTCCAGCACCAGACCTGAGCGGTCGGCGTCGAGCGTCAGGCGCGTCGTCGCGGTGAACGCCCCGCGGAACTGGCCGTACCCGAGGGCGGCCACCAGCAGCACCAGCGCCGCCAACCCGGCGCCGAGCGTCCGCCGCGTCGAGGTCCGCAGTGCGCCGGCCATGGTCTGAGAACCTAGGGTATGGCCGCCCGTAGCAAAGCTGATCCGACAAAGACCCGGGCCGCGGTCGCCGCGGTGGCCGCCTGGCTGCGCGACGAGACCGCCGCGGCCGCGCCGGCACGCGCCGAACTCGCCGACGCCGTCCGGCTTACCGCGCGGACCCTGGCGGCGCTGGCCCCGGGCGCGTCGGTGGAGGTGCGGGTCCCGCCGTTCGTCGCGGTGCAATGCATCGCGGGTCCGCGGCACACCCGCGGGACCCCACCGAATGTGGTGGAGACCGACCCGCGGACCTGGCTGCGGCTGGCGACCGGGCTGGTGCAGGTCGACGAGGCCGTCGCCGAGGGCGGGCTGTCGCTCTCCGGTCCGCGCGCCGGCGAGATCGCCCAGTGGCTGCCGGTGGTCAGCGGAAGTACGGATACTCCTGAACCCAGTGGAAGCCCCGGTTGAACAGGGGCAAACCGTCCGGGTCGGTGCGCTGCAAGGTCATGGTGACCGGTTGATCGGCGACGGTGCCGACCAGTTGTAGCTCGTCGCCCGCGCGGGTGAAGGTGAACGTGCCCGACGGGTCCCCGTCGAGCCGCAACGTCCGGTCCGCGACGTCGACGGCGGCCTGGACCGGTTGCAGCGTGCCGTCCATCTTCTGCACCGCGGCGACCTCGGGGGCGTCGAACACCAGCCGCTGCCAGCGGGTGTCGTCGGTCGTCAACGGTGGCACCACGGCACCGTCGCGGACGTATTCCGACACCGTCCAGATGCCGTACAGCTCGGGTTTGGCGCTGCCGCCGCCGTAGCTGCGCCACGCGTCCCAGCTGATCGACGTGGTCCCGACCAATATCCAGATGCCGACGAGCACCTGCACCGCCACGGCGATCCGGTTGGCGCGCGCCGAGGCGAACAACGGCGGCTGGGTCGCCGGTGCGGCCGGGCGCTGCAGCACCAACAGGTTGGCCAGCCGCTGCAGTTGCGGTGCCAGCAGGACCAGACTCAACGCCAGCAGGTGGAAGGACAGGATCTTCACCGGGACGTCGAACGTCATGTTCAACAGGAACACCTGGGCCATGCTCGCCGCGCTGAGCAGGGCGCCGAGCGTCGCGGTGCGCGGCAGGAACAGCAGCAGCCCGCCGAGGACCTCCACGCCGCCGAGCAACATCTCGTACGGGTACGAGCTGCCGACCTGCAGCCACAGCACCGAGGCCGGGCTGAACTCGCCGTAGGGCTGCAGCAGCGCGCTGGGCGCCGGCGCGGGCATCTGGGTGGGGATCAGCTTGGCCATCCCGTAGAACAGCATCTGTCCGCCGAGGCACAGCCGGACGAACACCAGGAACCAGGCGTGCAGCCGGGGGTATCCGACCCGGCGCCGGTCGGCCACCGACCACACCGCCGTCGCGAGCACCGCCACCACCAGCAGGCAGAACACCAGCACCCAGATCACGGCCTGATCCCCGCTGCCGGAATCGGGGCGCAGCTGCGCGTCGACCCCGAAGACCGTGCGGCCGACCCAGCTCAGCGCCGGGTCGAGCAGCACCAGCTGCCACAGCACCGCGCGGTCGGGCAGCAGCGTGGCGAGGATCCCCGCGAAGGCGAAGGTGATCTGCGCGAACAGCAGGCAGAACAGGCCGAAGTAGACGAAGCAGAACCGGAAGGCGACCCGGGTGGCCGGGCGCCAGGGCGGGACCGGGGCATCCTCGGCGTTTGCTGGCGGGCTCGCCGGGTCGGACTGGGCCGTGTGCACTCGTACCTCCGTCAACCCCCGTTGCGACAGCGCGGGCGCAACAATGCCGCCCCCGGCGCCCCGACGCAAGGCAATATCTCGGCTGGATGCGCAAAACTGCTGGAGCACAGGGGGTTTCGGGCTCGAGAAAAGTCAGGGGAGGTCACCCGTCCGGTGCCAGTGTTGGGCGACCGGGCCCGGCCGGGATTGTGACATTGCCCACCGTAAACTGCCTGGCCTGCAAAGAATCGGTTGCCGATGGCTTTACTGGCCGTCAGGTGGCCGTAGACTGAACCACGTCACCCACCCCGCCTCAGGGAGCAGCCCGCAACGTGACCAACGAACCGATCGAACTCGAGAATGCCCCCCGCGAAGAGTGCGGCGTATTCGGAGTGTGGGCCCCCGGCGAGGAAGTCGCCAAGCTCACCTACTACGGCCTGTACGCGCTGCAGCACCGCGGACAGGAAGCTGCCGGCATCGCCGTCGCCGACGGCTCCCAGGTACTGGTCTTCAAGGACCTGGGGCTGGTGAGCCAGGTCTTCGACGAGCAGACGCTGGCCGCCATGCAGGGCCACGTTGCCGTCGGGCACTGCCGCTACTCCACGACCGGCTCGACCACCTGGGAGAACGCCCAGCCGGTCTTCCGCAACACCACCGCCGGCACCGGCGTCGCGCTGGGACACAACGGCAACCTGGTGAACACCACCGAGCTGGCCGCGCGCGCCCGCGACGCCGGGCTGATCGACATGCGCGGGGCACCGGCGGCCACCACCGACTCCGACATCCTCGGCGCGCTGCTGGCGCACGGCGCCGCCGACTCCAGCCTGGAGCAGGCCGCCCTGGAGCTGCTGCCGGCGGTGCGCGGCGCGTTCTGCCTGACTTTCATGGACGAGAACACCCTCTACGCCGCCCGCGACCCCTACGGCGTGCGGCCCCTGGCGTTGGGCCGCCTGGACCGCGGCTGGGTGGTGGCGTCGGAGACCGCGGCCCTGGACATCGTGGGCGCGTCGTTCGTCCGCGACATCGAACCCGGTGAGCTGCTGGCCATCGACGCCGACGGCGTGCGGTCCTCGCGGTTCGCCAACCCCACCCCCAAGGGTTGTGTCTTCGAGTACGTCTACCTGGCCCGCCCGGACAGCACCCTGGTCGGCCGTTCGGTGCATTCGGCGCGGGTGGACATCGGCCGCCAGCTGGCCCGCGAGATGCCCATCGATGCCGACCTGGTCATCGGCGTCCCGGAATCCGGCACCCCGGCCGCCGTCGGGTACGCCCAGGAGTCCGGCATCCCGTTCGGGCAGGGCCTGATGAAGAACGCCTACGTGGGCCGCACCTTCATCCAGCCGTCCCAGACCATCCGTCAGCTCGGCATCCGGCTCAAGCTCAACCCGCTGCGGGAGATGATCCGCGGCAAGCGCCTGATCGTCGTCGACGACTCGATCGTCCGCGGCAACACCCAGCGGGCGCTGATCCGGATGCTGCGCGAGGCCGGCGCCGTGGAGGTGCACGTGCGGATCGCGTCGCCGCCGGTGAAATGGCCGTGCTTCTACGGCATCGACTTCGCGTCGCCGGCCGAGCTGATCGCCAACGCGGCCAACGTCGACGGCACCCAGGACGAGATGCTCGACGCGGTCCGGCACGCCGTCGGCGCCGACACCCTGGGCTACATCTCGCTGGACGGCATGATCAGCGCCACCGAGCAGCCCGCCTCCCGGCTGTGCTGCGCGTGCTTCGACGGGGTTTACCCCATCGAACTGCCCAGCGAGTCCGCGCTGGGCAAGAACGTCATCGAGCACATGCTGGCCAATGCGGCGCGCACCGGCGGCCCCGCCGTCGGCGCCGTGCAGGCCGACAACGACAACGCGTCGGCGCTGCGGCGGCCCTGACCGAGTAGCCGGAGGACGGGCGGGAGACCCGCCCGGTAGATTGAGCACCGATGATCGAGCGTGCTCAAGACCCCGTTGAATCTGATGTCATCTCGTATGCGTCGGCCGGGGTCGACATCGAGGCCGGCGACCGCGCCGTAGAACTGTTCAAGCCGCTCGCGGCCCGGGCCACCCGCCCCGAGGTGCGCGGCGGCATCGGCGGCTTCGCGGGGCTGTTCGCGCTGCGAGGTGACTACCGGGAGCCGCTGCTGGCCTCCTCCACCGACGGCGTGGGCACCAAGCTGGCCGTCGCGCAGGCGATGGACAAGCACGACACCGTGGGCCTGGACCTGGTCGCCATGGTCGTCGACGACCTCGTGGTGTGCGGTGCGGAGCCGTTGTTCCTGCAGGACTACATCGCGGTGGGGCGCACCGTGCCCGAGCGGGTGCAGGCCATCGTCGCCGGCATCGCCGAGGGCTGCGTGCAGGCCGGCTGCGCCCTGCTGGGCGGCGAGACCGCCGAGCACCCCGGCCTGATGGCCCCGGACCACTACGACATCTCCGCGACCGGCGTCGGTGTGGTGGAGGCCGACGACGTGCTGGGCCCGGACCGGGTCCGGCCCGGCGACGTCATCATCGCGATGGGCTCCTCGGGGCTGCACTCCAACGGGTATTCGCTGGCCCGCAAGGTGCTGCTGGAGATCGACCGGATGAACCTGGCCGGACACGTCGAGGAGTTCGGTCGCACGCTCGGTGAGGAACTGCTCGAGCCGACCCGGATCTACGCCAAGGACTGCCTGGCGCTGGCCGCCGAGACCCAGGTACGCACCTTCTGCCACGTCACCGGTGGAGGCTTGGCGGGCAACCTGGAACGTGTCATGCCGCCCGGGTTGGTCGCCGAACTCGACCGGGGGACATGGACGCCCGCACCGGTTTTCGGCATGATCGCCCAGCGCGGACGCATCGAGCGGGCCGAAATGGAGAAGACGTTCAACATGGGCGTCGGGATGGTCGCCGTGGTCGCGCCGGAGGATACCGACCGGGCGCTGGCGATCCTGACCGCCCGCCATCTGAACTGCTGGGTCCTAGGCACCGTGCAGAAGGGCAAGAAAGATGCCCAGCGTGCGAAGTTGGTGGGGCGGCACCCGAGATTCTAGCGGCGTGGAGGGGGCGGCGCCTCAGCGCCGCCAGCTGTCCTCATCGCTCCAGCGATCGTCGGCGAGGTCGTCGTCGCGATCACTGTCGGACGACCCTCCCAGCTCCCGCTGAAGACGCTCGAAGTCGGTTTGCGGAGTGTTGTACTTCAACTCTCGAGCAACCTTGGTCTGCTTTGCCTTAGCCCGGCCTCGGCCCATGGGGGAACCCCCTCGCGCAATAACGGAGCGGCCCAATTGCAGGCGGCTCCGATCTGAGTGTGAATTATTTTCCTGCGACCAGCTTACCGTGCCCCGCCGCGGAGTGCTGGTAGGCCCGGTAGCCGCGGGCGTCACACCTCATCTGGGGCGGCCGCGGAGCCGTTCCACGGCGAGCTTCCCCGCGCCGGCGGTGTCGGCCGGGGGCAGCGAATCCGCGTCGATACTGGCGGTGGCCGCCACCTCGCCGCCGGTGCTGAGCTCGGTGTCGGCGGGCAGGCCGCGCTTGAGCAGCGCCAGCGCGATCACCCCCTCGTCGACGTGATCCACGACCGTGCCGAGCCGGCCGACCGCGCGGCCGCCGGCCGTCAGCGGGTCCCCGGTGGCGGGCCGGTCGGTCGACCCGTCGAGGTGCAGCAGCGCCAGCATGCGGGGTGGCCGGCCCAGGTTGTGCACCCGCGCCACGGTCTCCTGGCCGCGGTAGCAGCCCTTGTCGAGGTGGACGGCCCCGAGGCCGGCGTCGCCGATCCAGCCGATCTCGTGCGGGATGGTGCGCTCGTCGGTGTCCACGCCCAGCCGGGCCCGCACCGCCGCGACGCGGTGCGCCTCGTAGGTCCACACCCCGGCGCGCCGGGCGCCCGCGCGCTCCAGCCGCGTCAGCCAGTCCGCCTTGTCGGCGCGGGGCACCAGCAGATCCAGCTCGACGGGGCCGCCGTCGGTGCTGGGCAGCCGACGCAGGAACCCGCCGTCGGGCAGCGCCACGGCCGTCATCGTCGGCGGGAGTTCGGTCACGCCCAGCGCCTCCCGCAGCCCCGCATCGTCGAGGCGCGGGCCGATCAGCGACAGCACGGCCAGGTCGGCAGCGGCGGGCTCCACCTTCGACCAGAACACCATCTTGGTGAGGTAGGCCAGCAGCGGTTCGGCGCGCCACGGCTCGGTGTCGAGGTAGGTCACCCCGCCGAGTTCGGTCTGCAGCCAGTGGTCCTCCACCCGGCCCTGCCCGTCCAGGCTCGAGTTCTCGGTGCTCTGCCCGTCGGGCAGCTCGGCGACGTGCTGGGTGCAGATGGTGTGCAGCCAGCTCTGGCGCTCCAGGCCGGTCAGCTGCAGGACGCCGCGGTGGGAGCGGTCCACGACGACGGCCTCGGTGGCCGCGGCGCGCTGCTCGCCGAGCGGGTCGCCGTAGTGCCAGATCGCGCCGGCGTCGGGGTCGGTTTCGGGGGCGGGAACGGGAACGGCTGTCACACGTCAACTCTACGGACGACGGGGATAGGCTTGGCCGCCATGGCGGTGGTAGTCACCCTCGACGGCGAGATCCGCGATCCCGGCGCGCCGTTGTTGCACGCCGACGATCTGGCCGCGGTGCGCGGCGACGGCGTGTTCGAGACCCTGTTGGTGCGCGACGGGCGGGCCTGTCTGACCGAGGCGCACCTGGCCCGGCTCGCGCATTCGGCCAGACTGCTGGACCTGCCCGCCCCGGATCTGAGCGCCTGGCGGGCCGGCATCGAGAAGGCCGCCGCCGAATGGGCCGCGCAGTCCCCGGCCGAGGGCGCGCTGCGGCTGGTCTACAGCCGGGGCCGCGAGCACGGCGCGTCGCCCACCGCCTACGTCACCGTCGGCGCGCTGCCCGACCGGATCGCCGCCGCGCGCCGCGACGGCATCGGCGTGGTGACCCTGGAGCGGGGCCTGCCCGCCCACGGGACCGACGCCATGCCCTGGCTGTTGGCCGGCGCCAAGACGCTGTCCTACGCGGTGAACATGGCCGCGCTGCGGCACGCGGCGCGACTGGGCGCCGACGACGTCATCTTCGTCAGCACCGACGGATACCTGTTGGAGGGTCCACGCTCGACCGTCGTCATCGCCGCCGAGGTCGACGGCCGGACCACGCTGCTGACGCCGCCGCCGTGGTACCCGATCCTGCGCGGCACCACCCAGCAGGCGCTGTTCGACGTGGCCCGCGACGCCGGCTACGACTGCGATATCCAACCGCTGCGGCCCGCCGATCTGGCTGCGGCGCAAGGTATCTGGCTGGTCTCGGCGATCACGTTGGGGGCCCGGGTGCACACCCTGGACGGGCGCCGGCTGCCGGCGGCGGGCGCGATCGCCGCCGAATTCGGGCGGCTGGTCGACGCCGCGGTCGTCAACGACCGCTGACGGCGCAAAAATGCCTTGTCGGGCGCGCGGTCCTCAAGTACGGTCGGCCGTACACAGGGAAGGAGGTGGTCCGACAAATTGAGTGACTTATGGACATGTGAGGTGGCTGTCCGCTAGCAGCGCCAGGCGAGGAATCACCTGCGACGCGCGGGCGAATTCCAGCAGCCACCCGGCCCCCGAGCCCCCAGTTCGTCCGACTGTGGACCCATGGCTCGGGGGCCGCCCCATGTTCGGGCTCGGATGACACCGACCGTGCGGATGCGCGATGATGCCGCCATGGGTCATCGGTGGGCAGCCACGCAGTCCGTCCTCGGTGTGGCCGTCGGGATGGCCCTCGCGACCCTGTCGGGTTGCGCGATCCCCAGCGGGCAACCGCAGGCGGCGCCGTCGTGCGAGCATCAGGACCTGGCCACGCTGTATCCGGAGATCTTCACCTTCGGCACCGACCAGCCCGCCTATCCGCCGTGGTACATCGGCGACAACCCCGCCAACGGGGAGGGTTTCGAATCGGCGGTCGCCTATGCCGTCGCCGAGCGGCTCGGCTACGGGCCCGAGCAGGTGCGGTGGGTGCGGATCCCGTTCAACACCGCGATGGCGCCGGGGGCCAAGCCCTTCGACGCCGACCTGTCCCAGTTCTCCATCACCGATCAACGCCGCGAGATCGTCGACTTCTCCGCGCCCTATTACGACGTGACGCAGGCCGTGGTGGCCCTGCGTGGTTCGCCGGCCGCGGCGGCCACCAGCCAGGACGACCTGCGCCCGCTGCGGATCGGTGCACAGGTGGGCACCACGAGTTCGGGGGCGGCACGCTCGGTCGGCGCCCTCGAGCCGGTGGCGGTGTACAACACCAACGTCGAGGCCAAGCGCGCGCTGGCCGAAGGTCAGATCGACGCGCTGGTGCTCGACCTGCCCACCGCAATCACCATCCAGGCCGAGCTGGCCGACAGCCTCATCGTGGGGCAGTTGCCCACGTCGGGGGAGCCCGTCGAGCAGCTGGGCATGGTGCTGGACAAGGACAGTCGGCTCACCGGGTGCGTCTCGCAAGCCGTCGAGGCGCTGCGCGACGACGGGGTGCTCGACGAGCTCGAGCGGCGCTGGCTGTCCGATGGGACGCGTCCGCGGACGCTGAGCTGACTACTCGCCGGCCGGTCCGGGGGCCAGGGTGCTGCACGCCTCCATGGCCTTGTCCCAGGTTTCCTGGTCGACGTCGGCGGGCGGGCCGACGGGGGAGGCCGCCGACTCGTCGACGCCATGCTCGCTCAGGCAGTTCGCGAACGATCCGTGCTCGACGGTCGTGGTCACCGCGGTTTCCTCGCCGGTGGTCTCCGCGGGATCCGAGGACTCCGATCCGCAGCCGACGAGGGCCGCCAGGCCCACCAGACCCGCGACGCTGAACGCTTGGACATGGCGCAGACGCATAGAGATCTCCCCGAGCTAGACGGTGCTGGTTGACTATCCGATGAAGCGCGACAGGCGGGCCGACAGGTGCGGGACCAGGCCGCCGTCGGCGTCGACCCGCTCCTCAACATAGGCCAGATCGCCGCCCTCGATGATGCCGTAGAGGCGTTTCGCGCCGCCGACGAGCACACCGGACTGGCTGCGGGCCAACGCGTCGGTGGCCAACTCCCAGGAGGCCTGGTTCAGCGGGCGGCCGTAGAGCAGTTCGACATAGCCGGTGGAGTGGGCCAGCAGCAGTTCGATGGCCTGCGATTCGCTGGGGTCGTTCGGGTCGTTGACGAAGCGCCAGAACCCGGTCTCGCGCAGGGAGGTCGCGGCGTATTCGCCGGCGTCGTCCAGCCGCCAGGAGCGGGCTTCCCAGTTGAGGTAGTCGCCGCCGTCGTGGGAGACGATGATCTGCTGACCGAAGCGGTAGTCGCCGTCGGCGTCGCGGCCCTCGCCTTCACCGCGCCAGACGCCGACGAGCGGCAACAGGGCCAGCAGCGCGTCGTCGAGGCCGGCGCCTTCGCGCAGGTTTGCCGTGTCGGCGGGTAGCGGAAGGTCGTCAAACGTCGGTACGTTGCGCGCTGCCGTCTCCTGAGCCCGGTCGGCGGCGGCAGCCACCGCGCGGTCACCCGAGCCGGGGTCCACGCCGGGCACGTCGTTACCGCCGGTCATCGGCGGGTCAGGACTCGTCGGTGATCAGACGGTACAGCGTGTAGATCGCGAACCACGTGATGACCACGACGGCCGCGACGAGCATGAGTTCGAAGAACAACACCACGGGCATGAGTCTAGTTCGTCGTAGGAGCCGATTTGCCCCGGGTGCCCCCCGCGAGCGTGCGGGAAATCTCACTTTTTGAGGCGTGTCGCCTCATACCACGCACGCTCGCGGAAAGCGGAGGGCCGGATCGGGTCAGGCGACCTTGACGGCGACCTCGTGGACACCGGCGCCGGTCGGGGCCACCACGGCGTCGCCGTTGCCGACCTTCGACAGTGCGCGCAGCCGCCACGAGCCCGGCGCGGCGAAGAACCGGAAGTCACCGGTCGCCGACGCCACCACCTCGGCGGTGAACTCGTCGGAGGAGTCGAGCAGGCGCACGAAGGCGCCGCCGACCGGCTGGCCGGAGCCGTCGACCACGCGGCCGGTGATCACGGTCTCCTTCTCGACGTCAACGTTCGCGGGCAGGGCCTGGCCCTGGGTAGGCGCTGAGCACATATCAACTTCCCAATTCAATCGGGGCCCCCACCAGGGAGCCGTATTCGCACCAACTGCCGTCATAGTTCTTGACGTTGTTGTGTCCGAGGAGTTCCTGCAGCACGAACCAGGTGTGCGAGGAACGCTCCCCGATCCGGCAGTAGGCGATGATCTCCTTCTCGCCGTCGAGACCGGCGTCGGCGTAGAGCTTGGCCAGTTCCTCGTCGGACTTGAAGGTGCCGTCTTCGTTGGCGGCCTTGCTCCAGGGAACGTTGATGGCGCCCGGCACGTGCCCGGGGCGCTGGCTCTGCTCCTGCGGCAGGTGCGCGGGAGCCAGGATCTTGCCGGAGAACTCGTCGGGCGAGCGGACGTCGACCAGGTTCTTGGTGCCGATCGCGGCGATGACCTCGTCCCGGAACGCGCGGATGGACAGGTCCGGGTCCTTGGCGGTGTAGCTGGTCTGCGGGCGCTCGACCTTGTCGGTCACCAGCGGCCGGCCGTCCAGTTCCCACTTCTTGCGGCCGCCATCGAGCAGCTTGACGTTCTCGTGGCCGTAGAGCTTGAAGTACCAGTAGGCGTAGGCGGCGAACCAGTTGTTGTTGCCGCCGTAGAGGATCACGGTGTCGTCGTTGCCGATGCCGCGCTCGGAGAGCAGCTTGGAGAACCCGGCCGCATCGACGAAGTCGCGACGGATCGGATCCTGCAGGTCGTCCTTCCAGTCCAGCCGCACGGCGCCGGCGATGTGACCGGTGTCGTAGGCGCTGGTGTCCTCGTCGACCTCGACGAACACCGTGTTCGGTGCGTCGAGGTTCTGCTCAGCCCAGTCGGTGGTGACCAGGACGTCGGAACGGGCCATGAAGTGGTCCTTTCGAAGGTGGATCGGGTTGGTTCAGGGGGATGGACGGACGGACGGGACGGTCGCGCGCGGACCCCGAGCGTCGACGAGGCCGTCGCTGGTAGTCGGCTTCGGCACCGGGATTGACATAAACATGCTCCTGTTGATGTACGGATGGGCTGGGGTCAGCAAGCGCCAGGCTGCTCGCCGGCGCGACGCGTACGAACGCGCGGCTGATCAGCGGCTACAACAACAGCAACAACCCGCAAGGCGGCACAGATCCACTGCGCGGCGCTTGGTGAGCATCGGCTCGAGGCGGGCTGGCACGCCCGACAGCTTACCCAATGACTCCGCACTCAGGCCAATAGTGGTTCCAGCGCCGACCGCAGGTCACCGGCGGTGGGGACACCGGTGGTCCGGTAGCGGGGGTGGCCGTCGGCGTCGAAGATGATCGTGGTCGGCAGCGAGAGCACCGAGAGGCGCCGCGCCGCATCCGGATTGGCGTCCAGGTCGATCTCGACGTGCGCCACCTGGGGCAGGTCGGCGCACACCGTCTCGATGACCCGCCGCACCGCTACGCACGGCCCGCACCAGGCCGCGGTGAAGTGCAGCATCGTCGGTCCGGTGGTCGACAGGCCCAGCCCGCTGGTGTCGACGTCGGCGGCCTCGGTGGCCGCGCGCACCCTCCCCGATCGCAGCGTCAGCAGCCGACCCACCAGGACACCGAGGCCCAGCACGGCGATGATGACGACGATGATCAGGCCAGTGGAGGCGCTCATCGCTGGGTGAACTCCGCCAGCGTGATGGTGACGTCCTCGGTGATGCCCTCGATGATGACGTCGGAGCCGCGGGCGCCCTGGCTGGTGGGCGCCACCCCGAACGGCAACCGCTGATCGGGCAGGGTGGCGCGGAACTCGTCGAGCACGGCGGCCAGCTTGTCGTCGGGCACCTCCTGATCGGCGGTCCCGGGCCCGGTCAGCACGCCGGTGGGGGTGAACACCAGGGTGGTGCGGTCGGGGCCGACGAGGGAGAGGTCGACGGCGACGCTGACCTTCTCGGGAAAGTCGGAGGCGGTGGGCGTCGCGGTGAAGACCAACCCCTGGCTGCCGGAGATGCCCGATTCGGTGGTGCCGCCGGTGGCGTCGTTGGTCTCGACCGTCGGCGCCTCGACCATCAGGTCCTTGAGGTCCATGAACCGGCCCAGATGCGCCGAGTCGATGATGATCCGGCTCTCCAGCTTCCCGATGGGCAACTTCGCGTCCGGTCGGATCAGCCACGACGTCTCGGCGATCCCGATGGAGTGCATGGTGGCCTCCAGGGCCGCCCGCTCGACATGCGGATGGGCGACGTCGGTGGCCTTGATCTCGATCTCGTCGTAGTGGTGCCGCATGGCCTGGGGGATGAACGGGAAACCGAGGATCGCCACCGACGGATCCCAGCTGAGGTGGGCGGCGCTGCGGACCGCGCGCGACAGCCGATACTCGGCCGTGATGGCCGCCCCGAAGTCGACGCCGACGGCCGCCAACAGGACGGTCAGCACGGTCGCACCGATTCCGGTCAGCAGTTTCCGCACGCGGTCATTGTTGCGCAACCCGGAGGATCAGCAGGTGGCAGGCTATCGTTAGACCAATTCGGTCGGTAACGACGATGTGTCGGCCATGAATCTGGGGAGTGATCCCCCGGTGACTGGAGGACCTAGTGGATCTGCTGCTTCTCACCGTCGACCCACGTCCGGAATCCGTCCTGCCCGCGCTGTCGCTGCTGGCTCACCAGGTACGCGCGGCCCCCACCGAGGTGTCCTCCCTGCTGGAGGCGGGTTCGGCCGACGTCGCGATCGTCGACGCGCGCACCGATCTGGTCGCCGCCCGCGGCCTGTGTCGTCTGCTGGGCAGCACCGGCACCGCGGTTCCGGTGGTCGCCGTGGTCAACGAGGGCGGACTGGTTGCGGTAAACCTCGAATGGGGGATCGACGAGATACTGCTGCCGGGTACCGGCCCGGCCGAGATCGACGCGCGGCTGCGCCTGGTGGTCAGCCGTCGCGGCGGGGCGGCGCTGCAGGAGAGCGCCGGCAAGGTCAGCCTCGGCGAACTGGTCATCGACGAGGGGACCTACACGGCGCGGTTGCGCGGTCGGCCGCTGGACCTGACCTACAAGGAGTTCGAGTTGCTCAAGTACCTGGCGCAGCACGCCGGCCGGGTGTTCACCCGCGCCCAGCTACTGCAGGAGGTCTGGGGTTATGACTTCTTCGGCGGCACCCGCACGGTCGATGTGCACGTCCGGCGGCTGCGGGCCAAGCTCGGCGCCGAACACGAGTCGCTGATCGGCACCGTCCGCAACGTCGGCTACAAGGCGGTGCGCCCCGCCCGGGGCCGCAACGCGTCGCCCGGTCCCGACGAGGTCGGCGACGAGGAGGACGACCTCGCCGGCCCCCTGGTGGTACCCGATTCGTTGGCGGATATGCAGTGACCCAAATCGATTGGCAGACCGGCCTTTCCGGTGCCCTCCAGCAGCAGATCCGGGAGTTGATCGAGGCGGCCGAGACCGTCGACGGCGTAGCCCCGGTGGGCGATCAGGTGCTGCGCGAGTTGGGCGCCGACCGGACCCGACACCTGTTGGCCGTCGACGGTGAGCGGGTCCTCGGTTATCTCAACCTCGCCGCGGCCACCGAGGACGCGCCGGCGATGGCCGAACTCGTCGTGCATCCGGAGGCGCGCCTGCGCGGGCTGGGCTCGGCGATGGCGCGACTGGGCCTGACCGAGGGCGGCGACGGCGCCCGGATCTGGGCGCACGGCAACCTCGAGCCGGCCCGCGCCACGGCGCGCGCGCTGGGACTGTCGGTGGTGCGCGAACTGCTGCAGATGCGCCGACCGCTGCGCGACCTGCCGCCGGTGCGCGCGGCCGACGGGGTGCGGCTGCGGACCTATTCCGGTCCCGCCGACGACGCCGAGTATCTGCGGGTCAACAACGCGGCCTTCCACTGGCATCCCGAGCAGGGCGGCTGGACCGAGGCCGAGATCGCCGAGCGCCGCGCGGAGACCTGGTTCGACCCCGAGGGCCTGTTCCTCGCGTTCGACGACGCTACTGACCGCCTGCTCGGATTTCACTGGACCAAGGTGCACGGACCCGGCCTCGGCGAGGTCTACGTGGTCGGGGTGGACCCGGCCGCCCAGGGGCGGGGTCTGGGGGGCGTGCTCACGCTGGTCGGGCTGCACCACCTCGCGGCGCGCCTCGGTGCCGATTCGACCGTGCTGCTCTACACCGAGGCCGACAACACCGCCGCGGTGAAGACCTACGAGCGGTTGGGCTTCGAGGTGTTCAGCGTGGACACCGCCTACGGCTGAGATCTGACAGTAACGCCCGAAACAAAGCAGCCCGCCCCGGCGACCGGGGCGGGCTGCTTCGGCGGCGCGGGTCAGCCGAAGCGACCGGAGATGTAATCCTCGGTGCGTCGGTCCGACGGGTTGGAGAAGATCTTCTCGGTGTCGTCGTACTCGACCAGCAGACCGTGCCGGACACCCTTGTCGTCCACCTCGGCGGTGAAGAACGCGGTCTTGTCGGACACGCGAGCGGCCTGCTGCATGTTGTGGGTGACGATCAAGATCGTGTACTGCGAGGCGATCTCGCGCATCAGTTCCTCGATCTTCGAGGTGGCGATGGGGTCGAGCGCCGAGCACGGCTCGTCCATCAGGATCACCTCGGGACGCGTGGCGATGGTGCGCGCGATGCACAGCCGCTGCTGCTGACCGCCCGACATGGCCAGCGCGCTGTCCTTCAGCTTGTCCTTGACCTCGTCCCACAGCGCCGCGGCGGTCAGCGCCTCCTCGACGATGTCGTCCATGTTGCCCTTCATGCCGTTGACCCGGGGGCCGTAGGCGATGTTGTCGTAGATCGACTTGGGGAACGGGTTGGGCTTCTGGAACACCATGCCGATCCGGCGCCGGACCTCGATGGGATCGACTTCCTTGCCGTACAGATCGATGCCGTGGTAGCGCACGTCGCCGTCGACCCGGGCCGAGGGCACGAGGTCGTTCATCCGGTTGAAGCAGCGCAGCACGGTGCTCTTGCCGCAGCCGGACGGCCCGATCAGCGCGGTGATGTCGTTCTCGACGATCTCGAGGTTGACGTTGCGGACCGCGTTGTGCGAGCCGTACCAGACGTCCATGTCCTTGACGGTGAACACCAGTCGGCCACCGCCACCGCGGTTCTCGCGGGCCGACGGCTTGTCCAGCGGAATGGCTCCGGCTTCGCGAGCGTCGGCCTGGGTGCTATCGGTCATCTGCTTGCTTCCGCTCGCGGGCGCGATTGGTCCCTGGGTCATATCAGAACTTCCGCTCGTAGTGATTGCGCAGCCAGATCGCAAACGAGTTCATTGCCAGCAGCACTGCCAACATCACGATCACGCCTGCTGCCGCAAGAATATGGAACTCTTCCTGAGGCCGCTGGATGTAGTTGTAAATCAACACCGGCATCGCGGTGTAACCACCCTCGAAGAAGCTGGGGTTGAAGGTGATGAACGTGGTCGCCCCGACCAGCAGCAGTGGGGCGGCCTCGCCGATGGCGCGGGCCACGGCCAGGATGACGCCGGTGAGGATGCCGGGGATGGCGATCGGCAGGACCTGTTTGCTGATGGTCTGCCATTCGGTGGCGCCCAGACCCAGCGACGCGTCGCGGATGGACGACGGCACGGCCCGGATGGCCTCGCGGGCGGTGATGATGACCGTGGGCAGCACCAGCATCGCCAGCGTGATCGACCCGGCGGCGGCCACGAAGCCCATGCTCAGCGGGCCGCGCACGATGAAGGCCATGCCGAGGATGCCGAAGACGATCGACGGCACGCCGGCCAGGTTCTGGATGTTCAGCTCGATGAAGCGGTTGTACCACTTGGTCTTGTCCGCGTACTCCTCGAGGTAGACCGCCGAGGCGACGCCGATGGGCACGATCAGGAGGATAACGCCGGCGATCAGGTAGATGGTGCCCAGGATCGCGGGCCGGAAGCCGGCCGTGTCCCGGTTGATCGTCGACGGGGCGTTGGTGAACAGGTTCAGGTCCAGCCGCGGCCAGCCCTTGATCAGGGCCCACAGGATCATGCCGACCAGCGCGGTCACGGCGACCGCGATCGCCAGCAGCATCACCGCGAGGAACAGCTGATTGGTGACCTTGCCGATCGGGGACTTGCTCTTCAGCGAACTCTCGACGACGGCGCGGGCGCCGGCGGTGGCCAGCCTGGCCCGCTCGGTCCGGAGCTTTTCAGCAGGCATTTAGTCGTAGACCTCCCGGAAGCGCCGCACCATGCGGATTGCGAACATGTTCATGCACAGCGTCATGACGAACAGCAGCGCGCCGACGGCGAAGATCGATTCGTAGACGATGGTGCCGGTGGCGATGTCGCCGGTGGCGGTCGAGCCGATGAACGCCGTCATGGTCTGCACCGAACCGGTGAAGGTGAAGCCGAAGCGCGGCGTCTGGCCGGCCACGATCAGCACCACCATGGTCTCGCCGATGGCGCGCGAGGTGGCCAGCACGATGGCCGCGATGACGCCCGAGATCGCACCCGGGAAGACCACCCGCAGCGACACCTGCATCTTGTTGGCGCCCAGGCCGTAGGCGCCCTCGCGCAGACCGTTGGGCACCGAGCGCATCGCGTCATCCGACACCGAGGTGATCAGCGGGATGATCATGATGCCGACCATGATTCCCGCGACACCGACCGAGAAGGCCTGCCATTTCAGGAACGGGAAGAGGTCTTCGAGGAACGGCCGCATGAACAGCAGGCCGAACATGCCGATCGCGACCGTCGGGATGCCTTCGAGCACCTCGAGGATGGGCTTGACGATCCGGCGGACCCGCAGCGGCGCGTATTCGGACAGATAGATCGCCGCGAGCAGGCCCAGTGGGATGCCCACGAGCAGCGCCCAGAAGACGACGGTCAGGGTTCCGATGACGATCGGCAGCACGCCGAACGACGGGTCCGCGAAGGCGGGCCGCCAGGACGTGCCGGTGAAGAACTCGACGATCGAAACGTGTTGGAAGAAACCGATTGTCGGGAAGAGTAGGGCGAGGACGATCGCGGTGGTGATGGCGACCGACAGCGCCGCGCAGAGGGCGAAGGCGGCCTTGATGGCCTTCTCCGCGTACCGGGGGCTGGAGGCCGCCAGCGACACCGGGGGTGTCCCCGGTGCGCTGGCGGTCTCGTCCTTTACGGGCATATTCGGGTGATCTCGCTACGCGCCGGCGAGTTCGTCGATCTTGGCGTGCGCTTCGGCCTTCTGCTCATCGGTGAGCGGAATGTAGGTGGCGGCCTCGGCGGCGGCGTCGGAGTTGTCGATGTAGAACTTCATGAACTCCAGGACCTCGGGACGCTGCAGGGCCTTGTCGCTGGCGTAGACGAAGAGCTCGCGGCCCAGCGGGGTGTAGCTACCCTCCTGGACGGTCTCGAGGGTGCCCGCGGTGCAACCGGTGCCGCTGTCGATCTCGAGCGGCTTGACCTGGTCGCCGACCTCCTGGGTGAACGAGTAGGGGATGAAGCCCATGGCGTTCGGGTCACCGGAGATGCCGGTCACCGCGGCGTTGTCGTCCTCGCCGATGTCGGTGTAGTTCTCGCGGATGACGCCCTCTTCGCCGTTGACGGCCTCGGTGAAGAAGTCGAAGGTGCCCGAGTCGGTGCCGGGACCGAACAGGTTGACCGGGTTGGACTTCCACTCGTCGGGCAGCTCGAGGCCGGTGATGTCGCCCCAGGTGTTGACCGTCGATCCGGCGTTCCAGATCTGCTGGGCCTGCTCGAGGGTGACGCACTGCACCGGGTTGGCCGGGTTGACGATCAGCGAGATCGCGTCGTTGGCGACGGTGATGCTGTCGTAGGCGATGCCGCTGGCCTCGCAGGCCTCGATCTCCGAGTCCTTGATGGCGCGCGAGGCGTCGTTCATGTCGGTCTCGCCGTTGCAGAACTTCTGGAAGCCGCCGCCGGTGCCGGAGGTGCCGACGGTGACGCGCACCCCGGAGTTCTCCTGCTGGAACAGCTCGGCGATGGTCTCCGAGAGCGGAGCAACGGTGCTGGACCCGTCGATGAGGATGGTGCCCGACAGGCCGCCGTCCTCCGAGCCGCCCGCCGCGCTGTCGCCGTTGTCACCGCCGCCGCAGCCCACGAGGAACAGGGATGCCGACGCGGTAAGTGCGGCCGCTGAACGCCAGTTGCGCATTATTCTCCGATCACTTCCGAGCTGAGGATTACTTGAGTACTGGCAAAACGTAGGAAAGACACGCGACGAGTCGGGGGACATTCGATGAACGCAAGATGAACAGCTACCGCATTTCGCGAAGAATCGGTTGTGCCCGCCGCGCCGGGGGAGTATTCGGGCAAAGCTGTAACCCGCTCGACACGCACCGTCGAAACGGTGTCCGCATGCCTGCAACGCGGGTCTGCCCGCGGCGCTAGGTGCGGGCCTCGTCGCTGCCGGTGGTCTCGCCCAGCACCTGGAAGTTGACCCGGCGGCAGATCTCGACGGCGTGGTCGGCGAACCGCTCGTAGAAGCGGCCCAGCATGGTCACGTCGATGGCCGCGGGCACGCCGTGCTGCCATTCGCGGCCCATCACCACGACGAACAGGTGCGCGTGCAGGGCATCCATCGCGTCGTCCTCGTCGTCGATCGACGTGGCCGTCTCGACGTCCCGCATCAACAGTGCCTGTTGGGTGGCGTTGCCCAATTGGACTGCCACCCGGCCCATTTCGGCAAAATCGTGGGCGACCTCGCTGGGGACGGCCACCTCCGGGTGGCGGCGCACCGTGATGCGGGCCACGTGCTTGGCCAGCACGCCCATCCGTTCGATGTCGAAGACGTTCTGGATCGAGGTGACGACCGTGCGCAGGTCGCCGGCCACCGGCTGATGGCGGACCAGCAGGACGAACGCGGCCTCCTCGGCGGCCATGCAGGCGTCGACGATCTGGTCGTGCTCGCGGATCACCCGCTCGGCGAGCACCAGGTCGGCGCGCAGCAGCGCCCGCGTCGCGGTCTCCATGGCGACGGTCGCCAGCCCGCAGATCTCGGCGATCTTCGCGGCGAGGGCAACGAGTTGTTCACGGTAGGAGGTCCGCACCATCACACCCTAGGTTCAGCGTTTCGGTGCAAGCTAGTCGCGCCACGTTTCGGGCGGGAGTTCCTCGTACTCGGGAAGTTCGCCGGTGGCCATGAAGATGACCCGTCGGCCGATCTCCACCGCGTGATCGGCGAAGCGTTCGTAGAAGCGGCTGAGCAGCGCGACGTCGACCGCCGAGGCCACGCCGTGCTTCCATTCGCGGTCCATCAGGACGTTGAACAGGTGCCGGTGCAGATCGTCCATCGCGTCGTCCTCGGCGCGGATCCGGGCGGCCTTGTCGATGTCACCGGTCAGCAGGACCTCCTGCGCGGTGCGACCCAATTCCACTGCGACGCGGCCCATTTCGGAGAAATAACCGTTGACTTCTTCGGGTAGGGCATGCACGGGATGGCGGCGCCGGGCGATCTTGGCGACGTGCACGGCCAGCGCGCCCATCCGGTCGATGTCGGCCACCATCTGGATCGCCGAGACCACCGAGCGCAGATCGCGGGCCACCGGCGCCTGCAGGGCCAGCAGCACGAAGGCCGCCTCCTCGGTGCGCGCACTGTGCTCGCCCAGCACATCCTGATCGCTGATGACCTGCTCGGCCAGCACCAGGTCGGCCTGCAGCAAAGCCTGGGTTGCGCGCTCCATCGCCGCCCCGGCCAGCTCGCACATTGCGCCGAGTTGGTTGGTGAGGTCCTCGAGTTGGTCCTGGTACGCGGTACGCATGTGTCAAGCCTAGAGGTTTGGCACCGCAAACGGCACAAATGACGTGGTGAACGGCTGGTGAAACCCCCACACCGGGGCTATTCGCAGCTGATGTCGGCGCCGTTGGTGATGGTCAGATCCTCGGGCAGATAGGTCGGGGTGCTCTTGTCCACGTGCGCCACGGTCACCGTCATCGGGGAACCGCTGGGCGGGGGCGGCGAGACCGTCGCGTAGTCGGGTCCGAGCACGACCTGGACCTCCTGGCCCAGCCCGGTGACCCGCTCGATCCGCGGCTCGCCCAACGTGGCGGCCACAGTGGCCGCGGCGTGCTCGTTGCCCGGCGAGTACATCACCGTGGTCGCCGGCAGCGCCTCGAGGTAGTCGTCCGGGGTGTCGACGTTGAAGCCGTGCAGCTGCAGCTCGGTGCTGGCCGCCGACCCGAGCCCGGCGACGCTGGTGGAGTTGGCCACGTGCACGTCGATCTCGCCCGGTTCGGTGGTCACCGCGTGCACGATCTCGGTTGTGGTGGTGGGCTCTTCGGTGCCGGTGCTCTCCGGCAGGGCCTCGGTGCTGGTGCCCGTCGCCGACGATTCCGGGATCTCCGAGGAGCTGTTGGTCATCGGCGCGACGGTCGCGTTCTGGTCGTTCTCCCCGGGCAGCGGGTCGTCGTCGATGATCGCGTCGAACAGCGCCCGGATGTCGGCGGTACGCGGCTGTTCGTTGCCCCACTCGTCGGCGTAACCGGTGGTGGGCACGGTGACGAAGGTGATCCTGCCGGCGGAGACGCCCTGCAGCGACTGCCCGAGATCGACGAGGTCCTTGGTGCTGACATTGTCGACCGAGCTGTCGTTGATGAACATGTTCACCACGTTGTTGAGCTTGCTCAGCGAGAAGAAGGTCTCCTTGGAGATCAGCGACCGCAGCAGCGACGACAGGAACAGCTGTTGCCGTTTGATCCGGCCGTAGTCGCCGTTGACCTCGGTGGTGACCTGGCGGGCGCGCACGTAGTTCAGCGCGGTGGTCCCGTCGACCATCTGGCGGCCCGCGGTCGGCAGCACCATGCCCAGCTCGTAATCCTCGAGCGGCGTGGTGGTGCACACCTCCACCCCGCCCAGCGCGTCGACCATCTTCGCGAAGCCGGCGAAGTCGACCGCCATGAACCGGTTGATCGACAGGCCGGACATCTTCTGGATGGCCTTGACCAGGCACTTGGGGCCGCCGAACGCATAGGCGGAGTTCAGCTTGGTCTCGGTGTAGACCTCTTCGGGGCCGTAGGTGCCCGAGACCTCGTCATAGACCGGGCCGTAGTCACCGGTGGAGGCGTCCCAGGCATCGCACTGGATGGGGGTGATCGCCAGGTCGCGCGGGAACGACACCGCCACGACGCGTTCGCGGTTGGCGGGGATGTTGACCAGGATGATGCTGTCGGAGCGGGCGCCGTCGGCGTCGCCGGTGTCGCCCGCGCCCATGTCGCTGTTCTGCCCGTACCGGCTGTCCACCCCGACGATGAGGAAGTTCTCGTCGCCGAACTGGGCGTTGGGGTCGAGGATGTCGCGGGAGTTCGGATCCAGCGCGGCGATGTTGTTCATCCGGTTGTTCTTGCTGGTGGTCCACTGCCACGCGCCGCCGGTGAGCACCAGCGCCAGCACAGCGAGCAACGCCGCCACAGAGCGACCGGCGATCCGGATCGTCTTGCGGCGGCGCGGGTGGGCGTCGTGTGGTGCGGTGGGGGAGGTGCGGCGGCCGATGTGGGCCGGGCGGACCCGTCCCGGCGGCTCCTCGGTGACCGCCGCCAACACGGTGGTGGCGGACGCGTCGTCGCTGTCTTCGAGGTCGGGGATCTCCGCGGCGTAGGCCGAGAGCACCGGCACGGTCGGCGGATCGTGCTCGACCGCCTCGTGCTCGGCCGCCTCGTGCTCGGCCACCTCGGTCTCGTCGGCGGCCGGCTCCGGGTCCTCCGGGGCGCCCGGCTGCAGGGTGGGGGGCACGTCGCCGGTGACGCGGGCGATCAGGTCCGCGACGGTGATGCCGTCGACCGGGTTGCCCGCCCGGCCGCTACGCGGTGCCGGTTCCGGGTCTGCGGTGCGCTCCCACGGCGCGGCGTCTGGCTTCGGCCGCGGAGTTCGGGTAAGCCACTGGTTGTCACCGTGAGGTTCGGGCGCACGGCGACCAGGAGTGGCGTTCTCGCCGTCACTCATGTTCGTATCCGGTCTCCGACTCTCGTGAGGTCTTGCTCAGCGCACGCGCGTGCCGCCTCGCCCGCACTTGTCGACGCTGACGAACGCGGGTGCATCTATGTCTCTAGCAGTCCAGGCGGGTGCCGCGCTACTGGCGGCGGACTGGAACAGGTCCACACATGTTACTGAGACTTCCTGAGAGCGGTGGTGTCGAGAGGGTCTCGATTCAGCCACCGGAGTGCATAGCGTCGGCGCCCTCGGGGACCGTGCAGTCGTCGGGATCGGCCAGCCAGCCCTCGGGCAGCGACACCGACGCGGGCGAGCCCTGCCGCCCCCGCGGACCGCTGCCGACGGGCGGGAACGGGGCGTCGGCGTCGAGGCGGCCCAGCAACTCGTCGAGTTCGGCGAGGGTCTTGACCAACGCCAACGCCCGGCGCAGATCCGATCCCACCGGGAAGCCGTGCAAATACCAGCCGACGTGCTTGCGGATGTCCCGCATGCCCTTGTCCTCGCCGACGTGGGCGGCCAACAACTCGCCGTGCCGGCGGACGATATCGGCGACCTCGCCAAGGTTCGGCGGCGTCGGCGCGGCGCGGCCGGTGAAGGCCGCGGACAGCTCGGCGAACAGCCAGGGCCGGCCCAGGCAGCCCCGGCCGATGACCACGCCGTCGCAGCCCGTGCTCGCCATCATGGCCAGCGCGTCGCTGGCGTCGAAGATGTCGCCGTTGCCCAGCACCGGGATGGTCCGCACGTGCTGTTTGAGCTGCGTGATCCGATCCCAGTCGGCCGCACCCGAATAGCGCTGGGCCGCGGTGCGCGCGTGCAGTGCCACCGCCGCGGCACCCTCCTGTTCGGCGATCCGGCCGGCGTCGAGGAAAGTGAGGTGCTCGTCGTCGATGCCCACCCGGAACTTCACCGTCACCGGGATGTCGGTGCCCTCGGTGGCGCGGACGGCGGCCGCGACGATCTGGCCGAACAGGCGGCGCTTGTAGGGCAGCGCGGCCCCGCCGCCGCGCTTGGTGACCTTCGGAACCGGGCAGCCGAAGTTCATGTCGAGGTGGTCGGCCAGACCCTCGTCAGCAATCATCTTCGCGGCCGCGTAGGTGGTGTCCGGGTCCACGGTGTAGAGCTGCAGCGAGCGCGGCGACTCCTCCGGCGCGAACGTCGTCATGTGCATGGTCACCGGGTGACGCTCGACGAGCGCGCGGGCGGTGACCATCTCGCACACGTACAACCCGCTGACGGTGCCTACCCGAGCGAGCTCGAGTTCGCGGCACAGTGTGCGGAATGCGACATTTGTCACACCGGCCATCGGGGCCAGGACGACGGGACTGGGCAGCGCGAACGGACCGATCTGCAGAGCAGATCGGTCCGGTTCGTGTTCCGCGGTGCGGCGGTCGGTCAGGAGGCCGCTGATGCCAGCGCCTTCTTCGCGGCCTTCTTCTCGGCCACCTTGCGCTCGCGCTCGAGGCGGCGCTCCTTGGCGACCTCGAACTTCTCGCAGGTGTCCTCGAGCTCCTGGATCAGCACACCTAGCTCGTCGCGCAGCCGGGCGCCCTCGCCGGTGAAGTCCTCGCGCTCGAAGATGCGCCACTTCTTCAGGACCGGCATCACCACGTCGTCGAGGTGGATACGCGGGTCGTAAACCCCGCCGACGGCGATGATGACGGCCTTGCGGCGGAAGTCCGGCACCGTGTAGCCGGGCATCTTGAAGTTGCTCAGCACGCGGTGCAGGGAGGTCATCGCCTGGTTGGGGGCGATGTCCAGGCCGGCGGCGCTGACGTCGCGGTAGAAGATCATGTGCAGGTTCTCGTCGGCCGACACGCGCTGCAGCAGCTGATCGGCGACGGGGTCCGCGCAGGCCTTACCGGTGTTGCGGTGCGAGACGCGGGTGGCCAGCTCCTGGAACGACACGTACATCACCGAGTCGAACAGGCTCTCGGCGAACAGGTCGCCCTGCTGGTTCTGGCCCGGCGAGAAGCCGCGGGTGACCTGCTCCATGCGGGTGATCTCGAGTTCGACCGGGTCGATGGCGCGGGTGGCCAGCAGGTAGTCGCGCAGCGCGATGCCGTGCCGGTTCTCCTCCGCGGTCCAGCGGTTGACCCAGAAACCCCACGGGCCGTCCATCGAGAAGTTCATCGCGATCTCGCGGTGATACGACGGCAGGTTGTCCTCGGTGAGCAGGTTCTGCACCATCGCGGTGCGCGCCACCTCGGAGAGCTTCGACTCTTCCGGATCCCAGTCCTGACCGCCCAGGGCGTAGAAGTTCTTGCCGTCGGACCAGGGGACGTAGTCGTGCGGGTTCCAGTCCTTCGTCATCTTCATATGACGGTTGATCTGCTGCTCGACTACAGGCTCGAGCTCATGCAGAAGCTGTAGGTCGGTCAGGTCTTGCGACACGACACCTCCCAGTTATCTGTATCTCGTGGTTGCAGTCAATATATCTGTGTACTCCGGTGACATCAAGTTTCCCGACGGCCTGTCAACCGTGATTCCCGGCACGGACCGCGACCCCGCTGCGGTCCATCAACATGGCCACGCAGTAGTCGATGAATTGCTCGCGGGTGGTGGGCAATCGGCCGTTCAGATAGGCGACGAACAGCGCGGTCAAACCACCGATCAGGCTGGTCGCGGTCATGGCCTGGATGGCTGGGTCGGTGACGGCGGTCAGCTTGCGCTGCAGTAGTTCGATGAAGTTGGGCATCCATTCCGAGCCGCAATTGGCCAGTGCCGGTTCGGCCTCCGGGGCCAGCAGCAGGGCCCGGCCGCGGACCGGGTCGTCGACCATCAGGGCAACGAATCGCTCGACCGCTTCGCGGGGCGTGGTCGCCGACATCAGCGCCGCCATCGCCTGCTGGCAAACTTCGGCGTACACCGCGCGGACGAATTCGTCGCGGTCGGCGAAGCTCTCGTAGAAATAGCGCTCGGTCAGGCCGGCGCCGCGGCAGACCGCGCGCACCGTCACCGTCGGGCGGCCCTCGCCGCCGAGGAGCGCGATGCCCGCGGCGAGCAGCTCGTCACGTCGCTTGAGTTGGCGATCCTCCAGGGGAACACCGGTCCAGCGGCGCTGGCGTTGACCGGACGTCACATCACTCCTACGTTCGACACTTGTTGACAACGACCGCAGTCAAATGTATTCGACCGACGGGGTCTGCCGTGACTCAAGATACGACCGACGTATACCCGGTAGCCACCTAATCCCCCGCATCCGAGTGGCGTGTTCGTCGAGGCCCCGCCGAGGCCCCGGCGCGTTGGCCGAGCGGATCGGCCAACGCGTGATCTGATGGAACGACGCATCTGATGGACCGACGTCGGATCGACAGGGTGATGACATGACCATGGCGTGGCTGATCGGAACTCCACTGGCTATCGCGTATGCGGTTCTGGTGCTCAAGGGCGTCGAGGCCGCCTGTCGAAGCTGGGAGCGCCGCCACCGCTATCACGACGGGCGCTGAGCGCTGACGCGGGCGGTACGGCCGTGAGTCGACCTTTGCCGATTACGGTAGAACCCATGTTCATCGCCCCCGAACTGCTCGGCGGCCGCTACGAGTTGCGGGGGACCCTCGGCCGCGGCGGGATGGCCGAGGTGCGCGAGGGCTGGGACACCCAGACCGGCCAGTCGGTGGCGATCAAACTGCTCTACCCGGGTTACGACACCCACCCCGACTATCTGCGCCGGTTCTGGGCCGAGGGACATTCCGCGGCCGCGCTGCGGCATCCCAACATCGTGGCCGTGTACGGCAGCGGCGAACACCACGGCACCCCGTTCATCGTGATGGAACGCCTGCCCGGCACCAGCCTCGGCGACCTGATCGCCCAGGGGCCGATGGCGCCGGACCACGTGCGCAAGGTCCTCGACGAGGTGTTGGCGGCGCTGTCGACCGCGCACGCCGCGGGCGTCATGCACCGCGACATCAAACCCGCCAACATCCTGTTCACCGCCGACGGCACCGCGCAGGTCGCCGACTTCGGCCTGGCCAAGGGCCCCGACACGCACCGCACCGACACCGGCCAGATCATGGGCACCATGGCCTACATGAGCCCGGAGCGCCTCGCCGGCAATCCGGCGACGGTCACCGACGATCTCTACGCCGTGGGGGTGGTCGGGTGGGAAGCCCTGACCGGGCGCCGGGCCTTCCCCGAGGAGAACCTGGTCGCCCTCGCGCACGCCATCACCGAGAATCCGCCGCCGCCGCTGTCGGCGCTGCGCCCCGACCTTCCGCCGCAACTCGCGGCCGTCGTCGACCGCGCGATGGCGCGGGACGCCTCCCAACGATTCGCCAGCGCCGACGTGATGCGCGCCGAACTCGCCAACGTCTACGGCGACCCCGCCACCGGACCCATTCCGATCGTCCCGCTGCCGGGACAGCCGGTGTCGCAGTTGTGGAATCCGCCGACCGAACCGGTCCCGCTCGTCGTCGCGCCGCGGCGCAGTGGCCGGCTGATCCTGTTGATCGCGGTGCTGCTGATCGCCGCGGTCGTCGGGGTGGTCGCGTTCGTGCTGGGCGCCTCCACGCAGCGCACCGCGGGCGCGCCGGACCCCGCCCCGGTGACGGCCTTGTGCTGAGCGGCGGCGTTGCGCATTTTCGGTACAGGAGCTGCCGGAGTGTGCGATATTCGCCCGGTGTCGGGTGTGGTTGCCCGTCTGGCGAATTCGTACATTGACGCAGGGTGGGGGGTACCCAAATGCGACGAGCTGTTCGCTCGATCTTCGTCCTGATACTCGCGCTGGTGGGGGTCGTGGCCGTCGCGGTCGCCGGGACCCTCACGTCGTTCGTCGCGATGGCGGCCACCGCGTTGATCGTCCCCGGGACCGGTGACCCCGACGCGAACGTGATACCCGGCTACATGCAGAACGCCGTCAACCGGTACCTCACGAACACCCGGTGCTTCGAGAACGGCGCCGCGAACGGCTGTGCCGGCGACGAGCTCATCGGTATCAACTACCCGGCGTCGTTCTGGCCCATGCCTTTTCCTGGCTGGTGCGAACCCGGGCGCTGCGAGAAGTGGAACGTCTCGGTGGCCCAGGGCGTCAGCGCGCTGAACGCCGAGGGGATCGAGCAGTGGGCCGCCGACTCCGATGAGGACCTGGTCATCTTCGGCTACTCCCAGGGCGGGGCGGTGGTGTCCAACGAACTGCGCAACCTCGCCGCACTCGACCCGGAGATCAAGGAACGCCTGCAGGTGGTGATGATCGGCAATATCGCCAACCCCGACGGCGGGCTGTGGCAACGGCTTCGGCCCATCTCGATCCTCGGCGAACTGCTGCTCGACGCGACCTTCGGCCCGCCGATGATCACCGACAGCGGGATCCCGATCACCAACATCGGTTTCGAATACGATCCGGTGGTGTACGCGCCCCGGTACTGGGGCAACCCGCTGACGATGCTGAATGCCATCGCGGCGTTCGACAACGTGCACGGCTACTACCTGGCGCCCAACGGCGGCGACCCCGACGTGACCATGCCCTACGGCTACACCGACGCGGAACTGGCTGCGGCGCTGGCAGATCCGGACAACATCCGCTACGGCGGCAACGACCCCAACAGCCCGAACAAATACATCATGATCCCGGCCACCTCGCTGCCGTTGGCCAACCTGATCCTGAGCCTGGCCGAATCGACCGGTACGACGGCCCTCGTGAAGCCGCTCGTCGATCTGCTGGCGCCGGCGGCCAAGGTGCTGATCGACCTGGGCTATGACTGGAGCGGCGACCCCGACAAGCCAACCCCGTTGTCTCTCTTGCCCTTCAACCCCTTCAACAACTGGCTGAAGGTCGGTGAGGATCTCGTCGTCGCGGTGGGGGAGGGCATCGACAACGTGTTCGGCAAGCCGGCGGCGACGACGGTGGCGCCGCTCGCCGAGGAGCCCGCTCCGGCCGAGGTCGTCGCGGATGTCGTTGTTCAGGAGGAGGAGTCCAAGCCGCGGCCGGAGTCGGTATTGGCCGAGCGCGTCAAGGCCGAGGCGGAGGCGGACGAACCGGCGTTGCCCGAGGAATCGGCCGAACAGCCCGCCGAGGAGTTGGCTGCCGTCGGCGCGACCGAGGAGGTCGACTCCGAGGCCGCCGTCAAGACCGACGCCAAGCTCGACGCCAAGAAGGTGAAGAAGGAGTTGCGCAGCGCGGTGAAGAAGTTCCTCGAGAAGGATGCTCGCGAGGACGCCCGCGAGGACGCCAAGAAGGGTCCCAAGGCCGACGACGCAGCTAAGGGCGCCGAGCCCGACGAGCGCGAGCAGAAGGGGCCGGCGAGCGCGGACGAGGCGACCGAGCGCGCCAACGACGACAAGGCCGCCTGAGATTGCGGCGCTGGGCTGGGCAGCGGCTTCGGTCGGCCGCAACGCCCGCGCCGAAAGTTGACTTGTTCGCGGGCCTACTCGCGGAACCGGTACAACAGCTCCACCCTCGGCGCGGGAGGGGCGCCCCGCTGCTCGGGCGGCTCCAGGGGGCCTGAGAATCCGGAGCTGCGCCGCCAGAGCCGCGGAAGCCAATGCTTGGTGCCCCCAGCAGGGCTCGAACCTGCGACCTGCGGATTAAAAGTCCGTAGCTCTACCAACTGAGCTATAGGGGCCGTGCGAGCCATCAGGATAACTGAGCCCGCGGCGCTGCTTTCGGACCAGGTTCTGAAGCCGCCAAAAGGGGTGTTCACCGGCCTCGTTTTGGGATTGCGGGCGACGTGCCCTAAGCTATCGAAGCTCCCAGCGGAAGCGTTGTGAGTACCCCGGAGAGATTCGGCTCTGGCCCCCTTCGTCTAGCGGCCTAGGACGCCGCCCTTTCAAGGCGGTAGCGCGGGTTCGAATCCCGTAGGGGGTACTTCCATACGTGGAAGCGAGGAGTAGCAGTACAGCAAGGCCCTGTGGCGCAGTTGGTTAGCGCGCCGCCCTGTCACGGCGGAGGTCGCGGGTTCGAGTCCCGTCAGGGTCGCCAGCGAGGCATTCTGGTTTACACCGGTGCCTTCCGGGCCAGGTAGCTCAGTTGGTACGAGCGTCCGCCTGAAAAGCGGAAGGTCGCCGGTTCGATCCCGGCCCTGGCCACCACGTTCTACCTGCATAGACACGATTCTTGCACTCAGCCATCAGTTTGATTCGTCCGGTTCTTGTCCGGTCTTCGGTGTGTGAATTTCGGTTGCGTGAAGCTGATCGAGGTTGGTTGCCACCTGGTCTAGTTCGTCGGCATAGAGATCGCTGTAGATGTTCGCGGTGACGGTCGGTGTCGAGTGGCCCATCGTTTTCTGGACGTAGCGAAGATCAGCGCCGGACTTCCGGGCCAGGCTCGCATAGGTGTGGCGCAAATCATGGATCGTCAGGGGTGCCAGGCCCGTCTTCTCTAGTGCCTTCTTCCAGTGCGTGTGCCTCCGCCAGTTGTTGGATCGGAGCATGGTGCCGCGGGGCGACGTGATGGCCGGTTCATCACGATCCCGTCCGCCGATCCGGGTCTTGAGGATGTCGACAACGACCTGGGGGAGCGGGACCGTTCTGATCCCCGCACGAGTCTTTGGCGGCCCGATTGCGAGGCGCCCTTCGACTTCGGGCGCTGCACGTCGCACGTAGAGCCGGCGGGCAACGAGGTCGACGTCCTTGACGCGGAGACCTACCAACTCGGACCAACGCAGACCCGTATACGCGAGAACGGTCACAACATCACCCTGGTCGCCACATGCAACAGCCAGCGTCTGGACTTCCTGCGCGGTGAGGTAGCGGTGACGTTCGCGCTCGGGAATGCGGCCCGCCGAGACACCGAATGCCGGATTGCGGTGGATCCGGCCATCCTGGTGAGCGACGTCGAGGATGGACCGCAGAAGTCGCAGCGTGGACACCTTCGCCCACGGCCCAACCGTCAAGCCGTCAACGAACGCCTGGACATCGGCGCGGGTGATCTCGTCCACGGGCACATGACCGAACCTCGGCCCGATGCGGAGGTCCCAATGTTGGGTGTAGCCACTCCAGGTCTTTGGTGATACCGCCGGTTTCTTGGACTCGGAGAATTGCGTCCAAATCCTGTTCAACGGCGTCCGACCGAGGCGGGGATCGAATCGACGTGCGCCGAGCGCGGCCTCATTGTCGCGTTCGGACTTGAAGGCCTTCGCTTCCCGAAGCGTTGGGAACGTGGCTGACGTTTCCACCCATCCCGATGCCGCGTCGGGATCGCGGATCAGGTAGCGAACTTGGTAGCGGGGCTCCCCAGCGGCGTTGAGTCGCTTTCGGATGCCGCGTGGTGTGTTGCCGGCCATTACCGACGCACCTGCTTCAACCAGGACCGGACCTCGGCGCAATCCCACCGCCGTACCCGCTCTGACAACGTGTAGCAGGGCGGACCGATCGGCTCGCCGGTCGCTTCGCGGATTGCTGCCCAGCGATTGAGTGTCGCGGCCGAAACGCCGAGCAGTGCCGACACCTGATCCGCGGTCAACAACTCGGGAAAGTTCCCTGCAGCGACGAGAGTCTCCCGGAGGCCTTGAGTGACCATCGTTTCACCTCGCCGCGCGGATCGAGTCAAACCAGGCACGCGTACGCCGCAATCCAGCATCGACGTCGGACTGACCGCCGGTGAGTCCCCATAGGTTGAATGCCCACCGCTCCAGCGCGGAGATCGGTGTCTCACCGCAGTGGTGGAGCTCGGCGTCGTCGCCCAGGATCAGGGCGGTGCCAATGACTTCGCCGCAGGACCAGATGTGCCGGTACTCCTGCCATCCGTCTCTGCGGACGAGGTTGGCACGGCGGAGCAGGTTTTCTGCATACTGCGCCACTTGATGCTGATCGGGTGGTTCGAAGATGGACTTCATTGCGCTGCACTCCCTCCGGATGAGCTTGCCCGTCCGTATTGCTTTGCAGTGGAGCGGATTTGCTCATCGGACCAGAAGTCGGCCCGGACCTTCATCACTTGCCCGTCCTCGGCGATGGCGTAACCGGTGCCCGGCTTGTCAGGACTGATCCGATGCGCGGGTGCGACATCGGCCATCCCATCACCGAGCACCATCGCGACTTCGTCTCGCGACCGCAGTCGAAGTGCGATGGTTTGGGTGAACAGGCCCCGCATCGGCAGGACTTCTTTGCGCGGGTCTTGCAGGAAAGCCGTTACCACGATTCCCAGTGCGCGTCCCTTCGTGAGAATGCGTGCTAGCGAGGCGGCGGCTGCTTTGCGCAGGGCAGGATCGCTCATGTACGCGGTCACTCCGGCCAGTTCGTCGATCAGCAGTACCACGAGGGGCGACGCCTTACTTGGACTGTGCTCGCGAGTTCGACCTGTCATCGCTTTACCGCGCTTCTCCATCAAAGTCTCTAGCGCGGCAAGGGTTTCCACAGCATCGACTTCTGCGGTGGCGATCTTGGTAAACAGGCTCGAACCGACGGATAGTTCGATGCCGTACTTGAGGTCGATCCCCACCAGGCGCACCACATCGGCGGCGACGGCAGGCGCCAGCCCACCGGCGATGCCCCAGAATACAGAGCCTTTGCCTGCACCCGAGCAGCCCACCGTGAGGGTGTGCCGGCCGCTCAACGGCAGGGTCCAGGCTGAGCCGTTTTCGGATCGGCCGAGCTTGACTCGTCCGCTTGCCACTGTAGTTGGCGTCGCCGCGTGACCTACTGACGACAGCTGCTCCCGCATGACCAGTTCGATTCTGAGCGTCCCGGGCGCGATGACCACCGACTGCGATGAGTGCGCTCCGGCAGCATCGCGAATCGCCGGAACAGCGCGCTCCAGTTCGTCGACGGTCTGCCCCATCCTTGCGCGTACCGTCAGGCGAAGGGTAGTGCGGGATACGTCTGTTCCTAACAACTTTGGGTGGAACCAACGTGTCGATGTGACCTGCCGGCCATCGCGGTCGAAGCGAGTGGCCTGCTCGGAAGCGGACAAGCCGCAGCGTTTGCACAACCTTCGCCATGAGACGTGGGCCCAGAGCCGCCAACGCAGCAGCCGGGCAGGTGTTGCGAAACGTTCCTCGTACGTTTCTGGTGAACGTAGCCGCCAGTAGGTGAGTATGGCGCCGGCAACGCAAGCGATGACCGCCACGCACAATGCGACGCTGGCCAAGAAGTGCAGCAAGTGGTCGATTCGGAACGGGCTGCTGGGGTCGACAGGTGTGAATGGATCGGGGATCATGCTGATTCCCGGGCCGTGGTCGTAGCGGTGGACGCCTTGCCTGCCGCCTTCATGTCCGTCGCGCGGAACGACCACGCGATACGGGAGAAGTCGCCCGACCGTTCGATGTATGGCAGGGCCATCAGCCCCTCGAAAACCACAGGAGTGAAGGGTGTTCCGCTGGAATTGGTGGGTGCGATGGGTTGCGCTGGTGCGGCGAACTTCACCGTTACCGTGCGGCTGCGCTTAGGTGCTGCTGGATCGCCATCGAGCACTTCGACCTGCCACATCGGTAAGCCAGTGTCGCGGTCTCTCGCCTGTACGCGGTTCTCGCCGGAGGACTTGTCGAAGTCGATCATGGGGGTTACCTCGGAGACAACGAATGCGCCGCACGGAAACACCTGTTCGTGCGCGATCTGGAGCCATTTTGGGATGGACATTTTTTCCCTTTCAGACATCTAACACTCAGACTGACCTACTCAGCGTATAGGTTGAGTCTAGACAAACGCAATGGTGTTGGCTGAGGCGGATTGGCCAGTAGGTCCTTCATGCCTGGACCTTCCAATTTAATGGCGTCCGTCAGCGGTGCCCGGCTGGAGAACTAGGTCGCGCGTAGGATGGCTTACCGGTGACTAGCCCGTTTGAGGGCAGGAGGCTTTCGTTGAAGTTCGACCAGGTGGACCGCGACAGTGACGTGCCCCCGTTTGAGCAGATCGTGGAGATGCTTAGGCGAGCGATCACGTCGGGGCAGTTGACGGCCGGTGAGCGACTGCCCGCAGAAACCAAAATGGCGGAGCAATTCGGCGTAGCACGGATGACCCTTAGGCGCGCAGTCCAAGAACTACGTGCGGAAGGATTTCTTGTGGCTGCGTCAGGGCGGGGCGTCGCGGTCCGCCCAGCGTCTGGCATCAGAGAAGTCTGGCCTCAAGAGCCGGGCTACCCATCAGAGGCGACACCACAGGATTTCAAGGCTTGGGGAGACGCCGCCCCGATAATCGCGCAGGCAGAGAATATCCGCACTCGCGTCCACACGTTATCGGGGGATCTAAGTGAACTGGGTCTCTTGGTTGGCGATCCGGCAGTGGTGGACAAACTTGTACGGGCCTTAGGGGGAATCAGCTTGGCGCAGGCTGACATTCTCGGCGCCCTTGCCATACGGTTACACATGCACCTTCTTGATCCTGAGCGCTCAAACGAAGTGTTTAACGCGATGGAGGCGGCGCGTCGCGCCTTTGCGGAGGCCTGCGGCGCGGCACAAACAGCATCAAAGATATTGCGACAGAGTACTTCTGATCAATCAGATATGCGGAAGGTCCAGTCGACTCTCCCCTCTCCGAAAGACGCCAATGACTAGCTTGGCGGTGATAGTCAACCGTGGACTTCCTTTGCGCCGCTTGACTTCTCCAGCTCGCGCCAGCCGGGGACGAGCGCAGTCATCATGGCGGTAAAGGCTTTGCCATGCGAGCGGTAACGCAGGTGGAGCAGTTCATGAACGACGACGTAATCCTGAAAACTTTCTGGCGTATCTACAAGATCCTGAGCCAGTGTGATGACACCGTCTGGCGCGCACGAACCCCACTTCGTAGTCAGCTCAGCGATGACGATGCGCGAAGGATTCACTCGAATCTTTGTTGCCCATGTCATTGCTTTGCGAGTGAGCACTTGGTTGGCGGTCAGCCTCATCTTTGGCCTCGACATTAGAGTTTCTCCAGCACGTTCATGATGTTGTCGATGACCTCGGCGCAAATCTTGGCGGGGACATGGCTATCCAGCAGCGGTTTGTAGAGCCCACTGCGCAGGCGGCGCCGCTCATCCGCATTCTGGCTCCAGTGAGGGAACTGATCCACTGCCACCTCGATGCTGACGGCCACACGCTGGATGTCGATACTCCGATTATTCAAGGAACGCTCGGCACTCAGTGCCGAGTAGATGCCGAAGGCACGATCCGAGAGTCCGCTCTGCTCAGCGAATCTTCGCAGTTTGTCTTTCTCCTCCGCGAGGGCTCTGAGGTCATCGAGTGCGGCGAGGCCCTCGACTTTGCGCTCTTCAAGACTCTCGATGACACGATCGGCTCTTTCTTTGATGCTCTGGAGCGCCACCGCGGCTGCCGGATTATCTTCCATCTCTTTGCGTAAGCCACGCAGAAGGTTGTAGACCTTCTCCTCGGGTGGTCCGTCGTCCTTACCCAGTGCCTCCAATGTTGGGACGTCGAACGTGGCAACTTTGGTGAACCTGCCGAGACCTTCTTGAGTTGCGGTCTCCTCGATCAGGCGCTTGGTCTTGTGCTCCAGATCGGCAGTGAAAGTGGTCGCCTCGGAGTAGGCATTTCGCACGGCCGCGTATAGAACAGATAGGCGCTTGTACGTCGCGATGTGGTCGCGCAACTCTGGGCGCTGCAAGCAGCCGCGGCGGATCATGCTGAGATCCCGGAATTGCTCGCGCAGCTCGATGTGCTCACGGCAGAGGAGGCAGAACTCACCGCGGGGTTGCAGGTGCTTCTGCGGCCACTTGCCGAGGCGGGGGCAAAACGATGAGCGCTGAGTGGGAGACGACAACGGTCGGCCAGTGCCTAGTACCGGTATCGGTTGCTGGTAGGTCCAAAATCCAGACGAAGGACTACAAGAGTGCAGGCCGGTATCCGATCATCGATCAAGGACAGCAACGAATTGCGGGATGGACTGACTCACCCGACGCGGTCATCGACAACCCGCTCCCGTTGATCGTTTTTGGCGATCACAGCCGGACCTTCAAGTACCTCGATGAGCCCTTCGCACGCGGAGCCGACGGCACCCAATTGCTCCACCCAGTCGACTCTATCGATCCGTTGTTCTTCTTCTACGCATGCCGGGCGATCGATCTGCAATCTCGAGGCTACAACCGTCACTTCACCCTCCTCAAGGAGAAGGAGATCGCCTACCCGTCGGATCGGGTAGTTCAGCACAACATCGCAGCGGTACTGAGTCGAGCCGAGCGTGCGATCGCTGTTCAAGATGAAATTGGCCAACTGTTGGAGAAAGTAAAGTCCGCCTCCATGCACCAGCTGTTCACGCGGGGACTACGAGGAGAACCCCTGCAGGAGAGTGAAATCGGGCTAATCCCGGAGAGCTGGGAGCTCCGACCCATCCCAGAGCTCAGCGATGTGTGGAGCGGTGGAACCCCCAAGAGGTCAAATGCGGACTACTGGAACGGAGACATCCCTTGGGTGTCCGGCAAGGACCTGAAACAACCCGCGCTCGACGACGCGACCGACCATTTATCACCGCTGGGTGTCGACAACGGTAGCCGTGTTGCACCCGCTGATTCTGTTCTGTTGCTAGTCCGCGGTATGGGCCTTGCGAAGGATCTCCCTGTTGCTGTCATCAACCGACCGATGGCATTCAACCAGGACGTCAAAGCACTCGTCAGCAAGGCTGGCTATTCAGGGAGCTTCTTGCGTTCAGCAATCTACGCTGGCAAAGACCGTCTCCTTTCCCAACTCGCGACGTCGGCTCACGGCACCAAGACGCTCAACCTCCATGATCTTGCGAACTTCGTTGTTCCGACGCCGCCGACTGCCGATGAGGCTGACGAAATTGTTAACGTCCTCGAAACGCTCGACCGGAAGATCGACCTTCATCGCCTCAAGCGCGGCGTCCTAGATCAACTCTTCAAATCGTTGTTGCACAAGCTGATGACTGGCGAGGTGTCTGTCGATGATTTCGATCTGAGCGCCCTGTCATCCACCGATGGGAGCCCAGCATGAGCCAGATCAAGATTTCTGAGGCCAAGTCGGTGCAGTTCCCAATGGTGAAGCACGCCTCAACTGTCGGCTGGGAGCAACTCACTCCAGAGGAAGCCGAGAGCATGCGTCGTGGCCGTGCGAACATGCTGTTCCCCGAGGTGCTGGAGAACAAACTGCGGCAGTTCAATCCGTGGCTTACCGAGGATCAGGCCCGAGCAATTATCGAGAGCATTGAGGCTCTACCCCCCACGATCGAGGGCAACCGAGAGGTACTGCGTTGGCTCCGGGGCGAACGTCAATGGCACGATGAGAACGAACAGCGCCAGCGCCCGGTCCAGGTCGTCGACTTCGATCTGCCCCACGAGAACGCGCTGCACGTCACGTGGGAGTGGAAGATCGAGCCGCCGGCCCGGGCAAAGGGGAACCGCGCGGACATCATGTTCATCGTCAACGGCATCCCGGTCACTATCGTCGAGCACAAGAACCCGAAGGACCGCGATGCCCTGACCAAAGCGGTGACCCAACTCCGGCGTTACGAAATTGAGACGCCAGAACTCTTGGCCCAGACTCAGTTGCATAACGAGACCCACCTGATTGACTACTGGTACGGCGTCACATGGAACATCAACCGCCGCATGCTTTTTAAGTGGAAGCACACAAGGGGCGAGTCCTATCGTGATGCCGTTCAAGCCTTCTTCGAGCCACGCGACTTCCTACGAACTTTGCGCGAGTGGGTGCTCTTCTATATCGAAGACGGCGAAACAAAGAAATCGGTTCTTCGCGAGCACCAGCGCGGTGCCGTCGACGCAGTGGTCGAGCGTTGCGCCGACGGCGCGAAGAACCGCGGCCTAATCTGGCACACCCAGGGCTCCGGCAAGACCTTCACCATGCTTACGGCGGCGCAGTTGATCATCAGCCAGAAGGACCGCTTCAAGAACGCAACCGTGATCCTCGTGGTTGACCGCACCGAGTTGGAGGGCCAGCTAAAGGAGTGGGTCGACAGACTGCTCGGCGAGATGCAGGCCAACGACATTCCGGTTCGGCGTGCCAACAGCAAGTATGACCTGCAAGACATCTTCGATTCCGACTTCCGTGGCCTAGTGGTCTCGATGATCCACAAGTTCGAGGCAATCAGGAAGGACAGTTCCAACCGCGACAACGTCTTTGTCTTCATCGACGAGGCTCACCGGTCGGTCGCTGCTGATCTCGGCTCTTATCTCATGGCCGCAGTCCCAAATGCCACCATCATCGGATTTACAGGCACACCAGTCGGTGGGACACAAGGCGGTGGCACAAGTTCATTCCAGATCTTCGGATCACAGGACGAAATGGGCTACCTGCACAAATATTCGATCGTTGAGTCGATCGAGGACGAAACCACTCTGCCGATCAAGTACATGCTTGCGCCGTCGTCGATGTCCATGGCACCCGAGGACTTAGACGAGCAGTTCTACGCGCTTGCGTCTGACGAGGCCGTCACCGACATCGATGAACTCAACAAAGTACTGCAGCGAACAGTTGGATTGCGCACCTTCCTCGGCTCTGACAGTCGTGTAGCGCAGGTGGCTGAGTTCGTCGCGAACCATTTCAGTGAGAACGTAGACCCTCTGGGGCACAAGGCATTTCTTGTAGCGGTTGACCGCGAGACATGCGCGAAGTACAAGCGCGCACTCGACAAGCTGTTGCCACCCGAGTGGTCCGAAGTGGTCTACAGCAAGAATGCAAGCGATGTAGTCGACCGTCCTGACGTACATGAACTCCAGCTTTCCGATGACCGCGAGAAAGAGGTGCGTCGGCAGTTCAAGAAGGCCAATCAGCAACCTAAGATCCTTATCGTCACTGACAAGTTACTCACCGGCTACGACGCGCCTATCTTGTACGCGATGTATCTCGACAAGCCGATGCGTGACCACGTACTCCTCCAGGCACTCGCGCGAGTCAACCGACCATATGTCGACAGCGAGGGTGTTCAGAAGAAGGTGGGACTCGTCGTGGACTTCGTCGGCATCTTGAAAGAACTTCATAAGGCGCTGCGGTTCGATTCCGCCGATGTGGAAGGCGCCCTGCAAGATCTCGATGTGCTGATGGCGGATCTTCTGCTGAAGATCGACGCTGCTTCAACCGAGTACCTGCTAGTTACACCTGGCCAAGGCGAGGACGAACAATTGGAAGGCATCGTTTACGGCAGATTCGTATCCGAGGACGAGCGCAAAAAGTTCTTCGACGACTACCGTGACATCGAGGCATTGTGGGAAATTCTTTCGCCATCAGCCGAGGTGCCTATCACGACTGCACCGTAGTTGTAATCCGTTTGCGAACCACCACGTCGTGTTCTGGTCAACCTCGGGATTCCCATTGTGGTGTGCGCCAATCTGGATCTGAAGTTTTTAGGGTGCGCGCAGTCGGCCGAAAAATACAGGGCGAGGAGCTATGTCGCGGTGATCTCGGTTTCAATCGGCACCTGCAGCTGTGTAGCGATCGGGGTGTAAAGGTCTATGCCTTGTTCCGCTGTTCTCAACGACAGAATGAGCGCGTACCGGACTGGAAGATCCTTCCGATCGCTCCGGCCGTTGTTCTTCCACCAACCCCCGACTGGGAATACAGCGACTGAGTTGCAGCGCGCCAGCTCACTCCCGGATCCAGTCCACTCGTCCTGGTGGAGCGACCCAAGGTTGCGTTGCTGCTCCCCGAGAAGCCATCGGTCGGTTGTCGTTGCTCCGCTGGCTCCTCCGTCTTCCTGTACTTGCGCATCGCGATTGATGCGGTTAATGAATTCCTGACGGGTCTCGACTTGGCCCTGAAGGTCGAAACGCAGCGAGTGTGAAGCGTATGCATACCGATTTCGCCAGCCTCGACGCGAAGCTGAGGGCTCGATGAAGTAAGACAGGGTGATTCGCAACCGCACATCCGCGGCGCCGAGTTCCTCAAGCGCCTCGCGCGGCCATGGCAAGGTGTGGAGCCGGAACTGCCTCATGTGGAAGTCCGCGCCTTCGAACGGGACGAACTGGTCTTGAGTGACGAGAGTGACTGCCCGCGTTGAAGAATTCAGCACCGCATCCTCCTTCGGCGTACCCCAGCCGTAACGCCGTATTTGTTCTAGGCGCTTCTTCTTCCCTTGAGGGGGATGGATCCTCCGATCCATCGCGGGCGTCCAGTCCGCCTCGTGGGTCAACAATCCCCGGATCGACTCGGGCCAGTAGGCGGGGTATCTGTCCATGGCCAGCACGGCGAGACGCGCGGCTTGGGCTGCGGCGGCGCTTGTGGCATTTGCAGAGGTCAGGGCAATGTCACTGGTATTACTGGTGGAGCGCAGGGACAGGATCGGCAGTTTGTCCTCGAACATCTGCCCGCCGTCGGTGAGGACATTTCCGCCCTCCATGCAGATGTCCGGCTTTATCGGTGCTTTCCGGTGTTTGAACAACATCGATGTCCGGCTGTGCGGCGACAGTTCGCCGGGCTCGGCGAGAGGTTTCCAACCGGCATACTGGGGATGCTGGGGAGTCTCTGTCATTTCGGTGTAGGCGCCAACCGTCAAAGCGTTCCATGCTTGTGCGGGGTCTTCGATAGCAGATAGGTCCGAGTTGGTGAGGTGATCACCGACGTAGGTGTCGACGTTGCCCGCCGCAACTACGATCAGCCGGGTAGCGTCAGCGTCCGGTAACGAGATCAGCCGAAACTGGTCGCCGTCGCGATCGGAGTCAGTGCCCATGGCCAAGGCATCGATTGCAGCCGACCACAGTGTGGGCTCACCTGGATTGTCCGGCTCGGCGCTGAGCGTCAGTGCGAATACTCGCGGGCGGTTGGCCGTAATTTCCGGCAGTGCAACGGCCTGGACTGTGGCGCTCCCGTAGTCCAGTGGATCCAAACTCGCTTCATTGGGCCCTGGTTCCAGACGAACCGATTCGAGGCGATGGCGCAGTTGGATCGGTTCGGCACTCTGTAGCGCGGCATCGAGGTCTCCAAACAGCGCGATCCCGGCCATAGATGTGCCGTGTCCGTATGGGTTCATGTCGGTGCCGGAAGTGCCGATGACGGTGTGCAGGTCAGACTGGTCTAACGACGCGGCGAGAAGTACGTGGTTGCGAAACACCCCGGTGTCGAGATGGCAAACGGCCGGCGCGTCATCGTCGGCCGCACTGACGCGCTCGGCAAGTTCGGAAACGTATTCTCCCTGCTCAGCGGTTGACAGGTCCTCGATTGTTTCGATGAACTCGGGCCTTCGAATTTCTGCTACGGGCACGGCGGTGAATGGCAATGGTTGGAGCTCGGCCCAACTAGCTTCAATCCAAAAAACAGCGCGGTCACGGAATCGGAAGGACCGCGACTGCATCCGGAGTTCGTGTGCGGCAGCGTAGCCACGGATCGTGTCGACGTGCGGGCTGGCCGTGTCCAGCCAGAGTTCCCACCAGTGCCGGCCATGTCGAGGCGGCTCTCCCTCTGATGTCCACAAGTCATCCAGAACTGCAGAACGGATGCGCGAGATGTTGGCAATCAGGTCCTGGTTCTTGGGATTCCCTTTCTTCGTGTTCTCGGCGAGATAGTCCTCGAAGAGCTTCATAAATGCCGCACGGTGTTTGTCCGAGACCCACACCGTCGCTCGTTCGGGCTCTGTCTCCGTCGCCGGCCGCACTGACAGAAGCAGCCACCTCGGCTGTTTGGGTACCTTCTGGTGCCTGGTCAGGCTGCTGAGGGAGTCAAGTTTCAGCGGATAGGCGGCACCTTCCCCCTCAAGCACGATGATTGTGCCCTGCGCCCCGAGCTCGTCGTCGGTGAACTCGGTGGCCACGCGCGCGGCCTCAGAGGCGGTGAATGACGCGTCGAGCTCACCGTTGAGGGCAGCTCCATGCGAAGCGCGATCGACCTTGCGCCGTTTACTAGGGCCGCCGCCTCCGTCGGCGTAACGACGGAACTCCTCAGAACCCGAATATCCCTGAACATAGAGATGGTCGTACTGTTCTCCCCCGGCAGTCGAGCCGCCCCCTTCAGCCAAGGGATGCCGATCGACGAGCCTTCAGAGCCACGATGACGTCCTCTCGCCCCACCTGTGTTTCGCCACGCATTAGCACCGCTTTGGCCGCCGACTCGGCGGCTTTGACGAGATCAGCATGGCTTAGGCCGTCGGTATACCTGCCGAGTTTGGTCAAATCTGTCTTGGCAGCCAGTGAGCCAAGCCGTCCCCGCATGACCGTCACGGCCTGACGTGCATCCGGAAGCGTGTAGTCGAGGACCATGTCGAAGCGGCGGAATAACGCCCTATCTAAGATCGCGCGGTGATTCGTGGCCGCGATGACGATTGACTCTGGGCTTGAGTTCTCGAGGAAGACAAGAAAGGAGTTGAGTATCCGGCGGGCCTCGCCGACGTCGTTTCCCGAACGATCCGCACCCAACGCATCGAACTCGTCGAAAAGGTAGACGGCGCGCTCAGCAGCCACAGCGTCGAACACGACACGCAACTTCGTGGCTGTCTCGCCCATGAACTTGCTCAGCAAGCCGTCGAGACGCACGGTGTACATCGGTAAGGAGAGCTCGGTCGCAAGCACCGATGCCGTCATTGTCTTCCCTGTGCCGGGCGGACCTTCCAGAAGCAAACGGTGTGACGGGGCGAAGCCGTGTTCGAGAAGATTTTTTCGCTGACGCTGCTCGGCGAGAATCTGTTTGATCTGGGCAATGCGCTCGGTCGGCGCAACGAGTTCTCGCAGTTTGACCTGCGGATGCGAGACCTCGACGAGCTCAGCGAGGTCGCCGCGGACGCGGGGAAGCGCGGTGACGTTCGCCAACGGCTTTCGTTCGCGCGACGCGTCCACGGCCTTCTTGATGTTCTCGGCAAGTACGTGGTGCCCCTGCCGGGCTTCGCGTGCCGCGATCTGCAGTGCCACGGAGTAGAAGGCTGCATCGTCGCCTGCCGCGTGATTTCGAACCATCGCGGTGATGTGCTCACCGAGCCCAGCCATTTTCGCCTCCCTCCGTCGCCGCTGATTAACGTGTCCCTGATGGTACGGTCCCACCCGCATCCGACACTTGACGTCCGACGATTCGGGGTAGTCGGGTTCTCGACGGGCCTCCACCTGCCCTTACTCTCTCAAGTAACGTCTTTGCTTCCAATTCGGCAGGCTCAGCCGATGTTCGCCCCCGCTGCAAGCTGCGACGCAAAGGTCGGGCCGTGGTTGACAAGTGCATACCCTCCAGCGAGGCCGCCTCCGCTGCAAATCGTCCGTCGTCGCCGCACTTGCCGGTGAACCACGACGCCGCTTCGATGACCCTTGCGTGGGACCAGACGGATAGCCGTGCGCGGCACCACGGCTATGGGAAAGCGGTTGCCCGTGTCCGCGTAGACCGCCTGGCTCCGTGACCACCGCCTGATGATCCGTCGAGCGGCCAGGTACGCGTCCTGACCGACCTCGACCACGGCAACCGCTTTCTTGAGTCCGTATACGCCCCAGAATCGGCCAGGCCCGCGACCTGCCTGCCGCCACAGTGATCCGCCCCGGCGTGTCTGGAGAGTTCTTCCGTTGGGAAGGATGGGCACGTGGGATCGAAGTCATCGAGGCGGTATCCAGACGAGCTGAAGGTGCGGGCGGTGCAGATGGTGGCCGATCTGCGCAGCGAGACAGTTTCGGAGTGGGAGGCGATGGGCCGGGTTGCTGACCTGCTGGGCGTCGGTACTGCCGAAACGGTGCGCAAATGGGTCCGCCAGGCTGAGATCGACGCCGGCTCTCGGGCGGGGCAGACCAGCGAGGAATCCGAGGTCCTGCGCAAGCTGCGCCGGGAGAATGCCGAACTCAAGCGGGCCAACGCGATCTTGAAGGCGGCCTCGGTTTTCTTCGCCGCCGAGCTCGACCGGCCCTCTCAGTAGTCGTGGAGTTCATCAGCGCCCACCAGCACATGCGGGTGGGCGTTGATGGTCTCAAGTGGGGTGTCGAGTCGATGTGCGCTGTGCTTTCCGAGTACGGCGTCACGATCGCCGCGAGCGACGTATTACGCCCACCGCGCCCGTCAGGGCCCCTCGAAAGCCGACTGGGCCGATGCGCAGGTGATCGATGCGATCTGGCAGCTTCGCCAATCGCAGAGTCTGTACCGAGTCCTGGGCGCTCGTAAAACATGGATTGTATTGCGCACCAATGGTATCGACGTATCGCGCTGTGTCGTGGAACGGGTCATGCGGGAGATGGGTTGGCGGGGTGCGTGCAAGCGCCGGCGGGTGCGCACCACCGTCGCCGATCCGGCAGCGACGCGAGCCCCGGATCGGGTCCGGCGTAATTTCGTCGCCGGTGCGCCTGACCGATTGTGGGTGGCCGATTTCACCTACTGCCGGACTCGTGCCGGCTGGGCCTACACGGCGTTCGTCACCGATGTCTATGCCCGCAAGATCGTGGGTTGGAAGGTGGCTACCGAGATGACCCAGAAGCTGGTGACCGATGCGATCGACCACGCTATCGACACCAGAAAGCGTTCGGGTGCAGCATCTTTGGATTCACTTATCCACCACAGCGACGCGGGCTCGCAATACACCGCGGTCGCGTTCACCGAACGTCTGGCCGCTGAGGGGATCCTGCCTTCAGTCGGATCCGTCGGGGATAGTTTCGATAATGCTCTGGCCGAATCGGTGAACAGCAGCTACAAGACCGAACTCATCGACCGCCAGCCGCTCTATCCCGGTGCCACCGAACTGGCGCTGGGGACCGCCGAATGGGTGGCCTTCTACAACCGTCAGCGACCCAACGGCTACTGCCAGGACCTGACCCCCGATCGGGCCGAAGCGCTCTACTACCATCGCCAACGGCACCCTCATGCCGAGGAGGCACTCAGATAAGAGAACCTCCCGACATGCCGGGGCGGATCAACCCCTCATCTACAGGCAGCGGTCATTCGCCGGACCCGAGCTTTACGGGCCCGCCCCCGGCTCTACAGTCCGATTCACCGTTGCTTGAGGGCTATGACCCCACACCGCCTGGGCCGAACTACACCACCACTGAAGGCAGTCTCATCTATCCCGACGACTCGCTGCCCAGCAAACCCTACGCACTGCCGGGGACTGTTATCGAAAACGTACAGCTGCCGCACGGCACGCCCATCGACCGATTCGGGTTTCCGGGAGGGGGTTGGCTATCTCCGGAAGGGGTCGCATTTGCCGAGCGTGCTTTACCTCCCGATAGCGTGTCGAAACCCTATTACCGATTCATCGTGGACGACCCTGGCAAGCTCCCACCCGGCTACAGCATCGAACAATCCCAGGCTGCCCCCTGGTTCCATCAACCCGGCGGGGGTGTCCAGTACAGAATCGTCGATCCGAAGGGAAACACCGCTGCTGTGCAGGATCTGATCGACGCACAATATCTAAGGGAGGTTAGGGGATGAGCGACTACTCCAGGCTTGCAGCAAACTGGATCAGGTGGTCCGGGTTATCGGGCGTACCGAACGCTTCTGTAGTCGAAGACCACGCAAATGACCGAGCCGTCTTCAAGTCAAGCGAGGGAAGTTTCACTCTGAACCACCAAAGCGATTGGTGGTCGCTTGATGAGACCGATGATCGGGGCAGCCAACATTACGACACGGCCCGGTTCTCCACCTTCGCGCTGGCAGAGATCTATCTGATCTGGACGTGGGCATCGGTCGCCCGGACGGCCCGCGGGGCAGAAAATCTTGGTGCCGCACTGTACGCAGCGGGATTCAATCCAGCCGTCGCGGTCGAGGAGGAAACGCCCGGTGTGTACAAGCTTTCGTCCCGGGCGGGTACGGCTATCGTCACCGGCGTGAAGGCGACCATCATCAGTCATTTGATGGAGGAACCAGTGGAAAAGGTCGAAGCATTGGTTTCCACCGGTTTTCCGTCGTCGACCTGAGTGACATCCGGGGAACGCAGTCGCCGGAGCCGCCGTTCCGACTCGCCGAAACGAAAGTTGTGGTGTTGCACGCATCGGCCGGGTAGGCCCGCGAATAACCCGACTCTGGGCGGCCGGGGAAAACGGCGGCCCGGGTGCGCGGCGATTCAGGTGGCATCTGTCACAGTGGGCGCATGCAATTCTGGTCCGGCACGGCCTTCCTCCCCACCCGCGATCTGACCACGATCGCCTCCCTGCTCGATAAGAACGGCTTCACCGGGGTCTTCACCTCCGATCACCTGATCTACCCGCGCGAACTGCGGACGCCGTACCCGCTGACCGGGGACAAGCCGCCGTGGCTGCCGGAGACCCAGTGGCCCGATTCGTGGGTGACCATCGGCGCGCTGGCGGCGGTCACCACCCGGCTGCGGTTCTCCAACGCGGTGTACATCGTCGGCGCCCGGCCACTGCTCGAGGTGGCCAAGCAGGTCGCCACCGCCGCCGCCCTGTCCGACGGCAGGGTGTCGCTGGCGGTCGGAACCGGTTGGATGCGTGAGGAATTCGAGTTGCTCGGCCAGGACTTCGACAATCGGGGGCCGCGCACCACCGAGATGATCCACGCCCTGCGCGCGTTGTGGCAGGGCGGCTGGGTGTCCTGGCGCGGCGAGTTCTACGACGTCCCCGAGATCATGATCGAACCGCATCCGCCCGCCCCGGTGCCCATCTTGTGCGGCGGTGAATCCGATGTCGCCCTCAAGCGCGCCGCCCGGGACTGCGACGGCTGGGTGGGCACGTACTACAGCTGGGACGACGCGGTGGCGATCGTCGGCCGGCTCAAGGAGTTCCGTCGGCGTTACGACCGCGCCGACGAACCGTTCGAGGTCATCGTCTCGCTCAGCGATCCGCCGTCAGTCGACCTGTATCGGCGCGCCGAGGACATCGGCGTCACCGGGGTGATGTGCGCGCCGTGGCGCGACGGCCGCTACCGCGAAGGCATCGAGCGTTTTGCCGACGACATCATCACCCGATGTGGGTAAAGGTTTGACGGGGCCGTAATCGGGCAACAAACCTGCCGATAACTACACCTTTGGAGGCGTGATGAACCGCGTGATGACCCTGATGATTGCCGGCTTTGCTGCTGCCGCGCTGGCGTCCGGTTGCTCGTCTGCCGTGATGAACCAGGGCGGCGACACCAAGTGCAGCGACTTCTCCGCCGCGGACGAGAAGACGCAGAACGAGAACATCACCAAGATGCTCACCGACGAGGGCAAGAACGAGCCGTCCAACATCGAGTTGACCGGCACCCGCGCCGCGGTCGAGGCCTACTGTCAGACCGTCGGCAGCCCCGACAGCCCCATCAAGGAAGCCCCGCACCTGTAAACCCGGCCGAGCGTGCATGGCACTGGCGTTACCGTGAGTGCCATGCACGCTTTCCGCGCCGCCGTCGAGGCCGGCAACTTCGCTGCCCTGCCCGCCCTGTGCGCCGAGGACGTGGTGTTCCGCAGCCCGATCGCGCACAAGCCCTACCACGGCCGCGAGCAACTCGCGGTGATCCTGCAGGCGGTCTCCAACGTGTTCGAGGACCTGCGCTACGACCGCGAGATCGGCGCCCCGCTGGAACCCGGCCAGGACGGGGACCACGCCCTGATGTTCACCGCCAGGGTGGGTGAGCTGGAGATCAACGGCTGCGACTTCCTGCACACCCGCGGCGACGGGCTCATCGACGAGTTCACCGTGATGCTGCGCCCGCTCAAGGCGGTCAACGCCTTCGCCGAGAAGATGGCCGTCGAGTTCGACAAGGTCATGCGGGAGCACGGGCTGTCCGGGTAGCGCGTCGAGTAGTCCGCTACGTATGACTGCGGCCGTGTATGCCGCCACGCTGGGAAGACACCCGGCGGGGAGGCGACATGGCAACTATCGGCGACGACTGGATGATCGTGTGCGTCGAGGAACGCGCCGACGGCAGTTGGCTGTTCACCATCTGTTACACCGCCGAATTCGGCGAGGCCGATCTGGGCCGGCGCTTCGACGACTCGGTGCAGATCTTCGAACTCCAGCGCGCCGGTCTGCGGCCGGCGGTGTCCGGCTGTCCGGTGTCGTTCCGGGCGACCAGCCCGCGGGTGTTCCGCAAGAAGCGCATCGTGGTCCACCGCGACGCCCACGGCGAACTGCACATGGTGCGCGCCGCGATCCGGCTGTACCACCGCGCCGGCGACGACGTCGTCACCGACGACGAGCAGATCACCCCGCCGGGCAAAGCGGTCCGCTTCGGCGCACCGCTGGTTAAGGTTTCTGACCATGGCCGTCAACGATTCGCGTGAAGTCGTCATCGAAGCAACGCCGCGGGAGATCCTCGACGTCATCGCCGACGTCGAGTCGACGCCGTCCTGGTCGCCGCAGTATCAGAAGGCCCAGATCCTCGACACCTACGACGACGGGCGGCCGCGCCAGGCCAAGATGACCATCAAGGCCGCCGGACTGACCGACGACCAGGTCATCGAATACACCTGGACCGACACGAGTGTCAGCTGGACGTTGGTCTCGGCCGGGCAAGTGAAGGCCCAGGATGCGTCCTACACCCTGACCCCCGAGGGCGACAAGACCCGGGTCCGGTTCGACATGAAGGTGGACCCGTCGGTGCCCATCCCGGGCTTCCTGCTCAAGCGCACGCTCAAGGGCGGGATGGAGACCGCGACCGACGGCCTGCGCAAGCAGGTGCTGAAGGTCAAGAAGGGCGGCTGAGGGCCCGCGGCAGCGAAGTTTTTTCTGCGCAAGCGCGCCGCGGTTACTACCGTCGGAGGTATGGCTGTACGGGCCTCCCGCGAGGTGATGATCGACGCCTCACCCAAGGCGATCCTGGACACTCTCGCCGACGTCGAAGCACTGCCGTCGTGGTCCACGCTGCATCGCAGCGCGGAGGTGCTCGACCGCTATCCCGACGGCCGGCCCCACCACGTGAAGACGACGGTCCGACTGCTCGGCGTCACCGACAAGGAACTGCTCGAGTACCGCTGGGGCGAGAACTGGATGGTGTGGGATGCCCGGCAGACGTTCCAGCAGCAGGGTCAGCACGCCGAGTACAACCTCACCCCGGAGGGCGATCTGACCCGGGTGCGGTTCGACATCATCGTCGACCCGTCGGCGCCCATCCCGGCCTTCCTGCTCAAGCGGGCCAAGCGCATCGTGCTCGACGCCGCGATCGACCGCCTGCGCAGCCGGGTGACCCGCAACCGGGGTTGAACAGAGTTGTGTTCACACTGATTTCAGGGAAGTTCTCCGCGCCGCGACGGCGTTGCTGCTGACATGCCTGCCGGAGTCGTGCTCTCGCCCAGTCCCACCGCCGTCAACGTCGTCGACGACATCGTCGAGCAGGCGCAGCGCGCCCACGAACTTGGGGTGCGTCAGGTGTGGTTGGCGCAGCAGTTCGACATCGACGCGATCACCCTGGCCGCGCTGATCGGCACGGCGGTGCCGGGGCTGGGGGTGGGCACCTCGGTGGTGCCGATCAACCCCCGCCACCCGCTGATCGTGGCCTCGGCGGCCCAGACCGCCCAGGCGGCCAGCCACGGGCGCTTCAGCCTGGGCCTCGGGCTGGGGGCACATGAGCTCGAACGAGAGGCGTTCGGCATCTCGCCGGTCCACACGGTGGACCGGCTGCGCGAACATCTCACGGTGCTGCGCGCGATTCTCGACGACGGCGAGGTGGACTTTCGCGGTCGACACCTCACGGCATCGCCGCGCTGGCCGGTGCGCGTGGCCGGCGGTGCACCGATCCCCATCTACGTGGCCGCCATGGGGCCAAAGGCGTTGCGGGTCACCGGCGAACTCGCCGACGGGACGCTGCCGTACCTGGCCGGCCCGCGCACCGTCGCGGAGTTCATCGTGCCCACCATCACCGAGCCCGCCGCGCAGGCGGGCCGACCCGCGCCGCGGGTGCTCGCCGGGGTGCCGGTGGCCGTCACCGACCGGGTGCAGGAGGCGGGCGACCTCGCCGCGGCCGCCCTGGCGCTCTACGACAGCATCCCGTCGTACCAGAGGGTGGTCGCCCGGGAGGGGCTGTCGTCGGCCGCCGAGTTGGCCGTCATCGGTTCGGCCGACACCGTGCACCGGCGCCTTTCGGCTTACCGCGACGCCGGGGCCACTGACATCGTGGTCGCCACGCTGCAGCGCGACGACCGGGCGGCGTTAGAGGACCTCTGGCGGGTTGTTGCCGCCTTGTAGTCCGCGCAGTCGCCGGATGCCCTCGTCGAGGGTGTCCTCGCGTTTGCAGAAGGCGAAGCGCACCAGGTGATTCCAGTCGGCGAAGTGCGGTCCGTCCGGATCGCAGAACGCCGAGAGCGGGATGGCGGCCACCCCGACCTGATGCGGCAGCTGCTGGCAGAATTCGGCGCTGTCGTGGTAACCGAGCGGCCGCGGATCCGCGCACAGGAAGTACGTCCCCGAACTCGGGTGCACCTCGAAGCCGAGGTCGGTCAGCGCGGCGCTGAGCTTGTCGCGGCGCACCTGCAGCGAATCCCGCAGCGCGGTAACCCAGCGGTCCTCGGTGTTCAGCGCGAGCGCCACCGCGGGCTGGAACGGCGCGCCGCCCACATAGCTCAGGTATTGCTTGGCCGCGCGCAGACCGGCGATCAGAGGCGCTGGCCCGCAAGCCCATCCGATCTTCCAGCCGGTGCAGTTGAACATCTTGGCGGCGCTGGAGATGGTGATGGTGCGCTCGGCCATGCCGGGGTAGGTGGCCAGCGGCCGGTGCCGGTGGCCGTCGAACACCAGATGTTCGTAGACCTCATCGGTGATCACCAGTAGGTCGTTGTCGACGGCGATCCCCGCCACCGCCGACAGTTCGGCGTCGCTGAACACCGTGCCGGTCGGGTTGTGTGGGGTGTTGAGGATCAGCGCCCGGGTGCGCGGGCCGACGCTGCGCCGCAGCGCATCCACGTCGAGAGCGAAGCCGCGGCCGTCGGGAACCAGCGGCGCGCTCACCCGGTGACAACCGGCCATCGCGACCACCGGCGCGTACGAGTCGTAGAACGGCTCGATCATCGCCACCTCGGAACCGGGTTCCACCAGGCCGATGATCGCCGCGGCGATCGCCTCGGTGGCCCCGACCGTCACCAGGACCTCGGTGTCGGGGTCGTAGTCGATGTCGAAGTGCCGTTTGCGTTGTGCGGCGATCGCCTGCCGCAGTTCGGCAATGCCGGCGCCGGGCGGGTATTGGTTGACGCCGTCGCGGATCGCGCGCTGGGCGGCTTCGAGCATCGCCGGGGGGCCGTCCTCGTCGGGGAAGCCCTGGCCGAGGTTGACCGCGCCGACGCGCGCGGCCAGCGCCGACATCTCGGCGAAGATGGTCACCGCGTACGGCTGGAGTCGCTGCACCGTCATATCTGCCGAGGCTAGACGAGCACCGCCGTCGGAATTGCCGCACACCGGCCGCGCACTCAGCCGTTAATGTCCTTCCGAAGGGCCGGCATCGTTTCAGGGGGCTGCATGACGGACACCAGCATCGACGACCTCGAGGCGCGCTACCTCGCGGCGCGCGACCCCGAGACCGCGATGCGCACCGCGGAAGAGCTGCTGGCGGCGCGCCGCAGCGAACTCGGCGCCACCCACCCGGACACCGTGATGACCGCTGTCGCCGCGGCGACCTGGCGATTTCACGCCGGTGACGTCGCCGCCGCGGTGCAGGAGTTGCGTGCGCTGATACCCACCGCGGCCGCGGTCCTGGGGGACGACGATCTCGGCACGCTGGGCGCCCGCCACATCGTGGCCTCCTATCCCGACGGCACCGACCCGTCGCCCGCGCAGCGGCTCGCCGGCTGGCTCGAGCTCTACGCCGACGAACAACGGGTCCTCGGCGCTGAGCACCCCACCACGCTGGCCGCCCGCAACCAGGTGGCTGTGCTGCGGCGCGAACTCGGCGACCGGATCGGCGCCCGCGACGAATCCGCCGCGGTGGTCGAGGCGCAGCGACGGGTCTTGGGGGAGAGCCATCCGGACACCCTGACCGGCCGCTTCACTGCCGCGATGTGCCTCGGGGAGGCCAGCGACGGGGCCGCGGCGCTGGCGGAGATCAAGGCGCTGATCCCGCTGCTGGCCGCGACCTTCGGCCACGACCACCAGAACACCCTGGCCGCGCGGCAGACCAGCGCGCTGTGGAGCGCCGAGGACGGCGGCGATCCGCTCGACCGGCTCTCGGAGTGGGAGGTGCTCGTCGACGACCTCACCCGCGCGCTGGGGGAGCGCCATCCCCTGACGGTCGCGGCGGACCAGACCCGCGCCGAGCAGCGCGCCCGCTGGGAACCGGACGGAGCCGACGGCCTGCTGGCCGGCGTCGTCGAGACCAAGCGGGCGCTGGGGCAGGCCCTGCGGGCCGACGGCCCAAACTCCGAGGCCGCCCTGCGCTGCCGCTACGACCTGACCCAGCGCTTCCTGCGGGGTCTGCGGTTCGACGCGGCTCGGCCCCACGCCGAATCCCTGGTGCGGGACAGCGCAGCGGCGCTCGGCGAGGACCACGAACTGACCTCGGCCGCGCGGCGGTTGCTCAGCGAGATGCCCTAGCTACCCAGCTCCCAACCAAACGGTTGGGAGGACTGCTAGGCTGGCTTGTCAGGGGACTCCCCTCCGCTGCGGGCCGCCGGTCTCGGTGACCCGCAGAACCCAACCTGAACAGGACCTGGAGCAACTACATGTCCGAAGAAGCCTTCATCTACGAGGCCATTCGCACACCGCGCGGCAAGCAGCGGGGCGGGGCACTCAACGAAATCAAGCCCATCAGCCTGGTCACCGGCCTGATCGACGAGATGCGGTCGCGCTATCCGGATCTGGACGAGACGCTGATCAGCGACGTCATCCTCGGCGTGGTCTCCCCGGTGGGGGATCAAGGTGCGGTGCTCGCGCGCACGGCGGTGCTGGCCTCGGGGATGCCCGAGACCACCGGCGGTGTGCAGCTCAACCGGTTCTGCGCCTCCGGCCTGGAAGCGGTCAACATGGCCGCGCAGAAGGTGCGCTCGGGCTGGGACGACCTGGTCTACGCCGGCGGCGTGGAGTCGATGAGCCGCGTGCCGATGGGCTCCGACGGTGGGGCCTGGGCCAGTGACCCGGACACCAACTACACCGTGGGTTTCGTCCCGCAGGGCATCGGTGCGGACCTGATCGCGACCATCGAGGGCTTCTCCCGTGAGGACGTCGACGCCTACGCCGCGCGTTCGCAGGAGCGTGCCGCCGCAGCGTGGTCGGGTGGCTACTTCGCCAAGTCGGTGGTTCCGGTGCGTGATCAGAACGGTCTGGTCGTGCTGGACAACGACGAGCACATGCGCCCCGGTTCCACCGTGGAGAGCCTGGGCAAGCTCAAGCCCGCCTTCGACACCGTCGGTGCGATGGGCGGCTTCGACGATGTGGCGCTGCAGAAGTACCACTACGTCGAGAAGATCAACCACGTCCACACCGGGGGCAACTCCTCGGGGATCGTCGACGGTGCCGCGCTGGTGCTCATCGGCAGCGAGAAGGCCGGCGCCTCGCAGGGGCTGACCCCGCGGGCGCGGGTCGTGGCGACCGCGACCAGTGGTGCCGATCCGGTGATCATGTTGACCGGTCCAACCCCGGCCACCCAGAAGGTGTTGGATCGCGCGGGCCTGACGGTCGATGACATCGATCTGTTCGAGCTCAACGAGGCGTTCGCGTCGGTGGTGTTGAAGTTCCAGAAGGATCTGAACATCCCCGACGAGAAGCTCAACGTCAACGGTGGCGCCATCGCGATGGGCCACCCGCTGGGCGCCACCGGCGCCATGATCACCGGAACCATGGTCGACGAGCTCGAGCGTCGCGGCGCTCGGCGTGCGCTGATCACGCTGTGTGTCGGCGGCGGTATGGGTGTGGCCACCATCATCGAGCGCGTCTAGAGAACGAGAGCCTGAGAAAATGACAGTTGAGAACACTATTGCGTGGGACAAGGATGCCGACGGCATCGTCACGTTGACGTTGGATGATCCGACCGGATCGGCCAACGTGATGAACGAGCACTACAAGGAATCGATGCACAACACCGTGCAACGCCTTGTGGCCGAGAAGGATTCGATCACCGGTGTGGTCATCACCAGCGCGAAGAAGACCTTCTTCGCCGGCGGCGACCTCAAAGGCATGATGACCGTGGGCCCCGACGACGCGGAAGCGTCGTTCGCCGAGGTCGAGTTCATCAAGGCCGACCTGCGCCAGCTGGAAACCCTTGGGGTTCCGGTGGTTGCGGCGATCAACGGCGCGGCCCTCGGTGGCGGCCTGGAGATCGCCCTGGCCTGTCATCACCGCATCGCCGCCGACGTGCGCGGCTCGGTGATCGGCCTGCCCGAGGTCACCCTGGGCCTGCTGCCCGGCGGTGGCGGCGTGGCCCGCACCGTGCGGATGTTCGGCATCCAGAAGGCGTTCATGGAGGTGCTGAGCCAGGGCACCCGGTTCAACCCGGGCAAGGCCAAGGAGATCGGCCTGGTCGACGAACTCGTCGGCTCGGTGGACGAGTTGGTGCCGGCCGCCAAGGCCTGGATCAAGGCCAACCCCGAGGCCCACACCCAGCCCTGGGATGCCAAGGGCTACAAGATGCCCGGCGGCACCCCCGCCAGCCCGGCGCTCGCGGCGATCCTGCCGTCGTTCCCGGCGCTGCTCAAGAAGCAGCTCAAGGGTTCGCCGATGCCGGCACCGCGCGCGATCCTCAACGCCGCGGTCGAGGGCGCCCAGGTCGACTTCGACACGGCCAGCCGCATCGAGAGCCGCTACTTCACGTCGTTGGTGACCGGCCAGACCGCCAAGAACATGATCCAGGCGTTCTTCCTGGACCTGCAGGCCATCAACGGCGGCGCGTCGCGCCCCGAGGGCATCGCCAAGCAGGACATCAAGAAGATCGGCGTGCTGGGCGCGGGCATGATGGGCGCCGGTATCGCCTACGTGTCGGCCAAGGCCGGCTACGACGTTGTGCTCAAGGATGTTTCGCTCGAGGCGGCCCAGAAGGGCAAAGCCTACTCCGAGAAGATCGAGGCCAAGGCGCTCAAGCGTGGCAAAACCACCGAGGAACGATCTGCTGCGTTGCTTTCTAAGATCACCCCGACCGCCGATGCCGCGGACCTCAAGGGTGTGGACTTCGTCATCGAGGCCGTGTTCGAGAACCAGGAACTCAAGCACAAGGTGTTCCAGGAGATCGAGGACATCGTCGAGCCGAACGCGCTGCTGGGGTCCAACACCTCCACGCTGCCGATCACGGGTCTGGCCACCGGCGTCAAGCGCCAGGAGGACTTCATCGGGATCCACTTCTTCTCCCCCGTCGACAAGATGCCCCTCGTCGAGATCATCAAGGGCGAGAAGACTTCCGACGAGGCGCTGGCCCGGGTGTTCGACTACACGCTGGCCATCAAGAAGACCCCGATCGTCGTCAACGACAGCCGCGGCTTCTTCACCAGCCGCGTCATCGGCACCTTCGTCAACGAGGCGCTGGCCATGCTCGGCGAGGGCGTCAACGCCGCCAGCATCGAGCAAGCCGGTGCCCAGGCCGGCTACCCGGCCGCGCCGCTGCAGCTGTCCGACGAGCTCAACCTCGAGCTCATGCAGAAGATCGCCACCGAGACCCGCAAGGCGACCGAGGCGGCTGGCGGCACCCACGAGGCGCACCCCGCCGAGGCCGTCGTCAACAAGATGATCGAGATCGGTCGTCCGTCGCGGCTCAAGGGTGCGGGCTTCTACTCCTACGTCGACGGCAAGCGCGTCGGCCTGTGGGAGGGGCTGGCCGAGACGTTCAACTCCGGCAGCTCGGATATCCCGCTGCAGGACATGATCGACCGCATGCTGTTCGCCGAGGCCCTCGAGACCCAGAAGTGCCTCGACGAGGGCGTGCTGACCTCGACCGCCGACGCGAACATCGGCTCCATCATGGGCATCGGCTTCCCGCCGTACACCGGTGGTAGCGCGCAGTTCATCGTCGGCTACCAGGGCGAGCTCGGCGTCGGCAAGGAAGCCTTCGTCGCCCGCGCCAAGCAACTGGCCGAGCGTTACGGCGAGCGCTTCAACCCGCCGGCGTCGCTGACCAAGTAGCAACAACCGCAAGACGCCCCCCGACCGACGGTCGGGGGGCGTCTTCGTCGCTAGAACCCGCCCAGGTCGGCGGAGAGCCAGTGCTGCGGGCGCATCCAGATCACCACGGATTCCCCGTGTTCGCGGCGCGCCATCTCGAGGTAGGGCGCCACGGCCTCCGGTGGCAGATAGCGCTCGGTCACCTCGACGAGCATCTCGTCGGTCCCCGGCTCGATGCGGCTGACGGGTCCGTCGACGGCGACGTAGCGGACGGTGGGCTCGACGCGATCGACCATCAGGGAGAAGTGCCCGGTCGCCTCGATCAGCCGGTGTTTTCGGGAGCCTGCGCCGGTCAACACCCACGGCTCGGCACCGGGGCGGTACTGGTACCAGACGGGCACCGTCAGGGGCCCGCGCTGATCGCCGGCGGCCACCGACAACGCGGCGACGTGCGGCTCCGACAGGAACTGTTCGCGTTCTTCTTTGGTGAGAGCCATCACCTCAGGGTAGGTCTGTCGGTGTCGAGGTTCCGAGGTTCGGCGCAGAGGGGTACGGTCATGCTCCATGCGCTTCGGATTGTTCATCCCGCAGGGCTGGCGACTCGATCTGGTGGGTATTGATCCCGCCGAGCAGTGGGCGGTGATGCGCGAGCTTGCGCAGTACGCCGACAACACCCCGGCGTGGGACTCGCTGTGGGTCTACGACCACTTCCACACGGTGCCGACGCCGACTGCGGAGGCCACGCACGAGGCGTGGTCGCTGATGGCGGCGTATGCGGCGAGCACCTCGCGGATCAAGCTCGGGCAGATGTGTACCGCCATGAGCTACCGCAACCCGGCGTACCTGGCGAAGGTCGCCGCGACCACGGACATCATCTCCGGCGGTCGGGTCCAGATGGGGATCGGCGGCGGCTGGTACGAACACGAATGGCGCGCCTACGGATACGGTTTCCCGTCGGCCGGCGTGCGGTTGGCCCGCCTCGACGAGGGCGTCCAGATCATGCGCGATGCCTGGCGCGACGGTGTGGTCAGCATCGACGGCAAGCACTATCAGGTCGACGGAGCCATCGTCGAGCCGAAACCGCTGCAGGACAACGGTATTCCGCTGTGGATCGCGGGCGGCGGCGAGAAGGTCACGCTGCGCATCGCCGCGAAGTACGCCCAGTACACCAACTTCACCTCCGAACCCGAGGGGTTCGAGCGCAAGTCGCAGATCCTGGCCGACCACTGCGCCGACGTCGGCACCGACTTCGATGCCATCGTCCGCTCGGCCAACATCAACGCGTTCTTGGGCTCGTCGGACACCGAGGTCAAGGAGCGGATGGCGCGCGTGCACGCCCGGATCAGCGGCCTGACCGGCGATGCCGCGGCCGACGCGATGATCAACTCGATGAAGGGCCCGCAGTCCGGTAGCGGCACGCCCGCGCAACTCATCGACGCGCTGGGCCGGCTGCGCGACCTCGGCTGCGAGTACGTGATCTGCTACTTCCCCGAGGCGGCCTACGACCGCTCGGGCGTCGAACTCTTCGAGCGCGAAGTCATCCCCGCCCTCACCTGACCCGGTCCAACCCCTCAGCGCGAGCGGGCGCGTCCCCGGCCGGCACGCCGTCGGATCCCTGTAGTTTGGGCACCCTCGCGCTTAGGAGAATGGGCTTTCCGCTTTTCGTCAACAGTATTGTACGATTCCGAAAGCGCATTATTGGTCACGACTGCGGAGGATCTGGTTCATGCAGAAAGCGCTCGCGCCCGAGATTTCGACCTGGCCTGACGAGAACCCGCAGCTGATCGGAAGCCAGTGCGGCAACTGCTCGGCCACCGTGTTCCCGGTGCAGGATCACTGCCCGAAGTGCAGCAGCGCCCAGATGTCCGAGACGCTGCTGCCGCGCCGCGGCACCGTGGTCGCCTGGACCACGCAGGGCTTCCCGCCCGGCGCCCCGTACGCCGGCCCGACGGGCAAGGACTTCGTGCCGTTCGGGGTGGGCCTCGTCCAGCTGGGCGACGTGATCCGCGTCGAGGGCCGGCTCACCGAGAACGACCCCGCCAAGCTGAAGTTCGGCCAGGAGGTCGAACTCACCATGATCCCGTTCACCACCGACGCCGACGGCAATGAAGTCGTCACGTTCGCGTTCCAGCCGGTCTGAGGAGCACTTCGATGACTAATGACGTTGCCATCATCGGCGTCGGCCTGCACCCGTTCGGCCGGTTCGACAAGCCCGCCGTGCAGATGGGCGCCGAGGCCATCCGGCTGGCGCTCGCCGACGCCGGGGTCGAGTGGAAAGACATCCAGTTCGGCTTCGGCGGCAGCTACGAGGTGTCCAACCCCGACTCGGTGACCCGCCTGGTGGGCCTGACCGGCATCACCTTCACCAACGTCTTCAACGCCTGCGCCACCTCGGCGAGCGCCATTCAGCAGACCGCGGACACCATCCGGCTGGGCAAGTACGACATCGGCGTGGCCGTCGGCCTGGACAAACACCCGCGCGGTGCGTTCACCGACGACCCGGCCAAGCTGGCCCTGCCGCAGTGGTACGCCGAGAACGGCCAGTTCGTCACCACCAAGTTCTTCGGCATGAAGGCCAACAAGTACCTCCATGACCACAACATCAGCCAGGAGACCCTGGCCCGGGTGGCCAACAAGAACTTCCGCAACGGCGAGCTGAACCCGAATGCGTTCCGGCGCAAGCCCATTTCGGTCGAGGAGATCCTCAACTCGCCGGCCCTGAACTACCCGCTGACGCAGTACATGTTCTGTGCGCCCGACGAGGGTGCCGCCGCGGTGATCATGTGCCGCGGCGACATCGCGCACAAGTTCACCGACAAGCCGGTGTACGTGCGCGCCAGCGAGATTCGCACCCGCACCTTCGGCGCCTACGAGGTGCACGCCACCTCGGCCCCGCTGGATTCCGATCCCGCGCCCACGGTGTACGCCGCCAAGGCCGCCTATGAGATCGCGGGTATCGGCCCCGAGGACGTCGACATCGCGCAGTTGCAGGACACCGACGCCGGCGCCGAGGTCATCCACATGGCCGAGACCGGCCTGTGCAAGGACGGTGAGCAGGAGAAGCTGCTGGCCGACGGCGCCACCGAGATCGGCGGCTCCATCCCGGTGAACACCGACGGCGGTCTGATCGCCAACGGTGAGCCGATCGGCGCCTCCGGTCTGCGGCAGATGCACGAACTCGTGCGTCAGCTGCGCGGCGAGGCCGGCGATCGCCAGGTGCCGGGGCAGCCCCGCGTCGGCCTGGCTCAGGTGTACGGCGCGCCCGGTACCGCCTCGGCGACCATCCTCTCGCTCTGACACCTCTCGCACGAACGTGCGCAGACCCGGCCGGCACAACGGCGTGTCGGCCGGGAACGCGCACGGTCGCGCTGTTGTTGGTTGCTGTCGGGCGATGAGTTTTCGGCGCCGCGCCGGTCGGTATGGGCATGCTGAAAATCACCCCCTGCCTCTGGTTCGACAACAACCTCGAAGAAGCCGCCGAGTTCTACACCTCGATCTTCCCGAACTCGTCGGTCGAAACCCTCGGACGCGCCACCGAAGCGGGACCCGGCGAACCCGGCGACCTGCTCTACGGCACCTTCGTGCTGGACGGCAACCGATTCCTGGGCATCAACGGCGGCCCGGCCTTCGCGTTCTCCGAGGCGGTGTCCTTCGAGGTGCGCTGCGCCGACCAGGCCGAGGTCGACCACTACTGGTCCCGCCTGGTCGACGGCGGCGAGGAGTCCCAATGCGGCTGGCTGAAGGACCGCTACGGGCTGAGCTGGCAGATCGTGCCCAACCGGCTCTACGAGCTCATCGAACACCCGGACCGGGCGATCGCCACGGCCGCGACCACCGCGATGTACGGGATGCGCAAGATCATCGTGGCCGACCTGGAGGCCGCGGTGGCGAAGCTGTAGCTCAGATCGCGGGGCCGAGCAGGTCGTCGGCGTCCTGGATCAGGTAGCCGTAGCCCTGTTCGGCCAGGAACCGCTGCCGGTGCGCGGCGTACTCGGCGTCGAGGCTGTCGCGGGCGACCACCGAGTAGAAGATCGCACCGCCGCCGTCGGCCTTGGGGCGCAGCAGCCGGCCGAGGCGCTGGGCCTCCTCCTGCCGTGAGCCGAAGGTGCCCGAAACCTGTACGGCCACTGCGGCTTCCGGTAGGTCGATGGAGAAGTTCGCCACCTTGGAGACGACCAGCGTGCGGATCTCGCCGGTGCGGAACGCGTCGAACAGCGCCTCGCGTTCGGCGGTCTTGGTGGAGCCCTGGATGATCGGGGCGTCCAGTTCCGTGCCGAGTTCCTCGAGCTGGTCCAGGTAGGCGCCGATGACCAGCGTCGGCTCCTTGGGGTGGCGGTCCAGGATCGACTTCACCACCGCGATCTTCGAGTGCGCCGTGGAGCACAACTTGTAGCGCTCCTCGGGTTCGGCCGTGGCGTACAGCATCCGCTCGTTGTCGGTGAGGGTCACTCGGACCTCGATGCACTCGGCCGGCGCGATCCAGCCCTGGGCCTCGATGTCCTTCCACGGCGCGTCGTAGCGCTTCGGGCCAATCAGGCTGAACACGTCGCCCTCACGGCCGTCCTCCCGGATCAGGGTGGCCGTGAGCCCCAGCCGGCGCCGCGACTGCAGGTCGGCGGTCATCCGGAACACCGGCGCGGGCAGCAGGTGTACCTCGTCGTAGATGATCAGGCCCCAGTCCCGGCTGTCGAACAGCTCGAGGTGCTTGTACTCGCCCTTGGTGCGACGGGTGATGACCTGGTAGGTCGCGATGGTGACCGGCCGGATCTCCTTGCGCTCCCCGGAGTACTCGCCGATCTCCTCCTCGGTCAGCGAGGTGCGGGCGATCAGTTCGCGCTTCCACTGCCGGCCCGCCACGGTGTTGGTGACCAGGATCAGCGTCGTCGCGCCCGCCTTGGCCATCGCGGCCGCGCCGACCAGCGTCTTGCCGGCACCGCAGGGCAGCACCACCACGCCCGAGCCGCCGGCCCAGAACGACTCGGCGGCCATCTCCTGGTAGTCGCGCAGCTCCCAGCCGTCCTGATCCAGCGCGATCGGATGCGCCTCGCCGTTGACGTAGCCGGCCAGATCCTCTGCGGGCCAACCGATCTTGAGCAGCATCTGCTTGACGCGGCCGCGCTCGCTGGGGTGCACCACCACGGTGTCGTCGTCGATGCGGGCGCCCAGCATCGGGGCGATCTTCTTGTTGCGCAGCACCTCTTCGAGCACCGCGCGGTCCAGGCTCACCAGCGTCAGCCCGTGCACCGGACTTTTGATCAGCTGCAGCCGCCCGTACCGCGCCATGGTGTCGACGATGTCGACCAGCAGCGGCTGCGGCACGGCGTAGCGGGAGAAGGTCACCAGCGCGTCGACCACCTGCTCGGCGTCGTGGCCGGCCGCGCGGGCGTTCCACAACGCCAGCGGGGTGATGCGATAGGTGTGGATGTGCTCGGGGGCGCGTTCGAGTTCGGCGAAGGGCGCGATGGCGGCGCGTGCGTCGTTGGCCTGCTCGTGGTCCACCTCGAGCAACACAGTCTTGTCGGACTGCACGATCAGGGGTCCGTCGGTCATATACGCATTATCCCGACTCCGCCGACATGACCGAGGTCACTCGGTGGACGGCGAACTCGCGCACCCGCCCGGCGGCCGTGTCGAACGCGGTCAGCTGCCCGCCGCGCACATGGATGGGCGACACCACCCGCTGGGTGGAGACCCCCGCGGCGTCGGTGTAGCCGAGCAGCACCGTGCTCTGGTGCAGCGCGGCCTGCTGCAGCAGGGCGATCGCCCGCGACGGGTCCAGCCGGCCGCCGCCGGCCGCGCCGTCGTGCACCTTGCGCAGGACCGAGACGATGGCCGTCAGGGTGTCCCGGTTGGGCAGATTGAGCGCCGGCCGGTAGAGCCGCCGGTACGGCGGCACGGGGATCCGGCCGCTGCGGGTGCGCAGGTCCACGATGGTGCCGGTGGAGTCCTCGGCGGCCGGTGCCAGGCCCGAGGAACGCAGTGCGGCCAGCACGTCGGCGATCGGGGCCTGCGAGACCGCGACGGTGGGCGCCAGCAGACGCAGGTCGAGCTTGGCGACGGCGGGGGCGGCCACGGCCTGGGCCAGCAGCGTCGGGTCCTCGCAGCGCACGAACGACGCCGCGATGCCCACCCGCAGCTGACCGTGGCGGCGCGCGACGTCGTCGATCAGATAGGTCAGTCCCTGCGGCACCGGCGTCTTGGAGTGTTTGGCGAAGAACGCGTGCAGCTGACCGGGGGTGCGGCCGGTGTCCAGGGCGCGGCGGATGGACGGCTCGCCGACCCGGTACACCATGGCCGCGCCGGCGGACTCGACGTCGGCGACGGCCGACAGTTCCTCGGCGAGATCGCGGTCCAGCGGTCCGGGCACCACCACGGTGAGGTCGGCCTGCACCAGGAAATGGTCGATGGGGGCGGGCAGCGCCTTGGTCATCGCCGCGATCGCGGCCTCCGGATCGTCGGAGAGCAGGGCGCGCGCCGGGGAGGTGATGGCGCCGCGCCCCAGCAAACCGACCGCGTGCGCCTCCTCGAGCAGCTGCGCGACGGGTCCGGGCTGCAGCCGGGCCGACCAGCGGGGCCGTCGCCAGATCATCGCCCGCGATGCCTCCGCGGCGTCCACCGACGTGCCGGTGTCGAACTCGGCCAGCGTGCTCAGCAACAGCCGACGATCCAGCGGGGCCGCGGTCGAGTACAGCGAGTCCGACAGCGCCGCAAAGGGTTTGCCATCGGGCCCGCGGTGTCCGATCAGGCTGGGTCGCGCGGGCAGGTCCTGCCACGTGCTCGCCAGCAGGTGCCACCGCTCGGCGGCCGGGGCCTCGACGAAGCGGTCGGCGGCCACCGTCGGCGCCCAGAACGGTCCGTCCGGGCCGTCCTCCGGCTCGGGGTCGGGCATGCCGTTGGCGATGAGGCCGGCCCCGGACGCGATCTCGAGGATCAGCGCCAGGCGGCTCTCGGCGATGCCGGTCTGCTTGGCCAGCCGCTTCATCTCGCGGATCCCGAGCCCGCCGCTGCGCAGCTCCGGTACCGGGGTGGCGCCCAGGGTCTCGATCACCACCTCGAGCTCGCGCAGCAGGTCGATGATGGCGCCCGCCCCGGCCGCGTCGACGGCCTTCTTGGTCACCGGCTTGGCGGCGACGACGGGTTGGGGCGCGGTGAACTCGGCGGGTGCGGGCGCTTCGCCGCGCAGCAGCTGGCCGACCTGACGCGGCAGGATCACGGTCTCGTGGTCGACCTGGCGCAGCAGGCCGGCGGCGAGCAGACGCTGCACCGGCCGATCCGGCGGCGTCCCCGGCGCGGCGTCGCGGGTGCGACCCACCGGCGAACCGTCCAGCAGCCGGTCCAGCAGGTCACGCTGGGGCGCGTCGAGCGTTTCGAGCAGCGCGGTGAGCTCGGCGGGATCGGTGACGGAATCCTCCAGCACGACCTGGCCGGGGTACCAGGGCAGGCCCGCGGAGGCCTCGGCGACCACCCGGACCGCCGCGGCGTCGCCCCACGCCAGCGCCCGGTCGCGCAGGTCGTCCAGGGCGGTGTGGACGGCGTCCTTGGGGGCCCGATCGCCGATGAGCGCGACGAGCTTGCTGACGGGGACCGGCGCGGTGTCGGCCTGCAGCACCAGCAGCGCGTCGAGCACCGCCAGATGCAGAAAGTCCAGGTCATCGGTGGCGGCCTTGACCGATTGGCGCGCCTGCGCGCGCGCCGCGAGCGCCGAAATGCTGCCCGGCGGCGGCTGGGCGAGGTCCGGTCGCCGCTCCAGCAGCCGGATCAGCCGCTCGTCGGGCGAGTCGGCCAGCCAGACGCCCAACGGCACGCCTGGGGTGTGTTCGGTCATCGTGACCAGGGTAAAGCAGCCACCATGACGCACGAAGATTCCATGACCTGTCACAATGACACTCGTGGCTGACATCGCGAAGACCAGCAAGGGCCGCTACGTCGATCCCGGCTGGCCGACTACCGACCCCGACGACCATGCCGTGTCCGAGCTGGCGACCGACCGCACCGGGGCGCTGTCCCCGTTCGGCGAGATCACGTTCCCGGTGCCCGCTGAGGAGCTGCCGTACGTGCATCCGATCACCGTCATCAACAGATAGCGATGGTCCGGGGCCCCGGTTCCCAGCCGCTCTCGCACCTCGATGAGCGGGGAGCCGCCCACATGGTCGACGTCAGCGACAAGGACGTCACCAAGCGCACCGCCCTCGCCTCGGGCGTGCTGCACACCACCGCCGAGGTCATCGACCTGATCTCGGCCGGCGGGCTGCCCAAGGGCGACGCGCTGGCCACCGCCCGGGTGGCCGGCATCCTGGCGGCCAAGCGCACCAGCGATCTGATCCCGCTGTGCCACCATCTGGCGCTCACCGGCGTCGACATCGAGTTCGAGGCGGCCGACGCCGCGGTGACGGTGACCGCCACCGTGCGCACCACCGACCGCACCGGCGTCGAGATGGAGGCGCTGACCGCGGTGAGCGTCGCGGCGCTGACCGTCTACGACATGATCAAGGCCGTGGACCCGGCGGCGCGCATCGACGACATCAAGCTGCTCACCAAGGCCGGTGGCCGTACGGGAGAATGGCGTAGGTGACCCGCACCGGCCGAATCATCATCGCCTCCACCCGCGCCGCCACCGGCGTCTACGACGACCGCAGCGGCCCGTTGATCTCCGAATGGTTTGTCCAACAAGGATTTTCCGAACCGGAGATCGTCGTGGTGCCCGATGGGGATCCGGTCGGCCGCGCGCTGCGGATCGCGGTCGACGACGGCGTGGATCTGGTGATCACCTCCGGCGGCACCGGCATCTCACCCACCGACCAGACGCCGGCGCAGACCGCGGCCGTGCTCGACTTCGAGGTGCCCGGCCTGGCCGAGGCGATCCGCCGCGCGGGACTGCCGAAGGTGCCCACCGCGGTGCTGTCCCGGGGCGTGTGCGGGGTCGCCGGTCGGACGCTGATCGTGAACCTGCCGGGCTCGCCCGGCGGGGTGCGCGACGGCCTCGGGGTGCTCACCGAGGTCGTGCCGCACGCCCTGGAGCAACTCGCCGGGAAGGACCATCCGCGATGATCGCTGTGCTGCGCGCCGCGCTGACCGAGACGCCCATCCTGTTGTCCGAGCACGAGGCGCTGGTGGCCCACGAGGCCGCCGGTGCGGTGGTCGGCTTCGCCGGGGTGGTGCGCAACCACGACGGCGGCCGGCAGGTCCTGCGCCTGGAGTATTCCGCGCATCCGCTGGCCGAGCAGACCATGGCCGAGGTGCTGGCCGAGGTGGCCGCGCAGGCCCAGGGCGTGCGCGCGATCGCCGCCAGTCACCGGGTGGGGCCGCTACAGCTCGGCGACGCCGCCCTGGTCGCCGCCGTGGCCGCCGACCATCGCCGGGCCGCCTTCGAGGTCTGTGCGCTCCTGGTGGACACGATCAAGGAGCGGTTACCGGTGTGGAAGCACCAGTTCTTCGCCGACGGCACCGACGAGTGGGTCAACTGCGCCTGAGCGCACCGCGCCGCGCTTGAGCACACCGCGCCGAAAACGCACTCAGGGTCGTGACCCCGTGGGGATCACGACCCTGAGTGCGTTTTGGTCGAAACTGAACCCGAAGCCGACGCTCAGGCCGGCGGCGCCACCGGTGCCGGAGCGGGTGCGTCCACCGGAAGCGGCGCGGGAGCCGGTGCGTCAACCGGCGCCACGGGACCCGTCGGCGTGTTCGGGGTCAGCGGAGCCTGCGCGGGCGGCTGCGAGGTCAGCGGCCGCTGCGCCAGCGCCAGCAGCATGTCGTTGCCGTTGATCTCCTGCGTCTGCACCGCGTGCCACAGCTCGCGCAGGTAGGTCAGGTTCGGCTGGTTGTTCGGCGTCGGCGGCACGACCGAGGCGCCGGGCGGGAGGTTGTCCGGGCTCGGCAGGTGCGGGATGGCCTCGGCCGCGATGGTCGGCATCTCGCCGGACGCGAGCTGGTTGGCCGCGTCGAAGGCCGGGGCCGGGATGTCGACGTTGGCCAGCGGTGCCATCGGATCGGCCGGGGCGGGTGCGGGCGCCGGCGGCAGGGCCGGATCGACCGGGGCCTGCGGCACGTTGAGCGACCACTTCTGCGGTCCGGGTGCCGCGTTCGGGTCGGCGTGCGTCCAGTCGGCGGGGTCCACGACCGGGGCCGGGGCCTCGAGCGATGCCTGCTCGACGACGGCTTCCTCGACGGGCGGGGCCACGAAGTCGACCGGGACGGCTTCGGGGGCCGGCGGCGGGGGCGGGGGAGGCGCGATGTCGACGGGCGGGGCCGGGGGCGCCTCGGGCGCCGGGGGGAGGCCCTCGGGGGCCGGGGGTGCGGCGAAGTCGACCGGGACGGCCTCGGGGGCCGGCGGCGGGGGCGGGGGAGGTGCGATGTCGACGGGCGGGGCCGGGGGCGCCTCGGGTGCGGGCGGCAGGACCTCGGGGGCCGGCGGGAGACCCTCGGGCGCCGGGGGTGCGGCGAAGTCGACCGGGACGGCGTCGGGAGCCGGCGGCGGCGGCGGGGGAGGTGCGATGTCGACCGGCGGGGCGGGCGGTGCCTCGGGCGCCGGCGGGAGACCCTCGGGGGCGGGCGGCAGCGGCGCGCCCAGCGGGGCCGGCGCACCGGCCTCTTCGGCGGGAGCCTCGGTGGTGTCGACGACGTTGCGCGGGGTCGGGCCCGACAGGCCACGGCCGCACACCGGCCAGGCGCCCTTGCCCTGGGTGGCGAGCACGCGCTCGGCCACCGCGATCTGCTGCTCCTTGGTGGCCTGGTGGGCCCGGGCGGCGAACTCGCCGCCGCCGTGACCGGACCAGGTGCCGGGGGCGAACTGCAGGCCGCCGTGATAGCCGTTGCCGGTGTTGATGGCCCAGTTACCGCCGGACTCGCAGCGGGCGACGGTGTCCCACTCGGCGTCGGTCGCTGCGCCGGCCTGACTGGCCAGGCCCAGACCGGTCCCACCGATCACGGCGCCGGTGAAGGCGATCTTCGCTACGTTCTTGTTCGCCTCGCTGGGCTTACGGTGCCGTCCGCTCATACGTCGGTCAGTCCTCTCTGTGTGCGCCCACGAGGTCAGCTGTCGGGTTCGGGCTGGAGAGGTTGCCCGGCCGCAGTCTTCCCCGCGAACGGTCTGACTTCGGCTTCACCCCTAGGGGCCGCGAGCGGCCCCGGGTCCGATTTCGGCGGACCGGTTGGGTCCCCCGTCTCCATCCGTGGTGTTCGTCGGCCCCTCTGCCCGACGGATGGAGCTCGGCGCAATCAGGAAGAGGAGGGCCCGCCGCTCGGTAACACTCGGCCGGCCAGAGACGACGGTAACTGCTGGCCGACGCTGCGTCACCTTTTGCCCCAAACGGCGTTTCCGCAGGTGGCAAACCTTAAAGAGACTCTAAATGCCCAAGAAATGGCCTGGTTGCTGCAGGTCAGTATCAGCCGCTACCGGCCCGTGGCCATTCCGTTACCGGGTCGTGATGTGACACAAATCACGGTTATCCGCCAGCAAACGGGGGCAGGACGTCGAGGGTTTGTCCGGATTTCAACGTCGTGTCCAGGTCACGCACCGCGATGCCGTCGCACAGATAGGAGCAACGGGCCAGCACCCGCGACAATTCCGGGTCGCGATCGGCCAGGGCGGCGACGACGTCGCGAACGCTGGTGCCGGGACGGAACTCCAGCACCTCTTGTTCGGTGCCGGCGGCCGCGCCCGCGGCCGCGAAGTAGCGCAGCGTCACCGAAATCCCGGTCTGTACGTCGGTCATCTCATCCACCTATCGCACTCATGGGCCGTGCCGGCTGAACGAAGCTCGGGTCGTTGATGCCGTGGCCCGCGGCCTTCTGCCACATCGCCGAACGCCAGGCCGCTTCGATGGCGTCGTCGTCGGAGCCGTCGCGCAGCAGGGCGCGCAGGTCGGTCTCCCTGGTCGCGAAAAGACAGTTGCGCACCTGGCCGTCGGCCGTCAGCCGGGTGCGGTCGCAGGCCGCGCAGAACGCCTCGGACACCGAGGCGATCACACCCACCGTGGCCGACCCGCCGTCGACGCGCCACAGCTGGGCGGGGGCGGATCCGCGCGGCGCGGTGTCCGGGGTCAGCGTGAAGTGCCCGCGCAGGGTCTCGAGGATCTCGGCGGCGGTCAGCACACTGCCGCGTTCCCAGCTGTGCCCCGCGTCCAGCGGCATCTGCTCGATGACCCGCAACTGATAGTCGTGCTGCAGGCAGAACTTCAGCAGCGCCACGACGTCGTCGCGGCCGGTCTGCGGGTCCAGCACCGCGTTGACCTTCACCGGTCGCAGGCCGGCGCGCTGCGCGGCGGCGAGTCCCGCGATGACGTCGTCGAGCCGGTCCCGACGGGTGATCGCCGCGAAGTGGGTGGCGTCGACCGTGTCGAGCGAGACGTTGACCCGGTCCAGGCCGGCCTCGGCCAGGGCCTGGGCCCGGCGGTGCAGCGCGACGCCGTTGGTGGTCAGCGCGATCTGGGGCCGGGGCCGCAGCGCGGCGGTGGCCGCGATGACCCGGTCGAGGTCCTTGGCCAGTAGCGGTTCGCCGCCGGTGAACCGGACATTGGTGATGCCCAGCCGGGTCACGGCGATGCGCAACAGTCGCACCAGTTCCTCGGTGCTCAGCACCTGCTCGGTGGCCAGCCAGTCCAGGCCCTCGGCGGGCATGCAGTAGGTGCAGCGCAGATTGCACCGGTCGGTCAGGGAGACCCGCAGATCGGTGGCCACTCGGCCGAAGGTGTCGATCAGCGGTCCGGAGGCCGGTGCCGCGCCGACCGGCCGGAACACCGTCGGCAGCCCCAACGAAGTCACCGTCATCGCGGCACTCCGATCGGGTCCTGGCGCGCCTGATCCACCGGCACGATGTCCTTGCCGAGCGGCAGCAGCGAGATCGGGATCATCTTCAGATCGGCCAGCGCCAGCGGGATGCCGATGATCGTGACGGCCATCGCGATGGCGCTCAGCAGATGACCGAGCGCCAGCCACCAGCCGAACAGGATGATCCAGATGATGTTGCCGACGAGTGCGCCGGGGCGGGGACCGGGCTTGTCGACGACGGTGCGGCCGAACGGCCACAGCGCGAACGACGCGATGCGTAGCGCCGCGAAGCCGAACGGGATGGTGATGATCAACACGAAGGAGATCAGCGCGGCCAACAGGTATCCCAGGGCCAACCACAGGCCGCCGAAGATCAACCAGATCACGTTCAGTATCAGGCGCATCTCTCCTCCAGCGGTACGGCCAGACTACCGAGTTAACACGGATGTTGGCGGCGGGGTCAGCCGAGTAGGATCAAGCGTCAGTGCGCCCTGCGCAGGCGGGGCGCATTGTTATGTGACGGTGGAGGCCGCCGAGTATCGGCGGCCCGTAAGACAAGCGGGTGAGACCAGTGCCGACCGGCCGGGTGAAGTGGTATGACGCCGAGAAGGGCTTCGGCTTCCTGTCCCAGGAGGAGGGGGAGGACGTCTACGTCCGCGCGTCCGCGCTGCCCGCAGGGGTGGAAAGCCTCAAGGCCGGCCAGCGGGTGGAGTTCGGGGTGGCCGCCGGCCGCCGCGGCCCGCAGGCGCTGAGCCTCAAGCTCATCGATCCGCCGCCCAGCCTGTCCCGGACGCGGCGGGAGGCCGCCGGTCCGCCGGAGCGCAAGCACACCCCCGACGAGTTGCACGGCATGGTCGAGGACATGATCACCCTGCTCGAGGGCACGGTGCAGCCCGAACTCCGCAAGGGGCGCTACCCCGATCGCAAGGTCGCCCGCCGGGTGTCCGAGGTGGTCAAGGCGGTCGCGCACGAACTCGACGCTTAAAGCGCGGGGAGACGGGCATGCTGGTGGCATGCCTGATACCTACGTAGCCAGCGGCGGGGAGTTCAACCGCGACACCAACTACATCACCACCCGCATCACGGCCGACGGCCGCGACGGGTATCCGGTGGAACCCGGCCGGTACCGGTTGATCGTCGCCCGGGCCTGCCCGTGGGCCAACCGGGCGATCATCGTCCGGCGGCTGCTGGGGCTCGAAGGCGTTCTTTCCATTGGGTTTTGCGGTCCCACGCATGATCAGCGCAGCTGGACGTTCGACCTGGACCCGGACGGGCTCGACCCGGTGCTGAAGATCCCGCGGCTGCGCGACGCCTACCTGAAGCGATACCCGGACTACCCGAAGGGCATCACGGTCCCGGCGATCGTCGACGTGCCCACCGGCGAGGTCGTCACCAACGACTTCGCGCAGCTGACGCTGGACCTGTCCACCGAGTGGACCGCGCATCACCGGCCCGGGGCGCCGCAGCTCTATCCCGAGCCGTTGCGCGCCGAGATCGACGAGGTGAGCAAGAGGATCTACACCGAGGTCAACAACGGTGTGTACCGGTGCGGCTTCGCGGGCAGTCAGGACGCCTACGACGCGGCCTACGACCGGTTGTTCACCGCACTGGACTGGCTATCCGAGCGGTTGAGCGGGCAGCGGTACCTGGTCGGGGACACGATCACCGAGGCCGACGTGCGGTTGTTCACCACCCTGGCCCGCTTCGACGCCGTCTACCACGGGCATTTCAAGTGCAACCGACAGAAGCTGACCGAACTACCCGTGCTGTGGGGTTACGCCCGCGACCTGTTCCAGACGCCGGGGTTCGGCGACACCACCGACTTCGTGCAGATCAAGCAGCACTATTACATCGTGCACACCGACGTCAACCCGACGCAGGTGGTGCCCAAGGGGCCCGACCTCTCGGTCTGGCTGACCCCGCACGGCCGAGAAGAACTGGGCGGCAGGCCATTCGGTGACGGCACCCCGCCCGGGCCGACGGCCGAGGGGGAGCGGGTGCCTGCCGGGCACGGGGCCGGTGCTGGCTAGGCTCTGGTCATGGCTCTACTAGGTGCGCACGTCGACTCCGCCGACCCGTTGGCCGCCGCCGCGGCGCGCGACGCCGAGGTGGTGCAGTTCTTCCTGGGCGACCCGCAGGGGTGGAAGAAACCGGCCGAACATCCGCACGCCGAGGCGCTGCGGGACAGTGACGTGGCGATCTACATCCACTCGCCCTACGTCATCAACGTCGCCTCGACCAACAACCGGATCCGGATCCCCAGCCGCAAGATCCTGCATCAGCACGCGGAGGCCGCCGCCGCGATCGGCGCCAAGGGGTTGGTGGTGCACGGCGGGCACGTGACCGCCAAGGACGATCCACAGACCGGAATCGAGAACTGGCGCAAGCTGTTCGAGCGGGCCGAGGAGGCCGGCGGGTTTCCGCTGCCGATCCTGATCGAGAACACCGCCGGCGGCGACAACGCGATGGCGCGCCGCTTCGACCGGTTGGCCATGTTGTGGGATGCCGTCGGTCAGTACGAGCCGGGGTTCGTGCTGGACACCTGCCACGCCTGGGCCGGCGGTGAAGAACTCGCCGACATCGCCGACCGGGTCAAGGCCATCACCGGTCGCATCGATCTGGTGCACGCCAACAACTCCCGCGACGGCTTCGGTTCGGGTGCGGACCGGCACGCCAACTTCGACGCCGGAACCTTCGACTCGGAGTTGATCGCCGCGGTGTGCCGCGACGCCGGGTGCGACGTGATCATCGAGACCCCGTCCGACGGGCACGCCGACGACCTGGCGTTCCTGCGAAAGAGCCTGGCCTAGTCGGAGTTCGACTCGGACGCGGGCGCGTCGCGCTGCTCCCAGACGGTGCGCACCGACCATTCCGCGTGCGGTATCTCGCGGATCTCCCCGTCGACCTCGACCAGGGTGGGCAGCTGTACGGCCAGCCCGGTCAGCCGCCCGCGCTGCGGGTCCACCGTGGCGATGGTGACCGCGAGCCGCTCGCCGGGGGCAAAGGTGAAGATCTGGTCCTGGTCGACCTCCTCGTAGGCCAGGATCATCCGCCACGGCGCCGTGCCGATCGCCGACGGCACCGAAAGCTGCACCGGGTCACTGTGATTGACCGCCAGTTCACCCTGCGTGCCGGCCTCGTAGCACTCGTTGAGGTTCACCACATTGCAGTACAGGTACGGGCCCACCCGCACCGCCTCGCCGTGGGTGAAGGCGCTGATCTCGGGCAGCGACGGGCCGTCGTGGCGGGTCAGCAGCCACGCCGCGACGCCACCGGCGCCGGACGCGAGCACCACCGCGAGGCTGACGAGCACGATCATGATGCGTTTCATTCGCGGTTGCCCACCTGCGACCACACTCTCGTTTCTTCGCGTTCGGTACCGTTCTGGCCGACCTTGACCGGGCGGTTGCCGCCGAGGCCCGGGATCAATGATGCGCCATGGAAACTGAGCACGGTCTGCGCCAGGCCCGGGATCAGCACCGCGCTGATCGCGGTGAATCCCACCCACAGGTCGGTGTAGACCAGCACGCCGATGGCGCCGCCGAGCACCCAGGCCAGCTGCAGCACGGACTCCGACCGGCCGAACGCCGAGGCCCGGGATTCCTCGGGCAGGTCCTGCTGCAGCGAGGCGTCCAGCGAGGCCTTGGCGATGGCGCTGGCACCCGAGGTGACCAGCGTCGCGACGGCCACGACCAGCAGGTTGCCGGTGACCGCGGCGGCCAGCGCGGCGGCGGTGACCGCGATGGCGCAGCGCACCACCAGCACAGCCGGCCGGCCGAGCTTGAGCCGCGCGGCGGTGAAGTTGCCGGCGAAGTTGCCGACTCCGGCGGCGGCGCCGATCAGGCCCAGGATGGCCAGCTGTTCCCAGCCGCTGGCCTCGTGCGACTTCGCGACGAACGCGGGATAGAGGAACAGAAAGCCCACCATCACCTTGACGGTGCAGTTGCCCCACAGCGCGGTGATGACGTTGCGGCCCAGGGGCTGGCGGGGCGCGCGGGCCGGGGTCTGCGCGGCCGCGTCGGGCCGGCGGCGCAGCGCCTCGCCGTAGCGGTCGGAGTCGTGATAGCTCAGCGTCGCGGGGACCTCACCGGCGGTGACCTCCACCCAGCGCGGGATCTGCATCGACAGCCAGATCCCGGCGAGCGAGACGGCCACGAGCACCCACAGCGCGCCGGGCAGCGCGAACAGGCTGGTCAGCCCGTACTCCACCCCGGCGGCGATGCCGCCGCCGACGATCGTGCCGCCGAGCAAGCCGAACATCGTCAGCCGGGAGTTCACCCGGACCAGGTCGATGCTGGGCGGCATCACCCGCGGGGTGACGGCGCTGCGCAGCACCGTGAACGACTTGGACAGCACCATCATCCCGAGCGCGCACGGGTAGAGCACCCAGGACGGGAAGCTGCCGGTGGCGCCGTCGTAGTTGGCGATCAGCACGAAGGCCAGCACGGTGCGCAGCGCGAACGATCCGGCCAGCGCCACCCGCCGGCCGTGCTGCAACCGGTCCAGCGCGGGCCCGATCAGCGGGGCGATAACGGCGAACGGGGCAATGGTGATCAGCAGGTACAGCGCCACGCGGCTCTTGGATTCGGCGGTCGCCGCGGCGAAGAACAGCGTGTTGGCCAGCGCGACGGCCATGGCGGCGTCGACGGCGAAGTTGGCGACCACCGGCCAGGTGAGTGCGGTCAGGCCGGACTTGTCGGCGCCGTCGGCGGTCGCGGCGCGGTGCACCAGGCCGTACATCCGGGTGCCCATCTCGCGGCTGCGCATCGCGGCCGCGCGCGTCACCGTGATGCGGGCGGCGTCGTCGGTGGCCCGGTCCGCCTCGTCGCGGGGCCGATCCGCGCGGCGGCGGTCCTCGTCCAGCGGCGGCAGGTAGCGGTTGTTGCTCGGCGAGGAACGCGGCTTTCGCGGCGGGTCGCTGGGGTAGTTCGCCATCCCCGGATGCTCGCCGGGACGGGGCCGACGCCGGTCCCCGGACCGCGGATCATCTCGACGCCCTGACACGACCTCGATTGTTCCTTATTTCGTCGACTCGGCGCGTCCAGGTGACCGGTGTGGCTACCGCGCCGTTACTGAGGCAGTATTGACCGTGATGGACAGCGGGACCGAAACCACCGAACGACCCACAGCGGAGCCCGGCGCCGGCCACGGCGCCGAGGTGACCGAAGCCTTGGCGGCCGTGCTCAACGGCGCGGTGGAGGCTGCGCGCGAGGCGGTCGAGGACTTCAGCGGCGGCACCGTCGGCGAGTATCTGGGCGTCAGCTACGACGATCCGACCGCGGCCACCCATCGCTTCCTGGCCACCCTGCCCGGCTACCGCGGCTGGCAGTGGGCCGTGGTCGTGGCCGCCTACCCCGGTGCCACCCGCGCCACCATCAGCGAGGTGGCCCTGGTGCCCGGTCCGACGGCGTTGCTGGCCCCGGAGTGGGTGCCGTGGGAGGAGCGGGTGCGTCCCGGCGACCTGGGCCCCGGCGATCTGCTGGCCCCGGCGGCCGACGATCCGCGGCTGGTGCCCGGCTATCTGCTCAGCGGCGACCCGGAGATGGACGAGACCGCGGCCGAGATCGGGCTGGGCCGCCGCCAGGTGATGAGCGCCTGGGGCCGCGACGACGCCGCGCAGCGCTGGCACGACGGGGAGTTCGGCCCGTCCTCGGCGATGGCGCGCGCCACCAAGCGGGTGTGCCGGGACTGCGGCTTCCTGCTTCCGATGGCCGGCGAGCTGGGCACGATGTTCGGGGTGTGCGGTAACGAACTGGCCGCCGACGGCCACGTGGTGGACTTCACCTACGGCTGCGGCGCCCACTCGGACACACCGGCCCCGCCGGGCGGCGCCGGGTCCCCGCAGTTCGACCCCTACGACGACGGGGTGCTCGAGGTGGCGGCCACGCCGAACCCCGAGCAGTCCGACGAGCCGACCGTGCTCAACCCTGTTCCGCCGCCGCTTTGATGCGCGCAAGCGAGACGTTCATGCCGTCGACGAGTTCTTGCTCGAAGCTCGGCACCCCGCCCATCAGCGTCTTGACCAACAGGTTGGACACCGCCGTGGTGCCGTTCTCGGCGTGCCGCGATTCGATCACGCGAGTGCCGCCGCTCGCGGTGGGTTCCAGTTCGTAGCTCCACACCGTGCGGTTGACGTCGACCTTGAAGGCCAGCTTCTGCTGCGGGACGACCTCGGTGATGGTGCAGGTGGTGGGCCAGACCATGAGCTTGTTGCGCCGGTTCAGGTTCAGCGTCCGGGTGCCGGGCCGCACCTGACCGAGCGGCTTCATCAGCCGGCATTGCGGGCTCCAGTCCGGCATCCGACCGAAGTCCGACACCAACTCCCAGACCTTGGACACGGGTGCGTCGATGGTGATCTCGGCTTGCAGCAGCGGGGCGGCCATGGTTCTCCTCGGATTCAGGCGGTGGGCGGTGGGTCGATCAAACCGGTCTGCGCGCCGCGGGCACCGCGGCGGGCGGCGCTGCGCTGCCAGAGGAACACCGACGTCCCGATGACGCCGGTGGCCAGGCCGGCCAGGCAGATGGGCCGCCAGCTCTCCAGCGCGGGAACGGTGAACGCGGCCAGGGTGGCCAGCAGCCACAGCAAAGCCCCGACACCGATCACCCGCCACGGTTCGGTCAGCGCGGTGGGCAACGGCGGGGGTTCGGGAGATTCGGCGGCCATCGGGACCAAAGTAACCGATACGACAACTTAGGTAGACGATCTTCGCATTGGGTGCTGGGTAAAGCTGCTGCTGAAGTATTGTTTTTCCTCGTGATAGATGTCGATGGTCGACTGGTGGGGGATCTTTCGCTGGCGGTGCTCCGGCTCGCGCGGCAGCTGCGTTTCCGCCGTCCGGACTCGCCCGTGTCGCTGTCCCAGCTTTCGGCACTGTCGACCCTGCACAAGGAGGGCGCGATGACGCCCGGCACCCTCGCCATCCGCGAGCGCGTGCGGCCGCCGTCGATGACCCGCGTCATCGCCGCGCTGGCGGAGATGGGTCTGGTGGTGCGGACGCCGCATCCGATCGACGGCCGCCAGGTGCTGGTGTCGGTGTCCGACAGCGGCGTCGAGTTGCTGGAGACCGAGCAGCGCGAGAGTCAGGCGTGGTTGCAGCACCGATTGGGCACGCTGAACTCCGACGAGCGCTCGGTGCTGCTGCGCGCAGCAAAGCTGATGTCGACCATCGTCGACGAAAGAGCGTGAGCGTCAACGTTGTTGATGTCGAGGACGTGGGGGATCCCCGGCTGGACGATTTCCGCGACCTGAACTCGGTGGACCGGCGGCCCGACCTGCCCACCGGTCGGGGCCTGGTGATCGCCGAGGGCGTGTTGGTCGTGCAGCGGATGCTGGCCTCGCGGTTCGCCCCGCACGCCTTGCTGGGTACCGCGCGGCGACTCGAGGAACTGCGCGCCGACCTGGACGGCTCCGACATCCCGTACTACCGGGTCGAACCCACCGTGATGGCCGACGCCGTCGGATTCCACCTGAACCGCGGCGTGCTGGCCGCCGCGCGCCGGCCCGCGGAGTTGAGCCCGGCCGGGGTGGTGGCCCACGCCCGCACCATCGCGGTGCTCGAGGGCGTCAACGATCACGAGAACCTCGGGTCGATCTTCCGCAACGCCGCCGGGCTCGGGGTCGACGGTGTGCTCTTCGGGGCCGGCTGCGCGGACCCGTTGTATCGGCGCGCGGTGCGGGTGTCGATGGGGCACGCCCTGCTGGTGCCCTTCGCCAAGGCGCAGCGCTGGCCCGCCGATCTACACCTGTTGCGGGAGCGGGGATTTCGGCTGCTCGCCATGACGCCGGACCCGGGGGCGGCCACGCTGGCCGACGCCATGACGGAATTGGCCGACGACCGGGTGGCGATCCTCGTCGGTGCCGAGGGGCCGGGGCTGACCGAGACGACGATGCGCGCCAGCGATGTGCGGGTACGCATCCCGATGTCGCGGGGCACCGATTCGCTCAACGTCGCCACGGCGGCGGCGCTGGCCTTCTATGAGCGGGCGCGCTCGGACCATTAGGGTCGCAGCGTGACCGAAGAAGGCACCCCCTGGGGGACCGGGCTGACTGCGGCGGCGTTCGCCGCGGCGGTGACGGCGGCCGCGATCGTGGTCCTCAGCCTCGGACTGATCCGGGTGCATCCGCTGTTGGCGGTGGGGTTGAACCTGATCGCCGTCGGCGGCCTAGCCCCGACGGTGTGGGGCTGGCGGCGCATCCCGGTCGTGCGCTGGTTCGTCCTGGGCAGCGCGGTCGGTGTGGCGGGCGGCTGGCTGGCGCTGTTGGCGTTGGCCGCCGCGGGCTGAGTTGGGGGGCTGGGCGGGGGGCTCAGCGGTCGCCGCTGGAGCGCACCCCGAGCAGCACGTCCTCCCAGGCGGGGACCGCGGGCTTGGCGCGCTTGGCGCGGGCGGGCGGGGCCGTTTCGGCCGCCGGCGCCGGTTCGGGCGAGGCCTTCGGAGTCGCCTTCGGGGCTGCCTTGGGGGCCGGGGCGGGCTGGCCGGGGGCCGGGCTCTCGAACTCCAGCTGGGGCAGCGGGGCGACCGGACGCAGCGGCCGGTCGAAGTCGGGGTCGATCAGCTCGGTCGCGGTGTCATCCAGCGCGGTGACGGTGCCGCCGTGCGCGCCGGGGACGAAGCGGAAGTGTGCGACGTTGTCCGACCGGCCGGCCTTCCACGCCAGCTGCACGGTCCAGCGGCCGTCCTCGTTGCGCCAGGCGTCCCACGCGGTGTCGTCGGGGTTGAGCCCGCGGTTGACCAGCGCGGTGGTGACCGATTCCAGCAGGGTCAGGACGGCCGGTCCGTCGGCGAGCACGGGGTGCGCCGCGGTGGCCAGTTCGGCGGCCCGGGCGCGTTCGAGCAGGACGGGGTGTGCGAAGCGTTCGATCTTCGACAGTTCCGCGCCGCTGGCCTCGGCCAGCTGCTCGACGGATGCCCCGGCACGGATCCGGGCTTGAATATCCTTGGGACGCAGCACGCTTCTGACCTCGATGTCGATTTGTGTCTGACCGACTCGGGAGGCGTCACCGCGGACGGCAGCGCGGAGCCGGTCGTCGACGCGCAGCCGGAACTTGGTGGGCCCGCCGGCCGCGGCCGGAGCGTCGTCCTCGCAGATGATGTGTCGGCCGTCGACGTCGAGTCCAACAACTTTCAGATCTCGCATGTCGACCTCCTTGGGATCACCGTGCCGGACCCGCTTGGTGCGGACCTTACTGCAGCCCGATCGTTATCCCGGTGTGACACGCGGGGCCCAGCCCGACTGTGCTTTTTGATCCGCAAAACGCCCGTGATGCGGATGGATCCGCACAGTCGCGGCAAGGGCGCGGTCAGAGCCGCTCGACGACCCAGTCCACGCAGGCCGTCAGCGCGCTGACGTCGTCGGGGTCGATGGCGGGGAACATCGCGACGCGCAACTGGTTGCGGCCCAGCTTGCGATACGGCTCGGTGTCGACGATGCCGTTGGCGCGCAGCGTCTTGGCCACCGCGGCCGCATCCACGTCGTCGTTGAAGTCGATGGTGCCGACCACCTGCGAGCGCAGCGCCGGATCGGCGACGAAGGGCGTCGCGAACGAGGCGGCCTCGGCCCAGGAGTACAGCCGCTGGGCCGAGTCCGCGGTGCGCTGCACGGCCCAGTCCAGCCCGCCGTTGCCGTTGAGCCAGTCGAGCTGCTCGGCCATGAGCAGCAGCGTCCCGATGGCCGGTGTGTTGTAGGTCTGGTTCTTCAGGCTGTTGTCGACGGCGATCGGCAGCGACAGGAACTCCGGCACCCAGCGGCCCACGGCGCTGATCGCCTCGACCCGGGCCAGCGCGGCCGGCGACATGATGGCCAGCCACAGCCCGCCGTCGCTGGCGAAGTTCTTCTGCGGGGCGAAGTAGTAGGCGTCGACGTCGTTGATGTCGACGGGCAGGCCGCCGGCGCCGGAGGTGGCGTCGATGACGATCAGCTTGCCGTCCGAGCCCGCGGGGCGGGACACAGGGACCGCGACCCCGGTCGAGGTCTCGTTGTGGGCCCAGGCGATGACGTCCACCGACGGGTCGGACTGCGGGGCCGGGGCGGTGCCCGGGTCGGCCTTGACCACGACGGGGTCGCCGACGAACGGGTTCTTGGCGACCGCCGAGGCGAACTTCGCGCTGAACTCACCGAAGGTCAGGTGCAGGGAACGCTGATCGATCAGGCCGAAGGCCGCGGCGTCCCAGAACGCAGTCGAGCCGCCGTTGCCCAGGATGACCTCGTACCCCTCGGGCACGGCGAACAGCTGGCGCACGCCGTCGCGGACCCGACCGACGAGGTTCTTCACCGGGGCCTGGCGATGCGAGGTGCCGAACAGCTCGGCACCCTTGCTGACCAGGGCCTGCAGCTGCGCGTCGCGCACCTTCGACGGCCCACACCCGAACCGGCCGTCGGCGGGCTTGAGGTGGTCGGGAATCGTCAACTGATCAGCCATGACCATCAGCGTAGACAGCGGCGGGCGCCGGCAGAAATGCGGCTTCGGCGCGAAAAACGGGTACGCAGTGAGAACGGTGGACAACCGGGCCTCACTATGAGGTAGCCCACAGCGAATTGCGCACGGTTCGGCTATGGAGTTTTGGCGATACCTGCGGTACCGTTGCTGGACATCTAGCGGCCCGATGTAAACCTCAGGGAGGCTTCACATGGCACGTACGAAGATGATTCGACGGTGGCGTCGCAATATGGACGTTCTCGACGACCAGCCGTATGTCGACATGCTCACCACACTGTCCGAGGGGTCGGTGCGGCGGAACTTCAATCCCTACACCGACATCGACTGGGATTCCCCGGAGTTCGCGGTGACCCCCAACGATCCGCGCTGGGTCTTGACCGACACTGACCCGCTGGGCCGGCACCCCTGGTACCAGGCGCAGCCGTTGGAGCGGCAGATCGAGATCGGGATGTGGCGCCAGGCCAATGTCGCCAAGGTCGGCCTGCACTTCGAGTCGATCCTGATCCGCGGCCTGATGAACTACGCGTTCTGGGTGCCCAACGGTTCCCCGGAATACCGCTACTGCCTGCACGAATCGGTCGAAGAGTGCAACCACACCATGATGTTCCAGGAGATGGTGAACCGCATCGGCGCCGACGTTCCCGGCATGCCCCGGATGCTCAAGTGGCTCTCGGCCTTCATCCCGCTGGCGGCCGGCCCGCTGCCCATCGTGTTCTTCTTCGGCGTGCTCGCCGGCGAGGAACCCATCGACCACACCCAGAAGAACGTGCTGCGCGAGGGCCGCACCCTGCACCCGATCATGGAGCGGGTGATGGCGATCCACGTCGCCGAGGAGGCCCGGCACATCTCGTTCGCGCACGAGTACCTGCGCAAGCGGGTGCCGACGATGCGGACGCGCAAGCGGTTCATGCTCTCGCTGCACGTGCCGATCATCATGCGCGTGCTGTGCTCGGCGATCCTCAAGCCGCCGCGCAGCTTCTGGCGCGAGTTCGACATCCCCAAGTCGGTCAAGCGCGAGGTGTTCTTCCGCTCGCCGGAGGCCCGGCAGATGCTGTCCGAGGTGTTCGCCGACGTGCGGATGCTGTGCCACGACACGGGGCTGATGAATCCGGCCGCCAAGCTGATGTGGAAGCTGTGCAAGATCGACGGCGCACCGTCGCGCTACCGCAGCGAGCCCGCGCGGGCCCACCTGACGGTGGCCGAGAAGATCTCGGCCTGAGCGGAATCGGATGCCCCACGTCATCACCCAGTCGTGTTGCAGCGACGGGTCGTGCGTCTACGCGTGCCCGGTCAACTGCATTCATCCCTCACCGGATGAGCCCGGGTTCGCCACCACCGAGATGCTCTACATCGACCCGGAGGCCTGCGTCGACTGCGGCGCCTGCGTCAGCGCCTGCCCGGTCGGGGCGATCGCCCCGGCGTCGCGGCTGACGCCCGAGCAGCTGCCGTTCATCGAACTCAACGCCGGCTTCTACCCGCCGCGGCCGCCGGGGCAGAAGCTGCCGCCGACCTCCAAGCTGGCCCCGGTGATCCCGGCGCCGCAGGTGCGTTCCGGCCGCAGCCCGCTGACCGTGGCGATCGTCGGCTCCGGTCCGGCGGCGATGTATGCCGCCGACGAACTGCTCACGCAGCCCGACGTGCGGGTCAACGTGTTCGAAAAGCTGCCCACCCCATACGGTTTGGTCCGCGCGGGGGTGGCGCCGGATCATCCCAGCACCAAGCGGGTGACAGCGCTGTTTGACCGGATCACCCGGCGCAAGGGCTTCACGTTCTTCCTCAACGTGGAGGTCGGCGAGCACCTGAGCCACAGCGATCTGTTGGCCCATCACCACGCAGTGCTCTACGCCGTGGGTGCGCCGAATGACCGGCGCCTCGACATCGACGGCATGGGGCTGCCGGGCACCGACACCGCCACGGAGTTGGTGGGGTGGTTCAACGGCCACCCGGACTTCACCGATCTGCCGGTCCACCTCGATCAGGAACGCGTGGTGGTCATCGGCAACGGCAACGTCGCACTCGACGTGGCGCGCATCCTCACCGCTGACCCCGACGAACTGGCCCGCACCGACATCGCCGATCACGCGTTGGCGCGGCTGCGGAACTCGCGGGTGCGCGAGGTCGTCATCGCCGCCCGCCGGGGCCCGGCGGACTCGGCCTTCACGCTGCCCGAACTGATCGGTCTGACCGCCAAGGCCGAGGTGGTGCTCGACCCCGACGACCACGAACTGGTGCAGCGCGATCTGGCCGCGTTGGGGACCGGCCCCGAGGATCGGCTGACCCGGGCAAAGCTCGACGTGCTCAGCAAGCTGGGCAGCAGCGATTCGCCGCTGACCCGGCCCCGCATCCGGTTGGCGTATCGGCTGACCCCGGCCCGCATCGTCGGCGCGGACCGCGCCGACGGCATCGAGTTCACCGTCACCGGCACCGATGGGTCCCGGCGCATCGACGCGGGCATGGTGCTGACCTCGATCGGGTACCGCGGCAGGGCCGTGCGGGACCTGCCGTTCGACGACGACGCCGGTGTGGTGCCCAACGACGGCGGCCGGGTGTCCGGCGCCCGCAGCGCCTATGTCGCCGGCTGGATCAAGCGCGGACCGACCGGGTTCATCGGCACCAACAAGTCCTGCGCGCAGCAGACGGTGCAGCAACTCGTCGCCGACTACAACGACGGGGTGCTGGCCGATCCGGTGGACCGCCCCGGGGCCCTGGCCAAGCTGGTGGCTGCCCGCCGACCCGCCGCGATCGACCTGGCGGGCTGGCGCGCCATCGACGCCGCCGAGATCGCCCGCGGCGACGGGATCCGCCCGCGGAACAAGTTCACCGACGTGCCGTCGATGCTCGCCGCCGCCGCGGCCGCGCCGAAACCCTCGGTACGTCAACGTATTCTGGCGGGCCTGCGCCGATAGGCCGGTAACGTCGCCGCCCACGGTCTATGTCGGTGGGCGGGAACGGGCCCGCCCCAACATCACGTCCCACGACAGTGCGGCGGGCTACTGCCCGTCCTAGTCTTCGGGGCATGAGTAGGGCCACCCGCACAGACGGTCCCGTTATCGACATCCACTGCCACCGGGAGTGCGCGCCGGCCAATGATCTGATGGCCGAGGCCCAGCGGGCGGCCGGCAAGGTCGCGCTGGGACACGGCAATCCGACGACGCAGGCCGTCAACCGCCGGCAACTCGAGACCATCCGCCCCAAGATGGATCTGCTCGACGTCCGGCTGGAAGACATGGACCGGATGGGCGTCGACATCCAGGCCGTGGCCGTCGCGGTGTACCAGTACTACTACTGGGCCGATCCCGAACTCGGCGCCAAGGTGGCCCGCATCGTCAACGAGGAGTTCGTCGAGGCGACCGGGCGGTACCCGGGCCGGTTCCTGCCGCTGGGCACGGTGCCGTTGCAGGACACCGAGGCCGCGATCCAGGAGTTGCGTTACCTGGCAACCGAACTCGGCATGCGGGGCATCGAGATCGGCACCCACGTCGAGGGTGAGGAGATCTCGAGCCCCCGGCTGGCGCCGTTCTGGGCCGAGGTCGAGGCGCTCGACCTGCTGGTGGTGGTGCACACCCAGGGCGCCACCCACCCGCAGCGCCTGGCCGACCACAACTTCGTCAACATCGTGGGCCACGCGTTCGAGGCGACCCTGGCGACGGCGCACCTGATCTTCGCCGGTGTCGTCGAACGGCATCCGGCGCTGAAGATCGTCGTCGTCCACGGCGGCGGCTACCTGCCGGCCTACGCCGGCCGGCTGGACCACGGCTGGCGGGCCCGCGAGGACGTGCGGGAGGGGCTGCCGCATCCGCCCAGCACGTACCTGCGCAAATTCTTCTTCGACACCATGGTTTTCGAGCCCGGACAGGTCGAGTACCTGACCAACCTGTACGGCGCCGACCACGTCATGCTCGGCACCGACTACCCCTACGACATGGGGGACGACGACCCGCTGGCCCTGCTCGGGGCGTGCTCCGGGCTGGACCAGGACCAGATCGACCTCATCGCCGGCGGCAACGCGGCCCGACTGCTAGGACTCGTATGACCAACACACTCAAGGCGCACGGCGAGGTCGGCCTCGCGATCATCGGCTGCGGGACGGTGGGACGGATCCGGGCCAAGCTGGCCCGCGAGTACCCGGGCATCGGCTGGCTCGGCCTGTGCGACGTCGACGAGTTGACCCTGAAGGACCTCGAGACCGATACCGAGGCCGACTTCGCCACCACCAACCTCGACGAGTTGCTCGCGCGGCCCGAGGTCGGCGCGGTCATCGTGGCCACCGACGAGCGCGAGCACGTCGAGCCCATCCTGAAATCCGTCGAACTCGGCGTCCCGATGTTCATCGAAAAGCCGTTGGCCACCAATCCCATCGAGTCCGCACACGTGCTGGCCGCCATCGAGGCCGCCGGCATCGACGCCGTCGTCGGCTACACCCAACGGTTCCGCCGCCGCTTCCAGACCGTCAAGCAGCGGTTGCGGGACGGGCAGATCGGCGACGTGACGACGGTCGTGACCCGGGCGTTCATGAACCGCATGGTGCCCGAGGCGACGCTGCGCAAGATCCCGGAGGGCCCGCTGCGCGGGGCCCTGACCCCGATGGTGGTCTCCGGCACGCACAGCCTCGACATGAGCATGTGGCTGCTCGAGGGCCGCCGACCGGTGGAGGTCTACGCCCGGTCGACCGACCGCACCCTGGGGCCGATCGGCACCAAGGACGGCACGTCGGGCATCTTCAGTTTCGACGACGGCGTGGTGTTCAGCATGAACATCAACTGGGCGCTGCCCACCCAGTGGCCCGGCGCGGTGTACGGCCTGGAGGTCGGGATCGTCGGCACCCGCGGCGTGATCGACATCGAGGACACCCACCGCGACGTCATCCTGGCCTCCGAGATCGGCCAACCCGCCGGCTACGACAGCCGCGGTTTCGAACCGCCCGCCGCCCGCCACGTCGACTTCGTCGGCAGCTACCCGCCGGGCGACGTCTCCGACGGCCTGCTGTGGGGACCGATGCGCGAGGAGACCACCACCTGGTACGCGCGGGTGTGCCGCGGCGTACCCACCCCGCACGCGACGGCCGCCGATGGGCACGCCAACCTGCTGCACACCATGGCCATGGACCTGTCCGCCCGCACCGGAAAGCCGGTGCCGCTACCGGTTTCGGCCGACGAACTGCTCGCCGGCCTGCAGCCCTGATCACCGACGAGGAAAAGGATCCCAGCATGCGACAGATCAATCTCGGCATCATCGGCACCGGTTGGTGCGGCGGGATCCGCGCCGTGACCGCCGCGCGCAGCGGCCTGGTCGACCAACTGCACCTCGCCGAGGTCGACGCCGATCGACTGGCCGAGATGGCCCGGCAGACCGACCCGACCACCGCCACGGCGCGGTGGGAGGACATCGTCGAGAATCCGGCCATCGATGCGGTCGTGGTCTCGGCGACCCCCGAGCACCTGCACCACCCGATGACCAAGGCGGCCCTCGAGGCGGGTAAGCACGTCCTGTTGGAGAAGCCGATCGCGCTGACGCTGGCCGAGGCCGACGAACTGATCGACCTCGCCGAGGCGCGCGGTGTGAAGCTCACCATCGGGTACTCGCAGCGGTTCAACGCCAAGCAGGCGATGATCAAGCGGTCGATCAACGACGGCGCGCTCGGCGATGTCACCAGCATCCTGCTCAGTCGGCACATCACCCGCAGCCTCGGTGCCAAGATCTCGTCGCGGACCAAACTGTCGCCCGCAGCCATGGAGGCCACCCACGACCTCGACTTCGCGTTCTGGTGCCTGGAACCCCGCCGGCCGGTGCGGGTGTACTCGCAGAACGCCTGGGGTGTCCGCAAGGACACCCTCGGCGCCCCCGACACGCAGTACCTGGTGATCACCATGGACGACGGCGTGGTGGTCAACGTGGGAGCCGGAATGTCGCTGCCGCCAGGCTATCCCAACGCGTCGACCACCTGGATCGAGGTGATCGGCACCGACGGGGCGATCCTCGCCGACGCCAGCCACCGCGACATCGTGCTCAACACCGTCGCCGACGGTGTGCAGTTCCCGCTGTCCACCATGCCCGGCGAGTTCGTGGACCACGTCTACGCCGGGCCGATGGAACGCGAGACGACGCACTTCATCGAGGCCGTTGCCTTCGACCGCCCGGTCATGGTCGACGCCCGGCTGGCGCGCGTCACCATGGAGGTCTACCTCGCCGCGGATCTGTCCGCCGAGCGGAATCAGGTGGTCGAACTCCCGCTGTCGCCGGCCGACGTCGGCGCCGCACTCGCCGCCGAACCGGCCTACAGCGGCGCATGAGCCGCCCACCCGAGTGGTGGCCGGAACTGGCACCGCGCATCGAGAGGTCGCGGGCGCCCAAGCCTCCCGGGCCGTGCGTCGACGCGCACACCCACCTCTCGGTGAAATCCGCGGCGGCCGTGGCGAAACCGTTCTTCCGGCCGGAGTATGAGCCCCGGCAGCTGTACTCGTCACCGGAGACCATGCGCTACAACACCGAGTACCGCGCCAGTCCGCTCAACACCGCCCAGTTCGAGGACGCCGAACAGCGGCTGGCCGACATGGATGCCCAGGGCGTCGACGCCCAGGTGCTGGCGGTGCCGCCCACGGAGTACTTCTATTGGCTCGACGAAACCGAGGCCCGCCGTGCCAACCGGTTGCAGCACGAACGCCTCGCCGAGGTGGTGCACACATGGCCGCAGCGGTTCGCCGCGGTCGCCAACCCGCCGATGAACCATCCGGGCCTGGCCGTGGAGACGCTGCGGGAGGCGCACCGGGACTTCGGCTTTCGCGGCGCGCAGATCAGCGCCGACGTGCTGGGCCTCGATCTGGACGACCGGCGCTTCGACCCGGTGTGGCAGACGGTGGTGGAACTGGACATGACCGTGATCCTGCATCCGCAGGGCTTCACGCACGGCGAGCGGTTCAGCGACTACTACCTGGTGAACGTGATGTGCATGCCGCTGGCCTCCACGCTCGCGGTGACCCGGATGATCCTGGGCGGGGTGTGGCAGCGGCACCCGGACCTGCGGGTGATGGTCGTGCACGGCGGCGGCTACCTGCCGTTCTACATCGCCCGCACCGATCACGCATGGCGGGTGCGCCCGGAGTTGCGGCATCACCTCGACGTGCCGCCCAGCGAGGTGCTGCGCCGAATCTACGTCGACACCAACGTATTCGACCCCGGCATGGTGGCGCACCTGGCCGCCTACCTCGGGGCCGACCACGTGCTGATGGGTACCGACTATCCCTTCGACATGGGCACCGTCGACCCCGTCGGATTCCTCTCCGGCGTCGCGGTCGCCGAGTCTGACCGCGCCCGCATTCTGGGCGGGAACGCAGCGGAACTCTTCGGAGTCGCCGCGGCGACACCATGACCCGGTACGCCGCCGCAACGCTGAGCGACTTCGCCGCCGCGGCGTTGGGCGCGGTCGGGGTGCCCGCCGACCATGCCCGCACCACCGCCCGACGAATGGTCGAGGCCGATCTGCGCGGGCGCACCGGGCACGGCCTGATCCGGCTCTCCGGCTACGTTCGGCGAATTCGGGCCGGCGGAATCAATGCGACGCCGGTCATCTCGATCCGGCACGAAACCGCGGTGTCGGCGATCGTCGACGGCGACAACGGCCTCGGCCAGGTCGTCATGACCCGCGCGACCGATCTGGCGATCACCAAGGCCGCCGACGCCGGGCTCGCCTGGATCGGCACCGTGCGGTCCAACCACGCCGGCGCCGCCGGCCTGTATGCGCAGCGGGCCGCCGATGCTGGGTTCGTCGCGATGTACCTCGCGGTCGCAAATGCCAACGGCATGCCGCCCTGGGGCGGCACCAACCCGCTGTTGGGTACCAACCCGTTGGCGATAGCCATTCCGGCCCAACCACATCCGTTCGTGCTGGACATCGCGACCAGCGCCGCCTCGCACGGCACCATCAAGGTCGCCGCACAGCAGGGCGCGGCGCTGCCGGTCGGCTGGCTGATCGACTCGGCCGGGCGGCCGATCACCGACCCGGCGCGCATCGACGAGGGCTTCCTGGTGCCGATGGGCGGCTACAAGGGCGCCGGGCTGACCATCGCGATCGGATTACTGGCCGGTGTCATGAACGGCGCGGCGTTCGGTGCCGACGTCGTGGACCATCGCCGTGATGCCGGGACCCCCACCAATACGGGCCAGTCGATCCTGGTGCTACGGCCCGATCTGTTCCGGCCGCGGGACGAGGTGATCGCGGACCTGTCCGGCCAGCTCGAGGCGTTGCGCAATTCGGGCGCTGTCGACGGGGACCGGGTCCGGTTGCCCGGCGATGCCTCGACGCGGACCCGCGCCGAAAACCAGGTGCGGGGCATCGAGCTGCCCGGCAGTCTCGAGGACGACCTCGACCGGCTGTCTCGCGAACTCGGTGTCGAATCTCATCGCAGAGGAGAAAACCCATGAAACTGGTCACCTTTCGACCCCACGGCGGCGCCACCGCGATCGGCGTCGTGGACGGCGACGAGATCGTCCCCCTGGCGGCGGATCCCGAGCTACCCACCGCCATGGTCGAGTTCGTCGCCCTCGGGGACGCCGGCCTGGCCCGGGCCCGCGCACTGATCGGGACGGCCCCGCGGATACCGCTGACCGACGTCGCGATCGCGGCCCCGATCCGCCCCCGCAACAACGTGATGTGCGTGGGGAAGAACTACTACGAGCACGCCGCGGAGTTCGCGGGCAGCGGCTTCGACGCCTCGCAGAAGCAGGTGATCCCCGACGAGCCGGTGATCTTCACCAAGGCGCTGTCGTCGCTGGCCGATCCGGGTGATCCGGTCACGGTCAGCGAGGATCCCACCGAAAGCAGCGACTACGAGGGCGAGCTCGGCGTGGTGATCGGCGCCGGTGGCCGGCACATCCGGGAGGCCGAGGCGTTCGACCACGTCTACGGCTACACCATCGTCAATGACCTCACGGTCCGGGATCTGCAGAAGCGCCACGTGCAGTTCTTCATCGGCAAGAGCGCGCACACCTACTGCCCGATGGGGCCCTATCTGGTGACCGCCGACGACATCGACGACGTCGGTGCGCTGCGGCTGCAGACCCGGGTCAACGGCGAGTTGCGCCAGGACGCGGTGGTCAAGGACCTGATCTTCGACATCCCGCGGCTCATCTCGGCGATCTCGACGGCGGTGGCCCTCGAGCCCGGCGACGTCATCGCGACCGGGACCCCGGCCGGCGTCGGCATCGGTTTCACTCCGCCGCGCTTCCTGCGGCCCGGTGACCTGATGGAGGTCAGCATCGACGGCCTGGGCACGTTGACGAATCGCGCTGTCTAGTACGCCAAGACAGCAGGCAACGTAAAAGCGGGGCGACCATCCGGTCGCCCCGCTTCGCTGTCGTCCGCTCAGCTGACGGCCAGCGCGCCGATGTCCTCGAAGGTCTTGAACACCTCGGCCTTGGTGACCGCCACGTCGGCGTCGGACACATCCCGGGGGAACGGCAGCCGCACCGTGATGTCGTCGGCCAGTCGACCGCCCTTGGCGAACACCAGGATCCGGTTGGACAGCTCCACCGCCTCGCCGACGTCGTGCGTCACGAACACCACGGTCTTGCCTGTCTCGTTCCAGATGTTGTGCAGCTCGGCCCGCAGGGTGCGGGCGGTGATCGCGTCCAGGTGGCTGAACGGCTCGTCCATGAACAACACGTCGGGTTCGGTCGAGAAGGCCCGGGCGATACCGACGCGCTGCTGCATGCCGCCGGACAGCTCACCCGGGTACTTGTTGCCCTTGTCGCCGAGTTGCACCATTTCCAGGTAGTGCTGGCAGCGCGCCCGGGTCTCCTCCGACTTGTCGGTCTGGACGAACAACATGTTGTCCATCACCGAACGCCACGGCAGCAGGCGCGCGGCCTGGAACACGTAGCCGGCCCGGGCCGCCTTGCCGTTCTGGGTGATGCTGACCCGTCCGCTGGTGGGCGTGTCGATGCCGCTGAGGATGTTCAGCAGCGTCGACTTGCCGCAGCCGGATGCGCCGACGATGGAGACGAACGCGTGCCCGCTGATCTCCAGGTTGACGTTCTCCAGCGCGATCACTTTGTCGGCGCCCAGGCCGAACTCCTTGTGCAGGTTCGAAACGCTGATATCAGCCATGCTCGTTGTTCCTTCCGGGATGGGGGGATTCGGGGTCGACAGGTACGTCGGGGTTGGGGTCGGGTTCCGGTACGCCCTTGGGTCCCTCGGTGACCAGGGTGATGCTGCCGAGGGCGGCACCGGTGGCGCTGCCCGCGGACTCCGCGGCCTGCACGGCGGCCTTGGCCGGCCCGTCGAAGCGCTCCTCGACCACCTCGCCGGAGTCGTCCGCCGGGCGCCACTTGAACAATCGCTTGGAGAGCTGGTCGAACATGAACTTCTCGAAGACCAGCGCGAAGATGACGAACAGCAGGGCGTATCCGACGACACCGTAGGCCCGGTGCGCGTCGTACCAGAACTTGATGGTCCAGCCGGCCCCGTCCTGGCCGCCGAACACCTCGGCAACCACCAGGCCCTTCCAGCCGAGCGCAAAGCAGTACCGCGCGGCGGCGAACAGGAAGGGCATCAGCGACGGGATCAGCACGTTGAAGATGACCCGCTTGCGCGGTACACCGAACGCCCGCGCCATGTCGAACAGGTCCGTCGGCGTGTTCCGCACGCCCTCGCGGACGTTGATGATGACGAACGGAATGCCGGTCAGCACCACCGTGATGATCGGGCCGGTGTCGCCGAAGCCGAACGCCAGGCTGCAGAACAGCGCCCAGGCCAGGTTGGGCATCGCCAGGATGGCCACGATCCAGTCGTTGAAGAACGCGTTGACCGCCTTCGACAGGCCCATCGCCACACCGATGATGGTGCCGATGATCAGCGCGATCACCATGCCGATGGCCAACCGCTGCAACGAGATCCCGAAGGTCTCGTACATGTTGTGCGGGGCCAGCGTGTGGCCGGTGATCTCGTCCCACATGAAGCTGAACACCTGACCGGGTGTCGGCAGCACGTCGACGGCGAACGGCCAGATGCTGGTCACGAGGTCGATCGCCACCAGCCAGATCAGCAGGCAGACCAGGGGGAACATCAGCCGCCCCGTCATGGAACTGTTCCGCAGCTTGCGCCAGGCCCGGGCCGGCCCCGAGGGCGGGCGTTGCGCCGCGGGGCGCGCCGGCGCGAGATCGGTGCTACTCATCAAGGGTGTCCCTTCGGTCATGACTTCAACTCCCCGCGCCAGCGGAAGAACTTGCGCTCGAGGGATTCCAGGACCACCTTGTCCAGGAACAGCGCGAGCACGTAGAACGCCAGGATCCAGGTCAGGAACTCGTCGAGACGGAACAGCTGTGTCGCCGTGCGCATCTCGAATCCGATGCCCTGGGAGGCCGAGAACACCTCGGTGAGCACCGTGACCTTCCAGGCGATCGAGAAGCCGAACCGCACCGCGGTGAACGTGAACGGCGCCAGATGCGGGATCACGATGTGCCGGTTGCGCTTGACCACGCCGACGTCGAAGGACTTCGCCATGTCGTTGAGGTCCTTGGGTATCGACTTGATGCCCTCGGAGATGTTCACGGTGATGATGGCGAATGTGGTCAGGACGATCGCGAGAATCGGTCCCGCCGTGCGGTTCCCGAAGATGATCGCGGTGAGCAAGGCCCAGATCAGGCCCGGTGTGGTGACACCGATGGTGACCGCATCCCGGAAGAAGCCGTTGAGGAAACGGTTCTGCATGAGGATGCCGACGCCGATGCCGACGACGAACGCGATCGAGAACCCGATGGCGATGCGGGTCAGCGTGGTGGCGAATGCGCCGGGCACCTCGCCGGTCGACCAGAGCCGGGCGAACGTCTCGAACACCGTGGACGGTCCGGGCAACAGCCGCTCGTCCATCAGATTGCCGGAGGCGAATTCCCAGATTCCGAGGAAGAAGACGTATCCGGCGATACGCCAACCCCAGGTGGTTGCCCGGTCCCTACGCTTGGCGGCGCGGACCAGATCCTCTTCACTAGTGCGCGTAGGTAACTGCGCTGGTTTCTCCAATGTGGTCGACACGGCGGCCTCTCGTGGTGGGAGTGGTTTAGTTCGGATCGATGGCGGCGAACCGCGGCGACGGTGCGTCGGCCGGCAGGTAGTTGGCGTTGTCCGGGTGCAGTTCCTTCATCAGGGTCCAGATCTCGGCCTCGGCGGGAATCCAGTCCTCCTCGAGCACGACCTCCTCGACGAACCAGTCGTTGTCCCCGGACATGAAGTCGATGACGTAGTCGATGTCCTCCTCGGATTCGACGGAGAAGTGCTGCGGGTACTTGCGCACCACGTCGGCCTTCTGCTCCTGGAACATGTCGATGCCGCGCTGCCACAGCGCCAGGAACTTCTTCGCGAGTTCAGGGTTGGCGTCGTACCACTCCTCGGTCGCGGTGAAGTTGTTGCCGACGACGTGCGACCTGTCATCGCTGTTGGGCGCGAACTCCTTGTACAGCTGGAAAGGCAGCTCGCCGCCGTACATGATCTCCAGCTCGCCGCGGCGCAACTGCGGCACGGCGGCCTCGGGGATCACCGCGGCCGCCTCGCAGTCGCCGCGCAGCAGGTTGGTGGGGTTGACGAAGTGGTCGTTGACGATGAGCTGGAAGTCACCGCCGCCCACCCGGTAGTCCAGTCCGTGCATCTGCTGGGCGAGCACCGTCCAGAAGCCGGTGTTCGACGTCGGCCCGGAGACGCAGATCTTCGATCCCTTGGGGATGTCCTCGAGCGTCTCGTACGGGTCGCCGGCGCGCTTCAGCAGCGGCACCCGCTGATAGTTGTATTTGCCGAAGGTCACCGTCTTGATCCCGGTCTGCTGTTCGAGCACCGGGGTCTCCTGCGTGGACATCGAGACGATGTCGCCGTGTCCACCGGCGAAGTAGGTGAATTCATCCCAGGTGGTGCTGGTCTCGACCCGGACGTTGTTCTCCTGTTCCCACTTGCTGAGCTCGCCGGAGTCCTTCAGCAGATCCCACACCGGATCCGGCGCGAAGGAGAACCGGATGACTTCGCCGTCGGCCGCGGCGCCGGATCCGCCGGATCCCCCGCACGCTGCGACAACTGAGATCGCCAGTGCCGCTGCAGCACTTGCGCGCAGGGCGTTCTTGACCTTCACGGTGGTCCTCCTCTGTGCGCCCACCCACTATGGATGGGAGTTGTGACATGTGCCACTCAGTACAGTGCCAGCTCGGAACCCGGCCTATGTCGGTGGCCGTGAATTTCTCGGGTGGCAGGTGGCGCGGCCTGTGACGTGGCCCGTCAGGGCCGATAGCCGGTAACGCATCGCGTGATCCGGCGCCGCGGGAATTGGTCCCGCACGCCACTGACCGCCGGGTGTGCGCGGCCTTGACTTGACGGACATCGACTGTCAATTGGAGGTATCGCCATGCGTCTCGGCTACTTCGCCATGCCACTGCACCCCGCCGGCCGCAACTGGTCGGACACCCTGCGCGAGGACCGGGAAGCGGTGATCCTGGCCGACCGACTGGGCTTTCACGACGCGTTCATCGGCGAGCACCTCACCGACCGGCACGAGAACATCACCAACAGCCTGGTGTTCCTGGCGACCCTGATCTCCGACACCGATCAGATCCGACTGGCGACCGGCACCACGAACCTGTCGCAGCAGCACCCGGTGCTGGTGGCCGCGAACTCGGCGATGTTCGACCATCTCAGCAACGGCCGCTTCATCCTCGGCGTCAGCCCGGGGGCGTTGCCGTCGGACGCCGAGGTGCTCGGCATCCTCGATCAGGACCGCAACGAGATGTTCGCTGAGGCAATCGATGTCATCACTGCGGTGTGGGACAGCGAACCGCCGTACGCGCTGGTGCAGCCGGGCGGACGCTTCGCGGTGACGACGGAGAAGACCTACGACCCCGAACTCGGCGTGGGCATCCTGCCCAAGCCGCTGCAGCAGCCGCGGCCCGAGATCGTGGGCACCGTGGTCGCGCCGTTCTCCAAGGGCGTGATCGCGATGGGGGCGCGCAACTTCCATCCGCTCTCGGCGAACTTCCTGTTGCCGCAATGGGTTGCGACGCACTGGCCGAACTATGTCCAGGGCAAGGAATCGGTGGGGGAGACCGCCGACCCGCAGGACTGGCGGGTGGCCCGGACGGTCTTCGTCGCCGACGACGACGCGACGGCCCAGGCGTATGCCCGCGACGACGCCAACAGCCCGTACCGCTTCTACTACTCGCAGATGCTGACCAAGATGCGCAAGATCGGGCGCCTCGAGCTGTTCAAGTCGCGCCGTGACCAGCCCGACGACGAGGTCACCCTCGACAGCGTGCTGGACCAACTCGTCATCACCGGAACCCCGGAGGCCGTCGCCGAGCAGATCCTTCAATTCCAGGACGAGACGGGCGGATTCGGCGAGCTCGTTTACGCCGGCCTGGACTGGGTGGATCCGGAGCTGGCGCGCCGGTCGATGGAGCTGATGGCCGAGAAGGTCATGCCGCTGGTCAACGCCGGGGAGTCGAAGTGAGCGCACCGATCATGCTCCTGCACCCGCTGGGTGCCGACCGGCACTTCTGGGATCCGGTGTGCCACCAACTCGGGTCCCGGCCGGTGGAGGCGCTGGATCTGCCCGGGCACGGGTCGGCCCCCGCGTCGGCGCCGGGATCCGGTATCGCCGAGTATTCGGCGGGTGTCGTGGAGCGGATCGAACGGCTCGGTCGGCCGGTGCATCTGGTGGGCCTGTCGCTGGGCGGTCTGGTCGCCCAGCAACTCGCCGCGACCCGACCCGAACTCCTGGCGTCCACGGTGCTGATGGGAACCGTGGCGGCCTATCCCGAACCAATGCGGCAGATGTGGCGCGAGCGTGCGGCGACCGCGCGGGCCGGAGGCCTGGACACGCTGATCGAACCGATGGTCGCGATGTGGTTCACCGAGGAGTTCGCCGATAGCGGTGACCCGCGGATCGCGCAGGCGCGCAAGACGTTCGGCGGGACCGAACCGGAGGGATACGCCCGAGCCTGCGACCTGCTCGCCGAGGTCGATCTGCGGGATCAGGCGCCGTCGATGCGCCCGCCGGTGTTCTCGGTGTGCGGCGAGGACGACGCGCCCCCGTTCCGGGAGGCCGCCGAGTGGTTGGCGAAGGTCACCGGTGGCGACACTGCGCTGTGGCTGCCGGGCCGGCACGCCTGCGCGCTGGAGCATCCCGAGCAATTCGCGGCGCTGCTGACCGGGCTGGTGGCGGACTGAGCCGCGTCAGTCCGCCGGTTCGCTCGGCGGCAGCAACCGGATGAGCCGGGCGGCGACCTGCATCTCGGTGCGCCGCTCGGCCATCGGGTGACCGAGCAGTTCCTCGGCCTTGTGCAACCGGTTGCGGACCGTGTGCTCGTGCAGTTGCAGATGCTCCGCGGCCGCGACGTGCGAACCGAATCGGAAAGAGGCCTCCAGGGTTTCGCGTAGCCGCGCGGCCTCCGCGGTGTCCAGGGCCAGCGGCCCCAGCTCCCGCTCGACGAACTGCCGGGCCCGCACCGGATCGCGCATCAGCAGGATCTCCAGCCCCACGTCGTCGTGGTGCACCACCGACGGGGCGCCGGGCCGGTCCCAGGCCGCGCGGATATTCTCGGTGTCCAGCGCCTGGTCGAGGGCGGCGCGAAAACCCTCGATCCCCGTGTCGGGGGCGCTGATCGAGGCCGGCACACCCGCCTCGGTCAGCACCTTGCTCAGCGCGCTCAGCGCCGAGGGTTTCCATTCGCCGATGCGGCCCAACCACACCACGGTGGAACTCAGCGTCAACGGATACACCAGCACGGACTGGCAGCTGACCGCGGCGCGCATGCCGACGGCGAGCTGCGCGGCGGCACCCTCGGCGACGGTGGGCAGCAGGACGGCGATGTGTCGGCCGCCGAGCTCGTAGGCCAGGATCGCCGCGTCCGAGCCGGACAGTCCCTCGCCGTCGCCGCGCAGCACCTCCTTGACGAGGCTGCGGCGCATGTGCGCGCGGGACCGGTTCAGCGCCTCGTAGTCGCGGGTGTAGGTCTCGGCGACCTGGGTGGCGACGAAATCCTGGTAGCTCAGAATGGTCTGGGTGAGCAGTTGTTGCGCGGCCGCGGCCTCGTCGCGGTCGATGTCGCGCGCGGCGATGAGCTCCCGCAGATGGGTGCTCCAGGCCTCCCACATGGTGAAAAAGCTGATCCGGTAGGAGCGCTGCATGGACATCTGTGGAATGCGTAGCTGTGCTTGCACTTTGGCGAACGACAACACCTGTTCGAGATAGACGTCCTCCAGCGCGATCTCACCGGCGATGACCGACCGCAGCGTTCGGGCGTTGGCGCGGGTGCTGGCGGTCAGTGCCTCGCGGAAGTCGTCGTCCTGGGCGTGGGTCGGGAAGGCGACCGCGATGCAGCGGTTGATGATCCCGTCGACCAGGCGATCGGCGTCGAATCCCCCGGCCAGCGTCCGGACCCAGTCGGGCAGCGGCGGGTCGTGCTGCCACAGTTGCAGCGGGGTCGGCCTCGGAACTTCGCCCGCGGGAACGTCTTCGGTGCGATCGGTGAGCATTGAGGTCAAGGGACACCTTCGAGTAACTCCGACGGCCCCCCTGGGCCGCATCCTAGGCGCAGAACGCCATTGTTCGCAGCCTCAACGCACCTCTTCGACCGATCCGCTCAACGCGGAACGGGTGATTGCCTCGAAGGTGCGGGCGTTGAGGACCATCTCCTCCATGGGCACCGGGTAGGTGACCTCGCCGGCCACCGCACGCGCGAACATCTCGATGTTCTCGCGCACCGAGGCGTGCGGTCCGAAGAACGTGGTGGTCGGCTGTCCACCCCGGAGCTGCCGGGACATGTCCCAACCGCGGGGATCCTCGGGATGGTTGCGGTCGCGGATCTCGACCCAGCCGCGCGAACCCAGCACGGCGACCCGCCCGACGAACGGGGTGGTCAGGATCGCGGTGATCAGCGCGGTCTGGCCCTTCTCGAAGGCCAGCGTGATCGCCAGGGTGTCGCCGTTGGCGAACGTGGTCGCCTGCGTGGACAACCGCGCCCACACCTGGGTGGGCCTGCCGAACACGCCGATGGCCAGGTCGACGAGGTGGATGCCCGTCGCCGACAGCGGGCCGACGGGCGCCTCCACGGCCGACAGCCGCCAGTTGTCGGCGGACAGGTCGAGGAACTTGTCCTGGCTGAAGTTGCCCTCGAAGACCAGCGGCGTGCCCAGTTCACCGTCGTCGATCGCCCGGCGCAACTCGCGGATGGCCGGCTCGAAGCGGCGCTCGTGCCCGATGCCCAGTTGCAGGCCGGCGGCGCTCATCGCGTCGACGGCGCGTTGCGCGTCATCGCCGGAGGCGCTCAGCGGCTTCTCGCAGAACACGTGCTTGCCGTGCCGGGCGGCCGCCAGGATCTGCTCGGTGTGGAATTTGTGTGGCGTGCAGAGGATTACCGCGTCCACCTCGGCGTCGGTCAGCGCGGCGTCGTACTCGTCGTAGCTGCGGGTGACCCACGGGGCCACCTCGGCGCGGGCATCCGCGGCCACGTCGACCCCGACCACCACGTTGACATGCTCGCTGTCGGCGAGGTCGCGCACGACCTTCCCGCCCCACCAGCCCAGTCCCACCACCGCTACGTTGATCACGCCACCAGTCAAGGGCTTTCCCGCCGGCGGAGCATTGTCGGCGCCCGTGAAGTTCGCGAGCGCTTCTGCCGCAATGCGTCATTGGTGTGCAGGCCGTGTCTTTCGACGCCACTGCCGACGGGCCGAATTCACGAACTCCGTGAGTGATTCGCACGCGACGGCGTCGTTGGATGGACATGTCAGGACCGACGACGGGAGACATGCATGACGCGGGAATACGTAGCCACCGGTCCGGCGGTCGATGCCAACTTGTTCCGGCATGTCGTCGGGCATCTGGCCAGCGGTGTGACCGTGGTGACCACGCGGCACGACGACCGCGATCACGGGATGACCGCCAGTTCGGTCACCTCGCTGTCGATGGATCCGCCGATGATGCTGGCGTGCGTCAACAACGCCGTGCCCACCGCCACCGCGATCGCGCGCAGCGGCCGCTACACGGTCAACGTGCTGGGCCGCGACCACGGCGACCTCGCCTACCAGTTCGCCGGGCCGCGCCCCGACAAGTTCGCGGGCGTGCGGATCGATCGCGGCGGTGCGGATGTCCCGATGCTCGCCGAGGCCATCGCGGCGCTGGAGTGCGAGGTCACCGAGCAGGTGGTCGGCGGCACGCATTCGATCTTCCTGGGCCACGTCGTGGCGGCAACGGCGCGCGAGGGATCCCCGCTGACCTACTTTCGCGGTGACTTCGGTCGTTTCGAGTTCGAACGCAACGACGGCGCCTACCAGCAGGCCCGCGACATGGTGCTCAGCCGGGTGTTCGGGCCGGGGGAAATCATCACGGTCGACCACCTCGCCGAGCGGCTCGACGGCGACCGGGCCCGGGCGTTCTATGCGTTGACCCGGTTGGCGGCCGACGGCCTGGTGCTGCGCGACCGGGAGCGCGGCTACGTGATCGCCTCGTTCGACGTGCGGACCTCCGATGCGACGTTCGACGCCCGGCTGGCCATCGAGCTGGGCGTGATCGATCTGGTGGTGGGCCGAGTCGACCGGCCCCGGCTGGCGAACGCCCGGCGCCATCTCGACGAGATGTCCCGGTGTCTGGTGGGGGATCAGTTCCTCGATTTCCAGGCCTATCTGGACGCCAACTACGCCTTCCACGAGGCGATCGTCGCGCTGGCCGGCAATTCGCTTCTGACCGAGGCGTTCTCGTCGTTGAGCATCAAGAACGTGATGACCCGCAGCTTCGGCATCACCGCGGAGTCCTCGGCGAGCTTCCTCACCGTGCAACGGGATCTGCTGGTGGCCCTGGAGAACGACGACGCCGGCGCGGCGCGCGCCTCGGCCCGGGCCTACTGCGAGTTGGCCAAAGCGCGCGCCCGACAACTGCTGACGTTGACCGGCGGGAAGGTCTGAGCGGTTAGCCCGGCTGGCCCGCGGCCTGGCTCAGTTCCTCGAAACTGACCTCGCGCACCGTCTCGGCCAGCGACCACAGGTGCCCGAACGGATCCCGCACCTGGCAGTAGCGGTCACCCCAGAACTGGTCCTCGGGCGGCATCACCACGGTCGCACCGGCGTCCACGGCCTGCTGGAAGCGCCGGTCGACCTCGGTGAGCTGGACGTGGATGGTGACCGGCGAGCCGCCGAGCGCCGTCGGGGTACTCGGCGTGCCGCCGCAGGTTTCCGGGAAGTCGTCGTTGAGGAAGATCATGCTGCCGTTGATCACGATGGCGGCGTGGATCAGCTTGCCGTCCGGGCCGGGGATCCGGGCCATCTCGGTGGCGTCGAAGGCCTTGGCGTAGAAGTCGATGGCGGCGGCCGCGTCGTCGACGACGAGGTGCGGGACGACGGCGGTGTGGACCTGGGACGGATCGGGACAAGTCATTGCGGGGCTCCTAGCGTGCGGTTCGAACAGTGCACGTATTCAGACACCCCGCGGCGGCGAAACTCATCGCCGCGGCAACTGCTCCCAGCCCTCGACCTGCTCCGGGCGCCGCGGCGCGGGGCCCACGTAGATGGCGGCCGGGCGGACCAGCTTGCCCAGCCGCTTCTGCTCGAGGATGTGCGCGCACCAGCCGGCGGTGCGGCCGCAGGTGAACATCGCCGGCATCATCTTGGGCGGCACCCCGGCGAAGTCGAGGATGACCGCGGCCCAGAACTCGACGTTGGTCTCGATGGGCCGGTCGGGCCGGCGCTCCCGCAATTCGGCCAGGGCGGCCTGCTCCAGTTGCGCGGCCACCTCGTAGCGCGGGGCGGCCAGCCGCTGGGCAGTCGCGCGCAGCACGCGGGCGCGCGGGTCCTCGGCGCGGTAGACCCGGTGGCCGAAGCCCATCAGCTTCTCGTTGCGGTCGAGGATGCCCTTCACCACGGCCCGGGCATCGCCGGTGCGTTCGACGTCCTCGATCATGGGCAGCACCCGCGCGGGCGCACCGCCGTGCAGCGGACCGCTCATGGCGCCGATCGCGCCGGACATCGCGGCGGCCACATCGGCTCCGGTCGAGGCGATCACCCGGGCGGTGAACGTCGAGGCGTTCATGCCGTGCTCGGCCGCCGATACCCAGTAGGCGTCGATGGCCTCCACGTGGCGCGGGTCGGGTTCGCCCTGCCAGCGGGTCATGAACCGGGCGGTGACCGTCGGGCATTCGTCGATGAGACGCTGCGGGACCGCGGGCTGATAGATCCCGCGGGCGGACTGCGCCACGTAGGACAGCGCCATCACCGAGGCGCGGGCCAGCTGATCGCGGGCGGTGTCGTCGTCGATGTCCAGCAGCGGCGCGTAGCCCCAGATCGGTGCCAGCATGGCCAGGCCGGCCTGCACGTCGACCCGGACGTCGCCGGTGTGGATCGGCAGCGGGAACGGCTCGGCGGGCGCCAGGCCGCGGCCGAACCGGCCGTCGACCAGCAGCGCCCACACATCGGCGAAGGTCACCCGGTCGCCGACCAGGTCCTCGATGTCGACGCCCCGGTAGCGCAGCGCGCCGCCGTCCTTGTCGGGTTCGGCGATCTCCGTCTCAAAGGCGACGACGCCCTCCAGGCCGGGAACGAAATCCTTGGGTCCTGCAGTCATGCTGCAGATTCTCGCACTAGCGTTATAGGGATGTCAGAGCCGGAGGGCGCACGCCTGCGAGCGATGCGGGTGGAGTACGGCTCCGTGGAGAAGGACGACAGCGTCGATCTCGACGTCGACTGGCTGGGCGCCGATCCGTCGACCGGCTGGCTGACTTTGCTGCGCAGCTGGGTCGCCGACGCCGAGCGGTCCGGGATCGCCGAGCCCAATGCGATCGTGCTGGCGACCGTACGCGATGGCCTGCCGGTGTGTCGTTCGGTGCTGTGCAAGGGGGTCGACGCCGACGGCGTCACCTTCTATACCAACTACACCTCGGCCAAGGCTGTCGAGCTGGCCGAAACTCCTTATGCGGCAGTCACGTTCCCGTGGTATCCGCTCGGTCGGCAGGTGCACGTCCGCGGTACCGTCACCAAGGTCGGTGCCGACGAGACCGCCGACTACTGGTCCAAGCGGCCGCGCGGGGCGCAGCTGGGGGCGTGGGCGTCGCAGCAGTCGCAGCCCATCGCGTCGCGCGCCGACCTGCTGGCGCAGTTTGCCGAGGTCTCCGAACGGTTCGCCGAACTCGAGCAGGTGCCGGTGCCGCCGCACTGGGGCGGCTACCGCGTCGCGGCCGACGTCGTGGAGTTCTGGCAGGGCCGGGCCAACCGCGTGCACAACCGGATCCGGGTGCTGCGCGACGAGGGCCCGTCGGGGGTGTGGCGGGTGGAGCGCCTGCAGCCCTGACCGGCACCGCCCGGCACATGTCGGTCAGCGCAAACTGCCCGGCTCGGCAGTTGGCCGATGCGGTACCCGCGCGCCGCGGCTACCATTCTTTTCTGTGGTGGAAACCAGCGTCGGCGCCGCCGTGGGGTTGCGCGAGCGCAAGAAGCGGCGGACCCGTGCGACGTTGATCGACGCGGCCGTGCAACTGTGCCTGGATCAGGGCTACGAAAACACCACCGTGGAACAGATCGCCGCGGTCGCCGAGGTGTCTCCGCGCACCTTCAGCCGGTACTTCCCCACCAAGGACGCCGTCGTGCTGACCCTGCTGGAAGAACTGGTGGTCCAGGTCGGCGACGAGTTGGCGACCATCCCCTACGACGTGCCGGTGTTCGAGGCGTTCCGGCGCGCCCACGTCAACGTCCTGGGTGCGGTCAGTTCGGGCGGTGTTCCGGGGCTGACGACCGAGCGGATCGTGCTGATGTTGCGCATCGTGAACTCGACGCCGGCGCTGCGGGCCGCGGCCACCGAGTTCAAGCCGCGCGCCACCCTGGAAGCCCTGGCCGACCGCCTCGGCGTCGATGTCGACGACCGCCGGGTGGAACTCGTCACCGCCGTCTGGGGGGCGGTCATCGTGACCGCGTGCGGCGATCTGGTCGAGGACCGCGACGGCCTGGAACTGGGGCCGGACCTGATGGTCGCGCGGATCTCGGAGGTCTTCGGGCAGTTCGCCGAACTCACCGCCGGGCTGACCTGAGGGCGCTAGGGCAACCCCCCGCAGGCGCAGCGCGGCCATACCGACTACCTTTCCTAAGTACAGACAGCATTGTCGCTGCCAACGAGCGCAGAAGGGGTTTCCGTGGCCAGCAACTCGGATCGAGATTCAACCCTCGAAACCGCCACCCTGAAGTACCCGGGTGGAGAGATCGACCTGGATATCGAGACGGCGACGGAGGGATCCCACGGGATCGCGCTGGGCCCGCTGTTGGCCAAGACGGGTTACACCACCTTCGACGGTGGTTTCGTCAACACCTCGTCCACCAAGTCCTCGATCACCTACATCGACGGCGACGCGGGCATCCTGCGGTATCGGGGCTACCCGATCGAGCAACTCGCCGAGAAGTCGACCTTCATCGAGGTCAGCTACCTGCTGATCTACGGCGAGCTGCCCAACACCCAGCAGCTCGAGGAGTTCACCACCAAGATCCAGCGGCACACCCTGCTGCACGAGGACCTCAAGCGGTTCTTCGACGGCTTCCCGCGCAACGCGCACCCCATGCCGGTGCTCTCCAGCGCGGTCAACGCGCTGAGCGCCTACTACCAGGATTCGCTGGACCCGCTGGACAACAAGCAGGTCGAGCTGTCCACGATCCGGCTGCTGGCCAAGCTGCCCACCATTGCGGCCTACGCCTACAAGAAGTCCGAGGGTCAGCCGTTCCTGTACCCGGACAACTCGCTGACGCTGGTGGAGAACTTCCTGCGGATGACGTTCGGCTTCCCGGCCGAGCCCTACGAGGTGGACCCGGAGATCGTGCGGGCGCTGGACATGCTGTTGATCCTGCACGCCGACCACGAGCAGAACTGTTCGACCTCGACGGTGCGGCTGGTGGGTTCCTCGCAGGCCAACCTGTTCACCTCGATCTCGGGCGGCATCAACGCGCTGTGGGGCCCGCTGCACGGCGGCGCCAACCAGGCGGTGCTCGAGATGCTGGAGAAGATCCGCGTCGGCGACGACGACGTGAAGACCTTCGTCAAGAAGGTCAAGAACCGCGAGGACGGCGTGAAGCTGATGGGCTTCGGGCACCGCGTCTACAAGAACTACGACCCGCGGGCGCGCATCGTCAAGGAGCAGGCCGACAAGATCCTGGCCAAGCTCGGCGGCGACGACGAACTGCTGCAGATCGCCATGGAGCTCGAGGAGATCGCGCTCACCGACGACTTCTTCATCGAGCGCAAGCTGTACCCGAACGTCGACTACTACACCGGCGTGATCTACCGGGCGATGGGCTTCCCCACCCGGATGTTCACCGTGCTGTTCGCGCTCGGCCGGTTGCCGGGCTGGATCGCGCACTGGCGCGAGATGCACGGCGAGCCCAACAAGATCGGCCGCCCGCGGCAGATCTACACCGGGTACACCGAGCGCGACTACGCCGACCTCAGCACCCGCTGAGTTCAGTCCCGTAGCGTTTCCAGCGCGGCCATCGCCGCGTTGTGCCCGCCGATCCCGGACACCGCGCCGCCGCGCACGGCCCCGGACCCGCACAGCAGGATCCGGTCGTGCCCGGTGGCCACCCCCCAGCGGCGCGCTGGGTCGTCGGCCTGATCGTCCTCGGCGAACGGCCAACTCAGCCCGCCGTGGAAGATGTGGCCCGCGGTCATCCCCAGGGCCTGCTCCAGATCCAGCGTGGTCTTGGCCTCGATGCACGGCCGGTCGTGCGCATCGCGCAGCAAAACCTCCTGAATCGGTTCGGCCAGTACGGAATTCACCGACTCCAGCACCGCCTCGGTCAGCTCGGTGCGGGCGGCCTCGGGGTCGCACTCGGCCACCAGCGGGTGCGGGGTGTGCAGGCCGAAGACGGTCAGCGTCTGCGCCCCGGACTCGCGCAGCCCCGGCGCCAGGATGCTGGGATCGGTCAGCGAATGGCAATAGATCTCGCACGGCAGGGGTTTCGGGACGCGTCCGCCGGCCGCCTGCCGATAGGCGTCGTCGAGGTGCGAGTAGGTCTCGTTGATGTGCAGGGTGCCGCCGAAGGCCTGCTCGGGGCGCACCGTGGCGTCGCGCAGCCGCGGCAGGCGCCGCAACATCAGGTTCACCTTGATCTGCGATCCCGGTTCGGCGGCCGGCCTCGGCTCGCCGAGCAGGTCGGCCAGCGCGGCGGGCGTCACGCCGGAAAGGAGTAACCGGCCCGATGCGCGGTGCTCCGCGCCGCCGCTGCGGTAGTGCACGACACCGTCCGGTTCCACCGCGAAAACCTCTGCGCCGGTGTCGATCTGGGCGCCGTTCCGGGTGGCTGCGGCGGCCAGCGCGGCGCTCACGGCACCCATCCCGCCGATCGGGACGTCCCAGTCCCCGGTACCGCCGCCGAGCAGGTGGTACAGCAGACAGACGTTCTGCCGCAGGGACTCCTCGTCGGTTCGGGCGAAGGTGCCGATCAACGCGTCGGTGGCGACGACCCCGCGGACGAGGTCGCTGCCCAGCAGTGCGCTGATGGCCTCGCCGATGGGCCGTTCGAACAGCGCCGCCCAGGCCCAGCCGGCCGCCGGGTCCGCGCCGAGCACCTTGTCGCGCAACTGTGCTCGCGACCGCAGGGGTTCGAGCAGCGTGGGCCACAGCGGGCCGGTGACCCGGCGCATTCGCGCGTAGAACTCGTCGAAACCGCGTCGGTCCGCCGCGGCGCCCACCGCAGCGAACGTCTCGGCGTCGTCTCCGATCAAGAGCCCGGTGCGGCCGCCGTCCGCCGGGTCGGGGGTGTAGGAGGAGTAGCGTCGGCGCGCGAGTCGCACTGGGGCGCCGAGGTCTTCGAGGATCCGGGTGGGCAGCAGACTCACCAGGTACGAGTAACGCGACAGCCGCGCATCCACGCCGGCGAAGGCGCGCGCCGAGACCGCGGCCCCGCCGACGTGCTCGGCGCGTTCCAGGACCCGCACCGTGAGTCCGGCGCGGGCGAGGTAACCGGCGGCCACCAGTCCGTTGTGGCCGCCGCCGATCACGACGACGTCGGAGTGCTGTGCTGACACCGGCCCAGTGTGCTCGCGGAGTAGGGTCACTGCAATGACGACTAAACCCGAGATCGAATTTCCGGAGGGTGCCGCACCGACCGAATTGGTCAGTGAGGACCTCGTGGTGGGCGACGGCGCGGAGGCCGTTCCCGGTGGCACTGTCGAGGTGCATTACGTCGGCGTCGAGTTTGATACCGGCGAGGAATTCGACAGTTCCTGGGACCGCGGACAAAGTATTGAATTCCCGTTGCGGGGGCTCATCCAGGGTTGGCAGGACGGGATCCCCGGAATGAAGGTCGGCGGCCGGCGAAAGCTGACGATTCCGCCTGCTCAGGCCTATGGCCCGGCCGGCGGCGGCCACCGGTTGTCGGGGAAGACCCTGATATTCGTGATCGATTTGCTGGGTGTTCGCTGACGCGTTACGTGAGAAAAAGGGGACGGGCGTCATCTGACGCCCGTCTTCCCTGAAATTTGCCCCGGTGTCGGTTTTCCTGTCCTACGCTTCAGATCGCTTGCATGAGCGAATCCTGACGGTTCGAGGATGGAGGTCCCATGACGGATCCCGACGAAACCCGAACGATCACCGGGTGGAAAACTGCGTCAAGGTTCTACCGGCAGAAGCCGGGGCTGGGGTGGCTGCTGGCACTACTGGCGGTTCCGTTGCTGCTCGGACTGCTCGGCTGGGGGACGCTCGACAAGTCCGGTCGCGATCTCGACGCATCGATCCCCAGCATCGACCCCACGGTGTCGGAGCCCGAAGTCAACCTGCCGGGTCTGCCCACCGCGTTGTCAATCATGCGCAACGGCAACGACATAATGCTGTCCGGGGATCTTCCGGACGCGGCCGCGCGCACCGGCCTGCTCGATCTGTTGAGGTCGATCCACGGTCCGGACGTGAACCTGGTCGACAACCTCAACATCGCGGCCGGGGCGCCCGGCCCGGACCTGACGGGACTGCAGGGCGTGTTCTCCGCCGCGGTCGACATCCCGGATTTCAACTGGAAACGCGAGGGCGACAACGTCACGCTCACCGGCATCGCGCCGAACGAAGAGGTGCGCGCCGCGGTCGAGGCGGCCGCCCGTTCCGCGTGGCCGGAGGCCAACATCACCAACCGGATCCAGGTGGCGACCGCACCCGCGCCCGGCGGTGACTGCGCCACGCTGCAGTCCGACATCACCGCGCTGATCGATGCCCCGATCAACTTCGAAACCGACGGGGCGACACTGACATCGGGCAGCGAGCAGATGCTGTCCCGGGTCGCGGAGAAGATCACCGCCTGCCCCGAAGCGCGCATCTCGGTGGACGGCTACACCGACAACAGCGGCAACGACGCCATCAACATCCCGTTGAGCGCCAACCGCGCCAAGTCCGTCGCCGAGTTCTTGATCTCCCAGGGCGTCGCGGCTGACCTCGTCACCTCCCGGGGGCACGGTTCGGCGAATCCCATCGCCGGCAACGACACGCCTGCGGGCAAGGCCCAGAACCGCCGCGTCGAGATCACCGTCAGCTAAGGAGAATTCGAGATGGACTTCGTCATCCAATGGTTGTGGTACCTGCTGGCTTTCGTGGTCGGCTCGCTGGTGGCCTGGTTGATCACCGTGGTGGCAGTGCGGCGCACCAGCGAGGAGGAGGCCTTCGCTGACCTGCCGGGGTCGCGTGAGATTGGAGCGCAGCGATGAGCGACGTCAACTGGTGGCTGATGGTGTTGGCCTTCGCGCTGGGGTTGCTGCTGACCTTCGCCTTCATGATCCGGCGGGTCACCCGCGAGGTGCCCGTATACGGACCGCTGGGACGTGGGCCCGGCGTCGACGTCGGCACCCGGGACCCCGGCACCGGGGACATCGAGATCGCCGATACGGCACCCTTCGGCGCCGGCTCGGTCCGATTGGCCGAGGCCAGTCGCACCGGCCCGCCGGGACACACCATCAAGGGCAACGAGGACTCGATGCTGTACCACACCACCGACAGTCCGTCGTACGAGCAGACCATCGCCGAGGTGTGGTTCGTCGACGAGGAGACCGCGGTCAAGGCCGGCTTCGGACGCTGGGACAAGAACCAGACGAAATAGTGCGTCGAGCTACCGCGTGCGCAGCGCCGAGCTACTGCGTGCGCAGCACGAAGCCGACGCCCCGCACGGTGTGCAGCAGTCGCGGGGCACCGCCGGCCTCGAGCTTGCGCCGCAGATAGCCGATGAACACGTCGACCACGTTGGTGTCGGCGGCGAAGTCGTAGCCCCAGACCAGCTCGAGCAGTTGCGCGCGGGACAGCACCGCGGTCTTGTGCTCGGCGAGCACCGCCAGCAGATCGAACTCGCGCTTGGTCAGGTCCACGTCGACGCCGTTGACCCGGGCGCGGCGGCCCGGGATGTCCACCTCCAGCGGGCCCACCTGGATGGTCTCCGAGGAGAACGTGGCCGTGGCGCCGCGACGGCGCAGCAGCGCCTTGACCCGGGCCACCAGTTCAGCCAGCACGAATGGCTTGACCAGGTAGTCGTCGGCGCCGGCCTCGAGGCCCGCCACCCGGTCGTCGACCGAACTGCGCGCCGAGAGCACGCACACGGGCACGTCGTTGTCCATGGCCCGCAGCGCGGTCACCACGCTGACGCCGTCGAGCACCGGCATGTTGATGTCCAGCACGATCGCGTCGGGCCGGGTCTCGGTGGCGCTACGCAGGGCCTCGGCCCCGTCGACGGCGGTCGACACCTCGAAACCGGAGAGCCGCAGGCCACGCTCGAGCGAGGCCAGCACGTCGGCGTCGTCGTCGACCACCAACACCCGGGGGGAACCTGCAGCATTGTCCATGGGCTCAATTTTGCCTGATCGCCGCGCACGAACGTCGCAGGTGATTGACCTCAACAATAGTTCGGGTTCTACGTTGGGCGTCATGAGCACGGTGCGGGCGGGCCCGACCTCGCCAAACGTCGCGTCCGGCGGCACGCCCGCGCCGTGGGAATCGGACTGTCGCCGTGTCGTGGCAGCATCGGAATTGGAGGTCGGTTGGCGACGTTGATGTCGCGGGGGTCGGGTATCGGTAGGGGTGGACCCGCACGAAGGAGCGACGAGCCGTTGATTGCACCGCCGCCGCAGCGCATCAGGGGCAGTTCGGACCTGATCCGGCTGCTGCCGTATCTGCTGCCGTACCGCGTGCGCTGGACCGCGATGGTGACTGTTTCGCTGGTCAGCCTGGTCGCCACCATCGCGATCCCGCTGATGACCAAGGCCGTGATCGACGGGCCGATTTCCAATCAGGATCAGCAGGGGCTGTGGATCCTGGGCACCGCCGCGCTGGCCATCGGGGTGACCGAGGCGGTGCTGTGGTTCATCCGCCGCTGGTTGACCGCGCGGGCGACGCTGGGCGTCGAGGCCGACATCCGCAAGGACCTGTACGCGCGGCTGCAGATCCTCCCGATGTCGTTTCACGGGCGTTGGCAGTCGGGTCAGTTGCTGTCCCGGGTGATGAACGATTTGGCCACCGTCCGCCGGTTCCTGTCCTTCGGCCTGATCTTCATGCTGCTCAACGCCCTGCAGATCATCGTGGTGACCGCGATCCTGCTGAGCATGTACTGGCCGCTGGGGGTGGTCGTTTTGGTGTCGGTGGTGCCCATCACGGCCACGGTGCTGCACTTCGAGCGGCAGTTCACCCGGCTGTCGCGGCAGGCCCAGGACCAGTCCGGGGTGGTCGCCACGCACGTCGAGGAGGCCGCCCTGGGCGCGCGGCTGGTCAAGTCGTTCGGCCGCGAGGACTACGTCTACGACCGCTTCGACCGTGAGGCCGCCGAGCTCTACGACATCCAGGTGCGCAAGGTCGGCGTCTCGGCGCGGTTCTGGACGCTGCTCGAGGTCATCCCCAACCTGACGCTGATCGTGGTGCTGGGCTTCGGCGCCTACGCCGCCGGGCACGGGCTGGTGACGATGGGAACGCTGGTCGCGTTCATCACCATGATGTTGTCGCTGGTGTGGCCGATCGCCTCGCTGGGCTTCCTGCTGTCGATGACGCAGGAGTCGATGACGGCTGCGAACCGCATCGCCGAGATCTTCGACGCGCCCCGCGAGATCGACGACGGCCCGGTGGTCGCAGGCGCGCGCGGTGGCCGGCTCGAACTCGTCGACGTCGGTTTCCGCTTCCCGGACACCGACGGTCAGCAGTCCGCCTGGGCGCTGCGCCACGTCGACCTGACCGTCGAGGCCGGGCAGACCGTCGCGCTGGTCGGGTCGACGGGGTCGGGCAAATCGGTGTTGGTGGCGTTGCTGTCCCGGCTCTACGACGTCAGCGAGGGGCGAATCCTGCTCGACGGCACCGATATCCGCGACCTCAGCCTGCCGGCGTTGCGCAGCGCGGTCGCGACCGCCTTCGAGGATCCGACGCTGTTCTCGATGTCGGTGGCCGAGAACCTGCGGCTGGGCCGCGGCCCTGACAATCCGGCCAGCGACGAGGAGCTGGCCCGCGCCATCGACATCGCGGCCGCCGACTTCGTCTACGAGTTGCCGTTCGGCCTGGACACCCGGATCGGCGAGCAGGGCATGAGCCTGTCCGGCGGTCAGCGCCAACGCCTTTCGCTGGCCCGCGCCATCCTGGCGGCCCCGAGCGTGCTGGTGCTCGACGACACGCTCTCGGCGCTGGACGTGCACACCGAGGCCGACGTCACCGCGGCGCTGCGGCGGGTGTTGGGGTCGGTGACCGGAATCGTTGTCGCAAACCGGGCTTCGACGGTACTGCTGGCCGACAAGGTCGCCCTGCTGGAGGTGGTCGACGGCGTCGGCACCATCACCCACACGGGCACTCACTCGGAGTTGTTGGCCACCGTGCCGCAGTACCGCGATCTGCTGGCCGCCGAGGACGAACTCAACAACGACATCGAATACGCCACCACCTGGGAGGCCGACGCCCAGTGGGATCGGCTGAGCCAACTGCAGGAGGTGAACGATGCGGGAGACGGTTTGGCGCGGCCGGTTCGACGAGAAGTCTGACGACGATTCGCCGATCGACGAAAAGCTGCCGCGGCGCCGCGAGGCCCGCGAACTGCTGTTCTCGCTGCTGCGTCCGTTCCGGGTCACCGTGGCGGTGCTGGCGGTCATCGTGGTGGTGGAAAACGCGGCGCGGCTGTCGGTTCCGCTGCTGGTGCAGCGCGGCATCGACCACGGGATCCCGCCCATCGCCGAGGGCGGGCCGGCCCGGGAACTCGCCCTGGTGGTCGCGGCGCTGTGCGCGGTGGTCGCCGTGCAGGCCGTCGGCCGCGTGGTGTTCCTGAAGCGCTCCGGGCAGGTGGGGCAGAAGGTGCTGTTGGAACTGCGGCGGCGGGTGTTCCGGCATTTCGGGCGCCTCGACGTCGCGTTCCACGACCGCTACACCTCCGGGCGGGTGGTCAGCCGCTCCACCAACGACATCGACGCCATCCAGGAGCTGCTGCAGAACGGGTTCGACAGCCTGGTCACCGCGGTGCTGACGATGTTCGGCACCGCGATCCTGCTGGTGGTGCTCGACTGGCGGCTGGGCCTGATGTGCCTGGTGGCCTTCCCGATCCTGGTGCTGCTGGCCGCGTGGTTCCGCACTGAGTCCGCCAAGACCTACCGCGAGGTGCGCGACAGCGCCGCGCTGGTGATCGTGCAGTTCGTCGAAACAATGACGGGCATCAAGGCGGTGCAGGCCTACCGTCGCGAGGAGCGTAACCAGGAGATCTTCGATGGCGTCGCCGACCGCTACCGCGACATCAACGAGAAGACCTTCAAGCTGGTCGCGGTCTTCATGCCGGGTGTGAAGCTGGTCGGCAACATCACCACCGGGGTGGTGCTGCTCTACGGCGGCTACCGGGTGCTGCAGGGCGACATGACGATCGGCACCCTGACCGCGTTCCTGCTGTATCTGCGGATGTTCTTCGAGCCGATGCAGGAGATCACCCAGTTCTTCAACACCTTTCAGTCCGCGTCCTCGGCGCTGGAGAAGCTGGCCGGGGTGCTGGCCCGCCCGCCGGCGATCGCCGACCCGCCGCGTCCCGTCGCGCTGCCGCGCGTCCGCGGCGAGGTGCGCTTCGCCGGCGTCGGCTTCGAGTACGTGCCGGGGCGCCCGGTGCTGCCCGGTCTGGAGCTGACCGTTCCGGCGGGGCAGACGGTCGCGTTGGTGGGTACCACCGGTGCGGGCAAGACGACCATCGCCAAGCTGATCGCCCGGTTCTACGACCCCACCGCCGGGGCGGTCCGCCTCGACGGCGTGGACCTGCGCGACCTGGCGCAGGACGAGTTGCGCCGCCACGTCGTGATGGTCACCCAGGAGAACTTCATGTTCTCCGGCACCGTGGCCGACAACATCCGCTTCGGCCGGCCCGAGGCCACCGATGCCGAGGTGGTCGCGGCCGCGCAGGCCGTGGGGGCGGACCGGTTCGTCGCGACGCTGCCCGACGGGTACGACACCGATGTGGCCAAGCGCGGCGGTCGCCTGTCGGCCGGGCAGCGCCAACTGATCGCCTTCGCCCGCGCCTTCCTCGCCGATCCGGCGGTGCTCATCCTCGACGAGGCGACCTCCGCCCTGGACATCCCCAGCGAGCGGATGGTGCAGCGCGCGCTGCGCACCGTGCTGGCCGACCGCACCGCGCTGGTCATCGCCCACCGGCTGTCCACCGTCGAGGTCGCCGACCGGGTGCTGGTGCTCGAGCACGGGCGCATCATCGAGGACGGGCCGCCGGCGGAGCTCATTCGCGGCGACGGGCATTACGCGGCGCTGCACGACGCGTGGGTGCGGTCGCTGGTTTAGGGCTGGTTCAGGGCAGGCCCATCCGGCGGTAGCGGTCCAGTCGGGCCGTCAGCCGCGCGGCGTCGACCTGACCGGAGAGCCCGGCCACCTCGACGGCGATCGCCCGACCGAGGCGCTTGGAGAATTCGATCGGCTCGTCGGCGGCATCCGGCGACTCGGGGACGATGACGTCGACGATCCCGTTGCGTTGCAGATCGGCCGATCGAACCCCCTGGGCCGCAGCGAGTTCGGGGGCGTGCTCGGTGTCGCGGAAGACGATCGCGCTGGCACCCTCCGGCGGTAGCGGCGCGAGCCACCCGTGCAGCGCGGCCAGCACCCGGTCGGCGGGCACCATGGCCAGGGCCGGTCCGCCGCTGCCCTGCCCCATCAGCACCGACACCGTCGGCACGGGCAGCGTCACCAACTCCGAGAGGCAGCGGGCGATCTCCGCGGCCAGCCCGCCCTGCTCGGCCTCCTGGGACAGCGCCGGGCCGGCGGTGTCGATGACCAGCACCAGCGGCAGTTGCAGCCCGGCGGCCAGCGCCATGCCGCGGCGGGCCTCGCGCAGCGCGCCCGGGCCGACCAGGCCGCCGACGAGGCGCTGCTGGCCGAGGACCACCACGGGCTGCCCGCCGAAGCGGGCCAGCGCCAGCAGCGTGGTCGCGGCCTCCCCGGCGCCGGTGCCCGACAGCAGCACCCGCGCCCCGGCCCCATGCTTGAGCAGATGCCCGACCCCGGGCCGGTCGGGGCGCCGGGACGCCTCCACCGAGGTCCAGGCCTCGACCTCGGGGATCGGGGTCTCGGGTAGCGGTTCGGGGGCCGGGCCGGGCGGATCGGCGACGACCTTGAGCGCCCAGTCCAGTGTCTGACGCAGGCCCTCGAGCGGGACGACGCCGTCGATGACGCCGTGGTGGCGCAGGTTCTCGGCGGTCTGCACCCCGGGCGGAAACGGTGCGCCGTAGAGCTGTTCGTAGACCCGCGGGCCGAGGAAGCCGATCAGCGCGCCGGGTTCGGCGACCGTGATGTGGCCCAGCGAACCCCAGGAGGCGAACACCCCGCCGGTGGTCGGGTGCCGCAGGTACACGAGATAGGGCAGGTGGGCCTGCTTGTGCATGGTCACCGCGGCGGCGATCTTCACCATCTGCAGGAATGCGACGGTGCCCTCCTGCATGCGGGTGCCGCCCGAACTCGGCGAGGCCAGCAGCGGCAACCGCAGGTCGGTGGCCCGTTCGATGGCCGCGGTGATGCGCTCGGCGGCGGCCACGCCGATCGAGCCCGCCAGGAAGTCGAACTCGCCGGCCACCACGGCCACCCGGCGCCCGGCGACGGTGCCTTCGCCGGTCAGCACCGACTCGTCGAGGCCGGTCGCGGCCCGCGCGGCCGCCAACTCGTCGCGGTACTGCTCGGACATCGCGACCTCGACGGGCGGGGCGTCCCAGCTGACGAACGATCCCGGGTCCAACACTGCGTCGCGCAGTTGCAGGGCACTGATGCGGCTCACGCGGACGAGATTAGCCCGGGCCGTCTCTGGAGCGCCCTTCGATCAAATCGCGTCACCTGCGGGTGACGGATATCCACAGGGGTGACTGGCGAGCAGGCCCGGGCTGTGCGTGACTGTCACCCGAGGGTGACGGGTTACAGCCGAGGACCGGCATGGAGAGGCGCGCGTCTTGGTGCATTGAACGAACCGGGCCCTGTCTGGCCGGCCTCTCGATCAAATCGCGTCACCTGCGGGTGACGGTTATCCACAGGGTGACTGGCGAGCACGTCCCGGCTGTGCGTGACTGTCAACAGAACGTGACGCGATTTGATCGAGGAGCCGCGTGGACAGCAGCAGCGAACCCTGCAGCAGCGAACCCTGGTGGAAGGAAGATCCCACCATCCGGGCATTCAAGGAACAGGCCTGCGCGGACTTCCAGAAGGCCGTCGAAGAAGCCAAACCGATCGATCACGAACGCGCGAACGAGCCCGACCCGGTCACTGTGGAGTTCTACTCCGGCAGGCTCCGGCGGGGTCTGGTCGCTGCCCGCGACCGGTTGGCGAAGGCCCGGGCCAACTACGACGACACGGTGATCCAAGCTCGCGCGGCGGGAATGTCGTGGGGCGAGATCGCGACGTTGCTCGGCGTAGCGCGCCAGCAGCTGCACCGCCGGTATCGAGACCGCAGTTAGTCTGGGCGCATGATCGGAATCACCCGCAACGGCAACGTCATGACCCTCGAGATGCAACGGGAGGAGCGGCGCAACGCTCTGAACTGTGAACTCGTCGACGCCCTCCGCGAGGCCGTCGAACACGCCGCCGAGCAGGACATCCGCGCCATCGTGTTGACCGGTGCGGGCCCGGTGTTCAGTTCCGGTGCCGATCTCACCGACGCCGCCGGGATGGCGGAGAAACTCCCGGACAAGGCGCTGGCCCTGAACCTGGCGATCGACAAGGCCCCGGTCCCGGTGATCGGCGCCATCAACGGTCCGACCATCGGCGCCGGGGTGATCCTGTCGCTGATCTGCGATCTGCGGGTGGTGGCGCCGGAGGCGTACTTCCAGTTCCCGATCGCCAAGTACGGGCTGGCCATCGACAACTGGAGCGTCCGCCGACTCACCTCACTGGTCGGGGCCGGCCGGGCCCGCGGCATGCTGTTGGCCGCCGAGAAACTCACCGCCGACACAGCACTGCACACCGGGTTGGCCAACCGGATCGGCACCCTTGCCGACGCGCAGGCCTGGGCCGCCGAGATCGCCGGGTACGCGCCGCTGTCGCTGCAGCACTCCAAGCGGGTGCTCAACGACGACGGTGCCTACGAGCAGCCGTGGCCCGAACACAAGGAGATGTTCGACCGGGCCTGGGCCAGCAAGGACGTCATCGAGGCTCAGGTGGCGCGCATCGAGAAGCGGCCACCGAACTTCATCGGGGCGTGATGCTCTCCTCGGCGATCCGGTTGGTGGGCGGCACCGCCGCGCTGGCGACGGGCGGCTGGCTGCTGCGCGCGCTCCACGGTGCGCCGTCCGCCCTGGGCGCCGGCGCGGACGCCATCGCCAAGGTCGCCGACGGCTCGTCGAACTACCACGACGGCGTCTTCCACAACCTGGAGCCGGCCTCGCTGATCAGCCTGACCCGCCAGGACCAGTGGCGACTGCTCCACGACATGTTCGACGGCGCGAAGAGCGGTCCGGGCCGGCCCATCCCGGTGATCACCCCCGACACCGGCATCCCGGCCGCCGACCTGGCGGTCACCTGGTACGGGCACTCGTCGGCGGTCATCGAGGTCGACGGCTACCGCGTCCTGGCCGACCCGGTCTGGAGCCGGCGCTGCTCACCGTCGCGCAGCGTGGGCCCGCAGCGGCTGCACCCGGTGCCGGCTCCGCTGACGGCGCTGCCCGCCATCGACGCGGTCATCATCAGCCACGACCACTACGACCACCTCGATGTCGACACCATCAAAGAGCTTGTGCAAACCCAGAATTCGGCGTTCTACGTCCCGTTGGGAATCGGCGCGCACCTGCGCACCTGGGGCGTCCCCGAGGACCGCATCGTCGAGTTGGACTGGAACCAGGCCGGCGAGCTCGGCGAGCTGCGCATCGTCTGCACCCCAGCCCGGCACTTCTCCGGGCGCTTCCTGACCCGCAACACCACGCTGTGGTCGTCGTGGGCGATCGTCGGCCCGCGGCACCGCGCCTTCTTCGGCGGCGACACTGGCTACACCGCCAGCTTCGCCGACATCGGCGACGAGCACGGCCCGTTCGATCTGACCCTGATGCCGGTGGGCGCCTACCACCCGGGCTGGCCGGACATCCACATGAACCCGGAGGAGGCGGTGCGGGCCCACCGCGACGTCACCGACGCGGGCAAGGGGCTGTTCGTCCCCATCCACTGGGCCACCTTCCGGCTGGCCCCGCACCCGTGGTCCGAACCCATCGAGCGGATGCTCGCCGCGGCCACCGAGTCGGCGGTCGCGGCCGCGGTGCCGCGCCCCGGCCAGCGCGTCGAGAAAGCGCCGGCCGCCCCGCAGACCGACCCCTGGTGGCGCTTGTAACCCGCCTCGGCGGCCCGCACCGGCTACGGTTTGGGGTGTGAAACGCGCGGCGGTGCTGGGTGTCCTGATGACGCTGGTCGTGTCCGGATGTCAGGCGCCCGAGCGGCCCTCGACCATGGAACTGCCCGCCGCGGCGGTCGACAACGCGGTGGCGAAGCTGACCGGGATCGCCGAGGACCTGATGAATTCCTCGGGCATCCCGGGCATGGCGGTCGCGGTGGTGCACGAGGGAAAGACCATTTACGCCAAGGGCTTCGGCGTCAAGGACATCCGCGAGGACGACACCCTGGACAACCGCGTCAACCGGGACACCGTCTTCCAGGTGGCCTCGTTGTCCAAGTCGCTGTCGGCCTCGGTGGTCGCCCGGCGGGTCGGCGCCGGGTCCATCGACTGGGACACCCCGCTGGTCTCGAAGCTGCCCGACTTCGCGCTGGCGGATCCGGCCGTCACCGCGATGGTCACCGTCGGCGACATGTTCGCCCACCGTTCCGGTCTGCCCGACCACGCCGGGGATCTGCTAGAGGACCTCGGCTACGACCGCGGCTACGTGCTGAGCAAGCTGCGCGAACTCCCGCTCGACGGCTTCCGAACCTCCTACGCCTACACCAACTTCGGCCTGACCGCCGCCGCCGAGGCGGTGGCCGCCGCGGCCGGCAAGTCCTGGGAGCAACTGGCCGACGATGTGCTCTACGAGCCGCTGGGCATGACCTCGACGAGTTCGCGCTTCACCGACTACGAGAACCGATCCAACCGGGCCGTCGGCCACCTGCGCATCGACAACCGCTACGAGCCGCGCCTGCAGCGTGACGCCGACCCGCAATCACCGGCCGGCGGCGTCAGTTCCTCGGTCGCCGACCTGGCGCACTGGTTGACGATGATCCTGGCCGAGGGCGGGTCCGAGGCGCTGCTGCCCGCGGTGACCCCGCAGATCGTGTCCCGCCGGCCCACCGAACCGGCCATGCGCGCAGGGTTTTACGGCTACGGGTTCAACGTCGGCACCACCTCGGCGGCCCGCACGCAGCTCAGCCATTCGGGGGCCTTCGAACTCGGGGCCGCCGCCAACTTCGTCGTGCTCCCGTCGGCCGACGTCGGCATCGTCGCGCTGACCAACGCCACCCCGTCCGGCGTCCCGGAGACCCTCACCGCCGAATTCGCCGACCTGGTGCAGTTCGGGGAGGTCCGCGAGGACTGGCGTGGGCTCTACCGCGACGCGTTCGCGGACCTGGACGCCCCGGTCGGGTCGCTGGTGGGCAAGACGCCGCCGACGTCGCCGGCCCCGGCACCACCGCTGCCGGAGCTGGCGGGCACGTACGCCAACGACTACTGGGGGCCGGCCACCGTGACCGAACGCGACGGGAAGCTGACCCTGTCGCTGGGGCCCAACGCCGAGCCGTGGCCGCTGACGCACTGGGACGGCAACGTCTTCACCTTCGGTTTCCTCAGCGAGAACGCGCCGCCGGGCACCATCTCAAAGGCTAGTTTCAACGGTGACACGTTGGAGCTCGAGTACTTCGACGCCGAGGGCAAGGGAACTTTCACGCGATGACCGAGACGACCGTCGTCGAGCCGCTCGCCGGTCTCTCCGATGAAGAGGTGGCCCAGCGCGTCGTTGCCGGCAAGACCAACGACGTGCCGACCCGGGCCGCGCGCAGCGTCTCGGAGATCGTCCGCTCCAACGTCTTCACCCGGATCAACGCGATCCTCGGGGTGCTGTTCTGCATCGTGCTGGCGACCGGCTCGCTGATCAACGGGCTGTTCGGGCTGCTGATCATCGCCAACAGCGGCATCGGCATCATCCAGGAGATCCGGGCCAAGCGCACCCTGGACCAGCTCGCCATCGTCGGGCAGGCCCGGCCGACGGTGCGGCGCCGGTCCGGCACCGCGGCGCTGCCGCCCAACGAGGTGGTCCTCGACGACGTCATCGAGGTGGGGCCGGGGGATCAGATCGTCGTCGACGGCGAGATCCTCGAGGAGGCCAATCTTGAGGTCGACGAGTCGCTGTTGACCGGGGAGGCCGACCCGATCGCCAAGGACGCCGGCGACAAGGTGATGTCCGGCAGCTTCGTGGTCGCCGGCACCGGGGCCTACCGCGCGACCAGGGTCGGCCGGGAGGCGTACGCCGCGCAGCTCGCCGAGGAGGCCAGCAAGTTCACGCTGGTGAAATCCGAACTGCGCAGCGGCATCAACAAGATCCTGAGGTTCGTCACCTACCTGCTGTGGCCCGCCGGGCTGTTGACCATCTACACCCAGCTGTTCACCACCGACGTGGGCTGGCGCGAATCGGTGCTGCGGATGGTGGGCGCGCTGGTCCCGATGGTTCCCGAGGGCCTGGTGCTGATGACGTCGATCGCGTTCGCGGTCGGCGTGATCCGGCTGGGCCGACGCCAGTGTCTGGTCAACGAACTGCCCGCCATCGAGGGCCTGGCCCGGGTGGACGTGGTGTGCGCCGACAAGACGGGCACGCTGACCGAGAACGGGATGCGCTTCGCCGAACTCAAGGCGCTCGGCGGCATCGAGCGCGACCGGATCGACGCCGCGCTGGCCGCGCTGGCCGCCGACGACCCCCGGCCCAATGCCAGCATGCAGGCCATCGCCGAGACGTTCGCCACCTCGCCGGGCTGGCAGGCCGCCGCCTCGGCCCCGTTCAAGTCCGCGACCAAGTGGAGCGGCACGTCCTACGGCGAGCACGGCAACTGGGTGATCGGCGCCCCGGACGTGCTGCTCGACGCCGGCTCCGCGGCCGCCGCCGAGGCCGAACGCATTGGCGCCCAGGGGCTTCGGGTGCTGTTGCTCGGATCCTCGGACCGTCCCGTCGACGCCCCCGACGCCCCGGGTCAGGTGACGCCGGCGGCGCTGGTGGTGCTCGAGCAGAAGGTCCGCCCCGACGCCCGCGACACCCTGGATTACTTTGCCGGCCAGAAGGTCTCGGTCAAGGTCATCTCCGGTGACAACGCCGTCTCGGTGGGCGCGGTCGCCGATTCGTTGGGTCTGCACGGCGCCACCCTGGACGCGCGCCAGCTGCCCGAGGAGCAGGACGCGCTGGCCGAGGCGCTGCAGAGCCACACCACCTTCGGCCGGGTCCGGCCGGACCAGAAACGCACCATGGTGCACGCGCTGCAGTCCCGCGGACACACCGTGGCGATGACCGGCGACGGCGTCAACGACGTGCTCGCCCTCAAGGACGCCGACATCGGGGTGGCGATGGGCTCGGGTAGCTCGGCGACCCGAGCCGTCGCGCAGATCGTGTTGCTGGACAACAAGTTCGCCACCCTGCCCTACGTGGTGGGGGAGGGCCGCCGGGTCATCGGCAACATCGAGCGGGTCTCCAACCTGTTCCTCACCAAGACCGTCTACTCGGTGTTGTTGGCGCTGCTGGTCGGCATCGTCGGGTTGGGTTCGCAGATCTTCGACTACGACCCGCTGCTGTACCCGTTCCAGCCGATCCACGTCACCATCGCGGCGTGGTTCACCATCGGCATCCCGGCGTTCATCCTGTCGCTGGCCCCCAACAACGAACGCGCCCACACCGGTTTCGTGCGCCGGGTGATGCTGGCCGCGCTGCCGTCGGGCATGACGGTCGGGATCGCGACCTTCGTCTCCTACCTGGTCGCCTACGAGGGCAACGACGTCTCCCGCGAGGTCCAGAACCAGGCCTCCACGGCGGCGTTGATCACGCTGCTGATCGCGGGTTGGTGGGTGTTGGCGACGGTGGCCCGCCCCTACCAGTGGTGGCGGGTGCTGCTGGTGGCGGTGTCCGGGTTGGCCTACATCGTGATTTTTTCGATCCCGCTGGCCCGCCACCTGTTCATGCTGGACCCGTCCAACCTGGCGACTACCAGCAGCGCAGTGCTGATCGGCCTGCTCGCCGCGGGTGTGATCGAGGGGTTGTGGTGGCTGCAGGGCCGATTCCTCGGCGAACCGAGGCGGTTGTGGAAGGTCGAGGACTAGCGTTCACTGGGAAACCGACGCAATCGAAAGGGAGGCGCAGCACCCATGTCGTTCCTCGACAAGGCCAAGAACCTGCTCGGAAAGAACGCCGACAAGGTCGGCGGCGCGATCGACAAGGCCGGCGATTTCGTCGACCAGAAGACGGACGGCAAATACGCCGGGCACGTCGACAAGGCCCAGGACGCCGCCAAGGACGCGGTCCAGAAGATGGATCCCACCCAGGCGGATCCCAACCATAAGGACACTCCGCCCGCCTGACAGAATTGCCCGCGTGGCGAAGCTATCTGTCTCTGTGGACGTGCCGCTCCCACCCGAGCAGGCCTGGGAGTGCGCGGCTGATCTGTCCCGTTACAAGGAGTGGCTGACCATCCATCGGGTGTGGCGCAGCGCGCTGCCGGAAACGCTGGAAAAGGGCACCACCCTGGACTCGATCGTCGAGGTCAAGGGGATGGCCAACCGGGTCAAGTGGACGATCGTGCATTACAAGCCCCCGCAGGCGATGACGCTCAACGGCGACGGCCGCGGCGGCGTCAAGATCAAGCTGATGGCCAAGATCACGCCCAAGGGCGACGGGTCGGTGGTCACCTTCGACACCCACCTCGGCGGGCCGGCGCTGTTCGGGCCCATCGGGATGGTGGTCGCGGGCGCGCTCAAGGGCGACATCCGCGAGTCGCTGAACAACTTTGTGAAGGTCTTCACGGGCTGAGCGCCCCGGTCAGGGCAGCGGCACCGACCACACGAGGCGGGCCCCGCCCTCGGGGCCGGCACCGAGGTCCAGCGCACCGCCGCATTCGCGGGCGCGCGCGTCGAGGTTCGCCAACCCGCTGCGGCTCGTGACCTCCGGAAACCCGGCGCCGTTGTCGGTCACCGTGATCGTCAGGTTGTCGGCGATCTCGACGGTGACCGACACCGCCGCGGCGTCGGCGTGGCGCACCGCGTTGCTGACGGCCTCGCGCACCACGGCCTCGGCATGATCGGCCAGGCCGGCCTCGACCACCGACAGTGGACCGCTGACGTGGAAGGTGGCCCGGACCGGGGAATCGGCCGTCATCTGCGTGACCACCTGCTCGAGACGCTGCCGCAGTCGGGTCACGCTCCCGCCGTGCAGATCGAAGATGGCGGTGCGGATCTCCTGGACCACTTCCTGCAGGTCGTCGAGCGCCCCGGAGATGCGCGCCGAGGTGCCCTCGGCATCGGAGGTCCGCGCACCTTGCAGCGACAGTCCGATGGCGAACAACCGCTGGATGACGTGGTCGTGCAGATCGCGGGCGATGCGGTCGCGGTCGGAGAGCACATCGAGTTCGCGCATCCGCCGCTGCGCGGTGGCCGACTGCAACGCCTGGGCGCACTGGTCGGCGAACGCCGCCATCATGTCGAGTTGCTCGGGGGTGCAGGCCGACGGGTCGTCCGCCACGCACAGCAACACCCCGGAGACCACGGCCGGCTCGCGCATCGGCAGCACCAGCGCGATGCCGCCGTCCGCGGCGGCCTGAAAGTCATCGAAGCCGTTGAGCCGCATCGGCTTCCGTTCGGTGAAGGCGCGCCCGGCGGCGCTGCCGTTGACCGGCACCGCGCGCCCGATCAGCTCCGCGCGGGTGGCCGCGGCGACGGTCAGGGCGTGGTCCTCGCCGGGGACCAGCAGCGCGCTGTACGCGGCGCCGGTGAGCCGCGCCGCGGCGTCCACGATCTGGTCGTGCACGACGACGGGGTCCTGTCCGGCCAGCAGATTCGAACTGAGGTCCCGGGTCGCCTCGATCCATTGCTGCCGGGTCTGCGCCGCCTGGTACAGCCGCGCATTCTCGATGGCGATGCCGGCGGCGGCGGCCAGCGCCTGCACCAAAACCTCGTCGTCCGCACTGAATTGGCGACCGCCGCGCTTCTCGGTCAGATACAGGTTGCCGAACACCTGATCGCGGGTGCGGATCGGGACGCCGAGAAAGCTGCGCATCGGCGGGTGGTGCGGGGGAAATCCCACCGACGACGGATGCTGCGAAAGGTCTTCGATCCGAACGGGTTCGGTGGTGTGGAACAGCAGACCGAGCACGCCCTGACCGGAGGGCAGCGGGCCGATCAGGCGGCGGGTGGCGTCGTCCATGCCCTCGTGCAGGAACCGTTCCAGCCGGTGATGGGATTCGGTGCTGGCCACGCCCAGGGCGCCGTACTGGGCGTCCACCAGGCGCATCGCGGTGTGCACGATGGTCTGCAGGGTCTGCTCGAGGTTCAGGTCGGAGGTGACCGCCAGCAGCGCGTCGACCAGGCCGTTGCGGGCCCGGGCCTCGGCGCTACTCACGGCCCTGCCGCAGCTCGGCGGCCAGCAGCGCGGCCTGGGTGCGGCGGTGCATGCCCAGCTTGGCCAGCAGTCGCGAGACGTAGTTCTTGACGGTCTTCTCGGCCAGGAACATCCGCTCGCCGATCTCCCGGTTGGTCAGTCCCTCGCCGAGCAGGTCGAGCAGCGTGCGCTCGGTCTGCGTCAGATCGCGCAACCGGGCGTCTTCCGGTTCGGAGCCGCGAGTGTCCTCCCGCAGCTTGGACATCAACGCGGCGGCCGCGCGGTTGTCCAACAACGACTTCCCCGCGCCCACCTCCTTGATGGCCTTGGCCAGTTCCATCCCGCGGATGTCCTTGACGACGTAGCCGCTGGCGCCGGCCAGGATAGCGTCGAGCATCGACTGCTCGTCGGTGTAGGAGGTCAGGATCAGGCAGCGCAGCTGATCGTGGGCGGCCAACAGGTCCCGGCACAGGTCGATGCCGTTGCCGTCGGGCAGGCGCACGTCGAGCACGGCCACATCGGGATTGGCGGCCGGGATGCGCGCCTTGGCCTCGGCCACCGAACCCGCCTCCCCGACGACCGTGAGGTCCGGATCGCCGCTGAGCAGGTCGGCCAGCCCCCGCCGGACAACTTCGTGGTCGTCGACCAGGAAAACCGAGATCACCCGGCTAGATTAACGCGTGGGCAGCGTTCTGACCGTGGAGCCGCCGTCGGTCCAGGCCTGCACGGCGGCGTCGAGGGCGCCACCACGGTAGACCAGCACGGCCGCGGTGTGACCGTGCGGCAGTTCGGCGGCCACCGCGTCCAGGTCGTGTCGGCTGATCAGTCCGGAGGCGGCTCCGTCCAGTGCGGCCAGTCGCGGGTCCACCCGGTCGGCGGCCACGGTGCTCGCCACCCCGGCGATGCTGTGGACGAACTCCAGGTCGGCTATCGCGATCTCACCCGCGCTCGCGAGTTCGAGAAGACGGTCGAATCCGCCACTCGCTGCGGACGGTTCACTGAATTCGATCACCAGCTGCTGCACAGCTTGTTTCTACCAGCTGCATCGACGTTGCCGGTCAACCGTGCATCGTGAAGTCGGCGAAATCGAAACCCGGCACCACCACGCAACTCACCAGGCAGGGCTCGTCGTCACGGGGCCGCGCGCGCTGCCAGTGCCCCGGCGGCACGACGATCTGTGGGCTTTGTCCGGCGGCGATGTCGCTGCCGAGCAGATGCGTTGTCGCGGTGTCGGTTTCGGCGCCAATCTCGAGCAGCAGCGGCCCGCCGCGGTGATAGAGCCACAGCTCGGTGCTGCGCACGGTGTGCCACGCCGACTGCTGCCCGCCGAGCAACAGGAACAGGATGGCCGTTCCGGCGTTGCGCACCCCCGCGTACTCCGAAGGTAGGGCGGGCGCGGCGATGCTCAGTTCGCTGCGCCAGGTCTCCCTGAAGAAGCCGCCCTCGGGGTGCGGCGCGAGGTCGAGGTGCCGGGCCCAGCCCGGGAGCTCTTGCATCGCCCCAGCCTAAGGAAATTCGGTTGCCGCCGTCCGACGACGTGCCTACCGTGGTGCCCATGATCGACAGCAGGGTTGCCTTCGCACGCTGACCCCCGGCCGCCGTCCCTTCGCAGGAGCGCCATGTCTGTCATTCTCAACAATCTCGGTTTCACCTGGTCCGACGGCACCGTCGTGCTGTCGGACCTCACGGCCACCTTCGGTGCCGGCCGCACCGGCCTGGTCGGCGCCAACGGCTCCGGCAAGTCGACCCTGCTGCGGGTCATCGCCGGCCTGCTGCCGCCCGGCAGCGGCACGGTCAGCGTCGACGGCGCTGTGGCCTACCTACCCCAGACGCTGACCCTCGAGGTGGGTACCAGCGTCGCGGAGTTGCTCGGGATCGCCGAGCGCCGGGCGGCGCTGGCCGCCATCGAGGCCGGCGACGCCGCCGCGGAGCACTTCGAGACCGTCGGCGACGACTGGGACATCGAGGCCCGGGCCCGCGCGCTGCTGGCCGAGCTCGGGCTGGCCCACCTGGATCTGGACCGTGACGTCGGGTCGATTTCCGGCGGCGAGGCGATGCTGGTGGCCATCGCGGGCGTCCGGGTGACGGGCGCCGAGGTCACCCTGCTCGACGAACCCACCAACAACCTGGACCGGGCCGCGCGGGCCGCGCTGATCAACCTGCTCGCCGACTGGCCGGGCACGCTGCTGGTCGTCAGCCACGACGTCGCGCTGCTGGACCGGATGTCCGACACCGCCGAACTGCACGACGGCGTGCTCACGGTGTTCGGCGGTCCCTACCGGCAGTGGCGGGCCCAGTTGGACGCCGAGCAGTCGGCGGCGCGGCAGGCCGTGCGCACCGCCGAACACGCGGTCAAGGTCGAGAAGCGCCAGCGGGTGGAGGCCGAGACCAAGCTCGCCCGCCGCAATCGGACCGCCAAGAAGAACCGCGACAGCCTGCCGAAGATCGTGGCCAGCATGCGTGGGTCGGCGGCCCAGGTGTCGGCGGGCAAGCTGCGCACCGGCCACGACGACCGGCTGCGGGCTGCCCGCCAGTCCGCCGCGGCCGCCGCGGCGCGGGTCCGCGACGACGAGCACATCCGCGTCGAGCTGCCGGACCCGCAGCTGCCGGCGGGCCGGACGGTCGCCCAGATCGGCACGCTCACGGTGACCGGGCCGCAGCGGATCGCGCTGATCGGCCCCAACGGGGTCGGCAAGACGACACTGCTGCGCGATCTACTGGGCGGCGCCGGCCTGCGCACCGACCGGGTCGGCTACCTCCCGCAGCGCCTCGACGGGCTCGACGAGGACGCCACCGTCCTGGACACGGTGCGCGCCGCTGCCCCGGCGGCGGACGCCGAGACCGTCCGCGCACAGCTCGCGCGGTTCCTGCTGCGCGGCGACACCGTGCACCGCCGGGTGGGCACCCTGTCCGGCGGGGAACGGTTCCGGGTGGTGCTGGCCCGGCTGCTGCTCGCCGAACCACCGGCACAGCTGATCGTGCTCGACGAACCGACCAACAACCTCGACCTCACCAGCGTCGACCAACTCGTCGACGCGCTGACCGACTACCGCGGGGCCCTGCTGGTGGTCAGCCACGACGATGCGTTCCTCGAGCGCCTCGGCCTGGACCGGATCTGGGCAATGTCGGCGCCGGGGCGACTGCGCGAAACGGATACGCTCAGAGCATGACTCGCGTGCGTCCCGGCTGGTTGGTGGCCCTGTGCGCGGGCGTGTTGACGGTGAGCGCCTGGTTGCCGTGGCTGACGACGAGCGCCGACGGCGGTGGCCGGGCCAGCGCGATCGGCGGGACGGCCGGTGCCATGACCCTGCCGGCGGGGTTCGGCGCCGGGCAGCTGATCGTCCTGCTGACCTCGACGCTGCTGGTGGCCGGGGCGATGACCGCGCGCGGGCTGTCGGCGAAGTGGGCGGCTGTCGTCGCGCTGGTGAACTCGCTGCTGCTCGGGGCGCTGACCGCGTTGTACTACCACCTGCACGTCGGCGAGGGCGTCACGCTCGGCTACGGGTTCTACATCGCCGCGGTCAGCATCGCGGGTGCCGTGGCGTTCTCGGTGTGGTCGCTCATCGCGACGCGTAATTGAGGATCGCGGTGGGGCCGATGTGCGACAGTTTGGTGGTGCGCGCCCAATCGGATCACTCGCTGGCCAACCAGATGGCGGAGTTGGCCCGCAACCTGGCCGTTCCGCTGCAGCTCGATCAGGTGCTCGAAGGCGTGACCCGCTCGGTGCTCGAGGTCCTGCCGGGTGCGGAGATGGCCGGGTTCCTGCTGTTCACCAAGGCCGAGAAGTTCGAGACCCAGGCCGCCACCGCGGACCTGATGTACACCATCGACGCGCTGCAGGTTCGACACGGGGAGGGCCCCTGCATGGAGGCGGCGATCGACGAGTTGATCGTGCGCACCGACGACTTCGAGCATGAGCAACGCTGGCCGCACTTCACGGCCGATGTGCTCGATCTGGGGCTGCGCAGCGCGCTGTCGTTCAAGCTCTACACCAGCCAGCGCAACGCCGGGGCGCTCAACATCTTCAGCACCCAGCCCAATGCGTTCGGGCCCGAGGACGAGGCGCTGGGCCAGGTGCTGGCCGCTCATGCCGCGGCGGCCATCCTGGCCAGCCGCCAGGGTGAGCAGTTGAAGTCGGCGTTGAACAGTCGTGACCTGATCGGGCAGGCCAAGGGGATCATCATGGAACGGTTCGACGTCGACGCGGTGCGCGCCTTCGAGATGCTGCGCGAACTGTCCCAGTCGTCCAACGTCAAACTGGTCGAGATCGCCCAGCAGGTGATCGAGAAACGAGGGTGACCCGCCGCCCGAGGGCGGCGGGACCACTCAGTCGTCCTTGTGGTGACGCCAGTGCTTGCCCTTGCCGTGCCCGCGCGGACCGTCGTACCAGACGTTGACGCCCGGCACATCCACGCATGCGCTGGCGTACCCGTACGGGCCGCTCACGCAAAGGTTCGGACCCGCAGACGCTGGGGCGGCGACGGCGGTAGCAAAGCCCAGGGGCACCGCTGCAGCCACCACGCCGATCGCGCTTCGGCGAATCATGTTCTGCCAGCTCACTTTAACCTCCGGCTCAATCCCCGACTGAATCGGATTACCTGTGCGATGTGTAGCCTACCTTACTGATTTAGCAGCAGGATCCGGACCAACCCGGGCGCGGTAGTTTAAGGTCAGTCGAACTTCGATTAGCGGGTCCTCGAACTAGGGGTTGGGAGGCCGGGTTGTCCCATCGGCGCTTCGCGGCGGCGCTGGCGGCGGTCGTCATCGCCGCGAGCGGCTGCACCTCGGCCGATGAGGTCGAACCGGACCGGCCGGTGGTGTTGACCACCTTCACCGTGCTGGCCGACATCGCCAGGAACGTCGCCGGGGACCACCTGATCGTCGAGTCGATCACCAAGCCCGGCGCGGAGATCCACGGTTACGAACCCACCCCCGGTGACATCAAGAAGGCCGCCCGCGCGGAACTGATCCTGGACAACGGGCTGAATCTGGAGGCCTGGTTCGCCCGGTTCGTCGAGGGCACCGACGCTCCGCACGTCGTGGTCAGCGAGGGCATCGACCCGATCGACATCGCCGGGGACGCCTACGCCGGGCTGCCCAACCCGCACGCCTGGATGTCCCCGCTGAACGCCGCCATCTACGCGGACAACATGGCCGTGGCCTTCGCCGAACTGGACCCCGAACACGCACCGGACTACCGGACCAACGCCGCGGCCTACCGGGAGGAACTCCAGCAGGTACAGAACGAACTCGTCGCCGCGTTGGAGGGGCTGCCGGCCAACCAGCGCGCCCTGGTCACCTGCGAGGGGGCGTTCTCGTACCTGGCTCGCGACGCGGGGCTGACCGAGAAGTACATCTGGCCGGTCAATGCCGAACAACAGGCCACCCCGCGGCGCGTCGCCTCGGTGATCGAGTTCGTCGACGCCAACGACGTGCCCGCCGTGTTCTGCGAATCGACGGTGTCCGACGCCCCGATGCAGCGCGTCGTCGAGGACACCGATGCGGCGTTCGGCGGCGTGCTGTTCGTCGACTCGCTGTCGGAGGCCGACGGACCCGTGCCCACCTACCTGGACCTGATCCGGTACGACGCGTCCACGATCGTCGCGGGACTCGCCGGCGGGCACCGCCCGTGACCGACGTTCTGGAGGTCGACGCGGTGACCGTCCGCTACGGGGCGGTGGTGGCGTTGCGGGAGGCGTCGCTGTCGATCGGCGCCGGCCGGGTGTGCGGTCTGATCGGCATGAACGGATCCGGCAAGTCGACGCTGTTCAAGGCGATCATGGGGTTACTGCGCGCCGACACCGGGCGCATCCTGATCGACGGCGGCACGCCCGCGCGGGCCCGCAAGGACGGTGTCATCGGCTACATGCCGCAGAACGAGGCCGTCGACTGGAAGTTCCCCGTGTCGGTGCGCGACGTCGTGATGACCGGGCGCTACGGACACCTGGGCCCCACGCGCCGAGCCCGCCGCGACGACCACGATGCGGTCGACGAGGCGTTGCGCCGCGTCGGGTTGCACGATCACCAGGATCGGCAGATCGGGCAACTGTCGGGCGGGCAGCGCAAGCGCGCGTTCCTGGCGCGGTGCATCGCGCAGAACGCCAGGCTGTTGCTGCTCGACGAGCCGTTCGCCGGGATCGACAAGCACAGCGAGGCCACCATCAGCGCGCTGCTGCGCGAACTCGCCGCCGGCGGGTCGACCATCGTGGTGGCCACCCACGACCTGGTGGCGCTGCCGGGTCTGGCCGACGAGGCCGTCCTGCTCATGCGGACCGTGCTGATGCACGACGCGCCGGAGGTCGTGCTGCAACCGCAGAACCTGGCGAAAGCGTTCGGGCGCCCATGAACATCGTCGAATTCCTGGTCGAGCCAATGCAACTGGAGTTCATGGCGCGCGCGACCATCACCACGCTGGTGGCGTCGGTGGTGTGCGCGACGCTGTCGTGCTGGCTGGTGCTCATCGGTTGGTCGCTGATGGGCGACGCGGTCTCGCACGCGGTGTTGCCCGGGGTGGTGCTGGCCTACATCGTCGGCGCGCCGTTCGCGTTGGGAGCGGTGCTGTTCGGGGTGCTCGCCGTCGCGCTGATCGGCGTGGTCCGCGACAGCAGTCGGCTCAAGGAGGACGCCGCGATCGGCGTCGTGTTCACCACCTTGTTCGCGCTGGGGTTGGTGCTGGTCTCCGTGACGCCGAGTCAGGTGGACCTCAACCACATCATCTTCGGCAACCTGCTCGGCGTCTCGCGCGCGGATCTGGTGCAAGTGCTGATCCTGGGCGGCATCGTGTTGACGGTGCTGGTGTTCAAGCGCCGCGACTTCACGCTGTACGCCTTCGACGCCACCCACGCCCATGCCATCGGACTGAATCCGCGGTTGCTCGGCGCGGCGCTGCTGGGTCTGCTGGCGCTGACCGCGGTGGTGGCCTTGCAGGCCGTGGGCGTGGTGCTGGTGGTCGCGCTGCTGATCATCCCCGGCGCCACGGCGTATCTGCTCACCGACCGGTTCGGACGGATGATGCTGATCGCCCCGAGCCTGGCCGCGGTGTGCGGGCTGATCGGGATCTACCTCAGCTACTACCTGGACGCCGCGTCGGGCCCGATGGTGGTGCTGGCCAACGGGGTTGCCTTCACCCTGGCGTACCTGTTCAGCCCGAGCCAGGGGATCGTGACGACGAGGGTGCTGCGAAGGCTGAGTGCATGATTCGATCGGTGTTTGTTGCGGCGGGGTTGGCGGTCGTGGTTTCGGCGTGTGGCGGCGGCGGTGAGTCGGCCGCGCCGTCCACGGTGACGGTCCGCGAAACGGTGACTTCTGTGCCGGTCGTCCCGGCGGCGCCGGCCGCGCCCGCCCCCGCGCAGTCCTGGACGATGCCGGACCTGCGCGGCAAGAACCTGCAGGATGCTCAGGACGCCATTCAGTTGCTCACCAACAACCAGGTGTTCTTCAGCGGGTCGACTGACCTGACGGGGCAGGGGCGCAATCAGATCATGGATCGCAACTGGCAGGTGTGCACATCCACGCCCGCGCCGGGGGCGAGCTTCACGGCCGAGACGTCGATCGACTTCGGCGTGGTGCGCATCGACACCGAGAGCTGTCCCTGACAGCAATCACGCCGGCTGCAATTTCGGGGCTTCGAAGAAGGCGCGCAGCGCGTCCTTCTCACCCTGAATTTCGATGACCGCGGCGACGTCGTCGAGGGCGAGTAGGCCCGCGCAGAGTCCCAGCACGATGGGCGCCTCCGCGCGTAGGACCGCGTCGACCTGGTCGGCATCGGGGATGGTCACATCGATCCCGGTGGGCGTGGCGTGCACCCGCACCGCCCCACCGGCGGCTCCGGTCACCGCGAGTTGCACGGTGACCGATCTGTCTTTCGGCGCCCGGCCGGCGAACAGGGCGGGCAGCGCGAGAAGCAGCCACTCCGAGCGGAATTCGTCGCCCTCGGAGCCGCGGATCATCAGCGGCGTCGACCAGCGAATCAGCCCTTCGATGGGTTCGCGTAGCTCGGCGCCCCACGGGGTGAGTGCGTAGGCGATCGCTGAGCCGTCTGATCCCAGTCCTCGTTCGACCAGCCTTCGTTCGACGACGCCGGCCGCCTCGAGATCGCGCAGGCGGTTGGTCAACAGGTTGGTGGCGATGCCGGCCAGGCCGTCCCGGAGTTCTTGGTAGCGCGCGGGCCCCACCAGCAGCTGCCGGACGATCAATAAATTCCACCGGTCGCCCACGACGTCGAGGGCGCGGGCAAGCCCGCAGTATTGGCCGTAGTCTCGACTCATCACCCCTCCACTTGATAATTTAAAGTCCACTTGATGATATCAACTCGACGAAGGGGTGGACATGACGGTGGCGCAGCGGCCCGGTTGGGTCGACGACAAGCTGTTCCCGTTCGAGAGTCGCTTCCTCGACGTCGACGGGAACTCGGTGCACTATGTGGACGAGGGGGCGGGTCCGACACTCCTGTTCCTGCACGGCAACCCGACGTGGTCGTTCGTATATCGCGACGTGATCGCCGCTCTACGCAATGAATTCCGGTGTGTTGCAATTGATTATCCCGGCTTCGGGCTGTCTGCGGCCAGGTCCGGATACCGGTTCCTGCCCCTCGAGCACGCGCGGGTGACCGCGGCGGTCATCGAGGCTCTCGGGTTGAGTGGAATCACTCTGGTGGTCCATGACTGGGGAGGCCCGATCGGGCTGGCCGCGGCGCAACAGCATCCCGCGGCCGTCGACCGACTGGTGGTGGCGAACACCGCGGCTTGGCCGATCGACGCGTTGCGCGTGCAGGTCATGTCCCACGTGGTCGGTGGTCCGATCGGGCGGCTGCTGATCCGCCAACTCAATCTCTTCGTCAATGCGATGATTCCGGCCGGCCACCGGCTGACGAAGCTCAGCGCCGAGGAGATGGCCCACTATCGGCAGGCCCTCGACAGTCCCGCGCGACGGGAAGGCTCGGCCGTCTTTCCCCGCGAGATCACCGGCAGTCGCGCTTTTCTCGCCGACGTCGAGGCCGGCCTTCCCAGTCTTGCGGCTTTGCCGGCGCTGATCATCTGGGGCGACGGTGATATCGCGTTCGGTGACGAGGAACTGCGTCGCTGGGAATCGATACTCGCCGACCACCAGACCGTCGTCGTTGAGGGGGCCGGCCACTTTGTCCAATCCGATGCTCCCGCACGGTTCGCAGCGGCGATCCGCGACTGGTATGGGTCCTGATGGCCTACGACGTCGAGTTGGCGGAGCGCGTGCGGCGGCTGCTCGTGGACATTCCGGATGTGCGTGAGCAGGCGATGTTCGGCGGGCTGGGTTTCCTGGTCGGGGGCCGGATGGCAGTCGCCGCGAGTAGCCACGGAGGGCTCATGGTTCGTGTCGGCGCCGAGTCCGCCGAGGAACTCCTGGCAACCACGGCCGCGGAACCGATGCAGATGAAGGGCCGGGACATCCGCGGGTGGCTCCACATCGACGGTGACCAGTTGCGTTCCCGGCCGCACCTCGCCGCCTGGGTCGCGATCGGAGTCGACGCGGTTTAGAAGGGTGGTTCGTCGGGGTCTGTGGTGGGTGTTTGCGGTGGTGGGCGCCAGTCGGCGGTGATGGTTGGGTCTTCGGGTGGGTCGTTGACCCAGGTGCAGTAGGGGCTGGTGCTGGGGGTCCCTTTGAGGAGGTGGAGTCGGCGGCGGACTTCGTTGCGCCATTGGCGGAGGTCGATTTCTTGGGCGCGGGCGTGGTTGAGCTGTTGGGTTTCGATGTTGGTGGCGCGTTTGGCGGCCATTCCGGCGCGGGCCAGGAGGGTGCGGCGGGTTTTTTCGGCGTGGCGGTTGCGCGGTAGCGGGGCGGGGGCGGCGCAGGCGGCGATGTCGGGAAAGAGTTCGGCGCCATCGGGGGTGCTGCGGTAGACCCGCCCGGTCGGGGAGGTCCATTCGATGGTGCCGTCGTGGTGTTGTTTGTTGCGCCAGCCGTCGGGGCCGGTGTGGAAGGTTTTCAGGCGATGATGTTCTCGGCATTTCGGGTCGAGGTTGCCGGTCAGGGTCCAGCCGCCGCCGAAGGGGTGGCGGTGGTCGAACGGGACGGTGTGGTCGAGGTCGGCACGCCAGGCGGAGCGGTTGCAGCCGGGGAAACTGCAGGTGAGGCTGCGGCACCGGACCCAGCGGGTGGCGGCGGCGCTGGGTTGGTGGCGCAGCAGCTCGTCGGCTCCGGCGTGGGGTTCGGGTCGGGTGGTGGGGCGCAGCAGGGCGCCGGCATCAGCGAGGTCGCGGACTTGGGCGGCGTCGATGACGCCGTAGCCATCGAGGTAGCCGGGGGCCTCGGAAGTACCGGTGAGGGTCTCGGCGCTGGCGATGACGTTGATGACCACCCGCCCCGTGGCGGGGCCGGCGGCTTGGGTGGTGCGAGTGGGGCAGTCGGTGTTCTCACACGCACACGCCAGGGTGGCGTGGCCTTCGCCGAGAGCGGCCATCGCGTCGGCGCGGCGTTGATCGAGGGTGCGGGGGTCTTCTGAGCAGACTCCGCGGGCCATCGCGGTGAGGCGTTGGTCGAACAGTACGGCGGCGGGGGCGGTGAGTTTCCCGTCGATGCGGGCCATCCCGTTGGGTTGGGTCTTCAGGGTGACGCGGCGGTCGGTGTCGGCGGTTTTGCGGCGTTCTTTGGCGGCTTCGGGATCGGCGTCGTGCACGGTGGTGTCGATGGTGTTGAGCAGTCGTCGTCGTGACCAGCAGTCCCAGGTGCTGATCTTCTCGGCCAGCTCCGCGTCCACGGTGGGCATCAGGTCGGCTTCGACGTAGTCGGTGCCGGTGCTGATCGCGGTGGCATCGGACCAGCTGATCTTGCCGTCGGCCAGCAGGGCGTGGATTCGGGGCAGGCGGGTGTCGAGGGCTTCGGCGTGGCCGACGAGCTGGCGGGCCAGGTGCGGGGTGATGTTCATCGCGGCACCGACTTCGGCGCAGGTCCGGCTGAAGCCGGTGATCAACGCGTAGCCGGGGTCGGTGGGGTCGTGGCCTTCGGCTTCGGCGGTGCGTTCCCACAGCAGCGCCGCGATCGCCCCCGTACGTCGAGCATGGTTCGCCGATTCGGCGCGGCGGGTGTCTTCGACCACCGCGACCAGCTCATCGGGCGAGCTCGACTCGAACATGCGTTCGATTCTACACGGATGTGGAAAGTTCTGTCCAGTGTCATCTCGCAAAACTGTCACCGATGTCCTGAGACATCACAAAAACGATGTCGAGAGTTTGCTGTGAAGAAAAATGCTGCGAAGAAGTCGCAAAAACCAGGGTGCCCCCGGCAGGATTCGAACCTGCGACACCGGCTTTAGGAGAGCCGTGCTCTATCCCCTGAGCTACGGGGGCGGACCGGTGGAAGTGTACTTGGCGCGCGAAACCACGCGTTGCGGACCGCGCCTGTGGACAACCGTCATCGAACGACGAGATTCAGTCGAAGGCCGCGCCGAACACATCACGCCCTACCGCAACTCCGCGATCACCTTCGCGAAGTACGCCGAGTCCTTGAGCTGAACCGAGAACGACGTCAACCCATGCTCATCGCGCAACGCCCGCAGCTTGTCGGCGGACTCGCGGGGAGTACCCGAGAGCACTCCGGGCAGCGCCAGGATCTCCGCATCGGACAGTCCGGGCGCGTAGCGGCGCGGCATCTTCAGATCCGGCAGACCTGAGTCGCCCGAGGGTGCCGCGGTGATCGCCAGGTCCAGCACCACTGGGCGCCCCTCGGCGGCGGCCCGCACCAACTCGATGCGCTCGGTCCCGGTCACCCCGACAATGTCGGCATGCCGGGCCGCGACCGTGAGCACCCGCTCGCCGCTGCCGGCGATCAGCAGCGGGATCTCGGGATGATGCCGGCGCAGGTACTTGGCGACGTGTTCGAGATGGGTGACCCGGGCCCCGGCACTGGGGAAGGGGATCTCGGCGGCCTCGAATTCCTCCCGCACATATCCGGCGCCCAAACCGAGGTCGAGCCGACCATCGCTGAGCGTGTGCACCTCGGCGGCATCGCGCGCCAGCAGCGCCGGGCTGTAGAACGCCGCGTTCATGACATAGGTGCCGACCCGGATCTTCGAGGTCGCCTGCGCCGCCGCGGTCAGTACCGGGAACGGGGCGGGGGCACCGAGGTGGTCCGGGATGTTCAGCACGTCGAACCCGGAATCCTCACAGCGCCAAGCGGTTTCCCGCAGAGCCGCGCGCGACTGCACGGAGTTGATTCCTACGGCGAAGCGGAAGTCGACAGTCATCACCGCAAGATGCTACCGGCTGATTCCCGGCAGCCCAGGAAACTCTGCGAAGACCGCAAGTGCGCGGAAGCAGTTGGGCCAGTTGCGGTACCGCTGACATATCGGTAATCCCGGAGTTGGATCACGATGCGGGCCGACAATCCGGCGGGGAGGACTGCGGTTTAGAAGACCATCCCGGCGCCGTAGAACGGGTCGCCGTACCACGGCATGGCGTACACGGGCGGCCGCGAAACAATCTGGGTGTTACCGGGGCTGCTGCACATGGTGGTGGCGCCGCCGGCGAAGCCGCCGCCCTCGCTGGTTACCTCGCACTGCGGGTTGGCGGACGCGGCCGGCGCGGCGATGATGGCCGCGGCAGCACCACCCGCCATCAAGGCGGGAACGATCAGTCGCAGGACGCGCATTGGAGGAACCCCTCTACTGGAAACCTGGATGTCTGCTGAGAAGTGTATAGCCCTACCGGCTCACAGGTCGGGTATGGGCAGGTCGAGGTTCGGAAACGTGAGGCCGCCATCGACTTCCAGGGTTTTACCGGTCAGGTAGCCGGCGGCGGGGGAGGCGAGATACACCGCCGCGGCGGCGATGTCGGCCGGATCCCCGAGCCGCCGCATGGGGGTGGCCTGCTCCATGGGGACGCGTAGTTCGTCGTTGGAGGCCACCACGTCGAGCGCCGAGGTCAGGATCGAACCGGGGGCAATCGCGTTGACCCGGATCCGCGGGCACAGATCCAGCGCGGCCAGTCGGGTGTACTGCGCCAGGGCGCCCTTGGCGGTGCCGTAGGCGGTGAATCCGCGGCTGGCGAGCCTGCCCATGGTCGAGGTGATGTTGATGATGCTGCCGCCACCGGAGTGCTCGAGCATCAGCGGCACCGCCGCCGAAGTCAGCGCGTGTGCCGTGGCGACATTGAAGGTGAAGGCGTCGCGCAGATCCTTCGTCGAGGTGTTCAGCAGCGGCGCCGGCATGCTGCCCCCGACGTTGTTCACCACGATGTCGAGGCGGCCGAACGCCTCGACCGCGGCCGCCGCGAGTTCGGCGGTGGTCTCGGGATGCGCGAGGTTGCCCGCCACGATGTGTGCGCGACGGCCCACGGCCCGGATCTGTTCGGCGACCGCCTCGAGTTCGGGGCGGGTGCGCGCGGCGATGACGACGTCGGCGCCCACCTCCGCGAACGCCACCGCGATCGCCGCGCCGAGGCCGCGGCCGGCCCCGGTGACCACGGCCACCTGGTCGTCGAGTCGGAATTTGTCGAGGATCATCGCGGTCACGCTAGCAAGGCCCCGCACCCCTGGCGGTAGGTTCTTCGCGTGAGTCCGGATCTCGATGCGCGTATCGCGGCCAAGGCGTTGACCGAGTACGACGTGGCGCCGGGATCGGAACTGCGACTGGTCAACCGTTCCGAAAACACGGTCTTCGGCCTGGCCGATGCCGGCGGCGGCGAAACGCTCATGGTCCGGGTGCACCGCCACGGCTACCACGAGCGTCAGCAGATCGAATCCGAACTCGATTGGCTGGCGGCGATTCGCCGCGACGGTGTCGTGGCGGTCCCCGAGGTGCGCGCCGCGCGCGACGGGACCCGGGTGGTCACCGTCGACGGCGTCGACGAGCGGCCCCGCCACGTGGTCTGCTTCGAGGTGGTGCCCGGCGCCCACCCCGACGAGAACCTGCTGACCGACACGGACTTCCGCGATCTGGGCCGCATCACCGCCGCCCTGCACGAGCACGCGCGCACCTGGCGTCGGCCACCGGGCTTCGACCGGTTCGCGTGGGACTGGGAGTCCTGTCTGGGACGCCGACCGCGCTGGGGCAGGTGGCAGGACTCCGTCGGGGTCGGCAGCGATCAGCGGCGACTCCTGGGCCGCGCGCAGGATCTGCTCGAGCGGCGCCTGCGCGACTACGGCGACGGCGGCGACCGCTTCGGCCTGGTGCACGCCGATCTGCGGTTGGCCAACCTGCTGGTGCACGACGGCGACATCACCGCCATCGACTTCGACGACTGCGGATTCGGCTGGTTTTTCTACGACTTCGGTGCCGCGGTGTCCTTCATCGAGGACGATCCGGCGTTGCCGGAGTGGCAGCACGCGTGGCTGGCGGGCTACCGCGAGGCCGGGGCCGTGACCGGCGCCGACGAGGGCATGCTGGCCTCCTTCGTCCTGCTGCGCCGGCTCAAGTTGCTGGCCTGGATGGGGACGCACCGCCACGCGGTGGAGTCCCAGACCAAGCTGACGACCTATGCCGAAGGTAGCTGCGAACTCGCCGAGCGGTATCTGACCTCGGGCGGACGTTTATTGCACCGATAGCGGCCGAAACGTAGTGCTGTGCGAGGGCCTTTCGAGGCCTACCGTTAACCCTATGAAGGTAACCAGCACGGCACCGAAGCTCGCCGCTTCGGCCGTGGAGTTCCCGCCGCACCGACACAGCCAAGACGAGGTGACGGCGCTTCTGGCGGCCACCGCCGGCGAGGCCTTCACGCGCTTCGCGGGCAGCAGCGGGGTGCAGACGCGCAACCTGGCACTGCCGCTCGGACGCTACCGCGAGCTGTCCGACTTCACCGAGGCCAATCAGATCTATCTGGAAGTGGCCCTTGAGTTGTCGGAGCGCGCACTGCGCAGCGCGCTGGCCCAGGCCGACGTGCGGCCCGACGAGGTCGACGTCATCTTCTCCACCACCGTGACGGGGCTGGCGGTCCCCACGCTGGACGCCCGCCTGGCCGCGCGCGTCGGGCTGCGGCCCGACGTCAAGCGGGTACCGCTGTTCGGACTCGGTTGCGTGGCAGGGGCCGCCGGCGTGGCCCGGATGCACGACTATCTGCTGGCGTACCCGGACCAGGTGGCGGTACTGGTGGCCGTCGAACTGTGTTCGCTGACCATTCAGTGGGACGACGACTCGACGGCAAACCTGGTGGCCTCCAGCCTGTTCGGCGACGGTGCGGCGGCCGTCGTCGCCGTCGGTGCGCAACGCGGCGCCCCCGGTCCGCAGGTGCTGGCCACCCGGAGCCGGCTCTACCCGGACACCGAGGACGTCATGGGGTGGCGGATCGGCGCCTCCGGCTTCAAGATCGTGCTGTCGGCGGACGTCCCGGCCGTTGCCCATAAGTATCTCGGCGAAGACGTCAGCCTGTTCCTGGCCGAGTTCGGCCTCACCCCCGAGGACGTCGGGACGTGGGTCTGCCACCCGGGCGGGCCGAAGGTGATCGAGGCCGTCGAGCAAGTGCTGAATCTGGCGCCGACGGCCCTGGACCGGACGCGGAAGTCGCTGCGGGAGAACGGCAACCTCTCCTCGGTGTCGGTGCTCGACGTCCTGCGCGCCACGCTGGCCGAACCGCCGGAACCCGGGTCGCTGGGCATGATGATCGCCATGGGGCCGGGCTTCTGCGCCGAACTCGTCCTGCTGCGGTGGTGAGCGTGTACTTCCTGCTGATCGCCGCGGTGGCGGCGGAACGGCTGGCCGAACTGATCGTCTCGAAACGCAACGCGCGGTGGGCGTTCGCCCACGGCGGCAAGGAATTCGGCCGCGGACACTATCCGGTGATGGTGATCATCCATGCCGGCCTGCTGATCGGGTGCGTGCTGGAGGTGTGGCTGCTGGACCGGCCGTTCGTGCCGTGGCTGGGCTGGACCATGCTGGCGGTGGTCGTGGCGGCGCAGGTGCTGCGCTGGTGGTGCATCGCGACGCTGGGCAAGCGGTGGAACACCCTGGTGATCGTGCTGCCCGAGGCACCGCTGGTGCGCAGCGGGCCGTACCGCTGGCTGCACCACCCCAACTATGTGGCCGTGGTGGCCGAGGGGATCGCGCTGCCGCTGGTGCACTCGGCCTGGATCACCGCGGTCGTCTTCACCGTGGCCAACGCGCTGCTGCTGACGGTCCGGATCCGGGTCGAGAACGCGGCCCTGGGTTACACCGATGCCCGACTATGACGCCGACCTGCTGATCGTCGGCGGTGGCCCCGGCGGGTTGGCCGCCGCGCTGCACGCACGGGCGCAGGGGCTTTCGGTCGTCGTCGCCGAACCTCGAACCGCGCCCATCGACAAGGCCTGCGGGGAGGGCCTGATGCCCGGTGGCCTGGCCGTGCTCGCCGAACTGGGGGTGGATCCGGTGGGGATGCCGTTTCGGGGCATCACCTATCTCGACGAGCGGCGTCGGGTCCAGGCCTGTTTCCGGGATGGTCCCGGGCGCGGCGTGCGGCGCACCACGCTGCACGCCGCCCTGGCGAGCCGGGCCAAAGAAGTTGACACCGAATGGATTCCGGCCCGGGTGACCGAGCTGCACCAGGATGCCGCCGGGGTGGCCGCGGCGGTGGCTGACCCGCGCGCTGGTGCTGGGCACCGCGACGAGGGCGGGCCGCGGTGCCGTCGTGCCGGCATCGGCGGCCCTGCCGTTCGTCTTCCGCGGTGCGGTCAACACCCTCGCGGGTTAGCGCAACTCGTCCTCGGCCTCGGCGAGGACGTTGAACTCCTCGTCGGGCGAGTTGGCGACCAGCCGGTGCCGGCTGTAGAGGGCGAAGTACAGCATGAAGCCGGCGAACACCGCCAGGGTGAACAGCGCCGCGGTGCTGTTGACCAGGAACGTGGCCACCACCGCCAGTACGGCGATGACCAGGGCGAAGCTGGTGGTCACGATGCCGCCGGGGGTCCGGTAGGGGCGGGGCATCTCCGGTTCGCGGATGCGCAGCACGATGTGGCTGATCATCATCAGCACGTAGCTGACCGCGGCCCCGAACACGGCCATGTTCAGCAGCAGGTCGCCCTGGCCGGTCAGCGACAGGATGAAGCCGATGGCACCGGGGATGACCAGTGCCAGGACCGGGGCCTTGCGGCGGTTGGTGATCGACAGCGCCTTGGGCAGGTAGCCGGCCCGCGACAGCGCGAACAGCTGACGGGAGTAGGCGTAGATGACGCCGAAGAAGCTGGCGATCAGGCCCGCGAGGCCGATGTAGTTGACGACCTTGGCCCAGCTGCTGTCGCCGAGCGCCTCGACCAGCGGGTTGCCGGACTCGGACATGGCCTCCGCGCCGCCGGCGCCGGTGGTCAGGATCAGCGACAGCGTCGCGGTGACCATCAGGACGCTGATACCGGCGATGATGCCGCGCGGCACGTTGCGCTCCGGGTTCGCGGTTTCCTCGGCGGCCAGCGGCACACCCTCGATGGCCAGGAAGAACCAGATGGCGAACGGGAACGCGGCCCAGATGCCCAGGTAACCGAAGGGCAGCATCGACGAGGCGCCCGCGGCGTCGGTGGGGACGATGTCGGTGAGGTTGGCGCTGTCGAACTGCCCGGCCGCCGCGACGAAGAAGATGATCAGGCCGATCAGGGCGATCGAGGTGATGACGAACATCAGCTTCAGGGCCTCGCCGATGCCGGACAGGTGGATGCCGATGAAGATGATGTACGCGGCCAGATAGACCCACCAACCATCGGTGATGCCAAAGAGATTCAGCGATTCGACGTACGCGCCGATGAAGGTCGCGATGGCCGCCGGCGCGATGACGTACTCGATGAGGATCGCGGTTCCGGTGGCGAATCCGCCCCATGGGCCCAGCGCGCGCCGGGCGAAGGTGTAGCCGCCGCCGGCGGTCGGGAGCGCGGCGGAAAGTTCGGCCATGCCCAGCACCATGGCCAGGTACATGCCGGCGATGATGACCACGGCGATGGCCAGGCCGCCGAAGCCACCCTGGCCCAGTCCGAAGTTCCAGCCGGAGTAGTCGCCCGAGACGACGTAGCTGACGCCCAGGCCGGCCAGCAGCAACCACCCCGCGGTGCCGCGTCTGAGCTCGCGTTTCTTCAGGTAGTCCTGCGATTCGACGTGGCTTTCCACACCGAAGCCGGTGTGTGGGTGGGGACTTGTCATCTAGGGACTCCTCAGGGTTTGTGCATGTGCGCGCCGCGCTATGGTGCACGTCACATCCAGAACAGTTGGATATTGGCACGACCAAATAGGTTGCCGCAACCCCTAGCGCGGTCCAGTTTTCCGGCGGGATGCAGGACCCTCTCTGCGGGCGACGACGATTAATGTTGGCAGTCCATCGCTTCCGCGAGGTAACACCGATGTAAACGGTGGTGTCGGTGAACGGGATCAATGGTCGTGGTTCGAGAACTTTCGTCGGAACCATTGCCATAAATGGACTATCCATTTATGGTGTGGGCATGTACGACTACGGCACGTTCGCCTTCGAGTCCAAAGCGCAGGTGCTGGACCGAGCCAAGACGTTCTGGAACCCGGACAAGACCCAGTTCTGGACGGATTCGGGCGTCGACCTGGTGATCGACCGCCGCGAGGCCTACTTCCTGTGGGACATGGGTGGGCGCCGCCTCATCGACATGCACCTCAACGGCGGCACCTACAACCTCGGGCACCGCAATCCCGAAGTGATGCAGGCGATCTCGGAGGGCATGACGCACTTCGACGTCGGCAACCACCACTTCCCTTCGGTGGCCCGCACCGCGTTGGCGCAGCGGTTGATCGAGTCCGCGCCGGCCTCCCTGAAGAAGGTGGCGTTCGGTTCCGGCGGCGGCGAGGCGATCGACATAGCGCTCAAGAGCGCCCGGCACGCCACCAAGCGCCGCAAGATCGTCTCGATCGTCAAGGCGTACCACGGCCACACCGGCCTGGCGGTGGCCACCGGCGACGACCGGTTCGCCAAGATGTTCCTGGCCGACCAGCCCGACGAGTTCATCCAGGTCCCATTCGGTGACGTCGCCGCCATGGAGCAGGCCCTGGCCGGCAACGACGTCGCCGCGGTGATCATGGAGACCATCCCGGCGACCTACGGTTTCCCGCTGCCACCGCCCGGTTACCTCGAGGCGGTCAAGGGGATCACCGAGAAGTACGGCGCCCTCTACATCGCCGACGAGGTGCAGACCGGACTGATGCGCACCGGCGAGATGTGGGCCATCACCAAGCACGGCATCGAGCCCGACATCATGGTGACCGGCAAGGGCCTGTCCGGTGGCATGTATCCGATCACCGCGGCGCTGCTCAGCGATCGGGCCGCGCAGTGGCTCGACGAGGACGGGTTCGGCCACATCTCCACCTTCGGCGGCGCCGAACTGGGCTGTGTGGCGGCCATCAAGACCCTCGAGATCAGCGGCCGCCCCGAGGTGCGGTCGATGGTGCACTACATTTCCGACATCTTCGACCAGGGGCTGCGGCGCATCCAGGCCGACTACCCGGACTGGTTTGTCGGCATCCGGCAGAACGGCGTGGTGATCGGGTTGGAGTTCGACCATCCCGAGGGTGCCAAGTTCGTGATGCGTGAGCTTTACGAGAACGGGGTGTGGGCGATCTTCTCGACCCTGGATCCCCGTGTGCTGCAGTTCAAACCGGGCCTTCTGCTCGCACGGGAACTGTGCGAGGACGTCCTGGACCGCCTCGAAGTCGCGGTGGGCCGGGCGCGGGTGGCCGCCACCGGACGGAGATCTCGATGACCAGCATTGCGCAGGCCGGCCAGGTGCTGGAGCGGGCCCGTTGGGCCGCCGCCGCCTACGCCGAGTACGACCAGGCGGCGGTGACGGCGATCGCCACTGCCGTCGCCGACGCCGGATACGCGGAGGCCGAGCGGTTCGCCGCCGAGGCCGTCGCCGAGACCGGTATGGGTGTGGTCGCCGACAAGGTGATCAAGAATCAGGCCTGCTCGCGCGGGATCCTGGACCACTACCGCGGCGAGGACTTCGTCTCGCCCCGGGTCGACGCCGCCCGCAAGATCGTGGAGATCCCGCGGCCGGCCGGGGTGGTGCTGGCGCTGACCCCGACCACCAATCCGGTGTCCACCGTGTACTTCAAGGTGCTGCTGGCGCTGCTGACGCGCAACGCGGTCGTCGTCGCGCCGCACCCGCGGGCCAAGCGCTGCTCGGCGGATGCGGCCCGGCTGCTGGCCGACGCCGCGGTGGCCGCCGGCGCGCCCGACGGGATCGTGCAGGTGCTCGACGAACCGTCCATCGAGCTGACCCAGGCCATGATGGCCGACGACCGCACCGACGTCATCGTCGCCACCGGCGGCACGGGTGTGGTCCGCGCGGCCTACTCGTCGGGCAACCCCGCGCTGGGCGTCGGGCCCGGCAACGTGCCGGTGTTCGTCGACGCGAGTGCCGATGTGGCCGCCGCGGCCCGGCGGATCGTCGACAGCAAGGCCTTCGACAACTCGGTGCTGTGCACCAACGAATCCGTGCTGATCGCCGAGGAGGCCATCGCCGACAAGCTGCGTTCGGAGCTGACCCGCGCCGGGGCACACATCCTCGACGAGGACGGCGCGCGGCGGCTGCGGGCCTACATGTTCGCCGACGGTCACCTCAACACCGAGGTGGTCGGCCGCGACGCCAGCTGGATCGCCGGCCAGGCCGGCCTGCGGGTCACCCCGAAGACGCGGGTGCTGATCGCGCCGTTCGACGACGTCATCACCGAGGAGATGCTGGCCCACGAGAAGCTCTCGCCGGTGCTGGGCATGACCACCGCGGTGGACGCGAGCCGCGGCATCCGGGCCGCGCGGGCCGTGGTGCGGATCGGTGGAGCCGGGCACTCGGCGGCCATCCACAGCGAGAACCCGTCCGTCATCACCGATTTCACCGTCCAGGTGCCGGTGCTGCGGGTGTCGGTCAACGTCGGCAACAGCACGGGCAGCTCCGGACTGGACACCAACCTGGCGCCGTCGATGACCATCGGCACCGGATTCGTCGGTCGCAGCTCCATCGGCGAGAACCTGCAGCCGCACAACCTGATCAACTGGGCGCGCATCGCCTACAACAGCGCCGCCGACGTGCCGATGGGCGACTTCACCGGGATCAACCCGTGGCAGCCGCCGGCCGGACCGGTGCCGCAGTACCCGCGGGCGTCCAACGACCGGGGCGGGCAACCGATCGTGACCCCGACGGCTCGGCCGTCCGACCCCAACCTGGACGCGCTGCGCGCCGAACTGCGGGCACTGGTCGTCGAAGAACTCGCTCAACTGATCAAGAGGTGACAGCTGTGGCCGAATTGCGTTCCTTCATCTTCATCGATCGTCTGCAGCCGCAGACCATGTCCTACCTGGGTACCTGGATCAAGGGTGCGCTGCCGCGGGCCAACATGGCCGCCCAGATCATCGAGGTGGCTCCCGGCCTGGACATCGAGGGCGTCACCGACGTCGCGCTCAAGCACGCCGAGGTCAAGGCCGGAATCCTGGTGGTGGAGCGCCAGTTCGGGTATCTGGAGTTCCACGGCGAGACCGGCGCGGTCAAGGCCGCGGCCGACGCCGCGCTCGACTCGCTGGGTGGGGACATCGACGCCGCGGTGCGCCCGACCATCCTGGCCTCGCGGATCATCTCCAGCATCGATCATCAGCACGCCTTCCTGATCAACCGCAACAAGATCGGGTCGATGGTGCTGCCCGGCGAATCGCTGTTCGTGCTGGAGGTGCAGCCCGCGTCGTATGCCATCCTGGCCACCAACGAGGCCGAGAAGGCCGCCGACATCAAGGTCGTCGACTTCCGGATGATCGGTGCCACCGGGCGGGTGTACCTGTCGGGCACCGAGGCCGATGTCCGCCAGGCCGCCGACGCCGCCCGCGACGCACTGCTGCGGAGCGCCCCGTGAGCATCGACCGCAACGAGTTGCGCGCGCTGGTCCGGGAGGTGGTGCGCGACGCGGTGGCCGGCCTGAACCTGCCGCCCCGATCGGCCCCTCCTGCGTCGGTCCCGCCGCCGGCCACGGTTGCCGAGCAGATCGGGGTCGAGCCCACCGGGCCGCGCGCCGTCGACGGTAAGAACCGGACCGAGACGGTGCGGCTGACCAACGACGCCGATCTGGACGGATTCGTCCGGAAGTTGTTGCGGCTGTTCGAAAACCCGAAAACCCGCGCCGACCTGAAGGCCGGACGGCTACGGTTCGGCCTGGCGGGCGTCCCCGGGACTGCCGGGGGAGGTGCGACCCACCGCATCGATCGGGGTGCGGTCACCGAACGCCACATCGCCGACCTGGCCGGCGGCACCCTGGTGCTGGGCCGCCGCGCGGTGCTGACCCCGCTGGCCCGGGAGAAGGCCCGCGCCATGGGAATCACGATCGAGAAGGAGCGCTAAATGATCGCAGCCACTGTGACGGGCAACGTGTGGGCGTCGCGGCGCATCGAGGGCATCCCGGCCGGGGCCTTCCTGGAAGTCCAGGTCGACGGCACCGACACCCGGATGATCGCGTTCGACGTCCTGGGCAGCGGCGTGGGCGAACGCGTCCTGATCGCCCAGGGCTCGGTCGCCGCCAACTGGTTCACCGGGACTCCGCCGCCGGTCGACGCCCTGATCATCGGATCCATCGACAGCAACCCCAGCGGTTCGTAGCCGCACAACAAATAAGGAGAAATCATGTCCAGCAACGCAATCGGGCTGATCGAGACCAAGGGCTACGTGGCTGCGCTCGCCGCCGCCGACGCCATGGTGAAGGCCGCCAACGTCACCATCACCGACCGTCAGCAAGTCGGCGACGGTCTGGTCGCCGTCATCGTCACCGGTGAGGTGGGTGCGGTCAAGGCCGCCACCGAGGCCGGTGCCGAGACCGCCGCCCAGGTCGGCGAACTGGTGAGCGTGCATGTGATCCCGCGGCCGCACAACGAGCTCGGGGCGCATTTCTCGGTCGCCGCAAAGTAGCAGGCGCACAATGGTTGCGCCCGACAGCAAGGTCGAAACAGCACAACGCACCGACATTCGGGTGTACCTGCTGGTGGAGGACCTGCAACAGCAGTTCGCCGGCTACCTGGGTACACCCACGCGCGCCCGCGGCTATCCGCCTTACCAGGGTGAGCACGCGCTGATCGTCGAGGTGTCACCCGCTCTCGCCATCGAGCGGGTGATCGATCTGGCGTTGCGCGAGGTTCCGGAGATCCAGCCCGGAATCCTCTATGTGGAGCGGCAGTTCGGCGTCCTGGAGATCCACTCGGCCAGCCTGGCCGACGTGCAGCGGGCCGGTGAGGCGATCCTGGCCGGCACCGGCAACAAGGCCGCCGATCAACTGCGGCCGCGGGTGCTCTACCACGACATCATCACCGACATCACCGATCAGCACGCGGTGATCCTGAACCGGAACCGGCAGGCGTCAATGATCCTGCCGGGCCAGTCACTGCTGGTCTACGAGATGACCCCGGCGTTGTTCGCGGCGGTGGCCGCCAACGAGGCCGAGCGGGCCGCGCCCGGCCTCACCCTCGTCGACGTGCAGATGATCGGCGCCGCGGGGCGGCTCTACATCAGCGGCAGCACCGCCGATGTCACCGTGGCACGGGACCGGATCACGGAGGTGCTGGCCAACATCGAAGGGCGGGACCACTGATGAGCAGTGACAACGGCGTGATCGCCGACGACATCGATGTCGCTCGGCGGGCCCTCGTCGAATACGACATGTCGGCGGAGGCGTCGCTGCAGCTGCTGAACCTGTCGGAGAACGCCACCTACCTGGTCGACGACGGCGGCACCAAGTCGATCCTGCGGGTGCACCGGCGCAACTACCACCGGGCGCACGAGATCGAGTCCGAGCTGGACTGGCTGCAGGCGCTGCAGGTCGACAGCGACATCTCGGTGCCCACGGTGCTGCCGGCCCGCGACGGACGTCGGCTGGTCACCGTGACCGACGGCGGGGTCGACCGGTACGTCGTGCACTTCGACATGATCGGCGGCGCCGAACCCGACGAGGACTCGCTGACGGTCCACGACTTCCACACCCTCGGGACCATCACCGCTGGGCTGCACGAACATTCGCGGGGCTGGCAGCGCCCGGAAGGCTTCGGCCGGTTCTCCTGGGACTGGGAGCACAGCCTGGGCGATCAGCCGCGGTGGGGCCGCTGGACCGACGCCCAGGGTGTGGGTGCGGCCGAGACCGAGGTACTCGGGCGGGCGCAGGCGCTGTTGAAGCAGCGGCTCGACGAGTACGGCAGCGGACCGGAGCGCTACGGCCTGATCCACGCGGACCTGCGGCTGGCCAACCTGCTGGTCGATCCGCCCGAGATCACCGTGATCGATTTCGATGACTGCGGATTCGGCTGGTATTTCTACGATTTCGGCACCGCGGTGTCGTTCATCGAGGACGATCCGGCGCTGCCCGAGTGGCAGGAATCCTGGGTCGCCGGATACCGCACACGTCGGGAGATGTCCGCCGCGGACGAGGAGATGCTGGCGTCCTTTGTGCTGCTGCGCCGGCTGCTGTTGCTGGCGTGGATGGGCAGCCATGCGCACTCGCGCGAATCTGCCACCAAGGCAATCAGTTACGCGGCCGGCAGCTGTGCGCTGGCCGAACACTATCTGAGTTCCAACGGCCGGCGCCTGTACTGAGCCTGGCCGACCACTTCTGGAGAAGGAGTTCGAAAATGTTCACTTCGCTCGCAGGCCGCACGGCCATCGTCACCGGTGGCAGCAAGGGTATCGGCCGCGGTATCGCGGAGACGTTCGCCAACGCGGGGGTCAACGTGGTGATCACCGGACGCAATCAGGCCGACCTGGACCGCAGCGTCGCCGATCTGGCCGACGCACCGGGGAAGGTCAGCGCCTGCCAGGCCGACGTGGCCAACCCGGAGGACTCGCGGCGTGTGGTGGCCGAGGCCGTGCAACGCCACGGTGGCGTCGACATCGTGTGCGCCAACGCCGGTATCTTCCCGTCGGCGCGGCTCGAGGACCTCTCGCCCGAGCAACTCGAGGAGGTCCTCGCCGTCAACTTCAAGGGCACCGTGTACATCGTGCAGGCCGCGCTGGCGGCCCTGACCGACAGCGGGCACGGCCGCGTCGTCATCACCTCGTCGATCACCGGGCCCATCACCGGCTACCCGGGCTGGTCGCATTACGGCGCCAGCAAGGCCGCCCAGCTGGGCTTCCTGCGGACCGCCGCGATGGAGCTGGCCAACAAGAACATCACCGTCAACGCCGTGCTGCCGGGCAACGTCATGACCGAGGGCCTGGACGGAATGGGTCAGGATTACCTGGACCAAATGGCCGCGACGGTGCCCACCGGACGCCTGGGCACGGTCGCCGACATCGGCAACGCGGCGCTGTTCTTCGCCACCGACGAGGCCAGCTACATCACTGGTCAGAGCCTGGTTGTCGACGGCGGACAGATTCTGCCGGAGTCCCAGCAGGCACTCGCCGAACTCTGAATCGGCTAGCTAAGATTTGGCGGTACCAATTGGCCGTCAGGGAGGGGGAGCCGTGTCCGGTCACAGCGAGGAGTTGCGTCGGCGGATCGTCGCCGACATCAACGCCGGGGCGTCCGGCGAGAAGCTCGGCAGCGAACGGGACCTGGCGGAGAAGTACGGAACCAGCCGCTCGAGCCTGCGCCAGGTGCTGGCCGCGCTCGAGGAAGCCGGCCTGGTGCACCGCGTGATCGGCCGCGCCGGGGGCATTTTCATCAGCCACGGCCAGGTCGAGCGCAGTCTGTCCGACGTCGTCGGGGTGCCGGCATTTCTCACCAGCCAGGGCTACGTCGCGGGAACCCGGGTGCTCTCGACCCGCATCACGCCGGCCGAACCGCCCGCCCAGACCGCCTTGGGAATCTCCGAGAATGACTACGTCGTCGAGATCCAGCGGCTGCGCCTGGCCGACGGCTCGCCGATCTCGCTGGAGAACGCCCAGTTCCCCGCCGACAGCTTCCCCGGTCTGTTGGAGCAGCAGTTGGGCGGCTCGATCTACGAAATCCTGGAAACCCATTACGATTTCGTCACCGGCCGCGCCGAGGAACGGATCGAGGCCGTCAATGCCACCGGCAGCGAGGCCGCCTTGCTGGGCATCAAGCCGGATGCGGCGCTGCTGCTGATCACCCGCGTGACCTACGACCAAAAAGGTACGCCGTGTGAGTACTCCCGGGACCTGTTCCGCGGCGACCGCACGGCCTTGGCGGTCACGGCCAAGGGGTGGGGTATCGCCGCCGACGCGGACGTCAACACCGCATCGGTGAGCCTGCAGCAGCAGGCCGGTTAAGCCACAGCTAGTCCCAGCTAACGGACCGCTAACGGCGGATCAACCGTGGACCAGCCTGCCCGGGTAGCAGCGGGGCGTCTCCGGACGGTCTCTCGATGAAATGGCGTCATCCTCGGGTGACGGATATCCACAGGGTGACTGACGGGCCCGCCCCAGCTGTGTATGACCGTCACCCCGAGGTGACGCGTTTCGGTCGAGGAGCCGCGTGGAGAGCAGCGAACCCTGGCGAAAGAGGACTCCACCAGACGCCTGAGAACAGGCCGCCGACTATTGCGGTTAAGCCGGGGACAACAGCCGGGGCAGGATGGCCTCGAGATCGCGCAACGGTTGTACCGACTTCGCCGCGCGGGCCTGCAACAGCGCGCCCTCGATGGCGCTGATCACCACCGATGCGGTGCGAGCGCTATCGCGCTGACCTGCCGCACGCAGCGTGGTATCGAGTCGCGTGCGCAGGCCGGCGAAGGCGTCGGCGGCCGCGGCTGTGATCGCCGGTTCGTCGGGGCCGGCCAGCGCGGCCGCGGCGATCGGGCAGCCGGCTCGAAAGTCCGAGTCCTCCAATTCGGCGACCCAACCGGCGATCATGGCCCGCAGCACCGCGGCCGGATCCCCGGTCTCGGCCAGCCGGTCGACGCGGGCGGCGACCACCGCCCCCGCGGTCTCGGTGGCGGCCACCATGAGCTCCTGTTTACCGCCGGGAAAGTGCTGGTAGATCGAGTTGCGTGCGGCGGAGCTGCGCCGGAGCAGATCCGACAGCCCGGTCGCGTGAACGCCGCGCTCCTGCACCATCGCGATGGCCGTGCTGATCAGCCGCTCCCGCGGCCCGGGTCTGACCGCGCTCATTTCTTTGCGGTCTTCTTCGCGGGTGCTTTCTTGGCCGCGGTTTTCTTGGCGGGGGCCTTCTTGGCGGCTTTTTTCGCCGGGGCCTTCTTCGCCGGGGCCTTCTCAGAATCGGAAGACCCGCCGCCGCGCCGCTTCTGGACGCTGGCCTCGAGCTTGGCCAGCAGATCGGAGACATCGTCGGCCTCGTCGAGCGCCGTCGGCTGTTCCTCCACGGTGAACGCCTCGCCGCCTTCGAGTTTGGCCTCGACCAGCTCGCGCAGCTGCTCCTGATAGTCGTCCCGGAACTGATCGGGGTTGAAGTCGTCGGCCATCGACTCGACCACCTGGCCGGCCATCTTCAACTCCGCCGGTTTGATCTCCACCTTGGTGTCGAGCACCGGGAAGTCCGGATCGCGGATCTCGTCGGGCCACAGCAGGGTGTGGATGGTCATGACCTCACGCTTGTTGATGTCCATCACCCGCAGCGCGGCCAGCCGGGTCTTGTTGCGCAACGCGAAATGCACGATCGCGATGCGGTCGGTCTCGGCGAGGGTCTTGGCCAGCAGCACATAGGACTTCGTCGACTTGGTGTCGGGTTCCAGAAAGTAGCTGCGGTCGTACATGATCGGGTCGATGTCGCTGGCCGGGACGAACTGCATGACCTCGATCTCGCGGCTGCGCTCCTCGGGCAGCGTCGCGATGTCCTCGTCGGTGATCACCACGCTGCGGCCGTCGTCGGACTCGAACGCACGGGCGATGTCGCGGTATTCGACCACCTCGCCGCATTCCTCGCAGACCCGTTTGTACCGGATCCGGCCGTTGTCCTTGGCGTGGACCTGATGGAACTTCAGGTCGTGGTCTTGGGTGGCGCTGTAGACCTTGACCGGGACATTCACCAGGCCAAAGGCAATCGAACCCTTCCAGATGGACCGCATTTCTCCAGTATGGACTAACGGGTCTACCCGGACGTCGGATCGAGTCCCAGCGGGATCTCGGGATCGGCCCCCGGACTGTGGTCGTGGGTGAACACCTGCGACGGGGCGACCTTGCACGAATTGTCCATCGGCGATTGATCGCCCGAGCACCAGGGCAGCAGATTGTCCGGATCGGCCGAGGCCGCGGACGCGCCCAACACTGCCATCATCACGGCGGCCAGCAACACAGCGGCGCGTGCCATACCCGCCACGCTAGCAAGGTATACGTTGGACTTCGATGGGATCGCGGGAATCGCAGGTCAGGCTGACCAACGCCGACAAGGTGCTGTACCCGGAGACCGGCACCACCAAGGCCGAGGTCTTCGACTACTACATCGCCGTCGCCCAGGTCATGCTGCCGCACATCGCCGGTCGCCCCGTCACCCGCAAACGCTGGCCCAACGGCGTCGAGCAGGGCGACTTCTTCGAGAAGCAACTCGCGTCGTCGGCGCCGCAGTGGTTGAGCCGCGGCAGCGTGACGCACCGATCGGGCACCACCACCTATCCGATCATCGACAGCGTCGACGGCCTGGCCTGGGTCGCCCAGCAGGCCGCCCTGGAAGTGCACGTGCCGCAATGGCGTTTCGTCGACGACAAACCGGGCCCGGCCACCCGCATCGTCTTCGACCTCGATCCCGGCGAGGACGTCGGGATGGACCTGATCTGCACGGTGGCCCGCGAGGTGCGCGCCCTGATGGACGACATCGGGCTGCGGACCTTCCCGCTGACCAGCGGCAGCAAGGGCATTCATCTGTATGTGCCGCTCGACGAGCCGGTCAGCTCGCGCGGCGCGTCGGTGTTGGCCAAACGCGTTGCGCAGCAATTGGAACAGGCGATGCCCAGGCAGGTCACCGCCACCATGACCAAGAAGCTGCGGGCGGGCAAGGTCTTCGTGGACTGGAGCCAGAACTCGGCGGCCAAGACCACGATCGCGCCGTACTCCATGCGCGGGCGGGCCCAGCCGACGGTCGCCGCACCCCGCACCTGGGACGAGCTCGACGATTCGGAACTGCGGCAGCTGCGCTTCGACGAGGTGCTCGACCGGGTCGCGCGCGACGGGGATCTGCTCGAGGGACTCGACGGCGCGGTGCCGATGCCGGACCGATTGACCACCTACCGATCGATGCGCGACGACACCCGCACCCCGGAGCCTGTGCCGTCGGCCAAACCCGCTGTGGGGGAGAACAACACGTTCGTCATCCAGGAACACCACGCCCGACGGCTGCACTACGACTTCCGGCTGGAACGCGACGGGGTGCTGGTGTCCTGGGCGATACCCAAGAATCTGCCCGAGAGCCCGTCGGTCAACCACCTGGCCGTGCACACCGAGGACCACCCGCTGGAGTACGCGACCTTCGAGGGCACCATCCCGAAGGGGGAGTACGGCGGCGGCAAGGTCATCGTGTGGGATTCGGGTACCTACGAGGCCGAGAAGTTCCGCGATCCGCCCGAGCCCGGACAGAAGGGCGAGGTGATCGTCACACTGCGCGGGAACAAGGTGTCCGGCCGGTACGCGCTGATCCAGACCGACGGCAAGAACTGGTTGGCGCACCGCACCAAGGATCAGCCGCAGCCGCTGCCGTCGGATCTGGCGCCCATGCTGGCGACCCACGGTTCGGTCGCCAAGCTCAAGGCCACCCAGTGGGCGTTCGAGGGCAAGTGGGACGGGTACCGGCTGCTGTTCGACTCCGACCACGGGACGCTCGCGCTGCGTTCGCGCAGCGGCCGCGACGTCACCAAGGAGTATCCGCAACTGCGTTCCCTGGCCGCCGATCTCGCCGAGTACCACGTGCTGCTCGACGGCGAGGTGGTCGCGCTCGACGAACACGGCGTGCCCAACTTCGGCGAGATGCAGAACCGGGCCCGGGCCACCCGGATCGAGTTCTGGGCCTTCGACCTGCTGCACCTCGACGGCCGCTCGTTGCTCAACGTGAAGTACCGCGACCGGCGCAAGCTGCTCGAGACCCTGGCCGACGGGACGAATCTGATTGTCTCCGAGCGGATCCCCGGCGACGGCGCCGAAGCGCTGCAGTACTCGGCGGAGCAAGGCTGGGAGGGGGTGATCGCCAAGAAATGGGATTCGACGTATCAGCCCGGTCGCCGGTCGGCGGCGTGGATCAAGGACAAGAACTGGTACACCCAGGAGATCGTGATCGGCGGTTGGCGTCAGGGGGAGGGTGGCCGATCCACCGGCATCGGGGCGCTGCTGATGGGAATCCCCGCCGAGGACGGGTTGGATTTCGTCGGTCGGGTCGGCACCGGGTTCACCGACAAGGAACTGGGCAAGCTCAAGAAGCTGCTGGCGCCGTTGCACACCGACGAATCCCCGTTCAACACCCGGCTTTCCGGGCCTGATGCCCGCGGCGTCACGTTCGTCGAGCCCACCGTCGTCGGTGAGGTGCGGTACGGGCAGTGGACCTCGGACGGCCGGCTGCGGCATCCCAGTTGGCGCGGGCTGCGGCCGGACAAGTCGCCGGCGGAGGTCAGACGCGAGCCGTGAGCGCGGCCGCGTCGATCGCTTCCTGCATCCCGCGGGTCGCCAGCACGTCGGCCAGTTCGTTGTCGGTGACCCCCGAATGGCCCTTCACCCAGAACCACTCGACCTCGTGGCGCGCGCACGCCGCCTGCAACCGCTGCCACAGGTCGACGTTCTTCACCGGTTGCTTCGCGGCGGTCAGCCAGCCGTTGCGGGCCCAGCCGTGCACCCACTTGGTGATGCCGTTGCGGACGTAGGTGCTGTCGGTGTAAAGGTGCACGACCACGGGTCGGGTCAGCGCCTCGAGGGCCATGATCGGCGCGGTCAGTTCCATCCGGTTGTTGCTGGTCTGACCGGCCTCCCCGCCGAACAGTTCGCGCACGTGGTGGCGCTGGCGCAGCACCGCGCCCCAGCCGCCGGGGCCGGGGTTCGGGCGGCAGCCACCGTCGGTGTGGATGACCACTGGATCGTCGAGGGACTCGCTCACCCCAGGATTCCCTTCAGCGCATCGAGCACCGCGGGGTCCTCGATGGTCGACGGCACCGGCTCGTCGCGCCCGGCGGCGATGCCCCGCAGCGTCTTGCGCAGGATCTTGCCGGAGCGCGTCTTCGGCAGGCCCGGCACCACGTCGACCAGACGGAACGTCGCCACTGCACCGATCTCCTTGCGCACCAAGGCAATCAGTTCATCGGCCAGGCCCTCGGCCGCCGCGCCGGACTTCAGCACCACCAGCCCGCGCGGCGCCTGCCCCTTGATCTCGTCGGCGACGCCGATCACCGCGCATTCGGCCACTGCCGGATGGGTCGCCAGCACCTCCTCGATCGCCCCCGTCGACAGCCGGTGCCCGGCCACGTTGATGACGTCGTCGATGCGGCCCATGACGAACAGGTAGCCGTCCTCGTCGAAGCGGCCGCCGTCGCCGGTCAGGTAGTAGCCCGGATGCTCGGACAGATACGACGCCTCATAGCGGTCGTCGGCGTTCCACAGCGTCGGCAGCGTGCCGGGCGGAAGCGGCAGCCGGATGCAGATCGCGCCGTCCTGACCGGTCTCGCACCGGCTGCCGTCGTCGGCCAGGATGTGGATGTCATAGCCCGGCATCGGCTTGGTGGGGGATCCCGCCTTGACCGGAAACTGTTCCAGGCCCATCGGATTGGCGGCGATGGCCCAGCCGGTCTCGGTCTGCCACCAGTGGTCGATCACCGGGATCCCGAGGTTCTTCACCGCCCAGTGGTAGGTGTCGGGATCCAGGCGCTCGCCGGCGACATACAGGTACTTCAGCCCGGAGAGGTCGTAGCGGGCCAGGTGCTCGGCGTTGGGGTCCTCCTTGCGGATGACGCGGATGGCCGTGGGCGCGGTGAACAGTGCCTTCACGTTGTGCTCGCTGATCACCCGCCAGAACGCACCCGGGTCGGGGGTGCCGACGGGCTTGCCCTCGTAGAGCACCGTCGTCGCCCCCAGAAGCAAAGGCGCATAGACGATGTAGGAGTGGCCGACCACCCAGCCCACGTCGGAGGCGGCCCAGAAGACCTCGCCGGGGGCAATGTCGTAGATGTTGCGCATGCTCCACAGCAGCGCCACCGCGTGCCCGCCGTTGTCGCGGACGATCCCCTTGGGCTTGCCGGTGGTTCCCGAGGTGTACAGGACGTAGAGCGGATCGGTGGCGGCCACCGGCACCGGCGCCGCCGGTTCGGCCTCGGCCAGCAGGGCGTCCCAATCCAGATCGCGGCCGTCGACCATCGAACACCGCTGCCGTTCGCGCTGCACCACGACGCAGTGCGCGGGTGGATGCTCGGCCATGTCCAGTGCCTCGTCGATCATCGGCTTGTACTCGACGATCCGGGACGGCTCGATGCCGCACGACGCGGTCACCACCACGCTGGGCCGGACGTCGTCGATGCGCACCGCCAGTTCGTGCGGGGCGAAGCCGCCGAACACCACCGAGTGCACCGCGCCCAGCCGCGCGCAGGCCAGCATGGCGATGACGGCCTCGGGGATCATCGGCATGTAGATGACCACCCGGTCGCCCTTGCCGACGCCGAGCCCCCGCAACGCGCCGGCGCACCGTGCCGTCGCGGCGAGCAACTCGGAGTAGGTGTAGGTGCGCTTGGTGTCGGTCACCGGCGAGTCGTAGATCAGCGCGGCCTGATCGCCGCGCCCGGCCTCGACGTGCCGGTCCAGCGCGTTGGCGCAGGTGTTGAGTTCGGCGTCGGGGAACCAGCGGTAGAACGGCGGGTTGGTGTCGTCGAGAATGCGTTGCGGTTCCCGCGTCCAGGTCACCGCTCGGGCGGCCTCACCCCAGAATCCGGCCGGGTCGGCGATGCTCGCGCCGAACGCCTCGCTGTATGCGCTCATGACGGAACCGTACAACGCCGAGGTGGGCGGTCGTGCGCCGATTACACCTTGCTGATGACCTTCTCGGCGAAGCGCTCGAGGTTGCGGATCTTGTCGTCGAGCGGTTCGGTGTCGCGGCCCACGATGTAGGGCAACCGGAAGCCGACGATGACGTCGGTGACGCCCTTGTCCTCGAGGCGTTTGATGCCGTCGGCGGTGTAGGCGTCGGCGGAGATGACGTGGATCTCAAAATCACCGGTACTGCCGGCTTCCGCGCGGTAGCGGGCGAGCTTGGCCAACAGTTCGTCGAGTTCCTCCGGGCCACCGCCGCCGTGCATCCAGCCGTCGTTGCGCGCCGCGCGGCGCAGCGCCGCATCGGCGTGACCGCCGATCAGGATCGGGATCGGCTTCGTGGGCGCCGGGGACATCTTGGTCTTCTCGATGTCGTAGAACTCGCCGTGGTATTCGAAGTACTCGCCGGTGGTCAGGCCGCGGATGATGTCGATGCACTCGTCCATCCGCTTTCCCCGCCGGGCGAACGGCACGCCCATCAGGTCGTAATCCTCGGGCCAGGGGCTGGTGCCCACGCCGAGGCCCAGACGGTTGTCGAACATCGCGGCCAACGAACCGGCCTGCTTGGCCACCAGCGCGGGTGGCCGGATGGGCAGCTTGAGCACGAAGAAGTTGAACCGCAGCGTCGTGGTGACCGCGGACAGCGCCGAGGCCAGGACGAACGTCTCGATCATCTCCTTGTCCTCGAGGAACTCGCGGTTGCCGTCGGGCGTGTAGGGGTACTTCGCGTCGGACTCGGCCGGATAGGCGACGCTGTCGGCCAGCGTCATCCCGTGGTAGCCGGCCGCCTCGGCCGCCTTCGCCAGCGGTATGTAGTAGCTGGAGTCCGTCATGGCTTCCGCATAGGTGAATCGCATGACAGCGATACTAGAACACGTTCTAGTTTTGCCTGGGTCTAACGTGGAAATATGCCCACGACATTGGCGGGCCGACTGTTGCGCACGCGGTGGCTGGTGCGCGCGCCGCTCGCGCTGTACCGCGCCCGACTGGGCTTCCTGCTGGGGCACCGCATGCTGATGCTCGAGCACCGCGGCCGCAAGACCGGGTTGCCGCGGCAGGTGGTCCTGGAGGTCACCGACCGGCCCGGCCCGGACCGCTACGTGGTGGCCTCGGGACTGGGAAAGACGTCCCAGTGGTATCGCAATGTGCTGGCCGACCCGGAGGTCAAGGTCAGCGTCGGGGGTCGGCGTGAGGTGCCCGCCACCGCGCGGGCCATGACCCCCGAGGAGTCGGCACGGACGCTCGCGGAGTATCAGCGCCAGCACCGGATCGCCTGGCGGTTCCTCGGGCCGGTGATGCAGGAGGCGCTGGGCACCGACGACCTGGCGGTGCCCATGGTGGAACTGACGCTGGAGGAGTGATCAGTCGATGGCGAACGGTGGCGCGCCCACCCCGGTGACGGTGTAACCGCCCCACGGGGTGCGCTCCATCACCCGCGCCGGTGCGCTGCTGCCGGTGGTCGACACCGTCACCGAGCGCTGCTTGGTCAGCACCTCGTCGGGCAGTTCGCCGGCGATCGATCCGCGCCAGTGGTAGCGGCCGTCGATCGCGTCGAGATGGCCGGACAGCCGCGCGTGCACGGCGATGTCCCCCTCGGCCAGCGTCAGGGTGGCGGCGCCGTCGTACACGTGCTCGTCGGTGGGAATCGAACCCGTCAGGTAGAACTTGGTCGCCAGTGCTCGCAATGGTCTGCGCCGCAACTGGATCCGCGCCCTGGCCTCGATGCGCGTGGACCCGGAGCGCCGCAGCAACTCCAGGCAGTGGGCCACCAGGCGGGACTGCGCCGTGGTGTCGGGGCCGGGAATGCGGAAGTAGTTCGGCATGCCGTGGACGGCGATCGTGGGCTCGGTCGACGGCCGGGTGTCGATCAGGATGCGGGCGCTGATGCAGCGCCCGTCGGCGGTGGTCAGGCTCCAGCTGTCGGTGCCGGCGTCGAACCGCGCATCGCGCAGGCGGGCCTGATCAGCCGGCACCTCGATGGCGCTGATCGCGCTCAACTCCGGGCCGAGGTCGCAGACTCGCCCCAGGACAATGGATGTCACAGGAAGCCGGCCCGGCGCCACATCCACCGCCCGAACCGGCCCATCAGGCCGATGTCCTCGAAGAACTCCGCCAGCGGGGCGAAGGCCGACACGCACTTGTCCCGGAAATGCGGGTTCGATCGGGCCACCCGGCGCATCCGCTTGCCGTCGAGTCCCACCCGGGAGTACTGGATGGGCAGGGTGAACAGCATCCGGTAGAACGGTCCGCCGGCACCGTGCACGTTGGCCAGCAACATCTTTCGATACCACGGCATGACCGGCACCGTCTTGCGCAGCCCGTCGCGGGCGAACTGGATGTGGCGGGCCTCCTCGGTGACATGAATCCGCATGAGGCGCTGCACGATCGGCTGCAGGTCGGGGTCCTCCAAGGTCTGCCGCTGCAACGCGTCGAACAGTTCCTCGCCGACCAGTGCCGCGCCCCACAGCAGCGGCCCGCGGAACACCAGCGGCAGCGAGTTGATGATCATGCGCCGAAACAGCTTGGGCCGCACCGGGGTCCCGCCCACCCGCTCGATGGTCTTACCGAACATGATCATGTGCCGGGTCTCGTCGCCCAGTTCGGTCAGCGCGTAGTGGGTGGTCTTCGCGGTCGGGTTGCGGTGCATCAGGTCGCGCAGCAAGGCCTGGTTGAGGATGTTCTCGAACCAGATGCCCGCCGAGAGGACGTTGACCAACTCCTGCCGGGACAGGTCGATCTGCTGGGACCGGCTCAGCGCCTCCCATTCCGGGGTGCCGTAGAGGGTGACCATCTGCGGGGGCAGGAAGAACTTGTCCGGGTCGATCGGCGCGTCCCAGTCGATGTCGACGACGGGCTCGTAGGACCGCTTGACCGAGCCCTTCAGCAGGCGTTCGGCGAATTCCTCACGGCTGGGCGGTGACTGTGGCAGTGACGTGGTCATGGGCGACGGGAGTCCCTTCGTGTGACGTCCGTTGACCTGAAGGTTAGACCGCTTTGGAATAAAGTCAATACCGGCGGTACCGGGTACTTTGAAATCGTTATCGCAGCGCCCGTGACATGCGCCGACGGGCTCGGCAGACTGTACGAATGCCCGAATTACCCGAGGTGGAAGCCCTGGCCGAGTACCTGCGCGGCAACGCCGTGGGCCGGCCGGTGGGCCGCATCGACGTGGCGGCCCTGTCGGTGCTCAAGACCTTCGATCCGCCGCTGACCGCGCTGTACGGCCAGGCGGTGACCGGCGCGAGTCGCTGGGGCAAGTACCTGGGCCTTCAGGTCGGTGACCTATACCTGATCACGCATCTGTCGCGGGCGGGTTGGCTGCGGTGGTCCGACAACCTCACCGCCACTCCGCTCAAGCCCGGGAAGGGGCCCATCGCGCTGCGGGTGCACCTCGGAACACCCGGCGCGGCACCGGGATTCGACCTGACCGAGGCCGGCACCCAGAAACGATTGGCGGTGTGGCTGGTCGACGACCCGACGAAGGTCCCCGGCATCGCCAACCTCGGCCCGGACGCGCTGTCGCTGGGTCCGCAGGACCTGGCCTCGGTGTTGAAGGGCAATACCGGGCGGCTCAAGACCGTGATCACCGATCAGAAGGTGATCGCCGGCGTCGGCAACGCCTACAGCGACGAGATCCTGCACGTGGCGAAGCTGTCGCCGTTCGCGACCGCCGGCAAGTTGACCGAGGCGCAACTCGGCGCGCTGCACGACGCGCTGATCTCGGTGCTCACCGACGCCGTAGGGCGCTCGGTGGGGCAGCAGGCTGCGACGCTGAAGGGCGAGAAGCGCTCGGGGTTGCGCGTGCACGCCCGCACCGGTCTGCCGTGCCCGGTCTGCGGGGACACCGTGCGCGAGGTGTCCTTCGCCGACAAGTCTTTCCAGTACTGCGCGAAGTGTCAGACCGGCGGCAAGGTGCTGGCGGATCGACGGATGTCGAAGCTGCTCAAGTAGGAATCTGGAGTCAGAGGTTTCTCGCCGCCGACCCCGGGGTAGACCAAGCGGCATGAAACTCTCAGCATTGACCCCAGCACTGTATGCCGGCGCCGCTGCTGCGGCCTTCGCTTTCGCCCCGGTGGCCATGGCCACGCCGGCCCCGCCGCCGTGCGTCAACCCGGACGGCACTGCGTGTGCCGACATCGGCACCGCGGGTCCCGGTGGAGCGGCCGGGCAGATCCCCGGCGGCCCCGGTGGTGAGGCCGGTCCCGGTGGCGCCAGCGGCGCGATTCCCGGTGGCCCCGGCGGAGCGGCCGGACCCGAGGGCGCGACGGGCAGCATTCCCGGTGGTCCCGAGGGCACTGCCGGTCCCGGTGGCGCCGCGGGCAGCATCCCCGGCGGGCCTGCCGGCACGGCCGGACCTGACGGCGCCGCGGGCTGCATCCCCGGTGTCGGCTGCGCCACCATCCCGGCACCCTGATCGGTGACCGGTAGTTAGACCCCTCCAAGTCGGACGCGGCCGTGCTGAAGCGCGGTCGCGTCCGCTTTGGTCACTGGGCTCGGCCGCGTTCGGCGCGGTAGCGGCGCACCAGGGCGTCGGTGGAGCTGTCGGACTGGGCCTGTGGGGCGGCGTCGTCGGTGAGGACCGGCAGCAACGAATTGGCCTGGGTCTTGCCCAACTCGACGCCCCACTGGTCGAACGAGTCGATGCCCCAGATCACCCCTTCGGTGAACACCTGATGCTCGTAGAGGGCGATGAGCTGGCCCACCGTCGACGGGGTGAGGCGATTGGCCAGGATCGAGGTCGACGGCCGGTTGCCCGGCATCACCTTGTGTGGCACCACCTGCGGCGAAGTCCCCTCGGCGGCAATCTCTTCGGCGGTCTTGCCGAACGCCAGCACCTTCGTCTGGGCGAAGAAGTTGCTCATCAGCAGGTCGTGCATCGAGCCGGCGCCGTCGGCGGTGGGCAGATCATCGGTGGGTTGGGAGAACCCGATGAAATCCGCCGGCACCAACCGGGTGCCCTGATGCAGCAGCTGATAGAACGCGTGCTGGCCGTTGGTGCCCGGCTCGCCCCAGAAGATCTCCCCGGTATCGGTGGCCACCGGGCTGCCGTCGGCACGCACCGACTTGCCGTTGGACTCCATCGTCAGCTGCTGCAGATAGGCCGCAAATCGCGACAGGTCGTTCGAATACGGCAACACCGCACGCGATTGCGCGCCAAAGAAATTCGAATACCACACGCCGATCAGGCCGAGCAGCGCCGGCGCGTTGGCCTCCAGCGGCGCGGTGCGGAAATGCTCGTCGACAATGTGGAATCCGGACAAGAAATCGGCGAAGTGCTCGCGGCCGATCGCGGCCATCACCGACAGCCCGATCGCCGAGTCCACCGAGTACCGCCCGCCGACCCAGTCCCAGAAGCCGAACATGTTCGCGGTGTCGATGCCGAACTCTTCGACCAGCTTCGCGTTGGTCGACACCGCCACGAAATGCTTGCTCACCGCGTCCTCGCCGAGGGCGTCGGTCAGCCAGCGCCGCGCCGCGGTCGCATTCGTCAACGTCTCCAACGTCGAAAACGTCTTGGACGCAACGATGAACAGCGTGCTGGCCGGATCCAAACCGGCCAGCGTGGCCACCAGATCGGCCGGATCGACGTTGGACACGAACCGCGCCGAGATCCCGGCGTCGGCGTAATGGCGCAACGCGTCGTAGACCATCACCGGACCCAGATCCGAGCCGCCGATGCCGATGTTCACCACGGTCGTGATGCGCTCACCCGTGGCCCCGGTCCAGTCCCCGGACCGCAACCGGTCGGTGAACTCGCCCATCCGGTCCAGCACCGCGTGCACGTCGGCGACCACGTCCTGACCGTCGACCGTCAGGTTCGCCGCGCGCGGCAACCGCAGCGCGGTATGCAACACCGCGCGGTCCTCGGAGGTGTTGATGTGCTCCCCGGCGAACATCGCATCGCGGCGCGCCTCGAGCCCGGCCGCGCGCGCCAAATCGGTGAGCAACCGCAACGTCTCGCGGTCGACCCGGTGCTTGCTGTAGTCGATGTAGAGGTCACCGACGGTCAGCGCCAGTTCCCGGCCGCGTTCGGGATCCGCGTCGAAGAACTCCCGCAAATGGGTGTCACCGACCTGCTCGTGATGACGAACCAACGCCGCCCAAGCAGGCGATTGTGTGACCTCGGTAACCATGTTCTCGACCTTAGTGAATGATGGGGGGATGGACACCACCAAGCTGCTGTCATCGGTACCGACGGGCCTGTGGATCGGGGGTGTCGAACGCGAAGCCGCGGCGCAGTTCGACGTCTTCAACCCCGCGACCGGTGAAGTGCTCACCCAGGTGGCCGACGCCACTGTCGCCGACGGGATCGCCGCCGTGGAGGCGGCGACGGCCGTGCAGGACGACTGGGCCGCCACCCCGCCGCGCGAGCGCGGCGAGATCCTGCGTTCGGTCTTCGAGACCATCACCGCCCATGCCGACGACATCGCCGCGCTGATGACCCTCGAGATGGGCAAGGTGCTCGCCGAGAGCAAGGGCGAGGTCAAGTACGGCGCCGAGTTCTTCCGCTGGTTCGCCGAGGAGGCCGTGCGCATCGACGGCCGCTACACCGGCAGCCCCGCGGGCACCGGCCGCATCCTGGTGAGCAAGGCGCCGGTGGGGCTCTGCTACGCGATCACCCCGTGGAACTTCCCGCTGGCCATGGGCACCCGCAAGATCGGTCCCGCCGTGGCCGCCGGTTGCACGATGATCGTCAAGCCGGCCCAGGAGACGCCGCTGACCATGCTGCTGCTTGCCAAGCTGATGGACGAGGCCGGGCTGCCCAAGGGCGTGCTGTCGGTCCTGCCGACCTCCAAGCCCGGCGATCTGACCGGCGCCCTGATCGACGACGGACGGCTGCGCAAGCTGACCTTCACCGGCTCCACCGGCGTCGGCAAGGCCCTGGTCAAGCAGTCGGCCGACAAGCTGCTGCGGACCTCGATGGAACTCGGCGGCAACGCGCCGTTCATCGTGTTCGACGACGCCGATCTGGACGCCGCGGTCGACGGCGCGATCCTGGCCAAGATGCGCAACGGCGGCGAGGCCTGCACGGCGGCCAACCGCTTCCACGTCGCCAACCCCGTGCGGGCCGAGTTCACCGAGAAGCTGGTCAAGCGGATGAGCGAGTTCACCCTGGGGGACGGGCTGAAGGACGGCTCCACGCTGGGGCCGCTGATCAACACCAAGCAGGTCAAGACCGTCGAGGACCTGGTGTCCGACGCGGTGGCCAAGGGTGCGACGGTGGCCGTGGGCGGCGTCGCACCGGAGGGGCCGGGCAATTTCTACCCGGCCACGGTGCTCACCGACGTCGCACCCGAATCACGCATCCTCAAGGAGGAGGTGTTCGGGCCCGTCGCGCCGATCGTGGGGTTCGACACCGAGGAGGAGGCCATCGCGGTGGCCAACGACACCGACTACGGCCTGGCGGCCTACATCTACACGCAGTCCCTGGACCGGGCGCTGCGGGTGGCCGAGGCCATCGAATCGGGGATGGTCGGCGTCAACCGCGGGGTGATCTCGGACGCGGCGGCGCCGTTCGGCGGCATTAAGGAGTCCGGCTTCGGGCGCGAGGGCGGTATCGAGGGCATCGAGGAATACCTCGACACCAAGTACATCGCCTTCACCCAGTAGCGAATTCGGTGCGCTGGGTTGCGCTCACCGCGCCTTAGCGCACCGAAATCCCAGGTAGATCAGTGGCCGAGGCGGCCGCGGCCCATGCGCAGCAGCAGCATGGCCAGGTCCTTGCCGTCGGGGCCGAGCGTGCTGTAGCGCTCGATGACCTTCATCTCCCGGCTGTGCACCAGCCGCGTGCCGCCGGAGGCCATCCGGGCCTTGCCGATCAGCTTGGATACCTCGGTGCGCCGCTGCACCGCGGCCAGGATCTCGGCGTCCAGCCGGTCGATCTCGCCGCGCAGGGCATCGACGTCGGTCTCGGTGCTGTCCACGCTCATTGCGTCATCCTCTGCCTACTCGCTGTTGCCCGTAGAGAAAATCGCCACCGCGCATCGAGCACCAATCGAGTGTGCCACCGATGGTCGTGCCAGCGCAAAGGTGTCGGGCCGGAGCGGTAGGTTTACAGACGATATGACTTCGTTTTCACCGTCGACCGCCAGCGAGACCGACCAACTTCTGGAGGGCCTCAACCCGCAGCAGCGCCAGGCCGTCCTGCACGAGGGCACCCCGCTGTTGATCGTGGCCGGCGCCGGCTCGGGAAAGACGGCCGTGCTGACGCGGCGGATCGCCTACCTGCTGGCCGCGCGGGACGCCGGCGTCGGGCAGATCCTGGCCATCACCTTCACCAACAAGGCCGCCGCGGAGATGCGCGAGCGGGTGGTCGACCTCGTCGGCCCGCGCGCCCGCTCGATGTGGGTGTCGACGTTCCACTCCACGTGCGTGCGCATCCTGCGCAACCAGGCCTCGCTGCTGCCCGGGCTCAACTCGAATTTCTCCATCTACGACGCCGACGACTCGCGCCGGCTGCTCATGATGATCGCCAAGGACATGGGCCTGGACGTCAAGCGGTACTCGCCGCGGCTGCTGGCCAACTCCATCTCGAACCTGAAGAACGAGCTGATCGACCCCGAGCAGGCCGTCGCCGAGCTCAGCGATGTCTCCGACGATCTGCACCGGACGGTCGCCTCGGTCTACGGCGAGTACCAGCGCCGGCTGCGGGCCGCCAACGCGTTGGACTTCGACGACCTGATCGGGGAGACGGTCGGCATCCTGCAGGCCTTCCCGCAGATCGCGCAGTACTACCGCCGCCGGTTCCGGCACATCCTGGTCGACGAGTACCAGGACACCAACCACGCCCAGTACGTGCTGGTGCGCGAGCTGGTCGGGACCGAGGCGACCCAGGACGGGATCGCCCCGGGTGAGCTGTGCGTCGTCGGCGACGCCGACCAGTCGATCTACGCGTTCCGCGGCGCGACGATCCGCAACATCGAGGACTTCGAGCGCGACTTCCCGAACGCCACGACCATCCTGCTGGAGCAGAACTACCGGTCGACCCAGAACATCCTCAACGCGGCCAACTCGGTCATCGCCCGCAACGCCGGGCGCCGCGACAAGCGGCTGTGGACCGACGCCGGCGAGGGCGAGCTGATCGTCGGCTACGTCGCCGACAACGAGCACGACGAGGCGCGGTTCGTTGCCGAAGAGATCGACTCGCTGCGGGACCGCGGCGAGATCAGCTATAACGACGTCGCGGTGTTCTACCGCACCAACAACTCCTCGCGCGCCCTCGAAGAGGTCTTCATCAGGGCCGGAATTCCGTACAAAGTCGTTGGGGGCGTGCGCTTTTACGAGCGCAAGGAGATCCGCGACATCGTGGCCTACCTACGGGTGCTGGACAACCCGGGTGACTCGGTGAGCATGCGCCGGATCCTCAACACGCCGCGGCGCGGTATCGGCGACCGGGCCGAGGCCTGCGTCGCGGTCTACGCCGAGAACACCGGCGCGAACTTCAACGACGCCCTGCAGGCCGCCGCCGAGGGCAAGGTGCCGATGCTCAACACCCGCTCCGAGAAGGCGATCGCCGCGTTCGTGGAGTTGCTCGACGGGTTGCGCGGCAAGCTCGACGACGAACTCGGGGACCTGGTGGAGGCGGTGCTCGACCGCAGCGGCTACCGCCAATCGCTGGAGTCGTCGTCGGACCCGCAGGACCTCGCCCGGCTGGACAACCTCAACGAACTCGTCAGCGTCGCACACGAATTCAGCATCGACCGGGCCAACGCCGCCGCGCTGGCCGAGTCCGAGGGTGATGACGCCCCGGTCGACGAGGACGTCCCCGAGACGGGCGTGCTCGCCGAGTTCCTGGAACGGGTGTCGTTGGTGGCCGACACCGACGAGATCCCCGAAGAGGGCGCGGGCGTGGTCACCATGATGACGCTGCACACCGCCAAGGGGCTCGAGTTCCCGGTGGTGTTCGTGATCGGTTGGGAGGACGGCATGTTCCCGCACATGCGGGCGCTCGGCGATCCGACCGAACTGTCCGAGGAACGACGGCTGGCCTACGTCGGGATCACCCGGGCGCGGCAGCGGCTGCACCTCAGCCGCGCCAAGGTGCGCTCGTCGTGGGGACAGCCGATGCTCAACCCGGAATCCCGCTTCCTGCGCGAGATTCCGCAGGAACTGATCGATTGGCGCCGCACCGAGCAGGCCGCGGCGTTCAGCGCACCGGGCCGCCTCTCGGGTGGCGGCACGTCCTTCGGTGGTGGGTCGTCGCGTCCGGCGCCGAGCCGGCCGGCGGCCGCGCGCAACCGCCCGCTGATCGTGCTGGCGCCGGGGGACCGGGTGACCCACGACAAGTACGGGCTCGGTCGCGTCGAGGAGGTCACCGGGGCCGGGGAGTCGGCGATGTCGCTGATCGACTTCGGCAGCGCCGGGCGGGTCAAGCTGATGCACAACCACGCCCCGATCAGCAAGCTGTAGCTCAGTCGGACTCGGCCCACCGTCGGGTGGCCGGCAGCAGGGCCAGCAGCGCGCTGGCGGCCGGTAGCACCGGGGCGACGTGGACCACCCAGGGGATCTGCGCGCCCGCGATGAACACGCCGCCGAAACCGAGCAGCGCGACCAGGGCGCCGATCGCGATCAGGTAGCGGCCCGGCCCGCGCCGCAACAGCAACAGCACAATGCCCGTCGCGGTTGCCGCGGCGAACACTAAGGCCAGGAAAGCGACTGCGGCACAGAACAATCGGTCGGTGCTCCACCACCCGGTGATGAGGCTGGTCGCCAGCACCAGGGTCGCCCACGCGCTGATCATCGCGACCACGCAGGCCGCCACCGCGGTGCCCGGACCCGCAGGCTCGGGTTTTATGGGCCGCAGCAGACCGGTGGCGGACTCGTCGGCCTGCGGGACGACGGTGGTGGGTGGCGCCACGGGAATGGCTCCGGTCGGGACGCGGCGGATGATGCCGGTCCGGGCGGCGTCGGTGCCGGTGGGCGCGCGACGAATGATGCGGGTTTCCGCGCCCGAGGGCGGTTCGTCAGGGGAGGGGGGTTTCGGGGGTTCCGTCAACGGCTCAGCCGGCGTAGCCGCCGACGCTGATGCCGCGCTGCGCGAGCCACGGCACCGGGTCGATGCGGTCGGTGCCGTTGGGCATGACCTCGAAGTGGCAGTGCGGGCCGGTGGAGAAGCCGCGGTTGCCGATGGTGGCGATCTGGTCGCCGGCCATCACGGCCTGCCCGGCGCTGACCGTCCAGGTGTTCACGTGGCCGTAGAGGGTCACGGTGCCGTCGCGGTGGCGAAGCTTGACCACCGCGCCGTACCCAGCGGTGGGGCCGGCCTCGATGACGACGCCGTCGGCCACCGCATAGATGGGGGTGCCGATGGGGCCGGCGATGTCGACGCCGGCGTGCAGCGCGCCCCAGCGGTAGCCGAAGCCGGAGGTGAAGATGCCGTTGGTGGGCTTGACGAACAGCGGGGCGGACAGTCGGGCTTCCCGCTCGGCACGCTCCTGCGCGTAGGCGGCGCCCTTGGCGAGTTCCTCGGAGTGCACGCTGCTGCTCGCGACGGGGGTGACGCTGACGACCTGCACGCCGCGCGGGGCATCGGGGGCGGCGGTACCCGGCACGGTGGTGTCGGAGGCCAGCACGGCCTTGGCCGAGGCCTCGTCGGACGGGTTGATGGCGGTGTGGGCCGCGGCGGCCGCGGCTCCGGCCGCCATCGCGGCGATCATGACGCGGCCCTTCAGGGCGCTGGCCGCAGGCTTGCGGTGCTGGCCGCCACTCACGCGCGGGATGACGTCAGTGGCGTCGGGGTCATGGATGACGTTGATGTCCATCCGGCGCATCAGCGTCAGCGGCATCTCGTCGGTGTCGGCGACGTCGTCGAGTTCCGGGGCGCGCAGGATTTCGGCCTCCGAGCCGAAGGCGCCGCCGTGGAAGTCGAGGTCATCGAGTCGACCGAACTCGTTGAACGGCACGATGTCGGTCACTTCGTTGGAGTGGAAATCAAGATCGTTCGGGCGGGCCTTCGTCGACGTTTGCGCATGTGAGCGCGGTGTCGAACGATGCGTTGCCAACCTGAAACGTCCCTTGCGTCGTGACCAAAGCGTTACCGAAGCCAGGAGAGACGTTAACCAAATTCCAATGAAGGTGGCAACCCAAAGGGGTATTCCGCGGCGGAATGTGACTTGTATCACGAGTATCCGCGCGGTGACATCTACCACAACACTGGTGGGTGGTGCGAGTCGATCGCAACCGTGTCGATAAAGTTCCCCGAGGCTTCAAGCCTCAAACCGTCATCGCCGTCAAGCCGGCAGAGACTGTGCCCTAGTTAGGAAGATATGGATCTTTTCGAGTACCAGGCGAAGGAACTATTCGCCAAGCACAACGTTCCGACGACGCCGGGTCGAGTCACCGATTCTGCCGCCGACGCGAAGGCCATTGCCGAGGAGATCGGCAAGCCCGTGATGGTCAAGGCGCAGGTCAAGGTCGGCGGCCGCGGCAAGGCCGGTGGCGTGAAGTACGCCGCCACCGCCGATGACGCCTTCACCCATGCCGGCAACATCCTCGGCCTGGACATCAAGGGACACGTCGTCAAGAAGCTGTTGGTGGCCGAGGCCAGCGACATCGCAGAGGAGTACTACATCTCCTTCCTGCTCGACCGTGCGAACCGCACCTACCTGGCGATGTGCTCGGTCGAGGGCGGCATGGAGATCGAAGAGGTCGCCGCCACCAAGCCGGATCGGCTGGCCAAGGTGTCCGTGGACGCGGTCAAGGGTGTCGACCTGGCCACCGCGCGCTCGATCGCCGAGCAGGGCCACCTGCCCGCCGAGGTGCTCGACGCCGCCGCGGTGACCATCCAGAAGTTGTGGGAGGTCTTCGTCGCCGAGGACGCCACCCTGGTCGAGGTCAACCCGCTGGTGCGCACGCCGGACGATCAGATCCTGGCGCTCGACGGCAAGGTCACCCTCGACGAGAACGCCGACTTCCGCCAGCCCGGCCACGCCGAGTTCGAGGACAAGGACGCCGCGGACCCGCTGGAGCAGAAGGCCAAGGAGAACGACCTCAACTACGTCAAGCTCGACGGACAGGTCGGCATCATCGGAAACGGTGCGGGCCTGGTCATGTCGACGCTGGACGTCGTCGCCTACGCCGGGGAGAACCACGGCGGGGTCAAGCCGGCCAACTTCCTGGACATCGGCGGTGGCGCCTCGGCCGAGGTGATGGCCGCTGGTCTGGACGTCATCCTGAACGACTCCCAGGTCAAGAGCGTGTTCGTCAACGTCTTCGGCGGCATCACCGCCTGTGACGCGGTGGCCAACGGCATCGTCAAGGCGCTGCAGATTCTGGGCGACGAGGCCAACAAGCCGCTGGTCGTCCGCCTGGACGGCAACAACGTCGACGAGGGCCGTCGCATCCTGTCCGAGGCCAACCACCCGCTGGTGATCCAGGCCGACACGATGGACTCGGGTGCTGACAAAGCCGCCGAGCTGGCGAGCAAGTAAGGGAGTTTGCAGATGTCTATCTTTTTGAACAAGGACTCCAAGGTCATCGTCCAGGGCATCACCGGCGGCGAGGGCACCAAGCACACCGCGCTGATGCTCAAGGCCGGCACCCAGGTGGTCGGCGGCGTCAACGCCCGCAAGGCCGGAACCACCGTGTCCCACAAGGACAAAGACGGTAATGACGTCGAGCTGCCGGTCTTCGGTTCGGTGGCCGAGGCCATGAAGGAGACCGGCGCCGACGTGTCGATCGCCTTCGTCCCGCCGGCCTTCTCCAAGGACGCCATCATCGAGGCCATCGACGCCGAGATCCCGCTGCTGGTGGTCATCACCGAGGGAATCCCGGTGCAGGACACCGCGTATGCGTGGGCCTACAACGTCGAGAAGGGTGAGAAGACCCGGATCATCGGCCCGAACTGCCCCGGCATCATCACCCCCGGTGAGTCGCTGGTCGGCATCACGCCGAACAACATCACCGGCAAGGGCCCGATCGGTCTGGTGTCGAAGTCCGGCACGCTGACCTACCAGATGATGTACGAGCTGCGCGATCTCGGCTTCTCCACCGCCATCGGCATCGGCGGCGACCCGGTCATCGGCACCACCCACATCGACGCCATCGCGGCGTTCGAGAAGGACCCGGAGACCAAGGTCATCGTGATGATCGGCGAGATCGGCGGCGACGCCGAGGAGCGGGCCGCCGACTACATCAAGGCCAACGTCACCAAGCCGGTCGTCGGCTACGTCGCGGGCTTCACCGCCCCGGAGGGCAAGACCATGGGCCACGCCGGCGCCATCGTCTCCGGCTCGTCGGGCACCGCCGCGGCCAAGCAGGAGGCCCTCGAGGCCGCCGGCGTGAAGGTCGGCAAGACCCCGTCGGCCACCGCCAAGCTGGCCCGGGAGATCCTGGAAAGCCTGTAGGGGCACTACCCCTTCATCTTGCGCGAGCGTGCGTGTTCTCCGGAACGCGCACGCTCGCCGAGGTTTTGGGCCAGGAATCGCTCGACCGCGCGGTACAGCTCGATCTGGTTGTCGGAGTTGAGGAATCCATGTCCCTCGTCCTCCTTGACCAGGTACTCGACCTCCACGCCGCGGGCGCGCAGCGCCGCGACCATGTTGTCGGACTCGGCCTGCACCACCCGAGAATCATTGGCGCCCTGCACAACCAGCAGCGGTGTGCGGATCTTCTCGACATAGGTGATCGGTGAACGGGCCAGCATGTCCGCCTCCTGCTGCGGATCCGACGGGTCCCCGACGTACCGGTACCAGTTGTTGGTCAGGAACGGTCGGGCCACGTTCGGCAGGGTCCGCATGAAGTTCGCCAGGTTCGAGATGCCGACGTAGTCGATGGCCGCGGCGAAGACGTCCGGGGTGAACGTCACCCCCACCAGGGCCGTGTAGCCCCCGTAGGACCCGCCGAAGATCGCCACCCGGTCGCGGTCGGCATAACCTTGGTCGACGGCCCACTGGACGGCGTCGATCAGGTCATCGTGCATCTTGCCGGCGAACTCGCCGATCGCCGCCTGGGTGAAGGATTTTCCGTAGCCGGTGGAACCGCGAAAGTTCACCTGTAGCACCGCGTATCCGCGGTTGGCCAGCAGTTGCACCTCCGGCTGGAAAGTCCACGCGTCGCGGGCCCATGGGCCGCCGTGGACCAGCAGGACCATGGGGAGGTCGGTGGGTTCGATGCCGATCGGCAGCGTCAGATACCCGTGCAGTTCGAGTCCGTCGCGCGCGGCGAAGCGCACCGGCGTCATCGGTGCCAGCGTGTCGGGGTCCAGTCGCGGATAGGGACGGAACAGCAGCCTGCTCGCTCCGGTCGTGTGGTTGTAGAAGTAGGTGACGGCGGGGTCGCGATCTCCGGTGAAGCTCACCACCCAGCGCTGTCCGCTGTCGTCGGACGTGATCTGCGCCAGGTCGCCGTCCGAGAGTTTGGACAGATTCTTCAGCACCGCAGCGAAATTCGGGTCCAGCGCGTGGATCACCTGCCGTTGCCCGTAATAGCGCACGCCGAGCAGATCCCCGGTGCGGGCATCGAGGATCAGCGGTGACGGCAGACCCAACTGGACGGACAACTCGAGCGTGGGATGGCTGTCGACCTCGGTCTCCGCGCCGGTGTCGACGTCGACGCGGACCAGTCGGATGCGGTCGCGGCCCTTGTTGGAGCCGACCCAGATGCCGGTGCCGTCCGGGGTGATCTGGGTGGGGGAGACGCCCACCGGATAGTCGACGCCGGAGTAGCGGGTGATGGCGCGCAGTGTCCCGGAAGTCTTGTCCCAGCGGGACAGTTCCATATCGCCGTCGGCGGTCATGGCCGAGTTGAACAGTTCGCCGTCGCGGCTGCACAGCCACTCGACGATGTTGCCGGGATTCTCCGCGAGCAGCGTGAGATCGCCGGTGGCGATGTCCAATTCGTAAGGATCGAACAGTTCGGGATTGCGCTTGTTGAGTTGGACGATGGCCTTGCCCGGCCGCCCCTTGGGTAGCGTGAGCATGGCCCGCACCCCGGGGAACGGGGTGAGGTCGACGGCCGCGGCGCCCGGGGCGTCGAGGTCGACGCGGTAGACGTGCCAGTTCTCGTCGCCGCCGCCGTCTTGCAGGTACAGCAGCCACCGCGGATCGTCGGTCCAGTAATAGATGTACACGCTGCGTGCCGCGTCGGCGGTGACACAGCGGGCGTCGTCCGCCAAATCGCCTGTTGCACTGATGCTTTGCACCCAGATGTTCAGGCGGTCGTTGCGCCACGGCGCCAGGTAGGCGATGCGGTGGCCGTCCGGCGCTATCGTCGCGAGGAGCCGCTCGGGTGGGCTGAAGAAGTCCTCCACCGAGATCAGTTCGGGCATTGTCATGTGAGTCCTTTCGGGTGATCAGGTGGAGACGGGTCCGCCGAGTCGGCCGTTGGTGGCTTCCCGGATGGCGCGGTCGATGAGCGCGAGTGCCTCCTGCGCGGTGACCATCTCCTTCTCGACGATCACCGCTCGGCTGACGTCCTCGTCGACCACGCGGAATGCCGCGGTGACGGCTGCCGCGCAGAGTCGAACGGTCAGGTCGGACTCGTCGAGGTTCAGGCGCTCGGCGATGACCGGGAGGAAACCGCGCTCCATCTGGTCGTGCACCATCAGGTACGCCGTTCGCAGGGCCGGTTCGGCCGCCGACATGGTGGCGATGCGCATGGCGCTGATCTCGTCGGCGACCTCCTGCGGCGTCAACGGATACGCGACGCTGTCGGCGGCGAGGTGATCGGCCAGCGACAACTCCGCCGGCCAGCGTTGCAGCATCCCGATGAAGCGATCGACCGTGCGCGTCAGCACGGGTTCCACGCAGCTTTCCTTGGTGCGGAAGTAGCGCCAGATGGTGCGGGTGGAAAGTCCCGCGGCCGCGGCGATGTCGTCGCCGCTGGTGCCCGCGACCCCACGCTCCCAGAACAACTCGCAGGCCAGACGGGACACGGCCAGCCGGGCCTCGGCGCGCTTGTCGGTCATGGACACCTCCTTCCTGTCACTTAGTGACACCGCCACTGTGTCACTAAGTGACAGGGCTTGTCAACGCCGGTGGGTGGGGCGGCGGTTTCCGTCGGTGCGCGGATATCGGTTAGCCTGACGAATTAGTTGGTGGATGTAATCCGCCAACGTGCGCAAACCCCGTCAGATTGCGGCGTGTCGGGCCGGGGACGCGCCCGCTCGCGTTGAGAAAAGTGGAGGTTTGCTCATGGTCGATCCGCGGACACCGGTGGTGGTCGGAGTCGGGCAGTTCACCGAACGCATCGACGACCCGGACTACCGCGGCATGTCCTCGGTCGCCCTGGCCACCGAGGCGGTGCGCGCCGCGCTGGCCGACACCGGCGTCGCCCCCGCGGCCGTGGCGGAAGCCATCGAGGTGTTCGCCGGGCTGCGGCAGTTCGAGATCTGCACGCCGATGCCGCCGCCGCTGGGCGCCTCCGACAACTACGTCCGCTCGGTGGCCCGGCGGGTGGGGGCGAACCCGGCGCGCGCGGTCCTGGAGCCCATCGGCGGCAACGGCCCGCAGAAGCTGATGACGGAGTTCGCCGGTGAGATCGCCGCCGGAGCCATCGAGGTCGCGCTGATCCTCGGCTCCGAAAACGGCTCCACCCTCAAGACTTTCGCCAACCGGCCGGACGCCGACAAGCCCGACTTCACCGAGCGCGTCGGCGGTCAACTCGACGACCGCGGCTATGGCTACGAGCAGTACATGAGCGAGTACACCGTCAAGCACGGACTCACCGGAGCTCCGGTGCAGTACGGGCTGCTGGACAACGCCCGCCGTGCCAAGCTGGGCCTGAGCGTCGATGAGTATCGCCGGCAGATGGCCGAGCTGTTCGCCCCGTTCGTCAAAGTCGCCGCGAAGAACCCCTTCTCGGCCTCGCCGGTGGAGCGCTCGGTCGACGAACTGGTCACCGTTACCGCCGAGAACCGGATGATCTGCGACCCGTACCCGCGGCTGATGGTGGCCCGCGATCAGGTGAACCAGGGGGCGGCCGCGGTGGTGATGTCGGTGGCGGCCGCGCGGCGCCTCGGTGTGCCCGAGGAGAACTGGGTGTATCTGCGCGGGCATGCCGATCTGGTGGAGCAGGACCTGTTGCTGCGTGCCGACCTGGGCGCCAGCGTGTCCGCCGAACTGGCTGTGACAGAGGCGCTTCGGGTCGCCGGCATCGGGCTGGACGACGTCGCAACCTTCGATCTGTACAGCTGCTTCCCGTTCCCGGTGTTCACCGTGTGCGACACCATGGGGCTCGCCGCCGACGATCCGCGCGGGCTCACTCTGACCGGCGGGCTGCCCTTCTTCGGCGGACCCGGCAACGCCTACTCGCTACACGGGATCGCCGAGACGGTCTGCGAAATGCGGGAACGGCCGGGGACATTCGGTCTCGTCGGCGCCAACGGCGGGGTGATGACGAAGTACTCGGTGGGCATCTACTCCACCGATCCCGCCGACTGGGCCGTCGACCGGAGCAAGGAACTGCAGGCGCAGATCGCGGCGCTGCCCGAGGTGGCCGTCACCCGCGACGTCGACACCACCGGCGTCATCGAAACCTATTCGGTGCGCTACGACTGGCCAGAGACCACCGGGATCATCATCGGGCGCCTCGACGACGGCAGCCGCTTCATGGCGACCAGTACCGACGCCGATCTGGTGGCGCTGCTGAGCGGCGGAGAGCCACTGGGGCAACGGATCTCGATGACCGCCGTCGACGGGATCAATCAGGCGCGACTGGCCTAGAGGTCGAGCGCGTCGAGCTTGCCGGCCAGCCGCTCGACGTAGGCGGCCACCTCGTCCTCGGGCTTGTCCGGCAGGCCGAACAGCACCTCGGTGACGCCGAGTTGCTTCCAGTGCGCCAGCTTCTCGGGGTCCGGCTTGAAGTCCAGTGCCACGATCTGCGGTGCGCCGTCGCGGCCGGCCGCGGCCCAGGTGTCCTGCAGCAGCTTCACCGGCTCGTCGATGTTGAAGTCCCGCGGGGTGGTGATCCAGCCGTCGGCGGAACGGGCGATCCACTTGAAGTTCTTCTCGGTGCCGGCCGCGCCCACCAGCACCGGGACGTGCGCCTGGATCGGCTTGGGCCAAGACCAGGACGGCCCGAAGTTGACGAACTCGCCCTCGTAGGCCGCCTCCTCCTTGGTCCAGAGTTCGCGCATGGCCTCGAGGTACTCGCGCAGCATGGTGCGCCGACGGGCGGGCGGGACATTGTGGTCGGCCAGTTCGTCGGTGTTCCAACCGAAGCCGACGCCGACCGAAACCCGGCCGCCGGAGAGATGGTCCAGGGTGGCGATGGTCTTGGCCAGGGAGATGGGGTCGTGCTCGACCGGCAGGGCCACCGCGGTGGACAGCCGCACCCGGCTGGTCACGGCGCTCGCGGTGGCCAGCGCGACCCACGGGTCCAGGGTGCGCATGTAGCGGTCGTCGGGCAGGGTCTCGTCGCCGGTGGTGGGATGCGCGGCCTGGCGCTTGACCGGGATGTGGGTGTGCTCCGGCACGTAGAAGGTGGTGAAGCCGTGGTCGTCGGCGAGTTTGGCCGCCGCGGCCGGGGTGATTCCACGATCGCTGGTGAACAACACGAGCCCAAAGTCCATGGCCAGAATTAGAACGTGTTCTAGTCAGGATGGCAAGGCCGCGGCGTCCGTCTTGGACGCTTCACGATTTAAATGGGTGACCGGGCAGACCCCACCGGGTCTGATGCAAGCCATGAGTACTGAACGTATCGCCGAGCATGTGAAGTTCGCCTACTGGGTGCCCAACGTCAGTGGCGGATTGGTGACCAGTGACATCGAGCAGCGCACCCACTGGGGCTATGAGTACAACGCCAAGTTGGCCCGGACCGCGGAGAACAACGGGTTCGAGTACGCCTTGAGTCAGGTGCGCTACGAGGCCAGCTACGGCGCGGAATACCAGCACGAATCGACCAGCTTCAGCCTGGCGTTGCTGCTGGCCACCGAGCGGTTGAAGGTGATCGCCGCGGTGCATCCGGGCCTGTGGCAGCCCGGCGTGCTGGCCAAGCTCGGCGCCACCGCCGACCAGCTCTCCGGCGGCCGGTTCGCCGTCAACGTGGTCACGGGCTGGTTCAAGGACGAGTTCACCCACCTGGGGGAGCCGTGGCTCGAACACGACGAGCGCTACCGGCGCAGCGCGGAGTTCCTGCAGGTGTTGCGCAAGATCTGGACCGAGGACGACGTCGACTTCCGCGGCGACTTCTACCGGATCCACGACTTCACCCTCAAGCCCAAGCCGCTCAACACCCCGGAGCGGGCCCAACCCGGAGATCTTCCAGGGCGGCAATTCCACGGCGGCCCGCCGCAACGGCGGGTACTACGCCGACTGGTACTTCTCCAACGGCAAGGACTACGACGGGCTCACCGAGCAGGTCGTCGAGGTCCGCGATCACGCCCGCGATGCGAACCGCGAGGTCAAGTTCGGTCTCAACGGGTTCATCATCGCCCGCGACACCGAGAAGGAAGCCAAGGAGGTGCTGCGGGAGATCATCGCCAAGGCCAACCGGCCCGCCGTGGAGGGCTTCCACAGCGCGGTCCAGCAGGCCGGTAACTCCACCGGCGACAAGAAGGGGATGTGGGCCGATTCCAGTTTCGAGGACCTGGTCCAGTACAACGACGGGTTCCGCACCGGGCTGATCGGTACCCCCGAGCAGATCGCCGAGCGCATCGCGGCCTACCGCAAGCGCGGCGTCGACCTGATCCTGGGCGGATTTCTGCACTTCCAGGAGGAAATCGAATACTTCGGCGCCCGCGTCCTGCCCCTGGTCCGCGAAATCGAAGCCAGCGAGCGGGATTCGGCGGACAGCCCGGTGTTGATCCCGGCCTGAGGTCGCGGACACGACGGATTGGCGAGTGGCACAGCACCGAAGGTGCGCTAGCGTGGGTGAGCGAATCGTGGTCAGCGCGTCGACGCAATACTGTTCGGCGGCCGCCGATCGCGACCCACGAAAGCGTCGCGGGGAGCGGCGCTCACCGACACAGGAGAGGTCATGACCTACTCACCAGGCTCACCCGGTAGCTCCGGCTACCCCTCCGCACAGCCACCCGGCTCGTACGGCGCCCCGGCCGCCTACACCCCGGCCACCGAGTCCGGACCGAGCAAGCTGCCGCTGTACCTGTCGGTCGCGGTTGCCGTCCTCGGTCTGATCGCCTATCTGCTGACCTTCGGCCCGATGTTCACCCTGAGCGCGGAGGTTGGCCCCTTCGTCAGCGAGGTGACCGCCGGCGGCAGCGGCCTGCCCATCCTCGCGGCGCTGGCCGCGGCGCTGCTGGCCGGTGTCAGCCTGCTGCCGAAGGCCAACAACTTCCACGCCGTGGTTGCCGTGCTGGCCACCCTCGGCGCCCTGCTCGCGCTGTCCGACCTGCTCGGCAAGCCGGACGGCTTCTCGGTCGGCTGGGCGTTCTGGGTGTTCCTGGCCGCCACCATCCTGCAGGCCGTCGCGGCCGTCGTCGCGCTGCTGTTCGACTCGGGTGTCATCACCCCGCCGGCCCCGCGGCCCCGCTACGACCAGAACCAGTACGGGCAGTACGGCCCGCCCGGGGGCTACTACGGTCAGCCCAGCCAGCCGGTGCCCGGCCCCGGCCAGCGCCCCGGATACCCGTCGCAGTACGGCGGCTACCCGCAGCAGCCGCAGTCCGGCGGCTACGGCGCTCAGCAGCAGGGTGCCCAGCCGGGCGCCGCGCAGCAGGGTTCGCCGACCCCGCCGACCGGTTACCCCAGCTTCAGCCCGCCGCCGGCCGTCGGCGGCTCGAGCGGCGGGGTCTCCCCGAGCGCGCCGACCCAGCAGGCGCCCACCCAGCCGCCGTCCAACGGACCCTCGTCGTCGTAACCAGGAATGCCCGCACCTAGCCGAGCGCTGGGTGCGGGCATCGTGGACGTGAATGCACGACAACCCCACGGCGGGCGCACGCCAGGCGCGTGATCTGGTCCGGGTCGCCTTCGGCCCGGCCATCGTCGCGTTGGTGGTCATCGCGGCAGTAGTCCTGCTGCAGCTGCTGATCGCCAACAGCGATATGACCGGCACCTTCGGTGCCATCGCCAGTATGTGGCTCGGTGTGCACGGCGTGCCGATCTCGATCGGCGGCCGTGAACTCGGCGTGATGCCGCTGCTGCCGCTGCTGATCATGGTGTGGGGCACGGCGCGCACCACCGCCGCGGCCACCAATCCCGGCTCGAGCTGGTTCGTGATCCGTTGGGTCGTGGCCTCCGCTCTGGGTGGCCCGCTGCTGATCGCGGCCATCGCGCTGGCGGTCATCCACGACGCCGCCTCGGTCCTGACCGAACTACAGACCCCCAGTGCGCTGCACGCCTTCACCTCGGTGCTGGGGGTGCATGCCGTCGGCGCGCTGATCGGCGTCGGGTCCAAGGTCGGTCGCCGGGCGCTGACCGCCGCCCGGCTGCCCGACTGGCTGATCGGTGCGATCCGCCCGGCCGTGGCCGGCGTGCTGGCCCTCATCGGGCTGTCCGGGGCGGTCACCGCCGCCTCACTGGTCGTGCACTGGTCGACCATGCACGACCTGTACGCCATCACCGACTCGCTGTGGGGGCAGCTGAGCCTGACCCTGCTGTCGGTGCTCTACATCCCCAACGTCATCATCGGGACCTCGGCGATCGCCGTGGGGTCCAGCGCCCACATCGGCTTCGCGACCTTCAGTTCGTTCACCATTTTCGGCGGCGACATCCCGGCGCTGCCGGTGCTGGCCGCCGCCCCCGCACCCCCGCTCGGGCCGATCTGGGTGGCGCTGCTGATCGTGGGCGCGGCCGCCGGGGTCGCGCTGGGGCAGCAGTGCGCCCGACGACCCCTGCCGCTGCTGCCGGCGCTCGGCAAGCTCGCGGTCGCGTCGCTGCTGGCCGCGGTGACGATGGCGGTCCTGGGCCTGGTCGGCGGCGGTGAATTGGGCAACTTCGGCTCGGTCGGGGTGGACCAGACGACCTTTGGGCCCGGGGTGTTCCTGTGGTTCTTCTGCATCGGGGCGCTGACGGTCGCGATGGCCGGCGGCCTGACCCGGCGGCCCAAACCGGTTCCGACGACGGAGCCGCTCGCCGCGCTCGAGCGCCGCGCCGAGCCGGTCCCCGAGCCACCCGCCAAGCCCGACGAGGAGCCGTTCGAGGAGGCGCTGTTCACCGACGACGTCGAGACCAACGCGTTCGAACCGTTGGACCCCGAGGACGCCGTCGAGCAGGACATCATCGTCATGCCGGAGCGGCGCGCGGACCCGCGTTCGGTGGTCGACGACGGCGACGACGATCTGCCCGACGCCGAGGATCTGTGGGACGCCGACAATGACGTCGGCAACGACGTCGGCAACGACGTCGGCGATGACGTCGGCGATGACGCGCCCCACTCGAGTCAGGGCCGCGAGCCGTCCGACTAAGCTTTCGGCCGTGCAGCAATCGCCTCCAGTCCCGCCGCGTGCCCCGGCCCGGCTGGTCGTGCTGGCTTCCGGCACGGGGTCGCTGCTCGAGTCGCTACTGCAGGCCGCCGTCGATGACTACCCGGCCCGCGTCGTGGCCGTCGGGGTGGACCGCGACTGCCGGGCCACCCAGATCGCCGAGACCGCCGGCATCCCCACCTTCTCGCTGCGGTTGCGCGACTATCCCGACCGCGACGCCTGGGATCGGGCGCTGGCGGCCGAGGTCGCCCGCTACGAGCCCGACCTGGTGGTCTCGGCGGGCTTCATGAAGATCCTCGGGCGGCACTTCCTGCGGCGGTTCGAGGGCCGCGTGGTGAACACCCATCCCGCGCTGCTGCCGTCGTTCCCCGGTGCGCACGCCGTGGCCGATGCCCTGGCCTACGGGGTGCGCGTGACGGGAACGACGGTGCACCTCGTCGACGACGGTGTGGACACCGGGCCGATCCTGGCGCAGGAGATGGTGCAGGTGCTCGACGACGACGACGAACAGACCTTGCACGAACGCATCAAGGTGGTCGAGCGACGACTGCTGGTGGACGTGCTGGCCGCAATCGCGACCCGCGGTGTGACCTGGAGTGGACGAAAGGCAGTATTCGGATGACACGGAAACCGATCCGGCGCGCGCTGATCAGCGTCTACGACAAGACCGGGCTCGAGGATCTCGCCCGCGGTCTGCACGAGGCCGGGGTGGCCATCGTCTCCACCGGTTCGACCGCGAAAAAGATTGCCGAGCAGGGTATTCCGGTTACCCCGGTGGAGCAGGTCACCGGCTTCCCGGAGGTGCTCGACGGCCGGGTCAAGACGTTGCACCCCAAGGTGCACGCCGGGCTGCTGGCCGATCTGCGCAAGGCCGAACACGCCGCCGCGCTCGAGGAACTCGGCGTCGAACCCTTCGAACTGGTCGTGGTGAACCTGTACCCGTTCAGTGAGACCGTGGCCTCCGGCGCCGACGCGGACGAATGTGTCGAGCAGATCGACATCGGCGGTCCGTCGATGGTGCGGGCCGCGGCCAAGAACCATCCCAGCGTGGCCGTGGTGGTCGATCCGCTGGGCTACGACGGCGTCCTGGCGGCGGTGCGCTCCGGCGGATTCACGCTGGCCGAGCGGAAGCGGTTGGCGTCGTTGGCGTTCCGTCACACCGCCGAGTACGACGTGGCGGTGGCCTCGTGGATGGGGTCGACGCTGGCCCCCGAGGAGACCGAGACCGCGGCCGCGCTGCCGCAGTGGTACGCCGGCACCTGGCGCCGCTCGGCGGTGCTGCGCTACGGCGAGAACCCGCATCAGCAGGCCGCGCTGTACACCGACGACGGCGCGTGGCCCGGACTTGCCCAGGCCGAGCAGCTGCACGGTAAAGAGATGTCCTACAACAACTTCACCGATTCGGATGCGGCGTGGCGCGCGGCCTTCGACCACGAAGAGATCTGTGTGGCCATCATCAAGCACGCCAACCCGTGCGGCATCGCGATCTCCTCGGTGTCGGTGGCCGACGCGCACCGCAAGGCCCACGAATGCGACCCGCTCAGCGCCTTCGGCGGGGTGATCGCGACCAACACGACCGTCAGCGTCGAGATGGCCGAGACCGTCGCCGACATCTTCACCGAGGTGATCATCGCGCCCGCCTACGAGGACGGTGCGGTCGAGGTCCTGGCGCGCAAGAAGAACATCCGCATCCTGGTGGCCTCCGAGCCGCAACCCGGCGCCACCGAGTTCCGTCAGGTCAGCGGCGGACTGCTGGTGCAGACCCGCGACGAGTTCGGCGCCGACGGTGATGACCCGGCGAATTGGACGTTGGCCACCGGTGAGCCCGCCGACCCGGCGACCCTGGCCGACCTGAAGTTCGCCTGGCGCACGGGCCGCGCGGTGAAGTCCAACGCGATCGTCGTCGCCAAGGATGGGGCCACGGTCGGGGTCGGCATGGGGCAGGTCAACCGGGTCGACGCCGCGCGGCTGGCGGTCGAGCGGGCCGGTGACCGCACGCAGGGCGCCGTGGCCGCCTCCGACGCGTTCTTCCCGTTCCCGGACGGGCTGGAGACGTTGATCGAGGCCGGGGTGAAGGCCGTGGTCCACCCCGGCGGCTCGATGCGCGACGAGTTGGTCACCGAGGCCGCCGCCAAGGCCGGCATCACGCTGTACCTGACGGGGTCGCGGCACTTCGCGCACTAGGGGGCGCCGCCGGCTTATCGGGGGACCGGGTGACCAGCTTTGACGTTCGTCGTAGCGTGGAGACGTGACTTCGCCTAGCAATCTTCCTCGCACCCTCGGTGAACTGCGTGCCTCCGGCCATCAGGAGCGCAGCGTCAAGCAGGAGATCCGGGAGAACCTGCTGACCGCTCTGGCCGACGGCACCGACGTGTGGCCCGGTATCTTCGGCTTCGAGGACACCGTGTTGCCGCAGGTCGAGCGGGCTTTGATCGCCGGGCACGACTTCGTCCTGCTCGGCGAGCGCGGCCAGGGCAAGACCCGGCTGCTGCGCTCGCTGGCCAACCTGCTCGACGAGTGGACCCCGGTGATCACCGGCTCGGAACTCGGCGAGCACCCCTTCAGCCCGATCACCCCCGAGTCGCAGCGGCGCGCCGCCGAGTCGGGCGAGGACCTGCCGATCGAGTGGCGGCACCGCAGCGAGCGCTACACCGAGAAGCTCGCCACCCCGGACACCAGCGTGGCCGACCTGGTCGGCGACATCGACCCGATCAAGGTGGCCGAGGGCCGCAGTCTCGGGGACCCGGAGACCATCGCCTACGGCTTGATCCCGCGCTCGCACCGCGGCATCGTCGCGGTCAACGAGTTGCCGGACCTCGCCGAGCGCATCCAGGTGTCGATGCTCAACGTGATGGAGGAGCGCGACATCCAGGTGCGCGGCTACACGCTGCGGCTGCCGCTGGACGTGCTGGTGGTCGCCAGCGCCAACCCCGAGGACTACACCAACCGCGGCCGCATCATCACGCCGCTCAAGGACCGCTTCGGTGCGGAGATCCGCACGCACTACCCGCTGGAACTCGACGCCGAGGTCGGCGTCATCCGGCAGGAGTCCCACCTGTCGGCCGAGGTGCCGGAGTATCTGCTGCAGGTCACCGCGCGGTTCGCCCGGGCGCTGCGCGAATCCAACTCGGTCGACCAGCGTTCCGGCGTCTCGGCCCGGTTCGCCATTGCCGCCGCGGAGACCGTCGCGGCCTCCGCGCGGCACCGCGGCGCGCTGCTGGGCGAGCAGGAACCGGTGGCGCGGGTGGTCGACCTGAGCACCATCGTCGACGTGCTGCGCGGCAAGTTGGAGTTCGAGTCCGGCGAGGAGGGGCGCGAGCAGGCCGTGCTGGAGCACCTGCTGCGCCGCGCCACCGCCGACACCGCGCAGCGCCTCCTCGGCGGGCTGGACGTGGGGCCGCTGGTGGCCGCGGTGGAGGAGGGTTCGCCGGTGACGACGGGCGAGCGGGTCAGCGCCAAGGACGTGCTGGCCGCCCTGCCGGACCTGCCGGTGCTCGACGAGATCGCCGAGCGGCTGGGAGCCGAGTCCGACGGGCAGCGCGCCTCGGCCATCGAGCTGGCGCTGGAGGCGTTGTACCTGGCCAAGCGCATCGACAAGGTGTCCGGCGAGGGTGAAACGGTCTATGGCTAAAGGCTTCTCGCGGTACTCGCGATACACCGGCGGGCCCGACCCGCTGGCCCCACCGGTCGATCTGCGCGAGGCGCTCGAGGCCATCGGTCAGGACGTGATGGAGGGGTCCTCGCCGCGCCGGGCGCTGCAGGAGATGCTGCGCCGTGGGACCCGCAACATGACCGGGGCGGACAAGCTGGCCGCGGAGGCGAACCGTAGACGCCGGGAGCTGTTGCAGCGCAACAACCTCGACGGGACCCTGCAGGACATCAAGAAGCTGCTCGACGAGGCGGTGCTGGCCGAACGCAAGGAGCTGGCGCGCGCCCTGGACGACGATGCCAGGTTCGGCGAGCTGCAGCTGGATTCGCTCTCACCGTCGCCGGCCAAGGCCGTGCAGGAGCTCTCCGAGTACGACTGGCGCAGCCCCGAGGCCCGGCAGAAGTACGACGAGATCAAGGATTTGCTCGGCCGCGAGATGCTCGATCAGCGTTTCGCCGGGATGAAGCAGGCCCTGGAGAACGCCACCGACGAGGACCGTCAGCGCGTCAACGACATGCTGGACGACCTCAACGACCTGCTGGACAAGCACGCCAAGGACGGCGACACCCAGCAGGATTTCGACGACTTCATGGCCAAGCACGGCGAGTTCTTCCCGGAGAACCCGCGCAACATCGACGAGCTGCTCGACGCGTTGGCCAAGCGCGCCGCGGCCGCCCAGCGGTTCCGCAACAGCCTGTCGCCCGAGCAGCGCGCCGAACTCGATGCGCTGGCCCAGCAGGCGTTCGGTTCGCCGTCATTGATGAACGCCCTGAACCGGCTCGACGCGCACCTGCAGACCGCGCGTCCCGGCGAGGACTGGGACGGCTCGGAGCGGTTCTCCGGCGACGACCCGCTGGGCATGGGGGAGGGCGCGCAGGCGCTGGCGGACATCAGCGAACTCGAGCAGTTGGCCGAGCAGTTGTCGCAGAGCTACGCCGGGGCCAGCATGGACGACGTCGATCTGGACATGCTCGCGCGCCAACTCGGCGACGAGGCCGCCGTCGACGCCCGCACGCTGGCGGAGCTGGAACGTGCGCTGATGAACCAGGGATTCCTGGACCGCAGCTCCGACGGGCAATGGCGGTTGTCGCCGAAGGCTATGCGACAACTGGGGCAGGCCGCGCTTCGCGATGTGGCCCAACAGCTTTCGGGCCGTCACGGGGAACGCCAGACCCGACGGGCCGGCGCGGCCGGTGAGTTGACCGGCGCCACCCGGCCGTGGGCATTCGGGGACACCGAGCCGTGGAACGTCACACGTACTTTGACCAATGCCGTGCTGCGCACGGCCGGCACGGGTGAATCGTCCACACCGATGCGCATCACGGTGGACGACGTCGAGGTCTCCGAGACCGAGACCCGCACCCAGGCCGCCGTGGCCCTGCTGGTGGACACCTCGTTCTCGATGGTGATGGAGGGCCGCTGGCTGCCGATGAAACGGACGGCCCTGGCGCTGCACCACCTGGTGAGCACCCGGTTCCGCTCGGATGACTTGCAGATCATCGCCTTTGGGCGGCATGCGCGCACCGTGTCGGCGGCCGAACTGACCGGGCTCGAGGGCGTCTACGAACAGGGCACCAACCTGCACCACGCGCTGGCGTTGGCCACCCGGCACCTGCGCCGGCACCCGAACGCCCAACCCGTCGTGCTGATCGTGACCGACGGTGAGCCCACCGCCCACCTCGAGGACTTCGGCGACGGCGCGGAGGTTTTCTTCGACTACCCGCCGCACCCGCGCACCATCGGCCTGACGGTGCGGGGATTCGACGAGATCGCCCGACTCGGCGCCCAGGTCACCATCTTTCGGCTGGGCAGCGATCCGGGCCTGGCCCGATTCATCGACCAGGTGGCGCGGCGGGTCGAGGGCAGGGTGGTCGAACCCGACCTCGATGGGCTCGGGGCCGCCGTCGTGGGTGACTACCTCAAGGCGCGACGCCGGCGCTGATTTCCGGCGATCTGGGGGGGACGCGGATGACAACGACATTCAGCTACAAGCTGTTGCAGGTCGCACTCGCGGTGATCGGCGTGCTGATGATTCTGCTCTACCCGCTGGCGGTGGTGTGGCCGTCGGGGTGGGCGTGGCATTCCGGCGCCCCGCACGAATCGCACTATTTCATGATGATCGTCGCGCTGTACGCGACGTTGGGTGTCTTCCTGCTCAACGCGGCCCGACGGCCCGAGGCCCATCGCAGCCTGATCTGGTTCACCGTGGTTTCGAGCGTCGCCCACGCCGCGGTGATGGCGGTGCAGGCGCTCGGCGGCGAGCAGCACCGCGGACATCTCTGGGGTGATGTCCCGGCGCTGCTCATCGTCGCCGCGGTGTTGGCGGTTCTGGTTCGGGCCTCGGCGTCTCGCGCGGCCTGAGTCGTAGTCGTCACCAGATTGCCGCTAGGGCTGTAGCGGTGCCGAAACCGCAGCCGTAGAAGCATTTTCGGCGCACGGCGCGGAGCTAGGTGTACTTGTAGAACCCCTGCCCGGACTCCAGGCCCAGCTTGCCCTTGTCGATGTAGTTCTTCTTCAGCCACGCCGCCAACTGCTGCGCCTCGTCGTCGCCGTGGACCATGATGTTGTACGGCGTCCGCAGGCCGATGACGTCGTAGATCTGGAACGGACCGGCGGGCGCCCCGGTGCCGATGCGCCAGGTGTTGTCGACGTCGCCGGGCTGGGCGTAGCCGCCGGCCACCAATTCCAGGGCCGCCCGCAGGAACGGGACCAGCAGGGTGTTGAGGACGTAACCCGCCTTCTCCTTGTGGATTTCGATGGGCACCATGCCGATGGCCTCGGCGAAGGCGACCACCTCCTGGAACACCTTCGGGTCCGTCTCGGACGTGCCCATCACCTCGGCGAGGTTGGAGAACCAGATCTTGTTGGCGAAGTGCATGGCCAGGAAGCGGTCGGGACGGCCGGTGGCGTCCTTGAGGTCGCTGGGCAGCAGCGACGACGAGTTGGTTGCGAAGAGGGTCTTCGCTGGCGCCAGCGCGGCGAGCTCCTGGTAGGTCTGGCGCTTGAGTTCGAGGATCTCCGGGACGGCCTCGACAATCAGATCGGCGTCGGCTGCGGCTTGGCCCAGGTCGGTGGTGAGGGTCAGCCGGTCCAGGGCTGCCTCGGCCGCGCCGTCGGCGCCGCCGGGCACCTCGGCGCGATACGTCGCGACAAGCTTGTCGAATCGCTTGCGGGCCGCCGCGAGCGCGTCGTCGTCGATGTCGTAGACCGTGACCGGGAAACCCTTGAACGCGCTCTGATAGGCGATCTGCGAGCCCAACACTCCGGCTCCGAGAACGGTGACGGTGCGGATCTGGGTGGACATCGGCGCTCCGATCTCTGCGTTGCGGAATCCTGCCAGCTTATGTTGCGGGGAAGCTATCGGAACCCCAGCACGCTCAGCAATCTTCCCTTCGCGTCAATAGCCGGCCGGTGCACCGAGCAGGCCGAGCGGCGAGGCGAATGTGCTATGCATCACATGTTCTGCGTCGGACGAGGTGATTCGCGGCGGGAACGGAGTGAGTGTCGCACCCGCGGCACGCCCCACGGCCGACGAGCAGCAGGTGAACAATTGGCGTAGCTGTTGCTGCATGGCAAACCGTCACTTAGCATCTTCTCAGGCATTTTCTATGTACCCGTACCACTTCGTCAGCACGTCCACGCACTCCAAGATCGGGGAACTTCTACATGGCCTCCAAGCCAATCCTGACCACCGGCGTCGCCCTCGCGGGTGCGGCCGCGATTGTCGCCGCCACCCCGGCGATCATGCCGACCGCCGCTGAGAAGACCTATGTTGCAACGACTTCGGTGGCCGATCAGGGCCCGCGTCAGCTGACCGTCGCGGACTACGAACTGATGGCCGTGACGCTGCCCGGGATCCTGGACGCGTTCTTCAACGGGTACGGGCAGATTGTCAGTGACGGCGTCGCCACCGGCCCGGCGGGTGTGCTGTATTACATCGGCGAGGAAACCCTGCTGGGTGACATCGAGGTCGACAACTACCTGTTCGAGGCCGGCCCGTACGCGGCCGCCGCGCACCTCGCCGAATCCGCCGGTCTGTCCGACGATGTCGTCGAGTTCGTCTCGGCGCCGTGGGACAAGGTGCGCGCGAGCCTCGTGGACGCGGTCAACGAGCTCACCGGCGGCACCGACGACGAGTACACGCTGCCGGCGCTGCTGGTCCACGAGTTCATCCACAACGGCGGGCCCTTGGCGATGGTCCAGATTGCCGTGGACCTGATCAAGGAGATCTTCGACCCGTCGGAGCCGCCGGCCGAGACCCAGTCGCTGGTCGTCAACGAGGAGGATGACGCCTCGCTGCTCGATGGCCCGGAGGTCGCCAAGCTGGTCTCGCTGTCGGTCGTCGACGAGGCGGAGGTCGAGGCGGAGGCGGAGGTCGAGGACGCCGAGGCCGAGGTCGGGACGGCGAAGTTCAACCCGCTGGCCGGGGTGAAGCTCCCGTCGTTCCTGCCGGAGAAGGGCGAGGCCACCGGTCTGAGCGGTCTGGCCGGAGCCATCAAGGACTTCCAGCCCGTTGCCGACGAGCAGGTCGAGGCGCCGGCGGTCGAGGTCGAGGTGGACCCGAAGGCCGATGTGGATGTGGACCCGAAGGCTGACGTCGACCCGAAGGCCGATGTGGACCCGAAGGCCGATGTGGATCCGAAGGCCGAACTCGCCGATTCCGCCGACGACACCAAGACCAAGGCAGAACTGCGCCGGGAGGCCGCCAAGGAGCGCGCCGAGGAGCGTCGCGAGGCGGCGAAGGAACGCGTCCAGGAGCGTCGCGATGCCGTGAAGGAGCGGGTCAACGACGCCAAGGACAAGGTCCGCGACGCCGTGAAGCGCGCCACCGGCGGTGGCGACAGCGACACCAAGAAGGCTGACAAAAAGGACGACAAGAAGGACAGCGCCGACTAAGTCGGCGGCCGAAGAACACCCGCTCACGCCCGTCGAACCCCCGAAATGGGGGCATCGGCGGGCGTGAGTCTTTTCCGCTCACCGGGCTGCGCAGCAAACGTTCGGAAGCGCCCCGGCCGACCCTCGGTGCTGCCGCGAATGGCACGATGGTCGGTACAAATAGGGTTTGAATACTGGCCAGATTGCGAACTTCTGTTGCCGACGGGCAAACCGTCACTTAGCATCCTCTCAGGGGTTTTGAGTTTTTGGGGGCGGGGGCGTTGGGCGCGCCCCGTGAGCGGCATCAAAAGTTCACAAAAGAATTGGGGGATTCTTCCATGGGGGCCAAGCCGATCCTGACCACGGGCGTCGCACTCGCGGCAGCCACGGCCATCATTGCTGCAACACCGGCGATCTTGCCGAAAGAAACCGAAAAGACCTACGTCACAACCACTTCGGCGCCACTGGATCCCTCGCTGCGGCAACTGAGCGTTGCCGACTATCGGCTGATGGCCGTGACGTTCCCCGGACTTCTGCAGGCCTTCTTCAACGGCTACGGGAAAGAGGTCACCGAGGACACGTTGGTGCTGGGACCGTTGGGCGCCCTGTACTACCTGCTGGACCAGGGCGTGCTCGCCGAGGTGGAAATCGACGACCACTTCTTCGAGCGGGGTCCCTACGCGGCCGCCGGCCACATCGCCCGGCAAGCCGGCTTCGAGGAGTTCGCGGAGTTCCTCGAGGGGCCGTGGGAGGATCTGCGCGAAACCTTCGTCGAGACCGTCAACCGGCTCACCGGCGGCACCGGCGACCTGGACGACGAGAACATCGAACTCACCTTCGCGGCGAAACTGGTCGAAGGGTTCCTGTTCAACGGCGGTCCCCTGGGGGTCATCCGGGTGATCGTCAACGAGATCAAGCAGGCCTTCGATCCGGATGAGCCCGAGGCCGTCGTGCTCAACGAGTCCGCGATCCAGCCGCAGGCATTGCTCGTCGAACCGGAGCTACCCGAGCCGGAAGGGCCGGCGAGCGTGCGGTTCGACCCCGACCCCGAACCCGCAGAGAAGGTCGAAGCCATCGAGCCCGGCCCTTCGGATGCCAATCCCAGTGCAGCGGTGAAGACCCCGTCGTTCCTGCCGGAAAAGGAGGAGGTGCAGGAGCCCGCCGATCAGACCGCGGCCATCCAGAACTTCCAGCCTTCCACGGCTCCGCAGACCGAGGTCGAGCAGCCCGAGGCCGCCGCGGTCGAGGAGCCCGGAGAGGTGAGCAAGACCAAGGCAGAACTGCGCCGCGAGGTATTCGCGGAGCGTCTTCAGGAGCGCCGCGAGGCCGCCAAGGAACGCCGGGAAGCCCTCCAGGAACGGGTCAACGACGTCCGGGACAAGGTCAAGGACGTCGTCGAGCGCGTCACCGGTGCCAAGAACGACGACCAGGGCGACGATGACGACGAGGACGATTCCAGCAAAGATGCCGGCAACAACGACAACAACAAGGCCGGCAACGATCCCGGCAGCGAAGGATAGCGGCTAGCTGACGTCGTCCGGGCCGTGCGGCCGGCGGTTCTTGCGCTTGATGCCGACGTTGCCCCAGAGGGCGAAACCGTGGATCCGGATCTTCGGTGCGCCGGGGGAACCGTGCTCCTCGACGTGGTCGAATCCGCCCATCACACCCGACCCGTCGACCGTGACGTTGACTTCCGGCGGCAACAGGATGGTCTGCCCGCCCATGATCGAGTAGGCGCGGATGTTCACCTCGGGCGAGGTGAAGTCGGCGTAGCGCAGATCGATGACACCGCCGCCCCAGAACGTGAACGTCGTCAATTTCTGCGGGACGTTCCAGCGGCCGCGGCGCTGGAATCCGCTGAGGATCGCGAGCAGCACGGTCGAGGGGGCGGGCTTGCACGCACCGCGGCGAGTGTTGGCGATGACGGGCAGATCGGCCGAGAGTCGGTCCAGCTCACCGTAGGTTTCCGCGGCATAGGCCTTGTTCAGGCGGCTCTCGTATTCCGACAGGTCCAGCAGCCCCTGTGCTGCCGCATCGGTCAGCAGTTGGGCGGCCTGTATCCGGTCGGTGTCCGCGGCTCGTAGTGATGAGTCGCGCTGTGCTGAATCGCTCATCGCTGACGAGCCTACGACGCGTGTTGTCAACCGCAAAGCGAGGTCGGCTAATCGTTAGGTTCCGTGACCGTTTCGGCCCAATTCGGTGGCCGCTTCTGTAGGAACGCGAGCATCCCCTCCCGGGCCTCCGCCGAGACGAACAACCGCGCCGACTCCCGGGTCAACTCCTCGGCGTCGCGGTCGAACCCCGCCAGGATTGTGGCCGTGGTCAGGCGCTTCGATGCCGCGAGGCCCTGCGGCGATCCCTTCGCGAGCGCCGCGGCCAGCCTCGCCACCTCGGCCTCGACGTCGTCGGCGGCGATGCTCGCCAGCCCGATCTGCGCGGCCACCTGGGCGGTGAAGGTCTCTCCGGTCAGGTAATAGCGACCTGCAGCACGCGGGGTCAGCTTCGGCAGCAGGGTCAGCGAGATGATCGAGGGCGCGACGCCGATGCGCGCCTCGGTCAGCGCGAAGGTGCTGTTCGGTCCGGCGACCACGATGTCGCAGGCGCCCACCAGCCCCATGCCGCCGGCGCGGACATGCCCGTCGATCACCCCGATCACCGGCAGCGGGCACTCCACCAGGGCTCGCAGCAGCGCCGTCATCTCGCGGCCGCGTTCGGCGGCCAGCATCTCGGGATCGGCGGAACTACCCGAGGCCTGGTTGAGATCGGCGCCCGCGCAGAACGTGCCGCCGGTGTGCCCGAGCAGCACCATCCGGACCTCGGGATCGGCAACCGCGGCGCGGAGCCCCTCGTGCAGGCCGCTGACCAGTTCGGTCGACAGGGCGTTGCGGTTGTGCGGCGAGTTCAGCGTCAGTCGGGCGGCCCGCCCCTCGACGCGGTAGTCGACCCTCGGCTCCTGGGCTGCGTCCATCAGTACGAGCGGGGCAGGCCCAGCGAGGTCTGGGCGACGAAGTTGAGGATCATCTCCCGGCTCACCGGCGCGATGCGGGCCAGGCGGGAGGCCGTGAGCACCGAGGCGATGCCGTACTCCTTCGTCAGACCGTTGCCGCCCAGGGACTGCACGGCCTGATCGACCGCGCGCACCGACGCCTCCCCGGCGGCGTACTTGGCCATGTTGGCGGCTTCGGCGGCCCCGAAGTCGTCGCCGCTGTCGTAGAGCGTGGCCGCCTTCTGCATCATCAACTTGGCCAGTTCGACCTCGATATGGTTGGCGGCCAACGGATGCGAGATGCCCTGGTGCGCACCGATCGGCGTCTTCCACACCTGGCGGGTCTTGACGTACTCGGTGGCCTTGCCGATCGCGAAGCGGCCCATGCCCACCGCGCTGGCCGCGCCCATGATCCGTTCCGGATTCAACCCGGCGAACAACTGCGCTATCGCGGCGTCTTCCGAGCCCACCAGCGCGTCGGCGGGGAGCCGCACATCGTCGAGGAACACCTGGAACTGGAACTCCGGGCTGACGATCTCCATGTCGATCTTGGTCCACGACAGGCCCGGGGTGTCGGTGGGCACCACGAACAGCGCCGGCTTGAGGTTGCCCGTCTTGGCCTCCTCAGTGCGGCCCACCACCAGCAACGCCTGCGCCTGATCGACCCCGGAGATGAACACCTTCTGCCCGGACAGGATCCAGTCGCTGCCGTCGCGGCGCGCGGTCGTGGTGATGCGGTGCGAGTTGGAACCCGCGTCGGGTTCGGTGATCGCGAAGGCCATGGTCACGGTCCCGTCGGCGATGCCGGGCAGCCAGCGGCGCTTCTGCTCGTCGGTGCCGAACTTGGCGATGATGGTGCCGTTGATGGCCGGCGACACCACCATCATCAGCAGCGCGCAACCCGAGGCCGACATCTCCTCCATCACCAGCGACAGCTCGTACATGCCGGCCCCGCCGCCGCCGTACTCCTCCGGCAGATTCACCCCGATGAACCCGAGTTTGCCTGCCTCGGCCCACAATTCGCTGGTGTGTTCGCCAGCGCGGGCCTTCTCCAGGTAGTACTCGGGCCCGTAGTTGGCCGCCATCGCGGCGACCGCCGAACGCAGCGCCTGCCGCTCGGGACTTTCGATGAAACCGGTGTCCGTCATCGTGAGCTTTCCTCTTCTGTGGTGGGGTCGGCGACCAGTGCCAGCACGGCGCCCATCTCGACCTGCTGACCGGCCGTGACGTGGAGTTCGGTGAGAATGCCGTCCCCGGGGGCGGCCAAGGTGTGTTCCATCTTCATGGCCTCCAGCCAGACCAGGGGCTGCCCCGCGGTCACGGCCTGCCCGACCTCGGCGCCCGTGCGAGTCACCACGCCGGGCATCGGCGCCACCAGCGAGCCCTCCGCCACCGCGGTCCCGGGCTCGACGAACCGGGGCACCACGGTGAACTCGACCCCGCCGCGGGGCGAGTCCACGCAGACGGTGTCCCCGTATCGGCTTATTTCGTAGGCAGTTTCGACGCCGGACGGATCGGCCAGGACGACGCGGGCCGGCGCCGACGACACCAGGCGCAGACCGTCGTCGTCGGGCAGGATCAGGCCGGTGCGACCGAACCGGTACGCGACGCGGTGCTCGTCGCCGGCGCCGTCCCGGTAGGTCTTGCTCTGGTTGGCCGACGGCACATTGCGCCAACCGATCGGGGCGCCGAGCGCCACCGGCGCGGCGGCGCGGTTGTGTTCCGCGTCGGCCACCGCCGCGGCCACGGCCGACAGGCGAAGGCCCGCCGCGCCCACCCGCGGTGCCGCCAGCGCGGCCAGGCCGTGGGTGTCGAAGAACGCGGTATCGGTGTCGCCGGCCAGGAACGCCGGGTGCCCAAGGACATTGACCAGCAGGTCGCGGTTGGTGCGCAGGCCGTGCAGGCGGGTGCGGACCAGTGCATCGGCCAGCATGGCCGCGGCCCGGCGACGGGTCGGCGCGAAGGAGATGATCTTGGCCAGCATCGGGTCGTAGTGAATGGACACCGTCGTCCGATCGACGACGCCGGAGTCCAACCGGATCTCGGGCCGGCCCGAACTTTCGAACTCGCTGCGGGCGGTGGGCACGGCGAAGTGCCGCACGGTGCCGGCCTGCGGCTGCCAGTTCTTGGCCGGGTCCTCGGCGTAGAGCCGGGCCTCGATCGAATACCCCTGCGCCGCCGGTGGTTCGGGAGGGAGGCGATCGCCCTCGGCCACCCGCAGTTGCAGTTCCACCAGGTCCAGCCCCGTGGTCGCCTCGGTGACCGGGTGCTCGACCTGCAGCCGGGTGTTCATCTCCAGGAAGTAGAACTCGCCGTGCCCGTCGGCGAGGAACTCCACCGTCCCGGCCCCGGTGTAGCCGATCGCCTCGGCCGCCAGGCGGGCCGCGTCGAACAGCCTGCCGCGCATGCCCGCCACCCGTTCCACGAGCGGGGACGGGGCCTCCTCGATGATCTTCTGATGCCGACGCTGGATCGAGCATTCCCGTTCGCCGACCGCCCAGACCGTGCCGTGGTGGTCGGCAAGGATCTGCACCTCGACGTGGTGGCCGGTGGGCAGGTAGCGCTCGCAGAACACGGTGGGGTCGCCGAAGGCGGACTCGGCCTCGCGGCGCGCCGAGGCCACTGCGTCCGGCAGCGCGGCCAGGTCGCTGACCACGCGCATGCCGCGCCCGCCGCCACCGGCGGAGGCCTTCACCAGGACCGGCAACTGCTCGGCGGTCAGGCCGGCCGGGTCGAGTTCGTCGAGGATCGGGACCCCGGCGGCGGCCATCGTCTTCTTGGCCTCGACCTTGGACCCCATCGCGGCGATCGCCGCGGCGGGCGGCCCGATCCAGACCAGGCCGGCGGCCGTCACCGCCTCGGCGAACGCCGCGTTCTCCGAGAGGAATCCGTAGCCGGGATGGACGGCGTCCGCCCCGGCCGCCCGGGTCGCGGCCACCAGCGCCTCGGCATCCAGGTAGCTGTCCACCCGGACGCGGGTGTCGGCGTCGGTGACGTGCGGGGCCTCGGCGTCGGGATCGGTGTAGACGGCGACGGTGCCGATGCCCAGCCGTCGGCAGGTGGCGAACACCCGGCGGCTGATCTCGCCGCGGTTGGCAACCAGAACCTTGGTGATCATCGGCTACATCCGGAAGACGCCGAAGTTCGACGTCCCCTCGATCGGGCCGCTGGCGATGGCGGACAGGCACATTCCCAGCACCGTGCGGGTGTCGCGCGGGTCGATGACGCCGTCGTCGTACAGCCGACCGGACAGGAACATCGGTAGCGATTCCGCCTCGATCTGGGCCTCGACGGCCGCGCGCAAGGCCGCGTCGGCGTCCTCGTCGACCTGCTGGCCGCGTGCCTGCGCGGCGGCGCGGCTGACGATCGAGAGCACGCCGGCGAGCTGGGTGCCGCCCATCACGGCCGACTTCGCCGAGGGCCAGGCGAACAGGAACCGGGGATCGTAGGCGCGCCCGCACATGCCGTAGTGCCCGGCGCCGTAGGACGCCCCGATCAGCAGCGAGATGTGCGGCACGGTCGAGTTGGACACCGCGTTGATCATCATCGAACCGTGCTTGATCATGCCGCCGGCCTCGTAGTCCTTGCCCACCATGTAGCCGGTGGTGTTGTGCAGGAACAACAGTGGCGTGTCGGAGCGGTTGGCCAGCTGGATGAACTGGGTGGCCTTCTGCGATTCCGCGCTGAACAGCACGCCGCGCGCGTTGGCCAGGATGCCCAGCGGGTATCCGCACACGGTGGCCCACCCGGTGACCAGCGAGCTGCCGTAGAGGGGCTTGAACTCGTCGAAGTCGGAGTCGTCGACGACGCGGGCGATCACCTCGCGCGGGTCGAACGGGATGCGCAGGTCGGCGGGCACGATCCCGATCAGTTCCTCGGCCGCCAGCCGCGGCTCGACGAACGCCCGGGGCTTCGGGCCCTTCTTGGTCCAGTTCAGTCGGGTGACGATGCGCCGGCCGATCCGCAGGGCGTCGAGTTCGTCGACCGCGAAGTAGTCGGCCAGACCCGAGGTGCGGGCGTGCATCTCGGCGCCACCGAGTTCTTCGTCGTCGGATTCTTCCCCGGTGGCCATCTTCACCAGCGGCGGTCCGGCCAGGAACACCTTGGAGCGGTCCTTGATCATCACGACGTGGTCGGACATGCCCGGGATGTAGGCCCCACCGGCGGTCGAATTGCCGAACACCAGCGCGATGGTCGGGATGCCGGCCGCCGACAGTCGGGTCAGGTCGCGGAACAGCCGACCGCCCGGGATGAAGATCTCCTTCTGGGTGGGCAGGTCCGCACCGCCGGATTCCACCAGGGAAATCACCGGTAGCCGGTTCTCGAGCGCGATCTGGTTGGCCCGCAGTGTTTTCCGCAGTGTCCACGGATTGCTGGTGCCGCCCTTCACCGTGGGGTCGTTGGCCACGATCATGCATTCGACGCCCTCGACCACGCCGATGCCGGTGACCACGCTCGCGCCGACCTGGAAATCGCTGCCGTAGGCGGCCAGCGCGCACAGTTCCAGGAACGGCGAGTCCGGATCCACCAGGGCCTCGACCCGCTCCCGTGCCGTGAGCTTTCCGCGGGCCCGGTGCCGGTCGACATACTTGGTCCCGCCGCCGGCGACCGCCTCGGCCAACTGGGCCTCCAGCTCCGCGAGCTTGGCGGTCAGCGCCGCGGCGGCCTCCGAGTACGCCGCCGAGTCGGTGTCCAGCGTGGACGGCAGCACGGTCATGGGAGATATCCAAGCGTCTTGGCGGCCAACCCGGTCAGGATTTCGGTGGTCCCGCCGCCGATTCCCAGGATCCGCATGTCCCGGTATTGGCGTTCGACCTCGGATTCGGCCATATAACCCATCCCGCCGAACAACTGGACAGCCTGGTGGGCCACCCATTCACCGGCCTCCACGGCGGTGTTCTTGGCGAAGCACACCTCGGCGATCAGGTTCGCGGCGTCGGGTCCGCCGGCGACTTGGCGTTCCACGACGTGCCGGGAGTACACCCGCGCGACGTCGACCCGTCGCGCCATCTCCGCCAGCGTGTTCTGCACCGCCTGCCGGGAGATCAGGGGCCGCCCGAAGGTCTCGCGGTCCCGGCACCACGCGACCGTGAGGTCGAGGCAGCGTTGCGCGCTCGAATACGCCTGGGCGGCAAGGCCGATCCGCTCGGAGACGAAGGCCGCGGCGATCTGCAGGAAGCCGCTGTTCTCGGCGCCGATCAGGTTGGCCGCCGGAACCCGGACGTCGGTGTAGGACAGCTCGGCGGTGTCGCTGGAACGCCAGCCCATCTTGTCGAGCCGGCGGGTCACTTGAAAACCGGGTGTGCCCTTCTCCACCACCAGCAGCGAGACGCCGGCGGCCCCCGGCCCGCCGGTGCGCACCGCGGTCACCACGTAGTCCGCGCGCACCCCGGAGGTGATGTAGGTCTTGGCGCCGTTGACGATGAAGTGATCGCCGTCTCGGACGGCGCGCGTGGTCAGGTGCCCGACGTCGGATCCGCCGCCCGGTTCGGTGATGGCCAGCGCGCCGATCTTTTCGCCGCGCAGCGTCGGCCGGACGAACGCGTCGATCAGCCGGACATCTCCGGAGGCCGCCATGTGTGGCACCGCGATGCCGCTGGTGAACAACGACGCGAAAACTCCTCCCGGACAGCCTGATTCGTGCAGCTCCTCGCAGATCACCAGCGCGTCGGCCCCGTCGCCGCCCTCCCCGCCGACCGATTCCGGGAAGCCGGCGCCGAGCAGGCCGGCCTCGGCGGCCTTGCGGTGCAAGTCGCGGGGGAGTTCACCGGCCCGTTCCCAATCGTCGACGTGGGGCAGGATCTCGCGCTCGGCGAACCCGCGCACCGTCTTGCGCAACTGATCGCGCTCGGGGGTGGTCCAGATGCTCACGGCAGCAGCCTTTCGGGGATGTCGAGGTGCCGAGCTCGCAACCATTCACCGAGGCCCTTGGCCTGCGGGTCGAAGCGCGCGGCGTAGGCCACCCCTTCGCCGAGGATGCCCTCGATGACGAAGTTCACCGCATACAGGTTGGGCAGCAGGTGCCGGGTGACGGTGAACTCCGCGGTCTCCGGCAGCAACTGCCGCAGCGCGGGCACCGTCAGGGTGTGGGCCAACCAGCGCCATTGCTCCTCGGTGCGCACCCAGACGCCGATGTTGGCGTTGCCGCCCTTGTCGCCGCTGCGCGCGCCGGCGATGGTGCCCAGCGGCACCCGCCGAGTCCGCCCGTCGGGCAGGGCCTCGGGGAGCGGTGTGTCGTCGACGGGTCGCAGTTCGCGGGTGTCGTCGGCCGCAGGAATGTCGGTGCGGGTGCCGTCGGCATGGACCGCGACGTGGGGCACCTTTCCGGCGGCGACGTAGCCGGGGCGGAACACGCCGTACACCTGACCGTCGCCGGGCGGTGCGGTGACGTGAAAACCCGGGTAGCTGGCCAACGCGAGTTCGATTCCGGCGCTGGTGAATTGCCGTCCCACCTTGGCAGGGTCGGCGTCGCGGACGGTGCAGTGCAGCAGCGCGCTCGCGGTCTCCTCGGTGTCGGCGTCGGGATGGTCGGTGCGGGCCAGGTTCCACTGCAACTCCGCGGGCCGGGTCGGCAACGCCGCCTCCAGTTGGCGGCGCACCAACGCGGCCTTGGCCTCGATGTCCAGCCCGGTCAGGACGAAGGTCACGGTGTTGCGGAAGCCGCCGATGCTGTTCAGCGACACCTTGAGGGTGGGCGGCGGCGGCTCGCCCACCGCGCCGGTGATCGCGACCCGGTCTGTTCCCTGCTCGGTGAGCCGCACGCTGTCCATCCGCGCGGTCACGTCCGGGTTGGCGTAGCGACCGTCGGTGATCTCGTAGAGCAGTTGGCTGGTGACGGTGCCGACGCTGACCTGCCCGCCGGTGCCGGGGTGCTTGGTGATCACCGCGGAACCGTCGTCGTGCACCTCGGCCAGCGGGAAACCGGGGTGGGTGAGGTCGGCCACCTCGGTGAAGAACGCGTAGTTGCCGCCGGTGGCCTGGATGCCGCACTCGATGACGTGCCCGGCGATCACCGCGCCGGCGAGTCTGTCGTAGTCGGTGCGGCGCCAGCCGAAGTGCGCCGCGGCGGGGCCGACGATCACCGAGGCGTCGGTGACGCGCCCGGTCACGACGACGTCTGCCCCCGACTGCAGGCAGTCCACGATGCCCCAGGCGCCCAGATACGCGTTGGCGGTGAGCACATCGCCGAAGCCGAGGTCGGCGGCGCGACCCAGCAGGTCATCGCCCTCGACATGCGCGACGCGGACACCGAGGCCGAGTTTGTCGGACAGGGCGCGCACGGCGGCGGCCAGGCCGGCCGGGTTCAGGCCGCCCGCGTTGGCGACGATGCGCACGCCCTTGTCCTGGGCCAGCCCCAGGCAGTCCTCGAGTTGGCGCAGGAAGGTCTTGGCGTAGCCGCCCTCGGGGTTCTTCATCCGGTCGCGTCCGAGGATGAGCATGGTCAACTCGGCCAGATAGTCACCGGTCAGGTAGTCCAGCTCGCCGCCCTCGAGCATCTCCCGCATGGCCGCGAGGCGGTCGCCGTAGAAACCCGAGCAGTTGCCGATGCGCACCGCACCCGTCACGCGCACTCCTCACCCTCGCCGGCCACCTCGGCACGTTACCCGGTACCGCCGGTCCCGGGTCAAGAGATGAGGGACATCTTGATTTGGGGCGCACGCAGGTCACCCGCTATCCTGATCAGCAACTGTCGTCGCTGGGTTTGCGCGACTGACCTTCGGGTCCCCAAAAGCTAAGGAGATGCACGTCATGGCCGTGCCCAAACGGAGAATGTCGCGCTCGAACACCCGCAGCCGTCGCGCGCAGTGGAAGACCGAGGCCACCGGCCTGGTCAACGTCACTGTCGCAGGTCAGCAGCACAAGGTGCCGCGGCGCCTGCTCAAGGCCGCCCGCCTGGGTCTGGTCGATCTCGACAAGCGCTGACCTGAACCCGCCGCGGCGCGCCTCTCAGCCTGGTCTCAGGCGTTGGGATAACACTGGTTGCTGTGCGGATTCTTGTCGTTGATGATGATCGCGCCGTCCGCGAGTCCCTGCGCAGGTCCCTAACTTTCAACGGGTACTCCGTGAGCCTGGCCGAGGACGGCGTCGAGGCGCTGAACGCCATTGCCGAGGATCGCCCGGACGCGGTGATCCTCGATGTGATGATGCCCAGGCTCGACGGCCTGGAGGTCTGTCGGCAACTGCGCAGCTCGGGCGACGATCTGCCGATCCTGGTGCTGACCGCCCGCGATTCGGTGTCCGAACGCGTGGCGGGGCTCGACGCCGGCGCCGACGATTATTTGCCCAAACCCTTCGCGCTGGAGGAACTGCTCGCGCGGATGCGGGCCCTGCTGCGCCGCACCACCGGCGACGACCAGGCCGACTCGATGGCGATGACGTTCGCCGATCTGACCCTGGACCCCGCCACCCGCGACGTCACCCGCGGTGATCGGCACATCAGCCTGACCCGCACCGAGTTCGCGCTGCTGGAGATGCTGATCGCGAACCCGAGGCGGGTGTTGACCCGCAGCCGCATCCTCGAGGAGGTCTGGGGATTCGACTTCCCGACCTCGGGCAACGCCCTCGAGGTGTATGTCGGCTACCTGCGACGCAAGACCGAGGCAGAAGGGGAGTCACGGCTGATCCACACCGTGCGCGGGGTGGGTTACGTGCTGCGCGAGACGCCGCCGTGACGCTGAGGTTCTGATGGCGTTGTTGCAACCCCAGCCGCTCAAGCGGCCCCCGCTCCGGGCCACAACATCGCTGTCGCTGCGGTGGCGGGTGATGTTGCTGGCCATGTCCATGGTGGCGATGGTCGTGGTCCTGATGGCGGTCGCGGTCTACGCGGTGGTCGCCGCGGCGCTGTACGACGACATCGACAACCAGTTGCAGAGCCGGGCCCAATTGTTGATCGCCAGCGGGTCATTGGCCGCCGATCCCGGGAAGGCCATCGAAGGCACGGCGTACTCCGACGTCAACGCGATGCTGATCAACCCGGGCCGCTCGATCTACACCGCGAACCAGGAAGGGCAGACGCTGCCGATCGGTGCCACCGAAAAGGCCGTCATCCGCGGTGAGCTGTTCATGTCCCGTCGCACCGCGGCCGACCAGCGGATCCTGGCGGTGCATCTGCCCAACGGCAGCACGCTGCTGATCTCCAAGAGCTTGGCGCCCACCGACGCGGTGATGAGCAAGCTGCGATGGGTCCTGCTCGTGGTCGGCGGCATCGGCGTTGCGGTGGCGGCGATTTCGGGCGGCATCGTCATTCGCACCGGATTGCGTCCGGTCGCCCGGCTCACCGAAGCCGCCGAACGAGTGGCGCGCACCGACGACCTGCGGCCCATCCCGGTGTTCGGCAGCGACGAACTGGCGCGCTTGACCGAGGCGTTCAACACGATGCTGCGCGCGCTCACCGAATCCCGCGAGCGACAGGGCCGACTGGTGGCCGACGCCGGCCACGAACTGCGGACGCCGCTGACGTCACTGCGCACCAACGTCGAGTTGCTCATCGCGGCACAGCAGCCCGGTGCGCCGCCGCTGCCGGAGTCGGAGATGGCCGATCTGCGCACGGACGTCATCGGTCAGATCGAGGAATTGTCGACCCTGGTCGGCGATCTCGTGGACCTCACCCGCGACGACGCCGGCGGGGTGGTCCACGAGGCGGTCGACATGACCGAGGTGGTGGACCGGTGCCTCGAGCGGGTTCGTCGGCGCCGCAACGACATCGAGTTCGACGTCGACGTCGCCCCGTGGCAGGTCTACGGCGACGCGGCGGGACTGTCCCGCGCGGTGCTCAACCTGCTCGACAACGCCGCCAAGTGGAGCCCGTCCGGCGGCCGGGTGGGACTGAAGCTCACACAGCTGGACCCCGCGCACGCCGAACTGGTGGTGTCCGACCGGGGGCCGGGCATTCCGGTGGCCGATCGACATCTGGTGTTCGAGCGGTTCTACCGGTCCCCGGAGGCGCGGGCCATGCCCGGTTCCGGTCTCGGCCTGGCGATCGTGAAACACGTTGTGCTCAAACACGGCGGTGCGCTGCGCGTCGAGGACACCGTCCCGGGCGGCGATCCGCCGGGTACCGCCATCTACGTGCTGCTGCCCGGCGCGCCACTGCCGCCCGTGTCACACCACGATCTGCACAGTGGTGGCGAGCACAATGGGAACGAATCACCAGCGCAGCAGAGTGTTATCTCAGTGGATTCTCAGTCGACACGGGCAAAGTAGGGGACAGCCGGTCATTGTGACCGCGCTTTGACTTGAAGGACAAGCACAGGACACATGACGAACGACCCGAGGTACTCGCCGCACCAGCACGGCCAGCACGGACCGCGTGCCGTCGGGGAACCGCATGCGCCGCAACCATATCCGGGCGCGTACCAGCAGGGCTACGACTGGCGCTACGCCACGCAGCAGAGCGCGCAGCAGCCGCGCCCACCGTACGGCCCCTACCGGCCCGGTCCGCAGGCGCCGGTACCGCGCCCGGCAAAGCCTCGGAGCGGTTCCCGCACAGCGGCTTTGGCAGTCGGCGCATTGGCCATCGCGGCGGTCTCGGCGGGAATCGGTGGCGGCGTGGCACTTCTGGCCCAGCCCGACGAGCAGACGTCGTCAACCATGACGACGGTGACCGGCGCCGCCCCGAGTGTGCCGGCCGCCAACGTGCCCGCGGGTTCCATCGAGCAGGTGGCCATGAAGGTCGTCCCCAGCGTCGTGAAGCTCGAGACCAGCCTGGGCCGGGCGAACGAGGAGGGTTCGGGGGTGGTCCTGACCTCGGACGGCTTGATCCTCACCAACAATCACGTGGTGTCGGCCGCGGCGAACAGCCCGGTGCCCGGCCCCGGCGCGGCGCCGCTGGACCCCGACCGCCCGCAGATCCCGCGCAACCGCGGAAACGCCAAGCCCACCACCACCGTCACGTTCGCCGACGGCAGTACCGCGCCCTTCACGGTCGTCGGTACCGATCCGCTCAGCGACATCGCGGTGGTGCGCGCCGAAGGCGTGTCCGACCTGACGCCGATCACCATCGGATCCTCGGCCGACCTCAAGGTGGGGCAGTACGTCGTCGCGATCGGCTCACCGCTGGGCCTGGAGGGCACCGTCACCACGGGCATCGTCAGCGCGCTGAACCGCCCGGTCTCGACCGCCGGCGACACCAACAACCAGAACACCGTGCTGGACGCCATCCAGACCGACGCGGCGATCAACCCGGGGAACTCCGGGGGCGCGCTGGTCAACATGAACGGCGAACTGGTGGGCATCAACTCGGCGATCGCGACGCTGGGCGGCGACGCCGTCGGCGGCCCCAAGGGCGGATCCATCGGACTCGGCTTCGCCATCCCGGTGGACCAGGCCAAGCGGATCGCCGACGAGCTGATCAGCTCCGGTAAGGCCTCACGCGCGTCGCTGGGTGTCCAGGTCAGCAACGACACCACGTCCAACGGCGCCAAGATCGTCGAGGTCACCGAGGGTGGCGCCGCGGCGGCCGCGGGGCTGCCCAGCGGCGCCGTGGTGATCAAGGTGGACGACCGCGTCATCGCCAGTGCGGATGCCCTGGTGGCGGCCGTGCGGTCCAAGGCGCCCGGCGACACCATCACGGTGAGCTATCTGGACGAGGGTGGCAAACCGGGATCGGTGCAGGTCACCTTGGGCGAGGCGGGCCAGTGACGAGGCAGCTGCCGCCGTTGTTGACCGATCCCGTCATCCCGCTGTCCGCAGCCGGATATACGGTGACAGCTATGGAACAGCCTGTGGAGCTGGTGGGTAGGGCGCTGGTGGTGGTCGTGGACGACCGGACCGCGCATGGCGAGGAGGACCACAGCGGGCCGTTGGTCACCGAGTTGCTCAACGAGGCCGGGTTCGTCGTCGACGGCGTCGTGGTGGTCGCCGCCGACGAGGTGGAGATCCGGAACGCCCTGAACACGGCCGTGATCGGCGGTGTCGATCTGGTGGTGTCCGTGGGCGGCACGGGGGTCACCCCGCGCGATGTCACGCCCGAGGCCACCCTGGACATCCTGGACCGCGAATTGCTCGGGATCGCCGAAGCGCTGCGCGGCTCGGGGCTTTCCGCGGGCATCTCGGACGCCGGGGTGTCCCGCGGCCTGGCCGGGATCTCGGGCAGCACCCTGGTGGTCAACCTGCCGGGCTCACGCGCCGCGGTGCGCGACGGCATGGCAACGCTGAACCCGCTGGCCGCTCACGTCATCGGGCAGCTGTCGAGCTTGGAGATCTGAACACGTTTTCGAGCAAACGCAATTCGTTCGGCCGACACGCCGGGGGTGTACTCACCCCCGGCGTTTGCTTTTCTCGTAACGGTTGTGGTCCCGTGTGCATGTATTGCGTTACGTGCACGTGAACAGGGAAAATAGGCGACGTGTGATCTTCATCACACAACGGGAGGGACTGTGTCAGGTTCGTCACCCCGAGACCGGAATACAGTTAACAAGATCTTCGGTATTGAAATTCCGCAGGAGTCCTCGGATGAGCGCGATCCGGACGGCGCGCGCGACGAAGGCGACCGTGATCAGTGGCTGCGCGACAACGTCCCGCCGCATCATTCCTGACCGCTTTTTACCTGCTTCACTAGGCACTAAGGGTCGCCTAAGTCGGCGCACGTCCAAGAAAGTTCTGGCGTAGTGCCGCGTACCACAGCTGCGCCGTACATGCAGGTCGGAACATGTGTTGTCAACACGGGGAATTCTCCAGCAAACTTTGGGCACTCTCTGTCGTGCCCTGATCGCGGGTCGCTTCGCGTTGCCGGGTAGTGCCCACCCCGTTATGTTCCTCGTGTCGCAAACGATGAGCGAAACGTAAGAGTGGTCTGTGGGACATCTCATTGACCCTCTCTTATGTGGCGGCTGGTGACACGACGTGCCATCGGCTGCGAACACCCCTTCGGTGAGCCCCCCGGATCACCGCTGACACAGCTAGGGAGAACATGAAGGTATTCAGTCGAGTGCTGGTGGCGATCCTCGCCGCATTCGCCACGATGTTCGTGAGCACGGGCACCTCACATGCTGGCTTGGACAATGAGCTGAGCGTCGTGGACGGTCAGGGCCGCACCCTGACGATCCAGCAGTGGGACACCTTCCTCAACGGTGTGTTCCCCCTCGACCGCAACCGGTTGACCCGCGAGTGGTTCCACTCCGGCAAGGCCTCCTACAACGTCGCCGGCGAGGGTGCCGACGAGTTCGAGGGTGTCCTGGAACTCGGTTACCAGGTCGGCTTCCCCTGGTCGCTGGGTGTGGGCATCAACTTCAGCTACACCACCCCGAACATCGCGTTCGACGGCCTCGAGGGCGGCGGCCCGTTCGGATTCGACGGCATCGTGACCCCGCCGCTGTTCCCGGGTGTGTCGATCTCCGCTGACCTGGGCAACGGCCCCGGCATCCAGGAAGTGGCCACCTTCTCGGTGGACGTCGCGGGTGAGGCCGGCGCGGTGGTCGTCTCCAACGCACACGGCACCGTGACCGGTGCTGCCGGCGGTGTGCTGCTGCGTCCGTTCGCCCGGTTGATCTCCTCGACCGGCGACAGCGTCACCACCTATGGCGAGCCCTGGAACATGAACTGACATTCGCTCACAGAAATCGCCCCCCGGCATCCGTGCCGGGGGGCGATTTCCGTTGGGGGGGTCGTTACTGCGGGGCGCCGTGCCGACCGGAGGTGGAACCATTGGCGTTCTGCTGCAACAGGTCTCGGATCTCGGTGAGCAGCGTGAGCTCGGTGTCTTCCTCGTCGACCTCGGCGTCGCGTTCCTTGAGCTTCTTGTACGGCAGCACGATCACGAAGTACAGCACCAACGCCACCAGCAGGAAGTTGATGGCCGCCGACAGCACGGCGTTCAAATCGATGAACTGCTCGCCACCGAGCGGGATGCGCAGGATCCCGTAGGGCTCCTCGGGGTTGGCCCCGATCCGGTCGATGAGCGGCTGGACCACGCTGTCGGTGAATGCGGTCACCAACCCGGTGAACGCCGCGCCGATGACAACGGCGACCGCAAGGTCGATCACGTTGCCACGCGATATGAACTCCTTGAACCCCTTCAACATAGGGACAGACCTTTCTCACGATGGCGTGTTTGGCATCGCCAAAGGTAGTCCTGTTTGCCACGAGAAGTGCGCCATCGGCGTAGAACAGCTTCAGTGCAGGGTCAGCGTCAACGCCTGGGTCAGCGCGGCGCCCGCGACGTTGTTTGCCGCGGGCGCGGGCAGTGCGACCAGGACCACCCGGTCGTTGGCCCCCGTCGCCGCCTTCGGTCGAGCCGAGACCAGCACCACCACGGCATCGGTGGCGACCACGCGGGGCTGGGCGTCCGGCTCGGAATCCGGGGCCGCCAGGATGTCGACGACGTCGCCGCCGCGGATCACGTCGAGCACCGCGTTGTCGGCCAATTGCACCGGCACGATGCGGGCGTCGGCACCCGCCGTCCGCTCCGCCAGGCGCGAACCCAACAACCGAACGTCGGTCAGCACCTCGCCCCGGCGCACCGGGCCGGCCACCGTCGCGCCCTCCACCGCGGCGAGATCGCCCTGAGCGCCGTCGGGAAGGGTGGCGGCCAGTTGGTGCTCGACGCGCACGTCGGTGGCCGTCAGCGCGACCCCAGGCGCCAGGTCGTGCGCGGCCACCAGCACGGCCGCCCGGTCGCCGTCGGGATTGGCGCGCAGGGCCGAGGCTCCGGCGAGCAGGACTAGGGCGCCCGCGGCGATGCGACGGGCCCGCACGGTGTGGACCCACTCCGGCTGCAGGGCTTGGCGCAACCGGGTCAGCGCGGTCGGATCCAGCGACGAACCACCCGAGGCCATGACCGCACACTAAGCGGCCGCGACCCAGGTGTTGTGCGCGCGAACGTCAGGCTGTGGATAAGCCGCGAGGTTGCGTACAGAGCGCTTGCCCGGCGCGCGGATCGGCCAGCCCGCTCGTAGCTTCTACTGGTGCAGGCCTTCCAATTTCGATCAGTCAGGAGCCATCAGATGCGAACAATCGGTGTTGCCGGGCTCGCGGCGGCCGCGGCGATCGCGGCTCTCATCGGGTTGGGTGGGATGGCGCACGCCGAGACGGCCCATCCCAAGAAACATCAGTCCGAGATCATGTCGACGCAAGGAATCGTGCGCGGGTCGTTCAAGGCGGTCCCGCGCGACTTGGCGCTCGATCGCGTGGGCGGCGTCAACGCCGGCGATGAGTGCACCAACGACTCAGTGTGCTGAGCCGTCGCCGGTCAGCTGGCGGCGGAAGCCGGGGCCGACGACGAACTCTTGTCGCTCGACCCGCTCGAGGACTTCTCCGACGACGAGGACGGGGACGAGGAGTCGGACGACTTCTCGCTCTTGACCGAGGAGTTCTTGCCGGATTCGCGGCTGTCGGTGCGGTAGAAGCCGCTGCCCTTGAACACCACGCCGACGGAGTTGAACAACTTCCGCAGCCGGCCCTCGCACTTGGTGCAGCTGGTCAGGGCGTCGTCCGTGAAGGCCTGCACCGCGTCGAAACGATCACCGCAGTCGGTACACGCGTAGCTGTAGGTGGGCACCAAAACCTCCAGGAAATGATAAGGACCGTTAGCACTCTACCGTCTCAAGTGCTAGAACCGCTATGTGGCGTTCCCCATTCCCGCGGGGCCTGCCGCGCTCAGAGCGGCCGCACACCGTGCGCCGGCGTGAGGACGTGCGTCATCGGCACGTCGTGTGGCTGGGCGGGTAACTCGTCGACGAACTCGTCGTCGCGCACGATGGCCAACAGCGCCGCCGACGCCCCGCGCAGCGGCAGCGAGCGGTCATAGAAGCCGGCGCCCCGGCCCAGCCGTGTCCCGCGCCGATCCACCGCCAGCGCCGGCACGATCACCACGTCGGCCTCGCTGATCGCCTCGGCCGGCAGCCGCGCGCCGATGGGTTCCAGCAGGCCGAAGTCGGCTTGGGCCAGTTCGCCCGGGACGTAGCGCGCCCAGCGCAGCGGCAGTGGGGTGCGCTCCGGTCCCGCGGTGATCGTCAGCGGCAACAACACCCGCAGGCCCGCGCCGTCCAGCGCGTCGAGCATGGCCGGCGACCCGGGTTCGGTGCCCACCGGAACGTAGGCGCAGACGGTCCGGGCGCGCGCGGGCAACCAGCCGAGCAGCGCCGACGTCACGGCCTCGGCCTCGGCGGCCCGTTGCTGGGCGGGCAGCGCCTTGCGGGCGGCGATCAGCCGGGTGCGCAGTTCTGCCTTCGCGTCGGGGGTCACAGCGTCCACAATGACAGGTAGTCAAAACGGGGGACGAGCAGCGCCATACTGAGCGGTGAACGTGTATCTAGTTAGGGTGATGACCATGTCTGAGGGGCCTGACGTACCGATCCCGCATACGGCAATCGTGCCTGCGGCGGGTTTGGGCACCCGTTTCCTGCCCGCCACCAAGACCGTGCCCAAGGAACTGTTGCCGGTGGTGGACACCCCGGGGATCGAACTGGTGGCCGCCGAGGCCGCATCGGCCGGCGCCGAACGGTTGGTGATCGTCACCTCCGAGGGCAAGGACAGCGTGGTCGCGCACTTCGTGGAGGACCTGGTCCTGGAGGGCACCCTCGAGGCCCGCGGCAAGCAGGTGATGCTGGAGAAGGTGCGGCGCGCGCCCGCGTTGATCAAGGTCGAATCGGTGGTGCAGGCCGAACCCCTGGGGCTCGGACACGCCGTGGCCTGCGTCGAGTCGGTCCTGCTGCCCGACGAGGACGCCGTCGCGGTGCTGCTGCCCGACGACCTGGTGCTGCCCACCGGGGTGCTCGAGACCATGTCCAAGGTGCGGGCCAAGCGCGGCGGTTCGGTGCTGTGCGCCATCGAGGTACCCCCCGACGAGATCAGCGCCTACGGCGTCTTCGACGTGGAGGCCGTCCCGGATGCGGCCAACCCCAACGTTCTGCGCGTCAAGGGCATGGTGGAAAAGCCCGACGCCGCCGACGCCCCGTCGCCGTACGCCGCGGCCGGCCGCTACGTCCTGGACCGCGCGATCTTCGACGCGCTGCGCCGCATCGACCGCGGGGTGGGCGGCGAGATTCAGCTCACCGACGCGATCTCGATGTTGATCGACGAGGGCCACCCGGTGCATGTGGTCGTGCACCGTGGGTCTAGACACGACTTGGGAAATCCCGGCGGCTACCTCAAGGCTGCGGTTGACTTTGCCTTGGATCGTGACGACTACGGCCCGGAACTGCGTAGCTGGTTGGTTGAGCGGTTGGGCCTGACCGAGCAGTAGTTGGCCGTCGGCTCGACAGAATCCGGGCCGTACGGCGGAAAGGCGCATAGTGCGTTCGGTTGAAGAGCAGCAGGCCAGAGTGCAGGCCGCAGCTGTGGCACCCCGTCCTGTCCGAGTGGCGATCGCCGAGGCGCAGGGGTTGATGTGTGCCGAGGAAGTGGTGACCGAGCGGCCGCTGCCCGGCTTCGACCAGGCCGCCATCGACGGATACGCGGTGCGCAGCGTCGACGTGTTGGGTGTCGGCGACGAGTCCGGCCACGGGCAACTGAGCCTGCCGGTGATGGGCGTGATCGAGGCCGGGACGCGAACCCCGAGCCGGTTGCAGCCGCGCCAGGCCGCCCGGGTGCAGACCGGTGCGCCCATGCCGACGTTGGCCGATGCGGTGCTGCCGCTGCGGTGGACCGACGGCGGGCAGGCCAAGGTGCGGGTGTTGCGCGGCGTGCGCTCCGGTGCCTACGTCCGGCGCACCGGCGACGACGTGCAGCCCGGCGATGTCGCGGTGCGCGCCGGCACGATCATCGGCGCGGCGCAGGTCGGCCTGCTGGCGGCGGTGGGCCGCGAACGGGTCCTGGTGCATCCGCGGCCGCGGCTGTCGGTGCTCTCGGTCGGCGGCGAGCTGGTGGACATCTCCCGCACCCCGGGCAACGGGCAGGTCTACGACGTCAATTCGTATGCCCTGGCCGCGGCCGGTCGCGATGCGGGCGCCGAGGTCAACCGCGTCGGCATCGTCGACAGCCACCCGGAGAAGCTGCGCGAGGTGGTCGAGGGGCAACTGAGCCGTTCGGAGATCGTGGTGATCGCGGGCGCGGTCGGCGGCGCGGCCGCCGAGGGTGTGCGCGCGGTGCTGTCGGAGCTGGGGGAGATGGAGGTGTCGCGCATCGCGATGCATCCCGGTTCCGTGCAGGGCTTCGGCCAGCTGGGCAACGAGGGCGTCCCGGTGTTCCTGCTGCCGGCGAATCCGGTGTCCGCGCTGGTGGTCTTCGAGGTCATGGTGCGTCCGCTGATCCGGTTGTCGCTGGGCAAGCGGCAACCGATGCGGCGCGTGGTGCAGGCGCGCACCCTGGCGCCGATCTCGTCGGTGCCGGGGCGGAAGGGTTTCCTGCGCGGGCAGCTGATGCGCGATCAGGACACCGGCGAGTACCTGGTGCAGGCGCTCGGCGGGGCCCCCGGGGTGTCGTCGCATCTGCTGGCGACCCTGGCCGAGGCGAACTGCCTGGTGCAGGTTCCCAGCGAGGCCGAGGAGATCCGCACCGGCGAAGTGGTCGACGTCGCATTCCTCGCCCAGCGCGGTTGAGTTGTCCCGCTTCTTCTTCGGGCCCAGCACCATCCATCCCGGATGGCCGATGACGGTGGGGCCGCTGCGGGTGGCGGCCGGGGTGGTGCGGCTGCGCCCGATCCGGATGCGCGACGCCGCGACCTGGAGTCGGCTGCGGATCTCCGACCGGCCCTTCCTCGAGCCGTGGGAGCCGTCCGCGGAGGTGGATTGGGTTGCGCGGCACGCGCTTTCGGCCTGGCCCTCGGTGTGTTCGGCGCTGCGGTCCGAGGCCCGCCGGGGCCGCATCCTGCCGTACGTCATCGAGCTCGACGGGCGCTTCGTCGGGCAGTTGACCATCGGCAACGTCACCCACGGCGCGCTGCGCTCGGCGTGGATCGGCTACTGGGTGCACAGCGAGGTCACGGGTCGCGGGGTGGCGACGGCCGCGCTGGCGTTGGGGGTCGACCACTGCTTCGGCCCGGTGCGGCTGCATCGCGTCGAGGCGACGGTGCGACCCGAGAACGCCGCGAGTCGGTCGGTGCTGGGCAAGGTCGGCTTCCGCGAGGAGGGCCTGCTGCGGCGTTATCTCGACGTCGACGGGGGCTGGCGCGATCATCTGCTGGTGGCGATCACGGTCGAGGAGGTGGCCGGCTCGCTGGCCGCGTCGCTGGTGCGGGCCGGGCGAGCGCACTGGGCCTAGGGGGCTGCTGTTTCCGTCGAGAATGGCGTGAGGGCTGTTCCGGCCGCGCGCGCACAACCCTGGCGGCATTTTCGCGGCCCCAGGCGTCGAATTCGTGCAACCAGTGTTACTAATGTGACTTTTGGGGCTGTTGGTGCTTGTAACCTGCGAATTACAGGTGTGTAATTGTCTCGGCGCGCCGTCCACGGCTGCGCTGGTCGCAGACCTAGCCTGAAGGGGAAAGGAGCAGGCCACCATGCCAAGCATCCCCCAATCTCTGCTGTGGATTTCGCTCGTGGTGCTCTGGCTGTTCGTGCTGGTGCCCATGCTCGTCAACAAGCGCGACGCGGTGAAGCGCACCAGCGACGTCGCGCTGGCCACCCGCGTGCTCAATACCGGTCGGGCCGCGCGGTTGATCAAGCGTGGCCGCCCCGCGGCGGGCCACGCCAGCGATCCCGACTGGCAGCACGACGCCGACGACGACCTCGATGATTACGACGACGACGCGACCGGCCCAGTGGTGGTGACGGGCAAGCCGTCGCGCAGTCGGACGATGGCGGTCGTGACCTCGGTGGCCGCCGAAGAGGGCCCGGACTACCTCGACGTCGACGTCGTCGACGAGGATTCCGGCGCCCTGCCGGTCGGCACGCTGAAAGCCGAACTGAAGGGTGACGCCCTGCAGACCGAGGAGCTTCCGCTCGAGTACGCCGACGCGCAGCCCGCGCCCGCTCCGGAACCAGAGCCCGAGCCCGAGCCGGTGGCCGAGGTCCCCGTCGAGGCCGCAGCCGAGCCCGAACCTGAGGCCGAACCCGAACCTGAGGTCGAAGCCGAGACTGAGGTCGAGCCGCAGGCCGAAGAGGAAGACTTCACCGAATTCGAGGGCGCCCGAACCGAATACGAGTATGTCGAGGACACCTCGGGGCTCGAGGCCGAGGCCGAACCGGCCACGGCCGCGGTGCCGCTGACCCGCGATCGGCGCTACCACTCCCAGACCGCCGCGGCGGTCAGCGCGCGCAAGTACCGCTTCCGCAAGAACACGCTGTCGGTCATGGCCGTCCTGCTGGTGGCCTCCGCGGCCGCGGCCTTCCTGCTGTCCCCGGCGGCCTGGTGGGCGTGCGCCGCGATGGCCACCATCACCGTCCTGTACCTGGCCTACCTGCGTCGCCAGACGCGGATTGAGGAGCGGTTGCGTCGGCGGCGGATGCAGCGGATGGCGCGCTCGCGACTTGGCGTCGAGAACACCCAGGACCGCGATCTTGACGTAGTGCCGGCCCGGCTGCGTCAACCCGGTGCGGCGGTGCTCGAAATCGACGACGAGGACCCCGAGTTCGAGCACCTGGACTACGTGCCGTTCGCGCGGCACTACGACCTGCCGCGTGCGGCCGGTCAGTGACGAGGCAATTTCTTGTCAGCGCCGGCAGGCTGGTAGCCTGCTAGCGGTCAAGGGGCTATGGCGCAGTTGGTAGCGCGACTCGTTCGCATCGAGTAGGTCAGGGGTTCGATTCCCCTTAGCTCCACAGAGTTTGTACCCGGTCAGCCGGATCGTTTTAACCCCGCTGACCTGGATTGATTCCACCTCTTCACTCGACGCGCGCGGTTGGCGATTCGCTGTTAGGCTGATCGTGGACTTCGCCCTAAACACTTGAGATTTCTACCTACTGCAAGGGGTAACGCACATGAAGAAGCTGGCCACTGCTGGAATCGGCGCCTTCGCGCTCGCCGCGGGTCTGATCACCTTCGGCGCCGCAACGGCCAACGCCGAGGTCGAGGAAGTCGCGCCCGGCCCCGAGGTTCGCAGCCGGCAGGCTTCGGTGGTCTCCGACCAGTGGCTGCGCATCGTCGACCCCAGCGTCGCGCGCGGTCTGTCGCAGGCCCGCCTCGCCGACGCCGGTGAGATCAACGCCCAGGGCGAGTCCCGCGACTCGACCAAGGCCGTCAACGGCACCACCGCCGAGGGCTTCGAGGGTCCCTGGGCGCCGGGCCCCGGCATGGGCGACTGGTGATCGACGCTTAGTTTCGCAAGAACGCCGCCCCCAGCGAATTCGCTGGGGGCGGCGTTCTTTTCGGCGTGGGGCCGCGATCACTCCGGAAGGTTCATCATCCGGGTGGTGAACTGCATCAGCGCGGTACGCAGCGTGGCGTCGTCGATGTCGTCGAGCAACGGGTTGATGATCGCCCCGCCGATCGCGCCGGAGAAGAGGGCCGCCGACACCCGTGCGGTGGTGTTGTCCTCGTCGCCCTGCAGCACCCCGAACAGTTCACTGATGAAGTCGCGGAACGGTTCGTGCTCACCGAGCAGCCGAATGATGATCGGGTCGTTCTGCAACGTGCGCACCCACGGCCGCCGGGCCACGGCCATGTCGATGACCTGGGTCAGGAGCACCTTGCGCGCACGCGCGGGATCGGACTCCGCCTTCGCGGCGATCAGCGCGTCCTCCAGATTGGCCAATTCCATCTCGGTGACCCCGACGACGATCTCGTCCTTGGTCTTGAACTGGTGATAGACCGCAGCCTTGGTCACCCCCATCGCGTCGGCGATCATCTGCAGCGAGGTGCCGCTCACCCCGTGCTGGGCGATGAGGTCCAGAGCCGCGTCGAGGACACGCTTCTGGGCGGGGGTGCGAGCGGCCGTGCCCAGTCGACGCCGACCGGATTCCGTGGTGGTCACGCTCCCACGATAGCCGGGCGGCTAGTGCGCGGATCAGGTTTGCGGACCGGCTCTTCCGGTAACGTTACGTCCGATCGGAAGGACATCGTCGTGGCCGAACTGATCACGCAGCGCGCCGATAATCTGTCGGGTTTGGCAGTCTTCGCCGACTGCTTCGGCGCGGACCTTTACGGACTCGCCACGCGCCTCGAGCCCCTGCGGCTGAACGCGGGGGACGTGCTCATGCGCCAGGGCGACACCTCGCATTTCTTCGCCATCATCGCCGACGGCGCGCTGGCCATCCGACACCAGGACGACAACGGGTCCACGGTCGAGATCGCGGTGCCGGCCGGCGAGGTCGTCGGCGAGATCGCGTTGCTGAAGAATCAGCCGCGGGTGGCCTCGGTGACCGCGACCACCGAGGTCCACGGCTGGCGCGGTGACGACGCGGCCTTCGCCGAGCTGATCCAACTGCCCGGTGTGCTGCGCCATCTGGTGCGGATTGCCCGGCAGCGGTTGGCGGCGTTCCTGGCACCGATTTCGGTGCGCATGCGCGACGGCGCCCAGTTTCTGCTGCGCCCGGCGTTGCCGGGGGACAAGGAGATTGCCGGAAAGGGGCACGTCGCGTTCTCCGCCGAAACGCGCTATCGCCGGTTCATGTCCTTCCGGGAGCCCAGCCCGGAGTTGATGACCTACCTGTTCGAGGTCGACTACGTGGACCATTTCGTCTGGGTGCTCATCACCGCGGACGACGACGTGGTGGCCGACGCGCGCTTCGTGCGGGACGAGGCCGGCGCGAGTTCGGCCGAGGTTGCCTTCATCGTCGGCGACGAATACCAGGGCAACGGGATCGGTTCGTTCCTGATGAAGGCGTTGGCCATCGCGGCGAAGGTGGCGGGTGTGGAGGAGTTCACCGCCCGGGTCCTCAGCGAAAACATGTCCATGCGAAGGATTCTCGACGCGTACGGAGCGGTGTGGGAGAGGGAGGATCTGGGAGTGGTGATCACCACGATGCCGGTGCCGGAGCGTAGTCGGATCAGGCTGCCCACCAAGCTGGCAGACCAGATCGCCGCCCTGGCCCGCCAGGCGATCCAGGCGGTGGGCTGACGTGTCGCGACCCCCGCTGAGCAAGGACACCACGCTGTGCATCTCGCTGGCCGCGCGGCCCAGCAATATCGGCACCCGCTTCCACAACCACCTGTACGAGTTGTTGGGGCTGGACTTCATCTACAAGGCGTTCAGCACCACCGACCTCGCCGCGGCCATCGGCGGCGTGCGGGCACTGGGCATCCGGGGCTGTTCGGTGTCGATGCCCTTCAAGGCCGATGTCCTCGCGCTGGTCGACCACGTGGAACCGTCGGCGCGGGCCATCAACGCGGTCAACACCATCGTCAACGACGCCGGCGTGTTGACGGCGTCGAACACCGACTACCTCGCCATCGAGGGGCTCATCGGCTCCCACGGGCTCGCACCCGATGCGACGGTGCTGCTCCACGGCTCCGGCGGCATGGCCCGCGCCGTGGGTACGGCATTCCGGGACAACGGGTTTCGACAGGGAGTCGTCGTCGCCCGCAATCCGGTCGACGGACAGGTGCTGGCCGAGGAACTCGGCTATCGGTGGCGCCCCCACGTCGGCGGGGCCACCGCCGCGATCATCGTCAACGCCACTCCGGTGGGTATGGCCGGCGGGCCCGAGGAGCACGACAACCCGTTCGGCGAATCCACCGTGGCGGCGGCGGAGGTGGTCTTCGACGTCGTGGCGGTGCCCTCGGAGACGCCGCTGATCGCGGCCGGGCGGGCCGCCGGCAAGCGGGTGATCACCGGGGCCGAGGTCATCGCCCTGCAGGCCGCCGAGCAGTTCGAACGCTATACGGGAGTTCGGCCCACCGCCGAACAGATCGCCGAGGCCTCGGCCGTCTCGCGCGCCTAGCGCCCACGCACGACCAGAAGCGGGACGCCCTGGTGGGCGTCCCGCTGAAAGCTGGTGCTAGGCAGTTGTTCTCGGACTACCGTCGCCCGACGATCGGCCCCAGCGGGACGGTGCCCGGGGACTGGCCCGGAAGCACACCGGGGTTACTTTCCGGTCGTGGGATCAGCGAATCCGAGTACGGGTGGGTCACGTCAGTGCCGAAGCGCTGGTTGTAGTGCTTGTCCACCTTTTCGGTGTTGTTCTGAATTCGCGGATAGTCCTGGTCACCGAGTGCCGGAGCGGCCACTGCCGGTGCCGCCAAACCAATGGTCAAGGCGACCAATCCGCTGACGGCGACCGAACTCATCTCCCCTTCTCGTCTTTACTGCCCATTGAATCCGCCAAACTTGGCGGTGAATTCATTGACGTCTACTTAATAGAACGCCGCCACGTCGCGTTTTCTTCCCGTTAATGTGAGTGTCCTGCGTCACCGGGGAAAGTCACGCTCGAGGAACTACCGCCGTCCGACGATCGGGCCGCCGGCCACGGAACCGGGCGAACCGTAGTAGGGGTGGCTCACCTCGGTGTTGAAACGCTGGTGGTTCCGCTGGTCGACCTTTTCGGTATTGTTCTGAATCCGCGGAAATTGCTTATTGTCGGGGCCCACGGACTGCGCGACCTGTCCCGGCTCCAAAATGGTCGGTGCCGCGAAAGCCGGTGCCGCCACACCGATGGTCAGGGCGGCCAATCCGCCGATGACTGCGGAACTCAGCAGGGTCTTCTTCATGGGATTCTTCCCTTCTTCCTCTCTCCGCATATCTGTGCGGAGTATTCGATTGTGTCTATGTTCGGTTGAACCTCGGGTGGTTCGGATTTCATCCCGGAGAATTCGGTATTGGTGACCGATGGCGGGATATTGCGGACGGTTGGCAGCAATTGTTGAAGTGCTGCCGGTCACCGCCGCCCGACGATCGGACCCAGCGGCACCTGTCCGGGAGACTCGCCGGGCAGCACGCCGGCACTGCGTTTCGGTCGGGGCAGCAGTGAGTCGTAGTACGGATGCTTGGCGATACCGAAGTCGTGATACGGGTATCGATCGTCTCTGTCGTAACCGTTCGGGCCCTTGGGGGCCGTCGGCATGTCCATCTGCACGGTGTCTGCCGAGTAGGTGGGCTCGGCCACGGCCGGGGCCGCCAAACCTATTGTCAGAGCAGCGAATCCGCTGACTGCGGCGGCGCTGCGTAGAATGTTTTTCATCGGAGTTCGCACCTTCGTTCCCTCTTACCTCTCCCGCCGGCCTGGGCGGATGACCCTGGGGTCTGGTCAGTGGAACTGAGGTGGGAAGAGTTTTCTTCCCTGTGATTCCGGGTATGCCTGGGGTTTTCGAGATTGGCGGAATGTTGTCGAAAAGTTGGCAGAATCACGGGGAATAAACCGGGTCCGCGGTCGCAGTGTGCTACCAACGGGCATGCGGCTATTGCCTGCCCTCGGCGCGGCGCTGGTGCTGGCCGGCTGCGGGGCGCCGGCCGACGAGGACCGCACCGCGCCGTCGTCGATTCCCACGGTGGCGGCAGCGGCGTCGGTCGATCCCGACCGCGTCAAGCGGATGCGTGGCGCACTCCCCGCCGGAGATGAGGTCCAGGACGTCGTCGATGTCACCTCGCCGGTGGCGTACTGGGGGATGCGGCCGGGCTGGACGGCCGAGCCGGTCGCGTGCGCGGCGCTGGTGAACGGCGCCGACGGGGGTACCGGGCGAGGCCTGGCGAGTTCGGGAGACGGTGGTCAGGTCTACGTCGTCATCGCGACCCCGCCGCCGGGGCGGCACCTCGGCGTCGACCCCGCCCTACTCGACGAGTGCGCGCAGTGGAGTGCCACCTACGGGCGGTCGACGGCGACGGTGAGCCTGGTTCCCGCGCCGCCCGTCGAGGCGGCGGTCACGGTCGGGATGTCCGCCGAGATCCGCACCGTGGTGGAATCCGGCACCGAAACCGATTCGCAGGCCTACACCTACCTGGCCCTCCTCGATACCCACCTGGTCTTTGTGACGTTGATCGTCGATCCCGGCTCACCGCATCCGCCGCTGCCGTCGCAGTATGCCGCGGAGCTGTTGGTCAACACGGTCGCCACCGCGCGCGGTTGAGCCCCGCGGTGGGTAGATTGGCGCCCGATGTCCACACACAGGGTGCTGGTTGCGGTGTTGAGCGTCGGCGTGGTGGCGGGGTGTTCGACCGCCGAGGAGCCGCCGAGTTCCGAGTCGATCGATATCGCCAAGATCGGTCAGGTCGCCTCGACGTTCGGTCCGGAGTTCCAGGTCACCGAGAAGTCCTCGGGCCTGGACCCGAAGGCGCTGGAGAACCAGAAACCGCCCGCGGGGGTCAAGTTCGAGCCCGCCGACTGTGCGGAGTTCGCCAGCATGCAGACCCTGCCGGATGAGCTGAAGGGCAACATGTCCGCGGTGATCGCCGAGGGCATGGGCAACCGACTGGTGGCCATCGCGCTCGAGACCTCCGAACAGGTGCCGCTGAACACGCCGACCGACAACTGCAAGAAGTTCTCCTATGTCGCCGGCGGTACCCGCGGCACCATCGAGTCGGTGCCCGCGCCCCAGATCGACGGTGTCGAGACGCTGGGCGTGCACCGCGTGGTGCAGGCCGCGATGAACGGACAGGTGCAGACCGGCGAGGTGTACAGCTATATCGCGCACCTCGGTGACTATCAGGTCATCGTCACCGCCAACCCGCTGGTCGTCCCGGACAAGCCGACCGAACCCGTCGACACCGCACGGGCCGAGAAGCTGCTCAGCGACGCCGTGGCGGCCATTCGCAGTTAGCGCACGCCCCGCGGGCGGAACTGGATGCTGATCCGGGGGCCGACCGGACGGGCGGTCTTCGGGATCGCGTGCTCCCAGGTGCGCTGGCAGGACCCGCCCATCACCAGCAGGTCGCCGTGGCCGTGCTTGATTCGCAGCGACCGACCCCCGCCGCGCGGACGCAGCGCGAAGGTGCGGGTGGCGCCGAGGCTGACGATCGCCACCATGGTGTCCTCGGACTTGCCGCGGCCCAGGGTGTCGCCGTGCCAGGCCACGCTGTCGTCGCCGTCGCGGTAGAGGCACAGCCCGGCGGTGGTGAACGGCTCACCGAGTTCGCCGGCGTAGATGTCGTTGAGCCGACGGCGAAGCTGCTTGAGCGCGACGTGCGGCGCCGGTTCCTCCACCAGATCGTGGTAGCTGATCAGCCGGGGGACGTCGAGCACGCGGTCGTACATCTGCCGGCGCTCGCCGCGCCAGGGGATGGCGGACAGCAGCTCGTCGAACAACTCGTCGGGGGCGTCGAACCAGCCGGCGCGAACGTCGATCCATGCTCCGTGGGCCAGGCGTCGTCGCTCGGCGTGGTCGAACAGGCCCTCCTGTAGCGACACGGTCACACCCGAAGTCTATCGCACAGACGTTCGATCAGAGGCGAACCGGCCCGGGTCCCTTCTCGGACAGCACGTCATCGGGGTTGGACAGCGTGCAACTCTTCAGGCTCAGGCAGCCGCAGCCGATGCAGTCGGCGAGATTGTCGCGCAGGCGCTGCAGGTGCAGGATGCGATCGTCGAGGTCTTGGCGCCAACCCGCCGACAACCGCGCCCAATCCCGACTGGTGGGCACGCGGTCGGCGGGCAGGGTCGCCAGGGCTTCTCGGATCCGCGCCAGCGGGATGCCGAGTCGCTGGGACATCCGGATGAACGCCACCCGGCGCAGCGTGTCCCGGGTGTAGCGGCGCTGATTGCCCGAGGTGCGCCGGCTGCTGATCAAGCCCTCGCGCTCGTAGAAGTGCAACGCCGAGATGGCCACCCCGGCGCGGGTCGCCAATTCGCCCGGTGCCAACTCTTGGGTGTTCATACACCTAAACGATAGTTCAGGTACGGATTGGCGCTACGGTGCTTACTGTGGAGGCTCCGGCGCTGAGCGTCAATTCCGAGGTCGGAACGCTGCGTGCGGTCATCCTGCATCGACCCGGCGCCGAATTGCAGCGCCTGACACCCCGCAACAACGACAGGCTGCTCTTCGACGGACTGCCCTGGGTGTCGCGCGCCCAAGAGGAGCACGACGCGTTCGCCGAGGTGTTGCGCGCCCGTGGCGTCGAGGTGCTGCTGATGGCCGATCTGCTCAGCGAGGCCCTGGTCAGCGGGGCCGCGCGGATGCAGGGGATCGCGGCCGCCGTCGACGCCCGGCGCCTGGGTCTGCCGCTGGCGCAAGAGCTTTCGGGCTATCTGCGCGGTCTGGACCCGGGCGATCTGGCGCATCTGTTGGTGGCCGGCATGACCTTCACCGAACTGCCGCTGGCCGACAGCGAGCTGTCACTGGTGCGGCGGATGCACCACGGCGGCGACTTCGTCATCGATCCGCTGCCCAACCTGTTGTTCACCCGCGATTCGTCGTTCTGGATCGGGCCGCGGGTGGCGATCACCTCGCTGTCGCTGCCGGCGCGGATGCGCGAAACGTCGTTGACCGATCTGATCTATGCCCATCACCCCCGCTTCCTCGGGGTGCGCCGGGCTTATGAGTCGCGCTCGGCGCCGGTCGAGGGCGGCGACGTCCTGCTGCTCGCGCCCGGCGTGGTGGCCGTCGGGGTGGGGGAGCGCACCACGCCGGCCGGCGCGGAGGCGTTGGCGCGCAGCCTGTTCGACGACGGCCTGGCCCACACCGTGCTGGCCGTACCCATCGAGCAGGGGCGGGCGCAGATGCACCTGGACACGGTGTGCACCATGGTCGACGTCGACGCCGTGGTGATGTATCCCAACGTGGTGGACACGTTGTCCGCGTTCACGATTCGTCGCGTCAACGGCGCGGTGCAGATCGACGACGCGGTGCCGTTCGTGCGGGCGGCCGCCGAGGCGATGGGCATCGACCGGCTGCGGGTCATCGACACCGGCCTGGATCCGGTGACCGCCGAACGCGAGCAATGGGACGACGGCAACAACACGCTGGCGCTGGCGCCGGGCGTGGTGGTGGCCTACGAGCGCAACGTCGAAACCAATGCCCGGCTCGAGGATTCGGGGATCGAGGTGGTCCGGATCGCGGCCTCGGAGTTGGGCACCGGTCGGGGCGGCCCGCGCTGCATGTCCTGCCCGGCGGCGCGCGATCCGCTCTAACCCGCTCTAAGCCGTCGCCACGGGGCGGGACGGCTCCGAGCTCCACTGCGACCACGAGCCCGGGAACAGCGCGGCGTCCACGCCCACCGCGGCCAGGGCCGCGACCGTCACCGCGGCGGTCACCCCGGAGCCGCAGTACACCGCGACGTCGTCATCGATGTCGCCGAAGAGGCGGGTCAGGTCCGCCCCGGGTAGCCAGGACCCGTTCTCGCCGAGCAGTTGCGTGCTGGGCAGGTTGCGGGCGCCGGGGATGTGGCCGGCGACCGCGTCGACGGGTTCGACCTCGCCGCGGAACCGCTCGGGTGCCCGCGCATCGAGCAGCACCGGCGTCTGCGCGGCCTCGTCGGCGGTCACGGTACGGCGCGCCCCCGCGTAGAGGTCGCGGTGGGCCACCGTCACATCGCCGGGTTCGGGAACCACTGTGCCGGTGTGTAATTCACCCGTCCAGGCGGCCATCCCGCCGTCGAGGATGCGCACGTCCGGGATCCCCGCGGCGGTCAACACCCACCAGGCGCGTGCGGAGCCCGCGCGGTTCCAGTCGTCGTAGACCACCACCGGCACGCCGGTGCGGACGCCCCAGCGACGCGCGGCCTCCTGCAGGGCGGCCCCGGACGGCAGCGGATGCCGGCCGCGGCCGGTCACCGAATGGTCGGACAGTTCGTCGTCGAGGGAGACGTACACCGCGCCGGGCAGGTGTCCGCGTGCATAGGCGGCCCTCCCGTCGGGCCGGGCGAGTTCCCAGCGCACGTCCAGCAGCGTGATCGGTTCCCCGGCGTCGAGTCGTCGGGCCAGTTCGTCGGCCCCGATCAGTACCTGCTCGCGCGTGCTCATGGTGCTCCTAGGCGGCCGAAATTGCGTCGAGGGCACTGCGATCAGGCCCTGTCACGACCCTATCGGCAATCTGGGCGCCGTCGGCCGTCGCGCGCCCATCCTCGTCGCTCGAAGGCCCGCCGCAGCCGATGGATGATGAAGGCTGGGCTGTGTTCGGCGAGGACGTGCAGATCCATCCAGCCGGTCTGGGCGACGAGTTCGTTGCGCCCGACGTCGTGAACGTAGCGGACGCGGTCCTTGCGGTGTTGATCCCCGTCGTAGTCGAGCCCGATCTGCGGATCTTCCCAGCCCATGTCGAGGTAGGCGGTGTTGAACCCGTCGGTGACAGGGATTTGCGTGGTGGGGCGCGGGAAGCCGGCATCCAGGACCGTCAGGCGCAGCCAGGTTTCCTTGGGGGACTGCCCGCCGGGGTCGAGCAGCGGAATGACGCGGCGGGCACCGACCACGCCGCGCGCACCGGGATAGCGTTCACCGAGGCGTAATGCGCTCGCGGCCTGCAGCCCGGTGGCTCTGGCGAGGGCGTCGAGGTGGCTGACCGCGGGAAGCCGCGCGAGGTGGCGGGCCAGGTCGAATGCCGTGCGCTCCGGGGTCGTCACCTGCATGCCGCGGATGGTGACCAGTTCGTCGGCCTCGACGCGTTCATTGCGGGCGATGATTCCCGCGGGCGGTCGACCGCAGCGCCACAACAACTCGATGGGAACGTGCTGTTTGACCCACAACGCGCCGTGCAGTGCTGCGGCGGACCGCCCGGCGATGACGGCGCGCTTGCCCGACCACAGCCACGCGGCCGCGATGCGGTCGTCCAGCGAGACCGGGGTGTCCGCGCGGACGTAGACATTCGGCAGGATCGCGCGATAGTTCCACCGCAGTTGCCCGCGGGTGAGCGCCCCAGTTGTCAGCGCCTGCGTGCCCAGAAACGGTCTGTTCATGCCGGCAGCGTCGGCCGCGGTGCCGACGGGCCTCGGCGAGATTGCCGCCACGGCAGTGCGGGCTGTGGATCAACAGCCCGGTGTGCATTTTCGGCCGCGCCAAAGAAGCCCGAGAAGCTATCGCCAGCTGGGCAGCCAGATCTGCATGTGCCAGGTCTGCTGCGAGATGGGCATTCCCGTCAGCACCGGGAACAACCAGGCGAAGTTCGTGATGACCAGCGCCACGTAGCAGCAGACCACCACCAGCCCGAGCGTTCGTCGTTCCGGGTTTCGGGTGGGTTTGTAGAGGATGTCCCCGCAGATCAACGCGATCGCCATGACCAGGAACGGCGCCATGGCCACCGCGTAGAAGAAGTACATCTGCCGGTCGATGTCGGCGAACCAGGGCAGCCAGCCCGCGCAGTAGCCGACCAGTACCACCGCGTAGCGCCAGTCGCAGCGGACGAAGGCGCGCCAGGCCGCATACCCCAGCACGGGCACCGCGATGAACCACATCGCCGGCGTCCCCACCAGCATCACGGCCTTGACGCAGGACGCCGCGCCGCAGCCGGGCACGTTGTTCTGGTCGATCGCGTACAGCACCGGCCGCAACGACATCGGCCAGGTCCACGGCTTGGACTCCCACGGGTGCTGATTGCCCGCGGCGTTGGTCAGCCCGGAATGGAAGTCGTAGGCCTTGGCGGTGTAGTGCCACAGCGAGCGGATGGCGTCCGGCGGCTGGAACCACTGGCGCTCGCCGATCTTGCGGCCGGCCTCGTAGCGGTTGACGGCGGTCTCGGAGGCGAACCAGCGCGCGTAGGACGCCACGTACACCGCGACCGGGATCAGGCCCATGGCCCAGGCCGTCGGCCCGACGTCGCGGCGGATGGTGCCCAGCCACGGCCGTGACACGCGGTACTGCCGCCGGGCCACCACGTCGAAGGCCAGCGTCATCAACCCGAAGAACACCACGAAGTACAGGCCGGACCACTTGGTGGCGCAGGCCAGTCCGAGCAGCACCCCGGCGCCGAACCGCCACCAGCGCACGCCCAGGCGCGGACCCCATTGGGTCTCGTGGATTCGCCCGTCCAGCAGCGCGTTGTGCATCCGCTCGCGGACCTGATCGCGGTCCACGATCAGCGCCCCGAACGCCGCGACCACGAACACCACCAGGAACCCGTCGAGCAGCGCGGTGCGCGAGGCCACGAACGTCACCCCGTCGGCGATCAGCAGCAGCCCGGCGATGGCGCCGACCAGCGTCGAGCGGCTGATCCGCCGCACGATCCTTGCGACCAAGATCACCATGATCACGCCCATCACCGCGCCGCTGAACCGCCAGCCCAGCCCGCTGTAGCCGAAGATGGCCTCGCCGATGGCGATCAGCTGCTTGCCGACGGGGGGATGGACCACCAGCCCGAAGCCGGGGTTGTCCTCGACGCCGCTGTTGTGCAGCATCTGCCAGGCCTGCGGCGCGTAGTGCTTCTCGTCGAAGATCGGCGTGCCGGCGTCGGTCGGCGACTGCAGGTTCAGGAATCGGGTGATGGCCGCCAGGGCCCCGATGACCGCGGTCATCGCCCAACCCTGGGCACGATCCAGCGGCCCGAAATCGGCGACGGGGACCAGCGGGCCGGGGCTGATCACCGGTACGGCGCGCTCCGGCACCACGGTCGAGGGAGCGGTCATCGACACCGATCGTAGGCTGTGGGGCATGAGTGGCGGTCGACTGTTGCTGGCAGCCACACCGTTGGGGCATCCCGGGGACGCCTCGGCCCGGCTGATCGACGCGCTGGGGTCCGCGGACATCGTCGCCGCCGAGGACACCCGCCGGGTGCGTAACCTCGCCCAGTCGCTTGAGGTGCGGATCCGCGGGAAGGTGCTGAGCCTGTTCGAGGGCAATGAGACGACGCGGGTCCCGGCCCTGGTCGACGAGATCCGCGGCGGGGCGACGGTGCTCGCGGTGACCGATGCGGGCATGCCCTCGATCAGCGATCCCGGCTATCGGTTGGTGGCGGCGTGCGTGAGCGCGGACCTGCCGCTGACATGTCTGCCCGGGCCGTCGGCGGTGACGACGGCGTTGACGTTGTCCGGGTTGGCGGCCGACCGGTTCTGCTTCGAGGGTTTTGCCCCGCGCAAGGCCGCGGCGCGCCGGGGCTGGCTGGCCGCGCTGGCCACCGAGCGACGCACCGCGGTGTTCTTCGAATCCCCGCGGCGGCTCGCCGAGTGCCTGCGCGACGCCGTCGACGAGCTCGGGGCCGACCGTCGCGCCGCGGTGTGCCGGGAGCTGACCAAGATCCACGAGGAGGTTGTTCGCGGCACGCTGGGGGAGCTGGCGGAGTGGGCGGCCGACGGTGTGCTGGGCGAGATCACCGTGGTGCTCGCCGGGGCGACGCCGGTGGCCGACGTGGACACCCTGGTGGCCGAGGTGGTGGCCCTGGCCGACGACGGGATGCGGGTCAAGGACGCGTGCGCGCAGGTGATCGCCGCGCACCCGGGCGCCCCGTCGCGCCGCGAACTCTACGATGCGGTGCTACGCGCCCGCGCTCAGTGAGTCGACGCCGGCCGGACCGGTCAGCGCGATCGTCGAGGCCGCCTTGTCCAGGCACTCCTGCCATTCGGCGTCGGGGTCGGAATCGGCGGTGATGCCGCCGCCGACGCCGAGCACCGCGGCACCGGAAGTGTCGAACTCGACGGTGCGGATCGCGACGTTCAACTCGGTGCCGGCCACCGGCGAGGCCAGTCCGACGGTGCCGCAGTAGGCCCCGCGCGGCTGCGGCTCCCATTGCGAGAGAAGTTCGGCGGCACGGCCTTTCGGTGTGCCGGTGACCGAGGCCGGCGGGAACGTCGCGGCCAGCACGTCGCGCATCGGTGTGCTGCGGGGAACGCGCGCCGCCACCGTCGACACCAGGTGCCATACGCCGGGGGCGGGCCGGATGGCCAGCAGTTCGGGCACGGTCACCGATCCGGTGGCCGCGACGCGGCCGAGGTCGTTGCGGACCAGGTCGACGATCATGATGTTCTCGGCGACGTCCTTGACCGAGTCGCGCAGCAGCGCCGGGTCGGCGTGCAACGGCAGCGTGCCCTTGATGGGGCTGGAGGTGACGTCCTCGCCGCGCCGGCGCAGGAACACCTCCGGGGAGAGCGAGGCCAGCGCGCCCCACGGCCCGGCGCAGAACGCGCCGCGCGCCGGCGTCGTGCGGGTCACCGCGTCGGCGAAGAAGTCCAGCGGCGACCCGGTGTAGTCCCCGCGGTACTGCGTGCACACGCAGGCCTGATAGACCTCGCCGGCCGCGATCGCGGCCAGGCAGGCCGAGACCCCGGCGCGGTGGACGTCGCGATCCGGCGCGGTCCAGTCGATCTGCCAGTCCCGCTGCGGCGCAGGGGAACTCAGCGCCTGACGCAGCCAGGGTGCCATCGGCGCGCCGGAAAGGCTTTCATACCACCAGATTCCGGCAGTGTCGCAGCGCAGCACGCAGTCCGTCCAGCCACCGCCGGCCGCCGGGATCCGCGTCCCGGCGCGATCGGGGTAGGAGAGGTAGCCGAACCAGCCACCGCCGACGGCCTCGGCGGGGCCGCCCGGTGCGACGTCGAACGCATCCTCGGGGCGCACGGGCGCGACGGCCAGGCTGGGCGCGATGACCGCGCGTGCGCCGAACCACTCGCCGGTCAGCGCCGCCGGCGGCGGCAGGGGCACCGCGGCGGCGCCGGCCGCGACCGCGCGCAGCACCTCGGCGGTGGTGCCGAGGGCGCCCAGGCGGTCGATGCGCATCGCATCAGCTTGTCAGATGCCGTCCTCAGCGGCTGATCTGCCGCGGGACCGCGACGTTGACCAGCTTGTCCGGGTTGCGCATCGCGTACAGGTGGACGATCTTGCCGTCGACCAACTCCGCGGTGATCACCCCCTCGAGGTGATCGTCGAGGTAGAGCACCAGCGCGGGGGCGCTGTTGTACATCGCGGGTTCCACCCGGGCGCTGGGGCCGCCCAACCGGCTCAGGCCCATCACCAGCTTCGCGACCTTCGCCGCACCCACCACGGGCCGGCGCGCCGCGCTGACCTTGCCGGCGCTGTCGGCGGTCCACACGACGTCCGGGGCCAGCATCTCCATGAGCTGATCCATGTCGCCGGTGGCCGCGGCCAGGAAGAACTGATTGGTCAGCTCCACCGACTGCTCGGGGTCCACGGGTTCGAACCGCTTGCGACGGGCGTGCACGTGCTCGCGGGCGCGGTGCGCGATCTGGCGCACCGCGGCCGCGGATTTGCCGACCGCCGAGGCGATCTCGTTGTGCTCGAAACCGAACACCTCGCGCAGCACGAACACCGCCCGCTCGTCGGGGGTCAGCGTCTCGAGGACCACCATCATGGCCATCGACACCGATTCGGCCAGCACCACGTCCGCGGCGGCGTCCTTGCCGCCCAACGACTCCGCCAGCAGCAGCGGCTCCGGCAGCCACGGCCCGACGTACTCCTCGCGGCGTCGGGCCGCGGCGCGCAGCGCATTGAGCGACTGGCGGGTGACCAGCTGGGCCAGATAGGCCTTGGTGTCCTGCACCTCGTCGAGGTCCACCTGCGCCCACCGCAGGTAGCTGTCCTGCAGCACGTCATCGGATTCGGTTGCCGTGCCCAGGATTTCGTAGGCGATGGTGAACAGCAGCGGGCGCAGGTGGGTGAATCGCTCGGCGTGCTCCTCGGTGCCGGACCCGGTCATGGCGCCGGCACCGGCTGCTCGGCGCGGGCGAGCCGGTCCGCGCGCCAATTGCCCTTGACCCAGAAGTACGAACCGGGCTTGCGGGCCTCGCGGCGCAGCGCCCACACGGTCGTCGAGCAGATCAGCTCCTTGATGGCCGCGGCCGTCCGGCCGCCGACGTAGCCGCGGCGCGGGCTGTCGTCGGTGTGCAGGAGCTGCATCGTGCCAAATTTACGGCCCAGGCTGATGCACTGTCCGGCGAAGGCCAGACTGATCGGCGCGGCGGCGTCGCCGGCGAGGCGGGCCAGCACGGTGTGCGCGGCCTGGGCGCCCAGCGGCATCGCCGCCGCGCAACTCATCCGCAACGGCAGCCCCGACGGGGCCGCGGCGTCGCCGGCGGCGACAATCCGCTCGTCGTCGACGCTGGTCAGCGTCTCGTCGGTGAGCACGCGCCCCAACTCGTCGGTGCTCAACCCGCTCGCGGCCGCCAGACCGGGCACCCCGAAGCCGGCCGTCCACAGCGTGACCGCGCTGGGCAGGGTGGTGCCGTGGCTCAGTTCGACGCTGTGGGCGTGGACCCGCGCGACGGTGACGCCCTCGATGACGTGCACGCCCAGCTTGTCCAGGGTCTTGGCCACCGACTTGCGGCCGGTGGCGGCCAGCGACGGCGTCAGCTGATCGGTGACCAGCGTGACGGGCCGACCCGCCTCGGCGAGTTCGGCGGCGGCCTCGACCCCGGTCAGGCCGCCGCCGACGACCACGACCGGCGCGATGGCGGGCACGTCCCGCAGGCGGTCGGCCAGCCGCTGGGCCTGCTCGAGTTCGGAAAGGGGATAACCGAATTCGGCGGCGCCCGGCACCGCGGCGGTGACCGCGCCGGTGCTGCCGACGGCGTAGATCAGGTAGTCGTAGTCCAGCGTGGCGCCCGAGGCCAGTTCCACCTGGCGGGCCGCCGCATCGATACGGGTGGCGCCGTCGACCACCAACCGGATGCCCTCGCCGAGCATGTCCTCGTAGGGTTCGGTGGCGTCGTCGTTGCCGACGGCCAACTGGTGCAGGCGGATTCGCTCGACGAACTGCGGTCGCGGGTTGACCAGCGTGATGTCCAGACCGGGGCGCCGGCGCAGCCGGTTGGCCGCGAGCACACCGGCGTAACCGCCGCCGATGACCACGATCCGGGGTGTCTGCTCACTCATGGGTGCTCCTTGGGATCAGTGTCGGCTCCTCGTTGAGCCGCTCTGACCTCAAGACACCGCCGGTGCCGCCGATGTGACAGGGTCCGCGCCGGGTGTGGCGCGGATCACTACACCAGGCCGAGGGCCAGCATCGCGTCGGCCACCCGGATGAACCCGGCGATGTTCGCCCCGGCCACGTAGTTGCCGGGCTGGCCGTACTCCTCGGCGGTGGACAGGACCCGGTTGTGGATCCGGCGCATGATCTCTTCGAGGCGCTTCTCGGTGTCGACGAACGTCCACGAATCGCGCGAGGCGTTCTGCTGCATCTCAAGCGCGCTGGTGGCCACGCCGCCGGCGTTGGCGGCCTTGCCTGGCGCGAAGATGACACCGGCCTCGGCGAACTGCTTGATCGCGTCCGGCGAGCACGGCATGTTGGCGCCCTCGGCGACGAAGCGGCAGCCGTTCTTGATCAGGAAACCGGACTCGGAGCCGTTGACCTCGTTCTGGGTGGCGCAGGGGACCGCGATGTCGCAGGGCACCTCCCACACCGACCGGCCCTCGATGAAGTGGGCCGCGCCCGCGCGGGCCTCGACGTAGTCGGCGACCCGGCCGCGCTTGACCTCTTTGATCTCCTTGAGCAGGCCGACGTCGATGCCCTTCTCGTCGACCACGTAGCCGCTGGAGTCCGAACAGGCGACCACGGTGCCGCCGAGTTCGTGGATCTGCTCGATGGCGTAGATCGCGACGTTGCCGGAACCGGAGACCACGACCCGCTTGCCCTCGACCGTGTCGTTGGCGGCCTTGACCATCTCGTTGAGGAAGAACACCGTGCCGTAGCCGGTGGCCTCGGTGCGCACCTGGGACCCGCCCCAGGTCAGGCCCTTGCCGGTGAGCACGCCGGACTCGTAGCGGTTGGTGATCCGCTTGTACTGGCCGAACAGGTAACCGATCTCGCGGCTACCGACGCCGGTGTCGCCGGCCGGGACGTCGGTGTACTCGCCGATGTGCCGGTACAGCTCGGTCATGAACGACTGGCAGAACCGCATCACCTCGTTGTCGGAGCGGCCCTTGGGGTCGAAGTCCGACCCGCCCTTGCCGCCGCCGATGGGCATGCCGGTCAACGAGTTCTTGAAGATCTGCTCGAAGCCCAGGAACTTGACGATGCCGAGGTACACCGACGGGTGGAACCGCAGGCCGCCCTTGAACGGGCCGAGCGCGGAGTTGAACTCGACGCGGAAGCCCCGGTTGATGTGGGTGGCGCCGGAGTCGTCGCTCCAGGGCACGCGGAAGATGATCTGGCGTTCGGGCTCGCACAGCCGACGGATCACCTCGCTGTCGGCGTACTCCGGATGCTTGGCGACGACCGGTCCGAGGCTGTGCAGCACCTCGTAGACGGCCTGATGAAACTCCAATTCGCCCGCGTTGCGCTGCACTACGTCGTCGTAGAGGCCGTGCAGCTTTTCGTGCAGTCCTGTAGTCATTCATCCACCTGATATCGAGGGAACACGCCTGTGGGCGTCGGAAGCGCGGCACCGGGTTTGAGTCTGGTGCCGAGGGCGGCGAACGTGCGGTCGTCCGCGGGCTGGCCCAGCAGGTTGAGAAGTTTACCCGCCGAGGAGGGCATCACCGGCTGCGCCAGCAGCGCGGCGATGCGGACGGTCTCCATGGTGACGTACAACACCGTGCCGAACCGCTGCTGATCGGCGGCCTGCTCGGACTTGCGCAACACCCAGGGTTCTTGGGCCGAGAAGTAGCGGTTGGCGGCGCCCAGTACCTGCCAGATGGCCTCCAGCGCCTGGTGCATGGCCTGGTCGTCGTAGTGGCCGCGCACGGTGTCGAGCAGCGCGTCGGCGGCCGCCAGCAGCGTCTCGTCGTCGCCGGTGAACTCGCCCGGGGTCGGCACCACCCCGTCGAGATTCTTGGCCACCATCGACAGCGAGCGCTGCGCGAGGTTGCCCAGCTCGTTGGCCAGGTCGGTGTTGATCCGGCTGATGATGCCTTCTTCGCTGTAGCTGCCGTCCTGTCCGAACGGCACCTCCCGCAGCAGGAAGTAGCGCAGCTGGTCGACGCCGAACGCGTCCGCGAGGGCGATGGGGTCGACGACGTTGCCCACCGACTTGCTCATCTTCTCGCCGCGGTTGAACAGGAAGCCGTGCGCGTAGACCCGCCGCGGCAGCTCGATGCCGGCCGACATCAGGAACGCGGGCCAGTACACCGCGTGGAACCGGATGATGTCCTTGCCGATCATGTGCAGATCAGCGGGCCAGAACCGCTGGAACGCCGCCGAGTCGGTGTCCGGGAACCCGACCCCGGTGAGGTAGTTGGTCAGCGCGTCGACCCACACGTACATGACGTGGTCGGGATGGCCGGGGACGGGCACACCCCAGTCGAAGGTGGTCCGCGAGATCGACAGGTCGGTCAGCCCGCCGCTGACGAAGCTGACCACCTCGTTGCGCCGCGAGTCCGGGCCGATGAACTCCGGATGGGCCGCATAGTGCGCGAGCAGCCGGTCGGTGTAGGCCGACAGCCGGAAGAAGTAGGTCTGCTCCTCGGTCCAGGTGACCTCGGTGCCCGTCTCGATGGCGATCCGGGTGCCGTCGGGGCCCTCCTGGGTCTCGTCGGTGGCGAAGAACCGCTCGTCGCGGACCGAGTACCAGCCGGCGTAGGAATCGAGGTAGATGTCGCCGGCGTCGTTCATCCGCTGCCAGATGGCCTTGGACGCCTCGAAGTGGTCGGGATCACTCGTGCGGATGAACCGGTCGAAGGAAACGTCGAGGCGCTCCTGCAGTTGCTGGAACACATCGGAGTTGCGCCGAGCCAGTTCCGCGGTGGGGATTCCCTCGGCCGCCGCGGTCTGCGCCATCTTCAGGCCGTGTACGTCGGTGCCGGTCAAAAACCGGACGTCAAAGCCGTCGAGACGCTTGAATCGAGCAATCGCGTCGGTGGCGATGTACTCGTAGGCGTGCCCGACGTGCGGTGTGCCGTTGGGGTAGGCAATCGCCGTCGTCACGTAGTAGGGCTGGCTCATCAGGAGATCACCTTATTGTCTTTTGGTGTGTCCGCGAAAAGCAGTAAGCGACCGGCGCCTCCGCTGCCGGAGCCGCTGTCCCCGTTGATCGACGCCCACACCCACCTCGATGCGTGTGGCGCGGCCGACGCCGCCGACGTCAAGGCCATCCTGGATCGCGCCGAGTCCGTCGGCGTCGCAGCCGTCGTGACCATCGCCGATGACCTCGACGCCGCGCAGTGGGCCGTGCGCGCCGCGGACTGGGATCCGCGGGTGTACGCCGCGGTGGCCCTGCACCCGACGCGCGCCAACGCGCTCAACGACGAAGCCCGGGCCACCATCGAGGCGCTCGCCGACCATCCGCGGGTGGTCGCCGTCGGCGAGACCGGCATGGACATGTACTGGCCCGGCAAACTCGACGGATGCGCCGACCCGGTGCAGCAGCGCGAGGGCTTCGCCTGGCACATCGACCTGGCCAAGCGCACCGGCAAGCCGCTGATGATCCACAACCGCGACGCCGACGACGAGGTGCTCGACGTGCTGCGCGCCGAGGGCGCGCCGGACACGGTGATCTTCCATTGCTTCTCCTCGGGCCCGCAGATGGCCCGGGCCTGCATCGATGCGGGCTGGTACCTGAGCCTTTCGGGGACGGTCAGCTTCCGGAACGCCGCCGATCTGCGGGAGGCGGCCCGTCTGATTCCCCGCGAACAACTGCTGGTGGAGACCGACGCGCCGTTCCTGACCCCGCACCCGTACCGGGGCGCGCCCAACGAGCCGTACTGCCTGCCCTACACCGTGCGCGCGCTGGCCGAACTGACCGAGCGGCCGGCCGCCGAGCTGGCCGCGGATTCGTCGGCAAACGCCCGGCGTGTGTACGGTCTAGGCGGCAATGGTGCCGATTGAACGCGGCGCGCGGCGGCGGTGCAGTTGCCCGCGCCTGTGACGTTCGTTACCGTCTTGTGATAATCGCGGGCCCGTCAGGGCCCCGTCGCATGTAGAGCTCATGAACGAGAATTTGGACAACGCCACGGTGAATGCACTAACCAAACTTCATCAGGCCCGCTCACCGATGCTGCGAATTGTTGTCGGCGCGACCCTGGTCGCCCTGATCTTCGCCGGTGGTTCCGCCGTCGCCGCCCACAAGACCGTGACGCTGTCGGTCGACGGCACTCCGATCACGGTGACGACGATGAAGTCCCGCGTGATCGACATCGTCAACGAGAACGGCTTCGATGTCGACGAGCGCGACGACCTGCTGCCCGCGGCCGACGAGCGCGTCGGCAACGCCGAGACGATCGTCCTCAAGCGCAGCCGGCCGTTGGAGGTCTCGCTGGACGGCCAGAACAGCCAGCAGTTGTGGACGACGGCGGCCACGGTCGACGAGGCCCTGGCGCAACTGGACATGACCGACAACGCCCCGGAGGCCGCCTCGCGCGGCTCGCGCGTGCCGCTCGAGGGCATGTCGCTGGCGGTGGTGAGCCCGAAGACGGTGCAGATCAACGACGGTGGCGCCATCAGCACCGTGCACCTGGCCGCGCCGAACGTCGAGACCCTGCTGGCCGAGGCCGGCGCCCCGCTCGAACAGCGCGACAAGGTGGTGCCGGCCGCCTCGAGCCCGGTGATCTCGGGGATGCAGATCGAGGTGACCCGGATCCGGATGGAGAAGGTCACCGAGCGGCTGCCGTTGGAGCCCAATGCGCAGCGCATCGAGGACCCGGAGATGAACATGAGCCGGCAGGTCGTCGAGGATCCCGGCACCCCGGGCACCCAGGACGTGACGTTCGCGGTGGCGAAGGTCAACGGCGTCGAGACGGGCCGGCTGCCGGTCGCCAACACCGTGGTGACCCCGGCGCGCGATTCGGTGCTGCGGGTCGGCGCCAAGCCGGGCACCGAGGTGCCGCCGGTGCGCAACGGGGCCATCTGGGATGCCCTGGCGCAGTGCGAAGCCGGTGGTAACTGGTCCATTAACACGGGTAACGGTTATTACGGTGGCGTCCAATTTGATCTGAATACCTGGGCGCGACAAGGTGGTTTGCGTTATGCTCCCCGTGCAGATCTTGCAACTCGTGAAGAACAGATCGCCATAGCGGAAGTCACGCAGGCGCGCCAAGGGTGGGGGGCGTGGCCCACGTGCAGTAGTAGGGCAGGTTTACGCTGACTATTCGACTACTCGGTCGCACCGAGATAAGAGCCCTCGCCAAAGAACTCGATTTCCGGCCGCGAAAATCGCTCGGCCAGAACTTCGTTCACGACGCCAACACCGTGCGCCGCATCGTGTCGGCGTCCAGCATCAACCGCAATGACAAGGTCATCGAGGTTGGTCCGGGTCTGGGGTCCTTGACGCTGGGTCTGCTGGATCGCGGTGCGACGGTGACGGCCGTCGAGATCGATCCGGTGCTTGCGCAGCGGCTTCCCCAGACGATCGCGTCGCATTCGCACAGCGAGATCCATCGCCTCACCGTGCTCAACCGCGACATCCTCACGCTGCGGCGGGAGGATCTCGAGACCGAGCCGACCGCGCTGGTGGCCAACCTCCCGTACAACATCGCGGTGCCGGCGCTGCTGCACCTGCTCGCGGAGTTCCCGTCCATCAAGACCGTGATGGTCATGGTGCAGTCGGAGGTCGCCGAGCGGCTGGCCGCCGAACCGGGCGGCAAGGATTACGGCGTGCCGAGCGCCAAGGTGCGGTTCTACGGCCGCGTGCGCCGCTACGGCATGGTGTCGCCGACGGTGTTCTGGCCCATCCCGCGGGTGTATTCGGGACTGGTCCGGATCGACCGCCACGAGACCTCGCCGTGGCCCACCGACGAGTCCTTCCGGGACCGCGTGTTCGAACTGGTCGACATCGCCTTCGCGCAGCGCCGAAAGACCTCGCGGAACGCCTTTTTGGAATGGGCGGGTTCGGGTAACGAATCGGCGAGCCGACTGTTGGCCGCCAGCATCGACCCGGCACGTCGCGGGGAGACGCTGTCCATCGCCGATTTCGTCCGGCTGTACCAGCGCTCCGGGGAACCCGGCAGCAAAGAGGTCCCGGTCTCCTAGGCCAGCACCCGCTGGAGTAGGTCGACGAACTCCGCGCAGGATTCGTGGCGCGCGTCGGGTTCCTTCATCAGCGCCGTCGCGAGCACCGAGTCAAAACCGCGGGGCAGCCCGCTGATTCGCTGCGAGAACCGCGGTGGTGGTAGTTCCAGGTGGGCGTCGATGAGCCCGGCCGCCGTGGTCGCCGTGAACGGCGGTGCGCCGGTGAGCAGTTCGACGGCCGTACACGCCAGCGAGTACTGATCGGTGCTCGCCGAAGGCATTTGGCCCAGCAGCAACTCCGGGGCCGCATACGGCAACGAGGCCTGCACCGACGTCGGCGCGGCCGGTGGCCGGCCGGTGATGCGCCGCGCCGGGTCCAACGACAGGCGACGCCCGCCGCCGTGGGCCAGCCGGGCGGCCATGTCCTCGGCCAGCACATGGGCCACCGCGAAGTCGATCAGCACCGCGCCGCCCGCCGAGAAGTCCTGGTGGACAAGGATGTTGGCAGGCTTGACGTCGCAGTGCACGATGCCCAGCCGGTGGGCGTGGTCGAGTGCGTCGGCGATCTGGGCCAGCGCGGCGAGCCGATCGGCGGGCGCGCTGAGCGCCGTGACATTACCGCCGTCGACGTACTGCATGGCGATCCAGTGCGGTCCGAGTTCGTACTCGGTGACGATGTGCGGATGGTCGAGTTGCCCGGTCAGGACGAAGGCCCGCTCCAACCGGTGGAGCGCTTGCGGATCGCGATGCTCGGAGTCGAGCACCTTGAGCGCCACGGGACGGGAATCCTGGGGCCGGCGCGCCAGGTACACGGTGGCGCTGCCGCCACGTCCCAGCGTCCGCTCGAGGACGTAGCCGCGGAGGTCCTCACCGGGCTGCGGCATCAGAACAGCCTAGTCAGCGGCGGATGGCGTCACTTCGTCCGGCGCCGCCGTCGTCGCCCGGCGTACCCTCGTGCGGTGACCGCGTCTGATGGCAGTACCGCCGCGCAATGGGTGACTCCGGGTTCGGTGACGGTTCGAGTGCCCGGCAAGGTCAACCTCTTTCTGGCCGTCGGTGACGAACGCGCCGACGGCTACCACGAACTGACCACCGTGTTCCACGCCGTGTCCCTGTTCGACGAGGTCATCGTCCGCGCCGCCGACGTGATGTCGCTGACCATTCGGGGCGAGGGCGCCGAGACGCTGCCGGTCGACGAGCGCAACCTGGCGTGGCGGGCCGCCGAACTGCTGGCCGGGCACGTCGGCCGCACCCCCGATGTGGCGATCACCATCAACAAGTCGATCCCGGTGGCCGGGGGAATGGCCGGCGGTAGCGCGGACGCCGCGGCCGTGCTGGTCGGCATGAACACGCTGTGGGAGCAGGGGGTGCCGCGCCGGGACCTGCACGCGCTGGCCGCGCAGCTGGGCAGCGACGTGCCGTTCGCCTTGCACGGCGGCACCGCGCTGGGCACCGGCCGCGGCGAGGAGTTGGCCACCGTGCTGGCCCGCAACACCTTCCACTGGGTGTTGGCGTTCGCCGACGGCGGGCTGTCGACCCCCGCGGTCTTCGGCGAGATCGACCGATTGCGCGCCGCCGGTGGGCCGCCGCGGCTCGAGGACCCCGAGCCGGTGCTGGCCGCGCTGGCCGCCGGCGACGCGGCGCAGCTGGCGCCGCTGCTGGGCAACGACCTGCAGCCGGCGGCGCTGAGCCTGGACCCCGGGCTGCGTCGCACCCTGCGCGCCGGCAAGGAGGCCGGCGCGCTGGCCGGCATCGTGTCGGGATCCGGTCCCACCTGCGCCTTCCTGTGCGCCTCGGAGACCTCGGCCGTCGACGTCGGCACCGAACTGGCCGGCGCCGGGGTGTGTCGCACGGTGCGGGTGGCCAGCGGCCCGGTGCCGGGCGCGCGCGTCGTCTCCAGCTGACGGCTCGCGGCGTTCCGGGAGTGAACTGTGTCTCACGTACCTGGAAAGTTTGTCGGTTACTTAAGAGGAGTTTAAGATGAGCGACGGTGATGGATAGCGATCTGATCGACGCTCGATTGGAGCCCACCGGATCAGCCGGTGGGTTTTATTGCCGTCCGCCATCAATTCGAGATCTAACCGCAGCGCAATTGTGTGCGCGCGCCTCCGAGCAGGTGCCCACAGCCAGGCGGAACATGTACAAGATCGTGTCGTCGCCGGCACCAGTATTGCTCCGGAATCCGAGGAGGTCCTCGTGAGCAGATTCACCGACAAGATGTACTACAACGCCGCGACCAGCACCAAGGGCATGGTCACCGGCGAACCCCACGAGCCGGTCCGGCACACCTGGGGTGAGGTACACGAGCGGGCCCGCCAGATCGCCGGCGGTCTGGCCGCGGCCGGTGTCGGCCACGGCGACGCCGTCGGGGTGCTGGCCGGAGCGCCGGTCGAGATCGCGCCGGTGGCCCAGGGGCTGTGGATGCGCGGCGCGAGCCTGACCATGCTGCACCAGCCGACCCCCCGCACCGACCTGGTGGTCTGGGCCGGCGACACCATGAACGTCGTTGACATGATCGAGGCCAAGGCCGTCATCATCTCCGATCCGTTCATGGCCGCCGCGCCGGTGCTCGAGGAGAAGGGCCTGAAGGTCCTGACCGTCGCCGAGTTGCTGGACTCCGAGCCCATCGATCCGGTCGAGACCGCCGAGGACGACCTGGCGCTGATGCAGCTGACCAGCGGTTCCACCGGCTCGCCGAAGGCGGTGCACATCACGCACCGCAACCTGCACTCCAACGCCGAGGCGATGTTCATCGGCGCGGAGTACGAGGTCGAAAAAGACGTCATGGTCAGCTGGCTGCCCTGTTTCCACGACATGGGCATGATCGGCTTCCTGACCGTCCCGATGTATTTCGGCGCCGAGCTGATCAAGGTCACGCCGATGGACTTCCTGCGCGACACCCTGCTGTGGGCGCGGCTGATCGACAAGTACAAGGGCACCATGACCGCGGCCCCGAACTTCGCCTACGCGCTGTTCGCCAAGCGACTGCGCCGGCAGGCCAAGCCCGGTGAGTTCGACCTGTCCACGCTGCGGTTCGCGCTGTCGGGCGCCGAGCCCGTCGAGCCCGCCGACGTCGAGGACCTGATCGACGCCGGCAAGCCGTTCGGGCTCAAGCCGTCGGCGATCCTGCCGGCCTACGGCATGGCCGAGGCCACGCTGGCGGTGTCGTTCTCCGAGTGCAACGCCGGTCTGGTGGTCGACGAGATCGACGCCGACCTGTTGGCCGCGCTGCGCCAGGCCGTGCCGGCCACCAAGGGCAACACCAAGCGGCTGGCGTCGCTGGGCCCGCTGCTCGAGGGGCTGGAAGCCCGCATCGTCGACGAGCACGGCAACATCAAGCCGGCCCGCGGCGTCGGAGTGATCGAGCTGCGCGGTGAGGCGATGACGCCGGGGCACACCACCATGGGTGGCTTCCTGCCCGCGCAGGACGAGCATGGCTGGTACGACACCGGCGACCTCGGCTACACGATGGAGAACGGCCACATCGTGGTGTGCGGCCGCGTCAAGGACGTCATCATCATGGCCGGCCGCAACATCTATCCCACCGACATCGAGCGGGCCGCCGGCCGCGTCGAGGGAGTGCGCCCGGGTTGCGCCGTGGCCGTGCGTCTGGACGCCGGGCATTCCCGCGAAACGTTCGCCGTCGCAGTGGAATCCAACGCCTACCAGGATCCGGCCGAGGTGCGTCGCATCGAGCACCAGGTGGCCCACGAGGTGGTCGCCGAGGTCGACGTGCGGCCCCGCAACGTCGTGGTCCTCGGTCCCGGCACCATCCCGAAGACCCCGTCGGGCAAGCTGCGTCGCGCCAACTCCGTCGAGCTCGTCACCTAGCTAGCCTTTTTAGCGCGAGCGTGCGTGTTCGCGGCCGCCACGCCGGTGGTTTTGCGTAGTTTGCGCACGGTCGTCGGGGCCGGCGCGCGCTAGAAGTGGATGTGTCGGGCGCCGACCGCCATGCGGCGCATCTGGGACCGCAGCGGTGATAAGCGGGGCGCGACGAGTTCCAGTTGGGCTTGTCCGGCGATGAACTCCACCACTTCGTCGATGTTGCGGCCATCGGTGTCGACGTGCGTGGCGAACCGTTCCGCGGCGAGTGCAGTCACACAACGCTCGATCTGATCCATTGCCCACGATTCGTTGCGGCCGACCGCCCGACCCAGCCAGTACGCTGCGCGAGACTGCAACCGTCCTCGTAACGTCGCAGGGGAGGCCATCAGCGAAAAATGTTGTACCGCAACGTCATTGTTCCGCAGACCCGACATGATCTCGTCGAAGTAGTCCAGGTCGACGAGTGTCATCGGTACGAGTACGGGGCCATCGTGCGCATGCACGGCATCGGTGAGGGTGGCGACGACCGCAGAACGCCACTGCGGCCGATCCTGAAAGTCTTTGCGCTCCGACTCCGGCAGCATTCGATGGATGCCATAACCGATGAGTTCGGGATCAGCGACGTGCGCGTGGCGCAGCCGTCGTTGGAGTTCGAACGCGGTTTGTGTTTTGCCGGCACCGAAAGCGCCGTTGATCCACAGCAGCACCGTGCCGAGTTTAGAGGCGCTGCAGTCACCGCGAACGTGCGCAAACTACGAAAAACCACCGGCGTGGCGGCCGCGGACACGCACGCTCGCGCTAAGGGGGCACCCACGCGGCACGCTCGCGCAAATAGAAAAGAAGTCAGCCCCAGGCGTGGACGGTGTTCTGCGCCGGCTCCAGGCCGAGCTCGATCAGCAACTCCACGGCGTCGGCGGCCTGCTCGCAGATGGTGGGCACCTCTTTGCGCTCGGCGGCGTTGAACTGCTCGAGTACGAACGCCGCCCCGGACTTCTGCCCGGGCGGCTTACCGATGCCGATCCGCACCCGCTGAAAATCGTTGCTGCCCAACGACGATGCCACCGAACGCAGGCCGTTGTGGCCCGCTGCGCCGCCGCCGGCCTTGAGCCGGATCCGACCGAAGTCGATGTCCAGCTCATCGTGGACAACGATGACGTCCGCAGGCTCCACCGAATAGAACTTGGCCAGCGGCCCGACCTGGCGCCCGGACTCGTTCATGAACACGCGCGGTTTCGCGACGACCACGGCCCGGCCGCCGAGGCGACCGGTGATCGCCTCGGCGCCGGAACGCTTGTGCACCTTGAACTTTTCGCGCATCCGGTCGGCGAGGATGTCGACGACCATGAACCCGACGTTGTGCCGGGTCTTGGCGTAGTTCGGTCCGGGGTTGCCCAGGCCGACCACCAGCAGTGTGTCGGCCATCGTCGCGAGCTACTCGGACTCGGGGGCTTCGGCGGCCGGGGCGGCCTCGGCGGCCTCCTCGCCCTCTTCCTCGATCCCGCCCTCGAGATCCTGGGCGGTGGGCGCCGGCACGATGTTGACCACCAGGAACTCGGGATCCGAGATCAGCGAGACACCGTCGGGCAGCGGAACGTCGCTGGCCAGGATCTGGGTGCCGACCTCGGCGCCCTCGATCGACGCGATCAGCTCTTCGGGGATCGACAGCGCCTCGGCCTCGATCTCGATGGTGCTGGCTTCCTGGGTGACCAGGGTGCCCGGGGCGGCCTCGCCCTCGATGAGGACGTTGACCTCGACGATGACCTTCTCGCCGCGCTTGACCACGAGCAGGTCGGCGTGCTGGATGTTGCGCCGGATCGGGTGGATCTCCAGGGCCCTGGTCAGCGCAAGCTGCTCGGTGCCGTCGATGTCGAGGGCCAGCACCGCGTTGGTGCCGGAGTAGCGCAGCACCGCGGCGAGTTCGCGCGCGGGCAGCAGCAGGTGCCGGGGATCGGTGCCGTGGCCGTAGAGCACGGCGGGCACCTGGCCCTCACGACGGGCCTGGCGCGAGGCGCCCTTGCCGGTCTTGGCGCGCACGGTGGCGCGCAGGTTGTTCTTCGAGGCGGCGGCTGGGGCCATGATGTTTGCTCCTAGGTGACCGGGCGGGAAATCTTCGAGGCACGGCCAGAGCAGAAAAACCGCAGCGAATGCGGGTCCCCGTCGATAACGGTGGTCGAGCCACCCTCGCCGTGACGCCCGGCCAGATTAGCGCATGGGGTGCTCAGATCGAAAATTCGGTGTCCGTGAGCTGCGACGACAGCTCCCACAGGCCCTGCGCCTTGGCCTTGCTGCGGGCCAGCGGGCTGCGCGGGGACGGACCGGTGGGGCCGGTTTGGCCGAACCGCGGACCGATGAACGCATCGCCGGGCACGTCCTCGGCCGCGGCGTACAGGGTCTGCCGTGCGCCGAAGTCGGCGTCGGTGGCCATGAACCTGTTGCCGAACCGCAGGAAGCGGCTGCTCAGCGGCCCATCCGAGTGCGTCTGCAGGTTGGTGGCCGAGTAGCCCGGATGCGCGGCCACGGCCCGCACCGGTGACCCGGCCCGCTCGAGGCGGCGCTGCAACTCGCTGGTGAACAGCAGGTTCGCCAGCTTGGACTGGCCGTAGGCGCCCCAGGCCGAGTAGGGCCGCGCCTTCCAGCTCAGGTCTTCGAGCTTGATCCGGCCCATCAGGTGCATCAGCGACGAGACCGTGACCACCCGGTCGGTGATCTTGGGCAGCAGCCGGTTGGTCAACGCGAAATGCCCCAGGTGGTTGGTGCCGATCTGGCTCTCGAAGCCGTCCTTGGTCAGCGCGAACGGCACGGCCATCACCCCGGCGTTGTTGATCAGCACGTCGACCCGGTCGATGCCGTCGGCGAATTCCCGCACCGAGGCGAGGTCCTGCAGGTCCAGCCGCCGTACCTCGACCGTCCCGGGCATCGCCGCCGCGGCGGCCGCACCCTTGTCGGTGTTGCGCACGGCCAGGATGACCGAGCCCCCGACGCGGGCCAGTTCGCGGGCGGTGATCTCACCCAGTCCGCTGTTGGCGCCGGTGACGATCACGGTGCGGTCGGCGAAGGACGGAAGATCGGCTGCGGTCCACTTCATGACTGCCAGCGTAGATGCGCGCCGCTCAGGCGACCGTGACCTCGAATCCGTTGATGATCTCCTCGATGTCCGCCGAGTCGGCGACGGCCCGGTCGGCCAGGCCGGTGATGGTCAGCTGCACCAGGTAGCGCTGGAACTCCGGTTCGGGGGTGACGGGGATGACGATCCGGCTGTAGCTGTGCAGCCGTGGGGGTTCGGAGCCCGGTTCGGACGGCCCGAAGTAGCTGCCCTCGATCATGGCCGACGGGAACCCGTCGAAGTCGTCGAAGGATTCGTTGAGCTTGGTGAAGCCGGGGGAGAGCAGCGCGTCGGCGTTGGCGTGCGCAATGGCCGCGGGCACGTCGAAGCCGCCCTCGAGCCGGAACACCAACACGGTCGCGGTGGGGTAGGTGTTGTTCTTGGCGATGCCCTCGGTTGTCGGTGCCAGGTTCTCGTTGCGGTAGGTGCTCCACCCGTCGGGGCGCACCAGGGTGACCGAGATGTCGGTCAGGTCCGCGAGCGCCACCGCCTCACCCTGGACGCCGACACCGGCCAGATACTGCGAGAACGGAACGGGCGGTTCGGAACTCGTCGGCGGAGCCGTCGTCGCCGAGCTCGACCAGATCGACTGGTAGTCCGGCGCCGGCGTCCCGCAGGCCGTGCACGCCAGCAGGGCGGCGGCCGCGGCCGCGCACAGCCGGCGACTCACAGAATCTCGTGCACCGCGTCGATCGGTCGGGCCAAGCGGGTGCCCTTGTCGGTGACGACGAACGGCCGCTCGATCAGGATGGGGTGCTCGGCCATGGCGTCGAGCAGTTCGTCGTCGCCGGCGTCGGCCAGGTTCAACTCGGCGTAGAGCGCCTCGCGTTTGCGCACCGCCTGCCGGACCTCGATGCCGGCGTCAGCGATCATCTGCACCAACTCGGCGCGGCTCGGCGGCGTCTTGAGGTACTGCACCACCTCGGGCTCAAGGCCGTTGTCCCGCAACAGATCCAGCGTCTTGCGCGACGTGCTGCACTTCGGGTTGTGATAGATCTTCGCGGCCATATCAGGCCGATCCATTGAAAAGGCCGGTGACAGAACCGTTTTCGAACACCTCGCGGATGGTGCTGGCGAGCAGCGGGGCGATCGACAGCACGGTGAGCTGCGGGAAGCGCTTCTCCTCGGCGATCGGCAGGGTGTTGGTGACGATCACTTCGCGGGCGCCGCAGTCGGCCAGTCGCTGCGCGGCCGGATCGCTGAGCACGCCGTGGGTGGCCGCGATGATCACGTCCTTGGCGCCGTCCTGCTGCAGCAGCTTGACCGCGCCGGCGATGGTGCCGCCGGTGTCGATCATGTCGTCGGTGAGCACGCAGGTCTTGCCCTTGACGTCGCCGACGACGCGGTTGGACACCACCTGGTTGGGCACCAGTGGGTCACGGGTCTTGTGGATGAACGCCAGCGGGACACCGCCGAGCGAGTCGGCCCACTTCTCGGCGACGCGCACGCGCCCGGAGTCCGGGGACACCACGACCATGTCCTCGTTGGAGTAGTTCTCGCCGATGTAGCCGCACAGCAGCGACTGCCCGCGCATGTGGTCGACGGGTCCGTCGAAGAAGCCCTGGATCTGGTCGGTGTGCAGGTCCACCGACACGATGCGGTCGGCGCCGGCGGTCTTGAGCAGATCGGCGACCAGGCGCGCGGAGATGGGCTCGCGGCCGCGGTGCTTCTTGTCCTGCCGGGCGTAGGGATAGAACGGCAGGATCGCGGTGATGCGCTTGGCGCTGCCACGCTTGAGCGCGTCGATCATGATCAGCTGTTCCATCAGCCATTGGTTCACCGGGGCGGGGTGACTCTGCAGGACGAAGGCGTCGCTGCCGCGCACCGATTCGTCGAACCGGACGAAGATCTCGCCGTTCGCGAAGTCCCGCGCGGTCTGCGCGGTGACGTGTACATCAAGTTCTTTGGCGACCTGGTCGGCAAGTTCGGGATGTGCTCGCCCCGCGAACAACATCAGGTTCTTGCGGTTGTCGGTCCACTCGTAGGTCACTTCAGCGCTGCCCTTGGCCTTGGGGTTGGTAACTGGCCAGCACGGTACCGGCCGCATGGGCAATCGTACGTAGCGTTGGCCGCGATGCGTTGCCGGGTTACCGGATTGCCAACAACTGGGGTAGTCCCGGCCGCGCTTACCGCTCGTCCTGGGCCTTGCGGGCGGCCTCGGCGGCCGCGCTACCGGGGCGTTTGCGCTCCACCCAGCCCTCGATGTTGTGTTGGGCGTTCTCGGAGACCGCGAGCGCGCCCGGCGGCACGTCCTGGCGCAGCACGGTCCCGGCCCCGGTGTAGGCACCGTCTCCGACCTGGACCGGAGCGACGAACATGGTGTCCGACCCGGTCCGCACGTGCGAGCCGATGGTGGTGCGGCGCTTGGTCTCGCCGTCGTAGTTCACGAACACACTCGAGGCGCCGATGTTGGAATGCTCACCAATGTCGGCGTCGCCGACGTAGGTGAGGTGCGGCACCTTGGTGCCCGTGCCGATCACGGAGTTCTTCACCTCGACGAACGCGCCCACCTTGCCGTCGGCGCCCAGCGAGGTGCCTGGCCGCAGGTAGGCGAACGGCCCGACGCTGGCGCCCGCACCGATCTGCGACTGCCCGCCGTGGGTGCGCACCACCGACGCGCCGTCGCCCACGTGGACGTCGGCCAGCGTGGTGTCCGGGCCGATCACGCACTTGCTGCCGATGGTCGTGGTGCCCAGCAGTTGGGTGCCGGGCTGGATGACGGTGTCGCGTCCGACGGTGACGTCGACGTCGACCCAGGTGGTGGCGGGGTCGACGACCGTGACGCCGGACCGCTGCAGCGCGGCCACCAGGCGCCGGTTCAGTTCGGCGCCGAGCGTGGAGAGTTGCACGCGGTCGTTGACGCCGGCCACCAGCGTGCTGTCGTCGACGTGCTGGGCGTGCACGATCTTGTGCTCGCCGCGCACGATTGAGATGACGTCGGTCAGGTACAGCTCGTGCTGGGCGTTGTCGGAGGACAGCTGGTCGAGCGCGGAGCGCAGCGCGTCGATGTCGAAGGCGTAGACCCCGGCGTTGACCTCGCGGATCGCCCGCTGCTGCGGCGTGGCGTCGGCCTCCTCGACGATCGCGATGACCTCGCCGTCCTGGGTCCGCAGGATCCGGCCGTACCCGGTGGCGTCCTCCAACGTCGTGGTCAGCACGGTGACGGCGGCGGGCTCGTTGCGGTGCCCCTCGGTCAGCGCGGCCAGGGTGTCGGCGTCGAGCAGCGGGATGTCGCCGGAGGTCACCACCACCGTGCCGTGGAAATCGTCGGGCAGCGCGGAGAGCCCGCACAGGACGGCGTGACCGGTGCCCAGCTGCTGGTCCTGCACGGCGATGTCGATGCGGCGGCCCAGCGTCTCGGCCAGCTCGGCCACGGTCGGCGCGATGCGTTCGCGATCCTTGCCCAGCACCACCACCAGGTGGCTCGGCGAGGCCTTGGCCACCGCGTGCAACGCGTGTGCCAGCATGCTGCGCCCTGCGAGCGTGTGCAGCACCTTCGGGGTGTCGGAGCTCATCCGGGTGCCGGCCCCGGCGGCCAACACCACGGTGACGGTCTCGGATGCTGTTGCGGGCGCCGATTCGCGCTGTGTCGTCATGGGCTTCCTTCGACTGCTCCGTCGCCAGGACTCGAACCTGAACTATCTGAACCAAAATCAGAGGTGCTGCCGATTACACCACGACGGACTATTGCGGTCGGCAGTCTATACGCTGGTGCCCGTGGGAGCTCCGGAGAAAGAGGTACGGGCGCCGCGGGCCCGGATGACCGGCAGTGAACGTCGACGTCAACTCATCGACATCGCCCGGTCGCTGTTCGCCGAGCGCGGCTACGACGCCACCTCCATCGAGGAGATCGCCCAGCGCGCCAACGTCTCCAAACCCGTCGTCTACGAGCATTTCGGCGGCAAGGAGGGGCTCTACGCGGTGGTCGTCGACCGCGAGATGTCGGCGTTGCTCGACGGCATCACGTCGTCGTTGACCAACAACCGTTCCCGGGTCCGCATCGAGCGGGTGGCCCTGGCCCTGCTGACCTACGTCGAGGAGCGCACCGACGGGTTTCGCATCCTGATCCGCGACTCGCCGGCGGCGATCACCTCGGGCACCTACTCGACGCTGCTCAACGACGCGGTCAATCAGGTCAGTTCGATCCTGGCCGGTGACTTTTCCCGCCGCGGCCTGGATCCGGGGATGGCACCGTTGTATGCGCAGGCACTGGTCGGTTCGGTGTCGATGACGGCCCAGTGGTGGCTGGACACCCGCGAGCCGAAGAAGGAAGTGGTGGCCGCCCACCTGGTGAATCTGATGTGGAACGGGCTCACGCACCTGGAGGCCGACCCGCACCTGCAGGACGAGTGACCGCCTAAACAGGCGCAGACCATCCCGACGGATTTCACATGCTGCCGCCCGACTGACTTTTTTCGCGCGCCATACAATGGCTTTCATCATGACCGCACCGGGGCACCCGTATGTTCAAACCCCGATTGCGGGGCTCACCGACCTGGCGCTGACGGCGCCGACCTTCGTGGATCTGATGGCCCGCACGGCCGAACGACCCGGCGAATTGCGGCTGGTCGGTCCCGCTCCCGCGCAGTTCCTGGTTGCCGCGGCCCTGGCTGGACAGGGGCCGCTGCTGGTGGTCACCGCGACCGGCCGGGAGGCCGACGACCTGACCGCCGAGTTGCGCGGGGTCTTCGGCGAGGGCGCGGCGCTGTTCCCGTCCTGGGAGACGCTGCCGCACGAGCGCCTGTCACCGGGCGTGGAGACCGTCGGCGCGCGGATGTTGCTGCTGCGTCGGCTGGCCTTCCCCGACGACACCCGGCTGGGACCGCCGCTGCGCGTGGTGGTGACGACGGCGCGCTCGCTGCTGCAGCCGATGGCCCGCGGGCTGGCCACCGCCGAACAGACCGAGCCGGTCCTGCTGTCCGTCGGCGGCGAGCCCGGCTTCGACCAGACCATCGCCCGGCTGGTCGACCTGGCCTACACCCGCGTCGACATGGTCGGCAAGCGCGGCGAGTTCGCCGTGCGCGGCGGCATTCTCGACGTCTTCGCGCCCACCGCCGAACACCCGGTCCGGGTCGAGTTCTGGGGCGACGAGATCTCCGAGATGCGGATGTTCTCCGTGGCCGACCAGCGCTCCATCACCGAGATCCCGGTGGACTTCGTGATCGCGGTGCCGTGCCGCGAGCTGATGCTCACCGAGGACGTGCGGGCCCGCGCCGCCGAGCTGATGCAGGGCAAGCCCTCGCCGGACGCGCTGACCAACACGGTGGCTGGCAGCGTCGCGGACATGCTGGCCAAGCTCGCCGAGGGCATTCCGGTGGACGGCATGGAGGCGCTCATGCCGGTGCTGCTCGCCGAGGACCCCGCGCTGCTCACCGACCAGCTGGCCCCGGGCACCCCGGTGCTGGTGTGCGACCCGGAGAAGGTGCGCACCCGCGCCGCCGACCTGATCAAGACCGGCCGCGAGTTCCTGGAGGCGTCCTGGTCGGTGGCCGCCGTCGGCGGCGACGCCCCGATCGACATCGAGCAGCTCGGCGGGTCCGGGTTCCGCGAACTCGGCGAGGTGCGGGCCGCCGCGATGGCCGGCGACCACCCGTGGTGGACGCTGAGCCAGCTGCCCGATGAAGCCGCCATCGAACTCGACGTCCGGCCGTCGCCCTCGGCGCGCAGCCAGCAGTCGCTCGAGGAGATCTTCGCGATGCTGCGCGCCCACGTCGTCACCGGCGGGCGCGCCGCCGTCGTGACCCCGGGGGCGGGCACCGCCAACCGTGTCATCGAACAGCTGTCCGAAAACGACACGCCCGCAACGCTGTTGGAGCCCGGTCAGCAACCCCAGCCGGGCGTGGTCGGGGTGTTGCGCGGCCCGCTGCACCACGGCCTGGTGATCCCCGGCGCCGAATTGGTGATCGTCACCGAGACCGACCTGACCGGCAACCGGGTCACCGCCACCGAGGGCAAGCGGCTGGCGGCCAAGCGGCGCAACACCGTGGACCCACTGGCGCTCACGGCCGGCGACCTGGTGGTCCACGATCAGCACGGCATCGGCAAGTTCGTGGAGATGACCGAGCGCATCGTCGGCGGCGCGCGCCGGGAGTACCTGGTGCTCGAGTACGCCTCGGCCAAACGGGGCGGCGGTTCGGACCGCCTCTACGTGCCGATGGACTCGCTGGATCAACTGTCCCGCTACGTCGGCGGTCAGGCACCGAGCCTGAGCCGGCTGGGCGGCAGCGACTGGAGCAACACGAAAACCAAGGCGCGCAAGGCCGTTCGCGAGATCGCCACTGAACTCGTCGCGCTCTACGCCAAGCGTCAGGCGGCGCCGGGCCACGCGTTCGGCCCGGACACCCCGTGGCAGGCCGAGATGGAGGACGCGTTCGGGTTCACCGAGACCGTCGACCAGATGACCGCCATCGCCGAGGTCAAGGCCGACATGGAGAAGCCGGTCCCGATGGACCGGGTGATCTGCGGCGACGTCGGTTACGGCAAGACCGAGATCGCGGTTCGGGCGGCGTTCAAGGCCATCCAGGACGGCAAGCAGGTCGCGGTGCTCGTGCCCACCACGCTGCTCGCCGATCAGCACCTGCAGACCTTCACCGAGCGGATGGCCGGCTTCCCGGTCACGGTGAAGGGGCTGTCGCGGTTCACCGACAACACCGAGTCCAAGGCCGTCGTCGACGGCATGGCCGACGGCACGGTCGACGTCGTGATCGGCACCCACCGGCTGCTGCAGACCGGGGTGCGCTGGAAGGACCTCGGACTGGTGATCGTCGACGAGGAACAGCGATTCGGCGTCGAACACAAGGAACACATCAAGAGCCTGCGCACCCACGTCGACGTGCTCACCATGAGCGCCACCCCGATCCCGCGCACCCTGGAGATGAGCCTGGCCGGCATCCGCGAGATGTCGACCATCCTGACCCCGCCCGAGGAGCGCCACCCGGTGCTCACCTACGTCGGACCGCACGACGACAAGCAGGTGGCCGCCGCGCTGCGCCGCGAGTTGCTGCGCGACGGCCAGGCGTTCTACATCCACAACCGGGTCAGCTCGATCGACAAGGCCGCCGCCCGGGTGCGCGCCCTGGTGCCCGAGGCCCGCGTCGTCGTCGGGCACGGACAGATGCCCGAGGAACAGCTGGAGAAGACCGTCGAGGGGTTCTGGAACCGGGAGTTCGACATCCTGGTCTGCACCACCATCGTCGAGACCGGCCTGGACATCTCCAACGCCAACACCTTGATCGTGGAGCGCGCCGACACCTTCGGGCTCTCCCAGCTGCATCAGCTGCGGGGCCGGGTGGGCCGCAGCCGCGAGCGCGGCTACGCCTACTTCCTGTATCCGCCCGAGATGCCGCTGACCGAGACCGCCTACGACCGGCTGGCCACCATCGCCCAGAACAACGAACTCGGCGCCGGCATGGCCGTGGCGATGAAGGACCTCGAGATCCGCGGGGCCGGCAACGTGCTCGGCGCCGAGCAGTCCGGCCACGTCGCCGGCGTCGGCTTCGACCTCTACGTGCGGCTGGTCGGCGAGGCGGTGGAGGCCTACCGCGCCGTGGCCGACGGCCAAACCGTCTCGGGCCCAACCGAACCCAAGGATGTGCGGATCGACCTTCCGGTCGACGCGCACCTGCCGCCGGACTACATCGGCAGCGACCGGTTGCGCCTGGAGGGCTACCGGAGGCTGGCCGCGGCCGCCGACGACGACGCGGTGCGCGCGGTGGTCGAGGAGTTGGTCGACCGCTACGGCCCGCTGCCCGAACCCGCGCAGCGACTGGTCGCGGTGGCCCAGTTGCGGCTGCTGTGCCGCTCCTACGGGGTCACCGAACTGTCGGCCACCGGGGCCGCCGGCCAGGCCGCGACCCTGCGGTTGTCGCCGCTGACGCTGCCGGACTCCGCCCAGCTGCGGCTCAAGCGGGTCTATCCCGGGGCCAGCTACCGGGCCACCACCGCCACCGTGCAGGTGCCGATCCCGCGGACCGGCGGGGTCGGATCGCCGCGGATCCGGGACCTGGAGCTGGTGGAGATGGTGGCTGGGCTGCTGCGGGCGCTGCACGGCGAGCCGGCGAAGGTCGATTGATCGCCCGCCGCTGTTAACGCCTCCCGTCGGGGACACGACATACACACCGGGGGTCAAGGTGTTGCGTTGTCGTCCAAACCGTGGGCGTCGACCGTCTGACGTGGGCGGTCAAGCAATTTCCTAAACCGAAAATCACGCGAATGGGCACCGAGTTTGTGGTGTGCGACGCGGTGAAACGAGGCGAAGGAGTTACGGATGAACCTCAAGAAATTGGCAGCGACAACGACGATGACGGGTGCACTCGGCCTGGGCGCCCTTGGTTTGGGTGCGGGCCTAGTGCAGGCACAACCGGACGTACCGGAGCCGCCGCCGGTGCCCGTGCCCGGCGTGCATGTACCTGATGTGAACGTGCCGGCTGTGAACGTTCCCGACGTGAACGTGCCGGAGGTGAACGTCCCCGACGTCAACGTGCCGGAAGTGCATGTTCCGGATGTGAACGTGCCGAGTGTGAACCTTCCCGACGTGGACTTGCCGGAGGTGCAGTTCCCCGGGGTGGACAACCACTTCGGGCTTCCGCCCGGTCACATCCCCCCGGGGCAGCTGAAGAACTCGGCGGTCATCAACGGGGTGCCGAACCCGTTCTACGGAATCCCTCCCGGCCAACTGACCCAACAGCCCACGGTGAACGGGATCGTCAACCCGTTCTTCGAGGAGACGCCGGGTCACTGGGTGATCCCTGACGAACCCTTCGAGCCGGAGTCCTGAGTCACGAACTCCTGACACGGTGGCCGCCTTGTCTGCGGGCAGGGCGGCCATCGCCGTGTCGGGGAACAAGGTGCCGGCCGCCCCGGCTTTGCCGATTTTCACCAGCCAGCGGGCCCCGACTAAGTTGGTAGAAGCAAAATCAACGGTCTCGTCGAAACGTGTCAGGGGGTCCAGCCAGATGACCGTCATCCTGGTCGACCCGCGCCGCCCGACGCTGATCCCCGTCGACGCCGTCGAACTCCTGGCCGGCCCCGTGCAGTACACCGAGGAAATGCCGGTCAAGGTGCCGTGGTCGCTGCCCAACGCCCGGCCGGTCAGCGACGAACCGGTCGAGGTGCTGCTGTCCTCGGACCCGAACCACCCGGCCGTGGCGGCCCGCATCGCCGCGGGGGAGACGGTCATCGCCGCGCCGGAGTCACAGCCCGGCGAACGGCTGGTCGATGCCGTGGCGATGATGGACAAGCTGCGCACCGACGGACCGTGGGAGAGCGAGCAGACCCACGACTCGCTGCGGCGCTATCTGCTCGAGGAGACCTACGAGCTGTTCGACGCGGTGCGCGACGGCGACGCCGAGCAGCTGCGCGAGGAACTCGGAGATGTGTTGCTGCAGGTGCTGTTCCACGCCCGCATCGCCCAGGATTCGCCCGCGCACCCGTTCACCATCGACGACGTGGCCGACGCGCTGGTCCGCAAGCTCGGCAACCGGGTGCCCGCGGTGCTGGCCGGCGAGTCGATCTCGCTCGAGGATCAGCTGGCCCAGTGGGAGGAACGCAAGGCCGCCGAAAAAGCCGTGCAGGCACGCACTTCCGCGATGGACGACGTGCCCACCGCCCAGCCCGCCCTGGCGTTGGCGCAGAAGGTGATCTCGCGCGCGCAGCAGGCCGGGCTGCCCGACGAGTTGCTCCCCGCGGACATGCTGACCGTCACGCTGTCCCCGGACCGCGACACCGAGAACGACCTGCGCGCGACGGTGTTGGCGTTCATGGACCGGGTGCGCGCCGCCGAGCGCGCCATCGCCGCCGCCCGCGGCGACATCGACACCTCCGCGCTGGGCGCGGCCTCGGCCGACGAGTGGCGGTCGGCCTGGCCGGCCGACGCGGATTAGCACGATGTCCACTACGTCCGGCCGGGAGGCCGACGGCGCCGCAAGCACTTCGGTGCTCGCCGCCCTGCGCTCGCCGCGGCGCCTCAAGACCGAGGTGCTGGCCGGTCTGGTGGTCGCGCTCGCGCTCATCCCGGAGGCCATCTCGTTCTCCATCATCGCCGGGGTCGACCCGCGCGTCGGGCTGTTCGCCTCGTTCACCATGGCCGTCACCATCGCGTTCACCGGCGGCCGGCCGGCGATGATCTCCGCGGCGACCGGCGCGATCGCGCTGGTGATCGCCCCGCTGGTGCGCGAATACGGCCTCGACTACCTGGTGGCCACCGTGATCCTCGGCGGCATCCTGCAGATCCTGCTCAGCGTCTGCGGCGTGGCGCGGCTCATGCGGTTCATCCCCCGCAGCGTCATGGTCGGCTTCGTGAACTCGCTGGCCATCCTCATCTTCATGGCCCAGCTGCCGCACCTGCTGGGGGTGCCCGCGCTGGTGTACCCGTTCGTCGCCGTCGGCCTGCTGATCATCGTGCTGCTGCCCAAGCTCACCACCGCGGTGCCGGCGCCGCTGGTGGCCATCGTGGTGCTCACCGTCGTCGTGGTGGTCTGCAAGCTCGACCTGCCGAACGTGCACGACGAGGGTGAGCTGCCGTCGAGCCTGCCGACGCTGTTCTTCCCGCAGGTGCCGTGGACGCTCGAGACCCTGCAGATCATCGCGCCGTACGCGCTGGCGATGGCGCTGGTGGGGCTGCTGGAGTCGCTGCTGACCGCCAAGCTGGTCGACGACATCACCGACACCCACTCGAACAAGACCCGGGAGGCCTGGGGGCAGGGCGTGGCCAACGTCGTCACCGGCTTCTTCGGCGGGATGGGCGGCTGCGCGATGATCGGCCAGACCATGATCAACGTGAAGGTCTCCGGCGCGCGCACCCGCATCTCCACCTTCCTGGCCGGCGCGTTCTTGCTGGCGCTGGTGGTGGGCCTCGGCGACATCGTCGGCCTGATCCCGATGGCCGCGCTGGTGGCGGTGATGATCATGGTGTCGGTGGCCACCCTGGACTGGCACAGCCTGGCCCCGGCGACGCTGCGGCGGATGCCGCGCAGCGAGACCCTGGTGATGCTGGCGACCGTCGTGGTCACGGTGGTGAGCAACAACCTGGCCTACGGGGTGATCGTCGGCACGCTGACCGCCATGGTGCTGTTCGCCCGCCGCGTCGCGCACTTCATGACCGTCGAGCGCACCGAGAGCTCCGACGACGACGGCGCCCTGGTCACCTACCGGGTGTCCGGGGAGCTGTTCTTCGCCTCCAGCAACGACCTGGTGTACCAGTTCGACTACACCGAGGATCCGGACCGGGTGATCATCGACGTGTCGGGCTCACACGTCTGGGACGCCTCCACTGTGGCCTCGCTCGACGCCATCACCACCAAGTACCGGGCCCGCGGCAAGTCCGTCGACATCGTTGGCCTGAACCAGGATTCGGCGCAGCGCCACGGGCGATTGTCCGGCCGTCTCGGTGCGGAATCCTGAGCACCTCAACCGAAGAGCGTGGAGCCCCAGTAGGCGCCGTCGTCGCCGTCGGGGACCCCCGGCGGGACCGCGAACACCGCTGAACCGGTGTGGGTGATGTATTCGTTGAGCAGGTCCTGGCGGGCCAGTTCGGCCTGGATCGGGATGAACTGCTTCTCGGGGTTGCGCACGAATGCGATGAAGAACAACCCGGCATCGAGGTGGCCGAACCCGTCGGTGCCGTCGGTGAAGTTGTAACCGCGGCGCAGCATCTCGGCGCCGTGGTTGCGCTCCGGTGCGGCCAGGCGCACGTGCGCCAGCGGGTCGATCAGCGGTTCGCCGTCGGAGGTCACCGCGTCGAGGTTCAGCGGCTCGAACTCGTCGGCCAGTCCGATCGGCGCCCCGCTGCCCTTGGTGCGGCCGATCACCCGTTCCTGTTCGAGCAGCGTGGTGCGGTCCCACTGCTCGATGCGCATCCGGATCCGCCGCGCGATCAGGTAACTGCCGCCGGTCAACCAGTCCGGGCCGTCGCCGGCGGCCACCCACACCTGCTTGTCCAGGACGTCGGTGTCCTCGGCCTTGACGTTGTTGGTGCCGTCCTTGAACCCGAACAGGTTGCGCGGGGTGCTCTGGTCGCGCGTGGTCGACGAGGTGCGCCCGAAACCCAACTGCGAGTAGCGAACCGCCGCGGTGCCGAAGGCCACCCGGGCCAGATTGCGGACCGCGTGCACCGCGACCTGCGGATCGTTGGCGCAGGCCTGGATGCAGATGTCGCCGCCGCTGCGGGCCGGGTCCATGGTCTCGTTGGGGAACTTCGGCAGATCCTGCAGCAGCGCGGGGCGTTGTCCGCGCAGCCCGAACCGCGGCCGGGTCTCGGTGCCGAAGAACGACGGGCCGAACCCGATGGTCAGGGTCAGCTGCGAGGCCGGCAGACCCAGGGCCTCGCCGGTATCGGTCGGCGGCGCATACGGATTGAGCCCGACGGCACCGCCCTCGGTGGTCTCCTCGCCGCGCGCCATCCGCTCGGCCATCTGGGTCCACTCGCGCAGCATCTGCACCACCGCGTCGCGGTCCTCGGTGGTGACATCGAAGGCCGCGAAGTGCATCCGGTCCTGCGCCGGGGTGACGATGCCGGCCTGCCGGTCGCCGCGGAACGGCACCGGGAGCTGCAGTTGCGCGGTGCTGCTGTCGGCGGCCGAGGCCCGTCCGGTGACGACACCGGCCCCGGCGGCCCCGGCGACGGCGGCACCCACACCCGCCGCGCCGAGCAGCTTGCGTCGGGAGAATCCCGAACGCCCCCTTACGGTTTCGCCGGGCTCATTGTCCGGCGATGACACCTTGCACCTGGCTCACCTCTTTGCTGAGCGCGTCGATGGCGCGGGACAGTTCCTGACGCTGCGGTTCGGTGACGGTGTCGTAGGACACGAACCCGTCACCGGCGCGCAGCCGCATCAGCAGCTTCTCCACCTCGGCGAAACGCTCGTCGACCCGCTTGCCCAGTTCGGGGTCACGCTCATCGAGGATGGGTCGCACCGAGGCGACCGCGGTCTGCGAACCCTGGACGTTGGCGTTGAAGTCCCACAGATCGGTGTGGCTGAAGATGTCCTCCTCGCCGGTGATCTTGCTGGTGGCCACCTCGTCGAGCAGACCCTGTGCGCCACCGGCGATCTGGGTCGAGTCGATCTTCCACTCCGGATCCTTGACCCCGGCGTCGAGTTCGCGGATGTCGGACATCAGCTGGTCGGCGATCGCGTTGGTGTCGGGCTGCAGGCCGTCGAGCCACAGGTCCTTCTCCAGGCGGTGGAAGCCGGTCCACTTCTGCCCCTCGGACAGGTCGGCCTCGCGCAGGTCGATGCGCGGGTCCAGATCGTTGGGGAACGACTCGGCGACGGGCTCGATGCGCTCGTAATACGTACGGGCGATGGGGTATTGCTTCTTGGCTTCCTCGATGTCGCCGGCCTTGATGGCGTCGACGAACAGCTGCGTGGCGGGGATCAGCGCATCGGTCTGGCTGTTCACATACCGCTTGTAGCTGTCGGCGGCCTCCTTGAACTTGCCCTCGGTGTCGATCTCCACGGCGTCACCGGTGACGGTGAAGTCGCCGCGCAGCCCGTCGCCGACCATGCCCGGCTTGCACGCGGTCTGGTAGGTGCCGGGCTGACCGAGCTGCACGATCAGCTTGCGGTTCAACCCGGGGGAGATGTTCTCGACCTCGCCCATCACCCGGTCGCCGTCGTCGTAGACATAGAACTCGGTGACCTTGTTGCCCTCGTTGGTGATGACGAAGGTGGTGGCACCGGTGGCTGCCTCGGTGCTGGACAGCTCGCAGGAATCGTCGGTGGCGGTCACCGTGATCTCCGATGCCGGGGATGCGCCGTCGGCCGTGTCGGCCTCTTTGGCGGTGCAGCTGGACAGCGCAACACCGGTCAACAGGGCCGCCGCGGCGGCGACACCGGCCTTGGCGGGCATCGGGAAACGATTCACGTGGTTGACCTCTCAGCTTCGGTTAGGGGTTCCGGGTCCGTATTCGGATCAGGCTTGGGGCGCCGCGCGGCGGGGCGCAGGAACAGCGCCAGCACCACCGCGACATAGGCCAGCCAGCAGATCAGCTGCAGCACGGTCGGGGTCGGGGTGATGTTGAAGATGCCCTGGATGACCTCGCCGTACCAGGACGACCAGTTGAACCAGCACGTGATGTCGAAAGCCCTGTTGGCCAGGCCGGGCAGCCATCCGACGGTCTGCAGTGCACCGATGCCGTAGGACAGCACGCCGGCGGCCACGAACACCAGGAACACACCGGTGTAGGTGAAGAACTTCCCGAGATCCAGGCGAACCGCGCCCTTGTACATGCCGTAGGCGATGGCCGCGGCGACCAGCACACCGACGATCAGACCCGTTAGCGGCCACAGGGTTTCGGCCTCGGCGTAGCCGACCATGAACAGCGCGGTCTCCACGCCCTCGCGCCCGACGGCCAGGAACGCCAGCGCGGTGACGGCCAGGGCCCCGGTCTCGAGGGCCTCGGCCATCTCGGCGCGCAACTGCCCGGACAGGCCCGCGGCGGCCCGCTTCATCCACAGCACCATGGTGGTGACGATGACGACGGCGATCAGCGAGGCGACACCGGCGATGGCCTCGGCGGCCAGTCCGCTGATGGTGTTCTCGCCGAGCTGGATCCCCACGAAGACCGCCACCGTCATGGCGATTGCTGCGCCGACCCCCAACCACACCCATTTCAGCGCGTCGCGGCGGTCGGATTTCACCAGGAACGCCACCAGGACCATGACGATGATGGCGGCTTCCAGGCCCTCGCGCAGGCCGATCAAACCGCTCCCGAACACCTGCGATGACACACTGGGGCTCGCAGCAAGCAGCGCGGCCGGAATCTCGCCGTCGGTCATCATCTGGTGTCCTTGCTATGACGCCACGCAACGCTGGCAATAATTGCCAGCATGAGGTATGCCTCACCTTAGCAGCGGGCTTCGGTGCGTGGAATATCTTCGATCAGCGCTCCCGAAGCGTCGATGTACGCGGTCGGCATGGGACGATGGCTCGGATCGAAAGGGTGAGGGAGGCCTGTGTCGAAGCGTTGGCTGCAGGCTGCCGCGGTGCTGGGCGTGGCAGCGGTGCTGATGGCTTCGAGTTGTTCCTGGCGCCTGGGCAATCCCATTCCCGACGGCGTTCCCCCGCCGCCCGGTGACCCGGTTCCGGCCGTCGACATCGAGGCCGACGGCAGGCCCGCCGATCAGCTGCACGAGTGGGCCGCCGAGCGGGCGCCCGGGATGAAGATGCCGGTCACCGCGCTCGAGGCGTACGCGTACGCGGCCCGGGTGGCCGAGGTGGTCAACCCCAAATGCAAGCTGGCCTGGACCACGCTGGCGGGCATCGGTCAGGTGGAGAGCCACCACGGCACCTATCGCGGCGCCACGGTCGCGCCCAACGGCGACGTCACCCCGCCGATCCGCGGCGTGCAACTCGACGGCACGGCCGGCAACATGCACATCCCCGACACCGACGGCGGCGTGTTCGACGGCGACGCCGACCTGGACCGGGCCATGGGCCCCATGCAGTTCATCCCGGAGACCTGGAAGCTCTACGGCGTCGACGCCAACAACGACGGCGAGGTGGATCCGGACAACATCGACGACGCGGCCCTGTCGGCGGCGGGCTATCTGTGCTGGCGCGGCAAGGACCTGTCCGAACCCAAGGGCTGGATGGCCGCGCTGCGCGCCTACAACCACTCCGATTCCTACGCCCGGATGGTGCGGGACTGGGCCACCGCCTACGCCAACGGCTACTCGCTGTAGGCCGCGTTGTAGCGCGCGATCACGAGCCATCGCCGCGGGCGTAACCGGCACGCTTTAGGCTTAGCGCTGGCCTTTGAGGGCCTGACCTTCGAGCCCCACACGCAAAGGAGACTTCAGTGCCCATCATCGAGCAGGTAGCGGCCCGGGAGATCCTCGACTCGCGCGGTAATCCGACCGTCGAGGTCGAGGTCGCGCTCACCGACGGCACCTACGCCCGCGCGGCGGTCCCGTCCGGCGCCTCCACCGGCGAGCACGAGGCCGTGGAATTGCGCGACGGCGGCGACCGGTACGGCGGCAAGGGCGTCGAGAAGGCCGTGGAGGCCGTCCTCGACGAGATCGCGCCCGCGGTCATCGGCATCTCCGCCGACGAGCAGCGCATCGTCGACCAGGCCCTGCTGGATCTCGACGGCACCCCGGACAAGTCCCGGCTGGGCGCCAACGCGATCCTCGGCGCCTCGCTGGCCATCGCCAAGGCCGCCGCCGACAGCGCCGCGCTGCCGCTGTTCCGCTACCTGGGCGGCCCGAACGCGCACATCCTGCCGGTGCCGATGATGAACATCCTCAACGGCGGTGCGCACGCCGACACCGGCGTCGACGTCCAGGAGTTCATGGTCGCCCCGATCGGCGCGCCCACGTTCAAGGAGTCGCTGCGCTGGGGCACCGAGGTCTACCACTCGCTCAAGGCTGTGCTCAAGAAGCAGGGCCTGGCCACCGGCCTGGGCGACGAGGGCGGCTTCGCCCCGGACGTCGCCAGCACCCGCGCGGCGCTCGACCTGATCGTCTCGGCCATCGAGGCCACCGGCTTCAAGCTCGGCACCGACGTGGCGCTGGCCCTGGACGTGGCGGCCACCGAGTTCTACACCGAGGGCACCGGCTACGCCTTCGAGAAGGAGACCCGCACCGCCGAGCAGATGTCGCAGTTCTACGCCGAGCTGATCGACGCCTACCCGCTGGTGTCCATCGAGGATCCGCTCTCCGAGGACGACTGGGACGGCTGGGTGGCGCTGACCACCGCGATCGGTGACCGCGTCCAGCTCGTCGGCGACGACCTGTTCGTCACCAACCCGGAGCGCCTCGAGGAGGGCATCGAGCGCGGCGCCGCCAACGCGCTGCTGGTGAAGGTGAACCAGATCGGCACGCTCACCGAGACCCTGGACGCGGTGTCGCTGGCGCACAACAGCGGCTACCGCACGATGATGAGCCATCGCTCCGGCGAGACCGAGGACACCACGATCGCCGATCTGGCCGTCGCGGTGGGCAGCGGTCAGATCAAGACCGGTGCGCCGGCGCGCAGCGAGCGGGTGGCCAAGTACAACCAGCTGCTGCGCATCGAGGAGACGTTGGGCGACGCCGCGCGCTACGCCGGTGACCTGGCTTTCCCGAGGTACGAGGCGAAATAGCCGGTAGCCTGGCCTATTGATGTCCGACGCGAAGCGGCCCGACCCCAAACGACGGTCACCGACCTCACGGCCGGCGGCGGCCGGTCGCAGCGGGGCCCCGGGCCGTGGCGCGCGCAAACCGGTCACCAAGCCGGCCGCGGGCTCGGCGCGCAAGGAGACCGCCAAACCCACCGCGGAGAAGGCGAAACCTGAAGTCATCGAGCCGGTTCGGCAGTCGATCGCCGAGGCGGCCGAACTGCAGTCCGAACAGCGGATGGGTTTCACCGCCCGCCGGGCCGCCGTGCTGGCCGTGGTGGTGTGCGTGCTGACGCTGACCATCGCGGGCCCGGTGCGCACCTACTTCGCGCAGCGCACCGAGATGCGGCAGCTGACCGCCAGCGAGGCCGCGTTGCGCGCCGAAATCGCCGAACTCGAGGAGCAGAAGGTCAAACTCGCCGACCCGGCGTTCATCGCCGCCCAAGCCCGCGAACGGCTGGGTTTCGTGATGCCCGGTGAAATTCCGTACCAGGTGCAACTGCCGCCGGGAGCGGTGGTCGCCGAGGACGTCGAGGACGCGCCGACCGCGTTGGTCAACAACGACCCCTGGTACACGTCGCTGTGGAAGACCATCGCCGACGAGCCGCACGGCGCGCCCCCGCCGCCGCCGGCCCCGCCCGTCGAACCCGGGCAGGTGCCACCGCCGCCCGAGCCGGTCCTGCCGCCCGAACCGGGACAGCCCGGTGGTTGACCCCGCAGACCTGGCGGCGGTGGCGCGCCAGCTCGGACGGGAACCCCGCGGCGTGCTCGAGATCGCCTATCGCTGCCCCAACGGTGAACCCGCCGTCGTGAAGACCGCGCCGAAATTGCCTGACGGAACCCCGTTTCCGACGTTGTACTACCTGACGCATCCGGCGTTGACGGCGGCGGCGAGCCGGCTGGAGTCCTCCGGGTTGATGCGGGACATGACCGAGCGACTGGCCACCGACGCCGAGTTGGCCGCGGCCTACCTGCGCGCGCACGAGAGCTTTCTGGCCGAGCGGGACGCCATCGAGTCGCTGGGCACGACGTTCACCGGCGGCGGCATGCCGGACCGGGTGAAGTGCCTGCACGTGGTGATCGCGCACTCGTTGGCCAAGGGGCCCGGGGTCAACCCGTTCGGCGACGAGGCGTTGGCCATCCTGGCCGAAGAGCCCGGCATGGCAGGGATTTTGGACAAAGCACTGTGGAGCGACGGCGATGAGGAGCGAAGTGGCGAATAACCCGCGCCTGGCAGCGGTCGACTGCGGGACCAATTCCATCCGGTTGCTGATCTCCGAGGTGCGTGACGGCGCCGTCATCGACGTGCATCGCGAGATGCGGATCGTGCGGTTGGGGCAGGGCGTGGACGCGACGGGACAGTTCGATCCCGAGGCGATCGCCCGGACCCGCGCGGCCCTGGAGGATTACGCGACGCTGATGCGCAGTCACGACGTGTCGCGGGTACGGATGGTGGCGACCTCGGCGACCCGGGACGCGGCCAACCGCGAGGAGTTCTTCGCCATGACCGCCGAGGTGCTGGGTGCCGTCGTGGCCGGGACGGTCGCCGAGGTGATCTCCGGCACCGAGGAGGCCGAGCTGTCCTTCCTGGGCGCGGTCGACGAACTGGACGCTGCCGCAGCGCCTTTCGTGGTGGTGGACCTCGGTGGTGGGTCGACGGAGGTGGTGCGCGGCGAGCGGCACGTCGACGCGTCGTTCTCCGCGGACATCGGCTGCGTGCGGATCACCGAACGCTGCCTGCACTCCGATCCGCCCACCGCCGACGAGGTGGCCGAGGCGCGCACGGTGATCCGCGAGCGGCTGGACGAGGCGCTGGCGGCGGTGCCGGTCGACAATGCACGCACCTGGGTGGGGGTGGCGGGCACGTTCACCACCATCGTGGCCCTGGCGCGGCGGCTGACGACCTACGATTCCGAGGCGATTCACCTGTCGCAGGTGAGTTTCGGTGATCTGTTGCCGGTGTGCGACGAGCTGATCGGGATGACGCGCAAGCAGCGCGCGGCGCTGGGGCCCATGCACGAGGGTCGGGTCGACGTGATCGGCGGCGGCGCGATCGTGGTGCAGGAGTTGGCCCGCGAACTCGGCGAGCGCGCCGGCATCGCCAGCCTGACGGTCAGCGAACACGACATCCTCGACGGGATCATCGGGTCGATCGTGTGATAAAGCGTTGGGCGGCAACGCTGTTGGCGGTGGTGCTGCTGTCCGTGGTCGTGGTGGTCGCGGGCTTCCCGGTGTTCGTGCAGCCGCGCGTCGACACCCCGCGGGCGGCCGACGCGATCCTGGTGGTCGGTGGGGACGCGCCCGAGGCGAGGTACTTGTACGGGTTGGAACTGGCGCACCGCGGCTGGGCGCCGCACCTGGTGCTGTCCAACCCGGGCGGCCAGGTCGACCAGTACTGCGCCGAGGATGGGTCCGACTTCACCGTCGAGTGTTTCCAGCCGGATCCGCCGACGACGCGGGGGGAGGCCCGCGAGCTGGGTCGGCTGGCCGCCGAACGGGGTTGGCAGACCGTCATGGTGGTGACCTACACCCCGCACGTATCCCGGGCGCGCTACCTCATGGAGCGCTGCTTCGACGGCGAGGTGGTGATGGTGGGCGTGCCCGTCGACCTCTCGGTGCCGTATTGGGCGTGGATGTACGTCTACCAGGGGGCGGGATTCGTGAAGGCGTTCGTGCAACGCGGCTGTTGATCAGGGCGCGGTGTCGGCCCGGTCGGGGGTGCTGGCCACCAGCACCCACACCAGCGTCGCCAAGCCGGTGAAGACGCCTTGCACGGTGACGATGAACGCCAGGTATTCGTGCCAGGCGGCCAGGATCTCGTCGCATCCCTGGCCGACCCAGGGCAGCGTCGACAACGCGGCCACCAGGGCCAAGGACAGCAGGGTCACCGTCGCGGCGGTCGCGGCGCGCTGCGCGGGATCCTCGAGGGTGCGGCGGAAATAGTTGAACTCGACGCCGAGCGTCAGCAGCAACAGCGGGATGATGGCGACGATCTGCTGGAAGTAGGCGGGAGCGACTGCGCCCGAACACAACTGGGTCTTGATGGCCAGCTGTTCTGTCAGCGGCAGCTGCTCGACCTCGGCTGCCGTTTCGGGGTCGAGCGCGCGAACCACGTCCACGTCGAAGTAGTCGATGTAGATCGTCGCCGCGAGATAGCAGGCGAAGACACCGACCATCAGCGGCACGATCGCCCGCACCCGCCGCCAGTCGACGGGCGTCCGCGCCCGCCGGGACGAACTGAACAACGTCAACGGATCGGCGTTCAGCGACGTCGTCATGAGGACCGTCAGCGCTGCCGCGAACAGGGTGGAGGACAGCACGTCGACCCACACCGGCGGGCTGTCGGTGAGACCCAACAGGACGAGGTCGGCGCCCATCACGATCACGAAGCCCAGCCACCACGCGCGCCACAGCCGCGGGGGACTGCCGTCGGCCCGGCCGATGGATCGCTTCAAGGCGGCCACGCCGGCCTGGATCGCCAGGTCGACAACGATCAGCGCGATGCGCCATTCCTCGTTGTCCGCCTGGCCGATGAGTTCGAAGACCCCGCTGACGATCTCCTCGCTGTAGGAGAAGCCGAGCACCAGCAGAAACACCACGCCGAGCACCGCCCGGCTCGATGTGGTGCCGCGCGCCTCGGTCACCGCCGCCCCCCATCGCGTCGAGTGTGCGTCGCAATTCTCGCAGCGTAGGAGGGGCGGAGGGGCACGTTTGCGCTGGCTCGCTCTTTTGATTACGGAACGGGACCGTTACGATATGGGCATGTCTGATGCTGTGGATGCGGACGTCATCGTGGTGGGGGCCGGCCCCACCGGGCTCACGCTGGCCTGCGGGCTCCGGTTGCACGGGCTGTCGGTGCAGGTGATCGACCGGGCGGCCGCACCGGCGACCACGTCGCGGGCCAACTTCATGCACGCGCGCGGTTCGGAGGTGCTGGCGAGGCTCGGGGCGCTGGGTGCGTTGCCCGAGCAGTCGCTGCGCGCCATGCGCATCACCACCTACGTCGGCGATCGGCCGATGATGAAGCTGAAGTTCGGGGATCCGGGGATGGGCACGGCCGCGCCGCCGATGGTGGTGTCGCAGGCGAAGGTGGAGGGGGCGCTACGGGACAGGTTCGCCGATGTCGGTGGAGAACCGCAGTGGGGCAACGGGTTGGCCGATCTGCGTCAGGAATCCGATGCCGTGGTGGCCGAATTGGAGGACGGTCGGCGGCTGCGCGCGCGCTGGCTGGTCGGCTGCGACGGAACCTCCAGCACTACGCGCAAGCTGGTGGGCATCGACTTTCCCGGCGTCAAACTCTCCGAACGCTTCCTGCTGGCCGACGTGCATCTGGACTGGGGCCTGGACCGCAGCGGCACCACCGGCTGGGTGCATCCCGACGGTCTGGTCGGGGCCATGCCGATGCCCGACGAGTCCGGCCGCGACGACCTGTGGCGGATCTTCGCCTACGATCCTCGCGGCGATCAAAAGCCCAGCGACAGTGAGATTCTCGGCCGCATCACCGCGATCTTGCCGCAGCGTACCGGCCGGCGGGTGGGTGTCGGAGAGCCCGAATGGTTGTCGCTGTTCACGGTGCACCGTCGGCTGGCGTCGTCGTATCGGCGCGGTCGGGTACTCATCGCCGGCGACGCGGCCCACGCGCACGCGCCGTTCGGCGGCCAGGGCATGCTCACCGGGGTGGGGGACGCGGAGAACCTGGCGTTCAAGCTCGCACTGGTGGTGCGGGGCCAGGCGGGGGACGGGTTGGTTGACACTTATGAGGCCGAGCGTCGGCCGCTGGCCACCGAGGTGCTGCGCGGCACCAGCGCGCTGACCCGCATCAACGTCGCCAGCAATCCGATCGGCCGGTTCCTGCGGGATCAGGTGGCGATCCGCATCTTTGGGTTGGCGCCGGTGCAGCGCTGGGCGACGTACTCGGCGTCGCAGCTGTGGGTGAGCTACCGCAAGGGCCCGCTCGGCGGACGGGGCCGCAAGCCTCGCCGCGGCGATCGCATTGCCGATCTGGCGTGCACGCGGGACGGCGCCCCGACCCGGCTGCACAGCGAGCTCGGCGGCCGCTGGGCGCTGCTCGAGCCGTCTGGCGGCCGGGGTGTAGAGGTGGCGCGGCGCTGGCTCGGTGAGTTCGTGGTGCCGCTGGCCTATGACGGGGACGAGACCATGCTGGTGCGGCCGGATGCGCACCTGGCCTGGCGCGGCGACGACGTCGAGGGGCTGGACCGGTGGCTGGGCGCGGCGCTGCGTGAGGGGAGCACGCGATGACCGCGCCGGCCGGTCGGGGTCGGCCCCGCGACCGCGCCACCGACCTTGCGATCCTGCGGGCCGGGCTCGAGCTGTTCATCGAGCGTGGTGTTGAGGGCGCCAGTATGGAACAGATCGCCAAGCAGGCCGGCGTGGGCAAGCCGAGCATCTATCGGCGCTGGTCGAACAAGGAGGAGCTGATCGCCGCGGCGATCGAGACGCTGGTCGTCGACGAGGTGCAGTTCGCGTCGGTCGAGGCGGCCGAGACGCAATCGCCCTCCGCGCTGGTGGAGGCGGCTATCGACAGCGCGGCCGCTGCCGCGACCGCGCCGCAGTACCGCGCGCTGGTGGCCCGGGTGTACGGGTCGGCGGTCAGCCACCCGTCGCTGCTGGCCGCGTACTGGCGGCGGTATGTGGTGCCCCGTCGGCAGGTCGCGACCCGGCTGCTCGAACGGGCGCAGCAGGAGGGGTCCGTCGCCGCCGACCTGGACCTGGACGTGGCGATCGACATGATGGCCGGCGCGGTGACTTACCGTGTGCTGCAACCAGATCCACCGGATGTCGAGGAGATGCGGCGGTATCTGCGGGCGGTGTATCGGCAGATCGGGTTGTTGCCTTAGGGCGGAGCCGATGGGGACTTCGGCGGCACTCTGAAATAGCATCACTTGTGCACAGCCCCCATAGCCCAATTGGCAGAGGCAGCGGACTTAAAATCCTCTGAACTGGGCGTTTGTTGTGTTCGCCCGCGCTGATTGATGACCGAGAAATTGGCCCTAGCTGCGACTATAGCGTTGGGCGTGTTGGTGAAGATTGGCGAGCAACGAATTTACTGCGGTATCTGCTGCGGTACCGACTGCGAAGGACCGCGCAGTCAGCGGCACACCCGGAGGGACGGGGTCACGACTTTTCGTTCCACCCCGGCAATTCGCCATGTCGAGCTGAATCTGCTCGAGTGTCTCCGACTGCAAACATCAGGACCATCCGGTTACGCGCCGACGATGTTCGTGACAACGACGTGCGTCCGCCTGAGCGGCGTTCACGCCAACCGCAGATGGCTCCAATTCAACACCTCGCCGAGGTGTTTCGGGTTAACCCCAAGCTGCTTTGCGACGTCCTGAGTGCCACCGTGCAGCTCAACGAGCCGCGAGAAAAGAACGCCCGTCACAGGTTGAAATCCGCCCGGCTCGCTTCGACGCCATTTTGACATCTGGATCTGCAGAGCGCGGTACCGAGCGTCGTCGATGAGCCCGCGTTCATGCGCGCGATAGATGATCGCTGCGACCGACACCCCCCATGTCTGCTTGAGCGCAATGAAATCGGACAACTTGGGCCTATCGGGCATCGCAGCGTCGAAGTCATCGGGTGGAATCAGCAGAGCGCCTGCGAATAAGTTGGCTTCGCTTTCGACCGAGTCGTGGCGTCGATCGTGGAACGCCAAATGTCCGCACTCGTGGCCCAAGCTGAACCGGAAACGGTCGCCGGGAACATTAGGATCGAGTCCTATCACTGGCACCCCGTTCACCCATGCGGAAAGCCCGTCGAGGCCCGGCAAATGTGGGATCGGAACGAGGCAGACGCCCGCGCGTTCCACCAGAGCCGTCAGATTCCGGATCGGCCCGGATTCTTCCTGGCCGAGGATCGCGCGCACTTCAGTGGCAGCATCTTCAATTTCGTCTCGGCTGGTGACCGGTGCTCGCCGGCGCAGGAGGATGTCCGGAGCCTTGGGAGTCGCGTCGACCAGCTCTCCGAAGACTTCTCCGGCCAGGCGGAGAAGCTCCTTGGCTTTCTTCTTCGCCGCGGAGGACGTGGACGAGCGCGCGCGATGAATGGGCTCAGACATGTCGGGCAGCGTCAGCCTGCGATCGGCATAGCCGAGCGCCGTGAGCTCACCATTGAAACTTCGCCGACCGCTTTCAATCGCAGAGACCATGGGAACCGACATCCCTAGCTTTTCCGCCAGGTCTGCCTGGTTAATGCCCTCGATGTCGCGAAATGACCGAAGCCTGTTCACAAGCCCTCGGCCTCACCGAAGTCCACGTCGTCCCCCAGATCGTTAAACGGATCCGGTGCACCTTGATCGAAAGTTAGCCCGCCGCCATTATCTGGTGAAGGCACGCCCTCGAAGGGCCAGAAACCGACGTACTCAAGACTCCCGGTCAAGTCCCGGGAAGTGGTGTAGTGCTGCGTGATCCGGTGGGTTAGGCGGTCAGTGCGGGCATGTCGTCGGCTCCTATTTCAGGGTTGTCGTTGGTGACGGTAGTCAGGCGGCATCGGGCGAGGACGTCGAGGCCGAGGTAGCGGCGGCCTTCGGCCCACTCGTCGTTCTGTTCGGCCAGCACGGCGCCGACGAGGCGGACGATGGCGTCGCGGTTGGGGAAGATCCCGACGGCGTCGGTCCGGCGGCGGATCTCTTTGTTGAGCCGTTCTGCGGGGTTGTTGGACCAGATCTGGGTCCAGACGTCCTTGGGAAATGCAGTGAAGGCCAGGATGTCTTCGCGTGCAGCACTGAGGTGGTCAGCCACCGCCGGCAGCTTGTCGGTGACATAGTCGATGAGCCGGTCGAACTGCGCGGCCACCGCGGGCGCGTCAGGTTGGTCATAAACGCTGTGCAGCATCGCTTTGACCGCCGGCCACATGCTCTTGGGGCAGATGCTCATCAGGTTGGCCGCGTAGTGGGTGCGACACCGTTGCCAGCTGGCTCCGGGCAGGTTGGCCGCGATCGCTTCGCGCAGGCCGGCATGGGCGTCGCTGGTGACCAGCCGCACCCCGGCCAGCCCACGGGCGACCAGGTCGGCGAAGAACTCGTTCCAGGCCGGGCCGGTCTCGCTGGTGACCACCCGCATGCCCAGGACTTCGCGGTGTCCGTCGCCATTGACGCCAGTGGCCAGCAGCACGACCCCGTTGACCACCCGCCCGCCTTCGCGCACCTTCATCGTCAACGCATCCGCGGCGACGAAGGTGAACGGACCAGCAGAATCGAGTGGGCGGTGGCGGAACTGCTCGACGTGCTCGTCGAGGTCGGTGGCCATACGGCTGACCTGCGACTTGCTCAGCGAGTCGATGCCCAGGGTCTTGACCAACTTGTCCATCCGCCGCGTGCTCACCCCGGCCAGGTAACAGTCGGCGACCACGGTGATCAACGCCGATTCGGCCCGCTTACGGCGTTCGAGCAGCCACTCGGGAAAGTAGGTTCCCTTGCGCAACTTCGGGACTGCAACATCGATGCTGCCCACCCGGGTATCGAGGCCGCGGTGGCGATACCCGTTGCGCTGGGCACGGCGCCCCGGTGTGGGCTGGCCCCATTCAGCGCCCACCACGGCATCAGCATCCGCCGACAGCAGGGCGTTGATGACCGTCTGCAGCAGCGAGCGCATCAGATCTGGGGATGCCTCGGACAGGGCCTCGCCAAGAAGGCCGGCAGGGTCGACAATGTGGGGTGCGGTCATCGTGGGACTCCTCGAGGATTCTGTGGAAGGTTGACTCGAAGGATCACGCGGTGGCCGCTTCACGTCCATCACCGACACGATGACGAACCCAGCAACCGCGCTACACCACTATGCGGGACTCAACTAGACTCCCGGCGGGTATAAGGCGCTTGCCGGTGGCCGCCTGCTTCGATGCGCTCGACCACAGGTGCATGCCTTCACGTTCGAAGCCGTAAGCCACCATGTTTGGGACGGCGGTTGAGTTCCGAGTGCGGAGTTCGAAGGGAAACGCCAACTGTTCTGGCTGCCCCATTGCCGCCTCGATTTCGATGGCAGCCTTGCTCCTGACCAGGTAGCTGTCGTTCGCTGTGATATCGGTGACCTGCACCCGTCCCAGCTCGGCGAAATCCGGATGGAGCATGAAGCGCTCTGACTGCGTTACCTGTGCCTGCGCGATTGAGCGCATCCAGTGCGACTTGTGCATGCGCGTGGGTGGAATCCCCCACTCCTCGGTGAAGCTCCTGGCCCCAGCTGCTGCGCCTAGGTATGCCACAACCAGGATCTGGGCGAAAGGGTCAACCTGATCTCGCTCGAGCTGCATGCGAGAGATACTACATATGGAGTATAAATTCTACGGCGAATGTAGCATCTGGCGTGTCATGGCTACTGAGCCGATGCTCCTTCTCGCCACTTCATTACGGCGGCTTGGTGAAGCCGGAGGTCACCTTCCAATGTGTGGGGCGATCGTACGCATCACGCGTCGATGTCATGACGGCACGGTAGCGGGTCGGCGGTGTCGAACCAGGCTCGCGAGCTTGAAACCGAACTGACAGAGACGGCGCTTCGGTGTCATTCGTGGCGGCTCTACCGCGATGAGATCTCCGACGTTCTCAGGCCTCGCCACCCTCGCGACTCCGGCGGCAAGAATGCACCTTCGAACTTCGTCCGTCGATCACCGGCAGACTGTGCTGGCGTAGGTTCCTATTCGTTTAGGGTGAAAACGCCCTCACGCTGGACGGCATGTAACGCCGGGCATTGCCCTGTTCGCTTCTCACCGATCCTGGACCAGCACGTGAGGTGCGTCCTTCATGCCTCCTGCGTTGGTCTGACCACGTCGCGGGGCTGTTGCTTTAGTGGGCCACCAGCTGGCTTCGCGTAGGAGTGTGGCGATGGCGGGCACGGTGAGGGTGCGCACGAGGAAGGTGTCGAGCAGCAGTCCGAAGCCGATGATGAGGCCGGCTTGGACCATGATGGCGACTGAGCCGACCATGAGGCCGAACATGCTGGCGGCGAATATAACCCCGGCGGAGGTGATGACGGCTCCGGTGTTTGCCACGGTGCGCAGGACGCCGACGCGGATGTTGGTCCCGGATTCTTCGCGGAGCCGTGAGACGAGCAGCATGTTGTAGTCGGCGCCGACGGCGACGAGGATGATGAACGCCAGCAGCGGTACGGGCCAGGCGATCTCTTGGCCCAGTACCCATTGGAAGACCACAACGCCGATGCCCAGCGAGGCGAGGTAGTTGAGCAGAACTGTGCCTAACAGGTAGATCGGTGCCAGGAGAGCGCGCAGTAGCAGGACCAGGATGACGCCGACGATGATCGTGGTGGCGATGGCCAATTGTGCGAAATCCGCCCACAGGAATCGTTGGATATCGGAGTTCACAGCCGGGAAGCCGGCGACGGACACGGTGGCGTCGGCGAGTGACGTGTTGGGTCGTGCGGTGTTGGCAATGTCGGTGATGTGGTTGGCGAGGTCCATGGCTTCGACGCTGTAGGGGTCGTTGCTGGTTTCGATCATGAAGCGCGCGGTCTTGCCGTCAGATGAGAGGAACTGTTTGGCGACGTCGGTAAACTGTCGGTTCTCGAATGCGTTAGCGGGCAGGTAGAAACCGCTCGAGGAGTCGGAGTCAGCCGCTGCGCGCGCAGAGTTCTGTAGTTGGGTGGCGATCTGGCTCATGCCGGACAGCATTTCGATGTTGCTGTCGGCGAGGGTGCGGACGCCGGTGGCGAGTGCTTGGGCGCCGGAGGCGAGCTGCCCGATTCCGTCCTGCAGTCGGCGGAGGTTGGTGGCCAGGTCGGCGGGGTTGCCGAGGGCTCCGAATGCCTTGTCCAGTGAGGCAACCGCGTTTTGGACATTCGCGAGGGTGCCACCGACGGTGGCGTTGGTGGCGGGATCATAGCGGTCGCCGAGGTCGGCGATCTGGTTGAAGAATCCGCTGTCGCGCAAGGTAACCAGGATCTTCACCTGGTCGCGGATTTGGGCGCATTGTGGGGTGGTGGCACACCACGGTGAGGTGTTGAGGGCGCCGACGAGTGGGTCGAGCTGGGTGATCGCGTTTTGGGCTTGGTTGGCCAGCGGTCGTAGTCCTGGGCCGGATTGAATGGCTTGGTCGACGGCGGGCGCGGTGGCGGAAAGCTGTTGCAGCAGCGGCCGGAATTGGTTGACCTGAGTTCCCGCGGATTGGGCTTGGGTGAGGATTCCGGCCAGTGGCGTGAGGGCGGTGCGCACCGTGCCCTGCAGTTGGGCGAGGCCGTCGGCGAGCTGGTCGGCGCCGCCGGTGAGTTTGGCGAGGTCGTCTTTGCGTGAGTTGCCCTCGGCGACCGCGCCGGCCATTTTGTCGCCGATCTGGCCGTTCTGCCAGGCCAGCTCTGCTTGGTCGAGGCGCTCTCCGGTGGGGCGGGTGACTCCGGAAACTTTGGTGACGCCGGGGATTTGGGAGACGCGGGAGGCCATCTCGTCGAGATCGGCCAGTCCTTTCCCGGTCCGCATGTCGGTGGGGTTTTCCACGACGAGGAACTCGGTGATGACGACGTCTTTGCGGAAGTGGCGGTCGAGAAGTTGGTAGCCCTGGTTGCTGGCTGTGGTGTCTGGTTGTCCCTTGCGGTCGTCGTAGCTGATTTTGATGGTTGTGGCGGCTGCCGATAGGGCGAGCAGGATGACCAGGCTGACGATGAGTAGTGGCACGGGACGGCGGACCACGGCGACGGCGACGCTGTTCCAGTAGCGGCGGGTGCGATCGGGTTTGGGTTCACCGATGCCGCGTTTGGCGGCTAGCGACAGCACCGGTGGCAGCAGGGTGACGGTGGCCAGAAATCCGAACAGCACGGCGATGGCACATGCGGGGCCCAGGGCGGCGAAGACGCTGAGCCGCGCGAAGACCATGGCCAGGAACGCGAGTGCGACGGTGGCGGCGGAGGCGAGGATGACGCGCCCGATGCTGGCGGTGGCGTGGATGATGGCCTGATCGGCGGGTACTTCGGCGCGGCGCTGCTCGTGGTACCGGCTGATCAGAAATACCGTGTAGTCGGTTCCGGCGCCGAGCAGAATCGCCGTCATGAAGGCGACGGTGAACTGGGAGACCGGCATGCCCAACTCGCCGAGGACAGACAGCACACCGCGCCCGACTGCCAGGCTCAACCCGATTACCAGGAGCGGCAACAGCGCGGTGAAAACCGACCGGTAGACGATCAGCAGGATCAGCGCGATCATGCCTGCGGTAGCGATAGAGATCAGCAGCAGGTCGTGCTCGGCGGAGGCGATCATGTCGCTGAAGGTCGCCGGTGGTCCCGTCACTTGGACGGTCGTGGTCGAGCCGGTGAACACCTCCGCGGCGATGTCGCGCACCGCGTTCAAGGATTCGGCTGCCGTGGGGTCTCCGAGGGTGCCGGTGACACCGACGGGCAGATACCAGGCTTTGCGGTCGGCGCTGACTGCCTGAGCTTCGGTAATCGGATCGGCCAGCAGGTCCTGCACCAGCAGGACGTGGTCGCCCTCGGCCTGCAACCGGCGCACGAGTTCGCCGTAGCGCTGCCGTGCAGTTGGAGTCAAGCCAGTGGGGTCTTCCATGGCGACGAACACCATGGTTTTCGAGCCTTCTTCGCCGAACGCGGCGCTCATGCGGTCAACCGTCTGCAAGGACGGGGCGTCGCGAGGAATGAGGTCCACCGACTGTTGGCGCACCACGGTTTCCAGCTGTGGGAACAGCAGCGCGAGAACCACCGCGGCGCCTAGCCATACCCCGATGACGAGCGCTTTGTGTCGGAGGGTGAACCGGGCCAGGGTCGCCAACCGTTCGCTGTACTCGCGAGTGTCGGCCGGGTCGGTGGATCCGTTGGCGCGCCGACCAGGCCGCTTGGCCTGGCTTGGGGCATCTGCACTGCCGTCGGTCACTTGGCCTCCACTGGTAGCGAATCGTATCGATACTGTCGGTATCGCTACGCTACCGCATGTAGTGCAAGTTGGTGCGGCCGCTATTCAGTCGGGCCCCGGCCGCCGGTCACAGTCGGCAGAGGAATCGTCGAAACTCAGTTGGCTTCTGAAGCCAGGCCGACGTTGTTCAGTCGACGACACTGGCCTTGGCTGCCGTTCAGGGTCTTGCTGTTGCTGGCCCAGACGTTGGCATCGAGGCACGCACGGCCACATCGCGTAGCGGGCCGCGGGCCGCTACCTGTGGGGTCGGGCTTCGGTCGTGGCCGACTGGCCCGTGTTCTGCAGCAGCACGTAATTGCCGAGGCTGCCCAGGAAACCTGCGCAGTGCTGAACGAGTTCATCGGTGGTGAACTCCAGTTCTCCGTCGAGTCGGCGGCGCAAGACTTCGAATAGCCCTCCCACGCCCAAGGTCGAAGCCAAATGGGCAACCCCCACGGCGGAGTCGGCGATGTCGAGGTGGAGTCTGGCCTCGCGCAAGACGAGGTCGGTGAAACCGGCCATCAGTTCGCTGCGTAGCTCCCGGAGCAGCGGCTCGGTTGCAGATTCCACGAACAGGATCCGACCCAGCCGAGGGTCGTCGTCGATCATGCTGACCAGCCTGCGGATCGGCGCGTACGCGAGCACCTCCGGTGGCTCACCGGCATCGGGGATCGCGTCGACTATCACCTCCTGGAAGGTGGCATAGAGCTGCTGGTAGACAGCCCGCAGGAGTGCGTCTCGGCCGGAGAAGTGCTGGTAGAAGTAGCGTGACGTGACACCCGATTCAGCGCAGATGGCAGTCACAGTGGCGGCGGCAACGCCGCGCGTGCCGATCAACTCCGTTGCGGCCTCGATGAGACGGGTGCGCCGGTTCCGGTGACGCTCCTCGGCGGACATCCCGCTATACACCCGCGCCGAAACCACGTGGATAGCTTGCCATCTAATTCTGACAAGGCTTAGAGTCAGATCGCCAGCGTGCCCTTGACGAACGGGAGAACAACATGAGCGACGATTCGTCCACACGGCCCACCACGCGGGTCGTCCCGAAGCCCCGCCGTGTTCGATTCGACATGCCTGCTGGAACCAGTCGGCAGCACTTCGTCGACGGCGACTTGGTGATGAGCCACTTTGTGTCCACCTTGTCGGCCACGTTCCCCGAAGGCGAAGACTTCTTCATCCGGTCAGTCCGCGAGTACCGGGACCACATCAGCGACGCTGACCTCAAGGAGGCGGTCAAGGGATTCATCGCACAAGAGGCCACCCACCGACACCAGCATCGGCTGCTCAACGATCGGCTCCAAGCGATGGGCTATCCCACCGAGGGTATCGATCGGCATATCAAGAAGTTGGTTGGCCGACTTGAGAAGCGTTTTTCTCAAAAGATGCGCCTGGCTGTGACGGCCGCCCTCGAGCACTACACGGCGACATTCGCCGAGATCATTCTCACCAGCGACGAAGCTCAAGAATTGATCGGCGACACCGAAGTGCGGCCTATTCTGCTCTGGCACGCACTGGAAGAATGCGAGCACAAGGCCGTCGCTTTCGATGTCTACGAGACGGTCGGTGGAAGCGAACGCACCAGGGTCTGGGGGATGCGGATCGCCAGCCTCCTCTTGTTCAGCGAGTTGGTCATCCAGACCACCCGCTCTCTGGCCGGTGACCGTGCCGCCTACAACCCGGTGCGGTTGCTGCGCAGCCTTCGAGCCTTCCGTCATAACCCGCTATTCAGCCCAGCAGCAATTGAGCGCTTTCGTTCCTACACCCGCGCCGGATTTCATCCCGACGACTGGGACAGCGCAGAAATCCTCGAACGCTGGACTAAGGAACTCTTCGACGCCGATGGTGGCCAACAAAGTGCGTAGTAACGTCTAGCTCGACCAGAGCCCGTCGCGGTCAAAGTCGGCCTTAAGCGAAGAACAATTCATGGGCTTCGCTCCGCGCTTCTTTCTACTGGCCGCTCGATGGTGCTCGATCACGTCGCGACCTACAGGAAGCTCCGGCCGAGGAACTCGGTGACGGCTGAGCCGAAGGCGTCGTTGTCGTCGCCGGCGATCATGTGTCCGGTGCCGGATACGTCGACGGTCTCGGCGTGGGGAACCAGTTGCTTGAACTCGTCGACGGTGGCTTGGGAGACCACGTCGGACAACAGGCCCCTTACGAGAAGTGTTGGGGCGCTGACCCGTCGGGCTCCGTCGAGCAGCAGGTGGCTGATTGCGTCGAATTGCTCCGTTCCCGTGGTCGATTCGTCGCGGAGGAAGTCGAAGTTGGAGTGAATGAATGCCGGGTCCCACCGCCAGATCCAGCGGCCGTCGTGACGCTGCCGTAGCACCTTCCGCAGGCCGTCGACGTCGGCCGGGCGCGAGCGATGGGGGTTGTACGCGGCGATCACCTCGGCGGCGTCGGAGAGGGTGCCAAAGCCATCGGGATGTGCGGCCATGAACGTCACCACGCGACGAGCGCCCTGTAATTCAAGCCGCGGGGTGACGTCGACCAGGACGACCGCCGCCCACGACGCCCCGGATGTCAACAGATGCGTGCCGAGCACGGTCATGCCCCCAAGGGATGCACCTACGACGGCAGGGGCGGTATCGGCGCTGAAGTGCTCACGCACGGCGAGGAGATCGGTCGCGAGTCGCTCGATGTCGTATCTGCCGGCTGGGTCCCAGTCGCTGTCGCCGTGACCGCGGGTGTCGTAGGCGACGACTGTGTATCCGCACGCGTGGAGGCGACGCGCTGAAGTGCTCCACGCGTGCCGGTTCTGGCCGCCGCCGTGCAGGAGCAGCACGACGGGACGGGCGTCCTCGTGGTCGTAGCAGTCGGCGGCCAGGGTGATCCCGTCCTGGGTTCGGACCCGATGCTGCACGGCGGAGGTCATGACACCTTCCTGGCGAGATCGGAGTCCGCCCGAAGCGTGCGACCGGCTACAAGCGCCTTCATTGTGCGGTGCCCGCGGCGTTTACGATCGTGACCGTGCCCTGGGCTACGCAGACGGCTTTGTCGCCGTTGCTGATGTCGATGCGCGCTACTCCGCTGCGCTTGCCCAGCGACACGATGTCGGTGACGGCGACACACACCCCGCTGGACACGGGTCGCAGCAGGTTCAGCTTGAATTCGGTGGTGGCGACCCATGATCCGGCCGGTATGACGGGGTAGAACACGACTCCGAGACAGTGGTCGACCATCGCCGATAGACATCCGCCGTGCAGGGTGCCGAAGGGTGTGAGCAGTTCGGCACGGGCTTCCATCTCTGCCACCAGCCGACCGGCGGCGAGTTCGGTGTGCCGAAAGCTCAGGAACGTCGACAGTCCACCGGCTGTGTTCGCCGATCTGAGCAGCTGGTCGGCGATCTGCTCATCGAAGTGCGCGAATGTCACTGCCACCACCATGCCCCTTTCTCCTGTCCGGTCATGTGTCGATCACCGTTCGAGCCTGCGAATCGTTTGAGCATGTCGCCGAATGCGCCGACGTCGCCGTGCGCGGCGGAGGGCTCGACCTCGACGGCGATGGACCTGGCCGTCGCGGTGAAGCGCACGACGCGTCGTTGAAGAGGGGCACGGGCTAGACCGGTGTGGTCCAAGTGATGGGCAGCGATGTGTAGCCGCGGATCGGTCCGGACCGCAGCCGCCGCGCCGATTCAAGATCGACCTCCCAGTCAGGCACCTTGTCCAACAACGCATCCAGAGCGATGCGGGCCTCCATCCGCGCCAGCGCCGCACCCAGACAGAAGTGAATGCCGCGACCGAAGGCGACCTGGTGCTCACTGGTGCGCTCGATGTCGAACACGTCCGGATCGGGGAAGGCACGCTCGTCGCGGTTGGCCGACCCGAACAACAGCAGCACCTTCTCACCTTGACGCATCGTCGTCTCGTGCAGGGTGACGTCGCGGGTCAGGGTTCGTGAAAGTCCCTGTGCAGGTGAGTCGTAACGCAGCAACTCCTCGACCGCAGGCCCCAACAGTGTTCGATCGGCGGCCAGGCGTCGGCGGGTTTGCCGATGCTGGGCCAGCACGACCGCGGAGTTCCCCAGCAGATTGGTGGTGGTCTCGTAGCCCGCGACGAGCAGCAGCGCGCAGAAGCCGAGGACTTCCTCGTCGGTCAGTCCGATCCCGTCGACTGTGGCGTTGGCCAACGCCGACATCAGGTCCTCGCGGGGGTTCTTGCGGCGGTCGGCGAGAAAGTCGGTGAAGTAGGCGTAGATCGCGGCGGCGGCGGTCAGTGCGTCGGTGGTTTGTCCGTGGTTGACGTCGACTTGGACCAGCCGACTCGACCACACTCGGAACTGATCACGATCCGTGGCGGGAACGCCGAGCAGATCAGCGATCACCGCGGCAGGCAAGATCGCGGCGAAGTCGGTCACGAAGTCCGCTGACCCCGACCCCTCGTCGAGCCGCTCGAACAACTCCGCGGCCATCTGTGTGATGGCGCCCTGCAGCCCGGCCACCCGCCGGGGACTGAACGCCCGGCTCACCAGGGCACGCAACTGGTCGTGGCGCGGAGGGTCCATCACGATCATCATCGGCAGGAACGAGCCGATGAAGTCCGATCCCGGCGGGGTGGGGAAGATGCCGTCCACCGAGGAGTACGTGCCGTGATCCAGTCCTGCGGCCTGGACGTCGGCGTGCCGGCTCAACACCCAGGTATGGGATTCCTCGGCGCGGTACACCGGAGCCGCGTCACGCAATAACCGATACGTCGGATAGGGGTCGTTGAGGATCGTGGCGTCGAACGGGTCGTAACGAATCTGCACCGAGACCACAAGACCTCCTACCACCAAAGTAACGACGGTTTAGACTGGCAGTCTAAACCGGCCGAACGGGACAGGTGGGGCAATGCGCAAGATTCCACGTCAGATCTCTGACCGGCTTCCCGCCGCGGCGGACTTGTTCGCCGAGAAGGGGCTCAACGACTCCAAGATCGAAGACGTCGCCGCGGTAACCGGTGTGCCGAAAGCGACGCTGTACTACTACTTCGCCGGCAAAGAGGACATCCTTGCCTTCCTGCTCGAAGACCTCCTCAAGGACATCTCCGATGCCGTGACCACGATCGTGCACACCGACGGCACCGGTGCCGAACGCCTCGAACTCGTCATCCGCGCACAACTGCGGGCAATGGCGCAGCGGCCAGCGGTATGCCGTGCACTCATCGGCGAACTGGGACGAGCGGCCCGCATGCCGGCCATCGCCGAGATGATCAATACCGCCTACCAACAACCCGTCGAAACTCTGCTCGTCGAAGGGGCCCGCGACGGCTCCCTCGTCGCTCAGCCCGATGCACGATCGACGTCCATTGCGCTGTTCGGCGCGGTCACCATCAATGCACTCATGTACCTGGTCACCGGGAACCACCTCGACGAGACGGTGGTCGCCAGCACCCTCAGCGCCGTCATGTTCGACGGCCTGCGCCCGCGCACAGGAGACCAGTCATGAGCACCTACGGCCTGTCGGTTCTCGGCGCGGATTTGAAGTCACTGGCCCAGACCGCCCAGGCCGCCGACGCGGCCGGGTTCGACGCCGTATGGGCCTCGGAGTTCTACTCCCGGTCCGGATCGATCTCCATGGCCGCGATGGCCAACAGCACACAGAACTGCCGGATCGGTTCCTCCATTCTCTACGGCGTCGGCCGAAGCCCCCTGGTGCTGGCCACCGAGGCACGCGATCTCGACGAACTCTCCAACCGACGACTGGTACTCGGCATCGGCAACGGCACCAAACGGATGATGAGCGACTGGCACGGCGTGCCCGACACCTCCGCACCCGCCCTGCGGATGGAAGAACTCGTGATGCTGCTGCGCCGGATCTGGAACCTGCATGAAGGCCCGATCCATCACGAAGGCCGTTTCTACAGAATGAATCTCACCCCTACCGGCGACGTGGGACCCCCCAGCCGGCCGATCCCGATCGTCACTGCCGGTGTCCGGCCCCGGATGTGCGAGGCGGCCGGGCGGGTGGCCGACGGCCTGGCCGGACATCCCCTGTTCACCACCACCTACGTCGAGGAGATCGTCCGGCCCGCTATCGCCAGGGGTGCCGCGCACACCGGCCGCGACCCCAATGACGTGGAAATCATTTCCATGGTGATGTGCGCCATCCACGACGACGTCGAAGTCGCCAGGCGCGAACTGGCGCAGCAGATTGCGTTCTACTCCTCGGTCAAATCCTACGAGACGGTACTCGATGCGAACGGCTTCGCCAGCGAAGGCCGAACCATCCGAGAAGCATTCGCCCAGCGCGATTTCCCGGCGATGTTCGCCGCGGTGTCCGACGAGATGATCAACACCATGGGTGTCGCCGGGACGGCACACGAAGTCCGTGAACAACTGAGACGCTACGACGGCGTCCTCGACCACATCATGCTGTATTCACCCTCGGTCGGCATCGCCCCGGAACGCGTGCAGCAAAACCTCGACAGCATCATCCGGGAATGCTCGCCCGCCTCGATGTCGCCAGGGCGGTCCGGTCCACGTCCAACCTAATCCACGTATTGCCGCCCACGTCGACCCGTCGCCGCCTCCGCATTAGTCGGTCTGCCGCGCCGACCCCGCCGATGATTGCGTGGCGCTGTTGACGATGTTGGCGTCGTCGGTGTCGGGGAGGTCATGGCGGACCACGCGTACCCGTCCTTGAGGCAGGCAGGCCATGTAGCCGTGGCGCATGCCATAGAGCTCCCACGCTGTCTGTTCAGCGTCGGGATCGACATCGATGCGATGTCCGCGCGAGAACCCCAGGTGTAGCCCTCCATCGTCGCCGGACCAAGCCTGGGTGCACACCGCGCCGGCGAGGTTCAGCAGTGGGCGTTCGTGGGTCGCGATCCTGAGGGGGTCAATACGCACCGCCTCGATGGGGTAGGTGCCGACGGCAGGAAGGGTCAATAGCAGGGGGCAGGAGATCACGATTTCGTTGTAGTCATCGAAATCCAGAACCAGGCCTCCACGTATCGAGAGGCGTTGTACGACAAGGTTTTCGATCCATTGGGTGTACATGGCAGTCTCTTTCGACGCATCGTTGAGCCGTATTTACAAAGAGTGCGCTAGGTAGCGCTGCGATACTAGTAGTATCGTTATCGGTTCGCGGTGGGCCTAGCGGCGCTGGTGACGACGCGCCTGGTGGCTCGGTCAATGCGGTCGCGGGTGTCGGCGGCTGTCGCGCGGTGGCCGCTGAAGGCCACGAGGTTGGCCAACCAGATGTCGGAGATAACGCCAGCGACGTGCAGATCGGTGGGGGTGGGCTCGCCGCCCCTGAGCGTGCGGGCCAGCAGGATCTGGATCTCATCGGCGGCGCGGTCGAGTTCCGCGGCGGCGCGGGTGTCTGCGACGGCGAAGGCCCGTGTCATGGCCGTCGTCAGCCATGGGTCGCGCTGCCAGCGGTCATGCAGATGCGCGGTGAGCCGTTCGAGCCGTTCCAGCGGTGTGCCGTCACCGGCTGCCCAGTCCCCGGCTGAGTCGAGTCGACGGAATTCACGCGTCAGCGCTGCTACCAACATGTGGGTTTTCGCCGGGAAATAACGGTAAAGCGTGCCGACGGCGATGCCGACTCGCTCGGCAACGGTCCGCATCTGGACCGCCTCGTAACCACCCGACGCAGCCACGGCCAAAGCTGCATCCAGAATCGTTTCCCGGCGCTGTGCGGAGGCGCGCGAGCGCGACGCGGTAGCGGCCCGCTTCTCTGCAGCGACCGAGTTCGCTTCCGAGCGTCGGGTTTTGCCGTGGCTGCGGGCCTGAGGGAAAGTCATGACGGCCCCGGGTTGAGACCGCCGCGGCGCGAGAACTGCTCCAGAAGATCGCCGAAAGCGCTGACATCGCCGTGTGCGGCGAAGTGCTCAGGGCTGACTACGACGAACACTGCACTGGCGGTGAAGCGGGCGAGCCCATCCTCACCCCTGCCTGTGGCCGTGACATGCAGCGCCCGTCCTTCACGAGAGGTGATGTGGGCAGTAATCCGGTGGGTCTGATGCAGCGGCACCGGCCGCAAATATTCCACCGTCAGGGTGCGGGTCACCGCCGGGGTGCCGGCGATCCACAATGTGAAGCCCAGGACGTCATCACAGGCGGCGGCCACCGCCCCGCCATGGGCCAGGCCCGGAGCCCCGATGTGGCGCTCGTCGAACGTCACATCGGTGTACACCGCGTCGCCGCTGCGATGCACCACCAAACGCAGTCCATGAGGGTTGTCCGGGCCGCAACCCATGCACGTCGTGGTGTGCGAGGGCAGCCGCTCCGGCGGCAACACGCTTTCGGGCACCATCACCCTCCAATACGAGCGGTTTCGCTGCGCTACCGTTAGTACCACACTGCTAGACTGCTGTGACAGCATCGCGTGAAAGATCGACCGCCGAGGTGAATGAGTGAGCGACAGTCAGTCAGTGCCAGTCCCTGACGACGACGTGGACCCTCGGCGCATCCGGTCACGCACCCGGCTGCTGGATGCTGCTGCAACGCTTCTGAGCACCGGTGGGGTGGAAGCAGTCACCATTGATGCGGTCACCAAAGCATCCAAAGTGGCCCGAACCACGCTGTACCGCCACTTCCACAGTTCGTCGCATCTGCTCGCAGCCACGTTCGAACGCCTGCTTCCACAAGTGACCACTCCGGCACCGACCAGCGGACCCCTCCGTGACCAGCTGATCGAATTGCTTAGCCGCCAAGCCGCTCTCTTCAACGACGCGCCGCTGCATGTCACGACACTCGCCTGGCTCTCATTGGGGCCCACCGGCTCCACTAACGAAGCGGATGAGCGCCACACATCCGGGGCGCTACGGGCCCGAGTCGTTGACCAATACCGTCAACCATTTGACGCCATACTCACTAGCCCGAGAGCACAAGCCCAACTCGACGACTTCGACCGGGAACTGGCGCTCTGCCAACTCGTCGGACCACTCGCCTTCGCCCGAATGACCGGGCTTCGCACCATCACTCACAATGACTGCGTGAACATCGTCGATGACTTTCTGGCCGCCCACCGCAAGACCGACAGCGACGCCAAAGAGTCGAAGACCGCCACCAAGAAGACGGGCCGCCCCGCGCGCTTAGCTCGCTAGGCAGAACGAAATCACAGCGTCCAGCCGGCTGGTCTTCGGACCCTTTTCGCCTTCTCGCAAATCGCGTCGGCGATGGCATCGAAGGACCGTTCGGTGCCATCATCGGCGAGGCCGTGCGCGCAGATTCCATGGGCATCCGCGTGACGATTCGTGCCGGCAAAGTGAGTGCACCACCCCAGTGTTCGGACCGCCGTTTCCCGCGTTGAGAACTCTTCCCCCTACGTCCGTGAGGTGTCTCGCGGGCAACTCCTCCCATCCGCGGTCTCGCACTGCTTGGGGCGCGGGGTGTCCGCGCCGCGGATCTTTACCCGAATATCGTCCGTCGTTAAGTGATCGTGCTGGCCCCGGAGTGCAAGAGGTGTGTGCCTGTCTGGCCGTTGCCGCTTGGCCGTGCGTGAAGGCGGCAACACGCCCTTGGAAACGGCACGTCGGGATCACGTGCGGTTGAGTAGCCCTCGGGGAGCCTGTCGGTGGCTCGCTTTACTTTGGGCGAATATGGCTGTGGTGGTGGCCGCCGACAGGAGCGGGGTCCTATCGTTCGGCCGTGGATAGGAAAACGCGTACCGACAATGCCGACGCCGAACGGGAGTTGGCCAATATGGCCGATGGCGTGATCCTCACACGTGCACTGGCTGGCGTTGCCGAGGTGAAAGTGTGGAAGCTCGAGACTCTCTCGGCGGCTGGCGATGACATCGATGACCATGAGCGCGTTGAGGCTTCGGCGGAACTCACCATGTCTCTGTGCACGTACAGCAAGCAGGTGAAGCAGATGGTTGATTCCGGACAATCGTTGGCCGACATCGCCCACCTAACGGGCCTGGAAGTCGATGAGCTTCGGCTGGCTGTGTCGTACGCGCCTTGACCGGTGGCTACATAGGCCTCGGGGCTGTGCCTGTTGGCGAACGCACACGAATCTGGGTTGTAGGCGAATGTGGCTGTGGTGGTGGACTATTTCGTCCGTCGGTTCGTAGGTTGCAGGCATGGGAGCGAACGAGAAGCTGAAGGCCCGGTATCGGGCGGTCGAACTGCAGCGCAAGAAGAATGCTGAGCGGGCTCGGCGGGATCGCGCCAATGCGTCCGATGCCGAGTCGATCCGTGCAACGCTGCATAGAGTCGGTGCTGTTGATTCATGGGAGCGCAAGCGTTTTGACCAGGCGGCGGAGAACATCCGTGCTGATGCCGTAAAGCGCAGGGCCGGTCACTTTCGTGGTCTGCAGGCGCTGGTCGGGCAGATGCGTGGTCGTGGTCTGACCTTCGCGCAGATCGCTGAGCTTGTCGGTGTCGATGTCCGTGAGATTCAGGCACAGCTGCGCCGGGCCGGGGGCGAGGGTGGACATGATTCGGCAGTCTCCCCGGCAGCACGTTCGAGAGCTGCTGATGTCGTACCCGAAGGCGCTGCAGTCAACGATGATCCGATCTGTGATGGTGTTGAAAGAAATGAGAGCGAGGGCGGCGCCTACGATCCGACTCGGTGTGTCCGCTGCGATGCGGTGATGCTCGATGAGGACGCCACTCCTAGACGTGGCCGACGCCGGCTGTATTGCTCGGATACGTGTCGTCGGGACGCATCGGCGGCCCGTATCGCCGCACAGCGATACGGGGCGCCGATTCGCGTGATCGAAGTCCCGAAAGCCGCTGCATCGCAGAAGCAATCTGCGGGAACACCCGAGCCGCACCGGCCCGTCGCACCGGTGGATGCCGCCAACAGCGTCCTGGACGATGGCGAGGCTTTACGCGGGTTGCTTACTCGCTTGGCAGAGCAGGCTCGGCTCAAGAAACTTGATCGTGCCACGCTGACGGCTGCCCGTGACCTGTCCAATGCCGTTCATCCGCGCCGTAGTTGGTGAGAAGTCATCTGATTCGGCGAGGGCCATTTCTATGGGAACGTCGTGCGGCGGGACTGCACCCGGTCATGCTCGCGACGGTACGGCCAGCGGTGTGCGTAACCGTCTGAGCGAGGTCATCGGCTAGGTACTCGATTCTGGCCTCCAACTCGTAAACGGCGTCCTTTCGTGCTTTGGTGATCATCGTTGATGCGTACTCATGATGAGGCAAGTACCCGTTCTGCCGGCCGAAATCGTCGATCATGACGTCGATGGCGTCGTCGAACCGGGTGGCCAATCGTTGGGCTTCGGTGTCGGCGCGTTCCTCGATGAACTCATCGCGCTCGTCCGGGGTCCAGGATGGCGGGAACCGCAGATGCGTCCGGTATAGGTCGCGGATCGCCGCATCAAGCCGGCCGGAGAATACGATCTCGGGCCAATCGCTGACCGCGGCAGTGGCCAAGTTCTCCAGGTCGTCATCAAGGCTCATCGCAGCTGCTCCCTCTCGGCTGCTCCTGATACTGCCTGCAGGCACCGACAGCTCGTCGAATCTGGACCGCGGGGTGCCGTTATGCGGAGAGGTCGTCGCGGCGCTCGTCGGCGCTAGAAGGGGTCGGGTTCTCTCGGGCGGGCGCTGCGGGGGGACTGGGCCGTAGCAGCGAGGGACGCGAGGGCTGCGAGGCTTGATGGGCAGCCACATCTTTGTGTGGTGGATAGATGGTCCACAGCAGGACGTTGCGGTGGTTGCGGGCTCCGTCGTTCTCGATCGCCCATCCCAGGTTTCGCAGCGCCGGCGCGTGTCTACGGAGCAGGCTTGTCACATCGCGGCCGTTCTTGGGCCATTCCTTGGGGCGTCGCCAGTGATCGCCTGTCGGGGTGAAGAGGGCGAGCAGGTCGACACCGGACTGTCGCGCAGCGGTTCTAATATGTGGTGGCGCAGCTGTTCGATGAAGAGATCGCCGGACAAGCTGTCCTCCGCGAGCTGATCTGCGCGGGACATGTAGCGGCGTAAGCCATGAGTCGACAAAAGTTCGTCGACGGCCGCCAGCACGCGACCAAAGTCCGCCATGCGTGGCGCATCATCGACCACGATGGTTTCGAGGCGTTGATGAACGGTGGCGGCCAGGTTGAGGAGCCCACTTAAAATGCCTGGTAGAGCCGTGCGCCACTGTTGTCGCAGAGTGGCCTCAGACTGTCGCATGTGGCGTTCGATGCGTCGCAGATCAACCATTGCCATGCGTTCGGCGAGGTCGGGACGTATTGCGCCGACGTCGATGCCGTTAACGATGATGCAGCGGCGGAACTTGATCACTGCGAGGTCCGCATCGGTGTAGAGCGCGCGTTTGACGTTGCCGTCGCCTGTCGCAGCTCGACACAGCGAGTCCGACAACCACGGTGGGATCGCGGACAAATTGTCCAGGGCCACTACCCAGGAACCGGAGGCAGCGGTCACCCACGAGTCGGCGTCGCGGGGCGCCTGGCGCACTTCAATAGAGGAGGGGTCGATGAGATCGACCAGCATGCGCGTCGTCGTGGTTTTGGCGCTGCCTTGCTCGGCGAACAGCGCCAACACAGGGTGCGGGACATCGCACTGGACGAGCGCAGCGATGAGCACTGCAAGCAACACGGGTTGGTCCTCGACGGCAACGTTAACGAAGTTCCATAGCTTGTTGACGTCACCGTTGGCGGGTGGGAGAGGCATCTCGGCGGTCAGCGCTGTCCGCAAGAACCGAACCGGAGCTGAGTCGGCGACTGTCCATCGACCCTGGCCGATGCGGATGACCTTTCCGTCTTGTCGGCCGGTGTCGATGTAGCTCGTGCCGTGGTGGTCGGCGATGCGCAGGTGCAGTTTCTCCGGGGGCTGGTTGGCGGCCAAGCCTTCGAGGACCAGGGTGGCGTCGGTGAGGGCCTGGCCGCCGGCAACGGTCCCGGTGTCATTGAAGTACCGGGAGGCGAGTTCGGCGCGCAGGCCAGCTTTTCCTGCGCGCAGTAGTATCGCCAGATGGGGCCGGCTGCGTTCGGCGCCGAAGGGCTTGCCGTCTTCGGAAACTCCGAGGAGATAGCGTTCTTGGGCCATAGTGACCAGGCGTGCGGCGACGGATTTCTTGTCATTATCTGCGTTGCTGCTCATAGGCAATCAAGCCTGTGGTGCTTCCGCAGGCTGGCATGACGGGTTAGTCTCATGGGGAACTTCCGTTTTGGGTAATCGGGTGGTTCGAACGAAAGGCCTCGGCTAGACCCCGAGGTCTTTCTCATACGTCGGCGTCACGCGGCGTCGCCGCCTCCGCGCCGGGTTGTGCTCTCCCGCTGGGAGATCCATCGCAGAACCTCATCGCGTCGATAAACGACCCGGCGGCCCAAGGTGAAGCTCGCTGGACCGATGTCCGAATGACGCCAGTACCTCAGCGTCCCAACCGGGACACCGGTCAGGTCCGAGACTTCCTTGGCTCCTAGCAATTCCATCAGATTCCTCCTGAATTACGGTTGGTTTGGCTGAGCCAACAGTGACTGCGGCTATGGCGCCGTGTCCACCACCACAGAGCAATGATCAGAACCTGTGGATGAGCCTCGGGATGGGGGCGTGAAAGTGGGCGCACCTTCCCGAGGATGATCTGAAAGTCAGTAGGTCCGATCATGAGCCGGCGTTGGCGCGCTGGTTCGGGAAGGTACGCCCATGCTCACCGTAGTTCACGACGCCGAGGACGCCAACGGCCACGAGGCCTCTGGGCGCTCGTTGTTGGACGAGATCGTCCGCGACGGTGCCCGGCAAATGCTGGCCGCGGCGTTGCAGGCCGAGGTCGCCGCGTATGTGGCCCAGTACGCCGATCAGCTCGACGACAACGGGCACCGGCTGGTGGTGCGCAACGGCTACCACCAGCCACGTGAGGTGTTGACCGCAGCCGGTGCGGTGCAGGTGAAAGCTCCACGAGTCAACGACAAACGCGTCGACCCCGACACTGGTGAGCGGAAACGGTTTTCCTCGGCGATCCTGCCGGCGTGGGCGCGCAAGTCACCGCAGATGAGCGAGGTGCTGCCGCTTTTGTATCTGCACGGGCTGTCGACCAGTGATTTCGGGCCGGCCCTGGAGCAGTTTCTGGGCTCGGGTGCCGGGTTGTCGGCCACCACGATCACCCGGCTGACCAGTCAGTGGCAAGATGAGGCCCGCGCGTTCGCCGCCCGGGACCTGTCGGGCACCGATTACGTCTACCTGTGGGTGGACGGCATCCACCTCAAGGTCCGCCTGGACCAGGAAAAGCTGTGCTTGCTGGTGATGCTGGGTGTGCGCGCTGACGGCCGCAAAGAACTGGTGGCGATCACCGACGGCTACCGCGAATCGACCGAGTCGTGGGCTGATCTGCTGCGCGACTGTAAACGACGCGGCATGACCGCCCCGGTGCTCGCGGTCGGCGATGGCGCACTCGGGTTCTGGAACGCGGTGCGTGAGGTGTTCCCGGCCACCAAAGAGCAGCGGTGCTGGTTTCATAAGCAGGCTAATGTTCTTGCCGCGCTGCCGAAATCAGCGCACCCGTCGGCGTTGGCGGCGATCAAGGAGATCTACAACGCCGAGGATATCGACAAGGCCCAGCTCGCGGTCAAAGCCTTCGAGGTCGACTTCGGGGCCAAGTATCCTAAAGCGGTCGCCAAGATCACCGACGATCTGGACACCCTGCTGGAGTTCTACCACTACCCGGCCGAACATTGGATTCACCTACGCACCACGAATCCGATCGAAAGCACCTTCGCCACAGTGCGTTTGCGCACCAAAGGTCACCAAAGGCCCGGGATCACGCGCGGCCGGACTGGCTATGGCCTACAAGCTCATCGACGCCGCCGCGGCCCGCTGGCGCGCCGTCAACGCCCCACACCTGGTCGCTTTGGTCCGCGCCGGCGCGGTCTTCCACAAGGGAAAGCTGCTCGAACGCCCCACCGAGATCACCCCAACACAGCCGCCCACCGACGGCGCCGAACAACCCGGAACGGAGGTCGCCTGAACAACCCGATCCACAGGTATTGACAATTTCTCCCACCACAGCCACATTGACCGAAAAGTATTTCCGGTCATGCTGCTTCGGATTGAGTTGGCCGAAGGTCGAAGAACGATGGATCGCAAAGCGGACGGATGACGCGGATTGCTGCGGTATGTTCGATTCGTGATCACCCGGAACGAACGGGCGGGAATTGATGACCGCTGGCACAAGCGCGTCAAGGAATTAGACGGCACCATGCGCACGGAGCGGTCTGCGGTATACGGCAAGGTTTCGCGGTGGCGTGTCAGGTGGGTCGACAGCACGGGCGCTGAGCGCACCAAGAGTTTTCAGCGCAAGCCGGATGCGCAGGCATACCTCAACGGACTGACCGCTGATCTTCAGCGCGGTGAATACGTTGATCCGCGAAAGAGCGCGGAGACGTTCGGGTCGGTCGCCGAGCAGTGGTTCGCCACCAAACAGCACCGGAAGCCGAAAACGGTCGCAGGCTATCGCTCGTTGCTCGACACCGTAGTCTTGCCGAAGTGGGAAGGTGTTCCGCTGAAAAGGCTTGACTACGAGGCCTATTCAACGTGGTTGGGGTCGCTGTCGGTCGATGGTGGGCAACGCGGAGCCGGTCTATCGGCAAGTCGAACCACCCAAGCGCATCAGCTGGTAGGTGCTGTCCTCAAGTACGCCCAAAGGACTGGCAAGGTGGCGAAGAACGTCGCGTTCGAGATCAAGCGGGACGAGGACCTTCCCGAGCAAGCCGAGCGCGAGCGGCGCTACTTGACTCATGCAGAGCTGTTGATGCTCGCCAAAGCCGCTGATCGTTTCGAGACTCTGACACTGGTCCTGGGCTACTGCGGGCTGAGGTTCGGCGAAGCGGTCGCGTTGCGGCGCCGGCATGTGGGGGATCGGGTACTCACGGTGCGCTCGTCCGCAACCGCAGTCACCGGTAAGGGCATCGTGGAGTCGACGACCAAGACGAAGCGGGATCGCCACGTGCCAGTGCCTGAACCTGTCTGGAAGAAACTAAAGACTGAGTTGCCCGCCGACCCGAACGCGCTGGTGTTTGCCAGTCGGAAGGGCGGGTTCCTACCACTCGGTGCGTACCGCTGGGCATTCGACAACGCGTGCGAAGACGTCGGTATCGACGGGCTGGTACCCCACGGCCTGAGGCACACCACGGCGTCGCTGGCGATCAGCGCAGGCGCTAACGTCAAGGTCGTGCAGAGACTCCTGGGGCACGCAACCGCCGCGATGACGCTCGACCGTTACGGCCACCTGCTCAACGACGATTTGAGCGGTGTGGCAGATGCGCTGGGCAAGGCCATCGATAGCACTGCGGTATCACTGCGGTATTCAGGACGTCAGAATGAGGCTGAAACGGCCTGAACTATGTTCTGAACTGCGACGCCCCCATAGCCCAATTGGCAGAGGCAGCGGACTTAAAATCCGCGTGTTCCGGGTTCGAGTCCCGGTGGGGGCACTTGGTCTGGTGCGTCACGATGCCGCGTGTCATCGTCTGTGCTGAGCGTTGCCGCAACGACGAAGGACGACGATGAAGGACAACCATGAAACCTGAGGACGCCCTACAGATCCAGATGCTGCTCGCCGACTATGGCCACGTCGTCGACGATCACGACTGGGACCGAGCCCACGAAGTGTTCGCCGAGGACTTCGTCTTCGAGATGGGTGCCATGGGCCGCCCGGACTTGCACGGCATCCCCGACATCGTCGCGAACTTCAAGGGCCGCAACATGTATGCGCACGTCACCACGAACACCACGATGCGCGAGCAGGATGACGGCACCGTCATTGCGCACTCCAAGTTCATCGGGTTCCCGAACGAGGGCTCACCGGTCACCGGCGACTACCACGACCAGATCGTCCGCACGCCGGCTGGTTGGCGGCTGCAGCGCCGCCGGGCCGAGCTTCGGCAACGAAAGTTCTTCGACTAACGGCGAACGGTGGGGCTCGCGGCCGGTGCCTGGGCATGGCGAGTGACCCACTGGGCGGCGAGCTTCACCAGGCCGGACTCCGGATAGCGGACGTGGGAGTGGAAGTCTCGGCCGAGCGAGCAGACGGGATCGTTGGGGGCGCACAGGTCGGCGGTCCTCGATCCGAAGACCGGGCTCATCCGGGTCAACGGCTGGCCGATGCGCGCCGAGGGATTACCGAAGACGACCACCGCGGCGATGTGTGGAACGACGGCGGCGGGCAGTGGTGCGGTGTAGCCGAGGCCGGCAATCGGTGAGGTGGCGACGACGTCCACCACGGCGGCGCCCTGTGAATAGCCGCCCATCACGATCTTGGTGTCGGGGCACCGGGCGGCGGTCGCCTGGATGCGCTTGCTCAAGTCGGTGGCTCCGGCGGCTGCCTTCCAAAAATGCCACGTGGCCGGGTACTTCACCGCGTAGGTGCTGACCGTCGAGCCCTTCACCATGGGCCGCAACGTGTCGACGAATGCCTGGCCGACGACACCGATTCCCGCTGGTTCGTCGGTGCCCCGCGCGAACGCCACCTCGATGTCGGAGCATTTCGGTGCCGCTGAGGCCACCGGCGCCGCGATCGTGTTTGCCGCAGCGAACGCACCCAGCACTGCGATGGCAGCCCGGGCCGCCATCGTGCGGACACCAATACCCACCAACCACTTCTATCACTCTTTTCACAGGGCCGGCCACTTGTGCGGCGAGGACTCTCATCCGCTCGCTGCGCGGACTAATGTTCGACGCGATGAGGACTCGCCGGCTCAGCCGCGCCGAAACCGATGCCGATATGGCGGCCATTCGCCGGATCAATCTCGCAGCGTTCGAGACCGCGGCGGAAGCCGATCTCGTGGATGCGCTCCGCGAAGACCCCGCATGGATCGACGGACTCTCGATGGTTTCGACGACTCCCGGCGGCGACCCCGTCGGCTACGCCCTGCTTACGCGCTGCCACATCGACGACACTGCGGCACTGTGTCTCGGGCCGTGCGCTGTTCTGCCTGAGGGACAGCGAACCGGGGCCGGATCCGCTGCTACCCGCGACGTTCTCGCCGCCGCCAGAGCACAGGGTGAGCGCTTCGTGACCGTCCTCGGACACCCGGGCTATTACCCGCGATTCGGCTTCAGTCGGGCGTCCGCCCACGGGGTCAGGATGCGCGACCCGGTTCCCGACGACGCGCTCATGGTGCTTGCTCTCGACGGGAGTGACATCCCGGCCGGCACCATTCGTTACGCCGCACCGTTCGGCGACATCTGAGCGCTGGGCATCCGCTATTAGTGCCGAGGATTCTCGCTACGTCGCGGCTGTAATCCTCGGCTTTGACGGCGGTCGTCGTACCGTCGATCTCCCCGATTTCGGCCCGCCAGGCCCGCTGGCCCGTTAGCGTGCTCAACGGTCGAAGACGGCGCATCAAGAGGGCGGGGCATGACGCGAGTAGCAGCGTGGGTGGGGGCCGGAGTTTTCAGCGCGGGAGTCTCGGCGGCAGTGCTCGCCGGGGCGGGGGCCGCACACGCCGATGACGACGGTGCCACCAAACGGGACGCCAAATCGGACACAACGCAGGACCGGTCCACCGCTGACACGAAGCGCGACCCACTGAAACGGGCTGCGAAGTCCAAGGTTTCGGATACGGCAACTGCACGGGATGCCGAGACCCGAGCCGAAGCCCGACAGGCGCGCATCAAGCGCACCGACCGCACGCTGCGCGAGGCCGCAGACTCGGTCCGCACCAAGGTCCGCGGTGCCCTGAAGGACTCGACGCGCGAGATCCGGGAGAGCGCCCGCGAACTCCGCGAGGAAACACGCGAGCTCAAGGAAGCCCCGACGCTGCCGAGCGCTGCGGCCGAGGACGTCGATGCTGTCCAGGAGAAGGTCCGCCCGTCCATCAGCATCCGGTCGGCCCTGGCTGAGCGCCATGCCCGGCTGGATGTGCCGACAGCGCAGCCGGAGCCGGAAACCGACATCCTGGAACCACCACGCCCGCAGGCGGACTCGGCTACCGCCATCGAGAAGCTCGCCGCGGTCACCCCGGCCCGCAAGGACCCGGTCGAGGCCGTCCACGACCTGCTGCGCGGCCTGGGGGCGCTCGCGCTCAACCCCGAACCGCAGAACTATCCCAAGCCGCTGTCGGTGCTCGGCGACGTCGTCTTCGACACCGTCGCCGCGCTCGAACGCATTGTGGGCGGGGACCCGGTGGTGCCACCGCAGCTGCGCGACTCCGTCGAGGTCAGCAGCTCCACGCTGGTCGTCTCGCCCGGCCACGAAGTCGAATCCAACTGGTATCTGCCCAAAACCACTGCGGGACAGCCCGCGCCGAGCAGGCTGATCTATCTGCAGCACGGGTTCCTGGCCAACGGCCCGCTCTACAGTTACACCGCCTCGTATCTGGCGAACCAGACCAACAGCATCGTGGTCACCACCACCTACACCTCCAACCCGTTCGAGGCCGACGGGATGTGGCTCGGCGGCGACAACCTGCACGAGGCCGTCGCGCAGCTGTTCCTCGACCCGGACCGCACCGCGCTCAACGCCAGCCTGGACAACGCCGAACTGAAGGCCGGCCGCCCCGGCGACATCGAGGTGCCGCTGCAGTTCGTCCTGGTCGGGCACTCGCTCGGTGGTGGGTTCGGTCCCGGTGTCGCCGGCTACTACGCCGAGGGCCTGCTGCGCCGCCGCGACGACGATCCGGCGGCGTCCAACGATCTGGCCGGCGTCGTCATCTACGACGCGGTGCCCATGGGATCGATCATTCCCGACGCCATGGAACGCCTGGATGCGTTGGAGGCCAACGGAACCGCCGACCCGGCCGACGATGATCCCAACGACTACATCCCGATCTACGAGATCGGCGCTCCGCTGAACTACCTCAACGTGTTCAGCGACGTCAACGACCAGCTGACCCAGGCCCGACCCGGCCAGTTCACCGGCGTCGTGCTCGAGGACGGCGTCCACATGGACCCGATGCAGGGCGGCAACCCGTTGATCCAGGCGGCCGCCTACCTCATCGCCGGATTCCCGCAGCCGCAGAACCCGCTGGCCGTGCGCGCGCTGTCGGCGGGCTGGATCAACGACATGTTCGACGAGAACATCGACCCCGCCACCGGCGCGTGCCTCGCGGACGCCGACTGCGCCGGCCAGTACGGCGACGGCGGAACGTCGTTCCTGGTCAGCACCGACGAAGGAGACGCCGTCGCGGTGCTGATCGGTACCCGACGGGCCAGCGACCTCACCTCGCTGCGGGCCATCAGCGTCACCGACTTCATCTCAGCGATCCCCGCCGGCGTCCTCAACGGTCTCGAGACCACCTGCGATCTGTTCTCCGGAGGCCAGTGCCCGGTGTGAGGCCGCGATTTTGGTGTCGGAAGCACCACCGATGCGCTAGTACTGTCAACCCATGACGAATGTGCCAGACTCCACCGAGGTGCCGGCTGCCTGGCAGCAGCGGTTCGCCTTCTTCCAGCAGTACGGTCCAGTCGGCTCGACGCCGGAGGCCAAGGCCGCTTACCGCGCGCTGCCGTTCGGTGCCCGGATGCGCCTGGGGTTCAACATCTGGGCATTTCTGTTCGGCCCCGTCTACTTCCTCGTCAAAGGCATGTGGCGCAAGGGACTGACGGTGCTGGGCGTCGCGGTCACGCTGGGAGTGGCCTCGGTGCTGTTGGGTGTGCCGGACAACTGGGACCGCGCATTTGCCATCGGCTTCACCGCAGCCATCGCGACGGTGACGAACTGGGCCTATTATCTGCACGTGGCCGAGGGCAGCCAGTCCTGGAATCCGTTGGAGGGGCTTCGGCGCAAAGGCCCGGCCTGATCGGCGTCGATCACACTCGCTGGGATAACCGGCGCCGCAACACTTCACAGTGCGGCCGATGTCAACGTGTGTGAACACAACCGCAACAACATCGAAACACCGCGTGGGTAACTTCCTGGCCACCGACTACCCGGAGGTCAGCCTGTATGAGTTCGTCGTTCGCGCACGCCGCAGCCGAAACCCTCGCCAAAGGAATCGGGCGGCGCGATTTCGTTCGTGTCGTCGCGGCGGTGGGCGCCGGCGCGGGTCTCACCGCCGCGGGAGCCGGTTGCGCGCACCGGGATTCCGTTCCGGCGGCGACCGGCGCGGTGGCGGCCGGGACCACGGACGGCTTCGAGGTCCTGCAACCCGGTAGCGGCACCATCACCGGCGACCATTACCTGCAATCGAATCCTGAACAGGTGCTCTGGGGTTACGTGCCGACCGTGCACGCCGCGGCGGCCCTGAGGATGCGCTCGGGCCAGACGATCACCGTCGACACCGTCTCGCACGAGGGGATCCTCGAGGATCAGGGGCGCAACCCCGTCGAGTACTTCGGCAGTAAGGGGGTCAACGAATCCGAGGTGCTGCAGGACGCGATCGCTGTCGCCGCCGACTACGACCGGACCCCGCGCAACTTCGACAAGGACGGGCCGCACGTGGTGACCGGGCCGGTGTTCGTCGACGGCGCGCAACCCGGCGACGTGCTGAAATCGAGACGCTGGAGGCCATTCCGCGCGTACCGTACGGCGTGGTGTCCAGCCGCCACGGCAAGGGGGCGCTGGCCCGCAAAGCCGACGGAACCGCGCCGGAGGGCATCAGCCTCGACGAGGTGATGCCGCCCGTCGCCGCCGACGGCCGACCCAACGCCGACCCCACCCAGTACGGCAACGTCTCGACGTTCACCGCCGTCGAAGACGGCCACGGCGTCATGTCCTACGGCGACGCGCGGGTGCGGTTCCCGCTCTCGCCGTTCATGGGAATGATGGGGGTGGCCTTCTCCCAGGACCGGGACCCCACGGCGGCCACCGCGAACTCCATCCCACCCACCGTGGCCGGCGGCAACATCGACATCCGTCTGCTGGGCGAAGGTTCCACGTTGTATCTGCCGGTGTTCGCCGAGGGGGCACTGTTCTACGTCGGCGATCCGCACATGGCCATGGGCGACGGTGAAGTGGCGCTGACGGCGATGGAAGGGTCCCTGCGCGGCACGTACCGCCTGACGGTGTGCAAACCGGGGTCCGGCGACGCCCCGTCGGTCGCCTACCACTATCCGTTCGCCGAAACCGACGACTCCTGGGTGCCCATCGGATTGTCGGATCCCGACGGGGCGATCGACGGCAACGGCTCCGACCTGGACATCGCGATGCGCCGGGCCGTGGTCAATGCGCTGGATTTCCTGCAGAACGACCAGGGCATGGACCGCGCGACGGCCTACGCCTATCTGTCTGCCGCCGCGGATTTCGCGATCTCGCAGGTGGTCGATCGCACGGTGGGCGTGCACGGCCAGATCTACAAGTCCCATTTCGCGGCGTGACCGGAGGCTGATCTCACACCCCGCACCACGCCGTTGTGCAGAGTCTGCAACGCAGACGCATAACCGAAGTCGCGAAGTGGAAATCGCGGTGCGACACGGTGGACCGCGAACCGCCATCGGAGAAGAGGTTGCAGCCACATGTCCTATGTCAGCCCAGTTCAGTTCGTCGGCAAGATGATCGACTCCGGCGAGTCCAAGGCCCACATGTCCACCCGCGACACCCTGATCCGGGCGTACATGGCCGGTGCCATCCTGGCGATCTCCGCGGCCTTCGCGGTCACCGTCACCGTCCAAACCGGCAGCCCCTTGCTCGGCGCGGTGCTGTTCCCGGTCGGCTTCTGCCTGCTCTACCTGCTCGGCTTCGACCTGCTCACCGGGGTGTTCACGCTGGTGCCGTTGGCGCTGCTGGACAAGCGGCGCGGCGTGACCGTGCGCACGGTGCTGCGCAACTGGGGCTGGGTCTTCCTGGGCAACCTCGCCGGTGCGCTCACCGTCGCACTCATGATGGCGATCGTCTTCACCTACGGGTTCAGCATCGACCCCAACGAGGTGGGGCAGCGCCTCGGCGAGATCGGGCACAGCCGCACCGTCGGCTACGCCGAGCACGGCGCGGCCGGCATGCTCACGCTGTTCATCCGCGGGGTGCTGTGCAACTGGATGGTCTCCACCGGCGTGGTCGCGGCGATGATGTCCACCAGCGTCTCGGGGAAGGTCATCGGGATGTGGATGCCGGTCATGCTGTTCTTCTACATGGGTTTCGAGCATTCGGTGGTCAACATGTTCCTGTTTCCGTCGGGCCTGATGCTCGGCGGCGACTTCTCCATCGCCGACTACCTGGTCTGGAACGAAATCCCCACGGTGCTGGGAAATCTCGTCGGCGGGGTGGCGTTCGTCGGGCTTACACTGTTTGCGACCCATGCGCGCACGGGAGCGTCGAGGTTCACGCTGCCCCCCGTAGCGCAGCCCGATACCCTTGAGCCGAAGAAGGTGACCGCATGACTCCCATCATGACCAAACCCGAAGCCGCCGCACTCGTCGTCGCCGCCAGGATCCGCAAGAATCTCAGCTGGGCCCAGATCGCCGAGGAACTCGACGCCCCGAAGGCCTGGTGCGTCGCGGCCCTGCTGGGCCAGCATCCACTGACCGCCGAGCAAGCCGAACGCGCGTGCGCCCTGCTCGAACTCGACGACGCGGTACGCGAAAGCCTGCAGCTGCAACCTGCCCGCGGCGTCGACCCGGAACTGCTGTCCGACCCCACCATCTACCGGTTCCAGGAGGCCCTCGCGGTCTACGGCCCCGCGATCAAGGAACTCATCCACGAGGAGTTCGGCGACGGGATCATGAGCGCCATCAACTTCAAGCTCGATGTGAGCCGGCGGGCGGACCCCGACGGCGACCGCGTTGTCGTCACGTTCGACGGGAAGTTCCTCGACTACCGCTGGTGACGCATTGCCGAGTCCCCTCGGCGGCCGTTGTGAGAGTATCGGCGCATCGAGCCTGAAGGGGGGCCCATGGCTAGTTCAACGGTCGGCGTCCGGCAGAAGCTGCAGCATCTGGGCGAGGCGGTGCGCGCCGCCAAGCGACTCGTCGAAACCGGGATCCTCGATCTGAAGGATCTGCGCGGAACTCTTCGGGGAGCCAAGCTCATTCAGGTCTACGGACCGCAAGCGACGATGACCATCCAGGGCGGCCACCGATTTCCGGACCTGCCGGCCGTCGTCGACGAGCGCGGGAGTCTGACCTACGGCGAAGTCGACGAGCAGTCCTGGGCGTTGGCGTACGCGCTGCGCTCGCTCGGTGTGGTCGAGGGTTCCGTGGTCGGGGTGTTGTGCCGCGACCACCGGGGTCTGATCATCGCGATGGCCGCCTGCGGCAAGCTCGGCGCCCGCGTGGTGCTGATGAACACCGGGTTCGCCAAGCCGCAGTTCGCGCAGGTCTGCGAGCGCGAGAAGGTGACGGTTGTGCTGCACGACAGCGAGTTCGTGGGGCTGCTCGACGCGCTGCCTCCGGAGCTGCCCCGCGTGCTCACCTGGGTCGACGACGGCGCCGAGCTCCCCGCGGGCGCGCACACCCTCGACGACCTCGTTGCCTCGAACCCCACCGATCCGCTACCGCCCCCGACCCGCCCCGGCGGCTCGGTCATCTTGACCAGCGGGACCACCGGAATGCCGAAGGGCGCGCCCCGCGACACCGTGTCGCCGTTGGCGACGGCGCAGATCATCGACCGAATTCCGTTCCCCCGCAAGGGCACGATGGTCATCGTCTCGCCGATCTTCCACAGCACCGGGTGGGCCACCTACACCGTGGGTGCCGCGCTGGGCAACAAGATCGTGACCGCCCGGCGGTTCAACGCCGAGAACACCGTGAAGATGATCGCCGAGCACCGCGCCGAGATGCTGGTGGCGGTCCCGACGATGCTGCACCGCATGGTCGAACTCGACGCCGCGACCCTCGCCAAGTACGACACCTCCTCTTTGCGGGTGATCCTGATCGCCGGCTCGGCGCTGAGCCCGGAGCTGAGTGAACGGGTGCAGGACACCTTCGGTGACGTCCTCTACAACATGTACGGCTCCACCGAGTGCGCCATCGCCACCGTGGCCCAGCCGGCCGAGCTGCGTGCCGCGCCCGGGACCGCCGGGCGGGCCCCGGTCACCTGTGAGGTGGTGCTCTACGACGACAACGACCGGCGCATCGAGGGCGCGAACCGTCCCGGCCGGATCTTCGTCCGCAACGGCGCCCCGTTCCAGGGGTACACCGACGGCCGCGGTAAACAGATCATCGACGGCTACATGTCCAGCGGCGACATGGGCCATTTCGACGACAACGGGCTGCTGTTCATCGACGGCCGCGACGACGACATGATTGTCTCCGGCGGTGAGAACGTGTTCCCACAGGAGGTGGAGAACCTGCTCGAGGAACACGACGACGTCGCCGAGGTGGCGGTGGTGGGTGTCGACGACGTGGAGTTCGGAAAGCGGTTGCGCGCCTTCGTCGTTCCCGAGCCGGGCGCCGCACCGGACGCCGCTCAGATCAAGCAGTACGTGAAGGACAACCTCGCCCGGCACAAGGTGCCCCGCGACGTGGTGTTCATCGACGAGCTACCGCGCAACGCCACCGGCAAGCTGTTGCGCCGGGTGCTGGTCGAAAAGGACGTCGACAGCTGAGGAGGCGGCCGTGCCGCAGACAAGACGGTGGGTCGGAGACCCGGTCTGGCTCGCGGATGTGCTTCGTGCCGAAGGGGTTCGGCTCGTCGAGTACCCCGGATGGCGCGACCGCGGCCACGGCGACTTCAAGGATATCCGCGGGGTGATGGTGCACCACACCGGATCCGACAACGCCTCTGCCGCCTCGATCGCGCGGGGCCGGCCGGATCTGCCCGGACCGCTGTCGCAACTGCACATCGCGCGCGACGGCACCATCACCGTCGTCGCCGTGGGGGTCGCCTGGCACGCCGGGGTGGGCATGTACCCGTGGCTGCCCACCAACATGGCCAACTGGCACACCATCGGAATCGAGTGCGCCAACAGCGGAACCAGCCCCACCGCGCCGCACCGCACCCATTGGCCCGACGCCCAGTACGACGCGTTGGTGCGCAGTTGTGCGGCGATCAACCGCCGGCTCGCGCAGAACTCCAGCCGCACCATCGGGCACAAGGAGTACGCGGGCCGGGCGCAGGGCAAATGGGATCCGGGCGCCATCGACATGGACATCCTGCGCAGCGACATCCAGGCCGCCATCGGCACCATCCCGGACCCGGCCGCGACGCCGAGGCCGCCGGTGCCGGTGGGCAAGTACGCGGAGGTCCTGCTGTTCCGCGGGGTCGAGGGGCCCCAGGTCGCCCAGCTACAGCGGCAGCTACGCGACGAATATCCCTATTACGCAGGTGATTTGGTGATCGACGGTGTCTTCGGACCGCAGACCGAGGCTGCGGTGCGGGAGTTCCAGCGCCGCACCCGCGGACTCAAGGTCGACGGCGTCGTCGGACCCGCGACCGCAGCGGCAATGAACCTGCGACTGGTGTCATAGCGGCGACGGCGACGCGGGGCGCAGCCGGGCGATGATGCCGTCGAGGTCGACGACGAACATGTCGGGCCGGAAGAAGTGACCGCCGGGCACCTCGTGGGCTTCGTGCGGGATCCCGGCGGCGCTGAGGTGTCCGCGGAACTCGCGCTGACCGGCGAGCACCTGGGTCTCGTTGACGCTGTCGAACCAGTTGAGCGGGTCCGGGCTGGTGCCGGCCAGCAGGAAGATCCGCTTGTTGCGGTAGCTGCCGATGCGCTCGACGGGATTGTCGGCGCTGACCCGGCGTTGCTCCCACAGCGGTGCCCCGTAGACCGTCCCGCCGGCCAGATCCAGCACCGCCGAGGTGATGTTCGCCCAGTGCACCACCAGTCCGTAGTCACGGCGCAGACTCGCCGGGCCGGAGTGGCTGCTCACCGACGCGAAGTGCCCGTAGTACTTGGCCGCGTACTTCAACGCACCGAAGCCGCCCATCGAGAACCCACCGACCGCACGGCCGTCGTACTCGGCGAACGTCCGGAAGTTGGCGTCGATCCAGGGGAGTAGCTGGGCGATGTGGAAGGTCTCCCAGTTCCGTGGCCCCACGAAGGAACTGACCGGGTTGGAGTACCACCCCGCGCGCCCGCCGTCGGGCATCACCACGATGATCGGCTTGCCGGCGGTCAATTCGCGGATGCCCGCGAAGTCGAAGAACCGGAAATCCTGGTCGCCGCCGTGGAACAGGTAGAGCACGGGGTAGGTGCGTCCGCTGGTGCGGTAGTCGCTGGGAAGCAACACGTTGACGCCGGGGTTCCAGCCGATCGCGCTGGTCTGGAACCGGTAGTACCACAGGCGCGGATCGTTCTCGTTGCGGTCCACGATGTGCAGGCCGAACCCGTCGCCGCGACCGGCGAAGATGATCAGTTCCGTCCCGACGTCGATGACGCTAGGATCGGCGATCCCGTTCACGTCGGCGATCAACGGATAGAACGACGCGTCCCCGTAGAAGTGAGATGCCAACGCCGACAGCGTGTCTGCCGGTGCCACGGTGTAACGCGTGAGGTCGGCGATGATGAGTTCCTGGCCCGGGGTCAGAACAGCCGACTCCGGCAGTCCGCTGGCCCGGGCGATCAACCAGGCCAGATCCGCGTCCCCGTAGAACCGCGTCGCCAGCGACGGCAGCGTGTCACCCGGTGCCGCCCGGTACCTCGTGAAGTCGGGGAAGATCAGGTGCCGTCCCACGGCGAGGACGTCGGGATCGTCGATCCCGCCGGCGGCGGCGATCAGCGGGTACAGTTCGGCGTCGCCGTAGAACCGCAATGCCAACGCGGACAATGTTTCCCCGGCAACTACGGTGTGCGTTCTGATCATCGCCCGCCCCCTCGGCTACGGCTGTCTAGCCGTGATTATCCGCCCGTCGGGGCCGCGGGCGTGGCGTTTCGGACTACCCAGGCGCCGGTTCAGGCGAGCGAAAGTCCCCCCGGGCGTTCGGCGGAGTCGCCGGCGCGCAGCGCGGCCGGGGCCAGGAAGTCGGCCAGGGGGTAGCGGGATTCGGTTGAATCCTGGTGTGGCGCATCGTCGGAGTCCAGCAGCAGCTCGGTGGCGGCCTTGGCCTGGAACATCGCGACGACGGCGTCGTTGTGCTGGTCGGTACCGAAGCGGGTGAGCGCCGCGGTGAGCTTGCCGTCCACGTAGCGCAGCGTGTGTTCGAGTTGCCGCAGTTCAGTGGCGTCCTGGCGCGCATCCTCACGCTCGGCCTGCTCGTCGCGCCTGGCGACCAGTCGGCGCATGGCCAGGGCGCCGAGTGCGGCCGACAACGCGGGCACGAACAGCACCGTGCTCGTCACGCCGAGGGAGGCATCCGACGACAGCGCCGCGATGATGCTCAGGGTCGTGAGCACCGCCAGCAGCGAGGACAGCAGCGTCATCGCCGACGCGGCCGCCACTCGGTCCCCGGCCCGGCGGACCAGTGGCGAGAGCTTCGACGACACCGTGGAGGCCTGCCGGACCGCGGTCTGATGCCAGGACGGTGGCGCCGGACGCGGGGGCGGGGCGGGTGCAGCCGTCGGCGGGGCCTGCGGGGCAGCGGTTTCGGGTGCTTGCTGAGTCTCAGCGGCAGCAGCTGTCATGTGACCATTGTGGCCTGAGTGACGTGTGATTCCTGGGAGGCGAGGCCGTTACGCGGCCTCCAATCGACTCACCGGGTTCACTGGGGCGGATCGGCCCTCAGCTAACACTATTAGCTGCACTTGTTGCGGGTGCAAGCACATCCCGCCAGGTATGCGGCGTGACGCGAAATGAATTTATTTTGCATTTCGGGCCGCCCTGCTGGCCTGCGTTCACGAGTGACCTGCGACTTGGTTCGCTGGCCTGCCAATCGCGTGACAAGTGGAAGTCTCGCCGACGCATAGCAAATACACAGGGCCTGCTCAGGGAACGCAAAGCAAGTGCATAGGCTGAGTTACGGCTATGGGCGGTGTGATTCTTTGCTGGATGTGAAGATGCTGGTCAAGGCGGTATGAGCTGGGTTATGTATTCAAAATGAGGTAAGGCAAACCTCTTGTCTCTTAGGTAAAACTCAGCTAATTTTTAGGTTCGGTTCAACCCAGTTGGGCCGCAAAACTCACATCCAGTTAATGAGGAGCTCTCTGTGGAACAAGCACTTCACCGCGGGGCCGACGAGCCCACCAAGCGGTCGAAGACCCTGAAGCAAAAGGTCGTCATCGGCGGCGTCGCAGCGCTGAGCGCAACGGCGATTGCGGCCGTCCCGGTCACCGCGACCAGCCCGGCGATGCTTCAGGCCCAGCAACGGTCCATGACCGTCGATCTGGTAGCCAGCGTGACCGATTCGCCCTTGGATTACTACGGGCAGTTCTTCAACACCACGCAGAGCAATGTCACTGCGTTGGCGGCGTCGATCCAGGCCAACCCGCTGCCGCTGCTGAGCCAGGTCTTCGAGAACCAGAAGGGTTACTTCGATAGTTTCGCCGCTGCGGTCGAGGGGCTGCCGGCCAAGATCGAGACGTCGTTCGCCGAGGACGGCAACGTCGGCAAGAACCTCGTCAAGCTGCAGGCCGCCCTCGAGGCCGGCGACATCTTCGCCGCCTACGAGGCGTTCAACGCCGCCTTCCTGTACTCGTTCACGGTGTTCGTCACGCCCTTCTCCGGGTTGATCTTCTCGTCCGCGACCGCCCCCGGCATCATCGAGACCGCCGCGCAGAACATGGTGGACGCCCTGGGCGTGCTGCTGGACACCACGAACATCAACCGCGGCATCTTCTACTCGGCGTTCGCCGTCGCCAGCGGTGTGCCCTACGAGGCCGCGCGTGTCGTCGGCTCCCTGGTCAAGGCGATCCAGGACGGCGAGATCGAAGAGGCCGGAAACGTGCTGCTCAACGCACCGGCTGCGATCGCCAACGCCCTGATCAACGGGTTCGACTACAACCCGGACGACCCGACCGCGGCGTGGCCCGGCCTGTTCGCTCCGCTGGGGCCAGAAGTTCCGGATCGGAACGGCAACCTCGGACCGGCACATCCCGGTGGTCTGATCTACCAGGCGCTGGTCGGCCTGCCCAGCCAGATCGCCGACGCCATCAACAACAACCCCGCCCCGGCTTCGCAGCTGGTCAACCTGAAGCTTCAGCAGGACGAGCAGGAGGCGCTGGAGGACGGCACCGAGACCGTCACCGAGGGCGAGGAGGCCGAGGTCATCGAGCCCATCGATGCCGAGGTCGTGGAACTTCCCGCGGGCGATGAGGTCGTGGCCGTCGCTCCCGTCGAGGCTCCGGTTGCCGAGACCCCGGCCGGCGAGATCGAAGAGGTCGTCACCGAGGTCGACGTCAAGAAGGAGCTGGCCGACAGCGCCGCGGAGAAGCCGGCCGAGTCAAAGGCTGCTGCCGCGTTGACCAAGAGTGCCGAGAAGGCCAAGGCCAATGTTGCCAAGGTCAACGAGCGGATCAACTCGGCCGCCAAGAAGGTGGGCGACGGGCTGAAGAAGCTGACCGGCTCCAAGAAGGACAAGGCCAGCGACAGCAAGTCCGACAGCAAGAGCAACAACGGTGGCGGTGCCGGCGACAGCGGCAACGACTCCGACTAAGCCTCGTTCCACCGATGAACTGGCTGGTCATGGGGTGTCGGAATGAGGAAAGTGCCCTCTGAACTGTGATGATGAGTGTTCCTTACGCACTTATCGGCACAACTCGGAAAGGCACTTCCGGTGCAAGTGTCCCACAGGTTCACCGCGTCGTCGGCGGTCTTCGATGATGCCCATCTCGTGTCGTGTGCAGGGTTGGTGCCGGTGATGACACTGGCCACCCAGACCGGGCTGTCAAGGCTGCTGGCCGACAAGGTTCGCATCGCCGAACCGCGAATCAAATCCGGGTCGGCAAACCCGGCGCCGAAGCTGACGACGCTGATCGCCGGGATGTGCGCCGGCGCTGACGGTATCGACGACCTCGATATCGTGCGCTCAGGCGGGATGAAGACGTTGTTCGACGGTGTGTACGCACCCTCGACCATCGGAACCCTATTGCGGGAGTTCACCTTCGGCCATGCCCGACAACTCGAATCAGTTCTGCGGGAGCACCTGGCCGAACTGTACCGACGCGTCGATCTGTTGCCCGGCGCCGAAGAGCGGGTGTTCATCGACGTCGATTCACTGCTGCGCCCGGTCTACGGCCACGCCAAACAGGGCGCCTCCTACGGACACACCAAGATCGCCGGGAAACAGATCCTGCGTAAAGGCCTCTCGCCACTGATCACAACGATCAGCACCGCCACCGCCGCCCCGGTGATCACCGGGGCACGGCTGCGCGCAGGCAAGACCAACTCCGGCAAGGGCGCAGCCCGCATGATCGCCCAGGCCGTGGCGACCGCCCGCGGCGCCGGGGTCACCGGCCAGATCCTGGTCCGCGGTGATTCCGCCTACGGCAACAGCACCGTCGTGGCAGCCTGCCGCCGTGCCGGCGCACGGTTCTCACTCGTGCTCACCAAATCGACCACCGTCGCTGCGGCAATCGCCTCGATTCCCGACGATGCCTGGACCCCGGTCAAATACCCCGGCGCCGTCCGCGATCCTGACACCGGCGCATGGATCTCTGACGCCGAAGTCGCCGAAACCACCTATACCGCTTTTGGTTCCACCAACCATCCGGTCACCGCCCGGCTGATCGTGCGCCGCGTCAAAGACGCCCGCTACCCAGATGCACTATTCCCGGTGTGGCGGTATCACCCGTTCTTCACCGACACCGACGAACCCGTCGACACCGCCGACATCACCCACCGCCGCCACGCCATCATCGAGACCGTGTTCGCCGACCTCATCGACGGACCCCTGGCCCACATGCCCTCAGGACGCTTCGGGGCGAACTCGGCCTGGATCCTGTGCGCCGCGATCGCCCACAACCTGCTGCACGCCGCCGGCATCCTGGCCGGCGGCGCCCACGCAGTCGCACGAGGATCAACGTTGCGGCGGCGCCTCATCACCATCCCCGCCCGACTGGCCCGCCCCCAACGCCGGCCGATCCTGCACCTACCACAGCATTGGCCGTGGGCACAGCACTGGCTCACACTGTGGCGCAACACCATCGGATACAGCCCACCTGCACCCACATCAACCTGATCATCTGCCGAAAGGCCCAACCGGAGCACACAGGAAAAGCTGGAGCAGACCAGCCGATACCACCTGCTCACCGCCAAAGTCGACCATCAACAGCCACCCCCAGCACAGCCACCCAATCCATCAGTGGATCGAGGCTAAGTAACCCCACGTAGTTCCGGGCCCCGCCGCGAGGAGGGGCCCGGACTCGTTTTCGGGACCGGTTCGCGTTCACCGCCGCGACGTAATGGGTAGAGGACGGTATGGCCTCCACGCCCACCCGCGACCAGGACGACACCGAGCCGGCGCCGGATCCTGAGGATCCGCGCAAGCCGGATTCGCCCACCGACCTGACCAAGCCGTCGTTCCTCTACGTGCTCCGCAAGACGGCGCGGGAGTTCCGGAACGACCAGTGCACCGACCTTGCGGCCGCGCTGACGTACTACGCGGTGCTGGCGCTGTTTCCCGCGATCCTCGCGGTGGTCTCGCTGCTCGGCGTCTTCGGCCAGGGCCGGCGCACCACCCAGGCGATCCTCGACATCGCAACCGATCTCGTGCCCGCATCGGTGGTCGACACGCTGCGCCCCACCATCGAACAGCTGGTCCAGGCTCCGTCGGCCGGCTTCGCATTGGTCATTGGTATCGCGACGGCGATCTGGTCGGCCTCGGGCTACATCGGGGCGTTCGGACGCGCGATGAACCGCATCATGGAGATCGACGAGGGGCGCCCGGTGTGGAAGCTGCGCCCGATCCAGCTACTGCTCACCGTCGCCGCCCTGGTGATGGTCGCGGCGGTCGGCTTCATGCTCGCCGTCAGCGGACCGGTGGCCGAATCCGTGGGCAACGCAATCGGTTTCGGTGAGACCGCGGTGACGGTGTGGAGCATCGCGCGCTGGCCGGTGATCCTGCTCTTCGTCATCGCGGCCGTGGCGATCCTGTATTACGCCACCCCCAACGCGCAGCAGCCGAAGTTCCGCTGGCTCAGCGTCGGCGCCGCGGTGGCCATTGTCACCTGGGTGGTGGCCTCCGTCGGATTCGGCGTCTACGTCGCCAATTTCAGCAACTACAACCGCACCTACGGCACGCTGGCCGGCGTCATCATCTTCCTGCTGTGGCTCTGGCTGACCAATCTGGCTCTGCTGTTCGGGGCCGAATTGGACGCCGAGCTCGAACGCGGTCGGCAGTTGCAGGCCGGCTTGGCGGCGGAGAAGGATCTGCAACTTCCTCCGCGCGACACCCACGGCATCGAGAAGGACGAGAAGGCCGACCAGAAGGACATCGAGATGGGTCGACGGCTACGGCAGACCAAGGGCAACGATTCCTGACGCATTGCTAGCCTGGCTGGAGGTTCTCGAGGGGGAAGCGGTGGCTGTTGACCTGCTGGCCGAGCCGAACTTGGCCTACCTGGCGGGCAACCTGCTCGGCACGCTGCTGGTCCCCGCGCTCGGTGTTGGCGTGCTCATCTTCGGCCTGCGTCACCGCAGGACCGACCGGGCCACCGGCACGGCCTGGGCGGTGATGGGCGCGGTGCTGCTGATCTTCGGCCTGATCGGCGCGTGCTCCACCGCAATGTCATGACCGCAACGCTGGGTGCGTGGGCATCGTGTGCCTGCACGCCGTGCAGTTCCGAGGCCAGTGTCGCGAGCCCTTCTTCTCGCCGACCAGCCGAGGTGCTCTCACCCCCGCGCACGGCCACCGCTTACGCCGAGGGCTGCGGGCAGCATGTGGCTGTGGCCCTCGGCGTAGACGGCACGGCAGTCTGGACTGCGTGCAGGGTCAGACGCCGACGTCCAAAGGTCTGTGGATCTCGACGGGGTGATGGGTACATGCCAGCCCGTCGGTGACCGAGGCGAGGCCGTCGATGCGGCATGGTCGCGGAAGCCGCGCGCTCAGTCCACCGCAACTCCGGAACAGGCCCAGCCCGAGGGCATCTCGGCGGAGGCCAGCAGCTCGTTCAGCTCGTCGAGATCGCCCGCGGTGAGCAGGTCTTCGGCCTGTGGGTAGAGGATGCGCTCCTCCTTCAAATTGTGAGCGGCAAGCTGCTCCAACAGGTTTCGGCACAACTCGGCGGTCGCGGCGAAGTCGCCGTCGCCCAGCAGGCGCTCCAGTTCGTCGAGAACGGGCCACATCTTCCCGTGCTCGAGCAGCATCACCATCACCGGTCCGAGCAGTCCGGCCGCGCGCAGCGGTGGGAACAGATACTCCTCTTCGAGGTAGATGTGCCGGCGCAGCATCGCGATGGCGTCGAGCAGGGCCATGCGTTGGCTGGCGGTCACCTCCTCGGGTTCGGCCCCGGCGAAGATGGTGATCCCGACGTCGATGATCCGGTGTTCGCGTTCGAGAACGCCGCCCACGCTCATTCGAGTTCGGCTTTCACGCTGATCTTGGCGCCGGCGAACAATCGCGACACCGGGCACAGGGCGGCGGCCTCGTCGACGATCCGCTCGAACTTGCCGGCGTCCACGCCGTCGACCCGGGCCCGGATGGCCAGTGCGGACGAGACGATGGTGGGTACCCCGTCGACCTCGTCGAGGGTCACGGTGGCCCGCACGTCCAGGCGTTGCGGAGTCAGTTGCTGCTCACCGAGTTTCAGTGCCAGCGCCATCGAGAAGCAGGAGGAGTGCGCGGCCGCCGCGAGTTCCTCGGGACTGGTCTTGCCGCCGGGTGCCTCGGTGCGGGCCGCCCAGGTGACATCGAGTCCGGTCAGGACGCCGCTGCCGGAGTCCAGTCGTCCGGTTCCCGTAGTAAGCGGTCCCTCCCACACGGTTCCGGTGCTGCGTTCGGCGATGCTCATTGCCACCCTCCCTGTTTCTACAATTTGTGTTTGTAAAAACGCTACACCCAACGGGCGGGGTAAACCAGGGTCGGCAAACGGGCGTGGCCAGTTGTCGATTCTGGGCGGCTGAAGTGGACGAATGTCAGGTTGCGGGCGGATGGACCGCGTCCCTAGCGTTTCTGAACACGCCATGTTCAGCGACGAAGGCTCGCCGCTCAGTGAGGAATGCCCGTGACAACTGCTCCGGTCCCCACCGCCCGCCCTCGCAGGGCCGCACTCGCTGCGCTGGCTGGAACCAGCATCGAGTGGTACGACTTCTTCATCTACGCCACCGCCGCGGCGTTGGTGTTCCGCGAGGTGTTCTTCCCGCCCGACATGGACCCCGTCCTGGGCACCATCGTCGCCTTTGGCACCACGTCGTTCGGCTACCTGGGGCGGCCCATCGGCGCACTGATCTTCGGGCACCTCGGCGACCGCTACGGACGCAAACCCGTGCTCATCGCCACGCTGCTGCTCATGGGTATCGGCACATTCGGTATCGGCCTGCTGCCCTCATACGAGTCGGTGGGTGCCATCGCGCCGCTGCTGTTGATCATCCTGCGACTGCTGCAGGGCATCGCCATGGGCGGCGAATGGGGTGGCGCCGCGCTGCTGGCCATCGAACACGCCCCCAAGGGGCGCCGCGCCTTCTTCGGCTCGTTCGCCCAACTCGGATCGTCCGTCGGGGCCACGCTGTCCTCGGCGGTGTTCGCCGTCTCGGAGCACATCGGCGACGGCCTGGTGGCCGGGTCGTGGCGCATCCCGTTCCTGCTGTCCGCGGTGTTGGTGGTCATCGGACTCATCGTGCGCCTGGTCGTGGGGGAGTCGCCGGAGTTCGCCCGGGCGCGCAACGCCGCCGAACTCTCGGCCGCGCCGGTGCGCGACGTCATCCGTGCACCCCGCCCGCTGCTCATCGGCATCGGCGCGATGCTGGTGGCCACCGGCGGCTACTACGTCACCTCGTCGTTCTTCCTGTCGTACGCCTCCGAACAGGCCGGTGTCCCCGTCGAGCTGCTGCTCAATGCCCTCATCATCGGCGGACTCTTCGAGATGGTGTTCGTGCCGCTGGCCGGCTGGCTCGGCGACAAGTGGCAGCCGCGCTACGTGGTGATCGTCGGCCTGATCGGCATCGCCGTGACCGCCGTCCCGCTGTACCTGCTGGCGCACACCGGGTCGTTCCTGATCATCACCGTGATGCTGATCATCACTGCGCTGTTCACCGGCTTCAACTACGGTCCCATCGCCGCGGTGCTGGCCGGAATCTTCCCAGTGCGGGTGCGCTACACCGGAACCTCGCTGGCCTATCAGGGCGCGGCCCTGACCGCGGGGGCGTTGACGCCGATCGTGGTACCCACCCTGCTCGGAATGACCGGTGGCTCGCCGACGCTCATCTTCGCCTACCTCGCGGTGCTGTGCTTCGGAGCGGCCGGCTGCGTCTGGGCCACCCGCAAGCTGACCGTGGTGGACCACGAGGTGATGGATCCGGTGCGATGAGCGGCGACCCGCGCGAACTGCTGGTGCTCGGTGGCACCATCCGTCCGCACGCGAGCCACCCCACGGCCGAGGCGATGCTGATCCGCGACGATCGGATTGTCGCGGTGGGCACCGAAACCGACTGCCGCTCCTGGGCGCTGGGTGACGTCGATGTCCTCGATGTGGACGGCGGGACCGTGCTCGCCGGCTTCGTCGACGCCCACTGTCACCCGTTGATGTTCGGCCAATTCAACGCCTGGGTGGACTGCAGCTGGGAGGCTGCGCCGGCCATCGACGACGTGGTCGCCGCGCTGACAACCCGCGCCGCACACGGGACGGGTCCCGTGCGGGGCAAAGGCTTTCACCACGGCAACGTCGTCGAGCAGCGGATGCTCACGCGGCACGACCTCGACCGCGTAGCCCAGGATCGCGAGGTGCTGGTCTTCCATTCCAGCGGCCACGGCGCCATCGTCAACAGCTGGGCGCTGTCGTCGATGGGGGTGACCGCCGACACCGTGGACCCGCCCGGTGGCCACTTCGGCCGCGAGGCCGACGGCACCCCCGACGGCACCGTCTGGGATGCCGCCGCCGACTGGCTCACCGGCCACCACGGGGTGAAGATCACCAACAACGGCCCGAACTTCCACCTGCCTGACGACCCCGCGACGCTTGACGCGCAACTGTGCGCCGCGCAGGCGGAGTTGCACGCGCACGGCATCACCACCATCGTCGACGCGCAGGTGACCGGTCGTGAGTTCGGCGCCTACCTGCGGACCAAGCAGGCCGGCACGCTGACCATGCGCGCTGAGATGCTGGTGATCTCGAGCCTGCTCACCGAGCTCGAGAACCTCGGAATCTGCGGCCGTTTCGGCGACGATCAGCTGGCGATCGCCGGGGTGAAGCTCTACGCCGACGGCGCGCTGACCGCCGGGACCGCGCGCTTTTCCCGGCCGTACTGCTGCAGCGTCGACGACTTCGGCTACCTCTACCACCCGAATGGTGAACTCGCCGAACTCATCAGCCGTGTCGCCACCCTCGGGCTCCAGGCGGCCACCCACGCGCAAGGCGACGCCGCCATCCAGCTGGTCCTCGACGCGCATCAGAGCCTCGGGAGCCGGGCGGATGCCCGCCACCGGATCGAACATTTCGGCGCGCCCACGCCGGGACAGGTGGCCCAGTGCCGCGAACTGGGACTGTGGCCCATCACCCAACCGCAGTACCTGCTGCGCTACGGCGACGAACTGGCCGGCGTGCTCGGCGACCGCGCCCAGCGACTGACACCGCTGGGCGAGATCCGCGATGCCGGCGCCCCGGTGGTGTTGTCCTCGGACGCGCCCGTCTGCCCGCCGCGGCCGCTGGAGGCCGTGACCGCCGCCGTCGACCGTCGCACCCTGACGGGCGAGCGCCTCGGCGCGGGCCCGCAGTGCCTCACCCTCGTGGAGGCCTGGCAGGCCCACACTCTCCATGCCGCCGCGTCGGTGCACCGCGAACACGCCATCGGGTCGCTGGAGGCCGGGAAGTTCGCCGATTTCGTTGTGCTGGACCAGGATCCACTGCACACCGACATCGAGAGTTTGGTCGACGTCGACGTCGAGGCCACCTGGGTGGGCGGGCGCCAGGTATACGACCGCCACGCGTCAACGAAAGGACTCTCAGCATGACGGGAATCGTGGGGCCCGCCGACGGCCAGGTATCGCCCCGTTACGCCGGCCTGACGACGTTCGCGCGTCTGCCCCGCGCCGAGGATGTCGGCAGTTTCGACGTCGCGGTGGTGGGTGTCCCGTTCGACGCCGGCGTGACGTTCCGTCCTGGCGCCCGGTTCGGCCCCTCGGCGATCCGGGAGGCCTCGCGGCTGCTGCGGCCCTACAACCCGGCCGTCGGGATCGCGCCGTTCAAGGTGGCCCAGGTGGTCGATGCGGGGGACATCGACGCCAATCCGTTCAACATTCCCGAGGCGTTGGACAGCATGGAACTCGGGTTCACCGCCCTGATGGAGGGCAGCCGGCCGGCGGTGATCCTCGGCGGCGACCACACTGTCGCGCTACCGGCCCTGCGCGCGGTGCACGCGCTGCACGGACCGGTGGCCCTCGTCCATTTCGACGCCCACCTGGACACCTGGGACACCTACTTCGGTGAACCGGTCACCCACGGTTCGCCGTTCCGGCGCGCCTCGGAGGAAGGGCTGATCCGAAAGGACCGCTCCGCCCACGTGGGCATCCGCGGATCGCTGTACGACGAGAACGATTTCGTCGACGATGAGCGGCTGGGCTTCACCATCGTGCACTGCCGCGAGATCGACTCACTGGGCATCGACGGGGTGCTGGCCCGGGTCCGCCAGCGGGTCGGCGATGCGCCGCTGTACATCTCGGTGGACATCGACGTCCTGGACCCTTCGATGGCGCCGGGCACCGGCACACCGGAGGCCGGCGGCATGACCAGCCGTGAGCTGCTCGGCATCATCCGCGGGCTACGCGACCTGCCGATCGTCGCCGCCGACATCGTCGAGGTCTCGCCGGCCTACGACCACGCGGCGATCACCTCGGTGGCCGCGGCCAGCCTCGCCTACGAGTTCATCAGCATCATGGCGGGGCAGCTCAACCGCGGTAGTTAGTCCTCGGTCATCAGCTGCACGGCGGTCCACAGTTCGAGGCGGTCCCGCAGCAGGTCGAGGTCCAGGCCGAGTAGCCGCCCTGCCAGTTGCACACGGTTGCGCAGCGTGTGGCGGTGAATGCCGAGTTCGCGGGCCGTGGCGTCCCACGCGCATTCGTTCTGCACCCACACGCGCACGGTCGTGAGCAGTTCGGCGCCCCTGTCCACGTCGTGGTCGTGCAGCACGCGCAGGATGCCGCGCGCCACCGTGCCCACCTTTTGCGCGCGCAGTAACCCGAGCATTCCCCGGTCCAGGAACTCCCGGAAGGCGACGCTGGGCTGCCCGGTCTGGATGGCATGCAGCAGCGCGCGTTCGGCCTCGGCCACCCCGCGGGACAACGCCTCGAACGGAATTGCGTCCGCAGTGCCGACCGGGATGGAGTGGCGCGAGAACAATTGCAAAAACTCTGCGGGAGATGGGGTTTCGGTGAGTACGAGGATGCGGTTCTCGCGTTCGGTGAAGAACACCCGGCCGCCACGTTCCTCGGCCTCGCGTTCCAACGCGTCGAGGATGAAATCGCTGTGGTGGGGTCGGCGCGCAACCAGCACCGTCAACGGCGCCGAGGGCAACCCGCCCCAGACGGATGTCGCTGTGCGGGTGGCCAACACACGATCGCCCTTGAGGAGTTGCTCGAACAGGCCCGCGCGCAGATGGTGATGCGCCTTCTCCAGACTGCGCTTCTGGGTGAGTGCCAGACTGGCCAGCCCGATGACGCTGTGGGCCAGGTCCGCAGCCGCCGGGTCGGCCCAGTCCAGACCGCCGAGCACGAGCGCGCCGTCCAGACGGTTGCTGTGGCCGATGGTCTGGACGGTGAACTCCTGCCCGTCGATGACGATCCGCGACGACGAGCGGACGCCCTGCTCCAACGCGGCGCGCACGGCGTCGTGGATCGGGGTGTCCAGGTCGGGCGGGTCGCCGGGGGACCGGATCCGGGCCCCCGCCGCATCGAAAAGCATTGCCGAACAGTCCAACTGGTTCTCCAGCTCGGCCAGGATCGAAATCAACCCGTCGGGTCGCTGGGCGGCGCGTGCCACCGCCCGCTGGGCCTGCAGCGACCACCGGATCCGCGCCTGTTGTTCGTTGGCCAACTCGTCGGCGACGTAGCGCGCGATGGCCAGGAACGGGGTCAGGTCGGTGACCAGGAACAGTGGCAACCCGTGCCGGCGGCAGGCCGATTCGAGCGCATCGGGCAGCTGTCGATGGATCAGCGGTGTGCCGAAGCCCAGCCCGACGACGCCGCGCTCGGACAGTCGCGCCACATAGGAGTCGTAGGGATCCCGGTCGCGCGAGCGACGGGGGAACTGGGAGCCGTCGGTCAACAGCAGATGTCCCGCGTCGAGGAAGGGGGTGGGGTCGGGTAGCTCGGAACTGTGCACCCAGGTCACCGGGACATCGATCGACGGTTCGGTCTCGTCCTGGGCGGGCACGATCAGCCGTGTGCTCGCGTCCCAGCGGTGCAGCAGGGAGCGGATGGTGACAGGCACTCTGCGACAGTACCGAGCCGTCGGCACCCGGGTGCGGCCCTTACAGCGGCACTCTCCGGGACGGCTCCAGCGAGCGGTCCAGGAACCGTTCGTGCAGCGTGGCGAGCACTGTCGCGCAGATGGCCCGCTGCTCCGGGTGGATCTGATCCAGCACCTGACCCAGCTCCCGGCGGCGGCGGGCGGCGGCCTTCTGGACGAGCTTTCGGCCCTGCGGGGTGAGTTCCAGGGCCACGATGCGGCGGTTCGACGGGTCGGCGACCCGCGCCAGATGTCCCGAGGCGTGCAACCGGTCGGCCAACCGGGTGACCGACGACCCGGCCACGCCGAGCACCTTCGCGCAGTGCGTCGAGGTGGACCGACCCTGCTCCTGCAGCAGGGCGAGCAGCCGGAACTGGGGCAGGGACACCTCGAGGTCTTCGAGGCTGCGCAGCGCCACCCCGACCAGGTCGCGGGTCGCCAGCTCGAACGCGCGCAACTCGTCGACCGGGGCCGTCGTCATCTCCGTCTTTCCCGTGCTCACCTCGGCAGTTTCCCACGCCTAGCGTTCGGCAAGTTGGCGCCGTAGTTCGCGGGTCTCCTCGAAGCGTGCGGTGACGTCGCGCAGGGTGGCCGCCACACCGAGGAGTTGTCCTTGCGTGTCGGTCACGGGATGGATGACGAACTCCACCGAGATGGTCGAGCCGTCGGCCCGGACGGCCGGCACGCCGAGCATGTCCCCGTCGCCGTAGCTGCTCTGACCGGTCTCCATGACCCGGTGCCACCCGGCCCAGTGCCGGGCGCGCAGGCGCTTGGGGATGATCAGGTCCAGCGACTCGCCGACGGCCTGCTCGGCGGAGAAGCCGAAGAGGCGCTCGGCGCCGCCATTCCAGAAGGTGATCAAGCCATTTCGGTCCGCGGCCATGATCGCGTCCGGGCCGGACAGCAGGGCCGTGGCGATCCTCGTTTCGTCCATGCGTCGAGTATTGCACTACGCAACACTTGCTTTCCGCAACATTCGGGGGCATGGTGGGGTCTGGAAGCGTTCCAATTGGAAGGCGGCAGCTGTGACCCTCTGGCACAAGGAATTGCGCCGAGTGGGGCTGCGCGTGACTCAGCCCCGTCTCGCGGTGCTGGCCGAGGTGCAAGCGCAACCGCACGGCGACGTCGACTCCATCGCCACCGGCGCCCGGAAGCGCCTCGGATCGCTGTCCACCCAAGCCGTTTACGACGTGCTCTACGCCCTGACCGACGCCGGCCTGCTGCGGCGGATCGAACCGGCGGGTTCCCCGGTGCGCTTCGAACTCGAAACCGGCGACAACCACCATCACCTGGTGTGCCGATCCTGCGGCTCCATCGTCGATGCGCACTGCGCCACCGGAACCGCACCGTGCCTGCACACCTCCGACGACGCCGGCTTCCGGATCGATGAAGCGGAAGTCACTTTTTGGGGTATATGCCCTGACTGTCAGCCCGTAACCAGCCCGAAGTGATTGGAGATCGACATGACCACACCCCACACCGGTTCGACGATGGGGACCGGCGCGCCGGCCGCCAGTGACCGCAACTCGCTGACCGTCGGCAGCAACGGTCCGATCGTCCTGCACGATGTGCACTTCCTGGAACAGATGGCGCACTTCAACCGGGAACGAGTTCCCGAACGCAGCCCGCATGCCAAGGGTTCGGGCGCGTTCGGCGTCCTGAAGGTCACCGAGGACGTCTCGCAGTTCACCAAGGCCGCGCTGTTCCAGAAGGGCACCGAGACCGACCTGCTGATCAGGTTTTCGACGGTCGCCGGTGAACAGGGCAGCCCCGACACCTGGCGCGACGTCCGCGGCTACTCGATGAAGTTCTACACCTCCGAGGGCAACTACGACCTCGTCGGCAACAACACCCCGATCTTCTTCGTGCGCGACCCGATGAAGTTCCCGCACTTCATCCGCAGCCAGAAGCGGTTGCCGGATTCCGGGCTGCGGTCGGCCCAGATGCAGTGGGACTTCTGGACGCTCAATCCCGAATCGGCACACCAGGTTACCTACCTGATGGGACAGCGCGGGCTGCCCCGCACCTGGCGGCACATGAACGGCTACGGGTCGCACACCTTCATGTGGGTCAACGCCGGCGGCGAGAAGTTCTGGGTCAAGTACCACTTCCACACCGAGCAGGGCATGGAGTTCCTCAGCAACGCCGACGCCGCGGCCATGGCCGGTGATGACGCCGACTTCCACCGCCGCGACCTGTTCGACGCCATCGCGCGCGGGGAGCATCCCAGCTGGCGGCTCTCGGTGCAGGTGATGCCGTACGCCGAGGCCGCCGACTACCGGTTCAACCCGTTCGACCTGACCAAGACCTGGTCGCACGCGGACTACCCGCTGATCCCGGTGGGTACCTACACGCTGAACCGCAACCCGGAGAACTTCTTCGCCGAGATCGAGCAGGCCGCGTTCTCGCCGGGTAACACGGTGCCGGGCATCGGGCTGTCGCCGGACAAGATGCTGCTCGGCCGGGCGTTCGCCTATAACGACGCCCAGCGCAACCGGATCGGCACCAACTTCCACCAGTTGCCGGTCAACCAGCCCCGCGACGGCGTCGAGGTGAACTCGTACATGTTCGACGGGCACATGACCTATCACCACGCCGGCAACGCGGCGGTGTACGCACCGAACAGCACCGGGCGGCCGTGGGCCGACGTCACCGGCCCGGCCGAGGACGGCTGGGAGACCGACGGCGAACTGCTGCGCGCGGCCTACAGCCTGCACTCCGAGGACGACGACTTCGGTCAGCCCGGCACCATGGTGCGCGACGTGTGGAACGACGCGCAGCGCAGCGAGGCCGTCGAAACCATCTCCGGCGCCTTGCTGGGCGGGGTTTCCGGTGAGGTGCTCGATCGCGCATTCCAGTACTGGCGCAACGTCGACGCCGATCTGGGTGCGCGCATCGAGAAGGCCGTGCGGGCCGGCGGCGTGCCCGAACCCGTCGACGGGATGGGCGACGCCTGAGGCTGATTCGCGACGCTCGGTGAGCCACCCGGTGCGCTACTGGCCGGGTGGCTCACCGTGCCGGCCATCGTGTGGGCAGGCGGGCCCACCGCTCGAGGGGTGATGGTCGGCGGCGCCGTCAGCTGAAGTGCGTCCGCGGACGCTCGATCGCGACATCGTCGACGGCGATGTCGACCTTCTCGTTGTAGAACGCCACCAACCCCGCGATCGGCGCGACGGCCGGCAGCGGGTAGTGGTAGGTCCACGCCAGGTCGGCGTGCACCGCATCGCCGATTCGCACCGACCAGTAGCCGGAGGTCACCCCCTTGTACGGGCACAGCGTCTGCGTCTCGGTGGGCACCAGGTGCTCGAAGCGCACGTCGGCGCGATCGATGTAATACCTTGTCGGGAGGCTGGTTTCGAACAGCATGACGGGGCTCGTGGTATCGGCCAGCACCGTGCCCTCCAGCGTCACCGTCACCCGGCGGTGTGACCGCAGGGCATCGACGCGGGCGTACGGATTGCGCGGGTGGCCGTAGATGGGTTCATCCTCTTCGAACCAACTCAGCGCGGCCCAGTCGAAGCGCACCAGTCCGGCGACGGGACTGTCCGTATCGGCGTCGAACACCCGTGCCGCCCCGGCGAAGGTCTGACCTCCGCCCGCCAGCGCGTGCAGCCGGGAGGCCCCGAACTGCACTCGCTGCGGATGGTTCTCGTCGCGCAGGAAGTCCGCGCGCACATCGGCGAGCGGAATGTAGTACTGCGGGTAGTAGGGCACTTCCCACACGTAGCGCGCCCGCGTGGTGTCGAAGACCAGATCGGTGCCCAGGTAGCCGCGGACCCGACGCGGGCAGGGTTCGACGCGGCCGCGCTCGGCGGCCTCGGCCGGGTAGTCCTGTGCGGCCATGTAGCCAGTGTGGCAGCGTTGCGTCCGGCCCGCAGCGACTCAGCCTTCGCCCTGCTCGACGGAGTTGTCGATGCCGGAGCGGTTCACCTCCGGCGCGCCGAAGCGGTAGGTGACCCGGTTCTCGATGCCGGAAACATTGATCACGTCGGTGGAGTCCACGACGATCACATTGCGGACCCCGGAGACGACGACCTCGGCGCAGTGACCCGTCACGGTGACGATGTTGTCGATACCGCTGACGCTGACGACGTTGTTGTCGCAGTGCAGCGGTTCGTTGCCGTCGATACCCGTCACCGTCAGCGTCTCGCCCGGTTCGACGGTGGGGGTGGGCGTGGGCGTCGGCAGGGCCGGGGTGGGCGCCGCCGCGGTGGTGTTGGGAAAGCCGCCGCCGCCACCGGAAAAGGTGGGCCGACCCGGCGTGGTCGAGGTGCTGCCGACGGCCAGGTAGATCGCGACCCCCACCCCGGTGACCGCCGCGACGACGACGGCGGCCCACAGACCCCGGCGCGGTGGCCGCGGCGGGACGGGGGCGTCATACGACCACGACGCGGTGGGCGGCGGGTAGGTCGCGTCGTGGGGCGTCGCGTCGTAGGGCAGCGTGTTCGATTCTGCGGTGCGGGCGGAATCGGCCAGCGACCGTTCCAGGTCCTGGATCCGGGCTTCCGGGTCATCCTGCAAACTCACCCGCCGATACTCGCACAGATCCGGCCGCTTGCCAGCGCAAGTCCCGGGCGTGGAATACCCGCGTAACACGGTTCCGACCGCTAGCGTGAGACGTCCGCAGCACCGCAGAGGAGGCGCACCATGCGAGCCGGATTACCCCCACGCGTCGAGACCACGGGCAGACGAATACGGCTTGCATATCTGCTCATTGCGCTGCTGATCGGCGGGCTCGGCGCCGGGATGTTCGCGCCGACGGCCGCCGCACAGGGCGAGCACTACGTGGTCGCCACCGACATCACCTTCGCCCCGTTCGAATTCCAGGATGAACAAGGCAATTTCGTCGGGATCGATATCGACCTGCTGAACGAGATCGCCGCGGACCAAGGGTTCAGCGTCACGTTCAAGCCCCTCGGTTTCGACGCCGCGCTGCAGGCGGTGCAGGCCAACCAGGTCGACGCCGTGATCGCGGGGATGTCCATCACCGACGAACGCAAGGCCGTCTTCGACTTCTCCGACCCCTATTTCGAATCCGGCGTCCAGATGGCCGTGCTGGACACCAACGAGACCATCACCTCCTACGAGGATCTGCGCGGCCAGCGCGTCGCGGTGAAGAACGGCACCGAGGGTGCCGAGTTCGCCGAATCCATCAAGGATGAATACGGTTTCAGCACGGTCTATTTCGCCGATTCGGCCTCGATGTACGACGAGGTCCGCACCGGCAACTCCGTGGCCATCTTCGACGACTACCCGGTGCCGAACTACGGCATTGCCCAGGGCAATGGATTCAAGACCGTGACGCCGAAGGAACAGGGCGCCAACTACGGGTTCGCGGTGAACAAGGGCCAGAACGCGGAACTGCTGACCATGTTCAACGCCGGATTGCAGAACCTGCGGGATTCCGGCCGCTACGACGAGATCATCGACAGCTATCTCGGTGAGGGCGCGGCGGTCTCGGACAATTCCTTCCTGGGCCTGCTGAAGAGCACCTTCCCGCTGCTGATGGCGGGCCTGAAGATGACGATGATCCTGACCGTGGTCTCGATCGCCGTCGCGCTGCTGCTCGGCGTCATCTTCGGTCTGATGCGGGTCTCCCGCTCGCTGTGGTTGCGCGCGATCGGCACCACCTACGTCGACATCTTCCGTGGCACTCCGCTTTTGGTGCAGGCTTTCTTCATCTACTTCGGCATCCCGGCCGCGATGGGTTTCCAGATGACCGCGATGACCGCGGGGATCATCACGCTGTCGCTGAACGCCGGCGCCTACATGACCGAGATCGTCCGCGGCGGCATCCAGTCGGTGGACAAGGGACAGATGGAGGCGGCCCGCAGCCTGGGCGTGGGCTACCTGCCCACGATGCGTAAAGTCATTCTGCCGCAGGCGATCCGGACCATGATCCCGTCCTATATCAACCAGTTCGTGATCACCCTGAAGGATACCTCGATCCTGTCGGTGATCGGCATCGCCGAACTGACCCAGACGGGCCGCATCATCATTGCCCGCAACTTCCAGTCGTTCAACATGTGGTTGATCATCGGCATCGTCTACTTCATCGTCATCATGGCGCTGACCAAACTCTCGGACCGACTCGAGAAAAGGCTCGTGAAATGAACCAGCTGGCACCCGAAACCGCCGCGGCCGGACCCGATGGGAACGTCAAGATCCGCATCGAGGGACTCCGCAAGTCCTTCGGCGATCTGGTGGTGCTCGACGGCATCGACACGACCATCAGCGAGGGTGAAGTCGTCTGTGTCATCGGACCTTCGGGGTCGGGCAAGTCGACTTTCCTGCGCTGTCTGAACAAGCTCGAGGACATCACCGGCGGCAAGGTGGTCGTCGACGAGTTCGACCTCACCGACAAGAAGGTCGACCTGGACAAGGTGCGCCAACACATCGGCATGGTGTTCCAGCACTTCAACCTGTTCCCGCACATGACGGTGTTGCAAAACATCACGCTCGCACCGCTTCTGACGAAGAAGATGGACAAGGAGACCGCCGAGAAGCGCGCGCTGGACCTGCTCGACCAGGTCGGACTGGCCGAGAAGGCCCACGTCAAGCCGGCGACGCTGTCCGGTGGCCAGAAGCAGCGGGTGGCGATCGCGCGGGCGTTGGCCATGAACCCATCGATCATGCTGTTCGACGAAGCCACCAGCGCACTGGATCCGGAGATGGTCGGCGACGTCCTCGAGGTGTTGCGCCGGCTGGCCCGGGAGGGCATGACGATGGTGGTGGTCACCCACGAGATGGGATTCGCCCGCGAGGTGGCCTCGCGGGTGATCTTCATGGCCGACGGCAACATCGTCGAGGACGACACCCCGGACGAGGTTTTCGGCAATCCAAAGCATCCACGTTTGCGGGAGTTCCTCTCCAAGGTGCTGTAGGAAACCGTCGCCGTATCACCTGAGCGGCCCCGCAGAGTTTGGTAACGATTTGGTAACGGCGACGGCAGGGCGCAGAGCAGGGGTTTTGCCGGTCATTCGCCGACCATAAGCGTGACGAGGCTGTCCGAACCGGGTGTCGACCGTTTGATAACTGCGCCGGGGTTGCATACGTTCAAACACACCGATGACTGAGACTTGAACCTAGATCGATGACTTGTTCGGTGGTGACAGCTAACTAGATATGTTCGCTTCTGATAGGGAACTTCAAGCCCCTTTGGCCGCATCCGATGGATCTGGCCAACTGCAGGTGGCGCGACCCTGGGACGGCGTCCTGCGACGTCCCGAAGGCCGCGATGCACTCGACATGCATCGCCTGGTGGTCGAGAGCAAGGTTCTCGACGAGAACTCCACGTATGCCTACCTGTTGATGGCGACGGAATTTGCCGACTCCTCGATCGTGGCCGATCGCGACGGCGAACTGCACGGCTTCGTCATGGGTTATCACCCGCCGTCGCGCCCCGAAGCGTTGTTCGTCTGGCAGGTGGTGGTCGCCGCTGCGGCCCGCGGATCCGGCTTGGGCGGCACGATGCTCGACACCCTGGTCGAACGCGTGCGCCGCGATCGGCACGGACACCCACTCACCCTGGAAGCCACTGTGGCGCCCAGCAATTCGGCGTCACGCGCGCTGTTCGGTGGCTTTGCCCGTCGACACGGCGTGCCGGTCGTCGAATTGCCCTGGTACGGAGCTGAACTCCTGGACGCAGACTTGGCCCACGAAGAGGAGCCGCTGCTGCGCATTGGTCCAGTCACCGCCGAACTCAACTGCTAACCCTCATCAACCCGGAAGGACGTCATGACGTCAGCACCCATCCTCAGCCCGTCTGAAACTGATTTGCCCGAGGTTTATCAGTCCGTCGAGTCCGAGGTCCGAAGCTACTGCCGCGGCTGGCCCACGGTGATGGACCACGCGCAGGGATCGCACATCACCGACGTGGACGGGCGGCAGTACCTGGACTTCTTCGCCGGTGCCGGTGCGCTGAACTACGGCCACAACAACCCGGTGCTCAAGTCGGCGTTGATCGACTATCTGACCAACGACCGCATCGTGCACTCGCTGGACATCGCCACCGCCGCCAAGACCGACTTCCTCACCACCTTCGAGGAGTTGATCCTCAAGCCGCGTGGTCTGGACTACAAGGTGCAGTTCCCCGGGCCCACCGGCGCGAACGCCGTCGAGGCCGCCCTCAAGCTGGCCCGCAAGGTGACCGGCCGCGAGTCGATCATCAACTTCACCAACGCATTCCACGGGATGACCCTGGGCGCGCTGTCGGTCACCGGTAACTCGATGAAGCGGGCCGGCGCGGGTATCCCGCTGGTGCACGCCACCCCGATGCCCTACGACAACTACTTCGACGGCGTCACCGAGGACTTCCACTGGTTCGAGCGCGTCCTGGACGACTCGGGCGGCGGCCTGAACCGCCCCGCCGCGGTGATCGTGGAGACCGTGCAGGGCGAGGGCGGGGTGAACGTGGCCCGTGTCGAGTGGCTGCAGGCCCTGGCTGCGCTGTGCCGCACCCGCGACATCCTGCTGATCGTCGACGACGTGCAGATGGGCTGCGGCCGTACCGGACCGTTCTTCAGCTTCGAGGTGGCCGGTATCAAGCCGGATATCGTCACGTTATCGAAGTCGATCAGTGGTTACGGCCTGCCGATGGCGCTCACACTGTTCCGCTCGGAACTCGACGTCTGGGCCCCCGGTGAGCACAACGGCACCTTCCGCGGCCACAACCCAGCCTTCGTGACCGCGACCAAGGCGTTGGAAACCTACTGGCGCACCGACGAATTCAACAAGGAAACGATGAGCAAGGGTGAGTTTGTCCGCACCCGGCTGGACAGCATCGCCGGCAGCCACGAGGGCGTCAGCGCCCGTGGCCGCGGCATGGTCCAGGCGCTGAAGTTCGAGGACGCGCCGGCCGCCAACGCGGTGTGTGGCGTGGCCTTCGAGCGGGGCCTGCTCGCCGAGACCAGTGGCCCCTCCGACGAGGTGGTCAAGCTCCTCCCGCCATTGACCACCTCGAACGCCGACCTGGACGCCGGATTGGACATCCTGGCCGAAGCGGTGGCCGCTACCCTCGCCTGAGGCGAAAAGACACCGCTAGAAGGAGTTTGAAGTCATGATTGTGCGGACCACCGCCGAAATCACCGATACCGAACGCGACGTCGCCGACGCCGCGTGGCGCTCCAAGCGCATCATCCTGGCCGGCGACGGCGTGGGCTTCTCGTTCCACGAGACGACCATCAACGCCAACTCGGTGAGCGAGTTCCAGTACCGCCACCACGTCGAGGCGGTGTGGGTGGTCGAGGGGTCGGGGGTGCTGACCAACCTCGAGAACGGTGACGAGTTCAAGCTGGAACCCGGCACCATGTACCTGCTGGACGGCCACGAGAAGCACCGGGTCACCTGTCATGAGCAATTGCGCATGATGTGTGTGTTCAACCCGCCGGTCACGGGTAAAGAGGTCCACGACGAGACAGGGACGTACCCGCCTTCAATCTTGGAATAGCGAGGCCGATCGAATGACAGTCGCGCACGATAACTACCCGACCCGACTCGACCACGCGATCGCGCCGGTGCCGCGGGTGGATCCCGCGGTCTGGGGCGATCACGCGCACGGCCCGCTCGGCCAGGCCGAGCTGGACGCGTACGCCGAGCGTGGCTACCTAATTCGTCCGAATACCCTTGACGAACAGTGGCTTCCGCCACTGCGTCAGGAGCTCGAGCGGCTCGGAGCCGAGCTGGAGGCCGACGACCCCCGGGTGATCCGTGAGCCCGGGGGCGGCATCCGGTCGGTGTTCGAACCGCATCTGCTCAGCGACATCGTCGCCGAGGTGATCAGCCTGGACACCGTCCTGCCGATCGCGCGTCAGCTGTTGCGCAGCGACGTCTACATCCACCAGGCGCGGATCAACATGATGCCGGGCTTCACCGGCAGCGGCTTCTACTGGCACTCGGACTTCGAGACCTGGCACGCCGAGGACGGGATGCCGGCCATCCGGGCCGTCTCCTGCTCGATCGCCCTGACCGAGAACTACCCGTTCAACGGGTCACTGATGGTCATGCCGGGTTCGCATCAGACGTTCTACCCGTGCGTGGGCGCCACACCCGAGGACAACCACGCGACCTCGCTGGTGTCCCAGGAGATCGGGGTGCCCGATCGCGACACCCTGACCAAGGCGGCCGAGCAGTACGGCATCGATCAGTTCGTCGGCCCGGCCGGCACGGCGCTGTGGTTCGACGCCAACCTGTTGCACGGCTCGGGTTCGAACATCACGCCGTTCCCGCGGTCCAACGTGTTCCTGGTCTTCAACTCCGTGGAGAACGAACTCGCTGCGCCGTTCGCCGCCCAAACACCCCGGCCGGAGTACCTCGCGGCGCGCAGTTACCAGCCGTTCGGGGAGTAATTTCCGCACATCTTCGGTCCCAGCGACCGCGCTTGCCTTAGGCTAACCAAACTTCTACAGTTAAGCGCAGAGATTTCCTCTAAATAGGGCTCGCTCGAAGGGACCGGAGATGACGGAGAAGAACCAGCTGCCGCTGGCCCAACGTTCTTGGGACGACCTGCCCGGGCACTGGCTGCTCGCCCGCCTGGGCAAGCGCGTGCTGCGTCCGGGTGGCCTCGAGCTGACCACCCGCCTGTTGGCCGCCGCCGGGATCACCGGCGCCGACGTGGTCGAACTGGGTCCCGGTCTGGGACGCACGGCCAAGGACATCGGCGCGCTGCGGCCGTCCTCCTACGTCGGGGTCGACGACAGCGGTGCCGCCTCGGCGATGGTGCAGGAGGTCGTCGACGCCACCGGTGGCCGCACCGTGACCGCGGATGCCTCCGAAACCGGCCTGGCGGACAGCAGCGCCGACGTCGTCGTCGGCGAGGCCATGCTGACCATGCAGGGGGACAAGGCCAAGAAGGCGATCGTCGACGAGGCGTTCCGGGTGCTGCGCCCCGGCGGTCGCTACGCGATCCACGAACTGGGGCTCAAGCCCGACAACCTTCCGCAGGACACCAAGGACGCGGTCCGTCGCGACCTGGCCCGCTCGATCAAGGTCAACGCCCGGCCGTTGACCATCGCGGAGTGGTCGGCGCTGCTCACCGAGTCCGGCTTCGAGGTCAAGTCCGTCGACCAGGCGCCGATGGCCCTGCTGCGCCCCAAGCGCGTGATCGACGACGAGGGTCTGCTCGGCGCCCTGCGCATCGTGGGCAACGTGCTCACCAATCCGCCTGCGCGCAAGCGGGTGCTGGGGATGCGCAACACCTTCACCAAGTACGGCAAGGATCTGACCGCGGTCGCGATCGTGGCTCAGGTGCCCGAAGGGAAGGCCGGCGCCGCCAACTGACCGGCGCCGCATCACGATGACACCGCACGACACGCTGACTCCGGGTGGCCACGAGGACCTCTCCTCGGGCCGCTCGGAGCGGGCGGCCGGCCAACAGCGCCGACGGGTGTTGGGCCTCATGCGCAGCTCCGGTGCGCCCGTCGACGCCCGCCAGGTGGCCGACGCCCTGAACATCCACGTCACCACGGCGCGGTTCCACCTGACCACGCTGGAGGCCCAGGGGGCGATTCGTCGCGGCGCGGGCACCCGCAGCGGCGGGGCGGGCCGCCCCCGGCTGACCTATGAGCTGGCTCCCCGGCTGGACTATGCCGACATCGTCGCGCTGTTCGCGACCCACCTCGGCGGGACGGCCGAAGAGCGCGAGCAGCGGGCCGTGCGCATCGGCGCCGATCTGGCCCGCCGGACGCGGCTGACCGCGGGGCGGACCGCCGACTCGGTGACCGACCTGGTGGTCGACGCGCTCGACGAACTCGGATTCCAGACCCGCGCGGTGGTGGAGGCGTTCGGCGCCGTCACCGTCGGAATCTGCACGTGCCCGCTGGCCGAGATCGCCGTCGACGCCCCCGAGGTGGTCCGCGGCATCCAGCAGGGCCTCATCCAGGAAGTCGTGGACAGCAATACCGAAACGCTCGGCGGCGGCTACCGGGTGAGCGTGCAGCCCGACCCGCAGGCGGGCTCCTGTGAGGTCAGCCTGCTGCTCGAAGCCGAGTCCGGCTGTTAGCCAGCGAACATCGCCGCGTCGCTGTGGCTTGTCTCGCGGCCGGCGGCGGCGCCGCCGGCGTCGGCCGGGCGGGGTTCCGGGGCGACGCCGCGTAACACGGCCGAAATACAGAGTGTGATTTGCCACTCATTTTCGGAGGCGTCAGTTGAGAAAGTCTTATTAAGAGAAGTCGAAGAATTCGTAAATGGCAATTAGCCAGATCTTGAAACGGAGCAGGCTGACGACTTGTAGGGTCTTGCTGCCAGCAAACAACACGATTTGGTAACGACGCGGGCTGAGCGCATGCTTAGACAAATTCGCCGCAGCGTTCGGCCGAGGCTCCGCGAACGGATTTGATGTCGTATTCGGTCGCTAGACTCGACCATGGCTGATGCCGATCCTGGCGTCGATCTCGCTACCCGCACGGTGGCGAGGCATGCGCCAGAGGGAGGAAAAAGACGAGTATGGCAAACAACAGAGTGGCCAATGTGGAGCAAGTGACCAGTGCTGTCGGTGGGGTGGCACTCGCCAACCGCGCCCCGGCCAATGTCGCCCCGGTTGCCCTGACCGCTGCGTTGGTCCAGGATGCGCCGTCCTTCGCGCCGGCCCGTGCCGCGACCGTCACCGTCGGCCCGATCACCGCGCTTGCCGAACTCGACGGCTGCCTACTGACCGCCGACTACGCCGCCGACACCGTCTCGGTTCGTGCCGCCCACACGCTGGGCCACGTGACCTCCGTCGGCGACATCTACGAGCCGTCCGCGATCGCGATCGCCGGCCGCCGCGCCTACGTGGCCTCGGTGGAACCGGCCTACGACACGGTGACCGTGCTCGAGCGCGCGGCCGTCATCGCCCGGATCCCGGTGCACGGCAACATTCGGGGCATCGCCGCCGGCCGCGACGGTCGGCGCGTCTACGCCCTGCAGTCCTCGGAGACCGCGATGTCGCTCGGCGTCATCGACACCGACACCCACGACGTGAGCACCGTGGAGCTGGTCGCCGGACCGCACACCGTGCCGACCGCGGTGGCCGTCAGCCCGACCTCCGACGTCGTGTACGTCGCGGCGGTCGACGACAGCTCCGGTGTGGTCCTGGCGGTCCAGGGCGGCCGGGTGCTGCGCGTCGAGCCCATCCCGTCGATGGTCCGCGACATCGCGGTCAGCCGCGACGGCGCCACCCTGTTCGCGATCAGCGACGATGACGAGTTCGGCGGCGTGATCGATCTCCTCGACGCGACCACGCTGCAGATCACCGGCACCATCGAGATCGGCGCCGCCGTCGGTCAGGTGTCGGTCAGCGCCGACGGTGAGCGGGTCTACGTCGTGAGCGGCAGCCACATCACGGTCCTGTGTACGTCCACGCGGCGCATCGTCGACCGCATCGTGACCGGCACCGATCCGGTCGCCGCGGTCGAGAGCCACGACGGATCGCTGCTGTTCGTCACCGACTACGACGGCCGCGTGGCATCCCTGGCGGTCACCAAGGCCGGCAAGGACGCCCTGGCGGAGATCTTCGACGCCGACGTCATCGACGTGCCGATGCACGAACTCGAGGCCGCCGCCGTCTGATCAGCCGGTGCAGTTCAGCGACACGGTGATGGTCTGCCGGGTCGGGGTGGGCGCGTCGTCGTCGATGGCGATGCGCATCCGCTCGATCTGGGTCGGGTTGCGGACGTCGGTGACCACGCACCGATCGAGCGACCCCGTGCCCATCCGGTCGACGACCACGTTGTAGCCCTGCCCGCGCAGATCGGCGATCACGTCCGCGGCCGACTCGTCGGCCCCGGCCGCCGGCGCCGACAACAGGGCCGCGGACAGGCCGACGATCGTCGCCGCCGTCGCGCTCAGGATCCGCATGGTCTCGCCTTTCGTCGTACTACCAGTAGAGCACTCCTCAGCCGGTCCGCGGCGCATACATGATGACGCCCACGCCGAGCAGACAGATCAGCGCGCCGGTGAGGTCCCAACGGTCGGGCCGGAAGTCGTCGAGCAGCATGCCCCAGGCCAAGGAACCGGCCACGAACACACCGCCGTAGGCGGCCAGGATGCGGCCGAAGTTCGCGTCGGGCTGCAGCGTGGCGACAAATCCGTAGGCGCCCAGCGCGATCGCGCCCAGCCCGGCCCACCACCAGCCGCGGTCCTCGCGCACGCCCTGCCACACCAGCCAGGCCCCGCCGATTTCGAACAGCGCCGCGACCACAAACAACAAAACCGACTTGCCGACCGTCACCGGCGATAGCGTAGGGCACCGGCCGATCAACGGCCCCTGACGCGAAGGGCTGAAGCAACGATGCAGAGCACCATCGAACCGTTCCCGTTGACCGTCGGCGGGATCCTGCGCTACGCGACCGGCGTGCACGGGGACCGCACGGTCACCACGGCGACGGGTCAAGGTGGCTACCGGCACACCACCTACCAGCAGGTGGGGCGCGAGGCCGCGCAACTGGCCAATGCGCTGCGGTCGCTCGACATCACCGGGGACCAGCGGGTCGGCACGTTCATGTGGAACAACGCCGAACACCTGGTGGCCTACATGGCGATCCCGTCGATGGGCGCGGTCCTGCACACCCTGAACATCCGGCTGTTCCCCGAACAGATCGAGTTCGTCGCCTACGAGGCCGAGGACCAGGTGATCATCGTCGACCTGTCGGTGGCCCCGGTGCTGGGGCGCGTGCTGCGCTCGCTGGAAACCGTGCACACCGTGATCGCCGTCGGCGAGGGCGACCTGGCGCCGCTGGAGGACGCCGGCAAGACGGTGCTGCGTTACCACGACCTGCTCGCCGAGCAGTCCGACGAGTTCGACTGGCCGGATGTCGACGAAAACTCCGCCGCCGCAATGTGTTACACCAGCGGCACCACTGGCCACCCCAAGGGTGTGGTGTACAGCCACCGGTCCAACTACCTGCATTCGATGGCCGTCTGCGGCGGCAACGCGATGGGTCTGAGCTTCTCCGACCGGGCGCTGCCGATCGTCCCGATGTTCCACGCCAACGCCTGGGGCATGCCGTACGCGGCGCTGATGGCCGGCGCCGACCTGGTGATGCCGGACCGGCACATGGACGCCGTGTCGATGGTCGACCTGATCGAGACGCAGCAGCCGACGGTGGCCGGTGCGGTCCCGACCATCTGGAACGACGTGATGAACTACCTGCTGGACAACCCCGGCCACGACATCTCGTCGCTGCGGCTGGTGGCCTGCGGGGGCTCGGCGGTCCCGGTGTCGTTGATGCAGACCTTCGAGGACAAGTTCGGGGTCCCCATCCGGCAGGCGTGGGGGATGACCGAGACCTCGCCGATCGCCACCGTGGCCTGGCCGCCGCCGGGCACGCCCGAGGACAAGCAGTGGGAACTGCGCGGCTCGCAGGGCCGGCCGCTGTGCGGGGTCGAGGCCCGCATCGTCGACGACGAGGGCAATCAGCTGCCCAACGACGACGAGTCGGTGGGCGAACTCGAGGTCCGCGGGCCGTGGATCACCAGCTCGTACTACCGCAACACCGACCCGTCGAAGTTCGTCGCGGGCTGGCTGCGCACCGGCGACGTCGGACGCATCGACACCCAGGGCTACGTCACGCTGACCGACCGGGCCAAGGACGTGATCAAGTCCGGCGGCGAGTGGATCTCCTCGGTGGAACTGGAGAACCAGCTCATCGCGCATCCGGCGGTGATCGACGCCGCGGTCGTGGGGGTGCCCGACGACCGGTGGGAGGAGCGGCCGCTGGCGGCGGTGGTGCTCAAGGAGGGCGCCGAGGTCAGCGCCGAGGAGCTGCGGGAATTCCTGTCCGACAAGGTGGTTCGGTGGTGGCTGCCCGAGCGCTGGACGTTCATCGACGAGGTTCCGCGCACCAGCGTCGGCAAGTACGACAAGAAGACCATCCGGTCCCGCCACGCCGAGGGGGCCTACGAGGTCCAGAAGCTCAGCTGAGCTCTGCTCGCCGAAAGATGAGGAGGCGCCGCGTGGCGTTGAAGGTCGTGCAATGGGCCACCGGCGGCGTGGGCGTCGCCGCGATCCGGGCCATCCTGGAGCATCCCGAGCTCGAACTGGCCGGCTGCTGGGTGCATTCGCCGGACAAGAACGGCAAGGACGTCGGCGAACTGATCGGCACCGCGCCGCTGGGGGTGACCGCGACCAACAGCGTCGAGGAGATCCTGGCGCTGGACGCCGACGCCGTCGTCTACGCGCCGCTGCTGCCCGACCCCGACGAGGTGGCCGCGCTGCTGCGCTCCGGCAAGAACGTGGTGACCCCGGTCGGCTGGGTCTATCCCGGCGAGCGTCAGGCCGCGCCGCTGGTCGAGGCCGCCCGCGCGGGCGGGGTCACGCTGCACGGCACCGGCATCGCCCCCGGCGGCATCAGCGAGAAGTTCCCGCTGGTGCTCTCGGCGCTGTCGACGGCCGTGACTTACGTTCGGGCCGAAGAGTTCTCCGACCTACGCACCTACGACGCCCCCGACGTGCTGCGGCACGTGATGGGATTCGGGGACACCCCGGACAAGGCGCTGAGCGGTCCCATGCAGAAGCTGCTCGACGGCGGATTCATCCAGGCCGTGAAGATGGTCGTCGACACCGTCGGGTTCGCCGCCGACCCCAAGATCGGCTCCCGCCAGGAGATCGCGGTGGCCACCGCGCCCATCGATTCGCCGCTGGGGGTCATCGAACCCGGACAGGTGGCGGCCCGAAAGTTCCACTGGGAGGCCGTCGTCGGCGACGAGACGGTGGTGCGGATCACGGTCAACTGGCTGATGGGCGAGGAAAACCTGGACCCCGCCTGGACTTTCGGACCCGAGGGGCAACGCTATGAGATCGAGGTGAAGGGCAACCCCGACTTCACCGTGAGCCTCAAGGGCTTCCAGGGCGAGGTCGGCGACCCTGAGGAGACCGGGATCGTCGCCACCGCGGCGCACTGCGTGAACTCCGTGCCCGCCGTGTGCGCCGCCGCTCCCGGCGTCGCCACCTATCTGGATCTGCCGCTGCTGTCCGGGAAAGCGGCGCCCCGGCTGGCGGTCGACCGTGGCTGAGCGCCTCGCGTTGGTGCTCGGCGGCGGTGGGCTGGCCGGCATCGCCTGGGAAACCGGTGTGCTGCTGGGGATCTGCGATGCGGCCCCGGAGGTGGGCCGCGCGCTGCTGGACGCGGAAGTGGTGGTGGGAACCTCGGCCGGTTCGGCGGTGGGCGCCCAGATCACCGGCCCGACGGGGCTCGAGGAGCTCTTTGAGCGCCAGCAGGCCGCCGAGTCCGCCGAGATCGACCCGGGCGTGGCCATCGACGACATCGCCGAGCTGTTCCTGGCCGCCATGCTCACCCCGGGCGCCACCAAGGCCGAGAAGCTGCAGAAGATCGGCGCGGTGGCCGCGCAGACCGACACCGTCAGCGAGGCGGTGCGCCGCGAGGTCATCGCGCACCGGCTGCCCGAGCACCGATGGCCCGAGCGGGACCTGCGGCTCACCGCGATCGACATCGCCAGCGGGGAACTCGTGGCCTTCGACCGCAGCTCCGGCGTCGAGCTGATCGACGCCGTCGCGGCCAGCTGCGCCGTGCCCGGTGCGTGGCCCCCGGTGACTATCGGCGCGCGCCGCTACATGGACGGCGGCGTCGCGAGCACCGTCAACATGGCCGTCGCCGCGGACTGCGAGACCGCCGTCGTCCTGGTGCCGTCCGGGGTGGACACCCCGTCGCCGTGGGGACTGTCCACCGCCGACGAGATCGCCGAATTCGGAAGCGCGCTGGGTATTTTCGCCGACGCGAACGCGTTGGCTGCCTTCGGCCGCAACCCGTTGGACCCGGCGTGCCGGATCCCGTCGGCGCGGGCCGGGCGCGCCCAGGGGCACCGGGAGGCCGCGCGGATCGCGACGCTCCTAACCCGCTGAGCCCGGGTCCGCCTCCGTGCGGGGCGCCACGGTGTCCAGGGCGGCGGCCGCCAGTTCCTGGCCGATGCCGATGACCTCGTCGGCGCGGTGAAAGTCCAGGCTGCGGCACACCGTGCGCGGCACCTCGATATAGAGATCCGGCGGATAGGCGGCCAGGGTGTGCCGCGCCAGCGCGGACTGGGCGATGTCGATCGTGCGGTTCATCACCTCGAAGCCACCGAGGCGGGGCACCGCCGGTTCGACGGACTCGGGCAGGTCGACGTCGTCGCTCGATTCGGGGCCGTCGTCGTCGACCGTGCTGAACCGGCCCAGCACCGCTCGACCCGTCGTCGTCTCCAACAATGACCGCGCGGCCTTGGACTCCAGCAGCGACGACGTGCTGCGCCACTTGCCCTTGAGCCACTCGGCGGTGGGCCGCTCGCGGGCCGCCCGGCGGGACTCCGGATCGTCGCCGGACAGGCCGACGGCGATGGTCATGTCGGCGTTGACCGAGGCGATCGGCGCCATCGGGATGGGATTGAGGATGCCGCCGTCGGCCAGCAGCCGCCCGTCGTGCACATGCGGCGAGATGACGCCCGGGATGGCGATCGAGGCCCGGATGGCCTCGTCGACCGCGCCGTGCTGCAGCCACACCGACTTGCCGGCGATCAGGTCGGTGCACACGGCCGTGTAGGGGATGGGCAGTTCCTCGATGGTGACGTCGCCGAGGATGTCGCGCACGGCGTCGAGGATCTTCCCGGCGCGCAGCACGCCCGCGGCGCTCAGCGACGGGTCGAGCAGGCGGAGCACCGTGCGCTGCGTCAAAGAGCTTGCCCACAGCGTGTATTCGTCGAGCTTGCCCGCCGCGTGCAGGCCGCCGACCAGCGCGCCCATCGAGGATCCGGCCACCCCGACGATGTCGTGTCCGCGCTCGAGCAGTTCGTGGATGACCCCGATGTGGGCGTAGCCGCGCGCACCGCCACTGCCCAGCGCCAGAGCTACCCGCATGATCTTGCTATCCGCACTGGCCGTCGGCCGCGGCGTTGACCGCCAGGATGACGCCGGCCTGCTGGGCCGGGGTCAGCTCCGCCCAGGGGGTGTGGAAGTTGCCCGCATCGGCGAAGCCGGGCTCCTGCAGCACCTTCAGGTAGGGCTCGACCTGGGCCATCGGGTCGCCGCCCTGAGCCTCGATCCACCGGGTGGCCGCCAGGCAGGCCTGGCCGTACTGGGATTCCGTCGCGACCGACGGCACGTCGACCCGAGTGGTGATCCCGGCGGGGGAGACCCCGACGGCACCCGGGGGCACCGGCTCGGCCGGCGGTGCCGGCAGTTCGGAGGTCGACGTCTCGGACAACGACGTCGACGGCGCCGGTTCGGGGGGCGCGGCCGATTCCTCCGAGGAACAGCCCGCACTCAGCGTCGCCGCGACCGCCAGCACCGCGAGCCCGACCGGGGCGTGATACCTGCGCATTGGACCAATGTAGTGCGACGCGGGCGCGAAGAATCATCGTGAGGTTAAGTCGTGCGCTTCCCGCCCGGGCCTGCCATGGTGGCTGTCATGACGAATCGGATGTGTTGTCGGTCCCGCTGACCGTCCCCTTTCCCGTTTCGTCTTCTTCAGGAGTTCCTCCGTGTCTACCGCTGTACTGCCCACCTATCCCCATGTCTCGGATTCGCCGCGGCTGCGGCTGCCCGATCTACTGGCGGCCACCGACCGCGCCGCCGCCGACTTCCTCGACGGCCACTACGACCACCTGTTGCCGCCCGGCGGGGTGCCCGTCGACGACCGCTGGTTCACCCGGCTGCACTCCGACGACGACCTCGACGTGTGGTTGATCAGTTGGGCGCCCGGGCATCCCACCGACCTGCACGACCACGGCAATTCGCTGGGCGCGCTGACGGTGCTGTCCGGCGCGCTGAACGAATTCCGTTGGACCGGCGACCAACTGCGCCGCCGCCGGCTGTCCGCCGGGGATCAGGCCGCGTTCCCGCTGGGCTGGGTGCACGACGTGGTCTGGGCGCCCAGCCCGGTCGGTGCCCAACCCCATCAGCCGACGCTGAGCGTGCACGCCTACTCCCCGCGGCTGACCACCATGTCCTACTACGAGGTGACCGATCGGGGCACGTTGTACCGGCAGCGCACCGAGCTCACCGATGCGCCGGAGGGCTAGCGTGAGCCGCATCGACGCCGTGCTCGAGGCGGCCCGGGCCCGGTTGCGCCGGCTGCCCGCCGCCCAGGTTCCCGCCGCGCTGGCCCGCGGCGCGGTCCTGGTCGACATCCGGCCCGCGGCCCAGCGTGCGGCCGAGGGCGAGGTGCCCGGCGCGCTGGTGATCGAGCGCAACGTGCTGGAGTGGCGGTGCGACCCCACCAGCGACGCGCGCATCCCGCAGGCCGTCGACGACGACGTCGAATGGGTGGTGCTGTGCTCGGAGGGCTACACCTCGAGCCTGGCTGCGGCGGCGCTGCAGGACCTGGGGTTGCACCGCGCCACCGACGTCATCGGCGGCTACCATGCGCTGACTGCCGTCCGATCAGCGTGCTCAGCCGCTCTCGTTGGCGTGCACCATCGGCCGTAGCCGCTCGGTCTTCTCCGGCGTCCAGCCGGGCGGCTGCAGCACCGCCGCCCAGCCGTTGACCGCGTCCTTGACGTACTTGTGGCCGTGACCGTCGGGGACGTCGACCGCCACCGCCATATCCGCGGACACCTGCAGGAACGTCACCACCGGGATCCACTGCATGCGCGGTGAGACGTCGTAGCCGCGCGGCTCCTTGAGCCAATCCGGCTCGCGGAACAGCAGATCCGGCGTCCACCAGGCGATCGGGTCCGAGGCGTGCTGCAGGTAGACCACCCGTGGTTCGCCCCACGGCGCGTCGGGCCGGTTCAGGTTTTCGGGGCGCGCGACGAAGCGCACGTTCTGGCCGTTCTCATAGGTGGGCAACCACATCGGGGAGCCCTCGTCGCGGTTGGCGGTCAGGTCGGTCCAGATGGTGTTGTTGAACGTCGGCCCGGAGAACAACGCGCCGTCGGTGCGGGCGACCAGGTTGTTCAGGCTGAGGAACGGCGCCTCCCCACCGAAGGAGCCCAGGCTTTCGCCGAACACCACGACCTTGGGGCGATCGTTCTCGGGCAGTGCGCGCACCACCTCGTCGACGGCCTCGAACAGGACCTGCCCGGCCTGCCGCGCGTTCTCCTGGTCGACGAGGAAGGACAGCCAGCTCGGCAGGAAGGAGTACTGCATGGACACGATTGCGGTGTCGCCGTTGTACATGTACTCCAGCGCGGAGGCCTCGGCCTCGTTGATCCAGCCGGTGCCGGTGGTGGTGGCGACCGCGATGACCTCTCGCTCCAGGCCGCCGGCCCGGACCAGTTCCTCGGCGGCCATCTCGGCGGTCGCGCGGACGTTGTCGGCCGAGCCGAGGCCGGCGTAGGCGCGGATGGGCTCGGTGCCCGCTTCGCCGTTGAACTCGGTCAGGGCCTCGACGGTGGGGCCGCCGGAGACGAAGATACGGCCCTGGTGCCCCAACGATTCCCAGGACACCAATGAGTCCGGGCCGCCGGAGCGCATCGGTGTGGTGGGCGGGGCGTTGTCCGGGGAGTCCTCGTCGTTGACCGCCGCGAAAGTGCTGTTGAGCCAGTCCATGGCCACCCGCGCCACCACGCCGTTGAGCAACGCGATGCTCAACGCGACCACCAGGCCCACCGCGATGACCCCCGAAACCCGGGGCGGTGCAACGCGTTCGAGCTGCCGGATCAGGAACAGCACCAGCCGTCGCACCAGCTGACCGATCTCGACCAGGATGAACAGCACGATGACCGCGAGCAGCGCGGCCTGCGGGTAGTTGTACCAGCGCAGGTGCGGCACGCCCATCAGATCGCGGACGTCGTCCTGCCAGTGCTGGAACAGGAACTGCATGCCGACCATGCCGGCCACGCCGACGATCAGCAGCGCCAGCCACGCCCAGCCAGGAGCCGTTGGGCTGGTGTCCTTTCCGCGCATATAGCGCACCAGCCACACCGCGAACACGCCGATGAGGTAGCCGGCCGCCCCGGCGCCGCCGCTGACGAGCCCCTGGAACAGCGGGCCGCGGGGCAGCAGCGACGGGGTCAGCGACAGGAACACGAACGCCAGCCCGACGGCGGTGCCGAAGAAGGTGTAATGCCGGGCCCACCACGGCCCGTTCGGCGGTGCTTCGGGGGGATCAGCCGTGTTTACGGCGTCCGTGGTTACGGCATTGTCCGGCTTGGAATCGGTTGCCTCCGCGTCGGTCACTCCCGCACTTTAGCGATGTTTGAAGTTCGCAGCCCGCTTCTCGCTGAATGCGGCCATGCCCTCGGTCTGATCCTCGGTGGCGAACGCGGAGTGGAAGATGCGGCGCTCGTAGAGCAGGCCCTCGGTCAGGGTGGTCTCGAACGAGCGGTTGACGGCCTCCTTGGCCATCCGCGCCGCCGACAGCGACATCTGGGAGATGGTGGCCGCCACCGACTTCGCCTCCGACAGCAGATCGGCCGCGGGCACGACGCGAGACACCAGCCCGGCGCGTTCGGCCTCCTCGGCATCCATGTTGCGGCCGGTCAGGATCAGGTCCATCGCCTTGGCCTTGCCGATGGCGCGGGTCAGGCGCTGGCTGCCGCCCATGCCGGGCAGCACGCCGAGCTTGATCTCCGGCTGACCGAACTTGGCGCTGTCGGCGGCGATCAGGATGTCGCACATCATGGCCAGCTCGCAGCCGCCGCCGAGCGCGTAGCCCGCTACCGCGGCGATGGTGGGGGTGCGCACGCCGGCGAACTCGCCCCACTTGGCGAAGAAGTCGGAGCCGAACACGTCGGCGAAGCTCAGGTCGGCCATCTCCTTGATGTCCGCGCCCGCCGCGAAGGCCTTCTCGCTACCGGTGATGACAATCGCCCCGACACCCGCGTCGTTGTCCAATTCCTTTGCCGCCGCGGTGACTTCGTTCATCACCTGGCTGTTCAGCGCGTTGAGCGCCTTCGGGCGGTTGAGCGTGATCAGGGCGACGCGGTCCTCGCGCTCGACGATGATGGTCTCGTACTGGCTCATGTGTGCACTCCTTCTAGAAGGTCAGGTCGGGATCGGCTGGGGCGAAGTAGCTTTCGACGTCGTCGCCAGTGACCTCGGCCAGCGAGGCCGGCGACCACTTCGGGTTGCGGTCCTTGTCGACGAGCTGCGCGCGGATGCCCTCGACGAAGTCGTGCGAGCGCGCCGAGGCGCACGAGACGCGGTACTCCTGGACCAGCGCGTCGCGCAGGGTGTCCAGCTTCTTGGTGCGGCGCACGGATTCCAGGGTGACCGACAGCGCTACCGGGGAGCGGCCGGCGATGACGTCGGCCGCGGCGTTGGCCGGGCCGGCGTCGTGGCCGCGCAGGTTGGCGACGATGTCGGCGACGGTGTCGGCCGCGAAACACTCGTCGATCCACGACTGCTGGGCGAGGAGTTCACTGTCCGGCGGCGTCGTGGCGTGCTTGGCCAGCGCGGCGTCGACGTCCCCGGCGATGATGTCGGCGGTCAGTTCGGCGAGCTTGTCGTGCGGGACGAAGTGATCGGCGAAGCCGAGCGCGATCGCGTCGGCCCCGGAGAACGGGGACCCGGTCAGCGCCGCGTACAGGCCCAGCGCGCCGGGCGAGCGGGACAGCAGATAGGTGCCGCCGACATCGGGGATGAAGCCGATGCCCACCTCGGGCATGGCCATCTTGGTGGTGTCGGTGACCACGCGGACGTCGCCGTGCCCGGCGACACCCACGCCGCCGCCCATGACGATGCCGTCCATCAGGGCGATGTAGGGCTTGGGATACTCGCCGATCAGCGCGTTCATCTGGTACTCGTCGAACCAGAACTTGCGGGCGGCGCTGCCGTCGGCGCGGGCGCTGTGATAGAGCGCCACCACGTCACCGCCGGCGCACAGGCCGCGCTCGCCGGCACCGTCGACCAGCACGGCGCGGATGGCGTCGTCGGAGGCCCACGCGGTGAGCTTCTCGTTGAGCACGTCGACCATGGTCTGGGTCAACGAGTTGATGGCCTTGGGTCGGTTCAGCGTCAGGATCCCGACGCCGTTCTCGACGCGGGTGAGGATCTCGTCGGTCACGCGGATTCGTCCTGTTCGTGGGGGATGAGCTATTTGGTTGGACATCCTAGTATCGCCGGGTGAACGCCGGGTGGCGCCCCCGCCCGGTTCCGAGGAGGATTGACTGCAGAAATCTTCGCGCTACCCGGAACCTGGCCGGGTATCTATTCGTTGGACCAGTGTTCGTGTCAGACTTCCAGGGACCTCACAGGAAAGGAACCGACGGTGCGGGAAACCAGCAATCCGGTATTTCGCTCGCTGCCCAAGCAGCAGGGCGGGTACGCGACATTCGGCTCTGGTGTGGCCGGCGCCGCTGCGGCAGCGCAGGTACAGCAGGGTTACGAGCCCCAACTAGATCAGCAGCGCGGTGTTTCGCGGCCGCTGACCATTGACGATGTCGTCACCAAGACCGGAATCACGCTCGCCGTGCTCTCCGTGGTGGGTGTCATCTCCTATTTCCTCGTCTCGGCCAACCTGGCCCTGGCGACGCCGTTCGCGCTGATCGGTGCGCTCGGCGGGCTGGGCCTGGTGCTGTTCGCGACCTTCGGGCGTAAGCAGGACAACCCGGCGATCGTGCTGAGCTACGCGGCCCTCGAGGGCCTGTTCCTCGGCGCCATCTCGTTCATCTTCGCCAACCTGATGTCCAGCGGCGGCGGCGCGATGATCCTGCAGGCCGTCATCGGCACCCTGGGTGTCTTCTTCGGCATGCTGGTCGTCTACAAGACCGGTGCCATCCGGGTCACGCCGAAGTTCACCCGGATGATCGTCGCCGGCATGATCGGCGTGCTGGTCCTGATGCTGGCCAACTTCGGGGCCGCGATCTTCGGCCTCAACGGCGGTGCCGGCCTTGGCCTGCGCGACGGCGGCATGCTGGCCATCGGCTTCTCGCTGCTGTGCATCGGGCTGGCGGCGTTCAGCTTCCTCATCGACTTCGATGCGGCCGACCAGATGATCCGCGCCGGTGCTCCGGAGAAGGCGGGCTGGGGCATCGCCCTCGGTCTGACCGTCACCCTGGTGTGGCTGTACATCGAGATCCTGCGGTTGCTCAGCTACTTCCAGAGCGACTAGCTACTTCAACGAAAAACGGCCCGGCGTCCGCGCCGGGCCGTTTTTCGTGTGCGGGGTGCACCGGGAAATCAGGAGAGGCGCTCCAGCACCATCGCCATGCCCTGGCCGCCGCCGACGCACATCGACTCGATGCCCAGCGACTTGTCCTGGGTGGTCAGGTTGTTCAGCAGGGTCGCGGTGATCCGCGCGCCGGTCATCCCGAACGGGTGGCCCAACGCGATGGCGCCACCGGAGATGTTGAGCTTGTCCTCGTCCATGCCGAGTTCGCGCGCCGAGCCGAGCACCTGGACGGCGAAGGCCTCGTTGATCTCGTAGAGGTCGATGTCGCTGATCGTCATCTTCGCGCCGGCCAGCGCTTTCTTCACGGCCTCGATGGGGCCGAGACCCATGATCTCCGGCGACAACCCGGACACACCTGTGGACACGACGCGGGCCAGCGGGGTCAGGCCCAGTTCCTTGGCCTTGGTGTCGCTCATGATGACCACGGCCGCGGCGCCGTCGTTGAGCGGGCAGGCGTTGCCCGCGGTGATCGTCCCATTGGGCCGGAAGACGGGCTTGAGCTGCGAGACGGCCTCGTAGGTGGTGCCGGCGCGGGGGCCGTCGTCGGTCGAGACCACGGTGCCGTCGGGAAGTGTCACCGGGGAGATCTCGCGCGCGAAGAACCCGCTCTTGATGGCCTCCTCGGCGCGGTTCTGGCTGCGCACACCCCAGCGGTCCTGATCCTCGCGGCTGATGCCGGTGTGCAGCGCGACGTTCTCGGCGGTCTGGCCCATGGCGATGTAGACGTCCGGGATGTTGCCGTCGTCGCGGGGGTCGTGCCACTCGTCGGCGCCCTCGGCCTGCTTGGCGGTGCGGGCCTGCGCCTCGGCGAACAGGGGGTTCTTCGAGTTCGGCGCCCCGTCGGCGGAACCGACCCCGAACCGCGACACCGTCTCCACGCCCGCGGAGATGAACACGTCGCCCTCGCCGGCCTTGATCGCGTGGAACGCCATCCGGGTGGTCTGCAGCGACGACGAGCAGTACCGGTTGACCGTGGTGCCGGGCATGAAGTCGTAACCGAGTTCGACGGCGACCGCCCGCGCGATGTTGTAGCCCGCCTCGCCCGCGGGCTGCGCACAGCCCATCATCAGATCGTCGACGTCGCGCGGATCCAACGAGGGCACCTTGTCCAGCGCCGCGCGGACCATCTGGGCGGCCAGGTCGTCAGGACGCATGGTGGCCAGCGATCCCTTGACGGCGCGACCGATCGGGGAGCGGGCGGTGGCGACGATGACAGCTTCGGGCATGACGTACTCCTAACACAGACGGGTTAGGTGCAAACGCTAACGCGCGGTGACGACCAGCGGCGCGGGCACCCCGGTGGTGCGGCGCGGCCAGCGGCGGGCCAGCAGCCGCAGTCGCGCGCCCAGCGAGCGGTTCTCGGCGCCCTCGGATTCCCACGGCAGCGCACCGGAATGCTCGCCGAGCGCGTAACACAGCGCCGGCAGCAGCTGCTGGGCCGCGAGCTCGTAGCCGGCCGCCGACGGGTGATAGCGGTCGTCGGAGAACAGCGACTCCGGATCCTTGAGGAACTCGGGCGACAACAGGTCGGCGAACGGCACCGGCACGCCCCCGGCCGCGCGCACCGCGGAGGCCTGCGCCCGCGCCAGCCACAGGCCGAGGCGGCGGGTCACCCAGCGCAGCGGCTGCGGAATCGCGGTGATGATGCCGAAGTCCGGGCAGGTGCCCACGATGACGACGGCACCGCTGGCGCACAGCCGTTTGACCGCGTCGCCGAGCCGCCGCGCCGACGCGCCGATGCCGTTGAGCGCGGTGATGTCGTTGGCGCCGATCATGATGACGGCCGCATCGGGCGGCGGGCCCGCCACGAACATCGCATCGACCTGACCGGACAGCCCCTTCGACGTGGCGCCCACAATCGCCTTGGTGTCGAGCCGGATTCGCTTACCCGACCGCTCGGCCAGCCCGCGGGCGAGCAGCACCCCGGGGACTTCCTCGGCGTCGTGGCAGCCGTAGCCGGTGGCCGTCGAGTCGCCGAAGACCATCAAATGCAGATCGAAGGGGACGTCGTGCTCCCAGCGCTCGACCGGTCCGCCGCTGGGCGCATAGACGCCGTCGGCCCGCGGCGGGATGTCCCACGACTTGGGGATGACCTGACGCGCCTGATCGGCCTGGCCGGTGAGCAGATTGCGCGCGCTCACCACGCCCACGCCCGTGGAAGCCAGAGCGCCCACTGCCGCCAATGCCAGCGTCGACCGACGCGATCCGCGTATGCCCACGGTGCCGAGCTTACTGGTGACGCTGAGGCTTCCCGGGATTGCTGGTGGCGTGCGTCGGAGCCCGCGGTCACGGCCGGATATCGGATGCGGTATCAATTCGACATCGTTGATTGTTAAAACTCTAAGAGATGACAAGCTAAGTTATCCGGACTGGCTGAACGCCAGCGAAACCCCGGGTAGACAGGCCACTACAACGACGTAGGGGAGTGTTGAAATGACGGCACCCAGCAAGGTTCACGGCCCATCCCGCGCGCATATCGGTGCTGGTAGCACCAGGCGTCCACGGAAATTTCCGGTCAGCGACGGCGCGCCCGTAGAGATCGTCGAAACCCAGACCAGCCTGCGAGCGCACCTCGCCTCATTGGCCTGCCGGGTTACGCTGCGGCCGGTGCTGGCAATCGGCAGCTACGTCCCGCACCTGCCGTGGCCGTTCGGCATCGTCGACCAGTTGGCGCGCACGCTGACGCCCAAGCCCGGCACGGTGCGCGCCACCGTCGAATTGCCGAACGCCGACGCCCTGCTGGTCCGCGCCCCGGGCGTGCTGCCGGCCGACGGCAAGCGGCGGGTCATCTTGTACATGCACGGCGGCGCGTTCCTGACGTGCGGGGTGCACTCGCACGGGCCCATCGGCATCTCCCTGTCGCAGTACGCGGACTCCCCGGTGCTGATGGTCAACTACCGCCTGATCCCCAAGCATTCGGTGGGCTCCGCGGTGGACGACTGCCGCGACGCCTACCAGTGGCTGCGGCTGCGCGGCTACTCCCCGGAGCAGATCGTGCTGGCCGGTGATTCGGCCGGTGGCTACCTGGCGATGACGCTGGCGCAGCGCCTGCAGGACGAGGGCGAGAAGCCCGCGGCCCTGGTCGCGATCTCGCCGCTGCTGCAACTGGCCAAGGAACCCAAGCAGGCCCACCCCAACATGCGGACCGACGCGATGTTCCCGCCGCGGGCGTTCGACGCGTTGGTCAGCCTGGTGGCCAAGGCCGCGGCCAAGCGCGTCGTCGACGGCGAGCCCGAACAGATCTACGAGCCGCTGGACCACATCGAGCCGGGACTGCCGCGGACCCTCATCCACGTGTCCGGCTCCGAGGTGCTGCTGCACGACGCCCGGCTGGCGGCGCGCCGGCTGGCGGCCGCGGGCGTACCGACCGAGGTCAGGGTGTGGCGCGGCCAGATCCACGACTTCCAACTCGGGGCGCCGCTGATCCCCGAGGCGACGCGGTCCCTGCGGCAGATCGGCGCCTACATCCGCGAGGCGACGGGCTAGCACCGGCAATTACCCGGGCTCTGCTGCCGTCGGAAACCGACTGGGCCAAGATAGAGGCATGCGGATCGCCCGGCACATCAGTGAACTCATCGGCAACACCCCACTGGTTCGGCTCAACTCGGTGGTCCCCGAGGGCGCCGGCACCGTCGTCGCCAAGATCGAGTACCTCAACCCCGGCGGCAGTTCCAAGGACCGCATCGCCATCAAGATGATCGATGCCGCCGAGGCCAGCGGTGCGCTCAAGCCCGGCGGCACCATCGTCGAGCCGACGTCCGGCAACACCGGTGTGGGCCTGGCGCTGGTGGCCCAGCAGCGCGGCTACAAGTGCATCTTCGTGTGCCCCGACAAGGTCAGCGAGGACAAGCAGGACGTCCTGCGCGCGTACGGCGCGGAGGTGGTGGTCTGTCCGACGGCGGTGCCGCCCGAGCATCCCGACAGCTACTACAGCGTCTCCGACCGGCTGGTCGAGGAGATCGACGGCGCCTGGAAGCCCGATCAGTACTCGAACCAGATGGGTCCGGAAAGTCATTACGAGACAACGGGTCCGGAGATCTGGGCGGACACCGACGGCAAGCTCACCCACTTCGTGGCCGGCGTCGGCACCGGCGGGACCATCACCGGCGCGGGGCGCTACCTCAAGGAAGTCTCCCAGGGCCGCGAGGGCGGGCCGGTCAAGGTCGTCGGCGCCGATCCGGAGGGGTCGGTGTACTCCGGCGGCACCGGGCGGCCCTACCTGGTCGAGGGCGTCGGCGAGGACTTCTGGCCGCAGGCCTACGACCCCAAGGTTCCCGACGAGATCATCGCGGTCTCCGACGCCGACTCCTTCGAGATGACGCGGCGGCTGGCCCGCGAGGAGGCGCTGCTGGTCGGCGGATCCTGCGGGATGGCCGTCGTCGCCGCCATCGAGGCGGCCGTGAAGGCCGGCCCCGACTCGCTGGTGGTCGTGCTGCTGCCCGACGGCGGCCGCGGCTACCTGTCGAAGATCTTCAACGACGAGTGGATGTCGTCCTACGGCTTCCTGCGCAGCCGGCTGGACGGCTCCACCAACGAACCCACCGTGGGCGACGTGCTGCGCGGCAAGTCCGGCCTGCTGCCGGCGCTGGTGCACACCCACCCGTCGGAAACCGTGCGCGACGCCATCGGCATCCTGCGCGAGTACGGCGTCTCGCAGATGCCCGTCGTCGGTGCCGAACCGCCGGTGATGGCCGGCGAGGTGGCCGGCAGCGTGTCCGAGCGCGAACTGCTCTCGGCGGTGTTCGAGGGCCGCGCGCACCTGGCGGATGCGGTCGCCAAGCACATGAGCCCGGCGCTGCCCCTGGTCGGTGCCGGTGAGCTGGCCGTCGAGGCGGCCAAGGCCCTGCGCGACTGGGATGCGGTGATGGTGGTCGAGGACGGCAAACCCGCCGGCGTGCTGACCCGCAGCGACCTGCTGGGCTTCCTGTCCGACGGGAACGTGCGGCGGTAGCGGACTCGCCTGAATTGGCCCGGAATCGGGGCCGTTCTCGGGTAGCGTTAGGCCGTTTTGGCAGCAAATTTCATACTGGAAGGCGCTTCATGACTGAAAACCCGCCACCTCCGCCCGGCGGATATCCGCCGCCCCCGCCCGAGGGCAACTACCCGCCGCCACCCCCGGGCGGCTACCCGCCGCCGCCGCCGTCGGCCGGTGGCTACCCGCCCCCGCCGCCACCCGGCGGCTACCCCGCGCCGCCCCAGTTCGGCAGCTACCCGCCGCCGCCCGGCTTCGGCCCGCGGCCGTTCAACGTCGGCGAGGCGGTGACGTGGGCGTTCCACAAGTTCTCCAGGAACGCCGTGGCGCTGATCGTGGTGACGGTGATCGCGCTGGCCATCGTCAGCCTGGTGTCGATGATCTTCCAGGGGCTGTCGATGGTGGCCTCGCCGGACTCGGTCGACTACGAGTCCTACGACGCCGGTTTCAGCTTCTCGTCGACGGGCGACCTCAGCGCGACCGGCATCGTGGTGATGCTGATCGGCTACCTGGTGCTTCTCGTGGTCGGCGCGGCCGTCACCTCGGCCTATCTGGTGGGCGCCTTCGACATCGCCAACGGACGGCCGGTGACCATCGGTTCGTTCTTCCGCCCGCAGCGCATCGGCGCCTTCGCGGTCCTGAGTCTGCTGGTCGGTATCGCGACCGGGGTCACGGTGTTCGTGTGCACCGCGCTGCTGAGCATGGTGTCGCCGTTCCTGGGCATCCTCGGGATCATCCCCGGCCTGCTGGTGTCCATCCTGCTGCTGTTCTCCACCATGGCGCTGCTGGACCGCAATCTGCGCCCGGTGGACGCCATGAAGTTCAGCTTCGATCTGGTGAAGAACAACTTCGGTGCGGTGCTGCTGGTGTGGCTGGTCACCATCCTGCTGGCGATCGTCGGGGTGCTGCTGTGCTTCGTCGGCCTGTTGGTCGCGGTGCCGGTCATCGTGCTGCTCGAGGTCTACACCTATCGCAAGCTCAGCGGCGGAGAGGTGGCCCCCGCGCTGCCCTGACGGCCGGCCGGCCCGACTAGGTCCGATGGTCGGGCTCCTCCGCGGTTCGCTCCGCAGGCTCCGCGAGCCGCTGCGTCGGCCCGACTAGGTTGGTAGCCATGAGCGAGCAACGCAGTCGGGCCGACGCACACTCCTGGCAGGGGCTGGCCACCCGCGCCATTCACGCCGGATACCGGCCGGACCCGGCGACCGGGGCGGTCAACGCCCCCATCTACGCCAGTTCGACGTTCGCCCAGGACGGCGTCGGGAACCTGCGCGGCGGGTTCGAGTACGCCCGCACCGGTAACCCCACCCGCGCGGCGCTCGAGGCGTCGCTGGCCGCGGTGGAGGGCGGCACCTTCGGCCGCGCCTTCGCCTCCGGGATGGCGGCCACCGACTGCGTGCTGCGCGCGGTGCTGCGCCCCGGCGATCACCTCGTCATCCCCGACGACGCCTACGGCGGCACGTTCCGTCTGATCGACAAGGTGTTCGCGCACTGGGGGATCACCCACACCCCGGTGTCGTTGTCCGATCCGGACGCGGTGCGTGCCGCGCTGACGCCGCAGACCAAGCTGATCTGGATCGAGACGCCCACCAACCCGCTACTGTCGATCGCCGATATCGAGGCACTGTCGGCGATCGGCGCCGAGGCCGACGCAAAGGTTCTGGTGGACAACACCTTTGCCTCACCGGCGTTGCAGCAGCCGCTGTCGCTGGGCGCGCACATCGTGTTGCACTCGACCACCAAGTACATCGGCGGGCACTCCGATGTCGTCGGCGGCGCGCTGGTGACCGACGACGAGGAACTCGACACGGCCTTCGCGTTCCTGCAGAACGGTGCCGGCGCGGTGCCGGGGCCGTTCGACGCCTACCTCACCATGCGCGGCCTCAAGACGTTGGTGTTGCGGATGCAGCGGCACTCCGAGAATGCCGCGGCCGTGGCCGAATTCCTCGCCGAGCACGCCGCGGTCGAGAAGGTCTACTACCCGGGGTTGCCCGATCACCCCGGCCACGAGGTCGCCGCGCGGCAGATGTCCGGATTCGGCGGGATGATCTCGGTGCGGATGCGCGGCGGCATCGAGGCCGCCCGTCAACTGTGCGCCCGCACCGAGATCTTCATCCTGGCCGAGTCGCTCGGCGGGGTGGAGTCGCTCATCGAGCATCCGGGTGCCATGACGCACGCGTCGACGGCGGGTTCGCAACTCGAGGTGCCCGAGGACCTGGTGCGGCTGTCGGTCGGCATCGAGGACGTCGGCGACCTGATCGGCGATCTGCAGCAGGCCCTGGAGGACTGACGGGCCTCAGTGCAGCGCCGAGCACACCATCGCGGCGGTGACGGCGAGATTCACCTCGGCGAACTCGCTGTCGGTGGCAACCCAACTGCCACTGGCGATTTCGCCGACCCGATGATGCACCCACCGTCGGGCCCGGCCGTCGAACGAGAACAGTTCCTCGATCCCGTCGACGGCGTGCAGCAGGGTGATCAGCGCCGCGGTCGGCGGGGTGGGCGTGACGTCTCGAACCAGCGCGGCGAGTGTGCGGGAGCGCACCTGCAGCGCGCGGTTGCGATCCGTCAGCACCCACACGTGATCACGACGAAATCTCTTGGTGTACACCGGTGTTCGCCGCAGCTGTCCGGTGTGCTCCAGCTGGGTCAGCAGCCTGTCCTCGACCCGGCGCTGCAGCGCCGCGACGGCGGTCTTCGGGGTGACGGGTCGGCGGGCCAGTCGCTGCCAGGCCCAGCTTGAGGTGGGGTTGCCGTCGTCAGGACCCGCTTGCGCGATCAACCGTCCCTCCGGCACCGGCTCGTCGGGGGCGGCCGGGCGGAGCCGAAAGTCATAGGCCAGATCGAGCAGCACCGCCGCGGCCAGTAGCCGTCGACGGCGGGACGGGTCGAGAGCCGGTTTGGCTGCCGCGTTGTCCAGCAGCAGCAAAAGCAGCTCGTCGGCGATGACGGCCATGCGGCGAGGGTAATTCGACGGGCGCGTCAGCGCCCGACGGGCGGTCAGCCCCGGTACGGCTCGGCGCTGATCAGCGTGACCTTGACGGTGTTGCCGTTGGGCACGGTGTAGGTGCGGGTCTCGCCGACCTTCGCCTCGAGCAGCGCGCCGCCGAGCGGCGAACTGGGGGAGTACACCTCGAGCTCGCCGTCGTTGACGCCCTGCTCGCGGGTGCCGATCAGGAAGGTCTCGGTGTCCGACTCGTCGCCGTCGTAGTAGACCTTGACCACCGAGCCGGGCAGCGCGACGCCGGACTGGGTGGGCGCCTCGCCGACCTTGGCGTTGCTCAGCAGGTCCTGCAGCTGCCGGATGCGGGCCTCCTGCTGGCCCTGTTCCTCGCGGGCCGCGTGATAGCCACCGTTCTCGCGGAGGTCACCCTCCTCACGGCGGTCGTTGATCTCCGCCGCGATGACGGGACGGTTGGCGATCAGCTGGTCCAGCTCGGCCTTCAACCGGTCGTAAGAGTCCTGGGTCAGCCAGGTGACGTCGGTATCAGTCATGTCCTCGCGCTCCTCGAGTTGTTGGTCCGCGCTGTCCGCGTTGGCGATCTGCCTGTCGTCGTCGCTGCCGGGGCATGCGGGCTTCCGCGTGTATTGCCGTCTCAGAGCCGCGATCGACGCGCTAAAGAAGCAATACACGGTCCCAGCAGGAACCGTGTATGTGTGAAGCATACCACTGTGGCGTCGATCAGGCTTTACGGTTGCGATGCCGGCGGTTGGCCGGCGGGTCACCGAAATGCCGGTGCCGCGCGGTGCTCACCACGGTGCCCGAAGGTAGTCCGGAATGTCGGTTCCGCAACCGTAGGCGTCGCCTACCACGGGCGGGCGGGTGGTCTTCACCAGCGCTCTGACCTGCACTGTCTTCTCGGTCGAGGGTTCGACGAGCAGTTCGCGACGGCCGGTCTCGCTACCGTCGAGCGAGCGGCCCCGCACGATGCAGACCACCGGCTGTGACGGGTCCTCGCGGGTGACGCTGAGGGTCACCTCGACGGTCCGATCGTCGATCAGTTCGAAGCTGGCGAGTTCGCCCTTGACGTCGCTGGTGCCCAGGCGCTGGTAACCGGCCCACGCGATCAACAGGCCCAGGGCGACGACCAGCACCGCCAGCACCGCGAGGACCGTGCGGCTCGGGCCGCGCCGCGGCTTGCCGTACCGGGATTCCGGACGGGCGGCGACGACGGTGGGCTCGGAAGGGTTCGCCATAGGTGTGGGGTACGTCTCTGCTGGGGGATCGGGTGTGGGTGACCGATGGCCGGAATGGGATCATGGCCACCGACACTTGAGAGTAATGCGTGCCCGAAGCGGGCCGCGAATGCAACGAGAACGAGCGAAGGCGCACGGTGACCGAACTGCGGCTGATGGCGGTGCACGCCCATCCGGACGATGAGTCCAGCAAGGGTGCTGCCACGACCGCGCGCTACGCCGCCGAGGGGCACCGGGTGATGGTCGTGTCGCTGACCGGCGGCGAGCGCGGCGACATCCTGAACCCGGCGATGGATCTGCCGGACGTGCACGGTCGCATTGCCGAGATCCGCCGTGATGAGATGGCCAAGGCCGCCGAGATCCTCGGGGTCGAACACACCTGGCTGGGATACGTAGACTCGGGACTGCCGGAAGGCGATCCGCTGCCCCCGCTGCCGGAAGGGTGTTTTGCGTTGGTGCCGCTCGAGGAAGCGACCGAGCGACTGGTCAAGGTGATCAGGGAGTTCCGCCCGCACGTGATGACCACGTACGACGAGAACGGCGGCTACCCGCACCCCGACCACATCCGCTGCCACCAGGTGTCGGTCGCGGCCTACGAGGCGGCCGGCGACCACCACCGATTCCCGGACGCCGGCGAGCCCTGGGACGTGCTCAAGCTCTACTACAACCACGGTTTCCTGCGGCAGCGGATGCAGCTGCTGCAGGACGAGTTCACCAACCACGGCCGGGTCGGCCCCTTCGAGAAGTGGCTGAAGCACTGGGACCCGGACAACGACGTGTTCGCCAACCGGGTGACCACCCGGGTCGAATGCGCGGAGTACTTCGAACAGCGTGACGACGCCCTGCGCGCGCACGCCACCCAGATCGACCCGGTGGGCGACTTCTTCACCGCCCCCATCGAGTGGCAGCAGCGGCTGTGGCCCACCGAGGAGTTCGAATTGGCGCGTTCGCGGGTCCCGGTCACCCTGCCGGAGACCGATCTGTTCGCGGGGATCGAACCGGAGACCAAATCATGACGACCGTGCTGCTGGCCGGGATGACGCTGCTGGCCCAGGAGGGACCGCGCAACACCGGTCCGGATTTCGGTAAGGCCAGTCCGTTCGGGCTGCTGATCGTGGTGCTGCTGCTGATCGGCACGTTCGGTCTGGTGTGGTCGATGAACCGGCACCTCAAGAATCTGCCGGAGTCGTTCGACCCCGAGCACCCCGAACCCGACCAGGCCGTCGACGAGGGCACCGCCGCGATCGTCCTCGACCACCCCGTCGGCGACGAACCCCGGGAGTCCGGTGGTCAACCGCCTGGCTGACGCCACCAGTCCCTACCTCCGCCAGCACGCCGACAACCCGGTGCACTGGTGGGAGTGGACACCGGAGGCTCTGGCCGAGGCCGCGCGCCGCGATGTGCCGATCCTGCTGTCGATCGGTTACGCCGCCTGTCACTGGTGCCACGTGATGGCCCACGAATCCTTCGAGGACGACGCGGTGGCCGCGGCGATGAACGCCGGTTTCGTGTGCATCAAGGTCGATCGCGAGGAACGCCCCGACCTCGACGCGGTCTACATGAACGCCACCGTGGCGTTGACCGGTCAGGGCGGCTGGCCCATGACCTGCTTCCTCACCCCGGACGGGCGGCCTTTCTTCGCCGGCACCTACTACCCGAAAGAGCAGTTTCTGCAGTTGCTTTCGGCGGTCGAGGACACCTGGCGTTCGCGGCGCGACGAGGTCGAACAGGCCTCCGACCAGATCTCCGGCGAGTTGCGCAAGATGGCGAGCGCGCTGCCGGCCGAGGGGCCGCCGGTGTCGGCGCAACTGTGCGATGCCGCGGTGGCCGCGGTGCTCGCCGACGAGGACACCGTGCGCGGTGGCTTCGGTGGCGCGCCGAAGTTCCCGCCGGCGGGGTTGCTGGAGGCCCTGCTGCGCCACTACGAGCGCACCGGTTCGGCGCAGGCACTCGCCGCGGTGCAGCGTGCCGGTGCGGCCATGGCGCGCGGCGGTATCCACGATCAGCTGGCCGGTGGCTTTGCCCGCTACAGCGTCGACAACGCCTGGGTGGTACCGCATTTCGAGAAGATGCTGTACGACAATGCCCTGTTGTTGCGGGCCTACGCGCACTGGGCGCGTCGCACCGCCGATCCGCTGGCGCGGCGGGTGGCCGGGCAGACCGCGGACTTCCTGCTGCGCGACCTGTCGGCCGACGGCATGTTCTTTTCCTCGCTGGACGCCGACGCCGACGGCAGCGAGGGCTCGACCTACGTGTGGACCCCCGAACAGCTGACCGCCGTCCTCGGACCCGACGACGGGCGATGGGCCGCAGAGGTTTTCGCCGTCACCCCGGCGGGCACCTTCGAAGGTGGCGCCTCGGTGCTGCAGCTGCCGGCCGACCCCGAGGACACCGGGCGACTGCGGCGGGTCAGCGCGGCGCTGCTGGCCGCCCGCGCCGAGCGCGTGCAGCCGGGCCGCGACGCCAAGGTGGTCACCGCGTGGAACGGGCTGGCCATCACCGCGCTCGCCGACGCCGCCGTCGCGCTGGAGCGTCCGGACCTGCTCGAGGCCGCGGCGCGCTGCGCCCGCGCGGTGCTGGACCTGCACCTGGTGGACGGGCGGCTGCGTCGCGCCGGCCTCGGCGGGCAGGTGGGGGACAGCGCGGCCATCCTGGAGGATTACGCGGCCCTGGCGACCGGCCTGCTGACGCTGTATCAGCTGACCGCGCAGCAACATTGGCTGGATTCGGCGGCGGGACTGATCGACACGGCGCTGGCGCATTTCGGCGATCCGGAGCGTCCGGGCCGCTGGTTCGACACCGCCGACGACGCCGAGCGACTGGTGCTGCGTCCCTCGGACCCGATCGACGGGGCCACCCCCGCCGGGGCCTCGCTGCTGGCCGAGGCGCTGCTGACCGCCGCGCATCTGGTCGACGGCGGCCGCGCCGGGCGCTATCTGCGTGCGGCCACCGAGACCCTCGCGGTGCATACCCCGGTGCTGGCGCGCGCCGCCCGCTCGGCCGGGCACTGGCTGGCGGTGGCCGAGGCCGCGGTGCGCGGTCCGCTGCAGATCGCCGTGGCCGTCGACGCGCCGGACTCCGCACTGCTGGCCGCCGCGCGCCGGCTGGCCCCGGGCGGCACCGTCGTCGTCGGCGGTGCGGTGGACTCCTCGGAACTGCTCGCGGGACGGGACCGGGTCGGCGGCGCGGACGCCGCCTACGTGTGCCGCGGGACGGTCTGCGACCTGCCGGTGACCGACGTCCGGGAACTCGCTGCCGCGCTCGAGGCGTCCGTGTAGCGTAGCGGCCCATGAGCTTTGAGCCGGACGAACTGAAGGCCTTCGTCACCCGCTACCTGGACACGGTGGTCAACGGCAGCGCCGAGGACGTCGCCGCGCTGTACGCCGAGGACGCGACCCTGGAGGATCCGGTGGGCGGCGGCGAGGTGCACATCGGGCGCCAGGCCATCGCCGGCTTCTACAAGAACACCGACGGCCTCGAGATCGGCACCGAGTTGTTGACCTTCCGCGCCGGCGGGCACGAGGCCGCGTTCGTGTTCGCGATCACCGTGGGCACCATGCGCATCGAGCCCATCGAGGTGATGACCTTCAACAGCGACGGACAGATCACGGCGATGAAGGCCTACTGGGGCCCCGCCGACGTCGTCCAGCAGTAGCGGTCCGTCAGAAGACGGCGAACCACATCGCGATGTAGTGGCAGATCGCCGCGACCGCGGTGCACGCGTGGAAGAACTCGTGATGGCCGAAGGTCTGCGGCCACGGGTCCGGCCACTTCAGCGCATAGAGCACGCCGCCAATCGAATACAGTGCGCCGCCCACGATCAGCAACACCACTGCGGCCACACCCGCGCCCTGCATGATCGGGCCGATGAACCACGCCGCGACCCAGCCCAACAGGATGTAGAGCGGCACCCCGACCCAGCGCGGGGCCGCCGGCCACAGCATCTTCAGCGCCACCCCGGCCAGCGCACCGCCCCAGACGATCCAGAACAGCAGCCAGCCGTCGCTGTGCGGTAGCGCCAGCAGCGCGAACGGTGTGTAGCTGCCCGCGATGAAGATGAAGATCATCGAGTGGTCCAGGCGCTTCATCCACTTGCGCGCGGTCTCGGATTTCCAGTTCACCCGGTGATAGGCGCCGCTGACGGTGAACATCGCCACGCTGGTGAACGTGTAGAGCAGGGTGGCGATGCCGGCCCGCGTCGACTCGACCGACCAGGACACCGCCACCAGGGTGATGCCGGCGATGGCGGCGACGACGGCCGAGTACACATGGATCCAGCCCCGGGCGCGCGGCTTGCCGAAGAACTCGACGACGCCGTCGACGACCGCCTCGGGAAAGTCCTCGGCCAGATCGATTTGTGTGATCGCTCTGCGACGGAGACCCTCGTCGGCCTTGCCGTCGGAAGGAGCACTCATGTCGTTCTCCGTATCCGCTCCCAGCTGTCCGGATCGTATGGGGTTCACCCCGACTCACAGTAGTCTGATTTGTCGTGGACATCATTCCCCCGCGACTCAAAGAGCCGGTGTATCGGCTGTATGAGATGCGGCTCAAGCACGACCTGACGCGCTCGCGATCACAGCTGCCGCGCCACATCGCCGTGCTGTGCGACGGCAATCGACGTTGGGCCCGTGACGCGGGGTACGACGACGTCAGTGTCGGCTACCGGATGGGTGCGGCGAAGATCGCCGAGATGCTGCGCTGGTGCCAGAAGGCCGGCATCGAGGTGACCACGGTGTACCTGCTGTCCACCGAGAATCTGCAGCGCGACCCCGCGGAGTTGGCCGCGCTCATCGAGATCATCACCGAGGTGGTCGAGGAGATCTGCGCACCCGCCAACCGGTGGAGCGTGCGGACCGTCGGCGACCTCGGGTTGCTGGGCGAGGAGACGGCCCGCCGGCTGCGCCAGGCCGTCGACTCCACCAATGCCTGCGCGCAGGACACCTCGTTCCAGGTCAACGTCGCCGTCGGCTACGGCGGCCGGCAGGAGATCGTCGAGGCGGTGCGCGGGCTGCTGTCCAAGGAGTTGGCCAACGGCGTCACCGGCGAGGCGCTGGTCGACGCCGTCACCGTCGACGCCATCTCGGAGAATCTCTACACCTCCGGTCAGCCCGACCCGGACCTGGTGATCCGCACCTCCGGCGAGCAGCGGCTGTCGGGCTTCCTGCTGTGGCAGAGCGCGTATTCGGAGATGTGGTTCACCGAGGCGCACTGGCCGGAGTTCCGCCGGGTCGACTTCCTGCGCGCGCTGCGCGACTACACCGCCCGGCATCGGCGCTTCGGGGCCTGAGCCATGGTGGGGCTCTCGGCGGTGGTGTTCGCGCTGAGTTGGTGGCTCGGGCTCTATCTGCTGGCCCGCGATCCGCGCAAACCGGTGCTGGTGCTGGCCGCCGTCGGGCTGTGCGGTTTCGCCGCGGTGGTGGCCCTGGACGCGGTGCGGGTGGCCGACGTCGGCCGCGTCGAGTTGCTCAGCCAGATCGAGATCTTCCTGGTGGCCGTCCCGGGCGTGGCCTGGTTCGCCGTGCTGCTGGAGTTGGCACGCTCCGGCGAGCAGTGGCGCAGCCGATCCGCCGAGATCGCCGCCGTCGTCGCGGTGGCGGTCCTGGCGCTGGTGGGTGCCGCGCTGGCCGGCGGTGTCGAGGGACCGCTGCGGTTCGGCCACTGGCTGATGTTCGCGGTGATCTCGGTGGCGTCGCTGTCGGCCATGGTGCGCGCCGTGCTGCGCCGGCCGCGGCCGGGTTCGGTGGTGGGCGTCGTGGTGGTCGCCACGCTGTTCTTCGCGCTGGCCAACGCCATCGTGATCATCCCGCTGGGGCTGGTGCCCAGCGGATTAGCACTGGCGGCAACGGGATTCGACGTGCTGCTGCTGGGCGTCGCGGTGGCCCTGTGGGACGCGTTCGACGAGGGTCAGGCCCTGAAGGCCGACATGCTGCGCTCGTTCGTCGGCACCGTGCTGGTCGCCGGGATCTTCGGCGGGCAGGCGTTGATCGGGCTGGCCGTCATCGGTCCCGACGGGCGCGGCGTGGTGACCGTGCTGTTGTTCACCAGCCTGGCCGTCGCGATAGCGATCAACGTGCTGGCCGATCCGCTGGCCGGGCTGCTGGACCGGCTGGCGTTCGCCCCGGCGCTGCGCGCGGATCGCGCGGCGCTGCGCGGCACCGAGGCTGCCCTTCCACTGCGGGCCGACAACCCGCTCGACGACCTCGACGACGACGCCTTCGCCCGGGTGACGCGACGCGCGCTGGGCCACTACGGCGATCTGACCAAGCTGGTCGCCAGCCCGCTGACCGCGCTACCGGTGATCGACGAGCGGCTGGCCGCCCGCGGGGCGCCCGATGCGCCGCTGGAGCGGGCCAACGAACTCAAGGCGGTACTGGCCGACCGGATCGCGGCACTCAAGCCCCGCGACGGCGGCGACTTCGGCACCACCGACCAGTGGCGCTACTACAACTCGCTGTACTTCCCGTACGTCGTCGGGGTGCGGGCCTATGCGCAGAGCGCGACGGCCGCCGGCCTGGATCCGGTGGCGCGGCAGGCGTGGCAGTGGTTCGTCACCGAGGTGCCGCAGCGCTCGCTGCACAACTGGCAGAACGCGGCGGCCCGGGTGATCGCCGCCGACCTGCGCTCCGCTCCGGGCGATTTCGGTGCGCTGGGTTGCGGTGAGCGCGCCCGCGCGCACCCGAATCACTGAGTTTGGCAGTGCTTGGCAGCGCCGCGTATCGATCTGGCAGTGCCCGCTGAGCAGCATCGATGGTGTCCGAACCGCATCTCACCCGAGTAGGAGCACATCGATGACTGCCACCACCGCCGGCTCGCCCCGGCTCCACACCGACGACGCCCCGCTGCGCCTGGCCCTGCGTCTGGACGCCGTCCCGACCGGGGTGATCGGGTTGGCCATCGCGGTCTTCGCCGGCCCGCTGGCCTCGCTGAGCGGGCTGACGCCCACCATCACCTTCGTCGTCGGCACCGTGCTGGTGCTCTACGGCGCGGTCGTCTTCGCGCTGGCGCGACTGCGCGAGGTGCGCACCGCCGGCATCGGCGTGATCGTCGCCAACGTGGCCTGCACCGTCGGCGTCGTGGTGGTGGTCGTGGCGGGCCTGGCCCCGCTGACCGGCATCGGTATCGCGGCCGCGCTGGCGTGCGCCGCCTACACCGCGTTCTTCGCGGGTCTGCAGTACTTCGGAGTGCGCCGTCTGGCGTGATTCCGGCCGCCCGGTGCGGTGGCGTGACGCCGTTGGAGGTTGCGGCTGAACGCCCCGCACCGGTTCTGCCTGTTTCAGAGCTTGCGCAGCCGCAGCCGGTTGATCGAATGATCGGAGTCCTTGCGCAGCACGAGGGTGGCGCGCGGACGCGTCGGCAGGATGTTCTCGATGAGGTTGGGCCGGTTGATCGAATGCCAGATGTCGCGCGCGGCGAAGACGGCCTGCTCGTCGGTCAACGTCGAATAGCTGTGGAAGTGCGACTGCGGGTTGGCGAACGCCCCGGCGCGCATCGACAGGAACCGCGACACGTACCACTGCTCGATGTCCTCGATGCGGGCGTCGACGTACACCGAGAAGTCGAACAGGTCCGACACCATCAGGGTGGGGCCGGTCTGCAGGACGTTGAGGCCCTCGAGCACCAGGATGTCGGGGTGGCGGACCATCTGCTTCTCGCCGGGAATGATGTCGTAGAGCAGGTGCGAGTACACCGGCGCGCAGGCCACCTCGGCGCCGGACTTCACCGTCGTGACGAACCGCATCAGCGCGCGACGGTCATAAGACTCCGGAAAGCCTTTGCGGTGCATGATGTTCCGCCGGGACAGCTCGGCATTGGGATACAGGAAGCCGTCGGTGGTGACCAGATCCACCTTGGCGTGATTGCCCCACCTGGCCAGCAGCGCCTGCAGCACACGCGCGGTGGTGGACTTGCCCACGGCCACGCTGCCGGCCACGCCGATGATGAACGGCACCGGGCGGTCCGGGTTCTGGTCCGATTCGCCGAGGAACTCCGCCGTCGCGGCGAACAGACGCTGGCGCGCGGCCACCTGCAGATGGATGAGTCGGGCCAGCGGCAGATAGACCTCTTCGACCTCAAGCAGATCCAACTGCTCGCCCAGGCCACGCAGCCCCAGGACCTCTTCCTCGGTCAACTTGAGCGGCGTCGACATACGCAGCGCTCGCCATTGCTTTCGGTCGAACTCCACGTACGGGCTCGGCTCGCTCAGCCGCGACATGGCCTCAAGTCTTGCAGCACTGGTCACGACGTGTGCGTGTGGGTGGCGTCCAACACGGGTGCGGCTACCGTTGAGCGATATGGAACCCGCCTCGTTGATCCGCGAGTATCTGTTGCTGGGCCTGCGCTTCGACCGCATCGAAGAGGGCTACGTGGACTCGTTCACCGGCGACCCCGCGCTGCGCCACCAGGTTGCCGACGAGCCCGCACCGGACGCCGCCGACCTGTCCCGGCAGGCCCGACGCCTGCTGGCCGCGTTGCCCGAGGTGCCGCGTCGCGACGGGTTCGACGAGACCCGCGCCGCCTATCTGGGCGCCCACCTGCGCGCGCTGGAATGCGCGGCCCGCAAGTTCGCCGGGACCGACGTCGGCTTCGTCGACGAGGTCCGCGCCTACTTCGACGTCGACATCACCAAGGGCGATCAGGACCGCTACCGCGAGGCGCACGCCCGGCTCGACGAGGTGCTGGGCGGCACCGGCCCGCTCGTCGACCGGATGGAGGCCGACCGGCGCGCCGACGAGATCCCCCCGGAGCGCCTCGGCGAATGCATCGCGGCGTTCTCCAGCGCGCTGCGCGACCGGGTGCGCGCGGAGTTCCCGCTGCCCGAGGCCGAGACCATCGACTACGAGATCGTCACCGACAAGCCCTGGTCGGGGTTCAACTACTACCACGGGGACTACCGCTCGACGGTGGCCGTCAATGCCGACCTCAAGCAGCAGATGGCCAACCTGCCGTCGCTGGTGGCCCACGAGTCCTACCCGGGCCACCACACCGAGCACTGCCGCAAGGAGGCCGGGCTGGTCGAGGGCCTCGATCAGCAGGAACAGACCATCTTCCTGGTCAACACGCCCCAGTGCCTGATGGCCGAGGGGCTGGCCGACCTGGCGCTCTACGCCGCGATCGGTCCGGAATGGGGCAGCTGGGCCGCGGAGATCTACGCCGACCTGGGCCTGCGGTTCGACGCCGAACGCGCCCAGGCGATCTCGGCGGCCCGCGCCACGCTGGCCGATGTGCGCCAGGACGCCGCGCTGATGCTGCACGACGAGCACCGCGACCTCGACGACGTCGTCGCCTACGTACGGCGCTGGTTGCTGGTCGACGAGACCCGCGCCCGGCAGATGATGCGGTTCTTGTCCTCGCCTTTGTGGCGGGCCTACACCAGCACCTATGTCGAGGGTTATCGGTTGTTGCGGCCCTGGCTGGACGACCGGCCGGAGGGGGTGAGCCTGACCCAGCGGTTCGGTCGCCTGCTCGACGAGCCGCTGATCCCGTCGACCCTGCGCGCCGCGGCCTGAGCGGGCGAGTTTGGTCGCCCGGGGCCGCGGTTTAGGCTTGGGCCATGACTGCAGATTCCACCGTTTCCAGCTCGACCGCCGCCCCGGGTGCGGAGTACGCGGCGACCGCGAGCGCCGCGTACCGCGCCGCGCTCGAGGTCATCGAGTCGGTGGAGCCCCGCGTCGCCGCGGCCACCCGCAAGGAACTGGCCGATCAGCGTGACTCGCTCAAGCTGATCGCCAGCGAGAACTACGCGTCGCCGGCGGTGCTGCTGACCATGGGGACCTGGTTCTCCGACAAGTACGCCGAGGGCACCGTCGGGCACCGCTTCTACGCGGCCTGCCAGAACGTCGACACCGTCGAGGCGCTGGCCGCCGAGCATGCCCGCGAGCTGTTCGGCGCGCCCTACGCCTACGCCCAGCCGCACTCCGGCATCGATGCGAACCTGGTGGCCTACTGGGCCATCCTGGCCACCCGGGTCGAGGCGCCGGGCCTGGCCGAACTGGGCGCCAAGCACGTCAACGACCTGTCCGAGGCGGACTGGGAGAAGCTGCGGGCCAAGCTGGGCAACCAGCGGCTGCTGGGCATGTCCCTGGACACCGGCGGTCACCTCACGCACGGCTTCCGGCCCAACATCTCCGGCAAGATGTTCCACCAGCGGCAGTACGGGACGGATCCGGCTACTGGCTTTATCGACTACGACGCCGTCGCCGCGGCCGCCCGCGAGTTCAAGCCGCTGGTGCTGGTCGCCGGCTACTCGGCCTACCCGCGCCGGGTGAACTTCGCCAAGATGCGCGAGATCGCCGACGAGGTGGGCGCCACCCTGATGGTCGATATGGCGCACTTCGCCGGTCTGGTCGCCGGCAAGGTCTTCACCGGCGACGAGGACCCGGTGCCGCACGCGCACGTCACCACCACCACGACGCACAAGTCGCTGCGTGGTCCGCGCGGCGGGTTGGTGCTGGCCACCGAGGAGTACGCGCCGGCCGTCGACAAGGGCTGCCCGATGGTGCTCGGCGGCCCGCTGTCGCACGTGATGGCGGCCAAGGCCGTCGCGTTGGCCGAGGCCCGTCGCCCCGAGTTCCGCACCTACGCCCAGGCCGTCGCCGACAACGCGCAGGCGCTGGCCGACGGCTTCGTCAAGCGCGACGCGGGCCTGGTCACCGGCGGCACCGACAACCACCTGGTGCTGCTGGACGTGACGTCGTTCGGGCTGACCGGCCGTCAGGCCGAGTCCGCGCTGCTCGACGCCGGCATCGTCACCAACCGGAACGCGATCCCGGCCGACCCGAACGGCGCCTGGTACACCAGCGGCATCCGGCTGGGCACGCCCGCGCTGACCACCCGCGGCTTTGGCGCCGACGACTTCGATCGGGTGGCCGAACTCGTGGTCGACGTGCTGAAGAACACAACACCATCGGGCGGCGCGGCAGGTTCCGTATCCAAGGCCAAGTACACCCTGGCCGACGGCACCGCCGAGCGGGTGCACGCCGCGGCGGCCGAGCTGCTCGACGCCAACCCGCTGTACCCCGGGTTGACGCTGTAGCGCCGGGCTGCGGGGGACACGGCGGGGCGATTTTAAGAAACATGTGAACTCGGGTTACAGTTAGTTTTATGGCTGAGTTCCCCATTGCCAACGCCTTGACCCTCGAGCTGGAGCCGGTGGTCGCAGAGAACCTGCAGCGTCACCTGGACACCGCCGAAGAGTGGTTCGCCCACGACTACGTGCCGTTCGAACAGGGCGAGAACTTCGCGTTCCTGGGCGGCCGGGACTGGGAGCCCTCGCAGCAGACGCTGCCGCAGCACGTCGTCGACGCCTGCGAGATCCTGCAGATCACCAAGGACAACCTCGCCGGGTATCACCGCGAACTCGTCGAGCACTTCATCCTGGAGTGGAAGTGGGGCCGGTTCATCGGCCGCTGGACCGCCGAGGAACACCTGCACGCCATCGTGATGCGCAACTACCTGGTGGTCACCCGCAACTTCGACCCGACCGCCAACGAGGACGTCCGCGTCGACCACGTGATGAACAAGGGCTACCGGGCCAGTTCCTTCACCCAGATCGAGACCCTGGTCTTCATGGCGCTCTTCGAGCGCAGCTTCGCGGTGTTCTGCCGGCGTACGGCCGAGCAGACCGAGGAGCCCATCCTGAAGTCGCTGCTGAACCGGATCGCCGTCGACGAGGAACGCCACGAGGTGTTCTTCGCCAACCTGGTGCGCTGGTGTGTGCAGTACGACGAGGCCGAGACGATCGCGGCGGTCGCGCGGCGCGCCAAGGAACTGCAGGTTCCGGGCGCCGACATCGACGCCTTCGCCGGCAAGGTCGCCAACGTCGCCGAGGCCGGGATCTTCGGCCCCGAGCAACTGCGCCAGGTGATCTCCGACGAAATCACCGCCTTCGGGCTGGACGACCGCGAAGAACTCCGCGAGTTCATCTGCGCGTAACCGCGTTTCGGCGCGCCTGCAGCCTCGCAATGGCGTTGCGGGAGTAGCGTCGTTGGCGATGGCTAGCGACATGCTCTGCTATCCGGGCGGTATCTCCCGTAGCTACTACGGCAGGACCGGCCCCGGTCCTGATGCCGCTGCGCCCGCTGACAACACCTCCGCGGGGCCGCGTGGGTCGAGGAGCGCCACGTGAGTGATTCACCGAAGGCTCAGTCGGACAACTCGTCGGAAGGCCTGCGGACCTATGTCCTGGACACCTCCGTCCTGCTTTCCGACCCTTGGGCGGCCACCCGGTTCGCCGAGCACGAGGTTGTCGTACCGCTGGTCGTGATCAGCGAGCTCGAGGCCAAGCGGCACCATCACGAACTCGGTTGGTTCGCGCGTCAGGCGCTGCGTATGTTCGATGATCTCCGACTGGAGCACGGGCGCCTCGACCAACCGATTCCCGTTGGGACGCAGGGTGGTTCGCTGCATGTCGAGCTGAATCACAGCGATCCGAACGTGCTGCCGGCGGGGTTCCGGACCGACACCAACGACGCCCGCATCCTGACCTGCGCGGCGAACCTGGCCGCCGAGGGCAAACGGGTCACGCTGGTCAGCAAGGACATCCCGCTGCGGGTCAAGGCCGGCGCCGTCGGCCTGGCCGCCGACGAGTACCGCGCCCAGGACGTCATCACCTCGGGCTGGACCGGGATGACCGAGCTCGACGTGGTGCCCGAGGACGTCGACACCCTGTTCGCCGACGGCGAGCTGGACCTCGAACAGGCGCGAGACCTGCCCTGCCACACCGGGATTCGGCTGCTCGGCGGTACCTCGCACGCGCTGGGCCGGGTCAACGCCGACAAGCGCGTGCAACTGGTGCGCGGCGACCGCGAGGTGTTCGGGCTGCGGGGCCGCTCCGCCGAACAGCGCGTCGCGCTGGATCTGCTGCTGGACGAGTCGGTGGGCATCGTGTCGCTCGGCGGCAAGGCCGGCACCGGCAAGTCGGCGCTGGCCCTGTGCGCCGGCCTGGAGGCCGTGCTGGAGCGCCGCACCCAGCGCAAGGTCGTGGTCTTCCGCCCGCTGTATGCCGTCGGCGGCCAGGATCTGGGCTACCTGCCCGGTAGCGAGAGCGAGAAGATGGGCCCGTGGGCGCAGGCCGTCTTCGACACCCTCGAAGGCCTGGCCAGCCCGGCCGTCCTCGAGGAGGTGCTGGCCCGCGGCATGCTGGAGGTGCTGCCGCTGACCCACATCCGCGGCCGCTCGCTGCACGACTCGTTCGTCATCGTCGACGAGGCGCAGTCGCTGGAGCGCAACGTGCTGCTGACCGTGCTGTCGCGATTGGGGACCGGCTCGCGGGTGGTGCTCACCCACGACGTGGCGCAGCGCGACAACCTGCGGGTGGGTCGTCACGACGGGGTCGCCGCGGTCATCGAGAAGCTCAAGGGGCATCCGCTGTTCGCGCACATCACCCTGCTGCGCAGCGAGCGCTCGCCGATCGCCGCGCTGGTCACCGAGATGCTCGAGGAGATCACCCCGAGCGCGCTGTCCTGAGGGATTTCGGCGTGATTTCCCACGCTCAGCATGGGAAATCACGCCGAAATCGCGCGCCGGGTGGGGATGATTAGCCGCCATGCACTCGACCATCGCGATCACCCTGACGGTCATGGTGTTCGGCTACGCCGTGATGTCGGCGATCGTGCACCGGTGGTACGTCGCGCCCGCCCTGATCTTCGTCGCGGCGGGAATGCTGCTGGGGCCGTCGGGCCTCGGGGTCCTGCCCGAGAGCGAGGACGCCGACACCTTTACCGTGCTGGCGCAGCTGGCGCTGACCGTCATCCTGTTCAACCACGCCGTCGCCGTGGTGACCGGCGGCTTGCGTGGGCGCATCACCGGTCGGCTGCTGCTGATCGGCATCCCGCTGACGCTGATCCTGGGCACCGTCACCGCGCTGCTTCTGCTGCCGGTGCTGCCGCTGTGGGAGGCGGTCTGCCTGGCCGCGATCCTGGCGCCCACCGAGGTCGCGCTGATCGAGGCGCTGTTGGAGGACCGCCGGATCCCCGAGCAGGTTCGGCATGCGCTGTCGGTGGAATCCGGGCTGTACGACGGGTTCGCCCTGGCGACGCTGCTCGCGGCCATCGCGGTGGCCTCCGGCAGCGCCGAGGACGAGAGCGCGACGGCGTGGGTGCTGTTCGCGGTGCGCACCGAGTTGCTGTCGGTGGCGGTGGGCGCGGGCGTCGGGCTGTTGGGCTCGATGGTCATCGTGTACTCGGTGCGGCGGCACTGGATGAGCAAGACCTGGGCGCAGTTGGCGACGCTGGCCGTGGCGCTGCTGTGCTTCCAGGTGGGGGAGACCCTGCACGCCAGCGGCTTCGTGGCGGCGTTCGTGGGCGGGCTGGTGTACGCGGTGGTCAGCCGGCGCGCGGGGCAGGTGCTGCCCACCCAGGTCACCGATGCGACGGGAAAACTGCTCGAACTGCTGGTCTTCGCACTGTTCGGCGCCTACCTGCTGGTGTCCGGTTGGCGCGACGCCACCTGGCAGGTGGTGCTGTTCGCGGTGCTGGCGTTGGTGGTGGTGCGGATGGCCGCGGTGGCGGCGGCGCTGTGGGGCACCGAGGCGCCGCTGCGCAGCCGGTTGTTCATCGGTTGGTTCGGGCCGCGCGGGATCGGCAGCCTGGTGCTGGCGATGATCGTGCTGGGCCGCGGCGAACTCGAACACAGCGATCTGTTGGTTCAGGTCACGGTGGTCGCGGTGAGCATCAGCCTGGTGCTGAGCAGCGTGACCGTGCCGTGCGGGATCCGGCTGGTGTCGGTCGATCGGCTTGTCCGGTCTGGCCCCTGACCACGACGGCGACATAGTAGATTCAACGCCCATGAGGAAGTCAGTGGTGGCGATGTTCGTGGGCGGCAGCGCGGTGGCCGCGGCAATCGCGGTGGCGCCGGTGGCGCAGGCCGATCAGTTGGGCTACGTCATCAACGTGACGTTGGGCCCCGGCTACAACTTCCCGAACGCGGAGGCCGCCCTGGACTACGGCTACATGCTGTGCGACCGGATCGCCGCCGGCGACAGCTACCCGGCGATGGCCGAGCAGATCAAGCGCGACTTCGGCCCCGACGAGTACAAGGTGTCCTACCTGCTGAGCCAGTCCGCGCAGGAACTGTGCCCGGCGCAGACCTGGCAGCTGCGCCAGTCGGTCGGCGACGGATACCGCCCCGCGCCCTAGTCCGGCGAGGCCCGGCGGATGCGCCACGGGCCGGGCAGAAATGCCACCGAGATCGCCGAAATGACCGATACGGCAATCAGATAGGCCGCGATCGAGTCGCTGGTCTCGGTGGCCGAATACAGCGCCACCGCGATGGTCGGCGCGAACGCCGAGCCCAGCACCTGCGAGAGCGTGTAGCCCACCGAGACCGCGCTGTAGCGGACGTCGGCGTCGAACACCAGGCTGAACAGTGATCCGGTGACGCCGGCCGCGGGCGCCATCGCCAGCCCGAACACCAGCACCAGGGCCGCCAGGAACAGTGCCGCGTTGCCGGTGTTGATCAGCGCGAAGGTCGGGAAGACCGCGGCGCCCATCGCCACCACGCCGCCGAAGAATACCGGCTTGCGGCCCACCCGGTCCGACAGTGCGCCGAACAGCGGATAGGTCAGCACCGCGACCACCCCGGCGACGAACACGCCGAACAGCGCCTCGGTGCGTCCGATCCCGGCGACCGTCGTCCCGTAGGACACCAGGTACGCCACGCAGATGTAGGCGAACACACCCTGGGACAGGTAGGCGCCGGCCACCAGCAGGATCTGCCGCCAGTGCTTGCGGAACGCCTCGGCCACCGGGATCCGGACGGTGGCGGCGCGCTCGCGCACCGCGGCGAAGTCCGGGCTCTCGGCCAGCGACAGCCGGATCACTAGGCCGATGATGATCAGCACGGCGCTGGCCAGGAACGGGATCCGCCAACCCCAGGACAGGAACTGCGCGTCGGGCAACTGCGCGACGGTGAAGAACGCCAGGGTGGCCAGCGCGGTCCCGGCCGGTGCGCCCATCTGCGGGAAGGCCCCGAAGAAACCCTTGCGCGACGCCGGCGCGTGCTCGACGGCCATCAGGGTGGCCCCGCCCCACTCGCCGCCCACCGCGAAGCCCTGCAGCAGCCGCAGCACGGTCAGCAGAATCGGTGCGGCCACACCGATCTGGGCGTAGCTGGGCAGCAGACCCATGGCGACGGTGGAGCCGCCCATGAGCAGCAGCGAGTACACCAGCATCCGCTTGCGGCCCACCCGATCGCCGAAGTGGCCGAACACGATCCCGCCGAGCGGCCGCGCCACGAAGCCGACGCCGAAGGTCGCGAAGGACAGCAGCACGCCGACCGACGGCTCGGCCTCCGGGAAGAACAGCTTCGGGAACACCAGCGCGGCGGCGGTTCCGTAGATCAGGAAGTCGTAGAACTCGACCGTCGTGCCGACGAAACTCGCGATCGCCGCCCGCCACGGAGAAAGCTTCATCGTCGTCATGATCTTGGCGTGATCACCGTCGATCAGCGTGGGAGATCACGCCGAAATCACCGAGTGTCAGTCGCGGACCTTCGCCATGGCCAGCACGTCGAGGCGACGGTCCAGCTCCTCCTCGGACAGCTTGTCGCCGATCAGCCCGCGGTCGATCACGGTCTGGCGGATGGTCTTCTTCTCGGCCAACGCCTGCTTGGCGACCTTGGCGGCCTCCTCGTAGCCGATCGCGGAGTTCAGCGGCGTCACGATCGACGGCGAGGATTCGGCCAGGGTGCGCAGGCGCTCCTCGTCGGCTTCGAGGCCGTCGATGCACTTGCCGGCGAACAACTTCGACGAGTTGGCCAGCAGCGTGAAGGACTCCAGCACGTTGCGGGCCATCATCGGGATGTAGACGTTGAGCTCGAAGGCGCCGTTGCCGCCGCCCCAGGTGACCGCGGCGTCGTTGCCGATCACCTGCGCGGCGACCTGCGTGATGGCCTCGGGGATCACCGGGTTGACCTTGCCGGGCATGATCGAGCTGCCGGGCTGCAGGTCGGGCAGGTGCAGCTCGCCCAGGCCGGTCAGCGGGCCCGAACCCATCCAGCGGATGTCGTTGGCGATCTTGGTCAGCGAGACCGCGATCGTCTTCAGCGCGCCGGAGGCCTCGACCAGCCCGTCGCGGGCCGCCTGGGCCTCGAAGGAATCCAGCGCCGGGCGCAATTCGGTGACGCCGGTCTTGGTCACCAGCACCTCGACCACCTTGGGGCCGAAGCCGTCCGGCGCGTTGAGGCCGGTGCCGACGGCGGTGCCGCCGATGGCCAGTTCACCGAGGCGGGGCAGCGTGGCCTGTACTCGCTCGATGCCGGCCTGGATCTGCCGGGCGTAGCCGCCGAACTCCTGGCCCAGGGTCACCGGCACGGCGTCCATCAGGTGGGTGCGGCCGGACTTGACCGTGGTGCGCCACTGCTTGGCCTTGGCGTCGAGCGAGGAGTGCAGCACCTCCAGCGCCGGAATCAGGTCCCGCACCGCGGCTTCGGTGGCCGCGATGTGGGTGGCCGTCGGGAAGGTGTCGTTCGACGACTGCGACATGTTGACGTCGTCGTTGGGGTGCACCGTCACGCCATTGGCCGCGCAGATCGAGGCGATGACCTCGTTGGTGTTCATGTTCGAGCTGGTGCCCGAGCCGGTCTGGAAGACGTCGATGGGGAACTGGTCGTCGTGGCGACCGTCGGCGATCTCGGCCGCGGCGGCGATGATCGCGTCGGCCTTGGCGCCATCGAGCAGCCCGAGGTCCTTGTTCACCTGCGCGCAGGCGCCCTTGAGCAGTCCGAGCGCGCGGATCTGGGTGCGCTCGAGGCCGCGGCCGGAGATCGGGAAGTTCTCCACGGCCCGCTGCGTCTGGGCCCGCCACAAGGCGTTTACCGGCACCCGGACTTCGCCCATGGTGTCGTGTTCGATGCGGTACTCGGCGGCGTCGCTGGTCATGGGAGCCCTTCGGTCGTGAATTGGATGGTTACGGAAGCGATCTACGGCAGCGGGTAGGCCGCGGTCTTGTCCCCGGTGAAGTTCACCGCGGAGTATTCGTTGAGCTTGGACAGCCGGTGGTAGGCCTCGATCATGCGCACGGTGCCGGACTTGGACCGCATGACGATCGAGTGGGTGGTGCAGCCGCCGCCGAAGAACCGGACGCCCTTGAGCAGGTCGCCGTCGGTGACGCCGGTGGCGCAGAAGAAGACGTTCTCGCCGGACACCAGGTCCTTGGTGCTCAGCACGCGGTCCAGGTCGTGGCCGCGGTCCAGGGCGCGCTGGCGCTCCTCGTCGTCGGTGGGGGCCAGGGTGGCCTGGATCTCGCCGCCCATACAGCGGATGGCCGCGGCGGTGATGATGCCCTCGGGGGTGCCGCCGATGCCGACCAGCAGGTCGGTGCCGGACTCCGGCCGGCACGCCGAGATGGCGCCGGCCACGTCGCCGTCGGAGATCAGCCGGATGCGCGCGCCGGCCTCGCGGACGTCGGCCATCAGCTTCGCGTGCCGCGGCCGGTCCAGGATGCAGACGGTGATGTCGGAGACCGAGGCCTTGCGGACCTTGGCGATGCGCTGGATGTTCGCCGCGATGGGCGAGGTGATATCGATGAACTCGGCCACGTCCGGGCCGGCGGCGATCTTGTTCATGTAGAACACCGCCGACGGGTCGAACATGGCGCCGCGCTCGGCCACCGCCAGCACGGAGATGGCGTTCGGCATGCCCTTGCTCATCAGGGTGGTGCCGTCGATGGGGTCGACGGCGAAGTCGCAGTCGGGCCCGTCGCCGTTGCCGACCTCCTCGCCGTTGTAGAGCATCGGGGCGTTGTCCTTCTCGCCCTCGCCGATGACCACGACGCCGCGCATCGACACGGAGTTGACCAGTTCGCGCATGGCGTCGACGGCCGCGCCGTCACCGCCTTCCTTGTCGCCGCGTCCCACCCAGCGGCCGGCGGCCATGGCCCCGGCCTCGGTGACCCGCACCAATTCCAGGGCGAGGTTGCGGTCGGGAGCCTCGCGGCGCTTGGGCTGGGCTGATGTGGCGGCACCGTCAGTCATGTGCGTGATTGTCCCAGAAGAGGGTCTGCGATTGGGAGCTGGGATACTGGTGGGGTGACTACCCCAGGACCAGAGCCGACCGAGGCCGCCGATTCGGCGACCCCGCAGCCGCCGGCGGCCGGTGGACCAGGGGTTCCGCACCCGAAGGAGGCCAAACCGCGGGTGCTGCAGGACGGCCGGGACATGTTCTGGTCGATGGCGCCGCTGATTGTCGCCTGCATCGTGCTGGCAGGGCTGCTCGGCATGTGTTCGTTCCAGGCCAGCGGGCCCACGATGGGCAACATCCCCAGCTATGACGCGGTCGGCGCGCTGCAGGCCGACGCCGAGACCATGGCCTTCCCGATCCGGCTTCCCGCCGTCCCCGAGGATTGGCAGTCCAACTCCGGGCGCCGCGGCGGCCTCGAGGCCGCCCGCACCGACCCGGACACCGGCGCCCAGGTGCGCGCGCTGGTGTCCACCGTCGGCTACATCACCGGTGCCGGGCACTACCTGAGCCTGAGCCAGAGCGACGCCGACGAGGCCCGGCTGGTCGCCTCGATCCAGCCCGACGTGGTCCCGACGGGCACGGTCGACGTCGACGGGTTGACCTGGGTGGTCTACGACGGCGGCGAGCGCGACGAGCCGGTGTGGACGGCGCTGCTGCCGGCCCCGCAGGGCCAGACGCAGCTGGCGATCACCGGTGCCGGCACTGTTGACGAGTTCCGTACGCTGGCCAGGGCGACGCAGTCGCAGGCGCCGCTGGTCCCGCGGGCCTGAGCCGAGCAGTACCCGCCGAGAGGAGCACCGTGAGCGCAGCACCGGAGGCAGATCTCAGCGGGTGGACCTGTGAACCCTTCACCGGCGGCGGGCTCAGCTACGACGTCTACCGCAAGGGCGAGGGCCCCGGCGTGGTGCTCATCCCGGAGATGCCGGGGCTGCATCCGGGCGTGCTGGCCCTGGGAAATCACCTGGTGGACAACGGCTTCACGATCGCGGCGCCGTCGCTGTACGGCACCCCCGGCGCGGCAATCGGACCGGGCACGGTGGTCACGCTGCTGAAGGGCTGCGTGGTCAAGGAATTCGCCGCGTTCGCCACCAACAAGAAGCGCCCGATCAGCGACTTCCTGCGGGCGCTGGCGCGCGATCTCAACGACAAGACTCCCGGCAAGGGCGTCGGCGTCATCGGCCAGTGCTTCTCCGGCGGGTTCGCGTTGGCCGCCGCCGTCGACGACGCGGTGCTGGCACCGGTGCTGAGTCAGCCGTCGCTGCCGCTGCCGTTGACCCCCAAGCAGCGCCGCGACCCGGGGGTTTCCGAGGACGAGTTGCGGATCGTGGAGAAGCGGGCCGCCGAAGAGGGCCTGTGTGCCCTGGGCCTGCGCTTCAGCGAGGACCCGATGTCGCCGGGCGCGCGGTTCCAGACGCTCAAGGCGCGCCTGGGTGACGCCTTCGAGGTCATCGAGATCAATTCCGCCCCGGGCAATCCCACCGGGCTGAGCCGGATGGCGCATTCGGTGCTCACCGATCAGGTGCGCGAGCGCGACGGCCACCCCGCCTACGAGGCGCGCCGGCGGACCGTGGAGTTCCTCAAGAATCGGCTGACGCCGTAGCCGGTGCCGGTGTGGCCGTCGCCGTGCGGCCGAACGGCCACCAGCGTTTCCAGAACGGTTCCTTGCGTTCGGCCTCGTCGTCCTCGTCGTCATCCGACTCGTCCAGTGGGGCGCCCTTGTAGACGGCCAGGTACACGCTGATGGTGGTGACGATGACGATCATCAGCACCGGGCCGAGCACGATGCCGACGAAACCGAACATCTTCAGCCCGGCGAAGACCGACAGCAACATCAGTGCCGGGTGCAGGTGCGCGCTCTTGGGGACCAGGAACGGGCGCAGCACGTTGTCGATGTTGGTGACCACCACCAGGTGGAACACGACGACGAAGATGCCGCCGACGACGTTGCCGAACAACGCCATGCCGATGCCCAGCGGGATGGTCACGATGCCGGCGCCCAGCGGGATGAACGACAGCGCGCTCAAGAAGATGACGAACATGAAGAAGCCGTCGTGCAGACCGGCGATGTACAGCGAGATCGCGGCCGCGACACCCTGACACACGGCGATGATGAACTGCCCTCGCACGGTGGCGGTGACCATGGCTCCGACCTTGGCCAGGTAGATGTTCGACACGTCCGGCCCCAGCGGATTGAGATCGCGGAACAGCGCGAGCACCTTCTCGCCGTTGGTGAGCAACGCCAGGAACACGTACAGGAAGATGATGGCCGAGGTGATGACCATCGCGATGCTGCCCACCGAGTCCCGGGCGACGCCCAGCGCCATCTCACCGACGTTCTGACCGATCCGGGTGATTGTGCCCTGCACCGATTCCGGGGTCAGTTCGATATTCATGAACGGCACCTTGGCCAATATCTCGTTGGCGGTGTCCAGCAGCCGCTTGCCCAACTCGGTGAGGTCGGTGTTCGCCATCCAGTGGCTGATGCCGTTGACCATCTGACCGATCTGCACCACCGCGAGGAAGACGATGCCGCTCAACGGTGCCGCGACGATGGCGATCGCCGCCAACAGGGTGGCCGTCGCGGACAGGCCCACGCTGTAGCGGGCCCGCAGCCGGGAGTAGATGGGCCGGAACAGATACGCCAGCACCGCAGCCATCGCGATCAGCACCAGGTAGCTGCGCAGGAAATAGGCGCCGAACGCCAGCGCGATGACCGTCAGGACGGCCAGGACGCGCTTCTGCGTCAGCGTGAACTCGTTGAGCATCGGCTGTGATCCTATGCGGAAATCGTTACTGCGCAGCGAGCTTTGCGATGTGGGCGGCGATGTCGGGATAACGCTTGAGGTGTGCGCCGCCGTTGATGTCAAGGACCTCACCGGTGATCCAGGACGCTTTGGGGGAGACCAAGAACGCCACCGCGTCCGCGATGTCCTGCGGGGTGCCGGTGCGGCCCAGCGCGGTGTTCTCGGTGTACTCCTCGACGACCCCGGGAACCAGCGCGGCGCCCTCGGTCAGCGGGGTGTGCACGAAACCGGGGGCCACGGCGTTGACCCGGATGCCCCGCGGGCCCAGTTCCAGCGCCGCGACCTCGGTGAGCATCGCCAGGCCGGCCTTGGCCGCGCAGTAGGCGCTCATCCCGATCGCGGGCTGGCGGGCGTTCAGCGACGCCAGCGACACGATCACCCCGCCGGCCGACATCCGTGGTGCGGCGTGTTTGAGGACGATGAAGCCGCCGGTGAGGCACACGTCGACGACCTCGCGGAACTGCTCGACGGCCAGATCGGCGATCACCCCGAATCCGGAGAAGCCCGCGCAGTTGATCACGGCGTCCGGCGGTGCCGCGGTGGCGAACAGGTGCTGCACCGAGGCTTCGTCGGTGACCTCGACCGGTGCCGCGGTGTGCGGGTCGCCGAGTTCGGCGGCGCGCTGCCGGGCGGCGTCGAGGTTGCGGTCGGCGAGCGTGACGACATGGCCGTCGGCGGCCAGCGTCTGTGCGGTGGCCCAACCGATTCCGGAGGCGGCACCGATGACGACGGCGTGTGCGGGGTTGCTCACAGGTGCTCCGGACTCGGGTCGCCCCATTTGGCTGCGATGGCCCCCCACGGGTCGGCATAGGGCCCCTCGGCCCGGTAGTAGGGCGCGCGCCGCTGGAGGATCGCGTGCGCCAGCGGCGCAGCCAGCCGCAGCAGCGGCCGCTTCCACCCCGTCCGTTCGGCGGTCTCGATCAACAGGTCAGGCCACGAATGATGTTGGAAGCCAAGAGCTTCCTGGGACCGCGTGGTGTCCATCCAGTCGGTGGCGAACCAGTCGGTATCGCTGTTCGGGTTGCCCTTGAGGCCGACGGGCAGGCCGCCGACCAGCCCCATGGCCGCGGCCACCGCCGAACCGACATCGCCCTGCAGCAGGCGGTGAGAATCGTCGCCGCCGATCAGCAACGTCTCGCCGAGGACGGGGGCGGTGGTCGCCGCCGCGAAGGCCCGCGCGACATCGCGGACATCGACCGTGCTCAGCCGGTTGTCGGTGGGCAGCAGACCTTCGAAGTACATGTTGTCGAAGTTCATCAGCCCGGCGACCTCGACGGTCATCACGCCGCCGAGACGCAGGATCACCCAGTCCAGTTCGGCCGCGCGCACCAGTCGCTCCGACGCCAGCTTGTGCGCGCCGTAGAGATCCGACGGGTTGGGCGGGGTGTCCGAGGTCAGCAGGTCGGTGATTCTGTGCGGGTTGCGGGCGCCGTAGACCGCGATGCTGGAGGCCTGCACGAACCGCGGGGGTGTTGCTTGTTTGGCCGCCGCGGCCAGTAGGTGGCCGGTTGCGTCGACGTTGACCTTGCGCGCCAGCTCCCGGCGGGCGTAGATCAGCGGCGGGATGACGGCGGCCAGGTGGATGACGGCCTCGGGGGCGACGTTGCTGATCAGGTTGTCGACGGCGGCCGGGTCGGTGAGGTCGGCGTAGCGCACCTCCACGCCCGACGGCAGCTTGGCCGCGGCCTCCCGGTTGGCCGGGATGTCCAGGTCGCTGGCGACGACTTTCCGCCCGTCGGCGGCCAACTGCCGCACCGTTGCGGATCCGACCAGGCCGAACGCCCCGGTGACAAGGACCGTCATGGATTGCCTCCCCCTCGTTGGCTGACATAGAACACGTTGCAGGAATCATTGCCTACCGGCAACGCCTACGCCAGGGTGGCGGGGTCGGTGTCGTCGCGGCGGAGGCACCGGAATCCGATATGGCTCATCCCGGTATCGATCATCTGGGGGCGCCGCGCCGCGGGGCGGTAGCGCAGGCAGTAGCTGTCGGCGCACAGGAACGATCCGCCCTTGATCACCTTGCGGGGGACCTTGAACTGCGGCTGGTTCGGGTCGTAACTGTCTGCGGCGCAGCAGGAGTGGCTGTCGCGGTCACCCGTGTACCAGTCGGTGGTCCATTCCCACACGTTGCCGGCCATGTCGAACAGGCCGTAGTCGTTGGGGGCGAAGCTGCCCACCGGTGCGGCCTGCCCGTAGCCGGTCTCGGGCAGATAGGGAAATTCGCCGTGCCAGTAGTTGGCCAGCCGCTGGCCGGGGCGTTCGGGTTCGTCGCCCCAGGTGTAGACGGCCCCGGGTCGGCCGCCGCGGGCCGCGACTTCCCATTCGGTCTCGGTGGGCAGGTCCAGGCCGGCCCAGGCGGCGTAGGCCGCGGCGTCCTCGAAGGCGATGTGCACGACGGGGTGGTTCTCGCGGCCGCGCAACCCCGAACGCGGGCCGCGGGGGTGGTTCCAGCAGGCGCCCGGGGTCCAGGCCCACCATTGCTGAAGGTGGCGAAGGTCGACAGGCCCCGGCGTGCGGTGGAACACCATCGACCCGGGTTGCAGGTTCTCCGGCGGCGCACCCGGATAGTCCTCGGGGTTCAGTGGGCGCTCGGCGACGGTGAGATGGCCGGTCGCTGCGACGAATTCGGCGAACTCGGCGTTCGTCACCTGATTGCGCTGCATCCAGAAGCCGGCTGTCGTGATGGCGCGGGCCGGCGCCTCCTCGGGATAGTGCTGGTCGGAGCCCACGACGGTGGTCTGCGGCGGGATCCACACCAGTTCTTCGCCGAGACCGACGTATTGCCGGAAGCTACTCGCACTTTCCGGCGCAAAGGTGGGTTTGGGCGTCTCGGGGGCGGGGTCAGGGGAAGACACGGGACCAGTCGTCACGCATGCTCGCTAGAGTCCAGCCCTGCGCGGCAGCCCGCTCCAGTGCTTCTTCGGCCCCTGTGGCGTAGGCGAATTCGCGCTCGGCGTCGTCGTGGGCCACCAGCAGGGCCATCGAGGGCGCGGCGCCACCGCGGGTGTAGTCCAGCATGGCGATGTCGCCGTTGGAGTTACCGGCGGCGAAGATCGGGCGGCGGCCGACCCGGCCCCAGATGCGCACCGGCTTCACCGGCCCGTCGTCGAGGAACTCCGGACGGTTGCTGGTGCGCAGCTGCCCGTCGGTGAAGTCCAGGCCGACCGAACTGCCGATCACCCGCTCCGGCGGGATGCCGTACATCCGCTGCGTCACCGGGCGCATGAAGTCGCGGCCACCGCCGGAGGCGATGTAGTTGGTGAACCCGTTGCCTTCGAGGAAACGCAGCAGCTCGATCATCGGCGCGTAGCCACAGTCGGTGTAGGCCCGGCCCAGGCTGGGATGCTGCGCGTCGGTGAAGAACGCCGCGACGCGCTGGGCGTGTTCTTCCACGGTCAACCCCTGATAGGCCGAAAAAATCGCGGCAGCAAGTGTTTTGAGATCCGTGTCGTCGCCGTTGTAGTGCTTGGTCACGGCGTCGCCGAACCAGGCCAAATCGCCGCCGGCGGCCGCCCGGTACGGCGTCTGCGCCGCCAGTTCCGGATCGGCCGCGGCCTGCTCGGCGAGCCGACGGACCAGGAAATCCAGCTGGATGTAGGCCGGTTTCTCACACCACAGCGTGCCGTCGTTGTCGAACACCGCGACCCGGTCCTCGGGCGCCACGAAGCCCCGGCCGCCCGGGGTGGTCACCGCGCTCACGAACTCGACGATCGCCGACTTCGCGGGACCGTCGACCCAGCTTGGCAGCATCTAGTCGGCCGCCAGGAACGAATGCAACTTCTGCACCGCGTGATTGATGGTGAACGACGCCGCCTCCTGCCGCGGCGGGAATTCCTTGAAGGTCTCGAGGAACTGCGTGACGATCCCGCTGCCGTAGAAGGCGATGAAGTCGTGGTCGAGCCACCAGTCGAAGTAGGTGTTCGAGGTGATGTCCGCGCGCTCGTAGGGATCGGTCCGCAGGTTGAAGATCTTCGGTGCGCGCAGCGGGGTGAACGGCTCCATCCAGATTTGCAGGGTGCCCGCGCAGCGCTGCTCGGCGAACACCACCTTCCAGTTGTGAAAGCGGAACCCGAGCACGTCGCAGTCGTCGGAGAAATAGATGAACCCCTTGCGCGGGCTCTGGTCCACCTCGCCGGTGAGGTAGGGCAGCAGATTGAACGCGTCGAGGTGGACCTTGAACTCCCTGTCCTCGCCCCGAAGCGGGATCTTGTGGCCCTTCTTCAACTTCTCGGCGATGTCCGGTTCGCCGGCGGCGGCCAGGAAGGTGGGGAACCAGTCGTGGTGCTGGACAATCTCGTTGGAGACCACTCCCGCGGGAATCTTGCCTGGCCAGCGGACCACCTCCGGGATGCGGAAGGCGCCCTCCCAGTTGGTGTTCTTTTCGCTGCGAAACGGCGTGGTGGCCGCGTCCGGCCAGGTGTTGGCGTGCGGGCCGTTGTCGGTGGAGTAGACGACGATGGTGTCCTCGGCGATGTCCAGTTCGTCGAGCAGATCGAGCAGTTTCCCGACGTGCTTGTCGTGGTCGACCATCGAGTCGTGGTACGGCGACTGCCAGACGCCGGCCTGTCCGAGCGACTCCGGTTTGGTGTGCGTGCGCAGGTGCATGTGGGTGGTGTTCATCCACACGAAGAACGGGGTGTCCGCCTGCACCTGGCGCCGGATGAAGTCGACGCACGCGTCGGTGGTGTCGTCGTCGATGGTCTCCATCCGTTTCTTGGTCAACGGGCCGGTGTCCTCGATGCGCTGCCGGCCGATGGGGCCGTACTTCGGGTCGTCGGGCTCGTCGGAGACCTCGTCGGTGGCCCAGGAATGGATGACACCGCGCGGCCGCTGCATCTCGGCCAGCACCGGGAACTGCTCCTTCTTGGGATAGTCCGGCAGCTCCGGTTCCTCCTCCACGTTGAGGTGGTAGAGATTGCCGAAGAACTCGTCGAAGCCGTGCGCGGTCGGCAGGTACTTGTTCAGATCGCCCAGGTGGTTCTTGCCGAACTGTCCGGTCGCATAACCCAACGGCTTGAGGCATTCGGCGATCGTCGGATCCTCCGGTTGCAGACCGACGTCGGCGCCGGGGAAACCCACCTTGCTCAGCCCGGTGCGGTAGACGCTCTGGCCGGTGATGAACGAGGCGCGCCCGGCGGTGCAACTCTGTTCACCGTAGGCGTCGGTGAACAGCATGCCCTCCTTGGCTATCCGGTCGATGTTGGGCGTCTGATAGCCCATCAGCCCCATGCTGTAACAGCTGAGGTTGGAGATACCGATGTCGTCGCCCCAGATCACCAGGATGTTGGGTTTTCCCTCAGGCATGGTCGGGCCTCGCCTCCGCAGACGGTGTGCAGTCGATTCGTAGACGACGCTAGTCCCGTCGGGGAAGCGATCTGGCGGAAATCAGCTGTGCATTTGGTGAATTCCCCGCATCAGCGGGCGGCGGCCGCCACGGGTGCGGCCTGCCCAGCCTTCATCGTCTCGAACAGCTCCACGTAGTAGGGCAGGCATTCGGCCAGCGCCTGCTCGGTGGTGAACAACGGGCGATAGCCGAGGTCGCGGCGGGCCTTCTCGATGGAGAAGTAGTTGTCCAGGTAAAGCCGTTCCACCGCAAGGGGTTCCAGCAGCGGCGCCGGCAGGCCGAACTTGAAGTGCAGCCGTTGCCAGCCCGTCATCACCGCGCGCACCAACCGGCCGGAGACGCGGAACCGGGGCCAGTGCTGCCCGCACGCCTCGACCACGGGCCGGGAGAACTCAAACATGTTGACGGGGTCGTCGTCGTTGATGAAGTAGGCCTGTCCCGGCGCCGTCCCGCCGGGAACGAGGTGTTCGGCGGCCAGCACGAAACCGTGAATCAGGTTGTGCACGTAGGAGTTGTCCAACTTGGCGTTCTTGTTGCCGATCAGCACCTTGACGTGGCCGGCCAGTACGCTCTCGAACACCTTGCGGAACATCGTCTGATCGCCGCGGCCCCAGATGCCGCTGGGCCGGATCGAACACGTCAGCAGGTCCTCGACGCCGTTCTGCTCCAGCACGTAGCGCTCGGCGACCACCTTGGTCTCGGTGTAGAGATCGTTGAAACGTTCGGTGTAGGGCAGGGTTTCGTCGCCGCGGGAGATCACCTGGCCGCCCATCACCACGCTGTTGGAGGCGGTGTACACGAACCGCCGGACTCCGGCGGCGCGGGCCGCGTGCAGCAGATTCTTGGTGCCGTCGACGTTGACGGCGTAGCTGCGCTGCCGGTACTCCTGGGTGACCGAGGCGCCGCCCATCAGGTCGATGATCGCGGCGGTGTGGAAGATCGTGTCGATGCCGTCGACCACCCGCGCGATGTCCCCGGCATCGGTGAGGTCGCCGACGACGGTCTCGAGCCGTTCGTGGGCCGGCAGCGGCGACGGGACGCGGTCGAAGGAGCGGACGCTCAGTCCGCGCTCGAGCAGCGCGGTCACCAGGTTGGCGCCGAGGAAGCCGGAGCCGCCGGTGACCAGGATGCGGCCGAGGTCGGTGGTCAACGTTGCATCACCCATGACCGAGAAGCGTAACTGAAACGTGTTCCAGTTACGACCCCCTGGCGAAGATTCGCGGGTCTAACCCTGGTCCGAATCGTCGTCGGCGGCCAGAGCCTTTTCGATCCGCTCGCGCGCGCCGGCTAAGTGTTCCTCGCAGCGTTTGGCCAGCTTCTCGCCGCGTTCCCACAGTCTCAGCGACTCGTCGAGGTCCAGGCCGCCCTGCTCGAGGGCCTGCACCACGTCGATCAATTCGTCGCGGCAGTCCTCGTAGCCGAGCTCACTAAGAGCTCTAGTGTCGTCACTCTCAGTCACGTGCCTCTCCTTGACTCACAGCCGTCACGGCGCCGTCGGCGACGCGGATTCGCAACTCGGTCCCGGCGGGGGCGTCGGCGACCGAACGCAGTACCTGCGTCCCGGCCTGCACCACCGCGTAACCGCGGGCCAGCGTCGCGGCCGGGCCCAGCGTGGACAACCGGGCGCTCAGATGCTCGATCCGATCCGATTCCCCGGCGACCAGGCGGGTGACGTCCTTGCGGATGGTGCGGCGGGCCCGGTGCACCTCGTCGGCGCGGTCGCGGAGCATGCGCAGCGGGTCGGCCAGCACCGGCCGGCTGCGCAGCTGCGCGAGGTGGCGTTCCTCGCGGCCCACCCAGCTGCGCAGCGCCCGGGCACTGCGCCGGCGCAGATCGTCGACCAGGGCCTGTTCGGCGGCGGTGTCGGGGACGATGCGCTTGGCGGCGTCGGTCGGGGTGGCGGCGCGCAGGTCGGCGACCAGGTCGCACAGCGGATTGTCCGGTTCGTGGCCCACGGCGCTGACCACCGGGGTGGTGCACGCCGCGATCGCGCGGCACAGCGTCTCGTCGGAGAACGGCAGCAGATCCTCGACGCTGCCGCCCCCGCGGGCCAGCACGATGACGTCGACCTCCGGGGCGCGGTCCAGCGCCGCGAGGGCCTCCACGATCTGCGCCACCGCGGTGGGTCCCTGCACCGCGGTGTTGCGGATCGCGAACCGCACCGCGGGCCAGCGCCGCGTCGCCACCGTGGTCACGTCGTGTTCGGCGGCGCTCGCACGGCCGGTGATCAAGCCGATCGTGTTAGGCAGGAACGGCAAGGGACGCTTGAGCCGCGGATGGAACAGGCCCTCGGCCTCGAGCAGCCGACGCAGCCGCTCGATGCGGGCCAGCAGCTCACCGATGCCGACGGCCCGGATCTCGTGGACCCGCAGCGAGAACGTGCCGCGGCCGGTGTAGAAGTTGGGCTTGCCGAGCACCAGCACCTGGGCGCCCTCGGTCAGCCGCACCGGCGCGTCGAGCACCAGGTTCCGCGGGCAGGTCAGCGACAGCGACATGTCCGCGGCGGGATCCCGCAGGGTGATGAACACCGTCGACGAACTCGACCGCAGGTTCAGCTGGGCGATCTGCCCCTCGACCCACACCATGCCGAGCTTGTCGATCCAGCCCGCCACCCGCACGGCGACCGCCCGTACCGGGTAGGGGTTCTCCGGTGCCTGACCCTGCGCCGGATCGCTCACTTGGCGCTGGCGCGGGTGATTCTGTTGGCCAGCAGGGTCTGGAACGGCGCGCGGGCCTTGGTGGCCTCCTCGAAGGCCAGCAGCTCGGAGAGCTCGTCGACCGACAGCGACTGCAGCCGCGCGCGCAGCTGCGCGAGCGTCAGCGACGCGTAATCGATGCGCGAGGCGACGTCGGGCGCGCTCACGTCGGCGCCCGCGGACTGGCCGTTGGGGCTCGACGCCGCGGCCTCGGGGGCCTCGTCGGTGGAGTACAGCGCGAACCGGCCCTCGGTCATCCGCTCGCCGGAGTCCGTCGACCCTCGCGGGGCTGCGTCGGGGGAGTCGTCCTCGTCCTCGTCGAAGGTGGCCCACTCCGGCTGCTCATCCTTGGGCGGGAACAGCGTCTCGAGGGTGGAGTCGCCCTTGATCACCAGGTCAGCGAGATCCTGCTGCACCTTCATCACCAGGTGAGCGAATTGACTGGCCAGACTCATCGGCGACATCAGGATGGTCTGCGGCAATTTCCGGGTCTCCTCCACGGCGGTCGCCGCGACCCCAACGAGCAACCGGACGCCATACGGTGCACTAGACATGAGAGCCAGACTACTTCCGGCTCCAGCATTGGCTTGTTGTTGCCCGGGGTAAGTAGGCTGGTGTCATGTCAGCAACGGTCAATATGGGCATTCCCGGTGCCACCAGCACGGTGGTGGCACCCGTGCGCGGAAAGCGCGTCCTGTTGGCCGAACCCCGCGGCTACTGCGCCGGCGTGGATCGGGCCGTCGAAACCGTGGAGCGCGCCCTGGAAAAGCATGGCGCCCCCGTCTACGTCCGGCACGAGATCGTGCACAACGTGCACGTCGTGGAGACCCTGGCCAAGGCCGGGGCGATCTTCGTCGACGAGACCGACCAGGTGCCCGTCGGATCGATCGTGGTGTTCTCCGCCCACGGTGTGGCCCCGACGGTGCACGCCAACGCCGCCGAACGCGACCTCAAGGTCATCGACGCCACCTGCCCGCTGGTCACAAAGGTGCACAACGAGGCCAAGCGCTTCGCCCGCGACGACTACGACATCCTGCTGATCGGCCACGAGGGGCACGAGGAAGTTATCGGCACCGCCGGTGAGGCACCCGATCACGTGCAGCTGGTCGACGGCCCGGAGTCGGTGGACAAGGTCGTCGTCCGCGACGAGGACAAGGTCATCTGGCTGTCGCAGACCACCCTGTCGGTCGACGAGACCATGGAGACCGTGCAGCGCCTGCGCGAGCGGTTCCCCAAGCTGCAGGACCCGCCGAGCGACGACATCTGCTACGCGACGCAGAACCGCCAGGTCGCGGTCAAGGCGATGGCCCCGGAATGCGAGCTGGTGATCGTGGTCGGCTCGCGGAACTCGTCGAACTCCGTGCGTCTCGTCGAGGTCGCGCTCAACGCCGGTTCGGACACCGCCCACCTGGTCGACTACGCCGAGGACATCGACCCGGCCTGGCTCGACGGCGTCACCACCGTCGGCGTCACCTCCGGCGCCTCGGTGCCCGAGATCCTGGTGCGCGGCGTGCTCGAGCGGCTCGCCGAGTACGGCTACGGCACCGTACAGTCGGTGACCACCGCCAACGAGACCCTGGTGTTCGCGCTGCCCCGGGAGATCCGCCCGGCCCGACGCTGAGGTTCGGGCGCGTTCAGGGGGCCACGGGGTAGCCGCTGCGGATCGCGATGCGGTTCCAGGTGTTCATCACGATCGCCAGCCAGCTGACCGCCGAGACCTGCGCGTCGTCCAGCGCGCCGGTGTCCCACTCGTGGCGCTCCGGCACGGGCAACTCCGTGACGTCCTCGGCCAACGCGAGCGCCGCGCGTTCCTGCTCGGTGAAGTACTGCGACTCCCACCACGCCGCGACGACCGCCAGGCGGTCGGTGCTCTCACCCTTGTCCAGGGCGTCGCGGGTGTGCATGCGCAGACAGAACGCGCACCCGTTGAGCTGGGACACCCGGATCTTCACCAACTCGGCCAGCTTGGCGTCCAGGCCGGCCCGGGCGACGGCGTCCTCGGCCTCCTGATTCAGGGCCAGCACGGCCTGATAGGCCGCCGGATGTTGCTTGCTCAGATTGACCCGTGTCATCGTCGGCCCCCTGTGTGCTGGGTTCAGTCGTAATCGCTGTAGCGGGCGTGCCGCGCCCGCGGACGACGGCGGTGCTGCACGTTCTCCTGCGCGCCGCTGTCGCCGGCATCGGAGCCCCGGTACCGCACCTTGGACACCGGATGGTGGCTGCCGTTGGCCGGCGCCGGCCGGCGGCGCGGCGGTGGCATGTCGTAGGGATCGCCGCCGGGATAGGGCTCCGCGGGCGGGCCGTACCGGTCCGGGCGCGGCATCGGACGCTCATACGGGGAGCGCTGGCGCGACTGCCGCGGCTCGCGCAGGTACTCCGGCGGCGGGCGCCGGGACGGATCCCGCGGCGCGCGGCGGCGCGGCGGCAGCGGAGCGTCGAACTCGTCGTCGCGGTCCCGGGCATGTGTGGGGCGCCTGCGCGACGGCGGCGGCGGGGCGGACCCGTCGTCCAGGGGCGGCCGGACGTGGCGCGAGCGACTCGGCGCGGCCCGCTTGGTGGGCCGTCGGCTCCCGGGACGCGGGCGCGACGTGGTGTTGCGATCGATGGCGTGCCTGCGCGGGTCCTCGCCGTCGGGCGCGGCGCGGCGCGGCATCGCCAGGGTCGAGAGCTTGGCCTTGATGGCGGCCAGGACGCCGGCCAGGGCCGCGGGTCCAGCGGTGGCGCGGGCGCTCGAGGTGCGGGCTGCCGCGGCCGGGGTGGGCCGGGCCGAGTCGCCGAAGTACCACCGCGCCATGCCGATCAGCAGCACGATCACCGAGGTGGTGAACATCAGCAGGAACCGCTCGATCAGCGGATAACCGCAGTTGATCAGGATGTCCTTGATGCCGTCGATCTCGGAGAGGTGGAACAGGAAGTACGCGCCGGGAACAGCGACGAACAGGATCAACGGCGGCTGCACGACGGCGGTGAAGATCGCCTCCTGGCGCACCGCGAGCACCGCGGCCACGCAGCCCAGCAGGTACAGAGCGGCGAAGACGGCGGACAGTTCCCGGTTGCCCGAACCCGCGTCAAAGGCGAAACCCAGGGCGGTGCCCAGCGTCGCGATGAGCACAGCAGCCCACCACGGCACACCTTGGATGTTCGGGTGCGCCGAGCGGTGTTCGGCGGGTACCGATGACCTCGCCCGCTGCGCTGGCACATGTAGACCGTACCGGCTGTGGCTGGGCAAGCGCTGTCTGCGGGCGTCCTTTGCATGTCGCGCCGATCACGGAATGCGTGCCACCAGATCGCCCGACGGGGCGCCGAAGTTGCGCTCAGGGCGGCATTTCGGCCGTGCGCGCCGCCGTGGACGCAATCTGGGTGCGGCCGGCGTGAGATTGCGCACCCGGACCGCAGCTGGTTCGCCGGCACGCGCGCACGCTTTAGACTTGTGACCCCGTGAGCCTGAACCTGGGAATCGTCGGCCTGCCCAACGTCGGTAAGTCGACCCTCTTCAACGCCCTGACACGCAACAACGTGCTGGCGGCCAACTACCCGTTCGCGACCATCGAACCCAACGAAGGCGTCGTGCCGCTGCCCGACCCCAGGCTGGACAAGCTCGCCGAGATCTTCGGCTCGGAGAAGATCCTGCCCGCGCCGGTGACGTTCGTCGACATCGCCGGCATCGTCAAGGGCGCCTCGGAGGGCGCCGGGCTGGGCAACAAGTTCCTGGCCAACATCCGCGAATGCGACGCCATCTGTCAGGTGGTGCGGGTCTTCGCCGACGACGACGTGGTGCACGTCGATGGCCGGGTGGACCCCAAGGCCGACATCGAGATCATCGAGACCGAGTTGATCCTCGCCGACCTGCAGACCCTGGAGAAGGCGATCCCGCGGCTGGAGAAGGAAGCGCGCAACAACAAGGAGCGCAAGCCGGTGCACGAGGCCGCCGTGGCGGCGCAGGAGGTGCTCGACGGCGGCAAGACACTGTTTTCGGCGGGCTCGGCCGGCCCTGACGTGGCGCTGCTGCGCGAGCTGAACCTGATGACCACCAAGCCGTTCCTGTACGTGTTCAACGCCGACGAGTCCGTGCTGACCGATGCGGACAAGATCGCCGAGCTCCGCGCGCTGGTGGCCCCGGCCGACGCGGTGTTCCTGGACGCCAAGATCGAGGCCGAGTTGCAGGAACTCGACGACGAGTCGGCCGCCGAGCTGCTGGAGTCGATCGGGCAGACCGAGCGCGGGCTGGATGCGCTGGCGCGCGCGGGTTTTCACACCCTGCGGCTGCAGACCTACCTCACCGCCGGGCCCAAGGAGGCGCGGGCCTGGACCATCCATCAGGGCGATACCGCGCCCAAGGCGGCCGGAGTCATCCACACCGACTTCGAGAAGGGCTTCATCAAGGCCGAGATCGTCTCGTTCGACGACCTGGTGGAGGCCGGTTCGATGGCCGCGGCCAAGGCCGCCGGCAAGGTCCGGATGGAGGGCAAGGACTACGTGATGGCCGACGGGGATGTCGTGGAGTTCCGCTTCAATGTCTGACGAACTGCCGCCGTGTCCCGAATGCGGCGAGGCGTTCACCTATGAACAGGGCGCGCTGCTGGTGTGCCCGATGTGCGGTCACGAGTGGTCTGCGGAGGACCCGTCGTCCGAGGCGGAGTCCGCCGGCGAGGCCGGTGCCGAGATCAAGGACGCGGTCGGCAATCTGCTCGCCGACGGCGACACGGTCACCGTGGTGAAGACCGTCAAGGTCAAAGGTGGCGGTGGCGGGGTCATCAAGGTGGGCACGAAGGTCCGTGGAATCCGCCTTATTTCCGATGGTGTCGGCGACCACGACATCGATGCCACGGTCCCTGGTTTCGGTCGCATGCAACTCAAGTCGAGCGTGGTGAAGAAGGTCCTCTGAGCGAGGCGCGTATGCCTGGTCGAGGATCTCTTCCGTTGCAGCAGAGGACTGGTCACGTTTGTCGGTGCTCCCACTTATCGTGACTTGTCTCTGGATCGTTGGACTGGAGGCGCACAATGGGTGTCATGTCGAGTGCCGCAAGCCGTCTGGATCGCATCACAGTCGATCCTGCGGTGCTGCACGGAAAGCCCGCGATTCGCGGGCTGAGGCTTTCGGTGCAGTCTGTGCTGGACCTGTTGGCCAGCGGAATGTCCTTTGACGAGGTGTTGGCAGACTATCCAGATCTGCAGAGCGAAGACCTGCTAGCGGCGCTGGAATACGGCGCCTTGGTCACTGGCGGTCAACAGGTGCGTCCGTCGCGATCGTGAGGTTCCTCGGCGATGCGCAGTTGCCAATACGACTGTGTGACCTCCTCGTTCGTTATGAACACGACGTCATATACGTGTCTGCGCTGCCAGGTGGCAATCGGTCTCGCGACGCCGTCATCGCACAGACCGCCGATGCTGAGGACCGGATCGTTGTTACCGGGATTCGGACACTCGCATATGGCGGCCTTGGCACGGGCAGAGCGCCAGGGGCGCTACAGGCCGCCGGCCTCGACACCGACTCCATGGCCGAATCGGCCCGGCGGCCCGGCGTACGAGCCCGCCGATGTCGAAGCACTGCTGGATGAGCTCAAGGGTGCCCACTGACCCATGCCTGCCGCCCTTCGGCCATGTCTTCGTGTGATCGGTAGTGCGGGTTGGGCGAGATCATGGCGGACGTGAGGGGGCGCCGGGGCCGAGAAGGGGAAAACTTGGATGACCGAGGACTGGTTACGCCACGCGAAGACACCGGAGACCCGTGTGAGCATCCGGCGCTGGTCACGCTGGAGTGATTTCTTCTTCTGGGTTGGCGTGCTGCTGGTGCTCGGCGGGATCGCGTTCGTCGTCTGGAGTGTGGTCACGGCGCGCCACAGCGGACCCGTCTTCTGGTGGGCGATCGCGGTGACGGCGGTGCTGGTCCTCGTCTGTGCGGGTTGTGGCTCGTACGCAAGTGGCCGTCTCAGCGAAGCAAGATTCGCCGACGGGCAGGTGTCTGTCGGCACGGTCGAGGAGGTGGTCAGGCACGCCGGCGCAGAGGGCCCCGACACGTGCGACATCGTGGTGAGCGCCTCGCTGTCAGGCACGGTGATCCGTCGCAAGTTGGGCGGGCTTGTCGGCGACAGCGACGTCGGAGACCGGGTCCGCTTCCGGCACAACACTCTTGACCCCGAAGATCTGGACGACGCGCTCTTCGATGGTTGGTACGGACCGGGCCGTCACCGGGGTGAGCCGTCGTGGAGCACACGCCAGTCACCTGACCTCTACGCTGACGCTCAAGTGTCCGTCGGCAGGGTCACGGAGGTGACCAGCCACCCCGGAATCCCCGGGGACAACCACCCGACCGACTACACGCTCATGGTCAGCGTCGAACGGCCGGGATCGGTGACGCTCCGCCGCCAGATCTATCTGGCTGAATATCAGCTGTGCTCATCGGGCCCGGCCTTAAGGCCGACGATCCGCCTGCGCCACAACACTCTTGACCCCGAGAATTTGTCCGACGCGTTCTTCGACGGGTGGGTGGACGAGTTGAAAGGCCATTGACGACGAAATCGGCCGGCTCGTCAACGAAGCGTGATGTTTTCCGACGACGGCACCCGGGCGGCCATAACCGCATGCGGCCGGATGTCCGTGGTCCCGGGCCGTTGCAGACGATCGGTCTCGGTGAACCCGGCGATCGCCAGCAACCGGGACATTTCGTCGATCGGACACCGGTAGGCGGTCGTCACCTTGTGGGCGAATGCCTCGACGGCGTCGCCGTCGAAGAAGCCCACCACCAACGTCGCGCCAGGTGCCATCGCTCGCCGTAACTCCTTCAGGATATCGGTGAGTTCAGTTGGCTCGCAATGGATCAGCGAGTACCACGCGAGGATTCCGCCCAGTGATCGATCGGGAACCTCGAGGGTGCGCAACGAACCGACGGAGAACTCGATGCTCGGCCACCTCGAGGTGGCGGTGTCGATGAACTCCGGCACCAGGTCGAGGCCTCTGGCGTCGAGACCCAGACCAGCCAGGTACGCGGTGAGATGGCCGGGGCCGCAGCCGACGTCCAGCACGGGGCCTTCGCAGGCACCGAGGTTGGCCTTCAGGAAGGCCAGGTCTTGCGGGTCGACGGTCGCCACGTCGCCGAACGTTCGGGTGTAGGTCTCGGCCAGCTCGCCGTAGCGCTGTCGGACTTCGGCTTCGGACATTGCGCGCAGTCTAGGCCGCGGCGCTGCGGTGGCCAGAGGACCCGTGACCATGGATACTTCGGGGACGGGCTGGGTGTCGCCGCAATTCAACTGAGGGAGCGGTCATGAGCGTCGCGTTCGATTTCACCGACAAGGTTGTCCTGATCACCGGCGGCGCCACCGGCATCGGTCGCGCCACCGCCGTCGAGTTCGCGAAGGCCGGCGCGAAGGTCGTGGTCGGCGACGTCGACGACCGCGCCACCGAGACGGTGCAGATCATCACCGACGCCGGCGGCAACGCCACGTTCGTCCGGACCGACGTGACCGACGACGACGCGGTGAAGAACCTCGTCGACACCACGGTCGCCCAGCACGCCACGATCGACATCGCCTTCAACAACGCCGGCGTGCTGCCGCCGACCGCCCCGCTGCACGAACAGACCGTCCAGGACTGGCACCGCACCATGTCGGTCGACGCCACCGGCGTCTTCCTGGCCATGCGCCACCAAATCCCGGTGATGCTCGAGGCGGGGACCGGTTCCATCGTCAACACGGCCTCGGTGGCCGGGGTGACCGCCGATCCGGGGATGACCCCCTACGTCGCCGCGAAGCACGCGGTGGTCGGGGTATCCAAGGGCGCGGCTCTGGACTACGCGGACAAGGGGATTCGCATCAACGTCTTGCGCCGGGCCTGATCCGAACCCCGATGACCGAACGCTGGCTCGACGACCCCGAGATCGCCCCGCGGGTGCTCGCCGACTCGCCGATCGGACGTCCCGCCGAACCCGAAGAGGTCGCTGGCGCCGTCCTGTTCCTGTCGTCGGACCTCGCCGGAGCCGTGACCGGATCGGTGTATCGCGTCGACGGCGGCCGTACCGCACACTGAAGGCGTTGAACCACCAGGAAGCGAGCGGCCCATGACGATCTTGGTGAACGCGGACAACTTCGTCCGCGCCGAGACCCACCGGATGTTCTCCGACATCCAGGCCGAGGCCGGGGGAGTCGGCCGATTCCGGCACAACCGCACGCCGGCCAGCATCGATGCCCAGACGGTGATCCGGCTCAACCGCGACACCCTCTACAGCTTCGCCGTCGTCGATCTGGCTCGGCCCGCGCGCCTGACGTTGCCGGACGCGGCGGGGCGGTATCTGTCGGCGATGGTCGTCAACGAGGACCACTACGTCACCGGCGTCCTCCACCAGCCCGGCGAGCACGTGCTGACCAGCGAGCAATGCGGATCCCGTCATGTGCTGGTCGGCGTGCGAATCCTGGTCGATCCCACGGATTCTGCGGACGTTGCGGCGGTCTCGGCGCTCCAGGACCGGCTCGAGATCGCCGCCGATGCGCCGGAGCCGTTCGTATCGCCGGACTACGACGTCGCGAGCATGGACGCCACTCGCAACGCGCTGCTGGACCTTGCGCGCGGGCTCGACGACTTCGACCGCACATTCGGCACGCGCGACGAGGTCGATCCCGTCCGCCATCTGATCGGCACCGCCGCCGGCTGGGGTGGGCTACCCACCTCGGAGGCGACCTACATCGGCGTCGACCCCGGCGTGCCGCCCGGTGACTACGCCCTGGTGTTCACCGACGTCCCGGTCGACGCGTTCTGGTCGGTGTCGGTCTACAACGCGCGCGGCTTCTTCGAGAAGAACGCGCAGGACCTCTACACCGTCAACAGCGTCACCGCGGCGCGCGACGACGACGGCTCGGTCACCGTGCGATTCCTCGCCTCGGCCGACGGGGAGACCCCGGCCAACGCCATCCTCACCCCCGAGGGATGGAATTACCTGATCCGGCTCTACCGCCCTCGCCCGGAAATCCTCGACGGACGTTGGAAGCCGCCCACGCTGCGTTGAGGGCGGTTCAGGCGTAGCCGACCCAGCCGCGAAACGTGAACGCGGAGAAGAACTCGGTGACCTCGGTGAAACCGGCGCCCTCGAGGATCGCCCGGTCCTGGTCGGGGGTCAGGACGGGCACCTGGGCGGCGATCGCGGCGCATGCCTGCTCGGCGGCCTCGGGTTCGATGCCGGCGGCGACGAGGTTGGCCGCGTGGCGCCGCAACCACGACGCCCGCTCGGCGTCGTCGCGGGCCGGAATGCTCAGGTGCACGACGACGAACGGTGCCCCGGGCGCCAGTCGTCGGCGCACCTCGGCGGCGGTGTGGCGCCGCAGTTCGGGCTCCAGGAAGTGCAGGGTCAGCAGGCTGGTCGCGGCGGCGAACGGGCCGTGCGGGGCATCATCGATATAACCGTGGTGCATGCGTACCCGCGATGCCAGTGGTCCAAGGGTTTTCGTCGCCAGGTCGAGCATGGCGGCCGCCGGGTCGACCGCGTCGAAGGTCCACCCCGGACGGGTCTCGGCCAAGGCCTTCGTCTCGAGTCCGCCGCCCGCGCCGAGCACCAGTACCCGGGCATCGTGCGGAGCGCGTTCATCGATGAGCACACCCGCCATGCGGTGGACGTCCCGGTACGCGGGCACCATCTGCGCGACGCGTTCGGCATACGAGTCGACCTGGGCGGGATCATCGAAGGCGTGGGGGGCTTGGGTCATGAGTCGATGGTGACGCCAACGGCCAGCTGTCGGCAAGCGATCTTGCCGAATTGGCAAGCGTTTGATCGGTGGGCCCCTCGGGGCCGCCCCGAGGGGTAGGCAGGAATCATGAGTACATTCACGACGCGGTTTCGACGGTCCTGGGCGGAGTTCGTCGGGCCGGAAGCCACGCGAACCAACACGGTGCTCACCGTGGCCGCGAGCGCTGGCGGCCTGGTCGCCAGCGTGTGGACCGCGCGGCGCGCCGGGGCGAACACCGCGGTGACGACGGCACTTTCGGCGCTCGCGACCGACCTCGCCGGCGGGGCTTACGTCAACAACACGCGGGCCTGCGCCCGCTGGTACGAGCGACCGGGCCAAGGCCACCGCCAACACCTGCAGTTCGCCGGACTACACCTGCACCCCGTGGCGATCGCGCTCGCCGATCGCAGCGTGGGGCACCAGGACCGCGTGCTCGGCTGGTCGGCCTCGCACTACGGCTACCTCATGGCCGCCACCGCGGTCATCCGCGGCCTGCCGCGGCGTCGACGCGGGTTGGGCGTGGCGCTCACCGCCGGGGGGCTGGTCCTCGACCGCGTGCTGGGCCCCTCGACCGTCGCTCCCTGGTTCGCCTGGACCTACTATCCGAAACTCCTTCTGGGCCACGCCGCGTCGAGCCTGTGGACCGACGAGGATCTGGGCGTAGGTTGATCCGGTGAAGCGCATCGGGCTGCTGACGTGTGCTGCCGTGCTGCTGGCCGACTCGGTCGCCATGTTCGTGCCGGGAGTCCCGGGTGGCGAGGACATCACCGTCGCGCAGTTGTTGAAGATGCGCAGCGGCCTCTACGGCTACACCGAGGACCCCGCGGTTTCGCAGATCCTCGATGCCGAACCGGGCCGGGCCTGGTCTCCTCGGGAGGCACTCGATTTCGCCTTCCGGCACCCGATTCAACTCGTTCATGGGGTACGACGCGGAAAACGATGTGGGTCTGGTGATCTGGACAAATCTGACGCTCTCGCCGGACGGGGACACCACCGCCCAGGCGATGTTGCCGGTACTGCTGGACGAGATCTACTCCGGCTTGTCGCTGACAAGGTAAACAGGAGGCATGCGCATAACCGAGGGTCTTCCCGGCCGTGAAGGTGACGTGACCGTTCGGCGGCTCGGCCACCACGACGCCGAGGCTTTTGCCGCAGGTACCAAGGACGAGGCCGTGCAACGCTACGGGCACCTGCCGCTGGCGGAGTACTCCCCGCAGACCGTGCGGGACCAGGTCGACAACGAGATCGCCCGCGGCCTCGACGACGGCTCGCTGGCGGTGCTCGCCATCGCCGACGCCGATTCCGACGAGTTCCTGGGCAGCATCGTGCTCTTCGATGTCCGGTCGGACCGCGCCGAGGTCGGGTTCTGGTTGACCCCGCAGGCGCGCGGCCGCGGCGCGGCGCGCCACGGGTTGCGCGCGCTGCTCAGAGTGGCCGCCGATGCGGGATTCCGCTACCTTGACGCCCGGACCGATTCCGCCAACGACGGATCCCGTCGTGTCCTCGAGGACGCCGGTTTCGTCCACACCGAGGGTCCGCACGACGAACTCGCCCCCTCCGGCGAGGTGGTGAACGTGTTGACATTCGAACGATCGCTGGTTGAGTTACCGAACTAGGCCAACGCCATGACAATTCAAGACAGATTGATGAGGGTATGAGGACAAGCAGGCTGACGGCGATCGGTGTTGCGGTGTTTCTGGGCGCGACGGTGACGGCGTGCGGGAACGGTGTCGCCCCCGCCTCGGAGCCCAGCGCGGTGGCCACCGCGGCCACCGCCGAGCAACCCAGCGAACTGACCCTGGACACGGTGAACTGGGCGCTGTCGACGTTGCAGGAGCAGACCGGTGCCCCGCTCGAGGAGATCCAGCTCAAGAGCTTGATGATCTCGCCCGGCGGCTCCGCGACGTTCGACGCGCTGGACCCCGCCAAGCCCACCGAACTCAACCAGTACGTCGCCTACCCGGACGGACGCCGGCTGGTGCATCCGTACGACTACGGCGGCGCGGACAACTACGAGGCACTCACCGCGACGCTGTTCGGTGCGCACGAGGTCAGCCCCGAAACCCTGGTCGCAGCGTGGCAGGACTCGTTCGACCGGGTGCAGGGCGAACGCAGCGAGATGTCGGCCTCCGGAGTATCGGCCAGTCGTGAGGACGAGACCGGCCCGGTGCAACTCTCGATCGTCAACGGACCGCAGCGCGACCGGCAGTCGGTGTACTACGACGCCAACGGCCAGTTCCTGCGCACCTCGTAGCCGACGACAGCGTGCCTGTCACCAGCCCCACCCGGTTACACGACCTGATCGCGGCGGCCGCCGCCGCGGTGCCCGAGCGACCCGCGGTGGTGGTGCCCGACGGGCCGAGCGTGACCTTCGCCGAATTCGACCGGCGTATCACCGAAATTGCCGAGTGGGTCGGTCGGCGCAGCCGGCCCGGCGATCGGATCGCGGTGATCGCCGACAACGGACTGGACTATGCGGGGCTGTACTACGGTGTGCCCCGCGGCGGTCGCGTGCTGGCGCTGATCAACCAACGGCTCAGCGCCGAGGAACAACTCGGACAGCTGGCCGTCGTGGACCCCGCGGTGGTGCTCGGCGACGCCAAGTACCTGTCCGCACTGGGGGCCGGGACGGACCGCCGGCTCATCGCCTTCGACGACGCTGAATGGTCGGATTCAGCGCCGGCGGCAGAGGACGACGGTGCCAACAACGACGATGCCAACACCGACGATGCCAACACCGACGATGCCAACACCGACGATGCCGCGTGGCTGCTGTTCACCACCGGATCGACCGGCGCACCGAAAGGTGTTGTGCACTCGCACCGTTCGCTGCTGGCTGCCGTGTCCGGCACCGTCGCCGGCCGCGCCGTGGCGCCCGGCGGGGTGTATCTACTGCCGTTCCCGATGTGCCACATCGCCGGCTATAACCTCTTGGTCCAGCATGCCGTGCAGGCCACCGTGCTGCCGGTGGCCGCCTACCGGCCGGAATCCTTCGCGGCCGTCGTCGACCGCCACGGCGTGACGTCCTGTTCGCTGGCGCCGACCATGCTGCACAGCCTGCTGGAGTATCTGGAACGCACCGGCGCCACGCTGCCCACCCTGCGCGACATCGCCTACGGTTCGGCGGCGATCCCCGCCGATCTGCTGCGCCGCGCGATGCGGCAACTCGATGCGGGCTTCCATCAGGGCTACGGCATGACCGAAACCGGCGGGAACCTGGCCTTTCTCGGGCCCGACGAACATCGCGCGGGAGCGCAGGACCAGCCGTCGATCCTGGCCAGTACCGGCCGCCCGCATCCGGGTGTGGAGGTCCGCCTCGGCGACGACGGCGAAATCCTGGTCCGTGGGCCCCAGGTGGCCCCGCGGTCCTGGCCCGCGGACCAACCGTTGACCGTCGACGGCTGGCTGCACACCGGAGATGTCGGACGATTCGACGAGGCCGGGCGCCTGGTGGTGGTCGACCGACTCAAGGACGTGATCATCACCGGCGGCGAGAACGTGTCCTCCCGCGAGGTCGAGGATGTGTTGTCGACGCATCCGGCCGTCGAACATGTTGCCGTCGTGGGTGTTCCGGATCCGCACTGGGGCGAGGCCGTCTGTGCCGTCGTCGTCACGCGTTCCGAAGAAGACCCTGCCGCGCTGATCGAGCACGTACGGGCCCGGCTGGCCGGCTTCAAACGTCCCCGCCACGTGCTGTTCCGCACGGCGCTGCCGCTGACCACCAACGGCAAGGTCGACAAAGCCGCGGTTCGGCGCTACGCCCGCGAGTCGCTGAGCACCACCGAAATCTCCTCGCCCAACTCGTAACCGGCGCGCAGCGGCAGCCGGTCCCCACTCCAGAAGGAGCCGGGATCGAAGTAGTTCTCCCGCTTCTCGGTGCTCAGCAGCCCCATCTCCTCGTAGGTGATGGCGACCGTCTCCGCGCAGTACGCGGTCTCCAGACCGGCCATCCGGCGATGCTGCTTACCCTTCTCCGCCGAGCGCCGAACCCGGTTGTGCACCAACGGCAGCCCGCGCGTCCAGTCGCTGACGGTGGGCAGCCGACCCCGCATCCAGCGGCCCGTCAGGCGCGCGGTGCTCGGGAACGGGGTCCCGTCCATGCGGGCGATCACCTTCAGCAGCCGGTCCTCCTGCTCGCGGTCGGCGTACGGGGTGAGTTGACGCAGCCAGCAGCGTTGCCCGTACTTGTTCATCCACTGCTCCACGGCGGCCCGCGCATCGTTGAGTTGCACGCCGCGGTGGTGGTTGCCGGTCCAGTAGTCCAGCAGCTTGTCGCCGAGCTCGGCGTGCCAGATCAGCGGCGGCAGGTCGTCGATGGCCACCGTCATGCCGACGTGGTTGACCGGGCTGTTGGTCAGCGTCTGGATCGCCCGGTCGGGCCCCGAGGCGCCGCGAAACAACCAGATGTCCCCGGTGCGGGTGGCCTCCAGCGCCTGATCGAGCGTGACGTGTCGTTCTCCGGTGCGCGCCATCACCTGGGCAGCTTATGCAGAATGAGACGATGCGCAATGTTTGGAAGTGGATCGGCCTGGCCGGTGTCGTCGGCGTGGCCGCCGGCGGGGTCCTGGTGGCCCGGGACCAGCGTCGCCGCAAGGCCTACACACCCAACGACATCCGCGCCCGACTGCACCAACGGCTCGCCGAGGCCGAGCGCGAGCAGGATTGACTGTGGCTTAACTGCCCTCCAACGCGCACTTCCACAGCTGGGTCAGGACCTCGATCAGCAGCTCGGGGTCGGCCCGCGGGTCGCCGTGCAGGATCGGATCGATGGTCGCGCGGTGCACCTGCCGTTCGACCCCGGCCACGAGCAGGTCGGCGATCAGCGCGCTGTTCTCCCGTGCTACCCCGGTGAGCTCGAGGTGCCACAGCACCTCGGCGGCGATGGCTTGGTCGAGTTCGTACATCCGGCGCTGCAACTCCTTGGAGCGCGGCGCGCTGTCCCACAGCAGGTGGTGCAGATTGAACTCGTCGACGTGCATGCCCACGATGGCCGTGATCACCGTGCGCAGCGAGTCCTCCAGCCCCGGCTGTGTTTCGCGCAGGCCCTGGAAAACGGCCTCGACCTGAGTTGCGCCCCGGGACAGGTGTCGTTCGGCCAGGGCATAGAGCAACGCGTCCTTGTCCGGGAAATAGTGGTACAGCGTGCCGATGGAGATGCCGGCGGTGTCGGCGACCTTGTTGGTGGTGGTGCCGGTGTAGCCGAGTTCGGTGAAGATGTCCGCGGCCACGGTCAGGATGCGCTCATAGGTGTCCCGGGACCGCTGCTGACGTGGCTCCACGCGGGGTTTGGCCATTCCGGATCCTCGACACGATGACGTTCCGACCTCTGCGAAAACCATAACGCCCGGCCAGATCTCGCACGCCCGATTCCACGCGGCCGCGCACGCCCGGCTGCGATCGGTCACAGTGGTAACCATGAACATCCTTCAGGTCGGTGGCCTCGAACCCCAGTTGGCCGAACTCGTCGCCCTGCGCTACCAGCCGCTGGTCCTGCCGCCGCCGGGCGAGGAGCGCGAGCGGTTCCTCGCCGAGCACGGTCCGGCGGTCAAGGTCATCCTGGCCTCGGGCGGGCGCGGCCTCGACGACGAACTCTTCGCCGCCCTGCCCGAGCTCGAGGCCGTCGTCAACAACGGCGCCGGCGTGGACAACATCGACCTCGCCGCGGCCGGGCGGCGCGGCATCGGCGTCAGCAACACCCCCGACGTGCTGTCGGACACCGTCGCCGACACCGCCATCGGTCTGATCCTGATGTGCCTTCGCCGGTTCGGTTCCGCGGATCGCTTTGTGCGAGAGGGGCGCTGGGCCACCGAGGGAGTCTTTCCCTATGCGCGCGACCTGACCGGCAGCACCGTGGGGATACTCGGACTGGGCCGCCTCGGGAACGCCGTCGCCACGCGGTTGTTGGCCTTCGACTGCACCATCGCCTATCACAACCGCCGACGGATCGAGGGCTCGCCGTACCGGTATGCGGCCTCGGCGCGCGAACTCGCCGAGTCGGTCGACATTCTGGTGGTCGCCACGGCGGGCGGCAAGGGCACCGAGAAACTCGTCGACCGCGAGGTGCTGACGGCACTGGGGCCGCAGGGCTACCTGATCAACATCGCCCGCGGCACCGTGGTCGACGAGGCCGCGCTGATCGAACTGCTGTCCGCCGACCGACTGGCCGGCGCCGGACTGGACGTGTTCGCCGACGAACCGCATGTGCCCGCGGCGTTGCGTGCGCTCGACAACGTGGTGCTGTTCCCGCACATCGGCAGCGCCACCGCGCGAACCCGCCGGGCCATGGCGGAGCTGACCTTGCGCAACCTCGAAAGCTACCTGCGCACAGGGCAATTGGTGACCCCGGTGCTGCGGCCGGAAAAGGCCCCCTAGCGCGTGACGAACGCCACGACGACCTCGCTGAAGGCGTCGTTGTCGTCGCCGGCCGCGGTGTGGCCGGCCTCGCCGAGTTCGACGAACTCGGCCTGGGGGACCTTGGCCAGGAAGTCCTTGACGCCGTCGGCGCTGACCACATCCGAGAGCTTGCCGCGGATCAGCAGCAGCGGGATCTGTAGACCGATGGCGGCTTCCTCGAGTTTCTCGGTGCGTTGGAACGGATCGTCGCCGGGCGCGGTCAGGAACGCCGGATCCCAATGCCAGTACCACCGACCGTCGCGCAGGCGCAGGTTCTTCTTGAGTCCCTCGGTGCTGCGCGGTTTGGTCCGGTGCGGCAGGTAGGCCGCCACCGCCTCGGCCGCGTCCTCGAGCGAATCGAAGCCGTCCACGTGGCCGAACATGAAGTCGCGGATCCGTGCGCTGCCCGACTTCTCGAATCGGGGCACGACGTCGACGAGGACCAGCTTGGTGACCTTGGCGCTGCCACCGAGGCTCGCGACCAGGATGCCGGTCAATCCGCCCATGCTCGCGCCGATCAGCGTCACCGGCCGGCCGATGCTGTCGATGATCCGCAGAACGTCGTTGGCCATGGTTTCCAGCGCGTAGTCGGCGCCGGGGGCGCGGTCGCTGTCGCCGTGGCCGCGGCTGTCCAGCGCGAGCACGTGAAAACCCTGGTCGGCGAGGATCTGCCCGGTGTTCTTCCAGGAGAACCGGTTCTGGCCGCCGCCGTGCAGCATCAGGATGGTCGGCCGCTCGGAGCCACCCGGCCCCTCCGGGCGGTTCCATTCGTCGGCCACCAGGGTGATGCCGTCGACGCCGGTCAACTCGACGGTCTGCGCTGTACTCACCGCGCTGACGTTACCCAGCTGCGCATTTCGGCTTGTCGCGGGGACTTTAGGGGCGGTAAGTGACCTATGGCGCCCATCTGAGAACAGCGTGTGCAAAGATTCAGTCGCCTACTGGTCAGTAGGGACCTCGAAGGTCTGTTGAAAGCACCCGCCGAGCGCGAAGCGGTGGGGTACCTTTTCGGCAGTCCTGTGTCAGGGGCCACAGTGGTCACGCAGGAAGCAGGTGTCGCATGTCGGGAGGTGATCAGCCGCATATGCAGCAGATGATCCCGCCCAGCCTGAGGCCCTCCGGGGCAGCGGCTGCCGCCGGGGAGGACGCGCCATGACCACCGCCGCTGCGTTCGCCAAGCCGGTCCGCTCGGTCGGTGGCTTCTTCGCGATGTCGCTGGACACCTTCGTCGCGATGTTCAAGCCGCCCTTCGCCTGGCGCGAGTTCATCCTGCAGGCGTGGTTCGTCGCCCGGGTCTCCATCGTCCCGACCCTGATGCTGGCCATCCCCTTCACCGTGCTGCTGGTCTTCACCTTCAACATCCTGCTGGTGGAGTTCGGCGCAGCCGACTTCTCCGGGACCGGCGCCGCCATCGGCACGGTCACCCAGATCGGCCCCATCGTCACCGTGCTCGTGGTCGCCGGCGCCGGCGCCACCGCCATGTGTGCCGACCTCGGGGCCCGCACCATCCGCGAAGAACTCGACGCGCTGCGCGTCATGGGCATCAACCCGATCCAGGCGCTGGTCGTGCCGCGGGTGCTGGCCGCCACCCTGGTCGCGCTGATGCTGGCCTCCTCGGTGGTCGTCGTCGGCATCGCCGGCGGCTTCCTGTTCTCGGTGTTCCTCCAGCACGTCACCCCCGGCGCATTCGTGGCCGGCCTGACCCTGATCACCGGCCCCGTCGACGTGGTGATCTGTCTGGTCAAGGCGACGCTGTTCGGCCTGGCCGCGGGCCTGATCGCTTGCTACAAGGGCATTTCGGTGGGCGGCGGGCCCGCCGGCGTCGGTAACGCCGTCAACGAGACGGTGGTGTTCACCTTCATCGCGCTCAATGTCATCAACCTTCTGGTGACCGCCGTCGGGGTGCAGGTGACGACATGACCGCCGCGCCGAATACCGCTGTGCGCCTGCGTCGCACGCTGGGGGAGTGGGCCGAGGGCTGGAACCGGATCGGCCGGCAGACCAAGTTCTACGGCTACACGATCAAGGGCGTGTGGGACGCCGTCGTCTACTACAAGGGCGAGGTCATCCGGTTGATGGCCGCGATGGGCCTGGGCGCGGGCGCGCTCGCGGTCATCGGCGGCACCATCGCCATCGTCGGCTTCCTGACGCTGACCACCGGCGCGCTGGTGGCGGTGCAGGGCTACAGCCAGTTCGCGTCCATCGGCGTCGAGGCGCTGACCGGCTTCGCCTCCGCCTTCTTCAACGTGCGGTTGATCGCGCCGCTGACCGCCGGTGTCGGCATGGCCGCGACCATCGGCGCCGGCGCCACCGCGCAACTCGGCGCCATGCGGATCAACGAGGAGATCGACGCGCTGGAGGTGATGGGGATCCGCACCATCGCCTACCTGGCGTCCTCGCGGGTGATCGCCGGCGTGATCGTCGTGATCCCGCTGTACTGCGTCGCGGTGCTGATGTCCTTCCTGGCGGCCCGGGTGGGCACCACCTTCTTCTACGGCCAGGCCACCGGCGTGTACGACCACTACTTCCGGACCTTCCTCAACCCGGTCGACCTCATCTGGTCGTTCCTGCAGGCCGTGGCGATGGCGCTGGTGATCATGCTGGTGCACACCTACTACGGCTTCACCGCGTCCGGCGGCCCGGCGGGCGTCGGCGAGGCGGTGGGACGCGCGGTGCGTACCTCACTCATCGTCGCCGCGCTGGTAACCGTGATGATCTCGCTGTCCGTCTACGGGCAGTCCGGCAACTTCAACCTGTCGGGGTAGCGGAGATATGGAACACGACGACAAGGGCCTGCGGCCGGCATGGTGGACGCTCATCCTGATCGCCTTCCTGGCCGCCCTGGTGTGGATCACCGCGGCACTGTTCACCGGGTCGCTGAACAAGTACGTCGACGTCACCGTGACCTCGGAGCGTTCCGGTCTGGTGATGGAATCCGGCGCCAAGGTGAAGCTTCGCGGCGTGCAGGTCGGCCGGGTCAGCACCATCCACGGTGGCGGCACGGGACCCGACGCCGTCTCGCTGCGCCTGGAGATCGATCCGGACCAGGTCCAGCACATCCCCGCCAACGTCGGCGCGCAGATCCGCGCGACGACGGCGTTCGGCGCCAAGTTCGTCGACCTGATCTATCCCGAGGACCCCAGCGACCAACGGCTGGCCGAGGGGCAGGTGCTCAAGTCGGAGAATGTCAGCACCGAGGTCAACACCGTCTTCGAGAACCTGGTCGGGGTGCTCGAGCAGGTCGACACCTCCAAGCTCAACGCGACCCTGTCGGCGCTGGCCGACGGCGTGCGCGGCGAAGGTGAGCGGATCGGGCAGGCCACCACCGACGCCAATCAGGTGCTGCTGGCGCTGAATCCGCGCGCCGACACCATCCGCGCCGACTGGCAGGCGCTCGAGGGCTTCAGCGACGCCTACAGCGCCGCGGCCAACAACATCGTCACCACCCTGGACGCGGTGAGCACCACCAGCGTCACGATCTCCAACAACTCCGGACCGCTGGATGCGTTGCTGCTCAACGTGATCGGGTTGTCCAACAGCGGCATCGAGCTGTTGGCGCCGAACCAGGCGAACCTGGTCAACGCGATCAACGTGCTCGAGCCGACCACCAACCTGCTGCACAAGTACAACCCGCAGTACACCTGCATGCTCGTCGGTGCGCACTGGCTGCTGGAGAACGGCGGCTACGAGGCCACCGGCGGCAACGGCAAGTCGTTCATCGTCGACGGCGGCGCGCTGGCCGGCGACGACCAGTACCGCTTCCCCGACCACCTGCCGATCATCGGCGCCAAGGGCGGTCCGGGCGGCAAGCCCGGCTGCGGTTCGCTGCCCATCGTCGACGAGAACTGGCCGGTGCGCGCGCTGGTGACCAACACCGGCTGGGGCACCGGGGTCGACATCCGCCCCAACCCGGGTATCGGCTTCCCGGCCTGGGCCAACTACCTGCCCGTCACCCGTGGCGTGCCGGAGCCGCCGAGCGTGCGCAACCTGTTCGGCGGGCCCGCCCCCGGACCGACCGTCGGCAACCCGCCCAAGGTCATCCCCGAGCCGGGCGACTGGCCCTACGGCGCCCCGATGTACGCACCGGACGGCACCCCGCTGTGGAACAACCTGCCGCCGGCGCCGCCACCCGGTGCGCCGCGGGACCCCGGCCCCACCCCGGGTACGGAACCGTTCGTGGTGCCGTTCCCCGGAACGGTCCCGTTCCCGAACCCACCGCCACCCGTACCGGCGGCCCCGACGCCCTGACCGTGACCACCACCGTGACCACCACCCGTATCGAGAGGTAAACCGCAATGCGAGGCAACCTGGGAGGCGCCGCCTGGCGTCTGGCCGTGTTCATCGCGGTCTGCCTGCTGGGGATGTTCACGCTGTTCGCGGTGTTCGCCGAACTGCGGTTCGAGAAGGAGCTCGACTACCGGGCGCACTTCAGCAACGTCACCGGTCTGGAGAACGACGACTTCGTCCGCATCGCGGGCGTGGAGGTCGGCAAGGTCAAGAACATCAACGTCAACGACGACGGCACCGTCATGGTGGACTTCACCGCCGACGAGTCGGTGGTCCTCACCGAGGGCAACCGCGCGGTGATCCGCTACGACGACCTGATCGGCGGCCGCTACCTGGCGCTGGTCGAGGGCGCCGGCGGCACCGCCCGGCTCGACCCGGGTGACACCATCCCGATGACCCAGACCCAACCGGCGCTCGACCTCGACGCGTTGATCGGTGGCTTCCGCCCGCTGTTCCGGGCCCTGGAACCCGAACAGATCAATGCGTTGTCGGGCCAGCTGATCAGCGCGCTGCAGGGGCAGGGCGCGACCATCGGTTCGTTCCTGTCGCAGACCGCATCGTTGACCAACACCCTGGCCGACCGCGATCAATTGATCGGCGAGGTGATCGTCAACCTCAACACGGTGCTGGGTTCGCTGGCCGGGCAGAGCGAGCAGTTCGACAAGGGCGTGGTGGCCATCTCGGAACTGGTCCAGACGCTGGGCGAGCGTAAGCAGGACATTGCCAACGGCATCGCCTACACCAGCGAGGCCGCCGGCACGGTCGCCGATCTGCTGTCGGCGGCGCGTCCGCCGCTGCAGAAGGTGGTCACCGAGACGGATCGGTCGGCCGGACTGGTGCTCGCCGATCACGACTACTTCGACAACGTGCTCAACACGCTGCCGGATTCCTACCAGGTGCTCAACCGGCAGGGGATCTACGGCGACTTCTTCAGCTTCTATCTCTGCGATGTGGCGCTGAAACTCAACGGCAAGGGCGGTCAGCCGGTGTATGTGAAGGTGGCAGGCCAGGACACGGGGAGGTGCACGCCGCGATGAAACCCTTCGCAGAGCGCAACCCCTACGTGATCGGGCTGATCGGCATCGTCGGTGTGGCGGCGCTGGTCCTGGCGGCGCTGAACTATCAGAACCTGCCCGGCTTCAACCAGGGCAAGACCTACAGCGCCTACTTCGACGACGCCGGCGGGCTGTATGACGGTGCCGAGGTGCAGGTTTCGGGTTTCGAGTCCGGCAAGGTCACCGGGATCTCGTTGGAGGACCAGCAGGTGCTGGTGAAGTTCAAGGTGAACAAGAACATCCGGCTCGGCGACCGGGCCGAGGCCGCCATCAAGACCAAGACCGTGCTGGGCACCAAGTACCTCGACGTCATTCCGCGCGGCGACGGGCAACTCAGCGACACCATCCCGCGGGACCGCACCACCTCGCCGTACCAATTGCCCGACGCGCTGGGCGATCTGACGATGACCATCAGCGGTCTGAACACCGACCAGCTCTCCGATTCGCTGCGGGTGCTCTCCGACACCTTCGCCGACACCCCGCCGGATCTGCGGATCGCGGTCGAGGGGGTGGCCCGGTTCTCCGACGTCCTCAACGAGAAGGACGCGCAACTGCGGGAATTGCTGGCCAACGCCAACAAGTCGACCCACGTGCTGGCCGAACGCAGCGAGCAGGTGGTCAGCCTGGTGAGCAACACCAACGCGCTGATGGCCGAATTGCAAAGCCAGAGCGCGGCTCTGGATCAGATCTCGGGCAACATCTCTACGCTGAGCCGGCAGTTGCGCGGCTTCATCGCCGAGAACCGCGAGACCATGCAGCCGGCGCTGGAGAAGCTCAACGGCGTGCTAGCCACGATCGACAACCGGCGCGACCGCGTGAAGCAGTCCATCAACATGCTGGCCACCTACGCGATGTCGCTGGGCGAGACGGTGGGCTCCGGACCATTCTTCAAGTCCTACATCGCCAACCTGCTGCCCGGTCAGTTCGTGCAGCCGTTCATCGACGCCGCGTTCTCCGACCTCGGCTTGGACCCGAATGTGTTGCTGCCGTCCGAACTCACCGACCCGCAGGTCGGCCAGCCCGGCACCCCGGCGCTGCCCGTGCCGTACCCGCGGACCGGCCAGGGTGGCGAGCCGCGCCTGAACCTGCCCGACGCCATCACCGGCAACCCGGGAGACCAGGCGTGCGGCCCGCCCGGCATCCCGCTGTCCGGCACGCACTGCTACCCGTATCGCGAACCCGGACCCGCACCGGCGCCGGGTGGACCGCCGCCCGGACCGCCCGCCGCCGCCCCGGCCGGGGTGGCGTCGACTCCGCAGCCGCCGAGGCCGCCGATGCTGCAGACGGCGCCGGGCCAGACGCCCCCGGTGACGCAGGCCGTGGTGCCGGCGCCGCAGGGCCCGGCCCCGGGCCCGGTTGAAGGGGAGGCCGGACAGTGACGCTGACCCGTAACGCCCGCATCGGCGTGGCCGCGGTGCTGGTGCTGACCCTGGTGGCCGGCGCGGTGCTGCTGCTGCGCTCCGGTGGCCCGCTGAACCGCAACCACGTGGTGGCCTACTTCGACAACAGCAACGGCATCTTCGTCGGCGACGACGTCCGCATCCTCGGCGTCAACGTCGGCCGGATCGACAAGATCGAACCGGAGTACAACCGGGTCAAGATCTCGTTCTCCTATGACGGCAACTACAAGGTGCCCGCGGACGCGAAGGCCGCCATCCTGTCGCCGGCACTGGTGACCGGCCGCGCCATCCAGCTGACCCCGGTGTACTCCGGCGGCCCGGTGCTGGCCAACAACGCGGTGATCGATCAGGACCGCACCGCGGTCCCGGTGGAATGGGCCGACTTCCGCGAACAACTCAACCGGCTCGCGGAGAACCTGGAGCCCACCGAACCGGGCGGCGTCAGCACGCTGGGCGCCCTGGTCAACACGACGGCGGACAACCTGCGCGGGCAGGGCGCCAACATCCGCGAGACGGTGATCAAGCTGTCGCAGGCCTTCTCGGCGCTGGGCGATCACAGCACCGACATCTTCAGCACCGTCAAGAACCTGTCGATCCTGGTGTCGGCGCTGCAGGACAGCACCAACCTGATGCGTCAGCTCAACCAGAACCTGGCCAACGTCACCGGCCTGCTCGCCGACGATCCCGGTGAGGTCGCCGCGGCGATCAGCGATCTCAACGCCGCGCTCGGCGACGTGCAGTCCTTCGTGGCCGACAACCGCGAGACGCTGGGCACCACCTCGGAGAAGCTCGCCGCGGTGACCCAGACGCTCAACGACAGCCTCGACGACATCAAGCAGCTGCTCCACGTCGCACCGAACACGCTGCAGAACTACATCAACATCTATCAGCCCGCCCAGGGCGCGGCGACCAGCGCGCTGGCCATCGCGAACTTCCAGAACCCGGTGTCGTTCCTGTGCGGCGCAATTCAGGCCGCCTCGCGTCTCGGCGCCGAGCAGTCCGCGAAGCTGTGCACGCAGTACCTCGCGCCGATCGTCAAGAACCGGCAGTACAACTTCCTGCCCATCGGGCAGAACCTGTTCGTCGGCACCCAGGCGCGTCCGAACGAGGTGACCTACTCCGAGGACTGGCTGCGGCCGGACTACATTCCGCCGCCAGGACAGGTACCGGCGCCGCCCGCGGCCGCACCGGCCGGACCCGACGCGCCGCCGGCGCCGGCGCCGGCGGGACCGCCGCTGGCCGCCGAGCAGATGGTCGCCACCAACCCGGCCGACGGACTGTCCGGCCTGATGGTCCACTCGGGAGGTGGGCAATGACGCGCGGGGTGCGGATGAAGCGGGCCGCCGGGGCCGCGGTGATCGGCGCGCTGACGACGGCGCTGACCGCGTGCAGCGGTTGGACCGGACTCAACTCGCTGCCGTTGCCGGGCACCGAAGGGCACGGGCCGGACGCCTTCACGATCCAGGTCCAGATGCCCGACGTCGACAACATCGAGCAGAACTCGCGGGTGCGGGTCGGTGACGTCACCGTCGGCAACGTCACCAAGATCGAACGTCAGGGCTGGCACGCGCTGGTGACCATGAGCCTCAACGGCGACGTCGACCTGCCCGCCAACGCGCGGGCGACCATCGGGCAGACCAGCCTGCTGGGTTCGCTGCACATGGAACTGGCCCCGCCCACCGACGTTCCGCCGGAGGGCAAACTGCAGGAGGGGTCGCTGATCCCGCTGTCGTCGTCGGGCGCCTATCCGACCACCGAGCAGACGCTGGCGGCCATCTCGTTGCTGCTCAACGGCGGCGGCGTCGGCCGGATCCAGGACATCACCACCGCGTTCGCGACGGCCTTCTCGGGCCGCGAGGACGATCTGCGCAGCCTGATCGAACAGCTCGACCGCTTCATCGCCTACAACAACGATCAAAAAGACGACATCATCGCGGCCACCGAGAGCCTCAACAGCCTGGTGGGCCAGATCGCCGACCAGAAGCCCGTCGTCGACCGGGCGCTGGAGACCATCCCGGATGCGCTCGAGGTGCTCAAGGAACAGCGGGTCATGCTGGCCGACGCGCTGACCAAATTCGGCCAGTTCAGCGCGCTGACCGCCGACTCGGTCAACCAGACCAAGGAGGCCCTGGTCCAGGAACTGCGCGACCTCGGTCCGGTACTGCAGGAGCTCGCCAATGCGGGCCCTTCGCTGACCCGCGCGCTGAGCTTTTACCCGACCTTCCCGTGGCCCAAGGAAACCTTGGACAACTGGATGCGCGGGGACTACGGCAACCTCAGCCTGGTGTTCGACCTGACGCTGAGCCGCATCGACAGCGGCTTCTTCACCGGCACCCGGTGGGAGGGCGACCTCACCGAACTGGAACTGCAGTGGGGCCGGACCATCGGTCAGCTGCCGAGCCCGTACACGGCCGGCAACCCGCTGATCGTGCCGTACCGCTGGGATCAGGGGCGCTAGATGCATCTGACACGCAAGACCCTCACCCAGATGTCGATCCTGATCGCCATCGCGGCGATTGCCGGGTCGGTGATGGTGTTCAACTTCATCGGCCTGCCCGGAATGTTGTTCGGGATCGGCCAGTACCAGGTGGCCGTCCAGCTGCCGGAGGCCGGCGGTCTCTACGAGCGCGCCAACGTCACCTACCGCGGCACCGAGGTCGGCCGGGTCAAGGCGGTCCGGTTGGAGAACGGCGGCGTGGTCGCCGATCTCACCCTGGAATCGAAGGTCAAGATTCCCGCCGATCTCGACGCGTCGGTGGGCAGCGTGTCCGCCGTCGGTGAGCAGTACGTGGACCTGGTGCCGCGCACCGGCAACCCGCCCTTCCTGCAGGACGGCGACGTGATCCCGCGGGAACGCACGTTCGTCCCTATCGACGTCAACTCAGTGCTGGACGCGACCAACCGTGGGCTGCAGGCGATCCCGCGGGAGAACCTGACGACCGTCGTCGACGAGGCCTATACCGCGGTCGGCGGTCTGGGGCCGGAGCTGTCGCGGCTGGTGCAGGGCTCCACGCAGCTGGCCATCGATGCCCGCGCCAACCTCGGCGAGCTGACCACGCTGATCGACCAGTCCGCCCCCGTGTTGGATTCGCAGACCGACACCTCCAGCGCCATCCAGACCTGGGCGGCGAACCTGGCCAACATCAGCGGCCAGCTCAAGCAGGAGGACGCCGCGGTGGCGGGGGTGCTGCAGCAGGGGCCCGGCGCGGCCGACGAGACCCGCGCGCTGTTCGACGAGCTGAAGCCCAGCCTGCCGATCCTGCTGGCGAACCTGGTCAGCGTCGGCGAGGTGGCCGTCACCTATCAGCCGAGCCTCGAGCAGTTGCTGGTGCTGCTGCCCCAGGGCGCAGCCGTGACCTCGGCGATCGGTGTCGCCAACCGGCATACCCGCCAGGACTACCGCGGCGCGTACCTGAGCTTCAACCTCAACCTGAACCTGCCGCCGCCCTGCGTCACCGGCTTCATCCCGGCCCAGCAGAAGCGGGTGCCCGCCGAGGTCGACCATCCCGACCGCCCGGCTGGCGACGTCTACTGCCGGATCCCGCAGGACTCGGCGTTCAACGTCCGCGGTGCCCGCAACATCCCCTGCACGACGGTGCCCGGCAAACGCGCCCCTTCGGTGCGGATGTGCGAGAGCGACGAGGTCTACCAACCGCTCAACGACGGTTTCAACTGGAAGGGCGACCCCAACGCGACGAACTCGGGGCAGGCCGTCCCGCAGTTGCCCGGGGGGACCTCACCTGCGGAAGCAGCACCGCCGGCCGCGCCGCCGCTGCCGCCGATCGCAGCCGCTGAATACGAACCGAGCAGTGGCACGTACGTTGGACCGGACGGGCAGATCTACACCCAAGCCAATTTGGCCCAGAGCGCCACAGAGGAGCAAACATGGCAGACGATGCTGCTGCCCCCGAAGGGGAACTGACCGAGTCAACCGGAACGGAGTTGACCGAGTCCCCCGAGGAGTCATCGGAATCGCCGCAAGACGCCACCCTGGAAGCCAGCGCTGACGACGCCGATTCGGCTACCGAGGCCGGCGGGGTCGCGGACGAAACCGCCGACGCGGAACTCCCCGACGACGAGGTGAAGGCCGAACCGCAGCCGGGCCGGCTGCGGCGGGTGCTGATCGGTGCTCTCGCCGGGCTGTTGGTGCTCGGCCTCGTCGGCGGCCTGGGCTGGCTCGGCTGGTCGGTCTATCAGCAACAGCAGGCCCAGCAGCAGCGCGATGTCTTCGTGCAGTTGGGCCGGCAGGCCGCGATCAACCTGACCACCATCGACTTCGAGGACGCCGAGGCCGGGGTGCAGCGCATCCTCGACTCGGCGACCGGGACGTTCTACGACGACTTCTCGCAGCGCTCCGGACCGTTCACCGAGGTGGTCAAGCAGGCGCAGTCCAAGTCCACCGGAGAGGTGACGGCCGCCGGACTGGAATCCGAGGAGGGCGACCGCGCGCAGGTGCTGGTCGCCGTGACGGTGCAGACGTCCAATGCCGGTGCGCCCGAGCAGGCGCCCCGGATGTGGCGGATGCGGATCTCGGTGGAGAACACCGATGACGGCCAGACCAAGGTGTCGAATGTGGAGTTCGTGCCGTGACCACTCCCGAGGACCCGAAGCCCGTGCCAGAGAAGGAAACCCCCGCAGTGCCCGCCGATGACGACGAACTGACCCGCGACGAGGCCACGGAGGCCGGCACGGCGCTGGACGAGACGGACGCCGTCGAGGAGACCGAGGCTGTCGACGAGACGGACGCCGCCGAGACCACCGAGGCTGCCGAAGATGAGTCCACGGCGGACGGCGAGTCGGACGAGACCGCCGCGGACCCGGCGTCCGGGAAGGTCCGTCGGGCCGTCGTGCTGACGGTGCTGCTGTGCGTGCTGCTGCTCGCGGTGCTGGTCGGTGCCGGCTTCCTGGGCTGGAAATACTACTCGGGCCAGGCCGCCGAGACCGCACGGGCCGAATCCGTCCAGGTCGCCTCGGACGCCACGGTGAAGCTGCTGTCCTACGAGCCCGACACCGTCGAGGAGGAGCTGACCGCCGCGCGCGAGCTGCTCACCGGGACGTTCCAGGAGTCCTACACCGAACTCACCAACGACGTCGTCATTCCCGGCGCCAAGGAACAGCGCATCTCGGCCGTGGCCAACGTTCCCGCGGCCGCGTCCATGACGGCTGACTCCGATCACGCCGAGGTGCTGGTGTTCGTCAACCAGACGGTGATCGTCGGCGACGGCGCCCCGACCGCGACCGCCTCGAGCGTAAAGGTGACCCTGGAGAAGACCGGCGACCGCTGGCTGATCTCCGGCTTCGACCCGGTGTAACCTCCGGTGGCATGTACAGCGAACCGCGCTGGATCGACGTCGAGGTACCCGCGGGTCAGCTCCGCGCGCTGAGCTGGGGGCCCGAGGACGCGCCAATCGCGTTGTGCCTGCACGGGTTTCCGGACACCGCCTACGGGTGGCGCAAGCTGGCCCCGGCGCTCTACGGGGCCGGATACCGGGTGGTGGCGCCGTTCTTGCGGGGCTACGTGCCGTCGTCGTTGGCGTCGGACGGCAGCTACCACATCGGGGCGCTGATGGACGACGTGCTGCGGATCCGCGAGGCCGTCGGCGGGACCGACCGCGACATCCTGATCGGCCACGACTGGGGCGCCATCACCGCGAGTTCGATCGCGGCCATGCCCGACAATCCGTTCCGCCGGACCGTGGTGATGTCGGTCCCGCCCGCCGCAGCCTTCCGGGTGGGCGACGAGCGGACCGCGCTGCTCGGCAAGCTGCCCGCCCAGTTGCTGCGCAGCTGGTACATCATGTTCTTCCAGCTGCCCGCGCTGCCCGAGCGGTCGGCCCGCTGGATCGTCCCGCTGCTGTGGCGCCGATGGTCGCCGGGCTATCCGGCGGCCGAGGATGTCCGCCACGTCGACGCCGCGATCGGCGCCCCGGAACGCTGGCGGGCCGCGCTCGGCGTCTACCGCGCGACGATCCGCAACACCAGGCCGCCCGCGCAGTACGCCCGGCTGCACCAGTTCTGGACGTCGGCCGCCCGGCCCGTCGGGCCCGTGCTGTACCTGCACGGCGCCGACGACGGTTGCATGACAGCGGATTTCACGCACTGGGTGGACAAGGTGCTGCCGGCGGAAAGCCGCAGCGCCGTCGTCGACCACGCCGGACACTTCCTGCAACTCGAGCAGCCGCAGCGGGTGGGGGAGCTGATCCTGGACTTCGTCGGGCCGGCCTGAGCCGTGCCGCGGCTGGCCGCCGTCGACGCCCAGACCTACTGGATGTCGGCGAAGATCCCCAACGACCAGTTCGTGCTGTTTGCGTTCGACGGCGCGGTCCGCATCGACGACGGGCTGCTCGACGGCCTGCGGGCACGCGCGCAGGACTGCGCCGATCTGCGGCTGCGCATCGCCGACACGCGCCGCTGGCGCTATCCGGACTGGGCGGCCGGGCCGGTCGATCGCGCGCAGTTCGTGGTGCACCCCGCCGCGGAGCTGACCTGGACCGAATGCCTGGACGCGGTGGCGCAACTGGCCGCCGCGCAGCTGGATCCGCGGGTCGCCGCTTGGCGGCTGCATCTGTTCGAGAAGGTTGCGGCCCCGCGGGGTTCGGGCCCGGCGACGGTCGCGGTCCTGCAGATCGCCCACGCGCTCGCCGACGGCACCCGCACCGCCGCGCTCGCCGGCTGGTTGTTCGGCCGACCCGGCCCGGTGCCCGCGCTGCCGGATCGGCGACGGCGCAGCATGCTCGGGGGCGCGGTGGCCGCCGCGCGCGCCGAGCGCGGGCTGACCGACGATATCGAGGCCGGCCGCCTGCCCGCGCCGCCGCCGTCGCGTCCGGCCCTGCTCACCAACGCCACCCCGGCCGGTCCCCGGCGCATCCGTACTGTCGTCGTCGACCGGGCGTCGCTGCGGGGCCGATCGACGGTCACGGTCGAGGCCCTGCTGGCCGTCGGCACCGCGCTGGCCGGGCACCTGCGCGACCGCGGGGAAAACACCGAGCAACTCGGCGCCGAGGTGCCGCTGGCCAAGCCGGGAATCCGGTATGTGCGCAACCACTTCCGCAACGTCGGCGTGGGTCTGTATCCGGACCAGCCCGAGGATGTCCGCGCCGCCCGCATCCTCGCCGACCTGCGCGGGGGACGGCAGCGCGCCGAACACCGGGCCGCGCCGGCCGCCGAGGAAGCCACCGCGGCGGTGCCGGCCGCGCTGCTGCGCTGGGGCGTGTCGAAGTTCGACGAGACCGTCCGCTCGCCGCTGGTCACCGGCAACACCGTGGTGTCGAGCGTCAACCGTGGCCCGGCCGATCTGCGGCTCGATGCCGCGCCGGTGCTGCTCACCGCGAGCTATCCCGCGCTGTCGCCGATGATGGGCCTGACCCACGGCGTGCACGGCATCGGCGACACCGTGGCGCTCAGCGTGCACGCCGCCGACTCGGTGCTGTCGGAGACCGAACTCGACGATTACCTCGAACGGCTTCGGCGCGTACTCGGCGCGGGTTCCTCACCCCGCTAGGCAGCCGCTCAGCAGATGGCCTAAATTCACCACATGACCTACGACTCGGCGTTGGACTTCGGACTGCTGCTCCTGCGTGTCGTGCTGGGCCTGACCATGGCCGCGCACGGCTACAACAAGTTCTTCGGGGGCGGACGCATCCCCGGCACCGCCGGCTGGTTCGACAGCATCGGCATGAAGCCGGGCATGTTCCACGCCCGGGTTGCCGCGACCACCGAGATCGCCGCCGGTCTCGGCCTGGCCCTCGGGTTGCTGACCCCCGTGCCGGCCGCGGGCTTCGTGGCGCTGATGCTGGTGGCGGCCTGGACCGTGCACCGGGCCAACGGCTTCTTCATCGTCAAGGAAGGCTGGGAGTACAACCTGGTGCTCGCCGCGGCCGCAGTCGCCGTGGCCGCGACGGGGGCCGGCAAGTACAGCCTGGACCACCTGCTGTTCTCCGGGACGGGCTTCTACGGGTGGCTGTACGGCTGGTGCGGTTTGACCATCGCGGTGGTGCTGGGCCTGCTCGGCGGCATCGGTCAGCTGGCCGTGTTCTACCGCCCGCCGGCCAAGACCGGATAGGTCCCGCCCGAACCACCACCGACAGACTAGAACACGTTCTAGTCTGTCGGTCATGGGATTCCTCAAGCCCGACCTGCCGGTGGTCGAGTTCGACGAGTGGAGCAAGGGCAACTGGTCGGAGAAGGTCCGGCCGATGGCGCGGCACTGGGCCGAGGTGGGGTTCGGCACCCCGGTGGTGCTGCACCTGTTCTACGTCGTCAAGATCCTGCTGTACATCCTCGGCGCCTGGCTGGTGGTGTTGTCCACCGCCGGCATCGACGGCTTCACCGCCGTCGGGCAGTGGTGGACCGAGCCGATCGTCTTCCAGAAGGTCGTGCTCTACACCATGCTGTTTGAGGTGGTCGGGCTGGGCTGCGGCTTCGGGCCCCTGAACAACCGCTTCTTCCCGCCGCTGGGGTCGATCCTGTATTGGTTGCGGCCCAACACCATTCGGCTGCCGCCGTGGCCGGGCCGGGTGCCGTTCACCGCCGGCGACAACCGCGGACCGGTCGACGTGGCGCTCTACGCGGCGCTGCTCGTCGCGCTGCTGATCGCGCTGTTCTCCGACGGGACCGGACCCATCCCGGCGCTCGACACCGACGTCGGGGTGCTGCCGCTGTGGCAGATCTGGACCATCCTGGGACTGCTGGCCGCTGCGGGACTGCGGGACAAGGTGATCTTCCTGGCCGCCCGCGGCGAGGTGTACGCGGCGTTCACCGTGGCGTTCCTGTTCGGCGGTGTCGACATGATCATCGCCGCCAAGCTGGTCTGCGTGGTGATCTGGGTCGGCGCCGCGTCGTCCAAGCTGACCAAGCACTTCCCGTTCGTGATCTCGACGATGATGTCCAACAGCCCGATCGTGCGGCCCCGCGCGCTGAAACGGCTGTTCTTCGAACGCTTTCCGGATGACCTGCGGCCCGGCCGGCTGTCCCGGGTCGTCGCGCATTTCAGCACGGCGGTGGAGATGTTGGTCCCGCTGGTCCTGCTGTTCTCCCATGGCGGCTGGCCCACCGCGATCGCCGCGCTCGTCATGGTGTGCTTCCACCTCGGCATCCTGACGGCGATCCCGATGGGCGTGCCGCTGGAGTGGAACGTCTTCATGATCTTCTGCGTCCTCACGTTGTTCGTGGGGCACGCGGGGATCGGGCTCGCTGACATGACCGGCCCGCTGCCGGTGCTGCTGTTCGCGGCCATGGTCATCACGGTGACGCTGGGAAACCTGTTCCCGCGCAAGGTGTCCTTCCTGCCGGGGATGCGCTACTACGCCGGCAACTGGGACACCACGCTGTGGTGCCTCAAGCCGTCGGCCGCCGACAAGATCGACCAGCACCTGGTGGCCATCGCCAGCATGCCGCAGGCGCAGTTGGAGAAGGTCTACGGCAGCCCGGAGGCCGCGCAGATCCCGCAGTACCTCGGCTACGCGTTCCGCGCCTTCAACACCCACGGCCGGATGATGTTCACGCTGGCGCACCGCGCCATGGCCGGGCCCGGCGGTACCGACTCGCCGGAGGACTACGTGATGACCGACGGCGAGCGGATCTGCTCGACGGCCATCGGCTGGAACTTCGGCGACGGCCACATGCACAACGAGCAGTTGATCGCCGCGATGCAGAAGCGCTGCCGGTTCGAGCCCGGGGAGGTGCGGGTGGTGCTCATCGACGCCCAGCCCATCCACCGGCAGACCCAGCGCTACCGGCTGGTCGACGCGGCCACCGGCGAATTCGAGACCGGCTACATCAACGTCGCCGACGCGGTGACCCGCCAACCCTGGGACGACCAGGTGCCGGTCCACGTCGACCGGCGCGACTAGCGGTTGCGCAGCGCCTCGGCGATCGGGGTGTCGCCGTTGTTGAACTCGATGGTGCGTCCCACGGTGCCGTCGTCGGCCAGCGCCGCGGCGACGACGGCCGCCACGTCGGCCCGGGTCACCTTGCCCGAGGCGGTGCGCTGCCCGCCGACCTCGATGCGCCCGGTCGGCGGATCGAGGGTCAACGCACTCGGGCCCAGGATGGTCCAGTCGAGGTCGCTGGCCCGCAGGTGCGCGTCGGTGGCGGCCTTGGCCTGCGCGTAGGGGAAGAACGAGCTGTCCTCGGCGACGCCGTGGTCGGGACCGGCGCCGAAGTAGGACACCATCACGAAGCGCTTGGTGCCGGCCTGCGCGGCGGCGTCGATGACGCGGATCGCCGCGTCGCGGTCCACCGCGTAGGTGCGGGCCGGGTTGCCGCCGCCGGCGCCCGCGGTGAACACCACGGCGTCGTGCCCGGCGATCGACTCGGTGAGTTCGGCGACGCCGAGGGCCTCGATGTCGCCGACCACGGGCTGGGCGCCCGTGACGGCGACCTCCTCGGAGTGGTCGGGATTGCGGAACACCGAGGTGACGCGGTCGCCGCGCTCGTTGAGGATCGGGGACAGCAGCAGCGCCACCTTGCCGTGGCCGCCGAAGACGATGACGTTGGACATACTTACCGAGCGTACGGACGCACACGGTAGAACCAAGGGGGCCACGAATTTCGCACCCGGAATTTGTTGCGGTGGCCCCTGGTGCTAAGAACGATTGATCAACCAACTAATTAGTTGAGAGGAGAGGTCCATGGCGGAAGCCGTGATCGTGGAGGCCGTTCGTTCGGCGGTAGGTAAGCGCAACGGCGCTCTGGCGGGGGTGCACCCGGCCGAACTGTCGGCGCAGGTGCTCAACGCCCTCGTCGAGCGCGCCGGTGTCGATCCCGCACTGGTCGACGACGTCATCTGGGGCTGCGTCATGCAGGCCGGTGAGCAGGCCCTGGACATCGCGCGCACCGCGGTGCTGACCGCCGGATGGCCCGAGACGGTGCCCGGCGTGACCGTGGACCGCCAGTGCGGTTCCAGCCAGCAGTCGCTGCACTTCGCCGTCTCCGGTGTGGTCGCCGGCCACTACGACGTCGTCGTCGCCGGTGGCGTCGAGTCGATGTCGCGCACCCCCATGGGCTCCTCGCTGGCCAACGGCGGCAACCCGTACGGCGAGTCGTTCAAGGCCCGCTACGCCCAGACCCCCAACCAGGGTGTCGGCGCCGAGATGATCGCCGAGCAGTGGGGCTTCAACCGCACCCAGCTCGACGAGTTTTCCCTGCGGTCGCACGAGAAGGCCGCGGCCGCACAGGATTCCGGTGCGTTCAAGGACCAGATCGTGGGCATCAAGACCAAGGACGCCGACGGCAACGACACCGTGGTGCTCGAGGACGGCGGCATCCGCCGTGGCGGCACCGTCGAGAAGATGGCCGGCATCAAGCCCGCGTTCAAGGAGGACGGCGTGATCCACGCCGGTAACTCCAGCCAGATCTCCGACGGCTCGGCCGCGCTGCTGGTCATGTCCGCGGAGAAGGCCAAGGAACTGGGCCTCAAGCCGCTGGCCAAGGTGCACACCGCGGTGCTCGCCGGCGCCGACCCGGTGATCATGCTGACCGCGCCGATCCCGGCCACCCAGAAGGCGCTGAAGAAGTCGGGCCTGAGCGTCGACCAGATCGGTGCCTTCGAGGTCAACGAGGCCTTCGCGCCGGTGCCCATGGCCTGGCTCAAGGACATCGGTGCCGACGAGAAGAAGCTGAACCCCAATGGCGGCGCCATCGCGCTGGGCCACCCGCTGGGCGGCTCCGGTGCCCGCATCCTGACCACGCTGCTGTACCACATGCGGGACAACAACATTCAGTACGGTCTGCAGACGATGTGTGAGGGCGGCGGCCAGGCCAACGCCACCATCCTCGAGCTGCTGTGACCGACGCGACGCAGGACGCCCCCGGCGCGCTGACCGAGCGCCGGGGCAACGTCTTGATCATCACGATCAACCGCCCGGAGGCACGCAACGCGGTCAACGCGGCGGTCAGCACGGCCGTCGGTAACGGTCTGGAGTTGGCGCAGAGCGACCCCGAGATCCGGGCCGTGGTGATCACGGGATCCGGCGACAAGTCGTTCTGCGCCGGCGCCGACCTCAAGGCGATCTCGCGCGGCGAGAACCTCTTTCACCCGGAGCATCCGGAGTGGGGCTTCGCCGGGTTTGTCAGCCACTTCATCGACAAGCCCGTGATCGCGGCCGTCAACGGCACGGCGCTGGGCGGCGGCAGTGAACTGGCGTTGGCCAGCGATCTGGTGGTGGCCGAGGAGCGGGCCAAGTTCGGCCTGCCCGAGGTCAAGCGGGGCCTGATGGCCGCGGCCGGCGGCGTGTTCCGCATCGTCGACCAGCTGCCCCGCAAGGTGGGCCTGGAGCTGATCTTCACCGGCGAGCCGCTGAGCTCGCAGGACGCGCTGCGGTGGGGACTGATCAACGAGGTCGTGCCGGATGGCACGGTCCTCGAGGCGGCCCTGGCGCTGGCCGAACGCATCACGGTCAACGCGCCGCTGGCGGTGCAGGCCTCCAAGCGGGTGGCCTACGGTGCCGAGGACGGTGCGGTGGCCGCGGACCGCGACGACTGGAAGCGCACCTCGCGCGAGATGGGGGCACTGCTGCGCACCGAGGACGCCATGGAGGGTCCGATGGCGTTCGCGCAGAAGCGCGCCCCGGTCTGGAAGGCCAAGTAACAACGCGATTCGGGCGTGATTTCACACGGTGACCGTGTGAAATCACGCCCGATTCGTCTGTGGAGCTAGGCGGCCTCGGTGGTTTCGGTGGCCTCGGCCGACTCCGCCGACTCAGTGGTCTCGGTCGGCTCGGTGGTCTCGGTGGGCTCCGTGGTCTCCGTCGCCTCGGTGGGCTCCGTGGTCTCCGTCGGCGAGGTCGTGGTGGTCGCGGTCGCCGGCAGCGCGTTGTCCGGGGACAGCACCGTGTCGATGATGTAGATCTTGGCGTTGTCGGCGGTGATGCCCGCGCACACGACCTTGGCGGTGTCGTCGACCTTGATATCGCCGCCCTTGCCGGTGACGGTGATCTGCTTGCCCTCCTGCGAGGTCAGCTTGCCGTGCACGTCCTCAGGGCCCAGCAGGCCCAGCGCCATGCTGTAGTAGACCATCGCGGTCAGCCGGGCCGGGTCGGCCTTGAGCGCCTCGAACTCGGCGGGATCAAGCGCGGAGAACGCCTCGTCGGTCGGTGCGAACACGTTGTAGGGGCCGTTGTCGAGCACGCCGACCACGTTGACGGCCGGGTTCAGGCCGCCCGAGATCGCGGCGTTGTAGGTGCTCAGCGACGGGATGCCGGCGATGGCCGCCGAAGCCGGCTGCTTGAACAGCCCGTCGAGCCCGGTGGGCGCCAACTCGGCCTTGATCGCGTCGCAGCCCGAACCGTGCACCTCGGGCGGCTCGATGGTCACCTCGTCCTCGTCGGCGTGGGCGGTGATGGCGGTGGAGATGGCGAGCGCGGCCGCGGCGGCAGCCACGCCAAGGGTCTTCAATCGGATCGTCATTTTGGCTCCTCTCGTCGCTTTTACGTCGTCGGGCCGTCGTCGGCCGTTACTCGTTCGTGATGAGTCTGTGCGGTCGGCGAGACGCAAACTGCGGCATCAAGCCAGCTCAAAGCGTAAGCACAGCGTTTGGTCGCGCCCAAAACGACCAGGTCAGGGCGGCTTTGGTCACGCGAAAAATGCCGAACCTCTACCGTGGAAGCAATGCGCATCCTGGTCACCGGCGCCACCGGATACATCGGTTCCCGCCTGGTGGCCGCGTTGCTGGACGAGGGGCATCACGTCATCGCCGCGGGCCGCGACGCGCGCAAGTTCGACGGCTACGGCTGGCGCGACCGGGTGGAGGTGGTCGCGCTCGACGCGGGGGATCCCGACTCCGTCGCCGCCGCGCTGTCCACGGCGGGGCCGGTGGACGTCGTCTACTACCTGGTCCACGCCATCGGCGCCCCCGACTTCCGGGAGGCCGACAACCGGGCCGCGGCCCACGTCGGCGCGGCGGCCGCGCGGGCCGGGGTCGGCCGCATCGTGTACCTCGGCGGGTTCGTGCCCGACGGCGAGGATCTGTCCGAACACCTCACCGGCCGCGCCGAGGTGGCCGAGGCCCTGCACGTGGACGGCGGCGCCGAGGTGGTGTGGCTGGGGGCGGCGATGATCATCGGGGCGGGTTCGACGTCGTTCGAGATGCTGCGCTACGTGGGGGACCGGTTCCTGCTGATGCCCATGCCGCGCTGGGCGCGCCACCCGATCGACCCGATCTCGATTCGCGACGTGCTGCACTACCTGGTGGCCGCCGCCGGGCCGCAGGTCCGCCCCGGCGCCTACGACATCTGCGGGCCGACCACGACCACCTACGGCGAGCTGATGCACACCTACGCGCGACTTGCCGGGGCGTGGCGGGCCGGCCTGCAGGTGCGCGGCCTGGACACCGCGGTGCTGTCCCGGCTGACGGCGGCGGCGTTGCCGATCCCCGGCGGACTGGCCGCCGATCTGGTTGCCTCCCTTGACTATCCGATGACGGCCTCGCAGCGTCGACTCGACGGTCAGGTGCCCGATCCCGAGGGCGGCCTGCTGGGCATCGACGACGCGATCCGGCGCTCGCTGGAGGGCGATGAGGCCAGACCGGTGGATCGGCTGGCCGATCCGCACCACCTCGCCGACACCGACGCCGCCTGGGCCGGCGGCGACACGCTGCGGATCCAGCGGCTGGCCGCCGCGCTGACCCCGCCGTTCGCCCGGCCCGCGCTGGGTCTGCTCGGTGCGGTGCCCAAGCCGGTCGCCGGTGCGCTGCGGACGGGCCTGGACGCCGTCGCGGACCTGTTCCCGAAGAAGGGGGCGTCGTGACCACCTGGCTCGAGCGGGTGACCGCCGTCGTCGAGACCGCGGCACCGCCGCAGGTGGAGGAGCCCGCGGTGGTGCGGCGCCGGCGCATCGTCGTCGTGATCGGCGGCGTCCTGGGGGCGCTGCTACTGGGCATCTCGCTGACCCGCGAGCCCGGCGATGCGAGCTTCTACTGGCTCACGGCCGCGCTGGCCGCGGTGTGGGCCATCGCGGCGCTGGTGTCCGGGCCGATGCGGCTGGGCGCCATCACCTGGGGCGGGCGCGAGCGGCGGCCGGTGCTGCTGGGACTGGGCGCGGGGCTGGCCACCGGGGCGGCGTTCGTCGTCGGCGCGCTGATCGTCCGGCAGATCGACGTCATCGCCGAACCCATCGGCGCGGTCATGCAGTTCGCCAACCAGGGTGCGCTGCCGCTGGTGGTGGCCATCACCCTGGTCAACGGTGTCGCCGAGGAGCTGTTCTTCCGCGGGGCGCTGTACACCGCGCTGGAAGGCGCACGGCCCGTGCTGATTTCGACGCTGCTCTACATCGTGGCGACGTTGGCGTCGGGCAACCCGATGCTGGGTTTCGCCGCGGTGGTGCTCGGGTTGATCTGCGCGGTGCAGCGCCGGGCGACCGGGGGAGTGCTGGCCCCGGTGCTCACCCACCTGGTGTGGGGGCTGATCATGGTGCTGGCCCTGCCGCCGATCTTCGCGGGAGCCTGAGCGGCCTCAGGTGTCCAGCGGGTGGGCGATCTCGTCGCGCGGCATCCGCGCGGCCCATAGGGCGATGAGCGCCAACACGATTGGCGCGGTACCGGCCACCGCGAAGATGGTCTGCATCGACACCACCTTCGACAGCGGCCCGACGATGGCCATGGACACCGGCATGAAGGCCAACGAGACGAAGAAGTCCAGGCTCGACACCCGCCCCAGCATCGCCGGCGGCACCCGCCGTTGCAGCAGCGTCCCCCAGATCACCATGCCCGCACCGTCGGTGACGCCCACCAGGAACGACGCCAGCGCCATCAGCGGGAACGAACTCGTCCAGCCGATGACCACCAGCGGCAGCGAACCGGCGCCCCACATCAGGATCATCACCGTCAGGTAGCGCCGCGGCAGGTGCCGCGAGGACACCCCGAGCGCCCCCAGGGCCCCGCCGATCCCGAACGCCGCCAGCACCAGGCCGTACATCCGAGCGCCGTCCTCGAATCGCTCCGTGGCGATGAACGGCAGCAGGACCTCGATGGGGCCGATGACCAGCAGGACGAACATGCTGGCGAACAACAACGTCCACAGCAGCCACGGCGTCTTCACCATGAACAGGAACCCGTCGCGCAGGTCGGTCAGCACCCGCCGCTGCAGACGTTCCGGTTCGACGACGAAGCCGCTGCGCACCGGCCGGGTGGCGATCAACAACGTCAGGCCGATGGCGAACAGCACCGCGACCGCCACCGCGCCGAGCGTCGGAAACGTCACTCCCACAAGCACACCCGCGACGGCCGGGCCGACAGCGCGCTGCAGCACCGGGCGCATGACGCCCTCGACGCCATTGGCGGCCAGCAGCTGGCCGGGCGGCAGGATCCGCGGCAGATAGGCGCTGTAGGCGGGGAAGAAGAAGGCCGCGGCGATCCCGAGCGTGCCGGCGGCCACCGCCATGTGCCACACCCGTAGCAGCTCGAGCAGACCCAGCAGGGCGACCGTGCTGACCGCCGCGAGGTTCACCGCCTCGACGACGATGATGATGGTGCGCTGCGGAAACCGGTCCGCGGCAATGCCGCCGACGAGCACGAAGGCCACTAGGCCGACGCCCAGGCAGGTGGCGACCAGCGACAGCGCGGCCGGGTCGCGGTTGAGTTCCATCACCTGCAGGGCCATCACCACGGCCCACATGCCCTCGGCGAAGATGGTGATCGAGACGGCCGCGATCAGCAGGCGGTACTCGCGGAAGCGGAATGGCGCGAGCACCCGCCAGCCGCCGGGCGCACGCGCTTCCGGCTGTTGCTTGTCGACGTCGGTGCTCACCTGTAGATGGTCGCCGAGCGAAGTGCTTGGCGTCCACCGGTTTTTGGCGCGCCGGACGCCGACGGATCAGACGTCGGTGAAGTTGGGGCTGCGCTTCTCCTGGAAGGCCTGGATGCCCTCGGCGAGGTCGGGGGCCTGCAGCAGCTTGTGCTGGCCGGCGGTCTCGTGGGCCAGCGTGGTGTCCAGGGTGTCCAGCGTGGCGCCGTTGATGGCCTTCTTGGTCTTGGCGTAGGCCACCGCGGGACCCGACATCAGGCGCTGGATCAGCTTGGTGGACTCGGCCTCGAGCGTGTCGGCGGGATACACCGCGCTGACCATGCCCCAGTCCAGGGCGTCGGCCGCGGACACCCGCTCGGCCAGCAGGGCCATCTTCATCGCCCGGATGCGGCCGATAGCGGCGGCCACCAGTGCGGAGGCGCCGCCATCGGGCATCAGGCCGATCTTGGTGAACGCCAACAGGAAGAAGGCCTTCTCCGAAGCCAGCACGAGGTCGCAGGCCAGGGCCACCGACACCCCGATGCCCGCAGTCGGGCCCTGCACCACGGCCACCACCGGCCGGGGCATGTTGACGATCGCGCGGATGGCGCGGTTGCCCTCGTGCAGGGTTTCCATCGGCTCGTGACCGTCACCGGTGTCCTCGGCGCCGATCGCCGCCCCGGAGCAGAAGCCGCGTCCGGTGCCGCCGATGCGGACCACGCGCACGCGGGGATCGGTGGCGGCGCGCTCCAGCGTGTCGGCCATGGCCGCGAATACCTGCGGGTTCACCGAGTTGAGGCTGTCCGGACGGTCGATGGTGATCGCCAGCACGCCGTCGGTCAGGTCGACAAGCAGGCCGTCGACCGGTGCGAGCGCGTCCAGGCCGGAGTCAGTGATCGTCATGCCAGACACAATAGGGAACGCTTTCGCGCAACCACAGCCCACCCGTCGGTTGGTTGGGCGGCGGTGGGATGATGCAGACCACACGGTTATCAAGGCTATGAAGGGCGGACACTGTGGCGGGACCACTTCAGGGATTGCGAGTCGTCGAACTGGCCGGGATCGGGCCCGGCCCGCATGCGGCGATGATTCTGGGCGACCTCGGCGCCGACGTGGTTCGCGTCGACCGGCCGTCGAAGGCTGCGAGTGTCGTCACCCCGCCGCGCGACGCCATGTTGCGCAACCGCCGGTCGGTGACCGCGGACCTGAAGTCCCCGGAGGGCAAGAAGTTCATCCTGGATCTGGTCAGCAAGGCCGACGTGCTGATCGAGGGGTTCCGCCCGGGCGTCACCGAGCGCCTCGGCCTGGGGCCGGAGGACTGCGCCAAGGTCAACGAGCGGCTGATCTACGGCCGGATGACCGGCTGGGGTCAGGACGGGCCGCGTGCGCTGCAGGCCGGCCACGACATCAACTACATCTCGCTCACCGGCGTGCTGCACGCCATCGGGCGCAAGGGTGAGCGGCCGGTGCCGCCGCTGAACCTCGCCGGTGACTTCGGCGGTGGTTCGATGTTCCTGCTGGTGGGCATTCTGGCCGCGCTGTGGGAGCGGCAGACCTCGGGCAAGGGGCAGGTGGTCGATGCCGCCATGGTCGACGGCTCCAGCGTGCTGAGCCAGATGATGTGGGCCTTCCGCGCCAGCGGCATGTGGTCCGACGAGCGCGGCACCAACATGCTCGACACCGGCGCCCCCTACTACGACACCTACGAGACCGCCGACGGCAAGTACGTCGCGGTGGGTCCGATCGAGCCGCAGTTCTACGCCGCCATGCTCGAGGGGCTGGGCCTGGACGCCGCCGACCTGCCCGATCAGAACGACGTCAGCGGCTGGCCGCGGCTCAAGGAGCTGTTCGCGCAGACCTTCGCCAAGCACGACCGCGACCACTGGGCCAAGGTGTTCGCCGGCACCGATGCGTGCGTGACCCCGGTGCTGTCCTTCGGCGAGGTGCTCGACGAGCCGCACATCGCCGAGCGGGACACCTTCTACGACTCCGGTGCCGACGGCCTGCAGCCCCGGCCGGCGCCCCGGTTCTCGCGGTCGCAGCCCGAGACGCCGACCCCGCCGCGCGCTGCCGGCGCCGACAACGACGCGGTGTTGCGCGACTGGGCCTGACGCGGGTTGCGAACCGAGCGCCCGTTCGGACGCGTGCGTTATAGTCCCAACCAACCAGTAGGTAGAAGGCGAAAGGAACACGTCAGGTGGAGATCAAGGATTCGGTGGCAGTGGTGACCGGTGGCGCGTCGGGCCTGGGCCTGGCGACCACCAAGCGGCTGCTCGACCGCGGCGCGTCAGTCGTGGTGATCGACCTCAAGGGCGAGGAGGCCGTCAAGGAGTTGGGCGCGCGTGCCCGCTTCGTCGAGGCCAATGTCACCGATCCGGAATCGGTGTCCGCCGCGCTGGACGCCGCCGAGGAGATGGGCCCGCTGCGCATCAACGTCAACTGCGCCGGCATCGGTACCGCCATCAAGACCCTGGGCAAGGACGGCGCCTTCCCGCTGGACGCGTTCACCACCGTCGTCCAGGTCAACCTGATCGGTACCTTCAACGTGCTGCGCCTGGCGGCCGAGCGGATCGCCAAGACCGAAGCCATCAACGGTGAAAAGGGCGTCATTATCAACACCGCGTCGGTGGCCGCCTTCGAGGGCCAGATCGGTCAGGCCGCGTACTCGGCCTCCAAGGGTGGCGTGGTCGGGATGACCCTGCCGATCGCCCGCGATCTCTCCCGCGAGCTGATCCGCGTCTGCACCATCGCGCCGGGTCTGTTCAAGACCCCGCTGCTGGGCTCGCTGCCCGAGGAGGCGCAGAAGTCGCTGGGGCAGCAGGTGCCGCACCCGGCCCGCCTCGGGGACCCGGACGAGTACGGCGCGCTGGCGGTCCATATTGTGGAGAACCCGATGCTCAACGGCGAGGTGATCCGCCTCGACGGGGCGATCCGTATGGCGCCTCGCTGATCCGGGGGAAGGAAGCAGATGGCAATCAAGACGAAATTCACCGAGGTATTCGGGGTCGAGCACCCCATCGCGCAGGGTGGCATGCAGTGGGTCGGCCGCGCGGAACTGGTGGCGGCCGTGGCCAATGCCGGCGCGTTGGGCTTCATCACCGCGCTGACCCAGCCGACGCCGGCCGATCTGGCCAAGGAGATCGCGCGCACGCGGGAGCTGACCGACAAGCCGTTCGGGGTCAACCTGACGATCCTGCCGTCGATCAACCCGCCGCCGTACGACGAGTACCGCCAGGTCATCGTCGACGAGGGCATCAAGATCGTCGAGACCGCGGGCTCCAACCCGGCGCCGCACCTGCCGATGTTCCACGACAACGGCATCAAGGTGCTGCACAAGTGCACCTCGGTGCGGCATGCGGTCAAGGCCCAGAGCCTGGGTGTCGACGGCATCAGCATCGACGGGTTCGAGTGCGCGGGTCACCCTGGTGAGGACGACATCCCGGGTCTGGTGCTGATCCCGGCCGCGGCCGACAAGATCGAGATCCCGATGATCGCCTCCGGCGGGTTTGCCGATGCCCGCGGCCTGGTGGCTGCGCTGGCGCTGGGTGCCGACGGGGTCAACATGGGGTCGCGCTTCATGTGCACGGTGGAGTCTTGCATCCACCAGAACGTCAAGGAAGCCATCGTCGCCGGCGACGAGCGGGGTACGGAGTTGATCTTCCGCAGCCTCAACAACACCGCGCGGGTGGCCTCCAACGTGGTCTCGCGCGAGGTGGTGCAGATCCTCGCCGATGGCGGTCAGTTCGAGGACGTCAAGGATCTGGTGGCCGGCGTGCGTGGCCGCAAGGTTTTCGACGACGGTGACATCGACGCCGGCATCTGGACCGTCGGGACGGCCATGGGTCTGATCAACGACATCCCGACCTGCGGCGAACTGGTGTCCCGCATGGTTTCCGAGGCCGAGGAACTGATCACCGGTCGCCTCGCCGACCTGGTGGACGACGAAGAGGCCGAGTCCGCCGCCTAGTCACCCGCGAGTACCGGTACGCCCGGTACCGACACGAAAAAGCCGGTGGCCACCGCGAAGGTGGTCACCGGCTTTTTCACTTCCGGCACGAGGCCGGCACAGTACTCGTAGGGGCGTCACAAGATGACTGATGACGCCTTCCGCCGCGAGCTGACGAGGCTAGCTCGCCAGCGGCGGAAGCACCTCGTCGAACTGCTCCGAGGTGTCGCCCTCGACCAGGAAATCTCCGTGGTACAGAGCGTCGAAGTCAATCTTGATGACATCAGCGTTGGTGTCGTCGATCCACATGACACTGACTGTATGGATCTCTATTAAGGAATCATTGAGTCACGATTCGGAAAATGATGGCAATTATTACTCCCGGGTAGGGAAACCCAGGTCGCCGGACCGACGACGTCCCGCTCCAACCGTCGTCGACGGGGCGAGCTGGCGGAAAAATCCCAGGTCAGCCCGCGGGTGTACTGAGGTGGATCGGGTTGGTTCCATTCAGTAGGACCCAGGTCGCCACGGCCGCCGCGACGGCGACCACCAGCAACGTCACCGAAACCAGTCGCGGCCAGGTATCCCGGCCCCACAGCCGCTCGTCCAGCGAGAAGGTGCCGGCCCCGGTGAACAACAGGGCCAGCGCCCCGAAGCCGATCAGGAACGGGACGTTGAACGGATCCGACCAGAACGCGGCGCCCGAGACGTTGACCGCCCACGCGTCGATCATCGCCGCGAGCACGGCCATCGCGGCCAGCGGTGTCACCAGGCCCAGCAGCAGGCCGATGCCGCCCAGGCTCTCCGCGGCCGTCACCAGGAACGCGGCCAGTTGCGGCATCCGCCAGCCGCTCTGCTCCATGCTCTCGACCACCGTGCCGTAGTCGAAAAGTTTCAGCAGCCCGGCCTGCAGAATCGCCGCACCGATGGCAAAACGCAGCGCCAACAGGCCGAAATTGCGGCCTGACGTGGCGAGACGGGCATCGAATTCAGTTGTCATGGGGGGTAAGAATATGGGCGCCGAGCGCATAATGTAACCCTTAGTCAGGTGAACGGTCCGGGAGGGACCGGGGCTGCGAAGCGCGCGGGGAAGCCGTTGACGGCGTTAAGTTACCGTTGCTAATCTGCGTCCGCTCCAGCCCGCGAGTCTGTCGGCGCCGTGGGGGCCGTCGACTGCAAATGGGGGAGTAGCGGATGCTGCACAGAATTGCCCGGCTGGCCATCGCCGCGCCGCGACGCATCGTCGCGTTCGCCGCGCTGCTCATGGTCGCCGCCGCGATCTTCGGAGTCCCGGTGGCCAAGAGCCTGTCCGCGGGCGGGTTCCAGGACCCGACGGCCGAATCGTCGAAGGCCACGCAGTTGCTCACCGAGAAGTTCGCGCGCGGCGACATGCAACTGGTGTTCACCGTGGCCTCCGGCGCGGGGGCCGAGAGTCCCGCGGCGCGCGCCGCCGGGTTGGCCGTCATCGAGGCGCTCGAGGCCTCCCCGCACATCGCCTACGTCACCTCGACGTGGACGGTGCCGCCCACCGTGGCCGCCGACATGATCAGCACCGACGGGACCACCGGGCTCATCGTCGCCGGGATCAACGGCGGCGAGAGCTTCGCGCAGCGCTACGCCCAGGAGTTGGTCGACGCCATCAGCGCCTCGGTGCTGCCGCAGCACCCCGACGTCACCGTCACCCCGGGCGGGCAGGCCCTGGTCTACTCGCAGATCACCAAGCAGAGCGAACACGACCTGCTGCTGATGGAATCGATCGCGATCCCGCTGAGCTTCCTGGTGCTGGTCTGGGTGTTCGGCGGTCTGCTGGCCGCCGCGTTGCCGATGGCCGTGGGCGCGCTGGCCATCGTCGGATCCATGGCGGTCCTGCGGCTGGTCACTCAGTTCACCGACGTCTCGATCTTCGCGCTCAACCTGACCATCGCCCTGGGGCTGGCGCTGGCCATCGACTACACGCTGCTGATCATCAGCCGCTACCGCGACGAGTTGGCCGACGGCGTCCCGGCCGAAGAGGCGCTGGTGCGCACGCTGGGCACTGCCGGGCGCACGGTGCTGTTCTCGGCGACGACGGTGGCGCTGTCGATGGCGGCGATGGTGCTGTTCCCGATGTACTTCCTGAAGTCCTTCGCCTACGCCGGTATCGCGACCGTGGCCTTCGCGGCCTTTGCGGCGGTGGTCGTGACGCCGGCCGCGATCGTGCTGCTCGGGTCGCGGCTGAACGCCTTCGATGTGCGGCGGCTGTTCCGCCGGCTGCTGGGCCGCCCTGACCCGCAGCCCAAACCGGTCGAGCAGCTGTTCTGGTATCGCTCGACGAAGTTCGTCATGCGTCGCGCGGTCTCCATCGGCCTGGCCGTCGTCGCGCTGCTGCTGTTGGCGGGCGCGCCCTTCCTCGGCGTGAAATGGGGCTTTCCCGACGACCGGGTGCTGCCCGCCGGCGCCTCGGCGCATCAGGTCGGCGATCAGCTGCGCAACGACTTCGCCGACACCTCTGACACCGCCGTCACCGTCGTTGTCCCGGACGCCGAGGGCCTGACGCCCGCGGACTTCGAGCGCTACGCCGCCGAGCTGTCCCGGGTCACCGATGTTACGGCCGTGACCGCGCCCACGGGGACGTTCGTCGGCGGCAACCGGGTGGGGCCCCCGGCGGGTGCGACCGGAATGGCCGACGGCAGTGCGTTTTTGACCGTGGCCAGCGATGTGCCGCTGTTCTCCGACGCCTCCGAGCGTCAGCTCGACGGCCTGCATGCCGTCGCCGGACCGGGCGACCGGGCAGTGCAGCTGACCGGGATCGCCCAGATCAACCGCGACAGCGTCGATGCCATCACCTCCCGGTTGCCGTTGGTGCTCGGGGTCATCGCGGTGATCACCTTCCTGCTGCTGTTCCTGCTGACCGGAAGTGTGGTCTTGCCGCTGAAAGCCCTAGTGCTCAACGTCCTTTCGCTGACCGCGGCGTTCGGTGCGCTGGTGTGGATCTTCCAGGAGGGCCATCTCGGGGCCCTCGGCACCGCGCCGACCGGGACGCTGGTGGCCAACATGCCGGTCCTGTTGTTCTGCATCGCGTTCGGCCTGGCGATGGACTACGAGGTGTTCCTGATCTCGCGAATCCGCGAGTTTTGGTTGGCCAGTGGGCGCACCCGGGCCGACAACGACGAGAGCGTCGCGCTGGGGTTGGCCCGCACCGGGCGGGTGATCACCGCGGCGGCGCTGGTGATGTCGATCTCGTTCGCCGCGCTGATCGCCGCCCAGGTGTCGTTCATGCGGATGTTCGGGCTGGGGCTGACGTTGGCGGTGTTGGTCGACGCTACCCTGGTCCGGATGGTCCTGGTGCCCGCCTTCATGCACGTCCTCGGACGATGGAACTGGTGGGCCCCGAAACCTCTGGTGCGCCTGCACGAACGCATCGGCATCAGCGAATCCGGTGAACCCCGCCCGGCCGCCGCACCGTCGGATGCCGCCGAGACCAGGAAGGTGGAATCGTGACGAGCGGGGCAGCGCTGCGACGCGGCCGCCGACGCGCGCCACGCGGGTCCGGGGAGCGGCTGCGCGTCGAAATCCTCGACGCCACCACCGAATTGCTGCTGGAGAACGGCCACGCCAAGGACGTCTCGATCCGGGCGGTCGCGGAACGGGTCGGGGTCACTTCGCCGTCGATCTACCTGCATTTCGCGGACAAGGACGCGCTGCTGGACGCGGTCTGCGCGCGCTACTTCGAGACCCTGCACGACGAGATGCAACGGGCCGTGCAGGGGCAGGTCTCCACGCTCGAGGCGCTGCGGGCCCAGGGCCTGGCCTACGTGCGTTTCGCGATCGCCACCCCCGAGCTGTACCGTATCGCGACCATGGGAGAGGGCAGCCCGGGCAGCGACGTGGACGCCGCCTTGACGTCGTCGGCCTTCGTGCACCTGCGCGGCTCCGTCGAATCCCTGATTCGTGAGGGCATCTACCCGCCGGGGGATCCGACGACGCTGACGCTCGAATTGTGGACCGCGGCCCACGGGGTGGCGGCCATGCTGATCGCCAAACCGTATCTGCCGTTCGGGGATCCGATGACCTTTGCCGACAACGTATTGCGCGCGGTCTGTACCGGACACATGACGGTCGGTATCGTCGGTGCCGACGCCGGCCCACAGGAAACGCTGCACTGGGTGCTCGACAACAAGGGAGCGCGCCGATGACACCAACCGAAGCTCAGCTGTCCCACCCGTTCTTCGCGCGGGTCTGGACACTGATGTCCGCGCACGAAACCGAGGAGCTCACCCGGTTGCGGCGGGCCAACCTCGCCGGCCTGACGGGCCGGGTGCTCGAGGTCGGCGCCGGCACCGGAACCAACTTCGCGCACTATCCCGATACGGTGACCCAGGTGGTGGCCGTCGAGCCCGAAGTGCACCTGCTCGAACACGCCCAGGCCGCGGCCGCCGTCGCCCCCGTCCCGGTCAGCGTCAGCGGCCAGACCGTCGAAACCCTGGCGGACCCGGAGCCGTTCGACGCCGTGGTGTGTTCACTGGTGCTGTGCACCGTCGAACGGCCCGACGGGGTCCTCGCGCAGCTGTACGCCCAGCTTCGCCCCGGCGGCGAGGTGCGCTATCTGGAGCACATTGCCAGCGTGGGCTGGCGCGGTCGGCTGCAGCGGTTCGCCGATGCCACGGTGTGGCCGCGGATCTCGGGGAACTGCCACAGTCATCGCCACACCGAGCAGAGCCTGCGGACCGCGGGGTTCAGCATCGAGGACGCCCGGCGGGAATGGACGCTGCCCCGGTGGGTGCCGTTGCCGGTCGCCGAGTTCGCGCTGGGCCGCGCCGTCAAGCCGGCGGGCTGACCAGGCTGCCGTCGGTCACCCGCAGCACGTCGACGGCGTAGGGGCCGACGGCCACCGCGTGCGGACCCACCCGCAGATCGAGGCGCTCTCGGGTCTTGTTGATGATCAACAGCTTTCGCGACCCGTCGGGTTTGACAAAGCCCTGGACGTGCACGCGGTAATCGGGAACGCCGGGTTCGCCCACCGCGGTGCCGACCAGTGCATCGCCCGGAGCGAAGTGGCGCAGCAGGGTGTGCAGCGCGTGGTAGCGCGCATTGGGTTCGCCGGTGTCCCAATCGATCAACGTGACCCCGGGGATCATGCCCGGATAGTCCATGAACTCCGCGATGCCGACCACGTGGATCCCCATGGTCAGCAGCCGCGCCCAGAAGTAGGACTGCACGGCCGCGCTCAACGCCCAGTACTCCGGCGCGATATCCGGTTGCGGGTTCAACACGTCGGCGGGGAAGGTCCCGACCTCGTTGATGAAGGTCTTGGTGTCGGGGGCGATCCGCCGCCGGATCGAATCGATGAGCTGGACTTGCGCCAGAAAGCCGTCGGCCTGGGCGAAGAAGATGTCGCGCCAATGACTGAACGGTGCGGCGTCCTGCGCCAGAATCGGATCGACGGTCTCGGGGTGCGCGTAGAAGTGGTAGGAGAACGCGTCGGGGGCCGCCCCGCCGCGATGATTGGCCGGATCGAGGAAGGCCCAGAAGTACTCGGGATCGCCGTACTTGTGGGTCAGCGAGAGTCCCACGAACTTCATCTGCGGATCGAGCGGGCGCAACCGATCGACGACGGCGTCATAGAGGCGGACGTACTGCTGCGGCGTCAGGCCGCGGAGGTCGGGCTCGCACAGCACCTCCCAGTAGGCGAACCGGTACCGGTGGCCGGAGGAATGCCAGGTGCCGAGTTCGTCGTGGAAGCCGCCGGCGATGTACCAGCTGGCGACCCGGTAGAAGTAGTCGGCGACCTCGGTGCAGCTGGGATCGCGAAGTTCGTTGCCCTGCTCGTAATCCCACACGGCCTCGTCCGGATCGTCGGGGACGGCGGCCTGGGCGCCGAACATCCACGCCGGGATGGTCGCGAAGTTGGCCACCGCCGGTCGTCCCTCGCAGGCAGCCATGAAGTCCTCGACGAAGGGGTCGAGAAGGTCGAAGTTCCAGAAGGTTTCGCTATCGGTCGGTGGCCGCAGCTCGGGCACCGACACCCGCGGGTGGGAGAACCACGGCAAAAACCGCGCCAGGTCGGCGCGCAGTTCGCGGAACGCGCCGAACGCCTGGTCGTGGATCGGGGAGCCGCGACGCAGCGGCGGCGCGGCCCACAGGTGGGTGGTCAGGGTGGTCCGCGAGACGGCGATGATCTCGTCCCAGTCGACGGATACCGGAATGGTCATCAGCGGGTCTTCTCGTTCGGGGCCTGGACGCCGAGCGCGGGCAGGATGACCTGGTCGACGATCGCCGTGCGGTAGGCCTTGCCCGGTAGTTCGCCGGTGTCGATCTGGTGCTTGATCACCATGGCCTCCCCGATGTCGCAGACCACCGGGGTGATGCGGCCGGCGTCGATCTCGCCGCGCTCGGCGTAGAGCCGCAACACCGTCTGGGTGAACCGCCCGCCGTGCGCGTCGAACACCCTGCGGTACAGCGCGTCGACCAGGTCGGGCCGGCGGTGCCGTTCGGCGAGGATCGCGGCGGCGGCCCGCGCGGTGGGACCGGCCAGCCAGGCCGTCAGCTGATCGAGCGAGCGCAGCAGGTCCGCGCGCAGATTCTTGCCGCCGGGGGTGGGCCGTTCGGCCGGGAAGGTGCGGTCCAATGCGTCGAGCAGCAGGTCGTCGACGGTGGGCCAGTGCCGGTAGATCGAGGTCTTGGCGACTCCGGCGCGACGCGCGATGCCTTCCACGGTCAGCCGAGCCAGGCCGGTCTCGGCCACCTCGGCGAGCACCGCCGCGTGGCAGTCGGACTTCAGATCGGCCAGGGAGCGTCGCATGGCCCGACCATAGCTACGCAGGCGTAGCTATGGAACCGTAGCCGCGATGATCGTAGCTACGACTTCTTGCCCAGCAGGCTCGGTAGCTGTTGCAGCAGCGTCGGCAGCGCCGTGCTGGCGCTCTCCCGGAGGGTGACGGTGGCGTCGGCCGACAGTGGCGTGGGCTCCGGGTTGACCTCGACCACCACGGTGCCCTGCGCCAGCGCGAGTTCCGGCAACCCGGCGGCGGGGTAGACGATGCTCGAGGTGCCCACGACCACCAGCAGGTCCGTGGCGCGCACCGCCTCCACCGAGGCGTCCCACGGGCCATCGGGCAGCGGTTCGCCGAACCAGACGATGTCGGGCCGGATCAGGCCGCCGCAGGGGCATACCGGCGGATTGGCCTCCAGCTGTGGTTCGGGCATGTCGGGCAGTTCGCCGTGATAGGCCGAATCGCAGATGTCACAACGGAATTCGAACAGGCTGCCGTGCAGGTGGTGCACGGCGCTGCTGCCGGCGCGCTCGTGCAGGTTGTCGACGTTCTGGGTGATCACCGAGACATCGACGATCCCGGGGATCCGTTCCCATTCGGCGACGGCGCGGTGACCGTCGTTGGGGTCGACGCGCTGCACCAGATGATGCCGCCACAGATACCAGGCCCACACCCGTTCGGGGTGGTCGTTCCAGCCCTGCGTGCTGGACAGCTCATAGGGGTCGAAGCGCGCCCACAGCCCGTTCTTGTCGTCGCGGAAGGTCGGAACGCCGCTTTCCGCCGAAATTCCGGCTCCGGTGAGAACTGCGATACGCACACCACCAAACTAGCGGGCCTCAGCGATACTGGACGACGTGGAGTTGGGGGAATGGTTGAAGGTCGACGCGCAGGCGGCAAAACCGCTGTTCGACCAGTTGCGATCGCAGATCATCGACGGTATCCGGACGGGACGCCTGGAACCGGGGATCCGGTTGCCGACCGTCCGCGAGCTGGCCGGCCAGCTGGGCCTGGCCGTGAACACCGTGGCGCGCGCCTACCGCGAACTGGAGGCCGCGGGAATGCTCGAGACGCGCGGCCGGTTCGGGACCTTCGTGGCCCGCGCCGACCCGGCCGATGCCACCATGGCCGACGCGGCCCGCAGTTTCGTCGACACGGCCCGCGCGCTGGGGGTGGCCAAGGACGACGCGCTGCGCTATGTCGCGGCGGCCTTCGACTAGCGGGCGCGGCCCCGCCAGCGCAGCACGTCCAGGGCGACGGCGACGTTGACGGTGTGTGCGGCCAGCGGACGCGGCAGTAGTTCGTCGGCGCGGGTCAGGCGGCGCAGCAGGGTGTTGCGGTGGGTGTACAACCGCGCGGCCGCGCGCGAGGCGTTGCACTGCTCGTGGACGAAGACCCGCACCGATTCCTGGAGCTCGTCCCCGGCGTGTTCGAAGCTGCCCAGGGTGTGCTGGATGAACGCGGTGGCCCGATCGGCGTCCGCGGTGATCAGGGCCACCAACTCGATGTCGGCGAACACCGCGACCCGCCGCGGTGAGTGCAGCCGAGCCAGCATCCGCTGAGTGGTCAACGCGTCGAGATGGCTGCGCCGGAACCCGTCGAGCCCGGCGCCGGTGGACCCGACCGCGACCCGCACGTCCGGCACGGCGTCGATCGCAGCGGCCAGACCCGCAACGTCGAGCCGGGTGCTGGGGACCCAGACCCAGCGGGTGGCGGCGCTGGCCAGCACACTCAGGGGCCGGGCCCCGCCGACACCGGCGCCGATGGCCTCGACGGCGCGGTCCAGGCGCGTCATGTCACCGGTCGGGTCGTCGGTCCACACCACCGCCGCGGTGTGCGAACCGGTCAGCCGATAACCCAGGCGTGCCTCGGCCCGCTGGCGCGTGATCGGGGCGCCGTCGAGCAGCAGGGCGATCGTCTCGCGCCGCTCGGCGTGGGTGCCGTGGGTGAGTTCCTCACGCTCCGAGTCGATCTGGGCGGCGATGGCGGCCAACGTCGCGTCGACGAACGCACCGATCGAGCGGGAACACACGTCGAGCAACTCGTGCAGTTCGGTGGGCTCGGTGGTCGATTCGAAGGCGATCTCCATCAGGCGCCGCCACGCCACGCCCTGTCCCACCCGGTAGGCGTCCAGCGCGTAGGCGTCATAGCCGCGCCGGACCAACTCCCGGGCGATCGCCATCGGTTCCGGCCCGGTGTTGGGCGCCACCGGCGCACCGGGATCGCGGATGTTGGCGGTCGCCCAGAACAGCAGGTTGGCGCGGTTGCTGCGACTGACCGCCGCGGCCAGTTCCGGATCGGCGGCGATCGTCGGGTTGGCGCCCAGCACGGCGGCGTCGAGTTCCGCGAGCCATTCCGGCGCCGGGTCCAGGACCAGGTGTGCCACCTGGCGGATCAACTCTTGCACCCGTGCGGACGGAGATTCCCAGGTCATCACAGCAGGATAGGTGCACTGTGCACTTTATAGGCGAGATATCGGGGCATATTGACCTGTTGTTCCGGGTCGGAGAGCGCGACGATCATCACATCGTTCGAGCTCGAGGAGTCACCATGACCGCAACCCCGCGCAGCGACGTCGACGTACTGATCGTCGGCGCCGGCATCTCCGGACTGGGGGCCGCCTACTACCTGCAGACGCAGCGCCCCGGCACCTCGTTCGCCATCCTGGAGGCGCGGGCCGCCACCGGTGGCACGTGGGACCTGTTCCGCTACCCCGGCATTCGGTCCGACTCGGACCTGCACACCTTCGGCTACGAGTTCAAGCCGTGGCGCGACGAGGACGCCATCGCCTCCGCCGACAAGATCCTGGCCTATCTGCGGGAGATGGTGGCCGAGAACGGGATCGAGCGCCACATCCGCTTCCACCACAAGGTGCTCGGCGCGGCGTGGTGCAGCGCGGACGCGCGGTGGACGGTGGACATCGAACTCGTCGACACCGGCGAACGCTCGCAGATCACCGCCAACTGGATCTTCTGCGCCGGCGGTTACTACCGCTACGACCAGGGCTACACCCCGCACTTCGAGGGCCGGGATCGGTTCGCCGGGACCATCGTGCACCCGCAACACTGGCCCGAGGACCTCGACTACGCGGGCAAGAAGGTGGTGGTCATCGGCAGCGGTGCCACCGCGGTGACGCTGGTGCCGGCCATGGCGTCGTCCGCCGCGCGGGTGACCATGCTGCAGCGCTCGCCCACCTATGTGATGCCGGTGCCGGGTAAGGACCGCTTCGCGATCGCGGCGCAGAAACTGCTGGGCGCGGACCGGGGCTATGCGTTGGCGCGCCGCAAGAACATGCTCAAACAGCAACTGGTGTACCAGTTCTGCCAGCGCCACCCCGAGTTGGCGCGACGGCTGATCCGGCGGGCCAATGCCAAGGTCCTGCCCGCGGGCTATCCGGTCGACGAGCATTTCAAGCCCGGCTACAACCCCTGGGACCAGCGGCTGTGCGCCGTGCCCGACGCCGACCTGTTCGCCGCGATCAGCGACGGCAGCGCCGAGGTGGTCACCGACCGCATCGTCACCTTCACCGAAACCGGCATCCTACTGGAGTCCGGTCGCGAACTCGACGCCGACATCATCGTCACCGCAACGGGTTTGAACATTCAGCTGCTCGGCGGGATGACGCTGACCGTCGACGGCGAGGCGGTGGACCCGGCCGAGCGCATCGTCTACAAGGGCATGATGCTGTCGGGGGTGCCCAACTTCGCCTACGCGTTCGGCTACACCAACTCGTCGTGGACGCTGAAGGTCGGGTTGCTGTGCGAGCATTTCTGCCGCCTGCTGGATCACATGGACGAGCACGGTTACGACGTTGCCTGCGCGCAGGTGGACCGCGCGGGCATGGCGACGCGGCCGTTCCTGGACTTCGGTGCGGGGTACGTGCAGCGCGCGGTGGATCAGCTGCCGAAGCAGGGCGACAGCGCGCCGTGGCAGACCTCGACGGGCTACCACGACGACGTCAAGCTGCTGCGGCATGATTCGGTGATCGATCCGCACCTGAGCTTCCGCAGGGCCAGCCGGCAGCCGGTCGGAATCGGTTGAGGATCAGCCGAATTCGAGCAACGTCAGCACTCCGCGCAGCGGATCCATCAGCTTCGAGGCGTAGGCCAGATTCAGCAGCCCGTTGACGACGAGGCCGCGGCCGGGCTCGAGGCGGATGTCGTGCACGGCCCGCACCCCGGGCAGGTCGATCAGTTTGGTGGCCTCGGTCGGGGTCAGGCTGAACGGCATCGCCGGCACCTTGTAGCGCAGCGTCGGACGTAGCCAGCCGCGCCGCGACAGCCCCGCGAACCAGGCCGGCGGCAGGTCGAAGAGCATCTGTGCGCCGGGAAATCGCTTGGCGCACTCGGCGATCAGGCCCAGGGACTGCTCGGGCTGCAGATACATCAGCAGGCCCTCGGCGGTGATGAACACGCCGTCGTCGGGGTTGACCTTGTCCATCCAGCTGTAGTCCAGGGCCGACTGGGCGCACAGTTCGATGCGCGGGGATTCCGGCAGCAGCCGGCGGCGGATGTCGACGATGGGCGGCAGGTCGACGGTGAGCCAGCGGAACCGGGCCTCGGGCAGCGCGGCGTCGACGCGCCAGAAGCTGGTCTGCAGCCCCTCCGCGAGCGCGACCACCGTGGCGTCCGGATGCGCGCGGAGGTACTCGAGGGTCTCCCTGTCGAAGGTCTTCGCGCGGATCGACATGTCCTGGCGGGCCGAGCCGAAGTGGGAGAAGTCGTAGTCGATGGAGTCGATCAGCCGCACCGCCATCGGATCGTCGATGACGCCGTCGGGCCGACTGGCCTCCCGCGCGCGGCCGTACAGCGTCAGCAGCGCGGTCTCGGAGACGCCGGTCAGTTCGGCCTTGTGCTTGGTGGGGTCGTTCTTGGAGACATCATCGGCAGCGGAACTCACTGTCGCGAGACTACCGGCTGAGGACTTTGCCCAGCGTGCGTAGGTTGCGTGTGGTGGACGACGACTTGTAGCGCTTCTTGCCCATGGTCCGCCCGAGGGTCGAGGCCAGGGTCGCGGCGCGAGGGACCTGCCAGTAGAGGACGCCGTCGCCGCGCGCGATGCGTTCCTCGGCGGTCGGGGGGAGCGCGGCGAGTTCGTCGAGCACCGCGGCGTCGGTCACGAAGGTGACGTAGGAGTGGTGCCCGTCGACCTCGCGCTCGAAGGGGTAGGCCGCGTCGATGGCGCGCACGGTGTCGAGTGCGTAGACCAGCACCCACGCCTCGTAGCCGAACGCGTCGCGCAGTGCCGCCTCGGCCTGGTTGCGCACGGTGGCGGCCGAGGTTCCCGCGTCGAGCAGGACGTTGCCGCTGGCCAGCACCGTCACCACGTTGGTGAAGCCGGCGTCCTCGAAGACCCGGGCCACCTCGGCCATCTTCAGGTTCACTCCGCCGACGTTGACCCCGCGCAGGAACGCCACGTACCGCGTCATCCGAAGTCGACCTGCGTCATGCTGGGCCGGCGGCGCCGCAGCGGGCCGATGTTGTTCAGCGTCGGCGACGCGATCAGCTTGTAGATCCCGCGGCCCGGCGGCAACGGCATGTCGCGCCCGGCCCGCACGCCGGGGATCTTGCTGACCAGCGCGACGGCGTCGTCCGGCGTGACGCCGAACGGCATCCGCGGGGCGGTGTAGCGGTCCGACAGCTTGTGGCCCGCGAGGGTGCGTCGGCTGAACCACGGCGGGATCGAGTCGAACATCAGCCGGCCACCCGGGAACCGGGCCGCGCAGTCACCGATCAGCGCGAGCACGTCGTCGGGTTCGAGGTACATGAACAGCCCTTCGGCGGTGATGAACACCCCGTCGGTCGGGTCCAGGCGATCCATCCAGCTGCGGTCCAGGGCCGACTGGGCGAGGTTGACCACCCGCTCGTCGTGCGGCAGCAACTGTTCGCGCAGCGCGATGACGGCGGGCAGGTCCACCGAGTACCAACGCAGGTCCGCCGCGACCCCGGCGGCGGCCAGGCGCCAGAAGCTGGTCTGCAGCCCCTCGGCGAGGGCCACCACGGCGGCACGCGGATGCTGCCGCAGGTAGGCGGTGGCCGCGGCGTCGAAGGCTTTGGCGCGCAGGGGATGCGACTGATTGGGTTTGCCGAACTTGAGGTAGTCGTAGGCGATGGTGTCGTAGAGCGGGACGGCGTGCGGGTCGTCGAGGACGCCGTCGGGACGCTTGGCTTCGCTGGCGCGGTTGTGCAGCGTCCACAGCGTGGTCGCCGAGACCCCGTCGAGAGTGTTGCCGTCGACCACCGTCATTTTCTCGATGGTAGAGACAATGCGGCGCGATCAGTAGGCTCTCACCATGACCCGCCAGGTTTTCGACGACAAGCTCTTGGCTGTCATCCGGGGCAACTCGCTGGGTGTGTTGGCCACGATCAAACGCGACGGTCGGCCCCAGCTGTCGAACGTCTCCTACTACTTCGATCCGCGCGCGGTCGCCGTCCAGGTGTCCATCACCGAACCGCGCGCCAAGACCCGCAACCTGCGTCGCGATCCGCGTGCCTCGATCCTGGTCGGTTCCGACGACGGCTGGGCCTACGCGGTGGCCGAGGGCGACGCCGTGCTGACCCCGCCCGCCGCCGAGCCCAACGACCCCACCGTCGAGGGACTCGTCGCGCTGTACCGCAACATCGCCGGGGAACACCCCGACTGGGACGACTACCGCCGCGCCATGGTCACCGACCGGCGGGTGCTGCTGACCCTGGCGATCTCGCACCTCTACGGCATGCCCCCCGGCATGCGCTGAGGCTGGGCTCCCCCCTACTGCGCGAAGGTGCGCGTCCCCGGCCGACACGCCGAGAAATTCTCGTAGTTTGCGCACGCTCGCGCCCTGTGAAAAGCAGCGTAGGCTGACGAACTATGGGCCGACATGAGATGCCAGAGGACGAAACCAAGAAGCAGTTCCGGGAGGCTCTCGAGCGCAAGAATGCCAAGTCGGCCGCGGGTGCGTCCCACGCCGACGGTGGTAGCAAGCAGCCCCGGGCCCACGGCCCGGTCGAGGGCCGACGGGAGTTCCGCCGCAAGAGCGGCTAGCCCCGAAACCTTCCTGTTCCCAACGCAATAGGGGTCTGGTCAGCGCCGCGCTGTGCTGGCGTGCACGGGTTCGGCGGCGTCTGCTGCCGCGGCCGGGTAGCTCAGCAGTCGCGCGCCGATCAGGCCCGCGAGCAGCACCGCCACGCACGCGATCCCGTCGTCCTTGAGGCCCCACTTGACGGCGGCCAGGGTGGCGGCACCGGCCAGGCACAGCAGGATCCCGACCGCAGCGCTGCGCGCACCCGGCACCAGCGCGGCCGCGCCGTCCCAACCGGGCAGCGGGTTGTTCTCCAGCGGTCGCAGCGCGACGAACAGCACCGCCAACACGGCGACCACCACGGCCAGCTGGATCACGCTGAGCCACAGGAAATTCGGCTCACCCGGGTAGCGGTACAGGCCGAGGTAGCAGAACGCGAGGTGGGTCAGAAGCAGGGCCGGCATGTGCCACAGGTACAGCGTCATGGCCCCGGAGTTCCCGATGGCGGTCAGCCACCACACCCGCGGCCGTTGCGCCCACCGATTGATCGCCGGGGCGGCGGCAATCGCGAAGGCGCACATCATGATTGCGTGGCCGGCCAACAGCAGCGACGGTGGTGTCATGTTCGCCAGGCGTTGGCCTTCGATGCCGACCAGGCTCAGTTCGTACGGTCCGAAGGCAAGCAGGGCCAGGTTGATGCCGAACATCGCGATCCCGACCCGCAGCGCCCGACGCGCGTCGAGCAGGCTGCGCCGGTAGGCCACGCCGAACAGTCCGGGGATCAGCCACACCGTCATGTTCAGGTAGCCGAGCAGCGCCGTCCCGGGCACGTGCAGGCGCACGACGTCGATCGCGAGGACGAACAGGTACACCGCGATCACGCCGGTGGCCAGTCGGCCCGCGGAGTCGATCCGGTAGAGCAGCGGGATCGCCGCCAGCATCAACACGTAGGCGCCGAGGAACCACAGCAACTGCACGCTGATCCCGGCGATGGGCTCGTAGACATGGATCGGCAGCAGCGGGTGCAGCGCCGCCAGCGTGACCGCCCAGAACGCCAGGTAGTAGAACACCGGTCGGAACAACCGGGTGCAGCGGCGCATCAGCCAGCCACCCCAGGATCCGCCGGGCCGCCACGAGGTGACACTTGCCGCGGCGCCGGCGAAGAAGAACAGCGGCATGATCTGCAAGACCCAGGTCAGCGCCTGGAACACCACCGAGGTGGTCAGGAGATTGCCCCAGAGGAAGACCTCGTCGCGGATCATGCTGGTGGCCATGACGGTGTGCCCGACGACCACGCCGATCAGGGCGCAGATGCGGATGACGTCGATGGCGCGGTCGCGATCGGCCGGCGTCTGGGCGGCGACCTCCGCGGGTGTCGGAAAGCTCATGCGGCCAACCGTAAGCCGCGCACTAGTGAGTAAAAGTCACTAATTTTCGCCGGACTACTGGACGGGGCAGGCGTACTTTCGGGCCACATCCATCACCCGCTGCTGCGCGCCGGGCCCGATGACCCCTTGCGCGGCGAGTTCGATCCCGATGTAACCCGGGATGCCACCCACACAGGCCTGGTGGGCGAGGCGCCACGCGGTCTCCGGATTCAGGTGATAGCCGTTGCGTTCCAGACCCTGCAGATAGCTGTCGAACTCCGGGGTGCCCTGGTCCGGCACCGCGAAGGCCGGTCCGGCAAAGGCAAGGGCGGCAGCCGCCACCCCGATCAGAAGTGCAACCACACGCCCCATCGTCGTCCCCCTCGAAACACGTACTTCCGCTGTGGGCTACACCTTGGCACAACCCACCGACACCGGCAGCCGAACCGGCCCACCTAAATACGGGCTAACCTGGGTGAATGCGAAACCTCTGCTTGGCGCAGGAGCCCGAAGCCGATCAGTTGCTGTCCCAAAGCCCCCTGGCGTTGTTGATCGGCATGCTGCTCGATCAACAGATCCCCATGGAGGTGGCGTTCGCCGGGCCGAAGAAGATCGCCGACCGCATCGGCGGCCTCGACGCGCGCACCATCGCCGAGTACGACCCGGAGAAGTTCGCCGCGCTGTGCGCCGAAACCCCTGCGGTGCACCGGTTCCCTGGGTCGATGTCCAAGCGCATTCAGGACCTGGCCCGGATCATCGTCGACGAGTACGACGGCGACGCCGCCGCGGTGTGGACCGAGGGCAACCCGGACGGTCGCGAGGTGCTGCTGCGCGTCAAGCGGCTGCCGGGCTTCGGCGATCAGAAGGCCCGCGTCTTCGTGGCACTGCTGGGCAAGCAGTACGGCCTGAGCGCGCCGGGCTGGCAGGAGGCTGCCGGCGACTACGGCAAGACCGGCGCGCACATGTCGGTCGCCGACGTTCTGGACGCCGAGTCGCTGGGCAAGGTCCGCAGCTACAAGAAGCAGATGAAGGCCCAAGCCAAGGAAGGCAAGAAGGCCAAGGCCTGACGCCGAACGGCCACCCAGGCCCGGCTCGGACTCAAGCGGCCGTCGGCCTAGATATTCAGGGGACCACCGTCGAGCCGATGGTCGGCATGAACTGGCACTGCTTCTCGGTGGTGGTGACCTGGCCGAAGATCGTCGACATGATGCTGCCGGAGCCCGTGTCGGCGATGGCGGTCAGCGTGGTCGGCCCCTCGGGGTTGATGTCGTCGCGCGGGGTGAGCGTGGCGCTGCCCGACTTGCCGGTGGTCAGGTTGACCCAGGTGACGTTCAGCGGGAGCTTCTGCTCGTCGGCCGGCCCGGAGGTGCCGACCGCGGTGAACACGTAGGCGGTCTGACCCGGGCCGGGGCCCGGGGTCGGGATCTTCGCGGGACCGGCCACCGAGATGGCGGTGGCGATCGCGTTGCCGCCGTCGGCCAGGCACCCGTTGCCGATCGACGGGTACAGGAAGTCCTGCTTGACGGGGGCATCCGGGCCGAACCCGGCCGCACCCTCAGGTGCGGGCGTCGCGGCCTCGGGCGCCGGCGCGGGAGCCTCGGGGGCGGGCGCGGGAGCTTCGGGCGCCGGGGCCGGTGCGGCTTCCGGTGCGGGCGCGGCGGCCTCCGGTGCCGGGACGGCAGCCTCGGGGGCGGGCGGAAGGGCCTCGACGGCCGGACCCACCGCGTGCGCGGGATCCACCCCGGGCGGCAGGTGCGCTGCGGCGCCGGGCACCACCCCGGCCGGCGGGGTGTGCGGTACGCCGGCGACGGTTCCGTGCGCCACCGGTGTCGCGACCCCGGGCGGGTCGGACACGAACTGGCTGACCGCAGCGGCCAGGTTGTGCGTCTCCATCGGCGCGTCGGAGTTCTGCGTGAACGCCGCCGCGGCCGCCATCAACATCTGCGCGGCGTTGGACGGGTCGCCGGCGGCCTGCTGAATCGCGGGGCTCAGACTCTCCATTGCCGACAGACCCGGAGCCTGCAAGCCGTCGATGGGCAGCGGCGCGGGCGCGGCCGGTTCGGCGGCGGCGACGCCGGCGAAGGTCAGCGCGACCGTCGAGCCGACGACCAGAGCGGTGGTGGCGAACAGGGTCCGGGTCTGCGACATGGGGGAGTCCAATCCTCGAGGATTCAGCGGGTCGCTATCAGGGCAGCGCGGCGGTGGGGAACAGCGAGGCCAGCGCGGCCCCGGTGCCCGGCGCGGCGGCGGCCGGAGTCTGCGCCGCGACGGCGGCGGCCTGGGTCGGGGTCACGGCGTTGACGGTGCCGGGGATCAGGCTGACCAGGTCACCCGGGAAGTTCACCTGCTGCGGCAGCGGCACGGGCAGGCCGGGGACCTGCGGAAGCGTGATCTCGGCGCCCGGCTGGGTCACCGCCGGGGCGGTGGCCGGCGTGGCCGGAGTCGCGGCCGGCATCCCCGGCAGCTGCTGGGGCAGGTTGACGCTGGCGGTGGCGACCGGCGGGGGAGCGACGGGCGCCGCGGGGGTGGCCGGGGTGCCGGACAGCACCGACGCCGCGTTCTGCAGCAGCTGCGGGGCCGCGGCCGGGTCGATGAACTGTTCGACCATGCTCAGGCCGGGCACGTTCGGCGGGGGCACCGGAGCCGGGGCGGCCGGGTCGGCCTTGGCGATCCCGCCGGTCAACAGTGCGGCGCCGGCTCCGACGACGATTGCGGTGGTGGACAACGCGCTCTTGATTACTGACATGGCTCCCAATCCCTTGTTTGCAGCGGTTGAAGCCGAAGCTACGTTGTTACTGATGGGACTCAAGTGACACGTGTGGCATTTATGCGACCGTTACCGAAGCGAGTGTCGACGGTGACCGCCCGCTCCGGAGCGCGTAACCAGACGTTAAAGTCGGCAAATCGACACCGACGTGAAGAGTCCGCTGGCACCTGTGCTGCGACTGGCCCCGGCGCTGCTGGTGGTCAGCATCGCCGCGCGGTTGGCCTGGACCTATCTGGTCCCCACCGGCGCCAATTTCGTTGATCTGCATGTCTATATCGGCGGCGCGCAGGCGCTCGACGTGCCCGGCACGCTCTACAGCTACGTCTACGCCGACCAGACGCCGGACTTCCCGCTGCCGTTCACCTATCCGCCGTTCGCGGCCGTCGTCTTCTACCCGCTGACGCTGCTGCCCTTCGAGGTGGTGGCCTTCGGCTGGACCGTGGGGATCATGGCCGCGCTCTACGGCGTGGTGCGCGTCAGCCAGCGCCTCCTGGGCCTGACCGGCGGACACCGCAGCGCCATGCTGTGGACCGCGGTGGGAATCTGGACCGAACCGCTGCGCAGCACCTTCGACTACGGCCAGGTCAACGTGTTGCTGGTGCTGGGCGTGTTGTGCGCGGTCTACAGCAGCCGCTGGTGGCTGTCCGGACTGCTGCTGGGACTGGCCGCCGGCGTCAAGCTGACCCCCGCGATCGGCGGGCTGTACTTCGTCGGTGTGCGGCGCTGGGGTGTGGCGGTGTTCTCCGCCGTCGTCTTCTTCGCCACCGTCGGGGTGTCGCTACTGGTGATCGGCGATCAGGCCCGCTACTACTTCACCGACCTGCTCGGCGACGCCGACCGGGTGGGCCCGGTGGGCACGTCGTTCAATCAGTCGTGGCGCGGCGGTATTTCACGGATCCTGGGCACCGACGCCGACTACGGGCCCCTGGTCCTGACGGCCATCGCGGTGACGGCGGTGCTGGCGTGGTTGGCGTGGCGCGCCATTGCCGCGGCGCCCGGCGAACCGGATCGGCTGGGGCTGATCATCGTGGTGCAACTGTTCGGCCTGCTGCTGTCCCCGATCTCCTGGACCCACCACTGGGTGTGGCTGCTGCCGCTGATGATCTGGCTGCTCCAGGGGCCCTACCGGTATCTGCGCGAGGCCCGGCTGCTGGGCTGGGGCTGGCTGCTCCTCACGCTGATCGGCGTGCCCTGGGTGCTCAGCTTCGCCCAGCCGAGCATCTGGGAGATCGGCCGACCCTGGTACTTGGCCTGGGCCGGCCTGGTCTACATCGTCGCGGCGGTCGCGACGCTAGGGTGGATCGCGGTGTTGCGGCTCAGGTTTCCGGGCGGCCGACGATCGTGTCGATATCGCGCGCCATAGCGACGTCCTTGTCGGTGATACCGCCCTCGGAATGCGTCACCAGCGCGAAAGTCACGGTCCGCCAGCGAATATCGATATCGGGATGATGGTCCTTCGCCTCCGCGTGCTCGGCCACCCGGCGCACCGCGTCGATCCCGGCGAGGAACGACCCGAACTTGATCGATCGTCGCAGCGCGCCGTCGGCGCGCTGCCAGCCGTCGAGATCCTTGGCGGCGGCGTCCACTTGTTCATCGGTTAACACAGCCATACTTCGACGGTATACCGTCTGCTGATCATGGCGGTTCAGATCGTGGTGGCGGGGGCGCTGATCATCGACGGGTCCCTGCTGGTGGCGCAACGTGATCGCCCGCCGGCGCTGGCCGGTCTCTGGGAACTGCCCGGCGGGAAGGTGTCGCCGGGGGAGAGCGACGCCGAGGCCCTGGCCCGCGAACTGCGCGAGGAACTCGGCGTGCAGGTCGCGGTCGGTGCGCGGTTGGGCGCCGAGGTGCCGCTGGGCGAGACGATGGCGCTGCGGGCCTACCGCGTGACGCTGACCGCGGGCAGCGCCCAACCCCACGACCACCGTGCGCTGCGCTGGGTGGGCTCGGCCGAATTGCACACGTTGCCGTGGGTTCCGGCCGACACCGCGTGGTTGCCGGACCTGACCGCGGCGCTCGGGCAGTGCAGCTGAGCGGGACGCGGGTTCACGAGTTCGACTGAAAGATTTTCGCCAAACCTCACCCGGCGCCCCGGATACGGTGATTACCTGTCTACGTGACCACGGCAGCCCCGTCGTCCACTTACGCCGGGCAAGGCGTGAACCTCGCGCTGGCGACTTGGGTTTCGACGATCAACTTCTGGGCCTGGAACCTCATCGGGCCGATGTCCACCACCTATGCCGCTGATCTGTCGCTCAGCGCCACCGAGACCTCGATGCTGGTGGCGACGCCGATCCTGGTGGGATCGCTGGGCCGACTGGTCAGCGGGCCGCTGACCGACCGCTTCGGCGGGCGGGTCATGCTGATCGCGGTCACCCTGGCCTCGATCCTGCCGGTCCTGGCGGTCGGTTTTGCCGGCACCATCGGCTCCTACCCGCTGCTGCTGGTGTTCGGCTTCTTCCTCGGCATCGCCGGCACCATCTTCGCCGTCGGGATCCCGTTCGCGAACAACTGGTACGAACCGTCCAAGCGCGGATTCGCCACCGGCGTGTTCGGCGCGGGCATGGTGGGCACCGCGCTGTCGGCGTTCTTCACCCCGCGGTTGGTCAACGCATTCGGGTTGATGACCACCCACGTCATCATCGCCGCCGCGCTGGCGCTGACCGCGCTGCTGAGCTTCTTCCTGCTGCGCAACTCGTCGCAGTTCCACCCGAACACCGATCCGGTACTCCCGAAGTTGTTGGCGGCCAGCAAACTTCGCGTCACATGGGAGATGGCGTTCCTGTACGCGGTGGTCTTCGGCGGATTCGTGGCGTTCAGCAATTACCTGCCCACCTACATCCGCGCCATCTACGGCTTCGGTCCGGTCGACGCCGGCGCGCGGACGGCGGCCTTCGCGTTGGCCGCAGTGCTGGCCCGGCCGATCGGTGGCGCACTGGCCGACCGGATACCGCCCAAGGTGGTGGTGTTGGCATCGCTGGCCGGCACCGCGGTGATGGCCTTCGTCGAGGTCTTCCAGCCGCCCGCCGACTTCTGGTCGGCGGTCAGCTTCACCCTGCTGGCCGTGTTCCTCGGGATCGGCACCGGCGGCGTGTTCGCGTGGGTGGCCGGCCGCGCCCCGGCCAAGTCGGTGGGCTCCGTCACCGGAATCGTCGCCGCCGCAGGCGGTTTGGGCGGCTACTTCCCGCCCCTGGTCATGGGTGCCACCTACGACGGTCAGGACAACCATTACACGGTCGGTCTGCTGTTGCTCGTGCTCACCGCGCTGATCGCGCTCGCCTACACGGCGCTGTTCCTGCACAACCGCGAACCTCAGCGAGAGGAACCATGACCACACACATCGGCGGTCCGGTCGAAGAACTGCTCGCGCGCAGCGGGCGGTTCTTCACCCCGGGCGAGTTCTCCGAGGATCTGCGCACCGTCACCCGCCAGGGTGGCCGCGAGGGCGACATCTTCTACCGCGACCGCTGGAGTCACGACAAGGTGGTGCGCTCCACGCACGGCGTCAACTGCACCGGATCCTGTTCGTGGAAGGTGTATGTCAAGGACGGCATCATCACCTGGGAGACCCAGGAGACCGACTATCCCTCGGTGGGCCCCGACCGTCCGGAATACGAACCGCGCGGCTGCCCGCGCGGCGCCGCGTTCTCCTGGTACACCTACTCGCCGACGCGGGTGCGCTACCCGTACGCGCGCGGCGTGCTCGTCGAGATGTACCGCGAGGCCCGGTCCCGCCTGGGCGACCCGGTGCTGGCGTGGGCCGAGATTCAGGCCGACCCGGTGCGACGACGGCAGTATCAGCAGGCGCGCGGCAAGGGGGGCCTGGTGCGGGTCAGCTGGGCCGAGGCCACCGAGATGATCGCGGCGGCCCACGTGCACACCATCAAGACCTACGGACCCGACCGGGTCGCCGGGTTCTCGCCGATCCCGGCGATGTCGATGGTCTCGCACGCGGCCGGATCCCGGTTCGTCGAACTCATCGGCGGCGTGATGACGTCGTTCTACGACTGGTACGCCGACCTTCCGGTGGCCTCCCCGCAGGTGTTCGGCGATCAGACCGACGTCCCGGAGTCCGGCGACTGGTGGGACGCGGCCTACCTGATGATGTGGGGTTCCAACGTCCCGGTGACGCGCACCCCGGATGCGCACTGGATGGCCGAGGTGCGGTACCGGGGCACCAAGGTGGTCGCCGTCAGTCCCGACTACGCGGACAACACCAAGTTCGCCGACGAGTGGATGCCGTGCGCGGCCGGCACCGACGGCGCATTGGCGATGGCCATGGGCCACGTGTTGCTGACGGAATTCTTTGTCCGCCAGCGGGTGCCGTTCTTCGTCGACTACGTCCAGCGGTTCACCGATCTGCCCTTCCTGGTCAAGCTCGAGGACCGCGACGGCATCCTGGTGCCCGGCAAGAACCTGACCGCCGCCGACCTCGGCGGTGACTACGCGGACCAGGAGAACGCCGCGTTCAAACCCGTCCTGCTCGACGGTGCCACGGATTCGGTTGCGGTGCCGCGGGGTTCGCTCGGATTCCGGTACGGCGACGAGGGGGTGGGGCAGTGGAACCTCGACCTCGGCGACGTGGTGCCGGCCCTGACGGTCGCGCGCGACGGCGCCGAGAGCGCCTACGTAGCACTGCCGCGGTTCGACACGCTCGACGGGCACGGCGAAACCCTGCTGCGCGGGGTCCCGGTGCGCCGGGTGGGCGAGCACCGGGTCTGCACCGTCTTCGATCTGATGCTGGCGCAGTACGGCGTGAGCCGGCCGGGGTTGCCCGGCGACTGGCCGACCGGTTACGACGACCCCCGCCACCCCTACACGCCGGCCTGGCAGGAACCGATCACGGGGGTGTCGGCCGAGCAGACGATCCGGATCGCCCGGGAATTCGCCCGCAGCGCCGAGGAATCCGGCGGCCGCTCGATGATAATCATGGGCGCGGGCATCTGCCAGTGGTTCCACGGCGACGCCACCTACCGCGCCGTGCTGGCGCTGCTGTTGCTCACCGGTTCGATGGGCCGCAACGGCGGCGGCTGGGCGCACTACGTGGGGCAGGAGAAGTGTCGCCCGATCACCGGCTGGGCGACGATGGCCATGGGCAGCGACTGGTCGCGGCCGCCGCGGCAGATGGCCGGTACGTCGTACTGGTATGCCCACACCGGGCAATGGCGCTACGACGGCTACCGCGCCGACGCGTTGTCCAGCCCGTTGGGGCGGGGCCGATTCCGCGGCCAGCACACCATGGACGTGCTGGCCTCGGCCACCGCGATGGGGTGGAGCCCGTTCTTCCCGCAGTTCGACCGCTCCAGCCTCAAGGTCGCCGACGAGGCGAAGGCCGCCGGCCGCGACGTCGCGGAATACGTTGCCGAGCAACTCGGCTCGGGTGAGCTCAAGTTGGCGGTCACCGATCCGGACAACCCGAAGAACTGGCCGCGGGTGCTCAACATCTGGCGCGCGAACCTGCTGGGGTCCTCCAGCAAGGGCAACGAGTACTTCCTGCGGCACCTGCTGGGCACCACCTCCAATGTGCAGGCGGCCCCGACCCCGGAGGAGCTGCGGCCCAACGATGTCACCTGGCCCGAGGAGATTCCCGAGGGCAAGCTGGATCTGTTGATGTCGATCGACTTCCGGATGACCTCCACCACCCTGCTGTCCGACGTCGTGCTCCCGGCGGCCACCTGGTACGAGAAGGCGGACCTGTCGAGCACTGACATGCATCCCTATGTGCACGCCTTCAGCCCGGCCATCGATCCGCCGTGGGAGACCCATTCGGACTTCGAGGCGTTCGGGGCGGTGGCGCGGGCGTTCAGCAAGCTGGCCGCCAAACATCTGGGAACCCGCACCGACGTGGTGCTGGGCACCCTGCAGCACGACACCCCCGGTGCCATGGCGTATCCCGGTGGCACCGAAAATGACTGGCGCCGCACGGGCGAGACGCCGGTGCCGGGGAAGACGATGGGGCCGATCGCGGTGGTCGAGCGCGACTACGGCGCGATCGCCGACAAGTGGTCGACCCTGGGCCCGCTGACCGAGCGGCTGGGCCTGACCACCAAGGGCATCACCACCCACCCGGACGTCGAGGTGCAGCAGCTGGGCGCGAAGTTCGGTGTCCTTGATTCCGGTGTGGCCCAAGGCCGGCCCGCGATCACCACGGCCGAGCGGATGGCCGACGTCATCCTGGCACTGTCCGGAACCTCCAACGGCCGGCTGGCCGTGCAGGGATTCCGCGAGCTCGAACGTCGGACCGGCCGCGAGTTGGTCCACCTTGCCGAGGGCAGCGAGGAGCGGCGCATCTCCTACGCCGACACCCAGGCCCAGCCGGTGCCGGTGATCACCAGCGCGGAGTGGTCGGGCAGCGAGACCGGTGGCCGGCGCTACGCGCCGTTCACGGTGAACATCGAGCACCTCAAGCCCTTTCACACGCTCACCGGGCGGATGCACTTCTACCTCGACCACGACTGGATCGAGGAACTCGGCGAGCAACTGCCCACCTACCGGCCGCCGTTGGACATGGCGCGCCTGTTCGGGGAGCCGGCCGTCGGCACCCAGGACGGTCTCGGCCTGACGGTGCGCTACCTGACGCCGCACTCGAAGTGGTCCATCCACTCCGAATACCAGGACAACCTGTTCATGCTGTCGCTGTCGCGCGGCGGACCGACCATGTGGATGAGCCCGGCCGACGCCGAGAAGATCGAGGTTCAGGACAACGACTGGGTCGAGGCCGTCAACCGCAACGGTGTGGTGGTGTGCCGCGCGGTCGTCAGCCACCGAATGCCGGAAGGAGTGGTCTTCGTCTATCACGCCCAGGAGCGCACCATCGACGTGCCGCTGACCGAAACCACCGGAACCCGCGGCGGGATCCACAATTCGCTGACCCGGCTGCTGATCAAACCCAGCCACCTCGCGGGTGGGTACGCGCAAACGGCCTTCGCCTTCAACTACCTGGGGCCCACCGGTAATCAACGCGACGAGGTGACGGTGGTTCGTCGCCGGTCGCAGGACGTCCAATACTGATGGGGGAGTTCCGATGAAAGTCATGGCGCAGATGGCGATGGTGATGAACCTCGACAAGTGCATCGGCTGCCATACCTGCTCGGTGACCTGCAAGCAGGCCTGGACCAACCGCGCCGGCACCGAGTACGTCTGGTTCAACAACGTCGAGACCCGCCCCGGCGTCGGCTACCCGCGCACCTACGAGGACCAGGAGCGGTGGCGGGGCGGCTGGATCCGGGACCGCAAGGGCCGGTTGCGGTTACGCGATGGAGGTCGGCTGGCGAAGCTGGCGCGGATCTTCTCCAACCCGAAGCTGCCCTCCATCGACGACTACTACGAGCCGTGGACCTACGACTACGAGAACCTGACCTCGGCGCCGCTGGGTGAGCACATCCCGGTGGCCCCGCCGCGCAGCCTGATCACCGGCGAACCGATGAAGGTGTCGTGGTCGGCGAACTGGGACGACGACCTGGGCGGCTCGCCGGAGATCGTGCCGCACGACCCGGTGCTGGCCAAGGTCAACGAAGAGATCAAGCTGGAACTCGAAGAGACCTTCATGTTCTACCTGCCGCGGATCTGCGAGCACTGCCTCAACCCGTCCTGCGTGGCCTCCTGCCCGTCGGGGGCGATGTACAAGCGCAGCGAGGACGGCATCGTGCTGGTCGACCAGGACAAGTGCCGCGGCTGGCGGATGTGTGTCTCCGGATGTCCCTACAAGAAGGTGTATTTCAACCACAAGACGGGCAAGGCCGAGAAGTGCACGCTGTGTTATCCGCGCATCGAGGTCGGGTTGCCGACGGTGTGCTCGGAGACCTGCGTGGGGCGGTTGCGCTACCTCGGGCTGGTGCTCTACGACGTGGACCGGGTGGCCGAGGCCGCGTCGGTCCCCGACGAGAAGGACCTCTACGACGCGCACCGGCAGATCCTGCTGGACCCCAACGATCCGAAGGTGATCGCCGGCGCCCGCGCCGAGGGCATCTCCGACGAGTGGATCGAGGCAGCGCAGCGCTCGCCGGTGTATGCGTTGATCAACACCTACAAGGTGGCGTTGCCGCTGCATCCGGAGTACCGCACCGTCCCGATGGTCTGGTACATCCCGCCGCTGTCGCCGGTGGTGGATGCGGTGAGTCGGGCCGGCCGCGACGGCGAGGACGTCGGCAACCTGTTCGGGGCGCTGGAGTCGCTGCGCATCCCGCTGGAATACCTCGCCGGGTTGTTCACCGCGGGCGACACCAAGCCGGTGGAGGCGGTCCTGCGCAAGCTGGCCGCGATGCGGTCCTACATGCGCGACATCAACCTCGGCCGGGAGACCCAGCCGCACATCCCGGCGGCGGTCGGCATGACCGAGGAACAGATCTACGAGATGTATCGGCTGTTGGCGATAGCGAAATATGAAGACCGGTACGTGATTCCAACGGCCTACGCGCCGTCGCACGGCAATCTCGAAGAACCCGGTTGTTCGCTGGACTTCGACGGTGGCCCGGGCATGTACGAGTCCGGTCCGTTCGGCGAGGCCAGCGGCGGGCCGGTGCCCATCGCGGTCGAGACCTTCCACGCCCTACGCAATCGGCAGACCACCGAGGGGATGGCTGCCAACTCCGCGCGGCCGTCCCGGGTGAACCTGCTCAACTGGGACGGCCGTGGGGTGCCGACGGGCATGTTCCCGGGGGAGGAGCGGGAATGAAGCTGCTCAACCGCGTCCGCGGCGACACCACGCTCAGCGACCGGGCGGTGTGGCAGGCCGCCTCGCTGCTGTTGGCCTACCCGGACGCCGAACGTCAGCAGCGCCTGGACACCGTCGCCGACCTGCTGCCGCATGTGCGCGGGTCCGCGCGCGACCCGCTGGGTCGGGCACACGCCGGGCTGGGTGCGCTCGAGTTGCGCAGCGCCGCCGAGGACTACGTGGCGACGTTCGATCTTCGGCGCCGGTGCACCATGTACCTGACCTATTGGACGGCCGGAGACACCCGCAACCGCGGCGCGGCCATGCACGCGTTCCTCAGCGCCTACCGGGAGTCGGGGGCCCACGCCCCGAAATCCGAGGCACCCGACTATCTTCCGGTCGTCCTCGAGTTCGCCGCCCGGGTGGACCCGGTGGCCGGCCGCCGGCTGTTGGTGGAGCATCGGGTCCCCATCGACGTCCTGTGCGACGCGCTGGTCGAATCCGGGTCGGTGTACGGCGACGCGGTGACGGCGGTCTGCGCGACGCTGCCTCGGGCCACCGAGCAGGAAGCGCAACGGGCGCAGCGGCTGGCGCAGGCCGGCCCGCCGGCCGAAGCCGTGGGCCTGCAACCGTTCACGCTGACCGTCCCGCCGCGGCGGGAGACGGGAGGAAACGGACATGGGTGAGTTGTTCTGGAACGTGATTCCGTACGTGACGCTGGCGATCATCATCGTCGGCACGTGGTGGCGCTACCGGTACGACAAGTTCGGCTGGACCACCCGTTCCTCGCAGCTGTACGAGTCCCGGCTGCTGCGGATCGGCAGCCCGATGTTCCACTTCGGCATCCTGGTGGTGATCGTCGGGCACTTCATCGGGCTCGTGATCCCCCAGTCGTGGACCGATGCCGTCGGCCTGAGCCAGCACGCCTACCACGTGCAGGCCATCACGTTGGGGTCCATCGCCGGGGTGTCCACGTTGGTGGGGATCACGCTGCTGGTCTATCGACGGCGCACTACGGGCCCGGTGTTCATGGCCACCACGGTCAACGACAAGGTGATGTACGTGGTGCTGGTCGCGGCGATCGTGGCCGGACTGTGCGCCACCGCACTGGGTTCCGGGCTGGTGGGCGAGGAGCACAACTACCGCGAGACGGTCTCGCCCTGGTTCCGGTCCATCTGGGTGCTGCAGCCGCGGGGCGATCTGATGGTGCAGGCGCCGATGTACTTCCAGGTGCACGTGCTCATCGGGCTGGCGTTGTTCTGCCTGTGGCCGTTCACCCGACTGGTGCACGCGTTCAGCGCGCCGATCGGATACCTGTTCCGCCCCTACATCGTCTACCGCAGCCGTGAGGTCGCCAAGGACACCGAGCTGATCGGCTCCCAGCCGCACCGCCGGGGTTGGTAGCCCGTCAGAACAGGTAGATCGCGAAGATCACCAGGTGCAGGCCCACCAGCCAGCCGTCGGTGGCTCGGCGCAGCCAGCGTGGCGCGGTGCGGACCTCCATGAAGTAGCGCACCACCAGCCGCGACTTGACGAACGTCAGCACCAGCACCAGGGCCGTGATCGGAATGCTGGGGTCCACCCGTTCGGTGAAGTGGGCCGGAGCCAGCCACCACGACCCGATGGTGATGACGCACAGGGCGATCCACGCCCAGGTGAGGGTACGGGTCTCGGCGGCGTGCGACGGTGCCGGTGCTTCGGATGTGGTTGTCATGTCACCTCATTACGTAGAGCAGGCCGAAGATGATCACCCAGAGCAGGTCCACCATGTGCCAGTAGACCGCGCCGGATTCCACCATCGAAGTGCGACGGCGGGCCGGGTTGCGCAGTTCGCGGATGACGACGCCCAGCACGATCAGACCGATCAGGACGTGCAGCAGGTGGACACCGGTGATCACGTAGTAGAAGGAGTAGAACGTGTCGGCGTTCGTGTGGCCGGCGCTGATCTTGCTGGCCCATTCGTAGCTTTTGAACACCATGAACAGCACACCGCAGATGCCCGCGCCGTAGACCAGGCGAATCGATTGCACGTGTCGGCCGGCCCGCGCGGAGATCACCGCGCGGGCGATGAACCACGAACTGGTCAACAGGATCACGGTGTTCAAGACGCCGATGTTGACGTCCAGGTGTTGCTGGGCCCGGAGGAACTCCTCGGGGTTCATGGCCCGGTAGATCATGAAGATGACGAAGTAGCCGGAGAAGATCAGGATGTCGCCGAGCACCATGATCCACATGTCCAGATCGCCGGGCAGGCGACCGCTCGACGCCGGGCTCTTCTGCGGTTCGTCCTGCACCGCGGTCGGTGAGGACAATGAGTCAGATTGTGTCACAACAGAGTTCCTTGTCCTCGTCAGTCCAGCGCCGGAGCGTCGAGCGGCTCGCGCTCACAGGCGCGCTTGAGCAGGTAGATCAGCACACCCAGCCAGACGGTGAACACCACCACGGCCCACCAGAACGCCAGCGATCCGTTCCAGGCCATGGGCCCGGATTTGAAGACGAACATCTGGGTGGCGATCACCTCGGTGACGATCTGCCAGATGGACACGTAGGCAAACCATCTGGGGAAGATGTCGTTCTTGTCGTAGAGGATGGCGATGGCCAGCGCGAGGTAGGCGGCCGAGAAGCAGCCCAATGATCCGTTGTAGGAGAGCATTCCGAGGTCGTAGAGCAGGCTGATCTGTTCCGGATTGCGGTCGGGGCGGAACGCCGCGGTCAGGAAGCACACCCCGACCAGCAGGAAGCCGGGCAGCGCCCCGACGCCCATGCCGCCGATGTAGACGTAGGCGAACACCGAACCCGAGGACATCCGCTTCATCTGATAGGCGACCAGGCCGTTGGTCACCGCCGCGCCGCCGAGCAGGATCAGCAGGACCACGAAACCGATCTGGATGGTCAGGCCGTTGGCGGCGAAGAACGCGACCTTGTCCTCGTCGGTGACATCGGGGCGCGGCGGCGGGGTCACCCGGGCCAGGATGCAGATGATGACGCCGAAGACGCCGTACCAGGCCGGGAAGAACCAAGTCACCAGGCGGACATCGGGTTTGCCCTTCGGTGCCTCGTCGGTGTCGGCCGAACGGCCGACGGTCAGCAGGCTCACGGGGCCACCACTTTGTCCTCGACGGCCTGCTGGAACAGCGCGCGGCGCAGCACGAAGAACATCACGACGACGAAGGCCGCGTAGGCGCCGTTGCGCAGCCAGAAGCTGAGCAGTCCGTCCCAGGCCAGCGGGCCGGTGTGAACCACCGCGGCGCACGCCGCCGGGATCATCGCCACCGCGGTGGCCATCGAGTAGTGGCCGACCCACCGCGGGAACACCGGGTCGGGGCCGTCGTCGAAATAGACGGCGAGGCCCAGCAGTACGAACTGGGCCACCACCATGCCGACCGGCGCGATGAAGATGATCCAGGCCAGATCGTTGAGCAGCAGGATCAGTTCGGGGTTGCGCTCCGGCCGGAACGCCGCCACCAGGAAGAAGATGTTCGACAGCGCGAAAGTGGTGGCGCCGCTGACGATTGCGGTCAGATAGCAGTAGGCGAAGACGTGACTTTGGGTCTTCATCCGTTTCATCTGCATCACGATCACCATGAAGAACGGCAGGATCATGATGCCGCACAGGTTGAAGGTCACCTGGCTGGCACGGATCCACGCGGTGTTCTCGGCGTAGAACGCGGCCACCTGATCGGCGGGTGTCGTCGGCGACATCGGCGGCCAGAAGGCCGGGAAGGCCAGCATCGCCGCCAGCAGCACGACGCCGACGGCGGGACCCGTCCACAGCGCGACCCACTGCGTCCGGATATTGCCGGCCTGTGGTGTGTCTTGGACCTGCTCGAGTATTTGCACTGCACCCTCCGCTATGACGCCAGTCAGTGACCGTCTCGGCCGGAAGCGCCGCCGGGCCCGATGTGGGCGGCGGGACAAAAGCCGGTGTTCCAGCCGGAATCACCTAGGAAGCGAGGATAGCCGATCGGCTAGTGCAGGGAAAGGGTGTTACTGAGACCAGTCAGTCAGAGGTCCGATCGCGGGGGTGGTGCGGCGGCTAGTCGGCTGCGCGGTCGGTCTCGTCCGAACCGTCGCTCGACGGAGCGTCGCCCAGCGGATCGACCGGATCGGCGATGATCAGCTCGCCGGTGTCCGGCGAGACCTCGTAGCTGCCCGGCGCAATCTGATGCACCATCACCAGGCCGGCCAGCGTGGCAGAGACCTCCCGGCGTGAAACCCGTTGTCCGTTAAGGCCTTCCGGCTCCGACACGCGCATCAGGCTCGGCGTGGTGGCGAGGTCGTAGCGGAACGCCCGCAGCATCGACACACACGCGATCACCATGATCACCGAGAACGGCACCGCCGTCACGATCGAGGCCGTCTGCAACGCCGTCAGCGACCCGGCGCCGCCGACCACCAGCAGGATCGCGGCCGCCACACCCTCGAGCACCGACCAATACACGCGCGTCACCTTCGGCGTTTCCAGTTCGCCGCCGGAGGACAGAATGTCGATCACCAGCGAGCCCGAGTCCGACGAGGTGACGAAGAAGAACACGATCACGACGATGGCCAGCACGCTGGTGATCGTCGCCAGGGGCAATCCGTTGAGCAGTTCGAACAGCGAGGTGTTGGTGTCGACCGCGCCGTCGACCAGCATGTCGTCGTTGTTGCGCTGGCGCAGGATCGCAGAGTCGCCGAACACGGTGAACCACAACGATCCGATGACCGTCGGTACCAGCAGCACGGCACCGACGAACTCGCGGACCGTGCGGCCGCGGGAGATCCGCGCGATGAACATGCCCACGAACGGCGCCCAGCTGATCCACCAGCCCCAGTAGAAGATGGTCCAGGTGCCCAGCCACGCGCCATCGGTGAAGGGGCCGGTGCGCAGCATCAGTTCGGGCAGCGACTGCACATAGCTGCCGAGGTTCTGCACCCAGGCCTGCATGAGGAACAGGGTGGGGCCCGCGATCAGGACGAACCCGGCCAGCACGCCGGCCAGGATCATGTTGATGTTCGACAGCCACTTCAGGCCCCGGCTGACGCCGCTGACCACGGAATAGGTGGCCATCGCGGTGATGGCCGCGATCATCCCGACGACCCACCAGTTGTTGATCTCGATCCAGCCCAGATAGTCCAGGCCGGCCGCGATCTGGGTGATGCCGAACCCCAACGAGGTCGCCACGCCGAACAGGGTGCCGACGATCGCGACGGAGTCCACGGCATGCCCGATCCAGCCCTCGACGCGTTCGCGGCCCAGCAGCGGTTCGAGCAACCAGCGCACCGACAGCGGGCGGCCGCGCCGGTAGGTCATGTAGGCCATGCCCAGGCCGACCACCACGTAGATCGCCCAGGCGTGCAGGCCCCAGTGGAACATCGTCAGGGCCATCGCCTGGTTGGCGGCGGCGTCGGTGCCACCTTCGACACCCATCGACTCCGGGGGGCTGACGTAGTGGGTCAGCGGTTCGGCCACCCCGTAGAACACCAACCCGATCCCCATGCCGGCGCTGAACAGCATCGCCAGCCAGGCCGGGAAGCTGAACTCAGGGCGTTCGTGGTCCGCGCCGAGGCGGAGGGTGCCCACCCGGGACAACCCGCAGTACACCGCGAAGCCGACGAAGCCCGTGGTGGCCAGCACGTACCACCAGCCGATGCCGTCGGAGACCGCGGCGTTCAGCGTGCCGAACGCGTCCGCCGCGGTGCTGGAGTAGATGACGGCGAACCCGATGAGCCCGAAGATCACCAGCGAAGCCGGGACGAAGACCCGCGGATCGATGGTTTGCCGAGCTTTCGCGAAGGGTCCCTGCGGTTTGCGGCTCGAGCTGTCCGGTCCGGAACGCTGGGTCACGCGTCCTCCCTATTCGTCATCGTTGTCGCTGCGTGTACCGGGTTAACCCGGGTCTTAGCAGGCGCATGCGAGGCCGCACCTGACCATACCGGTCAGGTCAAGGGACGCGTTGAGGCGATCGTGGGCGTTGCTGGCCAGCGGCGCGTCGCCGCCCGGCCGGATCAGTAGCGCAGGGAATCCTCGACCACCCGCACCGGATCGCTCCGGTGCCCGGCGGCATACAGCGGATGCAGCAACACCGGGTGGCGGCAATGCGGGCAGGAGGCCTGCGGTTCGTTCACCGTGGATCCGGTGAGGTGATGGCATTCCTTGCAATGCACGATGTGGAAGGCGCCCATCCAGTTGAGCAGGCCCAAACACATGGCCACGGTGGCCACCGCGCCCACCACCACGATCGCCAATATCGTGAGTACTGTCGAGACCGTCATTTTGGCACCTCCAACCACGTTCGAAGCCACGTGACGGATATCTCAACCGTACGCCTGAATGCGGCTGCGGGAGCCGCGTTCAGGGAGTTGTCAGGCTTTTCGTGCCCGCTTGTACACCTTCTCCAATTCCTTGCCCCGCAGGCCCATCAGCTCGGCTTTGTGCACCTTGTGCAGTACCAGCGGGCACCGTTTACAGCGCGGCTTGCTACGGCAGCACTTCTTCTTCGGCTTGAGGCCCGCGTACTTGCTCGACTTCACGGTGTCCTTCGGATCGGGCGTTCTGGTTTCGTGATTGACCTGCTGTACTGCGACAATCTGCGGAATGGAATCTCGTCCCAACTTTAGAAACGTCGCGATCGTCGCTCACGTCGACCATGGCAAAACGACCTTGGTGGACGCCATGCTGCGTCAATCGGGTGCGTTGGCCGAGCGGGGCGACGCGCAGGAACGCGTGATGGACTCCGGTGACCTGGAGCGCGAAAAGGGCATCACGATCCTCGCCAAGAACACCGCGGTGCACCGACACAACGCTGATGGCAGCGTAACCGTCATCAACGTCATCGATACTCCCGGCCACGCGGACTTCGGCGGTGAGGTCGAGCGCGGCCTGTCCATGGTCGACGGCGTGGTGCTGCTGGTCGACGCCTCCGAGGGGCCGCTGCCGCAGACCCGGTTCGTGCTGCGCAAGGCCTTGGGCGCGCACCTGCCGGTGATCCTCGTCGTCAACAAGACCGACCGGCCCGACGCGCGCATCGCCGAGGTCGTCGAGGAGAGCCACGACCTGCTGCTCGATGTCGCCTCGGATCTGGACGAGGAGGCCCAGGCCGCCGCGGAGAAGGCACTGGACCTGCCGACGCTGTACGCGTCGGGGCGGGCCGGCATCGCCTCCACCACGCAGCCCGCCAACGGCGAGGTGCCCGACGGCGGCAACCTGAACCCGTTGTTCGACGTGCTGATGGAGCACATCCCGGCGCCGGCCGGTAACCCCGAAGCCCCGCTGCAGGCGCTGGTGACCAACCTCGACGCCTCGGCGTTCCTGGGCCGGTTGGCGCTGATCCGCATCGCCAACGGCCGCCTCAAGAAGGGGCAGCAGGTCGCCTGGATGCGGGAGGTCGACGGTTCCCCCGTCATCACAAACGCCAAGATCACCGAGCTGCTGGCGACCGTCGGCGTCGAACGCACGCCCACCGACGAGGCCGTCGCCGGGGACATCGTCGCGGTGGCGGGACTGCCGGAGATCATGATCGGCGACACGCTGGCCGATCCGGAGAACTCGCACGCGCTGCCGCGCATCACCGTCGACGAGCCCGCCATCTCGGTCACCATCGGCACCAACACCTCCCCGCTGGCCGGCAAGGTGTCCGGGCACAAGCTGACCGCGCGAATGGTCAAGAACCGCTTGGATTCCGAGCTGGTGGGCAACGTCTCGATCCGGGTGGTCGACATCGGCCGGCCGGACGCCTGGGAGGTGCAGGGCCGCGGCGAGCTGGCGCTGGCCATCCTGGTGGAGCAGATGCGCCGGGAGGGCTTCGAGCTGACCGTGGGCAAGCCGCAGGTGGTGACCAAGCAGGTCGACGGCAAGCTGCACGAGCCGTTCGAGGAGCTGACCATCGACTGCCCCGAGGAGTTCGTCGGCGCCATCACGCAGCTGATGGCCGGGCGTAAGGGCCGCATGGAGCAGATGACCAACCACGCCGCGGGCTGGGTGCGGATGGACTTCGTGGTGCCCAGCCGCGGCCTGATCGGTTTCCGCACCGAGTTCATGACGCTGACCCGCGGGACCGGCATCGCCAACGCGGTCTTCGAGGGATACCGGCCGTGGGCCGGGGAGATCCGCGCGCGGCACAGCGGGTCCTTGGTGTCCGATCGCAGTGGTTCGGTGACCCCGTTCGCGATGATCCAGCTCTCCGACCGCGGGCAGTTCTTCGTCGAACCCGGCCAGGACACCTACGAGGGTCAGGTCGTCGGCATCAACCCGCGCGCCGAGGACCTCGACATCAACATCACCCGCGAGAAGAAGCTCACCAACATGCGGTCGTCGACCTCCGACGTGCTCGAGACGCTGGCCAAGCCGCTGGAGCTCGATCTCGAGCAGGCCATGGAGTTCTGCGCGGCCGACGAGTGTGTCGAGGTGACCCCGGAGATCGTGCGGGTGCGCAAGCTGGAGCTCACGGCCAGCCTGCGGGCGCGCGCCAAGTCCCGGGCCAAGCAGGCCAACCAGGGGTAGGGGCAGGCCGCGCGCCGCGGCCTTTCGCCGAGCTTGCATCGAGTGCACGTTTTCGGGTCGTTCTGTGTACACCAGATGCAACCTCGCGGGCCTGTCCACAGGGCCGGCGGCTCGTGAATAGCCGTATCGGGTCTGGCGTCGGACCATTTCCGGGTGCCGCCGCAACTGCTCGAACTGTTCGCCGGTCAGCGTGGTGTGGCGACCTATCGGCAGATTCGCGAGGTCATCGGCCGACGGGTGATGGAGCGGTTGGTCCGAGACGGCCACCTGGTGAAGATCTGGCCGGGAATCTACAGCGGCCCGAAACCTTCCGCGCTGACGCGGCTGCGCGGCCTGGACCTGCGCTGCGGCGAACCGGTCGCGGTGTGTCTGCACACGGCCGCCGCGGTGCACGGGTTCGACACCGAGCAGCCGTCCCGACTGCACGTCCTGAAGCCGCAGGGTCACCAACTCCGGGATGACGACGCCCTCGTCGTGCACCACCGCGAAGGCGTGCCGCTGACGACGGTGCGGGGTCGCCTGGTCACGCCGCCAGCCTGGACGGCGGTCGAGGTGGCCAGGAAAGTCGAGCGGCCCCGCGCCCTGGCCACGCTGGACGCGGCGCTGCGCAGCCAGACCTGTGACGTTGCCGGTCTGTGGCGGGCCGCCGAGGCGCAGGCCGCGCGTCGCGGGATCGTCAAGGTGCGAGAGCTGATCGGCGTTGGCGCGTCCGCAGGCTGAATCTCCGATGGAGAGTGAGGCGCGCCTGATGATGCTCGACGGGGGATTGCCGGAGCCGGTGCTGCAACTGCGGTTCGTCGATCGCGAGGGCGTGGTCTGGCGGGTGGATTTCGCCTGGCTTGATCCGGATGTGATCGTCGAGTACGACGGCTACGACTGGCACAAAACCCCGGAGCAGGTGCAGCGCGACCACCGCAAGCGTGCTGCCCTCGAGGAGACGGGCTACCGGGTCCTGTCGATCGTGCGCGAGGACGTCCGGGACAAACCGGCTCGGACGGTCCGACGAATCGGCGACCTGTTGGGGCGCGCCGCGGCGTAGCTGCTCATTCGGGGCAACGGGCGAGTGCCATTACCCTGATCAGGTGCCAACCGCCCGCAGCCGCATTCTGAGGTCTGTGGCCGTGCTGTCGGTTCTGCTGGCCGGCGGATGCACCGTGAGCCCGCCGCCGGCGCCGCAGAGCACCGAAACCTCCGAGACCACGCCGCCCCCGCCGCCCAAGGCGATGCAGATCATCATGGGGATCGACAACATCGGCCCGGGGTTCAATCCGCACCTGCTCTCCGACCAGTCCCCGGTCAACGCCGCGATCAGCGCCCTGGTGCTGCCCAGCGCGTTCCGCCCGGTGCCGGACACCAAGAGCCCGACGGGTTCGCGCTGGGAAATCGACAACACGTTGCTGTTGTCGGCCGAGGTCACCGACGAGGAGCCCTTCACGGTGACCTACAAGATCCGGCCCGAGGCGTCCTGGACGGACAACGCACCGATCGCCGCCGACGACTTCTGGTACCTGTGGCGGCAGATGGTCAGCCAGCCCGGCGTGGTCGACCCCGCCGGCTACGACCTGATCACCGGGGTCCAGTCGATCGACGGCGGCAAGACCGCGGTGGTCACCTTCTCCCAGCCGTATCACGCCTGGCGCGAGTTGTTCTCCAATATCGTGCCCGCGCACATCGTCAAGGACATCCCCGGCGGTTTTCCGGCCGGCCTGGACCGGGTGATGCCCGTGACGGGCGGGCAGTTCCGCGTCGAGACCATCGATCCGCAGCGCGACGAGATCCTGCTGGCCCGCAACGACAGGTTCTGGGGTCCGCCGGCGGTGCCGGACCAGATCCTGTTCCGCCGCGCCGGGGCGCCGGCCGCGTTGGCCGATTCGATCCGCAACGGCGACACCCAGGTGGCGCAGGTGCACGGGGGAGCGGCCACGTTCGCCCAGCTCTCGGCGATCCCCGACGTACGGACCTCGCGGATCGTGACCCCGCGGGTCATGCAGCTGACGCTGCGCGGACAGCAGCCGCACCTGACGGATCCCCAAGTGCGCAGAGGCATTCTGGGTCTGCTCGATGTCGACCTGCTGGCCGCCGTCGGCGCCGGCAGCGACAACACCGTCACGCTGGCCCAGGCGCAGGTGCGCTCGCCGTCGGATCCGGGTTATGTCCCCACGGCCCCCGCGGCGCTGAGTCGCGAGGCGGCCCTGGCGCTGCTGGAGGGCGCCGGGTACGTCGTCGAGCAGGAGGGGCCCGCCCCGGAGGCCCCGGCCCCGCCGCAGGGCCAGACGCGGGGGCGGATCAGCAAGGACGGCGAGCAGTTGACGTTCGTGCTGGGCGTGGCCTCCAACGACCCGACCTCGGTCGCGGTGGCCAATACCGCCGCCGATCAGCTGCGCAACGCCGGCATCGCGGCTTCGATCCTGCCACTGGACCCGGTGGTGCTCTACGGAGAGGCCTTGGCCAACAACAGGTTTGACGCGATCGTGGGCTGGCGGCACGCCGGTGGCGATCTGGCGACGCGGCTGGAGTCGCGGTACGGCTGCCGGGCGCTGGAGGCCACCACGGTGTCGACCTCGGGTGCGCCGCCGAGCCCGTCGCCTTCCGCATCGCCCTCGCCATCTCCCTCGTCGGCACCGTCGCCGACCGCACCCGCACCCGCGCCCACCACGCCCACGACGACGCCCCCGCCGCCCCCGTCGGCGGACGACGGCCGGTTGGTGCAGGCCCCGTCCAACCTGACCCAGGTGTGCGATCGTGGGATTCAGGCCACCATCGACGCGGGACTGGACGGCTCGATGGACATCGACGAGGTCATCGAGGCGGTCGAGCCCAGGCTGTGGAACATGTGGACCGTGCTGCCGATCCTGCAGGACACGACGATCGTCGCGGCGGGGCCGTCGGTGCAGAACGTCAGCCTGTCGGGCGCGGTGCCGGTGGGCATCGTCGGGGACGCCGGGACCTGGACGAAGAGGCGATAGCCGTCGGTGCCCCGAAAACAGTAGTGGGGCACATCTTTCGACATGCCCCACTACTGCCGGCCGGCGAGCCAGCCTCCCCCTCTGACTGCCGCGCTTCGGCCTTGGCTGCCTTACTCGCTGGTCTGGTCAGCCTTTGGCTTGTTCTTGTTCTTGTTCTTGTTCTTGTTCTTGTTCTTGTCCTTGTCTTTGTCGGCGGAGTCGTCCGCCTGGTCGTTGGCTGCCTTCCGCTTCGGCTTGGTGAGCTTGTCCACGGTCCGGTCGATGCGCTCCGAAGCGGCCTTCACCTGCTTGTTCAGGGACTTGACCGCCGCGCGGATCGGGCGCTGCCGGTTCGGCTTATCGGCGCTCTGACCGTCGGTGTCGGCGGCCGAAGCCTCCTTGTCGACAGCCGAAAGCCGCTGGCGCAGTTCCCTCGACGAGGCTTCGGCGCGCTCCTCGGTGGCAGCAAGGCGCGCAGCCGGCTCGTTGTCGGAGGCGTCGAGGTTGGGGTCCACATCGAGGGCGTTGGCGACCAGCGTCCGGGTGCGTTCCGTCGCGCGCCACAACACGTCGTTGCGGACCTGCATGAACGCGCCGTCGCCGGCCGTCTCACTGGGGATCCCGTCGCTGCCGCCGCCCAGGGAATCGGGCAGCACCTGTGCCACGGCCTCGATGGCCGGGTCGGCAATCCACAGCGGCGCGTCGATGTATTGGCGGACGGCGCGGTAGAGGTTCTCCTCGTCGCCGGCGGCGATGGCCTGTGCCAACGGGATGAGACCCAGCGGAGCCAGGACGGCGCCCGAGGCGAGATTGGTCGCGGAGGTGACGAAGCCCTCGGCCAGTACGGCGGCCGGGTTCTTGTCCTGGTCGGCATCAACATCGAGCGCATCCGCGATCGCGGAGCGGATGCCGTTGGTGGCGGCCCACAGCACCTCGTTGCGGAGCTGGAGGAGCGCGCCGTCGTCGTCACCGTTCGTCGACTCCCCGCCGGTGCCGCCGCCGAGTTCGTCGGGGAGAATCTGCGCGATCGCCTCGAGCGCCGGATCGACCGCCCACAGCGGCGCATCGATGCTCTGCCGCAGCGCGGCGTACAGCAACTCTTCGTCGCTTCCGGCGACAGCCACGGCCGCGATCAGCGGGCTCAACGGGGCCAGGGCCAGGCCTCCGATGACACGCTGCGCGGAGAGAGCGAGTAACTCAGGCGGCTCTTGGTGGTAGGCGGCGGTAAGGGCCACCGGGATGGTGGCGGTCTTCGCTGCCGTCGTCGGCGGTGCGATCGGCGCGAACGCGATTGCGCTGGCACCGGCGATCGCGATACCCGCGGTCAGGCCGCATTGAACTCGCTTCATTGGTAGAACCCCCATGGCTTCCTCGTATCGGCCCCCCGGCCCGGTGCCGCCGAAGTTACCTGCTTCTTCCGACAATCTCAGCCTGTTCTCAGGTTGCTCACGGGTTATGTTTGCGCGAGCAAGTACTTCGGTTTTGGCGAGGTTGGCCTCGTCTGGCAAACATGCAGCCTGTGGTCCGAAGCGGTCTTAGCTGACTGCGCCACGGTGCGGAAGATTTGCTCTCGACACGTTGGCGGTGTCGGCGGCGTGATCGGCGTTGGTCGAAATTAATGTTCTGGCTTGATAATTCGAGGGTGTGTCGATCGCGGTCGTGGAACCGGCGGCCGACGTCCACGGTGGTGCGTCCCGCGCCACTTCCGGCTGCGGATCTGCTTGGAACTGATCGACGGTTGTATCACTATCCGAGCCCCCCGTTTACGCTAGGCCGATGCAGACTGAGCAGCCGTGCATGCTGTTCGTTCACGCGCACCCCGATGACGAGACCATCACCACGGGCGCGACCATCGCCCACTACGCCGCGCAGGGCGTCGACGTGCACGTCGTCACCTGCACGCTCGGCGAAGAGGGCGAGGTCATCGGGGAGCGGTGGGCGCAGCTGAGTGTGGACCACGCCGACCAACTCGGCGGCTACCGCATCGCCGAGCTGTGCTCGGCCCTGCACCTGCTGGGGATCGGCGACCCGATCTTCCTGGGCGGCGCGGGACATTGGCGTGACTCCGGCATGGCCGGCACCGACGCGCGGCCCGGGCTGCAGCGGTTCGTCGACGCCGACGAGCGCGAGGCGGTGGGCGCGCTGGTCGAGATCATCCGTGAGCTGCGCCCCCACGTCGTCGTCACCTACGACCCCAACGGCGGATACGGACACCCCGATCACATCCGCACCCACCAGATCACCACCGCGGCCATCGCCGCCGCCGCGGACCCCGCCGAGTACCCGGGCCGGCCCTGGCAGGTGGGCAAGTTCTATTGGACGGTGGTGTCCACGACCGCGATGCAGTCGGCCATCGCGGCGCTGACCGACGACGACCTGCTCGAGCACTGGCAGCGACCGCCGGCCGACCTGGACTTCGGTTTCCCCGATGACCAGATCACCGCCATGGTCGACGCCACCGAGGGCTTGGCCGCGAAGATCGACGCGCTGGCCGCCCACGCCACCCAGGTCGCGGTGGGGCCGACGGGACGCGCCGCCGCGCTGTCGAACAACCTGGCACTGCCCGTCCTCGGGCACGAGCACTACATCCTGGCCGCCGGGAAGCCCGGCCCACGCGATGAACGCGGCTGGGAGACCGACCTGCTCGCCGGTCTGGTCCACGAGTACTGAGCGCAAGAAGACGACGGCGGGACCGCCCCCTCTCGGTCCCGCCGGCGAGCCCTTGCGCCCCGTTCTGCGTCGACGCTACGACCGCTCGCGCCGCCGCAAAATGGGGTCGACGGCACTGGCGTACCAGTGCGCGCGGAGTCGAGTAACGCACTACCCGGTCGGGTAGGCTGCCGACAGCAGCACATCGGAAGGGAACCGACATGGATCCAGATCTGGACCCGAATCTGCAGCACTGGCAGGACCGGATGGACAACTTCCAGTGGGTGGTGGGTTCGCTGGCCGGGCTGATCGACAGCGTCCCGACCTGATCGACAGTCGCGGATTGGACTCCGCCGCCCGCCCCGTCGTCCTGGGCCTACTGGCCGTCGACGGAATCATCTGCGCCTTCGCCGCCGCCTTGCTGCTGCCCTCATACATCGGGGCCGTCCCGTTTCCCCTCAGCGCGCTCGTCGCCGGCGTCGTCAACCTGGCGCTGGTGTGGGCCGCCGCCCAGTGGGTCACCGAGACGCGCCTGGCCGCACTGCCGTTGTGGACCTGGCTGTTCACCGTCGCGGTGCTGACCTTCGGCGGGCCCGGCGGCGACGTGATCTTCGGCGGCTCGGGGTTCCGCGCGTTCTATCCGATCCTGCTGATCGTCGTCGGCGCGGGCCCCGCCACGTGGTTCCTGTTGCGGCACAACGACGCCGGCCGTACGGTCTGAACCGGCGCGAACCTATTCGGAACCGGTGTCGCCGCCGGAGTCCCCGCCGGTGTCGCCGCCCTTCTCGCCGCCGGAGTCCCCGGCCTTCTTGGTCGGCTTCTCCCCGCGCTTGTCGATGAGCGACGTCGCGGCCTTGCGCAGGCCGTCACGCAGCGACTTGGTCTTCTCGCGGACGTCGGCGGCGATCTTCTTGGCCGCGTCCCGCCGCGCCTCGCGCGCCTCGGCCAGCGCCTTCTTCGGGCTGATCAGCGCGGCCTCTTCGAGGATCTCCGGCTCCAGCGTCGGGTCCTCGATCTCGGTCGGCGTCGTCGGCTCGGGTTGCGGGACGGCCGCCGGGGCGGTGGTGGGATCGGGGGTCTCGGCTCCGACGGCGGGCTGCTTGTCCGCCGCCGGTTCTTCGCGGTCCTTCTTCGGCGGCGTGACGTCGACGAGCGCCGGTGCCGCGGCGGGCTTGGAATCCAGCGGGGCCGGCGCGGTGAACTCGACGGTCCGTCGGGGCAGCCGCGGAACCGCGCTGCCGAGATTGGCGGTGAACTGCAGGCCGGCCGACACGATGCGATCCGAATGCTCCTGCAGCATGGCCGCGATCCGATCGGCGTGCTCTCGCAGCCCCAGGGCCAGGTCCTCGACGGTGCCCTGGGCGTTCTGCACCAGCTTCTCGAGGCCCTGCAGCAGCGACGCGGACAGGTCCTCCTGCTGCGTCGTGGCCAGGAACGGCAGCGGCGGTAGTGGGATCGGCAGCCAATCCAGGCTCAGGGCATAGCGGATCTCGTTGCCGATGCCGCCCACCACGCCGTCGACCGCGGCATTGGCGATGGCCCCGACGCCGGAGGTCCACGTCCCGAGGTTCAGCGGGTCATTGACCACCGGATCGAGGAAGTCCTCGACGAAGGCGTCGGTCACCGGGATGACGAACCCCGGTCGCCAGGTCCCGCCGGGATACCAGATGTAGATCTGCTCGGAGACCAGGTAGCCGAAGGGTACCCAGCCCAGCGCCCACGGCGCGAGCTCCAGTGAGGCGTAGTTGGCCCATTCCTTGGTGACGCCGTAAACCGAGTTGATCAGGTCCGATGCCGCGTTGAGCTGGTCGATCTCGGCGTTGACGACGACCGGTTCGAGTTTGGGCGGGGTCAGCATCACGGAGGGTGCGGCCACGATCGCCGTCGCGGTCGCGGCGGTCACGCCGGCCGCGAGCACGGCTCGCAACGGAATCTCCATGTCAGCACCCCTAACCAAGTGGCAGGCAAGGTACAACTTACGGGAAATTCAGCCAATGCACAGCCAGCTCTCGTACAACGAAGGGCGCGTTCCGCGCTTTCGTGGGCGGGGCTAGTGTGGGTGCGTCAGGACAGGCGCCGATGTTTCAGATTGTGGGACGCGGAATGAATCTCGAGCAGCGACGGGTTACAGGGGAGTGGCTCTGAACCCGCAGCACGCCGACCTGCCCAATCCGGTCATGCCCGTCGAATCAGTGGCCCCCAGTCCCGCCGCGCTGCGCCGAGTGCTGCGGCGCGCCCGTGATGGTGTGACGCTCAACGTCGAGGAGGCCGTCGTCGCCTTGACGGCGCGCGGTGACGACCTCGCCGACCTGTGCGCCAGCGCGGCCCGGGTGCGCGATGCCGGTCTGGAGTCGGCGGGGCGCCGCGGCGCCAACGGCCGGTTGCCGATCAGCTATTCGCCCAAGGTCTTCATCCCCATTACCCACCTGTGCCGCGATACCTGTCACTACTGCACTTTCGTGACGGTGCCGGGCAAGCTGCGCGCGGCCGGTCTGGGCATGTACATGGAGCCCGACGAGATCCTCGAGGTGGCCGCCCGGGGTGCGGAGTTGGGCTGCAAGGAGGCGTTGTTCACCCTCGGTGACCGCCCAGAGGCGCGGTGGCCCGAGGCGCGGCAGTGGCTCGACGAGCGGGGTTACGACTCGACGCTGGATTACGTGCGCGCCATGGCGATTCGGGTGCTCGAGGAGACCGGCTTGCTGCCGCACCTGAACCCGGGCGTGATGAGTTGGTCGGAGCTGTCCCGGCTCAAGCCGGTCGCGCCGTCGATGGGCATGATGCTCGAGACGACGTCGCGGCGGCTGTTCGAGACCAAGGGCGAGGCGCACTACGGCAGCCCGGACAAGGATCCGGCGGTGCGGCTGCGCACGCTGACCGACGCCGGGCGGTTGTCGATCCCGTTCACCACCGGCCTGCTGGTCGGGATCGGCGAGACGCTGACCGAGCGGGCCGAAACCATTCATGCGATCCGAAAGTCGCACAAGGAATTCGGGCACGTGCAGGAAGTGATCGTGCAGAACTTCCGGGCCAAGGATCACACCGCGATGGCCGCCAGGCCCGATGCGGGATTCGAGGATTTCCTGGCCACCATCGCCGTGACGCGCCTGGTGCTCGGTCCGGGCATGCGTGTGCAGGCCCCGCCGAACCTGGTCTCGGCCCAGGAGTGTCTGGCGCTGGTGGGCGCCGGGGTCGACGACTGGGGTGGCGTGTCGCCGGTGACCCCGGATCACGTCAACCCCGAACGGCCCTGGCCCGCCCTGGATGATCTGGCCGCGGTCACCGCCGAGGCGGGTTACGACCTGGTGCAGCGCCTGACCGCGCAACCGAAGTACGTGCAGGCGGGCGCGGCCTGGATCGATCCACGGGTGCGCGCGCACGTCGACGCGCTGGCCGACCCGGACACGGGCTGGGCGCGCGAGGTGAACCCGGTGGGGCTGCCGTGGCAGGAACCCGATGAGGCCACCGAATCGCTGGGCCGCACCGACCTGCACACCGCCATCGACACCGATGGTCGGCTCACCGAGACCCGCAGCGATCTCGACAGCGCCTTCGGCGACTGGGAATCCATCCGTGCGCATGTCCATGAACTGGCCGCCCGCGCGCCTGAGCGCATCGATACCGATGTGTTGGCGGCGCTGCGTTCGGCCGAACGCGACCCGGCCGGCTGCAGCGACGACGAGTACCTCGCGTTGGCGACCGCCGATGGTCCGGCCTTGGATGCCATTGCCGCGCTGGCTGATTCGCTGCGCCGCGAGACCGTGGGTGACGACGTCACCTACGTGGTGAACCGCAACATCAACTTCACCAACATCTGCTACACGGGGTGCCGATTCTGCGCCTTCGCGCAACGCAAGGGCGACGCCGACGCGTACTCGCTGTCGGTCGACGAGGTGGCCGACCGGGCGTGGGAGGCGCATGTGGCCGGGGCCACCGAGGTGTGCATGCAGGGCGGCATCGATCCCGAGTTGCCGGTGACCGGCTACGCGGATCTGGTGCGCGGCGTCAAGGCCCGGGTGCCGTCGATCCACGTGCATGCGTTCTCGCCGATGGAGATCGCCAACGGGGTCACCAAGAGTGGCCTGAACACCCGGGAGTGGCTGACTGCGCTGCGCGAGGCCGGGCTGGACTCGATCCCGGGGACCGCCGCGGAGATCCTCGACGACGAGGTGCGCTGGGTGCTCACCAAGGGCAAGCTCCCGGCGTCGATGTGGATCGAGGTCGTCAGCACCGCGCACGAGGTGGGGCTGCGGTCGAGTTCGACGATGATGTACGGCCACGTCGACACCCCGCGGCACTGGGTGGGGCACCTCAACGTGCTCCGCGAGATCCAGGATCGCACCGGTGGGTTCACCGAGTTCGTGCCGCTGCCATTCGTGCACCAGTCCTCGCCGCTGTACCTGGCCGGGGCGTCGCGGCCCGGGCCCACGCACCGGGACAACCGCGCGGTGCACGCGCTGGCCCGAATCATGTTGCACGGCCGGATCTCCAACATCCAGACCAGCTGGGTCAAGCTCGGCGTGGAGCGCACTCGGGTGATGCTGCGCGGCGGCGCCAACGACCTGGGCGGCACCCTGATGGAGGAGACCATCTCCCGGATGGCCGGCTCGGAGAACGGATCGGCCAAGACGGTGGCCGAACTCGTCGACATCGCCGCCGGCATCGGCCGCCCGGCTCGTCAGCGCACCACCACCTACGCCACCACCGCGGCCTGAGGGCTCACCGCCGCAGTTGCTCCTGCAGCTCATCGACGTAGCCGTCGTAGAACGCGGCGACGTCCTGCAGATCCACGTCGCCGGGAAGATCATCGGCGCGCTGGCGTGCGGTCAGGTAGTCGATGGTCGCGGCGACCACTCGTCGCTCGTCGGCCTCGGCTCCCGAAATCTGGGTCACCACAGCGGGATCGGCCCGCACGCGGAGGGTGACGGCGGCCGCGTCGAGATCCTCGTCCAGCTCCACCCAGACGAGGTAGTCGTGGTCGCCCAGCGATTCGATGCTGAGTTGCTGCTGGGTCATGACTCCCCCTTCGTGTTACGCGACCGCCCCGCATGCGCCTCGGCGCGCAGTCGCTCGACCATGTGCGGGTAGTGCAGTTCGAAAGCCGGACGCTCCGAACGGATCCGGGGCAACTCGGTGAAGTTGTGCCGCGGCGGCGGGCAGGTGGTGGCCCATTCCAGCGAGTTCCCGTGGCCCCACGGGTCGTCGACGGTGACCACCTCGCCGTATCGCCAGCTCCTGAACACATTCCACACGAACGGCAGCATCGAGACGCCGAGGATCAGTGCTCCCATCGTCGAGAGCACGTTGAGTGTGGTGAAGCCGTCGGTGGGCAGGTAGTCGGCGTAGCGCCGGGGCATCCCCTCGTTGCCCAACCAGTGCTGCACCAGGAAGGTGGTGTGGAAGCCGATCAGCGTCAACCAGAAGTGCAGCTTGCCGAGCCGTTCGTCGAGCAGCCGCCCGGTCATCTTCGGGAACCAGAAGTAGATGCCGGCGAACGAGGCGAACACGATGGTGCCGAACAGGACGTAGTGGAAGTGGGCGACCAGGAAGTAGCTGTCGGTGATGTGGAAGTCCAGCGGCGGGCTGGCCAGCATCACCCCGGAGAGGCCGCCGAGCAGAAAGGTGACCATGAAGCCCACCGCGAACAGCATGGGCGTCTCGAAGGTCAGCTGCCCCCGCCACATCGTGCCCAACCAGTTGAAGAACTTGATCCCGGTGGGCACCGCGATCAGATATGACATCAGCGAGAAGAATGGGAGCAGGACCGCGCCCGTGGCGAACATGTGATGGGCCCATACGGCCATCGACAGTGCCGCGATGGCGACGGTCGCGTAGACCAGCGTGGTGTATCCGAAGACCGGCTTGCGCGAGAACACCGGGAAGATCTCGGTGACGATGCCGAAGAACGGTAACGCCACGATGTAGACCTCGGGATGGCCGAAGAACCAGAACAGATGCTGGTACAACAGCACGCCGCCGTTGGCGGGGTCGTAAATGTGGGCGCCGAGGTGGCGGTCGGCGGCCAGGCCCAGCAGTGCGGCCGTCAGCAGTGGAAAGACCAGCAGCGCAAGGATGCTCGTGATCAGGATGTTCCAGGTGAAGATCGGCATCCGGAACATGGTCATGCCGGGGGCGCGCATGCAGACCACGGTGGTGATCATGTTCACCGCGCCGAAAATGGTGCCCAGCCCGCTGACGGCCAGGCCCAGGATCCACAGGTCACCGCCGGCGCCCGGCGAGTGGATCGCGTCGCTGAGCGGGGCGTAGGCGGTCCAGCCGAAGTCGGCGGCCCCGTTGGGGGTGATGAAACCCGAGAGCGCGATCAGCGCGCCGAAGACGAACAGCCAGAACGCCAATGCGTTCAGGCGGGGGAACGCGACATCGGGTGCGCCGATCTGCAGCGGTAGCACCAGGTTCGCGAATCCGAAGACGATCGGCGTGGCGTAGAACAACAGCATCACCGTGCCGTGCATGGTGAAAAGCTGGTTGTACTGCTCGTTGGACAGGAACTGCAGCCCCGGGGCCGCGAGCTCGGTGCGGATCAGCAGTGCCATCAGGCCGCCCGCGAAGAAGAACGTGAAACACGCGACCATGTACATGATTCCGATCATCTTGTGATCGGTGGTGGTGAGGATCTTGTAGATCAACGTGCCCTTGGGACCCACGCGCGCCGGATACGGTCGTCGAGCGGTGAGCGTCTCGTCGGGCGGTGCGGGGATCTCCGGGGCGGCGGTCATGGCCGGGGCCGCGGATCGGGAGGTTGCAGGTCCAGCGCCTTGCGGCGGCGATGCACGGTCAGGTAGCGCAAACCCTGTGGCCCCGCGCTGAACTTGCGTCGGGAGCGTCGGGGCAGCCAGAGCAGGTCGCCGGGTTTGAGGTCGAGTTCGGAGTCCAATTCCGTTGTCAGCCGGCCGCTTCCGTCCAGCACGTGGATCAGGACGTCGAGGTCGGGGCCGGTGTGGCTGTCGATGCCGCCGCCGGGCGGTAGCGCGATGACGTTGGAATCCAGATCTCGTTCGGCCACCGGGATGTTCCACACTGCGCCGGTGAGGTCGGCGTCGCGGTCCTCGGGAGCCTCGGCGGTGTTCAACAGGACCTGCGGAAGCGCGGCGGCGGTGCGCTTGCCGATCCGGATGCGCCATTCTTTCGGCCCGCGTTGCAGGTAGGTCCACTCGTGACTGCCGGGGTAGTCGACGTCGAACTCGTCGCGCAGATGTTTGGGGTCGTGGTTGTTCACCAGCACGAACGCGCCCCCGACGGGAAGATCCGAGTACGTCGCGAAGATCGTCGGGTGCTTCCGCGGCTTGGGGAGTTCGCGGACATCGAGTTCGGGCGTGGTGGGCACTGGTTCCCCCTAGTTTCTACAACCAACTCTTGTGTAAACTATCTCTCATGACCTACGTGATCGGCAAGCCCTGTGTCGACGTGAAGGATCGGGCGTGCGTCGAGGAGTGCCCCGTGGACTGCATCTACGAAGGCGGCCGGGCCCTCTACATCCACCCCGACGAGTGCGTGGACTGCGGTGCCTGCGAACCGGTGTGCCCCGTCGAGGCGATCTACTACGAAGATGACCTGCCGGATGAATTGACGCCGTACCTGGACGACAACGCGGCGTTCTTCGCCGAGACCTTGCCGGGACGGGACGAGCCGCTGGGATCACCCGGCGGGGCGGCGAAACTGGGTGCCCTCGAGGTGGATGCACCGCTGGTGGCCGGCCTGCCGCCGCAGCAATGAGTACCGCCGGTGGTCGCCGCCGCGATGTCCTGGCGGTGCTGCGGGAGGCGGACGAGGCGCTGAGCATCGCGGCCATCGCCGAGCGACTCGAGGTGCACGCCAACACCGTTCGCTTCCATCTCGACGCCCTGTTGGAGGCCGGCCAGGTGGAGCGCGCGGTGGTGCAGCCGGCCAAACCAGGTCGACCGCCGCAACTGTTCGTGGCGACCAGGGCCATGGACCCGGCCGGTCCGCGGGCCTACCGGCTGCTGGCGGAGACGCTGGTGGATTCGGTGGCGCGCAGCGGCGATCCCGTGACACATGCCAGCGCGTCGGGGAAGGCGATGGGCGCACAACTCGGCCGTCCGCGCCAGGCCGCGGCGCAGGACGAGCCGGTCGGACAACTCGTGGAACTGCTCGACGAGCTCGGCTTCGCCCCCGAGGCGCAGGGCGCCCGAATCGGACTGCGGCACTGCCCGTTTCTGGAGCTCGCCCAGGTACACCCCGAGGTGGTGTGCCCGGTGCACCTCGGTTTGATGCAAGGCGCAATGGAGGAGTGGGAGGCACCCGTGACTGTCGACAAGCTCACGCCGTTCGTCGAACCTGATCTGTGCGTGGCGCACCTGACCGGGGTGTCGTCGTGAGCGCGCCGGCGGCGGTTGCGGCCGCGGCGATCTTCTTCTGGCTCGGGATGGTCGCCGCCATCTCGTTCCTGGAAGCGCCGCTGAAGTTCCGCGCGCCCGGGGTCACGCTGCCCATCGGGCTCGGCATCGGCCGGCTGGTCTTCAAGGCCCTCAACGGCTGCGAGGTGGTGTTGGCCCTGGTCGTGGTGGCCGCGCTGGTCCTCGGGGCGCCGTCGGTTGTGGTGGTGGTCGCGGCGGGCGTGGCCGTGGTGGCGCTGCTCGCCCAGTTGGTGGCGGTGCGCCCGCGGCTCACCCAGCGCTCCAATGCGGTGCTCGCCGGCGGACCGGAATCCGGCAAGCGCTCCCGCGTGCACTTCGTGTACCTGGGTCTGGAACTGGTGAAGGTCATCGGACTGCTGGTGGCGGGCATCGCCGTGTTGGCCGGCTGAGGGGACGGGCCATGATGACGACCATGCTGCGCTCGGATATCACCGACCGCGACGACATCTACGACCTGCTGTCCCGGTTCTACGGTCAGGCCCTGGTCGACGATCTGTTGGCCGAACCGTTCACCGAGGTGCGCGCCATGGGGCTCGAGCAGCACCTGCCCGTGATGTGCGACTTCTGGGAGACCATGCTGTTCCGTGCGGGGCTGTATCGCCGCAGCGCGTTGGAGGTGCATCGCGAGGTGCACCTGAAGCACCCGCTGGGCACCGAGCATTTCGTGCGGTGGCTGACGCTGTGGCTGGCGACCATCGACGAGATGTTCGCCGGGCCGGTGGCCGAGCAGGCCAAGCTGCACGGACGGCGGTCCGCCTGGGCGTTCCATCGTCGGCTGGTCGGACACGACGCCCCGGAACTCGACGCGTTCCTCGGCCGCTGACCTGGCCTTCCCATCTGAGCGCGACTGTGCGCGTCCCCGGCCGACACGCCGCGAGAATCTCGTAGTTTGCGCACCTTCGCGGCGAAATCCCGCCGTCGGGAATTAACCGGACCATGGTCCGGTTATGCCTGGTGAGGGTGCTGGAAAGTCCACGCCCCACAGACTCCAAGGAGGCATTCATGACTGCAGGATTGACGACCACCCCGCTCGCCACCGGTACCTGGGCCATCGACCCGGTCCACTCGGCCATCAACTTCTCGGTTCGACACCTGATGGTGAGCAAGGTTCGCGGCAAGTTCGACACCTTCAGCGGTGCGATCACCATTGCCGAGGACGGCACCCCGTCGGTCTCCGCAGACATCGATGTCGCCTCGATCAACACCGGCAACGAGCAGCGCGACGCGCACGTTAAGTCCGCCGACTTCTTCGACGCGGAGAACCACCCGACGGCGACCTTCCGCTCCACCGCGGTCGAGGCCAAGGGCGAGGACTACGTGCTCCACGGCGACTTCACGCTGCACGGCGTCACCAAGCCGGTCAGCCTTGCGCTGGAGTTCAACGGCGTCAGCCCCGGCATGGGCCAGGGCGAGGTCGCCGGTTTCGAGGCCTCGGTGGTGTTGAACCGCAAGGACTTCGGCATCGACATCGATATGCCGCTCGAGACCGGTGGCGCCGTCGTCGGTGACAAGGTCACCATCAACTTGGACATCGAGGCGCTGCGGCAGTCCTGATCGCGGCCCGCGAGCGGGCGCAAACCACGCAAATCTGGCGGCGTGTCGGCCGGGGGCGCGCACGTTCGCGGAAAAAAGGGGGCTCGCGGTAGGAGGGGGCTCGGAGGTTAGAGAGGTTAGAGGCGGGCGGCGAGCTCGGTGCCTTGGCGGATGGCGCGCTTGGCATCGAGTTCGGCCGCCCGCGCCGCCCCGCCGATGATGTGCGGCGCGATGCCGTCGCGCCGCAACTGCTCTTCCAGATCCCGCACCGGCTCCTGTCCGGCGCAGATCACCACGTTGTCGACCGCCAGGGTTTGCGGCCGGCGATGGTCGGAGCCGAAGCTGATGTGCAGGCCGTCGTCGTCGATCCGCTCGTAGTTCACCTCGGAAAGCTGCTGCACCCCTTTGGCTTTCAGCGAGGCCCGGTGCACCCAACCGGTGGTCTTGCCCAGGCCGCGGCCCTGCGGGCCCTTGCTGCGTTGCAGCAGGTAGACCTCGCGGGCGGCCGGCGCGGGAATGGGCGTGGCCAACGCCCCGCGGGTCTGCGGCGCATCCTGGGGCGACAGCGCGCCCCATTCGGCCTGCCATTCCTTGAGATTCAGCGTGGGGGAGTCGTCGGTGGTCAGTAGCTCGCTGACGTCGAAGCCGATCCCGCCGGCGCCGATCACCGCGACCCGCCGCCCCACCGGCCGCAGCCCGTAGATGGCCTCGGGGTAGCTCAGCACCATCGGGTGGTCGATACCCGGGATGTCGGGCAGTCGCGGTGCGACGCCGGTGGCCAGCACGACCTCGTCGTACCCGGTCAGCTCGCCGGCGCCGACCCGCCGTCCGAGCCGGACCTGCACGCCGTGCTTGTCCAGCATGGTCGTGTAATACCGCACGGTCTCGGCGAATTCCTCCTTGCCGGGGATGCGCCGGGCCAGGTCGAACTGTCCGCCGATGAACTCGTTGGCGTCGAACAGCGTCACCCGGTGGCCGCGCTGGGCGGCCGTCACCGCCGTCGACAGCCCCGCCGGCCCGGCGCCGACGACGGCCACCGACTTCGCCCGACGGGTGGTGCCGAGGACGAGCGTGGTCTCGTGGCCCGCGCGCGGATTGACCAGGCACGACACCGTCTTGTGTGCAAATGCGTGGTCCAGGCAGGCCTGGTTGCAGGCGATGCAGGTGTTGATCTCGTCGGCGGCATCGGCGGCGGCCTTGGCCACCCAGTCCGGGTCGCTCAGCAGCGGCCGGGCCATGGAGACCAGCGCCACGTTGGTGTCGGCGAGGATCTGCTCGGCGGCCTCGGGCATGTTGATCCGGTTGGACGCCACCACCGGGATGTCGACGTGTGCGGCGAGCGCGCTGCTGATGTCGACGAAGGCGGAGTTGGGCACCGAGGTGACGATGGTGGGCACCCGGGCCTCGTGCCAGCCGAAGCCGGAGTTGATCAACGTCGCACCGGCGGCCTCGATTTCGGTTGCCAGGGCCACGATCTCGTCCCAGCTCTGACCGTTCTCGACGTAGTCGGCCAGCGACATCCGGTAGTCGATGATGAAATCCGGGCCGACGGCGGCGCGGGTGCGCCGCACGATCTCCACCGGCATCCGCCGCCGCTTCTCCGGGGTGCCGCCCCACTGGTCGCGGCGGCGGTTGGTGCGCGGGGCGAGGAACTGATTGAGCAGATAGCCCTCGCTGCCCATGATCTCGACGCCGTCGTACCCGGCCTCGCGGGCCAGCAACGCGCAGCGGACGAAGTCGTCGATGGTCTGGCGGACCCCGCGCGCGGACAGCGCACGCGGCCGAAACGGGTTGATGGGGGCCTTGATCGACGACGCGCTCACCGACAGCGGGTGATAGGCGTAGCGGCCGGCGTGCAGCACCTGCAGCAGGATCTTGGCGCCCTCGTCGTGCACCGCGGCGGTGATCCGTCGGTGCCGCCGCGCCTCCGACGACGACAACAGTTGCGCCGCGAACGGCAGCAGCCAGCCCGTGCGGTTGGGCGCGTAGCCGCCGGTGACGATCAGGCCGACGCCGCCGCGCGCCCGTTCGGCGAAATACTCGGTGAGCTTGCCGATGTCCTTGGCGCGGTCTTCGAGGCCGGTGTGCATGGAGCCCATCACCACCCGGTTGCGCAGCGTGGTGAAACCGAGGTCCAACGGCGACAACAGATTCGGATACAGCGCGCTCATGACTGTCCCTCCAGGGCGGCCAGTACCTCGTCGAGCCAGTCGACCGAGCCCTGCTCGGCGCGGATGCCGCCGCGCAACACCAGGTACTGGTGCAGCGCCGAGCCGGTGAGCGCGGCCGGGTCGGGGAACTGGCCCTTCTGGAAACCCCGGTAGACATCGAGCACCGCGGCGCGTTCGGCGCGCAGTGCGACCACCTGCTCGCGCAGCGATTCGAGCGCCGCCGGTCCGCCGAAGCCGACGCCGCGCAACTTCACCGCCAGATCACGGGAGCGGCCGTCGGTCACCGACGTGCCCTTGCCGCTCAGCGGTTCGGTGATCCAGCGGGCCAACTCGGCGCGGCCGGCCTCGGCCACCGTGTAGACCTTCTTGTCCGGGCGGCCCTGCTGCACGACGGGGGTGACGTGCACCCAGCCGTCGGCCTCCATGGCGCGCAGGGTCCGGTAGATCTGCTGGTGCGTCGCGCTCCAGAAGTAGCCGATGCTGCGGTCGAACCGACTCGCCAGCTCGTAACCGGACCCGGACTGCTCCGATAACGAGACCAGGATCGCGTGCGGCAAAGCCATGAAAAACACGCTAGGCGATACCGCGGGTCCTATGCAACTAGGTGCACAGAAACGGTGTTCATATCCACCTGTCGGTTTGGGTATTTTGTATATGCGACGTCTAGTATCAGTAAACGTGCTCCTACCTTGCGGTACACGGAAGTTAGGGCACACTGGCACAGCCGTCTAGTTTTGGCCATGGATACTGGTCGCAGCCCGCTGGACGACGAGATCAGCAGCTCACCCAAACGAGACACCGCAGAGAACCCTGAGGAGCTTTCTGTGACTTACGTGATCGCCGAACCTTGCGTCGACGTGAAGGACAAGGCATGCATCGAGGAGTGCCCCGTCGACTGCATTTACGAGGGCGCACGGATGCTCTACATCCACCCCGACGAATGTGTGGACTGTGGCGCTTGCGAGCCGGTCTGCCCGGTCGAGGCCATCTTCTACGAGGATGACGTCCCGGACAACTGGACCAGCTACACCCAGCACAACGCCGACTTCTTCGAGGAACTCGGCTCGCCGGGTGGCGCCTCGAAGGTCGGCCAGACCGACAACGACCCGGAGGCCGTCAAGAGCATGCCTCCGCAGAGCGAGGACTGATCCAGACGATGTCGCGCCGACGGTCGGTGTCGGCGTCGCTGCCGGTCTTTCCGTGGGACACCCTGGCGGAGGTCACCGCCACGGCCCGCGCGCATCCGGACGGACTCGTCGACCTGTCGGTGGGAACCCCCGTCGACCCGGTCGCGCCGGTGATCCAGGAGGCGCTGGCGGCCGCGGCCTCGGCCCCGGGCTACCCCACGACGGTGGGGACGCCCGCGCTGCGGGAGGCGATGGTCGCCGCGTTGCACCGCCGCTACGGCATCACCGGGCTCGGCGACGCCGCCGTGCTGCCGGCGGTCGGCACCAAGGAACTCATCGCCTGGTTGCCGACGCTGCTCGGCCTGGGGGCCGAGGACCTGGTGGTGATCCCCGAATTGGCCTACCCCACCTACGACGTGGGGGCCCGGCTGGCCGGGACCCAGGTGAGCGCGGCCGACTCGCTGACCCAGCTGGGCCCGCAGCGGCCCGCGCTGGTGTTCATCAACTCCCCGAGTAACCCGACCGGCAAGGTGCTCGGCGTCGACCACCTGCGCAAGGTCGTCACGTGGGCGCGGGAGCGCGGCGCGATCGTCGCCTCCGACGAGTGCTACCTGGGTCTGGGCTGGGACGCCGCGCCGGTTTCGGTGCTGCACCCCGACGTCTGCGACGGCGACCACACCGGTCTGCTGGCCATCCACTCGCTGTCCAAGACGTCCTCGCTGGCCGGCTACCGCGCCGGTTTCGTCGCCGGCGAAGTCGAGTTGATCGCCGAACTGCTGGCCGTCCGCAAGCACGCGGGCATGATGATGCCCGGCCCCATCCAGGCCGCCATGGTCGCCGCGCTGAATGACGACGCGCACGAGGTGGCCCAGCGCGAGACCTACGCGCGGCGCCGCGAGGTGCTGCTGCCGGCGGTGCGCGCGGCGGGCTTCACCGTCGAGCACTCCGAGGCGGGCCTGTACCTGTGGGCCACCCGTGGCGAACCGTGCCGCGACACGGTGGCCTGGCTGGCCGAGCGCGGCATCCTGGCGGCACCCGGGGAGTTCTACGGCCCGCGCGGGGCCCAGCACGTGCGAATCGCGTTGACCGCCACCGACGAGCGGGTGGCCGCCGCGGCCGCCCGGCTCGCCTGATTAGCGCCCCGACGGCACGGCGTCGTCGCTCTCGGCGACCGACATCTCCGGTGGCGGCACGCGGAACAGCCGGGTCAGATACAGCAGCCACCCGAAGCCGACCACCAGCCAGACCGCGCCGATCACCAGCGCGTTTACGTCGAGGTTGGTCAGCAGCCACACGATGACCAGCAGGCCGATCAGCGGTTGCACGGTCCAGCTCAGCGCATTGCGCGGGACTTCTCCGCGCGTGCGCAGGAACAGCACGATCACCGAGATGTTGACGAAGGCGAACGCGGTGAACGCGCCGAAGTTGATGAACGACGTCGACGTCGTCACGTCCAGCCCCAAGGCCAGCAGCCCGATGACGCCGGTGAGCACCAGGTTCAGCGCCGGGGTGCGGAACCGCGGGGAGATGTAGCCGAAGAACTTCCGGGGCAGCACGCCGTCGCGCCCCATGGCGTACATCAGCCGCGAGCCGGCCGCCTGGATCGGGATGCCGGCGGTGAACTGCGCGACGATGACGGTGGCCAGGAAGATCGCGCTGAAGAAGTCGCCGCCGATGGCGCGGGCGATGTCGAGGGCCGCCGAGTCGGTGTTCTCGAAGACCCCGCCCGGGTGTACCAGTTGGGTCACGAACGCGACCGCGACGAAGATCGCGCCCGCGATCGCGGCGGTCAGCACGATGGCCCGCGGCACGGTGCGGCGTGCGTCGACGGCCTCCTCGGCGAACGTGCTCACCGCGTCGAATCCGATGAAGCTGTAGGCGGCGACGGCGGCGCCGGCCACGACCGCGCCCAGGGTGGTCGCGTCGTTCCAGAACGGGGCGGTGGTGACGGCCAGGGCGTCGTCGGCGAGGATGCGGCGCAACGACAGGCCGACGAAGAAGGCCAGGACGAGGAACTGGAACCCGATCAGCAGCACGTTCAGCCGGGTCGCCACCTTGATGCCGACGACGTTGAGGACCGTCGTCAACAGGATGAACGCCAGCAGGAAGATCCACGACGGCACCCCGGGGAACTGCGCCGTCAGATACGCGGTTCCGATGAGCCAGACCACCATTGGCAGGAAGAAGTAGTCGAGCATGATCGCCCAGCCGACCATGAAACCCAGCCGCGGCCCCAGGGACCGGCGGGCGTAGGTGTAGGCCGACCCGGCGGCGGGGAACTCCCGGGCCAGCTTGGCATAGCTGAGCGCGGTGAAGATCATCGCGACCGTGGTCAACAGGTAGCTGCTGGCCAGCGTGCCGTTGCTGACCTCCGAGAAGGCGCCGAACGTGGTCAGGACGATGAACGGCGTGATGTAGGCGATGCCGAACAGCACCATCGGCCACAGCGTGATCGAACGCTGCAGGCCACCGGGAGCTTCAGTCACGGTTCTCTCCCTCCTTGCCGGCACCCCAACGGGCCGCGGTGATGCTGCCGTCGTAGAGCGGCAGCGGGATCTCGGCATCGTCGCCGCGGACCTGGCTCCACATCCGATTGAGTCCGCACGTGCCGTGGTCGCGCACGCGGGCGACGGCGCCGAAATCGAGTACGTCGGTGAGGAATGTCGGGCTCTCGCTGGGCGCCTGGGACCGCACCAGGCCCTCCGGGTCGACGATGATGCTGCGCCCGGTGCCCGACGGCGCGGCCGCGTTGACGCTGACCGTGTACATCTGGTTCTGAATGCTGGTGGCGCGCGCCAGGACGAGCTCCTGTTCCCGGTCCGACGTGGAGGTCTGGGCCGGGTAGATCGCGAGATCGGCGCCGTTGTAGGCCAAGTGGCGCCCGACCTCCGGGAACCAGATGTCATAACAGATGCCGAGGCCGACAGTGCCGATGTCCGGGATGTCGAACGTGACGAACTCGGTTCCGGAGGTGAACGGCTCGAAGGGCCGCCACGGGAAGATCTTTCGGTAGGCGGCGACCAGTTCTCCCGCGGGGGAGAACGCGGCCAGGGTGTTGAACAGTTCGCCCCGCGGTCCGCGTTCGATGACGGTTCCGGGTAGCAGCCAAACGTTTTCGGCGCGGGCGATCTCGGCGAGTTCGCGGGCGCGCGGCCCGTCGAGCGGTTCGGCGATGCGCTCGTAGGCCGTCCGGCGCTCGTCGGGGGTGCCGGCCACGGCGCAGGGGTGGAACTCCGGGTAGACGATCATCTTCGTCCGCGGGAAATCGGCCATCAGGCCACGCACTTCGGCACGCAGCTGTCGGGTCGCCACGGCCGGATCGCGCGCCGGTACCTGAGCCACGACGATCGGTAGCCGCCGATCCATTCCGCCCTCCAAATTAGGCGTTTGACAGCGAATTTCCCGCAGGAGGCTCGCGTTTTGTCCGATACTACTAACCACGCGGGCCCCGATATGGCTGTTCAGCCATACAGTTCGGCGGGCCGGGCCGAGGATCCTGGGGACATGGACGCCATCACTGGAATCACCGAGGTGCCGCTCCCACACAACGAACCCGTGCACGACTACGCCCCGGGCTCACCCGAACGCGACCGCCTGACCACGGCGTTGGTCGCCCTGGCCGACGAACCGATCGACCTGCCGCACGTGATCGGCGGCAAGCGCACCATGGGCGACGGCCGACAGATCCGGGTCGTGCAACCGCACCGGCACAGCGCGCTACTCGGCACGCTGACCAACGCCGAGCATGCCGACGCCGACGCCGCCGTGACGGCGGCCATGGCGGCCCGGGCGGACTGGGCCGCCATGCCGTTCGACGAGCGCGCCGCGGTCTTCCTGCGCGCCGCGGACCTGATGGCCGGGCCGTGGCGGGAACGGATCGCCGCGGCCACCATGCTGGGCCAGTCGAAGACGGCCTATCAGGCCGAGATCGACGCGCCGTGCGAACTCGTCGACTTCTGGCGGTTCAACGTCGCGTTCGCGCGCGACATCATGGCTCGGCAGCCCAACAGTTCCCCCGGGGTGTGGAACCGCACCGACTACCGTCCGCTCGACGGATTCGTCTACGCCGTCACGCCGTTCAACTTCACCGCGATCGCCGGTAACCTGCCGACCGCCCCGGCCCTGATGGGTAACACGGTGGTGTGGAAGCCGTCGGTCACCCAGACGCTGGCCGCCTACCTGACCCTGCAACTGCTCGAGGCCGCGGGCCTGCCGCCCGGGGTGATCAACCTGCTCACCGGGGACGGTCTGGCGGTCTCGGAGGTCGTGCTCGCCGACCCGCGGCTGGCCGGCATCCACTTCACCGGGTCCACGGGCACGTTCCAGCACCTGTGGCGGGAGGTAGGTGCCAACATCGAGCGCTACCACAGCTATCCGCGTCTGGTCGGGGAGACCGGCGGCAAGGACTTCGTCGTCGCGCACGCCTCGGCACGCCCAGATGTCCTGCGGACGGCGCTGATTCGCGGTGCCTTCGACTATCAGGGGCAGAAGTGTTCGGCGGCCTCGCGGGCGTTCATCCCGCGCTCGGTGTGGCAGCGGATGGGCGATGACTTCCTGGCCGCCACCGAGGCGCTGCGCTACGGCGACGTCACCGACCTGGACAACTATGGTGGCGCCCTGATCGACGAGCGGGCGTTCGCCAAGAATGTCAAGGCGATCGAACGCGCCAAGGATGCCCCCGGGGTGACCGTCGCCGTCGGCGGCGACTACGACGACAGCACAGGGTATTTCGTGCGTCCCACCGTGCTGTTGTCCGACGACCCGGGCGACGAGGCCTTCGCCACCGAGTATTTCGGGCCCATCCTCGCGGTGCATGTCTTCCCCGACGAGCAGTTCGACGACATCCTGGGCGTGGTGGACGCCGGGGCCAAGTACGCCCTGACCGGCGCGGTGATCGCCGACGACCGGGCCGCGATCGCCACCGCGTCCCAGCGACTGCGTTTCGCGGCCGGCAACTTCTACGTCAACGACAAGCCGACCGGCGCCGTGGTGGGTCAGCAGCCGTTCGGGGGCTCGCGCGCCTCGGGCACCAACGACAAGGCGGGATCGCCGCTGAACCTGTTGCGGTGGACCTCGGCGCGCTCGCTGAAGGAGACCTTCGTCCCGCCCACCGAGCACGGCTATCCGCACATGGGTGCCTAGCTATGGCCTCCGCGTTCGAAACCCTGGCGCGCCCAGCGATTCTGGCGGCCAGTCGGGCGACGCGGCTGCAACGGGCCGTCGAGCGCCTGCCCGTGACCCGGCGGGTGGTGCGCCGGTTCGTGCCCGGCGAGACCATCGAGGCGGTGTTGGGCGCGGTCGCGGACCTGCGCGCCACCCGGCGTCTGGTGAGCATCGATCACCTCGGCGAGGACGTCACCGACCTTGCGGCCGCCGAGGCGAACGTGGCGGCTTACCTGCGGTTGCTCGACGGGCTGGCCGGGCGGGACGGGGGCGTGGGTGATGGCGTGGATGATGGCGTTGCGCCGCTGGAGGTTTCGCTGAAGCTCTCGGCGCTGGGCCAGGCGCTGGGCCGCGACGGCGAGCGGGTCGCCTACGAGAACGCGCATACCATCTGCGGTCGGGCCGACGAACACGAGGTGTGGGTGACGGTGGACGCCGAGGACCACACCACCACCGACACCCGCCTGGCCATCGTGGCGAAGCTGCGCGCCGACTTCGATTCGGTGGGCACCGTGATCCAGGCCTACCTGCACCGCAGCGAGGCCGACTGCCGGGAACTCGCCGACGCCGGGGCGCGGGTCCGGTTGTGCAAGGGCGCCTACGACGAGCCGGCTTCGGTGGCCTACCGCGGCCGCGACGAGGTCACCGCCCACTATCTGCGTTGCCTGCGCGTGCTGATCGACGGCCCGGGCTACCCGATGGTCGCCTCGCACGATCCGGCCGTGCTCGACGCGGTTCCCGCGCTGCTCCGCGAGAGCGGCCGGGGCGCGGACGATTTCGAATATCAGATGCTCTACGGCATCCGGACCGACGAACAACAGCGCCTGGCCGACGACGGCAACACCGTGCGGGTCTACGTGCCGTACGGCACGCAGTGGTACGGATACTTCATCCGCCGCCTCGCCGAGCGGCCGGCCAACCTGATGTTCTTCCTGCGGGCGCTGGCGGGGCGCTGATCAGGCCGGGATGGCCGCCACCGGCATGACCACCGAACCCCGGCACGCGCCGGAGGCGATGTCGGTGTGCCACATGCCGCGCAGCGAACCGTCGGAGTGCGGGGCGTAGTAGGTGAACGAACGGGCCGGGCTCCACTGCGACTCCGCCCCGTCGGCCGCGCACTGCCACGCCCAGTCGTAGGTGGCCTTCCACTGCTGGCCGTCCCAGTTGTAGCGCAACGGATTGGGCACGGTCGGGTTCGACGAGGCCGGGCCGTGGGCCGTCGCCACACACGCGCCGCCGGAGCACGACGTCGACACCACGAACACCGCGCCGAAGTCGGCCTCGCTCTGCCGCGCCGCGACGCTGGTGCCGCCCTTCTGCGAGGCGTAGGTGACCATCGAGTACTGACCCGTCCACGCCTGCGGGGCGGCCTGGGCCGGCGACGCACCGGCGAGCAACAGACCCGCGACGAGACCGACCACGATCCCCAGCGCGGGGCAACCGCGCAGCGCGGAACGTAGACGGCGGGCAGACATGGCGATCCTTGCAGGTAGAGGGGCTTCTCCACCTCACGGTAGCCGCGCGATCCGACACGATAGGCCCGCGGCGCAGCGATGGCACGAGTTGTTACGGAGTCGATGCCGGGACTTGTCGGAGGCGTTGTCGGACCGAGACTTTGCCGTCAGTCGTGTCCGGACAACCTCAGCAGTGTCCAGGCGGCGATCGTCTGGGCGTCGGTGATGTCGCCGCGGCGGATCATCGCCTCGAGGTCGGCGCGCGGGAACCACGCGCAGCGCATGTCCTGCTCCTCGTGTTCGCGCTCGTGGCGGCCCTCGGTGAGACCGGTGGCCAGGAACACCCGCCCGCGCTGACTGCTCATCCCGGCCGCGACGTCGAGCAGGCCCAGCTCGATCATCGACTCGGCCCGCAGCCCGGTCTCCTCCCGCAGTTCCCGCGCCGCGAGTTCCAGCGGGGCCAACGGGAGCTGCCCGGGTGCGGCGCCCTGCGGGAACTCCCAGCGCCGCAGCCCCAGCGGGTACCGGTACTGCTCGACGAGCATGAACCGGTCCCCGTCCCGGGCGATCACCAACGCGTAGTCGGGTTTGTCGATCACCCCGTAGAGGCCGGGGCTGCCGTCGGGCCTGCGGATCTGGTCTTCGCGCACCGTCATCCAGTCGTTTCGGTACACGGTCCGGCTGGAGAGGCGCTCGATCGGATCCACCCGCCCAGTATCGCGGTACGGTCACAGGCGTGCTGTTGGCCTCTCTGAACCCTGCCGCCGTCGCCGGCGGAGCCGATCTGTCCGACGCCGTCACCATCGGCGATACCGCGCTGAGCCGCAGCGACCTCGTCGGCGCCGCCACCTCGGTGGCCGAGCGGGTCGGCGGCGCGTCCCGGGTGGCGATCCTGGCCACCCCGAGCGTCACCACCGTGCTCGCCGTCACCGGCTGCCTGATCGCCGGGGTGCCGTTCGTCCCGGTGCCCGCCGACGTCGGCGCCGCCGAGCGCACCCACATCCTCACCGACTCGGGCGCGCAGGCCTGGCTCGGTGAACTGCCGGCGGACACCGGCGGGCTGCAGCACGTCCCGGTCCGGCTGCACGCCCGGTCCTGGCACCGCTACGTCGAACCGGACTCGGACGCCCCGGCCTACATCATGTACACCTCCGGCACCACCGGCGCGCCCAAGGGCGTGCAGACCAGTCGCCGCGCGGTGGCCGCCGACATCGACGCCCTGGCCGCGGCCTGGCAGTGGACACCCGAGGACACGCTGGTGCACGGGCTGCCGCTGTTCCACGTCCACGGCCTGGTGCTGGGCCTGCTCGGTTCGCTGCGGATCGGCAACCGGTTCGTGCACACCGGCAAGCCCACCCCGGACGGCTACGCGCAGGCCGCCGAGAAGTCCGGCGGCACACTGTTTTTCGGGGTGCCGACGGTGTGGTCGCGGGTGGTCTCGGATGCCGCCGCGGCCACGGCGCTGCGGTCGGCGCGGCTGCTGGTCTCCGGCAGCGCGGCGCTGCCGGTGCCGGTGTTCGACCGGTTGGTGTCGCTGACCGGTCACGCGCCCGTCGAACGCTACGGCAGCACCGAGTCGCTGATCACGCTGAGCACCCTGGTCGACGGCGACCGCCGGCCCGGCTGGGTCGGACTGCCCCTCGACGGGGTGCAGACCCGGCTGGTCGACGACGGCGGCGCCCCCGTTCCGCACGACGGGGAAACCATTGGCCACCTTCATGTGCGGGGTCCCATGCTGTTCGACGGCTACCTGAATCGCGAGGCCGCCACCGCCGAGGTGCTCGGCGACGACGGCTGGTACCGCACCGGTGACGTCGCCGTCATCGACGACGGCGGGATGCACCGCATCGTCGGGCGCGAATCGGTGGATCTGATCAAGACCGGCGGACACCGGGTGGGTGCGGGCGAGATCGAGACCGCATTGCTCGGCCACCCCGGTGTCGACGAGGTCGCGGTGGTCGGCGTGCCCGACGACGATCTCGGCCAGCGCATCGTCGCCTATGTCGTCGGCGACACCGACCCGGACAGCCTGATCCAGTTTGTGGCCGAACAACTTTCGGTACACAAGCGCCCGCGTGAGGTGCGCCTGGTGGGCGAGCTGCCCCGCAACGCGATGGGCAAGGTGCTCAAGAAGGAGCTGGCGCAATGGGATTGACATTCGCCGAGATCTGCATCGATGCTCGCGATCCCGCGTCGCTGGGGCTGTGGTGGGCGCAGGTGCTCGGCTGGCCGCACCACACCGACTCCGACGGCGACGTCGGGCTGACCCCGCCGGCCGGTTCCGGGCCGCCATGGCAGTTTCTGACCGTGGCCGACGACAAGGTGGTGAAGAACCGGCTGCACCTGGACTTCGTGCCCGACGATCAGCAGGCCGAGGTTGACCGGCTGGTGTCTCTGGGCGCCCGGCACGTCGACATCGGGCAGGGCGACGAGAGCTGGGTGGTCCTCGCCGATCCCGAGGGCAACGAATTCTGCGTGCTGGCTGCCGAATAGCCCCAGTTAGTTGGCGTGCAGGTCCTCGTTGAGGGTGATGCCGTGCCCGCCCCGGGCCACCACCTCGACGGCGCCGCTGACCGAATTGCGCCGGAACAGCATGTTGTTGGCGCCGGAGAGCGACCGCGCCTTGACCGACTTGTCGTCCGGGGTGGCGACCTTGGTGCCGGCCGTGATGTACAGGCCGGCCTCCACCACGCAGTCGTCGCCCAGTGAGATCCCCAGGCCGGAGTTGGCGCCGAGCAGGCACCGCTTGCCGACCGAGATGACCTCGCTGCCGCCGCCGGACAGCGTGCCCATGATGGAGGCGCCGCCGCCGATGTCGGAGCCGTCGTCGACGACCACGCCTGCGGAGATGCGGCCCTCGACCATGGAGGACCCCAGCGTGCCGGCGTTGAAGTTGACGAAGCCCTCGTGCATGACGGTGGTGCCGGCGGCCAGGTGCGCGCCGAGTCGGACCCGGTCCGCGTCGGCGATGCGCACGCCCTTGGGCACCACGTAGTCGACCATCCGGGGGAACTTGTCGACGCCGTACACCGTCACCGGGCCGCGGCGGCGCAGCTTGGCGCGTACCGTCTCGAAACCCTCCACGGCGCACGGACCGTGATTGGTCCACACCACGTTGGTGAGCAGGCCGAAGAAGCCCTCGGCGTTGAGCTTGTGCGGGGCGACCAGGCAATGCGAGAACAGGTGCAGCCGCAGGTAGACGTCGTAGGTGTCGACGGCCTTGGCGTCCAGGTCGGCGATCGTGGTGCGGACCAGCACGGTCTCGGTGCCGCGATCCTCGTCGCGCCCGGTCAGCGCCGCCAGTTCCGCGGGCGCCCCCTCGGGGTCGCGCTGCGTCCCGGTGCTGTCGAACGATCCCAGTTCCGGTGCCGGGAACCAGGTGTCGAGCACCGATCCGTCGGCCGCCAGCGTTGCCAATCCAAAACCCGAAGCTCCAGTCACGGTGCTACAGGCTACCGGGGCGGGCTTGCGCCGGGTCGTGCCCATCACCGATACCCTGATCGGGTGCCTGACCTCCGCGTGGACCGCCTCGACCTGCATGCCGACCCCGTCGCCCTGACGGCCGCGCTGGTCGACATCCCCAGCGAATCCCGCGACGAGGCTCGTCTGGCCGACGCGGTCGAGGCGGCGCTGCGCGAGCAGACCGTGGGCTTCGAGGTGATCCGCAGCGGGGACGCCGTGCTGGCCCGCACCAACCGCGGCCTGCCCAGCCGCGTCCTACTGGCCGGGCACCTGGACACCGTGCCCATCGCCGACAACCTGCCCAGCCGCATCGACGGCGACCGGATGTACGGCTGCGGCACCTCCGACATGAAGTCCGGCGACGCCGTCTTCCTGCACCTGGCCGCCACCGTCGCCGACCCCGCGCACGACCTGACGCTGGTCTTCTACGACTGCGAGGAGATCGAGGCCGCCGCCAACGGTCTGGGCCGCATCGAGCGCGAACTGCCCGACTGGTTGCGCGCCGACGTCGCGGTGCTGGGCGAGCCCACCGGCGGCTTCATCGAGGCCGGCTGCCAGGGCACGCTGCGCGTGGTGGTCAGCGCCGACGGCACGCGCGCGCATTCGGCGCGTTCGTGGATGGGCGACAACGCCATTCACAAGCTCGGCGCGGTGCTGGCCCGCCTGACCGACTATCAGCCCCGCCGCGTCGACATCGACGGGTGCGAATACCGCGAGGGCCTCTCGGCGGTCCGCATCGACGGGGGAGTGGCGGGCAACGTCATCCCCGATGCCGCGTCGGTGACGGTGAACTTCCGTTTCGCTCCCGACCGCTCCCCGCAGCAGGCGTTGGCCCACGTGCACGAGGTCTTCGAGGGGCTGCCGGTGCGCATCGAGCAGACCGATTCGGCGGCCGGCGCCCTGCCCGGCCTCGGTCAACCCGCCGCGGCGGCCCTGGTCGCGGCCGCCGGCGGACAGGTCCGGGCCAAGTACGGCTGGACCGACGTGTCCCGCTTCGCCGCGCTGGGCATCCCGGCGCTCAACTACGGCCCCGGCGATCCCAACCTGGCGCACCGACGCGACGAGAACGTCGAGATCGCCCAGATCACCGCCGTCACCGAGACGCTGCGCGCCTACCTGTCGCGCTGAGCCGCCCGCACCGCGGCCCGGGCCGCCGTGCAATCCACGACCGCCGCGAGATTCTGCAGCGGAGCCAGCGCCCGCCCATCGCCGAGGAGCGCGGCGTCGCGCCAACACAGCACGGCCACGGCCCGCTGACCGGACCGTTCGGCCATCCCGGCCGCCTGCCGCGCGGCCGCCACCGCGCCGTGCTCGTCGCGCCCGGCGGCCAGCCGCCAGGCCCGCGCGATCCCGAGTTCGGGCGCGAACAGTGCCGACTTGGTGCCGTGTCGAGATTCGGCCCGCGACAACACCTTTGCGGCCTCGGCGAGTTCGCCCAGGCGCGCCAGTGCCGTCGCCGACAGCATCAGCGACAGTGGCCCCCAGGAATAGCCGGTGCGGTCCAGCGTCACCGAGGCCGGACCCAGCAGGGTCGCGGCACCGGCGAAATCCCCGCGGGCCAACCGCACCTCGGCCAGCAGCACCTCGCCGATGGCCCGGCCGGGCTGCTGCAGCTCGGCAAAGTCGGTGTACTGCTGAGCGATTCGCTCGGCACCCTCGGCGTCGTCGTCCATCAGGAGGGTGGTTATCAGCGCCAGGCCGACGGTGAACCGCAGCAGTCCCGGATGTTCGGCGCCGGCGGCGCGCCGCGCGAAGTCCTCGACGTCGCCCAGGCGGCCCAGCCGCGCCGAACTCAGACTCGCCGCGCTCGCCGCCCACGCCACCGCGGTGTCCCCGGCCTCGGGGGCGGCCAGCACCTCGCCGGCGATCTGCAGCGCCCGCTGCGGGTTACCCGCGTTCATCGCGAAGGTGGCCGTCAGCGCATTGAGCGTCACTCGGTCGGCGGGGGCCGGCAGGCGGGTGCGGGTGGTGTTGAGGAACGCCGTGGCGCGCTCCGGTTCGCCGAGCATCCAGAACTGGTTGGCGGCCCGCGGCAGGGCCCAGGCCAGCAGTTCGGATTCGGACAGGACACCCGGGTCCACCGCGGACAGCACCTCGTCGGCGTCGCGCCCCCGGCCCTGCCAGGCCAGCGCGTGCCCGAGCAAGAGCCGCGCGTCCAGACTGCCCGTGCTCTGCAGGGCCGAGCGGGCCAACCGTTCGGCCAGCGGCAGGTCGCCCAGGCGCAGCGCCTCCCCGGCGGCGGCCACGGTCCGGTCGGCCGGCAGCGGATCGTCGCTGTCGAGGGCGAGCACCGCGAGCCGCAACCGGTCGCTGGGATGGTCGCGGGCCCGGCGCCGCGCGGGTTCGAGCAGCCGGCTGCGCAACCGGCGGGCGCCGCCGTCGCCGAGCGCGTCCAGCGCCCACTCGGCGAAGCGCGGATGGGCGGTGAACACCATCGGCTCGGCGCCCTGGTCGACGATCTCGGCGACGCCCAGGCGCTCGGCCTCGGCCACCGCCTCGGCCGACGTCAGCTGTTCCAGGTCGGCCAGCGGGATCGGCTCCTGCCCGGCGAGGTGATCGAGCACGTCGCGCGCCGGTGCGGGCAGATCGGCCAGGAACTCGCCGACGTCGATTGCGGCGTCGGAGGTTTCGAGATCGACGCGCCGCAGCACCGCGTCGTCCCACAGCGCCCGGATGGTCGGCGGGGCGGTGTCGGTGCGCGCGGTCACGATCATCCGGGTCTGACCGGCCAGCGCCAGCTGATAGGTCAGCGTCGCCGAGAGCGCGTCGAGCTGATTGGCATCGTCGACAATCAGCAGGTCCTCGGGGTCGGCGCGCAGCGACCGGCGCGCGGCCCGCAACAGCGCCGCGGGCTTGCCGATGTCGGCGAGGTCCACCAGATGGCTGAACGCGCCGAAGGGCACGGCGCGCTCGGTCGGGGTGGCGGTCACCCAACGCAGCGTCGCCGCCGGATGAGCCGCGGCGTACCGCTGGGCGACCTGGCGCGCCAGCGTCGACTTGCCGATGCCGTCGGCGCCGGTCAGCACCGCCCCGGGCACGTCGGTCAGCGCCGCTTCCAGGCGTTCGAGTGCGTCGGCATGGCGCGGGACGCTCCACTGCTTCCCCACCGTGCGGATCATATTGGCGAGGCCCCGCACAGACCGGTGATCGCCCCAAATATCCTCACCGTGTGCAACGGCGTGAGTGGGCGGTGTGCGTGTATTGCGCATCGGGACCGAGACATCCGGAGCTGCTGGCGTTGGCCACCGAGGTGGGCCGCGCGATCGCGGACCGGAACTGGGCGTTGGTCTCCGGCGGCGGCAACGTCTCGGCGATGGGGGCCCTGGCCGACGGCGCCCGGGCCCGCGGCGGCCGCACCATCGGGGTGATCCCCAAGGCGCTGGTGCACCGCGAGGTCGCCGATGTGCACGCCGACGACCTGATCGTCACCGACACCATGCGGCAGCGCAAACAGGTCATGGAGGACCACGCCGACGCGTTCCTCACCCTGCCCGGTGGGATCGGGACCATGGAGGAGATGTTCGAGACCTGGACCGCCGGATCGCTGGGCATGCACGACAAGCCGGTGGTGGTGCTGGACCCCGACGGCCACTACGACGGGCTGCTGTCCTGGCTCGAGGGTTTGGTGGCGTCCGACTACGTCGCGCAGCGGTCCCTGGACCGGTTGCTGGTGGTCCGCGAGCTCGACGTTGCGCTGGATCTTTGCGCCCCCCGGTCGGTACCGCCGGTCACATCCTCTGATTAGGCTGAGCACCATGTCAGCCACCGATGCCCGTAGCTCCGTCGGCCTCCTCGACATCGCCACCCAGGTGCCCGGCGTGCTGATGGATACCCCGTCCATCCTGCGCGGCGTGACCACCGGCCTGCTCGCCCGGCCGACCTCGAAGACCTCGATCGGCAAGGTCTTCCAGGAACGCGCCAAGAAGTACGCCGACAACGTGTTCATCAAGTTCGGCGACCAGCAGCTGACCTACGAGCAGGCCAACCAGACCGTCAACCGCTACGCGGCGGTGCTGGCGACCCGCGGGGTGGGCCACGGCGACGTCGTCGGGATCATGCTGCGCAACTCGCCCAATGCGGTGCTGCTGATGCTGGCCACGGTCAAGTGCGGCGCGGTCGCCGGCATGCTCAACTACCACCAGCGCGGCGATGTGCTCGAGCACAGCATCGGCCTGCTCGACGCCAAGGTGCTGGTGGTCGAGGACGATCTGGCCGACCATGTCACCGAATCCGGGGTCCAACTCGACTCCGGCGTACAGGTTTCCATCACGGAGTTCGAGGGCCTGGCCGAGACCGCGCCGACCAACAATCCGGCGTCCGCATCGGCGGTGCTGGCCAAGGATCCGGCCTTCTACATCTTCACCTCCGGGACCACCGGCCACCCCAAGGCCAGCGTGATGACGCATCAGCGGTGGCTGCGCGCGCTGGCCATCTTCGGCGGCCTGGGCCTGCGCCTGACCAGCGACGACACCCTGTACAGCTGCCTTCCGCTGTACCACAACAACGCGCTGACGGTCGCGGTGTCCTCGGTGCTCAACGCCGGGGCGACGCTGGCGCTGGGGGAGAAGTTCTCCGCGTCGAGGTTCTGGGACGAGGTCATCGCCTCCGGCGCTACGTCGTTCGTCTACATCGGCGAGCTGTGCCGCTATCTGCTCAACCAGCCGGAGAAGTCGACCGACCGCGCGCACAAGGTGCGGGTGGTGGCCGGCAACGGCCTGCGCCCGGAGATCTGGGACGAGTTCACCGAGCGGTTCGGCATCGACCGGGTCTGCGAGTTCTACTCGGCCAGCGAGGCGAACACCGCGTTCATCAACATCTTCAACGTGCCGAAAACCACCGGTATCTCCTTCATGCCGCTGGCCTACGTCGAGTACGACGCGGACACCGGCGAGCCCACCCGCGACGAGAACGGCCGCGTGCGCAAGGTCCCGGCCGGCGAGCCCGGCCTGCTGATCAGCCCGGTCAACCGGCTCTCGCCCTTCGACGGCTACACCGACAAGAAGGCCAGCGAGAAGAAGCTGATCCGGGACGCCTTCAAGGAGGGCGACGTCTGGTTCAACACCGGGGACGTGATGAACCCGCAGGGCCTGGGCCACGCGTCGTTCGCCGACCGGCTCGGCGACACCTTCCGCTGGAAGGGCGAGAACGTCGCGACCACCGAGGTGGAGGCGGCCCTAACGGCCGATCCGCAGATCGAGGAGTGCACGGTCTTCGGCGTGGAGGTGCCGCGCACCGGTGGGCGCGCGGGCATGGCCGCGGTGAAGATCCGCGACGGCGCCGACTTCGACGGCGTCGAGCTGGCCGAGACGCTCTACGACAAGCTGCCGGTCTACGCCGTGCCGTTGTTCGTACGGGTGGTCGAGGAGCTCGAGCAGACCACGACCTTCAAGAGCCGCAAGGTGGACCTGCGCGAACAGGGTTACGGCGACGACGTCACCGACCCGCTGTACGTGCTGGCCGGCCGGCGCGAGGGCTACATCCCGTTCCACGACGAGTACCCGGAGCAGGTCGCGGCCGGGCAGCGTCCGAAGGGCTGAGGTACGAAGCCCTGAAGGGGCGCTGGCCCATCGAGCCGGGCAGCGTCCGAAGGGCTGAGCACTCGCCTACTAACCTGGGCAGCGTGCAATCGACGTTCCTGGGGAAGCCGGTGGCGGGCGACCGCGCCCTGATCATGGCGATCGTCAACCGCACACCGGACTCGTTCTACGACCGGGGGGCCACCTTCACCGACGAGGCCGCCAAGTCGGCCGTGCACCGGGTGGTCGAAGAGGGCGCCGACGTCGTCGACATCGGCGGCGTCAAGGCCGGCCCCGGGCAGGTGGTCGACGCCGACGAGGAAATCGCCCGCGTGGTGCCGTTCATCGAATGGCTGCGCGCGGCCTACCCCGAGCAGGTCATCAGCGTCGACACCTGGCGCGCCTCGGTGGCCAAGCTGGCCTGCGCGGCCGGTGCGGACCTGATCAACGACACCTGGGCCGGGGCCGACCCGGGCCTGCCGGAGGTGGCCGCGGAGTTCGGCGCCGGGCTGGTGTGCTCGCACACCGGCGGCGCGGTGCCGCGGACCCGCCCGTTCCGGGTCAACTACGGCACCACCAGCCGCGGCGTCGTCGACGACGTCATCCGGGAGGTCACCGCGGCGGCCGAGCACGCGGTGTCCGTCGGGGTCGACCGGGACGCGATCCTGATCGATCCCACTCACGATTTCGGCAAGAACACCCACCACAGCCTCAGTTTGTTGCGGCACCTGAAAGACCTTGTAAACACTGGATGGCCGGTCCTGATGGCCCTGAGCAACAAGGATTTTGTCGGGGAGACTCTGGGGGTGGGTCTGACCGAACGCCTGGAGGGCACCCTGGCGGCGACCGCGCTGGCGGCCGCCGACGGGGCGCGGATGTTCCGGGTGCACGAGGTCGGTCCCACTCGGCGCGTCCTCGACATGGTCGCGTCGATCCAAGGCAGGCGTCAGCCGACGCGCACGGTGAGGGGACTGGCATGACGACGACACCGGAGCTATCCGCCCAGAACGCCTCACCCGGCGACACCTGGTGCAGCGACCACAGCTGGAGCCGGCCGTCCTGGACCATCGCCGAGTTGGTCGCCGCCAAGCGCGGCCGCACCATCTCGGTGGTGCTGCCCGCGCTCAACGAGGAGGAGACCGTCGCCTCGGTGGTCGGCAGCATCTCCCCGATGCTGGGCGGGTTGATCGACGAGCTGGTGGTCCTGGACTCGGGTTCCACCGACGACACCGAGATCCGGGCCGTCACCGCCGGGGCGCGGGTCGTCAGCCGCGAACAGGCGCTGCCGGAGGTGCCGCCGCAGCCCGGCAAGGGCGAGGTGCTGTGGCGCTCGCTGGCCGCCACCACCGGCGACATCGTGGTGTTCATCGACTCGGACCTGATCGACCCGGACCCGATGTTCGTCCCGCGGCTGGTGGGGCCCATCCTCACCGGCGAGAACATCCACCTGGTCAAGGGGTATTACCGTCGTCCGCTCAAGGTCAGCGGCGAGGAGGACACCAACGGCGGCGGACGGGTCACCGAACTGGTGGCGCGCCCGTTGCTGGCCGCGCTGCGCCCCGAGTTGGGCAGCGTGCTGCAGCCGCTGGGTGGCGAGTACGCGGCCACCCGCGAACTGCTGACCGCGCTGCCGTTCGCGCCCGGCTACGGCGTGGAGATCGGTCTGCTGATCGACACCTACGACCGGCTGGGCCTGGCCGCGATCGCCCAGGTCAACCTCGGGGTGCGCGCGCACCGCAACCGCCCTGTGACCGAGCTGGCGGTGATGAGCCGACAGGTGATCGCGACGCTGCTGACCCGGTGCGGGGTGCCCGATTCCGGGGTGGGGCTGACCCAGTTCTTCGCCGACGGTGACGGTTTCACGCCGCGGACCTCGACGGTCTCGCTGCAGGATCGACCGCCGATGAACACCTTGCGCTGAGTCCGGAGTTCATCCACAGGCGCTCGCCGCGGCGCCCTCGGGTGTCACGTCGATGAGGCAAACTCGACGGTGTGACGATGGTTCTGCTCTACCTCGTGGTGCTGGTTCTGGTGGCCGTGGTGCTGTTCGGCGTGGCCAGTGTGATCTTCGGGCGCGGTGAGCAACTGCCGCCGCTGCCGCGCGGCACGACAGCCACGGTGTTGCCGGCCTCCGGGATCACCGGCGCCGACGTCGACGACGTCAAGTTCGCCCAGACCCTGCGCGGCTACAAGACCAGCGAGGTGGACTGGGTGCTGGAACGCCTTGGCGCCGAACTCGACTCGCTGCGCGGCGAGCTCGCCATCCTGCGCGGTGTGCACGGCGAGCTCGACGCGGACCCGGATCCCGACGGGGACGACGAGCCGACCGACGCCGACCGCAGCCGCCAGGACGCCCGGTGAGCGCCGCCGAGGACGGCCGCACCCGGTGCGGGTGGGCCGAGCTGGCCTCGGCGGCCGATGCCCAGCTCTACCGCGACTACCACGACCAGGAGTGGGGCCGCCCGCTGCGCGGCACGGTCCCGCTGTTCGAACGGATCAGCCTCGAGGCGTTCCAGAGCGGCCTGTCGTGGTTGACCATCCTGAAGAAGCGGGAGAACTTCCGGGCCGCCTTCGACGGCTTCGACGTCGAGACCGTGGCCGGCTACGGGGAGGTCGACGTGGCGCGGCTGATGGCCGACGCCGGCATCGTGCGCAACCGGGCCAAGATCGACGCGACGATTGCCAACGCTCGCGCCATCGCCGAGCTCGACGGCGACCTGTCCGAGCTGCTGTGGTCGTTCGCGCCGGCGCCGCGGCCCAGGCCCGCGAGCCTGGCCGAGGTGGCGGCCAAGACCACCGAGTCGGCGGCGATGGCCAAGGAACTCAAGCGCCGCGGCTTCCGGTTTGTCGGTCCTACCACTGCTTATGCGCTGATGCAGGCCACCGGAATGGTCGACGATCACGTCGTGACCTGCTGGGTTCCGACGGTCGAAGCGGTTTAACGGCCGGGTCTTGCACACGTTGGTGCGTGCATAGGGAAGAATGGAGCAGGCAATCGGCAGTTCGTGCTGACCAGGTCCGGACCCATGGACCGGCTCAGATGTGGAGGGAGCACTCGATGGCGGCCATGAAGCCCCGGACTGGAGACGGTCCTCTGGAAGCAACCAAGGAGGGGCGCGGCATCGTGATGCGGGTACCACTGGAGGGCGGTGGCCGCCTGGTAGTCGAGCTGACGCCGGATGAAGCGGCGGCCTTGGGCGAGGAACTCAAGAACGTCACGAGCTGACCGCCCCCGCGGCGGCTAGCTCGACACCTTTCGGTAGATCTCCAGGGTTTGCTCGGCAACGCGCGACCAGGAGAATTCCTCGATGCATCGCCGGCGGCCGGCTCGGCCATAGGCTGCGGCCCGGGCGGGATCGGCGACCAACGCGTTGACCGCCTCGGTCAGGCCGGACTCGAACGCGCGCGGATCCGCGGCGTCGTAGTGCACCAGCGTTCCGGTGCTGCCGTCGTCGACGACCTCGGGGATCCCGCCGACGTCGGAGGCGACCACCGGGGTGGCGCAGGCCAACGCTTCGAGGTTGACGATGCCCAGCGGCTCGTACACCGACGGGCAGACGAAAACGTCTGCCGCCGACAGAATCTCGCGGATGTCGGCGATCGGCAGCATCTCCCGCACCCAGAACACCCCGCTGCGCGCGGCGGAGAGTTCCGCCACCGCGGCCGCCGTCTCGGCGGCGATCTCGGGGGTGTCGGGGGCGCCGGCGCACAGCACCAGCTGCACCTCGGGCGCGAAGCGATGGGCCGCGGCCACCAGGTGCGCGACCCCCTTTTGCCGGGTGATCCGGCCGACGAAGGCCACCATCGGCCGGGACGGGTCGACCCCCAGGCCGGCCAGCACCGACTCTTCGGCGACCTCCGCAGGCGAAACCGGATGCCAGACGTCGGTGTCGATCCCGTTGTGCACCACGTGCACGCGGCCGGGATCGAGCTCCGGATAGACCCGCAGCACGTCCTCGCGCATCCCGGAGCTGACCGCGATCACGGCCGCGGCGGCGCCCAGCGCGGTGCTCTCCACCCAGGACGACACCCGGTAGCCGCCGCCGAGCTGCTCGGCCTTCCACGGCCGCAGCGGCTCCAGGGAGTGCGCGGTCACCACGTGCGGGACGCCGTGCAGCAGCGCGGCGACGTGCCCGGCCATCCCGGTGTACCAGGTGTGTGAGTGCACGACGGTGGCCTGCGCGGCGTCGTTGGCCATCACCAGGTCGGCCGACAACGTCGCCAGGGCCGCATTCGCGTCCGCCAGGCCCGGGTCGGGCTGGGCGACGGTGACGCCGGGGCGCGGGGCGCCCATGCAGTGCACGTCGACCTCGCAGAGCCGGCGCAGCTGCGCGACGAGCTCGGTCACGTGCACACCGGCGCCGCCGTAGACCTCCGGCGGATACTCCCGAGTCATCATCGCCACCCGCATAGTGCTTGACGGTAGTGGCGCCGCCGCGAGCGCGCACCGCCGCCCGGGGTTCGGCGGGCGGATCCATGACGGGGTGAGGTGCCTTCGGCGTTTGGCCTAGCCGCATCCGGCGGGTGGCGATAGGTTTGAGCCCATGAGGGAAGCGCCACATGTGCTGGGCATCGTGCTGGCCGGAGGTGAGGGGAAACGGCTGTATCCGCTGACCGCGGATCGGGCGAAGCCGGCGGTTCCCTTCGGCGGCGGCTATCGGTTGATCGACTTCGTGCTGTCCAATCTGGTCAATGCCCGGTATCTGCGCATCTGCGTTCTCACGCAATACAAGTCGCATTCACTCGACCGTCACATTTCACAGAACTGGCGGCTGTCCGGTCTGGCCGGGGAGTACATCACGCCGGTGCCTGCCCAGCAGCGGCTCGGTCCGCGCTGGTACACCGGTTCGGCCGACGCGATCTACCAGTCGATGAACCTGATCTATGACGAAGATCCGGACTACATCGTGATTTTCGGCGCCGACCACGTGTACCGGATGGACCCCGAGCAGATGGTCCAGCAGCACATCGAGAGCGGCGCGGGCGCCACCGTCGCCGGGATCCGGGTGCCGCGCGCCGAGGCCACCGCCTTCGGCTGCATCGACGCCGACGACTCCGGGCGCATCCGGCAGTTCATCGAGAAGCCCGCCGACCCGCCCGGCACGCCGGACGACCCCGAGCAGGCGTTCGTCTCGATGGGTAATTACATCTTCACCACCAAGGTGCTCATCGACGCGATCCGGGCCGACGCCGAGGACGACCACTCCGATCACGACATGGGCGGCGACATCATCCCGCGCCTAGTGGCCGACGGAATGGCCTCGGTCTACGACTTCAGCAACAACGAGGTGCCCGGCGCCACCGAGCGCGACCATGGCTACTGGCGCGACGTGGGAACCCTGGACGCGTTCTACGACGCGCACATGGACCTGGTGTCGGTGCACCCGATCTTCAACCTGTACAACAAGCGCTGGCCCATCCGCGGCGGGTCGGAGAACCTGGCGCCGGCCAAGTTCGTCAACGGCGGCTCGGCGCAGGAGTCCGTGGTGGGCGCCGGCAGCATCATCTCGGCGGCCTCGGTGCGCAATTCGGTGCTGTCCTCCAACGTCGCGATCGACGACGGCGCCATCGTCGAGGGCAGCGTGCTGATGCCGGGAGTGCGGGTCGGGCGGGGCGCGGTGGTGCGCAAGGCGATCCTGGACAAGAACGTGGTGGTCGGTCCGGGCGAGATGGTCGGGGTGGACCTGCAGAAGGACCGCGAACGGTTCTCCATCAGCGCCGGCGGCATCGTCGCGGTCGGCAAGGGCATCTGGATCTGACGCCCGCCGGCCCCGCCCCTACTCGCGAGGGGGCGTGTCCCCGGCCGCCACGCCGTCAAGTTTCCGTATTCTGCGCACGCTCGCGCCCTATCGCTGAGGTTCGTGCCAATCGTCGGCGACGTCGACCGGCGGGGCGTAGCGCGCGTCCTTCTTGCGGCGCCGGATCCGCCGCCACAACCGCCACCCGGCCCAGATCAGGGCCGCCAGGATCACCAGCACCAGCAGCGGCAGCAGCAACGCAACGAACACCAGCCCGAAGCTGGCGACGTCTTCGACCGTCGACAGCACCGGCGCGGCCACCCCGGCGGTGGCGACGTTGGCCGCCGGCCGGACCGCCGATTTCGTCAGCGAGACCACCAGCGCCACAACAACTCCGATGAGCACCGGGACCCACTGCCCGGACTGGGCCCACTGGCCGGGGTCGGACACCGCCGCGGTCTGCGCCGCGGTGCCGGAGCCGAAGACGATGCCGCCGGCGGCGGGGCGCACGAACGTCTGCACCGTGTCGTTGATCGAATCGAGCGCCGGGACCTTGTCGGCGACGACCTCGACCACCAGGAGCACCGCCACGATGGTCAGCACCCAACCATTCTCGAGCCACGACCAGCCCTGCGGCAGGCTGACGATCTCGGTGAACCGCGCCAACACGCCGAGCATCAGCATCGGGATGTAGGCGTTGAGGCCGGCCGCGGTCGACAGCCCGAGGCCGGTCAGCAGCTGCTCCATGGGATCAGTATGCGGACAACGGCCCCGCCGGGTGCCGGATCACCACAGGTAGGGCACCATCCGGTAGCGCACCCGGGCCCGATAGTCGGGATAGCCGGGCAGATCCTGCACCAGCATCTTCTCCTCGTCGACCGTGCGTACGATCAGCGCCACCACGCCGAGCAGGCCGGGCAGCAGACCCCAGAACGATCCGAGGCCCAGCGGGATGCCGACCAGCATCAGCGTCGCGCCGGAGTACATCGGATGGCGGACGATCCCGTAGAGCCCGCGGGCGACGAGTTCCTGTCCGGTCTGGATCTCGATGGTTCCCGCCGCCCAACTGTTCTGCAGCACAACCAGCATCGAGGCCCCCAGCCCGACGGCGGTCAGTCCAAGGCCGACGACGCAGAGCCAGACGGGCACGTGTGACCACCCGAATCGATGGTCGAACGCGCTGAGGACCATCGCGGCCAGGACCGAGGCCTGCAGCCCAAATACCGCGAGGCGCTGGATCGTTCGGGTCTCCGCGGCCGGGCCGACCCGCAGGCGCCGCTCGAGCACCTGCGGATGCCTGGTGGCCAGGTGCACCGTGTACGGGGTGCTCAGGGCCACCATCACCGCGATGAGCGCCCAGCCCTGCCAGTAGGCGAACGTGCCCGCCGGCCAGAACAGCAGCGCCACGGTGGCCACCAGGCCGACGACACTGGCGGCGACCGCGCGAAGGTTGAGGTTCACGTTGCTGCCTTTCTCTTGGGATTTCGGCGTGATCTCACACGCCCAGCGTGTGAGATCACGCCGAAATCGCTTGTTGAGTCAGGTGGCGTCACGGTTCCGGTACAGGTAGCCGGCCAGCACCGTCAGCACAGCCCCCACCGCGGTCAGCGCCACCAGCGTGAGGACGGACAGGTCCCTGGGTGCGGTGATCTGCCCGACCGGGGACAGGTCGATGAGCCACTGCGGCAGTCGCAGCAGCGCGCCCAGATACAGCGTCGCCACCACGAACGTCACTGCGGCCCAACCGATCCAGGTCAGGCGCAGCGCGACCGCCAGCGCGGCGACGCCCGCCATGGCCACCAGCGCCGGCACGTAGGCCAGGCCGGCCGCCGTCAACCGCAGGACGGTCGCGGGTTCGCGGAGGGCCAGGCCCGCGCCGAGACCGTTGCCCGCGCCGGCGGCGAGCATCAGCACCGTCGACCCGACCACGGCGGCGGCGACCGCGGTGAGCAGCCATCGCCATCGCGACACCGCACCGGCCAGCACGGGTTCGGCCAGGCCGGTGCGTTCGTCGGCGGCCAACCGCAGCACGGCCGCCACGGTGAACGCCGAGGCCGCCGCGGCCAGGAACTGGGTCATGGTGGTGTAGACCCCGTCGGTGCCGTCGGCGGCGAGCATCCGGGTGATCAGGTCGTTGCCCTCGGCCGCCTCGAGCATCGAGTTGGTCAGCGAGCCCACGCAGAGCCCGGCCAGGAACAGCCCGACCGACCAGCCCAGTACCTGCCCCCGCTGCAGCGTCAGGTGCAGACCGAGGACACCGCCCACGGGCCGGGCGTTCGGTCGCTCGCCGGTCGACGGGAACGTGCCGGCGTCGTACTGGCGCCGGTTCTGCAGCACGGCGGCGAGCGCCCCAAGCGCCATGGTCAGCCCGACCAGGAGCAGCAGCGGCCACCAGCGCAGGTCCGCGAACGGACGCATCTGTTGGGTCCAGGCGATGGGGGAGAACCAGGAGAGCGCGCTGCCGGAGCTGTCGATGACGTCCCCGACGCCGCGCACCAGCACTGCGATCGCGAGCACGGCCAGCGCCGCGCCGGTGGCCGTTCGCGACTGCCGCCACAGCTGCCCGGTCACCGCCGCCACGGCCGCGAACACCATTGCGGCCGCGCCCACTCCGAGCGCCAGGCCGGCACTGTCGAGTGGCGCGAAGCCGTTCAGGGTCAGCGCCGTCGTCATCAGCGCGGCCAGCACCGCGTTGACGCCGGCGGCCAGCAGCAGCGCGGCGGCGGTGCGCGCGTCGCGACCTACGACGGAGGCCAGGACCAACTCCGCGGCACCGGATTCCTCCTCGGCGCGGGTGTGGCGGAGCACCGTCAGCACCGCCAGGATCGACGCCGCGACGATCAGCGTGAGGGTGAGTTCGGTGGCCATCATGACGCCCATGTCGGTCTCGTTGATGCCGAACATCGGGCCGGCCAACATCATTGCCGCCGGCGTCTTGAGCAGATCGATGCGGGCGATGCGGGCCGCCTCGTCGGGGTAGGCCAGTTCGAGCGCGCCCGGCGTGTAGGCCACCAGCAGGATCACCGCACCGATCCAGATCGTGAGCCGGAGGCGGTCGCGCCGCAACGCCAGGAGCAGCACGCTCCAGGTGCCGGTCAGGGCCGACCCGCGCGGGGGGGCCTGATGCCGGGCCGGGCGCCGTGCCGGGGCGGTGGCGGTCATCGGCCGACTCCCTGGTACTCGCGTAGGAACAGGTCCTCGAGGGAGGCCGGGGTGACGGTGAGTTCCGTGAGGCCCAGCGCGGTCAACTGTCCCATCGCCCGGTCGAGATCGGGGCGGTCCACGGTGAATTGGACGGTGCCGTCGGCCACGGTGAGGTCGCGGACCTCGGGAATGCTCTGCAGGACTGCGGGATCGCGTCGGGTGCGTGCGGATACCGTGGTGCGCATCAGGTGCCGCAGCTGGGTGAGCGTCCCGGACCGGACCGTGCGACCGGCCCGGATGATCGTGACGGTGTCACAGAGCTTTTCGACCTCGGCCAGGATGTGGCTCGACAGCAGCACGGCGGCCCCTTCGGCGGCGACCTCGGCGACGCAGTCCTGAAAGGCGCGCTCCATCAAGGGATCCAAGCCCGAAGTCGGTTCGTCGAGGATGTACAGATCGGCGGGCACGCTGAACGCGGCGACGATGGCGACCTTCTGCCGGTTGCCCTTCGAGTAGGTGCGGGACTTCTTGTGCGGGTCGAGTTCGAACCGGTCGATCAGCGCATCGCGGCGCCGGGTGTCGGGGTCGGGCTGCCCGCGCAGGCCCATCAGGAAGTCGATGGCCTGCATGCCGGTCAGGTTGGGCCACAACGTCACATCGCCGGGCACATATGCCAGCCGGCGGTGCAGATCGACCGCGTCGCGCCACGGGTCCCCGCCGAGCACCCGCACGGTGCCCGCGTCGCTGCGCAGCAGGCCGAGCAGGACGCGGATGGTGGTCGACTTGCCCGCCCCGTTGGGGCCGAGGAAGCCGGCGATCTCCCCGGGTGCCACGACCATGTCCAGGCCGTCGATGGCCCTGGTTTTCCCGAAACTCTTCGACAGGCCTTCGATTTCGATGGTGTGCGGTGAGTTTGGCATGGCGGTTCCCGTCAGTCGTGGTGGATTGTGCCGTCCGTGTCTGCCCGCTGCTGGGCGAGGAAGGTGTCGTACATCGTGCTGTCGGCCATCAGCCCCTCGGTGTAGAGCTCGAGGGCGGGCACGGTCATGTCGCGCGCGTAGTCGCGCAGCACCGCGCGCACATCGTGGGGGGTGTCGTGCATCTGCAGATAGAGCAGGAATCCGCCGCCGCCGGCGACGGTCAGGTAGTGGGCCCGGCCCCTCGGGTCGTGGCTGGGCTTGATGGTGCCGGCCCGCACGCCCTCCTCGAGATACTGTTCGGTGTTGTCGATCATCCTGCGCCACAACATCTTTGCCAGGTCGCCACCGGTCTGCAGGCTGCGGGTCAGGTATCCCATGATGGGGGCGAAGGATTCGAGTTCGTCCATGGCGGCCAGCCAGGTGGCCGGATCCGACGTGCGCATCGAGTCGGTCTTGGCCTCGGCGATGGCCGCGGCGACGTGGTCATCGCAGGCCTTGCGCAGGCCGTCCTTGGAACCGAAGTGGTGGATGACCAGGCCGGGGCTGACCCCGGCGGCGGTCGCGATGGCGCGCACCGGCACGCCGAAGCCGTGCTGACCGAACTGCTCGATGGCCGCGTCGCGGATGCGGGCCGTGGTGGTCAGATCCTCGGTTGAACGCACGTTTAGTAGTCTAAACGTGCGTTCAGTCTCCGGTCAATCCTTTGGCGGTTCGACGAGCGTGCAGTCTGTGTACGCTTCCCGGGCAAAAAGCGTGCACTGCTTGCACGCTCGGCCAAAAAATCAGTCGCGCGCCGCGGCCAGGATGCCGTCGCCCAGCGGTACCAGCACCGGGGTCAGCCGCTCGTCCTCGGCGATCAGTCGCGCGGCCTCGCGGACCGCGGTGACCTCGGCGTCGTTGGCGGTGGGATCGCCGGCCCGACCGCCCAGGGCGGCGCGGTGCACCACGATGACCCCGCCGGCCCGCAGCAGCCGAACGCCCTCCACCACGAACTCGGGCTGATCGCGCGGGTCTGCGTCGATGAAGACCAGGTCGTAGGACTCGTCGGCGAGGCGCGTCAGCACCTCCTGGGCGCGGCCGCTGATCAGCCGGGTCCGCGACGGCCCGATACCGCCGTCGGCGAAGGCCTGCTTGGCCAGCCGCTGATGCTCGGGTTCGACGTCGATGGTCGTCAGCACGCCGCTGTCGCCCATGCCCGCCAGCAGCCAGAGTCCGCTGACCCCCACGCCGGTGCCGACCTCCACGACGGCTTTGCCGCCGGACAGCCGCGCCAGCAGACTCAGCAGTGCGCCGACGGCCGGGGTCACCGCGCCGCAGCCGGTGTCCTCGGAGCGCTCCCGCGCGGCGGCCAGCACCGCGTCTTCGGAGATCGAGCCCTCGGCGTGGGCCAGCATCGCCTCGGCGCGACTGGGCGCCGCGGTGCCGCTCGGTTCGTCATCAGAGGCCATTCCCGCAGCGTAGAGCCAATCCGCCGCGGCGGGGAACAGGCGCGCCCGTCACAGCCCCCCGTCGACACTCCCGGTGGCGAACTCGAATATCGCCCTCGGCGGGTGCATCTTCGCAGCTGACGGGCGGTGCGAAGGCATTCTCAGTGAAACTTCAGTTTGCTCACACCCCCGCCACAAGCCGATCAACGACGGTATTGCCATGGAACGTGGCGCACGGTGGTCGGGAAACAATCCCGGGAATAGCCCCGCGCATTTCGATGTTGCTGAGGGCAATGCTCTGCGGACTTCACTCCGCAGCCACGACCAGGAGGATGCGACGACCACCCCACTGATGGCCCCGACCAGCATGGCCCACCTCGAGCAGGACACGACGGCCTGGGTTGAACCCAGCGACGAGCCGCAGGGCACCGCCGTGTTCGACGCCACCGGCGACCTGTCCACCATGCCGTCCTGGGACGAACTGGTGCGGCAACACGCCGACCGGGTGTACCGCTTGGCCTACCGGCTCTCCGGTAACCAGCACGACGCCGAGGACCTGACCCAGGAGACCTTCATCCGGGTGTTCCGGTCGGTCCAGAACTATCAGCCCGGCACCTTCGAGGGCTGGCTGCACCGCATCACCACCAACCTCTTCCTGGACATGGTGCGGCGCCGCAGCCGGATCCGCATGGAGGCGTTGCCCGAGGACTACGACCGGGTGCCCGCCGAGGACCCGAACCCCGAGCAGATCTACCACGACGCCCGGCTCAACGCCGACCTGCAGGCCGCGCTGGATTCGCTGCCACCGGAGTTCCGCGCCGCCGTGGTGCTCTGTGACATCGAGGGGCTGTCCTACGAGGAGATCGGCGCCACGCTGGGCGTCAAGCTCGGCACGGTCCGCAGCCGCATCCACCGCGGCCGGAACGCCATCCGCGACTATCTGGCGGCCAACGAGGCTGCGGCCGACCCGGCCTGAGGCCAGAAAGTCGGCTGTGCAAGTGGACTATCGCTATCAAGCTGCCCGGGCAGCGCGCTACATTCGAAGTGGATCTGTCAGGCGGGCCCACCGCCGAGTCGAGGGTAGAGGAGTGCGGGTGATGATCGAGCGTGGACATTTGTTCCGCCGAGCCTTCTCTTGGCTACCCGCCCAGTTCGCCTCGCAGAGCGACACGCCCGTCGGCGCGCCGCGACAGTTCGGTTCCACCGAGCATCTGTCGATCGAGGCCGTGGCCGCCTTCGTCGACGGCGAGCTGCGGATGAACGCCCACCTGCGTGCCGCCCACCACCTGTCGCTGTGCGCCCAGTGCGCCGCCGAGGTCGAGGCGCAGCAGCAGACGCGCGAGACGCTGCGCGAGTCGTCCTGCCCGATCAGCATGCCGAGCACCTTGTTCTCCGCGTTGTCGCAGATCCCGAACGCCCCGCTGACGCCCCCGGACGACGCCGTGGGCCCACTCGACGAGCACTTGGCTGACGACCGGACCCGCGGCTGGCGCCGCCGCCGGTAGGGTGGACGACGCCGGACCCACTGCACGGCCGGGCGCCGAGGAAACCAGCCCGTGCTCCGTGAGCGCCAGAAGAGGATGACTTGAGCCCTAACCAAGACTCCGCGCCGGGGTCCAGCGGTCCGCGCCTGGCGCCGCGTCCCGTATCCCGACCGCCCGTCGACGACGCCTCCCGCCGTGCCTTCGGCCGGCCCGCGGGTGTTTCCGGGTCCTTCGTCGAGGAGCATCTGCGGTCCAAGAAGTTCCGCGAGGACGACGAGTTCGCGCCGCGCGACCTGCCGCCCGATCCCGTGCTGGCCGAGGCCTTCGGGCGCCCCTTCGCCGGCGCCGACTCCCTGCAGCGGCATCCGATCGACGCCGGGGCCCTCGACGGCCAGAACGGCGAGGCCGAGGCCCCCGACGACCCGTGGCGCGACCCGGCGGCCCCCGCGGCCCTGGGCAGCCCCGCCGTCGAGCGGCAGGCCTATCAGCCCGTCGCGGCCGACACCAAGCAACTCGGGGTCCGCGACGTGTTGTTCGGCGGCCGCGTCTCCTACCGCGCGCTGGCCGTCCTGGCGGCCCTGGCGTTGGTGATCGGCCTGGTCGGTGGCTGGTTCGGCCGTAAGACCGCCGAGGTCGTGGAGGCGTTCACCACCTCGAAGGTCACGCTGGAGACCAGCAGCGGCGGCGGCGAGGAACCGGCCGGCCGCTTCGCCGAGGTGGCCCGCTCGGTGGCCGACTCCGTCGTCACCATCGAAGCGGTCAGCGACCAGTCCGGCTCGCAGGGCTCGGGGGTCGTCATCGACGGCCGCGGCTACATCGTCACCAACAACCACGTCATCTCCGAGGCCGCCAGCAACCCGGCGCAGTACAAGATGACCGTCGTGTTCAACGACGGCAAGGAGGTGCCGGCCAATCTCGTCGGCCGGGACCCCAAGACCGACCTCGCCGTCATCAAGGTCGACAACGTCGACAACCTCACGGTGGCCCGGCTGGGCGACTCGGAGAAGGTCCAGGTCGGCGAGGAAGTCATCGCCGCCGGCGCCCCGCTGGGCCTGCGCAGCACCGTCACCCACGGCATCATCAGCGCGCTGGACCGGCCGGTCCCGCTGTCCGGCGACGGCTCGGACACCGACACTGTCATCGACGCCATCCAGACCGACGCCTCGATCAACCACGGCAACTCCGGTGGTCCGCTGATCAACATGAACGCCGAGGTCATCGGCATCAACACCGCCGGCAAGTCGCTGTCCGACAGCGCCAGCGGCCTGGGCTTCGCCATTCCGGTCAACGAGGTGAAACTGACCGCCGAGGCGTTGATCGAGGACGGCAGGATCGCGCACCCCACGCTGGGCCTGAGCGCCCGGTCGGTGAGCAACGACCTCGCCTCCGGGGCGCAGGTGGCCAACGTCAAGGCCGGCAGCCCCGCGGAGCGGGCCGGGATCCTCGAGAACGACGTGGTGATCCGGGTGGCCGACCGCAAGGTCGACGACGCCGACGAGATGATCGTCGCGGTACGCAAGCTCAAGATCGGCGAGGAAGCCGAGATCGAGGTGGTCCGCGACGGCCGCAACGTCGTCCTACGGGTGACCCCGCAACCGGACAACTGAGATGTTCGCCAACGTCGGTTGGGCCGAGATGCTGGTGCTGGTGGTCATCGGCCTGGTGGTGCTCGGGCCCGAGCGGCTGCCCGGCGCCATCCGCTGGACGGGCACCGCGCTGCGGCAGGCCCGCGACTACGTCTCCGGTGCCACCAGCCAACTGCGCGAGGACTTCGGCCCGGAGTTCGAGGAATTCCGCGAGCCGCTGAGCGAACTGAACAAGCTGCGCGGGATGACGCCGCGCGCCGCGATCACCAAACACCTTCTCGACGGCGACGATTCGATCTTCACCGGCAAGTTCGACGGGTCCGAGCCGCGACCGCAACCGCAACCGCCGAGCGTGGAGCCGTCGACCCCGGCGCCGCAGCGACCGACCAAGTTCGACCCCGACGCCACCTGATCGCGGGCGGTTATCCGCGGCGGGCGGTGTCCAGGCCCAACGACATCCCGGCCAGCCCACGCTTGCGCGCGGACAGCGCGTCGGCGATGGACTGCAGTTGTTTGCCGGCCGCCGAATCGGGCGCCGAGAGCACCAGCGGAATCCCGGTGTCGCCGGCGGTCACCAGCGCCGGGTCCAGTGGCACCTGGCCCAGCAGGGGCACGTCGGCGCCCACTGACCGCGACAGGCTCTCGGCGACCTGCTGGCCGCCGCCCTCGCCGAACACGGCCATGGTGCTGCCGTCGGGCAACACCAGCCCGGACATGTTCTCCACCACGCCGACCACCCGCTGCCGGGTCTGCAACGCGATGGCGCCCGCGCGCTCGGCCACCTCGGCGGCCGCGAGTTGCGGGGTGGTCACCACCAGGATCTCGGCGGTGGGGATCAACTGGGCCACCGAGATGGCCACGTCGCCGGTGCCCGGCGGCAGGTCGAGCAGCAGCACATCCAGATCGCCCCAGTACACGTCGGCCAGGAACTGCTGTAGCGCGCGGTGCAGCATTGGCCCGCGCCACACGACGGGCGTGTTGCCCTGGGTGAACTGGGCGATCGAGATCAGCTTCACGTTGTGCGCCACGGGCGGCACGATCATGGAGTCGACCTGCACGGGCCGGTCGTCGGTGCCCATCATGCGCGGCACCGAGTGCCCGTAGATGTCGGCGTCGACCAGGCCGACCGACATCCCGCGCGCGGCCATGGCCGCCGCGAGGTTGACGGTGACGCTGGATTTGCCGACGCCGCCCTTGCCGGAGGCCACGGCGTAGACCCGGGTCAGCGAGTTCGGCTGGGCGAACGGGATCACCGGCTCGGCGGAGTCGCCGCGCAGTTGCTTGCGCAACTCGGCGCGCTGCTCGTCGTTCATCACGTCGAGGCTGACGGTCACCGGGCCGGTGCCGGGCACGTCGGCCGCGGCGCGGGTGACCATGTCGCTGATCTCGGACTTCTTCGGACACGCCGCGGTGGTCAGGTAGATCTCGATGTGGACGGCCGCGTCGGCGCCCACATCGATGCTTTTCACCATGCCGATTTCGGTGATCGGCCGGCGGAGTTCCGGATCGATCACCTTGGCCAGTGCGGAGCGCACCGCCGCCACGAGTTCAGGACTGTCAGTCATCACCGACGAGTCTAGGCCGACGGGAAAGTACCGCTCCTACCGCTGGTCGGCGGGACGCTCTTTTCGACGCTGACGCGGGATCAGGCGGCCGGGCCGGGGGCGGGGCCCAGCGGGGTCGCGGGGTCGGGCGCGCCCGGCGCGGGCAAGCCCGGTGCCGGCGGCGCGGGCGCCATCCACGGCGGGGTGAACGGGGCGGGAGCCGGCGGTGCGGCGGGCGGCGGCGGGGCCATCCACGGCGGCGCGAACGGTGCCGGCGCCGCCGGTGTCGACGCCGGGGCAGGCGGACGCTTCTCGCTGAGGCAGAACACCTGGCACGGGGCGGAGCCGGGCGTGCCGGGCAGCGACTCGGGTCCGGGCGGCACGGGCAGCTGGTTGGCGACGTCGGTCTGGGCCAGCACCGGGTTGCGGGCCAGCGGATCGGTCGCCGGCAGGGACTGCACGGTGCCCGGGATGTCCGGTCCGAGGCCCTTGAAGACGTTGACGTGCTGGGCGACGCTCACCGCCGGGATGGGGCCGTTGATCGGGGGCAGATCCACCGGCGCGACGCCCGTGGCGTAGGCGGCCGCCCAGCCGAGGACGTTGCGGGCGTAGGCCATCGAGTTGTTGTAGCGCAGGATCGCGGTGAGCACCTGATCCTGGTCGCGCAGGTTCATGTTGCCGCTGCACAGGTAGCGCGCGGCGGCCAGGGTGGCGTCGTAGATGTTCTGCGGGTCGGCCTCGCCGTCGCCGTCGCCGTCGGAGGCGTACCGCGACCACGTGCCGGGCAGGAACTGCATCGGGCCCATCGCCCGCGCGTAGGTGACGCGGCCGGCCTGCACGCTCTGCACGATGATCTCGTTGCCGGGCAGGGTGCCGTCCAGCGCGGGCCCGTAGATCGGCTTGACCGGGTTGCCGCGGGTGTCGGTGGCGCCGCCGTTGGCGTGCCCGGATTCGATGCGGCCGATGCCGGCCAGCAGGTTCCAGCTCACGCCGCACGCGGGCAGCGCGCGGGTCATCATGGCTTCGGCGTTGCGGTAGGCGCTCAGCGCGATCGACGGGATGCGCAGCGCGCCGGGCGCGGTGACCACTGCGGCGGGCGGCGGCGCGGAGGTGGAGCCCGCGGCGACGCTGAAGCTCGTCACCGGCCGGGCCACCGCGACCACGGTGGGTCCGGAGGTGTCCAGGGGCGTGGGTGCGACGGCCACCATGGGCGTGACGTCGGTGTTGGCGACCTCGGCGGGTGCCGGGGCGGGCGCAGGTCCGGAGGCGCCGACGGCGGCGGCCAGCACCAGCGGGGTGATGACGGCGACGCCGAGAGCCGGTGAGCGGGTAGCGCGAGCTACCCGATTGCGCGCAGAACTCAGCGCCGTCACCAGGGCCGGGTGTGCACCCGAGCCGCCCCCTATGCGCACTCGACCGTCCTCTGTGGCTTTCGTAGCTTGCCGTTTTCGTCCAAGCCTGGACTTGTGAACCAAGTCACCATACCTAGTCTTATGGCCGCTGTGGCAACAATGGTCACGCTTGCCCGTCCCGTTGCTGTTTGGGGCCGCGCCGCTCGGCCCCGTCGCCCTTGCGCGGCTTCGACTTCTCCGCCTTGTCGACGACCGCGGGCTGCAGGGCCTCGAGCAGTTCGCGCAGCTCGTCGATCTCCTTGCGGAAGTAGTCGCGGGTGACGCCCTCGCCGACCGCCAGGCGCAGCGCGGCGAGCTCGCGGGCCAGGTACTCGGTATCGGCCTTGGTCTGTTGGGCGCGGCGCCGATCCTCCTCCAGCGACACCCGGTCGCGGTTCTCCTGGCGGTTCTGCGCCAGCAGGATCAGCGGGGCCGCATACGCCGCCTGGGTCGAGAACGCCAGGTTGAGCAGGATGAACGGGTACGGATCCCACTGCCAGGCGAATGCGCCGAGGTTCAGCGCGATCCAGACGATGACGATGATCGTCTGCCACATCAGGTAGCGGCCGGTGCCCAGGTAGCGGGCGATGGACTCGCTGAACTTGCCGACGGCCTCGGCGTCGACGTTGAACCGGGGCCGCCGCGAGACGCGGGGGGTGTCCAGCCGGTTGCTCACTGCGCCGCATCCAGTTCCGGCTCGTCGGCGCTGGCGCGCCAGTCGTGCGGCAGCAGATGGTCGAGCACGTCGTCGACGCTGACCGCGCCCAGCAAATGCCCCGCCTCGTCGACGACGGGGCCGCACACCAGGTTGAAGGCGGCGAAGTAGCGGGTGAGCGCCGACAGCGACATGTCGGGAGCCAGCGCGGGCAGGTCGTCGTCGAGGATCCCGCTGACCAGCGCCGCGGGTGGCTCCCGGAGCAGCCGCTGCAGGTGCACGCCGCCGAGGTAGTGCCCGGTGGGGGTCGCGGTCGGCGGCCGCACCACGAACACCAGCGATGCCAGCGCCGGGGTCAGGTCGGGGTCGCGCACCCGGGCCAGCGCCTCGGCCACGGTGGTGTCGGTGGCCAGCACCACCGGCTCGGAGGTCATCAGACCGCCGGCGGTGTCGGGGGAGTGCTGCAGCAGCCGTCGCACCGGGTCGGAGTCCTCGGGATCCATCCGGGCCAGCAGCAGCTCGGCCTCGGTCGGATTGAGTTCGCCGAGCACGTCGGCGGCGTCGTCGGGGTCCATGGCCTCGAGGACTTCGACCGCGCGCTTGGTGCCCAGTGTCTGCAACACCTCGACCTGCTCGTCCTGGGAAAACTCCTGCAGGATGTCGGCCAGCCGCTCGTCGTCGAGGGCGTTGACCACCTCCATGCGCCGCTTCTGCGGCAGCTCGCGCATGGCGTCGGCCACCTTGATCGGACGCTGCCCCTCGAACTGGTGCAGCAGCTGGGCGACGCCCTGGCCGGGCATCGACAGCGCCGACGGGGTCAGGCCGGAGACGTTCTGCCAGTCCACCACGTAGACGTTGCTGCGCCGGCCCAGGCGACGGTGGTTGCGCACGGCGACGCGGGTGACCAGCCAGTCGCGGGAGCGGATCTGCTCGATCCCGAGGTCGACGACGTTGAGATCCGTGCCGGCCAGCTCCTCGAGTTCGGGGTCGTTGACCCGCACCCGGGTGTCGAGCACCTGGCCGAGCACCAGCGCCTCGCCCGGACGCTGGGCGAACCGGCGCAGCGACACGTTGCCGGTGGTGAGCGTGACGGCGTGCGGTTCGATGGCGGTGACCCGCAGGATCGGGACGAAAATCCTTCGGCGCGTGGGTAGTTCGACGACGAGGCCGATGACGCGGGGCTGCTGGCGGACGATGCTGATGCTGACCACGACATCGCGCACCCGCCCCAGCGACTCACCGTCGGGTCCCAATACCACCAACCCGGCGAGCCGTGCTGCGTACACCCTGTTCACCGCCGCCATAGCTCAAAGGGTAGGAGTGGAACCGTGAACAGCGCGCATCGACCCGGCATAGAAGACCAACTGGTTCGCCCGAGGAGGACCTGTCTGTCGGTCCCCGGCAGCAGTCGCAAGATGATCGACAAGGCCAAGGGCCTGCCCGCCGACGAAGTGTTCCTCGACCTGGAGGACGCCGTCGCCCCCGACGCCAAGGGGCAGGCGCGCGTCGAGGTGGCCGCCGCGCTGGCCGAGCCGGGCTGGGGCAACCAGCTGCGTGGCGTGCGGGTCAACGACTGGACGACGCCCTGGACCCACGCCGATCTCATCGAGGTGGTGGCCGCCGCCGGCGCGCAGCTGGACGTGGTGGTGCTGCCCAAGGTCACCGACGTCTCCCACATCACCGCGCTCGACCTGCTGCTGACGCAGCTCGAACACACCCACGGCCTGCCCGTCGGCAAGATCGGCATCGACGCGCAGATCGAGGATGCCCGCGGGTTGACCAACATCAACGACATCGCGGCGCACCCGCGGGTGCACGCGCTGGTGCTCGGGCCGGCCGACCTGATGGCGAGCCTGAACATGCGCACCTTGGTCGTCGGTGAACAGCCCGAGGGCTACACCGAGGGCGACGCGTACCACCACGTGCTGATGACCATCCTGGTGGCGGCCCGCACGCACGGCGTCGCCGCGATCGACGGCCCGTACCTGAAAGTGCGCGACGTGGAGGCGTTCCGCCGGGTCGCCGGTCGCTGCGCGGCGCTGGGGTACGACGGGAAATGGGTGTTGCACCCGGATCAGATCGCCGCCGGCAACGAGATCTTCAGCCCGCGCCAGGCCGATTACGACCACGCCGAGCTGATCCTGGAGGCCTACGAGTGGCACACCTCGCTGGCCGGGGGAGCCCGCGGCGCGGTGATGCTCGGCGACGAGATGATCGACGAGGCCAGCCGCAAGATGGCGCTGGTGATCGCGGGCAAGGGTCGTGCGGCTGGCATGCAACGCCAGGCCGAACCGTTCTCACCGCCGAAATAGCCTGCGCCGCAGGCGGTTATTGCTAGGGCGACCAGTTCTCGCCGGAAACGCCGATCGCCACCCCCACCATGAACAGCACGATCAACAGCACCACGGTGATGGCCCCGATGACAATGCCGGCGATGGCCATGCCGCGGCCCTGCTGATGGGTCTGGCGGATCTGGTTGAGCGCGGCGATGCCGAGCACGATGCCGACGACGGGCAGAAAACCGCCGAGGCAGCAGAACAAACTCAGCAGCGCGCCGATGATCGAGGTGACCAGCGACGCGGTGGCCAGGTTGTTGGTGCCCATCGGCACCGGCGGACCGTAGGGGTCGTACGGGGCGCCATACCCGCCGGGGTGGCCGCCGGGGTAGGCGCCGTAGCCGGGCGGACCCGGCGGTGGCGGCGGGTAGTCGCCCGGCGGCGGCGGCGGCGGATAGGCCCCGTACCCGGGCGGCGGCGGGGGATAGTCCGGCGGCGGCGCGTACGCGGGCGGGTCCGGATAACCCGAGGGGTAGTCGATCGGCGCGAAGGGGTCGGCGGGTTGCTGGGACTCGCCGCGGTTCGGGTCGTCCGGATTCGGGTTCGGGTTCGTCATGTCCTCATCGCATCGCGTAAATGGTCCAGATCAACCCGATGATCAGGGCGGTCACCCCCACGACGATGGCGGAGACCGCCAACCCGTAGCCGTTCTGCGGGGCCTGCTTGATCTGGTTGAGCGCCACGGTACCCAGCACGATGCCCACAATCGACAACACGCCACCGAAGTAGGGCAGGAAGCCCGCGATCGAGGACGCCATCGCGGCCACCGCCACCGGGTGGATCCCCGACCGGACCGGGGGCGGGCCGTAGTCGTAGCCGGGCACGGGTGGGGCGACGGGCGGCGGGAGGTCGGCCGGGGTCCACTCCTCGGGAATGTGCGGATCCGGGCGGGGGTCGCCGTCCGCGGCTGTCATGCTGTCAACCTAGCGTATCCGCAGGTCGAACGGGACAAACTGACCCGCGTGGCACCATTTGCGCCGCCGGATCGTTGACCGGCCAGACACCGGAATCGCTGACATCTGCGGCACCACAGAGGAGAATGAGCACCGATGACCAGTCCATTCCAGCCCGGTCCGGCCCCCGGCCCCGGTTCCGCCCAAGCCGGCGCCAGCCGGCGCGGCCCCATCAACCTGCCCACCCCGCCGAAGGGGTGGCCCATCGGCTCCTATCCCACCTACGCCGAGGCGCAGCGCGCCGTCGACTACCTGTCCGACCAGGAGTTCCCGGTCCAGCAGGTCACGATCGTCGGCGTCGATCTGATGCAGGTGGAGCGCGTCACCGGCCGGCTGTCCTGGCCCAAGGTGCTCGGCGGCGGCGTGCTGACCGGTGCGTGGCTGGGTATCTTCATCGGCCTGGTGCTGGGTTTCTTCAGCCCCAACCCGTGGGCGGCGCTGCTGACCGGCCTGGTCGCGGGCGTTTTCTTCGGCCTGATCACCTCGGCCATCCCGTACGCGATGGCCCGCGGCACCCGTGATTTCAGCTCGACGATGCAACTGGTGGCCGGGCGCTACGACGTGCTCTGCGACCCGCAGAACGCCGAGCGCGGACGGGACCTGCTGGCGCGCCTGACGATCTGAGCGCGCCCCGTCCGCGCCGAGGCGGAAATGCGACGCGCGTGCCACAAGTGTTGCGTGTCACGTGGGCCTACCTCTACGGTTCACGCGCGGGACTATCGGCGAAATGCGGAGGCGAGAGGCGGTGTGGGCGGTTGGTGGCAACACGCGCACGCTCGACGGGTCGGCGTGCCCGACTGAGAAGGCTCGGCGCCGGTACGCTCGCGGCCCTCACCGCGATCACCGGGGCCGCGGCCTGTAGCTCGCAGCCCGAGGGGCTGGTCGTCAGCTTCTACACCCCGGCCAGCGAGACCGCGACGTTCACCGCGGTGGCCAAGCGGTGCAATGAGCAACTCGACGGCCGCTTCCGGATCGAGCAGGTCAGCCTGCCCAAGGGCGCCGACGATCAGCGCCTGCAACTGGCCCGTCGGCTCACCGGCAACGACCGCACCCTGGACGTGATGGCGCTCGACGTGGTGTGGACCGCCGAGTTCGCCGAAGCCGGTTGGGCGGTACCGTTTTCCGAGGATCCCGCCGGTCAGGCCGAGGCCGACGCCACCGCCAACACCCTGCCGGGCCCGCTGGAGACCGCGAAGTGGCAGGGCGAGCTGTACGCCGCGCCGGTGACCACCAACACCCAGTTGCTCTGGTACCGGCCCGATTTGATGGCCGGCCCGCCGGCCACCTGGGACGGCATGGTCGCCGAGGCCACCCGGTTGCACGCCGCCGGCCAGCCCAGCTGGATCGCGGTGACGGCCAAGCAGTACGAGGGCCTGGTGGTGTGGTTCAACACACTGCTGGAAAGCGCCGGCGGACAGGTGCTTTCCGACGACGGCAAGACGGTGACCCTGACCGACACCGACGAGCACCGCGAGGCCACGGTCAAGGCCCTGTCGATCATGAAGGCCGTGGCGACTGCGCCCGGCGCGGACCCGTCGATCACCCAGACCGACGAGGGCACCGCCCGGCTGGCCCTCGAGCAGGGCAACGCCGCGCTGGAAGTCAACTGGCCGTTCGTCCTTCCGTCGATGTTGGAGAACGCGCTCAAGGGCGGGGTGTCGTTCCTCCCGCTCGACGAGCGACCCGAGTTGGCGAGCGCGATCAACGAGGTCGGCACGTTCTCGCCGACCGACGAGCAGTTCGAGGCCGCCTACGCCGAGAGCCAGAAGGTGTTCGGTTTCGCGCCGTATCCGGCGGTGCGCGAGGGGGAACCGGCCCGGGTCACCCTCGGCGGGCTCAACCTCGCCGTCGCCAAGACCACGCGGCACCCGGCGGAGGCGTTCGAGGCCATCCGCTGCATCCGTAACGAGGAGAACCAGCAGCTCACCTCGATCGAGGGGGGTCTGCCGGCGGTGCGTACCTCGCTGTACTCCGATCCGGCCTTCCAGGCGAAGTACCCGCAGTACGCGATCATCCAGGAGCAGCTGACCAATGCCGCGGTCCGCCCGGCCACCCCGCTGTACCAGGCGGTGTCGACCATGATCTCGGCGACGTTGGCGCCGATCACCGACATCGATCCGGAGCGCACGGCCGACGAACTCACCGAGCAGGTGCAGAAGGCGATCGACGGGAAGGGCCTGATCCCGTGACGATTACCGCCGAGGCGCCGTCGAAGCAGCTCAGCGACGATCGCAAAGCCGAACGCAAGCTCGCCTTCCTGCTGATCGCCCCGGCGGTCTTCCTGATGGTCGCGGTCACCGCGTATCCCATCGGCTACGCGGTGTGGCTGAGCCTGCAGCGCTACAACCTCGCCCAGCCCGACGACACGGCTTTCGTGGGCCTGAGCAACTACGTCACCGTCCTCACCGACGGCTACTGGTGGTCGGCGTTGGCGGTCACCTCCGCGGTCACCGTGATCTCGGTGGCGATCGAGTTCGCGCTCGGCCTGGCGCTGGCGCTGGTGATGCACCGCACCATTTTCGGAAAAGGCTTGGTGCGCACCGTCGTTCTGATCCCGTACGGCATCGTCACCGTCGCCGCCGCGTACAGCTGGTACTACGCCTGGACGCCGGGCACCGGCTATCTGGCCAACCTGCTGCCCGACGGGGCGGCGCCGCTGACCGAGCAGTGGCCGTCGCTGGCGGTGGTGATCCTCGCCGAGGTGTGGAAGACCACCCCGTTCATGGCGCTGCTGCTGCTGGCCGGCCTGGCGTTGGTGCCCGACGATCTGCTCAAGGCCGCCCAGGTGGACGGCGCCGGTCCGTGGCGGCGGCTGATCAGCATTATCCTGCCGATGATGAAGCCGGCGATCCTGGTGGCGCTGCTGTTCCGGACGCTGGACGCCTTCCGCATCTTCGACAACATCTACGTCCTGACCGCGGGCGCGAACAACACCGCCTCGGTCTCGATCCTCGGTTACGACAACCTGTTCAAGGGTTTCTCGATCGGGCTGGGGTCGGCGATCAGCGTGCTGGTCTTCATTTGTGTGGCGATCATCGCGTTCGTCTTCATCAAGTTGTTCGGCGCCTCGGCGCCGGGGGCAGACAGCGAGGGGCGCTAGGTGTCTGAGCGCGTGAGTCCGGGCCGGGCCACCCGGTGGGCCGTCGTCAACATCGTCGTGGTGATCTACGCACTGCTGCCGGTGCTGTGGATCCTGTCGCTGTCGCTCAAGCCGACGTCGATGGTCAAGGACGGCAACCTCATCCCGACACAGATCACCTTCGACAACTATCGGGCGATCTTCAGCGGCGGCGCCACCAACATCTTCAACTCGGCGCTGATCAACTCCATCGGCATCGGCCTGATCACCACGGTGATCGCCGTCGTCATCGGCGGCATGGCGGCCTACGCGATCGCCCGACTGGACTTCCCCGGTAAGAAGCTGCTGGTGGGGATGGCGCTGTTGATCGCGATGTTCCCCCAGATCTCGCTGGTGACACCGCTTTTCAACATGTGGCGCAACATCGGCCTGTTCGACACCTGGGCCGGGCTGGTGATCCCGTACATCACCTTCGCGCTGCCGCTGGCCATCTACACGCTCTCGGCGTTCTTCCGGGAGATCCCGTGGGATCTGGAGAAGGCCGCCAAGATGGACGGCGCCACGCCCGCGCAGGCCTTCCGGCGGGTGATCGCGCCGCTGGCGGCCCCGGGCATCGTGACCGCGGCCATCCTGGTGTTCATCTTCGCCTGGAACGACCTGCTGCTCGCGTTGTCGCTGACCGCCACCAAGTCGGCCATCACCGCCCCGGTGGCGATCGCCAACTTCACCGGCAGTTCGCAATTCGAGGAACCGACGGGTTCGATTGCGGCCGGCGCGATGGTGATCACCATCCCGATCATTGTCTTTGTCCTGATCTTCCAACGGCGCATTGTCGCCGGCTTGACCTCCGGCGCGGTGAAAGGTTAGCGATGGCCGAGATCGTTCTCTCGCATGTGACCAAGAGTTACCCCGACGGCAAGGGTGTGCGCACCGCCGTCAAGGATCTGTCGATCACCATCGCCGACGGCGAGTTCATCATCCTCGTCGGGCCTTCCGGCTGCGGGAAGTCCACCACGCTGAACATGATCGCCGGCCTCGAGGACATCACCTCCGGCGAGCTGACCATCGGCGGCCAGCGGGTCAACGAGAAGGCCGCCAAGGACCGCGACATCGCCATGGTGTTCCAGTCCTACGCGCTCTACCCGCACATGACGGTGCGGCAGAACATCGCGTTCCCGCTGACGTTGGCCAAGCTGCCCAAGGCCGAGATCACCAAGAAGGTCGAGGAGACCGCCAAGGTTCTCGACCTCACCGACTTCCTGGATCGCAAGCCGTCGCAGCTCTCCGGCGGTCAGCGCCAGCGCGTCGCCATGGGGCGCGCGATCGTGCGTGATCCCAAGGCGTTCCTGATGGACGAGCCGCTGTCGAACCTCGACGCCAAGCTGCGGGTGCAGATGCGCGGTGAGATCGCCCGGCTACAGCAGCGGCTCGGCACTACCACCGTCTACGTCACCCACGACCAGACCGAGGCGATGACGCTCGGCGACCGCGTGGTGGTGATGCGCGCCGGGGTGGCCCAGCAGATCGGTTCCCCCGACGAGCTGTACTCGCGGCCGGCGAACCTGTTCGTGGCCGGGTTCATCGGCTCCCCGTCGATGAACTTCCTGCCGGCGACCCTGACCCCGGTGGGCGTCGAATTGCCGTTCGGCGAGGTGACTTTGACCCAGGAACTGCTGGACAACATCGCCACGCATCCGACCCCGAAGAACGTCATCGTCGGTATCCGCCCGGAGCATTTCGAGGACGCCGCGCTGCTCGACGGCTACCAGCGCATCCGGGCGTTGACCTTCGACGTGAAGGCCGACCTGGTCGAATCGCTGGGTGCCGACAAGTACGTGTACTTCACCGTCTCCGGCGGCAGCGCGCACTCCGAGCAACTGGCCGAGCTGGCGGCCGAATCCGGCGCCGGCGCCAACGAATTCGTCGCCCGGGTGGCCACCGATTCGACGGCCACCGCCGGGTCGACGGTCAGCCTGGCCTTCGATTCGTCGAAGATCCTGGTGTTCGACGCGGACTCCGGGGTCAACCTGACGTTGCCCGCGCCGGGACGCGCGTGACCGCAGTCCTCGACGAGGTGCGCGCGCACGTGCGCGCGCACTTCGCCGCGACCGGCCTGGACGCCGAACCCGGCTCGGCCAGCGTGACTTTCCTGGGTGTCGAGCGCATCGAGGTGCTGCGCTTCGGGCCCGACGCCGACGGGGTGTTGCACTACGTGTCGCTGGGCTGTTCGCGTCACCCGATGGGGGACCCGGCGGCCGTGGCCGCCGACCCGGTGCGCGGCCCACGCGCCGAAGTCGTTGTCAGCCTGCGTAATACGACGCCGACCCCCGGCATCGCCCGGACGGTGGCGCTGCTGGCGGCCACCCCGGCCGTCGACGGTCTGGTGTTGGTCGAGGACGCGCTGATCGACCTGGGGTCGTCGCTGTGGGCGCAGCAGCCCGGGCATGCCCCGCTGTCTGCGGTGCTGCTGGGTCCGGGCTCGATCGACGAGCTGGCGCTGGCGGCGCCGATGGAGCCGGTCCGGTTCCTGGCCGCCACCCCGATCTCGGCCAACGAGGCGGCGTGGGTGCGGCTCAAGGGCGTCGAGGAGTTGCGCGGCACCTGGGCCCAGGACGGCACCGACATCCTCGACCCCGCCCGCGTCTGACCCCTTCCCCGCCACCGCGAGTTCCCTTTACCGCGAGGGTGCTGGGGCTCAGCGCGAGCATTGCTCCTATGTCAAGCGGCGGCGGTTTGGTGGGTGTGGTGTCGTGATTGTTCGTCGGCGTGGAGGCGGTTGTAGACGACTCGTGCCAGGCGTCGTTTGAGGCAGCGCAGTGCCTCGGCTTTGGTTTTGCCGTCCTGGTCGATGCGTTTGCGGTAGTAGGTCTGGCCGGGGCTGTCGGCTAGGCGGGTCTGGGTGAGGGCGATGCGGTAGAGGGCGGCGTTGAGTTGTCGGTTGCCTGCTCTGCTCAGACGTACCCGGCCGGCGGTGTTGCCTGACCAGACCGGGATGGGGGCGGTGCCGGTGTGGCAGGCGAACGCGGCTTCGTTTTTGAAGCGGGTGATGCCGGCGGTTTCGCCGACGATCTTGGCGGCGGTCAACTCGGCGCAGCCGGGCAGTGCCAGCAGCTGGGGGGCCACTGCCCGCACCGCGGTGCCGATGCGCTTCTCGAGTTCGTTGATGCTCAGGGTGAGCCGGATGATGTCACCGAGTTCGTCGGTGGCCAGCTCGGCGAGTAGCCCGTCGATGGTGGCCAGCCAGGCGGCCATGGCGGTCTGGGCTTTGGCGCGGGTGAGTGCTTTCTTCTTCAAGATTTGGGTGGGGTCGAGTTCGTGGATGCGGCCCAGCAGTCGGTTGATCGTCGAGGTGCGTTGGGCGACAAGGTCTTCGCGTCGATCGACGAGCAGTTTGAGTTCGCGGGAGACCTCGTCGTGAGCGGCTACGGGCAGATCCGGGTGGCGCAGGACTGCGCGGGCCACGGCCAGCGCGTCGATGGGGTCGGATTTGCCTTGGGTGCGTGCGCCGGCGCGTTCGTGGGCCATCAGCTTCGGTGCGACCCGCACGACCTTCTGACCCGCCGACAACAGGTCCCGCTCCAGGCGCGCTGATAGATTGCGGCAGTCTTCGATACCCCACAGCAGGTCCTCACCGAAGTTGGTCTTGGCCCAAGCCAACGCCTTGAGATGGCCTTCGGTGGTGGCGGGGACGGTCTTTTCTCCTGCTTTGCGGCCCCGGTCGTCGACGGCGACGAAGGTGTGGCTGCGCTTGTGTACATCGGCTCCAAGAACCACCATGGAGGTGCCTTCTTTCCTCAGATGTGGATGGGTAGAAGGTTGGGCCGGCCGGCGGACACATCTCAGTGGGGGCGATGCCACGCTCCTATCAAGTCACGCCGGTCGGTCCTTCCCACCTGATATCGGCACAATGCTCGCTAGCCAACCCCGAAGAGCAGCAGTGCGCGTCTGAGCCAGACACCAGGTGAGAAGAACCCAACCACCGCAACGCGGCAATCACCACAGTGACACTGAGGGCGCGTCCCCGGCCGACACGCCGCATTTTCCACGTAGTCTGCGCACCCTCGCGGCCAAGGTGACCTGGAACCACACCCTCCTAGAGCCAGTGGTTGCGCCGAAAGACGGCGTACAGCAGCGAACACACCGTCAGCATCAGCAGCAGCACCGCCGGATAAGCCCAGCGTTCGTCGAGTTCGGGCATGTACTCGAAGTTCATCCCGTACACGCCGGCGATCATCGTCGGGACCGCCGCGATGGCCACCCACGCCGAGATCTTGCGCATGTCTATGTTCTGCTGCACGCTCACCTTCGCCAACGCCGCGTGCACCAGCGAGGACAGCATCTCGTCGTAGCTGGCGATCCGGTCGGCGGCCTGGGTCTGGTGGTCCAGGACGTCGCGCATGTAGCGGACCAGCTCCTTGGACAGCAGATCCCGGTGCTCGGAGTTGATCCGTCCGAGTTCGACCGACAGCGGCGCCACGGCCCGCCGCAACTCCACCACCTCGCGCTTGAGCATGTAGATCTGCCCGATGTCGGTCTTGCTGGCGGGGGAGAACGTCTCCTCCTCGATCGCGTCGATGTCGACTTCCATCAGCGTGGTCACGTCGAGGTAGCTGTCGACGACGTGGTCGGCGATGGCGTGCATGACGGCGTAGGGGCCCAACGCCAGCTGCCGGGGCCGCTCCTCGAGCGACTTGCGCACGCCGGCCAATCCCGAATGGTCGCCGTGCCGCACGGTCACGACGAAGTCCGCACCCACGAACACCATGATCTCGCCGGTCTCGACGATCTCGCGGGTCAGCAGAACCGACTCGTGCTCAACGTAATTGACGGTCTTGAGCACCAGGAACAGCGTGTTGTCGTAGCGCTCGAGCTTGGGCCGCTGATGGGCGTGCACCGCGTCCTCGACGGCCAGCGGGTGGATGTCGAAAACCTCCGCCACCGAATGCATCTGGTGTTCATTGGGTTCGTGCAGGCCGATCCAGACGTAGGCCTTGCGGCCGGACTGCTCCAATTCCCGTGCCCGGCCGATCGCCGCGGCGTGGGTGAAATGACCCGGCAGGCGCTCGCCGTCCACGTAGACCGCGCAGTCGACCATCGCCCCGGAGACCGGGCGCGGGTAGCGTCGAGAGTCCGCGCCGCCGCCCCGGTTTGCCCCGCGCGCGGAGATCGACCCTGCTCGAAACGACGGCATGAGCAATCTTCCCTTCATCGCCGCGCGGACGCATCGGTGATGTTACGCGGCGCACCCTGATCGCCCCACCTCACGACCGGGGAACGGTGTCCGGTGAGGTTGTGCGGTGAAGTAACCTGGCGCAGTGGCCGAATCGGTGAGTGCATCACATCTGGTGATCGCGGACGAAGATATTTTCGAAGCCCATGCGGGCGGCAAACTGTCGGTGGAGCTGAAGTCGCCGCTGGACACCCAGCGGGCCCTGTCCATCGCCTACACCCCCGGGGTGGCGAAGGTCAGCCGCGCCATCGCGGCCGACGCCACGCTGGCCAAGCGGTACACCTGGGCCAATCGGCTGGTGGCCGTCGTCAGCGACGGCACCGCGGTGCTCGGTCTCGGCGACATCGGACCGTCGGCGTCGCTGCCGGTGATGGAGGGCAAGAGCGCGCTGTTCAAGACGTTCGCGGGCCTGGATTCCATCCCGATCGTCCTGGACACCAAGGATCCCGACGAGATCGTCGAGACCCTGATCCGGCTGCGACCGACCTTCGGCGCGGTCAACCTCGAGGACATCTCCGCCCCGCGCTGTTTCGAGATCGAACGCCGGGTCGTCGAGGCGCTGGACTGCCCCGTCATGCACGACGACCAGCACGGCACCGCCATCGTGGTGCTCGCGGCGCTGCTGGGCGCGTCCAAGGTGGTCGGCCGCGAGATGAGCTCGCTGCGCGTGGTGGTCTCCGGTGCGGGCGCGGCCGGTGTGGCCTGCGCCAACATCCTCATGGCCAGCGGCGTCTCCGACGTCACGGTGCTGGACTCCAAGGGCATCGTGCACACCGAGCGCGAGGACCTCAACAGCTTCAAGGCTGAACTGGCCCAGCGCACCAACCCGCTCAAGCGCACCGGCGGCCTGGCCGAGGCGCTCGACGGCGCCGACGTGTTCCTCGGTGTCTCCGCGGGCGTGGTGCCCGAGGACATCATCGCGACGATGGCGCCCGACTGCATCGTGTTCGCGCTGTCGAACCCGGACCCGGAGATTCACCCCGACGTCGCGCACAAGTACGCCGCCGTCGTCGCCACCGGGCGCAGCGACTTCCCGAACCAGATCAACAACGTGCTGGCCTTCCCCGGCGTGTTCCGCGGGGCCCTGGACGCCGGCGCGCGGCGCATCACCGAGCGGATGAAGGTGGCCGCGGCCGAGGCCATCCACGGCGTGATCCTCGACGATCTCGAGGCCGAGCACATCGTGCCGAGCCCCCTGGACCCGCGGGTGTGCCCCGCGGTGGCCGAGGCCGTCGGCGCGGCGGTCGAAGAGGAGGATTAGCCCCCTGCCTGGCGTCCTGACCGGCACCCGCCGCGCGCTGCTGTGCGCTCTGCTCGTGGTGCTGGTCGCCGCCGGCTGCGGTCAGCGGCCCGACGACGGCCCCGTCCTGGGCGTCGGCGCCCAGCCGGATCCCGAGTCGGTGCTGCTGGCCAACCTCTACGCGGCCGCGCTGCGCTACTACGGCACCCCGGCCGAGGTGGTCGAGCTGACCGACCCGCTGGCCGGGCTCGACTCCGGCGAGGTGACCGTGGTTCCCGGCTACACCGGACGGCTGCTGCGCACGTTCGCCCCCGGCATCCGGGCCACCGGCGACGAACAGGTCTACAAGTCGATGGTGGGGGTGCTGCCCGAGGGGGTGAGCGCCGGCGATTACGCCACGGCCGCCGAGGACAAGCCGGCCGTCGCGATCACCGAGGCGACCGCCGCGAAGTGGGACGGCCGCGATCTGCCCGCCCTGGTCGAGCACTGCGCGCAGCTGCGTCCCGGGGCGCTGCGGGGCGTGGTGCCGCCGACTGCCGTCGGCAAGTGCGAGCTGCCGAACTCACGTGAATTCGCTGACGATGCAGCGCTTTTCGAGGCGTTGCGCGACGACCGGATCAACCTGGCCTGGACCACGACGGCCGATCCCGACGCGCCGGACGACGTGGTGGTGCTGACCGACCGCAAACCCACGCTGATCCGCGGGCAGAACGTCGTGCCGCTGTACCGGCGCAACGAGCTGACCGCGCGCCAGGTGCTGGCCATCAACGAGGTCGCCGGCGTGCTCGACACCGCGGCGCTCAAGCAGATGCGGCAACGGGTGGCCGACGGGGCGGACCCGCGCAGCGTCGCCGACGAATGGTTGGCGGAGAACCCACTGGGCCGATAGCGGGTCAGCGCACCCCGCGCACCAGCCACCCCATCACCGTCGAGAACACCCGCTGGTAGCCCGAACCGGTGATGCGCACGATGACGTCAAGGATCTTGGCGTCCGCGCCCACCAGCACCCGGGCCCGCTTCTTACGCACGGACTCGAGGATGATCCTCGCGGCGCGCTCGGGGGTGGTGCGGGCCAGCTTGCGGTCGAACTCCTTGGCCAACTGCTCGACGTCGAGGCCCTCGGCGGCGGTGGCGTTGCGCGCGATGGCGGTCTTGATGCCGCCGGGGTGCACCGTGGTGACCGAGACGTAGGGGTGCTTGGTGAGCATCTCCTGGCGCAGCGACTCGGTGAAGCCGCGCACGGCGAACTTCGCCGCGTTGTAGGCGGCCTGCCCGGGGACCGAGAAGATGCCGAACAGGCTCGAGACGTTGACGACGTGCCCGTCGCCCGACTCGATCAGGTGCGGCAGGAACGCCTTGGTGCCGTTGACGACGCCCCAATAGTCGACGTCCATCACCCGCTCGATGTCCTTGAACGAGCTCACCTCGACGTCACCGGAGTAGGCGATGCCGGCGTTGTTGTACACCTGGTTGACCTTGCCGAAGTGTTCCTTAACCTCGTCGGCGTAGAGCAGGAACGCCTCGCGCTCGGTGACGTCGAGTCGGTCGGCCTTCACCGGGGCGCCGATGGCCTTGAGCTCGGCCTCGGTCTTGGCCAGGCCCTCGGTGTCGACGTCGCTGATGGCCAGCTTCGCCCCGGAGCGACCCAGTTCGAGCGCGAGTGCCTGGCCGATGCCCGACCCCGCCCCCGTGACCACGCAGACCTTTCCGGCGAAACCCTCCATGTGCGCGCTCCTCGCTGTTCGACTCGTGAGGTGTCAGGCTAACCGATACCGCCGGTACCGGTATGGGTGGGGCGGCAGGGTTGGGTAACACGCCGCGACCCGCCTACGATTTGTCCATCATGAAGTATTCCCGGATGGCGGTGGTCGGCTCGATCGCACTCGCAGTGGGCCTGGCCGTTGCCCCGCCCGCCCAGGCGGACACCGAGACCGACGTGTTCCTGAACTCCCTGGCCGACGCCGGCATCACCGGCCTCGACCCCGCGACCGCCGCCGACGTGGGCCACCAGGTATGCCCCATGCTCGCCGAACCCGGCCAGCAGATGGCCGACGTGGCCGGCCGCGTCTCCGAGTCCATCGGTCGGCCGCTGGGGCCGGCCACCATGTTCACCGGCCTGGCCATCACGCTGTTCTGCCCCGGTGCGGTCGCGGCGGTCGCCAACGGCGAGTCACCCATCCCGCTGGGCCTGTTCGGCTTCTGATCCCGCGCCAGCGGCGAGCGGCCGCTGAGGTAGAAAACCACGCGGTGTGGATGTACCTCAGCGGCCGCTCGCGCTAGGAGAAATCAGGCAAGCTCAGGCGAACGCTTCGCGCCGGTGGAATTCTCCTCGACGTTCGCCTTCGCAAGCTCAGGCGAACGCTTCGTCGATGATCTCCTGCTGTTCGACCGCGTGCACCTTCGACGAGCCCGACGACGGCGCCGACATCGCGCGCCGGGAGATCCGCTTGATCCCGGTCAGCTTGTCCGGCAACAACTCCGGCAGCGACAGCCCGAACGTCGGCCACGCACCCTGGTTGGCCGGCTCCTCCTGGACCCAGAAGAACTCCGCCGCGTTCGGGTAGCGCTCCAGCGTCGCGGGTAGCCGGCGGCTCGGCAGCGGGTAGAGCTGCTCGATCCGCACGATCGCGACGTCCTCGCGGTTGTCCTTGTTCTTGCGGGCCACCAGCTCGTAGTACAGCTTGCCGCTGGTCAGCAGGATGCGCTTGACCTTGCTGCGGTCGCCCACGCCGTCCTCGTAGGTCGGCTCCTCGAGCACCGAGCGGAACTTCGCCTCGGTGAAGTCCTTGAGGTCGCTGACGGCGGCCTTGTTGCGCAGCATGGACTTCGGCGTGAAGACCACCAGTGGCCGGTGGATGCCGTCGTAGACGTGCCGGCGCAGCAGGTGGAAGTAGTTGGCCGGGGTCGACGGCATCGCCACGGTCATCGAACCCTCGGCGCACAGCTGCAGGAACCGCTCGATGCGGCCCGAGGTGTGGTCGGGGCCCTGGCCCTCGTGGCCGTGCGGCAGCAGCAGCACCACCTCGGAGAGCTGACCCCACTTGGCCTCACCGGAGCTGATGAACTCGTCGATCACCGACTGCGCGCCGTTGACGAAGTCGCCGAACTGCGCCTCCCACAGCACCAGCGCCTGCGGGTTGCCCACCGAGTAGCCGTACTCGAAGCCGACGGCGGCGAACTCCGACAGCGCCGAGTCGTACACCAGGAACTTGCCGCCGGTCGGTGTGCCGTCCTCGTTGGTGGCCAGCAACTGCAGCGGGGTGAACTCCTCGCCGGTCTTCCGGTCGATGATCACCGAATGGCGCTGGGTGAACGTGCCGCGCCGGGAGTCCTGCCCGGACAGCCGGATCAACTTGCCTTCGGCCACCAGCGATCCCAGCGCCAGCAGCTCGCCGAAGGCCCAGTCGACCTTGCCCTCGTAGGCCATCTCCCGGCGCTTCTCCAGCACCGGCTTGACGCGCGGGTGCACCGTGAAGCCGTCGGGGATGGCCAGGTGGGCGTCGCCGATGCGGGCCAGCATCGACTTGTCGACGGAGGTGTCCACGCCGCGGTTGAGTTCCTGTTCGGACTCCACCGACTCGCTGGGTTCGATGGGGTGCTTCTCGAGTTCGCGCACCTCGTTGAAGACCCGCTCGAGCTGCCCCTGGTAGTCGCGCAGCGCGTCCTCGGCCTCCTTCATCGAGATGTCGCCGCGGCCGATCAGCGCCTCCGTGTAGGACTTGCGGACGCCGCGCTTGCGGTCGATCACGTCGTACATCGCCGGCTGCGTCATCGACGGGTCGTCGCCCTCGTTGTGGCCCCGTCGCCGGTAACACAACATGTCGATGACGACGTCCTTCTTGAACTTCTGCCGGAAGTCGACGGCCAGCTTGGCCACCCAGACGCACGCCTCCGGATCGTCGCCGTTGACGTGGAAGATCGGGGCGCCGATCATCTTCGCGACGTCGGTGCAGTACTCCGAGGAGCGGGAGTACTCCGGGGAGGTGGTGAAGCCGACCTGGTTGTTGACGATCATGTGGATGGTCCCGCCGACACGGTACCCGCGCAGCAGCGCCAGGTTCAGCGTCTCGGCCACCACGCCCTGACCGGCGAACGCGGCGTCGCCGTGCAGCATCAGCGGCACCACCGAGAAACCGTCGTCGCCGTCGCCCCTGTCCAGCAGGTCCTGCTTGGCGCGCACCAGACCCTCGAGCACGGGGTCGACGGCCTCGAGGTGGCTGGGGTTGGCGGTCAACGACACCTCGATGTCGTTGTCGCCGAACATCTGGATGTAGGTGCCCGAGGCGCCCAGGTGGTACTTGACGTCACCGGAGCCGTGCGCCTGCGACGGGTTCAGGTTGCCCTCGAACTCGGTGAAGATCTGCGCGTACGGCTTGCCGACGATGTTGGCGAGCACGTTGAGGCGACCGCGGTGCGGCATGCCGATGACCACCTCGTTGAGGCCGTGCTCGGCGCACTGGTCGATGGCCGCGTCCATCATCGGGATGATGGTTTCCGCGCCCTCCAGCGAGAAACGCTTCTGCCCAACGTATTTGGTCTGCAGGAAGGTCTCGAAGGCCTCGGCGGCGTTGAGCCGGCTCAGGATGTACTTCTGCTGGGCGACGGTCGGCTTCTCGTGCTTGATCTCGACGCGTTCCTGCAGCCACTGCTGCTGTTCGGGCTCGAGGATGTGGGTGTACTCCACGCCGATGTGCCGACAGTAGGCGTCGCGCAGCACCGACAGGATGTCGCGCAGCTTCTTGTACTCGCTGCCGGTGAACCCGTCGACCTTGAACTCGCGGTCCAGATCCCACAGCGTCAGCCCGTGGGTCACCACATCGAGGTCGGGGTGGCTGCGGAAGCGCGAATTGTCCAGCCGCAGTGGGTCGATGTCGGCCATAAGGTGGCCGCGGTTGCGGTAGGCCGCGATCAGCTCGATGACGCGCGCGTTCTTGTCGGTCACCGAGTCCGGGTTGTCGGTGCGCCAGCGGACCGGCTCGTAGGGGATGCCGAGTTCGAGGAAGATCTCGTCGTAGAAATCGTCGTCGAGCAGCAGTTGGTGGATGGTCCGCAGGAAGTCGCCGGACTCTGCGCCCTGGATGACGCGGTGGTCGTAGGTCGACGTCAAGGTGATCAGCTTGCCGATGCCCAGCTCGGCGATGCGTTCCTCGCTGGCGCCCTGGAACTCGGCCGGGTACTCCATGGCGCCGACACCGATGATCGTGCCCTGACCGGCCATCAGCCGCGGCACCGAGTGCACCGTGCCGATGGTGCCGGGGTTGGTCAGCGAGATGGTGACGCCGGAGAAATCGTCGGCGGTCAGCTTGCCGTCGCGGGCGCGGCGCACGATGTCCTCGTAGGCCGCGATGAACTGCCCGAAGCCCATGGTCTCGCAGTTCTTGATGGCCGCGACCACCAGCGTGCGCTTGTCACCGGACTGCAGGTCGATCGCCAGGCCCAGGTTCGTATGGGCCGGGGTGACCACATTCGGCTTCCCGTCGATCTCGGCGAAGTGCCGGTTCATGTTCGGGAAGCTCTTGACCGCCTGCACCAGCGCGTAGCCCAGCAGGTGGGTGAAGCTGATCTTGCCGCCGCGGGTGCGCTTGAGGTGGTTGTTGGCGACGATGCGGTTGTCGATCATCACCTTGGCCGGGATGGCCCGCACGCTGGTGGCGGTGGGCACCTCCAGCGAGGTGTTCATGTTCTTGACGACGGCCGCGGCCGCGCCGCGCAGCACCTGGGTCTCGTCCTCGGCGGCCTCGGCGGTCTTCGCGGCCGGCTTGGCGGGCTTGGCCGTGGACTTGGACTTGCTCTTGGCCGGGGCGGGCTCCTTGGCGGGGGCCTTGTCGGTCTTGGCCGGCGCGGAACTCTTGGTCTGGCTGTTGGACTGCTGCTTGGCCGGCGGCGCGGGCGCGGGCTCGGGCGGCGCGGTCGGAGCGGGGGCCGCGGCCTTGCCGTTGCCGGTCGACGACGCCTCGGCCGCCTCGGCCTGCACGGGTTCCGGGTTGTAGTCGACGAGGAATTCGTGCCAGCTCGGGTCGACCGAGGAGGGATCGTCGCGGAACTTGCGATACATCTCCTCGACCAGCCATTCATTCTGGCCGAATGGTGAACTTGTGCTGCTCACAGCGGCTACTCGCCTCAATTCATCTCGTGATCTCTGGTTGGTTCTCCACCGGCAGGCACCGCGCCGCGCCCGTCGGCGTGTTCGGCGTCACGTCCCCGGCCCCGATCCGAGATGTTTCGCCGAAAACAAGGCTAGCCCCTGTGAGCCGGGTCGGGCCACGCAAGCAGGGCAAATCGCGAATTCCTCACACGGGTCGTCAGGACGACAGGGCGTCGGGGGCCGGATCGGCGTCGACCTCGAGGGGCGGCAGCACCCGCAGCGCACCCGGCCACTGGGTGGGCGCGGGCCCGAAGGCGTTGCGTGCGTTCTTGACGATGCGCTTACCCATCAACCGGTTGCCGATCGCGCCGATGAGAGCGCCGATGCCGACCGGCAGCAGCTTGCCGAACATCAGGGCGCCGCGCTTGACCGTGTACTTCTTCACGAAGTACTTCATCAGCTTGGTGTTCACCTGGGAGAGCGCCGGCAGCGGCACGGTCGCCGCGCCCTCGCCCAGCCAGGCCCCGTTGGTGCGGCCCGGTCCGAGCAGCCGTCCGACGGCGTTCTTGCCGTCGTCGCCGGCCAGCGCGCCGAGCACCAGCGTCCGGCGACGCTCCTTGTCGGTCGCCGAGACGCCGTGCACCTCGGCGACCGAGAGCACGAACACCGCGGTGGTCTCCAGGAACAGCGCGGTCTCACCGGCGATCAGCGACAGCGCCAGCAGGGTGCCCACGCCCGGGACCAGCGCCGCCGACCCGACGGCGGCGCCGCTGGCCATGACCGCGGCCAGGTAGTGCTTCTCGAGCTTGGCGATGATCTCTTCGGGAGTGGCATCCGGCGACTTGTCGCGCAACCGACCCACGTAGGCGCGGATGGCCGGGGCCTGCAGCCGCGAGCCGGTCTCGATCACCCGGGACAGCACATGGGCCGCGGCGCCGGGATCCTCGGGTTCGGTGGTGGCGGGCAAGTTCTCCGGGTTGCGCTTCTTACGACCGAACACGGGTGCCTCCTCGCCGGGACTGCCTCGCTTCAGGCTAACCGCTGAAACGTAATGTCCAACGAATGCCGATGTGGGTGCGGTGCCGGGAAGTGAGAACGGTCACGGTTTTGCGCAACGGGAAGAAAACCGGTTCGTGCGCGCGCTGCTGACGTTCATGGTGTCTGCGCCCTCAAGGCCGAGTCGCGTTCGCATGATCCTCGTCCTGGGTGCACTGATCGCCCTGGGGCCGCTGACCATAGATATGTATCTGCCGGCGCTGCCGCGCATCGCCGAGGAGTTGGACGTCACCTCGTCGGTGATCCAGTTGACGTTGACCGGCACGCTGGCGGGGCTGGCGCTGGGCCAGCTGATCGTGGGCCCGCTGTCGGACTCGCTGGGTCGTCGCCGGCCGCTGATCGCCGGGGTGGTGCTGCACATGGTCGCCTCGCTGCTGTGCATGTTCGCCCCGAGCATCACCGCCTTGGGCATCGCCCGCGGGTTGCAGGGCATGGGTGCGGCCGCCGCGGCGGTCGTCGCCGTGGCCGTGGTGGGGGATCTCTTCACCGGGTCGACGGCGGCCGCCGTGCTGTCCCGGTTGATGTTGGTGCTCGGGGTCGCGCCGGTGCTGGCGCCGTCGTTGGGGGCCGTCGTGCTGCTCGAGGCGTCGTGGCGCTGGATCTTCGGCGCACTGGTGCTGATGGCCGCAGGGCTCCTTCTGATCGCGGCGTTCGCGTTGCCCGAGACGCTGCCCGCCGCCCATCGCCGCCCGCTGCAGATCCGCGGCATCGCCAGTACCTACGGCCAACTGCTGCGCGACGCGCGGTTCATAGCGCTGGTGCTGGTGGGCGCGTTGGCGATGGCCGGGTTGTTCGCCTACATCGCGGGCGCGGCCTTCGTGCTCCAAGAGCACTACGGCCTCAATCAGCAGGTGTTCGCGGTGGTGTTCGGCGCCGGCGCGGTGGCGCTGATCGCGGCCACCCAGTTCAACGTGGTGTTGCTCAACCGGTTCACCCCGCAGCGCATCGTCGTCTGCGCGTTGGCGGTGGCGACCCTGGCCGGCCTCGTGTTCGTCGCGGTCACCCTGACCCGGTTCGGCGGCGTGGTCGGATTCCTGGTGCCGGCCTGGACCGTGTTGGCCTCGATGGGCTTCGTCATGCCCAACGCGCCGGCGCTGGCGCTGTCGCGGCATCCCGAGGCGGCCGGCACCGCCGCGGCCCTGCTGGGTTCGGCACAGTTCGGCCTCGGCGCGGTGATCGCTCCGGTGGTCGGTCTGCTGGGCAACGACGAGCGCGCCCTCGCCTTGGTGATGACGGTCAGCGCGAGCCTGGCCCTGATCCTGATGTTGGTGGTCCGTCCGCAGCCCCAGCCCGTCGTGGCGAGCCCCGCGGTCGAGGCGGTGCCCGAACGCGCGTGACCCGCAGTGACGGGTTGTGACGGGGCGGCCGAGTCCGTACCGTCGCGCGAATTGTCCGGACCGGTCCGTACGGTGGGGATCCGGACGCCAGTGGCTACCATGCGTATGGCCGGGACCACCCCGAGATGTTCCCCCGACGGCGTTGGAACCTGCCGACCACACGGTCGGCGCGGTGGCACGGCGACGCGCGGACAACGGAACGTGAGGTGACGTCTGTGACGCCTCAGCAGAAGACGGTCGTCGACACGGTGCGCAGCCCGTGGCACGCCCTGTGGGCGATGATGATCGGCTTCTTCATGATCCTCGTCGATTCGACGATCGTGGCGGTCGCCAATCCGAGCATCATGGAGCAGCTGCACACCGACTACGACGGGGTCATCTGGGTCACCAGCGCCTACCTGCTGGCCTACGCCGTGCCGCTGTTGGTGGCCGGCCGGCTCGGCGACCAGTTCGGGCCGAAGAATTTGTACCTGCTGGGTCTGGGCATCTTCACCGCGGCCTCGCTGTGGTGCGGCCTGTCGGGGTCGGTCGAGATGCTGATCGCGGCGCGCGTGGTGCAGGGCATCGGCGCGGCGCTGCTGACCCCGCAGACGCTGACCACGATCACCCGGATCTTCCCGTCGGATCACCGCGGCACGGCGATGGGCGTGTGGGGCGCGACGGCGGGGTTGGCGACGCTGGCGGGGCCCCTGGTCGGCGGGGTGCTGTTGGATCATCTGGGCTGGGAGTGGATCTTCTTCGTCAACGTGCCGATCGGCATCGTCGGCCTGGCGCTGGCGGTGTGGCTGGTCCCCGTGCTGCCGACGAACAAGCACCGCTTCGATTGGCTCGGGGTGGCGCTGTCGGGCGCGGCGATGTTCCTGGTGGTCTTCGGCCTGCAGGAGGGCGAATCCCACAACTGGTCGGGCTGGATCTGGGTGATGATCCTCGCCGGTCTCGGCCTGATGGCGGGCTTCGTCTACTGGCAGGCGGTCAACCAGGCCGAACCGCTGATCCCGCTGCGGATCTTCACCGACCGCGACTTCAGCCTGTCCAGCGTCGGCGTGGCGATCATCGGCTTCGCCGTGACCGCGATGATCGTGCCGGTCATGTTCTACCTGCAGGTGGTGTGCGGGTTGACGCCGACGCGCTCGGCCCTGCTGATGGCGCCGATGGCGCTGGTGTCGGGTCTGCTGGCGCCGGTGGTCGGCCGCCTCGTCGACCGGGCCCATCCGACGCCGATCATCGGTTTCGGCTTCTCCGTGCTGGCGATCGCGATGACCTGGCTGTCGGTCGAGATGACGCCGACGACGGCGAACTTGCGGCTGGTGGTCCCGTTCATCGTGATGGGGATCGGGATGGCGTGCATCTGGTCGCCGTTGGCGGCCACCGCGACGCGAAACCTGTCCCCGGAGTTGGCCGGTGCGGGCTCCGGGGTCTACAACACGACCCGCCAGGTGGGTTCGGTGCTGGGCAGCGCGGGCATCGCCGCGTTCATGACGTGGCGGATCGGCGCGGAGATGCCGGCGGGATCGGCCGAGGCGCCCACGGGCGAGGGCGCGGTCCTGACGCTGCCCGAGTTCCTGCACGCGCCGTTCTCGGCCGCGCTGAGCCAGGCCATGCTGCTGCCGTCGTTCATCGCGCTGTTCGGCGTGGTGGCCGCGATGTTCCTGCTCGGCGCCCTGCGCTCGGCGCGCGAACCCGAACCGCGGCTCGACGGTTCCGAGCGGCGCACCGAGGTGCTGCCGGTCGTGACCGACCTTTCCGCCCCGGCCGGCCTCGCGCAGTACGAGGACCACGGGCAGGTCCACGCGCAGTACGACGACCACGAGTACGACGAGTACGACACCGACTATGACGACGACGATGATTACGTCGAGTTCACCGTCCCCCGCGAGCCCGCAACAGCGGCCGTCGACGACTACGCCAAGGACGACTACGCCGACGATGACCATGACTATGCCGATGACAGCGACACCGAACCGTTGAGCACCCGGGTGGGACACCCGGCGCCGGCCCCGGCGGAGGCGTGGCACAGCGCCCCGGTGCAGTCCTGGCATTCGCTGCTGGCCCCCGAGGTCGAACAGGCGGCCGACCCCGACGGCGCCCCCGACAATCCCGCCGAGGCGCAGCCGATCGGGTTCGCGCACAACGGGTTCCACGTCGACGACGAGGAGCGGTTCCAGCCGCTGCCGCCGCCGTCGACGGTCACGGCCCGCCGCGACGACGCGGAGTCGCACGGCCACACGTTCCAGCAACTCGCCGAGCACATCGACAGCCTCTCGGACAGCTTCGCGGACCTGTTCGAGGACGGTCAGGCGTCCTGGTCGGCCTTCGAGGTACCCGAGGATCGTCCGCGGCGGCACCGCTATCGCGAGGACAGCGTGTTCGACGCGTTCGGCGACCCCGGCGAGCATGCCAACGGGCACCGGCGGGCCCGGCACTATCGCGAGGACCCCGACGACGGGGAGTCCTACGGCCGGCACTCGCGGCCGTAGCCTCGGCTCAGGCGGCCTTGACGCCGAGGGCCCCCAGCAGCGCCTCACGGTGGGCCACGAACTGCGGATTGTGGTAATTGCGGGCGCTGTCGGCGGGAAACTCGAGCCGACGGTCGGCGACGAAACGGCCCCGGTCGAGCACCAGCACCCGGCCGGCCAGCGTCACGGCCTCGTCGACGTCGTGGGTCACCAGCAGCACGCCGGGCCGGTACTTGGCGCACAGGTCCTCGAGCAGGCCGTGCATCCGGATCCGCGTGAGCGCGTCCAGCGCGCCGAACGGTTCGTCGGCCAACAGCAGCGCGGGGTTGCGCACCAGCGACCGGGCCAGCGCGACGCGCTGTTGTTCACCGCCGGAAAGCTCGTACGGCCAGGCCTGTTCGCGGCCGGGCAGTCCGACGTCGGCGAGCACCGCGGCGCCGCGCGCGACGACGTCGCGTCCGGACAGGCCCAGCGTCACGTTGTCGAGGACCCGGGCCCACGGCAGCAGCCGGGAGTCCTGGAACACCACGGACACGTTGCGCGAGACGAACAGGTCGCCGTCGCCGGCCACGCCGTGATCGAGACCGGCCAGCGCCCGCAGCAGGGTGCTCTTGCCGGATCCGCTGCGGCCCAACAGCGCAACGAACTCGCCTTGGTGGATGGTCAGGTGCACGGCGTCGAGGACCGTGGCGCCGCCGAAGGACCGGCTCAGCCCGCGCACCACCGCGACGGCCGGGGTCTCGTCGGCCTCGGTCAGTTGCCCAGGGCGCGTCGCCACGACAGCGCTCTCCTCTCGATCGAGCGCACCGCGTAGTCCCCGGCGAGCCCGAAGACCGCGTACACCAGCAGGCCGACCACCACGATGTCGAGCTGGCCGTACAGCCGCGCCTGGGTCATCAGGAAGCCGATCCCGCTGGTGGCGTTGACCTGCTCGACGACCACCAGGGCGGTCCACGAAATCGTCACGGCCAGACGCAGTCCGGTGAAAAACCCGGGCAGCGCGCCCGGGATGGCGACCTTGCGGATGAACTGCGCCCGGGACAGCCCGACCGTCTCGGCCAACTCGACGTGGCGCAGGTCCACGCCCTTCAGTTGCGCGGTGGTGTTGATGTACACCGGGATCAGCACGCTGGTGGCGATGATGATGATTTTCATGGTGTCGCCGATGCCGAACCAGATGATCGCCAGCGGGATGATGGCCAGCGTTGGCACCGCGCGCTTGACCTGGACCGGCCCGTCGACGATGGCCTCGCCGATGCGGCTCAGCCCCGAGATCAGCGCGAGCGCCAGACCCAGGGCCGCCCCGATGAACAGCGAGATCGCGGCCAGCTTCAGCGAGGACAGGATGTTGGCCGGCAGTCGGCCGTCCACCCACATCTGCTGGACCGTGCGGGCGATGTCCAGCGGATGCGGCAGCGTGTCCGGGTCGAGAATGCCCAACTGCGAGGTGACGAGCCACAGGACCACCAGCAGCACCGGTCCCACCGCCAGCGAGGCCGGGATGGCTTTGCCCGGTCCCAGTCGTCGGCGACGCTGCGTACCCGATCGGTGTTCGAGGTGTGGGTAGTCGGGCGATGGGTCGGCGTGCTGGGCGGTCAGGTTGTCGTCGGCGGTGAGGGTGGGGGTAGTGCTCATGGTCCTGGTCATGGTCTACGCACCGTTCGGTCGGGGACTATTGGGCGGCGGTCTCGGTCGGCGACTCCGCGGTTAGGTCGGCGAACCGGAAGTCGAACTCGTCGCGGGCGTCGAGGTCCTTGCCACCGAACGCGCCGGCGCCCTGCAGCAGGTCGATGGTCTCCTGCTGGATCGCGATCACCTCGTCGGTGAAGCCGGGCACCGAGGCGGATCCGTCGGCCTCGGCGATCACCTTCGCATCCTCGGGGGTGACGTTCTGGTCCTTGATCAGGTACTCGCGGATCCAGGTGTCCTGGTTCTCGTTGTGCCACTGTTCGGCGCGGTACCAGGCGATGACGAACTCGCGAATCGCCGCGGCCTGCGCCGGATCCGAGAGCGCCTCGGTGCTGGCGTAGACGTAGTTCAGGCCGGGGTAGGCGCCGGGGGCGTTGGGGACCTCGATGCTGCCCTCGCCCTCGGTGGAGGCCAGGTAGCGCGCCCGGTCCGGCTGTTTGAGGACCGCGGCGTTGATCTGCTCGGCGCGCAGTCCGTCGGCGAATTCGGCCAGCGCCAGGTTGATCGGCTCGACGTCGTCGATGTCGAGGCCGACGGATTTGAGGTTGCGCAGGAAGATGGCCTGCTGCGCGGTGCCCTCGTTGATCGCGATCCGTTTTCCCGCAAGGTCTTTCAGGCTCTTGATGCCCGACTCCGGTGAGGTCGCGATCAGCGATCCGGTCCCGTCGAAGCGGACTGCGCCGACAATGGGGACGTCGGCCTCGGAGTAGTGCGCGAGGATCGGCGGGACGTCGCCGACCCGGCCGAGTTGGGCGTTGCCCGACCGGATCGCCTCCAGGCGCAGCGGACCGCTGCTGAAGTTGGCGTAGGTCACCTCGGCGGTCAGCCGGTCCTGTTCACCGGACAGCGCGAACAGGGTCTTGAGCCGGTTGGCGTCGTCGGCCACCACCAGGGTGGTGCCGGCCGGCACGGCCACGGGCAGCGGCGCGTCGGCGGCCAGCCGGTCCTCGGGTGCCACCTCGGTATCGGCCGATCCGCAGGAGGTCAGCGCGCCGACGGCGAGCACCGCGACGGCGGTGAGGCGGGCCATGGGGGCGAGACGGTTGTGCACGTTCTTCTCCCAGCTAGCATGCGGCCGAGACGGCCGTCTCGGCGCTGTTTCGGTTGACGGGTCGCTCGAGGCCGAGGTGTTCACGCAGCGTGCTGCCGGTGTACTCGGTGCGGAACAGGCCGCGGCGCTGCAGTTCCGGCACGACGTGGTCGACGAAGGCGGCCAGTGAGGACGGCAGCGCAGGCGGGATCAGGTTGAACCCGTCGGCGCCCCCGCTGGTGAACCACTCCTCGATGGTGTCGGCGACCTGCTCGGGGGTGCCGGCGAAGACGCGGTGGCCGCGCCCGCCGCTCAGGCGCAGCAACAGCTCACGGACGGTGAGGTTTTCGGCCACCGCGAGCCGGCGCACCAGGGCGAAGCGGCTCTTCATGTGGGTGGCGGCGTCGTCCTCGGGGCCGAAGCTCAGCCGGCGGTCGAGGTCGTCCTTGGTCACCGCGTAACCGACGACGCGGCTGAGCTGTTCCAGGCCGTAGTCGACGACGGTGAGTTCCTCGAGTTGCCGCTTGCGTTGCTGTGCTTCGGCTTCCGTGCCGCCGATGATCGTCGACAGACCGGGCAGGATGAGCACCTGGTCCGGGTTGCGGCCGTACTTGCGCACTCGCGCCTTGACGTCGGTGTAGAAGTCCTGCGCCTCGCCGAGGGTGGGCTGGGCGGTGAAGATGGCCTCGGCGTACTTGGCCGCCAGGTCCTTGCCGGGTTCCGAGGATCCGGCCTGGAACAGCACCGGGTGTCCCTGCGGCGAACGCGGCACCTCCAGCGGGCCGGCCACGGTGAAATGCTCCCCGTCGTGGTTGATGGCGTGGATCTTCGCCGGGTCCACGAACCGCGGGGCGTCCTTGTCGCCCACGATGGCGTCGTCCTCCCAGCTGTCCCACAGCCGCAGCGTGACGTCGAGGAACTCGTCGGCGCGGCGGTAGCGGTGCGTGGGATCCGGATGGTCGGGGAAGCCGAAGTTGGCCGCGGCGCTCTGGTTGGCGGTGGTCACCACGTTCCAGCCGGCCCGGCCCTTGCTCACGTGGTCGAGGGTGGCGAAGCGGCGGGCCAGGCTGTACGGGTCGTTGTAGGTGGTCGAGGAGGTCGCGATGAGCCCGATCTGGCTGGTGGCCGCCGACAGCGCGGTCACCAGGGTGACCGGGTCGAGCGCGTCGAACGGGCGGAACTCGGTCTGGCCCTTGAGGACCGGGTGGTCGGCGAAGAAGATCGCGTCGAGTTTCCCGCGTTCGGCGATGCGGGCGAGTTCGACGTAGTGGTCGATGTCGGTGATGGCCGACACCCGGGTCTCGGGCAGCCGCCACGCGGCCTCGTGCTGACCGATGTTGCGCAGGAACGCATTCAGATGAAGTTGTCTCGCGGGCGCTGCCATCAGACGGGAGCTCCTCTGATCGATGGGGCGGGATCTTTCGATTGGACGCCCGGAACCGCCCCTGGAGAACAGTTTCGATCAGCGAAATTTCAGGTCGACGTATTCAGTTCGGTGACGTCAGGCCGGTTCCGAGCCGGGGGACAGCGCGAGGAACGCGCCGAGGTCGATCAGGCCCTGCGGTGTGCCGGGCAGGTAGTCGGTCAGCGACGGTGAGCGCACCACGACCGCCAGGTACTGCGCCCGGCTGATGGCGACGTTGAGCCGATTTCGGTTGAGCAGGAATGACATTCCGCGGGGGACATCGGCGAGGGCCGACGCCGTCATGGAGGCGAACACCACCGGCGCCTGGCGGCCCTGCAGCTTGTCCACGGTGCCCACCAGGACCTCGCCGAGGCCGGCGTCCGCCAGGTGCGCGCGCAGGGTCAGCACCTGGGCGTTGTACGGCGCGACCACCAGGACGTCGCCCGCGGTCAGCGGTCGGCTGCCGTGTTCGTCTGACCACGTCGCGCCGAGGAGATCCGCGATGGCGGCGGTGATCGCGGCGGCCTCCTCGACGCTGGCGGTGGCGTTGTCGTGGTGCTCGACCAGCAGCGTGTGCACGCCGGGCGGGTGGCCGTCGAGGCGGCGTTCGGCGGTCTTGGGGTGCGGCAGCAGTCGATTGTCGTAGGACAGCGCCGACACCACCGCGCATACCCGCGGGTGCATCCGGTGCGTGCACTCCAGAAAGTAGCCGAGTTCGGCCGGCAGCACGTCGTGCCCGTCGGTCAACCAGCCCAGCGCCGAATGGTCGACAGGTTCGGGGTGGTTGCCGGTCGAGACCTGGCCCAGTTGCTGCGGGTCGCCGAGCAGCAGCATGTTGCGCGTGGCGCGGGCCACCGCGATGGTGTTGCCCAGGGAGAACTGCCCGGCCTCGTCGATGGCCAACAGGTCCAGCACCTCGGCCCCGATCCGGCTGTCGTTGGCGAAATCCCATGCGGTGCCGCCGATCACGCGGCCGTCCTCGGTGTCGAGGAAGGTCGCGTACTCGTTCTCTCCGATGGTGCTGAAGCGCCCGCCGATGCCGTCGAGGCTGGGTTTCTTGGCCACCGCGGCCGCGTCGACACCCGCGCCGACGATCTCGTCAAGCAGGTGGGCGACCACCGAGTGTGATTGCGCCACCACGCCCACCTTCCAGCGGTGCTCGTTGACCAGCGCGGCGATGACCCGGGCCGCGGTGTAGGTCTTACCGGTGCCCGGCGGCCCGTGCACGGCCAGGTAGGACCGGTCCAGGTCCAGCGCGGCGGCGGTGATGGAGGCGATGTCGTCGTCCAGTCGCGGCAGCGCGGCACCGCTGCGGGTGGTCGGCGGGCGCCGGCACAGGATGTCGACGACGGCGGTGCGGGGCAGCCGCGGCGGATCCTCGCGCAGCGTGGCCGCGGCCCGGTCGGCGGCCTCGTTGATCGACGCCTCGATCCGGTCGGTGCGGATGGGCTTGGCCGGGGTCAGCGCCATCGGCAGGTGCTCGAACGGGCCCGCCGCCGGTGCCAGTTCCTCGACCACCACCTCGATCGGGACGCCGTCGACCGCCACCTGGTCGATGACCTTGGCGCCGCAGGCCGCGCGGCGGTCGGGGTGGTCGTCGTCGAGTCCCGGTGGGGCCGGCTGGTCGTAGATGGTCTGCGGCCGGTGGTCCAGCGCACCGCCCTGCAGCACCCCGCTGAGACGCACATGGCGGCGCAGTTTGCGCGCCCGCGGCGGCAGGTGCCAGTCCTCGACCACCTCGGCCGTATCGACGAGGAACACCCCGGAGGTGTCGCCCCACTCGTCCACGGGGTGGCTGAGCCGCTGAAAGTGCGCCCACCAGTAGGGCTTTCGTTCGCGCGGATAGTAGCCGCGGGCGGATTCGAGCAGGGCCGCCGCGGTCTGCTCGGGGGTCCGCGGGGCGCTGTAGCCGTCACCGGCGTACTCGCGCAGCGTGTGTGCGGTCTGGTCCAGCGGCGGCACCGTCTCCCCGGTGTCGGCGGTGCGGGTCAGGTGGGTGACGCCGGCCTCGAAGGCGCGCAGCAGCAACCAGTCCCGCAGCCGGCGGGTGGAGCGGCAGTCGTAGAGGTTGTAGTCGGTGATCTCCTTGAGGACCGCGTCGGCCTCCTCGTGCCGGCCGGCGTCCTGCAGGGCGCGGTACTGCGCGTACTGGGTGATCGACGCCGCGGCGTTGGTGACCTCCCCGGTGCGCAACTCCGCCCCCATGTACAGCGGTTCGAGCGCCTTGAGGGAGTACGACGCGGCGCCGATGCACAGCCCGTTGCGCACGATCGGATAGAGGTCCACCAGCACCTCGGCGCGCAGCAGGTCGTCGACCTCGTCCTCGCCGACACCGTAGCGGGCGGCCAAGTGCAGCAACGTCGTTCGTTCGTAGGGCGCATAGTGGTAGATGTGCATGTCCGGGTAGCGCTTGCGGCGCTTGCGGACCATGGCCAGGAAGTCCAGGAGCGCCTTGCGTTCGCTGGTGCGGTCTCGCGCCCACAGCGGGGTGAACCGGTCCCGCTCGTCGAGGACGCCCCACATGTACTCGAGCCCCCAGGTCTGGCCGTCCTCGGTCCACAGCGGGTCGCCCTCGAAGTCGAAGAACAGGTCGCCGGGGTTGGGGGCGGGCAACGCGCCCAGCGCGGCGGGGTCGGCCACCTCGTACGGCGGGGCGTCGCTGCGGCGGCCCTGCACCTGCAGCCGGGCCTGGCGGCGCAGGGCCGTCATGGTCGCGCCCGCGATGCCCTCGACCGGTCCCGTCGACTCGGCCAGGCCGGTCACGCTGTCGATGCCGGCCTCGAGCAGGGTGGCCCGCTGGGTCAGGCGCATCCCGGCGACCAGCAGCACGTCGTCGTCCTCGACCAGGTGCGGTGCGCACACCTCGCAGCGCATGCAGGCCGCAACGGTCTGGTCGTCCCAATGTGCCGGGGCGCCGGAGTGCAGGTGGGTGTCCAGCAGTTCCTGCAGGCGCGTGCGCTGCCGGCGATAGACCGGGATCAGGTCGGCCAGCGGGTACTCGACCGTGTGCCCGTCGCCGAGCACCAGCTGCGCCGTGGGGGCCACGTCGACCCCGGCGGCACCCAGCGCGTCGGCGTAGCCGGCGATCTGCAGCAGTGCGGTGACCTTGGCGTGGCGGGCCAGCTTGGTGTCGACCACCCGGTAGGGGGCCTCGGGGTGGTCGTCGGTGCGGATCAGGAAGTCGGCGAAGCCGGCGAAGCGGCCGTCGAGCACGGCGGCCTGATAGATCACCGCGGGCCGGGCGGTCAGTGCGGCGGTGGTGGCCTCGGCCGCGCGGCGCAGCGCCGGCACCGAGTAGCCCGCGGTCGGGATCTTGACCACCCCGGTGGGGCCGGTGCCGTACCGCGCGACGAGCTGTTCGAGCGTGCGCTGTTCGTGTTCGGTGCCGAGTTCGGCGGTGCGGCGCAGCATTTCGTCGTCGGCGCCGTCGCCAGGTTCGGCGCGGCCCAGCTTGGCGTCGAAGCCGCGCAGCAGCGCGTATTCGCACCCGGCCGCGGCGGCCAGATCCGAGGCGCTGTAGATGACCACCGGGCCGCCGGGGTCGTCGGCGACGAACACAGCGCCCACTGTAGGGGAGCAGACCGACACCGCCGGGGCGGCCGGGGACGCGCGGCGGGCTATCCGGCCGGGGCGTTGCCGATCAGTTCGACTCCGCTGCCGTTCCACCGGAACTTGACGGTGCTGGAGAGCCCGTCGATGCCGGCGTCGTACTCGAGGGCCACGGTGTCGCCGGTGCTCTGGGCGGTGTCGAGGCCGTTGAAGCCGAAGGTGTCGGGCACCCCGGTGGGGATGTAGCGGCCCAGGTGGAACAGCACCGCGCGGGTGCTGGGGTTCTCGGCGTTGGTGTTGGCCTCGACGATCACCGCCGACAGCGGCGCGCATTCGTTGTAGTTGCCCGCGATCGGCTCGGCGCTCCAGGGCTGCTTGCTGCGCGGGTCGCGGGGCAACTCCGAGACGGCCTGGGCGATGGCCGGCGCGGCCAGGTTCACCGCGCACGGATCGGCCGGGCCGGTGGGTGTCGTGGTGGGCGGGGCGACGGTGCTCGGGGCCGCGCTGGTGGCCGCCGGGGCCTCGGGCGGCGCGGGGGTCTTGGCCACGGTGGAGTCGCCCGAACCGCACCCGGTCAGCGCCGTCAGCGCCGTCAGCGCCACCGCGGCCACTGCCGAGGCCAGAGTTGCTCGACGCGCTGCGGACACACCGGCAGGCTACCGCCCTCGGTGATCGGCGACCTGGCAGGCGTCGCGCCCGCAGCAGATTAGACTCACCTGCAATGACCACCGAAGACCCGGACCAGTCCGGTCCCGCTGCCCTGACGTTCGCCGACCTGCAGATTCATCCCGCCGTGCTGCAGGCGGTGTCCGACGTCGGCTACGAGTCGCCGTCGGCGATCCAGGCGGCGACCATCCCGGCGCTGCTGGAGGGCTCCGATGTGGTGGGCCTGGCGCAGACCGGGACCGGTAAGACCGCCGCGTTCGCCATCCCGATCCTGTCCAAGATCGACGTCACCAAGAAGGGCACGCAGGCCCTGGTGCTCGCCCCGACCCGCGAGCTGGCGCTGCAGGTCGCCGAGGCGTTCAGCCGGTACGGGGCCGGGCTGCCGCAGGTCAACGTGCTGGCCGTGTACGGCGGCTCGGCCTACGCCCCGCAGCTGGCCGGGCTGCGCCGCGGTGCGCAGGTCGTGGTCGGCACCCCGGGGCGGGTCATCGACCACCTGGAACGCGGCACGCTGGATCTGTCGCACCTGGATTACCTGGTGCTCGACGAGGCCGACGAGATGCTGCAGATGGGCTTCGCCGAGGACGTCGAGCGCATCCTGTCCGACACCCCGGAGTACAAGCAGGTCGCGCTGTTCTCGGCGACCATGCCGTCGGCCATCCGCAAGATCACCACCAAGTACCTGCACGACCCCGTCGAGGTCTCGGTCAAGGCCAAGACCGCGACGGCGGAGAACATCACGCAGCGCTACCTGCAGGTGGCCGGCTACCGCAAGATGGACGCGTTGACCCGGATCCTCGAGGTCGAGTCCTTCGAGGCGATGATCGTGTTCGTGCGCACCAAGCAGGCCACCGAGGAGGTCGCCGAGAAGCTGCGGGCGCGCGGGTTCTCCGCCGCCGCCATCAACGGCGACATCGCGCAGAACCAGCGGGAGCGCACCATCTCCGCCCTCAAGGACGGCAGCGTGGACATCCTGGTCGCGACCGACGTCGCCGCCCGCGGGCTGGACGTCGAGCGGATCTCGCACGTGCTCAACTACGACATCCCGCACGACACCGAGTCCTACGTGCACCGCATCGGCCGCACCGGCCGTGCCGGAAGGTCCGGAACCGCAATACTTTTCGTCTCGCCGCGCGAGCGCCACATGCTCAAGGCCATCGAGAAGGCCACCCGGTCGCAGCTCGAGGAGATCCAGCTGCCCACCGTCGACGACGTCAACGCGCAGCGGGTGGCGAAGTTCCGGGACTCGATCAGCGAATCGCTCGGGGCGCCCGGCTTCGAGTTGTTCCGCAGGCTCATCGAGGACTACGAACGCGAAAGCGATGTCCCGATGGGCGACATCGCGGCGGCGCTGGCCCTGCAGACCCGCAACGGTGCGGAGTTCCTGATGTCCGAACCGCCGCCGGAGAAGCGGCGGGAACGTCCGGACCGGCCGGCGCGCTCGGACCGGCCGATGCGTCGTCCCTCCGGCGACTTCGCCACCTACCGCATCGACGTGGGCAAGCGGCACAAGGTGATGCCCGGTGCGATCGTCGGCGCCATCGCCAACGAGGGCGGCCTGCACCGCAGTGATTTTGGGCACATTTCGATCATGCAGGACTTCTCACTGGTGGAACTGCCGCCGGAGTTGCCGCCCGAGGCGCTCAAGGCGCTGGCGAAGACCCGCATCCAGGGCCAGTTGATCAACCTGCAGCTCGACCGCGGGCCCGGCGCCCGCGACGGCGGCGGCAAGAAGCCGTTCCGGGGTGGCGACAAGAAGCCCTACAAGGGCCAGGGCAAGAAACCGCACAAGCACCGTAAGTTCGAATGACGTTGTCGCAGGACCGCGACGTCCAGGGCGGACTGGAGCAGGTCTCCACCGTCGACCGGGTCGCCTCGCTGACCGGTGTGCGTGCCGTCGCGGCGCTGCTGGTGGTGCTCACCCACGCGGCGTACACCACCGGCAAGTACCCGCAGGGCTACGTCGGGTTGGTGTATTCGCGGATGGAGATCGGCGTGCCGATCTTTTTCGCGCTGTCAGGTTTCCTGCTGTTCCGGCCGTGGGTGCGCGCGGTGGCCGCCGACCGCCCGGCGCCCTCGGTGCGCCGCTACGCCTGGCACCGGGTGCGCCGGATCATGCCGGCCTACGTCGTCACGGTGCTGCTGGCCTACCTCGTCTACCACTTCCGCACCGCCGGACCCAACCCGGGACACACCTGGGAGGGGCTGTTCCGCAACCTCACGCTGACCCAGCTCTACACCGACAACTACGTGTATTCGTATCTGCACCAGGGTCTTACGCAGATGTGGAGCCTGGCGGTCGAGGTGTCGTTCTATGCGGTGCTGCCCGGCCTGGCCTACCTGCTGCTGGTGGTGCTGTGCCGCCGGCAGTGGCGCCCGTGGCTGCTGCTGGCGAGCATGGCGGCGCTGGGGTTGATCACGCCGCTGTGGCTGATGCTGGTGCACGATTCGCACTGGTTGCCGGACGGCGCCACGCTGTGGCTGCCGACCTATCTGCTGTGGTTCCTGGGCGGCATGGCGCTGGCGGTGCTGCAGTCGATGGGAGTGCGGTGCTACGGATTTGTCGCGGTGCCGTTGGCGCTGATCTGTTACTTCATTGCCGCCACCCCGATCGCGGGCGAGCCTACGACGTCGCCCAAGGCGCTGAGCGAGGCGATCGTCAAGGCGGTGTTCTACGCCGTGATCGCGGCGCTGGTGCTGGCGCCGCCGGCGCTGGGGGACCAGCGCGGTTGGTATAACCGCTTTCTCGCGAGCCGGCCCATGGTGTGGCTGGGGGAGATCTCCTACGAGATCTTCCTGGTGCATCTGGTGCTCATGGAGATCGCGATGGTCGAGATCCTGCACAAGCCGGTCTACACCGGATCGATGGCCGGACTGTTCGTCGCGACGATGGTGCTGACCATCCCGGTGTCGTGGTTGCTGCACCGGTTCACCCGGGTGCGGTGAGCGCCCCGTACCGTCGGCCATAAGTTAGGGTGACCTAACTTCGACGAAGGGAGCGGGCCGTGGCCGAGCAGAAGCCGTCTCGGGGCCTCACCGGGGCCCTGGTCAAGCTGTGGCGGGGCGGGGATTACCAGCTGACCGTCACCGGACGCACCGAGATCAGCCCGCATTATCTGCGGTTGCACTTCGACTCCGGGGCGCTGCTCGACGACTGCCCGGTCCATCCGACCATGTGGGTCCGGGGCTGGTTCCCCGACGGCGGCAAGGCCCATCAGCGCGGCTACACCCTGGTCAATCCGGATCCGCAGGCGCGCAGCGTCGACATCGACTTCGCCATGCACGACGGCCTGGCCACCGGCTGGGCCGCCGGCGCCCGCCCGGGCGACGTCCTCGAGGTGACGGTGCTGGGCAGCAACTTCCAGCTGCCGACCCCGGCGCCGGCCGGGTACGTCATCGTCGGCGACACCGCGTCACTGCCCGCGATCAACTCGCTGCTCGACGCCATCGACGGGGCGCCCGCGCGGGTGTTTCTCGAGGCCGGTCACGACGAGGCCCGCGACCTGCCGGTTGTCGGCGACGCGGAGGTCACCTGGGTGGATCGCCGCGACGGCGGGCAGGGACTGATCGAGGCGGTCAGCGCCGCGGCGTTCGAGGCGGGCGACCACTTCGGCTGGGTCGCCTGCGACAACCGGACCACACGCGCGGTCGCGAGGGTGCTGCGCGAGGACTTCGCGATTCCGCGGACGGCGATCAAGGCGCAGGGCTACTGGGTTGCCTGATCCCGCGCTGACGGCGTCACGACCGGCACCAGGAACTCCTCGACCATCCGGCGCTCGTCGTCCTCGTCGCGGCCCGGGAACAGCAGCAGCGAGGTGAGCACCCGCACCAGCCAGCGCGCCTTGCGCTCGACGGACTCGGCGTCGGCGTCCGGTTCGCCGTACCCCAGCGACACCACGAACGCCGCGCTCATCGCCTTGATCACCTCGGAGGACTCGGCGATCTCGGCACCGATCGGGGCGTCGTCCGCGGCGAACCAGGACTGCAGGGCCGGATTGTCGCGCACCAGCCGCAACGAGACGAGGAACGCCTGGACCAGCCGCTGGTGCGGATCGTCGACACCCGCAAGATTCGCCACCATCTCCCGGTGCACCGCGTACGCCTCGCGATGGACGTAGGCGGTGTGCAGCGCCTCGCGGTTCTCGAAGTACCGGTACAGGGTGGCCCGGGAACAGCCTGCGGCCTGGGCGATTTCGTGCATGCCCACCGCGGCGGCGGGGCGGCGGGCGAACAGCTCGCCCGCGGCGTCGAGGATGCGGTCGGCCGCGGCCTCGCTGCGCCGCGATCCCAGCCAGTTGTTGCCGGCCATCAGTGCACCGTCACCGGGACCGACAGCGGACGGCGCACGTAACTGCCACCGGCCCAGACTATTCCGGACTCGTCCACCTCGAAGTCGGGGCAGCGGGTCAGCAGCTCGCTCAGCGCCACCCGGGACTGCATCCGCGCGGCCGCCGCGCCTAGACAGTGGTGTGCGCCGTGGCTGAACGTCAGGATGTTGCGCGGGCGGCGCGTGACCTCCAACTCGGCCGCATCGGGTCCGTACTGGCGTTCGTCGCGGTTGCCGGAACCATAGAGCAGCAACACCTTCCGCCCCGCGGGAATGGTCGTGTCGGCGAGGGTGACGTCGCGAGTCACGGTGCGCGCCAATCCCTGCACGGGTGAGGTCAGCCGCAGGAACTCCTCGACGGAATCCGGGATCAACTCCGGGTCCTCGGTCAACAGGCGGCGCTGGTCGGGCCGGCGGTGCAGCAGCTGCACCGAGCCGCCGAGCATTCCGGTGGTGGTGTCGTTGCCGCCGGTGACCATGGTGAAGGTGAACGCCAGGATCGACAGCAGCCCGGCGAGGTCCCCGTCGGCCCCGACCCCGGCCGCGACCAGGTGCGACACGGTGTCGTCGGCGGGAGCCACCCGGCGGTGCTCGACCAGGGCGGTGAAGTAGGCCATCATCTCGCCGAGCGCGTCGCCGAGGGTGTCCAGCGCGGAACCCAGCCCGCCCTCGGCGGTGTTGGCCGCGACGATGGCGTCGGTCCAGCCGTCGAACCGGTCGCGGTCGGCCGCGGGCACCCCGAGATAGTGCGCGACCACCATGGACGGCAGGGGTTTGAACAGCGCGGCGACAATGTCGCCGCCGCCGTCGGCGCGCAACCGTTCGAGGCGGTCGACGACGAACTCGCGGACCTGGGGTTCGACGGCCTGCACCTGTCGCGGGGTGAACCCGCGCGACACCAGCTTGCGGAACTGCGTGTGCACCGGCGGATCCTGCATGACCATCGGCGGATTGTCCTGCAGGCCGATCATTTCCAGCTCGCCGTAGTTCACCGTGAGTCCCTGCGCCGAGGAGAACGTCTCGTGGTCGCGGGCCGCGGCGAAGATGTCGGCGTGCCGGGACAGCACGTAGTAGTCGTGCTCGGGGTGCTGCTCGGGAATCACGTGGTGCACCGGGTCGTGATCGCGCAGCGCGCGGTACATCGGCCAGGGCTCGGCCCAGGAGTCGGCGTCGGCCAGCCGGAACGAGGTCCGGCCTGAATCAAGGTGAGACAGATCCGCTGTCATGTCTCATTGGTACGACACTGTGATCGATGTGTCAACCCGGGCGCGATCAGAAGATCGTGCCCGGATTGAGGATGCCGTCGGGGTCCAGGGCGCCCTTGATCCGGCGGTTCAGTTCCATCGCCTCCGGGCCGAGGTAGTCGGCCAGCCACGGCTTCTTGAGCCGGCCGACGCCGTGCTCACCGGTGATCGTGCCGCCGAGGCCGACGGCGAGTTCCATGATCTCACCGAAGGCCCGTTCGGCCCGCGCCGTCATGTCGGGGTCGGCCGGGTCGAACACGATCAGCGGGTGGGTGTTCCCGTCGCCGGCGTGCGCGATCACCGAGATCATCAGGTCGCGCTCGGCCGCCAGCGCCTCGACCCCGGCGACCAGATCGGCCAGCGCCGACAGCGGCACCCCTACGTCCTCGAGCAGCAGCGACCCCTTGGCCTCCACCGCGGGAATCGCGAACCGCCGCGCCGCGACGAAGGCCTCGCCCTCGTCGGGGTCGGACGTCGAGAACACCTCGCGGGCACCGTGTTCGGTGAACACCGCGGCCATGAACTCGGCGTCCTCGGCGCCGGAACTGCCGCGTTCGTCGGAGGCTGCCACCAGCATGGCCGCGGCGGTGCGGTCCAGGCCCATCTTCAGCTTGTCCTCGACGGCGTTGATGGCCGCGGAATCCATGAACTCCAGCATGGCCGGGCGGATCTTGCCGGTGACCGCCGCGACGGCCTCGCAGGCCGCGCGCACCGACCCGAACGTGGCGACCACCGTGCACGCCGTGGGCTGGGCGGGCAGCAGGCGCAACGTCACCTCGGTGATCACCCCGAGGGTGCCCTCGCTGCCCACGAACAGCTTCGTGAGGCTCAGCCCCGCAACGTCTTTCAGGCGGGGGCCGCCGAGACGCACCGCGGTGCCGTCGGCGAGCACCACCTGCAGGCCCAGCACGTAGTCGGTGGTGACGCCGTACTTCACGCAGCACAACCCGCCGGCGTTGGTGGCGATGTTGCCGCCGATGCTGCAGATCTCGAACGACGACGGGTCCGGGGGGTACCAGAGGCCATGCGCCGCAACGGCCTTCTTCACCTCCGCGTTGAGCAACCCGGGCTGCACGACGGCGGTCCGGGTCACGGGGTCCACCGTGATGTCGCGCATCTTCTCCGTCGACAACACGATCCCGCCGTCCAGGGCCGTCGCCCCGCCGGACAGACCGGTGCCCATTCCGCGCGGCACCACGGCGATCCGGTGCTCGGTGGCCCAGCGCAGTACGGTCTGCACTTCCTCGGTGCGGGCGGGGCGCACCACCGCCAGCGGCGTCCCGGCGTCGGGATCGAAGGCGCGGTCCTGTCGGTAGGGGGCCAGGATGTCGGGGTCGGTGACGACCGTTCCCGCCGGGAGTTGCGAGGTCAGCGTGGGGAGAGCGGGGTGGGGCACAGCGCCGATCCTACGGATCGCGGCCGGCTCAGCCGACGGCGAACACCCGATAGTGCACGGCCGTCAGCGAGACCTCGTTGACGGCCAGCGTGTAGGTGCCGTTGAGCCACTCATAACGTGGGTCGCCGCTGTCGAACAACGGGCTCGAACGGCCGTACATCTCGTCGTGCCGGATCAGTTCACCCGCGCGAAAGCGTTCGACGGACTCCGGGGGCATCCGCACCCGGCCGAGGTTGGTCACCTGCACCAACGCGCCGTCATCGGTGCGCAGGGTGGCGCGCACGTCCAGGCGCGAGACGCCGTCGGCGCCCACGAGGACCCAGTCGCCGCCGCCGGCGAGGAACTCCCCGTGCAGCGCGGGCCCGTCGCAGCGTCCGCCGCCGATGACATAGGTGAGCCGGGTACCCGCCGGCCCCGGGGTGACGTGGACCGCCGCGATGTCCAGCTGGATGTCGGCGAGGAGTTCCAGGGTGGGGACGGTGTCGATCTCGGGTGCCATGGTCCAAGGCTAAGAGTGCTACTTGGAAAAAGCAAGTATGAAATTGGAAATTCCAAGGATGACTAGACTGTGCTGATGGTCCGCTCCTACGGTCAGTACTGCGCCCTGGCCAAAAGCCTCGATGTCGTCGGCGACCGCTGGTCGCTGCTGATCGTCCGGGAACTGCTCGCCGGACCGCAGCGCTACGGCGACCTGCTCGCCGCGCTCGCGCCCATCGCCACCGACATGCTGGCCTCGCGCCTTCGCGACCTGGAGGCCGACGGCGTGCTGACCCGCCGCGAACTGGCCCGCCCCGCGACCGGTCGCGTGTACGAACTGACCGAACGCGGTCGCGCGCTCGAGGACGTCGTCAGCGCCTACATCCGCTGGGGGCGTCCGCTGATCGAGACCCGTCAGCCCGACGACGCGGTGCGCCCGCAATGGGTGGGACGCGGGGTGCGAGCGTACGCCCGACCGGACCGGCCCGGCGTCGACATCGTGCTGCGCCTCGTGATGCCCGAGGGGGCCTGGACCGGGCGCATCGGGGAACAAGGGATCGAGGATCTCGACGACGACGCCGCGGCCGACATCACGCTGACCGGCCGCGCCGAGACCCTCATGGCCGCAACCCATCCCGACCGCGTCGCGGCCCTGCAGGAATCGGGGGAGCTGACCGTCGACGGCGATCCCGCCGCGCTGGCCGCACTCAGCCGGGTGTTCGATCCAGCTCCCGCAGCGACGGCAGGAACAGCGCCACCACGCCGATGAGGATCATCGGGATCGACAGCGCCAGGAACGTCACCTGCAGACCGGCGCCGTCGGCCAGCGGTCCGGCCACGATGAGCCCGACCGGGCCGGCCGCATACGCCAGCGAGCCCATCACCCCGACCACCCGGCCGCGCAGATGCTGCGGCGCCCGGGTCTGCATGACGTAGTTGTAGATCGGCTGGATGGGCCCGTAGGCGAACCCGCCGATGGCCGCCATCGCCAGGATCACCGGCAGCGGCGGCAGCACCGCGATCACCGTCATGGTGATGCCCAGGATCAGCACCGCGGCGATCATCGTCACCCGTCGGCTCATGAACCGCGAGGTCACCGCGTAGCCCAGCGCGCCCACCAACCCGCCGATCGACAGCGCCATCAGCACCCAGCCCAGCTGCGCGGGCTCGGAGCGGTCGGTGAAGTACTTCGGGAACAGCACGCTCTCCATCGGCATGTACAGCCCCACGACCGCCAGGTCGATCAGCGCCAGGGTGCGCAGCACCCGCAGGTTCCACACGAAGCGCAGACCCTCGACGATCCCGGCCCACACCTGCTCGGGCAGCTGGGTGCGGTCCGGAACCCCGGCGCCCTCGAGGCGCAACGCCCCGATGACCGCCATCGACAACGCGAACGCGCCCGCGGTCACCCACATGGTGTTGATGCCGCCGATCGTCGCGATCAGCACACCGCCGATGCCCGGCCCCACGATGTAGGCCAGGTTGAAGACGGCCTCGTAGCCGCTGTTGGCCTTGTCCAGGGTCCAGCCGGCCTGCGCGGCGGCCTCGGGCAGCATGGTCTCGCGGGCGGTCATCCCGGCCGGATCGAAGAACGCGCCGAACGCGGCCAGCGTCGCCAGCACGGCCACGTTGACGGCCTCGGCCCCGAAGCTCAGCGCGATCACCGGCACCGCGGCCACCGACAGCGCCGAGAGCAGATCCGAGAGCATCGACACCCGCCGCCGGCCCAGATAGTCCACCGCGGTCCCGGCGAACAGCGTCGCCACCAGCAGCGGCAGGGTGGCCGCCATCGCCACCACCGAGGCCTCCATCGCCGAGCCGTTGCGCTGCAGCACCAACCACGGGAACGCGATGATCGAGATGCCGTTGCCGGCGCCGGCGACCAGGGCCGAGAACAGGATCAGCCCGAGCGGTACGCGGGAGCGGCTGGCCATGGCGAATCGACGCTAGCAGTGCGAACCCGCCGCGACCACGCAATTTCGACTGGCACGATGAAGAGGTGTTGCCTCATCCGCGGACCGGGCGTCTGTTCGCCTCGCCGGTGCCGCCCGGCACCGGCTGGCCGGGTGACCCGGCCACCGCCGCGACCCCCGTCGCCGCCGACGAGACCGAGGTTGCGGAGTTGGCCGCCGCCGCCGGCAGTGTGCGCGAACTCGACGCTCAGATCAGCGTGTGCCGGGCCTGCCCGCGGTTGGTGTCGTGGCGCGAGGAGGTCGCGGTCGTCAAGCGGCGCTCGTTCGCCGATCAGCCGTACTGGGGCCGGCCGGTGCCCGCGTGGGGCGCGGCGCGGCCCCGGCTGCTGATCCTCGGCCTGGCCCCGGCGGCCAACGGCGCCAACCGGACCGGGCGGATCTTCACCGGGGACCGCTCCGGCGATCAGCTGTTCGCCGCGCTGCACCGCGCCGGCCTGGTCAACCAGTCGACGGCCGTGGATGCCGCGGACGGATTGCGCGCCAACAAGATTCGCATCACGTCTCCGGTGCGCTGCGCCCCGCCCGGCAACGCGCCGACCCCGGCCGAGCGGGTGACCTGTTCGCCGTGGCTGCTCGCGGAGTGGGCGATGATCTCCCCGCACGTCCGGGTGATCGTCACCCTGGGCGGCTTCGCCTGGCAGGTGGCGCTCGGGCTGCTGGCGGGGCAGTTCGGCAAGCCCCGGCCGAAGTTCGGCCACGGCGCCGTCGTCGACCTGGCCTCCGGGCAGCAGCTGCTCGGCTGCTTCCACCCCAGCCAGCAGAACATGTTCACCGGCCGCCTGACCCCGGCGATGCTCGACGACATCTTCACCGACGCCCGCCGCCGCGCCGGCATCTGAGCGCCCGCATCTGAGCGATTTCGGCGTGATCTCCCACGCTCACCGTGTGAGATCACGCCCAACTCGGAAGCAAACCGGGGTCCGCGGCGTTGGGAGAGCTATGCGGCTCTCTGTCCTCGACCTCGTTCCCGTCCGTAGCGACCAGTCCACCTCCGATGCGCTGGCCGCCACGGTGCGGTTGGCGCAGGCCGCCGACCAGCTGGGCTACACCCGCTACTGGGTGGCCGAACACCACAACATGCCCGCGGTGGCCGCCACCAGCCCGCCGGTGCTGCTCGCCTACCTCGCGGCCCAGACCAGCCACATCCGGCTGGGCTCCGGCGGCGTCATGCTGCCCAACCACGCGCCACTGGCCGTCGCCGAGCAGTTCGCGCTGCTGGAGGCCGCCGCGCCGGGCCGCATCGACCTGGGGTTGGGCCGCGCGCCGGGCAGCGATCCGGTGACCTCGGTCGCGCTGCGCGGGCCCGCCGGCCGCGACGACTCCGACATCCAGAACTTCCCGCAGTACCTCGATGAGGTCGCGGCCATGATGAGCCCCACCGGGGTCCGCGTCGAGTTGCCCGCGCATCTGGGCCGACCCGATTACATCCTCAAGGCCACCCCCGAGGCCGTCGGCGAGCCGCGGCTGTGGCTGCTGGGGTCCTCGATGTACTCGGCACACCTGGCCGCGGCCAAGGGATTGCCCTACGTCTTTGCCCACCACTTCTCCGGGCAGGGCACCGCGGAGGCCCTCGAGATCTACCGCAGCGAGTTCCAGCCCAGCGCGCTGACCGCCGAGCCGGTGACCTTCCTGACCGTCAACGCCTCGGTGGCCGCCACCCGCGAGGAGGCCGAAGCCCTGCTGCTGCCGCAGCTGCAGATGATGGCCCGGCTGCGCACGGGACAGCCGCTGCGCGCGCTGGATCTGGTCGAGGACGCCGAGGCTCAGCGGTCCACGCCGCAGGAGGAGGCGATCATCGCGGCCGGCCGGTCCAAGAGCATCGTCGGCACCCCGGCCGAGGCCGCCGAGCAGGTGCGCGCGCTGGCCGAGCAGTTCGGGGTCGACGAGGTGATGGTCAATCCGGTCGCCTCGGCGCGGCGGGGCACCGACCCGGCCACCGCCCCGGCCCGGGTGACGACGGTCGAATTGCTGGCCAAGGAACTGTTCTGAGCTAAGGCGTCAGGACGACGATCGGGATCGGCCTGCTGGTGCGCTTCTGATACTCCCGGTACATGCCGCGGTTGTTGTCGTTGACGACGTCCCACAGCCGCGCGTAGTCCGGGTCGTCGGGCCCGACGATGCGGGCGGTGACGCCGAACCGCCGCGGCCCGACGTTGATCTCCACCTGCGGTTGCTTCTTGAGGTTGAAGTACCAGCCGGGCGCCTTGGGGCTGCCGCCGCGGGAGGCCACCACCAGGTAGTTGTTGCCGTCGTTGGCGTAGCTCAGCGACGTGGTGCGCGGCTGCCCGGTCTTGGCGCCCACGGTGTGCAGCAGCAGCGCCGGGGCGAACCCGGGCAGCCGGTGTCCGATCCAGCCGCGGCTCTTCTGGTAGACGGTGTCGTGCACGCCGAGGAACAGGACCAGATACTTCTCCAGGCGGGATTGGCTCATTCGTTCAGTCTGGCAGCAGCGCCAGCGCGTCCCGCAGAATCTGGGCGGTCGCCTCACGGTCGGGATCGCGGCGCACCACCAGTCCCTTGGCGAACGACAGCTTGTCGCCGTCCTGCCGCGGCGCCACGTGCAGGTGGATGTGGAACACGCTCTGGAACGCGGCCTTGCCGTCGTTGATGACGACGTTGTTGCCGTCCGCGTGCAACCCGGAGGCCCGCGCGGCCCGGGCGATTCGCTGCCCGAGCCGCGCCATCCCGGCCACCGTGTCGGCCGGGGTGTCGGTCAGGTCGACGTGGTGGCGCCTGGGCAGCACCAGCGTGTGGCCGCGCACGATGGGCCGGATATCGAGGATGGCCACGAAGTCGTCGTCCTCGTGGACTCGGACCGCCGGGGCGGTGCCGGCCACGATGTCGCAGAACACGCAAGACATCCCGCCACGGTAGCGGCTCGGTGTTCTTCACAGCTAAGCCAGATTCTCCTGGGCCCACTGCGCCAGCCGCCGGTCGCGTTCGGCCGCGTCGACGTCCTCTACCCGGGTCATCACCGTCCAGCGCAGACCGAAGGGATCCACCAGCGACGCGAACCGGTCACCGGTGACGAACGTGTGCAGTTCCTCGCGGACGGTGGCGCCGGATTGCCTGGCCCGTTCGACGACCGCGTCGACGTCGGGACAGTACAGCGTCATCGACTGGGTGACGGTCTCCGAGCGGTCCGGGGCGCGCAACCCGTACTGCGGGTTCGGGTCACCCAGCTGCAGCCGGCCGTGCCCGAAATCCAGTTCGGCGTGGGCGATTACGGTGCCGTCGCCGCCTGGGGCGGCCATCTTCTCCACCAGCTGCGCCCCGAACACCGAGGTGTAGAAGTCGATCGCGGCGGCGGCGCCCTCGATCGCGAGGAACGGGGTGAGGCTGGTGTATCCGGCGGGGATGGGATTGACGGTCATGCCACCCGAGTTTTCTAGGCTGACCCCCGTGTCGGATTGGAAAAGCGCGCCAGCCGTGCGACCGCAGCGCGGGGTGGTCGGTCGGGTCGGGTCGGCCGCGGCGTTCGATCTGCAGCGCTGGGCACCGTCGTCGGCAGCCGCGGAGTTCGTCGAGCATTTCTGGTCGGTCAGCTGGGATCTGGCCGAGACGGAGTCGTTCGACAGCACGGTGATCACGTTCCCGGCCGTACACCTCACCCACGAGTGGGGCACCGACTCGCCGCGACACGGCCACGCGTTGCCCGCGACCCTCATCCACGGCGTCGTGCCGGAGGTGTTCACCACGACGATCCGGGGCCGCGGCCAGGTGGTCGGTGCGCGCTTTCGCGCGGGTGGGTTCGCGGCCCGCTTCGGCCGCGACGCCGCCCAGTACACCGGGCGCATCCTCGCGGCGGATGCCGAACTGTTCGGCGCCCCAGTGCAGCTGACCGACGACCGCGGGCAGGCCGCGGCCCGGCTGGACGAGCTGATCGCGCAGAACCCGACCGGGCCGGACCCGACCTATCGGGCGTTGAGCGCCCTGCTGGATCGGCTGCGCGAGGACAACGACGTGCAGCGGGTGGCGCAGGTGATGGACCTGGCGCCGTGGAGTGCGCGCACCACGCAGCGCGTCTTCCGGCGTTACGTGGGCATGCCCGCCAAATGGGTGCTGTGTCGGTACCGGTTGCAGCAGGCCGCGCTGGACATCGAGACCGAACCCGGCGTGGATCTGGCCGATCTGGCGGCCCGGCTCGGCTGGTACGACCAGGCACATTTCACCAATGACTTCCGGGCCATGCTGGGGTGCACCCCCGGCCAGTACGCCGCCCGACACGGTCTGCCCGCCGAATAAAGTCGATATCCTGCGGTCATGGACTCCATCGAGCTGGCGTTCGCCGGTGCCGCCGAACAGGCCCGCCTGCTCGCCGCGGGTACGGTGACCGCGCCCGCGCTCACCGACCTGTACCTGGAACGCATCGCCCGGATCGACCCCGAACTGCGTTCGTACCGCGTGGTTTTCGCCGATGCCGCCCGCCGGCAGGCTGCGGCCGCGCAGGAGCGCCTCGACGCCGGCGAGCGGTTGCCGCTGCTCGGGGTGCCCGTCGCGGTCAAGGACGATGTCGACGTCGCCGAGGCCACCACCACCTACGGCAGCTCCGCCCACGGCCCCGCGCCGACCAAGGACGCCGAGGTGATCCGGCTGCTGCGCGAGGCCGGCGCGGTGATCCTGGGCAAGACCGCGGTCCCGGAGATGATGATCTGGCCGTTCACCGAGACGGTGACGTTCGGGGCCACGCACAACCCGTGGGACATCTCCTACACGCCGGGGGGCAGCAGCGGTGGCAGCGCGGCCGCGGTGGCCGCGGGCCTGGCGCCCATGGCGCTGGGTTCCGACGGGGCCGGTTCTATCCGCATCCCGGCCAGTTGGTGCGGGCTGTTCGGGATCAAGCCGCAGCGCGATCGGGTGCCGCTGGCCCCGCACGATGACGCGTGGTGCGGCATGGTCAGCAACGGACCGTTGACCCGCACCGTCGAGGACGCGGCGTTGTTCCTCGACGTCACCTGCGACAAGGCGATGCCCGGGCCCGAGGGCGGGTTCGTCGGCGCGGCGTCGCGGCCGCCGAACCGGCTGCGAATCGCGTTGACGACCAAGGTTCCTCCGCTGGTGACGGCCCGGGTCAGCGCCGAGCACGCCGCCGCGGTCCACCAGGCCGGCCGGTTGCTGCGCGAACTCGGCCACGACGTGGTGTTCCGCGACATCGACTACCCGCGCACCGCGGTGTACGGGCAGGTGCTGCCGCGGTATCTGCGTGGCATCTACGACGACGTGCGGGTGCTGCCGCATCAGGAGCGCCTCGATTCCCGCACGCGCGGGATGGCCCGGATCGGCCGGATGTTCTCCGACGCCCGGATCGCCAAGATCCGCGCCGCTGAGGCCGATTTCGCCGCCCGGGTGCAGGCCATCTTCGACGACGTGGACGTGGTGATCACGCCGGGTACCGCGACCGGTCCGTCGCGGGTGGGCGCCTACCGCCGCCTCGGTGCGGTCTCCACCCTGGCGCTGGTGGTGGCGCGGGTACCGTTCCAGGCGGCGTTCAATGCGACGGGTCAGCCCGTCGCGGTGGTGCCCTGGGGTCTGGACCGCGCCGGGCTACCGTTGTCGATCCAGTTGGTGGGCAGGCCCTTTGACGAGGCGACGCTGTTGTCGTTGGCCGCCGAGATCGAGGCCGACCGCCCGTGGGCCGACCGCCGCCCCGCCCTCAGCTGACCCACCCCCTCCAGCTGACCCACCCCCTTTTGGCGCGAAGGTGCGCGTCCGCGGCCGACACGCCGCAGAATTCCCGTGGTCTGCGCACCCTCGCGCCAGGAAATCCTCAGCCGAGCACCGCGGTCCGCCACGCCGCCAGCTTCGTCTCGAACGCCACGGTGTGCGCCGGGCTCGTCGACGGCAACCGCGTATACGTCACGTCCGCGGTCACCGACACCAGGCGGCGGTAGTTCGCCTCGGCCGCACCGCCGGTGAAGAACACCCGCTCGATCGTCGGATGCGAGGCGTAGAACGCGGCAAAGTCGTTGGCCACCATGCTGTCTCGCTCGACGGAGGAATCCAGGCTGCCGGGTCGACGGCAGAACACCAACACATCCCAGACCGCGTAGCCAGCGGCCATCAGCGCCGCGGCGCGCTGTTCGTAAGGTGCGGCGGCGTCGAACCCGCACAGCTGGGCCATGATCGGCCAGAACGCGTTGCGCGGATTACCGTAGTACTGCTGGCGCTGCAGCGACAGCACGCTGGGCGCATTACCCAGAAACAGCACCCGCGCGCCGGGGCGCACCAGCGGGGCAAATCCCACCACGTCCGGTCCGCGCACCGATTCCGACATCCCCGAAATCATGCACGGTACGTTGAGCACTGTGCAGGTGGACCCGCGGATCGAAGCCTCCGGGCTGTTGGACGGCCTCGACGGCAGCGCGCGCGCCGAACGCGCGGAACTGATCTCTTGGATGCTGACCGAGGGCTTCTCCGTCGAGCACCTGCGCGGATCCTTCTCGCCGATGCTGCTGGCCTCCCGCCGCCTGATCGGCGACGACGCCACCTACGTGTCCATTCGTCAGATCGCTGAGCAGACCGGGATGGAGATCGACCTGGTGCGACGGGCGTTGCGCGCGTTCGGTCTGCCCAATGTCGATGATCCCGACGAGCAGGTGTACCTGCGGGCCGACGGCGCGGCCCTGATGCACACCGCGCGGTTCCTCGAGATGGGCTTCGATGCGGAGGATCTGCTGCACGCCACTCGCATCCTGTCCGAGGGGTTGTCCAACGCTGCCGAGGTGATGCGCTACGCCGCGTTGGCGGCCGTATTGAAGCCCGGCGCAACGGAACTCGACATCGCCCGCGGGACCGAGCAGGTGGTTTCGCAGGCCGCGCCGCTGCTGGGGCCGATGATCGAGGACATGCTGCTGGTGGCCCTGCGGCACGCCATGGAGACCGAGGCCGTCAACGCCTCCGAACGGGTCTCGGGCACACCGCTGCCCGGCGCGCGGATGATCGCGGTGGCCTTCGCCGACCTCGTCGGCTTCACCCGCCTGGGTGAGGACGTGGAGCCCGCCGAACTGGAACGGCTGGCGCACCGGCTGGCGATGATGGCCCGCGATGTCGCGCAGCCGCCGGTGCGGTTCGTCAAGGCGATCGGCGACGCCGTCATGCTGGTCTGTCCGGAACCGGAACCGCTGCTGCGGGCGCTGCTCGACCTCGCGGGTGCCGCCGAGGCCGACGCCGAGTTCCCGCGGCTGCGCCTCGGGATGTCCTACGGCGAGGCGGTCAGCCGCGCGGGGGACTGGTTCGGCGGTTCGGTGAACCTGGCCAGCCGGGTGACCGGCGCGGCGCGGCCCGGCGCGGTGCTGGTGGCCGAACAAGCGCAGGAGGCGATCGGCGACGTCGACGGGATCCGCTGGTCGTTCGTCGGGGCCCGGCACCTCAAGGGAATCCGGGGCGACACCAAGCTGTTTCGCGCCCGGCCGGCCGACTAGGACTACTGGGTCGGCACGACGGGGGCGCCCTCCGAGGGCTGCACGATGACGAATCCGCTGCCGTGGAACGCCACCTGCAGGGCTTCGCCGGAGCCGCGCCCGATCAGCGCGCCGGCCTTGAAGCTGGTCTTCAGCTGGGTCTGCAGATTCGCCGACCACGCCACCACGGCGTCGGTGTCGGCGAAGGTCGGCGCCTCGGCGGCGTCGAGCACCACCGGCGGCCCATCGGTGGTCAACGCGACCCAGCCGGTGCCGCGCAGCGTCGTGTTGAACAGCCCGCCGGTGGCGATGCTGCCGCCCCGCACGCGCTCGATGTTCCAGTCCAGGCTGCTGGAGAACGCCAACACGTTCTTCCCGCTGATCGACAGCCCGGTGTTGGACAGCTGCAGCAGGTGCACGTCGCAGGCCCGGTCGGCCAGGAACACGTCGCCCTGGCCCTGGCAGCGCATCAGCGGCAGACCCTCGCCGGTGAACGCCTTCTTGATGAACCGCGACGCCCCGCCGCCCTCGAACGCGAAGTCGACGTTGCCCTGGTAGGCGACCATCGAACCCTGCCGGGCCATGAAGGGCTCGCCGAGGCGCACCCGCAGCATCCTGGGGTTCTGGTTGGCGATCGGGGTCCCGGATTTCTCGGCGAAGCGCCCGTCGACCAGGTTGCCGGAGATCCCGGCGAAACCGTCCTGCGCAGGGACGGCCTGCGCAGCGGGCGCGGCCTCGGTCTGCTGCGGTGCGGGCGGCGCCCCGAGCGGCACCTGGTGCACCTGCCCCTGATGGGAGACCTGGTCGGTCCAGTTCTGCCCGTCCCACCAGCGGTACTCGAAGCGGCCTTCGGGATCCGGATGCCATTGGCCTGCCATGTCAGCCCTCCTGAATCGGTCGGTAGGGCCCACAGTAAAGGTGGATCGTTGCCGAACGCAGGCCAAGCACGCATCCTGGAGGGCATGGCAGCTAAGGAAATCGACCGCAACCGGGCAAACAGCGCGCTCGAGGTCATCAAGCAGCATCCGGGGATGGTGTTGTTCCTCGCGTCCCCGGCGCTCATCGTGTTGGCGGTGGTGTGGTTCGCGGCCTCGCCGGGCTGGGCGATCCTGCTGCTGATCACCTTCGTGGCGGCCGGGGGCGCCGCGGTGTTGCTCAAGCGCTGAGTTCGCCCACACAGCCCAAAGTTGCCTTGTTGTACGCATCGCCCGAGTGGACCCGCGCACACCCCAACTCTCGGCGACGGTACTGGGACCACGGATCGCGCCGGGCTCAGGCCTGGGTCATGTCCCAGTAGGCGCCATGGCGCGCCAATAGCTCGGCGTGCGTGCCCTGCTCGACGATGCGCCCCCGGTCGACGACGAGGATCAGGTCGGCGTCCCGGATCGTGGACAGCCGGTGGGCGATGATGAAACACGTCCGGTCCCGGCGCAATTCGGCCATCGCGTGCTGAATCACCAGCTCGGTGCGGGTGTCTACCGAGCTGGTCGCCTCGTCGAGCACCAGCAGCCGCGGCCGGGCCAGGAACGCCCGCGCGATGGTGATCAATTGCTTCTCACCGGCGCTGAGCATGCCGTTGTCGTCGCTGACCACGGTGTCGTAGCCGTCGGGCAGGGCATGCACGAAGCGGTCGACGAACGCCGCCCGGCCCGCCTCGAGGATCTCCTCGCGACTCGCGCGGGGGCGCCCGTAGGCGATGTTGTCCGCGATGGTGCCGCCGAACAGCCAGGTGTCCTGCAGCACCATCGCGATGCCCGACCGCAGCGAGGCGGCGCTGACGGTCGCGATGTCGACACCGTCGATGAGGATCCGGCCCGCATCCACGTCGTAGAACCGCAGCAGCAGGTTCACCAGGGTGGTCTTGCCGGCGCCGGTGGGGCCGACGATGGCCACGGTGGCGCCCGGTTCGGCGGTCAGCGACAGGTCTGCGATCACGGTCCGGTCGTCGTGATAGCCGAAGCTGACGTGCTCGAACTCCACCCGCGGCGGCGAATCCGTGTGCGGCAGCGTGCCGTCGGGATCCGGCGCCAGCTCCGGCTCGTCGAGGAAGTCGAAGACCCGCTCGGCGCTGGCGATGCCGGACTGCAGCGTGTTGTACATGCCGGCGACCTGGGTCAGCGGCTGGTTGAACTGGCGGACGTACTGGATGAACGCCTGGATGCTGCCCAGCGTGATCTGGCCGGTGGCCACCTTGATGCCGCCGAGCACCGCCACGGCCACGTAGCTGAGGTTGCCGACGAACATGGTGGCCGGCGAGATCAACCCGGAGAAGAACTGCGCGCCGAAGCCGGCGTGGAAGACATCGCTGTTGCGTTCGGCGAACATGGTGCGCACCGCGTCGCGGTGCCCGTAGGTCTTGACGACGGTGAAACCGCTGTAGGTCTCCTCGATGAGCGCGTTGAGCCGCCCCGTGTTGTGCCACTGGGCGGCGAACATCCGTTGCGAGCGACGGGTGATCAGCCGCGTCACCCACAGCGACAGCGGCACCGTCAGCACCGTGATCAGCGTCAGCAGCGGCGAGATGGTCAGCATCATCACCAGCACGGCGAAGATGGTCAGGACCGCGGACAGCAACTGGCTGATCGAGATGGCCAGCGAGGTTTGGACGTTGTCGATGTCGTTGGTGACCCGCGACAACACCTCCCCGCGTTGCCGAGTGTCGAAGTGCGACAGCGGAAGCCGATGCACCTTGCGTTCGACGTCGGCGCGCAGGTCCACCATGGTGCGCTGCACGGCGACGTTGAGCAGCCGGGCCTGCACCCACACCGCCAGCGCCGCCACCAGGTACAGCGCCAGCGCCAGCAGCAGCGTCCGCCCGACCGCGCCGAAGTCCACGCCCTGTCCCGGAACGATATTCATCCCGGAGAGCATGTCGGCGAAGGTGTTGTCGCCGCGGGCCCGCGCCGCCTCGACGGCCTGCTCCTTGCTCATGCCCGACGGCAACTCGCGGCCGATCACACCGTTGAACAGCAGATCGGTGGCGTGCCCGAGGATCCGCGGTCCGATGACGCCGAGCGCGATGCCGACGATCGACAGCGCGATCACCGTGAGGGTCAGGGCGCGGTGCGGCGTCAGGCGTTTGACCAGACGCACGGCCGCACCCCGGAAGTCGCGGGAACGCTGCGGCGGCCCCTGGGCCATGGCGCGCATCCCGCCGCGCAGCGGCCCGCTCATCGGCCCTCCCCGGTCCCGGCGTGCACCGATTGCGAGTCGGCGATCGCGGTGTAGGTGGGACATTCGGCGAGCAGACGCTCGTGGGTGCCGATCCCGACCACCCGGCCGTCGTCGAGCACCACCACCTGATCGGCGGCCACGACGGTGGAAATCCGCTGCGCCACAACGACGACGGTGGACTCCGGGGAGAACTCCCGTAGGTTGGCGCGCACCTTGGCGTCGGTGTGCACGTCGAGCGCGGAGAACGCGTCGTCGAACAGGTAGATGGCGGGGCGGCGGATGACGGCCCGGGCGATCGCCATCCGCTGCCGCTGCCCGCCGGAGAAGTTGATGCCGCCCTGGGCCACCCGCATCTGCAGGCCGTCCTTGTGCGCGGCGATGAAGCCGTCGGCGCAGGCCACCCGCAGCGCCTCCCACATGTCGTCCTCGGAGGCGTCGGAGCGGCCGTACCGCAGGTTGGCGGCCACCGTGCCAGAGAACAGGTAGCCGCGTTGCGGCACCACCCCGAACGACGACCACAGCCGCTCGGTGCGGTAGTCGCGCACGTCGACCTCGTCGAGCAGCACCGCGCCGGCGCTGGCGTCGTACATCCGGCACAGCAGCGAGATCAAGGTGGACTTGCCCGACCCGGTGCTGCCGACGATGGCGGTGGTGGTGCCCGGGCGAGCGGTGAACGAAACGTCGTGCAGCACCGGTTGTTCGGCGCCCGGGTATTGGAACGACACCCGGTCGGCGCGCAGCACCGGGACGCCGGTGGCGGCCGGTTCGACGGCGTGCGACGGGTCCGAGACGGCCGGGGTGGTGCCGAGCACCTCGCCGATGCGTTCGGCGCACACCGAGGCCCGCGGCAGCGCCGCGAGGAAGATCGTGGCCATCAGCACGGCCATCAGGATCTGCATGAAGTAGGACAGGAAGGCGATCAGCGCGCCCACCTGCATCTGGCCGCCGTCGATGCGCAGCCCGCCGAACCAGATCACCGCGACGCTCGAGATGTTGATGGTCAGCGTCGTCACCGGCAGCATCAGCGCCTGCCAGCGCCCGGCCTCCACCGCGGTGTCCGACAGCGTCTGGTTGGCGGCGGCAAAGCGATTGTGTTCGAACGGCTCCCGGGCGAAGGCCCGGATCACCCGGATGCCGGCCAGCTGCTCGCGCATCACCCGGTTGATGCCGTCGATCAATTCCTGCATCCGGCGGTAGATGGGCAGCAGGTGGCTGATGATCCAGTAGTTCGCCAGGCCCAGCACTGGGATGCTGACGATCAACAGCCACGCCAGCCCCGGATCCAGGTGGATCGCCATGAACACCCCGCCCACGCACATGATCGGCGCGGTCACCAGCACCGTGAACGTCATCTGCACCAGCATCTGGATCTGCTGGACGTCGTTGGTGGTCCGGGTGATCAGCGACGGCGCGCCGAAGCGCCCGGTCTCGTGCTCGGAGAACGTGGTGACGTGGTGGAACATCGCCGCGCGCAGGTCGCGGCCGAAGCTCATGCCCGTGCGGGAACCGAAGTACACCGCGCCGACCGCGCAGCACACCTGCAGCGCGGTGACGGCCAGCATGACGGCACCGAGCCGGACGATGGTGTCGGTGTCGCCGACGGCCACCCCGTCGTCGATGATGGCGGCGTTGACGGTTGGCAGATACAGCGACGCCAGCGTGCTGATCACCTGCAACGTCATCACGGCGGCGACCAGCGGCCGGTACGGCCGGACATACTGTCGCAGCAGCGCCCGGAGCATCCCGTAACTGTTGCACACCGCCGGCGCCGGCTCGGTGTGGTGGCCGCCTCCGGGCCCCGTCCGGCCCGACCACGCCGAACGACGCGTCAAAACGCCAGGTCAGTGGGCGTGTCGATGGTTCACCGACGGCCCTGCCGCTACAGTGCATGGGGTGAGTGGGAGAACGTGGGCGGCGGTCGCCCTGGCGACGGGGATGGCACTGCTGGCCGGATGCTCGAGCGAGGACCCCAGCGATCCGCAGGCCGGGGGCGACGCGCCGCCGGCCAGCGTCGACGCGCAGCACGGTCCGGTGTTCCCCGAATGCGGCGGCATCAGCGACGAGACCGTCAGCCAGCTCACCCAGGTCGCGGGCCTGGTCAACACCGCCACCAACTCAGTCGGGTGCCAGTGGCTGGCCGGCGGCAGCATCGTCGGGCCGCACTTCTCGTTCACGTCGTTCCGCGGCAGCCCGATCGGGCGCGAACGCAAGACCCAGGAACTGTCCCGCGACAGCGTCGAGGACATCACCATCGAGGGCCACGACGGGTTCATCGCGATCGCCCGCGACCTGCTCACCGGCACCGACACGCTGTGCGAGGTGGGCATCCAGTTCGACGACGACTTCATCGAATGGTCGGTGTCCTACGCTGCCCAGCCCTTCCCGGATCCGTGCGAGGTGGCCACCGAGCTGACCCGCCAATCGATCGTGAACGCGGAGAAATGAGCGATTCGATGCGACACCTTCCTGACTTCGGCGCGCGTCGACGCCGCATCGGCGCCGGCGTGGCCGCCGCGGCGGCGCTGGCGATCCTGACCGGCTGCTCGTCGACGGTGGACGGGACCGCGGTCAAGGCCGGCGCGGGTCCGCGCAACAACGAGTCCGCGGAGACCTACCCGAACCTGCTCAAGGAATGCGACGTGTTGACCAGCGACGTGCTGGCCGAGACCGTGGGCGCCGAGCCCGACGCCATCCAGAGCACCTTCGTCGGGGCCGTCTGCCGCTGGCAGGCCAACAGCCAGACCGGCCTGGTGGACATCACCCGGTTCTGGTTCGAGACCGGCAGCCTGGACAACGAGCGCCGGGTCGCCGAGGAGATGAACTATCAGATCGAGGACCGGCGGGTGGCCGGTGTCGCCTCGATCGTCATGCAGAGCGAGAACGGCTGCGGCGTGGCCAGCGACGCGGCCGGCGTGGTCGGCTGGTGGGTCAACCCGCAGGCCCCCGGGGTCGACGCGTGCGGGCAGGCCATCAAGCTGATGGAGCTCACGCTCGCGACCAGCTCGTAGGAGCTTCAGCGCGGGATGTGGAAGGCGGTCAGCGCGGCGCTGCCCAGCTCCACCGACGACCACGGCCCGTCGATGCGCAGCACCGCCATCGCCGAGGTCGGATACTTCGTCGAGATGTGCTCGGCGGCAGTGGCGTTGGTTCCCGGCGCGCCGGCCAGTCCCAGGGCCAGCGCCGACATCGTCGGTTCGTGCCCGATCACCAGTAGGGTCCGCACGTCGAAGTCGAAGATCTGCTCGACGGCGTTGATCTGCTCGATCACCGCTCCCGGCATGGCGCCGTAGATGCGGTCGGTGACGTGGACGGGCACCTCGAGGCCGGTCCGCTGCAGGGTCTGGCGGGTTCGGGTGGCCGACGAGCACAGCACCGCCTGCACCGGCGGGTCCACCGGCGCTCCGTTGCGCAGCCAGTCCCCGGCCAGGCCGGCCTCGCGTTCACCGCGCGGTGCCAGCGGCCGGTCGTGGTCGGCGACCCCGTCGGGATAGGCGGACTTGGCGTGGCGCAGTAGCACCAGAGTTCGTCGTTGCTCGCTCACACCGGCCACGTTAGGCCAACTTGTCGGGGTGCGGTCATACACTCGCCACGACCGGGCTCGAACAGCCGTCGAGGACGAGAACAGAAGGGTGGGGGAGGCCGTGCGATTCGTGCACACCGCCGACTGGCAGCTGGGGATGACCCGGCACTTCCTGGAAGGTGAGGCGCAGCCCCGCTATTCGGCGGCCCGGCGGGAGGCGGCGGCCGGACTGCGGACGCTGGCCGACGAGCACGGCGCGGAGTTCGTCGTCGTCGCCGGCGACGTGTTCGAGCACAACCACCTCGAACCGGAGGTGATCGGCAAGTCGCTGGAGGCGATGCGGGCCATCGGCATCCCGGTGTACCTGCTGCCCGGCAACCACGACCCGCTGGACGCCTCCTCGGTGTACACCAGCGCGCTGTTCACCGACCAGTGCCCGGACAACGTCATCGTGTTGGACCGCGCCGGGCCGCACCGGGTGCGCGACGGCTTGGAGATCGTCGCGGCGCCTTGGCGGTCCAAGCACCCCACCACCGATCTGGTCGCCGAGGTGCTGGCCGATCTGCCCGCCGACGGGACCACCCGGATCCTGGTCGCCCACGGCGGCGTCGACGTGCTGGACCCGGACCCCACCCGGGTGTCGCTTATCCGGCTGGACGGGGTGCAGGATGCCCTCGAACGCGGCGCGATCCATTATGTGGCGCTGGGGGACAAGCACTCTCGCACCCGCGTGGATGACTCGGGCCGGGTCTGGTACTCGGGTTCGCCGGAGGTCACCAACTACGACGACATCGAACCCGACCCCGGCCATGTGCTGGTCGTCGACATCGACGAGGCCGATCCGGTGCGCCCGGTGACCGTCGACGCCCGCCGGGTCGGGCGGTGGCGCTTCGTGACGCTGCGGTTCGACATCAACGACCGCCGCGACATCGCCGACCTCGACACGAACCTGGACCAGCTGTCGGACAAGGAACGCACGGTGGTGCGGCTGGTGTTGACCGGCACGCTGAGCGTCACCGACCGGGCCGAACTGGACCTGCGCCTGGACCGCCACGCCAATCTGTTCGCCTGGCTCGGCCTGTGGGAGCGGCACTGCGATATCGCGGTGGTGCCCGCCGACGCCGAGTTCTCCGACATCGGCATCGGCGGTTTCGCGGCCACCGCGGTCGCCGAGCTGATGGACACCGCCCGCGGCAGCGACCCCGTCGAGGCCGAGGATGCGCAGGGCGCCCTGGCGTTGCTGCTGCGACTGTCCGGCTCGCTGGCGACGCCGAAAAGCGGTGCGGCATGAGGCTGCATCGGCTGGTCCTGACCAACTACCGCGGCATCGCGCACCGCGAGATCGAGTTCGCCGAGCAGGGTGTCACCGTGGTGTGCGGGGCCAACGAGATCGGCAAGTCCTCGATGATCGAGGCGCTCGACCTGCTGCTGGAATCCAAGGACCGCTCCACCAAGAAGGACGTCAAGCAGGTCAAGCCCACGCACGCCGACGTCGGCGCCGAGGTCACCGCCGAGATCAGCACGGGCCCCTACCGTTTCGTGTACCGCAAGCGGTTCCACAAGAAGTGTGAGACCGAGCTGAGCATCCTGGCGCCGGCGCGCGAACAGCTCACCGGCGACGAGGCCCATCAGCGGGTCCGCGGCATGCTCGACGAGACCGTCGACACCGGCCTGTGGCAGGCCCAACGCGTCCTGCAGGCCGCGTCGACCTCGGCGGTGGACCTGTCGGGCTGCGACGCGCTGTCCCGGGCGTTGGACGTGGCCGCCGGTGACGCCGCCGACGGCCTGTCGGCCGGGCTGTCCGGGACCGAGCCGATGCTGATCGAGAAGATCGACGCCGAGTACGCCCGCTATTTCACCGCGACCGGGCGGGCCACCGGTGAATGGGCGGCGGCCATCGCGGCCACCAAGGCCGCCGAGGAGGAGGTGGCCCGGCGCGCCGCCGAGGTCGCCGAGGTCGAGGAGCGGGTCCGCGCGCACGCCACGATGTCCGAGGACCTCGCAGCCCTGAGCGGGCAGCAAGCGGGCGTGGCGGCGCGGCTGCGGGAGGCGCAGACCGCGGCCGAGGCGGTGGCGGCGCTGACCGCCGAGGTGCGCGCCGCCGACTCGGAGGCGGCCACCAAAACGGCGGCCCAGGCTGCGGCGACCGCCGCGCTCGAGGAGCGTGAGCGGGTGCGCGCCGACGTGCAATCCCGCCAGGAGGCACTGGCGGCCGCCGAGATCGCCGCGGCGCAGGCCGACGAGTCCCAGGCCACCGGCGCCGAAGTGGTGGAGGCGGCCGAGGCCGCCGCGGCCGCGGCCGAGCAGGATCTGCAGGCCGCCGATCAGCGGGTGCGGCTGGCCCGGCAGGTGGTCGACCGGCTCGCCGAGCACGCCGAGGCGCAGCGGCTCAGCGACCTGGTCGGCCGCTTCGATGCCGCGCACGCCGAACACGCGGCCGTCGTCGCGGAGCTGAACCGGATCACCCTGACCGACACGATGTTCCGTGACATCGAGACCGCCGCGGCCGCCGTGGACCGCGCGCAGGCCCAGGCCGAGCTGACCGCGGCCGCCATCGAGTTCACCGCCGAGGCCGACGTCGAACTGTCGCTGGGAGAGCGTCGGATCACGCTGAGCGCCGGCGAGACCTGGGCACTCAGCGCGGCCGACGCCGCGACGGTGACGCTGCCCGGTGTCCTGCGCATCGACGTCAAACCCGCCGCCACGGCCGTCGACACCCACGCGAAACTGGCTGCGGCACAGGAGCATCTGGCCCGACTGTTGACCGAGGCGGCCGTCACCGACCTGGCCGAGGCCCAGCGGGTGCGGCAGCAGCGGACCGAACTGGCCGGGCGGCGCGCCGAACTCGACGCCACGCTGGCGGCGATCACGGGCGCCGAGGACATCGCCGAGCTGCGCGATCGACTCGCGGCGCTGCGCGCCGACCCGGCCCCCGAGGTCGATGCCGAGGCCGCACGCGCCGAGCTGACCGCCGCCGAGCAGGTTCTGGAGCAGGCCACCACGCACGCCGAGACCCAGCGCCGGGTGGTCGCCGCGGCCGTCAAGCAGCTGTCCGAGCGCACCACCCTGGCGACCGTCTCCCGCGAGCGCGTGACCGCGGCCGCCGCCGAGCTGACCGCCGACACCGAGCGGTTGGCCGCGCTGCGCGCCGCGCAGTCCGACGAGGACGCCGCGGCGGCCGCCCGGGCCGCGGTCGAGGCGGCCGGCGTGGCCCAGCAGCGCGTCGCCGAACTGTCCGCGCGGCTGGCCGAGACCGGCCCGGAGGCGGTGAACGCCGAACTGACCGAGGCCCGCGCCGCCGCCGAGGATGTGCAGCGCCGCCACGGCGAGACCGCCCGCGCGCTGCGCGACATCGAGGTCGAACTCGCGGTGTTCGGGACCGAGGGCCGCACCGGGAAGCTGGATGCCGCCCAGATCCGCCGGGAACACGCGGTGGCGGCCTACGCCCGGGTGCAGCGCCGCGCCCGCGCGGTGGAGTTGCTGCGCTCGGTGATGAACCGGCACCGCGACAACACCCGGCTGCGCTACGTCCAGCCCTTCCGCACCGAGGTGGAACGGTTGGGCCGCACCGTATTCGGCGAGACCTTCGAGGTGGAGGTCGACAGCGACCTGTGCATCCGCAACCGCACCCTCGACGGCCGCACGGTGCCGTTCGAATCGCTGTCCGGCGGGGCCAAGGAGCAGTTGGGCATCGTCGCGCGGCTGGCGGTCGCGGCCCTGGTCGCCCACGAGGACACCGTGCCCGTGGTCATCGACGATGCGCTGGGCTTCTCCGATCCGGAGCGGCTGGCCCGGATGGGGGCGGTGTTCGATCAGGTCGGCGCCAACGGTCAGGTGATCGTGCTGACCTGCTCGCCCGAGCGGTACAACGCTGTCAGCGGCGCGCACCGGGTGCTGCTCAGCGCCTGAGGCTCTCTGCGATTTCGGTGCGTTGGGTGGCGGCCACCGCAACCGAACGCACCGAAACCACCCCTCAGAAGTAGGCGTTGGCCGGGATCGGCGCGCCGTGCAGCAGGTTCTCGCCGATCACCCGGGCCTTGTAGACCACCGGGTTGTGCAGTGTGATGGTGCGCACGTTGCGCCAGTGCCGGTCGAGGTTGCGTTGCCGGCTCGCCGCGCTGGCCCCGCCGAGTTCCAGCAGCCGGGTGGCGGCCTCGGGCGCGACCGCGTCGAGATGCACCTTGACCTTGGACACCCGCAGCTGCGCCTCGGCGGCCAGCTCCGCATCCGGAATGCCCTGCGCATCATAGGAATCGGTGGCGGCGCCGATCGCGTCGGCGGCGTCGAGCACCGCGGCGCGCGCAATGTAGGCCGTACTGGCCAGCTCGCCCAGCAGCTTCTGGTACAGCGGATCGTCGACCGGGGCCTCGGTCAGCGCGTGGCTGAAGCTGCGGGTGCGCGAGCGCAGCTGCGCCGCGCCGTCGTCGACCACCGAGGCCAGCACGCCCGCGACCACCGCGTGGATGTAGAGCTGCAACGACGCATACTGCACGGTGGGCTGCGGTTCGGCGTCGTAGGGGCTGTCGACCAGGATCTCGTCGGCGGCCACGGCGACGTCGTCGAAGATCGTGGTGCCGGTGCCGGTGCGGCGCTGCCCGAAGCCGTCCCAGTCGTCGATCAGCTTCACCCCGGCGCGGTCGGTGGGGACGATCACCGAGGCCACCGAGTCGTGATCGGTGGTGGTGGTGACCGTCAGGTAATCGGAGAACAGCGTGCCGGTGCTGTAGAACTTCTCACCGGTGAGCCGGAACCCGCCGGCGCCGTCGGGCAGCAGCCGGGTGTTGAACACCAGGCTGCCGACGGCAAGGTTGCCCTTCTCGCTGAACGCGTTGGCGAACAGCTTCCCGTCGGCGACCTCGCGCAGCCAGCGCAGCGACACCGCGTCGGTGGGGTCGGTGTGCAGGGCGCGCAGCCGCTCCTCGACGAACCAGAAGTGGGTGCGGAAGATGTGCGCGACGATCGGGTCGGCCTGCGCGACGTCGATGAGTGTCGAAAACAGCTGACGGACCGAGTATCCGGGGCCGCCGAAGTCCGCGGGCAGCCGCAGCGTGCCGAATCCGGCGCGCTTGAGCGCCGCGACTTGGTCGAACGGGTTCTCGTCCGCGAGGTCGCGATCCTTGGCGCCGGCCGCAATGTCGGCGAGCAGGGCGCTGAACTCTTCCGAGCCCGGCAGCAGGGTGTGCCGAATGGGTGCTTGTGTCATGTCAGGAGTTCTACCGAGGCGCCCGCACCGGGGCACTGCTTGCGCTCAGCGCGAATCCAATGCCGCGAACTGTCTACTATTTCCCGTAGTAGCACGGGTACCCTGGTCGGCGTGAGGTCCGCCCCTTCGACGGCTTCTCGTCTGCACGGTGTGTCCGTGGCCGCGTGCTCGGCCGCGGTGGCCGTTGCTGCCCACGGCGCCGCGGGCGGACACCCGCCGACCGGCGCCGGGCTGATGCTGGTGTTGGCGGCCTCGGCGACGGTGGGCGCCCTGTCGGCGGTCCACCGCGGGACCACCGCCCCGCACCTGCGGCTGCTCGGCTTCCTGGGCCTCGGCCAGTTGCTAGGCCACATTGCGCTGAGCATCGGCGGCACCCACGCGCACGCCGCGGTGCCCGCCGCGCCCATGCTCACCGCCCACGTGCTGGCCGCGCTGCTGTGCGCGGCGCTGATCCTGCTGTCCGAACAGCTCTGCCAAGTTCTTGGCTCGGTGCTGCGCCACAGCGCCGGGACAGGCGGGTGGATGCTCGGCCGCGACGGCGCCGGCGTCCCCGCCTACCGCTTCGCCCTGATCACGGAGGTGCTCGCCTCCGGTACCGGCAACCGCGGCCCGCCGGTGGTATCGCCGGCCGCCTGATCGCTCACCGAGGGGTGCAGCACGGTCGGGTGTTCCGGCCACGCTGCTTCACCGCCGCTGCCCGTTGCAGCCGCGGCTTCCCTGCGTCCTCGACGCCACCCCTGTCAAGAATGTGAGCCATTGATGAATTCTCTTGTGTTGCTTCGCTCGTTGGCCGTCACCGCAGTGTCGGCGACGGCACTGCTCGGCGTCGGTTGCTCGGCGTCGCCTACCAGCACCCAGGCCGAGTCGATCACCGTGCACGACGCGTGGGTCAAGGCCGTCGACGCGGACATGACGTCGGCGTTCGCGCGGCTGAGCAACGACGGTGCCGCCGACGCCAAGTTGCTCTCGGCCACCTCGCCGGTCAGCCGCGTGGTGGAGATCCACGAGGTGGTCGACGGGCAGATGCAGACCAAGGACGACGGCCTGCTGATCCCAGCGGGCGCCGAGGTGGAACTGCATCCCGGCGCCGACCACCTGATGCTGATGGAACTGCGCGAACCGCTGACCCCGGGCAGCGATGTGGAGATCGTCGCGACGTTCGAGGACGGCTCGCAGCTGCCCATCACCGCGCAGGTCCGGGACTTCGCCGGGGCCGAGGAGGATTACGGGCCGGATCCGCATGCCGGGCACGGATCGGACTCGCACGCCGAGCACGGGTCGGAGTCCCATGGCTGAGTTGAGCCGGCGCCGGTTGCTCGGTGCCGGCGCCCTGGTCGCCGGCACCGCCGGGGCCGCCGCGGTGGTCGGGCCCCGGTTGGTGTCCGACCCCGCCACGGGCGAGGCGGCGGTCGAGCCGTTCTACGGTCCGCATCAGGGCGGGGTGGCCACGGTGCCGCAGCGCTACGCGACGCTGCTGGCGTTCGACCTGCGGCCCGAGCACCGCACCGTCGCCGGCCTCCGGTCGATCATGAAGTTGTGGACCGCCGACGCCGCGCGGCTGACCCAGGGCCTGCCCGCCCTGGCCGACACCGAGCCGGAGCTGGCCACCAGCCCGGCCCGGCTGACCGTCACCGTCGGCTACGGGCCCACTCTGTTCGACGCGCTGCGGTTGACCCGCGCGCAGCCGGCCACCTTGCGCGAGCTGCCGGCGTTCTCGGTGGACCGGCTCGAACCCCGTTGGGGTGGCGGTCATCTGGTGGTGCAGCTGTGCGCGGACAGCCCGCTTCCGGTGAGCCACGCCGTCCGGGTGCTGACCAAGAACGTCCGATCCATGGCCACCGTGCGCTGGATCCAGCGCGGGTTCCGCGAGCCGATCCGGACCGAGGACCCGGCCGGGTCGATGCGCAACCTGATGGGCCAGGTCGACGGCACCGTCAACCTGGCGGGCTCCCAGTTCGACCAGTTCGTCTGGGATCACGGCGAGGACCAGGACTGGTTCGCCGGCGGCACGATCCTGATCGTGCGGCGGATCCGCGCCGAGATGGACACCTGGGATCAGCTCGGCCGCGACACCAAGGAACTGGTCGTCGGGCGCACGCTGGGCTCGGGGGCGCCGCTGACCGGCCACCAGGAGTCCGACGAACCGGACTTCGACGCGCATGTCGGCGGGATCCCGGTGATCCCGCCGAACTCGCACATCGCCCTGGCACGTCACCACAAGGACAGCGAGCAGTTCCTGCGCCGGCCCTACAACTACGACGACCCGCCGCCGGCCGGGCAGATCAGCGATTCCGGTCTGCTGTTCCTGGCGTTCCAGCGGGATCCCGCCGCCCAGTTCGTCCCGGTGCAGCAGCGGATCTCCGACGGCGACGCGCTCAACGAGTGGGTGACTCCGGTCGGTTCGGCGAGTTTCGCGGTGCTGCCCGGGGTGCGCGAGGGCGAGTATCTGGGCCAGCGCCTCCTCGACGCGGTGGATCGGGCGACGAACGGGGACAATGGCTGATATGGGCCTGAACCCGTTCCGGCGTGGGGTGAATCAAGCGTTGGCCGCGATGCCGGGGGTGCGGGCGGTGCGCCGTCCGGTGACCCCGGGTTCGACCGAACAGTTCACGCTGTACTACGTGCGCAGCGGACCGCTGACGGCGCATCCGGTGGTGATCATCCCGGGCGGGCCCGGCGTGGCGTCGATCCACCACTATCACGCGATGCGTCGGCGCGCGGCCGACCTCGGTCTGGACGTGGTGATGGTCGAACACCGCGGCGTGGGCATGTCCCGCCACGACGATTCGGGTGCCGACCTGCCACCGGAGGCGATGACCGTCGAGCAGGTGATCGACGACATCGTCGCGGTGCTCGACGATCTCGGCGTCGACACCGCGGTGTTGTACGGCACGTCCTACGGCAGCTATCTGGCCGCGGGAACCGGTGTGCGCCATCCGCATCGGGTCCGCGCGATGATCCTGGACTCGCCGGTGCTCTCGGCCGACGATCTCGAGGCGATGCGCACCGCGTTGCGCGGGTTGCTGCTCGGCGGGGCGGTGCCCGGCGCCGAGACGGTGGCGCCCAAGGTGCGCCGGCTGCTCGACGCCGGGCTGCTGTCGTCGTCGGCCGCCGAGGTCGCCGCGTATGCGTATTCGTATGGGGGAGTGGCGCTGCTGAACCGGCTGCTCGACCTGTTGCTGACCGGACACACCCTGCTGTGGCGGGCCATGATCGCCATCAGCAAGCTGACGCTGCGCCCGGTGCCTTACCACAACGAGGTGGACCTGGTGGGGCGCATCGCCTTTCGGGAGCTGGACTACGCGGGGGAACCGGACGGGTTGCCGCTGGACCCGGCGGCCGCGCTGCTGGCGATGGCCGAGCAGATCCCGGGCCGCCGGCCCGAATTCGAGGGCGAGCCCTATGACCTGGTGACCGAGCTGCCCCGGTTCGACTGGCCGACGGTCGTGATCTCCGGTGGGCGCGATCTGACCACCCCGCCGCCGGTCGCCGAACGCATCGCCGGGTTGGTCCCCGACGCGCAGCTGGTGTCGCTGCCGACCGCCGCGCACAGCGCCCTGGACACCCGCGAGGTGGCCGCCCTGCGGATCACCAAGACGGTGGTGCGGGGGCGGGCCGCCGAGCTACCCGCGCGCAGCGCGGAACTCGATGCGCTGCCGGCCAACCCGTCGATGCGGATGCTGGTCGGGCTGCTCGGGGCCGCCGCCGCCGTCGAGGCCGCGTTGCCCGCCTCCCGGCGCGCGCCGGGACCTATTGCATGAAGCCCACCGTGGTGTAGTCGATGTCGCCGAGGCCGGACGCGCCGAAGTTGGCCAGGTTGCTGCGCACCGCGATGTTGCCGGCCGACTGGGTCATCGGCAGGCTGAAGCCCTCGGCCCAGATCAGCTCGTCGAGCTCGTTGGCCAGCTCGCGCGCCCGGTCCGGATCGAGTTCGGTGAGCACTTCCTCGATCTTCGCGTCGATCTCCGGGGAGCCGATCTTGCCGAAGTTGCTCTCGCCGGTGGACTTGTAGATCTGGGTCAGCCCCGCGAACGGGAAGGCGTCGCCCACCCAGGAGAACTGCGCGATGTCGAAGTTGCCGACGGTGATCCAGTCGGTGAAGAACCCACCGCCGCCCTTGGCCTCGATCTCGAGCTTGACGCCGATCTGCGCCAGGTTGTTCTGTGCGATCTGGGCGAACTGCTTGGTGCTGGCGGCGTCGTAGAGCACGTCGCGGATGACCAGCTGCCGACCGTCCTTCTCGCGGAATTGGCCGTTGAGCTTCCAGCCCAGCTCGTCGAGTTCGCGCGCGGCGGCCTCGGGGTCGTAGGCCACCACGGCGCTGTTGTCCTGGTAGCCCTTCTGCCCGGCGACGAAGATGTGGTTGTTCAGCGGTGCCGGGTCGTCGGCCAGTCCGCGCATGGTGACGTTGGCGATGGTCTGGCGGTCGATGCCCTTGGAGATCGCCCGGCGCAGCGCGGGATCGGCCAGGATCGAGCCGGGCGCGCCGTTGAACGTGAAGTGATACCAGCTGTTGCCGGGGGCGCGGCGGATCTCGATGCCGTTGGTGTTGCGGGCGATGGTCAGCTCGTCCAGCGACGCCACCCCGGCCGCGTCGATCGTGTTGTTCTGCAGCGCCGGCATCCGCGCGGCGTCGTCGAGCACCATGTAGGTGATGGTGTCGAGCACCGGCGTGTCGCCCCACCAGTCCGGGTTGCGGGTCAGGGTGATGCGCTGCGCGGTGCGGTCCACGTTCGAGATGACGAACGGTCCGGCCGACGGGCCGGGCCCATTGAGTTGCCCCTTGTTGAACACCTCCGGGTCGCGCGTCATGCTCGCCGGCAGCAACATCCCGTTGCCGGCGAACATCCCCTGCCAGTCGGCGTAGGGCCGGTCGAAGGTGATGACGGCCTGGCGGTCGTCCTCCCCGCGGGTCACCGAGGCCACCCGTTCGCTGCCGTTGGGGCTGGCGATGGCGAACGCGGGATCCTTACCGCTGGTGGCGTGGATCTGGGAGGCGATGTCCTGCCAGGTGATGGGGGTGCCGTCGGTCCACACCGCGTCGGGGTTGATGGTGTAGGTCACCACCTGCGGATCGGTCTCGGTCAACTCGATGTCGGTGAAGTAGTCGGTGTTGACGGTGGTGGTGCCGTCGGCGGCGATCCGGAATGCCCGCGGCAGGGTCGCGCGCATCATGTTCGCCGCGTCGGCGACGTTGCCGTCGATGTGCAGGGTGTTGAAGTTCGGTGGGAACCCGTTCAGCGCCAGCCGGAGGTGTCCGCCCTGGCGCAGCGTGGCGGGGTCCTGCGGATTCAGGTCGGCCGTCGCGCCGACCTCGGCGTTACCGCCGACCGACGGGACGTCCTGGTTGGCGCCCGAACACCCGGCGAGGATCAGCGCACCCGTCATCGCCAGCACGGCACAGCGTCGCAACATCATGAGGACCGATGTTAACCGTCGTCACGGTTTGCGCCGGTGGCCCGCGACCGGCGCCGCCTCAGCTGCGGTGAGGATCCGGCTGCGGGACCGCGTCGAGCAGCTTGCGGGTGTAGTCGTGGCGGGGGCTGCCGAAGACCTGCTCGGCGGGGCCCTGCTCGACGATCTTGCCCTTGAACATCACCGCGACGTGGTGGGCCAGGTGCTTGACCACCGACAGGTCGTGCGAGACGAACAGGTAGGACAGCCCGAACTGTTGCTGAAGGTCCAGCAGCAGGTTGAGGATGCCGGCCTGGATCGACACGTCCAGAGCGGAGACGGGTTCGTCGAGCGCGAGGATCCTCGGGTGCAGCGCCAGGGCCCGCGCGATGCCGATGCGCTGCTTCTGGCCGCCGGAGAACTCGGTCGGATAGCGGGCCGCGTCGGTCCGGCTCAGCCCCACCAGGGTCAGCAACTCGGCGACCCGGTCCTGGGTGGCCTGCTTGGCGACGCCGTTGGCCTGCAGCGGTTCGGCTAACACCTCCGACACCGGCAGGCGGGGGTCCAGGGAGGCGACCGGATCCTGGAACACCACCTGCAGATCGCCGCGCAGGCGCCGCCGCCCGGCGCGATCCAGGGTGGCGACGTCGGTGCCGAGCACCTCGATGGTGCCGGCCTGCGGCGCAGTGAGTTCCAGCACCTCGTGCAGGGTGGTCGACTTGCCGGACCCGGACTCGCCGACGATCCCGAGGGTCTGCCCGGCCGGTAGTTCGAAGCTGATGCCGTCGACGGCGCGCACCTCGCCGATGGTGCGCCGCAGCACGACCCCCTTGGTCAGCCGGTAGGTCTTGGCCAGGTTCTCGACCCGGATCACCGGCGCCGGATCGGTTTCGGCCGGCGCGGCGACGGGAGTGGTTGCCACCCCGTAGATCTCGGCGGCGCTGCGCCCGACGACCTCGTCGGTGCGGATGCATGCGGCGCGGTGGTCCACGGTGTCGGGGCCGACGGGCAGCAGGTCCGGTTCGGCCGTGCTGCATTCGGGGATCGCCAGCGGGCAGCGGGGCGTGAACGGGCAACCCGGCGGCAGGTCCGACAGCGACGGCGGGGTGCCGGGGATGGGTACCAGGCGCGCGCCCTGCGGCGCGTCGAGGCGGGGCACCGAACCCAGCAGGCCCGCGGTGTAGGGCATCCGGCGGTCGCGGTACAGGACGTCGACCGGGGCGGTCTCCACGGCGCGCCCGGCGTACATCACCATCGCGCGGTCGGCGAACTCGGCGACCACGCCGAGGTCGTGGGTGATGATCAGCACGCCGGCGCCGGTGACGTCGCGCGCGGTGCGCAGCACGTCGAGGATCTGGGCCTGCACGGTGACGTCCAGCGCGGTGGTGGGCTCGTCGCAGATCAGCAGGTCGGGGTCGTTCGCGATGGCGATGGCGATGACGACGCGTTGCCGCTCACCGCCGGACAGTTCGTGCGGGAACGCCTTGGCGCGCCGTTCGGGCTGGTTGATGCCGACGAGTTCGAGCAGTTCGACGGCGCGGCGGCGGGCCTGCTGCTTGGTGGTCCGGTCGCGCTGGGGACGGTGTGCGGTGATGGCCTCGGCGATCTGGTCGCCCACGGTGTACACCGGGGTCAGGGCCGACATCGGGTCCTGGAACACCGTGCCGATCGCCTTACCGCGCACCCGGGACAGTTCCCGGTCGGGCATGTCGAGCAGTTCGGTGCCGCCCAATCGCACCGAGCCCGAGACCTGCGCGTACTCGGGCAGCAGGCCGATGATGGCCATCGCGGTCGCCGACTTCCCGGAACCGGATTCGCCGACGACGGCGACCACCTCGCCGGGGTCGACCCGGAAGTTGACCCCGCGCACGGCGTTCACCGGCGCGGCGTCGGTGGGGTAGGTGACCGCCAGGTCGGTGACCTCGAGCAGCGCGCTCATCGGCGGCTCCCGAACTTGCGGCGGCTGCGCCGCAGGTTGCCCGAGCCGGGGTCGACGGCGTCGCGGATCCCGTCGCCGATCATGTTGGCGCACAGCACGATCAGCACCAGGATCCCGGCGGGGAACAGGAACACCCAGGGGAACGTCGTCACCGACGGGGTGCCCGAGGCGATCAGGGTGCCCAGCGAGACATCCGGCGGCTGCACGCCGAATCCCAGGTAGCTGAGCCCGGTTTCGGCGAGGATGGCCAACCCGACGTTCAGCGTGGTGTCGATGATCAGGATCGAGGCGACGTTGGGCAGGATGTGCCGGGAGATGATGCGGGTGTTCGACACGCCCATATACCGTGCGGCCTGGACGAATTCGCGCTCGCGCAGGCTCATCGTCATGCCGCGCACCATGCGCGAGCTGATCATCCAGCTGAACAGCGACAGCAGCACGATCAGCATCACGATGCTGCCGCTCTGCTTGACCCGCGGGGTGGCGATGGCGATCAGGATGAAGCTGGGCACCACCAGCAGCAGGTCGACGATCCACATCAGGGTGCGGTCGCGCCAGCCGCCGAAGTAGCCCGCGACCGCCCCGACGGTCGCTGCGATCACCGTCGAGATGACCGCCACGCACACGCCGATGAGCAGCGATTTCTGCATGCCGCGCAGCGTCATCGCCAGCAGGTCCTGGCCCAGGGAGTTGGTGCCGAACCAGTGCTGCGGGCTCGGCGGCTGCTGCAGGGCGGTGTAATCGAGGTCGGTGTAGGACCACGGCAGCAGCGGCGGCAGCGCGTAGCAGCCGACGAACATCACCACCAGCAACACCAGCGAAACCACCGCGGGCCCGTTGCGCAGAAAGCGCCGCAGCACCATGGTGCGCCGGGACGCGAATGCGGCCTCGGGTGCGGGGGCTTCGGGTTCGGGCGCCACGGCGGGGCCGCTCACGGGTTCACTCATTGGACCCGCACCCGGGGATCGAGGGCCGCGTAGATGACGTCGGAAAGCAGGCCGGCCAGCAGGATCACCGCGCCGGAGAACACCGTGATGGCGGCGATGATGTTGGTGTCCTGGGTGGCGATGCCCTGCACCACCCATTCGCCCATGCCGTGCCAACCGAAGATCTTCTCGACGAACACCGCGCCCGTCACCAACCCGCTGACCCCGTAGGCGAACAGCGTGGCCATCGGGATCAGCGCGGTCCGCAGGCCGTGCCGGAACAGTGCCTGGCGTTGGGTGAGGCCCTTGGCCCGCGCGGTCCGGATGAAGTCTTGGCCGAGCACGTCGAGCATGGCGTTGCGTTGATATCGGCTGTAGCCGGCCATGGCCACCAGCGCCAGGGTGAACGACGGCAGCACCAGATGCTGCAGGCGGTCGACGAACATGTCCCAGCCGCCACCCGTCGCATCCGGTGAGGTCTCGCCGGTGTATTCGAACAGTTGCACGCCGAGGACCGTATTGATCTGCAGCGCAACCAGGATCATCAGGCTGGCGATGACGAACGTCGGCGTCGACAGCGCCAGCAGCGACAGCACCGTGATCACCCGGTCCGACAGCCGGTATTGGCGGATGGCGCTCCAGGCGCCGATGACGACCCCCAGCACCGTGCCGACCACCGAGCCGATGATCAGCAGGCGCAGGCTGACGCCGATCCGTCGGCCCAGCTCCTCGGAGACCGGCTGGCCGGTGACGGTGGTGCCGAAGTCGCCCTGCACCGCGCCGGAGACCCAGTTGACGTAGCGGAGTGGGATGGGCTTGTCGAGGTCGAGTTCGGCGGCCTTGGCGTCGATGACGGCCTGCGGGGGTCGGGGATTGCGCTGTTCGAGGCTGTCCAGCGGGGAGAACGCCACCGAGGTCAGGCAGAACGTGAGGAACGAGGCCAGCGCCAGCAGCACGACGTAGTTGAGCAGTCGGCGCGACAGGAAACGCGTCATGCGTTGGTCCGCCTCGGCTGCATGCGCACAGCGTAGGAGATCGCGGGGCCGGCGCCCGGCAGGCCACGGTTGTGTTCAGCCTGATCGAAGCGCCTGGCCGGCGGCGCAGATGCTGTTAGCCTCGCCCACCATGAGCGTCACTGATCAGTACCTGGCCAACAACGCGAAGTACGCCGAAACGTTCAGCGGCCCGCTGCCGCTGCCGCCGAGCAAGCACGTCGCCGTGCTGGCCTGCATGGACGCCCGCCTGGACGTGTATCGGCTGCTGGGTCTCGGCGACGGCGAGGCGCACGTCATCCGCAACGCCGGCGGCGTGGTCACCGACGACGAGATCCGCTCGCTGGCCATCAGCCAGCGGCTGCTGGGCACCCGCGAGATCATCCTGATCCATCACACCGACTGCGGGATGCTGACCTTCACCGACGACGCGTTCAAGAAGGACATCCAGGACCAGACGGGGCTCAAGCCCGAGTGGGCCCCCGAGTCCTTCCCCGACGTCGAGGAGGACGTCCGGCAGTCGCTGCGGCGCATCGAGGCCAGCCCGTTCGTGACGCTGCACGAGTCGCTGCGCGGGTTCGTCTTCGACGTCGCGACCGGAAAGCTCACCGAGGTAACGCTCTAGCTCGCCCCGTCCGCCAGGCGCTGCACCGACCCCGCCTGGCTCCTGCCGCCGCGCCTGCCTCGCCGATTGTGCGGTTTCATACGGGACACGCCGCTGCGGCGTATGAGGACGCACAGTCGCGGTGACCACCGGCGGTGACTAGACCGCCCCCGTCGCGCCGCTCGCCGAGCGTGCGGTTTCATACGGGACACGCCGCTGCGGCGTATGAATCCGCACAGTCGCGGTGACCCCAGCGGCGGTGGCAGCCCGCCGGCTACTTATGCGGCCCATCTACCTGGAAATCTTGACGCGACGGACCGCGGACTGGCAGCATTCTTGCCAATAACGATAATCTTGGTCAGATCTACCAACTTTACGAGGAATGCATGAGCGCTCCAACGGCGACCCAGCCGACCGCGGGACAGTACGAACTGAGCCATCTCCGGGCCCTCGAGGCCGAGGCGATGCACATCATCCGGGAGGTGGCCGCCGAGTTCGAGCGGCCGGTGCTGCTGTTCTCCGGCGGCAAGGATTCCATCGTCATGCTGCACCTGGCGATCAAGGCCTTCGCGCCCGGTCGGGTGCCGTTCCCGGTGATGCACGTCGACACGGGGCACAACTTCGACGAGGTGATCTCCACCCGCGACGCGCTGGTGGCCCAGCACGGGTTGCGGCTGGTGGTGGCCAGCGTGCAGGAGGACATCGACGCCGGTCGCGTGGTGGACAACGGTCCCTCGCGCAACCCGCTGCAGACGGTCACGCTGCTGCGCGGCATCCGGGAGAACCGGTTCGACGCGGCCTTCGGTGGGGCGCGCCGCGACGAGGAGAAGGCCCGGGCTAAGGAGCGGGTGTTCAGTTTCCGCGACGAGTTCGGGCAGTGGGACCCCAAGGCGCAGCGCCCCGAGCTGTGGAACCTGTACAACGGTCGGCACCGCAAGGGTGAGCACATCCGGGTCTTCCCGCTGTCGAACTGGACCGAATACGACATCTGGGCCTACATCGGCGCGGAGAACATCACGCTGCCGGCCATCTACTACGCCCACACCCGCCCGGTGTTCCAGCGCGACGGGATGCTGCTCGCGGTGCACGAGTACATGCAGCCCCGCGACGGCGAAGAGGTGTTCGAGACCTCGGTGCGCTTCCGCACCGTCGGCGACGTCACCTGCACCGGTTGCGTGGAATCCACCGCCGAGACCGTCGAGCAGGTGATCGCCGAGACCGCGCTGTCGCGGCTGACCGAGCGCGGCGCCACGCGTGCCGACGACCGGATCTCCGAGGCCGGCATGGAAGACCGCAAGCGGGAGGGCTACTTCTGATGAGCGCCAACACCACACTGCTGCGGATCGCGACCGCCGGTTCGGTCGACGACGGCAAGTCCACCCTGATCGGCCGGCTGCTGTTCGACTCCAAGGCCGTCATGGAGGATCAGCTCGCCGCCGTCGAGCGCACCTCCCACGAACGCGGGCACGACTACACCGACCTGGCGTTGGTGACCGACGGGCTGCGCGCCGAGCGGGAGCAGGGCATCACCATCGATGTCGCCTACCGCTACTTCGCCACGGCCAAGCGGAAATTCATCATCGCCGACACCCCGGGGCATCTGCAGTACACCCGCAACATGGTGACGGGCACCTCGACCGCGCAACTGGCGATCGTCCTCGTCGACGCCCGCCACGGCCTGCTCGAGCAGTCCCGCCGGCACGCGTTCCTGGCGTCGCTGCTCGGTGTGCAGCACATTGTGCTGGCGGTCAACAAGATGGACCTGATCGATTGGGACCAGGCGCGTTTCGAGGCGATCCGCGAGGAGTTCCACGCGTTCGCCGCGCGGCTGGACATCCACGACGTCACCACCATTCCGCTCTCCGCGCTCAACGGCGACAACGTGGTCACCAAGTCCGACAAGACCCCGTGGTACGACGGTCCGGCGCTGCTGAGCCACCTCGAGGACGTCTACATCGCCGGTGACCGCAACCTGGTCGACGTCCGCTTCCCGGTGCAGTACGTGATCCGCCCGCAGACCCACGAGCACGCCGATCACCGCAGCTATGCCGGCACGGTGGCCAGCGGCGTGATGCGCCCCGGTGACGAGGTCGTGGTGCTGCCCAGCGGAAAAACCAGCACCATCACCGTGATTCACGGTCCCACCGGTCCGGTCGAGGAGGCGTTCCCACCGATGGCGGTGTCGGTCAGCCTGGCCGACGACATCGACATCAGCCGCGGGGACCTGATCGCGCGGCCCAACAACCAGCCGGTGGCCAGTCAGGAATTCGACGCCATGGTGTGTTGGATGGCCGACGATTCGGCGTTGGAACCCGGCCGCGACTACGTCATCAAGCACACCACTCGCACCACGCGGGTGCGGGTGGGCGCCCTGGACTACCGCCTGGACGTCAACACCCTGCACCGGGACAAGTCGGCCACCGCGCTCAAGCTCAACGAACTGGGCCGGGTCACGCTGCGTTCGCAGGCCCCGCTGCTGCTCGACGAGTACGTGCGCAACGGGACGACGGGATCGTTCATCCTGATCGACCCAGACACCAACGTCACCGTCGCCGCGGGCATGGTCCGCGACACCGCACCGGTGGCCACCCGCACCGCCTCGCCCAACACCGTGCGGCACCAGTCGCTGGTCGAGGCCGGGCAGCGGCTGACCCGGGGTCGCACGCTGTGGTTCACCGGACTCTCGGGCTCGGGTAAGTCCTCGATCGCGGTCCTGGTGGAGCAGAAGCTGGTCGAGAACAACTGCCCCGCATACGTTCTCGACGGCGACAACCTGCGACACGGACTCAACGCCGATCTCGGTTTCTCGATGGCCGACCGCGCCGAGAACCTGCGCCGGCTCGCCCACATCGCCACGCTGATGGCCGATGCCGGCCTGACGGTGCTGGTGCCCGCCATCAGCCCGCTCGAGGAGCACCGGGAGTTGGCGCGCAAGGTGCACACCGACCACGGCACCGACTTCTACGAGATCTTCGTCGACACGCCGCTGGCCGACTGTGAGGCCCGCGACCCCAAGGGTCTCTACGCCAAGGCCCGCGCGGGCGAGATCACCCACTTCACCGGCATCGACAGCCCCTATCAGCGGCCCAAGAATCCGGACCTGCGCCTCACTCCGGAGGAGCCGTGCGACGAGTTGGCCCAGCGGGTCATCGACCTGCTCGACGCCGACCGTGGCTGATCACCAGCTGGCCGCCGACCTGGCGACCCGCGCCGGTGAGTTGTTGTTGGCGGTCCGCGAGGAACTGGCGGATGCGACGCCCGAGGAGCGAAAGGCCGCCGGCGACAAGCGGTCCCACGACTTCCTCGCCGAACAACTCGCCGCGGCCCGACCCGAAGACGCGGTGCTCTCCGAGGAGGGCATCGACAATCCGGAGCGGTTGACGGCCCGGCGGCTGTGGATCGTCGACCCGCTCGACGGCACCCGGGAGTTCTCCGAACTGGGCCGCGACGACTGGGCCGTGCACGTCGCGCTCTGGGAAGACGGCGAACTGGTCGCCGGTGCGGTGGCCCTGCCCGCCCAAGGGATCACGCTGGCCACCCCGACTCCGCCCCCGGTGCCGGCGGCCCCGGACACGTTGCGCGTCGTGGTGTCGCGCACCCGCCCGCCGGCGATCGCCCTGTCGGTGCGCGACGCACTCGGCGGCGTCCTGGTCGAGATGGGTTCCGCGGGCGCCAAGGTGGCCTCCGTGGTGCAGGGGCGCTCCGATGTGTACGTGCACGCCGGCGGCCAGTACGAATGGGACTCCGCGGCGCCGGTCGCGGTGGCCCGCGCGGCCGGTCTGCACACCTCGCGCATCGACGGCTCGCCGCTGCGCTACAACCAGTCCGACGCCAAGCTGCCGGATCTGATCATCTGCCGCCCCGAACACGCCGCGGCCGTGCTGGCGGTCACCGCGGCGGGCTGAACCTCAACGCGCGTCGGTGATCTCGTCGAGGAAGGCGAAGCGCTGTCGCACCTCGTCGGGGTCGATGCCGAACTGCTCGGGAGTGTAGCGATGCCCACCGGCGTTCCTCGGGTGCGCCCGGTGGTAGCCGTCGATGAACCCGTCGATATCGTCCGGCGCTGACATGCCCGCGGCCGCATACACTTTGGCGACCGCGCGGGCGGGCTCGGCGATCAGCTCGTCGTAGTCGAGGTCGACGAAGGTCGCCGCGCCGGTCGCGGTCGTGCGGCGAGCCTCGACCGCGCGCCGCAGCCACAGTTCGCTCTGCGCCACCTGCTGCCGGCCCACCTCGACCGGGTCGACGTCGTCGCTGTAGGTGCTGCGGTACACCGCGAACAGGCTGGCCCCCGAGGTCAGGGTCGACACGATGTCGCGGTGGATCTGCACCACCACCGCACCGGGGAAGGCCTCGATCAGGTGGTCGAGTTCGGCGGTGTGGGCCGGGGCCTTGAGCACGAAGCGGCGGTCGTCGCGGTGGGCGAGCAGTTCCAGGCCCTGCCGGTATCGGGCGTAGGTGCCGGTGAGGTCCTCGGCGGCAAGCCATTCGGCGTAGGACGGCAAGCGCATCATCGAGGTGAAACCCCAGTTGCGCAGGTCGGTGCCCATGCCCAGCACGCACTCCTCGGGCAGTGCCGGGCCAGACAGGTGCACCACGGCCATGTCGGGATTCAGGGTGTGCAGCAACTGACTGGCCGTCGCGCTGACCTCGCCGGGCGGCGGGGCGTCGGGGGTGGTGAACAGCCACGGCGAGACAAGTTCGGCCGGCAGCGGCGCGTGCAACCGAGTATCGGTGCCCAGCAGGCGGAACAGGAAGGTGGTGCCGGTGCGCCAGCCGCCGATGATGACGATCGGCGGGGCCAGTTCCACCGCGGGAATCTGGCTCCGGCACCGGGTGATTCGTGCGCCGGCGGTCAGCCGGCCGGTGGCCGACTGCAGGGCCATCCGGACCCCCACCGCGTTGAGCCGCCCATCGCGTTCGGCGGAATCCAGAAAGGCTTCGAGGGCAGGGGCCCAGCCGTCGGCGAACTCGTCGGGGGAGAACTCGCCGCGGCGGGTGGCGCGCTGCGCCACCTGTTCGGCATCGAAGCGGTAGCGGTGCGGATTCTCGGCGCGGTCCTGTTCGGCCTCGGCGTAGATCTGCCGCGCGACCGCGCTGCGGGCCGGCGGCTCCCAGCTCATCGCAGCTCCGCCAACGGGATTCGCCGCACCGCCGGCAGGTCCGGTTCGGCCGCCGCGTGCAAGAACCGCAGCACGAACAGCCCGAAGGGTAGCCCCTCGGTGTCCAGCCAGTCGTACCCGCGGACGCCGGGATCGCTTGCGGCGAGGACGAACCGGAACGCGCCGTCGGTCAGGGCGGCCGTCGCGCCCGTGACCGACACGGTGCGGTGCCGGTAGTCCAGCGAGTTCAGGAATCGGTTGTAGAGCACGATGTTCCAATGCCGACACGGCGGCGGCACCCCCTCGAGCACCAGCGCCTCGCCGTCGCCGAGTTCCCAGGCGCCCCGCAGGTAGTGGATCCCGGGTTCGGTGAACGCCGCGCCGCCGGCCATCGCCGACCAGTGCCGGACGGTGTTGGGGGACTTGGCGTCCTCCGCGGTGGAGAACTCGAATACCTTCGGTACGTTGGCGATCACCGCCCCGAGCCGGCTCAGCGAACGGTCGAGATCGGCGGGTGGCGCCGCGTCGACGGTGCCGAGCGCCTCGATGCGGCACCAGCCCGGATCCCGCGGATCGGTGCGCTCGTGCGCGTAGCGCACCCACACCGACGACGAGCCCGGCGGAAGGTCACCCAGCGGTACGGAGAAGTCGCCGCCCGCACCGATGTTCAGGTCGTCGCTGTCGAGGCGCAGCACCGACGCTGCGTCGGCGACGCCGGTGCCGCTGTACACCGTGATGGACTGATACACCGAGGCGCCGACGTTGCCGATGATCCGGTAGCGACGGTCGTCGCGGATGTCGGTGATCCAGTAGCGGTAGTCCGGATTGTCCATGAAGAACTTCTGCCGCCACCCGTTGAACGGCGCCAGGTCCGGACGGTCCCGGTCGGTCTCGAGGCGGCCCAGCAGGTTGTTGGCCGCGCGCACCAGCGCCCGCTGCCCGGCGGCGCGTTCGGCCGCGTCGAGGCCCGCGGTGGCGGTGCTCAGCGAATCGCCCGCCGCGCGAAGGCCGTCCACGAAAGCGGTCCAGCCGTCGTCGCTTGCCATCGAGGGGATCGTATCGGTGGTACGACGGGTGTCAACGGATCGCGCGCTCAACTTGTGTCGGGCGGTAGCTTGGTCTCATGGCCGAGCATCCCACCCTGCGCAACCTGACCGGACTTCCCGCCGAGCCGCAAGGTCTGGCGTCGTCCGCGTTGATCATGATCGACCTCCAGAACACCTACACCCGCGGCGTGATGGAACTCGAGGGTGTCCAGCCCGCCCTGCTGGAGGCCGCGATCCTGCTGGACCGGGCGCGCACCGCCGGCATCCCGGTGATCCACATCCAGCACGACGCCGGACCGGGCTCCCCGTATGACGTGCGGGAGGAGATCGGCGCCATCGTCGACAGCGTCGCACCGCGGGAGGGCGAGGCCGTGGTGGTGAAGAACTACCCGAACTCGTTCGTCGGGACCGACCTCGACGAACGACTCAAGGGGCTCGACGCGAACAACCTGGTGCTGGCTGGATTCATGACCCACATGTGCGTCAACTCGACCGCGCGCGGCGCGTTCAACCTCGGCTACGCGCCCACGGTGGTCGCGGCGGCCACCGCGACCCGGGCGCTGCCCGGGGTGGGAGAGACCGAGGTGCCGGCCGCGGCCGTGCACGCCGCGAGCCTGGCCGCGATCGCCGATCTGTTCGCGGTGGTGGTCCCGGACAGCGCGGCCATCCCGGACTGACCGCGCCCGAATGGCAGAATCCGACTGATGCGGATGTCGGCCAAGGCGGAGTACGGCGTGCGGGCCATGGTGCAGTTGGCCACCGTCGCCGCCGGTGAGCTGACCACCACCGACGACCTGGCCAAGGCGCAGGGCATCCCGCCGCAATTTCTGGTCGATATCCTCAGCGCCCTGCGGACCGACCGGCTGGTGCGTAGCCACCGCGGTCGCGACGGCGGGTACGAACTGGGCCGACCCGCCGATCAGATCAGCATTGCCGACGTGCTGCGCTGCATCGACGGCCCGCTGGCCAGCGTCCGGGACATCGGACTGGGGGACCTGCCGTACTCCGGACCGACGGCCGCGCTGACCGACGTGTGGCGCGCGCTGCGGGCCAGCATGCGCTCGGTGCTCGAGCAGACCAGTCTCGCCGACGTGGCCGGCGGCGCGCTGCCCGAACACGTCGGCTCACTCGCGGACGATTATCGACGCCAGGAGACCCAGCGCGGGCATCAGCGCGCCGATTGACCTTCGCGCCCCTTGGCGTCGTCCTGGCCGTACTTGGGGTTGCCGTCGTCGTCTAGCCATTCGTTGATGGCGGTGCCGGTGACGGTGTTATCCGACCCGGGCAGGACGGCCGTGGGCCGGTCCTCGTAAGCGCTGACCATGCGCTTGGCTTCCTTCTTGGCCGAGTCGGTGACCTCGACCTTCTCGGTGGTCGGTTCCTCGTTCATGACTGCATGGATGACCGCTGGTGTGAGCCATCAAACACTTTCTCAGGTTCGGTCGACGACCACGCTGCCGGCCCCGGCCCGCGCGGTGATCTCCGAGACGGCCTCGCCGGGATCGGAGGTGCGCGGCACCCGCACCACGGTGCGGCCCTCGGTGTCGCCGGTGCTGGCATTCACCAGGAACGGCCCGTCGCCGTCGAGCCCGAGTTCCACCGAGCCGCGGTCGAGGGTGGCCCGGATACGCGGCGGCGGCGGGTCCTGGAAGTCCACGCTGATCTTGCCCTCGATGCCGGTGGCGGAGAAGGAATCCCGGACCTCGATCGGCGCGCGGCTGTGGATGGCGCCGCGCTGGTTGTGGATCTCGACGGTGCGGGCGGCGCCGCGCAGGGCCACCGCGCCGTTGTCGATGCGCGCCTCCAGTCGGTCCAGGTCGGTGTCGACCATCAGGGCGCCGTAGCGCTGGGTGGAGATCAGCGTCAGGCCGCGGGCGAGGCCGGGCGGCAGCACGATTCGCACCTCCCCGGCCCGCGCCCACCGGAACCAGTCGGGGGTCTGGCCCCGGACCGTCACCCGCGCGCTATCGGCCTGGGAGGTGATGTCCAGGGCATGCCGGTTTCCGGCCGTGCTGATGAATCGCATCTCGGCGCGCGGTTCGGTGGCGTCGTCGTCGGTGAGGATCCGGACCGCGATCGGCACTTCGCCGGCGTCGATGTTGAGCACCCGCAGGTCGGCGGGCAGCGGCTGGGCATCGGCGACGATGCGGGTGCTGCCCACCCCCACCGCGACGGCCGTCAGGCCCGCGACCAGGGCCAGGCCCAGCACCACCGCGGCGGTGACGATGACGACGCGGATGGTTCTGCGCTCGCCCGTGGAGGGCGGAGTGTGCGTTGCGGTCATGACTTCCTCCGGTCAGGTGTCCAGGTAGCGCAGCACCGCGAGGATGCGGCGGTTCTCGCTCTGGTCGGGGGCGAGGTCGAACTTGGTGAAGATCGAGGCGATGTGCTTCTCGGCGGAACCGGTCGAGATCGACAGGATGGTCGCGATCGCCGAGTTGGTCTTGCCCTCGGCCATCAGTTGCAGGACCTCGCGTTCCCGGTCGGTGAGGCTGTCCAGCGCGTTGCGCCCCTGCGAGCGGACCAGGATCTGCGCGACGACCTCGGGGTCCAGCACGGTGCCGCCGCCGCCGACGGTGGCCACCGCGTCGAGGAAGGCCGGGATGTCGGCGACCCGGTCCTTGAGCAGATAGCCGAAACCGCGGGTGTCGGCGGTGATCAACTCGGCCGCGTAGCGCTCCTCGACGTAGTGCGAGAGCACCAGCACCGCCGAGTCCGGGTTCTGGCTGCGCAGCAGGGCCGCCGCGCGGATGCCCTCGTCGGTGAAGGTCGGCGGCATGCGGACGTCCACGATGGCCAGGTCCGGTGCGAGGTCGTTGACCACCCGCAGCAGTTCGGTCGCGTCGGGCACGCCTGCGACCACGTCGTGGCCGGCGTCGATCAGGATGCGTTCCAGGCCGGCCCGCAACAGGGCGGAGTCCTCGGCGATCACGATGCGCATGGCAGCACCGCGCTCACGATGGTGGGACCGGTGACCGGACTCGACACCGACAGCGTGCCGCCGGCGGCGCGGACCCGTTCGGCCAGCCCGCGCAGCCCCGTGCTGTCGGGACCCGCGGAGATCTGGGCACCGCCGCGGCCGTCGTCGAACACCGACACGTGCAACTGCTGGGCGGTCTCGTCGACCCGCACGGTCACGACCGCGCGAGTGGCCGCGGCGTGTTTGGCGACATTCGTCAGCGCCTCTGCGACCAGGAAGTACGCCACGGCCTCGACCTCGTCGGGCAGCCGGTGCGGCAGGTGCACGTCCAGAGACGTTGGGATGCCGGAGGTTTCGCTGCGCTGCACCACGGCGGACAGGGCCGCATCCAGTCCGCGGTCCGACAATATGGTCGGGGCGATCCCGCGCACCACGTTGCGCAGTTCGGCAAGGGCCTGCTTGGCGTCGCCGTGCGCCTCGTCGATCAGCGTCTTGGCCGCGCCCGGATCCGAATCCAGCTTGGTCTGGGCCAGCCCGATGGTCATGGCCAACGACACCAACCGCGGTTGCACGCTGTCGTGCAGGTCGCGTTCGATGCGGTGCCGCTCGGTGTGCGCCGAGGACACCGCACCTCGGCGGGCGTCGGCGAGCGCGCTGACCTGGTTGCGCAGGGCCGCGGTGTCCGACGGGGCCAGCAGCCAGCGGTCGATCCGAGCGTCCACGGCCGGTGCGAAGATCAGGATCGCGATCGCGGCCGCCAGCGCGGTGATCGCCAGCACCCACGTTAGCCACACCGGCAGGAACCGCACGCCGGCCGCGGCGTCGCTGCCCTGCACCGCGATGCCCGCGGCGGGCCCCACGAAGGCGAAGGCCAACAGGACCAGCGCGATGACGGTCACCAGGAAGTCGTAGAGCATCCGCAGGTAGTGGTGGGAGAAACCCTTCCAGAACCGGGTGCTGCTGAGGTCCAGCCACAGTTGGTGCAGCCAGCCCAGGAACCCGTCGCGATGGGTCAGCTCCCGCGCCGGAGTGGGAATGCCCATGCCGAACACCGCCTCGGAGCGGCCCCGCTCGAGGGCGTTGACCCCGCGGATCAGGTAGACGAACACCACGACGGCGATCGCCGTGCCGATCAGCGAGGGGATCGAGGACACGGCGGCGACCATGAGGGCCAACGGGATCCAGGCCCACAGCACGGCGATGACGGCGTTGGTCACCATCGAGGCGGTGGGCACCACGCCGAGGTGCCGGGCGCGCGGCGGGGCCGGGAGAACGTCGGTTGCGACTGCCATGGGTCTAAACCTAGGTAGTCGAGGCCCCGCGCAACACGGCGTTATCCAGAGATCCTGGTGGGGGTTAACCCCCAGTTAGGGTCATGGCGTGAGCGATGCCGCAGCGCCGAGCGAGGTCCCCGCACCGCGGAAGCGGGTCGAGGTCCTCGGAAGTATCGGCCCCAACTGGTTCGCCGCGGTGATGGGGACGGGCATCGTGGCCATCGCCGGCGCCACCCTGCCGCTGCAGGTGCCCGGCGTGCGCGGGTTCACCGAGGGGGTCTGGGTGATCGCCCTGATCATGCTGGCGGTGTTGGTGCTCGTCGTCGGCGGGCACTGGCTGTGGAATCCCCGGGTGGTGCGCGGACATGCCCGCAACCCGCAGATGGCGCACTTCTACGGCGCCGCACCGATGGCGCTGGTCACCGTCGGCACCGGCGCGCTGCTGGTGGGCAAGGACCTGATCGGCGAACGCGTCGCCGTCGACCTGGCCTGGGTGCTGTGGACCGCTGGCACCCTGGGCGGGTTGTTCACCGCCGTCAGCATCCCGTTCCTGATGTTCACCCAGCACAGCGTCGAACCCGACGCGGCGTTCGGCGGGTGGTTGATGCCCGTCGTCCCGCCGATGGTGTCGGCCGCCGGCGGCGCCCTGCTGCTCCCGCACATGGCGCCGGGCACCGGGCGCGAGACGATGCTGTACGGCTGCTACGCGATGTTCGGGCTGTCGCTGGTGGCCTCGCTGATCATCATCACGATGATCTGGACCCGGCTGGCCCTGTACGGCACCTCGGGTACCGCGCGGGTGCCCACACTGTGGATCGTGCTGGGTCCGCTGGGGCAGTCCATCACGGTGGCCGGGCTGCTGGGGACCTATGCCGGCAGCGCCGTCGCCCCCGAGATCGCCAGTGGGATGCGCGTTTTCGGCGTCCTTTTCGGCGTTCCGGTGTGGGGTTTCGCGGTGTTGTGGATCGCGTTGGCGACCGCGTTGACGGTGCGCACCCTGCGCCGCGGCATGCCGTTCGCGTTGACCTGGTGGAGTCTGACCTTCCCGGTCGGCACGTTCGTCACCGGGACCACGCAGCTGGCCGAGCACACCGCGCTGCCGGCGTTCGAGGTGGCGGCGGTCGCGGCCTACGTCGGTCTGCTGGCCACCTGGGTGCTGGTGGCGATCCGCACCACCGGCGGCAGCCTGCGGGGCAGCCTGTTCGCACCGCCCGCAAGTACCGACCCGATTCGGGCACACAAAGATCCGGTGGCCTGAGGCCTGACGATCCGGTGGCCTGAGGCCTGACGATCCGGTGGCGCACGGCCGTGCCACAATCGCCGTCATGCGGGTAGGGATGACGATGCCGGTCATGGAGCCGGATCTGGACTCCACGACCCTGCGGACGTGGGCGGAGATGGTCGACGAGGGACCGTTCTCGTCGCTGTGCTGGGGGGAGCGCATCGCGTTCGACAACCCGGACAGCCTGACGCTGCTGGGCGCCCTGGCGGCCTGGACCGACCGGGTCGAGCTGGTCACCACCGTGATCGTCCCGCAACTGCACGACCCGGTGCTGTGCGCCAAGGCGTTGGCCACCGGGGACCTGATCTCCGACGGGCGGCTGACGGTGGGGCTCGGGGTCGGCGGCCGGCACGAGGACTACCGGGCGGTCGGCGCGGACCCGAAGACGCAGACCATCCGCGGCATGGCGGAGCGCGTGGAGATCATGCGACGGGTGTGGGCCGGCGAGGCGCTCAGCGACTCGGTGCTGCCGGTGGGACCGCCGCCGGTGCAGCGCGGCGGTCCGCGTCTGCTGGTGGGCACCATCGGGGAGAAGACCCTGCGCAGCGCCGCCGCCTGGGCCGACGGGTTGGCCGGTACCACGCTGGATCTTGATGTCGGCAAGCAGAACGAGCTGTTCGACGTCGCGCGTCAGGCCTGGGCCCAGCAGGGTAAACCGGCGCCGCACCTGGCGACGTCGTTCTGGTTCGCCCTGGGCCCCGCCGAGTCGGCGCGCGAGCAGGTCAGGGCGCATCTGCTGCGCTACATGAACTGGATCCCCGCCGACTACGTCGAGGCGATGGCCCCGACGACGGGATGGTCCGGCGATGAGGACCAATTGGCCGCGGTGCTGCGGGAGTTCGCCGCGGTGGGCACCGACGAGGTGCACCTGATCCCGACGAGTTCCGATGTGGACCAGCTACGGCGGGTCGCCGAGGTGGCCCGCGACTTCACCTGAGCCCCTACCCGCCGAATGGATTGTCGGGCAAGCGGTCTTGGTCGGTCAGGAGGCCGGCGCGGAGGCGCCCTTGTCCTCGGAGTTGTCGCGCCGCGGTCGGTCCGAGAACACCAGGGCGGCAACATCGTTGTGCTGACTGGTGTTTCGCGGTGCGACTGTCGGCTTGTTGGGGTGTGAAAAAAGGTTCGTCGAGTCCATCGTGTTTCCTAGCGTCAGGGGTCACGCATGCGGGGTACCGAGAGCGTGTGCACCGCGCCACAACTGCGTGAAGGTCGCCGAATCGGCGTGTCGTGCCGAAATTGTCTGGCACTGACCGCCACTGTACACCTCGAGGTCCAATCGATCTGGGATTCGGACCATGTCGAGTTCGGCGGTTGTGGTGCGCTGCGGCTCGCGCTCGTGGTGTCTCGGCCCTGGCCCGTGCTGATCAGAGCGTTTTATCGGCTCGGCCGCACGGCTACCTGCCGGATGGCGCCGCAGCCGATATCGTGGGGCATGCCGTGCCCGCCGAACCGTGAGGCCGACCACCTCGCCGACGTGCGGTTGCGCCTGGACGCGATGTGGCGGGGCCCGAGAGGAAGGTGCGCAGCGTGAACCCGTGGGGCAACTACCAGTACGAGATCTACTTCCAGGGCCTGACCGGCGTGTTGCCCTCCTTGCCGATGTCGTATGCCGAACTGGAGGAACGCGCCCGGCAGGCGCTGCCGCCGTCGGTGTGGTCCTACGTCGCCGGGGGAGCCGGGGACGAACACACCCAGGACGGCAACGTCACCGCGTTCCGGAACTGGGGCCTGATGCCTCGGATGCTGGTCGGTGCCACCGAGCGCGATCTCTCGGTCGAGTTGTGGGGGAAGCGCTGGCCCGCACCGATTTTCCTGGCCCCGATCGGGGTCATCGCGTTGTGCGCCCAGGACGGTCACGGGGACCTGGCCACCGCCCGGGCCGCCGCGGCCACCGGCGTGCCGATGGTCGCCTCCACGCTGATGGAGGACCCGTTGGAGGACATCGTCCCGCAATTCGGTGACACGCCAGGGTTTTTCCAACTCTACTGTCCCAACGACAAGGACATCGCCGAGAGTCTCGTGCGCCGCGCCGAGGCCGCCGGATACGACGGCATCGTCGTCACCCTGGACACCTGGATCCCGGGTTGGCGCCCGCGCGACCTGAGCACCGCGAACTTCCCGCAGCTGCGCGGCAAGTGCCTGGCGAACTACACCAGCGACCCGGTGTTCCGGGAGAAGGCCGGCCTGGCCGAGGGCGCCGACCCGCGCGATGCCGTGATGTACTTCGCCAGCGTCTTCGGCAAGTCACTGACCTGGGATGACCTGACGTGGCTGCGTTCGCTGACCAAGCTGCCGCTGATCCTCAAGGGCATCTGTCATCCCGACGATGCCCGGCGCGCAGCGGATTTCGGTGTGGACGGCATCTACTGTTCCAACCACGGCGGGCGGCAGGCCAACGGCGGGATACCCGCCATCGACTGCCTGCCGGAGGTGGTGGCCGCCGCCGGCGAGCTGCCCGTGCTGTTCGACTCGGGGGTCCGCTCGGGCGCCGACGTCATCAAGGCCCTGGCGCTGGGGGCCCGCGCCGTCGGCATCGGCCGGCCGTACGCCTACGGCCTGGCGCTCGGCGGCGTCGACGGGATTGTGCACGTGCTGCGCTCCATGCTCGCCGAGGCGGATCTGATCATGGCGGTCGACGGGTATCCGACGCTGGCCGATCTGACGCCGGATGCGCTGCGCCGCGTGGGGCGCTGAGTTGGTGCAGTGGTGGGAGACCGCGGTCGTCTACCAGGTCTACATCCGTAGCTTCGCCGACGGTGACGGGGACGGCATCGGCGACATCACCGGTCTGCGGTCCCGGTTGCCGTACCTGCGCCGGCTGGGCGTCGACGCCGTGTGGATCAACCCGTGGTACCCGTCGCCGATGGCCGATGCGGGGTACGACGTGGCCGACTATCGCGACATCGACCCTGCCTACGGCACTTTGGTGCAGGCCGGTCGGTTCATCGAGGAGGCCCACGCCGCAGGTATCCGGGTGTTGCTGGACATCGTGCCCAACCACACCTCGGACCAGCACCCGTGGTTCCAGGCGGCCCTGCGCGGCGAACCCGGCGCCCGCGAGCGCTACCTGTTCCGGTCCGGCCGGGCGGCGTCGCCACCGAATGACTGGCAGAGCATCTTCGGCGGCCCGGCGTGGACGCGCACTGCCGACGGCTGGTGGTATCTGCACCTGTTCGCGCCCGGACAGCCCGACCTGAACTGGGATCACCCCGAGGTGCGGGCGGAGTTCGAAGACGTCCTGGCGTTCTGGTTCGACCTCGGGGTCGACGGCTTCCGCATCGACGTGGCGCACGGCCTGGTGAAGGCGCCGGGACTGCCGGACCGTGGTGGGGCGGACACTCCGCACCCCGCGTTCGATCAGGACGGGGTGCACGACATCTACCGCGGTTAGCGCGCCGTGGCCGATCGGTATGAGCCGCAACGGATCTTCATCGCCGAGGCATGGGTGCCCGGCAACGAGCGGTTGGCGCGCTACCTGCGCCCCGACGAACTGCACACGGCCTTCCAGTTCGACTTCCTGCGCGCACCCTGGCGGGCGGCGAAGCTGCGCGAGGTCATCGACGACGCGATTGCCGGGGCGGCATCCGTGGGCGCGCCCCCGACCTGGGTGCTGTCCAACCACGACGTGCCGCGCACCGTGACGCGCTACGCCCGGGCGCAGCCCGACGGCATGGTGGAGTCCGAATGGGAGCGGGCGCGCTGGTCCGAGGAGTCCGCCGATCACGCGCTGGGTCGCCGGCGCGCGCGGGCGTGCGCGCTGCTGCAGTTGTCGCTGCCCGGCACCGCCTACGTCTACCAGGGCGAGGAACTCGGGCTCGAGGAGGTCGAGGATTTGCCCGCCGAGGTGCGTCAGGACCCGACGTGGCTGCAGTCGGGATGTACCGATGTCGGTCGCGATGGTTGCCGCATCCCGCTACCCTGGTCGGGATCGCAAGCACCTTATGGGTTTTCGCCTCCCGGATCCGCCGGGACCTGGCTGCCGCAACCCGAGCACTGGGGTGCGCACACGGTGGCCGCCCAGGAGCGGGATCGGGAGTCGATCCTGAACCTGTATCGCGCCGCGCTGGGGTTGCGGCCTCGGCTCTGGGTGGGCGCCGGCGAGGTGCGGTGGCTGGCGAGCTCCGAGGGCGTGCTCGGCTTCGCTCGCGGCGAGGCGCAGTGCTGGGTCAACACCGGTGCGTCCGAGGTGGAACTGCCCGAGGGAACCGAGGTGGCGTTGGCCTCGGAGCCCGGGGTGGAACGGGTACTGCCGCCCGACGCCGCGGTGTGGTTGGTGGCGCGCAGCTTGCCGTGACCCGCGGCGAGATTGCAGCCAGGGTTGCGCCTGAGGATGAAGCTGCAACCGTCGGCGCGCAATTTGGTGGACGCCCGGTTTCCACTGTCGTCTACGCGATTTCGTAGTCTGATACTGGACGCGAGCGTGGCCTCGCCATGAGACAGTCCCAACATGCCCCGATCCGATCAGTCAGATATCCGCCTGTCCGATGGCCGTCTCGCCGGCCGTGTCGTCGTGGTCACCGGTGCCGCCGCCGGCCTGGGGGAGGGCATCGCGCGACGAATGTCGGCGGAGGGAGCGACGGTCGTCGGGCTTGACGTCGCGCCTCCGCCGGGGGATGCCGGTGCGATCGTGTACCTGGAGTGCGACGTGGCCGATCCCGACTCGGTGAGCGCCTCGATAGCCGAGGTGGCGGATCGGTTCGGTGGTGTCGACGTCGTGGTCAACAACGCCGGACTGCTCTCGGGCCGTGCAAGTTTGCTCGAAGCGACGCCGCAGGAGTTGCACCGGTACTTCAGCGTCAACGCGGTGGGGGCACTACTCGTCGTGCAGGCCGCCTTCCCGCACTTGCGGGACAGCGCGCACCGTGGTCGGATCATCAACGTCGCGTCGCGAACGTTCTTCACCGGGGGCGCCGGCCTGGTCGGCTACGTGGCGAGCAAGGGCGCGCTGATGGGCATGACCCGTGTCATGGCTCGCGAGTTCGGTGAACACCGGATCTGCGTCAACGCGGTGATCCCCGCGCAGGTGGACACCCCTGGCACCCGTGCGCATTCTGACGATGATGTCTTTCGAAAGACCATGTCGGCACAGGTGATTCAGGATTTCGTCACCCCTGACGATTTCGCCGGACTGGTGGCCTTCTTGGCCGGTCCGGATGCTCGGATGATCACGGGGCAGAGCATCGTCTGCGACGGCGGGGGCCTGTTTCACTGATTCGCGTTGCGCACGCCAAGGGTCCGCGCCACACTGCTGATGGGCGCGGAGAGGGTACATGGCGGGTTCGTTCGGCTCCAATACTAAAGCGCTTTTGTCAACTGTGGGTAAATTCACTCGTTCCTCTTGCGTTCCCCCTAGAGTTCAGTGCAGGGTGTTCAGGTGAAGCGCTTTAGTAGCGCTCAGGCAGTCACGAGGAGTGCGCAATATGACGGTACGAAAGAGCTTGAAAATTGCCGCGGTGGCGTCCGCCCTGATGCTGGGTGCCGTGGGTTGCGGCGCCGGTGGTGGTGGCGCTGACGACGACACGATCCTGGTCGGAATCTCGATACCTCTGACGGGCGACTTCGCCGAACCCGGCAAGGGGGTGGAACGTGGGTACCAAGTGTGGGCCGACACGGTCAACGCCGGCGGTGGCCTACTGGGTCGTCAGGTCAAACTGAAGATCCTCGACGACAAGTCGCAGGCTGAGGCGGTCGTCGCGGACTACGAGGCGCTTATCGCCCAGGACCAGGCCGACCTGATCTTCGGTCCCTACTCGAGTCGCCTGGTCATCCCGGCGGCCCGCGTCGCCCAGGAGTACGGCATGTTGTTCGTCGAGCCTGCGGGCAACGCCGCCGAGGTCTTCGAGCAGGGCTTCGACAATCTCTTCTACTCCGGACCGGCGGTGGCCGACAACAGCTTTGACTTCCTCGTCGACTACATCCTGGCCATGCCGGAGGATCAGCGGCCCAAGACCGCGGCCGTCGCCACCATGGATGATCCGTTCCCGAAGGCCACCGCGCACGGTGTCCGCGACCGGCTTGCCGCGGGCGGCATCAAGATCGTCGTCGACGAGGAGTATCCGCCCAACCAGATCGACTTCTCTACGCTCGCAGCCAAGATCGCGCCCACCCGGGCCGACGTCGTGATCGGCGGCGCGGCCTATCAGGACGCCGTCAACCTGATCATCGCGCTACAACAGTTGGACTACCAACCCAAGATCGCCGGGTTCACCACCGCGCCCACCCACCCCGAGTTCGCCAGCGCACTCGGTGCGCGGACCGCGGGCATCCTGGCCCCGACGTCGTACTCCGCGGATGCGAACGTCCCGACCAACGCCGAGTTCGTGGCCGCCTACGAGGCCAAGTACAACCACAAACCCAACGAGGACGAGGCCGCGGCTTTCGCCACGGGGCAGGTCGTGCAGGCCGCCGTCGAGAATGTGGGATGCGCCGAACAGGGTGAGTGTCAACAGCAATTGATCGACTACCTGCGCACCGCCGAGGTGCCCACCGTCGTCGGCCCGTTGGCGTGGGACGAGGACGGCCGGCCCAAGGGTGCCAGCATGGTGCTGCAGTGGCAGGACGGTGAAGCCAAGATCGTGCTTCCCGAAGCCGCCGCGGAATCCGAGATCATCGTTCCGAAGCCGGGTTGGTGAGGCGTGGACTCGGCGGTAATCTTCCAGACCCTCATCCTCGGTGTCCTACTGGGTGGTCAATACGCGCTGCTCGCGTCGGGATTGACGTTGTACTTCGGCGTGATGCGCGTGGTGATGCTCGCGCACGCGGCATTCCTGGTGTTGGCCGCCTACATGGCCTGGTTCTTCACCACCACGACCGGACTCGACCCGTTGTTCTCGCTGGCGCTGACGGTTCCGGTGTTCTTCGGCCTCGGCGTGGTCATGCAACGTACCCTGCTCACCCGGTTGCGGCCGGCCACGCTGACCATGATGTCCTGCCTGCTGACGCTGGCCTTCGCGCTGATCATCGAGGGCCTACTCGGCTTCGTCTTCACCGGCGTGCAGCGGCGGATCAACCTCGGCTACGGGTCAGCTCAGATCGACTTCTTCGGCGCATCGATCCCGGTGGTCAAGATGGTGGCGTTCCTGCTGGCGGCCGCCGGACTGGGCGCGCTGTACATCGTGTTGATGAAGAGTTCCTTCGGGCGCTCGCTGCGCGCGACCATCCAGCACCCGGAGGCAGCCCGGCTGGTGGGGATCAACACCGACCGGGTGGCAAGCTTCGGCTTCGGCCTGGGCCTGGCGACCGCGGCCGTGGGTGGCACCGCGTTGGCGTTGGACGCCACCATCTTCCCGTCGTTGCACTGGTACTGGATCGGTCCGCTGATGGCCATCATCGTGGTCGGTGGGCTCGGTTCGATCCCCGGCGCCGCGATCGCCGCGATGGTTCTCGGCATCGCGACCAGCATGCTTCAGATCCCGATGGGTGCCACGTGGGCTCAGACCGTCTTCTACGTAGCACTCTTCGCCACCCTGCTGTTCCGGCCGCAGGGCTTCTTTGGAGGTCGTCTTGCACAGCGATTCTGACAACGCCACGACGCAGCTCACGAAAGCCGTTCCAACGCTGAAGATCCTGGGCCTGGCCGCCCTGGTGGTCGTGGCCCTGAGCGTCCCGCACACCCTCGGTAATGCCTATCTGCTGGCCGCCGCCGTCGTGATCCTCAACTACGCGGTCTGCGCGACCGGGTGGAACTTCATGGGCGGGTTCACCGGATACATCTCGTTCGGGCACGCGGCCTACTTCGGGCTGGGCGCCTACGGCACGGGGCTACTCATCAACCGCCTCGGCATGTCCAGCTTCCTGGCCGTCGGCGTCGCGGTGGTGCTCGTGTCGCTCATCGCCATACCCGTGGGTGTGGCCGGGTTGCGCCTGCGCGGCGCATCATTCGTCATCGCCACCATCGCGTTCGTGCTGATCGTGCTGCTGGTGGCCCAGAGTTGGAGTGCGGTGACCGGCGGATCCTCGGGCATGGAAGTGCCGCGGCCGTTCCCGGGCCTGCTGCGCCCCGAACACCATCTGCGGTTCTACTACCTGTACCTGGGCCTGCTGGCGGTCGCCCTGCTGGTGTGGTGGCTCATCGACCGGTCGCGGTTTGGCATGCGGCTCAAGGCCATTCGTGAGGACGAGGACAAGGCGCGCGCTCTCGGCGTGCCCACCACCGAGTACAAGCTGATCGCGTTCGTGCTGTCGGCGGCCTTCACCGCGGCCGCCGGCGGGTTCTACGCGCTGTGGTTCGGTGATCTGGACCCGGTGTTCCAGTTCTCCATCCTGCTGGGTGCCTACATGGTGCTGATGGCGCTCGTCGGGGGCATTCGCAGCCTGTTCGGCCCGCTGCTCGGTGCGATTCTGGTGGGCTTCGCCCTCGAGTACTTCAAGCTGAACTACGGCGACACCCAGATTCACCTCACCGCGACCGGTGTGCTGCTGGTCCTGGTGGTGCTGTTCATGCCGGACGGCATCATTCCGGGCCTGCGCGACCTGGTGAACCGCTACCTACGTCGGGGCGAGACCTCGATTCGCGAGCAGACGGCCGAGGACCTGCTGGAGGCGCAGCGCAAGTCGACCGCGGAAGCAGAGCTGGAACCCATGGTGAACGGAGTATCGCGATGACGACCACGGAAGTGCAGAACCTTTCGACGACCGAGCTGACCAAACGCTTCGGCGGAGTGACGGCGGTCGACACCGCCACCGTGAAGTTCCGGCACGGCCTGATCAACGCGCTGATCGGGCCCAACGGATCCGGCAAGACCACGTTCTTCAACTGCGTCACCGGGATGATCCAGCCGGACTCCGGAACCGTGTCCTATCGGGGCAAGGACATCACCGGCCGGACCGCAGACCGGGTCGCCGGGACCGGGATCGGCCGCAGCTTCCAGCTGTGCCGGACCTTTCCGCAGATGACCGTGCTGGAGAACATGCTGGTCGGGGTCAGCGGGTCGACCGTCGCCATGATGCGCAGTTCCAAGGCCAAGGACGTGGTGGAGCGCGCCCGGGGCCTGCTGCACCGCGTCGGCATCGATCATCTGGAACACGCTGAGGCGCGCAATATCTCGTACGGGCAGCAGAAGCTGCTGGAACTGGCCGGCGTGCTCATGAGCGATCCGGAGACGATCATGCTCGACGAGCCCGCGGGCGGGGTGAACCCCGCACTGATCGAACGCATCATGACGTTGATCTCCGAGCTGAACAAGGAGGGCAAGACCTTCCTGATCGTCGAGCACAACATGGATCTGGTGATGACGCTGAGCGACCACGTCATCGTGTTCGACCGCGGACAACCTATCGCCACCGGTACCCCGCAAGAGGTACAAGCCGACCCACGAGTCCTGGAGGCCTACCTTGGCATCTGATTACCTGCTCGAACTCGACAACATCCAGGCCGGCTACGGCCGGGCGGCGATGGTGCTGCGCGGGCTGACCGTGCGGGTGCCGGCGGGAAAGATCGTGTGCCTGGTGGGGCCCAACGGTGCCGGCAAGTCGACGGTGCTCAAGGTGGCCAGCGGGATGCTCAAGCCCCGCTCGGGTGCCATCCGGGTGGATGGCAAAGAGGTGGCGGGCTGCGATCCGCAGACCATGCTCCGGTCCGGTCTGTCCCATGTTCTTCAGGGACATAGCGTCTTTCGGGAGATGACGGTCGAGGAGAACGTGCGCCTCGGTGCGTTCTCCATCAAGGATCCCGCGGTGATCGCGGAGCGGATCGAGTACGTGCAGAATCTCTTTCCGATCGTCGGTGAGCGCTGGAGCCAGCTCGCCGGTCTGCTGTCCGGCGGCCAGCAGAAGCAGGTGGAGTTCGCGCGCTCCCTGATGGTCACGCCCAAGGTGGTGCTGCTCGACGAGCCCTCGATGGGATTGGACCCCAAAACCACGACGACGGTCTTCGAGCAGGTGGTCCGCATGCGCGATGCCGGCACCGCGGTACTGCTCGTCGAACAGAACGCGCGCCGGGCCCTGCAGACCGCCGACCTCGGTTGCGTCTTGGACCTCGGGCGGGTCCACATCAACGGGCCCGCAGCTGAATTGCTGGCCGACCCGAAGCTCGCCGATCTCTACCTGGGCGGTGCCACGGCCCGCGCGTGAGCCACCAGCGCGGGAGGGGCGCCGCCGACGTGCCCTTCCCGCAGCCGCAGGCTGACCACCAGCGCCAGCACGGGCAGGACCGCGAGGGCGAGCATCGCGTGGCGCGCGCCGTGGCTCTCGACGATGAATCCGAGCAGCGGCGCAATCGCACCACCCGCCGATACCGACAGGCCGATCGTGACCCCGGATGCGGTGCCGATGTGCTGCGGCAGATACTCATGGCCGAGGGTGGTCTGCACCGAGAACGGGAGGAAGACGCCGATCCCGGCGACCACGGCGCCGGCGAAGGCGACCGGCACATTCGGTGCCAGCGCAAGCAGGATCAGGCCCGGCACGATGATGGCGAAACCCATTCGGAGGCAGGTGACTCGACGCCACCGGTCGGCAATCACACCGCCCGCCAGGGTGGCGACCACGCCCACGGTGAGGAACACACCGAGCGCGGCCGCGGCCGCGCTCTGACTCCGCCCGAGTTCGACCACGACCAACAGACCGACGACCGTCGAGATGCCGAAGTAGGCGCCCGACCGCAGCACCGCGATCGCCGCCAGCCAACCGAAACTACGCCAGTCGTCGGTGTTTTCGGCAACGTCCGCCGGCGCTGTCGCGCTCGGAGTTCCCGGACCGGTCAGCAACCAGCGACGCAACGCGATCACGGCGAGCCCGCCGAGAATGCCCGGCGCGGCCAGCAGTGGCGATGCGCGGGGGCCGAAGGCCAGCAGGATCGGCGCCGCAATGGCCGGAGCCAGTGCCAGCCCGATGTTCCCGCCCGCGATAAACCAGCTCATCGAGCGCGCGGTGCCGCCGCCGACCTGGCGCGCCAGCATTGCGGCGATCGGATGGTAGGCCGCCACTCCGAGCCCCGAGGCGCCGGCGGCCATCAGCGTCCAGTTGTACGAAGTGGTCAGTCCGAGCACGCCGATCCCCGCGGCGGCCAGCAGCATGCTGGCGGGCAACAGCCAGAAGGTCTGGAATCGGTCGGCCAGCACGCCGAAGACCGGCTGGGCCACTGCGGAGCCCAGGGTGGCGGCCAGCACGACCGTGGTGGCCGCCACCGCACTGAAACCGGCCTGCAGCACCAGGACCGGGACCAGGACTGCGACGCTGCCCTGGTAGAAGTCCGTGGCCGCGTGGGAGACACCGAGCAGCCCCACCCGGGCGGCAACGGCCGTCATCTCGACATCTCGCAGGGCAGCGGGGGAGTGGGTTCGAGTGTCACGGCGTCCTCCGTTCCGGCCCGTTTGGTCAAGCGCTTGAGCCCAGGCTACTAAAGCGCTTAGGCTAACGGGGTTCTACGGATCAACGATGAAGGGGTACCGATGGACCTAGGGATAGCGGGACGCACCGCGTTGGTGTTCGGCGCGGGCGGCGGCCTCGGGGGTGCCATTGCCGCGGCGCTGGCGCAGGAGGGCGTGCGGGTCGCGCTCGCGGACATCGATGCCGCAGCATTGTCGGAGACGGAGGGGCGGCTACGCGATAGGGGTGCCGAAACCTACTGCGTGCAGTGGGATCTGGCGGACGTGGCGGGCGCCGCCGATCGGATCGCACAGGTGCGATCGGAGCTGGGTGAGGTCGACATCCTGGTGAACAACACCGGGGGTCCGCCGCCGTCGCCGGTGGCCGGCCAACCCGCGGACACCTGGGAGTCGCATTTCCGTTCGATGGTGCTCGCGGTGATCGGCGTCACCGACCTGGTGTTGCCGGGTATGACCCAACGCGGCTGGGGACGCGTGATCACCTCGACGTCGTCGGGCGTGATCGCTCCGATCCCGAATCTCGGTCTGTCGAACACGCTGCGTTCGGCGTTGGTGGGCTGGTCGAAAACGCTGGCGTCGGAGGTCGGCGGAGCGGGGGTGACCAGCAATATCGTCCTGCCCGGCCGCATCGCCACCGATCGGATCCGCTTCCTCGACGAAAAGCGGGCCGAGCGTGAGGGATTGGAACTCGAGGAAGTGGTGCGTCAAAGCACCTCGTCAATTCCGCTGGGGCGTTATGGCGAGCCGCGGGAGTATGGCGATGTGGTCGCGTTCCTGGCCTCCGAGCGGGCGTCGTACCTCACCGGATCTGTCTTCCGGATCGACGGCGGTTACATCAACGCGGTCTGAGCGGGATCGTCACGCCCGGCGTCGGGGACGCTTGGGCGTGACGGGGCCCGTCGAGCCACGCACCACCAGTTCGACGGGCACTTGAATTCGTCGGGGCCGGGAGGCGGGTTGCTTCATGGCCAACGTGACTGCCGTCGTACCGATCTGGTGCAGCGGCACCACCGCGGTGGTCAACCCGGGACCAAGGTCGGCGGCCACGCGGATGTCGTCGAAACCCGTGACCGAGATGTCGCCGGGTACCTCCAATCCGCGACGACGGATCGTGGCCAGCACGCCGACAGCCATCGAGTCGTTCAGCGCGACCAGTGCGGTGATGTCGGGATGGTCACTGAGCAGCCGTTCGGCGGCCGCGGCGCCGCCGGCATGGTCGAATTCGGAGTGCTCCACGAAGATCTGGACGCCCTTAACGCCTTCGGAGAGCGCCGCCGTCACACCGCCGAGGCGGTCGACGGCGGAGGCGAGATCCTGTGGCCCGGCCACGACTCCGACGCGGGTGTGGCCCAGTTCACGCAGATGCGCGCCGATCAGCGTGCCGCCGGCGGTGTTGTCGGGCACCACGGCATCCAGCGGTGTGCGGTGCCGACCGATCATCGCGACCCGTCCACCCGTGGACTGGAATCGCTCGAGTTCGTCGTAGGTGGCGCGGGAACCGTTCTCGCCGATCCGTCCCGACCCCGCCATGATCAACGCCCGGACCCGGCTGGCAACCAGCGCGCGGACCTGCGTGATCTCCTGTTCGGGATCGCGGGAACTCTGGCAGATCTGCACCGTGAGGCCCAGGTCTGCGGCCGAGGCGACGATCGCGGACGCGATCTCCGCGAAGTACGGGTCGGCGATGTCATGGACCACCAACCCCAGGGTTGAACTGGCGCCACTGGCCAGCGAACGTGCCTGCATGTTGGGCACATAACCGAGTTCGGCCGCGATCGCCCGCACGCGCTCGGCCACCGCCTCGCTGACACCGGGACGGCCCGACATCGCGAACGATGCCGTGGTCAGTGACACGCCGGCCTTTTCGGCGACGTCGATCAAGCGCGCTGGTGCCTGGCGGCGCTGCGGCATGTTTTCTACCCCCGGATCGGTGAGGACTTGTCAGTCCCGCTCGACAGACCTTATGCTTCTAAAGCGCTTTAGCAAAAGCGCTAAAGTTGGAACTTCGAGAGGGAGTCCATGCAGCCAATCCGCTTCTATGCGATCGCCCCCACCGTTTTTGACGCTGCGGGCCAGGTTGATGCGGCGGCCGTGGCGGACAATGTCGCCCGGATCGCCGCCCGGGGTGTGACCGGGGTCCTACTGACCGGGTCCTACGGCGAGTTCCAGGTTCTGCGACCGGAAGAACGCATCGCCGTGACCGAGGCGGTGGTGCGCACGAACCCCGAAGCCGTGGTGATGTCGGGTGCCGCGGCCCTCAACGGTGACGACGCCATTGAACTGGGCCGGCGACTGTTCGAGGTCGGCGCCCATCAGGTGATGGTGTCGGCCCCGTTCGCCGCCGAGTTGACCGAGGCCGACCTCCTGGCGCACTTCGCCCGCGTGGGAGATGCCTTGCGGCACGACCTGATCGTCTACAGCAACCCGGTCTTCGGCGTGGACCTGTCGCCCAGTGTGCTGCAGCAGGTGACCGAGACCGCGCCCTACACCGGCATCAAACAAGGCACCAAATCCTTGGCCGCGATGGTCGAGACCGTCGCCCGGGTCCAGCAGGCCGGCCACGCCCAGGTGCTCGCGGCCGCGGATCTGGCCTGCGCGGCCGCCGTCGGTGCCGGGGTGGGCGGAGTCACCTCGACCAACGTGTGGGTCTTTCCCGAGGCGTTCTTGGCGCTGGCCGATCCCGCCGTCGCCCCGTCGGTCAAGGCGGAGTTCCTGGGGGCGTTGCAGCCGTACGCCACGGTGGTCCGAGCCCTCGGGCAACCCCGCGTCGTCAAGGCGGCCATGGTGCTTCGCGGATACTCCGGTTCGGCCAATGTGCGCGCACCGTATGTCGCACTCGACGAGACCGAGACCAAGCACCTGGCCTCGGTGCTGGCCGAGGTCGATGAACTGCTGGCCGGGATCGCCGCATGAACCGGCGCATGGCGGTGGCGGTGCTCGGCGGCGACGAACGCGAACATCACATTGCCAACGCGCTCGGTGAGACGTCCTTCGACGTGCGTACGTTCGGCGGCGCCGTGCTCGATCCCCACGTCAGCTATGGCCGATCCCGCACCGCACGCGAAGCCGTCGCCGGTGCCGAATGGGTCCTGTGCCCGTACCCCGGACTCGCGGTGAACGACGAAATCTATGCCCCCGCAGGTGATGTCCCGATCCGACTGGACCGCGAACTGCTCGGCGCGTCCGCCGCGCAGCAGGGCGGGTTGGTGTTGGGGCGGGCCAGCGAGGCCGTGCGAGCGCTGTGCAGCGATCTTGGCATCGCTCTGCACGAGACCAAGGCCGACTCGGGGCTGGTCGTCAAGACCGCAACGGCGGTGTCGGAGGCCCTGATTGGCGTACTGGTGGAGAGCACCTACAGGCTGCTGCGTGAACACCTGTTCGTCGTCCTCGGCTTCGGCTCGACGGGACTCGCGATCACCCAGTTGCTGCTGGCGATGCGCTGCGAGGTGGTGGTCGCGGTCCGGTCCCGGCGGGACCGGGAACGCGCCCGGCAGTTGGGTGCTCGTCCGGTTCCCTACGCGGAGCGGATCGCGGTGATGGAGACCGCCGACATCGTCATCAACACGGTGCCCTCCGATGACGCGGTGCCGTGGTCGGCGGCGAGCAGTCGCATCACTGCCCGGATCTTCGACATCGCTTCGCCGCCAGGCGGCATGGATCACCAGGCGCTCATTGGCGCCGGCCTCGACGTGAACTGGGTGCGTGGCCTCGGCGGCCTCCGTTCCCCGGTCTCCATGGCCGAGGCGCAGTTGGAGTTCTTCCAGGAACTGCTCACCCGCCAGACCGAGCGCACCCCAACGGCGCTGGAACACCCAACCTGCCCGACGTCGGTCTCGTGACCGTCGTTTTTGAGAGGAGAAGCAGATGACCATTACTGACGAGCCCGGGGTCGAAATCGCTTTCGTGAGTTCGCATGCCCCGCAGATCTTCCTCGAGCGCCAGGATTCGCCCGAGGTCCTGGCCGAGACGCAGGCCGGCATGCGCCGGATGGGGCAGCGGATCCAGGAATCGAACCTCGATGCCCTGGTGGTGGTCGCGCTCGATCACATCCACAACCACTTCTTCAACCTGGTCCCGACGATGACCGTTTTCACCGGGTCGCCGTTCATCGCCGCCCTCAACCAAGAGACCGTGGAGCTACCCGCCCGTCCCGATCTGGCCAATGGCCTGTTGGACCATCTGCTGACCAACGACTTCGACCCGGCCTGGAGTCAGAAGCAGGTGCTCGACCACTCGTTCATGGTGCCGCTGCATTTCGCCATTCAGGGCGGGCTGCACGTCCCGGTGATCCCGATCATCCTGAACACCTATGTGCCGCCGCAGCCGGAGATCTCGCGCTGCTTCAAGCTCGGTCGCGAGATTGCCCGCTGGGCCGACAACGCCGGCCTGCGTATCGGCACCCTGGGCACCGGCGGCATGTCCCACTACCCGGGCACCCCCCGCTACCACGATCCCGACCTGACCGCCGACCAGGAGGTGCTCGGTTGGCTGAAGGCCGGCGAGGTCAGCAAGCTGGCGGAAATGAGCGCCAAGGAGTTGGACGTGCGGGGCATGACCGAACTGCGCAACTGGGCGGTGGCCATCGGCGCACGCGGCACCGCACCGACCGCCAAGCACATCACCTACGTGCCCAACGACCACTGCGGATACGCCGTCATCGAATTCTAATTCTGTTGCTGTAGAGAGGAATACACCATGTCTAGCGGACTCTACTATCCTCGGCCGCGGCACGAGGACTACGAACTGGCCCGCCTCATCCATGACATCCAGGAAAGTGACGAGCTCTTCTCGGAGTTCATGGCTGCCCCGGAGGAGTTCGTCGGGCGCTATGACCTCGACGACGAGGCCCAGAAGCTGATGATCACCTTCGACTACGACGGCCTGGTCGAACGGGGGATCCACCCGATGCTCTCCGTGCAGTTCATGCGCAACGTGCAGTGGAACCTCAAAATGACCGTCGCCAAGAAAGAATCGGTGTGACAGGGGCTTCCGGCCATGTCCTGACCGGTGGCGTGGTGATCGACGGCACCGGTGCCGAGCCGGTGCCCGCCGACGTGCGGCTGTGCGACGGCATCGTCGCCGAGATCGCGCCACCGGGTTCGCTCGCCGCCCGCAGCGGTGAGCAGATCGTCGACGCGACCGACCGGGCCATCGTGCCCGGCTTCGTCGACATCCACACGCACGCGGACTTCTCCCTGCCGACCCATCCGTCGGCGGCCTCGATGGTCCGCCAGGGTGTCACGACCTTGGTGGTCGGGAACTGCGGGTTCTCGCCGTTCCCGGTCGGGCCCGGCGAACACGCCGAGCAACTGCGGCAAGCGACGGCCATCTTCGGTCGCGGCCTGGACTGGAGATGGCGGGACCTCCCCGGTTACGCCGCGCACCTGGCCGAGGTGGGCACCGCGGTCAACGTCGCCGCGCTGGTCGGCCACGGCGCGGTCCGCATCGCCGTGCTGGGTTATGAGCGCCGCGATGCCACCGACAGCGAACTCTCGGCGATGCGACACCTGGTCGAAGGCGCCATGGCGGCCGGCGCGTTCGGCATTTCGTCGGGGTTGATCTATCCACCGGGCAGCTTCGCCGGCCGCGACGAACTGGTGCAATTGTGCCGGGTCGTCGCCGATCACGGCGGCATCTACAGCACGCACATGCGCAACGAGGGGGAACAACTGCTCGTCGCGCTCGACGAAGCCATGGCCATCGCGCGGGGATCCGGGGTGCGACTGCAGCTCAGCCACCACAAGGTGCTCGGCCGTCGGAACTGGGGACTCACCGAGGAGTCGTTGCAGCGGGTGGACGCCGCGATAGCCGAGGGCGTCGACATCGCGCTCGACCAGTATCCGTACCCCGCCTCGTCCACCACCATGCTGGCGCTCGTGCCGGGCTGGGCGGCAGAAGGCGGGGCGTCCGCGCTCGCCGAGCGGCTGCGGGATCCGCAGAACCGCAACGTCATTCGGACCGAGATCCTGGATGGCCCCACGGACGGGCGCCCGAAGCGTGACTTCGAGCCCGATACGGTGATGATCTCCTCGGTGGGCCTGGACGAGCACTCGTCGTTCGTCGGTCGGCGTCTCGACGAGATTGCCCGCGAGGCCGGCCGCGAGCCGGTCGACGTCATGCTCGACCTGCTGGGCCGCGACGGCGCGGTCGAGGTGGTCATCTTTGCCATCGGCGACGAGGACATCGAGCGGGTGATGCGTCACCCGCGGGTGGCGATCGCCAGCGACGGGTGGACCTTGCATCCCGACGAGGGCGGCACTCCGCATCCGCGCAGTTACGGCACCTTCGCCCGCGTGCTGCAGCGCTATGTGCGGGAGAAGAACCTGCTGTCGCTGCCGGAAGCCGTGCGCCGGATGACGTCGCTGCCCGCCGACCGGCTCGGGTTGGCCGACCGAGGCCGCATCGCCGCCGGCGCGGTGGCCGACGTGGTGGTGCTCGATCCGGCGCGGGTGACCGAGCGGGCGACCTTCGTCGACCCGCACCAGTACGCCGCCGGCGTCGACGACGTCTTCGTGGCCGGGGTTCCGGTGGTGCGCGGCGGCGTGGAGACCGGCGCGCGGCCCGGGGCCGTGTTGCGGCACCGCCGCCGGCCGGCATAGCGATCGAAGGGACAGACGCGCATGGATCTCGGTCTGACGGGACGCACCGCGGTGGTGCTGGGTACGGGCGGCGGAATCGGCCGCGGGATCGCCGAGGCGCTCGCCGCCGAGGGCGCCCTGGTGGCGAGTGCGGACCGAAACCTGCAGGCCGCCAAGGAGACCGCCGCCGCACTCGGCGGCACTGCGGCGCCGTTCGTCGTCGAGTTGGGCGACCGCGAGTCCGAGCGCACCCTGATCGACGAGGTGCAACGGGACCTGGGGCCGGTGGACATCCTGGTCAACAACACCGGTGGCCCGCCGAGCACCACGGCCACCGAGGTGCCCGTCGACACCTGGCGCGACTACTTCGAGTCCATGGTCGCCTCGGTGATCCACCTCTCCGATCTGGTGCTGCCCGGGATGCGCCGACGCGGCTGGGGTCGGCTCATCACCAGCACGTCGTCCGGAGTGGTGGTGCCCATCCCGTTGCTCGGCATCTCGAACACCCTGCGTTCCGCCCTGCTGGGCTGGTCGAAGACCGTGGCGAGGGAGGTCGGCCCCGACGGCGTCACCTCGAACGTGGTCATCCCGGGACGCATCGCCAGCCAGAGCGCGATCGACCGGGACGTGTTGCGGGCGCAACAGCAGGATCGGACCGTCGAGGAAGTGCAGAAGGACTACCTCGTCCGCATCCCGGCGCGGCGGTACGGCACGCCGCGGGAGTACGGCGACGCCGTGGCCTTCCTGGCCAGCGCGCGGGCCGGCTACATCAACGGCACGATGCTGCGTGTCGACGGCGGCATGATCGAGAGCGTGTTCTGATCCGAGGTGGCTAACGCTGCTCGCCGGTGGGACGATATCCCTAGTGGAAAAACGCTGAGGCGTCGCCGGCTGGTGGTTCGCGAGCCGCGGCGATTCAGCGGTGAGGAGTTCACCATGCAGTTGAAGAGTATTGCCGCCGGCGCGGCCCTGGCCGGTGCGCTGGGGTTTGCCGCGATCGGCCTGGCCGGTCAGGCCGGTGCCGACCCGGACTGGCCGTGGCACGATCCGATCCCGCCGCCGGGACACGTGGGCAAGATCGTCGGGGTTCCGCCCGGCCACATCGGCCAGGCGGTCGGTGTCCCGCCGGGGCACTGGGACAAACCGTGGAAGTGGTTCCACTAACTGAAGTAGGTCTTTCCGACGATGGCCGTCCTGCGAGACCGCAGGGCGGCCATCGCCGTGCTTGGGCTGTCGTGTCGTGGTGTCGGCCGTGCTGGCCGGTCGCGTCGCGCCTGCGCCGGAGCCGGAGGCCGTGGAGGTACCCGTCGAGGAGAGCGTGGGGGAGCCGCAGCTGGTGTGAGCCGGCGCGGGGCCGGCGGTTGCGTGCTCAGCCGCCGGATCCGTACGGCCGGGTGATGATCTCCAGATGGTGCCCCGACGGATCCGGGAAGTACACGCCGCGACCGCCGTCGTGGTGGTTGATCTCGCCGGGATGTTGGCCGTGCGGATCGGCCCAATGTTGCAGTCCCCGTTGCTGAATGCGGCCGTAGATCTCGTCGAACTCGGCTTCGGACACCAGGAATGCGTAGTGCTGCGGAGCGATGTCCGCACCCTCCGGGGCCTGGGCGTAGTCGAGGCTGGCGCCGTGGTCGATGGTCACGGCCAGGAACGGCCCGAACTCCTTGGCGGCGGGCAGGCCGAACATCTCGGTGAAGAACGTCGCGGACTCGGTGCGGTCCCGCGCCGCGACGATGGTGTGGTTGAACTCGATGGCCATACCAATCCAGTGAACCACCGCCCGCGGGGAGGCACAACGTGGCTGAGTCAGACGCCGCTCTGACGAAGAGCCATCAGCTGATCGGCGACGGCCTGCGCCGCCGTCGCCATGTCCTCGTGCTCGAAGAATCTGAGGACCGTCCACCCGGCGTCGCGCAGCTGCCGGTCGGTGTCGGCGTCGCGGTCGCGATTGGCCGCGAGTTTCGCGACCCACCATTCGCGGTTCCGGCGGGGCGTGGTGCCGTGTTGCGGGCAGGAATGCCAGAAGCAGCCGTCGACGAACACCGCGACGCGTTCGGTGGGGAACACGATGTCGGCCCGGCGCCGCCTGCCGATGACGGCACGGTCGACGAAGAAGCGCATGCCGCGGCGGTGCAGCGCCGAGCGCAGGGCGAGTTCGGGGCCGGTGTCACGGCGTTTCGTCGTCGCCATCCTCGTGCGAATCTCTTCGCTCGAGGCCGCTGGGGTGGGCCGCTTCGGCTGGGACGCAGACATGGCCCTCCCAGGGTATCGGGAAAATGCCGTCCGGCCCGAGAAGCTGTGCGGGACTTAGATGTTTGCGAACGTCGCGTCGTACTCGTTGGCCATCCGGACGATCATGCTGTCGTAGTGGAACGAGTCGCCGTGCTGAGGTGCGGGTGGGTCGTTGACGATCGTCACCGGTCCACCGTCGTTCTTGAAGTCCAGGACCGAAAGCCCGATGCCGTCGAATCCGACCTCCGAGGATTTCGAGCGGCGCGGGATCTCCTTTACCTTGTCGATGACCCGCAACGTGTCCTCGGGCTGGCGGTGCTTCGACCAGATCACCGGGTTGTCGGCCAGCGCGCGATTGTTGGTGACCGAGGAGACGAACGACTCGCTGTTGTTGATCTGGACGTAGCCGATCGCCAAGGCCGCGCTCGACGCCCCGTGCACGCAGAGGTGCGAGGAGTTCAATTCGTCGTACAGCCGCGGCAGGCTCTTGATGTGCGCCGTCATCGTGGCCTTGGCCTCGAGCGCGATCAGCACGGCTCCTACCGCCGCGACCTGCAGATCGGGCAACTCGTCGAGCTGACGCGTTTCGGTGTCCGTGAGCCCGATTCCGTACTCCGTCGCGAGGCTCTTGAAGGTGCGACGGGAGGTTTCGGGCGCCGACGCTGGTCGGGCGATCACCAGGTCGAGTTTCTTGCGGCGACCGGTGGCGAAGTCGGTCATCGAGTGGTTGACGCCCAGGACCACCTTGCCGGCCGCGGCGTGGGCGCGTAATTGTGTTGACGCCGTCAGCAAGTCGAAGGCCACGCCCCAACAGCCCACCTTCGAATGCCGGTCGGACCGCGAGTTGTACTGCCATTGGTTGCCGTACTTGTCGGGTTTTCCCGGCACCTGGAGGAACCGGGCGAGGATGTAGGGGCCGTGCACTCTGCGAACCTATCGCGAACGTCGAGTTTGGCCCGGGATCGTCACGCGATCGCCGCGCCGAGGTCGGCCAGGATGTGCTCGCGGAAGCCGGGGTGACGGCCGAGGTTGCCCGAACTGAGCCGGTTCCAGAACCCGGCGAGCGCCCGCTGGCTGAGCTCCTCGGCCGAGTGGGGCTCGATCACGTCGAGCAGGTGGCGGTAGGGCTCGCGCAGCGGGAACTCCGAGACGGCGACCTTGACGATCTTCCCGTCCGACCCCCAGGCCGCCGTCGGCCACCGTCCGCTGCGGTCCCACATCTCTTCTTCGACAACCGAATCCCCGGGCTCGGCGATGCGGGTGGCGACCCACCGGGACACGCCGACGGTGACCGCGTTGCCCACCAACTTCCAGCGGGGCCCGTTGCGCCGCGAGGAGTCATCGAACACGTCGGTCCAGCCGCTGGGAAAGCCTTGCAGCTGCTCGGCGTCGGAGATCGACGGTTTGAGGAATCGCCGGCCGGGCTCACCCTCGGGATGCCAGATTGCCGGCGGCGACGGGATGCCGAGGGTCGAGCCACCCTTGAGCGTAGGAACGGCGTCGACGGCCCAACCCAGGCCGCGGCGGCCTTCGGTCCAGTAGAAGCCGTAGGCGTCCTCGGCGAGTTCGCCGGCGTCGTGTTGTCCCGCGTCGTCGGCGAACAGGACCGACCGCGGGTCCTCGCGCACCGACGCCAGCAGGATCACCCGCCGCCGTCGCTGCGGGACCCCGGTGAACCGGCTGTCCACGGTGCGGTACGCCCAGCGGTAGCCGAGGGACTCCAGCTCCTGGACCAGGTAGCTCATCGCCTTGCCGTTATCCAGGGCGAGCATGTTGGGCACGTTCTCGATCAGCAGCCAGGGCAGCCGCCGTTTGGCCTGCTTGGCCAGCACGTCGAAGACGTGGGTGACCAGACCCGAGGCCGAGCCGCCGATGCCCGCGGTCCGGCCGGCCTGCGACAGATCGGTGCACGGAAAACCCGCGGTGAGCACGTCCACGCCGCGCGGCAACTTCTTCAGATGCCGCACATCGGGGTGGATGTCGGTGTCGGGGAACCGGTGCTCGAGGACCTTCTGCGCTGCGTCCCACGACTCGCAGAGCAGGACCGTCGACACACCGTCGTCGCCCAGGGCTTCCTGGAAGCCACGCTCGATGCCACCGATGCCGGCGAAGAGACCCGCAACCCGAATCACGCGGCGTGCCTCCTGTCTGTGCGGTGTTGGTCAAACCGTACCCAGGGGCACCGACAAACTCGAGCCACCGCGCCGAGGGCTGGGCTGTGCGCCGGTCGGCTCACAGATTCGGGCAGGCCGCCCTGATGGCCTCGACCGATTCGCGCAGTTGGCGTTGAGCGGCGAAATAGTCCTTCAACCCGGGCGGGTTGAGCTCTTCGCCATGCACTTCGGGCATACCGTCGACGACGACTTCGGAGGCGGCCGCGAATCTTTCGAGGTGCCGGCGCAAGTTCGGGTCCTGCAGCTTGCCGGCGTTGGCGATGATCTCGTCGGTGGTCAGGCCCGTCGGCTCGTAGTCGGCGAGTTCGTCGGGTGAGGCGGTCGTCAGGTCAGGGGCATTCGTACTGCCCGGTGGGGACAGGGTGTCGGCCACCAGTCGGCAGTCGGCGCTGATCTCAGCGCTTTGCCGGTCCTCGCGGAGAAACTCGATTGCGAGGTACCCGAGCAGCGGCAGACCGACCAGCACGGCCACACCGAGGACGATCGCAATGACGATGCCGCGCACCAAACGATGGTAGGACTGGGCCGCTGATCTCGTCGTTCCACACCCAGCCCCGAATTCGGCGCTCCGACGAGTGTGGCGATTGCGTGGCATTTGCATGGAACTGCATATGCGCTGGTCAAAGGGTGCCCCCGGCAGGATTCGAACCTGCGGCCTTCTGCTCCGGAGGCAGACGCTCTATCCCCTGAGCTACGGGGGCGCAGTGGCTGGAACCAAGCCAGAACCAACTGAGCCATTGGGCCTGCACAGACTAACGCATCATGGCGCGAGCGCCATCATCGCCAATGGATTCGGGCGCTCACCACCCGAGACCATAGGATGGACCCCCGTGACCCCCGCCGATCTGGCCGAGCTATTGAAGAGCACCGCTGCCGCGGTGTTGGCCGCCCACGACCTCGATTCCGCCGCGCTGCCCCAGACCGTCACCGTCGAGCGACCGCGCAACCCGGAGCACGGCGATTACGCCACCAACCTGGCGCTGCAACTGGCCAAGAAGGTCGGCGTCAACCCGCGCGAACTCGCTGGCTGGCTGGCCGAGGCGCTGGGCAACGCCGCGGGCATCGCCTCGGCGGAGATCGCCGGGCCGGGCTTCGTCAACCTGCGCATCGAGGCCTCGGCCCAGGGCCTGATCGTCAACAACGTCCTCGATGCCGGGCCCGCCTACGGCCACGCCGAGGAACTGGCCGGCCAGAACATCAACCTCGAGTTCGTCTCGGCCAACCCCACCGGGCCCATCCACATCGGCGGCACCCGCTGGGCCGCGGTCGGCGACGCGCTGGGCCGGCTGCTCAGCACCCAGGGCGCCAAGGTGGTGCGCGAGTACTACTTCAACGACCACGGCGCGCAGATCGACCGGTTCGCCCGGTCCCTGATGGCCGCCGCCAAGGGCGAGCCCACGCCGGAGGACGGCTACGCGGGCACCTACATCAACGACATCGCCGCGCAGGTGCTCACCAAGGCCCCCGAGGTGCTCGACAAGCCGGTCGACGAGCAGCAGGAGACCTTCCGCGCCATCGGCGTGGACCTGATGTTCGACCACATCAAGTCCTCGCTGCACGAATTCGGCACCGACTTCGACGTGTACACCCACGAGGACTCGATGCACACCTCCGGCCGGGTGGACGAGGCCATCGCCCAGCTGCGCAAGACGGGCAACATCTACGACGACGACGGTGCGACCTGGCTGCGTACCACTGACTTCGGCGACGACAAGGACCGCGTCGTCATCAAGAGCGACGGTCAGCCCGCCTACATCGCCGGCGACCTGGCCTACTACCTGGACAAGCGCCAGCGCGGCTTCGACCTGTGCATCTACATGCTCGGCGCCGACCACCACGGCTACATCGCCCGGCTCAAGGCCGCCGCCGCGGCGCTGGGGGATGACCCCGACACCGTCGAGGTGCTCATCGGGCAGATGGTGAACCTGGTCCGCGACGGCCAACCGGTGCGGATGAGCAAGCGGGCCGGCACCGTCATCACCCTCGACGACCTGGTGGAGGCCATCGGCGTCGACGCCGCGCGGTACGCGCTGATCCGCTCCTCGGTCGACAGCCCCATCGACATCGACCTGGAGCTGTGGTCCTCGGCGTCGAGCGAGAACCCGGTCTACTACGTGCAGTACGCGCACGCCCGGCTGTCGGCGCTGGCCCGCAACGCCGCGGAGCTGGGCCTGGAACCCGACACCGCCCACCTCGAACTGCTCACCCACGACAAGGAGGGCGAGCTCATCCGCAACATCGGCGAATTCCCGCGGGTGCTGAAAACTGCTGCGTCCCTGCGGGAACCGCACCGGGTGTGCCGCTACCTGGAGGACCTGGCCGGCGACTACCACCGGTTCTACGACTCCTGCCGGGTGCTGCCGCAGGGCGACGAGGAGCCGACGGATCTGCACCGGGCGCGGCTGGCGCTGTGCCGGGCCACCCGTCAGGTGATCGCCAACGGCCTGCAGATCCTCGGCGTCACCGCACCGGAGCGGATGTGAACGCGCACCCGGCCGGGCCCCGGCACGCCGAAGAGGTCCACCACGCCGGCGCCCCCGCCAAGCCGCAGAGCCCCGACGAGATCCTGCTGCTGGCGCCGAACGTGTGGCCGCGCAACCTGATCCGCGGCGACGACGGCGAGGTCTCGATCGCCGGAGTGACGGTTTCGGAGCTCGCGCGCGAATTCGGCACCCCGCTGTTCGTCATCGACGAGGAGGACTTCCGCTTCCGCTGCCGCGAGATCGCCGCGGCGTTCGGTGGCGGCGACAAGGTGCACTACGCCTCGAAGGCGTTCCTGTGCACCGAGATCGCGCGCTGGGTGGCCGAGGAGGGCCTGTCGCTGGACGTGTCCACCGGCGGCGAGTTGGCCGTGGCGTTGCACGCCGACTTCCCGCCGGCGCGGATCGCCCTGCACGGCAACAACAAGTCGGTCGACGAGCTGACCACCGCCGTCAAGGCCGGCGTCGGGCACGTGGTGCTGGATTCGATGATCGAGATCGACCGGCTCGAGGCCATCGCGGGTGCGGCCGGGGTGGTGCAGGACGTGTTCCTGCGCGTCACCGTCGGTGTGGAGGCCCACACCCACGAGTTCATCTCGACGGCCCACGAGGACCAGAAGTTCGGCCTGTCGCTGGCCAGTGGGGCCGCGATGGCCGGGGTGCGGCGGGTCTTCGAGACCCAGAACCTGCGCCTGGTCGGCCTGCACAGCCACATCGGCTCGCAGATCTTCGACGTGGCCGGCTTCGAGATCGCCGCGCGCCGGGTGTTGGGCCTGCTGCGCGACGTGGTCGCCGAGTTCGGCGTGGACAAGACCGCGCAGATCTCCACGGTGGACCTCGGTGGGGGACTGGGTATTTCCTATCTTCCGGCCGATGATCCGCCGCCCATGAAGGAACTCGCCGACAAGCTGCTGGCCATCGTCGCCGACGAGGCCGCCGCCGTCGGGGTGCCGGCGCCCAAGCTGGTCGTCGAACCCGGTCGCGCCATCGCCGGGCCCGGCACGATCACCCTCTACGAGGTGGGCACCGTCAAGGACGTCGCGATCAGCGCCACCGCGCAGCGCCGCTACGTCAGCGTCGACGGCGGCATGAGCGACAACATCCGCACCTCGCTGTACGGAGCGGAGTACGACGCGCGCCTGGTGTCCCGGTTCAGCGAGGCGCCGCCCGCGCTGGCGCGCATCGTCGGAAAGCATTGCGAGAGCGGCGATATCGTCGTGCGCGATACCTGGGTGTCCGACGACATCGAGCCGGGCGACCTGCTGGCCGTCGCGGCCACCGGGGCGTACTGCTATTCGATGTCGAGCCGGTACAACCTGTTGTGCCGGCCGGCCGTGGTGGCCGTGCGCGACGGCGTGGCCCGCCTGGTGCTGCGTCGGGAGACGGTCGACGACCTGTTGAGTCTGGAAGTGAGGTGAGCGCCGTGGCCGAGGACAAGAACGCCGTCGGAGTAGCGGTACTGGGGCTGGGCAACGTCGGCAGCGAGGTGGTCCGGATCATCGAGGAGGACGCCGAGGACCTCGCCGCGCGCATCGGTGCGCCGCTGCAGCTGCGCGGGATCGGCGTGCGCCGCGTCGCCGCGGATCGCGGTGTCCCGGTGGAACTGCTCACCGACGACATCGACGCCCTGGTCGCCCGCGACGACGTGGACATCGTCGTCGAACTCATGGGTCCGGTCGAACCGGCCCGCAAGGCCATCCTGGCGGCCCTTGAGAACGGCAAGTCCGTCGTCACCGCCAACAAGGCGCTGCTGGCGCAGTCCACCGGCAAGCTGGCCGAGGCGGCCGAAAAGGCCCGCGTGGACCTGTATTTCGAGGCCGCCGTCGCCGGCGCGATCCCGGTGATCCGCCCGCTGACCCAGTCGCTGGCCGGTGACACCGTGCTGCGGGTCGCCGGAATCGTCAACGGCACCACCAACTACATCCTCTCGGCGATGAACGACACCGGCGCCGACTACGAAAGCGCGCTCGCCGATGCCAGCGCGCTCGGGTACGCCGAGGCCGACCCGACCGCCGACGTCGAGGGCCACGACGCCGCCGCCAAGGCCGCCATCCTGGCCTCGATCGCGTTCCACACCCGGGTGACCGCCGACGACGTGTACTGCGAGGGCATCACCAAGGTCACCGCCGAGGACTTCGAGTCGGCCAAGGCGCTGGGCTGCACCATCAAGCTGCTGGCCATCTGCGAGCGGCTGACCACCGACAAGGGCAAGCAACGGGTTTCGGCGCGGGTCTACCCCGCGCTGGTTCCGCTGGACCACCCGCTGGCCTCGGTCGGCGGGGCCTTCAACGCCGTCGTGGTGGAGGCCGAGGCCGCGGGCCGGCTGATGTTCTACGGCCAGGGTGCCGGCGGCGCCCCGACCGCCTCGGCCGTGCTGGGCGACCTGGTGATGGCGGCGCGCAACCGGGTGCAGGGCGGGCGCGGACCGCGCGAATCCAAGTACGCCAAGCTGCCCATCGCGCCGATCGGGATGATCCCCACCCGCTACTACGTGAGCCTGTACGTCAGCGACAAGCCCGGCGTGTTGTCCTCGGTGGCAGCCGAATTCGCCAAGCGCGAGGTCAGCATCGCCGAGGTCCGCCAGGAGGGCGTCGTCAACGAGGGCGGCGAACGGGTGGGCGCCCGCATCGCGGTGCTGACCCACCGCGCCACCGACGAGGCGCTCAGCAAGACCATCACCGCGCTGGAAGGACATGACGCGGTATCGAGCGTGGCCAGCGTGCTGCGAATGGAAGGAGCCGGCGAATGAGTCCCGACCCCAACACCCCCGTGCACCGGGCGTGGCCGGGCCTGATCGAGGCCTACCGGCATCGCCTGCCGGTCGCCAAGGACTGGACCGCCGTCACGCTGCTCGAGGGCGGCACGCCGCTCATCCACGCCAAGCGGCTCAGCGAATACACCGGCTGCACAGTGCATTTGAAGGTCGAGGGCCTGAACCCCACGGGTTCGTTTAAGGACCGCGGCATGACCATGGCGGTCACCGACGCGGTGGCCCGCGGTCAGCAGGCGGTGCTGTGCGCCTCGACGGGCAACACCTCGGCCTCGGCCGCGGCGTACGCCGCCCGCGGCGAGATCACCTGCGCGGTGCTGATCCCGCAGGGCAAGATCGCGATGGGCAAGCTGGCCCAGGCGGTCATGCACGGCGCCAAGGTCATTCAGATCGACGGCAACTTCGACGACTGCCTGGAGCTGGCCCGCAAGCTCACCGCCGACTACCCGACCATCTCGCTGGTCAACAGCGTCAACCCGGTCCGGATCGAGGGGCAGAAGACCGCCGCCTTCGAGATCGTCGACGTGCTGGGCCGCGCCCCCGACGTGCATTCGCTGCCGGTCGGTAACGCCGGTAACATCACCGCCTATTGGCGCGGATATACCGAGTACCACCGCGACGGCCTGGTGGACAAGCTGCCGCGGATGCTCGGGACCCAGGCCGCCGGTGCGGCGCCGCTGGTGCACGGCGAGCCGGTCAAGGAGCCGGAAACCATTGCCACCGCGATCCGGATCGGTTCGCCGGCGTCGTGGTCGTCGGCCATCGAGGCGCAGCAGCAGTCCGACGGGCGCTTCCTCGCGGCCACCGACGAGGAGATCCTGGCCGCCTACCACCTGGTGGCCCGGACCGAGGGCGTGTTCGTCGAGCCCGCCTCGGCCGCCAGCATCGCCGGGCTGCTCAAGTCCGTCGAGGACGGCTGGGTGGCCCGCGGCTCCACCGTGGTGTGCACGGTGACCGGTAACGGCCTCAAGGATCCGGACACCGCGCTGAAGGGCATGCCGCCGGTGGAGGCCGTGCCCGTCGACCCGTCCGCGGTGGTCGCGAAACTCGGTCTGGTCTAGCCCGATGATCCAGACTCTGCCGGCCGGGCTCGTCGCGAAGGCCACCGTGGCGGCCTCCAGCGCCAACCTGGGACCGGGCTTCGACAGCCTGGGCCTGGCGTTGAGCCTCTACGACGAAATCGCAGTGGAATCAACGGAATCCGGCCTGCGCGTCGAGGTCGACGGCGAGGGCGCCGGTCAGGTGCCCACCGGCCCCGAGCATCTGGTGGTCCGGGCCATCGAACGCGGTCTGGCCGCCGCCGGACTGCGCGCCGATGGTCTGATTGTCCGCTGCCGCAACGCAATTCCACATTCGCGCGGTCTGGGATCGTCGGCCGCGGCCGTCGTCGGTGGACTGGCGGCCGCCAACGGGCTGGTCGCCCAGACGGACTGCACGCCGTGTGACGAGCGGACCCTGGTTCAGTTGTCCTCGGAGTTCGAGGGGCACCCGGACAACGCCGCGGCCGCCGTGCTCGGCGGTGCGATCGTCTCTTGGACGGAGGCGGGCGCGCAGCCGGTGTATTCCGCGGCGCGGGTGCAACTGCATCCCGACATCCGGCTGCATGTCGCCATCCCGGAGGTCCGCTCGTCGACCGCCGAGACCCGCGTGCTGCTTCCCGAACAGGTCAGCCATGACGATGCGCGGTTCAACCTGAGCCGGGCCGCGCTGCTGGTGGTGGCGTTGACCGAACGCCCGGATCTGCTGATGGCCGCGACCGAGGACGCGTTGCACCAGACCCAGCGCGCCCCGGCGATGCCGGCGACGGCGGAATTCTTGCAATTGCTGCGTCGCCACGGTCGGGCAGCGGTGCTTTCCGGCGCCGGACCTGCGGTTTTGGCGCTCGGCACCGACCCGGAGCTGCCGGCCGAGGCCCGTGAGTACGCCGCCGCCAAGGGGTTCGACATTCGCCAGGTTGAGGTCGGCGAGGCCGTCCGCTGGACCTCCGGGGTCACGGCCAGCGCCTGAGCGGACGCGGCGCGGTTGACGCGCCCTGAGGGTGGGTTTGCTTGCTTCGCGTAAAAATGCAGGCTATCCTCGTTGCCGTCCCGGCAATTCGCAGCGTCTTCTGCGCCGACACTAGGACGACCACTCACTTTCGTAGTCTTACTCGTGCACCGACGGTTCGCCGTTTCGCCGCGAATCCCGGAGATCGCCGTTGCCAAGTTCGACGGTGGCACTTCGTGTCCGGGGGTAACCCGGCACACCGAACCCTCGCAGAACACCCTGCCGAGGGAAGAAAGGAACTCCGTGACCGATACGGACCTCATCACGGCCGGGGACGCCAATCCCAAGGCGGATCTGCCCCAGACCGTGACCTCCAAGACCTCCGCCGACGCCTCGGCCAAAGGGGGCTCGCTGGCCAGCATGGTGCTCCCTGAGCTTCGCGCGTTGGCCGTCAAAGTAGGCGTCAAGGGCACCTCCGGGATGCGCAAGGGCGACCTGATCGCCGCCATCCGGGAGCGCCAAGCCGGGGGAGACGGCGCGCAGGCCCAGGAGGCCGCGCCCAAACAAGCCAATGGCCAGGACAGCAAGTCCGGCGGCAAGGACACCAAGGACGCCGAGTCCAAGGCCGACACCGCGGCGCCGGCCGAGGAGGCCCCGCAGCGCAGCGAGGCGCCGCGTCGTGAGCGTCGGGCGGCCACGCGCCAGTCCGGCGCCCCGGACGCCGAGAAGGCCCCGAACGCCGAGAAGTCCGAGAGCGGCGACAACGCCGAGAACCCCAAGGCCGAGAACCCCAAGAACACCCCCAAGGCCGAGTCGGCCGATGCCGGGTCGGGCTCCGAGGGCGGCGGCAACCCCGGGCGCGACGACAACAAGCAGGACCGCGACCAGAACCGTGGCGATCAGCAGAACCGTCGTGGCGACCAGCAGAACCGCGGCGACCAGCAGAACCGCGACCAGAACCGCGGGGACCAGCAGAACCGCGGCGGCGGCAACAACAGCAACGACAACGACGACGACGGCGATGGCCGCCAGGGGCGGCGCGGCCGCCGGTTCCGGGATCGCCGGCGCCGCGGCGAGCGCTCGGGCGACGGCGGTGGCGACACCGAACTGCGCGAGGACGACGTCGTCCAGCCGGTCGCGGGCATCCTCGACGTGCTGGACAACTACGCGTTCGTCCGCACCTCGGGCTACCTGGCCGGCCCCAACGACGTGTACGTCTCGATGAACATGGTGCGCAAGAACGGCCTGCGCCGCGGCGACGCGGTCACCGGCGCCGTCCGGGTTCCGCGCGAGGGCGACAGCGGGGACAAGAACCCCCGGCAGAAGTTCAACCCCCTGGTGCGGCTGGACAGCGTCAACGGCGGCCCGGTCGAGGCGGCCAAGAACCGTCCCGAGTTCGGCAAGCTGACGCCGCTGTACCCGAATCAGCGGCTGCGGCTGGAGACCACGCCGGAGAAGCTGACCACCCGCGTCATCGACCTGATCATGCCGATCGGTAAGGGGCAGCGCGCGCTGATCGTGTCGCCGCCCAAGGCCGGTAAGACCACGATCATGCAGGACATCGCCAACGCGATCACCAAGAACAACCCGGAATGCCACCTGATGGTGGTGCTCGTCGACGAGCGTCCGGAAGAGGTGACCGACATGCAGCGCTCGGTCAAGGGTGAGGTCATCGCCTCCACCTTCGACCGTCCGCCGTCCGACCACACCCAGGCCGCCGAGCTGGCCATCGAGCGCGCCAAGCGCCTGGTGGAACAGGGCAAGGACGTCGTCGTCCTCCTCGACTCCATCACCCGTCTGGGACGCGCGTACAACAACGCCTCGCCGGCGTCGGGCCGCATCCTCTCCGGTGGTGTGGACTCGACCGCCCTGTACCCGCCCAAGCGGTTCCTGGGCGCGGCCCGCAACATCGAAGAGGGCGGCTCGCTGACCATCGTCGCCACCGCCATGGTGGAGACCGGGTCCACCGGCGACACGGTGATCTTCGAGGAGTTCAAGGGCACCGGCAACGCCGAGCTGAAGCTGGACCGCAAGATCGCCGAGCGTCGGGTGTTCCCGGCGGTCGACGTCAACCCGTCCGGCACCCGTAAGGACGAACTGCTGCTGGGTGCCGACGAATTCGCGATCGTGCACAAGCTGCGTCGCGTGCTGTCCGGCCTGGACTCGCATCAGGCCATCGACCTGCTGATGAGCCAGCTGCGCAAGACGAAGAACAACTACGAGTTCCTGGTCCAGGTCTCCAAGACCGCACCCGGAGCCCCGGACGACGCCGACTAGCCGCGACGAGCAACAGAATCCCCCGCCTGCGTGCGGGGGATTCTGCTTTGCCAGATGGGACTCAGGCCCGCAGCGCCGGCATCACGTAGCGATCGAGGAACTTCAGCAGCGCCGCGCGGTCGTCGACGTCCACGTGCTCGCCGGGGACGGTGGCCAGGCTCAGCAGGGTGCGGGCCACCCATTCGGTGGCCTGCGGGAGATCCTCGACGGCGATCTCGCCGCGGTCGCGGGCGGCGGCCAGGTAGCGCTCCCAGAACGCGGTCAGGTCCGGGATCAGCCCCTGCACGCCGGCCCCGGCGCAGGCGGCGAACTCCTCGGGCTCGTCGAGCCGCAGCTTCATCACCAGCGCGCCCGGCGAGTCATAGGCACTGCGACCGAGCCGGATGCCCTCGGCGATCTGGGCCGGCAGGTTGTCGATCTCGGCCAGGACGGCGTGGGCCTCACCCCAGTACGCGTCGTTGAGCCGCACGATCGCGGCACCGAGCAGCGCGGCCTTGTCGGGGAAGTGCCGGTAGAGCCAGCCGCGGGAGACCCCGGCCAGCTCGGCGACCTCGGAGACCGTCGTGGCGCGAATCCCCTTGGTGCGCAGACACTCCTCGGCGGCGTCCATCAGGCGGTCCCGGACCGGCCGGGCGGCGGTCTGCGCCTTGGTGTCGGAGCCGTCGGTCACGTTGTCCATTCCTCATCTGCCGTGAACTGTCTGGCATATCTTCGCACCAGCGGCGCCAACACCGGGGTGGCGCGCCGCCGATGTAGTAGACAGATCTAGAGTTCTGTTCACTGACATTCACGGATTGGGCGGTGCGACCAGTGACGGAGTCTTCTCCGACGTTCCAGACCATTCAGCAATTGCTGCGGTCGCGCCGCGCCGAGACCGGCACCGCGGTGCGCCACGGCGACCGGCGCTGGAGCTGGCGGGAACACCTCGACGCGGCCGAGACGCAGGCCGCGGCGCTGCTGGCCACGGTGGACACCGCCCGGCCCGTGCACGTCGGCGCGCTGCTGGGCAACACCCCGGAAATGCTTACCGCGATGGCCGCGGCCGGCCTGGGCGGCTACGTGCTGTGCGGCATCAACAACACCCGGCGCGGCCCGGCGCTGCGGCGCGACATCCTGCACGCCGACTGCCAGATCTTGCTGGTCGACGCCGCGCACCGCCCGCTGCTCGAGGGCCTGGACCTGCCCGGGGTGACGGTGCTGGACATCGACTCCCCGCGGTGGCGCGACCTGCTCGACGCGGCGCCCCCGCTGATCCCGCACCGCGAGGTCGAGCCGCTGGACACCTTCATGATGATCTTCACCTCCGGCACCAGCGGCGACCCGAAGGCCGTGCAGGTGGCCCACATGACCGTGCTCTTCGCGGGCATGGCCCTGGTGCAGCGGTTCACCATCACGACGCAGGACGTCTGCTACCTGTCCATGCCGCTGTTCCACTCCAACGCCCTGCTGGCGGGGTGGAGCGTGGCCGTCGGCGCCGGCGCGGCCATGGCCCCGGCGACGTTCTCGGCCTCCGGCCTGCTCGACGATGTCCGGCGCTACGGCGCCACCTACCTCAACTACGTGGGCAAACCGCTGGCCTACGTGCTCGGCACGCCCGAGCGGCCGGACGACGCCGACAACCCGCTGCGGGTCGCGTTCGGCAACGAGGCCGGCGACCGCGATATCGCCGAGTTCGGCCGGCGGTTCGGCTGCACGGTGTGGGACGGGTTCGGCTCCACCGAGGGGGCGGTGATCGTCACCCGCGAGGACGACTGCCCGCCGGGCTCGGTCGGTCGCGGATTCCCGGGGGTGGCCATCTACGACCCCGACACCGTGACCGAGTGTGCGGTCGCGGAGTTCGACGCCCACGGCGCGCTGCTCAACGGCGAGAAGGCCATCGGCGAACTGGTCAACACCACCGGCGCCGGGCTGTTCCGGGGCTACTACAACGACACCGATGCCACCGACGACCGGCTGCGGCACGGGATGTACTGGTCGGGGGACCTCGCCTACCGGGACGCCGACGGCTGGATCTACCTCGCCGGCCGCACCGCGGACTGGATGCGCGTCGACGGCGAGAACATGACCTCGGCCCCCATCGAGCGGATCCTGTTGCGCCACAACGCCGTCAACCAGGTCGCGGTGTACCCGGTGCCCGACGAGCAGGTCGGCGATCAGGTGATGGCGGCCGTCGTGCCCTACCCGGCGGCCAAGCTGGTCGCCGAGGAGTTCGGCGAGTTCCTGGCCGCCCAGGCGGACCTGTCACCCAAGGCGTGGCCGCGGCGGGTGTGGATCACCGACGTGTTGCCGTCGACGGCCACCAACAAGGTGCTCAAGCGCGAACTGATCGGGATGGGGCCCGCACCGGCCGGCGGGCGCCTGTGGGTCCGGGATCCCCGGGGCAGCACCTACGCCGAACTCGACCCCGCCGCGGCGGGCCAGGAATGATGCGGGTGCCCTCGGCGTTTAGGACTACGGCGGCCCAACTGGCATAATGGACCGTCGACCACCTCAGGTTCCGGTTCACGCCCCAATGCAGCAGGTCAGACGGGCGACCCGGCGGCCGACGATCGAAGAGGACACCATGAAGACGGGTATTCACCCAGACTACAAAGAGACCACCGTGGTCTGCGGCTGCGGCAACTCCTTCACCACCCGCAGCACCAAGGACAGCGGCCACATCGTGGTCGAGGTCTGCTCGCAGTGCCACCCGTTCTACACCGGCAAGCAGAAGATCCTGGACAGCGGCGGTCGCGTCGCCCGGTTCGAGAAGCGCTACGGCAAGCGCAAGGCAGCCGACGACAAGTAGCTGTGAGTCCGGCGCCCGAACGCCCGCATGTACATGCGGGTCTCGGGCGCCGGTTCTTGTTTGTGGACGACGAATCAGGCGGCGTTAGGAGACCCTCGTGACCAACAGTGCGATCGATGCGCTGCTGGCCGAGCACGCCGACCTCGAACGGCAGCTCAGCGACCCCGAGTTGCACGCCGATGCGGCCAACGCGCGCCGCGTGGCCCGGCGCTTCTCGCAGGTGTCCCCGACGGTGGCGACCTACCGCAAGCTCGAGGCCGCCCGCGGTGACCTCGAGGCCGCGCGCGAACTCGCCGACGAGGACGCGTCCTTCGCCGCCGAGGTCCCCGAGCTCGAGTCCCGCATCGCCGAGCTGGACGCCCAGCTGATGGACATGCTGGCCCCCCGCGACCCGCACGACGCCGACGACATCGTGCTCGAGGTGAAATCCGGCGAGGGCGGCGAGGAGTCCGCCCTGTTCGCCGCGGACCTGGCGCGGATGTACATCCGCTACGCCGAGCGGCACGGCTGGAACGTCACCGTGCTCGACGAGACCACCTCCGACCTCGGCGGCTACAAGGACGCCACGCTCTCGATCGCCAGCAAGGGTGATTCGGCCGACGGCGTGTGGTCGCGGCTGAAGTTCGAAGGCGGCGTGCACCGGGTCCAGCGGGTCCCGGTGACCGAATCGCAGGGCCGCGTGCACACCTCGGCCGCCGGGATCCTCGTCTACCCCGAGCCCGAGGAAGTCGAGCAGATCCAGATCGACGAGTCGGACCTGCGCGTCGACGTCTACCGCAGCTCCGGCAAGGGCGGCCAGGGCGTCAACACCACCGACTCCGCGGTGCGCCTCACACACCTGCCGACCGGCATCGTGGTCACCTGCCAGAACGAGCGCTCCCAGCTGCAGAACAAGGCCCGCGCGCTGCAGGTGCTCGCCGCGCGGCTGCAGGCCATCGCCGAGGAGGAGGCGCAGGCCAGCGCCTCGGCGGACCGCGCCAGCCAGATCCGCACGGTGGACCGCAGCGAGCGCATCCGCACCTACAACTTCCCGGAGAACCGGCTCACCGATCACCGCATCGGGTTCAAGGCCCACAACCTCGATCAGGTTCTCGACGGCGAGCTCGACCCGTTGTTCGACGCCCTGGCCGAGGCCGACAAGCAGACCCGGCTCCAGCAGAGCTGATGACTCCGGTGGACGCGCGTGCCGCCGGGGTCGCCGGGGTGGCCGCCGAGGTGACGGCCGCCACCGAGACCCTGGCCCGGGCGGGCATCGCCGCGGCGCGGGTCGACGCCGAACTCCTGGCGGCCCACGTCCTCGGTGTCGACCGCGGCCGACTGCGGTTCGCCGAACCGGCCGCGGACTTCGCCGCCGCGTACCGGCGGCTCGTCGCCGCCCGAGCGCAGCGCATCCCGCTGCAGCACCTCGTCGGGACGGCGCCCTTCGGACCGCTGACGCTGGCGGTGGGGCCGGGGGTGTTCGTGCCGCGGCCGGAGACCGAGTCGCTGCTCGAATGGGCCATGGCCGTGCTGGATGAGATTGCCGCCCAACCGAACCCGATCGTTGTCGATGCCTGCACCGGCAGCGGGGCGCTGGCCGTGGCCCTGGCCCGGCACCGGCCCGACGCGACCGTCATCGCCATCGACGACTCACCTGCCGCACTCGACTACGCCCGGCGCAACGCCGCCGGCACCGGCGTGGAACTCGTCGAGGCCGACGTCACCGCGGCCGACCTGCGCACCGACCTGAACGGCCGGGTGGACCTGCTGGTGAGCAACCCGCCCTACATCCCCGAGGGCGCGCGGCTGGAACCCGAAGTGGCCGAGCACGATCCGCACCACGCGCTGTTCGGCGGCGCCGACGGCATGGCGGTCATCGGCCCGCTCGCCGCGCTGGCCGGACGCTGGCTCAAGCCCGGCGGCCGGTTCGCCGTCGAGCACGACGACACCACCTCGGCGGCTACTGTCGACCTGATCCGCGACACCGGCTTGTTCGACGAGGTCCGGCCCCGGGCCGACCTCGCGGGCCGACCGCGGTTCGTGACCGCGCTACGACGTGGACCCGCTGTCGCGGGGGAGGAGCAGCCATGAGCAAGTTGTTCGAATGCGGCGATCCGGCGCAGCGGCAGACCGGTATCGACGCGGCGGTGCGCGCCGCCAAGGACGGCCGGCTCGTGGTGCTGCCCACCGACACCGTCTACGGGATCGGCGCGGACGCCTTCGACAGCGACGCGGTCGCGGCGCTGCTGGCCGCCAAGGGCCGCGGCCGGGACATGCCGGTGCCGGTCCTGGTCGGTTCCTGGCACACCATCGAGGGCCTGGTCTACACGGTGCCCCAAGCCGCGCGCGAATTGATCCGCGCGTTCTGGCCCGGCGCGCTGAGTCTGGTTGTGCGGCAGGCGCCGTCGCTGCAATGGGATCTCGGCGACGCCGACGGCACCGTCATGCTGCGGATGCCGCTGCACCCCGTGGCCATCGAGGTGTTGCGTGCGGTCGGCCCGATGGCGGTCTCGAGCGCCAACATCTCGGGGCACCCGCCGGCGGTGACGGTCAACGAGGCCCGCGAACAACTCGGTGACCAGGTGCAGGTCTACCTCGACGGCGGCCCGGCCGAACAGCGCGCCGCCTCCACCATCGTCGACCTCACCGGCCCGTCACCCAGAATCCTGCGGGAGGGCCCCATTTCGGCCGCGGACATCGCGACGGTGCTCGGCGTGTCCGCCGAGTCGCTGCAGGACTGATTCTCGACTGGGGTCTTAGCTTTGTGCAGTACGGTTCATGCGGTGGCGAGTGCAGCTAGTCCAGGCACGGTCCTGGCCGACGGTTTGCTCGCCCTTTCCGAACGCGGCGCCGGCGTCCCGCTGCGCGAACTCGCGCTGGTGGGGCTGACCGCGGCGATCATCACCTACTTCGCGACCAGTCCGGTGCGCGTGCTGGCCACCAAGATCGGCGCGGTCGCCATTCCGCGCGACCGGGACGTCCACGTCCAGCCCACCCCGCGGATGGGCGGGCTGGCGATGTACACCGGCATCGTCGCCGCGGTCTTCTTGGCCTCGCAACTGCCGGCGCTGACTCGCGGCTTCGTCTACTCCAACGGGATGCCGGCCGTCGTCGTGGCCGGCGGGCTGATCATGGGCATCGGCCTGATCGACGACCGGTGGGGGCTGGACGCCCTGACGAAATTCGCCGGTCAGATCACCGCCGCGAGCGTGCTGGTCACCATGGGGGTGGCCTGGAGCGTGCTCTACATCCCGATCGGCGGGGTGGGCACCATCGTGCTGGACCAGACCGCCTCGATCCTGCTGACGCTCGCGTTGACCGTCTCGGTGGTCAACGCGATGAACTTCGTCGACGGACTCGACGGGCTGGCCGCCGGCCTCGGGTTCATCACCGCCATGGCGATCTGCGTGTTCTCGGTCGGCCTGCTCGCCGACCACGGCGGCGACGTGCTGTTCTACCCGCCGGCGGTGATCTCCGTCGTCCTCGCGGGGGCGTGCCTGGGCTTCCTGCCGCACAACTTCCACCGCGCCAAGATCTTCATGGGCGATTCGGGCTCGATGTTGATCGGTCTGATGCTGGCCGCGGCGTCGACGACGGCGGCGGGACCGATCTCGCAGAACGCCTACGGGGCGCGGGATGTCTTCGCCCTGCTCTCGCCGTTCCTGCTGGTGATCGCCGTGGTGTTCGTGCCGGCGCTGGACATGCTGCTGGCGATCGTCCGTCGCACCCGGGCCGGCCGCAGCCCGTTCAGCCCGGACAAGATGCACCTGCATCACCGACTGCTGCAGATCGGCCATTCCCATCGCCGCGTGGTGCTGCTGATCTACCTGTGGGTGGGCATCGTGGCCTTCGGTGCGGCGAGCACCATCTTCTTCGATCCGCGCTACACCGGCGCGGTGATGCTGGCGGCGATCGTCGTCGCCGTCGTCGTGACGCTGATTCCCTTGCTGCGACGCTCAAGTGGGGACCTCGATGACGGCTTCGAGGACTACTTCGAAGGCAGATACGACGTTAAGTAGTAGGCCCCCGTTTCGGCGTTCTACCATGTGGTACGGTTCCTGCCAGAACCCGAAAAACCTCGCGGGTTGCCGGTCTGGTCCACGGGCTGAAAAGTCCGTTCGGCGCCATTAACCACCGGTTGTTGACCGACGCTAGATTGACGTACAGGGAGCTACCCGTTGGGTGAGTCGAGCGCGCACGCGCGCCTCCGATACGCTCAGCGGGCACGTAACCGCCGCGAGAATGAGGAGAGGCCGTGACAACGCCAGCGCAGGACGCGCCGTTGGTGTTTCCGTCCGTTGCGTTCAGGCCCGTTCGCCTGTTCGCGATCTGTGTCGTGCTCACCGGTGTGGCGACCGCGATTGCTGCCTACCTCGGTTCTCCGATGTTCGGGGCCTTCTTCGGTATCGGCTTGGGCCTCGGCCTGTTCAACGCGCTGATGGTGCGGCGAGCGGTCGAGGCGATCACCGCCAAGGACCATCCGCTCAAGAGTCAGATGGCCATGAATTCCGCGACGCGACTGCTGGTCGTCACGGTCGTCGGTCTCGTCATCGCCTTCTACTTCCGCCCGACGGGTCTCGGAGTGCTGTTCGGCCTGGCCTTGTTCCAGGTCCTGCTGGTGGCGACCACGTCGCTGCCGGTGCTCAAGAAGCTGCGCTCCGGCTCCGACGCCGATGATTCACCAGTACCTGCTTCCAACGACGGCTTTGCTTCGAAGGATTGATCCCGCACATGACTGAAAACGTCCTCGCTCTCCAGGTCGGACACCACATCGAGCAGCAGTGGTTCGGCATGACGGTCAACGTCGACACCGTGCTGTCGTCCGCGATCGCCGCGGTGATCATCCTCGGACTGGCATTCTTCCTGCGCGCCAAGGTCACCTCGACCGGCGTGCCGGGCGGGGTGCAGCTGTTCTTCGAGACCGTGACGATTCAGTTCCGCCAGCAGGTGGAGAGCGCGATCGGTATGAAGATCGCCCCGTTCGTGCTGCCGCTGGCGGTCAGCCTGTTCACCTACATCCTGCTCGCGAACTGGATCGCGGTGCTGCCGCTGCAGTACACCGGCAGCGACGGCATGGAGCACGAGATCCTCAAGCCCCCGGCGGCCGACGTCAACTTCGTGTTCGCGCTCGCGGCGTTCGTCTTCATCGCTTCCCACGCCGCCGGTATCTGGCGCCGCGGTCTGTTCGGCCACCCGAAGCAGCTGCTCAAGGGGCACGTGGCCTTCCTGGCCCCGATCAACATCGTCGAAGAGCTGGCCAAGCCGATCTCGCTGTCGCTGCGACTTTTCGGCAACATCTTCGCGGGCAGCATCATGGTCGGCTTGATCGCGATGTTCCCGGCCTGGATATTGTGGGCGCCGAACGCGATCTGGAAGGCGTTCGACCTGTTCATCGGGCTGATCCAGGCGTTCATCTTCGCGCTGCTGACCATCCTGTACTTCGGCCAGGCCATGGAGATCCACGACGACGAACACGCCGAAGCGCACTGACAACTTGTAACAAGACAAGAACCAACAAAACCCCTGGTAGACAAACCGCTACCAGCTATTTAGGAGGATAAGGAATGGATCCCACAATCGCTGCCGGCGCGCTCATCGGTGGTGGTCTGATCATGGCGGGCGGCGCGATCGGTGCCGGTATCGGTAACGGTGTCGCCGGTAACGCGCTGATTTCGGGTATCGCCCGTCAGCCGGAAGCTCAGGGTCGACTGTTCACTCCGTTCTTCATCACCGTCGGTCTGGTTGAAGCCGCGTACTTCATCAACCTGGCGTTCATGGCGCTCTTCGTGTTCGCCACCCCGGTCGGCTAATTCAGCGTCATGGGTGATTTGACCGCAACCGTCCTGGCGGTGGAAGACGTCGGGGAGACGAGTAACTTCCTGCTCCCCAACGGCACGTTCTTCGTCGTGCTGTTCATCTTCCTGATCGTGCTCGGTGTTATCGGTAAATGGGTGGTGCCACCGATCAGCAAGGTGCTCGCCGAACGGGAGGCCATGCTGGCCAAGACGGCCGCCGACAACAAGAAAGCCGCGGAGCAGATGGCCGCGGCCCGAGCCGATTACGACGAGGCGATTGCGGGAGCGCGGGGCGAAGCCTCGGCGATCCGCGACGAAGTGCGGACCGAGGGCCGCCAGCTCATCGACGAATCGCGTGCGGGGGCCAGCGGCGAGGTCAGTGAGAAGCTGCAGAGCGCAAGCAATCAGCTGTCGCAGACCGCCGCCGCCACCTCCAATGAGTTGCAGCCTTCGGTTGACGGGCTTTCGACGAAGCTCGCCAGCCGTATCCTCGGGGTCGATGTCTCCGGGGCCGATGCTTCGGGCGGGAGCCGCTGATGTCGACTTTCATCGGAAACCTGATCGGTTTCGCCATCATCGTGTGGGCGTTGCGCAAGTGGGTCGTTCCACTCGTCGCCAAGATGATGAAGACCCAGCAGGAAGCCATTCGGGAGTCCCTCGAGGAGAGCAAGTCGGCCTCGGAGAAGCTCGCCAACGCTGATCAGGATCACGCCAAGGCGCTCGAAGAGGCCAAGGCCGACTCCACTCGGATCACCGAGGAAGCCCGCAACGACTCGGTGCGCATCGCGGAGCAACTCCGCGAGCAGGCGGCCGCCGAGGCCGACCGGGTCCGCGCGCTCGGCGATCAGCAGGTGAATCTGTTGCAGCAGCAGACCATTCGGGAACTGCGCCAGAACCTCGGCGCCGAGTCGGTGGAGAAGGCCGGCGAGATCGTTCGCAACTACGTCGCCGACCCGGCTGCCCAGTCGGCCACCGTCGACCGCTTCCTCGACGAGCTCGACGCCATGTCGCCCTCGCCGGCGGTCTTCGACGCCGGTGCCTCGTTGAACCTGCGGGCCTCCAGCCGTGAGGCGCTGGCCGAGGTTGTGAAGAAGTTCGAGCAGACGACCGAGGGCCTCGACGCCGATGCCCTCCGGACCCTGGCCGACGAACTGGCCTCGGTGGCCAAGGTGCTGCTCGACCAGTCGATCGTCCTCAAGCATCTGGCCGACCCGGCCGATGACGCCGAGCCCCGGACCAAGATGGCCAACAAGCTTTTCGGCGGCAAGGTCGGCGCGCCCACCCTGGAGCTCGTCAACACCGCCGTCGCGCAGCGGTGGTCGGTGGAGGCCAACCTGGTCGACGCCATCGAACACGTCGCGCGGCTGGCCCTGCTGGTCGGCGCCGACCGTGCCGGTGAGGGCGAACAGGTCGAGGACCAGTTGTTCCGGTTCGGCCGGGTGCTCGACGAGGAGCCGCGCCTGACGGCGCTGCTGTCGGACGAGACGACGCCGGCCGACCGTCGAGTCGCCTTGCTGGGCAAGGTCCTCGGCGATGCTGTCGGGACGGCCAACGCCACCACGTCGGCCCTGCTGACCCAGACTGTCGAGCTGCTGCGCGGGGATCGCGCCGATTCAGCGATCGCTGACTTGGCCGAACTCGCGGTCGCTCGCCGGGGCGAGATCGTCGCACACGTTACGGCCGCAGCCGAACTCAGCGATGCGCAGCGCACCCGCCTCACCGAGGTCCTCGGCCGCATCTACAGCCACCCGGTGGCCGTGCAGCTGAGTATCGACCCGGCTCTGCTGGGTGGACTGCAGGTCGCCGTCGGCGACGAGGTCATCGACGGGGCTATTTCATCGCGGTTGGCGGCGGCCCGCGCCGGCCTGCCGGACTGACAACCAAGAACTTCGAGCAGTAGACAACCAAAGGCAGGAAGACGAAAGACCATGGCAGAGTTGACAATCTCCGCTGCTGATATTGAAGGTGCCATCGAGGACTACGTATCCTCGTTTTCCGCTGACACGGGGCGTGAAGAGGTCGGCACCGTCATTGACGCGGGCGACGGTATCGCGCACGTCGAGGGCCTGCCCTCGGTCATGACCCAGGAACTGCTCGAGTTCCCCGGCGGCGTGCTCGGCGTGGCGCTGAACCTCGACGAGCACAGCGTCGGCGTCGTGATCCTCGGTGACTTCGAGAAGATCGAGCAGGGCCAGCAGGTCAAGCGGACCGGCGAGGTGCTCTCGGTGCCCGTCGGCGACGCCTTCCTGGGCCGCGTGGTCAACCCGCTCGGCGAGCCCATCGACGGCCAGGGCGACATCAAGGCCGACGCCCGTCGTGCCCTCGAGCTGCAGGCGCCCTCGGTGGTGCAGCGGCAGGGCGTCAGCGAGCCGCTGCAGACCGGCATCAAGGCCATCGACTCGCAGACCCCGATCGGTCGCGGTCAGCGTCAGCTCATCATCGGCGACCGCAAGACCGGCAAGACCGCCGTCTGCGTCGACACCATCCTGAACCAGCGGGAGAACTGGGAATCCGGCGATCCCAAGAAGCAGGTCCGCTGCGTGTACGTCGCGGTCGGGCAGAAGGGCACCACCATCGCCAGCGTGAAGCGCGCGCTGGAAGAGGGCGGCGCCATGGAGTACACCACCATTGTCGCGGCCCCGGCCTCCGACGCGGCCGGCTTCAAGTGGCTCGCGCCCTACACCGGTTCGACCATCGGCCAGCAGTGGATGTACGACGGCAAGCACGTGCTGATCGTGTTCGACGACCTGTCCAAGCAGGCCGACGCCTACCGCGCCATCTCGCTGCTGCTGCGTCGCCCGCCGGGTCGCGAGGCCTTCCCCGGTGACGTCTTCTACCTGCACTCGCGCCTGCTGGAGCGTTGCGCGAAGCTGTCCGATGAGCTCGGCGGCGGCTCGATGACGGGTCTGCCGATCATCGAGACCAAGGCCAACGACATCTCGGCGTTCATCCCGACCAACGTCATCTCGATCACCGACGGGCAGTGCTTCCTGGAGTCCGACCTGTTCAACCAGGGTGTGCGTCCCGCCATCAACGTCGGTGTGTCGGTGTCCCGCGTCGGTGGCGCCGCGCAGATCAAGGCGATGAAGGAGGTGGCCGGCTCGCTGCGTCTGGATCTGTCGCAGTACCGCGAGCTGGAAGCGTTCGCCGCCTTCGCCTCCGACCTCGACGCCGCCTCCAAGGCGCAGCTCGAGCGCGGTGCGCGCCTGGTGGAACTGCTCAAGCAGCCGCAGTACGCGCCGATGTCCGTCGAGGACCAGGTCGTCGCGATCTTCCTCGGCACCAAGGGTCACCTGGACTCGGTGCCGGTCGAGGACGTGCAGCGCTTCGAGGCCGAGTTCATCGAGCACGTCAAGGCCAGCCATGACGGCATCCTCACCGAGATCCGCGAGAGCCTGAAGCTCTCGGAGGAGACCGAGGACAAGCTCGTCGAGGTCATCAACGACTTCAAGAAGGGCTTCCAGGCCACCGACGGCAGCTCCGTGGTCGTCGACGAGCGCGTCGACGCCATGTCGGACGAGGACGTCGAAAAGGAATCGGTCAAGGTCCGCAAGCCGGCACCGCCCAAGAAGTAGGGATCTGGAAGACAGATGGCAGCCACACTGCGCGAATTGCGCGGCCGCATTCGCTCCGCCGGGTCGATCAAGAAGATCACCAAGGCCCAGGAGCTGATCGCGACGTCGCGGATCGCCAAGGCGCAGGCCCGGGTCGAGGCGGCCCGGCCCTACGCCGCGGAGATCACCACCATGCTGACCGACCTGGCGGGGGCCAGCGCGTTGGATCATCCCCTGCTCGTGGAACGCGAGAACCCCCGGCGCGCGGCCGTGCTGGTGGTGTCCTCGGACCGCGGGCTGTGCGGTGCCTACAACGCGAACGTGCTGCGGCGCGCCGAGGAACTGCTGGCGCTCCTGCGGGACGAGGGCAAGGAGCCGGTGCTGTACGTGGTCGGCCGTAAGGCGTTGGGCTACTACAGCTTCCGCAACCGCGAGGTGACCCAGTCCTGGACCGGCTCCTCGGAGCGGCCCACCTACGAGGACGCCAAGGAGATCGCCGACACCCTGGTGGCGGCGTTCATGTCCGGCCAGGACGACGAGGGCGACGACGCCGGTGCGGACGGCATCCTCGGCGTCGACGAGTTGCACATCGTGTTCACCGAATTCAGGTCGATGCTCTCGCAGACCGCGGAAGCGCGTCGGATCGCGCCGATGGTGGTCGAGTACGTGGGCGAGGCAGAAGAGGGACCGCACACGCTGTTCTCCTTCGAACCGAACGCCGAGGAACTCTTCGGCGAGCTGCTGCCGCGCTACGTCGCGACCCGGGTCTACGCGGCGATGCTCGAGGCCGCCGCCTCCGAGTCCGCGGCGCGGCGCCGAGCGATGAAGTCCGCCAGCGACAACGCCGACGAGCTCATCAAGGACCTCACGCTGCAAGCCAACCGCGAGCGGCAGGCCCAGATCACCCAGGAAATCAGCGAGATCGTCGGCGGCGCCAACGCGTTGGCCGACGCCCAATAGACCCACACCGTAGGAAAGCGAAGAGATATGACTGCCCCCGCAGAAGCTAAGAAGGACACCACCGGGCGCGTGGTTCGCATTACCGGCCCGGTCGTGGACGTCGAGTTCCCCCGCGGCTCGGTACCCGAGCTGTTCAACGCGCTGCACGCCGAGATCACCTACAAGGATCTGGCCAAGACGCTGACGCTCGAGGTCGCCCAGCACCTCGGCGACAACCTGGTGCGCGCCATCTCCATGCAGCCCACCGACGGCCTGGTGCGCGGCGTCGAGGTCAGCGACACCGGTCGCTCCATCTCGGTGCCCGTCGGCGACGGCGTCAAGGGGCACGTGTTCAACGCGCTGGGCGACTGCCTCGACGAGCCGGGCTACGGCAAGGACTTCGACCACTGGTCGATCCACCGCAAGCCGCCGGAGTTCTCCGACCTGGAGCCCCGCACCGAGATGCTCGAGACCGGTCTGAAGGTCGTCGACCTGCTGACCCCGTACGTGCGTGGTGGAAAGATCGCCCTGTTCGGTGGTGCCGGCGTGGGCAAGACGGTGCTCATCCAGGAGATGATCAACCGTATCGCCCGCAACTTCGGTGGTACCTCGGTGTTCGCCGGCGTGGGTGAGCGCACCCGTGAGGGCAACGACCTGTGGGTCGAGCTCGCCGACGCCAACGTCCTCAAAGACACCGCCCTGGTGTTCGGTCAGATGGACGAGCCGCCGGGCACCCGTATGCGCGTCGCGCTGTCCGCGCTGACCATGGCGGAGTTCTTCCGCGACGAGCAGGGCCAGGACGTGCTGCTGTTCATCGACAACATCTTCCGGTTCACCCAGGCCGGTTCCGAGGTTTCGACCCTGCTGGGTCGTATGCCTTCGGCCGTGGGTTACCAGCCGACGCTGGCCGACGAGATGGGCGAGCTGCAGGAGCGCATCACCTCGACCCGTGGCCGCTCCATCACCTCGATGCAGGCCGTGTACGTGCCCGCCGACGACTACACCGACCCGGCGCCGGCGACCACGTTCGCGCACCTCGACGCCACCACCGAGCTTTCTCGTGCGGTGTTCTCGAAGGGCATCTTCCCGGCGGTGGACCCGCTGGCGTCGAGCTCGACCATCCTGGACCCGGGCGTCGTCGGCGACGAGCACTACCGGGTGGCCCAGGAAGTCATCCGGATCCTGCAGCGCTACAAGGACCTTCAGGACATCATCGCGATTCTCGGTATCGACGAGCTGTCCGAAGAAGACAAGCAGCTGGTCAACCGGGCCCGCCGGATCGAGCGCTTCCTGAGCCAGAACATGATGGCCGCCGAGCAGTTCACCGGCCAGCCGGGTTCGACGGTGCCGCTGAAGGAGACCATCGAGGCCTTCGACAAGCTGACCAAGGGCGACTTCGACCACCTGCCCGAGCAGGCGTTCTTCCTGATCGGTGGACTCGACGACCTCGCCAAGAAGGCCGAGAGCCTCGGCGCCAAGCTGTGATCGGGTTGTTGAAGGCTCGAAAGGTGGTGTGTGGTGGCTGAACTGGACGTCGATATCGTCGCCGTCGAGCGCAAAATCTGGTCGGGTAAGGCCACGTTCGTCTTCACCCGGACCACCGCCGGCGAGATCGGCATCTTGCCGCGGCATATCCCGCTGGTCGCCCAGCTGGTCGACGACGCCATGGTGCGCGTCGAGCGGGAGGGCGAGGATGATCTGCGGATCGCGGTGGACGGCGGATTCCTGTCGGTCACCGAAGAAGGCGTGATCATCCTGGCCGAGGCGGCCGAGTTCGAATCCGAGATCGACGTCGACGCGGCCAAGGCCGACGCGGAATCCGATGATGCCGCGACGGCCGCCCGGGGCCGGGCCAGACTGCGCGCAGTCGGCCAACTCGCCTAGGTACGCGCTGCCATGAGCACGCCCATGATCCTGATGGTCGTGCTGGTGGCCGTGCTCTTGCTGTCGGTCCTCGCCCTGACGTATCGGCTGTGGAAGCTGCGTCAGGGCGGGACCGCCGCAATTCTGCGCGACACCCCCGCGGTCGCCGGCCACGGCTGGCGCCACGGGGTGATCCGCTATCGCGGCGGCGAAGCCGTCTTCTATCGCTTGTCGAGTGTGCGCTGGTGGCCGGATCGCCGGTTGAGCCGGCGCGACATCGACATCATTTCCCGTCGGGCGCCCCGCGGCGACGAGTTCGACATCATGACCGATCAGATCGTGGTCCTCGAACTGCGTGACACCGGCGCCGAACGCCCCGAGCGGCGCAACGGGTACGAGATCGCCCTGGACCGCGGGGCGTTGACCGCCTTCCTGTCCTGGCTGGAGTCCCGGCCGAACCCGCGCGCACGGCGGCGCACGACGTAGCGGTTCAGTCCTCGGTGGCCGTGTCCCTGTTGGCCTCCGGGCCGCCCGGCACCCACAGCACGTCGCCGTCGGGATTCGCCAGCCGCGACAGGATGAACAGCAGGTCCGACAACCGGTTCAGGTATTTGGCCGGCAGCACACTGACCGAATCCGGCTCCGCGTCGATCGCGCTCCAGGCGGACCGCTCGGCGCGCCGGGCCACGGTGCGCGCCACGTGCAGCAGCGCCGACAGCGCCGTGCCGCCGGGCAGGATGAAGGAGTTCAGCGGCGCCAACGACTCGTTGAACTCATCGCACCACTTTTCGAGCCGATCGATGTAGCTCTGCGCGATGCGCAGCGGCGGGTACTCCGGGTTCTCCACCACCGGAGTCGACAGGTCCGCACCGGCGTCGAAGAGATCGTTCTGGATCTGCCGCAACACCGAGGCGATTTGCTGGTCGGGCGATCCGAGCGCCAGGGCGACGCCGATGGCGGCGTTGGTCTCGTCACAGTCGGCGTAGGCCACCAGCCGCGCGTCGGTCTTGGAGACGCGGGAGAAATCGCTGAGTCCGGTGGTGCCGTCGTCCCCGGTACGGGTGTAAATACGGGTCAGGTGGACTGCCATAGCCAAACCGTACCCGTGACAGTGACCGAGCTGACTGACACCCAAGGGCGGCCTGCTTACACTTACCGCGTGAGTGAGCGATTCGTAGTGACCGGAGGCAGCCGGTTGTCTGGCGAAGTTGCTGTCGGGGGAGCAAAGAACAGCGTGCTCAAGTTGATGGCCGCGAGCTTGCTGGCCGAGGGCACAACCACGATCACCAACTGTCCGGACATTCTCGATGTGCCGTTGATGGCGGAGGTGCTGCGCGGTCTGGGTGCCACCGTCGAACTCGAGGGCGACGTCGTGCGGATCACCTCGCCCGACGAACCCAAGTACGACGCCGACTTCGCCGCGGTCCGGCAGTTCCGGGCCTCGGTCTGTGTGTTGGGCCCGCTGGTCGGGCGCTGCAAGCGGGCCAAGGTTGCACTGCCCGGCGGGGACGCCATCGGTTCCCGGCCGCTGGACATGCATCAATCCGGTCTGCGGCAACTCGGCGCGGACTGCAACATCGAGCACGGTTGCGTGGTCGCCGAGGCGGACTCGCTGCACGGCGCGGAGATCCAGCTCGAGTTCCCGTCAGTCGGCGCGACCGAGAACATCCTGATGGCCGCAGTCCTGGCCGGGGGCGTCACCACGATCCACAACGCCGCGCGCGAACCCGACGTCGTCGACCTGTGCGACATGCTCAACCAGATGGGGGCCCAGGTCTCCGGAGCCGGCTCGTCGACTCTGACGATCACCGGCGTCGACAAGCTGCACCCCACCGAGCATCGCGTGATCGGCGACCGAATCGTCGCGGCGACGTGGGGGATCGGGGCGGCGATGACCCGCGGGGACGTCACGATCACCGGGGTGAACCCAGCCCACCTGCAATTGGTGCTGCACAAGCTGCACGACGTCGGGGCCACCGTGACCGAGAGCGACGACGGGTTCCGGGTGGTCCAGTACGACCGGCCCAAGGCCGTCAACATCGCCACCCTGCCGTTCCCGGGTTTCCCGACCGACCTGCAGCCGATGGCCATCGCCCTGGCGTCGATCGCCGACGGCACGTCGATGATCACCGAGAACGTCTTCGAGGCCAGGTTCCGATTCGTCGAGGAGATGATCCGGTTGGGGGCCGATGCCCGCACCGATGGTCATCACGCGGTGGTGCGCGGAATCCCGCAGTTGTCGAGTGCGCCGGTGTGGTCCTCGGACATCCGGGCCGGTGCCGGCCTGGTGTTGGCCGGCCTCGTCGCCGACGGAGACACCGAGGTCCACGACGTTTTTCACATCGATCGGGGCTATCCGCTGTTCGTCGAGAACCTCCTGATTTTGGGAGCGGAGATCGAGAGGGTAAGTTCTTAGAAGCAAGCACCGCGTGAGGCGACCGTCACAACGAGGACCGCACACCGCGACTTGACTTCCCAGTCCAGATCGGTCTAAGCTGGCAGGGTTGCCCCAAACAGGGGAAACAAAAAGCAAAGTCTGTTGTTTGAGAACTCAATAGTGTGTTTGGTGGTTTTTGTTTGTTGTTTTTTTGCCGCGTTCTTTTTCCCGTTTAGGGCGTGGTTTTTTTGGATGCCAGTTTTTGGTGTCTTTTGTTTGTGATCGGATTTTTCTGATTGAATTCTGCCCAGTTTGGTCTGGGGGTTTTTGTTTGGAGAGTTTGATCCTGGCTCAGGACGAACGCTGGCGGCGTGCTTAACACATGCAAGTCGAACGGAAAGGCCCTTCGGGGTACTCGAGTGGCGAACGGGTGAGTAACACGTGGGTGATCTGCCCTGCACTTTGGGATAAGCCTGGGAAACTGGGTCTAATACCGAATATGATCATGGCCTTCATGGGTTGTGGTGGAAAGCTTTTGCGGTGTGGGATGGGCCCGCGGCCTATCAGCTTGTTGGTGGGGTAATGGCCTACCAAGGCGACGACGGGTAGCCGGCCTGAGAGGGTGACCGGCCACACTGGGACTGAGATACGGCCCAGACTCCTACGGGAGGCAGCAGTGGGGAATATTGCACAATGGGCGCAAGCCTGATGCAGCGACGCCGCGTGGGGGATGACGGCCTTCGGGTTGTAAACCTCTTTCAGTCACGACGAAGCGCAAGTGACGGTAGTGACAGAAGAAGCACCGGCCAACTACGTGCCAGCAGCCGCGGTAATACGTAGGGTGCGAGCGTTGTCCGGAATTACTGGGCGTAAAGAGCTCGTAGGTGGTTTGTCGCGTTGTCCGTGAAAACTCACAACTCAATTGTGGGCGTGCGGGCGATACGGGCAGACTAGAGTACTGCAGGGGAGACTGGAATTCCTGGTGTAGCGGTGGAATGCGCAGATATCAGGAGGAACACCGGTGGCGAAGGCGGGTCTCTGGGCAGTAACTGACGCTGAGGAGCGAAAGCGTGGGGAGCGAACAGGATTAGATACCCTGGTAGTCCACGCCGTAAACGGTGGGTACTAGGTGTGGGTTTCCTTCCTTGGGATCCGTGCCGTAGCTAACGCATTAAGTACCCCGCCTGGGGAGTACGGCCGCAAGGCTAAAACTCAAAGGAATTGACGGGGGCCCGCACAAGCGGCGGAGCATGTGGATTAATTCGATGCAACGCGAAGAACCTTACCTGGGTTTGACATGCACAGGACGCCGGCAGAGATGTCGGTTCCCTTGTGGCCTGTGTGCAGGTGGTGCATGGCTGTCGTCAGCTCGTGTCGTGAGATGTTGGGTTAAGTCCCGCAACGAGCGCAACCCTTGTCTCATGTTGCCAGCACGTTATGGTGGGGACTCGTGAGAGACTGCCGGGGTCAACTCGGAGGAAGGTGGGGATGACGTCAAGTCATCATGCCCCTTATGTCCAGGGCTTCACACATGCTACAATGGCCGGTACAAAGGGCTGCGATGCCGTGAGGTGGAGCGAATCCTTTCAAAGCCGGTCTCAGTTCGGATCGGGGTCTGCAACTCGACCCCGTGAAGTCGGAGTCGCTAGTAATCGCAGATCAGCAACGCTGCGGTGAATACGTTCCCGGGCCTTGTACACACCGCCCGTCACGTCATGAAAGTCGGTAACACCCGAAGCCAGTGGCCTAACCCGTAAGGGAGGGAGCTGTCGAAGGTGGGATCGGCGATTGGGACGAAGTCGTAACAAGGTAGCCGTACCGGAAGGTGCGGCTGGATCACCTCCTTTCTAAGGAGCACCACGAGACTCGGGCCCGCCCACATCGTGTGGGGGTTCGGTGACCTGAGCGATTCGTTGGATGGCCTCTTGCCTGTAGTGGGTGGGGGTCTGGTGCAACAACAAACAATGCAGTCATGGACCGGGAAGCAACCTTTTGGGGTTGTTGTTCGTGATGCTGCCAGACACACTGTTGGGTCCTGAGGCAACAGGCCCGTTTTTCTCTGGCCCCTGTGTGGGGTGGGAGGCGTGTTGTCGCTCCATCTTGGTGGTGGGGTGTGGTGTTTGATTTGTGGATAGTGGTTGCGAGCATCAGGCCGCACAACGGTTCTCACTCTTTGGGGTGGGGGTTGGGTGTGTGGTTTGTTGTGGTGTAATTTCTGATTTTTCTTTTGGTTTTTGTGTTTGTAAGTGTTTAAGGGCGCATGGTGGATGCCTTGGCACTGGGAGCCGATGAAGGACGTAGGAGGCTGCGATAAGCCTCGGGGAGCTGTCAACCGAGCGTGGATCCGAGGATGTCCGAATGGGGAAACCCGGCACGAGTGATGTCGTGTCACCCGTCACTGAATTCATAGGTGGCGGGGGGGAACGCGGGGAAGTGAAACATCTCAGTACCCGTAGGAAGAGAAAACAATTGTGATTCCGTGAGTAGTGGCGAGCGAAAGCGGAGGAGGCTAAACCGTGTGCATGTGATACCCGGCGGGGGTTGTGTGTGCGGTGTTGTGGGGCGTTTCTTCTCAGGTCCGCCGGCCTGGGCGACAGTCAGAAAAGTGTGTGTTAGTCGAAGTGGTCTGGGATGGCCTGCCGTAGAGGGTGAGAGTCCTGTAGGCGAAAACATGCACTCTGTTGTGGAATGTTCCCCGAGTAGCAGCGGGCCCGTGGAATCTGCTGTGAATCTGCCGGGACCACCCGGTAAGCCTGAATACTTCTCAGTGACCGATAGCGGATTAGTACCGTGAGGGAATGGTGAAAAGTACCCCGGGAGGGGAGTGAAATAGTACCTGAAACCGTGCGCTTACAATCCGTCAGAGCCCTCGTTTTACGTGGGGTGATGGCGTGCCTTTTGAAGAATGAGCCTGCGAGTCAGGGACATGTCGCGAGGTTAACCCGGGTGGGGTAGCCGTAGCGAAAGCGAGTCTGAATAGGGCGTATCCCCGTGAGGGGTGTAGTGGCGTGTTCTGGACCCGAAGCGGAGTGATCTACCCATGGCCAGGGTGAAGCAGCAGTAAGATGTTGTGGAGGCCCGAACCCACTTAGGTTGAAGACTGAGGGGATGAGTTGTGGGTAGGGGTGAAAGGCCAATCAAACTCCGTGATAGCTGGTTCTCCCCGAAATGCATTTAGGTGCAGCGTTACATGTTTCTTGTTGGAGGTAGAGCTACTGGATGGCCGATGGGCCCTACTAGGTTACTGACGTCAGCCAAACTCCGAATGCCGACAAGTTGAAGTGTGGCAGTGAGACGGCGGGGGATAAGCTCCGTGCGTCGAGAGGGAAACAGCCCAGATCGCCGGCTAAGGCCCCTAAGCGTGTGCTAAGTGGAAAAGGATGTGCAGTCGCGAAGACAACCAGGAGGTTGGCTTAGAAGCAGCCACCCTTGAAAGAGTGCGTAATAGCTCACTGGTCAAGTGATTGTGCGCCGATAATGTAGCGGGGCTCAAGCACACCGCCGAAGCCGCGGCATCGAACTTGTTCGATGGGTAGGGGAGCGTCCTGCATCCAGTGAAGCAGCCGGGTGACCGTGTTGTGGAGGGTGTGGGAGTGAGAATGCAGGCATGAGTAGCGATAAGGCAAGTGAGAACCTTGCCCGCCGAAAGACCAAGGGTTCCTGGGCCAGGCCAGTCCGCCCAGGGTGAGTCGGGACCTAAGGCGAGGCCGACAGGCGTAGTCGATGGACAACGGGTTGATATTCCCGTACCCGTGTATGAGCGTCCCTGATGAATCACCGGTACTAACCGCCCAAAAGGTGGCAGATCTGATCCTTCGGGAAAGGACTGTTGCCGGCTGCGCGGGACCTTCGGTGGTAGTAGTCAAGCGATGGGGTGACGCAGGAAGGTAGCCGTACCAGTCAGTGGTAATACTGGGGCAAGCCTGTAGGACGAGTGATAGGCAAATCCGTCACTCATATGTCTGAGAGGTGATGCATAGCCGATTGAGGCGAATTCGGTGATCCTATGCTGTCGAGAAAAGCCTCTAGCGAGTCCGTACACGGCCCGTACCCCAAACCAACACAGGTGGTCAGGTAGAGAATACTAAGGCGTACGAGTGAACTATGGTTAAGGAACTCGGCAAAATACCCCCGTAACTTCGGGAGAAGGGGGACCCACATGGCGTGATCCATCTTCGCGGTGGTGAGCGTGAGTGGGTGGCACAAACCAGTGAGAAGCGACTGTTTACTAAAAACACAGGTCCGTGCGAAGTCGCAAGACGATGTATACGGACTGACGCCTGCCCGGTGCTGGAAGGTTAAGAGGACCTGTTAACCCTTTCGGGGGTGAAGCGGAGAATTTAAGCCCCAGTAAACGGCGGTGGTAACTATAACCATCCTAAGGTAGCGAAATTCCTTGTCGGGTAAGTTCCGACCTGCACGAATGGCGTAACGACTTCTCAACTGTCTCAACCATAGACTCGGCGAAATTGCACTACGAGTAAAGATGCTCGTTACGCGCGGCAGGACGAAAAGACCCCGGGACCTTCACTATAGCTTGGTATTGATGTTCGATTCGGTTTGTGTAGGATAGGTGGGAGACTGTGAAGCAGTAACGCCAGTTATTGTGGAGTCGTTGTTGAAATACCACTCTGGTCGTATTGGACCTCTAACCTCGAACCGTATATCCGGTTCAGGGACAGTGCCTGGTGGGTAGTTTAACTGGGGCGGTTGCCTCCTAAAATGTAACGGAGGCGCCCAAAGGTTCCCTCAACCTGGATGGCAATCAGGTGTTGAGTGCAAGTGCACAAGGGAGCTTGACTGTGAGACGTACATGTCAAGCAGGGACGAAAGTCGGGACTAGTGATCCGGCACCCCCGAGTGGAAGGGGTGTCGCTCAACGGATAAAAGGTACCCCGGGGATAACAGGCTGATCTTCCCCAAGAGTCCATATCGACGGGATGGTTTGGCACCTCGATGTCGGCTCGTCGCATCCTGGGGCTGGAGCAGGTCCCAAGGGTTGGGCTGTTCGCCCATTAAAGCGGCACGCGAGCTGGGTTTAGAACGTCGTGAGACAGTTCGGTCTCTATCCGCCGCGCGCGTCAGAAACTTGAGGAAATCTGTCCCTAGTACGAGAGGACCGGGACGGACGAACCTCTGGTGCACCAGTTGTCCCACCAGGGGCACGGCTGGATAGCCACGTTCGGACAGGATAACCGCTGAAAGCATCTAAGCGGGAAACCCCTTCCAAGACCAGGTTTCTCACCCTCTAGGAGGGATAAGGCCCCCCGCAGACCACGGGATTGATAGACCAGACCTAGAAGCACAGCAATGTGTGCAGGGAACTGGCACTAACCGGCCGAAAACTTACCAACAACCCCACCCCTCGTGGTGGGAACAAAAACTGTTCGGTAAACACCACAACGCGTTTCGCAACCACAACCCACGAATGCAACAAACATTGCATCCCACCACCAAAAACACCTTTCTTGGTGAACCATGGTGCCCCCGGGGAACCACGGGACCCCGCCCCCCACCGGGGCGACCCCCAACACCTCGGGCCGGCACCGATACAAGAAAATAGAGTTACGGCGGAAATAGCGACAGGGAAACGCCCGGACCCATCCCGAACCCGGAAGCTAAGCCTGCCAGCGCCGATGATACTACCCAACACGGGTGGAAAAGTAGGACACCGCCGAACACACACAATAGAAACACCCCCCACCAACCGTGGGGGGCGTTTCTATTTGTAGGGACTTTCAGTCGAACAGCGTCAAGTTCGCCGTATTCTTCTCCAATTCCAGCAGCGTGGATTTACGTTCCATCCCACCGCCGAATCCCGTCAGGCTGCCGTTGGCGCCGATCACGCGGTGGCAGGGCACGATGACCGCAATGGGATTGCGTCCATTCGCCAATCCCACGGCCCGAAACGCCGTCGGCGAACCGATTGCTTTCGCAATTTCCCCATAAGACCGAGTTTCGCCATAGGGAATCGCGCGCAATGCCGCCCACACCCGTCGTTGGAATTCCGTGCCCGCCATTTCCAGGCGCAGATCGAAGGCGCGTAATTCGCCGGCGAAATACGCCGCCAATTGTTCGACCGCCGCCGGGAAAGCTCGATCGTTGAGTTCCCAATCGGCGCGATCGGGCTCGTAGGTCTGGTCGACCATCCGCAGATGCGTCAACACCGGGCCGACGCCGGCCAACGTGAGCGGTCCGATGGGGCTGTCGATGATGCGGTACTGAGTCATGCTGCTTCCTTCGGTGGCCAGTGGTTCACAGGATGTTCGAGGGCGGTCCACAGATACTGGGTGGCGTAGGACCGCCAGGGGCGCCACCGGTTGCTGTGCTCGGTCAGCCCACGCGCTTCATCGGGTAATCCCAGTCTGCCCGCGGCGACACGGGTGCCAAGGTCGGTGGCCGGGAAGGCATCCGGGTCGCCCAGGCCGCGCATCGCGATGATCTCCGCGGTCCACGGTCCGACTCCGGGAAGCTGGAGCAGCTGCGTCCGCGCGGTGTTCCAGTCGGCCCCGGCATCGAGCACCAAATCGCCGGCGGCGATCGCGGCGACCAGCCCCTGCACCGCACGTTTGCGTGCGTGCGGCATGGCAAGCCGTTGCGGATCGATCTCGAGCAGATCGGAGACGGCCGGGAAGACATGGGTGAGCCCGCCGGAAACGTCCGACACGGGTTGCCCGTAATCGGCGGCAAGGCGGCCGGCGAGGTTGCCCGCGCGCTTCGTGGAGATCTGTTGGCCCAGTACGGCCCGGATCGCCATCTCGTGTTCGTCCGCGGCACGGGGGACGCGTTGACCGGGCGCCTTGAGCACCAGCGGCCGCAGGGCCTCGTCGTCGCGCAGCACGTTGTCCACGGCCTCGGGGTCGGCATCGAGGTCGAGCAATCTGCGGCACCGCGCGATGGCCACCGGGAGATCCCGGAAATCGTCCAACTCGAGTGTGCAGCGCACGTGATCGGGGGTGGGCAGTAGGCTGACGATGCCCGTGCCCGACGGCAGCCGCAGCGTACGACGGAACGCGCCGTCGCGGATCTCCTCGCAGCCGGGCACCGCCGTGGCGGCCAGGTGACCGAACAGCCCCTCGAAGCCGAACGGCTGGCGCACGGCCAGGCGCAACGTCAACGGCCCGGTCGTGGTGCCCTGTCCGGCGGGGCGCAGGGCGTTGCGTCGGCGCAGTTCGCTCGGGGTGACGTCGAAGATCTCGCGCACGGTGTCGTTGAACTGCCGGATGCTGGAGAAGCCCGCGGCGAACGCGACATCGCCGAACGGCAGCGCGGTGGTCTCGATGAGCACCCGCGCCGTCTGGGCCCGCTGGGCGCGGGCCAACGCCAGCGGTCCTGCGCCCACCTCGGCCTGCAGCAGGCGCTCGAGTTGGCGGGTGGTGTAGCCGAGGCGAACGGCCAACCCCGTCACGCCCGCGCGGTCGACGGTGCCGTCGGCGATCAGCCGCATGGCCCGGGCGACGACGTCGCCGCGGACATTCCACTCCGGCGAACCCGGCGACGCGTCGGGCCGGCACCGCTTGCAGGACCGGAAGCCCGCCCGCTGCGCGGCCGCCGCGGTGGGGTAGAAGCGCACGTTGCGGGCCAGCGGGGTGCGGGCGGGGCAGCTGGGTCGGCAGTAGATCCCGGTGCTGAGCACGGCGATGACGAACCAGCCGTCGAACCGCGCGTCCCTGGATTGGACGGCGCGGTAGCAGCGGTCGAAGTCGTCGTGCACCCTTCCACGATTACACGCGCCCGCCGACATGACTAGCGGAAATCCGACATGGCGGTTGCCGGTGAGTACACTCGCGACCGTGGCGGTGTTGGTGCAGAAGTACCTCGACGACATCCTCGCCGAGCATGCCGACATCACCGACGGGGCGGTGGCCGACTACATCCCCGAACTTGCCTCCGTCGACCCGTCGTCGTTCGGATTGTCCCTCGAACTGTCCGACGGCTATGTCTACGAATCGGGCGACAGCGCAACCGAATTCACCATCCAGTCGATCTCGAAGCCGTTCACCTACGCGCTCGCGATCGACCAGGTGGGCACCGACGCGGTCGATGCGAAGATCGGTGTCGAACCCTCCGGCGAGCCGTTCAACGAGATCAGCGTCGACGACCAGACCAAGACGCCCAAGAACGCGATGATCAACGCCGGGGCCATCGCGGCGGTCTCGTTGATCCCGGGAGCCGATGCGCAGCAGCGTTTCGAGCGGCTGCTGGACTTCTACTCGGCCTGCGCGGGCCGGCGCCTCGACGTCGACGAGGACGTCTACAACTCGGAGAAGGCCACCGGCAGCCGCAACCGGGCCATCGCCTACATGTTGCAGAGCTTCGGGGTGCTCGACGGCGACCCCGACGAGGTCCTCGACGTGTACTTCCGGCAGTGCGCCATCAAGGTCACCAGCTCGGACCTGGCGTGCATGGCCTCGACGCTGGCGCGCGGCGGCGTCAATCCGGGCAGCGGCATCCGCATCACCTCGGACGCGGTGGTGCAGCGCACGCTGAGCGTGATGATGACCTGCGGCATGTATGACGCCACCGGGATGTGGGCGACGACCGTCGGCATGCCGGCGAAGAGCGGGGTCGGCGGCGGCATCATCGCCGTGCTGCCCAGCCAGCTCGGGATCGGTGTCTACGCACCGCCGCTGGATAAGAACGGCAACAGCGTGCGCGGGCTCCGGGCCTGCCAGAGCCTGTCGGCCCAACTGGGCCTGCACGTGATGTCGGTGACCCGGGAATCCCGCTCGACCATCCGCGCCACCCACGACATCGCCGCCGGCGTGCGGGTCTACGAATTGCACGGCGACCTGTTGTTCGCCGGCGCCGAACGGGCGCTGCGCATCGTCGAACACGACAGCGACGAGGTGGACGTCGCGATCCTCGAGCTGTCCCGGGTCGACGACATCAACGATGTGGCCCGGCGGATGCTGGCCGGGATGCGCCAGTCGCTGAACCGACGGGGCAAGGAAGGCTATCTGGTGGACCCCGACCGCCGGGTGATGCCGGCCGGGAGCGCCACCGCCAGCGCGGTCATCTTCCCGACGGTCGCCCAGGCCCTCGACGCCGCCGGCGCACGCTAGCGCGGCATCGCCAGCAGGGTCGGGACCTCGTAGCCGCGCAGCGTCACGGTGTCGCCGAAAGTCCAGAGCGCTCTTTCGCTTTCGGTGGCGCCGCGCACGGTGTCCGAGGACGCCAGCAGGCACCCCGGCGAGTTCTTCGCCAGCTCGCACAGCCGGGCGGCCTCGTTGACCGGTGCCCCGATGACGGTGTACTCGAAGCGGTCGTGCGCGCCGACGTTGCCCGCGACCACGGTGCCGGCCGCGACGCCGATGCCGGCCTCGATCCCGGGGACCTCCACCCGCAGCCGCGCGGCGATACCGCGCGCGGTGGCCAGCGCGGCGTCCTCGGGGCTGTCGAGGTCGTTGGGGGCGCCGAACACCGCCAGGCAGCCGTCGCCCTCGAATTTGTTGAGCAGCCCGTCGTGTTCGTTGACCTCGTCGACGACGACGGTGAAGAACCGGTTGAGCAGGGCCACGACCTCGGTGGCCGCCCGTGAGGTGACCAGCGTCGTGGAACCGACGATGTCGACGAACAGCACTGCGGCGTGGCGCTCCTCGCCGCCGAGGTCGACCTGGCGGGCCTCGGCCGCGGCGGCGACCTCGCGGCCGACGTGACGGCCGAACAGGTCGCGGACCCGCTCCCGTTCGCGTAGTCCGGCGACCATCGAGTTGAAGCCGCGCTGCAGCTGGCCCAGTTCGGTGCCGTCGAACACGACGAGGTTGGTGTCCAGCTTGCCCTCCTCGACGCGCTTGAGCGCGGCGCGCACCACCCGCACCGGGGTCGCGGTGATCCAGGCCGCCACCCACATCAGGACGAAGCCGAAGATCACCGTTGCCGCGGCCGAGATCAGCACCGCGACCGCGAACTGGGTCTGGGTGAGGTTGCGCAGCAGCAGGACGAACAGCGCGATGAGGCCGATGCCGATCACCGGGATGCCGGCCCCCACCGTCCACACGGTCATGATCCGGCCCATGATGCCCGGGGCAAGGCGCTTGGGCGGATCGCCGGCCTCGAGCGCTCGGGCGGCCACCGGGCGCAGCGCGAACTCGGTGAACAGGTAGGCGAAGGTGGCGACCATGACGCCGCAGATGCCGACGGCGATGAGGAACCGCGGGATGAACAGGGTGTCGTAGATCCCGTAGAGGACCGCGAAGATGACCGTGCCCGTTCCCCAGAGCGCCAGATGTGCGGTGGCCACCCGCCATGGCGCCAGGAAGGCTTGCCGCATGTTGTCGGCGGTCGGGGGGCTGTCCTCGACGGCCCAGCGCAGCGCGTTGACCGTCGCGCGGGTGATCCAGATGGTGCCCACACCCAGCGCCAGCGTCAGATACGCCGGCGCCACCCCGTAGGTGAGCCAGGCGGGTGCGTCGTCGAACACGCTGGGATCCGGGAACGCGACGGTGACCAGCAGGATCGAGACGCCCATCCCCACCAGGTTGGTGACCAGGATGAACACCGTGAGGATCAGCTGGATCCGGATGCGGCGGCGGCGCGGTCCCTCGGCGACGTGGCCGAGCAGCCAGGAGCCGTAGGAGGAGGTCTCCGGTAACCGGCCGCTGGTCTGCGTCAGGCGCTCGAGGAAGCGGCCCAGGCGCTGCGCCAGCGTCGCGTTGGCTTTCATCAATTTTTGAGCCTAGTCCGACGGGGTGGATACACCGACGATGTGACGCGCTGCGCTGGTGCCGCGGCGCCGGGGCGGCCAACCCCTAAGGTTGGTCGGGTGCGTCTCGTGATCGCCCAGTGCACCGTGGACTATGTCGGCCGGCTGACCGCCCATCTGCCCTCGGCGCGTCGGCTGCTGCTGATCAAGGCCGACGGCTCGGTGAGCGTGCACGCCGACGACCGCGCCTACAAGCCGCTGAACTGGATGAGCCCGCCGTGCTGGATCACCGAGAACGCCGAGGGCGAACTGCCAGTGTGGGTGGTGGAGAACAAGGCGGGCGAACAGCTGCGGATCACCATCGAGGATGTCGAGCACGACACCGAGCACGAACTCGGGGTGGACCCCGGGTTGGTCAAGGACGGCGTCGAGGCGCACCTGCAGGTCCTGCTGGCCGAGCACGTCGACCTGCTCGGCGTCGGATACACGCTGGTGCGCCGCGAGTACCCGACCGCAATCGGTCCGGTGGACCTGCTGTGCCGCGACGAGGAGGGCAAGTCCGTGGCGGTGGAGATCAAGCGCCGCGGCGAGATCGACGGCGTCGAGCAGCTGACCCGCTATCTGGACCTGCTGAACCGGGATTCGCTGATCGCTCCCGTCAGCGGTGTGTTCGCCGCCCAGCAGATCAAGCCGCAGGCGCGCACGCTGGCCGAGGATCGCGGGATCCGCTGTGTCACTTTGGATTACGACCAGATGCGCGGCATGGACAGCGACGAGTACCGGCTGTTCTGATGGCGCGGAATCGGCGCTCGGCCAAGCGGCAGGGCCCGCACCGCCCGCTGGGGATGCCCCTGGCCCAACAACGCATCGAGGTCGGCGCCGACGGTCACGACTACGCGGTGCGTCAGGTTGCGGCGGCCCGGGCCGCCAAGGTCTACCGGTGCCCAGGCTGTGATCAGGAGATCCGGCCGGGTGTCGCGCACGTGGTCGTGTGGCCCGCGGACCTGGGGGAGGACGCCATCGCCGACCGGCGGCACTGGCACACGGCGTGCTGGGGCAAGCGCGCCAGCCGGGGGCCGACGCGCAAGTGGTCGTGACTAGTGGGGGTCTGCGGCGGGCTCGACGAGCTCGATCAGCACGCCGCCGGCATCCTTGGGATGGATGAAGTTGATCCGGGAATCGGCGGTGCCGCGCCGCGGGGCCTCGTAGAGCAACCGGACGCCCTGCTCACGCAGGCGCTCGGAGAGCGCGTCGATGTCGCTGGTGCGATAGGCCAGCTGCTGCAGGCCGGGGCCGCGGGTATCGATGAACTTGGCGATCGTCGACGACTCGTTCAACGGCGCCAGGAGCTGGATCTGGGCGCTGCCCACCGGGGCCCCGCGCACGCTGAGCATCGCCTCGACGACACCCTGGTCCTCGTTGACCTCCTCGTGCAGCACGATCATGCCGAGGTGGTCGTGGTACCACTTCTTGGCGGCGTCGAGGTCGGGCACGGCGATACCGACGTGATCAACCGCAGTGACCAGTGCGCTGGCGAGTGCGGGACGGGTATCAGCCTGATCGGTGGTCATAACATAACGGTAACCTAGCCCTGACGGACGCGCCTATGCCCCAGGTCACAGTGACCGGGGCGCACCCTGATTTTGGAGGTAGTCATGACCACATCGGTGATTGTTGCCGGAGCCCGCACGCCGATCGGCAAGCTGTCCGGGTCGCTGAAGGATTTCTCCGGCTCCGACCTCGGTGCCATTGCGATCAAGGGCGCGCTGGAGAAGGGCGGCGTGGACCCCGCCGCGGTGCAGTACGTGATCATGGGCCAGGTGCTCTCCGCCGGCGCCGGTCAGATGCCGGCCCGGCAGGCCGCCGTCGGTGCGGGCATCCCGTGGGACGTGCCCTCGCTGTCGATCAACAAGATGTGTCTGTCCGGGATCGACGCCATCGCGCTGGCCGACCAGCTGATCCGCGCCGGTGAGTTCGACGTCGTGGTCGCCGGCGGCCAGGAGTCCATGACCCAGGCCCCGCACCTGCTGATCGACTCGCGCTCGGGCTACAAGTACGGCGACGTGGTGGTCAAGGACCACCTGGCCTACGACGGTCTGCACGACGTGTTCACCGACCAGCCGATGGGCGCGCTCACCGAGCAGCGCAACGACGAGGACAAGTTCACCCGCGCCGAGCAGGACGAATACGCCGCGGCCAGCCACCAGAAGGCGGCGGCGGCGTGGAAGGACGGCGTGTTCGCCGACGAGGTCGTCTCGGTGTCGATTCCGCAGCGCAAGGGCGACCCGATCGAGTTCAGCGAGGATGAGGGCATCCGGGGCAACACCACCGCCGAGTCCCTGGGCGGGCTGCGTCCGGCGTTCCGCAAGGACGGCACCATCACCGCCGGTTCGGCCTCCCAGATCTCCGACGGTGCCTGCGCCGTCGTGGTGATGAGCAAGGCCAAGGCGCAGGAGCTGGGCCTGGACTGGCTCTGTGAGATCGGCGCGCACGGCGTGGTCGCCGGCCCGGACTCCACGCTGCAGAGCCAGCCGGCCAACGCCATCAAGAAGGCCATCGCGCGCGAGGGCATCACGGTCGACCAGCTCGACGTCATCGAGATCAACGAGGCGTTCTCGGCGGTGTCGCTGGCCTCGACCAAGGAGCTCGGTGTCGACCCGGCCAAGGTGAACGTCAACGGCGGCGCCATCGCCGTCGGCCACCCGATCGGCATGTCGGGCGCGCGCATCGCGCTGCACGTCGCGCTCGAGCTCAAGCGTCGCGGCAGCGGCTACGGCGTTGCTGCGCTGTGCGGCGCCGGTGGCCAGGGCGACGCCTTGGTGTTGCGCGCCGGCTGATCGCCGGGGCGAGAGCCGCTGAAGAACTACACGGAGTAGTAGCTGGCGTCGCGGTTGGGCACAATGTCTGTTGTGAACTCCGCGACGACTAGCACTCTGGACATCCGGACGACGGCCGGCCGATTTCGACTGGTGGCGCTCGCCGAGGCCGTCAGCTGGGTAGGTCTGCTGCTCGGGATGTACTTCAAGTACCTGGGTACCCCGCGCACCGAGATCGGCGTGAAGATCTTCGGGCCCCTCCACGGCGGGATCTTCGTCGCCTTCCTGATCGTCGCGCTGTTCGCCGGACTGGCCTTCAAATGGTCGGTGCTGACGTGGGTGCTGGCGTTGCTGGCGAGCATCGTGCCGCTGGCCACAGTGATCTTCGTCATATGGGCCGACCGGACGGCCAAGCTCGGGGCCCCGGTGGGCGCGAGTGCCGGTAGCCCGGCAGGGCGACCGGTGCCCGAAGCGACGTGACAGACTTGTCGGCGTGACACCGCCACGCGCTTCTGATCCCTCGCGTCTTGCGGCGGCGGCCTCGATGGCCGGTGCCGTCGACCTCTCCGCCCTGAAACGTCCGGCCGCGCAAGCCGCCGCCCCGAGCGACGCCCCAGCCGAGATCCCCAATGCCGTCGAGATCACCGAGGCCAACTTCGAGGCCGAGGTCCTGATCCGCTCCGGCGAGGTGCCGGTCGTGGTGGTCATGTGGTCGCCGCGCAGCGAGGCCTCGGTGCAGTTGGCCGAGATCCTCGGCGCCCTGGCCGGTCAGGACAACGGGAAATGGGTACTGGCCACCGTCGACGTCGACACCACCCCGCGGGTGGCGCAGGCGTTCGGCGTGCAGGCCATCCCCACCGTCGTCGCGCTGGCCGGCGGGCAGCCCCTGCAGGGCGGCAGCTTCCAGGGGATGCAGCCGCCCGAGCAGCTGCGCAAGTGGGTCGACTCGCTGCTCGAGGTCACCGCGGGCAAGCTGTCCGGCGGCGGCGCACCCGACGAGCCCGAGCAGGTCGATCCGGCCGTCGCGGCGGCCCGCCAGCACCTCGAGTCGGGCGACTTCGAGGCCGCCAAGGCGGCCTACGAGGAGATCCTGGCCGGCGATCCCGCCAACGCCGAGGCCAAGGGCGCCATCCGGCAGATCTCCTTCCTGAGCCGCGCCACCGCGCAGACCCCGGACGCGATCGCGACCGCGGACGCGGACCCGACGAACATCGAGGCCGCCTTCGCCGCGGCCGACGTGCAGCTGCTCAACCAGGACGTGGCCGGCGCCTTCGACCGCCTGATCGGGTTGGTCAAGCGCACGGCCGGTGACGACCGGACCGCCGTGCGTGCGCGGCTGGTGGAGCTGTTCGAGCTGTTCGACGCGGCCGATCCCGACGTGATCGCCGGGCGCCGCAACCTGGCCAACGCGCTGTTCTGAACGACGTCGGTTCTGAACGACGTCGGTTCTAAACGCCGTCAGTCGGTCTCCGGGGTCAGCCATAGCGCCGAGTTCGGGGGCAACACCAGCACCGCCGAGGCGGGCCGGCCGTGCCACGGCTCGGCGGTGGCGTCCACGCCGCCCAGATTGCCCGCCCCGGCCCCGTTGTAGGTCGTGGCGTCGGTGTTGAGCACCTCGCCCCAGCGGCCGGCGTGCGGCAGGCCCAGCCGGTAGCTGGCGTGCTCGGCACCGGAAAAGTTGAACACGCAGGCCAACACCGACCCGTCGGCGCCGAAGCGCAGGAAGCTCAGCACGTTGTTGCCCGAGTCGTTGGCGTCGATCCACGAATAGCCCTCGGGCTTGGTGTCCTGGCTCCACAGCGCCGGGGAGTCCCGGTAGATACCGTTCATGTCGCGCACCAACTGCTGGATGCCGGTCGAGAAACTGTTCTCGTCGAGCTGGAACCAGTCCACGCCGCGTTCCTCGGACCATTCCGCGCGCTGACCGAATTCCTGCCCCATGAACAGCAACTGCTTGCCCGGATGCGCCCACTGGTAGGCCAGCAGGCTGCGCAGCCCGGCGGCCTTGACGTGATCGTTGCCCGGCATCCGGCCCCACAGCGTGCCCTTGCCGTGCACCACCTCGTCGTGGCTGATGGGCAGCACGTAGTTCTCGCTGAACGCATACAACATCGAGAACGTCATCTCGTGGTGGTGGTAGCTGCGATAGATCGGGTCACGGCCGATGTAGTCCAGCGTGTCGTTCATCCAGCCCATGTTCCACTTCATCGAAAAGCCCAGTCCGCCAAGGCTGGTGGGCCGCGTCACGCCCGGCCAGGAGGTGGATTCCTCGGCGATGGTGACGATGCCGGGGGTGGTCTTGTGCACGGTGGCGTTCATCTCCTGCAGGAACTGCACCGCCTCGAGATTCTCCCGGCCGCCGTAGATGTTGGGTGTCCAGTCGCCCGCGGGCCGCGAATAGTCCAGGTAGAGCATGGAGGCCACCGCGTCCACGCGCAGGCCGTCGACGTGGAACTCCTGCAGCCAGTACAGCGCGTTGGCCACCAGGAAGTTGCGCACCTCGGGGCGACCGAAGTCGAAAACGTAGGTGCCCCAGTCCAGTTGCTCGCCGCGGCGCGGGTCGGCGTGCTCGTAGAGCGGGGTGCCGTCGAACCGGCCCAGCGCCCAGGCGTCCTTGGGGAAGTGCGCCGGCACCCAGTCGACGATGACGCCGACGCCGGCCCGGTGCAGGGCGTCGACCAGGTAGCGGAAGTCGTCGGGCGAACCGAACCGCGACGTCGGTGCGTAGTACGAGGTCACCTGATAGCCCCAGGACCCGCCGAACGGGTGCTCGGCCACCGGCAGCAATTCGACATGGGTGAAGCCGTGAGCCACAACGTATTCGGTGAGCTCGTCGGCGAGTTCGCGGTAGGACAGCCCCGGCCGCCACGAACCCAGGTGCACCTCGTAGGTGCTCATCGGCTCGAACACCGGATTGCCCGCGGCGCGCGCAGTCATCCACTGCTCGTCGGTCCAGCGGTAGTCGCTGACGAACAGCCGGGACGCGGTCTGCGGCGGCACCTCGGTGGCGAACGCCATCGGGTCGGCGCGATCGGAGACGCTGCCGTCGGCGCCGTGGATGCGGAACTTGTAGAGGCCGTCAGCGGGGAAGTCGGGCCAGAACAGCTCCCAGACGCCGGTGGAACCCAGCACGCGCAGCGGCGCCTCGCTGCCGTCCCAGTGGTTGAAGTCGCCGATGAGGCTGACGCCCTTGGCGTTCGGCGCCCACACCGCGAAGGACACGCCCGCCACGGTGCCGTCGGGGGTTTCGAACGAGCGGGGATGCGCGCCCAGGACCTCCCACAGCCGCTCGTGGCGGCCCTCGGCGAACAGGTGCAGGTCCACCTCGCCCAGCGTGGGCAGGAAGCGGTAGCCGTCGGCCACGGTCGGGCCGAACACCCCGCCGTCGGGGGTCGGGTAGCCGATCTCCAGGCGGTAGTCGATCAGGTCGACGAAGGGCAGTGCCACCGCGAACAGGCCCGAATCGATGGGCTGCAACGGGTAGCGCCGGCCGCCGATGAGCGCGGTGACGCGCACCGCGTGCGGTCGGTAGGCCCGGATCACCGTGTGGTCGCCGTATTCGTGGGCGCCCAGGATCGAATGCGGGTCGTGATGCGTGCCAGACGTCAGCCGGTGCAGATCGGCGGGAGCCGGCGCGAGGTGCAAGCTGGTGGTCTCGGTGCCGGTCATCGGGGCCTGTCCTTCCATATCGTCGCTCACTCGCGGTACAGCAGCGTCCGGCGGGCTTCCGGGGGGATCAGCGGCATGTTGATGATGTGGGCGACCGCCTTGACCGGGTCGAGCCGGACGTAGTTGGCCTGACCCCACTGGTACTCCTCTCCGCTGACCTCGTCGCGCACCCAGAAACGGTCGTAGGCGTGCATACCCAGCGCGCCCATGTCCAACCACAGCGTGCCGTCCTCGGCCCCGAACGGGTTGAGGGCCACCACCACCAGCACGCAGTCGCCGGTGATCGGATCGAACTTGCTGTAGGCAAGCAGCGCGTCGTTGTCGATGTGGTGGAATCTGATGGTGCGCATCTCCCGCAGGGCCGGATGCAGCCGGCGGATCTCGTTGAGCTGGGTGATGAACGGCTCGAGGGAACGCCCCTCGGCCACCGCGGCGTCGAAATCCCGCGGGCGCAGCTCGTACTTCTCCGAGTCGAGGTACTCCTCGCTGCCCTCGCGCACCGGTTGGCCCTCGAACAGCTCAAAACCGGAGTAGACACCCCACAGCGGGCTCATGGTCGAGGCCAGCACCGCGCGGATGGCGAACATGCCCGGACCGCCGTGCTGCAGGCTCTCGTGCAGGATGTCCGGGGTGTTGACGAACAGGTTGGGCCGGGCGACGTCGGCGAATTCGGCGATCTGGTTGCCGAACTCGGTGAGCTCCCACTTCGCGGTCCGCCAAGTGAAGTAGCTGTAGGACTGGGTGAAGCCGAGTTTGGCCAACCCGTAGAGGCGGGCGGGCCGGGTGAACGCCTCGGACAGGAACAGCACGTCGGGGTCGACGCGCTTGGCCTCGGCGATCAGCCAGGCCCAGAAGTTCGGCGGCTTGGTGTGCGGATTGTCGACCCGGAAGATCTTGACGCCGTGGGCGATCCAGTGCTTGACCACGCGCAGCACCTCGTTGTAGAGGCCGGCCGGGTCGTTGTCGAAGTTCAGCGGGTAGATGTCCTGGTACTTCTTCGGCGGATTCTCCGCGTAGGCGATGGTGCCGTCGGGCAACTCGGTGAACCACTGGCGGTGCTCGACGGCCCACGGGTGATCCGGTGCGCACTGCAGTGCCAGGTCGAGGGCGACCTCCAGGCCCAGGTCCCTTGCCGCGCCGACGAATTCGTCGAAGTCGTCCAGGGTGCCGAGATCGGGGTGCACGGCGTCGTGGCCGCCCTCGTCGCTGCCGATGGCCCACGGCGAGCCGACGTCGCCCGGTGCGGCGGTCACGGTGTTGTTGCGGCCCTTGCGGTGCACCTTGCCGATGGGATGGATGGGCGGCAGGTACACCACGTCGAACCCCATCCGGGCGATCCGCGGCAGCGCCTTGGTGGCGGTGGTGAAGGTGCCGTGCACGGGCCGCCCGTCGGCGTCCCAGCCGCCGGTCGAGCGGGGGAACATTTCGTACCAGGCCGCGAACCGGGCGGCGGGCCGGTCCACCCAGATCCCGAATTGTTCACCGCGGGTGAGTAATTCGCGCAGTGGATACTGCGCCACCAGGACGGTCACCTCGTCGGACAGCGCGCGCGCCGCGCGCTCGGTCGGGTCGCCGGGCTCGCGCAGTGCTTTCGCGGCGGCCTGCAGCGGCGCGCGCAGTTCCCGGGGCACCCCGGTGGCCGCGCGGTCCAGCAGTTGCGCGCCGACCAGCAGGTCGTTGGACAGCTCGGTCTCGCTCTGCCCGGCCTCGAGCTTGGCGACCACCGCCCGGCGCCACGTGGTCAGCGGATCACCCCACCCGTCGACCCGGAACGTCCACAGCCCGACTTCGTCGGGAATGAACTGGCCGTGCACCACATCGGGGTTGGCGCCGGTGGCCATCGGCAACAACTGCGGCTTGCGCCGCGCGGCCGGCGGGGCCGGGGTGGCGTCGGTGCTCGCCGGTACCGGGCCCTTCCCCAGGGCCGGGTAGTGGGTGCCGTGGTAGCGGACCACCAGGGTGGCCGCCACCGCGTCGTGGCCCTCCCGCCACACCGTGGCGCTGACCGGGACCACCTCACCCACGACCGCCTTCGCCGGGAACCTGCCTCCGGACACTGCGGGCGCGACGTCATCGATCTCGATGCGACCGGACACTCATGCGCTCCTTTGGTGTAGGCGGCTACGGAAGGGTCTGCACTGTCCCTGCTGGTCTTCGGTTTAACCACTTCGCGCGTTCTTCACACCGTAATGGTCGCGGTGCGCGAAGGGGTGGCAAGCGACCCGGCGACGGCACTGCAGGTCCGGTAAATGTCGGTAGGGTATCGATGCGTGAAAGCCCTCCGCCGGTTCACCGTCCGTGCACACCTGCCGCAGCGGCTCGCCGCCCTCGCCCAGCTGTCGACCAACCTGCGCTGGTCGTGGGACAAACCCACCCAGGACCTGTTCGCCACGATCGACGACGAGCTGTGGCGCGGCTCCGGCGGCGATCCGGTGGCGCTGCTCGGCGCGGTGAGCCCGCAGCGGCTCGACGAACTGGCCGGCGACGACGAGTTCGTCACCCGGCTGGACGCCGTGAGCAGCGATCTCGAGCACTACCTGAGCCGGCCGCTGTGGTACCAGCAACAGTCCTCGGACGACCTGCCGACCGGGATCGCGTACTTCTCCATGGAGTTCGGCGTGGCCACGGTGCTGCCCAACTACTCCGGCGGGCTGGGCATCCTGGCCGGCGACCACCTGAAGTCGGCCTCGGACCTGGGCCTGCCGCTGATCGCGGTCGGCCTGCTCTACCGCTCGGGGTACTTCCGGCAGTCGCTGACCGCCGAGGGCTGGCAGCACGAGACCTACCCGTCGCTGGACCCGCACGGGCTGCCGCTGCGGCTGCTCGCCGATGCGGCCGGGAACCCCGCGCTGGTGGACCTGACGATGCCGGCCGGTGCCCAGTTGCGGGCCCGCATCTGGGTGGCCCAGGTGGGCCGGGTGCCGCTGCTGCTGCTCGACTCCGACATCCCGGAGAACGAGCACGACATGCGCGGGGTGACCGACCGGCTCTACGGCGGTGACCAGGAACATCGCATCAAGCAGGAGATCCTGGCCGGCATCGGCGGCATCCGCGCGGTGCGCGCCTACACCGCCATCGAGGGCCTACCGGATCCCGAGGTCTACCACATGAACGAGGGGCACGCCGGCTTCCTCGGGGTGGAGCGGATCCGCGAGTACATCGCGTCGTCCGGGCTGGACTTCGACACCGCGCTGACGGTGGTGCGCTCGAGCACCGTGTTCACCACCCACACCCCGGTGCCCGCCGGCATCGACCGGTTCCCGACCGAGATGGTGCGGCGCTACTTCGCCGACGACCGACCCAATCCGCTGCTGCCGGGCGTGCCGCTGGACCGGGTGATCGAGTTCGGCGCCGAGGACGACCCGGCGAAGTTCAACATGGCCCACATGGGGTTGCGCCTGGCCCAGCGCGCCAACGGTGTCTCGCTGCTGCACGGCGAGGTCAGTCGGTCGATGTTCGCCGAGCTGTGGCCCGGATTCGATCCTGCCGACGTGCCGATCGGTTCGGTGACCAACGGCGTGCACGCACCGACCTGGGCCGCCCCGCCGTGGATCGACCTGGCGTTCGAGTTGGCCGGCGACGACTCGCTGGGCGATCCCGACACCTGGCTGCGGGTCCAGCAGGTCGACGCGAGCCGGCTCTGGCAGATCCGCTCCGAGCTGCGCGCGCTGCTGATCGACGATGTGCGGGCCCGGCTGCGGCGCTCCTGGCTGGAGCGCGGCGCCACCGACGCCGAACTCGGCTGGATCTCGACGGCCTTCGACAAGGACGTGCTGACCATCGGGTTCGCCCGCCGGGTGCCCACCTACAAGCGGCTGACGCTGATGTTGCGCGACCCCGAGCGGCTCGAGGCGTTGCTGCTCGACGAGAGCCGTCCGGTGCAGCTGATCGTCGCGGGCAAGTCACACCCGGCCGACGACGGCGGCAAGGCGCTGATCCAGCAGGTGGTGCGGTTCGCCGACCGCCACGAGGTGCGGCACCGCATCGCGTTCCTGCCGGACTACGACATGTCGATGGCGCGGCTGCTCTACTGGGGCTGCGACGTCTGGCTGAACAATCCGCTGCGGCCGCTCGAGGCCTGCGGCACCTCCGGCATGAAGAGCGCGCTCAACGGCGGGTTGAACCTGTCGATCCGCGACGGCTGGTGGGACGAGTGGTACGACGGCCAGAACGGTTGGGAGATCCCGACCGCCGCGGGCGTGGCCGACGAGGCCCGCCGCGACGACCTCGAGGCCGCCGCCCTCTACGACCTGCTGTCCGGGTCGGTCACCCCGAACTTCTACGACCGCGACGACGCCGGCGTGCCGACCCGGTGGGTCGAGATGGTGCGCCACACCCTGCAGGTCCTCGGGCCCAAGGTGCTGGCCTCGCGGATGGTGCGCGACTACACCGAGCAGTACTACGCGCCGGCCGCGCAGTCGTTCCGGCGCACCGCCGGGTCGTCGTTCGAACCCGCGCGCGAATTCACCGACTACCGCCGGCGCGTCGAGGCGGCTTGGCCGCAGATCGCGATCGCCGACGTCGACGCCACCGGGCTGCCGGACACGCCGCTGCTGGGTTCGGAGCTGACGCTGACCGCGACCGTGCAACTGGCCGGGTTGCGGCCCGACGAGGTGGACGTGCAAGCAGTGCTGGGACGGGTGGACGGCACCGATTCGTTGCTGGATCCGGTGACCGTGGCCATGGCCCACACCGGTGCCGGCGAGGGTGGCGAGGTGTTCCGCGCCGCGGTCGCGCTGCCGGTCGCCGGTTCGGTGGGGTACACCGTCCGGGTGTTGCCGCGCCACGAACTGCTCGCCGGTGACAACGAACTCGGATTGGTGACGCTGGCGTGAGCGGCCCGTTGACCGTCGCACTCGACGGTGGACCGTACGGCTTGACCGCGGGCCCGGACCAGCGGATGTGGGTCACCCTGGTGCACAGCGGGGAGATCGCGCGGGTCGGTGCCGACGGTGCCTTCGACATCTTCCCGGTGGCGCCGGACGCCAAGCCGTCCAACATCGTCGCCGGCCCGGACGGCGCGCTGTGGTTCACCCGCGCCGGAGACGGACGCATCGGACGGGTCACGGTGGACGGTGAGTTCAGCGACTACGAGTTGGGCGAGGGGAGCATGCCGTTCGGGATCACCAACGGCCCCGACGGTTGTCTCTGGTTCACCGACATGACCTCGGGCACCGTCGGCCGGATCACCACGGACGGAGAGATCTCCGTCGAGCAGGCCGTCGGCGGGATGCCCTCGATGATCGTCGCCGGCCCTGACCGCGCGGTGTGGTTCACGTTGAACCAGGGCAACGCGATCGGCCGGCTGGACCTCGAGGGCGAACTCACGGTCCGCAAGCTGCCCACCCCGAGCGCGGGGCCGGTCGGGATCGCGACCACCCACGACGACGCCGTCTGGTTCACCGAGATCCTCGCCGAGAAGCTGGGCCGCATCCCGATGGACGAGGCCATGCAGGAACTCGACATGCCGGGTAAGCCGCACGCCGTGGTGGCCGACCCGGCCGGCGGTGTCTGGGTCAGCCTGTGGGGCAGCGATCAGTTGGCCCGCGTCGACGCGGACGGCGAGGCCGTCACGTTCGATCTGCCGCCGGGCAGCGAGCCGCACGGGCTGGCGATCGGCCCCGACGGCGCGCTGTGGGTGGCCCTGGAAAGCGGTTTCGTGCTGCGCCTGCCCGACTGAGCGGGAACCACCTGCCCGGGTGTATCTGCGGTGCAGGTAAGTTCCGGAAAGGGGCGTCGCGGGTCGTCGCATCGGGGCGACGGAGTCGGCCGAACGCCCGGGAGGGGCAGCATCGTGATCCTTGGTCGTCGTTTCGCCGCGGGCGTGGCGGGTCTGCTCTTGGTGCTGTCGGCCCCGCCGGCGGGCGCGGATCCCGAACCGGTGACGGAACCCGGCGTCGAGGTCGCGGCCGTCGCTGCGCCGCTCGATCCGGCGGATCCCGCTGCGGCGCCGGTGGATCCGGCCGTGGCGGTGGATCCGGGCGAGTTGCCTCCAGGGGAGGCCCCGCCCGTCGATGAGGCCGTGGTCGTCTCCGCGCCGCCGGCGACCTCCGAAGCCCCCGACGGCTGGACGCTGACCGTCGGCGCCACCGATGAGGTCCTGCGCCCCATCGCGCCGCTGACCACCGCGCTGTCGTCGCGCAGCTACGAGGTGGCCGGGGTGTTCAACGGAGCGGTGAGCGGCCCCGGTGATGACGGCGAGGTCCCCGAGGGCGTGCTCGAGGTCGGCTATCACGTGGGCTGCGGCATCGACATGAGTACCTCCAACGGCGTCACGCTCACCGGCAGTGTCGGCATGACGCCGTCGGTCGGTCTGCTGGGCATCGATGCGGCCGGTGTGATCGCCGACGGGATCGCGCCGGTGCTGTCGACGCCGATCAGCGGCGGCATCGCGATCGGCCTCAAGCCGGGCATCATCCACATCGTCCCGGTGACCAAGAAGGAGTACAAGGGCGCCGAACCGTGGGTGTCGATCAACGGCTTCCAGATCAAGATCGACGGCTGCGTGGGTGAATCGTTCATCCGGTCCTACGCGGTGCTGACCCGTTCGACCGATGTCTCCGATGCCATTCAGGCCTACTACGGGACGACGAAGAAGGTCTGACGACCGGCGCGAGGGTGCGCAGAACACGTCAGATTGTCGGCGTGTCGGCCGGGAACACGCCCGCTCGCGCTGAGGTGGTGGCGGGGGTCAGGGGAAGCGCTTGAGGCAGCGGGCCTGATCGCCGAGCACGCCGGTGCGAAACGCGTCGATGCGGGAGAACCCGGCGGGCACCGACTCGCCGTTGACGTCGCTGGCTACCAGGCCGTTGCTCAGCAGACCGGCGACGGCCTCGTCCAGGTCGCCGGCCGTGAGCGCGATGGTGTTGCCGTCGGGGGTGGTGACCCGCTGGGCCAAGATGGTGGTCGCCACCCCGGTCAGGCAGGCGGTGCGCAGCGCGGCCTCGGCGGTGTCGAGCGCCAGGTTGCCGCGGGCGTGCTGCAGGGCCAGCATGTAGCGCGACACCAACACCGAATACGCCGAGTTGTCGCCGGAAAACGGTGCGCCTGGGTCGAATTCGGTGGGGCTGGAGCCCATCTCGGCGAGACCCGCGAGGTCGACGGTGATGGTGTTGGTCGCCGGACAGTACGACGCGGGCGGGCTGGGCCGCGCATCCGGACAGCTCGACGGGTCGGTGTCGAAGCTCAACTCGGGCGGCGCGGACGGCGTGAACTTGGTGTTCAGCGCGTCGATGAACGAGCGTACCGATTCCTCGGTCACCGGCCATTCGCCGGTCTCGCCCTGCTGCAGCGCCACCGGCAGTTCGCCGCGGCGCTGCTTGACCTCCTTGGCGTCGATGGCCGCGCACGCCGCGGCGCCGTCGGTGAAGCCGAACTGGAACGCCGAGATGCGCTCGAACGCCGAACCGTGCTCGTCGATGTCGTCGCTGTAGACGAAGTCGTCCTCGGTGAGCAGCGGATCGCGGAACACGATCATCCCGGCCAGCAGGTTGTTCAGCCCGTCGCCGGTGCTCAGCGTGAACCGGTCGGAGTTGTCCTCGGCCACCCATCGCATGTAGGCGCCGGAGAAACAGTCGGCCTGCTGTTCGGCCACCAACGTCGAGGTGCCGCGCCGGTTCAGCCGGGCCTGCTGCTGCACCGAATGGCCGTACTCGTGGGCCAGCACCATGGTGATCGCCATGTCGCCGTGCGCCTGTCGCAGCGCGGGCAGCAACACGGCGCGGTCCCAGCCGATGGTGTTGTCGATGGGGCAGAAGGCCGCGTTGACCAGGCCGTAGGTCTCCGATCCGCAGAACACGCCGTCGTAATCGTCGGCGTCCCAGGAGATCACCGCGTCGACGGGACGAAAAGTACGGCCCGGGAACGCTGCTGGGAAGGCGCCGTCCCAGAACTGCTCGATGTCGGCGACAGACTGCCCGGCGATCTCGTCGATCTCACCGCCGTCGGACTCGGCGACCGAGCGCCCCTCGCGGTGCACGCTGTCGCGCAGACCCGTCGGCCCGTCGACGGCGCGCATCCCGGCGACCTTGAACGGATCGGCGAACACCGAGACCGGCGCGCCCTGCACGGTGGTGGAACAGGCTGCCAACATCACCGCCGCGGCACCGATCGCAAAACCCAGGCCCCGCCTCGGCATACTGGCGCCACCTCCCGACCCCGAGGAGCCCGCGCCCCCGTTTCGCCAGTCAGACTAACGGCGCGGCGCGCCGACCGGGATCACTTGCCGTCCAATGTCGCGCGCAGACGCGTCAATGCCTGCCGGACCGCGGCCGGATCCGTCGTCGACCAGAACGGCGGCAGCGAGGCCCGCAGATAGCCGGCGTAGCGCGCGGTGGCCATCCTGGAGTCCAGGACCGCCACCACGCCGCGATCGTCGGCCCGGCGCAGCAGTCGCCCGGCGCCCTGGGCCAGCAGCAGCGCCGCGTGCGAGGCCGAGACCGCCATGAACCCGTTGCCGCCGCGCGCGCCGATCGAGCGCTGCCGCGCCGTCAGCAGCGGATCGTCCGGGCGGGGGAACGGGATGCGGTCGATGAGCACCAGCGACAGCGACGGGCCCGGCACGTCGACGCCCTGCCACAGCGACAGCGTCCCGAACAGCGAGGTGGCGTCGTCGGCGGCGAACTGTTCGATGAGCGTCGAGGTGGACTCCTCGCCCTGACAGAGCACCGGGGTGTCCAACCGTTCCCGCATGACCTCCGCGGCGGCCCGGGCCGCGCGCATCGAGGAGAACAGACCCAGGGTGCGGCCGCCGATCGCGGTGATCAATTCCTCGATCTCGCTGAGCTGTTCGCTGGTCCCGGTGCCGTCCCGACCCGGCGGGGGCAGCTTCTTGGCGACATAGAGGATGCCGGCCTTGGCGTGCTGGAAGGGCGATCCGACGTCGATGCCGCGCCACTGCGGAGCGGCCGGCGCCGGGGTGTTGTCGGGTTCCTTGCTGGGGGCGCGGGTCAGGCCCCACGCGGCGGCCATCGAGTCGAAGGTGCCGCCCACGGTCAGCGTCGCCGAAGTCAGCACCGTCGTCGTGGTCGCGAACAGACGCGCGCGCAGCAGGCCCGCCACCGACAGCGGCGCGACGCGCAGCACCGGGCGCACCGAGCCGCGGCTCTCCTCGTGGTCGAGCCAGACCACGTCGGTGCGCTCGGTCAACGGCGGCCCGAACGACTCGAGGATCCGGGCGGCGGTATCGGCGATGTCGCTGAGGCCGGCCACGGCCTCGGCCCGCGCCGCGGCGGCCTGCGGGTCACCCGGGGTGGGGTTGATCGCCGAGCGCGCCGCGTGCGCGGCGTCGCGCAGGCTGGTCAGGTACGTGGCCAGTTCGTCGTCAAGGTGGTCGATGCGGCCGGGCTCGGCGTCGTGGATCGCGGAGGTGAAGGTCGCGGCGGCGGCGTCGAGGCGTGTCACCAGTTCCGGGCCGATCAACCGGCTGCTGCGCCGCTGGGCCACCCCGAGGCTCGCCGGGGTCAGTTCGCCGGTGGCCACCGCGGTGACCCGGTCCACCAACTCGTGCGCCTCGTCGACCACCAGCAGGTCGTGCTCGGGCAGCACCGAGGCGTCGGCGATCGCGTCGATGGACAACAGGGCGTGGTTGGTGACGACGACGTCGGCCAAACCCGCCGCGCCGCGGGCCTTTTCGGAGAAGCAGTCGGTGCCGTACGGGCAGCGGGACACCCCGATGCACTCGCGCGCGGACACGCTGACCTGGCCCCAGGCCCGTTCGCTGACACCGGGCTTGAGCTCGTCGCGGTCACCGGTCTCGGTCTCCGAGGACCACGCCGTGAGCCGCTGCACCTCCCGGCCCAGGGCGGTGGCCGCGAACGGTTCGAACAGTTCGTCCTGCGCGGCCTCGGCGGCCTCGGAATCGGTGCCGCCGCTGTGGATCTTGTTCAGGCACAGGTAGTTTCCGCGGCCCTTGAGCAGCGCGAAGCGCGGCTTGCGGGGCAGTTTCGCGGTGAGCGCCTCGGCCAGGCGGGGCAGGTCGCGGTCCACGAGTTGGCGCTGCAGGGCGATGGTCGCCGTCGAGACGACGACGGCCGCGCGCGAGGGGTCGCGGTCGGCCGAGATCGCCGCGGCCAGCGCGGGCACCAGGTAGGCGAGTGACTTTCCGGTGCCGGTGCCGGCCTGCACCGCCAGATGCTCGCCGGTGGCGAACGCGCGCGCCACGGCCTGGGCCATCTCGATCTGCCCGGACCGTTCGGTGCCGCCGAGCGCGGCGACCGCCTCGGCCAGCAGTTCGACGGTGCCGGCCTGTTCGGGGTCGCCGACCGTCATCGGTGCGCGGTCACGGCGCGACCAGCCGGGTCGGAATGGCCGGCTCGCCGCGGGACAGTTTGAGCCCCTCCCACGGCAGGCTGGTCAGCCCCGTCGAGACCAGGGCGCGCGCCGCCCCCAGGCCGCCGTCGTCGACCCGGCGTCCGGCCCGCACCAGCGGCACGCTCAGCGCTCGGCCGCCGTCGGCGTCGGCGGGGGGCCGCCCGGCGGGGAACACCACTTCCTCGGTGATGGTGCCCGACGGTTTGGCCAGCCGCACGGCCTGTTTCGCGCCGCCGTGGGACTGCTTGTGGCTGCTGCGCTTGCTCACCGGCCGGCCGTCGACCTCGACCAGTTTGTAGACCATGTTGGCGGTGGGCGCGCCCGAGCCGGTGACCAGCGAGGTGCCCACGCCGTAGCTGTCGACGGGCTCGGCGCGCAGCGCGGCGATCGCGAACTCGTCGAGATCCCCGGAGACCACGATGCGGGTGTCGGTGGCGCCCAGCTCGTCGAGCTGGCGGCGGACCTGACCGGCCAGCACCCCCAGGTCGCCGGAGTCGATGCGCACCGCGCCCAGTTCCGGGCCCGCCGCGGCGACCGCGTTGGCCACCCCGGCGGTGACGTCGTAGGTGTCGACCAGCAGCGTGGTGCCCACCCCCAGCGCGGCCACCTGCGCGCGGAACGCGGCCGGCTCGTCGGGGCCGTCGGGCCCGGTGTAGAGCATGGTGAAGGCGTGCGCGCTGGTGCCCAGCGCCGGGACGCCGTAGGTGCGGTCGGCCTCCAGGTTGGAGCTGCCGTCGAACCCGGCGATGTAGGCGGCGCGCGCCGCGGCGACCGCGGCCCGCTCGTGGGTGCGCCGCGAACCCATCTCGATCAGCCGCCGTCCCGCCGCGGCGCTGACCATCCGCGCGGCCGCCGAGGCGATCGCGCTGTCGTGGTTGAAGATTGACAGCGACAGCGTCTCCAGCAGCACGCATTCGGCGAAGGTGCCGTGTACGGAGAGCACGGGGGAGTCCGGGAAGTACAGCTCGCCCTCGGCGTAGCCGTCGACATCGCCGCCGAAGCTGAAGTCGCGCAGGTACTCCAGGGTGGTGTCGTCGCAGAACGCGGCCACCGACTCGAGTGCGGCGTCGTCAAACCTGAACTGGGCCAGGGCATCCAGGAAGCGGCCGGTGCCGGCGACCACGCCGTAGCGTCGGCCGGCCGGCAGGCGGCGGGCGAACAGCTCGAAGCCGGCCCGGCGTTCGGCGGTGCCGTCGCGCAGCGCCGCCGACAGCATGGTCAGCTCGTATTTGTCGGTCAGCAACGCCGGCGTCACCAAGGGAACGTTAGCGGATCGATGAGCGAGCGGGTGAGGAGCGAGTTTTTCCCGAGATCGCCGCCCGCTATCCTGGGACCCATGGCTGCGTCAGCACCGACCAAGCCCGGGTCGGTAGGGCAACGGCAGGACGACTCGGTCGAGGCGACCCAGCGTCCGTGGGTGACCATCGTGTGGGACGACCCGGTGAACCTGATGAACTACGTGACCTACATCCTGCAGAAGCTGTTCGGCTACTCCGAACCGCACGCCACCAAGCTGATGTTGCAGGTGCACAACGAGGGTAAGGCCGTGGTGTCGTCGGGCACCCGGGAGTCCATGGAAGTCGACGTCACCAAGCTGCACGCGGCGGGCCTGTGGGCCACCATGCAGCAGGACCGCTGACGGTAGCGCGAGGGTCGGGCGAGTAGCGAGTGCGTAAGTGGAAGCGGGTCGAGGGCCCCGACGGTCCCCGGTTCCGCTCCGCGCTCGCCGCGCACGAGGCGGCGCTGCTGCGCAATCTGGTGACCTCGGTCGTCGGGATGCTCGACGAGCGGCAGGCCGCGGCGCCCGCCGACGAACTCGAGGCGATCACCGGCATGCGCACCGGCAACTCCACCCCGCCCGAGGACGCCACCATGGGTCGGCTGCTGCCGGACTTCTTCCGTCCGCAGAACGACCATCCGGCCGGGTCGGCCGCGGCCGAGAGCCTCAACGGCGCGCTGCGCAGCCTGCACGAACCCGAGATCATCGACGCCAAACGTGAAGCGGCGCAATGCATCCTGGATACCTGCCCGGCCGAGGGCGGCCGCTTCGAGCTCACCGAGGACCAGGCGAACTCCTGGATCGCGGCGGTCAACGACGTCCGGTTGTCGCTGGGCGCCATGCTCGACATCGGCCCGGACGGACCCGACCGCCTACCCGCCGACCACCCGCTGTCCGGGCACCTGGACGTCTACCAGTGGTTGACCGTGCTGCAGGAGTACCTGGTGCTGGCGCTGATGGGGCAGTCCTGATGGCGGGGTCGATCACCGACGTCGCGGGGATCCTCGTCGGCCACCATCAGCGCATCGATGACGATGCCGCGTTGGGCTCGGGCTGGGCCTGCGGCACCACGGTGGTGCTCACCCCGCCGGGCACCGTCGGCGCGGTGGACGTGCGCGGCGGCGCGCCGGGGTCCCGCGAGACCGATCTGCTCGATCCTTCCAACAGCGTGCGCTATGTCGACGCCGTGGTCCTGACGGGCGGCAGCGCCTTCGGGCTGGCCGCGGCCGACGGGGTCATGACCTGGCTGGAGGAGAACGACCGCGGGGTCGCGCTGGACGGCGGGCTGGTCCCGATCGTGCCGGCGGCCGTCATCTTCGACCTGCCGGTCGGCGGCTGGAAGTGCCGCCCCGACGCCGAGTTCGGCTACCGCGCCGCGGCCACGGCCGCGACCGGCACCGCGATGGGCAATGTCGGCGCCGGCGTCGGCGCCCGCGCGGGCGTGCTGAAGGGCGGGTTGGGCAGCGCCTCGGTGACGCTGCCCAACGGCGCCACGGTGGGTGCGATCGTCGCGGTCAACAGCGCCGGCAACGTCTTCGACCCGCGCACCGGCCTGCCGTGGATGGCCCACCTCATCGAGGAGTTCGGGTTGCAGCGGCCCGTCGCCGACCAGGTCGAGGCGTTCGCCGAGTTGGTTCGCGAGGGCAGCCCCCTGAACACCACCATCGCGATCGTCGCCACCGACGCCGCGCTCAGCCCGGCCGGCTGCCGGCGGTTGGCCATCGCCGCGCACGACGGGCTGGCGCACACCATCAAGCCGGCGCACACCCCGGTCGACGGCGACACCGTGTTCGCGCTGGCGACCGGGGCGGTGGAGGTGGCGCCGGATCCGGACACCCCGGCGTCGATGTCGCCGGAGACCAAGCTGGTCGCCGACCTCGGCGCGGCCGCCGCCGAGGTCCTGGGCCGGGCGGTGCTGGCCGGCGTGCTGGCCGCCGAATCGCTGGCCGGCGTGCCCGCCTACCGGGAGCTGCTGCCCACGGCGTTCGGTCCGGACGGCCGGTGAGCGCCGTGCTCGTCGGTGCCGCGGTGGCGTCATGGGGCGCCGGTAGCCTATGGACATGACCGCACAGCCGGGTGCCGCGCCGCGGAAACAGCCGGCGTGGAAGGTCGGCGGCGCCACCATCCTCACCTTCGTCGCGCTGCTCTACGTCATCGAGTTGGTCGATCAACTCTTCGGGCATCGCCTCGACCAGAACGGCATCCGCCCGCTCGAGACCGAGGGCCTGTGGGGCATCATCTTTTCCCCGCTGCTGCACGCCAACTGGGGCCATTTGCTGGCCAACACGGTGCCGGCGCTGGTGCTCGGCTTCCTGATGACGCTGGCCGGGATGAGCCGGTTCATCTGGGCCACCGCGATCATCTGGATCCTGGGCGGCTTCGGCACCTGGCTGATCGGCAACATGGGCGGCTGCGCGGGCCTGCCGACCAACCACGTCGGCGCCTCCGGCCTGATCTTCGGGTGGCTGGCCTTCCTGTTGATCTTCGGCTGGTTCAGCCGCAACGTCTGGGAGATCGTCATCGGCATCGTGGTGCTGCTGTTCTACGGCGGCCTGCTGTGGGGCGCGGTGCCGGTGCTCGACCGCTGCGGTGGCGTGTCCTGGCAGGGGCACCTGTGCGGCGCGATCGCCGGCGTCGTCGCCGCCTACCTGCTCTCCGGTCCCGAACGCAACGCCCGGCAGCAGCGCAAGCTGACCAAGACCCGTCCGCAGTACCCGCTGTCATGACCGGCGATGCCATGACCGACGACGCGACGAAACGCATGGCCCCGGTCGGGGTGTTCGACTCCGGCGTGGGCGGCCTGACCGTGGCGCGGGCAATCATCGACCAGTTGCCTGACGAGGACATCATCTACGTCGGGGACACCGGCAACGGCCCGTACGGTCCGTTGCCGCTGGCCGAGGTGCGCTCGCACGCGCTGGCCGTCATGGACGATCTGGTGGACCGCGGGGTCAAGGCCCTGGTGATCGCGTGCAACACCGCGTCGTCGGCCTGCCTGCGGGATGCGCGGGAACGCTACGACGTCCCCGTCGTCGAGGTCATCCTGCCCGCGGTGCGCCGCGCGGTGGCCACCACCCGCAACGGCCGGATCGGGGTGATCGGCACCCAGGCGACGGTGACCTCGCGGGCCTACCAGGACGCGTTCGCCGCGGCCCGCGACACCGAGATCACCGCGGTGGCCTGTCCGCGGTTCGTCGACTTCGTCGAACGCGGGGTGACCAGCGGCCGGCAGGTGCTCGGCCTGGCCGAGGGTTATCTGGCGCCGCTGCAACTGGCCGGCGTCGACACCCTGGTGCTGGGCTGCACCCACTACCCGCTGCTGTCCGGTCTGATCCAGCTGGCCATGGGCGACAACGTCACGCTGGTCTCCAGCGCCGAGGAGACCGCCAAGGACCTGCTGCGCGTCCTGACCGAACAGGACCTGCTGCACCCGCACCCCGAGTCCGGGGCGTCGGCGTCGCGGGTGTTCGAGGCGACGGGTGACCCGGCGGCCTTCACCGCGTTGGCCGCGCGGTTCCTCGGCCCGGTCATCACCGGGGTGGCGCCGGCGCGCCGGCAGGTGGGGAGCCCGCCGTGAGGGGCCGCGCGCAAACTCATGAGGTTTTCGGCGTAGCCAGGACGGGCATGGCAAGCTAGTGACTGTGCGAATCACCGTGCTCGGCTGCTCCGGCAGCGTCAGCGGCCCGGATTCGCCCGCCTCGGGGTACTTGTTGACTGCGCCGGACACGCCGCCACTGGTCATCGACTTCGGCGGCGGGGTGTTGGGGGCGCTGCAACGCTACGCCGACCCTGGCGATGTCACGGTGCTGCTGAGCCACCTGCATGCCGACCACTGTCTGGATCTGCCGGGGCTTTTCGTGTGGCGGCGCTACCACCCGAATCCGCCGCCGGGCAAGGGGTTGATGTACGGGCCCCGCGACACCTGGGCCCGGCTGGCCGCCGCGAGTTCCCCCGAGGGCGGCGAACTCGACGACTTCAAGGACATCTTCGACATCCGGCACTGGACCGATGGCGAGCCCGTGCGGATCGGGAGCCTCGAGGTGCTGCCCCGGTCGGTGTCGCACCCCACCGAGTCCTACGGCATGCGGTTCACCGACCCCTCCGGCGCGGTGCTGGTCTACAGCGGCGACACCGGAATCTGCGGTTCGGTCGTCGAGTTGGCCCGCGACGCCGACGTGTTCCTCTGCGAGGCCTCCTGGACGCACGCGCCCGACAACCGCCCGCCGGATGTGCACCTGTCGGGGACCGAGGCCGGCCAGATCGCGGCGAAGGCAGGCGTCGGCGAGTTGTTGTTGACGCACATTCCGCCGTGGACCTCGCGCGAGGACGTGATCAGCGAAGCGAAGGCCGAGTTCGACGGCCCGGTGCGCGCCGTCGTCTGCGGCGAGAGCTTCGACGTCCGCCGGGCCCGCTGACCGACCCGATAGGGTTACCGGGTGTCTCCACGTGAAGACGGTCGCGCCGATGACGAGCTGCGACCGGTAACCATCACCCGCGGCTTCACCTCGCATCCGGCCGGATCGGTGTTGGTCGAGTTCGGCCAGACCCGCGTCATGTGCACGGCCTCGGTCACCCAGGGGGTCCCGCGCTGGCGCAAGGGCTCCGGGCTGGGCTGGCTCACCGCCGAGTACGCGATGCTGCCGGCGGCCACACACAGCCGGTCGGACCGCGAATCGGTCAAGGGCCGGGTCGGCGGCCGCACCCAGGAGATCAGCCGGTTGGTGGGTCGCTCGCTGCGCGCCTGCATCGACCTGCGGGCGCTGGGGGAGAACACCATCGCCATCGACTGCGACGTGCTGCAGGCCGACGGCGGCACCCGGACCGCGGCCATCACCGGCGCCTACGTGGCTCTCGCCGACGCCGTGACCTACCTGGGGGCGGGCGGTCAGCTGTCGGATCCGCGGCCGCTGTCGTGCGCCATCGCCGCGGTCAGCGTCGGCGTGGTCGACGGCCGTGTGCGCGTGGACCTGCCCTACGAGGAGGACGCGCGCGCCGAGGTCGACATGAACGTCGTGGCCACCGACACCGGCACGCTGGTCGAAATCCAGGGCACCGGCGAGGGGGCGACGTTCCCGCGGTCCACCCTGGACAAGATGTTGGATCTGGCGATGGCCTCCTGCGAGCAGCTCTTCGCGCTGCAGGCGGCGGCCCTCGAGGCGCCCTATCCGGGCGAGCTGCCCGAGGGGCCCGCGCCGAAGAAGGCGTTCGGGAGCTAGCCGCGCCCATGGCCCGGATCCTGGTCGCCAGCCGCAACGTGAAGAAGCTGGCCGAGCTGCGTCGGGTGCTCGACGGTGCCGGCGTGTCCGGGCTGGAGTTGCTCTCGCTGGCCGATGTGCCGTCCTACGACGAGGCCCCCGAAACCGGGGCGACGTTCGAGGAAAACGCGTTGGCCAAGGCCCGCGACGGCTTCGCGGCAACCGGAATCCCGTGTGTGGCAGACGATTCCGGGTTGTCCGTGGCGGCGTTGAACGGCATGCCGGGGGTGCTCTCGGCCCGCTGGTCCGGCGTTCACGGCGACGACGAGGCCAACTACCGGCTGCTGCTCGCGCAGCTGGCCGATGTTCCCGACGAGCGCCGCGGTGCCGCGTTCGTGTCGGCGTGCGCGCTGGTCGGCGGCGCCGGCGAGACGGTGGTGCGCGGCGAGTGGCCGGGGGCCATCGCGCGGGCGCCGCGCGGTGCCGGCGGCTTCGGCTACGACCCGATCTTCATCCCGGAGGGATCCTCCCGGTCGGCCGCCGAGCTGAGCCCCGCCGAGAAGGATGCGGCGTCGCACCGCGGTCGGGCGCTAACGCTGCTGGTGCCCGCGCTGCGCGCTCTGGCCTGAGTCAGCCGACGCAGCAGCCAGGACAGCGGGACGCTGAGGGCCAGCGTGGTGAGCATCAGCCCGAGCATCGAGCCGGTGAACAGCGGCCAGTCCAGCACCAGGTGCATGGCGATCGCCATCACCGCGACGTGCACCAGGAAAATCTCGTAGGAGATCTCGCCGAGCCACACCAGCGGCCGGCTGCTCAGCACGCGGGTGAACCAGCCACGGTCGCCGAGCACCAGCGGTGCCAGCAGCAGCAGCGCGACCGCCGCGTACAGCACGGCCTTGGCCAGCGGTTGGGAGAGCTGCTGTTCGGTCAGGGCGGTGCCACCCGCGATCGGCGTGGACACCAGCAGGAAGGCCAGCACCGCCAGCGGCAGCGTGGTCGCCGCGCGCACCCGCACACCCATCGCGTGCAGCACGGCCAGCATCATGCCGCCGGCGAACGGGGCCAGGTGCGCGGGCAGCCACATGCCCGCCGAGTTCGGCAACCAGTCGCCGCCGTAATGCGCGATCAGCCACAGCGGCCCCACCGCGGCGAGCGCGCCAAGGCCGGCCAGCAGCAGGCCGGGGCGCCACCGACCGCCGCACAACACGGTCAGCAGCAGATAGGCCAACGCCGGCAGCACCGCGTAGAACGACACCTCCACGGCCAGGCTCCACATCTGCGACAGCCCCGGATGCAGCAGCGTGATCAGGAAGTCGTCGGTGTAGATCTGGGTCAACGTCAGGTACCGCAGCAACCCGGACCAGCTCTGGCCGGGGTTCGGGCCGGGCGTGAACACCGTGTAGACGGCGAACACCGCGAGCACCGTGACGACGTAGGCGGGCAGGATCCGTCGCACCCGGCTCCGGGTGTAGCGACGCAGCCGGGGTTGCTCGGCACGCTCGTCGAGGGCGTGCCGAACCCAGGGGCGAAACAGCAGGAATCCGGAGAGCGCGAAGAAGATCGGGACGCCGACCTCGAGGCGAGCGTAGACGTTGCCGAGGAAGGTGTCGGTGAGGCCGCCGGTGGCGAACGCGGCGTGGGTGGCGACGACCAGCAGGGCGGCCACCGCGCGCAGTCCGGTCAGCGCATCCAGGTGTGCGCTCAGCCGCTGCGGGGCACGCCGCGGCGCACCAGCGGGGTTGCTGGTGCGCGCGGATCTGGACGGGCCGGCCAACACCGCATCGAGTGTAGCCACAATTTGAATAGATGACCTAAGTGTGTAATCTGTGCCGTCATGCGCCGGTACCGAAATTCTCCCCGTGCCGAGCATCCGAGTGTCCTGATCTTCATGCTGTGCGCCGCCGGCGTGAGCGTCTCGCTGATGCAGACCCTGATCATCCCGGTCCTGCCGGAGTTGCCGATGCTGCTGAACACCAGCGCCGCCAACACGTCCTGGGCGATCACCGCGACGCTGCTGACCGCGGCGGTGGCCACCCCGGTGTTCGGCCGCCTCGGCGACATGTACGGACCCAAGCGCGTCCTGATCGCCTGCGCGCTGTGCCTCATCGCGGGATCGTTGCTGGCTGCCGTCACCACCTCGCTGCTGCCCCTGATCATCGGGCGCGGCCTGCAGGGCTTCGGCATGCCGATCATCCCGCTGGGCATCAGCGTGCTGCGCTCCTGCGTCCCGCCCGAGAAGGTCGGCGCCGCAATGGGAATGATGAGCGCCTCGCTGGGTGTCGGTGGCGCGTTGGGTCTCCCGATGGCCGCGGCGATCGCGCAGTACTGGGACTGGCACGTGCTGTTCTGGTTCGCCACCGGCCTCGGGGTGGGCGCGCTGCTGCTGTTCGTCTTCCTGGTACCGCGGCTGCCGGCCCGCTCCGCCGACCGCTTCGACCCGCTGGGCACGGTCCTGCTCGCGGCCGGCCTGGTGACGCTGCTGCTGCCGATCTCCAAGGGTGCGATCTGGGGTTGGACCTCGACGGTGACGCTGGCGCTGTTCGGGTCCTCGGTGGTGATCTTCGCCATCTTCGCGTGGTGTCAGCTGCGGATGTCCTCGCCGATCGTCGATCTGCGCACCACCCTGCGGCGTCCCGTGCTCACCACCAATCTGGCCTCGATCGGCGTCGGCATGTCGCTGTTCGGGATGTCGCTGATCGCCCCGCAGATCCTGGAACTGCCGAGCGCGACGGGCTACGGCCTGGGGCAGACGATGCTGCAGACCGGCCTGTGGATGGCACCCGGCGGCGTGGCGATGATGCTCACCTCGCCGGTCGCGGCCCGCGTCGCCGCCCGCCGCGGTCCGAAGTTCACCCTGGTGGTGGGCTGCGTGATCATCGCCGGCGCCTACCTGGCCGGGCTGCAACTCCTCAGCAGCCCGCCGCGGCTGGTGGTGTTCAGCGTGCTGATCAGCATCGGCGTCGGCTTCGCGTTCTCCTCGATGCCCGCGCTCATCAACGCCGCGGTCCCGATGTCGGAGACCGCCGCGGCCAACGGCATCAACTCGTTGGCGCGGGCGTTGGGCACCTCGATCTCCAGCGCGGTGATCGGGGCCGTGCTCTCGGGGATGACGATGACCTTCGCCGGTCACGAGGTGCCGACGCTGGCCGCCTTCCGTACCGCGCTCATCGCCGCGGCCTGCGCGGCCGCCCTGGCGGCGCTGCTGGCGCTGTTGATTCCCAAGCCGACGATCGGTGCGGCCGAGCAGGATTCCGAGGAAGAGCTGGTGCCCAGCGGCGCGGCGCGGGCCTAGGGTTCGCTGCTCTCCACGCGGCTCCTCGACCGAAACGCGTCACCTGGGAGTGACAGTCATGCACAGCTGGGGCGTGCCCGTCGGTTGGCCTGTGGATATCCGTCACCTGAGGGTGACGCCATTCGATCGAGAGGCCGTCCGGAGACAGCCGCCGCTACCCAGGGCGGAGCTGGTCCACGGTTAATAAGCCTCGCTCAGGGGCTCACCAGAGGCTCAGAGGCCGAACTGGGCCTTGAGCTTCTTGGTCTGGAAGTGCTCGACGATGATGCCGACCAGCGGCACGGTGCCGGCGAGCAGGATGCCGATCGTCTTGCCGATCGGCCAGCGCACCTTGACCGCCAGGTTCGCGGTGCACAGCAGGTAGATGAAGTAGACCCAGCCGTGGATGGGCGCGATCAGATCCATCCAGCCGGGCAGATCCTCCACCCGCAGCACGTATTTCACGATCATCTCGTAGGTCAGGGCGATTAGCCAGATGCCCGTCGCCCACGCCAGGATGCGGTAGCCCTTCAGCGCCTTGGCGATCGTCTCGAGCGGCGCGGCGCCGGCGGGGATCGACGGCGTTTCGGAGGCGGTCATGCGGTGGTCCTGTCCTGTCTGTCGTCGTCGTCGTCGGCGAGTTCGCCATCGTGGTGGGCCAATTCGGCCAGATAGGCGTTGTATTCACGCAACACGGGATCGTCTATGTCACGCGGGTCGGCCGTGGGTCGCTGCGGCAGCAGGTCCGCCGGGATCTCCGTGGGCGCGGCCTGATCGTCGGGCTGCGGCGGGGCCTCCTCGAGGCGGATGAACTTGCGGTAGGCGATGACGCAGAATGCCGCGAAGAACGGCCACTGCATGGCGTAACCGAGGTTCTGGAAGGTGCCCGAGGTGGACTCGTAACGGGTCCACTGCCACCAGGACAACGCCAGGCAGGCGCCGGCGGCGACGGCGACCAGCGCGATCAGCGCCCATCTCCGACGCCGTGTAGTGGACATACCTCGAAGGTACCGCCTAGCAGGGCCTAGCCAGGAATCGAGGCGGTGCTGACGGTACGATCAGCGCCACGCGGACGTGATGAAATTGGCAAACATGCCGGCTTTAGGTGCCGGTGCTCGAAAGAGTTTGTGGGTTCGAGTCCCACCGTCCGCACTCGCGCGTCAGATCATTTCCTTCTTGGTCAGCCAGCGCATGATCGGCCAGCCCGCGAACACCGGCAACCAGCAGGTCAGGATGCGGTAGAGCAGCACCGCCGGGACCGCCACGCCCGCGGGCACGCCGAAGGCGGCCAGCCCGCCGATCAGGGCCGCCTCCACGGCCCCGACGCCGCCCGGGGTGGGCGCCGCCGACGCCAACGTCCCGCCGATCATCGTCACCACCGTGATGGTGACGAAGGAGACGTTGCCGCCGAAGGCCTCGACGCTGGCCCACAGCGCCAGCGCCGAACCGAGAGTCGTTCCCGCACAACCCAGCACGATCAGCCCGAAGCGCTTGGGCTCCTTGGCCAGTTCGATCAGGTCGGCGCCGACCTCCTTGAGCTTGGGGCCCAGCGACGTGCCCAGCCAGCGGCGCAGCTTGGGTACCACCAGGAACCCGCCCACCAGACCCAGCGCCAGGCCCGCGATCAGGTACAACACCGGGGCCGACGGCACGAAGTGCGACAGGTCGGCCGTCGCGCCCGCCACCGCGCTGAACAGGATCAGCAGCGACACGTGCACAATCACCTGCACCGACTGCTGCAACGCGACGGCCGTGGTCGCGCGAACCCCGCCGAGACCGCCCTTCTGCAGGAAGCGGGTCGACAGCGCCAGCCCGCCCACGCCCGCCGGGGTGGTGGTGGCGGCGAACGTGTTGGCCACCTGCATGATCGTCAGGTTGCGGTAGCTGACCGCGCCGTCGGCGCAGGCCCACAGCGCCGCGGCGGCGCCGAGATAGCGCAGCGCCGACACCGCGAGCCCCAGCAGCGCCCAGGACCAGTCGGCGGTGCGCAGCTCGGAGAAGAAGGTCGGCACGGTGCTGATGAACGGGTAGGCCACGTAGACCAGCGCGACCAACAACACCAGCTGGATGGCCTGGCTGCGGGTGAAGCGGGTGATGGTCTCGGGCTGGATCTGGTCGGCACCGGTCTGCCGCTTGACCTCGTCGCGCGCGGCGGCCAGCACGTCGCCCGGCTCCTCGAACGTGTCGCGCAGCCGGGCGGGCATCGCCGCCTTGGTCAGCCGGCGCGACGCCGTCAGCACCGCGTCCTTGCCGAACACCTCGATCGCGGCCGCCACGGCGGGTTCGGCGCCGTAGAGGCAGGTGGTTGTCGCCAGCAGCTGGGCGATGTCGGCCTGCAGTTGCACGTCGGTGGCGCCGTACTCGGAGTGCGCGAAGCCGCCGAAGGACACCGCGCCGTCCTCGACGGTGATCTCCTTGCTGCGCAGGTCGCCGTGGGCGATCTGATTGCGGTGCAGCACCGCAAGCGCCTCCCACACCTGTAGGACCGGAGTCTCGTCGACGACGTCGTGCAGCGCCGTCCCGCGCGCGGGGGTGCGGGCGAACATCGTCCAGCCGCGGTCCAGCGGGGCCACCGACATCTCGGTGGTGTTGGCCGCCCCGAGGTCGCCGATCGCGATGGTCATCAGACCGCGGTGCTCGACGGCGCGGCGCATCGAGGGCTGCAGGGGAGCGGTCTCGCTGGTGCGCAGGCGCACCTTGCGCCAGAACTGCCGCAGCGCGCCGCCGCTGCGTTGGTTCGGGCCGTACAGCTCGACCAGCACGGTCGAAGCCGGTTCGACCGACAACGCCGAGAGCACCAGCGGTCCCGGGCCCGCCGGGCGCACGACCGTCAGCGCCGAGGTGGTGAACCCCCGTCGGGCCAGCGCGCGCACCGCGCCGTCGAGCGGGACCTCGAGGGCGGGCGTGCCGACCACCAGCACCACCAACGCGCCGACGAACCAGCCGACCGCCAGACCCAGCAGCGAGCGGGCCGGGACCACGGCGCTGACCACCAGGTGGATCGGGACGAACGCCAGCAGCAGGGTCCACCACCAGCGGCGCCACCGCGCCGGCAGCCCGGGGCCGGACACGGTGAGCATCGCGGCCAGCATGGCGATCCAGCGCGGATCGTCGAGGAACTGCGACAGCACGGTGTCGAGCCGGTCGGTCAGATCGAAATGCCAGGTGGGCGCGGCGATGCCGTTGCCGCTGATGGACAGCGCGAGCCCGGCGATCAGACCGGCGGCGACGTAGGCGCCCAGCAGTTTCCACTGCTGCGCGGCGATCAGCCCGATCAGTATGACGAACGGCAGCGCGAGGATCGCGATGCCGTAGGCCAGATAGACCAGGTTGGACTGGGTGGGGGTCAGCACGCCGACGATCTCGGAGATCGACTTCTCCAGCGATTCCCACTCGTAGCGGGTGATCAGCGAGCTGGTGATCACGATCGCCAGGAAGACGGTGGCCAGGATCAGCCGGATGATGTCGTTGGTGCGCCTGCCCAACGGTTGCAGCAGGCGGCCCGAAACGGTGATCTCGCGCCCGTCAACCCGCATGTCTGCAGGATCCTACGGTGCCGTGGCGCCGGTGCCGCGCAAGCGGGTTTGAGTCGCGCCTCGGGTGGGAATCATGCTCGGGCCAGACTTGCCTCGGGAACGGCCCGGTCCCTGGATAAGGGACCGGGCCGTTCGATGTTCGTCGTTCGATGTGCGGGGCCCGGGCGGCCGCGGTGAACCCGGCGCCGATCAGCGCGGCGCCTCGTCGACGACGGAGGCGGCGATCACCCGCTCCACCTCGGTCGGCGCGGGGATCGCGGGCCCGTCGGTGACCTCGGCGCCCACCAGGACGTCCAGCAGTCCGTCGGCCAGATCGAGCACCCCCTCGGTGGCGTTGGGCATGGCCGCCGAATCCGCCATGGTCAGCTGGATCGACACCAGACCGTGCAGGCTGGTCCACAGCGTGTGGGCGCACTGGTGCAGCGGCAGGCCGAGCCGATGGCCGGCCGCGGCGCACTCGCGCAGCACGCGCCGCAGCGGGCCGGTCACCTGGCGGGCCGGGTGGTGGCCCAGTTGGCTGGGATCGCCGACGGGCTGCCGCACCTGGTACATCAGCCGGTATCGGCCGGGGTTGTCCAGCGCGAAGCGGCAGTAGGCGTGTAACTGGGCGCGAAGGCGTTCCCGCGGGCTTGCCGGTTCGCCGGCGGCCTCGGCCGCCCGCATGGTGTCGGCCAGTTCGGTGTACTTGTCGGCCAGCGCGGCCCACACGAGTTCGGATTTGTCGGCGAAGTGCAGATAGATGCTCGGTGCGGCCACGCCGACCTCCCGGGCAACCGCGCGCATGGTCAGCTTCTCGTCGCTGCCCCACTCGTCGAGGAGTCGGTTGACGGCGGCCAGGATCTCGTCGCGCAGTTGGTCGCCGTGGCCGCGGCGGCTACGGGGCCGGCCCCCACGCCGCGCTGGTGCGTCGCGCTGCACAGTTCACCTCCGGGTGTGCGAGGAATCACCAGGCCAACGGTCCCTTTTGGGTCGGTAGCCGGGCTAAACTTCAGTTAACTGAACATTGTTAGTTTATGTGATGGAGGTCGCAGTGACTGCATACCCCGAGGAATTGGTGTCGGGTTTCGACATCGACCAGGACGCCGTGGAGCGCTCCGAGCGCATCGGCGGCGGGATCGCCCCGCGCGCCGGCGTGATCGGTCTGGGCATGATCGGCGGCGGGGTTGCGGTCAGCCTGGAGGCCCGCGGGCGCATCCCCGTGGTCTACGACATCCGCGCCGAGGCGGCCGAGGAGTTGGGTCTGGCGCTCGCGGCGCCGACGCCGGCCGAGGTCGCCGCGGTCAGCGACGTCGTGTTGCTCGCCGTCGTCGACGCCGCCCAGGTGCGCGAGGTGCTGCGCGGCACCGACGGCGTGCTCGCCGGCGCGCGTCCCGGCCTGGTCGTCGCCTTGCTGTCGACGCTGGCGGTGCCCGAGGTCCTCGATGTGGCCGAGGAGTGCCGCCCCTACGGCGTGACCGTGCTGGACTGCGGCGTGACGCCCGGTGACCAGGCCGCCCACAACGGCATGGTCGCCATGGTCGGCGGCGACGACGACAGCGTGCGTCGGGCCATGCCGGTGCTGGCCGACTTCGCCAAGAAGGTCGTGCACTGCGGCCCGCTGGGCGCGGGCATGGCCACCAAGATCGCGCGTAACGTCCTGACCTACGGCTCCTGGCGCGCCGCGCACGAGGCCGCCGCGTTGGCCGAGGCCGCCGGGGTGGATCCGCGGGTGCTCATCGATGTGGTCGAGGAGGCCGACCCGACCGGCGCGACGACCTTCGCGTGGCTGCGCAACCGGGTGGACTCCCCGGAACTCGCCGCCGAGGCGGGCCCGCAGGTGCTGCGCCTGATGGACAAGGACCTGTCGGCGGCCCAGAGCCTGGCCGCCCAGCGCGGCGTCGAGGTGCCCATGGTGGAGGTGGCCCGCGACCAGGCCGCCGACACGCTCGGCATCGTCGAGGACCGGCCGTCGGACGATCGCACCGAGCGCGGATTGCAGACCATGGACAAGGTCTACGGCACCGGGCTGGCCGCCCACATGCCCGAGGAGCGCAGCCCGGCGCTGGCCATGACCGTCGATCACCTCTTCGGCGAGGTATGGGCGCGCCCGGGCCTGTCCCTGCGGGACCGGCGGCTGGTGGTGCTCGGCGCCACGGCCATGCTGGGCCGGGCCGACCTGATCGAGGTGCAGGTGCGCGGCGCGCTGATCAACGGCGAGCTCACCGAGGACGAACTGGAAGAGATCGTCCTGCAGCTGCATTACTACGCCGGCTGGGGCAACGGCACCGCGGTGCAGGCCGGCGTGGACGCCGCGCTGCAGAGCTGGCAGGGCGGCTTCGTCGCGCCCACCGACGGTCAGTGAACCGACGGTCAGTGATCGACGGGCTGGTACATCGCGGTCGGGGTGCTGCGTCCGCGTAGCACCTCGTCGCCGACGTGCTCCCAGCGCCGGCGCTCGACCGCATCGCCGGAGTCGAGCACGGTGGCCGAGCACAGCACCCGCGCCGGGCTGATCTTGGCGCGGTCGGCCAGCCGGGCGGCCTCGTTCACGGGATCGCCGATGACGGTGTACTCGAATCGGAATTCCGCGCCGACGAACCCCGCGAAGACCCGGCCCGCCGACACCCCGATGCCGAAATCGAGCTGCCGGCCGTGCAGCCGGGCGGCCAGGTCGCGCGCGGTGGCCGCGGCGTCGGTGGCCGGGTCCGCGGCGGGCGCGGGCGCGCCGAACACCACCAGCGCCGCGTCGCCCTGGAACTTGTTGATGAAGCCGCGGCGCTGATCGACGACGGCGACGATCGCCCGGTAGAAGTGGTCGAGGACGTCGGCCACCTCGGCGGGGTCGCGGTTGGCGGCGAACTGCGTGAACCCGGTCAGGTCGACGAACAGCACCGACACCTCGCGGACGTCGCGATACAGCGCCTCGTTCTGCTCCACGAGCACCTGCACCACGTCGTCGCCGACGTGGCGGCCGAACAGATCCCGCAACCGGTCGCGCTCGCGCAGCCCGGCCACCATCCGGTTGAACCCGCTCTGCAGCAGGCCGATCTCGGAGCGCTCGTAGACATCGACGCGGCGGCGGATGTCGCCGCGCTCGACGTCGGCCATCGCCTCGACGACCTCGCGCACCGGATCCGAGATCGACCGGGAGACCAGCACCATGCCGCGCAGCCCCCACACCACGGCCACCGCACACAACACCAGCACCGGGATCTCGACCGACGAGGTTCGGTCGATGATCCAGCCGTGCGAGCGGATCAGGATCAGCAGCGCCACCCCGACGCTGGGCAGCGCGCAGCACAACACCCACATCATCAGCAGCCGGGCGATGACGCCCGGCGCGTTGTCCGCAGTGTCCAGCCGCACCCCGTAGGGATCCGCGGCCGCGCTGAGCGGGTGCAAGGTCCGCACGGTGAGCAGCAGCGCGGTGCACACCGCGGCGGTCGCGCCGAAGAAGACCGCGGGGCCCACCAGCACCGTCACGGTGAATGCGTCGTGGGGGTTGGCCAGCACCACGGCCACCCCGCTGGCCGCCCAGGTCCCCGCCAACAGCATCGAGCCGCGGTGCGCGATGCGCAGCGCGGTCTGCCGCTGCTCCGGCGTCGGGGTGGCCCCGGCGACGTACCAGCGCAGGCTCGGCAGCACGTTGAGCAGGCTGCCGACGGTGACCACGATCAGGGCCACCACGGCCAGCGCGATGATCAGCCCGTTGTTGGCCTCGGTGAAGGGCGCCTGGTTCTCGTTGAGCGTCTCGCGGCGCAGGGCGGTCATCACCAGCACCACCTCGGTGACCGCGAGCAGGTGCGCCACCGTGACACCGGCGGCGTAGCGCAACGCGAGTTCGGTGGCGCTCGCCGGCGGCTCAGTCTTCGTCGTCACGCTCCCACCCGGTCATTCGTCGAAGAGAATATCCTCCGCGCCGGCGACGACGGGGATCACGCGATAACCGGTGTTACCTTACGTCGCCGACGGGGTGGCGACGAGCGCTCTCCAAAAAAGAGAGTCAGATTTTCACTGCTTGGGCTCGGCGGCGTCCAGGAACAGATCGGGGATGGGGGTGTCGCCGCCGCCGTAGCGGGACAGGTCGCTGACGCCGGCATCGGTGAGCACCTCGGCGTCGATGAAGCAGCCGGCGGTGACGTCGGCGGCCGGCCGGGACAGGATCGCGACGGCGGCGTCGCCCATGATCTCCGGGCTGCGCGAGGAGGCCGCGAGTTCGGTGCCGGCGGCCAGCGAGGTGACCGCCGCGGTGGCGATGTAGGTCTCGGGCCACAGGCAGCTGAAGCCGATGCCGGCGCTGTCCTCGGTGGCGCGGAACTCCTCGGCCCAGCCCAGCGACAGCAGCGTCATGCCGTACTTGGACAGCGTGTAGGAGGGATGTACGCCCAGCCAGTACGGGCTCATGTTCAGCGGCGGGGCGATGGTGAGCACGTGCGGATTGGCCGACTTGCGCAGATGCGGGACGCACGCCTTGGTCAGCAGGAACGTGCCGCGGACGTTGATGTCCATCATCAGGTCGAACTTCTTGGCCGACAGCGTCTCGGTGGGGTCGGTGGAGATCGCGCTGGCGTTGTTCACGCAGATGTCGACGCCGCCGAAGTGCTCGACCGCGGTGTCGACCACGCGCTGCACGTCCTCTTCCTTGCGCACGTCGCCGATGACGGGGACGGCCTTGCCGCCGGCGGCCTCGATCTCCTCGGCCGCGGTGTAGATGGTGCCGGCCAGCTTCGGGTGCGGTTCGGCGGTCTTGGCCAACAGCACCACGTTGGCGCCCTGGCGGGCCGCGGCGACCGCGATTGCCAGGCCGATCCCGCGGCTGGCGCCGGATACGACGAGGGTCCGGTCGCGCAGCGCGGCGGTGTTGGAACTGTCGGTCATGTCTCTCCCTTGGTCATTTGCACCGTACGATATTGGCATTCTCTTTTTTTGGAAGTACGTTATCCAAGCCTGATCCATAATCTATCCACGACTGGAGCGCGATGGATTACACAGCCTCGACCTCATCCGGGATCCCGGTGGATCCGGTCTACGGTCCTCCCGACCCGCCGGCCGACCCGCCCGCGCCGGGCGAGTACCCCTTCACCCGGGGCAACTTCGCATCCGGGTACCGCGGCCGACTGTGGACGTTCCGGCAGTACTCCGGCTTCGGCACCGCCGAGGAATCCAACCGGCGGTACCGCTACCTGCTCGACCAGGGCGGCACCGGTCTGTCCGTCGCGCTCGACCTGCCCACCCAGTGCGGTTACGACTCGGATGACGCCGAGTACGGCGAGGAGGTCGGCCGCGTCGGTGTCGCGGTGGACACGCTGGCCGACGCCGAGGTGCTCTTCGACGGCATCCCGCTGGACAAGATCAGCACCAGCTTCACCATCAACGGCACCGCGGCCATCCTGCTGGCGTTCTACGTCGCGGCGGCGGAGAAGTCCGGGGTGCCCCGGGAGAAGCTGACCGGCACCATCCAGAACGACATCCTCAAGGAGTACGCGTCGCGCGGCACCTGGATCTGGCCGCCGGAGCCGTCGCTGCGCCTGATCGCCGACACCATCGAGTTCTGCGCCGCGGAGGTCCCGCGGTTCAACGCGATCTCGGTGGCCGGGGCGCACTTCCGCGACGCCGGCGCCAACGCCGTGCAGGAGATGGCCTTCACCCTGGCCGACGGCGTGACCTACTGCGACACCGTGATCGAGCGCGGCCGGATGACCATCGACAAGTTCGCGCCGCAGATCTCGTTCTTCTTCTACACCCACGGCGACTTCTTCGAGGAGATCGCCAAGTACCGTGCCGGCCGGCGGCGCTGGGCCACGATCGTGCGGGAACGCTACGGCGCCGGCAGCGACAAGGCCTCGATGTTCCGGTTCGGCTGCGTCTCCGGCGGTGCCTCGCTGTATGCGCCGCAGGCCCAGAACAACCTGGTGCGGGTGGCCTACGAGGCCATGGCCTCGGTGCTCGGCGGCGTGCAGTCGATGTTCACCGCGGCCTGGGACGAACCGTTCGCGCTGCCCAGCGAGGAGTCGGCGACGCTGGCCCTGCGGACCCAGCAGATCCTGGCGTACGAGACCGGGGTGACGCGGGTCGCCGATCCGCTGGGCGGGTCGTACTTCGTCGAGGCGCTGACCGACGCCACCGAGGAGAAGATCATCGAGATCATGACCGATCTCGAGAACCACGGCGGCATGGTCCGGGCCATCGAGGACGGCTACCTGCAGGGGCTGATCGCCGACGAGGCCTACAAGGTCCACCAGGAGGTCGAGTCCGGCGTGCGACCCGTCGTCGGGGTCAACAAGTTCGTCTCCGACGAGCCGCCACCGGACATCTCCACCTACGAACTCGACGCCGAGGGCCGCGAACTGCAGCTCAAGCGGCTGGCCCGGGTCAAGGCCGAGCGCGACAGCGACGACGTGGCGGCCAAGCTGGCCGCGCTGTCGCGGTCCGCCGAGGGGACCGACAACCTGATGCATGCCCTGATCGATTGCGCCAACGCCTACTGCACCGTCGGAGAGATGGTGTCCGCGCTCAAGGCGGTCTGGGGCGAATTCCAACAACCGGTGGTGTTCTAGATGACTGACGTTGCAGACAATCCGGCGCGGATCCTCGTCGCCAAGCCCGGCCTCGACGGCCACGACCGCGGCGCCAAGATCGTCGCGCGCACGCTGCGGGACGCGGGTTTCGAGGTGATCTACACGGGGATCCGCCAGCGCATCGAGGACATCGTGTCCATCGCCGTGCAGGAAGACGTTGCGGTGGTGGGTCTTTCGATCCTCTCCGGTGCGCACGTGGCGCTGACCGCGCGGGTGGCCGAGGCGCTGCGCGAGGCCGACGCCGGTGACATCGCCGTCGTCGTCGGCGGCACCATCCCGCAGGGCGACGTGCAGAAGGTGCTCGACGCCGGGGCCGCGGCGGTCTTCCCGACCGGCACCGCGCTCGATGTTCTCGTCCGTGATGTCCGCGCGCTGACCGGTTCGCCGGTCGCGACCGAGGGGAGTGCAAGCTGATGCGACTTGGTGTGATGATCGGGGCCGAGCGCGGCGACATGTCCCGCAAGGTCAAGAAGTTGATCGCCGACATCGAGTGGGCCGACTCGGCGGGGCTGGCCACCGCGTGGATGCCGCAGGTGCCCGACGACTTCGACCTGCTGAGCATGGTCGCGCTGATGGCCTCGCACAGCACTCGCATCGAACTCGGCACCGCGGTGGTGCCGCTGCAGGCCCAGCACCCGATTGCCCTTGCCCGCCAAGCGCTCTCGGTGCACGCGATCTCCGGTGGCCGGCTCGCGCTGGGGGTGGGGCCGTCGCACCACTGGATCATCCGCGACATGCTCGGCCTGCCGTATGACAAGCCGGCCGCCTACACCCGCGACTACCTGCAGGTGCTCAACGCGGCGCTGAGCGGGCCCGGCCCGGTGGACGTCGAGAACGACAACTTCACCGTGCATAACCCGACCGCGCTGGCCGCGGAGACCCCGATGCCGGTGCTGGTCGCCGCGCTGGGGCCGGTGATGCTGCAGATCGCCGGCGAGCACGCCGACGGCACCTCGCTGTGGATGGCCGACGAGAAGGCCATCGGGGAGCACATCGCCCCGAAGATCAACAAGGCCGCCGCCGAGGCCGGTAAGCCCGCGCCGCGGATCGTCGCCGGCATCCCGGTCACGCTGTGCGCCAACTCCGAGATCGAGGAGGCCAAGGCGCGTGCCGACCGGATCCTGGCCGAGGCCGAGACGTCGCCGAACTATCAGCGCCTGCTCGACCGCGGGGACGCGCGCACCGTGGGGGATCTGTGCGCGGCCGGTGACGAGGAGTCGATCCTCAAGCGGTTCAAGGCGTTCGCCGATGCCGGCGTGACCGACCTGTCGGTGCGGTTGCTGCCGATCGGGGACAACCGCGACGAGCTGGTCGCCTCGAAGTACCGCACCCGCGAGGTGATCGCCGAGCTCGCCAAGCAGGTGTCGTGAGTTCGGGCCCGCTGGCCGGGATCCGGGTGCTCGAGGTCGGCACCATGCTGGCCGGGCCGTACGCGACGATGATGCTCGCGGACCTCGGCGCCGAGGTCATCAAGATCGAGCCGCCGACCGGAGACATCTCCCGGCAGGTCAGCGACAGCTACTTCGCGAGCCTCAACCGCGGCAAGCGCAGCGTCTGCCTGGAACTGGGCACCGAAGAAGGGCAGCGCCGGCTCGGCGAGCTGGTGGCCGAATCCCATGCGCTGCTGGTGAATCTGAAGCCGTCGGCGATCCTCAAGCTCGGGCTGACCTACGAGGCCCTGCGGCGGCACAACGACAAGATCGTCTGCGTCGCGCTCACCGGTTTCGGGCTCTACGGCGGCGACGACCCGGCGTTCGACTACGTGGTGCAGGCCGCCACCGGGATCGCGGCGCTGACCGGCGATCCCGACGGGCCGCCCACGCTGCCCGGGTACTCGTCGGCGGACAACTCGACCGGATTGACCGCGGCCCTGGGCCTTTTGGCGCAGATCGTGTCCGGCCGCGGCGGGCAGATCGACGTGTCGCTGCGCGACGTGATGCTCTCGCAGCTGAACTATCACGCCTCGGCGTACCTGAACGACGGGGTGCGCCCGCAGCGGCGGCCGAACGGCGCGCACTCGTTCTATGTTCCGGCGCAACTGTTCCCGACCGCCGAGGGGCATCTGGCGCTGTTCATCACCCACGACGGGTTCTGGCGTTCGTTCGCCACCGAGGCGGGTCTGACGGCCGGCGCGCAACTGCCGTTCGCGACCATGGCCGAGCGCGCCGAGCGGCGCGACGAGGTGCTGGCATTGGTGTCCGACGCCCTGGCCACCGACACCGCGCAGGGCTGGGAGGCGCGGCTCAAGCCGCTGGGCATCCCCGCCGCGGCCGTGCGATCGCTACCCGAGGCGCTGGAGGCGTTGCCGGAGATGGTGGTGGCCGCGGGGCAGTACCGGCTGGTGGGCAGCTCGGTGCGGATCGACGGGTATGAGCCCGACTACCGGCCCCCGCCGACGCTGGACGAGTACGCCGAAACTGCTCAGCAGTCGTAGTCGACGACGACGGGTCCGTCGGGGGTGCCCTGGCAGGTCAGCACGTAGCCCTCTTCGACCTCGTCGTCGTCCAGCGCGTCGTTGACCCGCATGGTGGCGGTGCCGGAGGTCAGCTTGGCCATGCACGTGCCGCAGTTGCCCGCCTCGCACGAGAACGGCGGGGTCATGCCGGCCCGGCGGGCGGCTTCGAGGATGGTCTCCCCGTCGCGCAACGGCACCTGCGCGGTCTTGCCGTCGAGCTGGATCGTCACGCCGCCTTGGTCGTCGCTCGCCGACGTCGGAGTGGTCTCGGTGTCGCTGGACATCTGAACTGTCATCACCCCATCCTCGGGCCTCGGTTTGCAAACTGGTATGTGTATTCTACCCTAACGAGAATAGTATTCTCATACCGCGATAGCATCTTCTCAAGTCTGCCAGGTCAGACGCCTGCAGCCCGCCGTGGCCCACAGGTCGTAAAGGAGACGCTGACACTTCGAGCTGTCGAGGAGGACCGATGCCCGATCCGGTCGTTCTCGCATTCGAAGAGCGTACCTATCGGCGTTCGGAGCTCGCGGCCCTGACCGACGGGCTGGCCACCGAGTTGGCGGCCCGCGGCGTGCGGGCCGGCCGGCGCGTGGCGCTGATGTCCTCGAACCGGCCGGAGTTCGTCGCGGCGCTCTTCGCGGTGTGGCAACTCGGCGCCTCGGTGGTGTTGCTGAGCCCAGCCTGGAAGCGGGCCGAGGTGGCCGCGGCACTCGCCCTGACCGAACCGCAGCACGCCGTCGGCGATCAGCCCGTGCTGGCCGAACTGATGCCGATGCGCCATCTCGACGAGCCGATCACCCCCGGTGCGCCCGCATCGGCCGTCACCCCTGCCGGCGACACTCCCGCCGACGACACCGAGGCGGTGCTGGTCTTCAGCTCCGGCACCACGGGGCTGCCCAAGGCCGTGCGGCACACCCACGGTTCGTTCCGGGCCGCCGTCGGGCACTGGCGCACGGTGCTCGAACTCGGCGAGGGGGACCGGCTGCAGATCGTCACGCCGCCGACGCACATCCTCGGGCTGCTCAACATCGTCACCGTGCTCGACGCCGGCGGCTGGTTGCGCCTGCACCGACGCTTCGACATCGACGCGATGCTGCGGCACATCGAATCCGACGGCATCACCGTCGAGATGGCCGTGGCCCCGATCGCGTTGGCCATCGCGTCGCACCCCGACCTGGAATCGTTCGACCTGTCCTCGCTGCGCTACCTCATGTGGTGCGCCACCCCGGTGACCGTCAGCGTGGCCGAAGAGGTGACCCGTCGCACCGGCGTCGGCTGGACCACCGCCTACGGCGCCAGCGAGCTGCCGGTGCTGGCCTGCAACGATCTGCGCGACGGGCCCCTGGACACCGTCGGACGCGCCGCACCCGGCGTGCGGCTGCGGGTGGTGTCCCTCGAGGACGGCACCGTGCTGCCGGCCGGCGAAACCGGGGAGATCCAGGCGCAATCGGAGTCCCTGATGACCGGTTACCTGCCGGCCGAGGCGACCCCGGCCGCCCTGGACGACGGCTGGTACCGCACCGGCGATGTCGGCCACCTCGATGACCGCGGCTATCTGCGGATCACCGACCGCGCCAAGGAGATGATCAAGGTGCGGGGCTTTCAGGTCGCCCCGGCCGAGATCGAGGCGGTGCTGCACGGGCATCCGGCGGTCAGCGACTGCGCCGTGTTCGGCGTGCCGCACCCGGCCGACGGCGAGTCCGTGGTGGCCGCCGTCGCCACCAACCAGAATGTGCCCGCCGAGGAGTTGATCTCGTTGGTCGGGGACACGCTGGCGTCCTACAAACGTCCCACCGAAATTGTTTTCGTGCCAGAGATTCCGCGCCTGCCCTCGGGCAAGGTGCTGCGTCGCGTGCTGAAGGAGCGCCATGGATGTACGTCTGACAACTGAGCAACAGCAGCTGCGTGATGCCGCTGCCAAGCTTGCCGATGACCTCGGACCGGGTTCGGTCGCCGAGCTCGACGACGACGGTCGAATCACCCGGCTGGACAAGCAGATTGCCGTCACCGGCTGGCGTTCGCTGCGGTCCGACGAGGCCTCCGGGGTGGAGGTCGCGATCGTCGCCGAGGAGTTCGGCCGCGGTCTGGTGGACGCGCCGTTCCTAGGACCGGTGCTGGCCGACGACCTGGCCCGCCGCCTCGACGGCGTGGACGCCGCCACGGCCACGGTGGCCATCGACGGCCGCGCGGTCGACGCGCGCGGGAGCACCCGGGCCCTGGCACTCGACGGCGCCACCGTGCTGGGCGCCGACCTCGCCGGGACCGTCGCGAACGCGGATCTGACCCGCGCCCGCGCCGAGGTGGGCGCGGCCGAGTCCGTGGGTTCGATCACCGACGAGGAGGCGCAGCGCTGGTACGCGCTGGCGCTGGTCGTCACCGCCGCCGACCTGGTCGGGGTGTCCCGCGGCGCGTTGAACCTGGCCGTCGAGTACGCGAAAATCCGTGAGCAGTACGGCAATACGATCGGCTCGTATCAGGCCGTCGCGCACCTGCTGGCCGAGAGCCTGACGCTCACCGAGGGTGCGGTGAGCGTGCTGCGGCATGCCGCCTGGGCCGTCGACGAACTGCCCGCCGCGGAAGCGGTGCGCGCGGCCAAGGTGGCCAAGCTGTACTGCGCGCGCAGCGCCCGCACCGTCTGTGAGACCTCGATTCAGGTGCACGGCGGTATCGGCAACACCTGGGAATGCCTGGCGCACGTGTACCTGCGCCGGGCGCTGACCTCTACCGAACTGTGGCCCGTCAAGTGGGAGGACATCGATCTTGGACTTTCGTGATTCCGCCGAGGAAGCGGCGTTCCGGCAGCGCCTGCGGGAGTGGCTGGCCGTGCACGCCAAGGAATTTCCGACCTCCGGTGACGAGTACTGGGCCAAGGCCGGCGAGTGGCACCGCGCCCTGTACAAGGGCGGGTTCTTCGGGCTGTCCTGGCCCAAGGAGTACGGCGGCCAGGAGTTGCCGCCGGTCTACGACGTCATCCTCGACGAAGAACTGGCGCGGGCCGGCGCCCCGGCGCGGCCCAGCCTCGGGTACCTCGTCGTCGGCCTCGGGCACCACGGCAGCAAGGAGATCCAGCAGCGCTTCCTGCCCGGGATGATCGACGGCACCGAGCGCTGGTGCCAGGGCTTCTCCGAACCCGGCGCCGGCTCCGACCTGGCGTCGCTGACCACCACCGCCGTGCTCGACGAGGACGGCAAGAACTACGTCATCAACGGGCACAAGATCTGGACGAGCTATTCGGATGTGGCCGACTGGTGCCTGGTGCTGGCCCGGACCGACCCGGAAGCCAAACGGCACCGCGGCATCTCGGCATTCATCTGCTCCATGCACCAGCCGGGCATCGAACAGCGTCCGCTGCAGATGATCAGCGGCGTCACCAAGGAGTTCGGTCAGGTCAGCTTCGAGGACGTCAAGGTCCCCGTCGAGAACATGGTCGGCGCCCCCGGTGAGGGGTGGCCGCTGGCGATGACGGTGGTCAGCCACGAGCGGGAACCGTCGACGCTGGGTTTCGCGGCGCGCTACGACAAGATCGTGCGGTCGCTGGCCAAGCGCACCGAGAACCCGTCGGAGGAACTCGTGTGGGCGGCCGTCGAGGTGGAGATGCTCACCCACCACGTGCGCCGTCGGCTCTCCGAACAGCTCGACGGGTTGTCGCACGGGCCCAACGGATCCATCGACAAGCTGCTGATGACCTGGGTCGAGCAGACCGTCGGGCACGCCGCGCTGGACGTCGCCGGCACCGACGACGAGGAGATGCTGGGCGCCTACATGTACAGCCGCGCCCAGAGCGTCATGGGCGGCACGTCGCAGATCCAGAAGAACATCATCGCCTCGCGCATCCTGGGATTGGGAGTCTGAAATGTATGGAATGCCAGCAGAAATCGACGTCCAGGCCGACGGCCCGCTGCGGATCATCACGCTGAACCGGCCCGATGCCCTCAACGCCGTCAACGACGCGTTGCACGTCGGACTGGCGCACCTGTGGGAGGCGCTCAACGAGGACGCCGAGGCGCGCGTGGCGGTGCTCACCGGGGCCGGCCGGGCCTTCTCGGCCGGCGGTGACTTCAACTACCTCGACGAGCTGCGCAACGATGAGGCGTTGCGCACCAAGACCATCAAGCACGGCCGCGACCTGGTGATCGGCATGATCCGCTGCCGCATCCCCGTCATCGCCGCGGTCAACGGGCCCGCCGTCGGCCTGGGCTGCAGCCTGGCCGGCATGTCGGACATCGTCTACATGGCCGAGACCGCGCACTTCGCGGACCCGCACGTGCAGATCGGTCTGGTGGCCGCCGACGGCGGTCCGCTGGTGTGGCCCAGCCAGATCAGCTTCCTGCAGGCCAAGGAGTTCGCCTTGACCGCAACGAAGATCACCGCACAGCGGGCCCTCGAGCTGGGCATGGCCAACCACGTGGTGGCCGACCCGCTCAGCGAGGCCATCGCCTGCGCCAAGAAGATCCTGGAGTTGCCGCAGCAGGCCGTCGAGGCCACCAAGCGGCTGATGAACATCCAGCTCGAGCGTTCGGTGATGGCGTCGCTGGACTACGCCAACCTCAGCGAGTACGTGTCGTTCGGGACCGCGGACTTCAACCGCATCGTCGACGGCCTCATCAAGAAGTAGTGATTTCGGCGTGATCTCCCACGCTCACCGTGGGAGATCACGCCGAAGTCGCAGGGCTACTTGGGCGGGAAGCGCAGGGCGCCGTCGAGGCGGATCACCTCGCCGTTGAGGTAGTCGTTCTCGATGATCGACGCCGCGAGCTGCCCGTACTCGACCGAGCGGCCCATCCGCTTGGGGAACGGCACCTGCGGCCCCCAGTAGGCCTCCAGCTGATCGGCGGCCTGCCCGTAGGCGGGGGTGTTGATGGTGCCCGGGGCGATGGTGACCACCCGGATGCCCAGCGGCGAAAGGTCGCGCGCGGCAACCAGAGTCATGCCGATCACGCCGCCTTTGGCCGCCGAATAGGGGAGCTGCCCGATCTGCCCCTCGTAGCCGGCGACCGACGCGGTGTTGATGATGACCCCGCGCTGCCCCTCGTCCAGCGGTTCCTGCTTGGCGATCGCGGCGGCCGACAGCCGCATCACGTTGAACACCGCCGTCAGGTAGAACTCGATGGTGGTCTTGAAACCGTCGAGGCCCAGCGGGCTGCCGTCCTTGCCGATCAGCCGACCGCCGGCGGCCGGGCCGCCGTGGGTGTCGACCGAGATGCGCAGCGGCCCCAGGGCTTCGGCCTCGGCGAGCGCGGCCAGCACGCTCTCCTCGCTGGTGGCGTCGGTGCGGACGTAGCGCACGCCGAGTTCGGACTCCAGCGCCTTACCCTTGTCGTCGGCCATGTCGGCAACCACCACTTTGGCGCCGGCGCCGTGCAGCCGGCGGACCGTGGCCTCGCCGAGTCCACCGGCGCCGCCCACGACAATCGCCGAGGTCCCCTGGATTTGCATACCGTTTCCCTTCGTGAAATTCGGGCTCTCGGATGACGAGAATACGCCTCTCCTAGGATTGGGGGCGACCCTCCGGCGCAAGGACAGATAATCCATGGTTGTGACCCGCGAACTCCCCGCCACCACCGAGTTGATCAAGTCGGCCAAAGCGGGCTCCATCCGCGCGGCCGGTCGGCTGCTGAGCCTGGTCGAGGGCCCGCGCCGCGCCGAGACCCTGACCGTGCTCGAGCAGTTCGAGTCGGCGCCGGCGCGCGTCGTGGGGATCACGGGCCCGCCCGGGGCCGGGAAGTCGACGACGGTCGGCGCGCTGGTCGGGGCGTACCGCGAGCGCGGGGTGCGGGTGGCGGTACTGGCCGTCGACCCGTCCTCGCCCTACAGCGGCGGGGCGCTGCTGGGCGACCGGATCCGCATGGTCGCCCATATCAACGACCCCCAGGTGCTGATCCGCTCGGTGGCCAGCCGCGGGCACCTCGGCGGCCTGGCCGCGGTGGTGCCGGCCGCGATCCGGCTGCTCGCGGCCCTCGATTACGGGCTGATCTTCCTGGAGAGCGTCGGCGTGGGTCAGTCCGAGGTCGAGATCTCCGCGGTCGCCGACCCGACGGTGGTCATCCTCAACCCGGGCGCCGGCGACGCCATCCAGGCCGCCAAGGCCGGGTTGTTGGAGGTCGCCGATCTGGTGGTGGTGAACAAGGCCGACCGCGACGGCGCCGATCAGACGGTCCGCGATCTGCATGCCGAGACGTCCGCGCCGATCCTCAAACTCGTTGCGGCACAGGGGGAGGGGCTGCCGGAGGTGGTGGAGGCCATCGAGGCGCACCACCGCGCGGACACCCCGGAGCGCCGGACGGCCCGGGCGCGCGCGCAGATCTTGTCATTGGCGCAGAGCCGACTGCAACGCCATCCGGACCTCGCGCGGTTGGCCGCCGCGGTCGCCGACGGCAGCACCGACGCGTACTCGGCTGCCGACGTGTTGGCGGGGCTCACCGACAAGCGGGGCTGACGACTTGGTTGAGAATCTCGGATCCGGTCGGGCGTGTCGCTGACCGCCGTCGGCGTTCGACGGTTTTCGAGACGTGGGACACAATCGCTGTAAGCGTGGTTCTAGACCACAGAGAACGCGGTTCTGCCGCTACTCGGCGGCGAATCCGTGGGCGCAGAACGCCCAGACTTCCTCGGCGGCGATGGGGTTGACGGCCTCGTCGTCGGCCGGGGCGCTGGACTGCGCGGTGAACATCACCGTCTGCATCGTCATCGCGGCCATCCGTCGCGCGTTGACTCCGGCGCGCAGCCGGCCGGCCGCCTCGGCGGCCTCCATCAGTTCGGTGAACAACGAAATCAGCGGGGCGTGCGCCACCCGGACCTCGTTGGGATGCGAGATCAGCAGTTGCGGCGCGAAGTCGGTGAACAGCGGTCGCTTGGCGGTCGGGTCCGGCCGGGACAGCTCGAACAGCAGCTCGATTGCCACCTTGAGCTGGTCCAACGGGTCGGCCTGACCGGACGTGGCGGCGCGGATCTGGTCGGCCGCGCGGCTCAGCGCATCCTCGAAGAGCGCGAGCAGCAGTTCATGCTTGCCGTCGAACTGGAGGTAGAAACTGCGCAGCGACTGCCGGGAGCGGTCGACGACTTCCTGGACCGTGAAGTCGGTGCTGCCCTTCTCGGTGATGATCGCCTGGGCGGCGTCGAGGAAGCGTTGCACGCGCTGGGCGGCACGCAACTTCGCGGTCTTGATGGACCGCTCGACGGCACGCTGCTTCCACGCGGGCTCTTCGCTGGGACTGCTCATCGGGCTACCGACCTGCGGCCCTGTGGAAAGTGCATGCAAGAACTGTACCGGACGAACTACCCGCGATGGGACGTCGCGAGGCCGCTTTATGAGATTCTTACTCGCTGATGTGGAGAATGCTATTCTCCGAACGCGAAACTATCGCGACATCACACTTTGACGAGGAAGGGCGGCCCATGCTGCTGGAGCTGAATTCCGACCAGCGGTTGTGGCGCGACACCGCGCGCGACGCGCTGGCCAAGGAGTGCCCCGCGTCCCTGGTACGCGCCATTGCCGAGGGGGACGACGCGCAGGACGCCTCGGCCCCGCTGTGGAAGTCCTACGTGGCCAACGGTTGGACCGAGCTGACCGACGCCGAGGAGACCGTGGAACTGGGCCTGCTGGTCGAGGAGTTGGGGCGGGCCACCGACCCGACGCCCTACCTGGCCACCCTGACCCAGTTCAACCCGCTGGCGCCGGAAGCCGCCGACCCCAAGCTGTCCGGGGCCGCGATCTATGACGGGGTGACCGCGGCGCGCGTCGCCGACGGCTGGGTGCTGGACGGCACCGCACGGCACGTGCTCGACGGCGACCGCGCCGAACGCATCGCGGTCTCGACGCCGGCCGGGGTGTTTGTCGTTGCGCCCGAGAAGTATTCGGCCCGTCGCGTCCCGGTCTTCGACCCGGTGCTGCACGTCGCGGAGGTGACCTTCGACCGGGTGCTGGTGGCTCCCGAGGACCGCGTCACGGCCGCCCACAGCGACCACGCCGCCCGCGCCAAGGACGTCGCGCTGACCGGCCTGGCGCTGACCATGGTGGGCGCCTGCCAGCGGGTGCTGGACATGGTCCTCGAGCACGTCGGTTCGCGCCAGCAGTTCGGCGTCCTGATCGGCTCGTTCCAGGCCGTCCAGCACAAGGCCGCCGACATGCACGTCGCCATCGAGCGGGCCCGCGCGCTGTCCTACTTCGCCGCGCTGACCATCGCCGCCGACGACCCGCGCCGCCGGCTGGCAGCGGCCATGGCCAAGGCCTCGGCCGGCGAGTGCCAATCCCTGGTGTTCAAGCACGGCATCCAGCTGTTCGGCGCCATGGGCTTCACCTGGGAGAACGATGTCCAGTTCGCGCTCAAGCGCGCCAAGGCCGGCGAACTGCTGCTCGGCGGCGCCGCCGAGCACCGCGCCGTGGTGGCCGACATGGCCCTCGCGGAGGTCTGAGCCGTGCAACTGACCTTCGACGACGACGTCGAGAAGTTCCGCTCCGAGTTCATCGCCTTCCTCGACGAACACCTGCCGGATCCGGCGACCACCACCGAGCGCTCGACCTCGACGGCCGACGTTCCCGAGTGGGCGCGGCAGTGGCAGCGGGTGATGTTCGACAACGGTTGGTTGCTGCCCGGCAGCCCGCCGGAGTTCGGCGGCCGCAACGCCGACATCCTGCAGCAGTATGTGTACCGCGACGAGCTGTCGCGCCGCCGGATCTACCAGAGCTACAACCCGCAGGGCGTCGGCATCATCGCGGCCTCGCTGCTGTCCTTCGGTAGCGACGAGCAGAAGCAGAAGTGGGCGGTGCCCATCCTGCGCGCGGAGATCACCGCGGCCCTGGGCATGAGCGAGCCCAACGCGGGCTCGGATCTGGCCTCGCTGCGCACCACCGCGGTGCGCGACGGCGACGACTTCGTGGTCAACGGGCAGAAGGTCTGGACCTCCGGGGCGCACGACGCCGACGTGGTCCTGACGTTCGTGCGCACCGACCCCGACGCGCCGAAGCACAAGGGCATCAGCGTGCTGGTGGTCCCCACGGACACCCCGGGGGTGACCTGCCAGCCGTTCGCCTCCATCTGCGGCCGTGAGGATCTCGACTTCAACGAGGTGTTCTTCACCGATGCGCGGGTGCCCGCGGAGAACCTGATCGGCCCGCTCAACGAGGGTTGGAAGGTGGCCAACGGCTCGCTCGGCCACGAGCGCACGCTGCTGTGGCTCAGCTACGCCGACTGGCTCGAGCAGCTGATCACCGACTTCCGGCCGAAGACGCCGCTGGAGCGGGACCAGTACGCCACGCTGTACATGGACGCCCAGGCGCTGCGGTTGCTGGGTTCGGTCGCGGTGGCGCGCGAGGCCCGCGGCGAGCAGGACGTGGCGGCCCTGTCGGTGCTCAAGCTGTTCGGCTCCGAGGCGTTCCAGAACGCGGTGGGGAATGCGTTGGAGGCCGCGGGTTCTGACGGGTTGAGCCACCCGATGTCGACGGCGCCGTTCGCCCCCTTCGGCGAGGACGCACCGACGACGAGTTGGTTCGAGCGCTACGCCCGTAGCTTCGGCGGCACCATTGCCGGCGGAACCTCGGAGATCCAGCGCAGCATCATCGCCCAGCGGGTGCTGGGTCTGCCCCGGGCATAATCGCGAACCGGCCGCGAGCGGCCACCCAGGTACAGAAATCTTCGCGGATCTGTACCTCGGTGGCCGCTCGCGCTGTTTTTGGGGCACCTCTGCCGTACACTCGTACAGCATGAGCTTCGACTACATCATCGTCGGCGCCGGTTCCGCCGGCTGCGTCCTGGCCAACCGGCTGAGCGCCGACCCGGATGCGCAGGTGCTGCTGCTCGAGGCCGGCGGGCTGGACCGCAACCCGTTCTTCACCATCCCCAAGGGTGCGGGCATGCTGTTCGAGAACGATAAATACATGTGGCACTACGAAACTCAGCCGTTCGGGCCCGACGCGCATGTCGAGCAATGGCTGCGGGGCAAGGTGCTCGGCGGCTCCAGCTCCATCAACGGGATGGTCTACAACCGCGGCCACCGAGCCGACTACGACGGCCTGGAACGCCTCGGCAACAAGGGCTGGGGCTGGGAGGAGATGCTGCCCATCTTCAAGGGGTTCGAGGACAGCCAGTTCGGCCCGTCGCCCACGCGCGGTGCCGGTGGGCCGCTGCACATCTCGGTCCCGCGCGAGCCCGACCCGCTCTGCGAGGAGATGGTCGCCGCCGGGGCCGCGGCCGGCCTGACCCGCGTGCAGGACCTCAACGAATCCGACGAGGAGCGGATCGGCTTCACCACCTCGAACATCAAGGACGGCCGCCGGGTCAGTGCCGCGACCGCGTTCCTCAAGCCGGCCCGTCGCCGACCGAACCTCACCGTCGCCACCCGGACCATCGCGCAGCGGGTGCTGTTCGAGAACGGCCGGGCCGTCGGCGTCCAGGTCATGCACAAGGGGAAGGCCTCCGAGGTGCGGACCACCGGGGAGGTGATCCTGGCACTCGGCAGCCTCAACAGTCCGAAGCTGCTGCAATTGTCCGGTGTGGGGCCTCGGGAGGTATTGGCCGCCGCGGGGGTCGGGCTGTACCTCGAGCGCGCCAACGTCGGCCGCAACCTACGCGAACACCGCTGTGCCGCACTGCGGTTCCGCCTCAACGAGGATCTGGGCTACAACAAGCAGATCTCCGGAAGCGTCGCGCAGGCGCTCACCGGGGTCCGGTACCTCGCGACGCGCAAGGGGCCACTGGCCGCGCCGGCCTTCGACATCGTGGCGTTCCTGAAGACCGACCCGGCGGCGGACCGCCCCGACGCCCAAGTCATGATGGGGCCCTGGACGATACCGACCTACAACACCGGTGACCCGGTCGCGATCGAACGTCAACCCGGGGCCTCGTGCCTGGGGATGGTCCTGCGACCGACGTCGGTGGGCTCGCTCGAGATCACCTCCGGCGACCCCGCTGCGCCCGTGCGGATCGACCCGAATTACCTGGGCACCGACGACGACCGCGCGGCCACCGCGAATCTGCTGCGCAGGATGCGCAGCATCTTCGAGCAGTCTCCGATCGCCGAGCGGATCAGCCACGAGACCTACCCGGGGCCCGAGATCCGCAGCGACGAGGAGTTGGTCGACGCCGCGCTGGAGGGCGGCTACTGCGGGTATCACGCGACGGGGACATTGGCCATGGGGCTCGACGACGAGGCTGTCGTGGACAGTCGACTGCGGGTGCGGGGCATCGAGGGCCTGCGCGTGGTGGACTGCTCGGTCATGCCCACCATGGTGTCGGGCAACCTGAACGGCCCGATGATGGCAATGGCCTGGCGCGCAGCGGATTTCATCCTCGCCGACCGCTAGCCCCACCCCCGCTCGCCCACCCCGCGAGCATTGCTCCTATGTCAAGCGGCGGCGGTTTGGTGGGTGTGGTGTCGTGATTGTTCGTCGGCGTGGAGGCGGTTGTAGACGACTCGTGCCAGGCGTCGTTTGAGGCAGCGCAGTGCCTCGGCTTTGGTTTTGCCGTCCTGGTCGATGCGTTTGCGGTAGTAGGTCTGGCCGGGGCTGTCGGCTAGGCGGGTCTGGGTGAGGGCGATGCGGTAGAGGGCGGCGTTGAGTTGTCGGTTGCCTGCTCTGCTCAGACGTACCCGGCCGGCGGTGTTGCCTGACCAGACCGGGATGGGGGCGGTGCCGGTGTGGCAGGCGAACGCGGCTTCGTTTTTGAAGCGGGTGATGCCGGCGGTTTCGCCGACGATCTTGGCGGCGGTCAACTCGGCGCAGCCGGGCAGTGCCAGCAGCTGGGGGGCCACTGCCCGCACCGCGGTGCCGATGCGCTTCTCGAGTTCGTTGATGCTCAGGGTGAGCCGGATGATGTCACCGAGTTCGTCGGTGGCCAGCTCGGCGAGTAGCCCGTCGATGGTGGCCAGCCAGGCGGCCATGGCGGTCTGGGCTTTGGCGCGGGTGAGTGCTTTCTTCTTCAAGATTTGGGTGGGGTCGAGTTCGTGGATGCGGCCCAGCAGTCGGTTGATCGTCGAGGTGCGTTGGGCGACAAGGTCTTCGCGTCGATCGACGAGCAGTTTGAGTTCGCGGGAGACCTCGTCGTGAGCGGCTACGGGCAGATCCGGGTGGCGCAGGACTGCGCGGGCCACGGCCAGCGCGTCGATGGGGTCGGATTTGCCTTGGGTGCGTGCGCCGGCGCGTTCGTGGGCCATCAGCTTCGGTGCGACCCGCACGACCTTCTGACCCGCCGACAACAGGTCCCGCTCCAGGCGCGCTGATAGATTGCGGCAGTCTTCGATACCCCACAGCAGGTCCTCACCGAAGTTGGTCTTGGCCCAAGCCAACGCCTTGAGATGGCCTTCGGTGGTGGCGGGGACGGTCTTTTCTCCTGCTTTGCGGCCCCGGTCGTCGACGGCGACGAAGGTGTGGCTGCGCTTGTGTACATCGGCTCCAAGAACCACCATGGAGGTGCCTTCTTTCCTCAGATGTGGATGGGTAGAAGGTTGGGCCGGCCGGCGGACACATCTCAGTGGGGGCGATGCCACGCTCCTATCAAGTCACGCCGGTCGGTCCTTCCCACCTGATATCGGCACAATGCTCGCTAGCCAACCCCGAAGAGCAGCAGTGCGCGTCTGAGCCAGACACCAGGTGAGAAGAACCCAACCACCGCAACGCGGCAATCACCACAGTGACACTGAGTGCGGGTCCCCGGCCGACACGCCGCTGAACTCACGTGTTCTGCGCACCCTCGACCGGTTGGGGTGCCGGCACCCGCCGCCGTCGCGGCCCGCTCAGCCGATGACGGCGGGCATGCGGTCCCAACCGCGCACCGTCGAGGTGCGCGAGCGGGTGGCCCGGCTCATGTCCACTTCCCACTTCGGGAAGCGCTTGAGCACCTCCTCGAGCGCCACCCGGCCCTCCAGGCGTGCCAGCGGGGCGCCCAGGCAGAAGTGCGCGCCGCGGCCGAAGGTCAGGTGCCCGCCCGGCTTGCGGTGGATGTCGAACGTGTCGGGGTCGGTGAAATGCCGCTCATCGCGATTCGCCGAGGCCAGCATGATCAGCAGCGCGCTGCCCGCGGGTACGGTCTGGTCCTGGAAGCGCACATCCTCGGTGGCGACGAACCGGGCGACGTGCGGGCCGGGCGGCTCATAACGCAGCAGCTCTTCGATGGCACCCGGAATCCGCGACGGGTCATCGACCAGCTCGCGGCGCTGATCGGGGTGCTCTGCCAGGACCTTGCCCATCCAGCCGAACAACCGGCCGGTGGTCTCCACGCCGGCGCCGGCGATGACCGCGAGAAAGATGAGCAGTTCCTCGCTGCGCAGCCGGCGCACGGTGCCGGTCTCGTCGGTGAACTCCACATTCAGCAGCTCGGTGATCAGGTCATCGGACGGATTCTTCTTCCGCCACGCGACATAGTCGGTGAACATGTCGCCGTCGAAGTAGTGGTCCTTCTTGACCGGCAGCGGCTCGCCGGGCTTGTTGCGCAGCACCGCGTGCGCCTGGGCGCGCACGGACGGCTGGTCGGCGTCGGGGATGCCCACCAGCATTCCGATGGTCCGCATCGGCAACTCGGCGCCCAGGTCCCGGACGAAGTCGAACTCGTCCGCACCGACGAACGGGTCCAGGCAGGACACGCAGAAGGCGCGGACCTTGTCCTCCAGGGCGCGCATCTTCTTGGGCATGAACATCCGTCCCACCAGCGCGCGGTGGATGGTGTGCAGCGGGGGATCTTCGTTGATGAAGACCCCGGGCGGCATTACCGGGTCGGCCTTGACGACCTCCAGGATGTCGCCCTTGGCGGAGCTCAGTCGCTGCGGATCACGCAGGGCCGCATCGACATCGGCGTAACGACTGATACCCCAGAAGTCATGGCGCTCGTTGTAATAGAGCGGTTGCTCGTCGCGCAGCCGACGATACGTCGGGTATGGATCGAGATCGATTTCGACGTCCCACGGGTCGTAGTAGAGATCCACATCCGCTCCTTGGCTGGTGGGGTGCGCGGGTAGTACTGTACGAGCGTACAGCAGCGGATCCGATGCTTGTATCCGGCGGGCAGCTCCGCTATACATATGTACAGCGTCGGCCGTCCGGCGAGAAGGAGTGCGCAACGTGAGTCGAGTAGCGGTCGTGACCGGCGGCGGATCCGGTATGGGGCGATCCATCGCGCTCCAGCTCGCCGCCGACGGCCACCGGGTCGCGGTGCTGGACATCGACGGTGACGCCGCGACGAGTGCGGTCACCGAGGCCCGCAACAACGGCGGCCAGGGGATCGGGGTGCGGGCCGACGTCGGCGACGAAGCCTCGATCACCGCGGCCTTCGACGAGGTCCGCAGTCAACTCGGACCGGTGGGAATCCTGGTGACCAGCGCGGCCATCTCAGGATTCACCCGGCTGGACAAGATCAGCCTGGACGAATGGAACCGCTACCTGGCGGTCAACCTGACCGGCACCTTCCTGAGCGTGCGCTCGGCGATACCCGACATGGTGGCCGGCGGCTGGGGCCGCATCGTGACCATCTCCTCGGCGGCGGGGCAGCGGGGCGCCGGACGTCAGGCGCACTACTCGGCGACCAAGGGCGGCGTCATCGCCATGACGAAGTCCATCGCCATCGACTACGCGGCCAAGGGCATCACCGCAAACACGGTGCCGCCCTTCGTTATTGATACGCCCATGCTGCGGGAGCAGCAACAGGCCGGCAAGCTTCCGCCGGAGGAGTACCTGACGCAGGCCATTCCCGCGGGCCGCCTGGGCTCGGGCACCGATGTGGCGGAGTTGTGTTCCTACCTGTGCTCCGAGGGCGCGGGCTACGTGACCGGACAGGTGATCGGCGTCAACGGCGGCGCCGTGCTGTAGCGCCCGCGTGACATCTGAAGCAAGCGTTGCGGCGAGAGAACTCAGAAGGAGTGCCGATGAAGGTCCGAGTCGACAGCACCCGATGCCAGGGGCACACGTTGTGCGCGATGATTGCGCCGGAATCGTTCGAACTCGACGACGTCGACGGTCACGCCCACGCCATCGCCGACGAAGTGCCGGCCGGACACCGCGAACAGGTCGAGGAGGCCATCCGGTCGTGTCCGGAACAGGCCATCATCGTGCTGACCGAGGCCACGCTCGCGGCACCGGCGCAGGGCGATCCGCGATGACCACCTCGCAGCGTCCGCCGCACATCGCCGAAGCCAAGCACTACCACTTCGACCGGCACCGGATTACCGCGACAAGTTCGTGGCGATCACCGAGGAGATGCAAAAGCAGTGCCCGTTGGCGTGGACCGACACCTACGAAGGCCACTGGGTGGCCGCCGGCGGGGAGGAGGTCTTCGAACTCGCTCGCTGCCCGCACGTGTCCAACGACCACGACGTGAACAACGAGCGTCGGGGCTACAAGGGCATCTCGATCCCGACCATGATGCAGGCGGAGAACTTCCGCGGCGGGATGCTGGAGATGGACGATCCCGAGCACCGTTTCTATCGCACCGCCCTCAATCCGTACCTGTCGCCGGCCGCGGTCAAGCGGTGGGTGCCCTTCGTCGACGAGATCGTCCGCGCCAGCATCGATGAGCACATCGAGACCGGGCGCATCGATTTCGTCGACGATCTCGCCAACGTGGTGCCGGCAGTCCTCACCCTGGCCATGCTCGGTGTTCCCCTGGACAAGTGGACGATGTACAACGAACCCGCGCACGCCTCGGTGTACACGGCGCCGGATTCTCCCGACGCGCCCCGGGTGCTCGAGCTCTACATGGCGATGGGCATGGACCTGTTCACGAATCTTGCCGAGATACGCGAGAATCCGCGCCCCGGCATCATCGACGCGTTGGCCAAGTTGCGCATCGACGGCGAGGCCCCGCCGGACATCGAACTGATCGGCATGCTGAACCTGCTGATCGGCGGCGGCTTCGATACCACCACCGCCCTGACCGCCCACGCCCTGGAGTGGTTGTCGCACAACCCCGACCAGCGCGACCGGCTCAGCCGGGAGCGCGCCACGTTGCTCAACCCCGCCACCGAGGAGTTCCTGCGGTACTTCACCCCGGCCCCCGGCGACGCCCGGACCATTTCCGATGATATGGAACTCGGTGGTACGAGCCTCAAAGAGGGCGATCGCCTGTGGCTGTCCTGGGCGATGGCCAACCGTGATCCCTCGTTGTTCGCCAACCCCAATGAGATCGACATGGAGCGCAAGGGGAATCGGCACTTCAGTTTCGGGCTCGGCGTGCACCGCTGCATCGGGTCCAATGTGGCCCGCACGGTGTTCAAGTCGATGCTGACCGCGGTGCTGGACAGGATGCCGGACTACGAGTGCCAGGCCGAGGGGACCGTGCACTACGAGAGCATCGGCGTGATCCAGGGCATGCGGCACCTGCCGGCGACGTTCACTCCCGGGCGGCGGCTGGGGCCCGGTCTGGACGAGACCCTGGCCAAGCTGCAACGGGCGTGCGACGAGAACGGTCTGGCCCGGCCCATCACCGAACAACGTGAGGCCGCTCGGCTCTCCGACTGAGCACATCGCGGCCCAACAGGGAAGGAAACCATGTCGACAACGCCGCTCGTCGCCGTCGTCACCGGGGCCAGTCGGGGGGCCGGAGCGGGCATCGCGCACGCCCTTGGCAGCCACGGCGCCATCGTCTATGTCACCGGTCGCAGCGAATCCGACCCGGACGCAACGACTCCCGACACCATCCAGCACACGGCCGCGAAAGTGACCGCGGCCGGCGGGCAGGGGATCGCGGTCCGGGTGGACCACGGCGACGACGAACAGGTGCGGGCCCTGTTCGCGCGGGTCGAGCGCGAGCAGGGCCGAGTGGACATCCTGGTCAACAACGCCGCCGTCATCCGCGACGAGATGATGGGCCGCACCAAGTTCTGGGAGGAGCCGCTCAACGTCGTCGACACGCTCGACGTCGGCGTTCGCAGCAGCTACGTCGCCACGGTGTACGCCGCGCCGTTGATGCTTCCCCGGCGTCGGGGCCTGGTGGTGTTCACCTCGTCCTCGGGTGCGGTGCACTACGCGTTCGGCCCGGCCTACGGGGTGCCCAAGGCCGCCGTGGACAAGATGGCCGCCGACATGGCCCTGGATTTCAAGGAATTCGACATCGCGACGGTGTCGATCTGGATGGGGTCGTTGCTCACCGATCGAGTGCGCGCGATCGTCGCCAAGAACCCGGACAAGCTGGGGTACATCCTGGACACCGCGGAGACCCCCGAGCTGACCGGCCACGTGATCGCGGCGCTCTACAATGACCCCGATGTCATGGCGGTCAGCGGCCAAACGCTGATCGGCGCCGAACTGGCCGCCGAGTACGGCATCAAGGACGAGGGCGACCGGCAGCCACCGTCATACCGGGAACTGTTCGATGTGCACCCGCAACAACAGCAGTCCCACGTCATGCGGTAGCCGATCCGAAGGAGTTTGTGCGTGCGCATCGGACTGACCGGCGGCGGATCATCGGTTGATTCGATTGTGCGCCAGGCGAAGCAGGCCGAGGAGGACGGGTTCGCCGCGCTGTGGTACGCCAGCGCGGTCGCCGGGGATCCGTTGGTGGCCATGGCGTTGGCCGGGCGCGCCACCTCCTCGATCGAACTGGGCACCGCAGTCCTGCAGACCTATCCCTGCCACCCGCTGCTGCAGGCCAACCGCGCGGTGGCCGCCGCCAACGCGATGGGGCGGCCCGGCTTCGCGTTGGGGTTGGGGCCGTCGCACCGTCCTGTCGTGGAAGACGTCCTGGGCCTCTCGTACGACCATCCCGGGCGCAGCACCGACGAGTACGTGCGCATTGTCGCGGCCCTGCTGCGGGACGGGGAGGCGGACTTCGATGGCGCGGACTGGAGCACCCACAGCGCCGGGCGGATGGCCGCCGCCGAGCACCCGATTCCGGTTCTGCTGGCCGCGCTTTCGCCACGCTTGCTGCGCATCGCGGGCCGCCACGCGGACGGCGTCATCCTCTGGCTCGCCTCGGCCGCGGCCCTCGAGGGTGCCATCATGCCGGTGCTGGCCGGGGCGGCCGCGGAGGCGGGCCGCCCCGCCCCGCGCGTGGTGGCCGGCCTCCCGATCGCGGTGCACGAGGACCGCGACGAGGTCCGCGCGGCGGTGGCGGCGACGGCCACCGGCTACGGGGCGATGTCGAACTTCGAGCGCATCATCGAGACCGGCGGTGGATCGTCGGCGGCCGACGTGGCGATCGTCGGCGACGAACAGGCGGTGCGCGACCAACTGGAGCGCCTGATCGCGGCCGGGGCCACCGAGGTCTGGGCCCAACCCGTCGCCGTCGGCGCGGACCGCGACCGACGACGGTCCTCGCTGCAGCGGACCCGCGCGTTGTTGAGCGCCCTGGCGCGCCAATCGGATTAGCGGCGGCTCACTTGTCACCCGGACGGGCGCCGGCGCCGTAGACGATGCCGGCCCGGGCGGTGTCCCAGCGGTTACGGAACACCACGTCGTCGACCGAGCGGCGCCGGACCGGGCCGTGCCGGCCCCGCGGCCAGCCGACCACGACGTGCCCGGCCAGGAACCAGTCGTCGGGGACGCCGGTGGCGGCTCGGAGCGTCTGCTCACCCTGGTAGGCCGCCCAACTGGTGAAGCAGGCGCCCAGGCCCTGCGCCCGGGCGGCCAGGTAGAAGTTCTGCATGGCGGGGTAGATCGACCCGGCCTGCAGGTATTCGGAGGCGAAGTCGTTCTTGAACGCCGCGAACAGCACGGAGGTGTGTTCGGCTGCGCGGTCGTGCAATTCGTAGGTGGCCCGATTGTTGCGGGCCGCCCGGCTGTCGTCGTCGGCGGCGGGCCGGGTCATGCCGTAGATCGACTCGATGGTGTGCAACGCCGCCTGCGCGGCCTCGGCGACCGCGGCGCGCTGCTCGGGCCCGTCGAGCACGATGAACCGCCACAACTGCGCGTTCGCGCCGTTGGGCGCCCAGGTGGCCGCCTCGAGGCAGCGGCGCAGGGTCTCGTCGTCGACGGGGCGATCGGTGAAACGGCGGATCGACCGCGCGGTGGACAGCACTTCCCAGACGTCATTGGTCGGTTGGGGCATGTGATCGGTGTACTCCACCGCAGCGCCGTTGTCGAGTACTTCCGCGTTTGTCGCACCCAGTGTTCCGCGGGGTGTTGTGCCGATCGTCACGTGCTGTACAGTCGTATTGCATTCGACGTGCGGTGTTCAATCGAGAGGAAACAGCAGTGGTGGACGACAAGTTCGCAATGGACGGCCGGGTCGCCGTGATCACCGGTGGGGGAACGGGTATCGGCCGTGCGTCAGCGCTGGTGCTGGCCGAGCGCGGTGCCGACATCGTGCTGGCCGGTCGCCGTGAGGAGCCGCTGAAGACCACCGCGCGCGAGATCGAGGCGTTGGGCCGCCGGGCGCTGACGGTGCCCACCGACGTCACCTCCGCCGAGGAATGTCAGGCTCTGGTGGACGCGGCGGTGGGCGAGTTCGGCCGGCTCGACGTGTTGATGAACAACGCCGGCGGCGGTGAGACCAAGTCGCTGATGAAGTGGACCGACGAGGAATGGCACCAGGTTCTGGACCTGAACTTGTCCAGCGCCTGGTACCTCTCGCGCGCCGCGGCCAGGCCGATGATCGCGCAGGGACGCGGGTCGATCGTCAACATCTCCTCGGGGGCGAGCCTGCTGGCCATGCCGCAGGCGGCGATCTACGGGGCCGCCAAGGCGGGCCTGAACAACCTGACCGGCTCGATGGCCGCGGCCTGGACCCGTAAGGGTGTGCGGGTCAACTGCATCGCCTGCGGTGCGGTCCGCACCCCGGGCCTGGAGGCGGATGCGGCCAGGCAGGGCTTCGACATCGACATGATCGGCCAGACCAATGGCTCGGGGCGCATCGCGGACCCGGAGGAAATCGGCTACGGCGTGCTGTTTTTCGCCTCCGATGCGTCCAGCTACTGCTCGGGCCAGACCCTGTACATCCACGGCGGCCCCGGCCCGGCCGGCGTCTGATCGCCTGCGGAGGACAGCGATGAGTGTGAGCCACGTCGGACTGCGGGTCCGCGATCTCGAGAAGTCCCAACAGTTCTACGAGGCCCTCGGCTTCGTCCAGGCCAACCGGCTGACCGTGCCGGACAAGGTGGCCGGCGGTCTGCTCGGGCTGGCCGAGCCGATCGGATTCGAGGCCGTGTATCTGCGCAAGGACGACTTCGTCCTGCAACTGCTGACCTTCTCCGGGTATCCGGCGCCCGAGGAGGCCGAGCGAAACATGACCAACGCCGGCCTGACCCACCTGTCGCTGGCGGTCGACGACGTCGCGGCGACCATCGCGGCGGCCCGGGACTCCGGCGGCACCGTGGTCGCCGAGCCCCCCGGCGGCTACGCCTGCATGATCCGCGATCCCGAGGGGCAGCTGATCGAGCTGATCCACGCGAGCGTGCGGCCGGTGCCACCGCAGCAGAAGACCTGATCCCGAAAACGAAAACCCACCGAGAACCCAAGGAGCCTCAATGAGCAACGACGATGAGATCAAGCAGCTGCGCGAACGTGTGCAGTACCTCGAGGACCGCAGCGCCATCCTGGACTGCGTGATGAACCAGGCCCGCGGCCACGACCGCCACGATGCCGAGCTGATGGGCAGCGTGTACTTCGAGGACGGGATCGACGAGCACGGACCCACGGTGAAGACCGGGCCGGAGTACGGCGCGTGGGCCAACGACGTGCACGGGATGGTGTTCGAGGACCACCTGCACAACATCACCTCGCACACCTGCGAGATCAACGGCGACGAGGCCCACGCCGAGAGCTACGTCATGGGTGCCATGCGGGCCAAGGGCGGCAAGGTCGTCTCACTGATGGGCGGCCGTTACCTGGACCGGCTGGAGCGCCGCGACGGGGTATGGAAGATCGCCCTGCGCCGCTGCACCATCGAGTGGATGATGAACGGCGACTCCTCGGCACTGGCTTCCGGCGCCGTCAAGGGCTTCATCAAGGGCACCTGGGACCGCACCGACCCGTCCTACACCCGTCCGTTGCAGCTGGACAGCGAGCCCGTCAGCCGCTGGTGAACCAGCATCACCTTCCAACGCGTCGGGCCGGCACCGCACCTGGTGTCGGCCCGCGCCGTTGTTGCCCCACTCGCACAACTGATTTCAGGAACGAGGATCGATGGAACTTGCCAACAAGGTCGCTCTGATCACCGGCGGCGGATCGGGCATCGGTCGCGCGACCGCACAGCGACTCGCGGCCGAGGGCATGCGGATCTGCGTGCTCGACATCGACCGGGACACCGCCGTGTCGGTCGCCGAATCGCTGGGTGGGCTGGGACTGCAGTGCGACGTCTCCGATCCCGAACAGGTGGACCGCGCCTTCACCACGTGCATTGCCGAGCTCGGGAGCGTGGATCTCGCCTTCCTCAACGCGGGCATCACGATCCACTGGTCCGGCGACATCGCCACGCTGGATATCTCGGAGTACCGCCGCTCACTGGGGGTCAACGTCGACGGCGTCGTGTTCGGCGTCCGGGCGGCCGTCCGGGCGATGCGGGCGCGCAGCACTCCGAGTGGGGGTGTCATCCTGGCGACCGCCTCGCTGGCGGGCATCCTGCCGTGGCATCCGGACCCGGTCTACTCGCTGGGCAAGCACGCGGTCGTCGGCTTCATGCGGTCCATCGCGCCGAACCTTGCCGCCGACGACATTACCGTGCACACCATCTGCCCCGGCATCACCGAGACCGGGGTGCTCGGCGACCGCCGTGCGCTCGTCGAGCGTATCGGTGTGCCGGTCATGGAACCCGAGCACGTCGCCGATGCGGTACTCACCGCTATCGCCGCGGGGCCGCAGGCCAGCGGCTCCTGCTGGGTGTCCCAACATGGGAAGCCGGCGTGGGCAATGGAATTCGCCGAGGTCGAGTCTCGCGACGCGCGACTGAACGTGCCGATCGCGCCGTCCGGGAAGGGCTGAGGGCCTCAGCCGACGACCACGGGCATGCTGTCCCACCCGCGCACCGTGGCCGTCGGCGCCCGCACCGCGTTGTCCAGGTCGACCGTCCAATCCGGCCAGCGCTTCAGGATCTCCTCCAGGGCCACGCGACCTTCCAGCCGGGCCAGGGACGCCCCGAGGCAGAAGTGGGTGCCCCGGCCGAAGGACAGATGGTTTGCGTTGCGGTGGATGTCGAACCGGTCGGGGTCGTCGAACTTGCGCTCGTCGCGGTTCGCCGCGCCCGCCATCAGTAGCAGCGCGCTGCCGGCCGGGATGGTCTGACCGTGGTACTCGATGTCGTTGGAGACGTAGCGCGCGATGTTGTGCACGGGCGGCTCGAACCGCAGCACTTCCTCGACCGCCCCGCCGATCAGCGACGGGTCGGCCACCAACTCGCGGCGCTGATCGGGGTGTTCGCCCAACAGCTTGCCCAGCCAACCGAACAGCCGTCCGACGGTCTCGGTGCCCGCATTCGCGATCACCCCGAGGAACACCAGCAACTCTTCGGAGTTGAGCCGGCGAACGGTGCCCGAGACGTCCTCGAACTCGATGTTGAGCAGTTCGGTCACCAGATCGTCGGACGGATTCTTGGCTCGCCAGTCGACGTACTCGGCGAACATGTTGCCGTTGAAGTAGTTGTCCTTGCTGACCTTCAGCGGCTTGCCGGGCTCGTTGCGCAACCGGCGGTGGGCGATGGACCGGACGCTGCGCTGCAACGAATCCGGCATGCCGACCAGCATTCCGATGACCCGCATGGGCATTTCGGCCCCGAGGTCCAGGGTGAAGTTGAAACGATCGCCGCCCACCAGCGGATCCAGGCAGGCGGCGCAGAACGCGCGCACCTGTTCCTCGATGGCGCGCATCTTCTTCGGCGTGAAGGCCCGCGAGACCAGCAGCCGATGCACGGTGTGCAGCGGCGGGTCCTCGTTGATGAAGACCCCCTCGGGCATGTTGGGTTCGGCCTTGACGACCTCCAGGATGTCGCCCTTGGCGTTGCTCAGGTTCGCCGTGTCGCGCAGTCCGGTCTCGACATCGTCGAAGCGACTCAAACCCCAGAAGTCGAACTTCTCGTCGTAGTACACCGGAGCTTCGTCCCGCAGCCGTCGATACGTGGGGTAGGGGTCCACGTCGATCTCGATGTCATAGGGGTCATACGTGAGCTGCCTGTCGGTCGCGGCGTCCATCGTGCTCCTAAGCCTTTGTGTCAGAGGGTGACCTGGCATGCAGTACGATCGTACAGCACGTGGTGATCGAACAGAAGGAGCGGCGATGGACCTCGGTTACGTCTCGTTGAACACCCCCGACGACATCGCGCCGGATGTCCTGGCCGCCGAACTGGAGGCGCGTGGCTTCGAGTCGCTGTGGGTGGGGGAGCACCCCCAGGTCCCCGTCGCATCGGGCGCCGGGATGCCGCGCCGGCTGCTGGCGGCCCAGAAGCAGATGTGGGACCCGCTCATCTCGCTGATGATGGCCGCGCAGGCCACCGAGCGGCTGCGGCTGGGCACCGCGGTGGCGCTGCCGCTGGAGCGTGAATTGTTCACGCTGGCAAAGCAGGTCGCCACGTTGGACCGCCTCAGCGCGGGCCGGCTGCTGTTCGGGATGGGGGTGGGTGTTCGTTCCGAACTCGAAGTGGCGTCGCGCAACATCGCGTGGTCCCAGCGCTACGGTGCGCTCGCGGACATGGTGGCCGCCCTCGACGTGCTCTGGACCGAGGACGACTCGTCCTACCGCGGTGAGTTCTTCGACTTCGAGCCCGTCTGGTCTTACCCCAAGCCGCACCAGCGGCCGCGTCCGCCGTTGCTCGTCGCAGCCACCGGTCCGAAGGCGCTGCGGTCCTGCCTGAAGTGGGCCGACGGGTGGTTGCCCGGTGACGCCGCGCTCGGGGACGTGCCTGCCGCGCTGGACCGGTTCCGCGAACTCGCCCGCGACGCGGGGCGCGATCCGGCCGCGCTGGATCTGACCATCATGGTGTGGGGCGAGCCCACGCTGGAGGTGCTGCAGAGCTATCGCGAACTCGGCTTCAATCGCGCCGTGCTGGGCGGCGGGCGCCGCGGCGGCACCGATCCGACGACCACGCTGCCATTTCTCGATCGGTGCGCGGAGATGGTCGAGCAGCTGGCCTGAGTCGGGTCAGCCGACGGAGTCCAAGAACCGCTCGAAGGCCGCCGTGACCTCGCGGTGGGTGGTCTTGACGCCGACGCCCTCCTCGAGGCTCAGGAACTTCGGTATGCCCGACATCAGCAGCTGCAGCGCGGGCAGCGACAGGTCGCCGAGGCGCGCATCCTTGCCGTACTTCGCCACCAGCGCGTCGACCTGGACCTTGCGCATCCGCTTGGTCACCTTGGCGATCTCGGCCTGGATGGATTTGCGGTGGTTGCCCAGCGCCATGAACTCGGTCATCAGCGCGCCCGTGGCCTCGCGCTGGTTGTAGTTCCACAGCGTGCGCAGCGGATCGTCGGGATGCTCCTTCAGGGTCTTGGTCAGGTATTCGAGGTTCTGATCGGCGTAGCGACGGATGGCTGCGAGGAAGATGTCGTCGAGGGTGGGGAAGTAGTACTGCACCAGGCTGGGCGTGACCCCGGCCTCCGACGCCAGCGTGCGGTAGCTGATGCTGGCGTAGCCCTTGGCGAGCAGCAGACGCTCCACGCAGTTGAGCAATGCGTCCCGCGTCTTGGACGTCTCGGCGCCCACGCGCCGCGGTGAAGCTGCCATATCTCCTCGCTCGGTCGAAGAACGCCTACATCTTGACACGTCGACCGGGTACGGTCCGCCATCCTTGACTGCTCGATGCGCAATGCTATACGAATGTATAGCCCACGGCTGGGTGACGCGGCCCGGCCTGAACGGCACGGAGGATGCCCGGTGTCCAAACGAATGATCTTCACGCTGTTGGTGATGGACTCCGTCGGCCACAACTTTCACGGCGGCTGGCGCCATCCTCGTGCGCGCAACCGCGAGTACAAGAACTTCGACATGTGGGTCGAACTCGCACAGAAGGCCGAGGCCGCGAAGTTCGACGCGTTCTTCTTCACCGACGTGCTCGGGGTGCAGGGCGAGTACGACGGCTCGCGCGACATCGTCTTCGAGCAGGCGATGAACGTTCCGGTCGGCGACTGCACGATGCTGCTGCCCGTGCTCGCCCGCGAGACCACCGACATCGGCCTGATGTACACGAGTTCGGTCATCCAACAACACCCGTTCTCGTTCGCCCGACAGGTCTCGACTCTCGACCACCTCAGCAACGGCCGGGTGGGATGGAACATCGTCACCTCGGCCAACGAACGAGCTTTCGCCAATTTCGGTGTGCCCGGCGGCTTGTCGCACGACCAGCGTTACGAGTGGGCACACGAGTACGTGGACGTCACCTACAAGCTGTGGGAAGGGTCGTGGGACGTCGGTGCCGTGGTCGACGACCCGGGCCGGGGTGTCTACACCGACCCGACGAAGGTGCACGACATCCACCACGTCGGCGAGCGCTACCGGGTCGAGGGTTACAACCTGATGGAGCCCTCGCCGCAGCGGACGCCACTGCTGGCTCAGGCGGGCGGATCGCCGGCCGGCCTGGACTTCGCGAGTCGGCACGCGGAGGTGATGTTCCTGTCGGCCTTCACTCCCGAAGCGATCACCCAGCAGGTCGACACCGTGCGCAGCCAGGCCCGCTCGCACGGTCGTCGCGACGAGGACATCCTGTTTCTGCAGGGCCTGATGTTCGTCGTGGGTTCCACCGACGAAGAGGCCAACCGGAAGTGGATGGAGTTGGAACAGTGGCGATCCCAGGAGGCGCAGGCCGCCTACTTCGCCAGTCTCAGCGGCATGGACCTCGGCCGGCACGACCCGGACACTCCGCTCGAGGACCTCATCGAGACCATGCCCGGTATCCGGGGCGCCTTCTTGTCGCTGATCAACGCGTGGCCGCCGGGCGGTAAGCCCACCATCGGTGACTTCCTGACCACCATGTCGCTGCCGCAGATGGTCGTCGGATCGCCGGAAACCATTGCGGCGCGGCTGCTCGAGTTCCAGGCCGCGGGCTCCGACGGCGTACAGGTGATGAACATGCTGATGCCGGAGAGCTACGACGAGTTCTTCGAGCACGTTGTCCCGGTGCTGCAGGACAAGGGTCTGATGCAGACGGAGTATCGGCCGGGCACGTTGCGGCAGAAGCTATTCGACACCGACCGGCCCGACATCTCCGAGCGGCACCCGGCCCACGGGTACCGCGGCATGTTCTGCTGAAACGCATGTTTTGCTGAGACGCGACGAGCGGCCACTGGTGTACAGAAACTTGCGAATTTCCGTATCTCAGTGGCCGCTCGCGCGGACGAACAGGACGAACAGTTACAGCTGGGCCAGCCGGGGGACCGACCCGCGGGCACGCAGACCGGCGCCGGCCTTGCGGGTGAGTTCCCGTGAGCTGCCGAGCAACCCGTCGAGCACCAGCGCGCGCTTGACGTGCACGTGCAGGTCGTGCTCCTCGGTGAAGCCGATACCGCCGAGGACCTGCTGGCAGTGCTTGGCCGCGGTCAGCGCGGCCTTGCCCGCGGCGGCCTTGGCCAGCAGCGCGGTCAGGTCGGGGTTGTCGGTGCCGGGCAGCGTCAGGGTCGCCTCGGCGCCCTCGATGGCCACCAGCGTCTCGGCGAGCCGGTGCCGCACGGCCTGGAACGACGCGATCGGCTTGCCGAACTGCACCCGGTCCAGCGCGTGCTGGCGGGCCAGGGCGAGCATCGCCCGCGCCGATCCGATCAGCCACCAACCGACCGCCAGGCGCGCCTCGGCGACCCGGATCGGGTAGCCCTCTTCTTCGCGGCGCAGCGGCAGCCCGCCCAGGGCCGTGTCGGCGCCGTCGGTTGCCCCGCGGTCCCAGATCACCCAGGTGTTGCCGGCGTACGGCAGCGGTAGCTCCACGTCCGTGCCGATCTCGTTGCCCGTGGCGTTGAGCACCACGTCGACGAGAACCGAGGCGTGCGAACCGGTTTCGCCCAGCAGGCGGAACACCAGCGGTACTGCCGCGTCGGCGGCCTCGGAGAGCATCTCGGCCCAGCCCATCTCGGTCAGCGCGGCGTCGAGAGCCGGGCCGGACTTGGCGAGCATCGTCTTCCGCAGGGACGCCTCGAGCATGTCGAGTGACTCTTTGTCCACGATCACTCCTTCCCGAGATCCAGCAACCGGCGCGCGATGATGTTGCGCTGCACCTCGCCGGTGCCGCCGTAGATGGTCGCCGCCCGCGAATACAGGTACTCGGTGCGCCATTCGGTGTCGTCGAGCTCGATGACACCGGGCAGCAGGTTGCGGACGGTGTCGAAGAGCTGCTGTTCGGCGCCGGCCAACAACACCTTGTCGATCGAGGTGTCCGGGCCCAGCTTCTGGCCTTCGGCGAGGCGATGCTGGGTGGCCCGCGACCGGCAGCGCAGCGTGTGCAGCGCCAGGTAGGCGTCGCCCATCTCCGCATCGATGGCCTGACCCTGCCTTTTCACTTCGTCGACCAGGGCGTCGAAGCGCGAGTACAGATAGGCGATGCGCTGCCAGAAGCACGTCGAGCGTTCGTAGGGCAGCAGGTCCATGGCCAGCTGCCAACCGTCGCCGGGCTTGCCCAGCATCCGGCTCTCGTCGACCACCACGTCGTCGAAATAGACCTCGCAGAACTCGTCGACGTCGTGCATGGTCCGCAGCGGACGCACGGAGATGCCGGGGGTGTCGAGATCCACGAAGAACGCGGTGATGGACTGATGGGCGGGGGTGTCCGGGCCGCCCGTGCGGGTGAGTAGCACGCACCGGGTGGCGTACTGCGCGAAGCTGGTCCACACCTTCTGGCCGTTGATCACCCAGGTGTCGCCGCGCTGCTCGGCCCGCGTGGTCAGCGACGCCAGATCACTGCCGGCGCCGGGCTCCGAGAAGCCTTGGCACCAGGATTCCTGGCCCGACAACAACTTCGGCACCATCTCGGCGGCCAGCTCGGGGCGGGCGTAGTCGATCATGGTCGGGGTCAGGACCTCGAGCATCGAGTACGGGCCGGGGTGATCCAGGCGCCGACCGACGATCTCCTCACCGACGATGGCGCGCAGGATGTCCGGGCCGCCCAGGCCCCCGGCGGATTCCGGCCAGCCGTACCGCATCCAGCCGGCATCCCACAGCGCCTTCAGCACGCGCAGGTGCTGAGCCTGGTGGGCGTCCAGCGAGTCCTCGCCGGGCGGGGGAGTCAGGTCGTTCTCGTCCAGCCAGGTGCGCAGCGCGGTCCGGAACGCGGCGGGCTCGTGCAGCTCGGTCATCCGGCCTCGGGCCTGCCGATCGCGTGCGGGCGGCCGTGGTCGTGGTCGCCGCTGCGCCGGATGAAGGTCATCGCGCGCGTCCGCAGCCGCCAGCCGTCGGCGGTGCGCACGTAGGTGTCGCGGTAGTAGCCGATGCGCATGTCGTGCTTGGAGTGCTCGATGAAGCACAGCGGCTGGGTGCCGGTGGCATTGTCGGCACCCTCGACCAGGTCGATCAGCGCGGTGCCGGTCATGAACAGGCCCTTGGGTGCGGCGTCGACCAGGACGGGGAAGCGGTTCAGCGTGTAGGTCTCCCCGAAGGCGCTGTAGGTGCCGTCGGGCGTGAAAACGCTGATGAGGCCATCGATGTCGCCCTGGGTGATGGTCACCGCGTACTTGGCGAGCACCTGCTGGATCTCGATCAGATCCTCGGTGCGGGTCGGCTTGTCAGTTGGCTGAGTCATTGCGGAAGACCTTACCTCCCTTCATTACGAAATTCACATCTCGTGTAACGGTGATATCGGCCAGTGGATCGCCGGGCACCGCGATGATGTCGGCCAGCAGGCCCTCGGCCAGTCGGCCGCGGTCGGTGACGTTGATCAGGTCGGCGGCCACTACGGTGGCGGCGCGCAGCACCGCGGCCGGGGGCAGCCCCCACTCGACCAGGGTCACCAGTTCGTCGGCGTTCTTACCGTGCGGGATCGCCGGCGCATCGGTGCCGACGGCGATCTTCACCCCGGCCTCGTAGGCCGCCTTGATGGAGGTGCGTGCCTTGGGGAACATTTCGGCGGCCTTGTCCTGCAGCACCTTCGGTGCCTTGGAGACGTCCATCGCCTCGGCCAGTCGTCGGGTGCTCACCAGGAACCGGTCGTTGTCGACGAGCATCTGGATGGCCTCGTCGTCCATCAGGAAGCCGTGTTCGATGCAGTCGATGCCGCAGTCCACGGCGTGCTTGACGGCCTCGGCGCCGTGCGTGTGCGCGGCCACCCGCAGCCCGCGCCGGTGCGCCTCGTCGACGATGACGCGCAGTTCCTCGTCCGAATAGTGTTGTGCGCCGGCCTCACCGGTCAGCGACATGACGCCGCCGGAACAGCACACCTTGATCAGCTGGGCGCCGTGCTTGATCTGGTAGCGCACGGCCCGGCGGATCTCGTCGACCCCGTTGGCGATGCCCTCCTCGATGGTCAACTCCAGCACCCCGGGCATGAAGGCCGCGAACATCGTCGGGTCCAGGTGCCCACCGGTCGGCGTGATGGCGTGCCCGGCCGGCACCACTCGCGGCCCGTCGATCATGCCGGCGTCGATCGCCCGGCCGAGTGCGACGTCGAGCAGGTATCCGCCGGTCTTGACGAACAATCCGAGGTTGCGCACCGTGGTGAACCCGGCGCGCAGCGTGCGCCGCGCGTTGCCGACCGCACGCAGCACCCGGGTGGGCGGGTCGTCCTGCACCTGGGACAGGCCGGGGTTCTCGCCCCGGCCGCCCATCAGCAGGTTGACCTCCATGTCCATCAGGCCGGGCAACAGGATCGAATCGCCGAGATCGATCAGCTCCCCCTGTGGCTGACCACCGATCCCGACAATCCGATCACCGTCGACATGGACGATGCCGGGGCGAATGATCGCCCCGGCATCTACGTCGAGCAACCCTGCGGCTTTGAGGGTGAGCACCCTTAAACCACCGGCTCCCGGACGATTTCGACCCACGCCGCACCGCTGTCGAGCACGCGCGGCTGCTTCCAGACCTCCACCGGGAAGCTGACCATCACCACCGACTGCATGAGGTGCATCAGGCGCTTGGCCTGATCCGGCATGTCGTGCAGCGGGAAGCGGGCGTCGAGGTAGACCATGACCTCTTCGAGGCGGGCCATCCCGGCGTCATAGAGCTCCTGCATCTCCTCCATGCTGGAGTCCAGCCGCTTGGCGTAGCGCTCCGGCTCGGTGGCCAGGATCCAGTCGCTGAACCGCTCCAGGTCGGCGAACTCGGCCGGCAGCAGGGCCTCTTTGGTTCCGTTGGTCTCAGACATGTGCGCCGTCCTTCACATTTCCGTTGGTCTTGGCTGCCTCGGCGGCGGCCTTCTCCAGCTTGTACTTGTCGACGTACTTGTGCGCGGTGTGGTGCAGGTGCCGCAGCAGGATCTCCTGGTCGCAGAGCGGGAACTCGGTGACCGCCCGGGTGCCGATCTGGGTCTGGGTGGCCTCGAGCGTATTGGCGTCCTGCAGCGCGTACTCCTTGAACGTCACCGCGGCCAGTTCCTGGCTGAGCCGCTGACGGGTGTTCTTCGGCGGCACGAAGTACAGGTTCGCCTCGAAGATGTGGGTGTCCACACCGGTCGGCCAGTAGTTGTAGGTGAGGTACCAGCCCGGCACCCACAGCAGCAGGGTGAAGTTCGGGAAGAACTCGAAAGAGTCCTGGCCCCAGGTGGGTTGGCGCGCCGGGTTGACCGCCGGCGGGAGCTCGTCGGGCAGGATGCCCTTGATGTCGGGGCGGTCCCACGGGCCGAACAGCCCCGAGTGCAGGATCCGCTCGATGGGCTTGACCATGTTCAGGTCCTTCGGCGGGCTCATGCCGCCCCAGGACGAGATCATCGAGTGCTGATCCTTGATGTCGTAGTGCAGCGCCTCGAACCCGACCTTGGCCAGCTTCTCGGCCTCTTCCTTGGTCGCCTGCTTCATGTGCAGGATCGGCGCGTGGTAGAACTCGACGAACGCGTCGATGAACAGCTTCCAGTTCGCCTTGATCTCGGAGCGGTAGCTGTAGACCTCGGTCATCTCGTGGAAGGGGTAGCCCTTCAGGCCCTGACCGAACTCGCCCAGGTAGTCCTCGAGGGGTTCGGCGTCGTCGTCGAAGTTGACGAAGATGAAGCCTTCCCAGACCTCGCAGCGCACCGACTTCAGCGGGTAGTCCGCCTTGTCGACGTCGAAGAACTCCTGCTCCTGCTGGATGAAGGTCAGATCACCCTTGAGGTCGTAGCGCCAGGCGTGGTACTTGCAGGTGAACTGCCGGCAGCTGCCTGAGGTCTCCTCGCCGGGGTAGTCGTTCCAGACCAACTTGTTGCCGCGGTGACGGCACAGGTTGTAGAAGGCACGGATGGTGCCGTCCTTGTCCTTGTTGATGATGATCGAGGTGCCCGGGCCCACCGACGGCATCTCGCGGGTGAAGTAGCTGCCGGTCTTGGGCAGGCGCTCGACCCGGCCGACGTGCAGCCACAGCTTGCGGAAGATCGCCTGCTGCTCGAGCTTCCACTGCTCCGGATCGATGGAGTCGGTGTAGTCGACCGGTGCGGTGCCAAGCTCTGGCCAGTTCTCGGTCCAGCTGCCCACAGCCGGTTTGGGGAAGAAAGCCATCAGTGGATCTCCTGTTCTTTACGACGCTCGGTGCCGTGTTCACGCTGGGCGCGCAGCCCCGCGGGCTGAGCGGTGAGTTGACCGGGGCCGGCTGACGGCGCCGCGGGCAGGCTGGGCGATGTCATTTTGACCGGTCTCCTCTCGCTCACGAGAATCATATTCTCATATCCGGATAACAGATTTCCATGAACTTGCCGTTTGGTCAACGTGGCGTTCCTCCGGAGTCTGCGCGCGGGCCCGGCCGTTGTCCGCGCCGACCAGGCGATTCGGTGCCTACGCTGCGCCGGAACTGCGGTTCGGATGTTGATTCTCGCCTAGCGAGAAGCTAGTTTCCTAGTTGAGAGAACGCGCGCAGCCTAGCGCGTCGACGTCTGTCGTGGCCGCCCGACCAACCGACCCCGTCGGGATCGGGCGCCCTACATGGAAGGAAGCGCCATGCACAAGGACGACATGATTTTGATTTCGGTGGATGATCACATCATCGAGCCGCCGGAGATGTTCAAGAATCATCTGCCGGCCAAGTATGTGGATGAGGCGCCGCGGTTGGTGCACAACGCCGATGGGTCCGATACCTGGCAGTTCCGGGATGTGGTGATCCCGAATGTGGCGTTGAATGCGGTGGCGGGGCGCCCGAAGGAGGAGTACGGCCTGGAGCCGCAGGGTCTTGATGAGATCCGCAAGGGGTGTTATGACCCGGCTGAGCGGGTCAAGGACATGTCGGCCGGTGGGGTGTTGGCCACGATGAACTTTCCGTCGTTCCCGGGGTTCGCGGCGCGGTTGTTCGCCACCGATGATGACGAGTTCTCGATGGCGTTGGTGCAGGCCTACAACGATTGGCACATCGATGAGTGGTGCGGGTCGCATCCGGGTCGGTTCATTCCGATGGCGATCCCGGCGATCTGGAATCCGCAGTTGTGCGCCCAGGAGATCCGCCGGGTGGCCGACAAGGGGGTGCATTCGCTGACGTTCACCGAAAACCCCTCCACCCTGGGCTATCCGTCGTTCCATGATCTGGAGTATTGGCGCCCGGTCTGGGAAGCCTTGGTCGATACCGAGACGGTGATGAATGTCCACATCGGGTCGTCGGGCAAGTTGGCCATCACCGCTCCGGATGCGCCGATGGATGTGATGATCACGTTGCAGCCGATGAACATCGTCCAAGCCGCCGCGGATCTCCTCTGGTCGGCGCCGATCAAGGAGTTCCCGACGCTGAAGATCGCCTTGAGCGAGGGCGGCACGGGCTGGATCCCGTACTTCCTGGACCGGGTCGACCGCACCTTCGAGATGCATTCGACCTGGACCAATCAGGACTTCGGCGGCAAACTCCCCTCGGAGGTGTTCCGGGAGCACTTCATGACGTGTTTCATCTCCGACCCGGTCGGGGTGAAGAACCGGCATCTGATCGGGGTGGACAACATCTGCTGGGAGATGGACTACCCGCACTCGGACTCGATGTGGCCCGGGGCCCCCGAAGAACTCTCGGCGGTCTTCGACACCTACGACGTCACCGACGAGGAGATCAACAAGATCACCCACGAGAACGCCATGAAGCTCTACCAGTTCGAGCCGTTCAACCACATCCCCAAGGACCAGGCCACCGTCGGGGCGCTACGCAAGTCCGTCGAAGGCCACGACGTCGAGATCCGGGCCCTGTCCCACGAACGCGACCGCAGCAACGGCAGCAGCGGCATGGACGCCCTGACCGCCGCGGCCGAGGCCAACTCCTCGGCCCGGTAACCACTTTCGCGCTGTGCGGTCACAAGATTGAGGCCGGGCCGCACGGTGCGAGCGACTTTCGGCCTTTCGTCGCACGCGACGAGATACATACGAGAACGTGAGGGACGCACCATGTCTGGCGGAATGAACTTCGAGCTGACCGAGGACCAGCAGCTGATCCGGAAGTCGGTGGCCGAGCTGGCGTCGAAGTTCGACGATCACTACTGGATGACCAAGGATCAGGAACACGAGTTCCCGCAGGAGTTCTACGACGCCATCGCCAAGGGCGGCTGGCTGGGGATGACCATCCCCGAGCAGTACGGCGGTCACGGCCTGGGCATCACCGAGGCCACCATCCTCGCCGAGGAGGTGGCCCGCTCCGGTGGGGCGATGAACGCCGCCAGCGCCATCCACCTGTCGATCTTCGGCATGCAGCCGGTGGTGGTATTCGGCTCGGATGAGATGAAGGCCGCGACCCTGCCCCGCATCGTCAACGGCGACCTGCACGTCTGCTTCGGCGTCACCGAACCCGGTGCCGGACTGGACACTTCGCGCATCACCACGTTCGCCAAGCGGGACGGCGACCACTATGTGGTCAACGGGCGCAAGGTGTGGATCTCCAAGGCGCTGGAGTCCGAGAAGATCCTGCTGCTCGCCCGCACCACGCCGTATGACGAGGTGACCAAGAAGACCGACGGGCTGTCGCTGTTCCTGACCGACCTGGACCGCTACCGGGTGGAGATCCGGCCCATCAAGAAGATGGGCCGCAACGCCGTGTCGTCCAACGAGCTGTTCATCGACGACCTGCGGGTGCCAGTCGAGGACCGGATCGGCGAGGAGGGCAAGGGATTCCAGTACATCCTGCACGGGTTGAACCCCGAGCGGATGCTGATCGCCGCCGAAGCCCTGGGCATCGGGCGGGTCGCGCTGGACCGAGCGGTCAAGTACGCCAACGAACGCCACGTCTTCGACCGGCCCATCGGCATGAACCAGGGCATCCAGTTCCCGCTGGCCGACTCGCTGGCCCGGCTCGATGCCGCCGAGTTGATCCTGCGCAAGGCGACCTGGCTCTACGACAACGGCAAGCCGTGCGGCCGCGAGGCCAACATGGCCAAGTATCTCTGCGCCGACGCCGGTTTCGGCGCCGCCGACCGTGCGTTGCAGACCCACGGCGGGATGGGGTACTCCGAGGAGTACAACATCTCCCGGTTCTTCCGCGAGTCGCGGCTGATGAAGATCGCCCCGGTGAGCCAGGAAATGATCCTGAACTTCCTGGGATCGCACGTGCTGGGCCTGCCCCGCAGCTACTGAGGAGCCAACCAATGAACCCCCTGTTCGACCTGACGGGCCGCGCTGCCCTGGTGACCGGCGCCGGGGCCGGCATCGGCGCGGCGGTGTCGGAGGCATTGGCCCGCGCGGGCGCCGCGGTCCTGGTCACCGACATCAGCGGTGATGCGGCGGCCGCCGTCGCCGAGCGGATCAACACCGCCGGCGGCAAGGCCGACAGCACCGCCCTGGACGTGAGCGACCGCGACGCCGCGGTGGCCGCTGCCGAACGCGCCGCCGGCCTCGGTGCGGGGCAGTTGCACATCCTGGTCAACAACGCCGGCGTCACCTCGCCCGCGATGTTCCCGAAGCTGACCGACGAGACGTTCCGGCTGACGTTCGACATCCACGTCATGGGGACGTTCCACTGCACCCAGGCCGCCCTGCCGCACATCCCGACCGACGGCACCGGCCGCGTCATCAACGTGACCTCCGCGGCGGGCATCACCGGCACGCTCGGACAGGTCAACTACTCGGCGGCCAAGGCCGGCCTGATCGGCTTCACCAAATCGCTGGCCCGCGAACTCGCCCCGAAGAGCATCCTGGTCAACGCGCTGGCACCGCTGGCCGCCACGCCGATGACCGAGACCATCCGCACCAACGAGAAATTCGCGGCCAACATGATGAACCGGATCCCGCTCAAGCGGTGGGCCGACGCCGACGAGGTGGCCGGTCCGTTCGTCTTCCTGGCCTCCGATGCCGCGTCGTACATCACCGGGCAGGTGCTGCCGGTCGATGGCGGCATGGTTATGTGAACCGCATGCAGAGCAACGCCGCGCCGCTGGCCGGGATCACCGTCGTCGCGATGGAACAGGCCGTCTCGGCGCCGATGTGCACCCGCGTGCTGGCCGACTTCGGTGCCCGGGTGATCAAGGTGGAGAACCCCAAGGGCGGAGACTTCGCCCGCGACTACGACGACGTCGTCAACGGCCCCGGAGGCCTTGCCGCGCACTTCGTTTGGGCCAACCGCGGCAAGGAGTCCATCACGCTGAACCTGAAGGACCCCGCGGGCCTCGACGTGCTGCACCGGCTGCTGGACCGCGCCGACGCGCTGGTGTCCAACCTGGCTCCCGGGGCGCTGGCCCGGATGGGGCTGGCCGCCGCCGACCTGCGCGAGCGGCACCCCAACGTGATCCCGGTGGAGATCGACGGCTACGGCCCCGGCGGTCCGCTCTCCCACAAGCGCGCCTACGACCTGCTGGTGCAGGCCGAGTCGGGAACCTGCGCCGCAACCGGCTATCCCGGCATGCCGGCCAAGCCGGGCCCACCCGTGGCCGACGTCTCCAGCGGTCTGTACGCGGCGCTGTCCATCATGGCGCTGCTCATCGGCCGGGAACGCAACAACGTCGCGACCGCACCGGCGGTCGCGGTGAGCCTGTTCGACACCATGACCGACATCATGGGCTACCAACTGACCTACACCCAGCATTCCGGCATCGACCAGGAACCGCTGGGCATGAGTTCGCCCGCGGTCGCCCCGTACGGCGCGTTTCCCACCCGCGACGGGCAGACCGTCGTGCTGGGCACCACCAACGACCGCGAGTGGCAGCGGGTGGCCCGCGAGATCATCGACCGTCCCGACCTGGCCGACGATCCCCGGTTCGCCACCAACTCCGACCGGTGCGCGCACCGTGACACCCTGAACGAGGCGATCGGATCCTGGTGCGCCCAGCACGATCTGGCGCACATCCAGAAGACGGCCGACGACGCCGGTATCGGGAACTCGCGCTACAACCTGCCCAGCGAGGTCGTCGCGCATCCACACCTGCAGGCCCGCGACCGCTGGCGGCAGGTCGACACCCCCAAGGGCCCGATCCCGGCGCTGCGACCCCCACCGGTGATCGAGGGGTTCGAACAACCGATGGGCGCGGTCCCCGGGCTCGGCGAGCACACCGACGCGGTGCTGGCCGAGTTCGGATTCGACGCGGCGGGGATCGCGCAGTTACGTGAACAGGGCGCGATCGGCCCGGCCTATTCGGCTACGACGCACTGAGATTCGAGGCGGAGGAACAATGCGAGAAACAGTCATCGTCGGTGCCGTGCGCACCCCGGTCGGCAAGCGCAACGGCGGGCTCGCCGAGACGCACGCCGCGGACCTGTCGGCGGTGGTGCTCAACGAGTTGGCGGCCCGCACCGGGCTGGACCCCGAGATCGTCGACGACGTGGTGTGGGGCTGCGTGTCTCAGGTCGGCGATCAGTCCAGCAACATCGGCCGGTACGCGGTGCTGGCGGCCGGTTGGCCCGAGCACATCCCCGGCACCACGGTCAACCGCGCCTGCGGATCCAGCCAGCAGGCGCTGGACTTCGCGGTGCAGGCGGTGATGTCCGGTCAGCAGGAGGTCGTCGTCGCCGGCGGCGTGGAGGTCATGAGCCGCGTGCCGCTGGGCGCCGCGCGGTCCACCGGCATGCCGTACGGTCCGAAAGCCCTTGCCCGCTATGACAACTTCGAGTTCAACCAGGGCATCGGCGCGGAGATGATCTGCGAGAAGTGGGGCTTCGACCGCACCGCGGTCGACGAGTATGCCGTGCGCTCCCACGAACTGGCCGCCGCCGCGCAGGACGCGGGTGCGTTCAAGGATCAGATCGTCCCGGTGAGCACCGAGGCCGGCGTCGTCGACGCCGACGAGGGTATCCGGCGGGGCAGCACCGTGGAGAAACTCGCGGGACTCAAGCCGGCCTTCAAGGACGACGGCGTGATCCACGCCGGTAACTCCTCGCAGATCTCCGACGGGGCCGCCGCGCTACTGGTGATGACCGCCGAGAAGGCGCGCGAGCTGGGGATGACCCCGCTGGCCCGCTACGTGGCCGGCGCGGTGACCGGTGCTGATCCGGTGCTGATGCTCACCGGCCCCATCCCCGCGACCGAAAAGGTCTTGCGCAAGGCCGGATTGGGGATCGACGACATCGGTGTTTTCGAGGTCAACGAGGCGTTCGCGCCGGTGCCGATGGCCTGGCTCGCCGACACCGGCGCCGACCCCGCGCGGCTCAACCCGCTCGGCGGCGCGATCGCCCTGGGGCACCCGCTCGGCGGGTCCGGCGCGGTGTTGCTGACCCGGATGATCAATCACATGCGCGACAAGGGCATTCGCTACGGGCTGCAGACGATGTGCGAGGGCGGCGGCACGGCCAACGCCACCGTCGTCGAGCTCATCTAGCACCGACAAGGGAGAAGACTGTGCGCCGCACGCTGTTCACCGAGGACCATGAGGCTTTCCGCGAACTGGCTCGCGACTTCATCGAGAAGGAGGTCGTGCCCGCCTACCCGCAGTGGGAGAAGGCCGGGCGGATGCCGCGCGAGGCGTTCGCCAAGCTCGGTGCCACCGGGATGATGGGGATGGCCATCCCCGAGCAGTACGGCGGCGGCGGGCAGCCCGATTACCGCTACAACGTGGTCCTGCAGGAGGAGGCGGCGCGCGCGCTGGTCACCCTGTCGACCGTGCGCACCCAGCTCGAGGTGATCCTGCCGTACTTCCTGCACTATGCCAACGAGGAGCAGCGGCAGCGCTGGTTCCCGGGCCTGGCGGCGGGCACGCTGCTGACCGCGGTCGCGATGACCGAGCCCGGCACCGGGTCGGATCTGGCCGGTGTGCGCACCACCGCCCGGCTCGACGGCGACCACTATGTGCTCAACGGCGCGAAGACGTTCATCACCGGCGGCATGCAGGCCGACCTGGTGATCGTCGTCGCGCGCACGTCGACCGATCCGGACAACCGGCGCCGCGGGCTCACCCTGCTGGTGGTGGAGGACGGCATGGCCGGCTTCGAACGCGGCCGCGAGCTCGAGAAGATGGGCTGCAAGGTGCAGGACACCGCCGAGTTGTCCTTCACCGACGTGCGCGTCCCGGTGACCAACCGGCTCGGCGAGGAGGGGGAGGCGTTCTCCTACCTCGGGCACAACCTGGCCCAGGAACGCCTGACCGTGGCCGTCGGGTCGGTCGCGCAGGCCCGCTCGGCGATCTTGGCGGCCATCGACTACACCAAGACCCGCAAGGCCTTCGGGACCCCGGTCGCCTCGTTCCAGAACACCAAGTTCGAACTCGCGGCCTGCTCCACGGAGGTCGAGGCGGCCCAGGCGATGCTGGATCAGGCGGTCGCCGAGCACGTCACCGGCGAGTTGTCCGGTGCCGACGCGGCGCGGGTCAAGCTGTTCTGCACCGAGATGCAGGCCCGCGTCGTCGACCGTTGCCTGCAGCTGTTCGGCGGCTACGGCTACATGATGGAGTATCCGATCGCGCGGTTGTACACCGATGCGCGCGTGGCCCGCATCTACGCGGGCACCAGCGAGGTCATGAAGGTGATCATCGCCAAGTCGCTCGGCCTCTGAGCCGCAGCGCATCCACGCCTGGGCCGCCGGCCGAGGGCTCAGAACGGCGATTCCGCGGCGCCGGGGGCGACGCCCGGTTAGCGTCGGGGCACACATCGCGGCCGGCGCTGTGACGGTCGGCAAAAACAGATCAAAAGAGACCCTTGTCACACGGCGCAAACCAACCTACTGTATGTTCATTAAGTAGGTTTGCCCGACCAGAAGGACTCAGCCCCGTGTCATCTGCCAGGCCTTATGCGACGCTGCTCGCCAAAGGTGAGGACCGCAAGGTTCGGATTCTCGCGGCCGCGCAGCGGCTGCTCACCCAGAACGGATGGCGTAACACCTCGCTGGCGCAGATCGCCAAGGAGGCCGGGGTCAGCGCGGCGGGTCTGCTGCACCACTTCGAATCCAAGGAACAGCTGCTGCACGCGGTCGTGGACGCGCGCGACGCCGACGACGACGCGCACGCCGACCGTGCCGGCGACCTGTTCGAGCAGATCGCCCGGGCGGGGGCGCGCGTGGACCGCGCCCCCGAGTTGGTCGGCACGTACTCCGTGCTGCTCCTCGAGAACCTGATGCCCGATGCCCCGCTGCACGACCGACTGTTGGCCCGGCAGCGGGCCGCGATCGACATCGTGGCCGACCTCATCCGTCGGGGGCAGGCATCGGGGAAGTACCGCAGTGATATCGACCCTGCTCTCAAGGCCGTGCAAATCGTGTCCCTCGTCAACGGAATGGAAATCTCATGGTTGCTCGATCCCTCAATGCCGCTGCAGGAAGCGTTGCGCGAGTACGCGAAGTCGCTGAGCCAGGAGTTCGCGCCGGACGCCACATCGTGAGGTACCGCCTGGACGTCGTCGCGCCCAGCGTGCGAGAGGCGGTGCGCGCGGCCGGCGGGTGGATGTTCGACCGGGTGATGGCGGGCTGGGACGTCCGCGTGCTGGTCGACCCCGAGCGCACCGACGGGGCCGACGACCGGGCGCTGCAGATCCTCGGCGCCGACACCGGCGACCTGGAATCCGCGCTGATCACCGGGCCCCGCGGCGTGCGGCCGCACGCGCTGGCGGTGGCCGCCGACCTCTACGACACGGACTCGCGCATTCGTGAGGGCGTGCAGCAGGCCCTAGACAGTGGGCAGACCGAGGTCACGCTGTGGGGCGAGAGCTGGCCGGCCGAACTCGAGGGCAGCAGCGTCGGTTCGGTGGAGCACCGGCTCAGCGTCGCCGCACGGGCCTTCAAGGCCCAAGCGCTGGCCGCGCTGGACTGTTCGGCGTCCCGCGCCGAGATCGAACTGTTCCGCAGCGGTACCCCGGCGAGCTGCCCCGTCGCCGCCGACCTGGTGCCCGCCAGCTGACGCGCCACCCACTAACGCCGCGAGCGCCCACCTAGATCCGCCGGTGGGCGCTCGCGTTGTCGTCGGGCCGGTTACTCCCGGATGGAGATCGCCTGCCGCGGGCACTGCCGGACGGCCTCGCGGATCTGGTCCTCGTTCTCCGGGGTCACCTCGTCCTGCAACACGTGCAGATAATCCTCGTCGTCGAGTTCGAACACCTCCGGGATGATGCCCATGCACACCCCGTTGGCCTCACAGATTTCGAAGTCGACCTCTACCTTCTTGGCCATTTCAGCGCAGCACCTTCACTGGAACGTGGTGGTAGCCACCGACATTCTGCATCTGGACCTTCTTCAGGCCGTCCCACTGCACCTCGTAGCGCGGCATGAAATCGAGCAGCCGTTCCAGCGCGACGGTGGTCTCCAGGCGAGCCAGGGCGGCACCCAGACAGCTGTGGATGCCGTAGCCGAAGCCGAGGTTCTGCGACTCGGTGCGGTCGCGGTCGATGTCGAAGAGGTGGGCGTCGGTGAACGCGCGCGGATCGCGGTTGGCGGCGGCCTTCATCAAGAACACCGGCTTGCCGGCCGGGATGGTCGTGCCGTGCAGGTGCGCCTCTTTGAGCGTGAAGCGCACGTTGTAGTGCACCGGTCCGTCGAAGCGCAGCATCTCCTCGACCGCCGCGGGCACCTTGCTGCGGTCGTCGAGCAGCTTCTGCCACTGGTCGGGGTTCTTGGCGAACGTCACGATCGCGTTGCCCACCAGCTTGGTGACGGTCTCGGCGCCGGCGCCGCCGAGCAGCGAGGTGAAGCCGGCGATCTCGATGTCGTCGAGCTTGCGCAGCTGACCGTCCTCGGCCAGGATCTCCGCCTCGACCAGCCGGCTGATCATGTCGTCCTGCGGATTGGCGCGCCGCTCCTGGGCCAGCTGGTAGTAGTAGGTGCCCGATTCGATCGCGGCGGCCATGCCGGCCTCGGTGTAGCCGATGTTGCCGGGTTCGCGGGTCAGCGACGTGTCGATCCAGTGCCGCACCATCTGGCGGTAATCCTCGGGAACCCCGGCCATCCGGGTGATCACCTCGACCGGGAACGGTCCGGAGAAATCCTGCACGACGTCGAAGTTGTCAGGGTCGACGAGACCCAGATAGTGATCGATCAATTTCTCCACGGTTTCGCGCTGCGCCTGGATGGCGCGCGGGGTGAACGCCTTGTTCACCAGGCTGCGCATCACACGGTGGTCCGGCGGGTCCATGAAGATGATCGACTTCTGCGGACCCTCCTCGGACTGCACCATCGCCAGGTCGCAGCCGCGCGACGAGGAGTAGGTCTCGTGGTCCTTGAGTGCGGCCGCGACGTCGGCGTGGCGGGTCAGCGCGTAGAAGTCCAGTTCCTCGCTGTAGTAGACCGGTGCCTCGTCCTGCATCCGCAGGTAGATGTCGTAGGGATCGTTGTAGTACTCGTCGGAGAACGGGTCGAATACGACCTGGGGCTTGGTCATTGCGGCCTCCGGGGCTGAGAGGTGCGAAAAGTTACGGATGATGGTCGAACTGTAACGTTAACAGTAGTCTCGTCCGGGCGGGCCGTAAAGCACCGGAATCATCGGCCGAGTCCCGCGTCCACCAACGGATCGAGGCGGCCGAGATCGGCGCCGAGTTCGGCCGCGGTCTGCCGGACGACGGCCACGTCCTTGCCGATGAATTCGCCGACCGCGGCGATGAATCCCGCCGTCGACCCGGCGCGCGCGATGTTGCCCATCGCCTTCGAGGCTCCGCTGCCGTGCGGCAGCGCGTTCAGCGCGGCGGACTCGTCGATGCCGAGCCGGTCGGCGAGCTTGGCGGCCTCGGCCACCAGACCGATCTGCGCCGCGAACAACGCGTTGTTGATCAGCTTCATCTTCTGCCCCGAACCGGCCGGTCCGACATGTACGACGGGATCGCCGTAGCTCTCCAGGGCGGGCCGCGCCTTGGCCACCGCGTCCTCGGCCCCGCCGAGATACAACGTCAACTGCCCGGCCGCGATGTCGTGCGGACCCCCGCTGACCGGGGCGTCGAGCACGCCGACGTCGCGGGCGGCGCCGGCCTCGGCCAGCGTCGCCGTGGTCTGCGGGCTGCCCGTGGTGTGCACCACCAGCACCGAACCGGGCCGCATGGCCGCCAGCAGCCCACCGCCGTCGTCGGCGCACAGCTCGCGCACCTGCTCGTCGGTGAACACGCACACGATCACCACGTCGGCGTCGGCGACGTCGGTCGCGACGCCCACCGCGGTGGCGCCCAACTCGGTCAGTTCGGCGCGCTTGTCCTCGGATCGGCCCAGGACGACGACCTCGTGGTCGGCGGCCAATAGCCGCTGCACCATCGGGGTGCCCATCCGGCCGGCGCCGACGAAGCCGACCTTCACCGGGGATGGTCCATGTGCTCGAGCGCGGTGTCGGCCACGGTGAACACCGTGCCCTCCTTGGCGTCGGCGCGGGCGGCCAGGTCGGCGGCCAACCGGACGTCCTTCTGCAGCAGGGCACCGGCGATCGGGGCGAGCCGATCGAGGGTGCCGCCGAACGCGGCGATGCTGCCGAGCGCCTTGCTGGTGCCCGAACCGCGGCTGAGCACCTCGCACATCTTGGTGCGTTCCACGCCCAGCTCCTCGCCGAGAGCCAGCAGGCTCATCGCGCTGCCGAGGTTCGCGCTGAACAGCAGGTTGTTGAGGATCTTGCTGACCTGACCGGCGCCGACGGGTCCCAGGTGCACGATGGGGTCGGCGTAGGTCTCGAAGACCGGCCGACACTTCTCCAGATCGGCTTCCTCACCGCCGACCATCACCAGCAGCTGCTTGATCTCCACCGCCGGCCCGCCGCCGCTGACCGGGGCGTCCAGCACCGAAACCTGCTTCTGCGCCGCCGCTTCCGCCAGCTCGCGACAGGTGTTGGGGTGCACGGTGCTGTGGATGACGATCACGCCGCCGGGCTTCATGTGGGCCAGCAGACCCTGCTCGCCCTCGCACAGTTCGCGGATGTCGTCGTCGCCGATCACGCACAGGCAGACGATGTCGCAGTCGGCGGCCAGCTCGGCCGGCGATCCCGCCGTCTTCGCCGCGGTGTCGGCATACGGTTCCAGGGACGCGGCGCGGCGGGCCCACAGCGTGGTCGGGATGCCCGCCTCGACGATGGCCCGGGCCATCGGTCCGCCCTGGCTCCCCAGTCCAATGAATCCGACACGCATCAGTTGGCCTCCATCGTGAAATCGGTTGTGGCCGGGACGCCCGAGAGGCGGCGGACCCGGCATTCTTCTGCGAACGACAACGCGCTCAGGTGGTATGCGGCGGCGGTGTGGCCGAGGCTCAGATTGTGCCCGCCGTTGATCCGCTGCGCCGTGCGCACATGCGGCGCAGCGGTGAACAGTTCGGCGACCTCGCGCACGTCCGCGTCGTCGACCGACCAGACCCGCTCGAACTCGGCCAACGCGTAGCGCACCGGAACCCGCACGCGCGCCGCGAGTTCGGTGATGGTCGCGGCCCAGTTGGTGACCAGACCGCCCTCATAACCCGGCGAGATCGGTCCGGCCTTGATCCGTACCGCTCCGACGATGCCGTCGGGGTACAGCTCGGCGGGCTCCCACAGCAGTTGGCGCAACCCGGTCGGCACGTTGTCGATCGACGCCGTCGACAACACCGCGGCGGCCGACTCCTGCTGCCGCAGCCCGGTGCCGGAGATCTCGACCCCCAACAGCTGCTCGCCGCGGTCCGGGTGTGCCGCCATCTGCAGCGCCAGCTCCGTGCCGTTGGAGTGCGCCAGCACGAAGATCCCGGCGCCGCGTCCGCGGTCGCCGAGAATGGCGTCGATGGCGCCGAAGGTCATCTCGGTCCGGCGGGCGGGGTCGGTGAACTCCTCGGCGTACAGCGCCGAGCTACCGAAGCCGGGACGGTCCAGGGCGATCACCGTGAAGCCCAGCCGGGCGCCGAGCCGCAGCAGCGAAAGATGCGGGTGTCCGGGGCAATCGAAGTAGGCCCCGGTGGTGGCGCCGCCGTGGATCGCGACGACGACGGCCAGCGGGTCGGCCTCGGCCGGACAGGCCAACAGGCCCGACATCGGCACCCCGTCGACCAGGACCACCCGCGGGGTGGGTGCTGCGGCTACGTCGCTCACGCGTCGGTCCGCAGCAGCAGAACGCCACTGGGCGTCAGGCCGCCGCTGCTGACCACGGCCACCTTGGCGTCGGCGACCTGGCGCTCGCCGCCCTCGCTGCGCAGCTGGGTGACGGCCTCGTGGATCAGACCCATCCCGTGCGTGCGGCCGTGGGAGAGCTGACCGCCGTGGGTGTTCAGCGGGATCACGCCGTCGCGCGCGATGTTCTTGCCGCCGTCGAGGAAGTCCTTGGCCTCGCCGATCCCGCAGAAGCCCAGCGCCTCCAGCCAGGACAGGCAGTTGAAGCTGAAGCCGTCGTAGAGCTCGGCGACGTCGACATCGCTGGGCCGCAACGAGGTTCGCGTCCACAGGTGCGCCGCCTGGCCGAGCACCTGCGGCTCGTGGGTCAGCGTGGTCTGGTCCCAGTCGGTGCGTTCGATGATCTGGGTGCCGACCGCCTCGATCAGCACGGGCTTCTTGGGCCGGTCGGCCACGGTGTCGACCGCCGAGACGATCACCGCCACCGCGCCGTCGCACGGGACGTCGCAGTCGTAGAGGCCGAACGGCGTGGTGATCAGCCGCGCCGACAGGTAGTCCTCCATGGTCATCGGGTCGCGGTAGATCGCCGTCGCGTTCAGTGCGGCGTTGGCGCGCTGGTTCAACGCGATCCAGCCCAGCGTCTCCCGAGTGGTGCCGTAGCGGTGAAAGTGCCGCTGCGCGTTGAGCGCCAGCGTGTGTGCGGCCGAGGTGGCCCCGAAGGGTGCCTGCCAGTTGGTGGTGCGCATGCCGCCGGGCGGGGCGGCCTTGCCCTCCTTCATCAACTGGCTGAACGTGGCCTCCCACAGCGTGCGGAAGCACAACACGTGCCGCGCCATGCCGGTGGCGACGGCCATCATCGCGGCGATCACCGAACCGCCCGGGCCGAACGTGTCCATGCCCCCGTTGATCCAGGTGGGCTGGATGCCCAGCGCACCCTCGAGCGCGCCGACTCCGCCCTCGCCCATCCCGGCGATGTCGAGCCCGGGATAGGTCGACAGGCCGTCGATGTCGGCCAGCGTCAGCCCGGCATCGGCGATCGCGGCCTCGCAGGCCTCGACCGTCAACGACAGCGGCGGCACCATCAGGCGCCGACCCAGCCGGGAGGCCCCGATGCCGGTGATGGCGGCCTTGTCCTCGAACTTCTCCTGTCGCACCATCGGACGGACGTGCTTCGAGAAGTCCTCGGGCGCAATCTCATCGGCGGGTAGTTCACCCAGTTCCTTGGGTGCCACCGGCCGGAACAACGGCAGGTAGACGTCGTCGAACTTCCCGAATTCGACCTCGACGATCTGCCCCAGTTCCAGATCGACCTCGCCGGCATCATCGATGTCGACGAGGATGTTGGTGGTCAACCGGACCCGCGGATCGTCCTCGAGGGCCACCTGGGCCACGACGTACGGCGCGGGCAGGCCGGGCAGGCTGAAGCGGTGGTTCACCGTGTACGCCGACAGGACCGCGCGGCCCGACACCTCGCGCACGCCCATGTTGCGGCCGTGGCAATACCGACAGACCGGTTGCGGCGGGTGGATCAGCGACTTGCAGTCGCCGCACTCGCAGATCCGCAACACACCGTCGGCGCCCGCGGTCCAGAAGAATTCGGTGTCCGGCCGCAGCTCGGGCAGCGGCAACCGGGTGGGCGTATCGGAAGAACTCATCGGGTGAATCCCCATTCGGCTTCGTTGTCTTCGACCTTCAGCTGCTCGGCCGGGTCCTCGTTGGTGGGCGGCGGGGGCGGCGGAGCCTCGCCGGGTCCGTGCGCGTTGATCTCCATGATCGCGTGCACCGGGCAGTCCAACAGGGCCCGCATGACGGCGTCGCGATCCTGCTCGGGGATGTTGCCGTCGCCGACGAGGACCGCGTAGCCCCAGTCGTCGAGCGAGAAGTACTCCGGCGCGTGCTTGGCGCAGATACCGAAGCCGTCGCACAGGGTGCGGTCCAACTTGATTCGCATCTTGTCGGACATTACGGGGCCTCCACTGTTTCTACCTCGAAGGGACGCAGCGCGTCGTAAACCTCTGCGGCACAGCCGGTGCAGCCGCCGGAGAGGTGCCGGTCGACCTCGGCCGGGAAGGTGTCGAGCAGGCTCGCGGCGATGTTGGTCGCGGCGTCCAACGTGCCGCAGGCCCCGCGCCCGCGCAGCACCACCGACCAGCGTTTCAGCCGGGCCACATCCTCGTCGGTGGCCACGCCGTCGCGCAGCGCCCGCGCGGCCGCGGCCATCGCCGCGGTCCCGTTGAAGCACGATCCGCATTGCCCGGCGTTCTCGCGGTCGAAGTAGGCCAGCACCGCGGCCGCCACGGCCACGGGGCACTCGTCGGTCAGGACCGAGACCGCGCCGCAACCGAGCCCGCTGCCCAGGCCGCGCAGCGTCTCGTGGTCCAGTGCGGCGTCGACGACATCGGGCCCCAGCAAACCGGCGAAGTAGCCGCCCATCAGGGCGCCCCGGACGGTGTCGGGGGCCAGGCCGTGCAGGGTCAGAACCTCGGAAAGCGCGACGCCGTGCGGTAGTTCGTAGAGCCCGGCGGGGCGGCCCGCACCGGTGACGGTGGCCAGGAAGGTCCCGGGGGAGGCGTCGGTGCCGGCCTCCCGGTAGGCGCCGGCACCGTGGCGCTGCACGAAGGGCAGGTTGGCCAGGGTCTCGACGTTGCTGACGATCGTGGGCAGGCCGCCGACACCCTCCTCGAAGGGCCGCGGCGGCTTGTCGGTGGGCTTGGCCGGGCCGCCGTTGATCGCGTGCACCGCCGCGGTTTCCTCGCCGGCGACGTATCCGGCGGTGACCACCCGGAGGCTGACGGTCAGTCCGCCCAGCGGATCGTCACCGGCGGCCCGCAGTTCGCTCAGCGCGGCGTCGACGGCCTGCGCCGAGGCCGGATCGGACACGTAGACGTGGGCGTGCTTGGCGCCGACCACGTGGGCGGCCAGCCGGGCGCCGTCGAGCACCAGGTGCGGGCGGTTGCGCAGCAACCAGCGGTCCTTGACCGACGCCGGTTCGCCCTCCTCGCCGTTGGCCACCAGCACGGTGTCGCGCCCGGCGGTCGCCGCGGCCCGCACCGTCTGCAGCTTGACCGCCAACGGGAAGGCGGCACCGCCGCGACCCCGGATCCCGGCCGCGCGGACCTCGTCGAGCAGTGCGGCCGGATTGGCCAGCGGCGCATAGCCTCCGGCGCCGCGGTAGTCGGCGAGATCCTCGACGCCGGTGCCCTGGCGCAGCAACCGGGGGGTGAGGCCGGGCCAGACGCCGACCGTGAAACCGGCGGGCGCTGCCTTGGTGGTGTTCATGACTGACTCCTGCGGACCGGGGGGTGGGCTGAGGACGGTCGATGCTGGCTACGCTCGTGGGCATGCGAACCGCAGTGGTGCGAGTACGGGTGGACCCCGAGGGGGAATTGACCGCGGCTCAGCTGAACACCGCGATGGCGGCCCTGGCCGATCTCGCGGCCGCGGCCGGCGCGGAGTTGATCGAGAACAACCTCGCCGCGTTGCCGCCCAGCCGCCGCGAGGTCGAGCTGCTGATGAGCGGGACCGACGCCGCGAAGCTGCAGGAAACCGCGATCGCGCTGTGCATCAAGACCTTCGGTGAACTCGGCGGCCGTCCGGAGCCCGGCGTCCTGACCTACGTCAGCCACGGCACCGACGACGACGCGTACGGTGTGCTCGCGGGCTTCGGGCTGGCCGGCGAGATCGAACGGACCCCGACCGACGAGGGCTGGGACATCGTCGAGGTGACCCTGCGCAAGACCGATCTGGAACGGGTGCCGGAGAGCAGGATCCACACCGCGCTGGAGGCGTCCCTGAACTGCGAGGTCCGCATCCGCACGGTCTGACGGCACCGCGACGCTCACGGCTTGTCCAAGAAATCCAGGATCGCCGGCGCGGCCTGCACCCAGGTGTCGAACAGACAGAAGTCCTTACCGCCGCTCTGGGCCATCTTCTCGCCGGCGCGCTCCCAGGCGTCCTCGGGCCACGGCGGGTCGATCAGCGTCGAACCCTTGATCAGGCAGTGCACTTCGAAGGACGTGCGCTTGGGGTGATCCCAGTCGTTCTCCCCGCCGCGGATGATCAGCGTGGGCACGGTGATGTTGTCGAACATCTCGTCGACGACGCCCGGGATCGTCTGACCCGGCTTGGGCACGTAGGCGTTGAGCCAGCGCAACATCACCTTCAGGAACTCGTCGGGATCCAGGGCGCGCAAGCGTTCCTCGTTGGCCGAGTTCTGCTCGATCCGCTCGCGCCACTCCGGCACCTTCACCAGGCCGTCGATGCCGAGGCCGCGCACCGCCAGGATGCTCGGCACCACGTAGTGACCGCCGAGGACGAAGCTGCCGTACACCCCGCCGACGATGTTCCACACCACCAGCTTTCGCACCAGCTCGGGATAGAGCATGGTGGTCAGCATCGAATCGCGGGCCCCGCCGGAACCGCCGGCGATGATGCAGGGGCCGATCCCGAGCGAGGTGATCAGCTTCGCCAGCGTCTCGGCCCGCATGTGCGATTCGCTCTGCCCGTAGAACTGCACGTCGGACTTGCCGCAGTTCGGCCGGTCCCACAGCAGCACCCGGTAACCACCCGCCGCCAGGGCCTCGGCCAGTGGCCGCAGGCCGGGGATGTCCTTGCTGAACCGGCCGCCGGGCGTCAGGGCGATGAAATCGCCCTTTTCACCCAGGATTTCGTAGACGACGTTGCCGCCGTTGATCTCGGCGGTGTGTTCCCCCGGGGCGAGTGCGGTGCTGGTCGGCATGGGTGCTCTTCTGTGTCCTTACGCTTGGACCAGGACGTCGTTGCCGACGACCCGGACGGGATAGGTGCGGATACTCCACTCCGGCTTCACCGCGGTGGTGCCGGTGGCGAGTTCGAAACCCCACTGGTGCCAGGGGCAGTAGATGTACTCCATGTCGCGCACCATGACGGCGTCACCGGGCATGGTCTCGTCGACGATGTTGCGCCCGCGGGCGCGCCCCGAACACAGCGGGCCGCCCTCGTGCGGACAGTAGTTCGCGATCGCGTAGAACGTGCCGTTGACGTTGTAGACGCCGACCCCGTGCCGGCCGATGGGCACGAGTTTGTGTGTGCCGGGCGGGATCTCGTCGACGGTGGCCACGATGTGCTCGCGGCCCTGGGCCAGCCGGGGCTGTTTGGCTTCCGGTGTGGACCCGGGACCGGCGTTCGGTTTCGCGGTGTCGGTCATGGCGATCAGAACACCCGGGTCTGGCCCTCGAGGGCCGGGACGGTGTCGGGCAGCTTGTAGGTCTGGATGCCGTTGCGGAACATGATGGCCTCGCGGGCATGCTCCGGCAGGTGCTTGACCAGCCAGCGCGGGTCGTCGAAGGTCCAGTGCGGGTAATCGCTGGAGTACAGCAGGATCTTCTCGCACTCCATCCACTCGAAGGCCCGGGTCAGTTCGGTCTTGTCCTCGGGGTAGTCCAGCGGTTGCGTGGTGAACTTGATGTGGTCCTTGACGTACTCGCTGGGCTTGCGCTTGATGTCCAGCCATTGCTTGCGGGCCTCGTAGATGGCGTCCATGCGCCACATCAGCGGCAGGATCCAGGTGAAGGCGTGTTCGACGAACACGAAGCGCAGGGTGGGGAAGCGGTCGAAGACCCCGTCGAAGATCAGGCTCATGATCTGGTTGTGGGCCAGCAGGGAGTAGGTGACCATCAGGTCGTGGTTGTAGCTGGGATACCCGACCGGCGGTAGCGGCAGTTCCTCGTGGTGGCTGCGGGACAGGTGGCAGGACACGGTGATGTCGTGCTTGGTGGCCGCGGCCCACACCGGGTCGTACATGGGGTCGCCCCAGGCGGGGCGGCGTTCGGCCTTGATCAGGATCTGCGCCATGTAGGGGTGGTCGGCCCACTTCTCGATCTCGGCGGCGGCCAGCTGCGGGGCCTCGATGGATACGCAGATCGATCCGCGCCAGCGCTGGTGCCAGTTGTTGTGGGGGTCCAGCCAGCAGGCGTCCTGCCAGGAGTTCAGGGCCTGGCTCATGGCGTGGTCGGCCTCGGGGATCCGGCACGGATAGGCGCCCGGCTCCAGGATGGCGATGTCGGAGCCGGCCTCCATGATGAGCTGGCGGAACGCCAGATCGGGGTCGCTGCAGGCGAATTCGCCGTCGTCGGGGAAGGCGTCGACACGCATGGCGAAGGCGTGGGCGTAATCGGGCGCGTCGTAGTAGATCTGCTCGCCGAACTTGTGCGTCATGAAGTACTTGCTGCGCCACGGTTCGGGGATGTGCGGGAACAGCTCGCCCCGGCGGGGCACCGGGTGCACATCGGAATCGACGCAGCGGATGGGTGTGCGTTCGACGGGGGTGACCCGGTCGGTGGTCTTCGGCTCGGTGGTGGTCATCTCGGCCTGCTCCTCTCGGTGGATGTCGGCTTACTGGGTGACCAGGCCGCTGGCGGCCGGGATCTCGATGCCGTAGAGCTCGGCCGCGTTGCGCCAGCAGTACTTCTCGCGCTGCTCGGCGCTGTAGGCGCGCGGCACGGTCAGCTCGGTCATGTTCCAGTGCGGATAGCTGGAGCCGAACATGGTCATGTCGTCCTTGTTGGTGAAGCTGAACCACTCACCGGCGTAGTCGACGTCGCCCGGGCCGTCGAACGGCCCCTGGACGAAGTGCACGTGGCCGGGCAGGTAGTCGCTGGGCATCTTCGGGGCCCACGGCGTCTGCTCGAGGTGCGGTCGGCCGAAGCAGTCCATCCGCCACATGAACGGCGTCAGCGAGTCGCCGGCGCCGTCGCCGAAGACGAACTTGAGTCCGTCGTAGCGCTCGAAGACGCCCTCGGCGATCATGTTCATCAGGTGGTACAGGTAGTTCAGCGACATGAACCCGTGGTACTGCTCGTAGGTTCGGGTGCGTCCGGATGGTGTTGGCGCGAAGCCGATCCCGGCGCCGACCTCGATATGGGTGGCCACCGGCAGGCCGGCGTCCTGGGCGGCCTCCCACAGCGGCCAGAACTGCGGCTTGCCATAGAGTTCGCGGGACTGCAGCGGGATGCCGATCTGCACGACGCGGGGATGGTCCTTGTACTTGTCGATCTCGCGCAGCGCGCCGGTGATGTCGTCCGGGTTGATCCGGATGGTGCCGCGGAACCGGTCGCCGAAGGTGTCGTGTTCGAGCCAGCGCCGCACCATCATCTCGTTGTGCGCCGCGGCGATGGCGGTACCCAGGTGCCGGTCGGGCATCACGCCGCGCGTCATCGGGTGCAGCACCGCGACGTCGACGCCGCGGTCGGTGAACAGGTGCTTGGCGGCGACCTCGACGTCGGAGCCCGGGTACTGGCCGTCCGGGCCCTTGGTGCCCTTGGCGTACTCACCGCCCGGGGCGCCGTACCAGTCCATCTCGTAGTCGGGGAAGCCGCGACTACGGAAGGGTTCGTGCATGAAGTTCTTCCGCAGGTCCTTGTTGGAGCCGAAGAAGATGTGCACGCTGGCGTCGATCACCGGCGTGGTGACGGTGTCTGCACCGGTTTTGATCTCGATCATGACTGCCACCCACGGTCGGACATGTGACTCATAGTACAACCCCGTTCTTCGAGAGCAAGAATGGAATTCTCACTGGTCGGCTGGTGTCCGGCGGGCCGGGCTGGGCCTCTCGCGGAGACCGGTGAGACTTCGATTCCAGCATACTAGAATGATATTCTCCAATGAAACCACGACTTTGTCGCCTATATCTAGGGCCCAGGACCGAGGAGAACAGTGCAACTGGATTTTGATGCCGATGTCGAGCGGTTTCGCGGCGAGTTCGTCGCCTTCCTCGACGAGCACCTGCCGGCGGAGAGCGAGACCGCCGAACGCTCGCAGACCTGCTCGCACATTCCGGAATGGGCCCGTCGCTGGCAGCGTCTGCAGTTCGAGCACGGCTGGCTGCTGCCGGGCAACCCGCCGGAGTTCGGCGGGCGCAACGCCACCGTGGTGGAGCAGTACGTGCACCGCGAGGAGTTGTCCAAGCGGCGCATCTATCACAGCTACAACCCGCAGGGTGTGGGCATCGTGGCCGCGTCGATCCTGTCGTTCGGCACCGACGAGCAGAAACAGAAGTGGGCGGTGCCGATCCTGCGCGCCGAGATGACGGCCTCGGTGGGCATGAGCGAACCGGGTGCGGGCTCGGACCTGGCGTCGCTGCGGACCAAGGCGGTTTCCGACGGCGACCACTTCGTGGTCAACGGCCAGAAGGTGTGGACCTCCGGCGCCCACGACGCCGACGTGCTGTTCACCTTCGTGCGCACCGATCCCGATGTGCCCAAGCACAAAGGTCTGTCGGTGCTGATGATCCCCACCGACACCCCCGGCCTGGTGCGGCGCCCCTTCCCGACCGTGTGCCACCACGACGACCTCGACTTCAACGAGGTGTTCTTCACCGACGTGCGGGTGCCGAAGGAGAATCTGATCGGGCCGCTCAACGGCGGCTGGCGGGTGGCCAACGGTGCCCTGGGCCACGAGCGCACCATGATGTGGATGCAGTACGCCGACCGGTTGCACAACCTCGTCGAGGACTTCCGGCCCGAGGATGCGCTGGGCCGCGACCGCTACGCCACCCTGGTGATGGATTACCACGCGCTGCGGCTGCTGGGTTCGGCGGCGATCGCCAAGGCCGCCCGCGGCGAAGAGGACATGACCACCATCTCGGTGCTCAAAGTGCTTGGCTCCGAAGCCGAACGGGATGCCACCGAGGCGGCCCTGGACGGTGCGGGCGTGGACGGTCTGCGTCATCCGGCCAACACGTCGTCGTACCAGCCCTACGACCTGGACTACCTGTCGGCCAGCTGGATCGAGCGTTACTTCCGCAGCTTCGCGGGGACCATCGCCGGCGGCACCTCGGAGATCCAGCGCAACATCATCGCGCGCGGCCTCGGCCTCCCGATGTCCTAAGCGATTGTCTTAAGCGATTTGGGCGTGATTTCCCACGGTCACCGTGGGAAATCACGCCCAAATCATTGTCAGGGGCCAGTATCAGGGCCAGTCGATGACGGCCGCTTCCTTGCGCTCGGTGATCGGACGCGCCAATTCCTGCTCGTTGCAGATGCGCTGCAGGTTCTCCAGCGTCTCGTCCAGCTTGGGGCCCAGCGGCTTGCTCGGGGTGAAGGTGGCCGGCAGGTTCCGCATGCCCTGGATGACGCCGATGGTGTCGTAGTGCACCGCGCCCTCGGGGTCGCAGACGTAGTCCGGCATCCGGTCGAGCACCGCGGTCAGCATCGACTTGAACACGGTGCGGGCCACGTTGGAGCCCACGCAGCGGTGCACGCCGATGCCGAAGCTGAAGTGCCGGTTGCCCTTCCGCTCCATGATCAGCTCGTTGGGCTGCTCGAAGACCGCCGGGTCCCGGTTGGCCATGGCCCAGGACAGCCACAGCCGCTCGTACTGCTTGAACTGCTGGCCCATCACCTCGACGTCCTCGGAGAAGGTGCGGCCGTCCCCCGGGGCCGGGGTGAAGAACCGCAGGAACTCCTCGGTGGCCGGGTTCAGCAGCGTGTCGCGGTTCTCGCTGAGTCGGGTCCGCTCGTCCGGATGCTCGCCCAGCCATTCCAGGGCGTGGGCGGTCAGCGCGGTCGTGGTGTCGAAGCCGCCGCCGATGACCAGGCCCAGGTTGCCCAGGATCTCCATGTCGGGAGCGGGCTCGCCGTCGATGCGCAACTGCAGCAGGGCATTCACCAGGCCCGGGCGCGGGTTCTCCCGGATCTCCATCATGTTGTTGATGATGTCGATGCCCATCTCGCGATGCTGCTCGTTGATCTTCTCGCGTTCGGGCGCATGCTCGGGGGTGTAGACGGAGGCGTGCGTGGGCTCGCTGTAGACGTTCCACTTCTTGAGCTCGATGCCCATCATCGCCAGCGTCAGCACCGCGGGCACGACGTTGGCCAGATGCTCGACGAAGTCGATCTGACCGGATTCGATGTGCTCGTCGAGTGCGGCGCGGGTGATCTCGTGGACGAACGGCTCCCAGCGCTTGATCGCCGCCGGGGACAGGTAGGGGTTCAACGCCCCGCGGTACTGGCTGTGCTCGGGCTCGTCCATCTCGAGGATGCCGCCGCGAACCACGGTCGCGCGACTGGCCTTGGGAATGGTGATGCCCTGGAACGGGGTCTCACCGGAGATGTCGTGATGGTTGGACACCGCGGGGCAGCGGGCGAGTTCGAACACGTGCGCGCTGTCCGCGGCCACCCAGTGCCCGCCGTGGGTATCGGTCCAGGCCATCGGGCACTTGGCCTGCATCTCCTCGGTGATCTCTTGGAACTGCAGCCGATACTCGGGGGTGTGCCGGTCGAAGTGATACCGGTTCTTCTTGCGGTCGTCGGTCGTGACATCGTCGATGCTCACGGCGTTGTCTCCTTGTTCTGGCCGATCGGACAGCCCCGCGGGGCGACCAGGCTCATTCGATGATGATGGCTTGTTCCGGACAGGACTGGGCGGCCTCACGTACGGCGTCCTGCTGATCGTCCGGGACGATCTCGTTGACGGCCGAGGCGTGGCCGTCAACGTCGTCGAGCTCGAACGAATCGGGCGCGATCATCGAGCACAAGGTGTGGCCCTGGCACTTGTCGCGGTCTACCCAAACCTTCATCGTGTTTTCCTCTCGCGCCCAATCATCTTGTGCTGCAACCGGATGGGATCAAACGTGGTAGTCGTACCACTTGAGGTAGCCGCCGGCGTCGACGCGCAACTGCATGCCGGTGACGTAGCGGGATTCGTCCGAGGCCAGCCACAGCACCGCGTTGCTGATGTCCTCGGGCTCGACGTAGTTGACCTTCATGGCCTGCTGCACGCCGAAGACCGGCTCGGCGTCGGCGCGCGTGGGCTTCTCCAGGTCGGGCCGGAAGCTGCGGTACATCGGCTCGCTCTGCAGCATGTCGGTGTTGCAGTTGGTCGGGTGGATGACGTTGGCGCGCATCCCGCGCACGGCGATCTCGGTCGCCAGGTAGTGCACGTACTCGGAGATCATCCGCTTGGACACCATGTAGCCCATGCCGCCGGGATCGCCGCCCGGGTTGGGCTTGTTGTGGGCGTCCATGAGCGCCGCCGCGGAGGCGGTCGCGATGATCGAGGCGCCCTCGGTCAGATGCGGCAGCGCCACCTGGATGGCGTTGATGGTGCCGATCAGGTTGGTGTTGATGCCGTCGGTCCAGGCCTGCATCGGCGGCTGGCCCTTCATGCCCGCGACGCCCGCCTGGGCGACCACGACGTCGACCTTGCCGAACTCGGCCAGGCCGGCCTCCAGCGCGCTGCGCAGCTGGGCGACCTCGCGCACGTCGGCCTTGGCGGTCACGATCCGCTGCCCGGTCTTCTCGACCAGGTTCTTGGTCTCCTCGAGATCTTCCGGGGTCGCCATCGGGTAGCCGATGGTCTCGAGGTCCTCGCACAGGTCCACCGCGATGATGTCGGCGCCCTCTTCGGCCAACCGCACCGCGTGGCTGCGGCCCTGACCGCGCCCCGCGCCGGTGATGAATGCGACCTTGCCTTGAACGCGTCCCACAGAGGTTCCTTTCACTTGGTTGTCGAGCTACCCGGCTCGGGGGTCAGGTGGGAGGCGGGCAGGCCTCGGCGACCGCCGTGCCCGGTGCGGGACCGGGAACCGGATGACGCCACCTGAAAGAATCTCCCTTTCGATTGTGAGAACCGTACTCTCCGCGCCACTCGTCCCGCAAGGTTACTGCACTAAGAGTCTCAAAAGTGCCCAGGCCAGGACCGCGTCGCACCGGGTGTTGACAGGCGCCTCCGAGTCCTGCTTAGTTTCTTGAGTTCTCGCCTGGCGAATGTAAGATTCGCCGAAGATGAGAATCCAGTTATCAACTAGCAGGAAGGCCGCTTGATGGGATCCCCTGAGTCGGCAACGGCGACCAAGCAGCAGGCCGCGCCGGACCGTCGGTTGCTCATCGGCGGCAAGCTCGTCGAGACCGAGAAGACCTTCGCGAGCCTCAATCCCGCCACCGAAGAGGTGCTGGGTCACGCGCCGGACGCCGGCATCGCCGAGGCCGAGGCCGCCATCGCCGCGGCGCGGGCCGCCTTCGACGAGACCGACTGGTCGACCAACAAGGAACTGCGGGTGCGCTGCCTCGAACAGCTGCACCGCGCCCTGGTCGACCACCGCGCCGAGCTGGGGCAGCTGACCACCGACGAGGTGGGCGCCACCCCCGCGCTGCTGGCCGGCGCGCAGTACGACGGACCCGTCGAGATCGTGCGCTACTACGCGGACCTGTTGAAGAACACCGAGCTGACCGAGGACCTCGGCAATGTCGAGGCGCGCGGCGCGCTGCATCACCGCTGGGTGGAGAAGGAAGCCGCCGGCGTGGTCGCGGCGATCATCGCCTACAACTATCCGAACCAGCTGGCCCTGGCCAAGCTCGCCCCGGCGCTGGCCGCCGGTTGCACCGTGATCCTCAAGGCCGCCCCGGACACTCCGCTGGTCACGCTGGCGCTCGGCGAACTGATTGCCAACCACACCGACATCCCGGCCGGCGTGGTCAACGTGCTCTCCGGGGCCGACCCGGAGGTCGGCGCCGTGCTGACGACCAGCCCGGACGTCGACATGGTGACCTTCACCGGCTCCACGCCCACCGGCCGGGCGATCATGTCCGCCGCCAGCGCCACCCTCAAGCGGGTGTTCCTGGAACTCGGCGGCAAGTCCGCCGCGATCGTCCTCGACGACGGCGACTTCAACACCGCCGCGGTCTTCTCGGCGTTCTCGATGGTCACCCACGCCGGACAGGGCTGCGCGCTCACCTCGCGGCTGCTGGTGCCGCGCAAGCACCACGACGAGATCGTCGAGCTGATCAAGACCAACTTCGGCCACGTCCGCTACGGCGACCCCAACGATCCGAAGACCTACATGGGCCCGCTGATCAGCGAGAAGCAGCGGGACAAGGTCGACGGCATGGTCCAGCGCGCGGTCTCCGCCAGCGCCACCCTGGTCACCGGCGGCGAGAAGAAGGGGCCGGGCTACTTCTACACCCCGACCCTGCTGGCCAACGTCGACCCGGACAGCGAGATCGCCCAGGAGGAGGTGTTCGGCCCGGTGCTGGCGGTCATCGCCTACGAGGACGACGACGACGCGGTGCGCATCGCCAACAACTCCATCTACGGCCTCTCGGGCGCCATCTTCGGCAGCCACGAGCGGGCCCTCGGCCTGGCCCGCCGGATCCGCACCGGAACGTTCTCCATCAACGGCGGCAACTACTTTCACCCGGACGCGCCGTTCGGTGGCTACAAGCAGTCCGGCATCGGCCGCGAGATGGGTGCCGCCGGTCTCGAGGAGTTCCAGGAGACCAAGACCTTCGCCGTTCCGGTCGCCGCCGAGTCGGGAGCGCAGGCATGAGCGGGCCGCTGGAGGGCATCCGGGTCCTCGAGGTTGCGATGTACGGCTTCGTCCCGTCGGCCGGCGCGGTGCTGGGGGAGTGGGGCGCCGAGGTCATCAAGGTCGAACACGCCGTCACCGGCGATCCGCAGCGCGGGCTGCGGCAGACCGGCCTGCTGCGCGTGGAGGGCGACCCGAACCCGAACATCGAGCACGCCAACCGCGGCAAGCGCAGCATCGGTCTGGACATGTCGGTGCCCGAGGGCAAAGAGGTCCTGCTCGAGCTGGCCAAGCGCGCCGACGTGTTCCTGACCAGCTTCCTGCCCGGACACCGGCAGAAGTTCGGCATCGACGTCGAGGACATCCGCGCGGTCAACCCGAAGATCATCTACGCACGCGGCAGCGCACTCGGCCCGCGCGGCGAGGAGTCGGTCAAGGGCGGCTACGACATGACCGCGTTCTGGTGCCGGGCCGGCACCGCGCGCACCATCACCCCGCCCGACACCCCCGGCATGGTGGGCCCGCCCGGACCGGCCTACGGCGACACCATCTCCGGCACCAACCTCGCCGGCGGCATCGCCGCGGCCCTGCTGAAGCGGGAACGCACCGGCGAGCCGTCGGTGGTCGACGTCTCGCTGCTGGGTAGCGGCCTGTGGGCCCTGGGGCACACCGTCGCCCTGACCAACTACCTCGGTGAGCGCATGGAGGCATTCCCGCCGGGAACGCAAGGCTCGCCGTTCAATCCGCTGGTCGGGCTCTACCCGACCGCCGACGACCGCTACATCTCGTTCGTCATGATGCAGCCGACGAAGTTCTGGGCCGACGTGTGCCGGCACATGGACCTCGAGGATCTGATCGACGACCCACGGTTCGCCACGGCCGAGGCGATCGCGGAGAACACCGCGACCGCCAACGAGATCCTGACCGAGGCAATGCAAAAGCGGACCCTGCCGGAGTGGAGCGAGCGCTTCACCACGCTGGCCGGGCCCTGGGCCCCGGTGCAGGACACCCTGCAGGCCGCGCAGGACTCGCAGATCCGGGCCAACGAGTACCTCGTCCAGGCCGGCGAGATGGAACTGGTCTCCAACCCGGTCCAGTTCGACGTCGCCGCGCCGAGCACCGGGCCGGCGCCCGGATTCGCCGAACAGACCGACGACATCCTGCAAGAGTTGGGTCTGGACTGGGACCGCATCATCGAACTCAAAACGGCCGGCGCCGTCACCTAGCCGAAAGCCACGACATGTCCTGCACCGCCGCGATCGGCACCGTACTGCCCAGTTCGGGCTGTGATGTGCGTCGCACCGTCGGCGCCTCCTCGGGTGCCGTCACCTTTGCGCGGGGGCGCGGCAGTGACGGCGTTACACTTCACGGCGGTTTTGTTGCGGAACTGCGCAAAGTGATCACGGCGATCGGGCTGATCGGCTATGAAGATCAGGGCCCCGATACCAGCGGAGTCGCTCAAGGTGTGGGACTGTTTGGTCGGACAGGGGGAGACGCCATCAACGCACTCGGCAGCGCCCGCAGCGGGCTTTCGCAGCACAGTGACGGTACGACCGCGGTTTCGGCCGTCAGCACCCCCGAAAGTCCGGAAGGGGCGAGTCGTGGCAAATAAAGAGGCGGTCAAGGGGCCGGAGCGTTGGTCGGTCGGTATTCCGAAGCTGCGCAACGCCTCCGGGGCGTTTCAGGCAATCGGCGGTTTGTTTGCCATGTCGGCCGACGCGGTGCGCTACATCTTCGTCCGCCCGTTCCAGTGGCGGGAGTTTTTGGAGCAGTCGTGGTTTGTGGCGCGGGTGTCGTTGGCGCCGACGTTGTTGGTGGCGATTCCGTTCACGGTGTTGGTCAGCTTCACGTTGAACATTTTGTTGCGGGAGTTGGGGGCGGCGGATCTGTCGGGGGCGGGTGCGGCTTTTGGTGCGGTGACGCAGTTGGGTCCGATGGTGACGGTGTTGATCGTCGCGGGTGCGGGGGCGACGGCGATGTGTGCGGATCTGGGGTCGCGGACGATTCGTGAGGAGATCGACGCGATGGAGGTGTTGGGGATCAACCCGGTGCAGCGGTTGGTGACTCCGCGGATGCTGGCCTCGGGTTTGGTGGCGTTGTTGCTGAACAGTTTGGTGGTGATCATCGGGATCCTGGGCGGTTATGTGTTCTCGGTGTTCATCCAGGATGTGAATCCGGGGGCGTTCGCGGCGGGGATCACGTTGTTGACCGGGGTGCCGGAGGTGATCATCTCGTGTGTGAAGGCGGCGTTGTTCGGGTTGATCGCGGGGTTGGTGGCCTGTTATCGGGGGTTGACGATCACCGGTGGTGGTGCCAAGGCGGTCGGTAATGCGGTCAACGAGACGGTGGTGTATGCGTTCATGGCGTTGTTCGTGATCAATGTGATCGTGACCGCTATCGGTATCCAGATGACGAATAACTAGGCGGGGCGCACGCTATGGGTACTTCGACATTGTTACGGCAGCGGTTTCCGCGGTTGGTCGGCCAGGCGGGCCGGCCGGTGGATTTCTTTTCCCGTATCGGTGATCACATCTTGTTCTACGGTCGCGCGATTGCCGGGGTGCCGCACGCGACGATGCATTTCCGCAAGGAGATCATCCGGTTGATCGCCGAGATCTCGATGGGTGCGGGCACGTTGGCGATGATCGGCGGGACCGTGGTGATCGTCGGGTTCTTGACGTTGGCCACCGGTGGGGTGTTGGCGATCCAGGGGTATTCGTCGCTGGGCAATATCGGTATCGAGGCGTTGACGGGGTTCTTGTCGGCGTTCATCAATGTGCGCATCGCTGCGCCGATCGTGGCCGGGATCGGGTTGGCCGCGACGTTTGGTGCGGGGGTGACCGCGCAGTTGGGGGCGATGCGGATCAACGAAGAGGTCGACGCGTTGGAGTCGATGGGGATCCCGCCGATTGAGTATCTGGTCTCCACGCGGATCATCGCGGGCATGACGGCGATCACGCCGTTGTATGCGATCGCGGTGATCATGTCGTTCGTGGCGGCGCAGTTCACCACGGTGGTGCTGCTCGGGCAGTCCGGTGGGTTGTACAACCATTACTTCTATACGTTCTTGAATCCGATCGATCTGTTGTGGTCGTTTTTGCAGGCGATCCTGATGGCGATCACGATCTTGTTGATCCACACCTACTTTGGCTATTTCGCCACCGGTGGGCCGGCCGGGGTCGGCGCCGCGGTCGGTAACGCGGTACGCACCTCGCTGGTCGCGGTGGTCAGTGTCACCCTGCTGGTCTCACTGTCGATCTACGGCTCCAACGGCAACTTCAACCTCAGCGGATAGCGGATTCGGGAAACAGAACTGTGACAGACAATCTCGGACGCGGTAGGGCCTGGGCCCGGCCCGTGGCGGGCGGGGTGGCGGTGCTCGCCATCCTCGGCGTCATCGCCCTGGCGGTCGCGCTGTTCCAGGGCAGCTTCACCAAAACGGTGCCGGTGACCCTGATTTCGGATCGGGCAGGCCTGGTGATGAACCCGGACGCCAAGGTCAAGATGAACGGTGTGCAGGTCGGCAAGGTGGCCGCCATCGAGACGCGCCCGGACGGCACCGCGGAGTTGCACCTGGCGATGGATCCGGGTCAGCTGCGGCTGATCCCGTCGAACGTCACCGCCGACATCGAGTCCACCACGGTCTTCGGTGCCAAGTTCGTCAACCTCAAGGCGCCGGAGAACCCGTCGCCGCAGAAGATGGCGGCCGGCCAGGTGCTGCGCGGCGACCACGTCACCGTGGAGATCAACACGGTGTTCCAGCAGCTGACCCGTGTGCTGGACAAGATCGACCCGGTCAAGCTGAACGAGACCCTCGGCGCCATGTCCGCGGCCTTCGGCGGCCGGGGCGAGAAGATGGGGCGGACGCTGACCGAGTTCGAGGCGCTGCTGGAGAAGCTGGAGCCCAGCCTGGCGAATATGGCTCGCGATACCGAGGCCACGGCCGTGGTGGCCGACGCCTACGCCGACGCGGCGCCGGATCTGATGCGCACCGTGGAGAACACCATCCGGGTCAGCGACAGCATCGTCGACGAGCAGCAGAACCTGGATGCCTTCCTGGTCAGCATGATCGGGCTCGCCGACGTCGGCAACGACGTCCTGGGCGGCAACCGCGCCGCGCTGAGCGAGACGCTGCGGCTGCTGGTGCCCACCACCGATCTGCTCAACGAATACGCGCCGGGTCTCAACTGTGCCCTGGGTGGCATGGCCGTGCTGGCCAAGCAGCCGCCGGCCGCCGACCCGGGTATCGCGGTGAACGTGGCCTTCACGCTGCACATCGAGCGTTACCGCTACCCGTCGAGCCTGCCCAAGGTCGCGGCCAAGGGCGGCCCGCAGTGCATGGGCCTGCCGGACATCGGATTTGCGAACAAGGCGCCGTACCTGGTGACCGACACCAACTCGAACCCGTGGCAGTACGGAAACCAGGGCATCCTGCTCAACTCCGATGGTCTCAAGCAGTTGCTCTTCGGACCGCTGGACGGCCCGCCGCGCAACACCACACAGGTTGGACATCCGGGATGACGCGTACCAGAAGCACCCTCGTCAAGTTCGGCATCTTCGCGACCATCATGGTGTTGCTGACCGCCTTCCTGTTCATGGCGTTCGGCGAGTACCGGGGTGGGGCCACGTCGAAGTACTCGGCGGTGTTCGCCGACGCGTCCCGCCTCGAGGGCGGCGACTCGGTACGTGTCGCCGGTGTCCGGGTCGGCACGGTGGATTCGGTTGCGCTGCAGCCCGACCGGACCGTGCTGGTGAAGTTCAACGCCGAGCGCGACATCAAGCTGACCACCGGCACCAAGGCCGCCGTGCGCTACCTGAACCTGGTCGGCGACCGGTACCTGGAACTGCTGGACAGCCCGGGTTCGACGAAGATCCTGCCGGCGGGGTCACACATCCCCGAGGAACGGACCCAGTCGGCACTGGATCTCGATCTGCTCCTCGGGGGCCTGCGACCGGTGATCCAGGGCCTCAACCCGCAGGACGTCAACGCGCTGACCTCGTCGCTGGTCCAGATCCTGCAGGGGCAGGGCGGCACGTTGGAGTCACTGCTGAGCAAGACGTCCTCGTTCTCGACCACGCTGGCCGATAACAACCAGGTGGTCGAGCAGTTGATCGACAACCTCAACACGGTCGTCGAGACGCTGTCCGAGGACGGCGACAAGTTCTCCGGCAGCATCGACCGGCTCGAGCAACTGATCAGCGGGTTGTCCGAGGACCGAGATCCCATCGGCACGGCCATCACCTCCTTGGACAACGGCACCGCATCGCTGGCCAGTCTGCTGGCCGAGGCGCGTCCGCCGCTGAGCGCCACCGTTGATCAGCTCAACATCCTGGCTCCGCTGCTGGAAGCCGGCTCCCCGAATCTCGATGCGGCACTGCAGAAGATGCCGGAGAACTACAAGAAGCTGCGCCGATTGGGCGCCTACGGCAGCTGGATCATGTACTACATCTGCGGGCTGTCGTGGCGAGTCACCGACCTCCAGGGACGGACTGCGGTCTTCCCGATGCTGAAACAACTGAGTGGGAGGTGCGCGGAGCCCTGATGCTTAAGTACCGCGAATCCAATCTTGTTCGCGCGGGCTTCATCGGCGCCGCGCTGATGGTCCTCGTGATCGCCGTCGGCTTGCAGCCCGAGCGGCTCATGCAGTGGGCCACCTCGGTCCGTCACCAGGCCCTGTTCTCCGAGGCCGGCGGCCTGATCGTCGGCAACGACGTGACGATGTCCGGCATGAAGGTCGGCTCGGTCTCCGCCGTGGAGCTCGAGAACGGCGACGCCCTGGTGACGTTCACGGTGTCCGGCAAGCAGCCGCTGGGCTCGCAGACGACCGCGCACATCCGCACCGGCTCGTTGCTCGGCGAGCGTGTGCTGACCCTTGAGTCCGAGGGCAGCGAGAAGCTGTCACCGGGAACCGTGATCCCGGTGACCCGGACGTCGTCGCCGTACTCGCTGACCGACGCGATCGGTGAGCTGACCACCAACACCGAAGGCACCGACACCGCTTCGCTGAATCAGTCCCTGGACACGCTGTCGGCGACGCTGGATCAGCTTGCCCCGCAACTCGGTCCGACGTTCGACGGGCTGTCCCGGCTTTCGCGGTCGATCAACAGCCGCAACGAGAACCTGGCCGCCCTGCTCGAGAGTGCCGGCGACGTCACCAAGGTCCTGGGGGAGCGCAGCGAGAAGCTGAACACCTTGATCCTCAACGCCAACGATCTGCTCGGCGTGCTCAACGACCGGCGCGAAGCGATCGTGGATCTGCTGGCCAACACCGCCGCGGTGTCACAGCAGCTCAGCACGCTGGTGGCCGAGAACGAGGCCGAACTGGCTCCCACCCTGGAACGGTTGAACGTGGTGACCGCGATGCTGGAGAAGAACCGCGACAATATCGGTGAGGCGTTGCCGGGTATCGCGAAGTTCCAAGTGACACAGGGCGAAACGCTGGCCAACGGCCCGTATTACAACGCCTACGTGCCCAACCTGCAGCCCGCGCAGCTCATCCAACCCTTCCTGGATTACGCGTTCGGGTTCCGCCGCGGGGTCAATGCCGGGCAGCCCGGCGATGACGCCGGCCCGCGCGCCGAGTTGCCGCTGCCCTACAACGGGATTCCCGGAGGTTCGCGCTGATGAACCGCAAGCGTTTGGTCGGACCCCTGGCAGTGCTGCTGGCCGTGGCGCTGGTGGCGGGCGTGGCATATGTGGTGCGGCAGCAGTTCTTCGGCTCCAAGACCATCGAGGCGCTGTTCACCTCCGCGACCGGCATCTACCCCGGCGACGAGGTGCGGGTCTCCGGTGTCAAGGTCGGCACCATCGAGGCGATCAAGCCGGAGGGCACCCAGACCAGGGTGGTGCTCGAGGTCGATCACGATGTCCCGGTCCCGGCGGAGGCCAATGCCGTGATCGTGGCGCAGAACCTCGTCGCGGCCCGCTATGTGCAACTGGCGCCGGCGTATCGGGGCAGCGGTCCGACAATGGCCGACGGCACCGTGATTCCGTTGGACGCCACCGCGGTCCCGGTGGAATGGGACGAGGTCAAGACGCAGTTGATGCGGCTGTCCACCGAACTCGGCCCGCAGAGCGGGGTCGACGGCACGTCGGTCTCCCGCTTCATCGAGAGCGCGGCGAGCGCCATGGACGGTAACGGCGCCAAACTGCGCGAGACCATCTCGCAGCTGTCCGGGGTGTCGCGCATCCTGGCCGAAGGCAGCGGCAACATCGTCGACATCATCACCAACCTGCAGACCTTCATGACGGCCTTGAAGAACAGCAACCAGCAGGTGGTGTCGTTCCAGAATCGCCTGGCGACGCTGACCAGCGTGGTCGACGGCAGCCGCAGCGACCTCGACGCGGCGCTCAAGCACCTGTCCGTGGCGGTCGTGGAGGTGCAGCGGTTCGTCGCCGGCAGCCGGGACCAGACCGCCGAGCAGATCGAGCGGCTCGGGAATGTCACCCAGAACCTCGTCGACCACAAGATCGATGTGGAGAACATCCTGCACGTCGCGCCGAACGCGTTCGCCAACGGTTACAACATCTACAACCCGGACGCCGGCACCGCGGTCGGTCAGTTCGTGCTGAACAACTTCTCCAACCCGGTCGAGTTCATCTGTGGCGCAATCGGTGCCATCGAGAACACCACGGCGCCGGAGACCGCCAAACTGTGCTCGCAGTACTTCGGGCCCGCGCTGCGGATGATCAACTTCAACCACCTGCCGTTCCCGATTGCGCCGTACCTGATGCCGTCGGCGAACCCGGAGAACATCATCTACTCCGAGCCCGGTCTGGCGCCGGGTGGCGGTGGTGGCTCCCCGGAGGCGCCGGAGCCGCCGCCGGCCGTGTCGGCGTACCCGCAGGATGTGCCGCCGGGACCGCCCCCGTTCACCGGTCGGGCTCCAGGAGTGCCACCGCCGGGCGCGCAGCAGATGCTGCCGGGTGCGCCGCCGGTCGTACCGCCGAACGTGTTGGCCAATACGCCGGACATGCTCAACCCGGCCGGCGCTGCGCCAGGACCGGCCCCGGGCCCGGCACTGGCCGCTGAAGTACCCGCCGGAGCGCCTGCCGCAGAAGGGACGCCGCCAGCATGATGGGCAAGAGATCCATTCGACTGGGGATCGGGGCTGCCTGCGTGGTGGCGCTGACCACCAGCGGATGCGCGTTCCAGGGCGTCAACTCGCTGCCGCTGCCCGGTGCGGTGGGCCGCGGTGCGGAGTCTCAGGTCTTCCACGTCGAGATCGCGAATGTGGCCACGTTGGAGCCGAATTCGCCGGTGATGATCAACGACGTCGTGGTCGGCAGCGTGCGCAAGATGACCGTGCGCGACTGGCACGCCGACGTCGAGTTCTCGGTGGAACCGGGTATCGAGGTGCCGTTGAACGCGGTCGCGACCATCGGCCAGACCAGCCTGTTGGGGTCCATGCACCTGGCGCTGAACCCGCCCGTCGGTGAGGCGCCCGGGGATCCGTTACCAGCCGGGGCGACAATCGCCCTGGACAATGCCTCGACCTATCCGTCCACCGAGCAGACGTTGTCCTCGCTGGCGGCGGTCGTCAACGGCGGCGGTCTCGGCCAACTCGGCGATGTGATCCACAACTTCAGCGCCTCGCTCAACGGCCGCGAATCCGAGGTACGTGATCTGTTGGTCCGGCTGGACACCTTCGTCGGCACGTTGGACGCCCAGCGCGACAACATCGTGGCGTCGGTGGAATCGCTGAACCGGCTATCAGCTACGTTCGCGGGCCAACGCGACACCATCACCCAAGCGCTGGAACGGATTCCGCCGGCCCTCGATGTGCTGATCCAGCAGCGGCCACGGTTGACGACGGCGTTGCAGAAGCTCGGCACCTTCAGCGATACCGCGCACCAGTTCGCCAACGAATCCCAGGCCGACCTGGTGCAGAACCTGAAGAACCTGGAACCGACCATCAAGGCACTCGCCGATATCGGACCCGACCTGGGCGAGGTGTTGGGCTACGCTCCGACGTTCCCGTACACGCAGAGCTTCATGGACCGCGGTATCCGGGGCGACTACTACAATCTGTTCGCCACGGTCGATCTCACCATCCCGCGGTTGAAGCGGACCCTGTTCCTCGGAACCCGCTGGGAGGACACCGATGCGCAGTTGGTCCCGGCACCCGGCGATCCGTACTACATGAACTACACCTACGACCCGCTCAAGACCGGGGCCAACCCGCCGCCGCCGGACGCGTTCCCGTCCGGGCCGGAAGGTGAGGCACCCATCGGTCTGCAGCAGGGACCGATGCCCCCGGTGCCCGCCGAGGTGGGCCCGATTCTGCCGGTGACCCCACCGCGACCGCTGCAGGTACCCGGTGCGCCCGTGTACCTGACGGCGCCGCCGGCGAAACCGGGTGATCCCATCTTCGCCGGACCCTATGGGGCCGAACCGAATTCGCCGGTGCCGACCAACGGAGGTGGCTGATGCTCACGCGTTTCGTCCGAACGCAGCTGATCCTCTTCACCATTGCCTCCATCGTGGGCGTGGCGGTCATGCTGTTCGCCTACATGCAGTTGCCGACGCTGTTGGGGGTCGGTCGCCTGACCGTGAAGATGGACCTGCCGGCCACCGGTGGTCTCTATCAGTTCAGCAACGTGACCTACCGCGGCTCGCAGATCGGCAAGGTCACCTCGGTGGAGCTCACCGAAACCGGTGCGCGGGCGACCTTGTCGTTGGATCGCTCACCGAAGGTGCCCGCCGATCTTCAGGCGCACGTGCTCAGCATGTCGGCGGTGGGTGAGCAGTACGTGGATCTGCAGCCGCGCACCGATTCGGGGCCCTACCTGGAGAACGGGTCGGTCATCGCGGCGGCGGACACGACCATCCCGCAGGAGGTCGGTCCCATGCTCGATCAGGTGAGCGCCCTGATGGATACCATCCCGCAGGACACGCTGAGTCACCTGCTCGACGAGACCTTCGAGGCGTTCAACGGCACCGGTTACGATTTCGGTTCGCTGCTGGACTCGGCTGCCACGATCACCAGGGACGCCAACGCCATCTCGGACCGGACCCGCGCGCTGATCGACGACTCCGTCCCGTTCCTGGAAGCCCAAGAGCAGACCACTGATTCGACCCGGACATGGGCGCGCAGCATGGCCGGCATCACCGGGCAACTGTCCGACAACGACCCCGAGTTTCGGTCGGTGTTGGCCAACGGCCCGGGCTTCGCACAGGAGACGTCCCGGCTGCTCGAGCAGGTGAAGCCGACATTGCCGGTGTTACTGGCGAATATGACCACGATCGGCCAGGTCGGCGTCACCTACAACCCGTCGATCGAACAGCTGCTGGTGTTGCTGCCGCCGTATGTCGCGCAGATCCAGACCTACGCGCCGATCAACAACCCGGTGGGTATGCCCGGCGGCGACTTCTCGCTCGGTCTGGGTGATCCCCCGTCCTGCACGGTGGGCTTCCTGCCCCCGTCGGCGTGGCGTTCGCCGTCGGACACCGAGGTCATCGATACCCCAGACGACATCTATTGCAAGTTGCCGCAGGATTCGCCCATCGCGGTCCGCGGCGCGCGCAACTATCCGTGCATGGGTCATCCCGGAAAGCGCGCACCCACCGTCGAGTTGTGCAACGACCCCGAGGGTTTCCAGCCGCTGGCCACCCGTCAGCACGCGCTGGGCCCGTACCCGATCGATCCGAACCTGATCGCCCAGGGCATCCCACCGGACAACCGGGCGCTGCCGGACTCGCAGACCTTCGGGCCCATCGAGGGCACCCCGTTGCCGGTCGGTGTCACCGCTCCGCCCCCGCCGGCCCCGCTGTCGCCGCCCAACGCGCCGCCGCCGAGCTTTGCCGGCACCGGCCCGGGTCCGCTGCTGCCGGGACAACCGATCTATCTCGATCCGCCGGTGACTCCGCCGCCGCCCGAGCAGATCTACAATCCGGCGACCACGCCGGATGACCCGGCCCACTCGCCGCATGCCACCGAGGTGCCGTTGCCCCCCGGTGCGGCGCCGGACCAGGTTCCGCTGCCCCCGGGCGTGGTGGGGATTCCCAACCCCGGCACGTCGGCTGCGCCGCAGGCCGCCCCAAGTGCCTTCGGCAGCAACGGATCTGACGGCCCGTCGGTGGCGGTGGCCAAGTACAACCCGCGCACCGGGGAGTACATGGGCGCCGACGGCAAGCTGTATCAGCAAGCGGATCTGGCCCAGACGCCAAAGTCCTGGACGGATCTGCTGCCCACCTAGGGCACGCGCAAAGCAAACCGGCCACGGGATCCCGTGGCCGGTTTTGCGTTCTCTGGTTGTGTCGGCGAGATTGTCGTCAGGGTTGGGCCCAGGCAGAAGGGGCGACCCCGACGGCAGTTTCGCGGCCTCGGGTGGACCGCGTGTCAGATCTTCTTCATGTAGAACGGCATGCGGATGTGCGGCCACTGGTTACGGCCGCAGGAGCCGCTGGGGCCCGTGGTGACGTCCTCGCCGGTGTACTCGTCGGACTTGGCGTCGACACGCCCGTCAGCGCCCACGGGGTAAATCAGGATGGTCTGCAGGCCTTCGATTGGTGCCCCGTCCGCGCACCAACGCCATTCCGGCACCGCGCGCTTGAGGTACCAGACACCACTTTTCGTGTAGATCGGAGCGGACCAGCCCGCATCGCTGTGGACCGTGCCGGCGCAGTCGACCGGCGTGGTGCAGACCGTGGAGATGTTCCAGGTGCCGCGCGTGCTCGGCTGCTCCTGGTAGCGGTCATTGACCTTGGCCCAGACGCCGTTGGAGGAGGTCGCGAAGGTGCCGTTGATGCCCCACTCGGGATTGGCCCCCGCGACGGCCGGATTACTGACTCCGGCCGCGACCAGGGTCGCCAAAGCCGCCGCCGTCACACTCGCCCTAATGGCCGACATCACTGCGCTCCTACGTCCGGCGATAGTCTCATTCTCAGAAGCGGAGAATATCACTGTCGCTATGGCTCGAGGTGGGGATCCGACCCAAATTATGCCGTCGGGGGGCGACTTACGTCAGAGAAAATCGACCCGGGCGATCTTGAGCTCGTCACCATCGCGAGCCAGGGTCACCGCCACCCGGAACCGCTGGGGGTCCTTGCGGGCGTCCTGGGCGTTGGTGGCCTGCGATTCGGCCGCCACCAGGACCACCGGGGATTCCTCGGCGACCGATTCCACCGCCACCGAATTCACCGTCACCTCGGTGATGACCTTGGAGGCTTCCAGCGATTCGACCAGGAACTCCGACTGGGCCTCGAATTCCTCCCTGAATTCGCCGGTGGCGCTGTCGATCACGCGCTGCACATTCTCCTCGGCGTTGGTGAAGTCCAACGACATGAGGTTGACCACGCCTTGTCGCGCGACGGCCGCGTACTCGGCGTGGCGTTCCCGCTCCTGGTCGACGCTGTGCTGCTGCCAGGCCATGAAAGCGCTGAACCCCACCAACCCGCAGACCGCCAAAGCTGCTGCCGCTACGGCGATCGCAGCCCAGGTCGCCGTGGATCGGCGAGCGGCCGCGGTGGGGTGTGGGGCGGGTTGTTCGAGGCCGGCCTGGGTTGCGACGCCGGCCTCCGCCTGGCGGCGCAGCAGTTCGGCGCGGGCGCGGGCCGCGTTGGCGCGAGCCTCGGCCAGCGCGGCCTGCGCCTCGGCTTCCTCGGCCGCGGCCTGGTTCAACGGGTCGAGGGCCGCCGCGGCGGCCGACTGGTCGTTCTCGGGTGGCTCAACTGCCATGACCCGCCTGCTCCGTCTGTCGGGGTGGTCGCGCTGGCCGTCGATCGGCCGCGCGCGGCTCTGAGAAACTCACTGCAGCCTAGCGTTTCAGCGGACCCCGGGGCGGGGGAGTGCCCATTGGCTGAGTAATCTTCTCCGAAATGAAGAGTTTCGTTTCCAGCTGTGCGAAAGTAATGACGTGCGTGTGATGGTGATGGCCGCCGCTGCGGCGACGGTAGCCGCGATGCTCAGTGCGCCTGCTGCAACGGTGAGCGCTCCGGTGGCCCAGGCCGGGCCGCAAACCTGCAACGACGCCTTCTGCGTCCCCGGCATCCGGCCCAACGTGGTACTCGGGTCGTACTGCGACAACACGTCCTACTTCGTGTTCGGCACGGCGGTGGCCGGTCCGTCCATCCAGCCCGGCCGGCTGGTCTTCTGCGGATCGCCGCGCCGCTACGAACCTCGGTGGTTCCGTTCTCCACCGCTGGCGGGTATCCGCGACGAGGGCAGCAAGTGCTCGAACGAACTGCACATGGTTGCCCAGGCCCCCGACGGTCTGTTCCTGAGCTGCATCGCACACAGCGGCGAATCGCTGTGGCGGCGCGGCGACTGACGCCGCGGCATCAGTCTTCGGCGGGCGAGTGGTCTTCGTAGTTACCAGTTGCGAATCGAGCACAGCGCGCCCTTGGGGCCGCTGTCGGTCTTGACCACCACGCCGTCGACGGTGAGTTCACAGCTGTAGCCCGGCACCGGGAAGTTCGGGGCCTCTCCGCTCTGCACGGTCACCATGGCCCACATGCCCGGGTCGGCCAGATGCGCCTCGAGCACCCACGGCTGGTCGGGTCCCACCTCGACGTCGGCCCGCGGACTGAACATGTACGGGTTGTGGCTGTAGTCGGAGAACAGCGCGGGCTCGGTGTCCCGGTAGTAGATGTGCGACCAGATGGGCGCGTTCGCGGTCACGGTGTACCGGACATGGTGCAGGACCGGCTCGTTCGCGCCGACCGGGGCCGCGATAGAGACGGACCCGCCCAGCATCGCCAGCGCGGCTGCCGTGGTTGCCAATGCGCGCATCGTCACATCCTCGTCAATGAGATGGGATAGGTGAAGCTGCCGCCGGGGGCGCCGTCGCACCCGGCCGCGAAGTGCGAGACCATCTCGCCGGCCAAGGTGTCCATGTGCCAGCGGTAAACATCGTGGGTGGGAATCGTCGGACCGTAGTAGATGTCGCCGCAGCGCAGACCGAACGGGTCGTCGATCACCATGGTGTAGAACCCGTCGTCACCCAGCACGGCGTCGGCGTGGGTGTAGACCGCCTTGGCGACCGGTTGGGGGATCGTCAGGATCCGCATACAGGTGGCCCCCTCGGCCGGCACTCCCTTGCACGGTGTCAGCGTAGAGAAGATCCAGGTGTGGAAGTCGCGCCGGTCCGGGATGTGCAGGTTGTAGTTGCCGAAGTACATCGCGTTCGCGGTGGGCGCCACCGAGATCGCGGCCGCCACCAACACCACGCTGGCCACCGCGCTCAGCGCGGCCCGAATGGACTTCACGGGCTTCCTCCACGGTTCTCGGACTGTCCGGCTGACTATAAAACCCCGAGCCAGGCCATTGGGCCGAAACCGGAATCCCGCCTTCGCCACACCGGAGATTGGCATTCTCGAATCCGGAGAATAGCATCATCGGCGACGGTGAGGAGCGAAGAGCCGATGCGAACGATCCCCGACGAACTCGTCCAGCGGTACCGAGAAAATGGGTGGTGGACCCCCGACACCCTCGGCGACCTGCTGGCGCGGGAACTGCCGGCCGGAGCCGACCTGGAGTTCCGGGTGCACTCGAAGGTCCGCCCTTATCGGGGCACCATCGCCGAAGTGGAGACGACGGCGCGACGGCTCGCGGCCGGTCTGCACCAGCGCGGGGTGCGCGCGGGTGATGTGGTCGCCATGCAACTGCCCAACTGGGTGGAGGCCGCCGCAACGTTCTGGGCCTCGGCCTTCCTCGGCGCGGTGGTGGTACCGATCGTGCACTTCTACGGCCGCAAGGAACTGACCCACATCCTCGGCGATGCCAAACCCAAGGTGTTCATCACCGCGGACTCGTTCGGGCGCATGGAGTTCGAGCCGGACCTTGCCGCCGACATCGAGATCGTGGGTGTGGTCGGCGGGCCCCGGCCCACCTTCGACGACCTGCTCGACGAGGTGCCCTTCGAGGGGGTGCTGCCCGCCGACCCGGCCGCCCCGACGCTCTACGCCTACACCTCGGGCACGACCAGCGCGCCCAAGGGCGTCATCCACAGCCACCAGAGCCTGGTCCACGAGACTCACCAGCTGGTGGGGCAGAACATGACGGACACCGGCAAACAGCTGATCGCCACGCCGGTGGGGCATTTCATTGGTATGGTCGGCGCGTTGCTGATGCCGGTGCTGGCTCGGCACCCGATCCACCTCACCGACGTCTGGGATCCCGGAGTGGCGTTGGCGCTGATGAAGAGCGACGGGCTGGCCATCGGCGGCGGTCCGCCCTACTTCATCACGAGCCTGCTGGACCATCCCGACTTCACCACCGAACACCTGGCGGGGGTGCGCACCGTCGGGCTGGGCGGGTCGACCGTGCCGATCGCGGTCACCCAGCGGCTCACCGATCTCGGCATCAACACCTACCGCTCGTATGGCAGCACCGAGCACCCGTCGATCACCGGTTCCCGCTGGGACGCGGCGCAGGACAAGCGGCTCTACACCGACGGCTGCCCGCTCTCGGGGGTCGAGGTCAAGCTGGGCGACGACGGCGAGGTCTTGTCCCGCGGACCGGACCTGTGCCTGGGCTACACCGATGATGCGTTGACCGCCAAGGCATTCGACGACGACGGCTGGTATCACACGGGCGACATCGGCACGCTCGACGACGACGGCTACCTGACCATCACCGACCGCAAGTCGGACATCATCATCCGCGGTGGCGAGAACATCAGCGCGGTGGAGGTCGAGGAGACGCTGCTCGGCATGCCGGCGGTGGCCGAGGCCGTCGTGGTGGCCGCCCCGGACCCCCGCTACGGCGAACGCGCCGCCGCGGTGCTGCGCATCCACCCCGGCCACGAACTGCCCAGCCTCGACGAGGTCCGCCGGCACTTCGAGGCCTCCGGGGTCGCGCGGCAGAAGTGGCCCGAGGAACTGCTGCGGGTCGACGAGTATCCGCGCACCGCCAGCGGGAAGGTGCAGAAGTTCAAGGTCCGTCAGGCGGTGCGCGGTGACCGGTAAGAAACTGGTGCTCGGGGCCAGCGGGTTCCTGGGCTCGCATGTGACCAGGAAGCTGGTTGAGGCCGGCGAGGACGTGCGGGTGATGCTGCGAAAGACCAGCTCCACCAAGGCCATCGACGACCTCGACGTCGAACGCTGCTACGGCGAGCTGTCCGATGCCGACGCGGTGCGCGCGGCGATGACGGGCTGCGATGTCCTCTACTACTGCGTGGTGGACGCCCGGATGTGGCTGCGGGACCCGGCGCCGCTGTTCCGCACCAACGTCGACGGGCTGCGCGACGTCCTGGACGTTGCCACCGAACCGGAGATCGCGGCGGACCTGCGCAAGTTCGTCTTCACCAGCACCATCGGCACCCTGGCCATCAGCAAGACCCGCCTGGTGACCGAGGACGATCCGCGCAACTGGGACGAGGGCGGTGCCTACATCGAGGCCCGCGTGGCCGCCGAGGACCTGCTCTTCGACTACGTCCGCGACCGTGGCCTGCCCGGCGTCGCGATGTGCGTCTCGACCACCTACGGCCCCGGCGACTGGCAGCCGACCCCGCACGGCGGTCAGGTCGCGATGGTGGCCGCGGGCAAGATGCCGTTCTACCCCGACTTTGGCCTGGAGGTGGTGGGCATCGAGGACGCCGCGCGGGCCATGCTGTTGGCCGCCGACAAGGGCCGGGTGGGGGAGCGCTACATCATCTCCGACCGGTTCATGACCATGCGCGAGATCCAGAGCGTCGTCGCCGAGGCCGCCGGGGTGCGTCCGGCGCGAATCAAGGTGCCGCTGCCGGTGTTACGGGTGGCCGCCCGGCTCAACGATGTGGCCGCGCGGCTGCTGCGCCGCGATCTGCCGTTCGCCGCGGCGGGGCAGCGGATGGCGGAGCTGATGTCGCCGCTGGATCACGGCAAGGCCGAACGCGAACTGGGTTGGAAGCCCGAACCGGTGGAGGAGTCGCTGGCCCGGGCCGTCGCCTTCTTCCGCTCCCGCCCTTAGTCGACCGAGCGGCCCGTCGCGGCGTGATGGCCCGCGCGGAAGCCGAACACCATGGCCGGTCCGATGGTGCCGCCGGCACCGCCGTAGGCGCGACCGGTCACCCCGGCCATCGCGTTGCCCGCCGCGTACAGCCCGGGGATCGGCGCGCCGCAGACGTGCAGCACGCGCCCGTCTCGGTCGGTGCGCGGCCCGCCCTTGGTGCCCATCGCGCCCAGGGCGACCGGGACGGCGTAGTACGGCGCGGTGTCGAGCGGGCCCAGCGTGCGTCCCGCGTCGGTCGACGCGTCGGGGTCGCCCCAGTACCCGTCGTAGGCGCTGCTGCCGCGGCCGAACTCGGGATCGCGGGGATCGTCGCCGGCAACGTTGCGGTTCCAGTCGGTCAGGGTGCGGGCCAGACCTGCCGCGTCGATCCCGGTCTTCTCCGCCAATTCGTCGAGATCGGCGGAGGCGCAGAACCATTCGGGGGCCTGCTCGGCGGGTTCGACACCGAGGAACCCGTAGCGCTCGAGGTGTCGGTGGTCGAATACGATCCAGGCCGGGTCGTTGACGTAGCCGTCGCGCGGATGCAGGTACTGGAACGCGCCGGCCATCGAGTTGTAGTCGCAGGCCTCGTTGATGAACCGCCGGCCGGCGCGATTGACGATGATGCTGCGCGGCCGGGTCCGCTCCAGGCGCACGCTGCGGCTGCGCTGATGGCCGTCGATGGTGTCGTCGGGGATCTGCACGATGGGCACCCACCACGCCTCGCCCATGTTGGCCAGGTCCGCGCCGTGCGCCATCGCCATCCGCAACGCGTCGCCGGTGTTGTTCGGCGGGGACACCGGGCCGTGCATGGGGCCGCGCAGGAACGCCTCGACCAGGGCCGTGTCCCATTCGAATCCGCCGTTGGCCAGGACCACGCCGCGCTGCGCCCGGACGTTGATGGTGTTGTCGCCGGAGCTGATTCGCACCCCGACGATGACGCCGTCCTCGGCGATCAGTTCGACGGCCCGGGTCCCGGTGAACGGGGTGATCCCGGCGTCGAGCACGCCCTTGAGCAGTCCCGCGATCATCGCGGTGCCGGCGACCACGATGTCACCGGAGGTGTCGTCGATGTCGGCGTGCAGCCGCGCGCGGGTCTCGGCGTCGATCCCGACGTTGCTGAAATCCGGTGGGAAGGACGTGATTCGGTCGCGCCAGGCCGGGATGCGGTTGAGGTCGTAGGGGACCGGCCCCAGCGAGCGTCCGCCACCCGGGCGGCCGCCGGGCAGCTCGGGCTTGTAATCGGGGAAGCCGGTGGCGATCTCGAAGCGCATGTCGCTGTGCGCCTCGACGAAGTCGATCATGGCCGGGCCGGTGCGCACGAAGGTCTCGACCAGTTCCTCGTCCATGGCGCCGAAGGACTGTGCGCGCAGGTAGGCCATGGCGTCCTCGACGGTCAGTTCGCCTTCGGGCGAGCGGTGATGCGCCGGGATCCAGGCGATGCCGCCCGAGACCGCCGTGGTGCCGCCGACGGTCTCGGCCTTCTCGTACACCTCCACCCGCATGTCCACGTCAGCGCCCGCGACCACCGCGGACAGGGCCGCCGTGAGACCCGCCCCGCCGGTGCCGAGCACGACGACGTCGGCTTCGCGGTCCCACTTGGTTGCGTTCAGTTCCCCCATGGCCACACGCAGATCCTTTCGGTAAGACGTCAGTTCAATATCACCGACAGCTCTTCGGCTGCCTTGATCACCGCGTCACGACCGCGCTCGACGACGTCCTCGCGATGGGAGATCAGGTTCAGGCACGTCGCCGGGGCCGGCGGCAGGCGATGCACCGGTACGGCAAGGCCATAGGTGTTGGGTTCGATCTCGCCGTGGGTGATGACCCAGCCCTGCTCGCGGGTCAGGGTCACCAGGTCTCGTTCCTCGGGGCGCGGCGGCATGCTGGCCAGCAGCGCAATTCCGGCGGCGCCGCGGTCCAGCGGGTAGCGGCTGCCCTCGTGGAAGGACAGTTGGTAGGCCACCTGGGTGGGCACGATCACCGCGATGGCCACCTGATGATCACCCTCGGCGACCAGCATCGAGACGGTGGTGGACAACTCGTCGGCCAGGGCGCGCAGGCGCGGCAGGCACACCTGCCGCAGGTTGTTGTCGAAGGATGCGCCGAGGGCGACCAGGCCGGCGGCGGGGCGGTAGCGGCCGTCCTCGGCCTTGGCCACCATCCGGAACTGCGCGAGCGTGCTCAGCAGTCGGTAGGCGATGGTGCGGTGCACGCCGATGCGCTCGGCGACCTGTTGCGCGGTCAACCCGCCCGGGGTGGCGGCGACCACCTGGAGCGCGGTCAACCCGCGGGCCAGTGTCTGCGAGCCCGGTGCGCCGGTGGCGACAACGGGTATCGGCTGCTCGGTCGCGGCGATTCCTCCCTTGACAGACATCACCCAAGAGAGTGATGCTCTATAGATAGTGCACATCGATGTACGATATTAGCACACATCGATCGCAGAAAAAGAGAATGACGTAATCGCAGGCAGAGAGGCTTTTTGTGGCTGAGTTCGAGAGCATTTGGAGCGATCTTCAGGGCGTTCCGTTCTCGCAGGGGTACCTGGACGCCGGGGGCGTGCGCACGCGTTATCTGCACGCCGGGGACCTCGACAAGCCGGCCCTGGTGCTCCTGCACGGCTCCGGCGGGCACGCCGAGGCCTATGTCCGCAACCTCGCGGCCCATGCCGAGCACTTCTCCACCTGGTCGATCGACATGCTCGGACACGGCTACACCGACAAGCCGGGGCATCCGCTAGAGGTCGAGCACTACGTCAAGCACCTGCTGGCGTTCTTCGACGCGATCGGCGCCGAGCGGGTCTACCTGTCCGGGGAGTCCCTCGGCGGCTGGGTCGCCTCGCGCGCCGCCGCCGATCACCCCGAACGGATCCACCGCCTGGTGCTCAACACCGCCGGCGGTTCGCAGGCCGACCCCGAGGTGATGAAACGCATCATCACGTTGTCGATGGCCGCGGTCGAGGATCCGACCTGGGAGACGGTGCAGGCCCGGATCAAGTGGCTGATGGCCGACAAGTCCAAGGACTACGACGACATTGTGGCCAGCCGCCAGCGCATCTACCGGCTACCCGGCTTCGTCGACGCGATGCGCGACATCATGGCGCTGCAGGATCCCGAGATCCGGGCGCGGAACCTGATGGGAGCCAAGGAGTACGGCGCCATCACCGCCCCGACGCTGGTGCTCTGGACCAGTGACGACCCCACCGCGGACGTCAGCGAGGGCAGCCGCATCGCCTCGATGATCCCGGGCGCGCGGTTCGAGGTGATGAGTGGTTGCGGGCACTGGCCGCAGTACGAGGATCCCGACACCTTCAACCGGCTGCACGTCGACTTCCTGCTGGGACGGGCGTGATGGCCACGCCGAGCGGCCCGGACAACCCCGCGGTGGTGATCGTCGGGGCCGGACCGGTGGGTCTGACCTTGGCCAACATCCTTGGCCTGCAGGGTGTCCCGACGCTCATCGTGGAGGAACGCGACACCCTGATCGACTACCCGCGCGGGGTCGGCCTGGACGACGAATCGCTGCGCACCTTCCAGTCGATCGGACTGGTCGACGCCGTCTTGCCGCACACCGTGCCGAACCAGATCCTGCGGTTCTTCGACTCGAACCGGCGGCTGCTGGTCGAGATGGCGCCACCGGACGCCCGGTTCGGCTGGCCCAAGCGCAACGGCTTCGTCCAGCCCCTGGTCGATGCCGAACTGTTCGCCGGCCTGAGCCGGTTCGCGCACGTCGAGGTGCGCTGGGGCACCCGGATGACCGCCGCCACCGAGACCGCCGACGGGGTCAGGCTCGAACTGACCGGCGGGGACGGCACGACTTCGGAGGTGCAGACCCGCTACGTCGTCGGGTGCGACGGCGGCCGCAGCGCCACCCGACACCTGATGGGGGTTTCCTTCGAGGGCACCACCTCGCCGACGCGCTGGGTGGTCATCGATCTGGCCAACGACCCGCTGGGCCATCCGAACAGCGAGGTCGGCGCCGACCCCGAGCGGCCGTACGCCTCGATCTCGATCGCGCACGGAATCCGCCGCTTCGAGTTCATGATCCACGACGACGAGTCCGACGAACTGGCGTCGGACCCCGCGTTCGTCAGCAAGCTGCTGGCCAGTTTCGTCCCGCATCCCGACCGGGTCGACATCATCCGGCACCGGGTCTACACGCACCACTCCCGCATCGCCGGGGCCTTCCGCAAGGGCCGACTGCTGCTGGCCGGGGATGCGGCCCACCTGATGCCGGTGTGGCAGGGGCAGGGCTACAACAGCGGGATCCGCGATGCGGCGAACCTCGGCTGGAAGCTGGCCGCGGTGGTCAACGGGCACGCCGGGGACGCCCTGCTCGACAGCTACGACGTGGAGCGGCGCAAGCACGCGCGCGCCATGATCGACCTGTCGACCATGGTCGGCCGGGTCATCTCGCCCACCAACCGTCGTGTTGCGGGCCTGCGCGACAAGGTGATCCGCGCGGCCTCGGTCGTCCCGACGCTCAAGCGGTACGTGCTGGAGATGCGGTTCAAGCCCATGCCGCGCTACGACCAGGGCGCCGTCGTGCACGCCAGCACCCCGCCCCCGCCCGGCTCGTCGGCGGGCACGCTGTTCATCCAGCCGCGGGTGGACACCCGCACCGAGAGCAATGTCCTGCTCGACGACGTCATCGGCACCGGCTTTGCGGTGCTGTGCTGGAACAACGATCCGCGCCGTCTGCTCGGCGACGCGACACTCGAGCGCTGGAAGGCGTTGGGCACCAAGTTCATCGCCGCCCGCCCGAGCACCCAGCTGCACTGGCGGCCGGCCGGTGAGACCGCCGAGGACCCCGACGTGATCGTCGTCGGCGACCGCACCGGCGCGCTGAAGTCCTTCTTCGACGGCCACACCGACTCGGTGCTGTTCCTGCGGCCCGACCGCTGCATCGCCGCGGCCTGCGTGGCCCAACGCGCGGCCGAGCTGAGCGATCAACTGTTCGCGGTCCTGCGCATCGCCCCCTCGACTGCGGTGGAAGGCGGTGAGAACCATGGCGCAACTGGCACTGTGTTGCATGTCGCACAGCCCGCTGCTGAATCTTCCGGGACCGTCGGCTGAACTTCTCGACGACATCGGCGCCGCGCTGGCCGGCGCGCGGGATTTCGTCACCGACTTCGCCCCGGAGTTGGTGGTGACGTTCTCCCCGGATCACTACAACGGGTTCTTCTACCGGCTGATGCCGCCGTTCTGCATCGGCACCTCGGCATCCGGCGTGGGGGACTACGGCACCCAGTCGGGCCCGCTCAACGTCGCCGAGGATTTCGCGAACGCCTGCGCGGCAGCGGTTCTCGACGCCGACGTGGATGTGGCGATCTCGGCCGGCATGGAGGTCGACCACGGCACGGTGCAGCCGCTGCAGACCCTGTTCGGCGACGCCGCCGCGGTGCCCATCATCCCGGTGTTCATCAACTCGGTGGCCACCCCGCTGGGCCCGCTGCGCCGGGTACGCGCCTTGGGTACCGCGATCGGGAAGTTCCTGGCGACGCTGGACAAGCGCGTGCTGGTGCTGGGATCCGGTGGGCTGTCCCATGATCCGCCGGTGCCCACGTTGGCCACCGCGCCGCCGGCCGCGCTGGACCGCATCGTGCGCGGGGTGGCGATGACCCCAGAGCAGCGCAGCGCCCGGCAGGACGCGGTGATGGCCGCCGCCCATGACTTCGCCCACGGCGAGTCGGCGTTGCAGCCGCTGAACCCGGACTGGGACCGCGCCTTCCTGGATCTGATCGACGCCAACCGGCTCGACGAGGTCGACGGCTGGACCAACGCCTGGATCGCCGGCGAGGCCGGCAACTCCGCGCACGAGGTCCGGACCTGGGTGGCGGCGTTCGCGGCGCTGGCCGCCGCGGGACCGTATGCGACCGCACACCACTATTACCGCCCGGCGCCGGAACTGATCGCCGGGTTCGCAATCCGAACGGCGGTGCCCGCATGACGCCCAATGACAATGGACCCACGGCGGGCTTCGACCACGAGGTCGACGTGCTGGTCATCGGCAGCGGCGGCGGCGGGCTGACCGCCGCGCTGACCGCCCAGGCCGAGGGCCTGGACGCGCTGGTCATCGAGAAGTCCGCGCACTACGGTGGGTCCACCGCGCTCTCTGGCGGCGGGATCTGGGTGCCCGGGGCGCCCTCGCAGCGCCGCGAGGGCTACTCGCCGGACCCGGACGAGGTGTTCGGCTACCTCAAGCAGATCACCGGCGGACTGGTCAGCGACGCCCGGCTGCGGCAGTACGTGGACGCCGCACCGGAGATGATGCAGTTCCTGGAGGACCGCAGCCGCTGGTTCGAATTCGTCTGGAAGCCCGGCTATGCCGACTACTACCCGGAACTGCCGGGCGGTTCGGAGCTGGGCAGCACCATCAACGTGCCGGCCATCGATCTGCGCAAGCTCGGCGCCGAGGAGCAGAACCTGCTGCAGCCGCTGGCGCTGGCGCCCAAGGGAATCTGGTTCGCGCCCAAGGACCTGCGGCTGTTCTATCAGGTTCGGCAGAACTGGCGCGGCAAGGCCGTGCTGGTCAAGCTGATCTGGCGAATGTTCCGGGCGCGGGTGTTCGGGGACCGGATGGCCGCCATCGGCCAGTCCCTGGTGGCGCGGATGCGCCTGGCGTTGCAGGAGCACAACATCCCGCTGTGGCTCAACACGCCGATGACCGAACTCATCACCGACGGCGACGGCCCCGCGGCGCGGGTCATCGGCGCCGTCGTCGAACGGGACGGCCGCACCCAGCGGATCAGGGCGCGCGCCGGGGTCGTCATCGCCGCCGGCGGCTTCGACCACGACATGGCGTGGCGTCGCGAACACCTGCCGGAGGTCGAGAAGGACTGGAGTTTCGGCAATCCGGCGGCCACCGGCGACGGTATCCGGGCCGGCCAGAAGGTGGGTGCGGCGACCGAACTGATGGACGAGGCCTGGTGGTTCCCGGCCATGTGCTGGCCCGACGGGCGGCTGCAGTTCATGCTGAACGAACGCATGATGCCCGCGCAGTTCGTCGTCAACGGCGCCGGCAAGCGCTTCATCAACGAGGCCGCGCCCTACATGGACTTCGCGCACGCGATGATTGACGGGCAGCGCTCGGGGATCACCCACATCCCGGTCTGGCTGATCACCGATCAGCGCTCCTTCCACCGCTATGTGGTCGGCGGGCACCTGCCCATCCCGAAGGTCCCGTTCGCCCCGGTACCGACCGGCCGGAAGATCCCGCAGGCCTGGTTGGACTCCGGAATCGTCAAGGAGGCCGGCAGCTTCGAGGAACTGGCGGCCAAGATCGACGTGCCACCGGAGGCGCTGCGCGGCACCGCCGAGCGGTTCAACGAACTGGCCCGCAAGGGACACGACGACGACTTCAACCGCGGTGACAGCGCCTACGACAACTACTACGGCGATCCGACGCTGCCCAACCCGAATCTGCACCCGTTGTCCAAGCCGCCGTACTACGCGTTCCAGATCATCCTGGGCGATCTGGGCACCTCGGGCGGGCTGCGCACCGACGAGCACGCCCGCGTGCTCGACACCGAGGAGCGGCACATCCCGGGCCTCTACGCCGTGGGTAACGCGTCGGCGGCCGTGATGGGCCGCAGTTACGCCGGGGCCGGGGCCACCATCGGCCCCGCCATGGCCTTCGGTTATGTCGCCGCCAAACACATTGCCGCCCAGAACACGACCCAGAATCAACAGCAAGTCCACGACGACGTCCGCAACGCCTGAGGAGGCAATCAATGAAGATCTCGCTGTTCTATGAATTCCCGCTGCCTCGGCCGTGGTCGGAGGACGATGAACACCAGCTGTTCCAGCACGGTCTGGACGAGGTCGAGGCCGCCGACAAGGCCGGCTTCTCCACCGTCTGGCTGACCGAGCACCACTTCCTCGAGGAGTACTGCCACTCGACCGCCCCGGAAATGTTCCTGGCCGCGGCGAGCCAGCGCACCAAGGACATTCGGCTGGGCTTCGGTGTCATGCACCTGCCCCCGCCCATCAACCACCCGGCGCGCATCGCCGAGCGGGTCGCCACGCTGGATCACCTGTCCAACGGCCGCGTGGAATTCGGCACCGGCGAGGGGTCCTCGGTCGCCGAGCTCGGTGGCTTCAACATCGATCCGGCCGACAAGCGCGCCCAGTGGGAGGAGGCCCTCGAGGTCGCGATCCGCTGCATGGTCGAGGAACCCTTCACCGGCTTCAAGGGTGAGCACGTCGAGATGCCCGCGCGCAACGTGATTCCCAAGCCGCTGCAGAAGCCGCACCCGCCGGTCTGGGTGGCCTGCACCCGCCCGTCGTCGGTGCAGATGGCCGCGCAGAAGGCCATCGGCGCACTCAGCTTCGCCTACACCGGCCCGGAGGCGCTCAAGGAGCGCGTGGACGGCTACTACCAGGAACTCGAGGCCAACGGCGCGCCCGTCACCCCGGCGATCAACCCGAACCTGCTGGCCATCGGCGGCGACCTGTCGATGATGGTGGCCAAGAATGACGACGAGGCGCTCAAGCGACTCGGCATCGGCGGCGGCTTCTTCTCGTTCGGCATCATGCACTACTACCTGACCGGCATGCACACCCCCGGCCGCACCAAGGTCTGGGAACGCTACGAGCAGGCGGTCAAGGAGGATCCGACGCTGGCCTACGGCCCCGGCCGCGGCGCGATCGGCGGACCCGACACCGTACGCGAGTTCCTGCGCAGCTACGAGGCCAGCGGCGTCGACGAGATCATCCTGCTGCTGAACCCGCGCAGCCACGAGGGCACCATGGAGTCCATCGAGATCATGGGCAAGGAGATCCTGCCCGAGTTCATCGAGCGCGACCAGAAGGCCGTGGCGGACAAGGCCAAGCGCCTTGAGCCGGTCATCGAGAAGGTCGAGGCCCGGCGCCAGCCGTCGGACGCCCCGCTGTTCGACGAGACCTACGCCTTCGGCGGGCTGCCCACCGGCCGGGACAAGTTCACCGCCGGCGAGATCCCCGAGGCGATGGCCGAGATCAACGAGGGCCGCGTCAAGGCCGCCCAGTTGGAGAAGGAACAGAAGGCCGCGCGGGAAGCGGCGAACTGAACGTGACGGCACTCGACGAGCTGGTGCGCTACGACGGCAAACACGTCGTGGTCACCGGCTGCGCGTCCGGAATCGGCGCGCAAGTCGCCCGCCAGCTCGGCGAATTGGGCGCCCGGGTCACGGGTCTGGACCTGAAAGATCCGCACAGTGGGTTGGACGACTTCGTCGCCGTGGACCTCGCCGACCCGGATTCGGTGGAGGCCGCGGCCGGCGGTGTCGACGGCGGCGTCGACGCGCTGTTCAACGTGGCCGGGGTGTCCTCGGGCGTCGGGGACCCGATGCTCGTGGTCCGGATCAACTTCCTGGGCATGCGGCAGTTCACCGAGGCGATGATGCAACGCATCCCCGCCGGGGGATCGATCACCTCGGTGTCCTCGCTGGCCGCGTCGGCCTACCGCGAGAATGCTTCGACCACAGCCGGTTTGGTGGCCACCGCATCCCCGCAGCAGGGCGTGCAGTGGTGTGACGAGCATCCCGACGCGCTGGCCGACGGCGGCGGCTACCGGCTGTCGAAGGAGGCGACCATCCTCTACACCATGAGCAGGGTTGCCGAACTCGGCGCGCGCGGCATCCGGATCAACTGCACCGCGCCCGGGGTCACCGAGACCCCGATCCTCGATCAGCTGCGCACGGCCTACGGCCAGCAGTACCTCGATTCGTTCAGCACGCCGCTGGGCCGGGCCTCCACGCCGCAGGAGCAGGCCGCGGTGTTGGTGTTCCTCGGCAGTGCGGCGGCCAGTTACGTCACCGGACAGGTGATCTGGGCCGACGGCGGCATCCTGGCGCAGCGGTTCACCGCGGCCAACGATTCTCTCGACCACATCTCGGGAAGGTGAGCATGGCCGGCACGATGCAGGATTTCCGCAAGATGGCCGACGAGGTCCGCAACTGGGGTCGCTGGGGCGACGCCGACGAGGTCGGCACGCTGAACTTCATCACGCCTGAGAAGATCACCGAGGCGGCAGGATTGGCCAAGCGCGGCAAGGTCTTTGCCCTCGGTGCCGACTTCGGCTCCAACGGGCCGCAGGGGGCGTTCAAGTTCCGCAACAATCCCGTGCACGTGATGACCGTCGACGGCGGCGACGCCGACACCCTGGTCCGCTACGGGCCCGACTGGCTGCGCAACGCCGTCGCCCACGACGTCAGCGCGTTCTTCGCCGACAACCCGTTCCGGTTCAACGACGACATGATCGTGATGCCGCTGCAGGCGGCCACCCAGTGGGACGCCCTGAGCCACGTGTACTACGAGGACAAGCTGTACAACGGGTTTCCCGCAGGTTCGGTGACCAGCTTCGGTGCCTACCACTGTGGGATCGACAAGGTCGACGCCAAGGGCATCACCTCGCGCGGGGTGCTGCTCGATGTGGTGCGCTTCCGGGGCGCCGAGGTGTTCCTGGAACCGGGCAACCCGGTGACCCCCGACGAACTCGACGCGGTCGCCAAGAGCCAGGGCGTCGAGGTGCGCAGCGGTGACGTCGTGCTGGTCCACACCGGCTGGTGGACCCGGTTCTGCGCCACCGGCGACGGCGCCGAGGCCGGTTCGGGCCTGGACTGGCGCTGCGCATCGTGGTTGCACGCCCACGAGGTGGCCGCGGTGGCCGCCGACAACCTGATGGTCGAGGATCCGGATCCGGCCGCCGGCGTCGAGGGCACGTTCCTGCCGATGCACATGCTCTGCCTGCGCGACATGGGTCTGATGCTCGGCGAGTACTGGGACCTGACGGCGCTGTCCGCCGACTGCGCCGCGGACGGCGTCTACGAGTTCCAACTCGTGGCGCCCCCACTCAGTGTCGTTGGGGCAGTGGGCTCCCCGGTGAACCCGATCGCGATCAAGTGATCGCCCGGTCGAGCGGCGCGCGCAGGTGAGATTCGTTCTGGTGCACGGCGGCTTTCACGCCGCGTGGTGCTGGGAGCGCGCCATCGAGGAACTTCGTGTGCTCGGTCACGACGCCGTCGCGGTGGACCTGCCGGGCCACGGGGCACGCATCGACGAGGAATCCACGTTGCACAGGCGGCGCGAGGCCATCGTCGAGGTGATGCGACCCGGCGACGTGCTGGTGGGGCATTCCGGCGGCGGCTTCGACGCGACGCTGGCCGCCGACGCGCGACCGGATCTGGTGGGCCACATCGTGTACCTGGCCGCGGCGCTGCCCCGGGAGGGCCGCACCTATCCCGAGGCGATGGCGATGCGCAACGAGGAGGACGGTGACTTCGACGCCGACACCGGAGAAATGTTGTCCTATCTCGAGTTCGACGAGGACGGGGCGATGACCTTCGCCGATTTCGACGGCGCCTGGAAGTACTTCTACCACGACTGCGACGAGGCCACCGCGCGCTGGGCCTTCGATCGGTTGGGTCCCGAACGGTTCGGCGACACCACCGTGACCCCGGTGTCGGTGCCCGATTTCTGGGCCGCCGACCTGCCGCGCAGCTTCATCGTCTGCGCACAGGACCGGTCGATGCCCCGGTGGCTGGCCGACACCGTGGCCCACCGGCTCGGTGTCGAGCAGCTGAGCATCGATACCTCGCACTCGCCGTTTCTGAGCCGTCCCGCCGAACTCGCCGGCCTGCTGGTGCACGCCATCTCGACGAGTCCCGTCGGCCCATTGATCCCGGACTGAACAGGAGCCCGCATGAACTTTCAGCGCAAGACCATTACCGTCGACGGCCTGGTCACCAGTTACCTGGAGGCCGGCGCCGAGCACGCGCAGACCGTGGTGCTGCTGCACGGCGGCGAGTTCGGTGCCGGCGCCGAGTTGGGCTGGGAGCGGACCATTTCCGCGCTGGGCGAGCGGTTCCGGGTGCTCGCGCCCGACATGCTCGGCTACGGCCACACGGCCAAGGTGCTCGACTTCGTCGACGGTCGGGGTATGCGGATCCGGCACGTCGCGGCGTTCTGCGCGGCGGTCGGGGTCGACTCCGCCCACTTCGTCGGCAACTCGATGGGCGCCATCAACCTGCTCGTCGACGCCACCTCCACCGACCCGGTGTTGCCCATGCGCAGCCTGGTGGCGATCTGCGGCGGCGGCGAGATCCAGAACAACGAGCACATGCGCGCGCTCTACGACTACGACGCCACGCTGGGTGCCATGAAAGCCATTGTGACCGCGCTGTTCTTCGCCCCCTCCTATCCGGAGGACGAGGCCTACGTGGCGCGCCGGCACGAATCGGCGACCCTGCCCGGGGCGTGGGAGACGATCGCCGCCGCGCGGTTCCGGCGGCCCGGTTCCGAGCCGCCCGCCGCGGCGTCGAGCCGGCGGGCCTACGAGCGCATCACGGTACCGACGCTGATCGTCGAGGGCGGGGGTGACAAGCTACTGCCGACGGGCTGGGCCGCGGAGATCGCCGCCCAGATCGACGGGGCGCGTTCGGCGGTCATCGAGAACGCCGGACACTGCCCGCAGATCGAGCAGCCCCGGGCCGTCAACGATCTGCTGCTGTCGTTCCTGGGCGATCAGGACGACACCGACCGAACTGGCACGAAGAGCGGAGCGCACGCACCATGAGCAACGAACTGGCCGGCAAGGTCGCCATCGTCACCGGGGGAGCCGGCGGGCTGGGCCGCGGTATCGCCGAGCGCTTCCTCGCCGAGGGCGCCAAGGTGGTGGTGGGCGACCTCGGCGACGGGCCGCCGCTGAGCGGCGATTACAAGTTCCTCGAAACCGATGTCGCCGACCTCGACCAGATCGAGCGGCTGGTCTCGACGACGGTGGAGACCTTCGGGGGACTCGACATCATGGTGAACAACGCCGGTGTTTCCGGGACCATGCATCGGCGTTTCCTCGACGACGACCTCGCCGATTTCGACAAGGTGATGGCGGTCAACCTGCGGGCGGTGATGGCCGGCACCCGCGACGCCGCGCGCCACATGGCCGAACACGGCGGTGGCTCGATCCTGAACCTCACCTCGATCGGCGGGATCCAGGCGGGCGGCGGCGTGCAGACGTACCGGGCGTCGAAGGCCGCGGTCATCCAGTTCACCAAGTCCGTCGCAATCGAATTGGCGCACTACGAGATCCGGGTCAACGCCATCGCACCGGGCAATATCCGCACCGCCATCGTCAAGAAGTCGGCCGCCGGGGAGGACCTCGAGCGCCTCGAGCAGTTCGAGGAGGCGATCCGCGCGCAGATGCGCAACGACCGCCCGCTGAAGCGGGAGGGCACCGTCGACGACGTCGCCGAGGCGGCGCTGTACTTCGCGGGGGACCGCTCCCCGTACGTCACCGGCACCGTGCTACCGATCGACGGTGGCACGGTGGCGGGCAAGGTGATTCAGCGCAAACCCAAGTAGCCGGTCACGGCCGCGCGTCGGCGCGGCGGGTGTGCTCGCGCACCAGCAGCGGATAGCGCTGCCGGTCGGGCCGGAAGATGTCGTGGGGCGAGTCGTCGAACTCGTGCAGTTCCGCCGTCGGGAACAGTTGCCGGTAACGCGCCCACGCGTCGGCGTCGATGATGCTGCCGCTACCGCTGCGCACCGCCAGCAGCGGGGGTTGCCAGTCGGACAGCGGTTCCCAGAACGACCGGATCTGGGCCGCCCGAAAGGTGGCCAGCGCGGCGGTCTCGTCGAGGCGGTCCCGCACCGGTGTTCCGCGCCAACGGCCGTCGAGCAGGAAGCGCACCTGCGGTTCGCCGAGGACGATCTCTTGCGGCACGTAGTCGCCGATGGCGATCGAGCGCACCCGGTCGCGGTGCTGCAGCGCCCACCACAGCGCGGCCGACGTTCCCCGCGAGAACGTGACGAGATGGACCGGACCGGCGGTGATCGCGTCGACGACGGCGCCGACGTCGGCCCCGAGGGTGGGCAGGTCGTAGCCCGCCGCCGGGGCGTCGCTGCGGCCGTGGCCGCGCACCTCCACGACCACCGTGCGCCGGCCGAACGCCGGCAGGACCGCGCGGTAATCCTCGGCGACGTCGGTCATCCCGGGGACGAAGATCAGCGGCGCGCCCAGGTCGTCACCGCCGGAATCGAGGTAGTGGATTCGGACCTCGCCGTGGGGGGTGAACGCGGATGCCATTCGTCATGGTTACCAGTTACGAGTGTCTGCACTTCAAATCGGAGTGGTTTCCGGACCGTACGATTTGCTGCTCAGGGCGCCCACGGAAATGAGTGTCTGGCAGGGCTGCCGACCGACCCCGGCAATTAAATCAATCACTTGACTTAACCCCGGTGCGCGCGGTTGACTGGACCGCGTGACCGCCACCAGGCCCCTGCGCTCGGACCGGGCCACCGACACCCGCGAGGCCATCCTGACGGCCGCCGAACGGCTCTTCGCCGAACGCGGCGTCTTCGCCGTATCCAACCGCCAGGTCAGTGACCAGGCCGGGCAGGGCAACAACGCGGCGGTCGGCTACCACTTCGGCACCAAGGCGGACCTGATCCGCGCGATCGTCCGCCGGCACAACGAACAGGTCGAGCGGTTGTGCGAGCAGATGGTCGACGAGATCGAGCGCGCCGACCGCCCCGCCGAACTGCGCGACTGGGTGCAGTGCCTCGTGCGCCCGCTGGCCGCCCACCTGACCAACCTGTCCGGCGCGAACGGCACCTCGACCTACGCCCGGTTCTCGGCCCAGCTGATGCCGGACCCGACGCACCGCGACATCGTCTCCGAGGAATCGCTGTCGTCTCGGTCGGTGCTCAAGATCATCCAGGGCCTCAACCGCTGCCTGCCCGACATGCCCGCCGAGGTGCGCATCGAGCGCAATGCGATGGCCCGGCACCTGATCGTGCACATCTTCGCCGAACAGGAACGCGCCCGCGCCGCCGGCGATCCGATGGTGCGCCCGGACTGGGACGCCACGGCCGACGGGCTGGTCGACGCGATCACCGGGCTGCTGCTGGCGCCCGTGACGTCACGTCGCGTAGAGGGAGAGACACCGTGAAAGTCATTGTCGACCAACTCAAGTGCGTGTCGGCGGGCAACTGCGTCGCCAACGCCCCCGAGGTGTTCGATCAGGACGAGGACGACGGCAGCGTGATTTTGCTCGACGAGAATCCGTCGGAAGACCTTCACGACGCGGTGCGCGAGGCCGTCGCGGCCTGCCCGGCCCAGGCCATCCGCGTCGAAGACTGACCAGACCTTCATCCAACAGCCCCCGATAGAGGAAACCCAGTGACCGAAACCCTGACCGATACCGTGACCGACGTCCCCGAGTACCCGATGGAGCGGGCCGCCGCGTGTCCGTTCGCGCCGCCGCCGGGCGTCATGGAACTCGCCGCCCAGGCCCCGCTTTCGCGGGTGCGGATCTGGAACGGCACCACCCCGTGGCTGGTCACCGGTTACGAGGTGGCGCGCACGTTGTTCGCCGACTCGCGCGTCAGCGTCGACGACCGCAATGAGGGCTTCCCGCACTGGAACGAGCACATGCTCTCGACCGTGTACAAGCGGCCGCGCTCGGTGTTCACCTCAGATGCCGAGGAGCACACCCGTTTTCGCCGGATGCTCTCGCGGCCCTTCACGTTCAAGCGGGTCGAGGGCTTGCGGCCCTACATCCAGCGGGTGACCGACGAGTGCATCGACGCGATGCTGGCCGGCGAGCAGCCCGCCGACGTGGTCGCCGATCTCGCGCTGCCGGTGCCCACCCAGGTGATCAGCGAGATGCTCGGCGTGCCCTACGAGGACCACGAGTTCTTCCAGCATCACGCCAACGTCGGGTTGGCCCGCAACGCCAGCGCCGAGGACGGCCAGAAGGGCGCGATGAGCCTGCACGGCTACCTGATCGACCTGGTCAAGAAGAAGATGGAAAACCCGGCCGAGGACGCGATCTCGGATCTGGCCGAGCGGGTCACCGCGGGCGAGATCAGCGTCAAGGAGGCCGCGCAGCTGGGCACCGGGTTGCTGATCGCCGGGCACGAGACCACCGCCAACATGATCGGCATCGGTGTCCTGGCGCTGCTGGAGAACCCGGAACAGGCTGCGCTGCTGCGCGATACCGAGGACCCGAAAGTGATCGCCAACGCTGTCGAGGAGCTGATGCGCTACCTGAGCATCATCCAGAACGGTCAGCGCCGGGTCGCCCTCGAGGATATCGAGATCGCGGGCGTCACCATCAAGGCCAACGACGGCATCATCCTCGACCTGGCCCCGGCGAACTGGGACGCCGCGGCCTTCGCCGCCCCCGACCAGCTCGACCTGGCCCGTGAGAACGCCCGCAACGAGCTCGGTTTCGGCTTCGGTCGCCACCAGTGCGTCGGCATGCAGCTGGCCCGCGCCGAGCTGCAGATCGTGTTCCACACCCTGCTGCGCCGGATCCCGACCATGCGGCTGGCGATCCCGTTCGACGAGGTGCCGTTCAAGCACGACCGGTTGGCCTACGGCGTCTACAGCCTGCCCGTCACCTGGTGATGGGCTCCGCCGCGCGGCGCCGGACGGTCACGCCACGTCGATGATGACCTTGCCGATCGCCTTGCGGTCGGCGACGTAGCGCAGCGCGGCGGCCGCGTCGGCCAGCGGGAACCGGGCGCCGATGTAGGGCCGGATCTTGCCGTCGGCGAACATCCGGGCCAGCTCGGCGTCGGCGGGCCCGATGTCGTCGGGGTAGTCCGTGGCGAACGTGCGGATCTCCATGCCGCGGACGGTGATTCCCTTCAGCAGCACCAGGTTCAGCGGGATCGCCGGGATGGTTCCGGAGGCATAGCCGAGCGTGACGAACACCCCGCCGCGGCCGAGTGCGCGCAGCGCCGGTTCGGCGTAGGGGCCGCCGACCGGGTCGAGGACGAGGGCCGCCCCGGCGCCCTCGGTGATCTCCCGGATCCGGTCGCGCAGGTTCTCCTGCTCGTAGTCGATGGTCGCGACGGCCCCGCGCTGCGCGCAGATCGCCAGCTTCTCGGGGCCGGACGCGGCGGCGATGACGCGCGCCCCCATCGCGGTGGCCAGGTCGACGGCGGCCAGTCCGACGCCGCCGGCCGCGCCGAGGACCACCACCGCATCGCCGGGCCGCACCGGCGCCACCGTGCGCAGGGTGTAGTACGCGGTGCGGTAGGTGACCCCGAAGGCGGCCGCGTCGGCGAAGTCCACGCCGTCGGGCACCCGGGTCAGCGAATCTGCCGGTGCCGCAACCTGTTCGGCGAAGGCGCCGACCATCATCGACCCCGACACCCGGTCACCCGGTCGCCAGGTGACGTCGGGACCGACGGCGAGCACCTCGCCGGCGAACTCGCTGCCCGGCGAGAACGGCGGCGGAATGCGCACCTGATAGCTGCCGGACAGGAACAGCACGTCGGGGAAGTTCACCGCCGCGGCCCGGACGCGCACGACCGCCTCGCCGGGGCCCGGTGTCGGATCGGGGATCTCGTCGTACACCAGGCTCTCGGGTGGTCCGTACTGGTGGCACAACACTGCTTTCATTCTCTGTCCTTTCTCGCCTTTCCGACCGCATCGATGCCGCGCAGGCAGAACCGCACGAGATGGGTCACGTCGTCGGGCCGCGGCGACGTCCCGGATCCCACGTGGCGGCGCATGGTGGCCATGGTGAGCTGGAAGATGGCCTCCGCGTCGCGGCCGGCGTCGTCGCTGCCGAGCGCGGCCAGCGGTGCGACCAACAGATCCCGCATGGGTGCCATGATGCCGTCGACGGGTTCGGTGCGCGTCATCTGTTCGACCACGGCGCGGCTCATGCTGGTCAGGTGCGGGTCGGACACCTGCGCCAGCGCCCCGGAGACCCAGCGGGCGACCTTGTCGGCGGGGGCGTGGGCCTTGTCCATCTGATGCTCCAGATAGGACACGACGATCCCGATGCCGCGTTCCATCACCGCCAGCAGCAGATCGTCCTTGCCCGCGAAGTACCGGTAGAAGGCCTTCTTCGACGATCCGGCCTCGGCGACGATGTCGCTGACCCGAGGCGGCTCGGGGGCCACCCGCTGCATGACCGTGATCGCCGCCGCGAGAATGCGTTCCACGTCGTCGGTGGCCTCGCGCTGCCGGTCATCCAGGGCCCGGTGGACGGCCTGGGCGACCCGGGTGGTGGTCATGGCGCCGGCGGCACCAGCGGGATCTGGCTGACCCGGTCGCCGTACTTGGCCTGCGCGGCGGCGACCCGGACGTCGAGGAACTCGCTGGGCCATTCGGGATCCTCGGCCTCGTAGTCCTTGAGCAGCATCCGGGCCAGGTTCACCTTGTGGGCCTCGGTGGGCCCGTCGGCCAGGCCCAGCGCGACGCCACCGAGCAGCACGTTGGTCAGCGGCAGTTGCTGGGTGAGCCCCATGGCGCCGTGCACCTGGATGGCGCGCAGGCCGATGGACTTGAGCACCTGGGAGGCCAGGATCTTGCAGACCCCGATCTCGGCGCGGGCGGCGTGCTCGCCGGCGGTGTCGATCAACCACGCGGTGTGCAGCACGGTCAGCCGGAACTGCAGCAACTCGGCGTAGGAGTCCGCGATGAACGCCTGGACCAGCTGCTTGTCGGCCAGCGAACTGCCCTGGGTGAAACGGCTTTTCGCGCGGTGGGCCATCATGTCCAGCGCGCGCTGGGCCACCCCGATGGAGCGCATGGCGTGGTGGATGCGGCCGCCGGCCAGCCGGGCCTGCAGGATCTGGAAGCCGTGGCCCGGCTCGCCCAGCATCGCCGAGGCGGGCAATCGGACGTTGTCGTAGTGGATCAACGAGTGCCCGGCCTCGTGCGGCAGCGAACCGACGAGGTGATGCGTCGCCTCGATGTTGACCCCGGGGGTGTCGGCCGGGATCAGGAAGGTCGAGGCGCCGCGGTGCACGGGCACGTCCGGGTCGGTGACGGCGACGACGATGATGAACGACGCCACCGACGCGTTCGACGAGAAGTACTTGCGCCCGTTGAGCACCCAGTCGTCGCCGTCGCGCACCGCGCGCGTGGTGAAGACCCGCGGGTCCGAGCCGCCCTGGGGTTCGGTCATGGAGAAGCAGGAGAAGATCTCCCCGGACAGCAGCCCGTCCAGGTAGCGTTCCTTCTGCTCGGGCGTGCCGAAGCGGGCCAGGATCTCGGCGTTCCCGGTGTCGGGGGCCTGGGTGCCGAACACGATGGGCGCCCAGCCGCTGCGTCCGAGGATCTCGTTGATCAGCGTCAGCTTGACCGCGCCGAACCCCTGGCCGCCGAGTTCGGGTCCCAGGTGCGGGGCCCACAGCCCCCGGTCGCGGACCTGTTGTTTGAGCGGGTCGACGATCTTGCGCCGGTCCTCGTCCAGCGGGAGGAACTCACACCCCGGGAAGAGGACCTCGAGGGGTTCGACCTCCTCGCGGACGAAATCACGGATCCAGGTGAGCTTCTCCTCGAACTCGGGCTCGGTGGAGAAATCCCATGCCATGTGCTGCTCCTCTGCTGGGCGAAGTGGTGATCAGGGAATGCCGCCGTCGGCCCGAACAATCGAACCGGTGGTGAAACTCGACGCGTCCGACATCAGGAACAGTGCGGCGCCGACGATCTCGTCCGGGTTGCCGGCGCGCTGCAGCGCCGAGTGGCCGAAGGGGTTGCTGGTGCCGTCGAAGTCCCAGGCCTTGCTGATGTCGGTGAGGAACGGCCCGGGCATCAGGGTGTTGACCCGCACCGTCGGCCCGAACGCCTGGGCCAGCCCCTCGGTCATGGCGTTGAGCCCGGCCTTGGAGGCGGCGTACGGGAGGAAGCTGGGGTGCGGGCGCAGCGAGCCATGGGTGCTGACGTTGATGATCACCCCGCCGCCGGCGGCCACCATCTTCTCGCCGATCAGCGCCGAGAGCCGGAACGGCCCCTTGAGGTTCAGGTTGACCACGGCGTCGAACAGCTTCTCGGTGACGTCGGTCTGTTTCTCGTAGACCGGTGACATGCCGGCGTTGTTCACCAGCACGTCGACCTTGCCGAACCGCTCGTAGGCGGCGTCGACCAGTCCGTCGAGCTGGTCCCAGCGGCCCACATGCACCGCGTACGGCCATGCGGCCCGGCCGGTTTCGGCCTCGATCTCGGCGGCGGTGGCCTCGCAAGTGTCCAGCTTGCGGCTGGCGATCACCACGTCGGCGCCGCACCGCGCCGCGGCGAAGGCCATCTCGCGGCCCAGGCCGCGGCTACCACCGGTGATCAGCACCACCCGGTCGGTGAGGTCGAAAAGTTCGGTCGGAGAGGTCATCTCAGGCACCTCCTGCGGTGCGGGTCAGCTCGGCCGCGGTCGCCATGAGCTGCGGGACCATCGGTCCCATCGCGGCGGCGACGGCCGGGTCGACCTTGCTGTCCGGGGCCAGCGAGGCCGCATACGTCTTCTCCAGCATGATGCCCAGCTTCCAGTTGGCCAGCACCAGGTAGTACTGGATGTCGTCGGTGGGTCGGCCGCTGATCTTCTCGTAGTGGGCGAGCAGCGCGCTGCGGGTCGGCATCCCGGTCATGTCCAGATAAAACCCTTCGGTGACCGGGTTCTCGCCGTCGTAGCCCAGCAGCGCCCAGCCGAGGTCCAGCAGTGGGTCGCCGATGGTGGTCATCTCCCAGTCGACGATCGCGGCCAACCGGGCCGGGGCGCCGTGGGCGTACATCACGTTGGCGAACTGATAGTCGCCGTGCATGATCCCCGGCGTGTAGTGGGCCGGCCGGTTGCGGCGCAACCACTCGGCGGCCACGTCGAGGCCGGGTAGCTCGCGCACCTGGTAGGCGGACAGGAACTTCAGCCAGCGATCGACCTGACGTTCGTGGAAGCCGTCGGGCCGGCCGAACCCGTCGAGGCCCTGACCGCGCCAGTCGACGCTGCCGAGTCGGGCCGCCCCCTCGACCAGCTGGAACGCCAGCCCGGCCCGGGCCTCGAGGTCGGTGTCGAACGGCGCCTGCCAGCCGCCCCCGCCCATCGGGCTCCAGCCGTCGATCTCGGCCATCACGTAGAACGGCTTGTCCAGCACCGCGCCGGTGTCGTCGGCGGCGATCAGTTGGGCGTGCGGAACGTCGGTGCCGCGCAGCGCGCGGACCAGCCGGATCTCGCGGAGCAGGCCGTCGACCCGGGCGGTATCGGCGCGGGCGCCGGGCATCCGCAGCACCATCCGGGCCGCGCCGCGGCGGACCCGGTACAGGGTGTTCTGCGAGCCGCCGGTCAGCAGTTCGAGCTGCGGGCGTTCGCCCTGGCCGGGGGCGTCGTTCTTGTCGAGCCAATGGCCCAGGACGTCGGCGTCGATGTCGGTCGTGTGTGGCATGAACCCCTCACTCTCGCTGCGGAGACTAGCATTCTCCGTTCTGGGAACCAAGGGTCTCCGGTCCGCGGCGGCGGGAGCGGGCGTGCGACTATCGAACGGATCGACGCCCGCTGCAGGTGGCATGGTGTCAAGAGCCCAGGAGAATCAATTCTCTTAAAAAGAGAACGATATTTCCGCACCAAAACCCGCAACTGTCCTGGTCGGAGCGGCAATCTTGCTGTTGTTCGGACAGGCAAACTGATAATGTCATTACCCACGAGTCCGGCGGTTGCGCGCTGGGCCGGTTCTTGGAAGAAACTCGCTCGCGCGGCAGCCCCGCAGAGGAAGCTGAAGCCCGGAACGTTCACGGAAGGTCGATGATGTCCAGTCAGTCCAGTACCGCCACGCTGTATCCGCCCGGCGGTTTCGGCGCTCCCAAGGATCGGCGCGGCCACGCCACCGGCGACCTCGGCCTCCCGCCGGGCACCGAGATCTTCTCCGCCGACAACCACATCTCCGTGGCCGACGACATCTTCTACGACCGCTTCCCCGAGGAACTCAAGGGCGCCGCGCCGCGCATCTGGTATGAGGACGGCGCCTACATGGTGGGCATGAAGGGCAAGGCCTGGACGGGCGGCGACTTCGGCCGCGTGCTCATGCAGTACGACGACCTGGCCGGTGCCGCCTCCAACAACATCGAGGCGCGCATCCGCGAGCTCAAAGAGGACGGCATCGACAAGGAACTCGCGTTCCCGAATGCCGTTCTGGCACTGTTTCATTACCCCGACAAGCAGTTGCGGGAGCGGGTCTTCCGGATCTACAACGAGCACATCGCCGAACTGCAGGAGCGCTCCAAGGGCCACTTCTACGGCGTGGGCCTGATCAACTGGTGGGACCCGAAGGGCACCCGCAGCACGTTGGCGGAGCTCAAGTCCCTGGGGCTCAAGACCTTCCTGCTGCCGCTGAACCCCGGCAAGGACGACGACGGCAACATCTACGACTACGGCAGCACCGCGATGGACGCGGTATGGGACGAGATCGAGGACGCCGGTCTGCCGGTGTCGCACCACATCGGCGAGACACCGCCCAAGACGCCCTGCGAGCACAACAGCGTCGTCGTCGGCATGATGGTCAACGTCGACTCCTTCCGCGAGCAGTTCGCCAAGTACCTGTTCTCCGGCATCCTGGATCGGCACCCGAGGTTGCGGATCGGTTGGTTCGAGGGCGGAATCGCCTGGGTGCCAACGGCCCTGCAGGACGGCGAGCACCTTTTGGCGTCCTATCGGCACATGTTCAACCACGAACTGCAGCACGAGATCCAGCACTACTGGAAGCAACACATGAGCGCGTCGTTCATGGTCGACCCGCTCGGGCTCGAGCTGATCGACAAGATCGGTGTCGACAACGTGATGTGGTCCTCGGACTACCCGCACAATGAGAGCACCTTCGGCTACTCGGAGAAGTCGCTGGCCACCGTGGTGTCGGCGGTGGGGCCCGAGAACGCGACGAAGATCGTCAGCACCAACGTCCAGAAGTTCCTCGGCCTGCTGTGACCGCTGCGGCACCGCGGCGCGGTGCCGCTCCCGGCTGCCACGGTAATTCATTCTGATGCAAAGGAGTTCGTGCAATGGCGGCGTCTGAGAACCGGCCGACACCCGAAGAGATCATTCTCTACGAGAAGGACCCCAAGACCAAGATCGCCACCATCACGTTCAACCGACCGGAGTTCCTCAACGCGCCGACGTCGATGGCCCGGCTGCGCTACGCCGACGTGCTGCGCGCCGCCAATGCGGACAACGACGTCAAGGTCGTCATCATCCGCGGTGTCGGATCCAACCTCGGCAGCGGCGCCGATCTGCCGGAATTTATGGAGGGCAACGACAATCCGGCGGTGCGGCTGGCCGAACTGCGGCTCGAGGATGACGGCGTGGGTGAGGTGACGTACCCGCCGAAGGGCACCTTCCGCAACGGGGCCACCATCTCCGCCTGGTACGCCAACTCGCAGGCGGGCAACCGCGCGCTGCAGGACTTCAAGAAGATCAGCATCGTCGAGGCCAAGGGCTACTGCTACGGCTGGCACTTCTACCAGTGCGCCGACGCCGACCTGGTGATCTCCAGCGACGACGCGCTGTTCGGGCACCCGTCGTTCCGGTACCACGGGTGGGGCCCGCGGATGTGGACGTGGGTGCAGATGATGGGCCTGCGCAAGTTCCAGGAGATGGTGTTCACCGGCCGGCCGTTCACCGCCGCCGAGATGTACGACTGCAACTTCCTGAACAAGGTGGTGCCCCGCGACGATCTCGAGGACGAGGTGGCCAAGTACGCGCTGGCGTGCGCGCGGAACCGCCCGGTGGACACCGTGTTCCAGCAGAAGATGTTCTTCGAGATCTTCAAGCAGCAACAGGGTGAGTACATGGGCAGCCTGCTGTCCGCGTTCTTCGAGTCCATGGGCAACGGCGTGGCCAACGACAGCGATCAGGACCTGGACATGTTCGAGTCGATCGACAGTGGGCTGTCGGCTGCGGTGAACGACAACGACAGCAAGTTCCCGCCCGAATTCCGGCTCAGCAAGAAGAACCGCAGCAAGAAGGACTAGACCGGTGCCCCCACCACTTGACGGCTACACGGTGGTCGACCTGTCGTCCGGGATCGCCGGCGGGTACTGCACCAAACTGCTGGCCGACGGCGGTGCCCGGGTGATCAAAGTCGAGTCACCCGAGGGTGATTCGCTGCGACGATGGTCGGCCTCCGGTGCCGACGTCGATCCGGTGGCCGGCGGCGCGTTGTTCAGCTTCCTGGCCGGATCCAAGCACAGCGTGGTCGCTGACCCGGCCGACCTCGGCCCCGTCGAACGGCTACTGGGAGCGGCCGACGCCGTGGTGTGGTCGCCGGGGTCGCGGCTGGCCGAGACCGCGGACCTGCATCCCGACCGGATCCGGGAGCGCCATCCCGGGCTCAGCATCACCGCGATCACACCGTTCGGTCTGCACGGCCCGTGGCGGGACAGGGCCGCCACCGAGTTCACCCTGCAGGCCTGGTCCGGCGGGGCGCTCGGGATCGGCCGCGGCGAGCAACACCGCGCGCCCGCGCACGTCGGCGGTCAGGTGGGGGACTGGTTGGCCGGCGCGTACGCCGCGGCGCTGACCCTGGCGGTGCGCGCCGGGGGCGGCGCGCAGTTGCTGGACCTGTCGATGCTCGAGGCCCAGATCTTGGGGCTGACCTACTATCCGGTGACCTACTACCAGATGCTGGACAAGCCCTGGCGTACCGAACGTCGGCCCACGGTTCCCGGGGTGGCCGAGGCCGCCGACGGCCTGGTGGCCCTCGGCTGCGGCACCGCCCAGCAGTGGTTCGACCTGTGCGCGATGTCCGGGCACCAGGAATGGATCGACGAGACCTCCGAACTGTCGATCACCGAGCAGGCCAACCTGCACGCCGAGGAACTTTTCGCGTGGCTGCGGAACGAGCGGGTCGAGGACGTCCGCGACCTGGCCACGGCGTTCCGGATCCCGAACTCGCCGGTGGGCAACGGCGAGAACGTCACGCAGATGGACCATTTCGTCCAGCGCGGCATCTTCGTCCGTAACCCGCGCGACGGCTTCACCCAGCCCGGGCACCCCTACCGGCTCGCCGGGATCGCGCTGCGCGACCCGGAGCCCGCGCCGCGCCTCGGCGAGCACACCGAACACTATGCGGCCGCGCAACTTCCGGTCCCCCCGCGCACGGACCAGCCGAAACCACTGCCGTTCGAGGGTCTTCGGGTGCTGGACATGACGACCTTCTGGGCCGGCCCGTCGTGCACCCACATCCTGGCGATGCTGGGCGCCGAGGTGATCCACCTGGAGTCCACCCCGCGCCCCGACGGCACCCGGCTGATCGCCGGCATACCGGTCAGCGAGCCGTTGTGGTGGGAACGTTCGCCGATCTTCTCCGGGCTGAACACCAACAAGAAGAGTGTGACGCTGGACTTCCAGACCGAGGCGGGACGCGATCTGCTGCGTCGCCTGATCGCCGACAGCGACGTGGTGGTGGAGAACTTCACCCCGCGGGTGATCGACCAGCTGGGCCTGGACTACGACAGCGTGCGCGCGCTGCGCGAGGACATCGTGATGGTGCGCATGCCCGGTTTCGGGCTGGACGGGCCGTGGCGGGACAACCCGGCCTTCGCCTACATCATCGAGGACGCGGCGGGCCTGAGCTGGCTGACCGGCTATCCCGATCGCACGCCGTACGAACCGTATTCGGTGGGTGACCCCAACGCGGGAATCCATGCGCTCACGGCGCTGATGCTCGCACTCGAGCATCGCCGGCGCACCGGGCAGGGGGCGCTGGTGGAGGCCTCCATGGTGGATGCCGCGCTGAACGTCGCCGCCGAACAGGTCATCGAGTACAGCGCCTACGGCGCCCTGCTGCAGCGGCAGGGCAACCGCGGTCCGGTCGCCGCCCCGCAGAACATCTATCAGGTCAGCGGCATCGACGAGTTCGGCCGCGACGACACCTGGGTGGCCATCGCCGTCGCGGACGATCGGCAGTGGCAGGCCCTGGTGGCCGCGCTGGGTCATCCCGCGTGGGCGTCGGCGCCCGAGCTCGCCACCGCGGCGGGCCGACGCGCCCGACACGACCGCATCGACGCCGAGCTGGCCGCCTGGTGTCGCCCGCGCAGCGCCGACGAGGTGGTCGAAACCCTATGGCCGGCAGGTGTTCCGGTGGCCAAGGTGATGCAGCCGCACCGGCAGACCGAACTCGCCCAACTCGAGCACCGCGGCTTCTTCGAACATGTCGAGCACCCGGCGGCCGGGGCCGCGGCGCACAGCACGCTACCGATCCGGCTCTCGACGGGCCCCGACCGGTACCACCGGGCCCCGGCGCCGCTGCTCGGCGAGCACAACGCCGAGGTCCTCGGCCGCCTCGGGGTGGACGCCGCACAACTCGCGGCGCTGGAGGCCGACGGGGTGATCGGCACCGAACCGGCGATGGGTGGCCGCAAGAAGGCCACCACCTGAGGCGCTGGACAGCAGCTAGAACTGCCAGCCCGCGGCCGCCTGGGCGTCGAACGTCGCGTCGATCCGGTCGAACCGGCGCCGGATCGAGGTGCGCGACTCCTGATGCGGCAGCACGTAGAGCCGGTCGGCCAGCACGGCTTCGGCCGTCAACCGCGCGACATCGCCGACCTCGAGCACGCCCTCGCCGGTCATCGACAGATCCTCTACCGGGTTGCCGTCGCGTTCGAGGGCCCGCGCCGAGGTGGCGAACAGGTTGGTGGACACCATCATCGGGCACAGCACCGAGACGCCGATCCCCTCGCTCTTGACCTCACGGGAGAGCACCTCGGCCAGCGCGACGACCCCGTACTTGGCCACGCAGTAGGGGCCCAGCCCGATGTTGGGCACCAGGCCGGCGAACGACGCGGTGAACAGCAGGTGCCCGCCCTGACCCTGGTCGGTCAGGCGGGGCAGGAACGCCTCGACGCCGTGGATGGGACCCCACAGGTCGATGTCGATCATGGTGCGCCAATCCTGATGCGACATCGCCGAAATGGGTCCGCTCAGGGCGATGCCGGCGTTGTTGAACACCACGTGTACCGCGCCGAGCAGCCGAAAGGACTCGTCGGCCAACCGCTGCACCTGATCCCGGTCGCTGACGTCGCACACCACGCCGTGCGCGTCGAATCCGTCCTCGTGCAGCGCTGCGACCGCGCCATCCAGGGCCGCCGGGTCGATGTCGGCGAGCACCACACTGGCGCCGCGCGAGGCGAACTCGCGGGCGCTGGCCAGCCCGATGCCGCTCGCCCCGCCGGTCACGACCGCGCCGCGGCCCTCGAAGGTATCCACGACCGCCGATGTTAGACAGCGGCTCCGGGCACGTCGGCCGAATCGCCACTCTGCCACAGGTGCAGGAAGTTGGTCAGCATCAGCAATTGGGCGCGCGCGGCCTCGTTGTCGCTGATCCGCGGGTCGTAGCGGTCGGCGACGGTGTCGAGATCGGGCACGAGTGCGCGCAGGTAGCCGGGGGCGTCCAGCAGCCACGTCAGGCCCATCACCAAGGCGTAGGACACCAGCTGACGCCGGATCTCACCCGCGTCCAGGCGTGGGCCGCCGGCCGCCTCGAACTCGTCGGCGAAGTGCGCCAACAGATGCTCGAGGTGGCACTCCCACAGGCTGGTCTCGGCGCTGCACAGCGCACCCCACAGCGCCATCGCCACGTTCATCTCGCTGACGCAGCCCCAGTCCAACAGGCCGCACTGCAGGCCGGCCGCCGACCGCCAGAACCAGGCGTTGTCGACGTTGGCGTTCCAATGGCACAGCGCCACATGGTCGTCGACCGAGTTCAGTTCCTTGCCCACCGAATCCGCGGCCGCGGCGATGCCCTCGACCTCGCGGTGCATGCGCTCGACGAACTCCGCTTCGCGTAGCCGCTGCGGCACCAAGCCGGGGAGCGCCGCCGCGAACTGCGCGTAGGCCGCGACCCGGTCGTGTAACTGGCTGGGGGAGTAGCCGATCGGCTGCCCGACGTTGACGAGGTCCGGGTCGAACTCGAACCCGTCGGCGAAGCCGGTGTCCAACCGGCCGGCGCGCTGGGCCCCGGCCACCCGCGCCACGGCCGTCAGCAGCGCTTCGTAGTGCCCCAGCGGATCGGGCATCCGGTAGTCGAGGCATTTGTCGTAGTGCGGTTCCACCGGCGGGGTGCCGTACGGGATGCGTTCGGTGATCAGCACTCCGGTGCCCGACGCGCCGTGGTAGTCGGCGAACGTCGCGGTCGGGATGCTGATCGGGAAGTCGCCGCGGGCCAGCACGGCGAAGCGCACCTCGCGGGCCATCTGGGTGCGACCCCGGTCGCGGCGCGGATTGTCGAAGTCGCGGGAGAACTTGACGAACAACTCGGTGGGCAACCCCGGTTCGGGGCGCGCATAGCTCAGCGACAGCAGCAGCTTGCGGCCGGTGCTGCCGCCCGCGCATTCCTCGAATTGCGTGACCGCGGTGACGTGATTGTCCGGGCTCAGCGAACCGAAGCGGTGAAAGGCGTCGTCCAGGAAGGACACTGGATCCGTCCGCAGCGCGGCGGCATCGGCGGGGATGGGCAGGCCGAAGAAGTCTCCGGGCACCCAGCGGGGCTCGTCCACCGGCGCTTCCTCTCCGTACGCAATAGAACTACGCAATAAAACAGCGAGCCGGGGGCCCGCCCCGCGCCCCCGGCTCGCTTGTCGAGAAAAGGCCTACTTCAGGCAGCTGCCACCGTCGACCGGCAGCGTGACACCGGTGACGTAGCGGGCCTCGTCGGAGGCCAGGAACAGCACCGCGTTGGCGATGTCCTCGGGCTCGACCCAGCCGATCGGCAGCGTGTGCATGAGCTGACCGACGACCTTCATGTCGTCCGCGTTCGGGTTCTCCAGGTCGGGACGGAACAGCTTCATGGTGGGTTCGTTCATGAACAGCGGGGTGTTCACGTTGGTCGGGTGCACCGAGTTGACCCGGATGTTCTGCGCGCCGAGTTCGACGGCGAACGTGCGCATCAGGCCGACGACACCGTGCTTGGCGGCCACGTAGTGCCCGGTGTGCGGGTAGGCCTTGAGGCCGCCGACCGAGCTGGTCAGGATGATCGAGCCGCCGCGCTCGCCGGCCTGGATGTGCGGGACACCGGCCTTGACGGTCTTCCAGACGCCGCCCAGGTTGATGTCGATCATCGCCGTCCAGTCGGTCTCGCTGGTCTTGTCCAGCGTCTGGCCGCCGTTGCCGATGCCGGCGTTGGCCACGATGATGTCCAGCCGGCCCAGCTGCTCGACACCGCTGTCGACGGCCGCCTTGAGCGCGTCGTAGTCGCGCACGTCGACCTCGGCGGTGTAGACGCGCCGGCCCAGGTTCTTGACCAGTTCGGCGGTTTCGGCGAGATCCTCCGGGGTGGATTCCGCGATCAGGTCGACGGTGTCGATCTTCTTGCAGATGTCGACGGCGATGATGTCGGCGCCCTCTTCGGCCAGCCGCACCGCGTGGGCGCGGCCCTGACCGCGGGCCGCACCGGTGATGAATGCGACCTTGCCTTCAACGCGTCCTGCCATGGTTCTCCTTGTGTGAGTTCGTGCTCTGGGTGAATCAGGAAATGCGGGTGGGCATGCTCTCCCACCCGCGAACCGCGGTGGTGGGGGACATCTTCGCGCCGGCGTAGTCCACCTCCCACTCGGGGAAGCGCTTGAGGATCTCCTCGAGCGCGATCTTGCCCTCCAACCGGGCCAACGCGTTGCCCATGCAGAAGTGCGTGCCGGCGCCGAAGGTGATGTGCGCCTTGGTTTCCCGGTGGATGTCGAAGCTGTCACCGTTCGGCCACCGGCTGTGGTCGCGGTTGGCCGCGGCCAGCAGGAACATCATCACGTTGCCCTCGGGGACCGTCTGGCCGTAGTACTCGACGTCGCGGGTGACGTAGCGGGCCACCTGCAGGGCCGGCGGCTCCATCCGCAGGATCTCCTCGATGGCCGCCGGGATCAGGCTCGGGTCGGCGGCCAGCTGGGCCCGCTGATCCGGATGCTCGCCGAGCAGCTTGCCTGACCAGCCGATCAGTCGCGTGGTGGTCTCGGCGCCGGCGGTGGCGATCACCGTCAGGTAGAGCAACAGTTCCTCGCGGCCGAGCTTGCGCAGCGTGCCGGTCTCGTCCTCGAACTCCGCGTTGAGCAACTCGGTCATGATGTCGTCGGACGGGTTCTTCAGCCGGTAGTCGATGAACTCGCCGAACACCTCGCCGGTGGCCAGCGCGTCGACCTTCTCCTTCTGCAGGGTGGCCTCACCGTGGTCGGTGATGTGGCGCTGATGCTCCTCGGGGATGCCGAGCAGCATGCCGATCACCCGCATCGGCATCTGCTCGCCGAGGTCCTGGACGAAGTCGAACTTGCCGGTGCCCACCACCGGATCGAGGCAACGCGCGGTGAACTCACGGATCTGCGGTTCCAGGGCGAGCACCTTGCGCGGCGTGAACATCCGTGACAACAGGTTGCGGTGGATGTTGTGGATCGGCGGGTCCTCGAAGATCAATGTGCCGGAAGGGATCTCCATGCCGGACTTGATGATCTCCAGGATGGCCCCGCGGGCCGAACTGAACGTCTCCCAGTCGATCAGGCCGCGGTTGACGTCGTCGTACCGACTCAGTGCGTAGAAGTCGTGCGTGGAGTTGTAGTAGAGCGGGGCCTCCTCGCGGATCCGCGCGAACATCGGGTACGGATCCTTGTTCAGCTCGAGGTCATATGGGTCGTAGTAGACCTCGGCGGTACTGGCCGTGCTGGTGGTCACGAAATTCTCTCCGTTCGGGCCCGAAGGCTACGAGGTGGCGGCGTCGGGCCGGCGGGGGGTGAACTCGATGTTGATCTCGGTCAGGCCGCGCAGGATGAACGTCGGCTCGTAGTTGAACGTGCGGTCGCCCTCCGGGCCGTGCTTCTCCTCGTCGAGGCGCAGGTCGTCCATCCGGTCCAGCAGGCGCTCGATGGACACCCGGCCCTCCACCCGGGCCAGCGGACCGCCGGGGCAGGAGTGCGCGCCGCGGCCGAACGCCAGGTGCTCACGCACATTGGAACGCTCGAAGTTGAAGTCGTGCGGTTCGTCGAACCGGCGCGGGTCGCGGTTGATAGCGCCGGGGTTGACCATCACGATGGTGCCGGCCGGCAGGTCGACCTCGCCCAGCGTGGTGTCCTTCTTGACCAACCGGAAGGCTGACTTCACCGGGCTTTCCATCCGCAGCATCTCTTCGACGAAGTTCGGGATCTTGCTGCGGTCCTTGCGCAACCGCTCGACCACGTCGGGCCGCTCGGCGAGCAGCCGCATCGCGGCGCTGAGCAGCTTGGTGGTGGTCTCCTGACCGGCGGCGAACAGGAACGTCGCGCTCTTGACCACGTCGATGATCTCGGGGGTGTCGCCCTCGGGGTACTTGGCGGTGGCCAATCCGGTGAGGATGTCGTCGCGCGGGTTGGCGCGGCGGTCCTCGAGGTAGGCGCAGAACTTGTCCTCGAGCCACTGCAGCGGGTTGTGATCGAGGGTCTCGCCCTCCAGGCTGCCGACGGTGTTTCCGGGCCGCGGCGCGAGCATCTGGCGGAAGTCGTCGTGGTCCTCCTCGGGCACCCCGAGCAGGTCGCAGATGACCAGCATGGAGAACGGCTTGGCGTAGCCCTCGAGGAATTCGCACTTCACGGTGCCGGTCTGGTCACCGATGATCTCGTCGAGCTGCTGGTCGGCCAGCCGCCACATGAACTCTTCGTTCTCCTTGAGGCGCTTGGGCGTCAGGAGCCGGTTGAGCAGCGAGCGGGCACGCGAGTGCTGCGGCGGGTCCATGGTGACCATGTGCTCGCTCATCGGCAGCTCGGCGCGGTGCGCCTCGATCTGCTCGCTGATGTCGCTGCCCTCGGGGGTGAACGGCAGCGGCGGGAACGGGCCGCCGACGGCGATGCACGACGAGTACAGCTCGGCGTCCTTGTAGACGATCGAGGCTTCCTCGTGGCCGGTGACCGCCACGACCCCGTAGTTGGAGGTGGGCAGGACGGGACACTGCGACCGCTGGTGGTCGTAGTACGGGTAGGGGTCGGGGACCAGCGAGGGGTCCGTGAAGTAATCGATGTTGTCGAACTCAGTCGCGGAACCGGACGTGGACAACGCGAACCTCCTGCAAAGGGCTGACAGATGCTGAGCACTTGCTTAGCATGTGGTCTGGCGCACGGTCAAGATTGGCGTCGGCATTACCATGGCCGTGTCAAAAAATTGGGTCGCGGGAGTAGAGAAGGAGCCGCTGATGGCATCGCCTGCCGGGACGTCGCGTCGATTGGGAGCCCCCGATGCGAAGAACCGGGTTGTGCTCCTCGACGCCGCCGAGGAGTTGATGCGCGACGAGGGCTACGCCGCGGTGACCTCGCGGCGGGTGGCCGACAAGGCCGGCCTCAAACCCCAGCTGGTGCACTACTACTTCCGCACGATGGACGAGTTGTTCCTGGCGTTGTTCGGCCGCCGCGCCGAGCAGATGCAGCACTACCACCAGCTGGCCCTGGACTCCCCGCAGCCGCTGTGGGCGCTGTGGGAGCTCAACACCGACCCGGAGGGCACCGGGATGACCATGGAGTTCATCGCGCTGGCCAACCATCGCAAGGCGCTGCGCGCCGAGATCGCCCGGTTCGCCGAGATGTCCCGTCGGGAGCAGATCCGGACGTTCACCGCGGCGATGTCGCGCTATGACGTGCCCTTCGAGGAGTTCACGCCGACCGTCCTGATGGTGTTGATGACGGGTGCGACGCAGGTGCTGGTGCAGGAAGAGCTGCTGGGCATGACCGTCGGCCACGAGGAGACCCACCAGTTCGCCGAGCGGTGGCTGACCTACCTGGAGGGCGAGCGCCGGCTCGACGACAACTGGCGCCGGCCGCTCGAAGCGGCCGCCGAGGACTAACGACTCTTCGTCATCACCCGGTCGGCGGCCTCCCAGTGCTCGTCGGCCACCCACAGCCGCGCGAAGGCCCCGATGGCCTCCTCGGGTGCGACGCCGCCGAGCACGCGCTTGATCTCGCCGGCGGGACGGTTCGTCAACGACCGTGCCACCGCGCGCCACCCCTCGTCGAACGCCGCGCGCGGTAGCACCTGATCGACGAGCCCGACGCGGTGCGCCTCGCCGGCGGTCAGGATGGTCCCGCTGCCGGCCAGCAGCAGCGCCTGGCTGCGCCCCACCAGGGCGGCCAACCGCTCGGCGCCGCCCCAGGCCGGCATGATCGCCAGCGACACCTGGTTGAAGCCGATCCGGATGTCGTCGGCGGCAATGCGGATGTCGGCCGAGACGGCCACCTCCGCGCCTCCGCCCAGGGCGTGCCCGTTGAGTGCCGCGATGACCGGGGCCGGGAACGCCGCGATGCGATCACAGACCCCGCGCATCCGTCGCGCCATCGCCGCGGCCTGCTCCTCGGTGCGCAGCTTGGCCAGTTCCTTGAGGTCACCACCGGAGACGAACGCGCGGTCGCCGCCGCCGCGGATCACCAGCGCCAGCGCGCCCGCGGCCGAGTCCAGCGCGGTGTCGAGCTGATCCATGGTCTCCGGCGCGATCGCGTTGCGGGCCTGCGGACGGTCGATCGTGATCACCGCGAGCCCGTCATCGATTTCAAGGTCGACCATGTAGGCGTTCTCCCATGCTGATATTGGCATTCTCCAAAAGTGAGAATATCATCGCGAGAGGGCCCGACCGCGCAGTCCGCGGTGCAGCCGAGTCGTTGCTGCCCAGCCCGAGTGATTGCACCCGCGAGTCATTGAGAATATGATTCTCAGGATCTGAAAAGGAGAATTCCAATGGGGCAACTGTCGCACAAGGTCGACATTCCGTTTCCGCTGTTCGATGCGGACAACCATCTGTATGAGCCGCCCGAGGCGATGACGAAGTACCTCCCCAAGGAGTACAAGGACATCGTCCAGTACGTCGAGATCAACGGCCGCACCAAGATCGCGATCAAGGGCCAGATCAGCAACTACATCCCGAACCCCACCTTCTCGGTGGTCGCCAAGCCCGGGGCGTGGGAGGAGTACTTCAAGTTCGGCAACCCCGACGGCAAGAGCAAGCGTGAGCTCTTCGGTGAGCCCATGAAGGCCATCCCGGCGTTCTTCGAGCCCGAGCCGCGCCTCAAGGTGATGGACGAGCTCGGCGTGGACCGCTCCCTGATGTTCCCGACGCTCGCCAGCCTCATCGAGGAGCGCCTCAGCGACGACCCGGTGGCCATCCACGTCATCATCCACGCCCTCAACGAGTGGCTGCACGAGGTCTGGGGCTTCAACTACCAGAACCGCATCTTCACCACCCCGGTGATCACGCTGCCGATCGTCGAGAAGGCCATCGAGGAGCTCGAGTGGGCCGTCAAGCGTGGCGCCCGCGCCATCCTGATCCGCCCCGCGCCGGTGCCGGGCTTCCGTGGCCCGCGGTCGTTCGCGCTGCCCGAGTTCGACCCGTTCTGGGAGCGTGTGGTGCACCACGACGTCTTCGTCGGCATGCACTCCAGCGACAGCGGCTACTCGCGCTACACCTCCGAGTGGGACGGTGCGGCGCAGGAGATGCTGCCGTTCCAGACCAACGCCATGTCGATCCTCAACGAGTGGCGCCCGATCCAGGACGCGGTGGCCTCCTGGGTGATCCACGGTGCGCTGTTCCGGCACCCGAAGCTCAAGGTCGGCATCGTCGAGGCCGGCTCCAAGTGGATGTTCCCGCTGCTGGACTCCATGGCCGAGGTCTACAAGAAGGCCCCCGAGGCCTTCCTGGGCAACCCGATCGAGGAGATCAAGAACCGCATCTACGTCAGCCCGTTCTACGAGGAGGGCATCGACGACCTGATCAACCTGATCGGTGTCGACCAGGTGCTGTACGGCTCCGACTGGCCGCATCCGGAGGGCCTGGCCGAGCCGACGCACTACGTCACCGCCCTCGAGCACCTCTCGGTCGAGGATCAGGCCAAGATCATGGGCGGCAACCTTTCCCGTCTGGTCACCGCCTAGGTCCCCTCGCTGTTCGCCGACTGTGCGGATTCATGCGCGAATATCGGTGCATCAGCATGAATCCGCACCCTCGCGACCTACTGAGGAGACACGGCCATTTCTGACTGGCAGACCATCCCCGAGATGGTCTTGAGCGTCGGCGACCGCTTCGGAGATTCCGAGGCGGTCGTCGACGGTTCACTACGACTGACCTTCACCGACCTGGTCCACCGGGTCCGCCTCGCCGCCGGCGCCTTCCAACAGCGCGGCATCGGCAAGGGCGACCGGGTGGCGATCTGGGCGCCCAACTCCGCGGAATGGATGATCGCGGCCTTCGGGTTGCTGACCGCCGGCGGCGTGCTGGTCCCGGTCAACACGCGGTTCAAGGCCGAGGAGGCCGCCGACGTCATCACCCGCAGCGGAGCACGCGCCGTCCTGATCCAGCCGGGCTTCCTCGGCATGGACTTCGCCGCGCCCGCGGGGGTGGAGGTGATCGACCTCAAGTCCGATTTCCTCACCGACGCAACACCGTTCGAGGCGCCGTCCCCGGACTGGATCTCCGGCGACGACATCGCCGACATCATCTACACCTCGGGCACCACCGGGCGGGCCAAGGGCGTGATGATGAACCACCGGCAGACGCTGCGGCTCTACGCCGAATGGTGCGACCTTGCCGACCTGCGCGCCGGCGACCGCTATCTGATCGTCAACCCGTTCTTCCACACCTTCGGCTACAAGGCCGGCACCATCGCGGCGATGATCCGCGGCGCCACCGTCCTGCCCGTGCCGGTGTTCGATGTCGATGCCGTCGTGGATCTCGTTGAGCGAGAGCACATCACGATGCTGCCCGGCCCGCCGACGCTGTACCACTCGCTGCTGGCCGTGCCCGACAAGACCAAGTTGGCCACCCTGCGCGCCGGGGTCACCGGATCCGCCGACATCCCCGTCGAGTTGATCCGTCGGGTGCACGAGGAACTGCCGTTCGAGACGCTGGCCACCGGCTACGGCCTGACCGAATGCGGAACGGCCACCCTCTCGCGGCCCGGCGACTCCTTCGAGGACATCGCCACCACCGTCGGCATGCCGTGCGACGGAATCGAGGTCCGCATCGCCGAGGATGGGGAGGTGTTGGTCCGCGGCTATAGCGTCATGCAGGGCTACCTCGACGATCCCGAGGCCACCGCCGAGACGATCGACGCCGACGGGTGGTTGCACACCGGCGACCTCGGCGAGTTCACCGACGGCGGCCGGTTGCGGATCATCGGTCGCAAGAAGGACATGTTCATCGTCGGTGGCTTCAATGCCTATCCCGCCGAGATCGAGGGCTTCCTGCTCGAGCACCCGGGGATCGCGCAGGCCGCCGTCATCGGCATCCCCGACGAGCGAATGGGGCAGGTGGGCAAGGCTTTCGTGGTTCGGAAGGCGGGGGACACGTCGGCGCTGTCGGAGGCCGAATTGATCTCGTGGAGCAAGCAGCGGATGGCGGGTTACAAGGTGCCGCGGGCCGTGACCTTCGTCGATGCGTTGCCGCTGAACGCCAGCGGCAAGGTGATGAAGGATCAGTTGCGGTGAACATCGCCGAGGTTTATCGGCATTCCATGGTCATCGCGTCGGATTACCGCATCCCGGACCCGTCGCGGGTCTGGCCGCTGCTGGAGCGCCGCAAGGACGGCCTGGCCGACATGGGCGCCCACCACGTGCTGATCTACCGGTCGCTGACCGAACCCGGCCGGGTGCTGGTGATGATCGGCGTGCGCAGCCGCGAACCCGTCGTGGACCTGCTGCGCTCGCGGGTGTTCTTCGACTGGTTCGACGCGGTAGGGGTCGAGGACATCCCGGCGGTGTTCGCCGGCGAGATCATCGACCGCTACGAACTGATCGAGGCCGCCCCCGACGACCCGCCCGGGGTGCTGGTGTCCGGGATCGTCTCGGTGGACAACGCCGCGTGGCTGATCAGTGAATTGCACTCGGCCAAACCGACATTCCGGGATGCCGGGGTCCGCAAGGTGTGGGTGTTCCAGGCCTTCGACGACTCCCGCGAGGTGATGATCCTGCAGGAGATCGACAACGCGGACAACGCCCGACGCTGGATCCGGCAGCATGACGAGGCCGCCGCCTGGATGGCCGACACCGGGGTGGGGGTGTATCCGCCGTTGTTCATCGGGGAATTCGTCCAGATGCTGCGGATCAACGGCGAGCAATGACGTCCGGTGGGGGCCGCTCGATATGTATGTCTGCTTGTGTCTGGGCGTGACCAGTCGCACCGTTGCTGAGGCGGTGGCGGCGGGCGCGACCACGGCCAACGCGGTCGCCGAGGCGTGCGGGGCCGGTTCGGAATGCGCGCGCTGCCGCCGATCCGTGCGCGCGATCATCGACGCCGCGGCCGCCGAACCCGGCTCGACCGAACCCCGCCCGGGCTGACCGGCCGATCAGACCGGGTCGAAGGCCGAGATCAGCCAGTCGCCGTCGACCTTGGTCATGGTGACCAGCACGCTGCTGGCAGCCATCGAAGGATCGGGGCGGTCGGCGCTGGTGGTGGTCTGATTGACGAACAGCAGCACCTTGGCGGTGTCAGGGTTCATCTCCGAGACCGCCGCCCGCACGATCTCCGCGGTGGTGGCGACCTTCTTCTCGTCGACGGCCTTGCGCACCACGTCGTCGGTGAAAGTCGTGTAGTACGACAGGAAGTCGCCGGTCAGGTGCGACTTCGCGGTGGTCAGGTCCTCGTCGAGGCTGTCCGGGGAGTAGGTCAGCGCCGCCAGCGTCCCGGTCTTGGCGTCCTCGAGCACCTGCGCCTGCGCCGTCTCGCCGGTCAGTTGCGCCGGCCGGTACTTGGTGAAGTACAGCCAGGCCGTCACGGCTGCCGAGGCGACCAGCAACACCGCCAGCGCGATCGCCAGCAGCCGGATGTTGTTGCGCTTGCCCTCGCTCTTGGCCGGGCCGCCGGCGTCGGTGTCGTCGACGAGTTCGCCCGTGGCAGGTTCGGTGTCCTCGACGTCGGTGCCCTCGGCGTCCTCGGTGCCTTCTGCGTCCTCGGTGACTTCGGTGATCGCCGTGTCCTCGGGGCTCTCGGTGTTCTCGGGCTGCTCGTCGGTGCGCGATTTCTCGTCAGCGGTCACGGTACGAACTCAACTTTCGACATCTTGACCTGGCCGTTGTCGCGGGCGACATCGATGGAGAGCCGCCAGGCGCGCGGTTGCTGTTCTGCCCCAGCGGAATTGGTGACCTGCGAGGACGCCGCCACCAGGACCGTCGCGGTGTCCTTGCCGGTCTGCTCGACGGCGGTCGCCCGCACCTCCGCCTCGGTGACCACCTTGGACTCGTTCATCACCGTCAGGAAGTCGTCCTTGCTGGCCTCGAAATCAGCGCGGAAGTCGCCGGTGGTGCTGTCGATCAGCCGCTGCAGATCGGCCTCGCCCTGGTTGAAGTCCAACGACATCAGGTTGATCACGCCCTGCCGCGCAGCGGCCGCGTACTCGGCGTCGGTCGCGGCCCGGTCCGCCTCGCGCTGGCTCGACCACAGCATGAAGCCGCTGGCGGCGAGCAGACCGCAGATCGCAACGACGGCGGCCGCGACGGCCAGCACCGGCCAGGCCGGGATCCACTTGCGGCGCCCGCGGGACTCGGTGTCCACAGCGGCGGCCGCTGGACTCGCCTCGTCGCTGATCTCCTCGAGGTCGGCGTCGGCTTCGGCGGCGTCGCTGTCGGTGGTCTCGTCGCTGTCGGTGCTCTCGGTGGTCTGCGCGGCGCGCAACTCGGCGGCGCGTGCCCGGGCGGCCGCGGCCTCAGCCTCGGCGGCCTCGGCTTCTGCCTCCGCCTGCTCGGCGAGCGACAGCGCCGACTCGCGCTCGTCGTTGGTCGAACTCGATGCCATCACTCTCCTGACATTGACGGCCGCCTTGCGTGGCCCTGCGGTGCCTTCCCGTGCCGTCCTAAGCGAGAATGACGTTACTCCGCAAATCTGAGTGCCCACCCTATCGCACCCGCGCGCGACGACCCTGAGCATCGCTGAACAGCGGAAACGGGGTTTTCTTTTTCTACATATGGCCGTCCGGGCGACCCGGGGGCCGCGGCACCGCGAGGCGCAAACGCACGATGACCATGACGGTCGTCGTCGCAAAAGTCAAGGCGCCTCGGGAGGCGCCTCGCCGGCCATGGCGGCGGAGAACAGCCCGATCAGGCCCAGGGGCAGCGCCTTGTCCTCGGTGGCGCGTCCCGCCGCCCGGTGCAGGGCGCCGTCGCGCGCGAGGACCACCAGGCCGTGCGCCAACGCCCAACTCAGCAACGCCAGATCCGGGGTCCCGGAGGGTTCCAGTTCGCTCGGCGCCACCCGGGTCACGGCGGCGCTGAGGACGCCGAGGGCGCCCCGCCGCGCTTCCACCAGGGCGGGGTCGTCGGGGTGCAGTTCGGCGGGCCGGAACATCAGGTCGAACAGCGCCGGGTGCCGCAGTCCGAAGCCGACGTAGGCCCGGCCGAGTGCGGCCAACCGGGCCGCCGGGGCGTCGTCGCTGTCGAGTTCGTCGGCCGCGGTCGTCAGGTCGACGGCCAGGGCGTCGAATCCCTCCGCGGCCACGGCCGTCAACAGTCCGCCGCGGTCGCCGAAATGGTGCTTGGGCGCTGCGTGGGACACCCCGGCCCGGCGCGCGACCGCGCGCAGGCTGATCCCCACCTGGCCGTGGTCGGTCAGTTCGTCGTGCGCGGCCGCCAGCAGCGCCTCGCGGACCTGGGGTCGGGCCGGCGGAGTGGTCATGACGAAATTCTCCCCGCTACTTCTTGACAGTGTCAACCTGCGGTGCGACGCTGGGAGCATCAGATTGACAGTGTCAAGACAGGGAGTCGTCATGACCCACTCCGCCGTCGAGCACCCGCTGCGCGCGGGTGACCGCGAACGCGAACGCTGCACCGCACTGCTCGGCCAGGCCATGTCCCAGGGCTACCTGTCGTTGCCCGAATACGAGCAACGGGTGGCGCAGGCTTTCACCGCGGAGACCGCCGACGAACTGCGCCGACTCGTCGCCGACCTGCCGGTGCCCCTGATCACCCGCAACGACCCACGCGTGCGGCACCGTCGCCGCGCCGCCGCCCGCCGCGGCGTGACCTGGCACCTCGCCGCCTACGCGACCATGGTGGCCATCTGCCTGAGCGTCTGGCTCGCCGTCGGCCTGACCGCCGGCGCCTGGTACTTCTGGCCGATCTGGCCCATGCTCGGCGGCGCGATCGGTGTGGTGTCGCACGCGCTGCCGGTGCGGCTGTGCGCGCGCTGAGGCCCTAGCTGGTGTGGCCGTCGGCGACGGTCAGCGCCTCGTCGAGGATGCGCAGGCCCTCGGCCACCTCGTCGTCGCTGACGTTGCACGGCGGCACCGCGTGGATGCGGTTGTAGTTGGCGAACGGCAGCAACCCGCCCGCCTTGCACGCCGCCAGCGTCGCGGCCATCGCGGGGCTGGAACCGCCGTAGGGCGCCAGCGGCTCGCGGGTCTCCTGGTTGGCCACCAGCTCGATGGCCCAGAACACCCCGAGGCCGCGGACCTCGCCGACGGAACGGTGCTTGGCGGCCAGCTCGCGCAGACCCGGGCCCAGCACCTGCTCGCCGATGCGGGCCGCGTTGGTCACCATGCCCTCGTCCTCCATGGCGTTGATGGTCGCCACGGCCGACGCACACGCCAGCGGGTGGCCGGAGTAGGTCAGGCCACCGGGGTAGGCGCGCTCGGCGAAAGTGGCCGCGATCTCCTCGTTGATCACCACGCCGCCCAGCGGGACGTAGCCGGAGTTGACGCCCTTGGCGAAGGTCATCAGGTCGGGGACGACGTCGAAGTGCTGGATGGCGAACCACTTGCCGGTGCGGCCGAACCCGGCCATCACCTCGTCGGCGATGAACACGATGCCGTAGCGGTCGCAGATCTCGCGCACCCCGGCCATGTACCCCGGCGGCGGGATCATGATGCCGGCGGTGCCGGGCACCGACTCCAGGATGATCGCGGCGATGGTGTCCGGGCCCTCCATGGCGATCAACTGCTCGAGGTAGGCCAGCGCGCGCTGGGACTCCTGCTCCTCGGTCTCGGCGTGGAACGACGAGCGGTACAGGAACGGCCCGTTGAAGTGCACGACGCCGCTGGTGCCGTTGTCGTTGGGCCAGCGCCGGGTGTCCCCGGTGAGGTTGACGGCGGTGTCGGTGCCGCCGTGGTAGGACCGGTAGCGCGAGAGCACCTTGTGGCGGCCGGTGTGCAGCCGGGCCATCCGCACCGCGTGCTCGACGGCGTCGGCGCCGGCGTTGGTGAAGAACACCTTGTTCAGGTCGCCGGGGGCGCGCTCGGCGATGAGCCGGGCGGCCTCCGAGCGCGCGTCGTTGACATGCGCCGGGGCGATGGTGCACAGCTTGGCGGCCTGCTCGGCGATGGCCGCGACCACCTTGGGGTGCTGATGGCCGATGTTGGTGTTGACCATCTGCGAGCTGAAGTCCAGCAGCCGGTTGCCCTCGCCGTCCCAGACGTAGGACCCCTCCGCGGCCACCACCGTCATCGGCGACAACTTGGCCTGGGCCGACCACGAATGGAAGACGTGGGCGCGGTCCAGCTCGTAGGCCCGCTTGCCCTCGGCGATGGCGGCGTCGAGATCCCGCCCGCCGGGCAACAGCTGGGGTGTGGTCGCAGTCATGAATGCTCCTAGTAGAGAAATCCGAACGAGGGATTACCGCGACTGTAGTCGCCGCGCGACCCGCTCACCGATCGCGCGACGACCGCAGACCCGGCTGGGGTCAGTTGTTCTGGGGGAAGCCGAGATTGATGCCGCCGTGGGTGGGGTCCTGCCAGCGGGTGGTGACGACCTTGCCGCGGGTGAAGAAGTGCACGCCCTCGGTGCCGTGGGCGTGGGTGTCGCCGAACAGCGAGCTACGCCAACCGCCGAAGCTGTAGTACGCCGTGGGCACCGGGATCGGCACGTTGATGCCGACCATGCCGACCTCGACCTCGTTCTGGAAGCGCCGTGCGGCGCCGCCGTCGTTGGTGAAGATCGCGGTGCCGTTGCCGAACGGTCCGGAGTTGACCAGCTCGAGGGCGTCGTCGTAGGTGTCGACCCGCAGCACCGAGAGGACGGGTCCGAAGATCTCGTCGGTGTACACGCTCATCTCGGGGGTGACGTGGTCCAGCAGCGTCGGTCCGAGCCAGAACCCGTCCTGCTCGCCGTCGGCCTCGACCGTGCGGCCGTCGACGACCACCTTGGCGCCGTCGGACTCGCCGGCGTCGACGTAGGAGGCCACCCGGTCCCGGTGCGCCTTGGTCACCAGCGGGCCCATATCGGAATCGCGGGTGCCGTCGCCGGTCTTGAGGGTGTGGGCGCGCTCGGCGATCTTGGCGACGAGTTCGTCGGCGATCGGGCCGACGGCCACGCAGGCCGAGATGGCCATGCAGCGCTCGCCGGCCGAACCGAAGCCGGCGTTGATCATCGCGTCGGCGGCCAGGTCCAGGTCCGCGTCGGGCAGGATCACCGCGTGGTTCTTGGCGCCGCCGAGGGCCTGCACGCGCTTGCCGTGCGCGGTCCCGGTGGCGTAGACGTACTGCGCGATCGGGGTGGACCCGACGAAGGACACGGCCTTGACCGACGAGTTGGTCAGCAGCTCGTCGACGGCGACCTTGTCGCCCTGCAGGACGTTGAACACGCCGGCGGGCAGGCCGGCCTCGGCCCACAGCTCGGCCATCCACAGCGCGGCGGACGGATCCTTCTCCGAGGGCTTGAGCACCACGGCGTTGCCGGCGGCGATCGCGATGGGGAAGAACCACATGGGCACCATGGCCGGGAAGTTGAACGGCGCGATGACGCCGACGACGCCCAGCGGCTGACGGATGGAGGCCACGTCCACGTTGGTCGAGGCGTTCTCCGACATGCTGCCCTTGAGCAGATGCGGGATGCCGCAGGCGAATTCGACGACCTCCTGACCGCGCGTCACCTCGCCGAGCGCGTCCGAGAGCACCTTGCCGTGTTCGGCGGTGATGATCTCGGCGAGTTCGGCCTTGCGGGCGTTGAGCAACTCGCGGAAGTTGAACAGGATCGACGTGCGCTTGGCCAGCGACATGTCGCGCCACGCCGGGAAGGCCGCGGCGGCGGCCTCGATAACCGTGCGGGCGTCCTCGGCCGAGGCCAGGGCGACCTCGCCGGTCACGACGCCGGTCGCGGGATTGGTGACCGGGGCGGTGCGGTCGCTGTCGCCGGTGAAGCTCTTGCCGTCTGCCCAATGTCCGATGGTCTGGATGCTCGTCATGCCCCCGAGTCTGCGGCGGGAACCGGGGTTTGAGCTCCGACGTTCCGTAACGGTTCGTGGCGGCTGCTTTACAGTATGTCAATGGAGCCGACCGTCGCCGAGGTGCTCGCCCTGCCCGTCCTGCGGGCCGGCGAGCCCGAGGTCGTCAGCGACGGGCCGCTGGACCGGCCGGTGCGTTGGGTGCACGTCAGCGAACTCGCCGACCTCTCCAACCTGCTCGAGGGTGGCGAACTGGTCCTCACCACCGGTCTGGCGCTGACCGATGCCGCCGCCCGCGACGCCTATCTGCCCGGCCTGGCCGCGGCGGGCGCGGCCGGGGTGGTCATCGAACTGGGCCCGCATCTGCCCGAACTGCCCACCTCGGTGTTGCGGGCGGCCGCCGGGCTGCCGCTGCCCGTCGTCGTGCTGCACCGGCGGATCAGGTTCGTCGAGGTCACCGAACAGGTGCACCGGCGCATCGTCACCGAGCAGTACGCGGAGGTCGACCACGCCCGTCGCGTGCACGAGACGTTCACCAACCTCAGCATGCACCGGCCCGCGCTCGAGGAGATCGTCACGGTCGCCGCCGAACTCCTGCAGGCCCCCGTCGTGCTAGAGGACCTCAACCGCCAGGTCATCGCGTTCGCCGGGCACGGCCTGCCGACCGCCGCGCTGCTGGCCGACTGGGAGCGGCGTTCCCGGCTGGCCGGTCACGCCGGCCGGCGCTGGCTGATGCGCCCGGTGGGCCCGTACCGCCAGGAGTGGGGGCGACTCGTCGCGCCCACCCTCGAGGACGACGGCAACGCCGGCGGTCAGTCCGTGATCACCCTGGAACGCGCCGCGCAGGCGTTGGCCCTGGGCCGGATGATCGAACAGGACCGGGTGTCGCTGGAACTGCGCGCGCACAGCGGCCTGGTCGACGAACTGCGCCGCGGCCGGGTCCGCGACGAGGCCGACGCGACCTCCCGCGCCCACGCGCTGGGCCTGCAGCCGGCGTTGACCTACCTGCCGGTGACGGTGCGCCTGGTCGAGAGCGCGGTACCCGATCAGGTCGCGGTGCAGCAGCGCCGCGCCCGCGCGGTCGACGCGGTGCTGCACGCGGTGCGCGCCGGCGGGCATTCGGCGCTGGCCGCCGGCCGCGAGGACGGTCAGATCGACCTACTGCTGGCGCTGCGCCCGGGCGGGGCCGGCGACGTGATCGGTGAGTTGTGCGCGGCGATGCGCCGCGGCGTCGTCCGCCTCGACGGGGTGCGGGGATGCTCGATCGGCGTGGGCCCCGAGTCGCCCCGGCTGGTGGATACGGCCGGCGGGCTGGCCATCTCGGCGCACGTCGCGGAGGTGGCCGCGGCCATGCCGGCCTCGACGCGGTCGTTTCACCGCGTCGCCGACGTGCGGCTGCGCGGTCTGGTCGGGCTGATCCGCTCCGACCCGCGGGTGCAGGCCTTCGCCGAGACCGAGCTACGCGCCGTGCTGGCCGACCGCGCCAAGAACGGGCCCGCGATGTTCGACCTGCTGCGGGCGTTCGTGGAGGTCGGCGGCAACAAGACCGAACTGGCCAAGAAGCTGCACCTGTCGCGGCCCACGCTGTACTCGCGGCTGGCGGCGCTGCAACGGCTGCTCGGCGTGGACCTCGAGGACGCCGAGTCGCGGACCTCGCTGCACGTGGCGATGCTCATCATGCTGAGCGCCGACCGGCGCCATGATGAGATGGTCCCGTGACCGATGTACCGCAGGACCCACCCGCCCCCGCCCTCCGCGCAAGAGGTCTCACGATGGCCGGCCCGTGGGGGCCGGTCTACGGACCGATCGATCTGGAGATCGACGCCGGCGGCGTGACCGTGCTGGTGTGCCCGGCCGGTTCCGGCCGCACGGCACTGCTGATGACGTTGGCCGGGCGGATGGCCCCCGACACCGGGGAGCTGACCGTGTTCGGGCGCCGACGCGCCAAGGATATCTTCGCGATCGCGGCGCTGGCCGGCATCGACGAACTCGACTCGGTCGCCGAGTCGGTCACGGTGCGCGATGTGATCACCGAGACGCTGCGCTGGAATGCGCGGTGGTACCAGCTGGTCCGGCGCGCCGACGAAGCGGACCTGCGCGCGGTGTGCGCCCCGGTGTTCGGCGAGTTGCCGCTGCCCCCGCTGCACGAATACGTCGAGGAGCTCACCGAGCTCGACCGGCTGCTGCTGCGCATCGCGCTGGCCAACACCGCGCGCCCGCCGCTGCTGGTGGTCGGCAACCTCGACTACGTGACCAGCGATCACAACCGAGACCTGTTGGTGCAGCGGCTGATCGCGCTCGGCGCTGAGCAGACCGTGGTCACCGCGACCGTCAACGGCGTCACCGGCCACGAGGTGCGTGCGCAACTGCCGGTGGCCAACACCGCCCGGGCCGAACTGGCCCGCCAGCAGAAGGATGGACAGTAGACATGCTCGCCGGAATGTCGCTCGGCACCGACCTCAAGCGGTACTCCCGCGGCCTGCTGCCGCGCATCGCGCTGGTCACCGTCATCGTGATGCCGCTGCTGTACGGCGCGATGTACCTGTGGGCGTTCTGGAATCCGTTCGGCGAGGTCGACAAGGTGCCCGTGGCCCTGGTCAACGCCGACGCCGGCACGGTCGCCGATGGTCAACCGATGCGCGCCGGCGACCAGGTGGCCCAGGCGCTGATCGACTCCAAACAACTTGATCTGCACCCGGTCTCGGCCGACGAGGCCGCCGCGGGGTTGGCCGCCGGCAAGTACTACTTCTCGGTGACCCTGCCCGAGGACTTCAGCGCCGCCATCGCCTCGCCGTCCGGCGGTGATCCCCAGCAGGCCAAGATCCAGTTCACCTTCAACGACGCCAACAACTACCTGGGCTCCATCATCGGGCAGAACGCGGCGCGCGAGGTGATCAACCAGGTCAACGCCAGCGTCGGGGAACGCACCGTGGGCACCGTGCTGACCGGCCTGACCGATGCGGGCGCCGGTCTGCGCCAGGCCGCCGACGGCGCCGACCAGCTCAACGCCGGCATGACGACCGCCAACGACGGCGCCCACCAGTTGGCCACGGGCGCGGGCACTCTGGCGGCCGGGTTGGTGACCGCCAAGGACGGCTCGGCGCAGTTGGCCGCCGGCACCCGCCAGCTGTCCACCGCCGTGGACTCCGCCATCGACCCGTTGATCGAGGTGCTCGACCAGGTCGGCGATCTGGGGCTGGACCCCGACGAGGTGGGCCGGGCCGCGCAGCACCTCAGCGGCGCGGTGCGCTCCACCACCGACCGCATCGCCGCGCTGCACATCGACACCGCGCACGCCGCGTCGATCGTCGATCAGGCCGTCGGGTTCCTGCGGTCCAACCCCGACCCGGCGCTGCGCGACCTCGGCGGTTTCCTGGCCGGCGCGCAGCGGCTGCTCGACGCGCGCGGCATCGACCCGACCACCGACGAGGGCCTGATCCACCTGCGCGACAGCGCGACCCAGCTGGAGAACGACCTGGCCGACCCCAACAGCAAACTGCGGGTGTTCCTGACCAACGCACTCAACGGCGGTCTGCGCGCCGACGTCGTCAAGCTGCGCGACGGCGTCGACCAGCTCGACGACGGCGCCCAGCGGCTGGCCGCCGGGCTGGTGCAGCTCAGCGACGGCGGCAGCGAGTTGGCCGGCGGCGCGGTCGAACTCGCCGCCGGCACCGAACGCCTCGCCGACGGCAGCCAGGAACTGTCCAGCAAGCTGCGGGAGGGCTCCACCCAGGTGCCGTCCTGGACCCCGCAGGAACGCACCGACGTGGCCCGCACCCTGGCCGCCCCCGTCGGCCTGGACCTGGTGACCAAGAACCAGGCCGCCACCTTCGGCACCGGGTTCGCGCCGTTCTTCCTGCCGCTGGCGTTGTTCATCGGCGCCCTGATCATCTGGATGTTGCTGACGCCGTTGCAGTCCCGGCCGATCGTCAACGGCCTGGGCGCGCTGCGGGTGGTCCTCGCGTCGTACTGGCCGGCGATCCTGATCGCCGTCTGCCAGGTGCTCGTGATGTATGCCGTCGTGCACTTCGGGGTGGGACTGAAAGCCGTCCACCCGGTGGCCACGGTGGCGTTCCTGATCCTGGTGGCCGCGACGTTCCTGGCGCTCATCCAGGCGTTCAACGCGGTGTTCGGGGTGGCCGTCGGCCGAGTGGTGACGCTGGCGTTCCTGATGTTCCAGCTGGTCTCGGCCGGGGGCATCTATCCGGTGGAGACGACGGCCAAACCCTTCCAGATCATCCACCCCTTTGACCCGATGACGTATGCGGTCAACGGGTTACGGCAGTTGACCGTCGGCGGCATCGACTCCCGGCTGTGGATCGCGATCGCGGTGCTGGCCGGGGTGCTCGCCGCGTCGCTGGCGGCGAGCGCCTGGGCGGCCCGGCGCAACCGCCAGTACACGATGGAGCGCCTGCACCCGCCCATCGAGGTGTGATTTCGGTGCGCTGGGTTGCGCGGAACGCAACCCAGCGCACCGAAATCACCGGTTGAGCAGGTCCAGAGCGTCGCGTTGACGTTGCCGGGCGGCCTTTTTGGCCTTCCGGCCGCCGGCGCGGCGCGCCTGCCGGAGGAACCGGCGCCGGTCGCGCCAGCTGCCGAGCGAGTCCAGGACCTCGTCGTCGACGCCGCGCAGCGGATCGACGTCGCGGCCCGCGGCGATCCGGCCGCGCACCCGGTCGCGTTCGTCGCGGATCAGCAGCAGCGCCGCGGTGAAGAAGATGACGAGGTTGATGGCGAACTTGGTCAGGATGTTCTCCGGCACCGGCGCATCCCAGACGAAATGCATGAACACGGCGCTGAACATCAGGGCGGCCGCGACGCCGAGGCGTCGGGCGGGGGACCAGCGGTCGCGCCCGGCGAACGACGGCAGGAGCACCAGCACGCCGACGGTGAACAACCCGGTGTAGGACCAGTGCGCGGGGATGGCCGTCAGGATGCGGGCAACGAGGTTGACACCGGCCCCGGCGAGGTCGGAGTCCAGGCTGTAGATCGCCGAGCGGGTCGCGTAGGTGAGGTCCTCGCTGATGTCGAAGCCGAAGCCGACGAACATCCCCAGCATCAACGCGTGGGCGATGCGGTTGTAGGTCGCGGCGCACAGCACCAGGATTACGGTGGCGCACAGCCCCTTTGCGGCTTCCTCGACGAAGGGGGCGCTGAGCGCCGGACCCCAGGCGGCCACCGTGTCGGGGTCCAGGACGCGCGCCCACAACTGCTGCAGGGCACCGTTGCCGTGCATCGCCATCACCACCGCGGTGGTCGCGCCCAGCGCGGCGCCGGCCACCAGGCCCTGCGGGTAGGGGCGCACGCTGCGGTACGGGTCGAACTTGAACATCAGCCACAGCAGGAAGACGATGAATCCCAGCCAGATCGGCGCCAGCGCCAACTGGGTGTTCAGGGTCTCGCTGATCGCCGGCCCGAATTCGCCCAGCAGCCCGAGGATCCCGAGGCCCAGGGCCGCGATCAGCAGCCAGAACACCGCGGACTGCGGCCGGTAGACCACGGGCCGGTCGGTGGCGGGGATGGTGTCGTCGGCAAGGGTGGCGGTCACGGCGCGGTCCTCGTCATCGGGCCGACGACGTCGGCGATCGGTGGGGCGGAGGGGCCGAGCGCGACCACGGACACGATCATGTCCTCGTCGGCGAGGAACGCGCAGCTGCCGGCGGCCGCGGCGGTGACCGCCAGGCAGGTGGTGCCCGTCAGCGTGCCGTCGGTGGATTCGACCCGGCCGCCGTCGAGTGCGGAGCTGATGCCCTGCACCCGGTTGAGCCGAATCAGCCGCTGCGCCACCGCATCGGGGTCGCGGCCGTCGAGATCGAAGACCTGGATCAGCACGGTGGCGTCCTCGCCTTGCAGCACCGCGCCGTCGCCGAGGTCGCGCGCCACCCAGCCGTCGGGCGCCACGACTGCCAGCCGGTGGCCGTCCTCGGTCGCGATGTCGAGCTGATCCTCGGCCTGGGCGTCCTGCCAAGGGGGTTCGGGCAACGCGGCATTGGCCAGCATCGGGATTCCGGGAACGGCGAGCAGACCGGCGGCAAGCGCCAGGGCGGCCGGCCGTTGGGTGAGCCCGCGGCGTCCGGCGGTGGTGTGGGGGACCGTCACAGACGGCAGCGTAACCGCCAATGCCCCGGCGCGAGGGGCGATTTCGGTGCGCTCGGTTGCGCACACCGCAACCCAGCGCACCGAAATCACTCGCGGCGGTCGTCGAAGAACTCCAGCAGGTACTTGCTCTCGTCGATGTCGCCGATGGTGCGGCGGGCCTTGCGGCGCGCGATGAGGATGGCGACGGCCGCGAGGATCCAGATGACGTACTGCGCCGCCCAGGCGTAGCGGAACGCGTCGAACGAGTAGCCCCCAGCGGCGTCGATGATCATGCCCATCGCCTGCATGACGAGCAGCGAGGCGATGAACCCGCCCATGTTGATGATGCCGGTCGCGGTGCCCAGGGTCCGGCTCGGATTGAACGTCCGCGCATGGTCGAAGCCGACCATCGAACCCGGCCCACCGATGGAGATCACGATGATCAACACCACCAGCAACCACAGCGGGGCGGGCCCGGGCAGCGCGAGCACCACGGCCCAGATGGCGGCGTTGCTGGCCATGATGCCGAGCACCAGCCACGATCGGCGGTGCGGATTGCGGGCCGTGATGATGCCGATCAGGATCCCCGCGGCGATGGCCGCGGCCACCGACACCGTCAGCAACGCGCCGGCGGTCCCGCGGGAAAGTCCCTGCGCCTCGGTCAGATACGGAATGCCCCACATCAGCGCGAACACGGTGATGGAGAACTGGCAGCCCATGTGCGTGAAGAAGCCGAGCCGGGTGCCCGGGCGCAGCCAGACCGTCTTGAGGCTGCCGAACGTCTCGGCCAGGTCGGCGCTGCGCACCACCTGGGCGCGCCCGCGCGGCGTATCGCGGACCACCACGATGGTCAGCACCACCACCAGTACCCCGAAGGCCGCCGCCGACAGGTAGGCCGTACTCCAGCCGGCGGCCCCGAGCAGCGCCAGGAAGGGCAGCGCCGACAGGACCTGTCCGAGCTGTCCGCAGATGCCGGTCAACTGCGTGACCATCGGGATCTGCCGCTCGGAGAACCAGTAGGGGACCAGCCGCAGGACCGAGATGAAGGTGAACGCGTCGCCCAGGCCGACCACCGCCCGGGCGGCGATGGCGGTGGGCAGCGATTCGCTGAACGCCAGGGTGAGCTGTCCGGCGGCCATCAGCAGCCCGCCGCTGACGATCATCGCCCGGGAGCCGAAGCGGTCCAGCAGCAGCCCGGCCGGGATCTGGGCGCCGGCGTAGACGACGATCTGCAGCACCACGAACGTCGAGAGGATCGCCGGGCTGGCGTTGAACCGGTCGGCTGCGTCGAGCCCGGACACCCCGAGGGTGGTGCGATCGAGCACGGCGACGATGTAGGCCAGAAGCCCCACGGACCACACGATCCAGCGCCGCACTGTTCCTCTGCCTTTCCCGGCGTCGCCGATTTCTCGACCCCCGAGCCCGCGTGGCCCCGTTCGATCATGCCAGCCCGGGCGGTGCGGGGCGACGCGGTTTCGGGGGTATCCGCCGCCACCGGCACCAGGGCCGCGGGATACCCGGATCCATTCGCTACGGCTCGGGCCGGCGCCCCGGCGGGCAGTGGATGTTCGGCGCGTCCACACGGTGCTCCGAGGCGCGCGACCTCTGCCGACACCGCCTCGGGATCGTCGCCACCCCGCCGCGCACCTGCAGTGGGTCGAGATCGACAAGCGCAAGGTCGCCGGGGCCGGCGTCGACATCGATCACCTCCGCAGACCCCGCTACGGCCATGGGACCGCCGAAAATTACCGACCAGTAAGATTTGCCAGCAAACTTCTCGGAGCGTCCGGGCGCAGAAGTGACGCAGATCGCATCCGGGCGAATGTCCGACGGCGCTCATTGCGGCGCGCTTCGGCGGCCGAAAATAGAAGATAACGATTCGGTAACAATCGTGCCGTGATCTGCGAACTTGTAGCTACTCGACCGTAACCACCCGTCAGCAGGATGTTTGTCCTCCAGGGCGGCGCACTCAGTTCAGCGGCACGTTACGCAACCCTGGGTTACCCGTCCGTAGAACTCGTCAGTAACCAATTTCGGCACGTCAACCGGGTCCGGCCTTATGACACTCTTAGTACAGCCGGTGCAACGCGAACGGCCGATTCAAGCCGATCGACGCACCACGCCGGCCCAATGGTGGACCGGCGCCGGTTCAGCAGGCGGACTCACCGAGGAGTCGCCAGGCCTCCGCTGGTCAGCGCGAGGACCCACAGACCCGAGACGCATCGCGACGAGCAGTACAAGACGTAGCAGAGACAGGGAGATACACAAGGTGACGATCTTCGAGCACGACCGTGCCATGAACGCCGGTGGATCCACCACCCCCAATGGCAGCGCTGCCGGGCCCGTACCGTCCACCCACGCCCTTGTCGACCGGCTGTCCGCCGGTGAGCCCTTCGCCGTCGCCTTCGGGGGACAGGGCAGCGCCTGGCTCGAGACGCTCGAGGAACTGGTGTCCTCGGCCGGTATCGAATCCGACCTCGCCACGCTGGCCGGCGAAGCCGAACTGCTGCTCGAGCCGGTCGCCCGCGAACTCGTCGTCGTGCGGCCCATCGGCTTCGAGCCGCTGCGCTGGGTGCGCGCGCTGGCCGCCGAGGAGCCCGTTCCCAGCGACAAGCAGCTGACCTCGGCCGCGGTCTCGGTCCCCGGCGTCCTGCTGACCCAGATCGCCGCCGTGCGCGCGCTGGCGCGTCAAGGCCTGGACCTTGCCACCACGCCCCCGGTGGCGCTGGCCGGACACTCCCAGGGCGTGCTGGGCGTCGAGGCGCTCAAGGCCGGTGGGGCCCGCGACGTCGAGTTGCTGGCGCTGGCGCAGCTGATCGGTGCCGCCGGCACCCTGGTGGCCCGCCGCCGTGGCATCGCGGTGCTGGGCGATCGCCCGCCGATGGTGTCGGTGACCAACGCCGACCCCGAGCGCATCTACGAGTTGCTCGAGGAGTTCAGCCAGGACGTGCGCACCGTGCTGCCCCCGGTGCTGTCGATCCGCAACGGCCGCCGCTCGGTGACCATCACCGGCACCCCCGAGCAGCTGTCCCGCTTCGAGCTGTACTGCCAGCAGATCGCCGACAAGGAAGAGGCCGAGCGCAAGAACAAGATCCGCGGCGGCGCGGTGTTCGCGCCGGTGTTCGACCCGGTTCAGGTCGAGGTGGGCTTCCACACGCCGCGGCTGTCCGACGGCGTCGAGATCGTCGGCGGCTGGGCCGAGGCGATCGGCATCGACGTGGAACTGGCCAAGGCGATGACCAAGGCCATCCTGATCGACCAGGTCGACTGGGTCGACGAGATCAACACCCTCAACGACGCCGGCGCCCGGTGGATCCTGGACCTGGGGCCCGGCGACATCCTGACCCGGCTGACCGCCCCGGTGATCCGCGGCCTGGGCATCGGCATCGTGCCCGCGGCCACCCGCGGCGGCCAGCGCAACCTGTTCACCATCGGCGCGGTCCCCGAGGTGGCCAAGCCGTGGTCGAGCTACGCCCCGCAGGTCGTGACGCTGCCCGACGGCTCGGTCAAGCTCTCGACGAAGTTCACCCGCCTCACCGGCCGTTCGCCGATCCTGCTGGCGGGCATGACGCCGACCACCGTCGACGCCAAGATCGTCGCCGCCGCGGCCAACGCCGGGCACTGGGCCGAGCTGGCCGGCGGCGGTCAGGTCACCGAGCCGATCTTCGCCGACCGCATCGAGGAGCTCACCGAGCTGCTCGAGCCGGGCCGCGCCGTCCAGTTCAACTCGCTGTTCCTCGACCCGTACCTGTGGAAGCTGCAGGTGGGCGGAAAGCGCTTGGTGCAGAAGGCCCGTCAGTCCGGGGCGCCGATCGACGGTCTGATCGTCACCGCCGGCATCCCCGAACTCGAGGAGGCCGTCGAGCTCATCGGTGAACTCAACGACCTGGGCATCAGCCACGTGGCGTTCAAGCCGGGCACCGTCGAGCAGATCCGCGCGGTCATCCGGATCGCCGCGGAGGTGCCGACCAAGCCGGTCATCGCCCACGTCGAGGGCGGCCGCGCCGGTGGCCACCACTCCTGGGAAGACCTCGACGACCTGCTGCTGGCCACCTACTCCGAGCTGCGTGGCCGCTCGAACATCACCGTCTGCGTCGGCGGTGGCATCGGCACGCCCGAGCGCGCGGCCGAGTACCTGTCCGGCCGTTGGTCGGAGGCCTACGGCTTCCCGCTGATGCCGGTCGACGGCATCCTGGTCGGCACCGCCGCGATGGCCACCCTGGAGGCCACCACCAGCCCGCAGGTCAAGCAGATGCTGGTCGACACCAACGGCACCGAGCACTGGGTTGGTGCCGGAAAAGCGCAGGGCGGCATGGCTTCCGGCCGCAGCCAGCTCGGCGCCGACATCCACGAGATCGACAACACCGCCTCGCGCTGCGGACGCCTGCTCGACGAGGTGGCCGGTGACGCCGACGCGGTCGCTGAGCGCCGCGACGAGATCATCGCCGCGATGGCCAACACGGCCAAGCCGTACTTCGGCGATGTCGCCGAGATGACCTACGAGCAGTGGCTGCGCCGCTACGTCGAGCTGGCCATCGGCGACGGCAGCTCCACCGCCGACTCCAAGCGGCCCGACTCGCCGTGGCTCGACATCACCTGGCGCGACCGGTTCCAGGAGATGCTGCAGCGCGTGGAGGCGCGGCTCAACGCCGCCGACTACGGCCCCATCGAAACCCTGTACGGCGCAACCGAAGCCGGCGAGGCACTGCTGGAAGATCCGCAGCTGGCCATCGCCGAGCTGCTGGCCGCCTACCCGGATGCAGCCACCGTCCGGCTGCACCCCGCCGACGTGCCGTTCTTCGTACAGCTGTGCAAGACCCTCGGCAAGCCGGTCAACTTCGTTCCCGTCATCGACAAGGACGTGCGCCGCTGGTGGCGCAGTGACTCGCTGTGGCAGGCGCACGACGCGCGCTACCCGGCCGATCAGGTCTGCATCATCCCGGGCACCGCGGCCGTCGCGGGCATCACCCGGGTCGACGAGCCGGTGGGTGAACTGCTGGACCGCTTCGAGCAGGCCGCCGTCGACGGCGTGCTCGCCGCCGGTGCCGAGCCCACCCCGGTGATCGCGCGGCTGGCCGACGTCACCGGACCGCTGGCCCTGGTGCTGGACGCCCCCGACGTGCTGTGGGCCGGTCGCATCGCGACCAACCCGGTGCACCGGATCGCCCCGCCGGCAGACTGGCAGGTGCACGAGACCGGCAGCGCCACCAACCACGCCACCGGCGCCCGCCTCGAGGTCGTCGGCGAGCAGGTCGTGCTGAGCCTGCCGCTGTCGGGCACCTGGATCGAGATCAAGTTCAGCCTGCCGGCCACCACCGTCGACGGTGGCGCACCGGTGGTCTCGGTCGAGGACGCCTCGACCGCAATGCGTTCCGTGCTGGCCATCGCGGCCGGCGTCGACGGCCCCGACGCGCTGCCGCCGGTGCGGGTCACCGACGGACGGGCCACCACCACGGTCACTGTCGACTGGGATCCCGAGCGCGTCGCCGATCACACCGGCGTCACCGCGACGTTTGGAGCCCCGCTGGCCCCGACGCTGACGGTGGTCCCCGACGCCCTGGTCGGACGCTGCTGGCCCGCGGTCTTCGCCGCCATCGGTTCGGCGCTCACCGACTCCGGCTTCCCGGTGGTCGAGGGCCTGCTGAGCCTGGTGCACCTCGACCACGCCGCACAGATGGTGCGCGCGCTGCCCACCGAGCGGACCGAATTGACCGTCACCGCAACGGCTTCGGCGGCCTATGACACCGAGGTCGGCCGCGTGGTGCCGGTCACCGTCAACGTCTCCGACGCCTCCGGTGCGGTGCTGGCCGCCCTCGAGGAGCGCTTCGCGATCCGCGGCCGCACCGGCGCTGCCGAGTTGGCCGACCCGGTGCGCGCCGGGGGAGCGGTGTCCTCCAACGCCACCGACACCCCGCGTCGTCGTCGCCGCGACATCACCATCACCGCGCCGGTCGACATGCGGCCCTTCGCCGTGGTCTCCGGTGACCACAACCCGATCCACACCGATCAGGCCGCGGCGCTGCTGGCCGGCCTGGAATCGCCCATCGTGCACGGCATGTGGCTCTCGGCCGCCGCGCAGCACGTGGTGACCGCCACCGACGGCACGCCCGTCCCGCCGGCCAAGCTGCTCGGCTGGACCGCACGTTTCCTGGGCATGGTGCTGCCGGGCGACGAGGTCGAGTTCCGCGTCGACCGCGTCGGCGTCGACCTGGGCGCCGAGGTGCTCGAGATCTCCGCGCGGGTCGGCTCGGACCTGAAGATGGCGGCCACCGCGCGCCTGACGGCGCCCAAGACCGTCTACGCCTTCCCGGGCCAGGGCATCCAGTCCAAGGGCATGGGCATGGAGGTGCGCGCCCGCTCCAAGGCCGCGCGCAAGGTGTGGGACCGCGCCGACAAGTTCACCCGCGAAACCCTGGGCTTCTCGGTGCTGCACGTGGTCCGGGACAACCCGACCTCGTTGATCGCCTCCGGTGTGCACTACGAGCACCCCGAGGGTGTGCTGTACCTGACCCAGTTCACCCAGGTCGCGATGGCCACCACGGCTGCCGCCCAGGTGGCCGAGATGCGGGAGCAGGGCGCGTTCGTCGAGGGGGCGATCGCCTGCGGTCACTCCGTCGGTGAGTACACCGCGCTGGCCTGCGTGTCGGGCGTCATCGAGCTCGAAGGCCTGTTGGAGGCGGTGTTCCACCGCGGTTCCAAGATGCACGACATCGTGCCGCGGGACGAGCGCGGGCGGTCCAACTACCGCCTGGCGGCGATCCGGCCCAGCCAGATCGACCTCGACGACGATGACGTCAAGGATTTCGTCGCCGAGATCTCCGAGCGCACCGGCGAATTCCTGCAGATCGTGAACTACAACCTGCGCGGTGCCCAGTACGCGATCGCCGGCACCGTGCGCGGTCTGGAGGCCCTGGAGGAAGAGGTCGAGCGTCGCCGCGAGATCTCCGGCGGCAAGCGTTCGTTCATCCTGGTGCCCGGCATCGACGTGCCGTTCCACTCCAGCGTGCTGCGGGTGGGCGTCGACGACTTCCGGCGCAGCCTCGAGCGGGTGCTCCCGCGCGACCGCGATCCGGAGCTGGTGGTCGGCCGTTACATCCCGAACCTGGTGCCGCGGCCGTTCACCCTGGACCGCGACTTCATCCAGGAGATCCGCGATCTGGTCCCGGCCGAGCCCCTCGACGAGATCCTGGCCGACTACGACACCTGGCGTAACGAGAAGCCGGTCGAGTTGTGCCGCAAGATCGTCATCGAGCTGCTGGCCTGGCAGTTCGCCAGCCCGGTGCGCTGGATCGAGACGCAGGACCTGCTGTTCATCGAGGAGGCCGCCGGTGGCCTCGGGGTGGAACGGTTCGTCGAGATCGGCGTGAAGAACGCGCCGACGGTCGCGGGCCTGGCCACCAACACGCTCAAGCTGCCGGAGTACGCGCACAGCACCGTCGAGGTGCTCAACGCCGAGCGGGACGCCGCGGTGCTGTTCGCCAACGACACCGATCCCGAGCCCGAAGAGGAACCGGCCGAGCCGGCCGAGACCGCGGCCGCCGAGGCCCCGGCCGCCGTCGAGGCGGCACCGGCTCCGGCCGCCGCGCCGGCGGCTCCCGCCGGTGGCCCGCGCCCCGACGACATCGTGTTCGACGCCGCGGACGCCACGGTGGCGCTCATCGCGCTGTCGGCCAAGATGCGGCTCGACCAGATCGAGGCGCTGGACTCCATCGAGTCGATCACCGACGGTGCCTCCTCGCGCCGTAATCAGCTGCTGGTGGACCTCGGCTCCGAGCTGAACCTGGGCGCCATCGACGGTGCCGCCGAGGCGGACCTGGGTGCGCTCAAGGGGCAGGTGACCAAGCTGGCGCGGACCTACAAGCCGTTCGGTCCGGTGCTCTCCGATGCGATCAACGACCAGTTGCGCACCGTGCTCGGGCCCTCCGGCAAGCGTCCGGCCTACATCACCGAGCGGGTCTCGAAGGTGTGGGAGCTGGGCCCGGGCTGGGCCAAGCACGCCACCGTCGAACTCGCGCTGGGCACCCGGGAGGGTTCCAGCGTGCGCGGCGGCGGCCTCGGCGGCCTGCACGAGGGCGCGCTCGCGGATGCGGGCGCGGTCGACAAGGCCATCGACGCCGCGGTCGCCGCGGTCGGTGCCCGCAAGGGTGTCGCCGTGTCGCTGCCGTCGGCCGGCGGTGCCGCCGGCGGGGTCGTGGACTCCGCGGCGCTCGGCGAGTTCGCCGAGCAGGTCACCGGCCCGGACGGCGTGTTGGCCACGGCCGCCCGTCAGGTGCTCAGCCAGCTGGGTCTCGACAGCCCGGTCACCGCGCCCGAGCAGGCCACCGACGCCGAACTCGTCGACCTGGTGTCGGCCGAACTCGGTTCGGACTGGCCGCGTCTGGTGTCTCCGGCGTTCGACGGCCGCAAGGCCGTTGTGCTCGACGACCGGTGGGCCAGTGCGCGCGAGGACCTGGTCAAGCTGTGGCTGGCCGAAGAGAACGAGATCGACGGCGACTGGCCGCGCCTGTCGGAGCGGTTCGAGGGCGCCGGGCATGTCGTTGCCACGCAAGCCAATTGGTGGCAGGGCAAGGCGCTGGCCGCGGGCCGCAACGTGCACGCCTCGCTGTTCGGCCGGATCGCCGCGGGCGCCGAGAACCCCGGCACCGGTCGGTATTCCGACGAGGTCGCCGTGGTGACGGGCGCGTCGAAGGGTTCGATCGCCTCCGCGGTGGTCGGTCAGTTGCTCGAGGGCGGTGCGACCGTCGTCGCCACCACCTCGCGCCTCGACGATGCGCGGTTGGCGTTCTACAAGGACCTCTACCGGGAGAACGCCCGCTTCGGCGCCACCCTGTGGGTGGTCCCGGCGAACATGGCCTCCTACGCCGACATCGACGCGCTGGTCGAGTGGGTGGGGACCGAGCAGAGCGAAAACCTTGGGCCGCAATCGATTCACCTCAAGGACGCGCAGACCCCGACGCTGCTGTTCCCGTTCGCCGCGCCGCGCGTGGGCGGGGATCTGTCGGAGGTCGGGTCCCGCGCCGAGATGGAGATGAAGGTGCTGCTGTGGGCCGTCGAGCGGCTCATCGCGGGGCTGTCCACGATCGGCGCCGAGCGCGATATCGCCTCCCGCCTGCACGTGGTGCTGCCCGGTTCGCCCAACCGCGGCACCTTCGGTGGTGACGGGGCCTACGGCGAGGCGAAGTCCGCGCTGGACGCGCTGGTCAACCGCTGGAAGGCCGAGAGTTCGTGGGCCGAGCGGGTCACGCTGGCGCACGCGCTGATCGGCTGGACCAAGGGCACCGGCCTGATGGGTCACAACGACGTCATCGTCGACGCGGTCGAAGAGGCCGGCGTGACCACCTACACCAGCGCGGAGATGGCGGCCATGCTGCTGCAACTGTGCTCCCCGGAGTCGAAGGTGGCCGCGGCCGCCGAGCCCATCAAGGCCGACCTGACCGGTGGACTGGCCGAGGTGGAGCTCGACATGGGTGCGCTGGCCGCCAAGGCCCGCGAGGAGATGTCGGCCGAATCCGCGGAGACCGAGGACGAGGACCTCGACGGCACCATCGCCGCGCTGCCCTCGCCGCCGCGCGGGTACAGCCCGGCCCCGGCGCCGGCGTGGGACGACCTGGACGTCGACCCGGCCGATCTGGTGGTCATCGTCGGCGGTGCGGAACTGGGCCCGTACGGCTCGTCGCGCACCCGCTTCGAGATGGAGGTCGACAACGAGCTGTCCGCCGCGGGCGTGCTCGAGCTGGCCTGGACCACCGGCCTGATCAAGTGGGAGGACGACCCGACCCCGGGTTGGTACGACGCCGACTCCGGTGAGTTGGTGCCGGAGGCCGAACTGGTCGAGCGCTACCACGACACCGTGGTCGAGCGTTGCGGCATCCGCGAATTCGTCGACGACGGTGCGATCGATCCCGATCACGCCTCGCCGCTGTTGGTCAGCGTGTTCCTGGACCGCGACTTCTCGTTCGTGGTCTCGAGCGAGGCCGACGCCCGGGCGTTCGTCTCCTACGACCCCGAGCACACGGTCGCCCGCCCGGTCCCGGACAGCTCCGACTGGGAGGTGATCCGCAAGGCGGGCACCGAGATTCGGGTTCCGCGCAAGACCAAGCTGTCGCGGACGGTGGGGGCGCAGATCCCGACCGGGTTCGATCCCACAGTGTGGGGCGTCAGCCAGGACATGGCCAACTCGATCGACCGGGTGGCGCTGTGGAACATCGTCGCGACCGTCGACGCGTTCCTGTCGTCGGGCTTCACGCCGACCGAGCTGATGCGCTGGGTGCACCCGAGCCTGGTGGCCAGCACGCAGGGCACCGGCATGGGCGGCATGACCTCGATGCAGACCATGTACCACGGCAACCTGCTGGGCCGCTCCAAGCCGAACGACATCCTGCAGGAAGTCCTGCCCAACGTCGTTGCCGCGCATGTGATGCAGAGCTACGTCGGTGGTTACGGCGCGATGATCCATCCGGTCGGCGCGTGCGCCACCGCGGCGGTCTCGGTCGAGGAGGGCGTCGACAAGATCCGCCTCGGCAAGGCCGATCTGGTGGTCGCCGGCGGTTTCGACGACCTGACGCTGGAAGCGATCATCGGTTTCGGTGACATGGCGGCCACCGCCGACACCGAGATGATGCGCGCCAAGGGCATCAGCGACTCGAAGTTCTCCCGCGCCAACGACCGTCGTCGTCTCGGGTTCCTCGAGGCCCAAGGCGGCGGCACCATCCTGTTGGCCCGGGGCGACCTGGCCGCCAAGATGGGGCTGCCGGTGCTGGCGGTCGTCGGCTACGCGCAGAGCTTCGCCGACGGTGTGCACACCTCGATCCCGGCTCCGGGGCTCGGCGCGCTGGGCGCCGGGCGCGGCGGCAAGGATTCGCAGCTGGCCCGCTCGCTGGCCAAGCTGGGCGTCGGCGCCGACGACATCGCGGTGATCTCCAAGCACGACACCTCGACGCTGGCCAACGATCCCAACGAGACCGAGCTGCACGAGCGGCTGGCCGACTCGATGGGCCGCTCGGAGGGCGCGCCGCTGTTCATCGTCAGCCAGAAGACGCTGACCGGCCACGCCAAGGGCGGTGCCGCGGTGTTCCAGCTGATGGGCCTGTGCCAGATCCTGCGCGACGGCGTGATCCCGCCGAACCGCAGCCTGGACTGCGTCGACGACGAGCTGGCCGGCTCCGGTCACTTCGTCTGGGTGCGCGACACCCTGCGGCTGGGCGACAAGTTCCCGCTGAAGGCCGGTCTGGTGACCAGCCTGGGCTTCGGTCACGTGTCGGGTCTGGTGGCGCTGGTGCATCCGCAGGCGTTCCTGGCCGCACTCGATCCCGCGCAGCGCGACGATTACGTCGCCCGGGCGCAGGAGCGCGTGCTGGCCGGTCAGCACCGGTTGGCCTCGGCGATCGCCGGCGGCCGGCCGATGTACGAGCGGCCCGCCGACCGTCGCTTCGACCACGACGCACCGGAGAAGAAGCAGGAAGCGGCCATGCTGCTGAATGCGGCGGCGCGCCTCGGCGACGGCGACGTCTACATCCGGTGATCGGCTCAGTGTCCATCGACGGGACGGTTCCGTTAGGGTTCACGCCGTGGCGATAGTCGGAGTGGGGATCGACCTGGTGTCCATCCCGGAGTTTGCCGAGCAGGTCGACCAGCCCGGGACGGTCTTCGCCGAGACCTTCACCCCGGGGGAGCGCCGCGACGCCGCCGACAAGAGTTCGGTGGCGGCGCGGCACCTGGCGGCCCGCTGGGCGGCGAAAGAGGCGGTCATCAAGGCGTGGTCGAGTTCGCGCTTCGCGCAGCGGCCGGTGCTGCCCGAGGCGATCCACCGCGACATCGAGGTGGTCACCGACATGTGGGGTCGGCCCAAGGTGCGGCTCACCGGCGAGATCGCCAAGCACCTGGCCGAGGTGACCATCCACGTGTCGCTGACCCACGAGGCCGACACGGCGGCCGCGGTCGCCATCCTCGAATCCTGACCCTGTCCCGCGCGAGCGTGCTGGGCCCAATTCAGCGCGAGCGTGCGTGTCCGCGGGCAACACGCCGGGTGATTTTCCGGTTCTGCGCACGTTCGCGCAGCCAGGAGCCCCGCACTAATCTGGCCGCATGAGCGATCTCGAAGCCCGCGTCCGTGAGGTGCTGCCGTCGGTGCGCGCCGATCTCGAGGACCTGGTGCGCATCCAGTCGGTCTGGGCCGACCCGGAGCGCCGCGACGAGGTGCACCGCAGCGCGCGTGCCGTCGCGGACCTGTTCACCGGCGTCGGCTTCCCCGACGTCCAGATCGTCAGCGAGGGCGGCGCCCCGGCGGTGATCGCCCGCCATCCCGCGCCGCCCGGCGCGCCGACGGTGCTGCTCTACGCCCATCACGACGTGCAACCCGAGGGCGACGTCGCGCAGTGGCACTCGCCGCCGTTCGAGCCCACCGAGCGCAACGGCCGACTCTACGGCCGCGGCACCGCCGACGACAAGGCCGGTATCGCAACCCATTTGGCGGCCCTGCGGGCACTGAGCGCCGGCGGCAACGCGTTGCCGGTCGGGGTCACGGTGTTCGTCGAGGGGGAGGAGGAGTCCGGGTCCCCGTCGCTCGGGCGCCTGCTGGCCGCGCACCGCGACGCCCTGGCCGCCGACGTGATTGTCATTGCCGATTCCGACAACTGGAGCACCGAGATCCCCGCGCTGACGGTGTCGCTGCGCGGTCTGGCCGACTGCGTGGTCGAGGTGGCGACGCTCGACCACGGTTTGCACTCGGGGCTGTGGGGCGGGGTGGTGCCCGATGCCATCACGGTCCTGGTGCGCCTGCTCGCCACCCTGCACGATGACGACGGCAACGTGGCCGTCGAGGGTCTGCACGAGGGCACCGCGGCCGACGTGGACCGCGGGCCGGACTGGGTGCGCGCCGAGACCGGTCTGCTCGACGGCGTCTCCGAGATCGGCACCGGCTCTGTGGTGCAACGGCTTTGGGCCAAGCCCGCCATCACGGTCATCGGCATCGACACCACGCCGATCGCCAAGGCCTCCAACACGCTGATCCCGTCGGCGCGGGCCAAGGTGTCCCTGCGGGTGGCCCCCGGGGGCGACGCCGCCGCGCACCTGGATGCCCTGCGCCGCCACCTCGAGACGCACGCACCGTGGGGTGCGAAGGTCACCGTGACCCCCGGCGACGTGGGACAGCCGTATGCCATCGACGCCACCGGGCCGGTCTACGAGGCCGCCCGCACCGCCTTCGCGCAGGCGTGGGGGGCGGCCCCGGTCGACATGGGGATGGGCGGATCCATCCCGTTCATCGCCGAGTTCGCCGAGGCGTACCCGGCCGCGACCATCCTGGTGACCGGCGTCGAAGATCCGGGCACCCAGGCGCACAGCATCAACGAGAGCCTGGACCTGTTGGTGCTGGCGAAGGCCGCGATGGCCGAGTCGTTGTTCCTGGCGGCCCTTGCGCCGGACTAGACGGAGATGTCGCGACGCAGCTTGGCGACGTGACCGGTGGCCTTCACGTTGTACTGTGTTCAGCCGGGATGTCGGGGCTCCTTGCTACCCTCTGACCAATCGCGACAGAGGGGGAAATCCGCTGTGACACAACCATCGCAGGCACCTGGTTGGTATCCAGACCCGTCGAATCCAGACAAGCAGATCTACTGGGACGGCAGCGCGTGGCGCGGTGAACCGTCTGCGGAGGCCGAGAAGAACAGCAAGGGCAAGCAAACCGCGGTTGCGGTGGGTGTCTGTCTGCTGGTCGGTATCGGTCTGCTGATGTCGATGCAGTCGGTAAGCCTCATGAGCGGGTCGGGTCCCTTATGGACCGGGGTCGGCTTCGTCGCAGCCGGCCTTGCCGTCTCGTTCTTCTTAGGTGCCGCGAACTGGGTACGCGTGGTCGCTGTTGCGGTTTTGCTTCTCGCTCTGGTGAACGTGTTGTACGTCGAGAACGAGATGGACAACAGGCGCAACGAGATATCCCAGTTGTTCGACAACTAGTTCCCCACAGCAGTTAGTTGCGGCGCGGCCAGCGCCAGCGTCTGCGTCGTGGACACCAACGTCCGGTTGCTTCGATGATCTTCGGTGAATTTTCGACAGGTTCGCACGATCGCATAAGAGAACGCCAGCCAGCGGGACCGCCACCTTGTTCGAGAGTTCATTCTCCATGGAGAGCCCGCTGGCTTGGCGGTTGTGAAAGATCTTGTGCTCGATGGACTGCTGAATCTTCGGTTGTTGTTCCGGCGCAGGATCAGACGGAGATGTCGCGACGCAGCTTAGCGACGTGACCGGTGGCCTTCACGTTGTACTGCGCCACCTCGATGTTGCCCTTTTCATCGACGACGAACGTCGAGCGGATGACGCCCTGCACAGTCTTGCCGTACATCTTCTTCTCCCCGAAGGCGCCCCACGCGGTGAGCACTTCCTTGTCCGGGTCGGACAGCAGCGGGAAGGTGAGCCCTTCGGTGTCGCGGAACTTCGCGAGCTTCTCGGGCTTGTCCGGCGAGATGCCGATGACGTCCAGGCCGGCGTCGTTGAGCTCGGCGAGGCTGTCGCGGAAGTCGCAGGCCTGCTTGGTGCAGCCGGGCGTCGACGCGGCGGGGTAGAAGTAGACGATCACCTTGCGGCCGCGGTAGTCGGCGAGTTTCACCGTCTTGCCGTCGGCGTCGGGCAGTGCGAATTCGGGTGCTTTGTCACCTGCTGTGAGACGAGCCGTTGCGGTCAACGTTGTTCCTTCCTGTGTCGCCTTGCGGCATTGGTCGCTCAGCGGCCGAAACGCCCTGAGCTGCTTTCCTGGTCGTTCAGTTTCACCGCGGCCAACTCGCCGGTGCCTGTCGGAGATACCACGCTAGGTCAGGCCAGCGTCTTAGGTCTGGGATGGCGTCTTCGTACATCTTCAATGGGCTACCCGTTCGGCACCGCGCGACCTCGGCGCCTTCGTCACGGACTACGCGCTCGACGGCCGTGCGGTCTCCTGGGTCGATGTCCGGTTCACCGGCAGTTTCTTGCAGTAATGCGTAGTGTGCCCAAATCGCTCTGCGGGCTGCCCCGCGGCGCTTGCCCCGGTCGACCGCGATCACTTCGTCTGGGTAGCGCGCGAGTACTTCGCCCAGTTCCATTCCGCCGGTCAACAACCTCGCAGCTTCTGCGCGGGTCTGTTTATTGGGCCACAGCCGCAGTCTCCGTTCCACAACGCGATTAATGCGATCCCACCCCTTCAGCAGCTAAGACTCCGCAGTGCGTGCTATTTGCGGTCCAGATCCAGATCGGATCTACCTGGTACACCCGTCTGTTCGGTCCGCTTGCCGTCGGCGTCGGGCAGTGCGAACGCCGGTGCTTTGTCACCTGCTGTGAGACGAGCCGTTGCGGTCAACTTTGTTCCTTCCTGTCCACCGGTGGTGGATTACGGTGCCAGCTGATCTAGGGTAATTCGGCAGGTACTGCAAGAGTCGGACTGCCGGACATGGAGGATGAGCGTGGCGGATCGGGATCCCGAAGAGATCATGAAGGAGATCGATCAGGCGCGCGACCAGTTGGCGGCGACGGTGGACTCGCTGGCCGCTCGCGCGAACCCGCAGCGGATCGCGGAGGACGCCAAGGCGCGCGCCCTGGCGTTCGTGCAGAAGCCGGCGGTGACGATCTCGCTGGCGGGGCTGGGTGTGCTGACCGTCGCGCTGGTCATCCGCCGACTCCGCAACCGCTGAATCAGCGGCGAAAAAACCACCTGAACGGCCACGGGGCGGCCGGCGGGTTGGCCTGCATGCCCAATCGGCTGCAGTGAATGACCTTGATCGGTGCCGTTGCTGGCGGGTGGGAAGCTAGCGCCACGACGATGTCAACGTCGGGCAGGTCTGTCCGTGACGACGGCTCAACCGTTGTCATAGCTAACGACCTCGTTCCCAGCTGCCGACTGTGTCCGTTAACCCGTAGGTGGTTGCAGCTGTTCCGATACTAGCAGTAGTGGAACGTATTTGTGCAGCATAAGCCGCATTATTGCCCACGCAAGTAAAGTGTGCGGTACCGGCGGTTCCGTTTCGGCAAATTAACTGTGCCGTCACACGTCACCCGTTCAGCAATATTCGCATGCTGAGTAACGGGCCGACCTGGCCCGCCCGGCACCTCCGGAACGCAACGCTGGCGGGTGTTGCTGCGCGAGGTGCGCGCCGAGCCGGCCGCCACGCCGAACCCGGCAATTGGCGCCCCGAGGCCCCATCAAGTCCGATAACGTCGGGACAGCTACCAACGAAATGTGCTCGAGCTCAGGCAACGAGAGGCAACGTGAAGTCGCAACGTGCGCGCAGTGGTCGCGCGAGGTTCCGGTCGGTATTGGCCGGGGCGGCAACAATCGCTCTGGCGGTCGGTGGGTGCACCTTCACCGAGCCGGGTACCGGGAAATCCCTGGGCGGTACGAACACCCTCGAACGGGTCAAGGAAGACCGCAGCATCAACGTCGGCTTCGCCAACGAGCGCCCCTACGCCTACCGTGACCGCGGCGATCTGGTGGGGCAGTCCCCGGCCGTGCAGGGTTACATCTTCGACCAGATCGGCGGAATTTCGCTCAATCCCACGATGTTCGAGTTCGGCTCGCTGATCCAGGCCCTCAACTCCGAACGGGTCGACGTGGTGACGGCCGGGATGTTCATCACCCCGGATCGGTGCAAGCAGGCCGCGTTCAGCAACCCGGTCTACGTCGCGACGACGTCGTTGCTGGTCCCGGCAGGTAATCCCAAGGGGCTGACCGACTATCAGTCGGTGATCGACGCCGGTGCCCGGCTGGCGGTGATGAACGGCGCGGCCGAGGTCGGGCAGGCAACCGGGTCCGGGGTGCCGGACGGGCAGCTGCAACTCGTCGCCGATCAGCAGGCCGGCCTGGACGCGGTCAAGTCGGGCCGCGCGGACGCCTTTGCGCTGACCAGTATTTCGCTGCGCGCGCTGGCCGGCGGCGACAGCAGCCTGCAGGTCGGCGAGGCCTTCGTTCCCGTCATCGACGGCAAGGAACAGGTCAACGCCGGGGCTGCGGTGTTCCGCCAGCGTGACGTCGCGCTGCGCGAGGCGTTCAATGCCCAACTGGCCGAACTGATCAGGAGTGACAAGTGGCTCGAACTCGTGGAACCGTACGGGTTCACCGAGGCCGAACGTCCGGACCCGGAACTGACCGCCGAACAGCTCTGCCAAGGCTGATGTCATGACCGAACAGTTCGTCGAGACCGCGCCGTTCTTCCTCACCGGCATCGGCGTGACATTGCTCTACACGGTGCTGGGCGCCCTTGCGGCGCTGGTGCTCTCGTTCGTCTTCGGGTTGATGTCGCTGTCCCGATTGGTCGCCGTGCGGGGCTTCGCCCGCGTGGTCGTCGAGTTCTTCCGCGGTACCTCGCTGGTGATCCAGTTGCTGTGGATCTTCTTCGTGCTCCCGCAGCTGGGCATCCGCTTCGAACCGATTGCCGCGGCCACCATCGCGTTCGGGCTCAACTTCGGGGCTTACGGCGCCGAGATCGTCCGCGGCGCGGTGATGGCCGTGCCCAAGGCGCAGTGGGAGGCCACGGTGGCGCTCGGGCTCGGCCGGGTCCGTCGGATGCGCCGCGTCATCCTGCCGCAGGCGCTGCCGGAGATGATCCCGCCGTTCGGGAACCTGTGGATCCAGATCCTGAAGAGCTCGTCGCTGCTGTACCTGATCGGCATCACCGAACTGACCTATGAGGTGAAGCAACTGCAGTTCGACATCGGCAGTCTGGCCGCGTTCAGCATCGCGCTGGTGGTCTACTTCCTGATCGCCCAGTTGTTGGTCCTGGTCATCCGGTGGTTCGAGAAGCGCGCGTCGGCCCGGGTGGGCCGCGGTGCGAGACAGGTCGTCATCGAGCAACCGCAGGCGGTGGCGTGATGAACGGCACCGAACGGCGGTTGTGGAACTGGGACTACACCTGGGAGGTCCTGCCCGAGCTGGTCAAGGCGTTCCTGAAGTTGACGCTGGGCATCACCGCGGCGGCCGCGGTGGTCGCGATCGTGCTGGGCCTGCTCTTCGCGCTCGGCCGCCGCGCCGACGCGTCGTGGATCTCCTGGCCCACCTACTGGGTGGTGGAATTCATCCGCAGCACCCCGATCCCCATCCAGCTGTTCTTCGTCTACTTCGGGCTGCCCGTGGTCGGCGTCCAACTCAGCGCGCTGGTCACCGGGATCGCCGTGCTCGGGGTGCATTACGCCGCCTACATGTCGGAGGTCTACCGCGCCGGCATCGACGCGATCCCGAAGGGGCAGTGGGAGGCGTGCACGGCGCTGTCGCTGTCGCCGCGGCGGACCTGGATCGGCGTCATCCTGCCCCAGGTGGTCCGGCGGATCCTGCCGTCGACCGGCAATCAGATCATCGCGCTGTTCAAGGAGACCCCGTTCCTCATCGTCATCGGGGTCGCGGAGATGGTCACGGTGGCCAACCAGTTCGGTGGCCAGAACTACCGCTACATCGAGCCGATCACCGTCGCCGGCCTGATCTTCCTGTTGGCCAGCTACCCGACGTCGGTCCTCATGAGAAGACTGGAGACTCGCCTTGCCCGCTGAAGAATCCGCCGCCACCGGCGAACCGATGATCCGTTTCGAGGACGTGGTCAAGCGGTTCGGTCCCAAGACCGTGCTGGACGGGATGAACTTCTCGATCGCCCCCGGCGAACGCGTGACGCTGATCGGCCCGTCCGGATCCGGCAAGACCACGATCCTGCGGCTGCTGATGACCCTCGAGCGGGTCAGCGGCGGCGTCATCTGGGTCGACGGCGAGCCGCTGACCCATGAGCGCAAAGGGAGCAAGCTCGAACCCGCCTCGGAGAAGTACCTGCGCAAGGCCCGGCAGCGGATCGGGATGGTCTTCCAGCAGTTCAACCTGTTCCCGAACATGACGGTCATCGAAAACGTCATGGAGGCACCGGTTTCCGTGCTGGGCCTGAGCAAGGACGACGCGCGCGCCCGCGGCACCGAACTGCTCGACAAGGTCGGCATGGTCGATTTCGTCGACGCGCACCCGACCCGGCTGTCCGGCGGTCAGCAGCAGCGCGTCGCGATCGCCCGCGCGCTGGCGATGGAACCCGACATCCTGCTGCTCGACGAGGTGACCTCCGCCCTGGATCCCGAACTCGTCGTCGACGTGCTGGGGGTGTTGCGCGAGATCGCCGAGACCACCGACATCACCATGCTGATCGTGACGCACGAGATGCACTTCGCCCGCGACGTCTCGCATCGGGTGATGATGTTCGACCAGGGCGTGATCATCGAGGACGGCCCGCCGTCGAAGATCTTCAACGATCCGGACAACGAGCGCACCCGCACGTTCCTCAAGGCGGTCCTCGAGGAGCGCTGAGCGCCCTGACCCCGCTGTGACGGTGGTCAAAACGGCTTGGGCCCAGAAACATATATGTGCTATGCATATTTGGTGTCGCCGTCCCGCTATGACCATCTCGACGAGCTGCTGACGCGGATCTTCACCGCCCGCCAGCGCCCCGAATGGCGCCGTCGGGTGCTCGACAGCACCGATTCGGTGCGGGCGCTCTCGACCCTGCGGGTGCTGCGGGCCGTGGAACGACGGGCGCTGAGCGGCCGCGCCGCTTCGATCAGCGACGTGGCCGAGGACCTGGCCATCGAGCACTCCACCGCCAGTCGCACGGTGTCGACGGTGGTGGCCGCCGGGCTGCTGACCAAGTCACCGGCGGCCGACGATCAGCGCCGCTCCCTGCTGGTACTCACCGACGTCGGGCGCAAGACGCTGGCGCAGGTGACCGCGCGACGCCGCGACATGGTCACCGCCGTGGTGGCCGATTGGCCCGACGAGCAAGTGGACACCCTGGTGACACTGCTCGACCGACTCGCCGACGATTTCGAACGAGGTGCTGACGCTTGACCACCCACATCGCTGCTCCGGCACGGCCCCGCGGGGCGCTCGGTCTGATGTTCGACCGGGTGTTCGGGGCGTTGTTCTGGGGCAAGATCCTCTCCGTCGTCGGGGTGTGGACGCACGGCATCGTCGCCGCCATCGTGATGTACGAGGCGACCGGTTCGGCGTTGATGGTCGGAATGGTCGGCGTGGTGCAGTTCGCCCCGCAGCTGATCTTGAGCCCGATCACTGGTAAGTGGGCCGACCTGGGCAACCCGGCCCGGCAGATCCTGCTGGGCCGGATCTTCTGTGTGGCCGGCTCGGCCTCCATCGCGATCTGGTTCGCCCTCACCCCGGAACTGGCGGGCAGTCGCGCCGCGCTGCCGATCCTGCTCGGAACCCTGCTCGTGGGGCTCGGCTTCGTCATCGGCGGCCCGGCAATGCAATCCATCGTGCCCAGCCTGATCCGGCCCGGCGAGCTGTCCACCGCGATGGCGCTCAACAGCATCCCCATGACCATCGGCCGGGTGGCCGGCCCGGCCGTCGGGGCCTACCTCGCGGCGCACCTGGGCACCTCCGCGGCGTTCACCTTCAGCGCCGCGTTGCATCTGATCTTCGCGATCTTCCTGATCCTCGTGCACTTCCCGGCCCCGCCCGAGCGCAAGGCCGACGCCGACTACCGCGTGCGGGCCGCGCTGCGCTACGTCTGGCGCGACCGCCCGCTGCTGCTGGGGCTGTTGGCCGTGGCCACGGTGGGATTCGCCGCGGACCCGTCGATCACGCTCACCCCTGTCATGGCCGACGAGTTGGGCGGCGGAGCGCAGCTGGTCGGCACGTTGTCGGCGGCGTTCGGTATCGGCGCCGCGGTCAGCATGGTGGCGCTGGCCTTCATGCGCGGCCGGGTGCAGTCGGCGTGGGTGTCCTGGATCGGGTTGGCGCTGTTGGGCGCCGGCTGCGGGTTGCTGGCCGTGAGTAATGTCACCGCGGCGGCGCTGATCGGCTTCGCGGTGGCGGGCCTGGGCTTCGGGTGGGCGATGACGGGTTTGAGTACCGTCGTGCAGGAACGCGCCCCCGACTACCTGCGCGGCCGGATCATGGCGCTGTGGCTGGTGGGCTTCCTGGGATCGCGGCCGTTCGCCGCGGCCATCCTCGGCGGGGCGGCGGACGCGGTGAGCGTGCAGGCGGCCTTCGTCATCGCCGCCGCGTCGGTGCTGCTGATCGCCGTGCTGGCCAGGCCCAGCACGCTGGCCGGTCCGATGCCCTGCAGCGATGCGGGCGGCCTGCGATGAGTCGTGGATTGTGCGTGGTGATCAACTCGTTTCACCGGGGAGGGGGAGCTTCAATAGTCCGCGCCACGGCTCCAACAGCACTTCGCGCGGCCAACTCGGACGCTCAGCGGTAAGCATGCCGTAGACACCGATGACTTTCACTACAGTCTGCTCGTCCTCGAACACCAGCAGGTTGATCTCTGGGTCGTAGCGTTCGTATCTGATGACCTCCGCTACGACTATCTCCTCAACCTTCTGCTTGGTCAGACCTCGGAGCAGGTGAACCTCGTCCCAAGTGAAGTCCGTCAGGTCGTGCCGCCGCCGATTGTCCGCTTGCCGTGAGTTCTGTCAGCCGTTCTTCGAGGGGGTTGTCATAGTCGATCGGCACCCGGACCGCATTGATCCGCACCCCGCCAGCAATCACACGATGAAAACTGCGCACAGCGCTGACCACAACGCCGTCGGCCGCGCCCGGGAACTCCTCGTGACTGAACAAACCCATTCCGCCCACGGTAGACCTCGCAGAACGCCCAGGCCGCCTATGGGCGACGCCGGTCGCGAGCAGACAGGTAGCGGTTGGGGGTCAGCCCGGCTGGAATGGGCTGTTGAGCCGGCCAGCGACGACGTGGGGCGGCGACCCCGGCAGAATCGCCGGGGCGCGCGCTACCGCCGACGAATCGACCGTAGAGCCGGTGAAGGTAAGGCGATGTCGCTAGCGGGTCATCAGTCGGATTGCTGATGGGGTTTCTCGGCTGTCATGAGCGTGGGCCACTCGGCAGGCGACTCACGTAGCGGCGAGATGTCGGGAAGTGGCTTCTGGCATAAGGTTCTGGCCTGTTTGGCCGTCAGGCCGAGCGTTCTCAGCAGTCGCTCGGTCACCGCGTCCACGGTGGCTTCGGTATCACGCTCGGGCCGTTCCCGGAGCAGGGTGGCCAGGCCGACGAACATGCCTCCGGCGATGGCGAGGCCCAATTCGGGATCGGCGATCGTGAACCGCCCGTGGTCGATGGCGGCGGTGATGTCACGTAGCGCGCGCGGCGACAAGCCGCGATGGGACATGATCAAGGAATCGCCGTGCGCGAGCAGCAACGCGGCCTCGCGCGGGCGATAGCGGAACAACCGTCCACTCAAACGGTAGTTGACGGCGAAGGCCTCGGCTGGGTCCGAGATGGAGTCGGTGAAGCCGTCCAGCAGGGCACCGAGATCGTCGAGGGCATCGGCCAGGGCCGCCTCGAACAACTCTTCCTTGGTGGCGAAGTGGTTGTAGAAGGAACCCATGCCCACATCGGCTGCCTGGGTGATCTCCAGGATCGGCACGCTCGTTCTTCCTTGAGCAATGAAGCCTTGCGCCGCGCGTATCAGGGCGCGCCGGGTACGCAGCTTCCGCCGTTCCAACCGGCTGACCGGCGGACTCGGCGATGCGGCGACGCTGAGCTCCGGCAGATCCATGGCGCGATGATAGCAGCCACCATCAATCCTGAGGATATCGTCAGAACTTTGACTGAGCATACGATCGTATGTGACGATTTCCTCAGAATCCGCAATGGAGGAGGTGCAACGTGGCACAGGCGATCGAACCGAGTCGAGACGGCCACAAGGACCTACACAGCGACCAAGGCGCGGTGCGTGGCGAGCATGCCGGCCGCGCGCGGGATCCGATCATTCGGGTCGCGGACATCGCATGGTTGGAGTTCGACAAGCCCGATCTGGTGCGCGCGGAGGCATTTGCGCGGTCGTTCGGGTTCGGTATCGCTTTGCGTGATCCGCAGGAACTGCATCTTCGCGGCACCAAGGCCGGATCGCCGTGTGTGATCATGCGCCGCGGTCAGCGCGCTCGCTTTGCGGGGCTGGCGTTGCGGGCTGCCGACGAAGTGGATGTGCTGCGGCTCGCCGATAAGACGGGCGCCACCGTGCATCGGCTGCCGGAGGCGATCGGCGGGATGGCGGTGCAACTGAGTGATCCGAGTGGGATGGCGGTCAAGATCGTTGCGGGAATGCACGATCTGCCCGACCAGCCTGCTCAGGGGCCGCAGATTCTGAACACCGGTCCCGATACCGCGCGGGTCAACGCCACGGTCCGTCCGCCGCGGGTGCCGGCACGGGTGCAACGGCTGGGCCATGTGGTGTTGCAGTCCACCACCTATATGAAGACCCTGAACTGGTATCTGGATACGTTCGGGATGATCGTCAGCGACTTCCTGTTCTTCCCCGGGCAGCGAGCGCGGGGTCCGGCGATGAGTTTCATCCGGTGTGATCGCGGCGCCACGCCAGCCGATCACCACACGCTGGCCTTGGCGTTAGGGCCGGCCAACCGCTATGTGCACTCGGCATATGAGGTCAGCGATCTGGACGCGCTGGCCGCCGGCGGCGAATATCTGCGCGAGCGTGGCTATTACCGCTCCTGGGGGATCGGTCGTCACATCCAGGGCAGCCAGCTGTTCGACTACTGGCGCGACCCCGACGGGTTGCTGGTCGAGCACTTCGCCGACGGCGACATGTTCGACAACACCCTCGAACCCGGCTGGGCGCCGTTCACCGCGTCGGGACTGGCGCAGTGGGGCCCGCCGGCCACCAAGGACTTCCTCGACGCAGATCCGCGTGCCGCCCGCCATCAGCTGACGTCCATGGTCTCGGCCCTGCGCGGTGACAACGAATTCGACCTCAACCGTCTTGTCGGCCTAGTGAAAGTAGCGATCTCATGACCACTTCCGTCCTGCGTACATCCGATGGCTGGTGGGTTCACACGCCGACAGGCGCCGTCCAGATCGCCACGGCTGCGACCACCACCGCGGAGCTGCTGACCGACAGGGCCGCGATCGACGCCGCCGCGGTGGGCGGGGACGCGGTACCCGTCGAGGAACTGCAACTGCTGTCACCGGTGACCGCACCGTGCCGAGTCATTGCCCAGATGACGAACTTCGAATCCCACGCCGTCGATTCCGGAATGGACCCGAAGACGCTGCCACTGACCTTCTTTCGCAAGTCGTCGGCCTCGATCACCGGTCCGTTCGGGGAGATCGTCCGGCCCGCGCACGTCACACTGCTGGACTACGAGGTCGAGATCGGTCTGGTCATCGGGCGCGACGTTCCGGCTGGTTCGACGGTGGCCGAGAACGACCTGGCCGACATCATCGCCGGGTTGACTATCACCAACGATGTGTCCGCCCGCGACATCCAGCTCCCGAAGACCCAGTTCTACGAGGGCAAGTCGTACCCGACGTTCACACCCGTCGGCCCGGCGCTGGTGCTTCTCGATGGCGCCGAGCTGTCACGGTTCGGTGACCTGCGACTGCGACTCAGCGTCAGCGGCGAAGAACGCCAGAACTCGCTGGTCGAAGGTGACATGCTGTACCGCCCGTTACAGGCACTGCAGTCGCTCACCCGCTTCCAGGACCTGGCTGCCGGTGACTTGGTGCTGACCGGGACCCCGGCGGGCACCGCGCTGACCGCCCCGCCGAAGCCGATCGAGATGATCGGCAACCTGCTACCGCCGGCGGTCAAGTGGAAGGCATTCTTCTCCCGCCAGGCCAAAAACCGGAAGTATCTGCAGCACGGCGATGTCGTCGAAGCGTCGGTCGCCACCGACGACGGTGTGATCGATCTGGGCACACAACGGCTGTCGGTGCGCCATGCATGAGGGGGAAATCACGTTGTCTCGCAGCGTAATCACGGGACTTCCTGCCGCCGCGATCACACTCGGAGGGTCGGCTGACCGCACCGCACTGCAACGCCTGGTGAAGTCGTTCTCGGTGAACTACGAGACCGATGGGCAATGACGGGCACGGCGGACAGCGCGACCACCGAGCACGTCCCGGTGGTGGTGGTCGGCGGTGGTCCCACCGGGGTCACCGCAGCCACTTTGCTCGCCGAGTACGGCGTCGACACCTTGGTGTTGGACCGGTGGCCGCAGGTGTATCCGCAACCGCGTGCGGTCCACCTCGATGACGAGGTCTACCGCATCCTGGCCCGGCTGGGGATAGCCGAGGAGTTCGCCGGCATCTCGCGTGCGGCTCAGGGTTTGCGGCTGGTCGACCGCAACCTGTCGGTGCTCGCTGAGTTCCGTCGCGATACCACGCTGACGCGCAACGGTTTTCCGGCGGCCAGCATGTTCGACCAACCTCAGCTCGAAGAACTGTTGCGCACCAACCTGCACCGGCACCCGCGCGCACGGTTTCGCGGCGACACCGAGGTTTTCGAGCTCGCCGCCGGTGACCGCCCAATACGTCTGCGGATGCGCGACCGGACGACCGGCGATGAGTCGGTGATCACCGCCGATTTCGTGCTCGGTTGCGACGGTGCCAACAGCATGGTGCGCACGACGATCGGCGCGCAGATGCGCAACCTGAAGTTCGATCAACGCTGGCTGGTCGTCGACATCGCCACCGACGCCGATCTGCACCAGTGGGAGGGAGTGCACCAGCTCTGCGATGACCACCGCGCAGGCACCTATATGCGGATCGGTCCCACCCGTTACCGTTGGGAATTCCGCCTCCTCGACCACGAGTCGGTCGACGATTACGCCACCGTGGCCGCGCTTCATCCGCTGATCGCCCCGTGGACACGGGACGTCGATGACGCGGATCTCCAGTTGATTCGTGTCGCGGAGTACACCTTCCGTGCACAACTCGCCGACTGCTGGCGGCGTGGCAACGTCTTTCTTCTCGGTGATGCTGCGCACCTGACCCCACCGTTCATCGGCCAGGGTATGGGCTCCGGGTTGCGTGACGCGATGAACCTGTCGTGGAAGATCGCCGGTGTGTGGCGCGGCGATCTGTCTCGCAGTGCGCTCGACAGTTATGAGACTGAGCGACGTCCGCATGCTCGGCACATGATCTGGCTGGCGCTCAACGTCGGACGGGCGATGACCTGCGGTGGTCGGCTCGGGACGGCCGCCCGCTCGTTGATCCTGCCGTGGCTACACCTGGTGCCGGGGCTGCGGACGAAGGTGACCGATTCCCAGACGCCGCCGTTGCGGTCATCGACCCTGGTGCGGCGCACGGTGCGTACCGGCCGCGTCGGGGGACACCTATGCCGGAATGTGCTGCTGGACAACGGCTCTTTCCTCGATGATGAGCTGGGCTTGGGATTCGCGGTGATCACCACCGTGGCGCTGAGCCCGTCGCAGCGCGAGATCGTCGAGACCCGCGGCGCGAGCACTGTGCACGCCGCGGCCGGGTCCGAGCTGGCCCGGTGGCTCAAGCGCCATCAGGTCACCGCGGTGGTGGTGCGACCCGACCGCGCCATCATGTTCGCCAGCCGCGACCTGGACACGGTGTGCCGCGCCGTTCCCCGGTTCCTGGTCGACCACCAATGCGCCACCCCGGACGCACACATCCGGCCGGACACCTCGCCGACTGCGCCGCGTGCCGACATCATCGACGAATAGAGATCGTCAGCGTGATCGAGGTCGGTGACGATCTCGACGACTGCCGGCCCGCGGTAGCCGCGTGCACGGTCCCCGCACTCCCTCATGCACGCGATTGCCGGACTTTCCAGCGATCGGGGTCGTCCTCCAGCGCGGCACGGTCCCAGTTGCCGAGGACTGCCGCCGCTTCGTAAGTGTCCTGGAGGAATTCGGTCAGAGCCTGATCAGGGTCCGCGGCTTGCCGCACCGCCTCGTATGGCAGCAGGAACGGGCGGTAGTCCTGACTGTAGAACGCCTCTTCTGGGCCGACCTGGTAGTCGGCGAAACCATCGGGTGCCGGGTAGGCGTAGGCATAGAACGCCCCCTCGTCGCCGCCGCCGGGCCAAAACCCGCAGCTGCTCAGTTCGCGGGAATACCCCTCTTCCATCACCCAGTCACCGACATTGGGTGAACCACCGGGGTGGATCGGCGCGGTACCGCCGGAGAATCTGGTACAGGCCAAATCCATTGCTCCCCAGAAGAAGTGAACAGGACTGACCTTGACGACGAACCGCGATCGGAATTGGCCGATGACGCGGTTGGCCTGCAGCAGTTGCCGCCAGAACAGGTTCGCGGCAGCGGGATCGTACGATGCCCGTTCGACGTCTTCGGCGAACGGCACGGCCGGCTCGACCTCGTTGGGGCGCGACTGGATCCGCGTGTCGAGTCCCAGCTCGTGTAGCGCCGCCATGACCTTGAAGTAGAAGTCCGCGACGGATTGCGCCTTGAGCTGGATGGATCGGCTCGCGCCGCTGCTACTTCGGATTCGCAGCTGGTGGTCGATGAAGTCGAACTCGATGTCGAAGGTGTCACCGCCGTGCGGGATCGCCGATGTGGTGAGTCCACGCGGCGTCACGTACAACGTGACTTGCCACCAGTGGCGACCAGCGGGGCGTGGGCGAGCCGAATCTTGCCGATGATCTGCGTCCACATGTGGAGCGTGTCGCGCGTCGGTGTCCAGTCGTCGACACGCAGACGGGGCCAGTTGTCGAGGCGCGAGTGCTCTGCCATCCCCCGACCCTACTGAGATGCGCATCACATGCAAACCCTGCTTCGCGGTGTCCCCGACATATCGGGTTTCGGGTTCTCCCACCGGCTCCAAAGTGTCTTCTCCCGAGACGGGATCCTCATCAACGTGTCGATCTACTGGTTGACGTCGACGATCGGCTCATCGATGCGGATGTATCGGGCGAACGCAACGGATCGGCCCTGCGCAGCGTGCCGGCGCGTCGAAGTGCCTTCGGGCTACTCGTTGTTCGCCGGCCACATCGTGCGGCCGCCGCACGACTGGCTGCATCGGACCCTCCGGAATCGCCAGTCGCGTGCGACACTGCAAACCGCGGCCACGGTCGGAACGGGAATGCACAGACACCGCCGCCACGTTGGACACTGCATGGTATCGAACACTTTGACCAGACGGTTCTCGACAGTAGTAGGTGGTGCCGCCGTCATCGCAATGATCGGCATCACCGCGGCATGCAGTACCGACAGCGAAACACCCGAGCAGTCACCAACGACCACCACGGAGTCCTCGCTGACACCGACCGAGAAGTCGATCAAGCCCGCCCCAGGGCCTTTCACTCCGCCGGTGACAGCGCCCCAGCAGACGGTCCGGGCTCCGAACGAGCCCATCGACCGCGGATGAGTACCCGCACTCGTTGACAAACGGGGGGAGCGGATCCTCAGGCGACGCTCTCGCCGGCGGTATCCCACAGGGCATCGATCTGCGCGTGTGCGCGTTCCAGGCTCTCCTGGGCCAAGGGTCGAAGGTGCGCCATACGGGCGTCGTCGGCGGCCATGGTCAGCTCGGCCACAATGATCTGCGGCTCCAAACCGGTAAGCGAAACCGCGTGTGCGATCCAGGATTCCGCGTGATCCCAGCCATGCTTGGGAGTGCCTCCCCGGTAGCCCCCGCCGCGGCTCTCGATCACGATGAACTCCGTCCCGGAGAGTAGGCCGGTGCCGTCCGAGGCGAAAGACAGTCCGCCGGCGACGATATGGTCGACCCACGTCTTCACCAGGCTGGGCGCGGCGTAGTTGTACAACGCCATGCCCAACACCACGGCGTCGGCGGCCTTGATCTCGTCGATCAGCTTCCTACTCAACGCGTAGGTCCGAGCTTCGGCGGGGTTGTGGTGCTCTGGCGGAGTCATCAACGCCAGACCGTTCGAACCATCCAGATGCGGTATGGGGTCGGCCGCCAGGTCGCGGTATGTCACCGTCCCAGCGGGATTGGCCACGAGCCACCGGGCAGCCGCTCGAGCCGTCAGCGCGCGGCTGACCGATCCCTCCACGCGGACCGAGGAGTCGATGTGCAGGAGTGTGCGCATGATCTGTCCTTCTGTATTTCGGGTGCCGGTCATCGAGGACTCGGGGCGGGATCAGCTGCGTGCAGAACGAAGTCGTAGCGGGCCACCAGGAAGGGTTCGTCCACCTGCCGACCGTCGGGGCCCGGGCCGGCAGGGTGCTCGGTGAAGCTGACGACGAGTTCGTCCTTGACGCCGAAGACGACGTCGGTGTCGAGATAGTCGGTGCCGTAGCGGAAAAGATGCGTGATCAGCGTGCGGTAACCGGGCGCCTCGAACAGACAGTGGACATGGGCGGGCCGGTATTCACTGATGTCCGTGGCACTGATCAGCCTTCCGACCGGCCCGTCCATGGGGATCGTGTATCCGATCGGGGTGATCGTGCGCACGCAGTACGTGCCGTCGGAGCGGGTGCAGTACTTGGCGCGGAGGCGTGCCTCGTCGAGCCCGGTGTACTGCGCTTCGTAGGTCCCGGTGGCGTCGGCCTGCCACACGTCGAGGATCGCGCCGGCGATCGGGGTGCCTGCGGTGTCGGTGACGGTGCCGGTGATGAACAGCGGTGTCCCTTCGACGCCGTCGGACATGTCGAATCCGAACGGGGCGGGCGGTGAGCCATCGATGTAGAACGGGCCGAGCACGGTCGCCGGGGTCGCCGGCGCCGGGAACCGGTTGTTCATCTGAACCACCAGCATGCTCAAGCCGAACACGTCGGAGGCCAGGATGAACTCCTGGCGCTTGTCGGTGCTGATCTCGCCGACCTCGGTGAGCCAGTCGATGGCGGCCATCCACTCCTCGGAGGTCAGCGCGACCTCGCGGGCATAGTCGTGGATGTGGCGGACAAGGACGCTCATGAGTTCGGCCGTACGCGGCGAGTACGCGGTGGACCAACGCTTGACGGCCAGATCGGTGATGTTGTCCTCGGTGACGAAAGTCATTGTGATTCCTCAATGTGCTCGTGATCGACCGTCGTCAGGATGACGTGGTGATGGGAATGCGGTGTCTCAGCGACTTCACCGATCATCCTGGCGCGGTCGCGCACCAGGGCCCAGGCAGCAGTTTTCCTAGCACCGCGAGGGCCACGCGGCGGAACTGCGTTACTTACAGAACATTTGGGTGCTAAAGGTGGTGCTGACACTGCCTGGATCCCCGTGCCCCGCACCCCCACGATCGTTGTGTGCCCGCTGAACCGGATCGCTACCGAGACTTCTTCAAGCAGACCGTGCTTTCCATCGCGCGGACAGTGCTTTTCGCCGCCGTGCTGCTCGTCGTGGTGGTGTATGTGATGTGACGCCGACCGCCATGTCAGACCACGTCGGGCACTTGGCACCCGCTCAACTCGTGCAACGCAGCTTCCGACGGCGAGCCAGGGTCGGCCCAGTAGACCACCATGATGTACTCGCTGCCGCGCAGGGCCAGCTGTTGGAAGTGCAGATCGAGCGGCCCGACCAGGGGGTGGTTGATCAACAGCAGGCCGCGGCCGTGACGCCCGACGTCATAGGTGGCCCATAGCGCGCGGAAGTCCGCGCTGTGACTGCACAACTCCTCGATCAACGCGTCCATCCCGGGATCGGGGTGGTGGCTTGCGAAGTCACGGAGCCAGCGCACCGCCCACGCGGTCAGGCCCTCCCAGTCCCGGCAGAACTCGCGCATGTCCTCGTCGAGGAACAGGCTGCGCACCGGGTTTCCCCCGACCGCGAAGCTCGCCGACAGCGCGGCGGCACACGCGTTGGCCATCACCACGGTTGCGGAACCGTCATGAATACACGCCGGAGACACCTGCCAGCTGTCGATCAGGGCCTGCAGGGCGGGATTCACCGGCCGTCGCGGCCTGACGACCGGGCGTCGGGATGTGGAGTGCGCCACCAGATGTCGCAGATATGCGGTCGCGTCGGGTGTGAGCCGTAAGGTGCCGGCGATGGCATCGAGGACCTGATCGGATGGTCGCTCGCGTCCTTGTTCGATGCGGTGGTAGTAGTCGACGCTGATACCGGCCAGGCTTGCCACTTCTTCCCGGCGCAGTCCGGTCACGCGGCGCCGGCTTCCCGTCGGTAGCCCTACATCGCGTGGTTGGACCTTGGCGCGATGCTGTCGGAGAAATTCCGCGAGAGCGGTGTTCCTGCTGGGCACTTCCTCAGGGTAGGTGGAGGATCATGCGGTCAGCAGCAGCAGAATTCACAGAACTTGATGTGCAAAACGCACTGTGGTCGGCCGTCGCAGGTGCGTTCAGCGCACCCCGTCGAAGGTGAGCGTCAGCAGTGCGTCGATGTGTTGCGGCTCGAGCGGCATGTCGTGGAACAGCCGATATTCGATGACGCCGTAGAGCACATCGCGCAGCGTGGCCACGTCGGCGTCGGGACGTATCTCGCCGCGCTGTTTCGCCAGGGCCGCCCGCGCGGTGAACCCTTTGATATTGGGTTCGATGACCTGCTCGAAGACCGCCTGCAACAGGTCGGGGTCGGACTGACCGGCGGCGATGACACCCCGGTACGCCGCTCCGAAACTGGTGGTTGCGATCAGGTCCACGATTCCGACCAGCTGCTCCCGCAGGTCGGTGACCATATCGCCGGTGTCAGGAAACACGACGACCGGATTGAGACTCTGGATCGCCGCTTCGAGCACCACCGCGCCCTTGGACGGCCACCAGCGGTAGATGGTCTGCTTACCGCAACCCGCCCGCTTGGCGATCGCCTCGACCGAGACGTTGTCGTAGCCGAGTTCGCCGACCAGGGCCAGCGCCGCCTCAAGAATCGCCCGCCGCGAGTGCTCGTTGCGTCGGCTGGGATCGGGTGGCGGCATGGCAGAACATTAACGCCCCACCGGCCCCAGAGACAACACGAGACGTACCGTCTTGACCCGAGACGAGACGTGTCGTAACGTTATGCGGTCGGCCGCGGTACCGGGCTAGGCATGGTTTCCATCAGTAGGACGCCGACGGTACACAAAATGGGAGATCCGATGTCAGTACTCACAGGCAAGGCGGCCCTCGTCACCGGGGCCACTTCGGGCATCGGCCGTGCCGGGGCACGGGCACTCGCCCGCGACGGCGCGCACGTGTTTCTCGTCGGGCGCCGCCAAGACGCACTCGATGACACCGTCACCGAAATTGGTTACCAAAAGGCCAGTGCCATTCGCGCCGACGTGACCCACCCGGCAGACCTCGCCCGCATCACGGCCGCCGTCGAGACCCGGGGAGGCGGGCTCGACATTGTCTTCGCCAATGCGGGTGTTGCCGAGGTCGCGCCGTTGGGAAACATCACCTGGGACCACTACGCGCGCACGTTCAACACCAACGTCGGCGGAATCATCCTCACCGTCCAGGCCGTCCTTCCCCTGCTCAACGAGGGCGCGTCGGTGATCCTGTGTGGTTCCGCCGGTGACGTGAAGGCCTCGCCGGGCACCAGCGTCTACGCCGCGTCCAAGACCGCCATCCGCTCGTTGGCCCGAAGCTGGGCCGCCGAACTCGTCGACCGCAGGATCCGCGTCAACGTCGTCGCCCCGGGACTCACCGAGACACCCGGGTTGGCCGGCCTCTTCGTGGGCGCCGATGATGCGCTGGAGGACCTCACCGCCACCGTGCCGATGAAGCGGCGCGCGCGCCCGGAGGAAATCGGCAGCGTGATCTCCTTCCTGGCCTCCCCGGGCAGCTCCTATATCACCGGTTCAGAGATCTACGCCGACGGCGGAGCCAGCCAATTCTGATGCCAGGGCGCAATCTTCGAGATTTGAACCAGGACCGCCGCAACATGATTCATCGCAGGCAGAGAACGTAAGGGAATGAAATGGCACCGAATACCCTGACTCGTCGGCTCTCGGCAGCGCTAGGCGGTGCCGCCATCCTCGCGATGATCGGTTTCGCCGCCGCGTGCAGCACCGACAGCGATACGCCCGAGCAGGCGCCCACCACCACGGAACCCACGTTGACCCCGACCGAGAAGTCGATCAACTCCGGGGAAGAGGACTTCACTCCGCCGGTGAAGGCGCCGCAGCAGACGGTCCGGGCACCCAACGCGCCGGTCTTCCGCGACTGAGCGCATCAAGGCCAAAAGGTCTCGTACCACAGGGATACGGCCGGACCGGCGTGGCAGTCCCTTACCGGGACTGGGGGTCGGTGACGATCTCGACGAGCGCCGGTCCAGGGTAGGCAAGAGCCTCGGCGACCGCCGCGGAGAGGTCGGCCGGGTCCTCCACCCGAACACCGTGAGCGCCGCAGTTGCGGGCGAAGGCCGCGAAATCCGGGTTGTGCAGCGAAGTCTGCCATACCGCGTACTCGGCGGCCCGTTGTTCGTCGCTGATCTTCGCGAGTTCGCCGTTGTTGAGCAGGATGTGGGTGATGCTCATCCCGTACTTGACCGCCGTGGTGATCTCGGCCAGATACTGACCGAATCCTCCGTCGCCGGTGACCGTCACGATGGGCCGATCCGGGGCGGCGGCCCAGGCGCCCATGGCGGCGGGGAAGCCGAAGCCGATAGACCCGAGATAGCCCGACATCAGAACCGACTGCTGCTTCGTCTCGAAGTACCGCCCGAACGAGTAGGCGTGATCGCCGACGTCGACGGCGACAACCGCGTCCGCGGGCACCACGTCGTTGAGGGCCTCGATGACCGCCGCCGCGGGTACGCCGCGGTCGGTGCGCGCCGCCGCCCGCCGCGCCTTCTCGCCCCGCCACACGGTCCACCGCTCCGCCACCTCGGTACGCTGGTCGATCAGTTCCGGATGCACGCGCAATTCAGCACACAGAGCAGCGCAGGACATTCCGACGTCACCGAGCAGCGGCACGGTCACCGGCTTGAACCGGCCGAGCGCCAGGGGGTCGGTGTCGACCTGGATGGTCGGCTTGTACGGCGAGATGCCGGTGTGGTCGGAGAACGACGCACCGAACACGAGCAGCAGGTCGGCCTTGTTCATCATCCACGAGGCCACCGGCGTGCCCGAGCGGCCCAGGACACCGCAGGCCAGGGGATGGGCATCGGAGATCTGGCCCTTGGCCTTGAAGGTGGTCAGCACCGGGGCATGCAGCGCCTCGGCCAGGGCGACCGCGGCTTCCATGTCGTGTCTGGCGCCGGCGCCGACGATCACCACGGGACGTTTCGCTGCCGCGATCTGCTGCAGGGCCTGCTGTAGCGGTGCGGTCGGAGGCCCGGTCCGTAGATCCGGCATCCGGCCTTGCGGGCCGGACGCCGGCTGATCGGGCGCCTCCAGCACCTGAACGTCGTCCGGTATGACCAAGTGGCCCACACCCCGTTGGATGATCGCGTGCTTGAGTGCCAGCGTCATGAGTTCGCCGTGTTCTGAACCGGCCCGCACCATTTGGGAGTAGACAGCCACATCGGCGAAGGCAGCGAGCAGGTCGATGTCCTGAAATGCGCCCTTGCCCGCCACTGACGAGTTGACGTTTCCCGATAGTGCCAGCACCGGCACGCGATCAGACTTGGCGTCGTAGAGCCCGGTCAGCAGGTTCGTCGAGCCCGGCCCGGCAATCCCGAAGCACGCCGCGGGTCGCCCGGTGAGCTTTCCGTAGGCAGCGGCGGCGAAGGCCGCGGCTCCTTCGTGCCGGACCCCGAAATACTTCAGTTCCCCGGCCGTTTCCGCGCGGTGCAGCGCCTCGGCGACACCCAGATTGGAGTGGCCGACCATGCCGAACACGGTGTCCACCCCCCACTCGGTCATCGTCTCGACCAAGACGTCACTGATAGTGCGGGTGTGGGGGAGTGGCGGCAGTGCGGCAACGTAGATGCCGTCGTCACGGGCCTCTACGGGATAGGTGGGGACGTCGAAACCCGGTCCGCCCGCGGCGTGGCCGGTGAACGGGTCGAAGTCGAACCCATGCCAGGGGCAGCGGATCTTGTCGTTTTCCACGGTCCCCTGCCCGAGGGGCCCGCCCTGGTGCGGACACCGGTTGTCGATGGCACCGTAGCGGCCGTGCAGTTTGGTCACCGCGACGGTCTTGAGCCCGACCGGGCAGACCCGAACCTCACTGTCGGCAAAGTCGTCCGGCTCGGCGACCTTGTACCAGTAAAGGTTTCGCTTGACGTCGAGACCGTCGAGTTCGTCGGGAGTGTGGTCTGTACTGGTCACAATGGCACCGCCCCTGCATAGGGGACTCCGGACAGATACGCGAAGTCCCGGTCGAATGTTGTGAGATCGTCGACGTCGAAGTCGGCCAGGCGGCGGTGTCCACACGCCCGGGCCAGCACCACCATCAACTCCACGGCGGAGCGCAGGTAGCGATTCAGCCGTTGGGCGGCCGCCGGGACCGGGAGCCGTGCGCGCAGTCGCGGGTCTTGGGTGGCGATGCCCGCAGGGCACGTATTGGTATGGCAGGCGCGCATTCCCACGCACCCGATTGCCTGCAGGGCCGCGTTGGACAAGGCGATGGCGTCGGCACCCAGTGCCAGCGCCTTGACCATGTCGGCCGGGGTGCGGATGCCACCGGTGATCACCAACGTGACGTGACCGGCGTCGGAGGAGTCCAGGTGCCGCCGTGCCCGCGCCAGCGCGGGGATGGTGGGTACGGAGATGTGGTCGCGGAAGATGGTCGGTGCGGCCCCGGTTCCGCCGCCACGGCCGTCGAGGATGAGGTAGTCCACGCCGATCTCCAGCGCGGCGTCGATGTCCTGCTCGATGTGCTGTGCGCTCATCTTGTATCCGACCGGAATTCCGCCGGACTCGTCACGCACCCGCGCGGCGAAGTCCTTGAACTGTGCCAGTGCGTCCCACTCCGGGAACCGCGCCGGCGAGATGGCCGGTGTCCCCGGGGCCAGTCCCCGAACCGCGGCGATGCGGTCGACAACCTTGTTGCCGGGCAGGTGTCCACCGGTGCCGGTCTTGGCGCCCTGGCCGCCTTTGAAGTGAAAGGCCTGCACCTTGGGCAGATGCTCGAAGCTCCAACCGAACCGGCCGGAGGCCAGTTCGTAGAAGTATCTGGAATTCGCCTCTTGCTCTTCGGGAAGCATGCCGCCTTCACCCGAGCAGATTCCGGTGCCGGCGAGTTCCGCTCCGGTGGCGAGGGCGACTTTGGCTTCTTGGGACAGCGCACCGAAGCTCATATCGCTGACGAACAACGGGATGTCGAGGATCAGTGGCCGTGCGGCGCTGGGGCCGATCACCGTTTCGGTGCTGACCGGTTCGTCCTCCAACAGCGGTAGCCGATGCAGCTGGGCGGGCAACAGTTGGATCGAATCCCAGGAGGGGAGCCGATCGCGCGGGACCCCCATCGCGTCCACCGGGCCGTCGGGACCCACCCGGCTGAGGCCATGCGCGGCGAACTCATGAATCTGCGTGACGAACGGTTCTTCGGACGTATCGGTGGGCTTGATCCATGCGCCTTGGTAGCCATCGTCGCTGTACGGTTGCGGGTTCGCGTCGGCGAAAGCGGAGACCGCGGATTCGTCGACGTAGACTTCGCCGCCGGTCACCCAGGCGGGAAACTTCGTCAACGCCACCGACGGGTTGACCGGTGCGATACCGGTGTTGGTGTCGTACCGCCATCCGTGCAGACCGCATACCAAAGTCCCACCCTCGATGTGGCCGTCTGCCATCCGGGCACCGCGATGCGCGCAGCGGCCGTGCAACGCCGAGATGTCATCGCCGACGCGGATCAGGACCACGTCCACGCCCGCGATCCGCACACCGTAGGGTGCCCCCTCGGGGATGTCCGCCAGTCCACCCACGTGGACAACTTTTCCCGCTATTGCGCTCATCGCCCCACCCTTCCGTTGCGTCCGATGCTGTCACGCCCGTGCGGGTGCAACGGCGGTTTGCTGAAATGCTCTGATCCGCTTGATGACTCGGCGGCACAGCACGGGTCGAGACTGAAGAGGGGGCGCGTCACAACTGGCACGAGGAACCCGCCGGCGGAAGTTCGAGGTGGATCAGGTAGTCGGCGGCGATTGCGTTGACACACGAATTGGTACCCGCTGTCACAATCGTGTGCCCTTCCCCCTCGACCGTCAGCAACGCACTGCCCAGCGTCTTCGCCAGGTTGATGCCACCGGCATGGGGCGTGGTGGGATCTCCGGTGATGGACACGACCAATGTCGCTGGGAGGTCGGCGATATCGGTGGCGTAGGGGTAGCCGAGGGTGGGTTCGGCCGGCCAGTGCTCACATCCGTCGCGCGCACCGGTCAGGGTGACGCCGGGATCCATGAACGGTGCCGCCGCAAAGATGGCGGCCCGCAGTTCGTCGCCCTCAGTCTCGCTGAGCCGCTCCTCGTCCATGCAGTTGATCGCGTAGAGCGCCTCGGTGAAATTGGTCCAGCGGCCCTCGGCGTCCCGGAGCGCGAAGTCGTAGTTCAGTTGTAGCAGCTCGTCGCCGCGTCCCTGCGGTAGCTGGGCTATCCCGGCAATGACGCGCGGCCAGGCCGCCTCGGTGTACAGCCCCGAGATCACGCCACCGATCGCTTCGTCGTAGCTCAGCTCGGAGTTCAATGCGGGAACGGGGGTCTCGTAGAGTGGGCGCACGATTTGATGAAATGTCTCGGTGGCGTGGTCCGGGTCGTGGCCCAGCGGACAGACGGCCTGCGTGACGCAGAACGCAGCCATCTCCTCGAAGGACCGCTGAAAACCGGCGAATGCACCGATGCGGCGCTCCGAGGTGCCCTGGTGCGGGTCGATCGCCCCGTCGAGCAACATGGCGCGTACGTTCTGCGGGAACTGCTCGGCGTACACGGCGCCCAGTCGGGTTCCGTAGCTCTGGCCCAGGAAGGTCAACTTCTCGTCGCCGAGGACGGCCCGCAACACATCGACATCCCGAGCCGCATCACGGGTGCCGACACCGGCCAGTACGTCGGCGCCGCCCGAACGCTCGGCGCAACGGTCGACGATTGCTCGGGTATCCGCTTCCGTCCATTGGACAGTCGTGCCCTGGGTACTCAGCAGGACATTGCCCTCGTCGGCTTCAGCGTCGGAGAAGCAATCGATGGCCGGCTCCGACTTGCCTACACCGCGGGGATCCAGCCCGACCAGATCGAAGCTCTCGGTAAGGGGGGTCTTGGCATGTCCCAGCGATGTTGCCGCAGCGGCGAACAGGCCCGGACCACCGGGCCCGCCGGGGTTGATGACCAGCGAGCCGATCGCTTCGCCGCGGGCAGGTACCCGCATGACGGCGAGTCGTGCCGTCTTGCCCGCGGGTTCGCGGTAGTTCAGCGGCACCATCAGACGCCCGCACTCGGCCGCGGGCGCGGCGGCGAATACTGCGGTCTCGATGGATGTCGTGGCGTAGTCCTCGCATGGCTCCCAGGCGATCCGCTGCTCGTAGAACCGGTCCAGCCCACCGGGCGGGGTACTTGCCGGCGCCGACGTACACGCGGTGAGCAACACCGCCGAGCCCAGGGTGAGAGCTCCGGCCGCCTTCTTCACCAGGCGTCGGTTTCGTGCGTGCGGTTCCACTGTGGTCCTTAAGGGAATTGAGCATCGGATATCGGCTGAGGGTGGGTGCTCAACGCGCAGCCGGTGCTGGAATGTCGTGCTGTCTGTGACCGCGAGGAGTGCTCCGGACGCGGGTTGTGATTGGCGGCGGGAGGTAGCCGCGTTCAGCGGCGAGGTCGGCTAGCAGAACCCGCAGCCGCGATCTGCCGCGATGAACTCGCGACATGACGGTGCCCAGCGGCGTGCCCGTGATCGTGCAGATCTCTTTGTGGGGTAGGCCCTCGACATCGGCGTAGTACACCGCCATCCGAAACACCTCAGGCAATTCGTCCAAGGCGGCTCTGATGTCGTTGTCGGGTAGGGATTCCAAGACGACCAATTCCGCCGAGCGGAGCGCTCTCGGCGACCGTCCGGCGTAGGCGGGCAGTTGCCACTCCTCGATGGTGCTCATGACGGTCTCCGTGGGGCGACGCATCCGCTTGCGATGGCCGCTGATGTGCGCGTTCGCCTGGATGCGGAGCAGCCATCCCACGAGATTCGTTCCGGGCTGGTAGCTCCGGAACCCCGCGTATGCGCGGATCATCGTCTCTTGGACCAGATCTTCAGCGTCGGCGCGTTGTTGGGTCATCCGCATCGCCGCGGCGAAGAGTCTGTCCACCAGGGGGATCACCTCGCGTTCGAAACGGGCGGTCAGTTCGTCGTCGTCGTCACGTCGATCAGGCACGCTCATGGGAGTGATTCCTAGGTGTCGTCGGGCAGCGTCAACTCCGGGTGAAGCATGAGAGCCTTTGTTAACCACGGGAGTACGACCGTCGCGGTCGTAGTCTGCGGGGCGAAAGCACTGCACCGAGACCGGTCGTGGGCACGCGGATTCTTTTTCTGTCGGGTGCTTCCTTGCATCTGACAGACAAATTCGTGGGGAAGTTCATGTCGTCGAGCCGGTACCGGATACGATACGGAACGGGTCGTCTCGCGTCAAGACGGGTCGTCCCGTCTTGCGGGGGCGCTGATGCCGGCGGGTCGGTGAATGAAATCGAAGAGCGGCGGCGTTGACCCTCTCGATGCGAACTACCAACACCTGCGCAGCAGCTCGTCGGACGGCTCCGGCGAAGCGGAGGCGCGGGCGCGCCGTCTTGGCCGTGATACTGGCGCTGACCATGACGGCGACCGGTGCGACCGCCGCCTTCCAGTTCGGTGCGCCGTGGGCGATGGGGACAGGCGACCGTAACCACGTGTTCGTGGGCGAGGACGGGTACCAGCGTTACCAGGTGCACGTTCCGCCACGCCACGACCGGGCTTCCGGGCTGCCGGTGGTGATGGCGATACACGGGTGCGGAATGACCGGATTCGGGTGGAACTCGATGAAAGCGAGTACCCGGTTCAACCACCTGGCCGACCGCGAAGGGTTCCTCGTGGTGTATCCGACACAGCGACTGTTCCGCGGGGCAGGCAACTGTTGGGAATCGGCCGACCCGCGCGAACAGCACCGCGGCAGTGGCGAACCCGCACTTCTGGCCGGCGTCGCACGCCAGGTCGTCGAGGACTACCGGGCCGATCCGCATCGCGTCCATGTGGTGGGCGCCTCGTCCGGAGCCGGTACCGCGGTCATCCTCGCGGCCACCTATCCCGATCAATTCGCGACGGTCACATCCGTCGCCGGCGGTGAATACGGGCTGAATCAGGTGCACCCCGACGACCCGGACGCCACGCCGCCGGAGTACACCGCACGTCAGGCGTGGGCCCAGATGGGAGAGCGGGCCAGGCATGTGCCGATGCTCGTCATCCAGGGCGCACGGGATGAGGTGGTGCCGCCGCTGGTCGCGAATCGCCTTGTCTCGCACTGGACCGCGGTGAACGATCTGGTCGACGATGGCCTGCTCAACGACAGCCTGGACCTGGTGGACAAAGTCCACAACGTGCCGTCCGCTCCCGGCAGCCATGCCTACACCCGAACCACCCGGACGGCGGCGGGAGGTGTCGTGATCGTCGACTCCTATCTCGTCGAGGACATGGGGCATGCCTGGCCGGGACCGTCCGGCACCGGCCTGTTCGTCGACCACGCGGGTCCCGACGCAAGCGCTCTCACTTGGGATTTCGCGAGTCAATATGCACTCTCCTAGTTATCGAGAAATGAACGGATCTGCCATGAGAACCTCGCAGGGACCGCATCAGGTGGTGGTCCTCGTACTCGACGGGGCGCTGCCGATGGACGTCGGGATCCCGGCGGAGGTGTTCCATCCGGAGTCGGGGTTCGGATACGAGGTGTCGGCTTGCGGCGTGACCGCCGGTACGGTGCCGTCCCACGGAGGTTTCGGTTTCGCCGTCGCGCGGGGACTGGACGCCCTGTCCGACGCGGACACGATCGTGGTCCCCGGATACGCACCGGCGGGTCGGCAGATACCGGCGCAGGCGGTCGAGGCGTTACGGAGCGCTGCGTCCCGCGGGGCCCGTATCGCGTCGATCTGTTACGGCGCTTTCGCTCTCGCGGAGGCGGGTCTGCTCGATGGTCTTCGGGCGACGACGCACTGGGACGCAGCCGAAAAGCTCGCGGAGAGTTATCCGCAGATCACGGTCGAGCCGAATGTGCTCTTCGTCGACGAGGGGTCCGTTCTCACCTCGGCGGGAGCCGCCGCGGGTCTGGACCTGTGCCTGCACATGGTTCGGCGTGACCGCGGCGTGAGTGCGGCGCACGAGATCGCACGGGGACTCGTCACCGCTCCCTACCGCGCCGGGGGCCAGGCCCAGTACCTGCCCAAGACCAGCTCGATCGGTCACGGCGAAACCCTTGCCGCGACCCGCGAATGGGCCATGACGCGGCTCGATCAGTCACTCACGGTCGCCGGGCTCGCCGCGCACGCGCGGATGTCACCCCGCACGTTCCTACGCCGTTTCACCGACGAGACCGGTAGCACCCCGCTGCAGTGGATTCTCCGGGCGCGGGTGGACACCGCCCGCGAACTCCTGGAGAGCACCCGGCTGCCGGTCGACCGGATCGCCGAAGAGGCCGGACTGGGGACCGGATCGAACCTCCGGTTGCATTTCCGCCGGCTGCTGGATGTGTCCCCCACCGAGTACCGCGCCACCTTCGCCGGGCGGATCTGAGACCACAACGGTCGCCTGGGAGTCTGGGTGTTGTGCTACGCGGCGCGCGGCGGGGGAAGCGCGACGGTGTCACCGGCAACGTCGATCGCGACCTTGCCGCGCAGGGCATAGCGCTGCCTGTTCTCCAGGAGGTCGTGAGCCTCGCCCATGCGAGCGAGCGGAAGCGTTGCGCCGATGACGGGTTTGACGAGACCGCGCTCGACCAGGGTGGTGAGTGCGTCCAGCTTTCCCTGGTTCTGTCGGGTGAAGACGAAGTGATAGGCCGCGTTGCGGCCCCAGGCCTCGATGAGGTTCTGTGGCTGCGCGATGTCGACGATGCTGACGACGCGTCCGCCGTCGGTGAGCGTCAACGGACTCTTGGTGAGCGTGTCACCTCCGATCGTGTCGAAGACGACGTCGACGCCCTTGCCGCGGGTCATATCGGCCACGGCTTCGACGTAGTCCGTCGACGTGAAGTCGATGGCCGCATCCGCGCCGAGTGCGTGCACGAACTCATGGTCGGCGGCCTTTGCCGTGGTGATCACCTGTGCACCAATCGCTTTCGCGATCTGGATGGCGATCGTCCCGACGCCGCCGGCGCCACCGTGGATGAGGATGGTCTCGCCGACGGTGAGCTGGGCGCGGGTGACCAGGGACTCCCAGACGGTACCGCCGACAAGCGTCAGGCTCGCCGCCTCCAGATGACTGAGATTCTCCGGCTTGCGGCCGACGAGGTCGACGTCGGCGACGTGTTGCTCGGCGTAGGAACCGGGCCCTCCGAAGATTCGGGGCGTGTAGTACACCGCGTCGCCCGGGCGGAACTCGGTCACGTGGGAGCCGACTTCTTCGATGACCCCGGAGATGTCGTGCCCGATGATCGCCGGCAGTGGCACGTAATCCGCGTAGTCTCCGCGCCGGATCTGATAGTCGAGCGGGTTGACCGCGGTTGCGTGCACGTTGACCCGTATCTGGCGGGGTCCTACCTGCGGTACGGAGACGTCGCGAAGCTCGAAAGCATCTGGCCCTCCGAACCGGGCGAGTACTACGGCCTTCATCGGATCAGCCATATCGGTGTTCCTCACCGTTGTTCTGAGTGTGATGCGCCCGACGGGCGGTGATCCCAGTGTCGCGCGAACGACCACCACTATCCAGTGGCGGTTTCGCCAATATTCGCGAGGAAAGTGACATCCCGTCTCACCAGGTACTGACTGCCATAGGCTGCATTGATGGGGATCCGGGACTGGTCGAAGGCCAAAATCGCCGTGCTCATCGTGCTACCGGCCCTGCTTGTCGTCGGCATCCCCATCCTCGCGTGGAGGTACCACACGGAACCGCCGGGGCTCACCGGTGACTGTCTGTACGTGGATCAGGCGCTGCGGCACTGGATGCGTGTGCTGCCCCAGATTCAGCGCGGTCTGGTCGATCCGGTCGACACACGCCGGGTCTCTGATGTCACTGCGGCCGCCGCGGCGATCCGAGGGGAAGCCGCGGCGATCGAGGATCCGACATTGCGGTCCACGACGGTGAGGCTCGCCGACAACCTCGAACGGGTCAGCAATGGAAACCCGAGCAGTCCACCGAACGGGTTCCCGGGGTCAAGTCCCGGGAAGTGGTGTAGTGCTGCGTGATCCGGTGGGTTAGGCGGTCAGTGCGGGCATGTCGTCGGCTCCTATTTCAGGGTTGTCGTTGGTGACGGTAGTCAGGCGGCATCGGGCGAGGACGTCGAGGCCGAGGTAGCGGCGGCCTTCGGCCCACTCGTCGTTCTGTTCGGCCAGCACGGCGCCGACGAGGCGGACGATGGCGTCGCGGTTGGGGAAGATCCCGACGGCGTCGGTCCGGCGGCGGATCTCTTTGTTGAGCCGTTCTGCGGGGTTGTTGGACCAGATCTGGGTCCAGACGTCCTTGGGAAATGCAGTGAAGGCCAGGATGTCTTCGCGTGCAGCACTGAGGTGGTCAGCCACCGCCGGCAGCTTGTCGGTGACATAGTCGATGAGCCGGTCGAACTGCGCGGCCACCGCGGGCGCGTCAGGTTGGTCATAAACGCTGTGCAGCATCGCTTTGACCGCCGGCCACATGCTCTTGGGGCAGATGCTCATCAGGTTGGCCGCGTAGTGGGTGCGACACCGTTGCCAGCTGGCTCCGGGCAGGTTGGCCGCGATCGCTTCGCGCAGGCCGGCATGGGCGTCGCTGGTGACCAGCCGCACCCCGGCCAGCCCACGGGCGACCAGGTCGGCGAAGAACTCGTTCCAGGCCGGGCCGGTCTCGCTGGTGACCACCCGCATGCCCAGGACTTCGCGGTGTCCGTCGCCATTGACGCCAGTGGCCAGCAGCACGACCCCGTTGACCACCCGCCCGCCTTCGCGCACCTTCATCGTCAACGCATCCGCGGCGACGAAGGTGAACGGACCAGCAGAATCGAGTGGGCGGTGGCGGAACTGCTCGACGTGCTCGTCGAGGTCGGTGGCCATACGGCTGACCTGCGACTTGCTCAGCGAGTCGATGCCCAGGGTCTTGACCAACTTGTCCATCCGCCGCGTGCTCACCCCGGCCAGGTAACAGTCGGCGACCACGGTGATCAACGCCGATTCGGCCCGCTTACGGCGTTCGAGCAGCCACTCGGGAAAGTAGGTTCCCTTGCGCAACTTCGGGACTGCAACATCGATGCTGCCCACCCGGGTATCGAGGCCGCGGTGGCGATACCCGTTGCGCTGGGCACGGCGCCCCGGTGTGGGCTGGCCCCATTCAGCGCCCACCACGGCATCAGCATCCGCCGACAGCAGGGCGTTGATGACCGTCTGCAGCAGCGAGCGCATCAGATCTGGGGATGCCTCGGACAGGGCCTCGCCAAGAAGGCCGGCAGGGTCGACAATGTGGGGTGCGGTCATCGTGGGACTCCTCGAGGATTCTGTGGAAGGTTGACTCGAAGGATCACGCGGTGGCCGCTTCACGTCCATCACCGACACGATGACGAACCCAGCAACCGCGCTACACCACTATGCGGGACTCAACTGCAGAGGGCGAGGTGTCGGTGAATGGGCAGCGCCGCCGCAGCGTGGAGGCGCTTGTGCGCCGGGGGTTGGTGGCCTATGAGGTCAATCACGTACGAATGCCGACCGGGATGGCTACATCCACCGGTTCACGCTCCGCCCAGTCGATTGAGCGGAGCGTGCTTCCGCCACGTCTGTGTACAGCTGTGGAGTCAATTGGCAGAAGGAAATGCCCTCTGATCTGGTGCGCCGTCAGGGTTTCGAACCCCGGACCCGCTGATTAAGAGTCAGCTGCTCTACCAACTGAGCTAACGGCGCGTTTGGTGCGAGAGCGACAATAACAGGCGAAGCCTCGCGACACGAAATCAAGTACCCCCGACCGGTATGCTGGGGCAGCGACGCCGTGGTCGCAGACGGGCATCGGAGCCCTTAGACTATTGCCAAGATTCGCGCAGAACCCCGTTTGTGAGGTGTACGTATTTATGTGGCAGGTCCGTTCTGCGGCCCGTCCGCACGGCTATCGATCCTGGTGGGCAGTGTTCCTGCTGGTTCCCGTGCTGGTGCTCAGCGCATGCGGTGCCGGTTCCGACACAGCTTCCCCCGAGCGCATCGCCGACAAGGGCACCCCGTTTGCTGACTTGCTGGTGCCGCGGGTCACCGCGTCCTTCAAGGACGGTGCGGTCGGCGTTCCGGTCGACAAGCCGGTGACCGTGACGGCGACCGCCGGCGTGCTCGACTCGGTGGTGATGACCAACGAGAGCGGCACCGTCGTCGAAGGCAAGCTCAGCGACGACGGTCTGACCTGGGAGACCGCCGAGCCGCTGGGCTTCAACAAGACCTACACGGTCAACGCCCGCTCGCTGGGCCTCGGCGGCGTCACCACCCGGCAGATGACCTTCGAGACGCACTCGCCGGCCAATCAGACCATGCCGTACCTGATGCCCAACGACGGTCAGACCGTCGGCGTCGGCCAACCCATCGCGATCCGATTCGACGAGAACATTCCCAACCGGGTGGCCGCCGAACGAGCCATCAAGGTGACCGCCGAGCCTGCCGTTCAGGGCGCGTTCTACTGGCTGAACAATCGCGAAGTCCGTTGGCGCCCGGCCGAATACTGGAAGCCCGGCACCACCGTCGAGGTCGAGGTCAACACCTACGGGGTGGATCTCGGTGACGGTCTGTTCGGCCAGGGCAACGCCAGTACCAAGTTCACCATCGGCGACGAGGTGATCGCGACGGCCGACGACGCCACCAAGACCTTGACCGTGCGGGTCAACGGTGAGGTGGTCAAGACCATGCCGATCTCGATGGGCAAGAACAGCACCCCCACGCCCAACGGCACCTATATCGTCGGTGACCGCTACGAGCACCTGGTGATGGATTCGTCCACCTATGGCGTGCCGGTGAATTCGCCCAACGGCTATCGCACCGAGGTCGACTTCGCGACGCAGATGTCCTACAGCGGAATCTATGTCCACGGCGCGCCGTGGTCGGTGGGCAGCCAGGGCTACGACAACGTCAGCCACGGCTGCATCAACGTCAGCACCAGCAACGCGCAGTGGTTCTACAACAACGTCAAGCGTGGCGACATCGTCGACGTGGTCAACACCGTAGGGTCGACGTTGCCGGGCACCGATGGCCTGGGCGACTGGAACATTCCGTGGAAACAGTGGCAGGCGGGTAACTCCAGCACCTGACGCCCTGCGTCGGCGGAGTGGGGAAAGAAGAGGTGAGCCCGTTGGGTTCGCGGCACGTCGGCGCGATCGTCGCGTTCCTGTTGACGGTCGTGCTCGGGATGGCGCCCGCGCTGATGCCGACGGCCGCCGCGGAACCGGAGCCTGAACCGGATGCGGTCAGCGTCGCGGTGCACCCCCTGGAACCCTTCGTCGTGGAGACCAGCTCCGGGGAGCTCACCGGGTTCAGCGTCGATCTGTGGAACGAGATCGCCAAGCGGCTGGACTGGACCACCGAGTACCTGCGCACCGACAACGTCCGGGGGCAGCTGGCCGCGGTGGCCGAGGACCGCGCCGATGTCGCGGTGGGCGCGATCTCGCTGACCGCCGATCGCGAACAACACTTCGACTTCACCCAGCCCACCCTGGATGCGGGACTGCAGATCATCGTTCCCGTGCACGACACCCGCCCGTCGGTTCCGGGCCTCGGTGGTTTCCTGGACCTGTTGTTCTCCCGGACGATGCTGATCTGGCTGAGCGCGGCGGTGGTCGTCAGTATCATTCCGGCGCACGTCTTTTGGTTCATCGAGCGCCGCAGCGACAAACCCGTCGTGTCGCGGTCGTACTATCCGGGCATTGTCCAGTCGTTCGGCTGGGGGATCGGCTCGCTGGTCGGCTCGGCGAACACCACGGCGACCCGTGCCCTCACCCAGGTCCTGGCGATCCTGTGGGGCTTCGCGGCGATCGTGTTCGTGGCGTTCTATTCGGCCAACCTCAGCGCCACCTTGACCGTCGCCAAGCTGGACGCGAAGATCACCGGCCCGGCCGACCTCTACGAGAAGTCCGTCGCCACGGTCGCCGACACCACGGCGGCAGCCTTCCTGCGCAACCTCGGCGTCGACGCCACCGAGACACCGACCATCGAGGACTCCTATCACCTGCTGCGCGAAGGTGGGTACGACGCGGTGGTATTCGATGCGCCGGTGTTGCGTTACTACGTCGCTCACCGCGGCGAGGGCGTCGCCGTGACGGCGGGACCGATGTTCCAGGAAGAGGATCAGGGCTTCGTCGTCGACGTCGACAGCCCGCTGCGCAAGCCGATCAACCAAACGCTGTTCCGCATGCGCGAGGACGGCACCTACAACCTGATCAAAGAGAAATGGTTCGGCGACAACGTCAACACCACCGCCGGCGACACGAACTGAACCATTCTCGTCGAGCGGTACAGCCTTTGGTCGGGTTCGACACCGAATTAGCTGGCGCAAGCTACGCTGAGCCCGGCATCTACGCAAGGAAACGGTCTTATGGTCAGGAAAATGTCCGATTCGGCGATCATCGCCGAGCTGGAACCGATTGCTGAGCGCAATCTCAACCGGCACCTGTCGGTGACCACGGACTGGAATCCGCACGACTATGTGCCCTGGGACCGGGGCCGTGACTTCGCCATGCTCGGCGGCCAGGACTGGGCCGAGGAGAATTCCCAGCTCAGCGCGGTGGCCAAGGCCGCGATGATCACCAATCTGCTCACCGAGGACAACCTGCCGTCCTATCACCGCCAGGCCGGCGCGTACTTCTCGATGGACGGCGCCTGGGGCACCTGGGTGGGGCGGTGGACGGCCGAGGAGAACCGGCACGGCATCGTCATCCGCGACTACCTGCTGGTGGCCCGCGGCGTCGACCCGGTGGCGCTCGAACAGGCCCGCATGGAACACGTGACCAACGGCTTCGGGCCCACCGAGGAGGAAGAGGAGCAACACAAAACCGACTTCCTGCTGTCGATCGCGTACGTCACCTTCCAGGAACTGGCCACCCGCGTCAGCCACCGCAACACCGGCAAGGTCTGCAACGACCCGGTGGCCGACCGGATGCTGCAACGCGTGGCCGCCGACGAGAACCTGCACATGATGTTCTACCGGAACATGTGCGGCGCGGCGATCGACCTGGCACCCGATCAGGCCCTGGAAGCCGTCGCCAGCGTCGTGGAGAACTTCCGCATGCCCGGCCAGGGCATGCCCAACTTCCGCCGCAACGGCGTCCTGATGGCCAAGCACGGCATCTACGACCCGCGCCAGCACCTCGACGAGGTCGTCAAACCGGTGCTGCGCAAGTGGCGGATCTTCGAACGCGACGACTTCACCAGCCAGGGCGAACAACGCCGCGAACAGCTCGCGGAGTTCCTGGAAGGCCTTGGCCGCCAGGTGATCAAGTTCGAGGAACAACGCGACCGACTGCTGGCCCGGGAAGCCAAGAAGGCCGAAGCGCAGGCGGTCTGAGCCGGCCGCGCCCGCCATGTCATAATCCACCCGATAGGTGATGACGACGTAGGAAGCCGGTGTGAATCCGGCGCGGTCCCGCCACTGTCATCGGGGAGCGAACCTCAACCGCCACGGCTGCAAGGCTGGAAGGCGAGGCGAGCGGTGATCCGAGAGCCAGGACACTCGCGTCATTGCATCCTGCTACCCGGGGCGGTGTACCCCGAGAAAGCCGATGTACGACAGTGTCTTTCGCATAGGGCGCGCGCCGATGACCGCGCCGATATACATGGCCGCACCGCCGGAGGTCTGGTCGGGTCTGCTCTCGTCCGGGCCGGGGCCCGGACCGTTGCTGGCCGCCGCGGGCGCCTGGACCACCCTGGGCGCCGAGTACGCCGAGGCCGCCGCCGAACTCACGGCGCTGTTGGGCAGCGTGAACGCCGGTGCGTGGGAGGGGCCCAGTGCCGCAGCTTATGTCGCGGCCCACACCCCGTACTTGACTTGGCTGACCCAGCAGAGTTCCGGCAGCGCGCTGCGGGCCGCCCAGCACGAGACGGCCGCGGCCGCCTATACGGGTGCGCTGGCCGCGATGCCCACGCTGGCGGAACTCGCGGCCAACCACGCCACCCGCGCGGTCCTGGTGAGTACCAACTTCTTCGGCGTCAACACCATCCCGATCGCGGTCAACGAGGCCGACTACGCCCGAATGTGGGCGCAGGCCGCCGCGGTGATGAGTACCTACGACGGTGTGACGACCACCAGCTTGGCGGCCGCGCCGGAAAGCGTTGCGGCCCCGCAGATCCTGGCGGCCCCGTCGATGGCCACCGCGTCGCGGGCGGCGGAATCCGAACCGCCACCGGACAAGACGAATGACTATCTGGAGTGGTTCGACCAGATCGGCTACACCGACTTCTACAACAACGTCCTGGATCCGCTGATCCAGGGACTCAACAACCACCCGTTCATCGCGGAGTTGTTCGCGGGCATCGACCCCTACCTGCCCTGGACCGGTAACCCGCTGAGCTTCTTCCACCCGTTCAACCTGGCGTTCGCGCTCGGCTATCCGATGGACATCAGCCAGTACGTCCTCTACCTGTCGCAGACCGCCGGCTTCGTCCTGGCCGACATCGGGATCGCGTTCGCCTCGGGTAATCCGGTGGCCATCGCCTACACGCTGCTGTTCGGCGCGGGGGCGATGTTCGTGGCCATCACCACCGACACCATCGCGCTGCTGAAGACCACGCTGCAGTCGGTGCTCCTGGTGGCCCTGCCGGTGTTGCTGCCGATGCTGGCCACGGTGACCGCCGGCGCCGGGCTGGCGGCCGGGGGCATGCTGGGCGCGGCGGGGCTGGCGGCCGGACTGCAGAACGCGCTGCCCGTGATCCCCATGGCGCCGCTCGCGCCCCCGCCCGTGGCGCTGGCCCTGGCCCCGACCCCGGCGCCCGCACCGGTGCCGTCGTCGGCCTCGGCGCCGGCCCCCGCACCGGCCCCGGCACCGTCGGCCCCGCCGCCACCGGGACCGCCGCCGCCCACCGGTTCGCCGCCGACGCTGGGCAACATGGACGCCTTCGGCTACCTGGTGGGTGGGTTGGCCGCCGACGCGAAGCGGACGGCGAGCAACCGCAGCCGTCGTCGGGCCCCGGAAGTCGAGGACGCCGAGAACCCCGCGGCCGCCCCCGCGGTCGAGGAGGAGAAGACCCAGCAGCGGGCGCGCCGCCGTCGCACCCAGGCCGAGCAGTTGGGCCGCGGCTACGAATACATGGACCTCGAACCCGAGGCGACTCCATCGGAGCGGGGTGCGGGCACGATGGGGCTGCGCGGCACCGCGCCGCGCCCGTCGGCCGCGCCGCCGGCCGGGCTGACCGCGATGGAAACCGACGCGTTCGACGGCACTGTGGCCACGCCGATGCTGCCCAGCACCTGGGGCGACGAGCGCGCCCACTGACGTCGGCAAAAACAAAAACACCGCCGCACCGGGTTCGCCGGTGCGGCGGTGTTTCTCTCGGGGTGGCTGACGGGGCTCGAACCCGCGACATCCAGGATCACAACCTGGTGCTCTACCAACTGAACTACAGCCACCATTGCTGTCCGGCCGGGCGAACCCGTTCGAGCAGCGTGGTCGATCTTAGCCGGTCGAGTCCGTCGCAGCCGAATCGGTTTCCGCCGGCGGGCCCAGTTCGGCCGCGATGGCCGCGATCTCGCTGGTAGAAGGCCCGGGCTGCGGAACGAACGCGGTGCTGCGGTAATACTGCAACTCGCGGATCGACTCGTGGATGTCGGCCAACGCGCGGTGCGCCAGGCCCTTTTCCGGCTGGCCGAAGTAGATCCGCGGGTACCAGCGCCGGCACAGCTCCTTGATGGAGCTGACGTCGATCATCCGGTAGTGCAGGTAGTCGTCGAGGGCGGGCATGTCCCGGCTGATGAAACCGCGGTCGGTGGCGATCGAGTTGCCGCACAGCGGCGCGGTCTTGGCCTGCTTGACGTGCTGCTTGATGTAGTCGAGCACCATCTGCTCGGCGGTGGCCACATCGACGGTCGAGGCCCTGACCTCGTTGATGAGCCCGGACCGGGTGTGCATCTGGGTGACGATGTCGATCATCCCGGTCAGCGCGGCCTCGTCGGTGTGGATGACCACGTCCAGGCCGTCGCCGAGGATGTTGAGTTCGGCGTCGGTGACCAGCACGGCTATTTCGATGAGTCGGTCCGACTGCAGATTCAGTCCGGTCATCTCGCAATCGATCCACACCAATTCGTCACGCACAGCGAATAACAGTAGGCCCATCGCGGTGCGCGGGTGTGCGCCGTCCCCCAAGGGCCCGTCGCCGACGGTGGCCGGGCAAGTAATGTCGTGGGTTGCTGGACCCCGGACAACTGGCGAGAGGACTTCGGCCGTGAGCACCCAATCCACTGGTACCGGGTCGGCGATGACCCCCGCTCAACACATTGCCGGCGGCTACTCGGTGGACGGGGCGGCCCTCGAGTTGGGCTCGGTCATCGTCGACGGCACGGTGGATCCCAAGGCGCGGGTGCGCATCCCGCTGGCGACCCTGAACCGGCACGGACTGGTCGCCGGCGCGACCGGCACCGGCAAGACGAAGTCGCTGCAGGTGATGGCCGAGCAGCTGTCGGCCGCCGGGGTGCCGGTGCTGATGGCCGACGTCAAGGGCGACCTGTCCGGGCTGTCGCGCCCGGGGGAGCCGGGGGAGAAGGTCACCCAGCGCGCCTCCGACACCGGCGACGACTGGGCGCCGACGGGTTACCCGGTCGAGTTCCTGTCCCTGGGCACCTCCGGGATCGGGGTGCCGATCCGGGCCACCATCACCAGCTTCGGCCCCATCCTGTTGTCGAAGGTGTTGGACCTCAACCAAACCCAGGAGTCGACGCTGGGCCTGATCTTCCACTGGGCCGACCAGAAGGGTCTGCCGCTGCTGGATCTCAAGGATCTGCGGGCCGTCATCCAGTACCTGACCAGCGACGAGGGCAAGGCCGAACGCAAGGCCCTGGGCGCGGTGTCGACCACGACGGCCGGGGTGATCCTGCGCGCGCTGGTCAACCTCGAGGCCGAGGGCGCCGACACCTTCTTCGGGGAACCCGAGCTGGACCCGGCGGACCTGATGCGCGTCGATGACCAGGGCCGCGGCATCATCACGCTGCTGGAGCTGGGCAATCAGGCCGCGCGCCCGGTGATGTTCTCCACGTTCCTGATGTGGGTGCTCGCCGACCTGTTCACCTATCTGCCCGAGGTCGGCGACATCGACAAGCCCAAGCTGGTGTTCGTCTTCGACGAGGCGCATCTGCTGTTCACCGACGCCTCCAAGGCGTTCCTCGAACAGGTGGAGCAGACCGTCAAGCTGATCCGTTCCAAGGGTGTCGGGGTGTTCTTCTGCACGCAGCTGCCCACCGACATCCCCAACGCGGTGCTCTCGCAGCTCGGCGCGCGGGTGCAGCACGCGTTGCGCGCCTTCACCCCCGACGACCAGAAGGCGCTGTCGAAGACGGTCCGCACCTATCCGAAGACCGAGGTGTACGACCTCGAGGAGGCGCTGAAGTCGTTGGGGACCGGCGAGGCGATCGTCACGGTGCTCTCCGAGAAGGGCGCCCCCACCCCGGTGGCCTGGACCATGATGCGCGCACCGCGGTCGCTGATGGACACCATCGGCAACGACGCCATCGCCGCGGCGGCGCGGGCCAGCACCCTGCAGGCCGAGTACGGCCAGACCGTCGACCGGGATTCGGCCTACGAGCGGCTGATGGCGACCATCGCCCCGCCCGCCCAGGACGAGCTGCCGCCGGTGCCCACCGGCATCGACGTGCCGCCGATGCCGGCGCCGGCCGCCCCGCCGGAGCCCGGGTTCTTCGAGAAGATGATGGACAGCCCGGCGTTCAAGAGCGCCATGCGCTCGGCGGGCACCGTGATCGGCCGCGAGATCACCCGCAGCATCTTCGGCACCGGACGCCGGCGCCGCCGCTAGCGTTCCGGCGCTACTCGCCGCCGAGCTTCTTGTAGACCGCCCCGACGATCGGCGCGACGATGCCGCGCGGCGCGTAGCCGGCGGCCACCGACATGGCCTTCGAGGTCAGCCCCGGCACCACCCGCATCCGGTTGCGCTCCAGCGCATCCAGCGACACCTTCGCGGTGTACTCGGTGTTGATCCACAGGAAATCCGGGATCACCTTCTCCACCAGCGAGCGGTCGGCCTCGTCGGGGAGTTCGGTGCGCACCGGTCCCGGCGCCAGCAGGGTCACGTGCACGCCGGCCTTCTTCAGCTCGCCGCGCAGCGACTCGCTGAAGGTGTTGGCGAACGCCTTGCTGGCCGCGTAGGTCGCGTTGTTGGGGATCGGCGAGTTACCGGCGGCCGACCCCGAGGTCAGGATCCCGCCCGCGCCGCGTTCCACCATCCCGGGCAGCACCGCGAGCGTAAGGTCGTGCACCGCAATGACATTGAGCGCAACCTGGGCCTGCTCGTCGGCGGGATCCAATTCGGCGACCGGCCCGAAGGTCGCGGTGCCCGCGTTGTTGCACAGGATCGAGATGTTGCGGCCGCGCAGCTCCTCGGCCAGCTTGCCGCGTTGTTGGGCGTCGGTGAGGTCGACGGCGCGGACCTCCACGGTGACGCCGTGGCGCTCGGTCAGCCGCGCGGCGAGGTCGGTGAGTACCTCGGCGCGACGGGCGGTGACGATGAGGCTGTGTCCGCGGGCGGCGAGTTCGGCGGCCAGCGCCTCACCGATGCCCTGCGAGGCGCCGGTGACGACGGCGCGGGCGTCCGGACTGGGAGGGGGTACGGGCATGCGGTCATGGTACGAGGGAGCCGGCGGCGCGGTCGGCTCGGACCCGTAGAGTTCCGACCATGACGCAGCCTCCCGCCGTGACGAAATCGCGGGTCGCGGCCTGGGCGCTGTGGGATTGCGGATTCGTCGGCCTCAACGCGATCGTCGTCACGTTCGTGTTCTCGGTGTATCTGACCGAGTCGGTGGGCGAGGGGATGCCCGGCGGGGCGTCCCCGGCCAGCTGGCTGGGGCGGGCGTTGACCATCGCCGGGTTGACCGTCGCGGTGCTGGCGCCGGCCACCGGGGTCTGGGTGCAGGCCCCGCACCTGCGGCGCCGCGCGCTGACGGTCCTGACCGGGATGGCGGTGCTGCTGACGGCGTCGATGAGCCTGATCCACGACAACTCGTCCTACCTGTTCGCCGGGTTGGTGCTGCTGGCGGCCACCGCGGCGTGCGGCGACCTGGCCGGGGTGCCCTACAACGCGATGCTGCGGCAGCTGTCCACCCCGGCGACCTCCGGGCGGATCTCCGGACTCGGTTCGGGCGCAGGCTATTTCGGCAGTGTGCTGCTGCTGGTCATCGTCTACGTCGGCTTCATCATGGGCGACGGACCCACCCGCGGCCTGCTCGGTCTGTCCGTCGACGACGGCTTCAACGTCCGGATGGTGATGCTGGTCGCGGCGGCGTGGTTCGCGCTGTTCGCGATCCCGCTGCTGCTGACCGCCCAGCACATCACCCCCGCCGTCACCGAACCGCGAACACCGATCAGCATGCTCGGCGCCTACCGCCAGGTGTGGTCGGACCTGCGGATGGAATGGCGGCGCGACCGTAACCTGGTCTACTACCTGCTGGCCAGCGCGGTCTTCCGGGACGGGCTGGTCGGGGTGTTCACCTTCGGGGCGGTGCTGGGCGTCAAGGTCTACGGCATCTCGCAGGCCGACGTGCTGATCTTCGGGATGGCCGCGCTGGTGATCGCGGCGGCGGGCGCGGTGCTCGGCGGCCACGTCGACGACAGGATCGGCGCCAAACCCGTCATCGTGGGGTCGCTGACCGTGATGGTCGCGGTCGGTCTGGTGATGCTCGCGCTGTCGGGGCCGACGGTGTTCTGGATCTGCGGGCTGGCGCTGTGCCTGTTCCTCGGGCCCACCCAGGCCTCGGCGCGCAACCTGCTGCTGCGGATGTCGGCCGACGGACGCGAGGGGGTGGCGTTCGGGCTCTACACGATGACCGGGCGCGCGGTGTCGTTCCTGGCGCCGTGGCTGTTCTTCCTGTTCGTCGACGCCTTCGGCACCGACCGCGCGGGCCTGGCCGGCATCCTGGTGGTGCTGACGGCCGGGCTGACGGCGATGCTCTTCGTGCGCACCCCGGGCCGCTACCGCGCCGACGAACCGCCCCGGGCGCAGACCGCCGACCTGGACCGCTGAGTCAGCGCCCGCCCGCGCACATCGTGATGCCCGAACCGGTGCGCTGCTGCACCTGTTCGCCGTCCACGGTCACCGAGCACGTCACGTCGCGGCCGACGTTGAACACCGTCACGCTGGCCGTGCTGGACGCCGGCGCACTGAGCGTGACCTGCTTGCTCCACGGCAGGGCGACGTTGAACTCCATCTGCATCATGGCGCCGGAGTCGACGTAGGTGATGCTGATGGCCCGGCCCTCACCGGTGACGCTGTAGACCACGGTCTCGGTGGCCCCCGACGGCGCGCTGGTGGTCGGCGGTTCGGTGGGCAACGGCGGGGGGACGACGGGCCGCGTGGTGGTGGGCGTGCGCGTCGTCGTCGGCGGCGGGGTGATCCCGGTGGGCTCGGGCATCGGCGGCAGCGGGGTCACCGCGGTGTCCCGCTGGGAGGAACCGTTGGCGATCACCATCGCCACCACCAGACCGATCACCAGCAGCACCGCGCCGCCGGCGAGCACCCACAGCCAGCGCGGCGAGCGCGGTCCTTCCGGCTGCGGCGGTGGCGGCACCTCGCCCGGCGGCGGGTATCCGGGGCCCTGGTACTGGGTCTGCGTCCAGTACGGGGGCAGCTCGCGGGTCGCGTCCGGCGGCGGGGTGTAGCTGGGGTAGCTGAACTGACCCGCGTACGCAGGATCGGTGTACGGGGGGTTCCGGTCGCCCAGCGGTTCCGTCGGAGGTGACCAGCCGGGTTGGTTCGGGTCGGACCCATAGGGTCGACGGGGATCGCTCATGCCCACCTCATGCTTGCAGGTTACCTGCGGACCGGAAGTGCCGGAATCGACCCGACTCAGCATCCGCCGTTTGCCGGGCCGTCATCGCGGGTAGCGTGCGGATCAGACCGACGACGAGGAGGGATGGCTGTGCGGGCGCAGGTACGCGCGATCTACGGCGCTTCGCTGTCCCCGGACGCCACGGCCTTCGCCAACATCGTCGATGACGGCGGTTATCCCCGCGCGGTGCAGCGCTTCCTGCGTGGTTGGCGGGCCACCTCCTCCCGTGATGTCGAGTTGCCGGTCGAGGGCCCGGTCACCCGGGTCATGCATTCGCCCGACGGGCACTGGCTGGCCTGCGAGGTCGCGCCCGACGGTCGGGAACGCACGCAGATCTGGGTGGTGACCACCGACCCGGACGATCGGGACGCGCGCCGCATCGACGCCTGGAGCACCCAGACCGACGACAGCAGCGAGGGCACCGCCGAACTGATCGGGTGGGACGGCACCCGCGTCTCGGCCATCCTGACCGGTGAGGACGGGGTCGGGCACTCGTGTCTGATCGACCCCGCGACCGGTTCCCGGGTGGTGTTGGACCGGCGTTCGGCGGGCCGGTTGGTGGACTCCTGGGCCGGTGCGGCGCTCATCCGGGTGGGCCCGCGCGGTTACCGCGAGCTGCTGATGCTGCGCGGGAACACCGAAATCGCCCTGCTGCCATATGATCCCGGCTCGGTCACGGACGCCGGGGTGATCCTCGACGACCACATGTCCCGGCGGCTGCGGCACGGTTTCGACAGTGACTCGACCCAGCTCTATCACCCGGCCAAGGACTACGGCCCCGACAGCACCGAGGGTTTCGTGCGGGCGCTGATCCGCAGCGACAACGGCGCCACCCACGCCCGGCTGCTCGAGGTGACCGTCACCGCCGACGGTGTGTCCTATCAGGTGGTGGCCGAGCGCCCCGGTTTCGAACTCGACGAGTTCGTCATCAGCGACGACCTCTCGACGGTCGCGATGCTGTGGAATCTCTACGGCTGCAGCGAATTGCAGATCATGCGCTACACCGACCGGGTGCTCAGCGACCCGATCCCGCTGCCGGGTCTGGTCGCCGGTGAACTGTCCATCAGCGCCGGCGGGGCGATGGTGGCGCTGACGGTGCAGAGCCCGTCGCAGCCGCGCACGGTCGAACTCGTCGACACCCGCACCTTGGAATGGGAACCGGTGGACCGGGTGCCGATGTCCGGCCCTGTCGGCACCACGCCGACCCTGGAAACCTTTGCCGCGCGCGACGGTCTGACCATCACGGGGTGGCGGTACGCCCCGCCGCCGGGTGTGCACGACGCCGGTGCGCTGATCTATCTGCACGGCGGACCGGAGGGGCAGTCGAGGCCCGACTACAGCGAGGTGTTCCCCCTGCTGCTGGACGCCGGCATCACCGTGTTCGCCCCCAATGTGCGCGGATCCGGGGGCCTGGGCCGGGAGTTCATGCACGCCGACGACCGCGAGAAACGGTTCGCCGCCATCGACGACGTCGCCGACTGCGTGAAGCACCTGGTCTCGAGCGGCTACGCCGACCCGTCGCGGGTGGCGTGTGGCGGATGGTCCTACGGCGGCTATCTGACGCTGGCCGCGCTGACCTTCCATCCCGAGCTGTTCGCGGCCGGGGTGAGCATCTGCGGGATGAGCGATCTGAACAGCTTCTACCGCAACACCGAGGCCTGGATTGCCGCCGCGGCCTACCCGAAATACGGCCACCCGGTCAGTGATTACGAACTGTTGGAAAGTCTTTCGCCGCTGCAACGCGTCGATGCGTTGATCGCGCCGCTGTTGCTGGTGCACGGCGGGAATGACACCAATGTTCCGGTGGGCGAGTCCGAACAGATGTATGAAGCCCTGCGGGAGCGCGGCCGGCCGGTGCGGTATTTGCTTTTCGAGGACGACGGCCACGAGATTGCCAAGCGGGAGAATCGCGTCCGAATGGCCGAAGAGGTCCGCAGCTGGCTGGGTGTCGCCTTCTCCCGGCCGCCCGGCGCATAGTCTCCCTCGCCTTTGGTGCGGCCGGCGCTCAGTCCAGCCGGTATGACGAAATTGTGATGTTTGGAAATTTATCGGCCGGGTAAACCTCTGTCCGCCGGAGTCGAGCGAACGGAGGGTTCACATGCGAATACTCACTGTCGTTGCAGTGGTATGGATGTTGATCGGAGCATTTGCAACCTTCCAGCGCGGGTATTTCGAGAACAGTGAAACCAATTGCGCCGATGCGGGGACCATTGCTTTGACGGTTCTTGCGGGGCCATTGAATTACGCGGGTGTCAATCCGAAAGTCGAGGGGTGCAGATTGCCGCAGCCCAGCCAATAAGCCCTTTGCCTAACTCAACTGACAAACGAATGGAGTCGCCATGATTGTCCTCGGCATTATTCTGCTCATCCTCGGATACGTCTTGAGCATCAGCATCCTGACCACGATCGGCATCATCCTGTTGGTGATCGGCGCCGTGCTGTGGATCCTGGGCGCGGTCGGACGTCCGGTGGGTGGTCGAAAATACTGGTACTAACCCGTACGTAGCGCGGCGAGTGTCATCGCCCGCAGTACGGTCCGTGTGCGCAAGCCGGCCGGTTTCCCACCGGCCGGCTTTGTGCTGTACGGGGTCGAGTTCATCAGCCCGAAGGCAGCGTGCGCCATCACCCGGGCCTCACCCTCCTCCAGCGCGGGGTCGAGGTCGCGCAGCACCCGGACCCAGATCTCCACGTACTGGCGCTGACTGCGCCGCACCTGCCGGGCCGCGGCCGTCGGCAGATGGATCAGGTCGCGGTCCTGGATCCGGATCAGATCGGGCTCGCCCAGGGTGAAGTCCAGATGGAAGTCGACCAGGCCGTCCAGGGCCGCGACCGCGTCGTCGGCACCGTCGACCACCGCGCGCCCGCCGGCCAGCAACCGGGTGCTGATCTCCACCAGCAGTTCGACCAGCAGGGCTTCCTTGTTGGGGAAGTGGCGGTAGATGGCGGGCCCGCTGACATCGGCGGCCGCCCCGATGTCCTCGAGGCGCACGGCCAGGAAGCCGCGCTCCGCGAACTGCCGCTCGGCGGCGGCCAGCAGCTGGGAGCGCCGGTCGGACTTCTGCCGGGAGCGCCGGTTGGTCACCGGCGGTGGGTCGTCCGAGGCTGGGGCAGCGGGCATGGCGGCCTCCTGGAGCGGGTCTGGACGTTTGAGTTAATGGCGACTAACCTACCATGAGTTAGTTGTCATTAACTCAAATGATGGGACGGGCGATGGCACTTGCGACCTCGAACCGGCAAGAGCATCTGGCGCTGGTCGCCCAGCTACGCTCCAAGCTGGCCACGGCGGCCCTCGGCGGTTCCCAGCGCTCCCGCGATCGCCACGTCGAGCGGGGCAAGCTGCTGCCCCGCGACCGGGTGAACGGCCTGCTGGACCCGGGCAGCCCGCTGCTCGAGGTGGCGCCCCTGGCCGCCGACGGCATGTACGACGACGAGTCCCCGGGCGCGGGCATGATCGTCGGGATCGGCCGCGTCTCGGGCCGGGAGTGCATGATCGTGGCCAACGACGCCACCGTCAAAGGCGGCACCTACTACCCGATCACGGTCAAGAAACACCTACGCGCGCAAGAGATTGCATGGGAGAACAAGCTGCCGTGCATCTATCTGGTCGACTCCGGCGGCGCCTTCCTGCCCCGCCAGGACGAGGTGTTCCCCGATCGCGACCACTTCGGCCGCATCTTCTACAACCAGGCCACCATGAGCGCGGCCGGCATCGCGCAGATCGCCGCGGTGCTCGGATCGTGCACCGCCGGTGGGGCTTACGTGCCCGCCATGAGCGACGAGGCCGTCATCGTCCGCAACCAGGGCACCATCTTCCTGGGCGGGCCGCCGCTGGTGAAGGCCGCGACCGGGGAAGTGGTCAGCGCCGAGGACCTCGGCGGCGGCGACCTGCACTCCAAGGTCTCCGGGGTCACCGACCACCTGGCCCACGACGACCGCGACGCCCTGCGCATCGTCCGGCGCATCGTCTCCACCCTGGGGCCGGTGGCCTCCCCACCGTGGGAGGTGCGCCCCACCGTGGCACCGATCGCCGACCAGGCCGAGCTCTACGACGTGGTTCCCATCGACTCCCGGGTGCCCTACGACGTGCACGACGTGATCACCCGGATCGTCGACGGCGGCGAATTCAGCGAGTTCAAGGCCGAATACGGCACCACCCTGGTCACCGGCTTCGCGCACATCCACGGCCACCCCGTCGGCATCGTCGCCAACAACGGGGTGCTGTTCGGCGAATCGGCGCTCAAGGGCGCGCATTTCATCGAGTTGTGCGACAAGCGTCTGGTTCCGCTGGTGTTCCTGCAGAACATCGCCGGCTTCATGGTGGGCCGCGACTACGAGGCCGGCGGCATCGCCAAGCACGGCGCCAAGATGGTCACCGCGGTGGCCTGCGCGCGGGTGCCGAAACTCACCATGGTCATCGGCGGCTCTTACGGCGCGGGCAACTACTCGATGTGCGGGCGCGCGTATTCGCCGCGCTTCCTGTGGATGTGGCCCAACGCGCGGATCTCGGTGATGGGCGGCGAGCAGGCCGCCTCGGTGCTGGCCACCGTGCGCGGCGACATGAGCGCCGAGGAGGAGGAAGCGTTCAAGGCGCCGATCCGCGAGCAATACGAACATCAGGGCAACCCGTACTACTCCACCGCCCGCCTCTGGGACGACGGGGTCATCGATCCCGCCGATACCAGAACCGTTCTTGGTCTTGCCCTCTCAGCTGTCGGTAACGCACCGGTCGAACCGGTGTCCTACGGCGTGTTCCGGATGTGAGAACCGATATGTCCTTTGACACCGTCCTGATCGCCAACCGCGGCGAGATCGCCGTGCGGGTCATCCGCACCTTCAAGCGGATGGGGATCCGCACCGTGGCGGTCTTCAGCGAGGCCGACGCGAACGCGCGCCACGTCGCCGAGGCCGACACCGCCGTGCTGCTGGGCCCCGCCCCGGCCCGGCAGAGCTACCTCGACATCGAGAAGGTGGTCGCCGCCGCGGTGCGCACCGGCGCCCAGGCCGTGCACCCCGGCTACGGATTCCTCTCGGAGAACGCCGAATTCGCCGCGGCGCTGGAGCGGGCCGGGATCGTGTTCATCGGCCCGCCGGCGGCCGCGATCGCCACCATGGGCGACAAGATCACCGCCAAGGCGACGGTGTCGCGGTTCGACGTGCCGGTGGTGCCCGGCATCGCCCGGCCCGGCCTTTCCGATGCGGAACTCATCGACGCCGCCCACGACATCGGCTATCCGGTGCTGGTCAAGCCGTCGGCGGGCGGTGGCGGCAAGGGCATGCGGATGGTGGCCGACCCCGCGGAGCTGCCCGCCGCGCTGACCAGCGCGCGTCGCGAGTCCGCGGCCGCCTTCGGCGACGACACGCTGTTCCTGGAGCGATTCGTGCTGCGCCCCAGGCACATCGAGGTCCAGGTGCTCGCCGACGCGCACGGCAACGTCATCCATCTCGGGGAGCGCGAGTGCAGCCTGCAGCGTCGCCACCAGAAGGTGATCGAGGAGGCGCCCTCGCCGCTGCTGGACGCCCAGACCCGGGGTCGCATCGGTGCCGCCGCCTGCGACACCGCGCGCAGCGTCGACTACCGCGGCGCGGGTACCGTCGAGTTCATCGTCTCGGCCGACAAACCCGACGAGTTCTTCTTCATGGAAATGAACACCCGCCTGCAGGTCGAACACCCGGTCACCGAAATGGTCACCGGCTGGGACCTGGTGGAGTGGCAGGTCCGCATCGCCGCCGGCGAGGCCCTGCCGACCACCCAGGACGGCATCGAGATGCACGGGCACGCCGTGGAGGCCCGGGTGTACGCCGAGGACGCCGCCCGCGGTTTCCTGCCGACCGGGGGACCGGTGCTCGGACTGGCCGAACCCGAATCCGAGGGGGTCCGGGTGGACTCCGGGCTGCGGGTGGGCACCGTCGTCGGCAGCGACTACGACCCGATGCTGGCCAAGGTGATCGCGCACGGCCCCGACCGCGCCGCCGCGCTGGCCGGCCTGGACCGCGCGCTGGCGCAGACCGCGGTGCTCGGGGTGGTCACCAACATCGACTTCCTGCGCTTCCTGCTGGCCGACGCCGACGTGGCCGCCGGGCGCCTCGAGACGGGCCTGCTGGACCGCCGGGTCGGCGACTACAGCGCCCCGGTCACCGACGACGCGACGCTGATCGCGGCGGCGGCCTACCGCTGGCTGCAACGCTGGGCCGCCGCCGACGACTCGCTCTGGAGCGTGCCCTCGGGTTGGCGGATGGGTGAACCCGCGGCCACGGTGCTGCGGCTGAACTCCGGGGAGCGCACCGACCACGTCGCCATCACCGGCACCCCGCAGGCCGCGACCGCCGTCATCGAGGACGGCGAGCAGCAGCGCCTCACGGCCACCCTTGACGACGACGTGCTGACCGTGGTGCTCGACGGCGTGCGCACGCAGTACGTCGTCGCCGAAACCGATCACCAGATCTGGCTGGCCGGGCCCGCCGGGGTCACCCTTGCCGAGGAGATCCGCGAGGCGCCGGTGCGAGCCGACGACGCACACAGCGGGGATGCCGAACTCGTCAGCCCCATGCCCGGGGCGGTGGTGGCCGTCAACGCCGCCAACGGTGACACGGTCGCCGCCGGCGCCGTCGTCGTCGCGGTGGAAGCCATGAAGATGGAGCACGCGCTGAACGCACCGGTGGACGGTGTGGTGGAAATTCTTGTCGCAGTGGGCGATCAGGTGAAGGTGGGCCAGCCGCTGGCCCGCATCACCGCAACCGAGAAGGAAGCAACCGATGACTGATTACCTGTCGACCGGCAACCTGCCCGACGACTACGCCGAACTGGCCAAGACCGTGCGCGACTTCGCGCAGAACGTCGTCGCCCCGGTGGCCGCCAAACACGACGAGGAACACAGCTTCCCGTACGAGGTGGTGGCCGGCATGGCGAACATGGGCCTGTTCGGCCTGCCCTTCCCCGAGGAGTACGGCGGGATGGGCGGCGACTACTTCGCGCTGTGCCTGGCGCTCGAGGAACTCGGCAAGGTCGACCAGAGCGTGGCCATCACGCTGGAGGCCGGGGTGTCGCTGGGCGCGATGCCGGTCTACCGGTTCGGCACCGAGGAGCAGAAGCAGGCCTGGCTGCCGCAACTGACCAGCGGGCAGGCCCTCGGCGCGTTCGGCCTGACCGAGGCCGGCGGCGGCAGCGACGCCGGCGCCACCAAGACCACCGCGCGCCTCGACGACGGCCATTGGGTGATCAACGGCTCCAAGCAGTTCATCACGAACTCCGGCACCGACATCACCAAGCTGGTCACCGTCACCGCGGTCACCGGCGGCACCCCGGACAAGCCGGAGATCAGCGCCATCCTGGTGCCTGTGCCCACCGACGGCTTCATCGCCGAACCCGCGTACAACAAGGTCGGCTGGAACGCCTCGGACACCCACCCGCTGAGCTTCGACGACGTCCGGGTGCCCGAGGAGAACCTGCTCGGCGAGCGCGGTCGCGGCTACGCGAACTTCCTGCGCATCCTCGACGAGGGACGCATCGCGATCGCCGCGCTGTCGGTCGGCGCGGCGCAGGGGTGCGTCGACGAGAGCGTCAAGTACGCCAAGGAACGTTCGGCGTTCGGCCGGCCGATCGGCAAGTACCAGGCCATCGAGTTCAAGCTGGCCCGGATGGAGGCCCGCGCGCAGGCCGCCCGCACCGCCTACTACGACGCCGCGGCGCTGATGCTCGCGGGCAAGCCGTTCAAGAAGGAGGCCGCGGTGGCCAAGATGGTCGCCAGCGAGGCCGCGATGGACAACGCGCGCGACGCCACCCAGATCCACGGCGGCTACGGCTTCATGAACGAGTACGCGGTGGCGCGGCATTACCGCGACAGCAAGATCCTGGAAATCGGTGAGGGGACAACGGAAGTGCAGTTGATGATCATTGCTCGAGAGATGGGGGTCTGAGCGCCGTGAGTGCTGACGAAGAGAAGGTCGTGCACCAGCGCGGGCTGTGGTACGAGGAGTTCGAGGTCGGCGTGCGCTACGTGCACGCGCCCGGCCGGACCATCACCGAGGCCGACAACGTGTTCTTCACGACGCTGACGATGAACACTCAGGCGCTGCACCTCGACGCCGCGTTCTCGGATGCGTTGCCGCCGTTCAATCAACGCCTGGTGAACTCGATGTTCACGCTGTCGACGCTGGTCGGTCTGTCGGTCACCCAGCTGACCCAGGGCACCATCGTCGGCAACCTCGGCTTCTCCGACATCGCGTTCCCCAAGCCGCTGTTCCACGGCGACACCCTGTACGCCGAGACCGTCGTCACCGAGAAGCGCGAGTCCAAGAGCCGGCCCGGGGAGGGCATCGTCACGTTCGCGCACACCGCGCGCAACCAGCATGGCGACGTCGTGGCCACCGCGTCGCGAAAGACCATGGTGCGCAAGAAACCCCAGGAGGACTAGTGCCACTCGACAACGCCGGGCCCGCCTGGCTGTTCTGCCCGGCCGATCGCCCCGAGCGCTTCGAGAAGGCCGCCGCGGCCGCCGACATCGTCATCCTCGACCTCGAGGACGGCGCCGGCGACAAGCCCGCGGCCCGGGAGGCGCTGCTGAGCACACCGTTGGATCCCCACCGCACCGTCGTCCGGATCAACCCCGGCGACTCGCCGGAGCAGAAACTCGATCTCGAGACACTGGCCCGCACCCGGTACACGACCGTGATGCTGCCCAAATGCGAGTCCGCGCAGCAGGTGAGCGCGCTGGCGCCGCTGGAGGTCGTGCTGATCGTGGAGACCCCGCTGGGCGCGCTGCGGGTCGACGAGACCGCGGCCGTGGACAACACCGTCGGCGTCATGTGGGGCGCCGAGGACCTGTTCGGTTTCATGGGCGGCACCGCCAACCGTTTCCCCGACGATTCCTACCGCGACGTGGCCAAGCATGTGCGCTCGCGGTCGCTGCTGGCGGCCAAGGCGTTCGGCAAGCAGGCGCTGGACTCGGTGTACATCGACATCAAGAACCTCGACGGGCTGCGGCGCGAGGTCGACGACGCGGTGGCGGTCGGATTCGACATCAAGGTGGCCATCCATCCCACCCAGGTCGCGGTGATCCGGGAGGGCTACCTGCCGTCGCCTGAGCAGGTGCAGTGGGCGCGACACGTACTGGCCGCCGCCGAAGAACAGCGCGGTGCTTTCGCTTTCGAGGGCATAATGGTGGATGCGCCAGTGCTAAGGCGAGCAGAGCGAATCGTGCAGCTCGCGCCCTGACACTCGGACGCTGGCTGGCATACCGCCACAAGCGGGATGCTCGACTGGCCCCGCGCTGGAGCTGACTAAGGGTCTGACGGCCAAACATGCCGTCGGCGGCCTGAAGGAGGCGCTATGGCTGGGTCTGCTCACGCACCGGTGTCCGACGGCACCGTCCAGATCGAACCGGTGCAGCTCATCGCACCCGATGGTGCCCCCACTGCCCAGCGGCGCTTCAGCCGCGATCTGCCGCCGGAGACGTTGTCCTGGCTCTACGAGATGATGGTCGTCACCCGCGAACTCGACGTGGAGTTCGTCAACCTGCAGCGGCAGGGCGAGTTGGCGTTGTACGCCTCGTGTCGCGGTCAGGAGGCCGCGCAGATCGGCGCCGCGGCCTGCCTGCGCAAGACCGACTGGCTGTTCCCGCAGTACCGCGAGATCGGCGCCTTTCTGATCCGCGCCATCACCCCGGCGCAGATGGGCGCGGTGTGGCGGGGCAGCTGGCACGGCGGGCTGGGTTTCACCGACAAGCGCTGCGCACCCATCTCCATCCCGATCGGCACGCAGCAACTGCACGCCGTCGGCGCCGCGATGGCCGCCCAACGCTTGGGCGAGGATTCGGTGACGGTGGCCTTCCTCGGCGACGGCGCCACCAGCGAGGGCGACGTGCACGAGGCGCTGAACCTGGCGTCGGTGTTCAACGCGCCGTGCGTGTTCTACGTGCAGAACAATCAGTGGGCCATCTCGGTGCCGGTCAGCCGGCAGGTGGCCGGCCCGTCCATCGCGCACCGCGCCGCCGGCTACGGCATGCCCGGCATCCGGGTCGACGGCAACGACGTGCTGGCCTGCTACGCGGCGATGGCCGAGGCGGCCGCCCGCGCCCGCGCCGGCGACGGCCCCACCCTGATCGAGGCGGTCACCTACCGGATGGGTCCGCACACCACCTCTGACGATCCCACCCGCTACCGCGACGACGACGAAGTGCGGGAATGGGCCGCGCGCGACCCGATTTCGCGCTATCGCAGTTACCTGCAGCGCATCGAGGTGTACAGCGATCGGTTGGAGCGCCGCGTCGCCGCCCGCGCCGAGCGATTGCGCGCCGAGTTGCGCGACGCGATCGTCGGGGCGCCCGACCCCGATGTCACCGAACTGTTCGACACGGTCTACGCCGAGATCACCCCGGAGTTGGCCGCCCAGCGCGAGCAGTTGCGTACCGAGTTGGCGAAGGAGGCGTGAGATGACCCAGATCTTCGACCGGCCACCGACGGCCGACGACGACGCGGCCGCACCCCGGGGACCGCTGCTGCGGGCCATGCCCACCGACACCGAGGTGACGATGGTCGGCGCCATCAACCGGGCGCTGCACGACTCGATGGCCACCGACGACCGGGTGCTGGTGTTCGGCGAGGACGTCGCCCGCCTCGGCGGGGTGTTCCGGGTGACCGAGGGCCTGACCGAAACCTTCGGTGCGGACCGGTGTTTCGACACCCCGCTGGCCGAATCCGCCATCGTCGGCATCGCGATCGGGATGGCGATCCGCGGGCTGGCCCCGGTGCCCGAGATCCAGTTCGACGGGTTCAGCTATCCGGCGTTCGACCAGATCGTCAGCCACCTCGCCAAGTACCGGATGCGCACCCGGGGCGGCGTCGACATGGCGGTGACCCTGCGGATCCCGTCGTTCGGCGGCATCGGGGCGGTGGAGCATCACTCCGAATCCACCGAGACCTACTGGGCGCACACCGCCGGGCTCAAGGTCGTCGTGCCGTCGACCCCGTCGGACGCCTACTGGCTGCTGCGCCACGCCATCGCCAGTCCGGACCCGGTGATCTACCTCGAACCCAAGCGGCGGTACTGGACCCGCGGCCCCCTGGACACCGCGGTGCCCGCCGAACCCCTTGGGCGCGCGGCGATCCGGCGCTCCGGGCGGGATGTCACCGTGGTCACCTACGGATCGCTGGTGGACACCGCGCTCAGCGCCGCCGCGCTGGCCGAGGACACACACGGGTGCAGCCTCGAGGTGGTGGACCTGCGGACGCTGAACCCGCTGGACTTCGACACCGTCGCGGCCTCGGTGGGCCGGACCGGGCGGTGCGTGATCATGCACGAGGGCCCGCGCACCCTGGGCTTCGGCGCCGAACTGGCGGCGCGGGTCAACGAGGAGTTGTTCTACGACCTGGAGGCACCGGTGGTGCGCGCCACCGGATTCGACACGCCGTATCCGCCGGCGCGGCTGGAGAAGCTGTGGCTGCCCGGGCCGGATCGACTACTGGACTGCGTCGAGAAAGTCATGAGCCTGCCATGAGCGAGTTCCTGGTGCCCGACCTCGGGGAGGGACTCGAGGACGCGACGGTGATCGGCTGGAGCGTGGCGGTCGGCGACGAGGTGGAACTCAACCAGACGCTGTGCACGCTCGAGACCGCCAAGGCGCAGGTGGAGATCCCCAGCCCGTATGCCGGCCGGATCACCGAATTGGGCGGTGCCGAAGGCGATGTGCTGCCGGTGGGTGCGGTGCTGGTACGTATCGATACCGATGCCGCTGAGCCGCCGGCCGCGGCGCGGAATCCGGTGCTGGTGGGGTACGGCGCCGACGCCGCCTTCGACACCAGCCGGCGCGACGGGCGACCGCGCGCCAAGCCCGCGGTGCGCAAACTGGCCGCCGACCTCGGCGTGGACCTCGCCGGGCTGGCACCCGGTCCGGACGGGATCGTCTCCCGGGACGCGGTGCTGGCGGCCGCGGACACTCCGCCGGGCGGCACGGACGATCAGGTCACCGAGGTGCGCGGCGTGCAGGCCGAGATGGCCAAGCGGATGACCCTGTCGCGCAACCAGATTCCCGATGCACACGGCAGCGTGACGGTGGATTGCACGCGGCTGCTGGAACTCAGCGACCGGCTGGGGGTGACGCCGTTCGTCGTGACCCTGCGGCTGCTGGTCCTGACGCTGACCCAGCACGGCGTCTTCAACTCAACCTGGGTGGACGGCCCCGCCGGCCCGCAACTGCACACCCATCGCGGGGTGCACCTGGGTATCGGCGTGGCCACCCCGCGCGGTCTACTGGTGCCGGTGGTGCGCGACGCGCAGGGGCTGAGCATGCGCGCACTGGCCGAGACGGTGCGGCAGCGGGTCGAGGACGCCCGGGCCGGCAGCCTGAAACCCGTGGAGCTGCAGGGGTCGACGTTCACGGTGTCGAACTTCGGCGCGCTGGGTCTGGACGAAGCCGTGCCCGTCATCAACTACCCGGAGGCCGCGATCCTGGGCATCGGGTCCATCAAGCCGCGCGCGGTCGTGGTCGACGGTGCCGTCGTCGCGCGCCCCACCATGACGGTGACGTGCGCCTTCGATCATCGCATCGCCGACGGCGCCCAGCTGGGGGCGTTCCTCGGCGAGCTGCGGCGGTTGCTCGAGGCACCCGAGACCGCGCTGCTGGACCTGTAGCTACTTGCGCTGCGCGGCCTGCAGCCGGGACTGGAACTCCGGGGACTGGATCGACTTCGCCTGTGGGCCAAGCTCGGTGCGCATCGCGGTGTGGTGGGCTTCGGTGTCGACCGAGCCGGGGGCGGCCGTCGCCCGCATGGTGGCCTTGGTGGCCAACACCACCTCGCGCGGGGAGTTCGCCGGACCGGCGGCCAGCTCGAGCGCGGCGGCCACCGGATCGTCGGCGGTCTGCAGCGCCAATCCGTGGGTGACGGCGGCCTCGGCGTCGAAGCGCATCCCGAACAGCAGCGCCGCGCGCGCGACCTGCGGGCCCACGCCGCGCTGCAGCATCCAGGTGGCGCCCCCGCCGGGATGGATGCCCAGCTTCTGGAACCGCGGGTCGAACAGGGCGTGCGGGCCAGCGATGCGCACGTCGGCGGCCAGCGCCAGGTTCAGCCCGGCCCCGACCGCGGCGCCGTTGACCGCCGCGACCGTGGGCAGAGCGCAGTTGGCGATGGCCATGAACCCGTCGTAGATGCGCAGCAGCCCCTCCTCGGCCGCCGCGCCCAGCGCGCTCAGGTCGGCGCCCGCGCAGAACGCCTTGCCGGCGCCGGTGATGACCAGCGCGTGCACATTCTCGTCGGCCTCGGCGCGCTCGACGGCGGCGCGCAACTGCGCCGACATGGCGTCGGTGACGGCGTTGCGCCGGTCCGGGTCGTTGACGGTGAGCAGGGCGACGCGGTCGGCCACGGAATAGAGCACGAGGTCAGAACTCATGACGGTGACGTTACTCGTCGCCGCCCGCGCCCAGAGTTGGGTTGTTGCCCGGTCCACTCGCGCGATACGTACAACAACTCGACCCTCAGCGCCGGACGGATGCGCCCCCGGCAGGAATCGAACCTGACGGGACACTCCGGGGCGGCTAGTTCATCTACATGCGGTTTAGGGGCTTTGAACTGCTTATTTGTCCCTATCGCCACTCCGGCAGTATAGGACACTGCCGGACATATTGGTACCCTCTTGTTGTGCAAAGCTTGTGCAGGATCCCAGACGATGGCTCGTAAGCGCAGAGGCTTCGGCCGCATTCGGGAGGAACGCTCAGGGCGCTACAGCGCCGCCTACGTCGGCCCGGACGCCAAGCTGCACCGGGCACCCAGAACCTTCGCCACCGATAGCGACGCCGAGGGCTGGCTCGCTATCGAACGCCGCAAGATCGACCTCGGCACCTGGGGCGCGGTCGAGCGTTCCGATGCGGTCACCCTGCGGGCCTACGCCACGCAATGGCTGGAGCAACGGCAACTGCGCCCCCGGACACGCCAGCATTACGATTCGATGCTCAACAGGCTCATCCTGCCCGAGCTCGGTGACACAAAACTTGTCGCGCTCACCCCGGCGAAGGTCCGCACCTGGCACGCCGCCCTGGGCACCGAACATCGGACCCGCAACGCTCACGCCTACGCGTTGCTGCACGCCATTTGCGCCACCGCGGTCCAGGACGAGGTGCTCGACGCCAACCCGTGCCGTATTCGCGCAGCGATGCAAACCAACCGCAAGCGTGATGTCGATGTGCTGACCCCGGCGGAAGTCGACAAGCTTGCCGCGAAGATGCCCGCCAGGCTGCGGGCCAGCGTGCTCCTGGCTGCTTGGTGCGCCACCCGCTGGGGCGAAACTTCTGAGTTGCGTCGAGGCGATGTCGGAAAGGACTGCTCAGTGCTGCGGGTGCGGCGGGCAGTCACCTATCGCGGCGGCAAGTTCTACGTCGGTGAGCCCAAGACCGCAGCCGGCATACGTGACGTTGCCGTGCCCCCGCACATCCGACCAGCAGTCAAGGCGCACTTGAGGAGTCATGTCGGAAAGGGCGCCGATGCCCTTCTGTTCCCCGCCGAATCTGGCGGGCACATGCGAGATGGTGAATACCGGACCCACTGGGAGAAAGCGCGTGCCGCCATCGGGAAGCCAAACTTGCGGGTTCATGACTTGCGTCACGTCGGCGCTGTCCTGGCCGCGCAATCCGGCGCCACCACAGCCGAACTCATGCACCGACTCGGGCACACCACCCCGGCGATGGCCCTGCGCTATCAGCATGTTGCCGAGGGGCGAGACGCTGAGATCGCCGAGCGGCTGTCGAGACTTGCTCAGGAAACGAAATGCTCGCCCGGCCCTGAGTGACACGCCGTTTGCGGACAATGCGCGGCTCTGTCGGACACATGTGGCACTATCTGCCGTAGGCGCTCAATCCGATGAGCTTCACGGCGCGATTCGTCGCGCAAGACCTGAACGGCAGTAGGGCAACTTTTGAAAGTTGCTACTGCCATGCCCATTTCACCCTCTCGCGCAGGCCGTCCCGAACTGATCGGACTGCAACAAGCCGCCGAGCACTGCGACGTTTCGTATCGCACCATTCGTCGCTGGATCAGCGCAGGCCACCTGAACGCTGTTCGCGTCGGTCCGCGGCTGCTCAAGGTTGCGGTCGCCGACCTCGACACCATCATGCAGCCGGTCGGCGGTGGTGCGGCATGAGCACACGAAAAAGGCCGGCCCCGCCACAGGACCGGCCCTCTCGTAATCACTCACCCAATGCCACCAAGTCTACCGCGCACCGCTCCGAGGATGGCTACGCCGCACCAACGGCCGAGGACCGTCGTGAAGCCCAACTGCTCGCCGAATTGCGCGAGTGCGGCTATCGGCCCGCGGTCCGATGCACGCGCTGCAATCAGTGGGTCGTCGCCGATGCATCGGTGGCCGCGCATATGGGTCCGGTCTGCCGGTCGAAGGTGGTGGCCGAATGACGAACCATGTTGATTCCCAAGCTGTTTCGTTCTGGGAAGTTCACCAATGGGTTGAGAAGTTCCTCGCCACCGCTGGCGACTTCCCGATGTGCGGCACGGTGGCCTGGTCCGAGCTTGCCGACGACGACAAGCGGAAGTGGGCGGCCCTGCTCGACTTCGCCCAGCACCACGCGCTGCGGGTCGAAACTGCGCAAGAGCTGCGCGCCGAGACATCCCAAGCTGTTGCCGCCTCGGCTGATTGGCGTGGCATCGCGCAGGAGATACAGCAGCGCGAGGAGATCTACCGGAGCAGGCCGTGGCTGCGTCGGGAGGTGGTCCGCCGATGAGCAGCGATATCGACCGTTCCGACGAGCTGCGGGACTGGTATGCCGAAGATGAGGACGGGCCGACTGTTGACGACCTCGGCCCCCGCGATCACGAGGAGTTGATCGCTGCGGCCATCACCGAGTCGGACCGTGACGTGTGGCCCGGCCCCGCCGCGCCGTTGGCTGTCGCGCACCGGCTCTACCGCGCCTGGCGCACGGCCAGCGGTGCTCGGACCCTGTTGTGCTGGCGCGGCACGTGGATGCAGTGGCACGGGCCGCACTGGTCGGAGATGGACACTGCCCAGTTGCGCAAGCACGTTTACGACACCCTCGGCCGGGTCAACTGTCTGCGCGCGGTCCGCATGGGCGGCGACATCCACCACTACGAGCCGATCCGTTGGGATCCCAACAAGAAGCGGGTCGCCGACGTACTCGAAGCGATGGCCGCGGTCGGGCATGTGTCCGCGGACATCGACCCGCCGACCTGGCTCATCGGAACAGGCGACACCGGCGCATCACAGGTCGTTTCCTGCAGTAACGGGCTGCTCGACTTGGCGACTCGCCGACTGTCCGACCACACCCCGGCGTTGTTCAACGTCGTCAGCGTGCCGTTCGCCTACGACCCCGACGCTCCCAATCCGACAGCCTGGCAGACGTTCCTCAAGTCCGTGTGGCCCGAGGACGCCGAAGCCGTTGCCCTGCTCCAGGAATTCCTCGGCTACATCGTGTCGGGCCGCACCGACCAGCAGAAGATGCTGGGACTGTTCGGGCCGACCCGCTCCGGCAAGGGCACCATCGGCCGGCTGTTACCCAAGCTGCTCGGACGTGGCCATGTCGTCGGCCCGACCCTGGCCAGCATCGGCACGAACTTCGGCCTGGCTCCGCTGCTGGGCAAGCCGTTGGCCATCGTGTCCGACGCCCGTTTAGGCAGCACGCCGGGGCACCTGGTGGTGGAACGGCTGTTGTCGATCACCGGCGAGGACATGCTCACCGTTGACCGCAAGTTCCGCGAGCCGTGGTCGGGCAAGCTGCCGACCCGGTTCGTGATCTTGTCGAACGAATTGCCGCGGTTCTCCGACAGTTCGGGCGCCATCGCGCATCGGCTGCTGATCTTGCAGATGGCCAACAGCTTCCTCGGCCGCGAGGACCGCGACCTGGACGCCAAACTGGCCGCCGAACTACCTGGGGTCTTGAACTGGGCGCTGGCCGGGTTGGACAGGCTGACCCGTAACGGCAGGTTCACGGTGCCCGCGTCGTCAGCCGAAGCCGCGCGGCTGATGATGGACCTGTCCTCCCCGGTGTCAGCGTTCGTCCGCGACCAATGCGAGCGTGGGCCGGGTAAGAGTGTGGAGCGCGACCGCCTCTACGGCGCCTGGAAAGCGTGGTGCGAGGACAACGGCCACGAGCCGGGAGCAAACGCCACGTTCGGGCGCAACCTACGCGCGGTGGTGCCCGAGATCCGCACCAGTCAGCCCAGAATCGACGGCAAGCAAATCCGTTGTTACACCTTAATTGGACTTGCGGGTGTGTCACCTGTGTCAGTCGATGAAACCGCAGGTCAAACAGTAAAACCTGACACAGGGTCGACACAGGCGCACCTGTGTCAGCCCGAGACTGTCACCGACCGCGGTACGCCTGACACCGGCATACCTGTGTCAGGGTGCGACCCAAAACCGCAGGTCAAACATGCTGACACAGGTGACACAGGTGAAATCCCATTTAAGGTCCAACATCCCGAACCGTCATGCCGGTTCTGCGGCGGCCCACTGAAACCACACCAGCATGCACGCGGATTCTGCGGCCTCGGCAAATGCGTCACAGCAAATCGGGAGGCCGCATCGTGACCCACCCGCATGTCGACCAGGCCGACCGGGACCGCCTCGACGACCACACCCTGACCGAACCGCAACCCGCCCACGACGACCCCGAGGACAACGAATGAGCACCGACGACAACATCATCGAGTTCAAGATCCGCCAAGCCACCGAGAAGCTCATCGGACAGATAGAGCCACGGTTCAAGGTCTACGACGACCCACGGACCTACGCGACGGCCGAGCTGGACCGCGTGGTGTGCGACGTGTTCGGCTGGCTCGAACCGTTCGAGCCAGCGGCCGACACCTGGCGTTCGATGCCGCTGCGGTTGGTCCACCACGCTGGTGCGGGCTGGCATCTTGAATGCGGCCCGGTAAACCTCGACGCCGCCGACATCGCACTGTTGCGCCAAGCCATCGAGGCCTACGACGCGGCGGTGGGCCGATGAGCTACGCCGACCCCTCAGCGCTGTTCGCCAGCCTCGGCGGGATACCTCTCCTGCCTGGCGCCGCCTGCGTCGGCCGGTCTGAATTGTTCGACGAACGCGCCGACCACGAGGACCCTGACGACCGGAAGTACCGCCACGACAAGGCCGTCCGAATCTGCCGAGCCTGCCCAGCGCAGCCCGACTGCACAACGTGGTTCGAATCCCTACCCACCGCCCAGAAACCGACCGGCGTGATTGCCGGCCGCAACCACGAACCATCTACCCGCCGACCCCGAAAGAAGACCGCAGCATGAGCCAGGCCCGTTTCACCGTCGGATACAACGACGACGGAATCGTCATCCAGATCGCCACCACGACCGCGACCGCGCCGATTGTGTTGCGCCCCAGTGACGCCCTCGACCTTTTCCACGCACTCGGCGCAGCCATCCAAGACTTCGACGCCCACCGCCAGCTCGTCGCCGAAGTCAACGCCATCGACACCGGCGACAATGACGGACACCAGGGCTAGAATCACAAGCAAGCCCACCGTTGTGGGTGGCAGTACCCGGCCCCACCGTTGTGGACGCCGAGGCAAGTTGAGGACCGTTGTCCGCCTTGCTGTGTACGTCTCTAGTTCCTTTTCGCGGTTCAAAGGGTTCGGTGCCGCGCTGCTGTCGGTTCTTCCACTCCGGCAGCGCGGCACCGCCACCCACCGATTCCGCTATCCCTCTTGCTTGAAAGGCAAACCGATATGTCCAAGCGCAACAACATCGACGAGCTCGTCACCGTGTCCGACGAGGAACTACGCGGCCGGCTCGAAACCGTCACCGCCCGAATCCAAACCCGCGTCGACCGGGCGCAGACCGAAGACCGTGACCTGTCCACCCGCGAGAGCGACCTGACCCGTCAGGACATGGACGAACTGCGTGCCATCCGCGACGCCTACGAGGTCCGCGACGCCGAACGCACCGAGCGCGAGCGCGTCGAAACCGAATCCCGGACCCGCGCCGCCCAAATCGGCTCCGCCATCGACGAGCACCGCGCCGGCAGCCGGCAGGCATTCACCAACGGCGCCGCCCCGAGCCTGCTGGTCAGTGCTGACAATCTGCACCGTCACGCCGCAGCGATGGCAGCCGGCCAAACCTACGGTGCCGTGGAAACTCGAGCCACCGTGCAGGTCAACCCCGCCGCCGGCAGCTCGACGGGTTCACCGGCCGCATGGGCGCAGACCGGCCCCCGCGACCCCCGCCACCTCATCGGCTACGCCGGCATCCCGGTCCAGCAGCTCACCGGCGACAAGGCCGTCCTCGCGCAGTACACGCTGCCCTCCGGCGCGTCCGGGGTCGACGAGGTCACCCCCCACGGTGAATACGACGACGTGGTGGACGTGCCGCTGACCGCCGTCCGCTACGGCCGATGGTCCAAGGTGTCCGCCGCTGTCGACCAGTTCGTGACACTGGAAGGACTGAGCAACGCCCACGCCGTCGGCATCGCCCGCGACCTGGATCTGTCCGCCGTCAGTGCCATCGAATCCGCGGCCGCCTCCGCACTGGCCTTCGAGACCGATGTGGCCGGCCACATGCGCTACGCGGCCAACACCGTTGCCGCCAACGTGTACGCACAAGTCGAGGATCTCGTCATCGTCGGTACGCCCGCCGATATCGCGGTCCTGCAAGCCGTGCACCCGGCCAACGGCCCCGACGCCGGCAGCGTCACCGCACGATTCGCCGGCGCCCGCCTGTACCCGTCCCAGGCCGCCACGGCGGGACTGCTGACCGTGTTCGCGCCCGCCGCGTTCGCCGTCTTCATGTCCCCGCTGCAATCGGCGTCCCAGATTGACCCCACCGACGGGTCGAACCGATTCGGGAGCTGGCTGCACGCCACCCCCGTCGGACAGGGACTCGTCGGCGGCGCCGTCTCCATCGCGACGGTCGACGGCTCGTAACCCCCTCGGCGGTGGCCCGGACCCCTGGCAACCCCAGCGCGGTCCGGGCCATCACCGTTTTTTGACCGACCCCCCACCTGACCCCCGGCGCAGTCAGGAATCTCTCTCCGATACCCCCCCTCCCCCCTGATTGGGCGGCATTCCGCCGTCATCGCCCCAGAATCCGCCCAGAACGCCCGGAGTCCGTACCGGCTACGATCCCCGGCCGCCTTGTTTTTTTCGCGCGGGGAGAGAAATCCTGACTGCGCCGGGGGTCAGGTGGGAGCTCTCCAAAAAATGGCCCCGACCACCTAACGGGTGGTCGGGGCCATTGGTCGAGTCATCCTCGGCCAGGTGTGTCACTTTGATACACCTGGTCGAGTCATCCTCGGCTCAGGTGGCGCCCCCTGCGGCCGCCCCACTCTTGGCGTTCACGATGGCCTGACCCAACGCCAGGGCCAGATACGTCGCGTCCTCAACGCTGAGCCAGATCTCACCGCCGTATCCCTCATCCTCAGGGTTCTCGATGCCCACGAGCACCGGCTTCGGAAAGCCCTCTTGCAGCGAAGTCCACACGTAGGCCCGCCGCGACCTGCCCGCGAAGACGCCATCTGTCCAGGTGTGTTCCTTGTGGCCCTCGCCAGCGCTCTCGCACCAGTCGAATTCACACGTTGCGCTCATCACTTCACCCACCCGTCGACCTGCGCGGCCAGCGCCAGCAAGACCGCGGCGAGGTGGCGGGCCTGGTCAGCGTTCAGGTTCTCCGGCGCGCCGTCGAGGTACAGCATGGGCGGCTCGGGGTCGCTGCCGGATTCGATGTGGCCGTCACGCCACTGAATGCAGGAGAACGACACTGTCACGTCGCTGTCGATGATGCGGTGGGTCGCGCCCAGGACGATGCGGCGGTCATCGCCGCCAGATCCCCAATCGTCGATGTGTTCCGAACCGGGTGGGGGAGCAGGGTCAGCGAGTGCGGTGGTCATGGCTGCACTGTCCGCTAGGGGTACGACACGGCTCGTATCCTGCGTGGTCTTTTCGCCCATGCAGCCTCGGGCGTGTGCGCCGATGCAGCCGCAGCATGTGCGGGTGGCCGAGTCGATCTGCCAATTTGGGTCGGCCCAGGCGGCATCGACTGTCTCGGTGGTGGATTCGGTGGTGGTCATAAGACGTCTCCGTTTCGGTCGGCGCCGACCCGGACTGACGTCACTGTTGTGCGTATCTTGCGCGGATTCGCAAATACGCTGGTCAAGTTGCGCCCCCGGCAGGAATCGAACCTGCGACCTAGAGATTAGAAGGCTCTTGCTCTATCCAACTGAGCTACGGAGGCAATGTGCAGGTAGTTTAGCCAACCCCGGCCCCGGCCCACAGTGCGCGCCACGCGAAGCGGCAAATGCGTTTGAATGGCAGCAGGTTTGGCTACTGTGTGACTCACGGCACAGCGGTGGGCGACGATGCCCGAGCCGGAATGCGAGGGTGTGTTGCGATGACGCTGGTGACGGATGCGGTCGAGCCTGCCGCCCGCCCGGGGCCGATGCAGACGGCGCTGGGCCTGATCGCCAATCCAGTAGGGACTTTCCAGGCCGCCTCGGTGCTGCTGCGCGGGGCGCCGTCGCTGGCCGGCTGGTTGGCGGGCTGGGCCATCACGGAGTTTCCGCTGCGCGTGCTCACCGGGCACGCGTTGTCCTCGGTCAACGCCGCCCCGGTCAACCGCTTCACCGCCGGTCTGGCCGCCCAACGCGCCGACAGCGTGCTGCAGGAGGCGCTGACCGAGACGCACGGATCCGACTACGCCGAGAAGGTGTCCCACCCGGTCACCGACCCGACCATCCGCCGGCACAGCGTCGCCGGGGTGTGGCGCGCCGCGCAGCGCAGCCGGTACGCCACGGTCACCCGCAACCTGTCCTATGGTCCGGGCGGGCGTGACCACCTGCTCGACATCTGGCGCCGCCCCGACATCACCCCCGGCGCCAAGGCACCGGTGCTGCTGCAGGTGCCCGGCGGGGCGTGGGCGCTCAGCGAGAAACGCGGTCAGGCCGTCCCGCTGCTGAGCCGGATGGTCGAACTGGGCTGGATCTGCGTGACCATCAACTACAGCCGCAGCCCGTTCAGCGCCTGGCCGGCGCACATCATCGACGTCAAGCGGGCCATCGCCTGGCTGCGCGAGAACGTCGCCGACCACGGCGGCGACCCCGAGTTCATCGCGATCACCGGCGGCTCGGCGGGCGCGCACATCGGCTCGCTGGCGGCCCTGACGGCCAACGACACCGCGCTGCAACCCGGATTCGAGGACGTCGACACCAGCGTCGCCGCCGCGGTGCCCTACTACGGCGCCTACGACCTGACCGACCCGGCCAACATGTGCGAGTTGATGCTGCCGTTCCTGGAGAACTTCGTCATGCGCGCGCGACTGGCCGACGCCCCGGACCTGTACCGGGCCGCGTCGCCGATCGCCCACGTGCACCGCGACGCCCCGCCGTTCTTCGTCCTGCACGGCCGCAACGACGCGGTCATCCCGCACACCCAGGCCCAGTCCTTCGTCGGGGCGCTGCGGGGAGCCGGCGCCGCGACCGTCGCGCACGCCGAGTTGCCCAATGCCCACCACGCCTTCGACACCATCGCCACGGTGCGCTCACAGATGGTGACCGACACCGTCGCCGACTTCCTCGGCATCACCTATGGTCGGCATCGCACGGGCCTGGACCGCGTCGTTCACCACGTGGGGTGATCCACGCCAATCGGCTCTCGCCGAACCGGCGCTGAGACTAGCGTGGACGGCGAGCCGGACCCTGCGCGCGACGACCACGAACCTATGGAGGGTTTGAGACACCTTGGCGAGCGATTCCTTCGACGCGTCCGCGTTCTCCGATGAACTCAGTGCCGTCGACCAGCTGCTGCACCGCGGCGAGGCCAACCCGCGCACGCGGTCGGGAATCATGGCCGTCGAACTCCTCGAAGCCGCGCCGGACTGGCAGCGCTACCGCGCCACCTACGAGAACGCGTCCCGGCGGGTGCCGCGCCTGCGGCAGAAGGTCGTCATGCCGACGCTGCCCACCGCGCCTGCGCGCTGGGTCGTCGACCCCGACTTCGATCTGGACTTCCACGTCCGTCGGGTCCGCGCTCCCGAACCGGGCGGCATCCGTCAGGTCTTCGACCTCGCCGAGGTCATCCAGCAGTCGCCGCTGGACATCACCCGGCCGCTGTGGAGCGCCACGCTGATCGAGGGCCTCGAAGGCGGGCGGGCCGCGCAGATCCTGCACCTGAGCCACGCCGTCGCCGACGGGGTGGGCATGGTCGCGATGTTCACCGAGATCTACGACCTGGAACCGGATGCGCCGCCGCGGCCGGTGGCGCCGCTGCCGATCCCGCAGGACCTCTCGCCCAACGACCTGATGCGCTCCGGGCTCAACGCGCTGCCCGGCTCGATCGTCGGCGGCCTTCGCGGCGCGGTGTTCGGGGCCATCGGGGCGGTGGGCAAGGCGATCAGCCGTCCCGGTTCCGCGGTCTCCGGCGTGCTCGACTACGCGGGATCGAGCCGACGGATCGTGCGTCAGGCCGCGCCGCCGTCGCCGCTGCTGCGCCGGCGCAGCCTCTCCACGCGCACCGAGGCCATCGAGATCCCCCTGGCCGATCTGCACCGGGTGGCCAAGGCGGCCGGCGGCTCCATCAACGACGCGTACCTGGCCGGGCTGTGCGGCGCGCTGCGGCGCTACCACGAGGCCCTCGGCGTTCCCGTGCAGACGCTGCCGATGGCGGTCCCGGTCAACCTGCGCGCCGACTCCGACCCGGCCGGCGGGAACCGGTTCACCGGCGTCAACATCGCCGCCCCCATCGGCACCGCCGACCCGGCCGCGCGGATGCACAAGATCCGCGCGCAGATGACGCAGCGCCGCGAGGAGGCGGCCCTGGACCTGCTGGGGGTGGTGGCACCGGTGCTCTCGCTGCTGCCCGACCCGGTGCTGGAGTCGATGACGGGCTCGGTGATCGCCTCCGACGTCCAGGCCAGCAACGTGCCGGTGTATCCGGGGGACAGCTTCATCGCCGGTTCGAAAGTGTTGCGGCAGTATGGGATCGGCCCGCTGCCCGGAGTGGCCATGATGGTGGTGCTGGTCTCGCGCGGCGGCTATTGCACCATCGCGGCGCGCTACGACCGGGCCGCGATCACCGACGAGGCGCTGTTCGCCCGCTGCTTTGCCGACGGCTTCGACGAGGTGCTCGCGCTGGCCGGTGACCCGGATCTGCGGGTGGTCCCGGCCTCGTTCGACACCCCCGATGCCTCGACCAACGGATCGGCGGTGTGATGACAACCCCACGCGATATGCGACTGCCTGGCTCGGTGGCCGAGGTCAAGGCCAGCCCCCGCGGGCCGAAGATCGGCGCGTTCTTCGACCTGGACGGCACGCTGGTCGCCGGGTTCACCGGAGTCATCCTGACCCAGGAGCAGTTCCGCCGCCGCGAACTGGGCCTCGGCGACCTGATCGGCATGATCCAGGCCGGTCTGAATCACCAGCTGGGCCGCCTCGAGTTCGAGGACCTCATCACCTCGGCGTCCTCGGCGATGCGGGGCCGGTCCATCACCGACATGGACCAGGTCGGCGAGCGGCTGTTCAAGCAGCACATCGAATCCCGCATCTACCCGGAGATGCGGGAACTGGTGCGGGCGCATCTCGACCAGGGCCACACCGTGTGTCTGAGTTCCTCGGCGCTGACCATCCAGGTCGAGCCCGTCGCGGAGTTCCTCGGCATCCCGAACACGCTGACCAACCGGTTCGAACTCGACGAGGACGGCGCGCTCACCGGCCAGGTGGTGCGGCCCATCCTGTGGGGGCCGGGCAAGGCCAACGCCGTGCAGAAGTTCGCGGCCGAACGCGGAATCGACCTGAAGGACAGCTACTTTTACGCCGACGGCGACGAGGACGTCGCGCTGATGTACCTGGTGGGCCATCCCCGCCCGACCAACCCCGAGGGCAAGATGGCCGCGGTGGCCCGCCAGCGCGGCTGGCCCATCCTGCGGTTCACCAGCCGCGGCGGCCCCAGTCTTACCGGCACGCTCAAGACGCTGGTCGGCGTCGGCTCCGTCGTGCCGATCGCGGCCGGCGCCATCGGCTGGGGGCTGCTGACCCGCAGCCGGCGCCGCGGCATCAACTTCTTCACCGGTAACTGGGGGGCGATGCTGCTGGCCTCCAGCGGGGTCAAGCTGAACGTGCTCGGCCGGGAGAACCTCACCGCGCAGCGGCCCGCGGTGTTCATCTTCAACCACCGCAACAACTTTGACCCGATCATCACCAGCGCGCTGGTCCGGGACAACTTCACCGGGGTCGGCAAGAAGGAACTCGCCGACGATCCGCTCGCCGGCACCCTGGGCAAGCTGATGGACGCGGTGTTCATCGACCGGGACAACACCGAGGCCGCCGTCGCCTCCCTCAAACAGGTCGAGGAACTGATCCGCAAGGGCCTGTCCATCGTGATGGCCCCGGAGGGCACCCGGCTCGACACGACCACCGTCGGCCCGTTCAAGAAGGGCCCGTTCCGCCTGGCGATGGCGGCGGGCATCCCGATTGTCCCGGTGGTCATCCGCAATGCGGAGGTCATCGGATCCCGCGATGCGACGCTGATGCGCCCCGGCACCGTCGACGTCGTGGTGTATCCGCCGATCCCGGTGCAGGACTGGACGGTCGAGGATCTCGAGGACCGGATCGGCCAGGTGCGTCAGCTGTACCTGGACACCTTGGCGTCTTGGCCCGAGGACGAGGTGCCCGCCGTCGACCTGGGTGCGCCGACGAAGAAGCCTGCGAAGAAGGCCGCCGCGAAGAAGGCCCCCGCCAAGAAGGCGCCGGTCAAAAAGGCTACAGCCAAGAAGAAGACAGCCAAAAAGACTGCGGCCAAGAAGGTTTCACCCAAGAATGCCGAGCCGGGGGAGGCCCCGCCGGTGCGGGGTCGGCCATGACCAGCCGCAACGGCGACCGCGCGCTGCCGGAGGTCACCATCGACGGCGACGCGCTGGTGCTCGCCTCGGTGACCTCGCCGGCCGAACTCGACCTGCTGACCGACTGGTTGCGGGCGCAGCGTGCCGCGCACCCGGGCGCCGACATCGAGGTGATCCAACTGCCGGCCGACGAGCCGCCGCCCGGCGTGATCGCCGAACTCGTCGAGCAACTCGAGACCGGTGACGACCGCGCGGTGGTCCCGGTGCGGGTGTTCTGGGTGCCCGGCGGCCTGCCGACCCGGGTCAAGATCGTCGGGCTGATCCAGGGCCGCGACACCTACCGTCCGCCCGAGATGCTGCAGCGGCGCATCCTGCGCCGGGACAAGTCGCGGGCCACCGTCGTCGCCGGCGAACCCGCCAAGGTCTCCGAACTGCGCCAGCAGTGGCAGGACACCACCGTGGCCGACTCACCGCGCGAGTTCGCCCGGTTCGTGCTGCGGCGCGCGTCGCTGGCCATCGAACGGATCGAGTTGCGGCTGCTCGGACCCGAATACAAGTCGCCGCGGCTGGTCAAGCCGGAGATGTTGGCCTCCAGTCGATTTCGGGAGGGCCTGGAACAGATCCCGGGCGCCACGGTCGAGAAGGCCGGCGAGATGCTCGACGAGTTGGCCACCGGCTGGAGCCGATTCTCCGTGGACCTGATGCCGAACCTGGGCCGGGCCATCTTCAGCCGCGGTTTCGATCCCAACATCGACTACGACGCCGACGAGATCGAAACCCTGCGCGGCGCGCTGGAGCGCCACCCCGCGGTGCTGCTGTTCTCGCACCGCTCCTACCTCGACGGGGCCATCGTGCCGGTGGCCATGCAGGAGAACCGACTCCCGCCGGTGCACACCTTCGCCGGGATCAACCTGTCCTTCGGCTTCATGGGCCCGCTGATGCGCCGCTCCGGTGTCATCTTCATCCGCCGCAAGCTCGACGACCCGCTGTACAAGTACGTGCTGCGCCAGTTCGTCGGCTACATCGTCGAGAAGCGGTTCAACCTCAGCTGGTCCATCGAGGGCACCCGTTCGCGCACCGGAAAGATGCTGCCGCCCAAGCTCGGTCTGCTGGCCTACGTCGCCGACGCCTACCTCGACGGGCGCAGCGACGACATCCTGCTGCAGCCGGTGTCCATCAGCTTCGATCAGCTGCACGAGACCCGCGAATACGCCGCCTACGCGCGCGGCGGGGAGAAGACCCCCGAAGGTGTCAGCTGGCTGTACAACTTCATCAAGGCGCAGGGGGAGCGCAACTTCGGCAAGATCTACGTCCGCTTCCCGGCCGCGGTGTCGATGCGCGAATACCTCTACCTGCCTCCCGGCGAGCCCGAGATGGAGGAGGCGGCCAAACGCCTTGCGCTGCAGAAGATGGCGTTCGAGGTGGCCTGGCGCATCCTGGATGCCACCCCGATCAACGCCACCGGGCTGGTGTCGGCGCTGCTGCTGGTCACCCGCGGCATCGCGCTGACCCGCGATCAGGTGCACCACACGCTGCAGGACTCGCTGGACTACCTCGAACGCAAGGGCACCCCGGTCACCGAATCCACCCGTCGGCTGCGCAGCGCCGACGGGGTGCAGGCGGCGCTGGACGCGCTGTCCGGGCGCAACCCCGTCACCCGGGTCGACGGCGGACGCGAACCGGTCTGGAAGATCGCCCCCGAGGACGAGCACGAGGCCGCGTTCTACCGCAACTCGATCATCCACGCCTTCCTGGAGACCTCGATCGCCGAACTGGCGCTGGCCTATGCGGGCCGAGCCGACGGCGACCGGCTCGAAGCGTTCTGGTCGCAGGTGATGCGACTACGGGACCTGTTGAAGTTCGAGTTCTACTTCGCCGACTCGGCGGCCTTCCGCGCACATATCGCCGAGGAGATGGCCTGGCTCGACGACTGGGAGACCCGGCTGGCCGACGGGACGGACGTCGAGGCGCTGCTGCACGAGATGCGGCCGCTGATGGCCCACGCCATGCTGCGGCCGTTCATCGAGGCCTACGAGATCGTCGCCGACGTGCTGCGCGACGCCCCGGCGCAGATCGAGGAGAAGGAACTGACCCAGCGGGCGCTGGGGGTGGGCAGCCAACGGGCGGCGCAGCGTCTGGTGCGCAGCAACGAGTCGGTGTCGGCGCTGCTGTTCGCCACCGCGCGGCAGGTGGCGGCCGACCAGGGCCTGCTGGAACCCGCCCCGGATCTGGCCCAGCGGCGCGAGACGTTCCTCACAGAGTTGCGCGGCATCCTCGCCGACATGCACCAGGTGCACATGATTTCTCGGCAGCAGTTCATGGAACGCGAGGCCGCCGCCCACCAGACCGTTTAGCGTCCGCGTTCGATCTGGTCATACTCTGATGCGGTGACCTCCTCAGTTACCGGACAGCGCACCGCGGTGTGGCCGGTGCTGCTCGGGGTGGGCCTGCTGGCCGGCGGCACGGCCGCCGGGCTGGCCGCGCTGTCGCTCGCCGACGCGCTGACCGCCACCGGCCTGCCCGATCCGGGCCCGGTGACCACGCTCGGTCTGCCGTTCGTGCGGGCCGCCGGCGAGATCGCCGCGACCCTGGCCGTCGGGTGCTTCCTGTTCGCGACGTTCTTCGTCCCGCCGCAAGCCAACGGGGTGCTCGACGTCGGGGGATACCGCGCGCTGCGGACCGGCACCGTCGCCGCCGGCGTGTGGGCGGTGTGCGCGGCGCTGCTGGTGCCGCTGACGGTGTCCGACGTGTCCGGCCAGCCGATGCTCGACCACCTCAACCTGATGGACGTGTGGTCGGCGGCGAGCCTGATCGACACCGCCGACGCGTGGCGCTGGACGGCGTTCCTGGCGGCCGGGGTGACGCTGGCCAGCATTCCCGTGCTGCGCTGGTCGTGGACCCCGGTGCTGTTCTTGGCCTCGCTGGTGACGCTGATCCCGCTCGGGTTGACCGGGCATTCGGCCGCCGGCGGCTCCCATGACGTGGGCACCAACAGCCTGTTGATCCACCTGGTGGCCGCGGCGCTGTGGGCCGGTGGACTGTTCGCCCTGCTGGCCCATGCGCTGCGCGGCGGCGAGCACGGCGCGCTGGCCGCCCGGCGGTTCTCCGCGGTGGCGCTGTGGTGCTTCGTGGCGATGGCCGCCTCAGGTGTGATCAACGCGCTGATCCGGGTGCGCCCCGCCGACCTGATCGACACCACCTACGGCGCGCTCGTCGGCGCAAAACTGCTGGCGCTGTGCCTGCTCGGGTTCTTCGGCTGGCGGCAGCGCCGATCCGGTCTGGTGGCGCTGGATGCCGACCCGAACGCGCGCGGGCCGCTGATCCGGCTGGCGCTGACCGAGGCCGTCATCCTCGGGCTCACCTTCGGGGTGGCGGTGGCGCTGGGCCGCACCCCGCCGCCCCCGCCGCGGGTGCTCAACCCGTCGATCCCGGAAGTGGAGATCGGCTACAACCTGGACGGCCCGCCGACGCTGGCCCGGGTGCTGTTCGACTGGCGGTTCGACATGATCTTCGGCACCGCGGCGATCGTGTTCGCGCTGGTCTACGTGGCCGGGGTGTGGCGGCTGCGCAAGCGCGGCGACGCCTGGCCGACCGGACGACTGGTGGCCTGGCTGTTGGGTTGCGCGGTGCTGCTGTTCGCCACCTCCTCGGGGCTGGGCCGCTACATGCCGGCGATGTTCAGCATGCACATGGGCGCGCACATGATGATGTCGATGCTGGTGCCGATCCTGCTGGCCCTCGGCGGACCGGTGACCCTGGCGCTGCGGGCGCTGCCGGTCGCCGGGCGCGGACAACCGCCCGGCATGCGGGAATGGCTGCTGGCCGCGTTGCACAGCCGGGTATCGAAGTTCTTCACGAACCCGATCATCGCCACGGCGCTGTTCGTCGCCGGTTTCTACGGGCTGTACTTCGGCGGCATCTTCGACTCGGCCGCCAGCGACCACGCCGGCCACGTGGCGATGAACTTCCACTTCCTGGCCACCGGCTACCTGTTCTACTGGTGCGTCATCGGCGTCGATCCGACGCCGCGACCGATGCAGCCGCTGGCCAAGCTCGCGATGGTCTTCGGGTCGCTGCCGCTGCACGCCTTCTTCGGTGTGGTGCTGATGGGGATGAACACCGTCCTCGCGGAGCCCTTCTACCGGTCGCTGCAACTGCCGTGGCACACCGATCTTTTGGGCGATCAGAAGCTCGGCGGAGGCATCGCCTGGGCGGCCGGCGAGGTGCCCCTGGTCATTGTCATGATGGCCTTGTTGATCCAGTGGTCGCGCAGCGACCGGCGCACCGCCAAACGGCTGGACCGCGCCGCCGACCGCGACGACGACGCCGACCTGGCCGCCTACAACAACATGCTCGCCGAGTTGGCGCGCCGGGAGAAGCAGGGGCGTTAGACCCTGGCCCCGCCCACGGTGTCCTACCGGTGCGTGAGGAGGCGCTGCCGGTGATCTCGGTCGATCGGCCGGCGTCGATACCGTCGGGTGAGGACTTGTTGGCCGGGGCCTGGAGAATCGATCGGCGATGTGCTGAGTCGGCGGTGACGGACGGCTGATACCGGCGCTCGGATGGCGGCAGGCTTCCTACTTAAAAGCGCTAGAAAAACTTGGACAACTTGGGCACGGTCGAAAAACTCTTCGACCTGCACAAACACGCTTACTCGAAAGCACTCGAAAAGTAGAACGGTCTACGGAGCTAGATCAATCTCGCGAGCATCGACGCCGCACGCGGATCCTTCTTCGACTTTCCATTCCACCTTGGACTCGGCGGCCAGCACGTCGACCACCTCGTTGAGCTCACCCCCCGGTCAGCGCTGGGTGAAGCTCGTCGTTGAAGGTGCGGATTGTGAACATTGCTCTCTCACAGTCATTGTCGAGCAGCGGCAGGGCGCGTAGGAGTCCGGCGCAGTTGTTGTCGACGATGATGGCGCGGCAACCAACACGATCTGGCCACTGTGGTGACCGGGGGAGTTGCGCCGTTGCGGCCCAGTGATGGTGCCGGAGACCACGATCTGCCCGGAGAAGGTCAATCACCTTGTAGCGCAGGTGGTTACGGGCCGTGCTAGTTGGTGTTCGGTGGTGGTTGGGGTTGGAAGGGGTCGTACCACCACCATTGGGCGCGTTCGCCGGTGGGCCCGGGACACGGTGGTACGTCTGGTGGTGGGTTTTGGGGTGGTCGGGCCAGGGCGCCGGGGTGTAAGGGTTGGCCGTCGGGGTTGGTGACGACGAGTTGGTGGGCGGGTCCGGTGAGGGTGATCAGGCCTTGGTGGTGGGCGCGGTGGTGGTAGGGGCAGACCAGCACGAGGTTGTCGAGTTCGGTGGGGCCGCCGTGTTCCCAGTGGATGAGGTGGTGGGCGTGCAGGCCGCGGGTGGCTGCGCAGCCGGGCACGACGCAGTGTTGGTCGCGGTGTTCCAGGGCGCGGCGTAGGCGGCGGCCGATGGTGCGGGTGGTCCGGCCGGCGCCGATCGGGGTGCCGTCGCGTTCGAACCAGGCTTCGGCGGTGGCGTCGCAGGTGAGGTATTGGCGGTCGGTGTCGGTGAGCAGGGGGCCGAGGTGCAGGTCGGCGAGGCGGGCTTCGAGGTCGAGGTGGACGACGAGGGTGGTGCGTTGGCCGTGGGGGCGGCGGGTGGCTTCGGCGTCCCAGCTGTCTTCGACCAGGCGTGTGAAGGCGTCGAGTTGGGTCGGCATCGGGGGTCGCAGCTCAGCCGCGCCGGCGCCGTCAGCGTCGTGGTCGCGTTTCCAGTCGGTGATCAGGGCGTCGTGGTGGGATTGCAGGGCGGCGTCGAAGGTGGCTGCGGCTAGCGGTGAGAGGCGCAGGCGATAGTCGACGTGGTTGCCGCGGTCGGTTCTGGTGATCGCCGGCGGCGCCGACTGAGGTTCGGGTTCGGGGCGTGGTGCGAGTTTGATGGCGGTGCGGAGTTGGCTGACGGTGGCGTAGGGGGCCAGTTGGGCGTAGTGGGCGTCGGAGCCGTCGGCGGCGCGTTCGGCGATGACGCCGACTTGGTCTAGGGACAGGCGGCCGTCGCGTAGGTATTGGGTGCATTGGGGGAATTCGTCGCGGCGGTGTGCCACTGCGGCGAGGGTTTGGGCGTTGTTGGGGGTGAGGCCGGTTTTCCAGGCGATCAGGGCGGGTAGGGAGCGGGCGCCGGTGTTGCCGCAGAGGCCGTCGTGGTCGATTTCGGCGATGATGTCGACGATGCGTCCGTCGATGGCGTTGCGTTGTCCGGTCAGCTCCGCCAGCTCGTCGAAGAGCACCTCGATGCGCGCGTCGCCGTGCATTTCGGCGGGGGCCGCAGGCGCGATCGAGGACATGACAGCAGCATCGCCACGGCGTCTGACACATGCGCCCGCTGTGGCGTCCGATTAGCCCGTCTATTCACAGTCTCGACTCCATCCACAACCCGGTCGGGAGCCCTCACCGTTGTCGGCCGGACCGTCGGTCCCGGCGGGCTGACTGGCAATCGCACAAGCCAGTGCATCCCGCATCGAAAGGACCGAACATGTTCGACACCTCCTTGACCGTCATCGGCCGACTCGTGAATGCTCCCGTCCTGCGCCGGGTCGGTGACGCCCAAGTGGCCAACTTCCGGCTGGCCAGCAACTCCCGGCGGCGCACCCCCGACGGCACCTGGGAGCAGGGCAACTCGTTGTTCCTGAACGTGAGCTGCTGGGGCAACCTCGGCATCGGCGTCGCCGCCAGCCTGGCCAAGGGTGACGCGGTGGTGGTCACCGGGTTCGTCTACACCAGCGAGTACGACGATCGCGACGGCAACCGCCGCTCCTCGCTGGAGATGCGCGCCCATGCCGTCGGACCCGACCTGGCGTACTACGTCGTCAAGGTGGGCCGGGTGGTCGACAACGAACAACCCGATGCCGAGGTCTATCAGGACGAGCGGTTGTCGGATGCCGCGGCCGTCGATCTCCTCGACGAGCCCGAGCCGCTGCCCGTCTGAGGCCGCGACCGGCGGTTATCTCGCATTACTGCCGCACGGCCGGGTTGAATGGTCGCGCTCCTCCACGGGGCTCGTCCCTCGCCCCGCTGCGTCGCCCGCCTAGGATGGTCAGAAGCGTTGCCTAGAGCAACCCCCGAAACTCCTGCAAGACCAGAAAGGCGACACTGCGGCATGGCTGAGTTCATCTACACGATGAAAAAGGTCCGCAAGGCGCACGGCGACAAGGTCATCCTCGACGACGTCACGCTGAACTTCCTCCCCGGAGCCAAGATCGGTGTGGTGGGCCCCAACGGGGCCGGCAAGTCGAGCGTCTTGCGGATCATGGCGGGCCTGGACAAGCCCAACAACGGCGAGGCCTTCCTGGCCAACGACGCGAGCGTCGGCATCCTGTTGCAGGAGCCGCCGCTGGACGAGACCAAGACCGTGCGGGAGAACGTCGAAGAGGGCGTTCCCATCAAGGCCAAGCTCAACCGGTACAACGAGGTTGCCGAGCTGATGGCCACCGATTACTCCGACGAGCTGATGGAGGAGATGGGCAAGCTCCAGGAGGAGCTCGACGCCGCTGACGCGTGGGACATCGACTCGCAGCTCGAGCAGGCGATGGACGCGCTGCGCTGCCCGCCGCCGGACGAGCCGGTGACCCACCTCTCCGGTGGTGAGCGCCGTCGCGTGGCGCTGTGCAAGCTGCTGCTGAGCAAGCCGGACCTGCTGCTGCTCGACGAGCCCACCAACCACCTCGACGCCGAGAGCGTGCTGTGGCTCGAGCAGCACCTGGCCGCCTACCCGGGCGCCATCCTGGCGGTCACCCACGACCGGTACTTCCTGGACAACGTCGCCGAGTGGATCCTCGAGCTCGACCGTGGCCGCGCCTACCCCTACGAGGGCAACTACTCCACGTACCTGGAGAAGAAGGCCGAGCGGCTCGAGGTCCAGGGCAAGAAGGACCAGAAGCTGCAGAAGCGGCTCAAGGACGAACTGGCCTGGGTCCGCTCGGGCGCCAAGGCCCGCCAGGCCAAGAACAAGGCCCGGCTGCAGCGCTACGAGGAAATGGCGATCGAGGCGGAGAAGACCCGCAAGCTCGATTTCGAGGAGATCCAGATCCCGGTCGGTCCCCGGCTGGGCAACCTCGTGGTCGAGGTCGAGCATCTCGACAAGGGCTTCGACGGCCGCCAGTTGATCAAGGACCTGTCGTTCACGTTGCCGCGCAACGGCATCGTCGGCGTCATCGGTCCCAACGGCGTGGGCAAGACGACGCTGTTCAAGACCATCGTCGGTCTCGAACAGCCCGACAGCGGCGTCGTCCGCGTCGGTGACACCGTCAAGCTCAGCTACGTCGACCAGAACCGCGCCGGCATCGACCCGAAGAAGAACGTGTGGGAGGTCGTCTCCGACGGTCTGGACTACATCCAGGTCGGTCAGAACGAGATCCCCTCGCGCGCCTACGTCTCGGCCTTCGGCTTCAAGGGCGCCGATCAGCAGAAGCCGGCCGGGGTGCTCTCCGGTGGTGAGCGCAACCGCCTGAACCTGGCGCTGACGCTCAAGCAGGGCGGCAACCTGATCCTGCTCGACGAGCCGACCAACGACCTCGACGTCGAGACCCTGGGTTCGCTGGAGAACGCGCTCGAGAGCTTCCCGGGTTGCGCGGTGGTCATCAGCCACGACCGGTGGTTCCTGGACCGCACGTGTACGCACATCCTGGCGTGGGAAGGCGACGACGCGAACCCGGCCAAGTGGTTCTGGTTCGAGGGCAACTTCGGGGCCTACGAGGAGAACAAGGTCGAGCGTCTCGGTGAAGAGGCGGCGCGTCCGCACCGAGTGACCCACCGCAAGCTCACCCGCGACTAGTCTGACGGCGGCGTGCCGGTGAGCCGCATCAGCGGTGACTCCAACGGCGGAGCGGCACGGCGCTGAGTCAGGAGTGTCGCATGACGGTGAATCAGCCCAAGGCCCACGCGGCCACCCCGCACGACCGCCCGGGAGCTGATTCGCCCAGTCCGACACCGCCGCCGTCCGAGGCGGCGGCGACGGTGCGGGCGGCGCTGCAGGAGACCTACCGGGGCCCGCACGGCGACGCCCCGCAGACCGACCGCGGCGACATCGTCGACGACGCCGCGCTGGCGGCTCAGCTGGAGCTGGGCCGCCGGCGGGAGCGCGGCGAGACCAAGGTGGCCTACCTGCCGGGGCCCGACTCCGCGCTGCTGATCGTCACCGACCAGTCCGCGATGCTGATGGATTCGGTGACCGTGCTGATGCACCGGGTCGGGCTCGCCTACACCGCGATCATGAATCCCACGCTGCGGGTACGCCGCGACGACACCGGCGAGTTGCGCGCACTCGAACCCGTCACCGACGCCGCCGACACCGCCGACGACAACACCGACGACAACGAGACCTGGATCCACATCCAGCTCGCCCCGACCGCCGACCGGCGCACCGTCGCGAAGGTCGAAGACCTGATCCCCAACGTGCTCAGCGACAGCCGCCAGGTGGCCCGCGACTCCGCGGCCATGGCCACCGAACTGCGGCAACTGGCCGAACACCTCGACGGCGACGCCGCGGATGACGCCGGGGCCGAACGCCGCGACGTCGCCGAATGGCTGCGGTGGCTGCTCGACGGGCACTTCGTCCTGCTGGGCTACCAGCGCTGCCCGGTCAGCGACGGGCGGGCCACCGTCGAGGAATCCAGCCGGCTCGGCGTGCTGCGCTGGCGTGAAGAGGTCCTGCCGGAGCTCACCGGCAACGGCGAGACGCTGGTGCTCGCGCAGGCGACCGCGCCCAGCTACCTGCGCTACGGCGCCTACCCGTACGTGGTGGTGGTGCGCGACCGCGGCGGCTCCACCACCGTCGAGCACCGCTTCGTCGGGCTGTTCACCATCGCCGCCATGAACGACAACGTGCTCGACATCCCGCTGATCTCCCGGCGGGTCCAGGAGGCGCTGCGGCTGGCCGGTCAGGACCCCAGCCGGCCCGGACAACTGCTGCTCGACATCATCCAGACCGTGCCGCGCTCGGAACTGTTCGCGCTGTCGGCCCAAGAGCTGCTCGACATGGCGATGACGGTGATCGACCTCGGATCCCGGCGCCGCACACTGCTGTTCGCCCGCGCCGACCAGCTCGGGCATTTCGTCTCCAGCCTGGTGTACCTGCCGCGCGACCGCTACACCACCGCCGTGCGCCTCGAGATGCAGGATATCCTGGTCCGCGAGTTCGGTGGCACCGGCATCGAATACTCCGCGCGGGTCAGCGAATCACCCTGGGCGCTGGTGCATTTCACCGTCAAGCTGCCGCAGGGTACCCGGCCCCGGGACGTCGACGTCTCCCCGGAGAACAAGACCCGCATCCAGGGCTTGCTGACCCAGGCGGCGCGCACCTGGGGGGACCGCTTCCTGGGTGCGGCCGTCGGCGACGCCATCGACCAGAGCACCGCCGAGCATTACGCCACCGCGCTGCCCGAGTCCTACCGCCAGGCCGTCAGCCCGGTCGACGCGCTGGCCGACATCGGCATCATCGAAGGCCTGGCCGACGGTGGCGTGCAGCTGATCTTCGCCGGTGACACCGAAACCCGGATCCACCGGCTGACCTGGTATCTGGGCGGCCGTTCGGCGTCGCTGTCCGAACTGCTGCCCATGCTGCAGTCCATGGGCGTGGTCGTCCTCGACGAGCGGCCGTTCTCGGTAACCCGCCCCGACGGGCTGCAGGTGTGGATCTATCAGTTCCGCATCTCGCCGCACCCCACCGTCCCGCCCGCCGAGGCCGACGAGATCGACGACGTCGCACAGCGCTTCGCCGACACGGTGACCGCGATCTGGAAGGGCTCAGTCGAGATCGACCGGTTCAACGAGCTGGTGCTGCGCGCGGGGCTGACCTGGCAGCAGGTGGTCGTCCTCCGCAGCTACGCAAAGTACCTGCGGCAGGCGGGTTTTCCCTATAGCCAGGCGCACATCGAGTCGGTGATGAACGACAACGCGCACACCGCGCGGTCGCTGATCGAACTCTACGAGGCGGTCTTCGATCCCGCCCTGGGCGAAAGTGCGGCCGAAAGCGGTCGTTCGCAGGCCGCGCAGGCCGCGGCCGCGGCGGTGGCCGCCGACATCGATGCCCTGGTCAGCCTGGACACCGACCGGGTGCTGCGCGCCTTCGCCTCGCTGATCCAGGCGACGCTGCGCACCAACTACTTCGTCACCGCCGACGGCTCGGCGCGCGGCCAGGGGGTGCTGGCCACCAAGCTCAACCCCGGGCTGATCGACGAATTGCCGTTGCCGCGGCCCAAATTCGAGATCTTCGTCTACTCGCCGCGCGTCGAGGGTGTGCACCTGCGGTTCGGCGCGGTCGCGCGCGGCGGTCTGCGGTGGTCGGATCGCCGCGAGGACTTCCGCACCGAGGTGCTGGGCCTGGTGAAAGCGCAGGCGGTCAAGAACGCCGTCATCGTCCCGGTGGGCGCCAAGGGCGGCTTCGTCGTCAAGCAGCCGGCGCTGCCCACCGGCGACGCGGCCGCCGACCGCGAGGCCACCCGCGCCGAGGGCGTCGCCTGCTACCGGTTGTTCATCGGCGGCCTGCTGGACCTGACCGACAACGTCGACACCACCAGCGGCGCGGTGCTCCCGCCCCCGCAGGTGGTGCGCCGCGACGGCGACGACGCCTACCTGGTGGTCGCCGCCGACAAGGGCACCGCGACGTTCTCCGATATCGCCAACGAGGTCGCCGGATCCTATGGCTTCTGGCTCGGTGACGCGTTCGCCTCCGGCGGTTCGGTCGGCTACGACCACAAGGCGATGGGCATCACGGCCAAGGGGGCGTGGGAGAGCGTCAAGCGGCACTTCCGGGAACTCGGCGTCGACACCCAGGCCCAGGACTTCACCGTCGTCGGCATCGGCGACATGAGCGGCGACGTGTTCGGCAACGGCATGCTGCTCTCGCCGCACATCCGGCTGGTGGCCGCGTTCAACCACCTGCACATCTTCGTCGACCCGCAACCGGATGCGGCCCGGTCCTGGGAGGAGCGCAAGCGACTGTTCGAGCTGCCGCGGTCCACTTGGGACGACTACGACAAGTCGCTGATCTCCGCCGGGGGCGGCGTCTTCAGCCGGCAGCAGAAGTCGATCCCGATCAGCGCGGAAATCCGCACCGCCCTGGGCCTTTCCGACGACGTCACCGAGATGACGCCGCCGGCTCTGGTCAAGGCCGTCCTCAAGGCGCCGGTGGACCTGCTGTGGAACGGCGGGATCGGCACCTACATCAAGGCCGAGGCCGAATCCGACGCCGAGGTCGGCGACCGCACCAACGACCCGCTACGGGTCAACGCAAATCAGGTGCGCGCCAAGGTGATCGGCGAGGGCGGCAACCTGGGTGTGACGCCACGCGGGCGGGTGGAGTTCGACCTGTGCGGGGGCCGGATCAACACCGACGCCCTGGACAACTCGGCCGGCGTGGACTGCTCGGATCACGAGGTGAACATCAAGATCCTGGTCGACTCGCTGGTCACCCAGGACAAGGTGCGCCCGGACCAGCGCTCGGAACTGTTGGAATCGATGACCGACGAGGTCGGGGCGCTGGTGCTCGCGGACAACGCCGCCCAGAACGACCTGATGGGCACCAGCCGCACCAACGCCGCCAGCCTGCTCAACGTGCACGCCCGCCAGATCAAGGAACTCGAGGACACCGCCGGACTCAACCGTGAACTCGAGGTGCTACCGGCCGACAAGGAGATCCACCGCCGCACCGAGGCCGGGATGGGCTTGACCTCACCGGAACTCGCGACGTTGATGGCGCACGTGAAACTGGCGCTCAAGGACCAGGTCCTGGCCTGCGAGCTGCCCGATCAGGACGTGTTCGCCGCGCGGTTGCCGGCCTACTTCCCGGCGCAACTGCGGGACCGCTTCGTCCCGGAGATCCGGCACCATCAACTGCGCCGCGAGATCGTCACGACCATGCTGGTCAACGACGTCGTCGACACCGCCGGCATCAGCTTCGCCTACCGGGTCACCGAGGACACCGGCGTCAGCTACGTCGACGCGGTGCGCAGCTACGTCGCCACCGACGCCATCTTCGGGATCGGTGACACGTGGCGGCGTATCCGTTCCACTGCGCTGGAAACCCGGATGCCCGTGGAGGTTTCCGACCGGATGACGCTGGACCTGCGGCGGCTCATCGACCGGTCGTGCCGGTGGTTGCTCAACAACCGGCCGCAACCGCTCGCCGTCGGCGCCGAGATCAACCGGTTCGGCGCCAAGGTGGCCGCGTTGCGCCCGCAGATGCCCAAGTGGCTGCGCGGGGACGACCGCGCGATCGTGGCCAAGGAGGCCGGCGAGTTCACCGATCAGGGCGCCCCCGAGGACCTGGCCTACCTGGTGGCCACCGGGCTCTACCAGTACAGCCTGCTCGACATCATCGACGTGGCCGACATCGCCGACCGCGACGAGGCCGAGGTGGCCGACACCTACTTCGCGTTGATGGACGCGCTCGGTGCCGACGGTCTGCTGACGGCGGTGTCGGGGCTGGCGCGCGATGACCGGTGGCACGCGTTGGCGCGCTTGGCGATTCGTGACGACCTCTACAGCTCGTTGCGGCTGCTGACGCTGGACGTGCTGGCCGTCGGGGAACCGGAGGAAACCGGCGAGGAGAAGATCGCCGAGTGGCAGCAGACCAATGCGTCGCGGCTGGAGCGGGCCCGTCGTACCCTGACCGAGCTGCGTGCCCACGAGTCGCACGACCTGGCGACCCTGTCGGTGGCCGCGCGCCAGATCCGTAATATGACCCGAGCAAGTGGAACAGGAGCTTCCGGATAATGGGCGAGCGTTACATCACACCGGTCCCGGTGCGTTGGTCGGACATCGACATGTACCAACACATCAACCATGCGACCATGGTGACCATCCTCGAGGAGGCCCGGGTTCCGTTCCTGTCCGACGCCTTCGGCCCCACCATCACCACCACCGGACTGCTGATCGCCGAGGTCAAGGTGTCCTACAAGGGGCAGCTGCGGCTGGTGGATTCGCCACTGCAGGTGACCATCTGGGTGAACCGGCTGCGCGCGGTCGATTTCACGCTGGGCTACGAGGTCCGGTCGGTCAACGCCGATCCGGATTCGCGGCCCGCCGTCATCGCCGAAACCCAGCTGGCCGCTTTCGATATCGACGAACAGAAGCTGGTCCGGCTCTCGCCGGAGCACCGCGAGTACCTGCAGCGGTGGCTGCGGTGACGTTTCCGCCGGCGGAACGCGGCCTGTGGCTCTCCGGTGACTTCGACCGGATCGACCTGGCCATCTTCACCGACCGCGCCCTGCGGCTGGACGACGCCGCGGTGATCCGGCTGCGCACCCGCGGCCCCGACACGGTGATTGCCTGGGTGGCAACGGGTTTCGATGTGCTGGCTAGTCGCGTGGTGGGCGGCAGGGTCAAGCCCGAGGATCTGTCGGCCGGCGCCGACGCGTTGGCGATGGGCCTGGCGGCGGGGCCCGGGGCGGGCTACGTCGACCCGGGGTTCGCGATGGATTCGGCGTGGCACGGCGGCCTGCCGCCGGAGTCCGGGTTCGTCCACGTCGACGACGTCCCGGCCCGGGTGATGCTCGACCTCGCCGACCGCGGGGCCGAGTTGGCCCGCGAGCACGGCAGCGCGCACGGCCCGCCGGTGTCGCTGCTGGACCAGGAGGTCATCGCGGTCAGCGCCGGTGACGTCAGCGTGGGCGTGCCGATGCGCTGCGTATTCGCCCTGACCGCAATGGGTTTCCTGCCGCAGTCGGCGCAGGACGTGGCGGCCGACGAGATCGTGCGGGTGCGGGCGCAGGCGGCTTGGCTGCGGATCGACGCCCGGTTCGGCTCGGTCTACCGGCGCCGCGGCGACCCCTCGGTGGTGCTGCGCTGAACCCTCAGAACGGGGCGTTCACCATGGCCTCGGCGGCCATCTCCAGGTAGTCCAGCAGTTCCCGGCGGTGCGCGTCGTCCAGCGTCACGGAATCGATCTCGGCGATGGCGGTGCGCATGCACCGCAGCCACGCGTCGCGTTCGATGAAGCCGATCCGGTACGGGACGTGCCGCATCCGTAGCCGCGGATGCCCGCGTTGATCGGAGTAGGTGCGCGGCCCGCCCCAGTACTGCTCGAGGAACATCCGTAGCCGGTTCTCGGCGCCCTCGAAATCGTCCTCCGGGTAGAGCGGGCGCAGGATCTCGTCCTCGCGCACCAGCTGATAGAACCGCGAGACGATGGCGTCGAAGGTGCGGTGGCCGCCGACGGCGTCATAGAACGACTGTGTTTGGTCCACCTCTCCCATTGTGGCTCAGGACGGGATTCGCGCCAGGATGCGGTCGGCGATCGTCCCGGCCTCGCCGGAGACGCTGGGCGACACCAGGCTGACCTCGATGACGGTTTTGCCGCGCACCGCCATGATGCGGGCCTGCGGCACACCCGGCCCGGTGGTGATGGTGTTCTGCAGCGTGACGCGCTCGGCGGTCCCGCCCGGGGTGCCGATGTCCCAGCTCAGATCGCCGCTGGAGGCCGTGACGGTGAAGGTCTTGCCCGCGCACTCCTGCCATTGCGCCCGGTTCTCGGCGACGAAGTCGCGCGCCGCGGCGGGGCTGCGGAACTCCGCGGCGAGCTGCTCGACCATGGTCGCGTTGCTGGTGTCGCTGAAGCTCGAGCGCTGGAACCCGACCGCGCCGCTCTTGTCGTAGACGGTGTCGATGCCCGGGGCCACCGCACCCACGCACTCCGCCGGATCCGCGCTCGCGTCGCCGGCTTCCCCGGAGCCGCCGCCGGAACCGGACTTCGTCTCGCTCATCCGGGGCATGTCCAGCAGCGAACGCACCTCGTCGAGGCTCAGCAACACCGGTGCCGTCGCCGGCAGTTGTCGCGACGGTGCCGTCGGCTGGGTGGGGGAGACCACCTGATCCGGTGCCGTCGCGGTCACCGAGGAGTTCTCCCGGGGCCCACTGGCCAGGACCAAGGACAGCGCCACCCCGACGACAGCGACGGCGATGAGCGCATACGACAGCGTCACCCCGATCAGCGCGCGGTCGCGGCCCCGCTGCCCGGTGCGAGCGATCTGACCCAGCGCCAGGTGGCCCAGCACCGCGCCGACGGGGGCGAACAGGAACGCGAACACGATCGACCACGTCGCCAGCGGGTTCGTCGGCGGGTGCGGGTATGGCGGCGGATAGCCGCCCGGGCCCGGTGGCGGACCGTACGGGCCGTACCCGCCGTAGGGCTGCGCAGGCGGGTAGGGCACGCCGGCCGGCGGCTGCCCATACGGATACTGAGGCCCCGGCGGACCCGTGTACTCAGGACCTCCCGGGTGGTAGTTGCCGTAGGTCATACCCGCCATTCAAGCGGATTGCGTTTGGGCCGTGGACACCGGGCGACGTTGTGCGATACCCGCTGTTCACGTGATTGACCTGCGAACACGATCAGAATTGTCGTGCGCTTGGCCCCAATCCGTGGTGGACTGTCCGACGGAGGACCTATGGCGCAGCGCAAACGCAACCTGGCTAGAAGGATGGGCTCCCGAGCGTCGGCTAACCCGACGGGGCCCAGCGGGGGCACGTCGCTGCACAGTGTGGAAACCGCCGCAGCACCCCCGCACGCCCCCTATGACGGCGTCTCGCTGTGGAGTCGACGACGGGTCCTGTTGCTCAACGCCACCTACGAACCGCTGACCGCGCTGCCCATGCGGCGGGCGATCGTCATGGTGCTCTGCGGCAAGGCCGACGTGGTGCACGACGACCCCGCCGGCCCCGTCGTGCACTCCGCGACGCGCGCCATCGCGGTGCCCTCGGTGATCCGGCTGCGCACCTACGTGCGGGTGCCTTACCGCGCCCGGATCCCGATGACCCGGGCGGCGCTGATGCACCGGGACCGGTTCCGCTGCGCCTACTGCGGCACCAAGGCCGACACCATCGACCACGTGGTGCCCCGCAGCCGCGGCGGCGAGCACACCTGGGAGAACTGCGTGGCGTGCTGTTCGACGTGCAACCACCGCAAGGCCGACAAGCTGCTTTCCGAGCTCGGCTGGGACCTGCGGTTGGCGCCGCTGCCCCCGAAGGGACAGCACTGGCGGCTGCTGTCGACCATCAAGGAGCTCGATCCGGCCTGGATGCGCTACCTCGGCGAGGGCGCGGCCTGACTTTGGGCCGCCTTGCGCGGCCGTGCGAACGACCGTGAGATAAGTTGATCCCCGTGAGTGCCTTACTTACCTGGACGATCATCATCGGCGTGACGCTGGCGGTCGGCGCGTTCTTCGCGCTGCTGACATTGCCGAAAAAGGGACCGCGCCCGCCGTCCTACAAGCTGCCCGAGGAGTGGACCCACGGCCCGCTGCTGTGGGCCGCCACCGAAGAGAAGATCGGCAGCGCCGGGCACGGCCACGGCGCCGAGTTCACCGTGGGAGGTGGCGCAAGTGGCAAGTGGTGAGCATGGCACGCAGGTGGTGCCGGTAGATCCGGATTCGCTGCCGTTCGGCTGGGCGATCACATCCAGCGGTCGGCTCTCCGGCGTCGTCGAACCGGGCGAGATCTCGCAGTACGACCCGTTCTCGATCAAGGAACTCGTCGAGGTCGACGAGGCGCTGAAGTGGGGCTCGCGGGCGTCGAAGGCCCGGTTCGCGGTCTACCTCGGTGACCTCGGTCCCGACCCGGCCGCCGAGGCCCGCAAGCTGCTGGCCCGGGTGCCCACCCCCAACGACGCGGTGCTGCTCGCCGTCTCGCCCAACCAGAAGGCCATCGAGGTCGTCTATGGCGAGGGTGTGCGGGGTCGCGGCGCGGAAGCCGCGGCGCCGCTGGGCGTGGCCGCGGCCGCGTCGTCGTTCAAGGAAGGCAACCTGATCGACGGCCTGGTGAGCGCGATCCGCGTCCTCAGCGCCGGCATCTCCCGCCCCTAGGTTTTCTCAGCGCGAACGTGCATGTCCCCGGCCGCAACGCCGGGGACTTCGCGTTTCCTGCGCACGCTCGCGCCCGTCAGCCGGCGTCGAACTGCCGCGCCCGCAGGGCCCGCACCACCCCGGCACGCCCCTCGACCACCAGCCGGCGCAGCGCCGACGGCAACTCGGGATCGGCCAGGAAGCGGTCCGCCGCGTCGACGGCGGCGTCGCTGATGTCCCAGCCCGGGTACAGCCCGATGACCACCGTCTGCGCCACCTCGCTGGACCGCCGCTCCCAGACCCCGCGGATCGCCTCGAAGTACCGCTGCGAGAACGGGCGCAGCACCTCGGCCTGACCCGGTGCGACGAACCCGGTGATGATCGCCCGGGCGGTGATGTTGGCCAGGGTGTCGTCCTCGATCACCTGTTCCCAGGCGGCGTCCTTGACCGCGGCCTGCGGGCGCGCCGCCGACGCGGCCGCCGCGCTGCGCTTGCCCGCGGCGGTGTTGTCCCGCTCGGCCTCGGCGTCGATGAAGGGGGTCTCGGGCCCGTCGGCGTCGATCCGGCCGGCACCGGCCAGCGCCGTGACGATGCGCCAGCGCAGGTCGGTGTCGATCACCAGACCGGCCAACCCGTGGTCGGCGGGGTCCTGGTCCAGCAGGTCGGCGAGCAGGGTGGTGTGTGGCGTCGAGAGCACCGACGACGTGCACAGCGAGTTGACGAACGCCAACTGGTGATCCGAGCCGGGCTCGGCGGCGCGGGCCAGCTCGACCAGGCGGTCGGCGAACGCCGGCCAGCCCTCGGCCTTCGCCCACCCGGGTTCGGCGTAGGAGCCCAGCGCGGTCTGCGCCTGCAGCAGCAGGCGTTGGGCCACACCGACTTCGGTCTCGGCGCCGATGCCGCGCAGCACCAGGGCGATGAAGTCGCGGGCCTTCAGCTCCGCGTCGCGGGTCATCTCCCAGGCCGCCGACCACGCGAGGGTGCGGGGCAGCGGATCGGCGATGTCGGCGATGCGGTTCAGCAGCGTCTCGAGCGATTCCGGGTCCAGCCGGAGCGAGCAGTAGGTCAGGTCGTCGTCGTTGACGATGATCAGCTTGCCGCGCGAAACACCCTGCAGCTCGGGAACTTCGGTCGCCTCGCCTTCGACGTCGAGCTCGTGGCGGTGGACCCGGACCAGCTTGCCGGAACCGTCGTCGTCGTAGATGCCGACGGCCAGCCGGTGCACCCGGGTCTCGCCGGCGCCCGGCGCCGCCCCGCTCTGCAGCACCGCGAACCGGGTGAACCTGCCGTCGCCGTCGACGTCGAACTCGGGGCGCAGCGTGTTCAGGCCGGTGGTCTTGAGCCACTGCCGGCCCCACCCCGACAGGTCGCGGCCCGACGACTTCTCCAGCGCGCCCAGCAGATCCCCGAAGGTGGCGTTGGCGAACGCGTGGTCGCGGAAGTAGTCACGCAGGCCGGCCAGGAAGGACTCCTCGCCGACGTAGGCCACCAGCTGCTTGAGCACGCTGGCGCCCTTGGCGTAGGTGATGCCGTCGAAGTTGACCTCGACGGCGGCCAGGTCGGGGATGTCCGCGGCGACCGGGTGCGTCGACGGCAGCTGGTCCTGCCGGTAGGCCCACGACTTCTCCACGTTGGCGAAAGTCGTCCAGGCCTCGGTGTATTCGGTGGCCGCCGCCTGGCAGAGCACGGAGGCGAACGTCGCGAACGACTCGTTGAGCCACAGGTCGTCCCACCAGGTCATGGTCACCAGGTCGCCGAACCACATGTGCGCCATCTCGTGCAGCACGGTCTCGGAGCGCCGCTCGTAGGAGTAGCGGGTGACCTTGGACCGGAACACGTAGTCCTCGAGGAACGTGACCGCCCCGGCGTTCTCCATGGCACCGGCGTTGAACTCCGGGACGAACAGCTGGTCGTACTTGCCGAACGCGTAGGGAATGCCGAAGTTCTTGTGGTAGAAGCCGAATCCCTGCTTGGTCTCGGTGAACAACCGCTCGTGGTCCATGTACTGGGCCAGCGAGGCGCGGCAGAACAAGCCCAGCGGGATCTCGCCGTGCTCGTCGGTGTACACGTCGCGCCACACCGCGTACGGCCCGGCGATCAGCGCCACCAGGTAGGTGCTCATCCGCGGCGTGGTGGCGAAGGTGTGCACCTTGGCGCCGCCGTCGCCGTCCTCGACCAGCGTGGTGGCGCCGTTGGAGATCACCTCCCAGTGCGCGGGCGCGGTGACGGTGACGTCGAAGGCGGCCTTGAGGTCGGGCTGGTCGAAGCACGCGAACATCCGCTTGGCGTCGGCGGTTTCGAACTGCGAGTACAGGTACACCTCGCCGTCGACGGGGTCGACGAAGCGGTGCAGGCCCTCGCCGGTGTTCGAGTAGAGGCAGTCCGCGTCGACGACGACGACGTTGTGCTCGGCGAGGCCCCGCAGCGGGATGCCGGTGGACTCGTCGTAGCCGGAGACGTCGATGTCGTGGCCGTTGAGCGTGGCGCTGCGAATGCGGTCCGCGGCGAGGTCCAGGTAGCTGTCGGCGCCGGCCAGCGCGGCGAACTCGACGGTGGTGATCGAGCGGAAGGTGCGCTCGCCGGGGGCGCCGTTGCCGTCGGTGACATCCAGCGTGATGCGGTAGCTGTCGACGGTGATCAGCGCGGCCCGTTCGATGGCCTGGTCATGAGTCAGATTCGGAAGTGCCACGCTCGCCAACATTAGTCGGCACTGGGGAACACTTGCCGGGTACACGCAGTTGTGTGAACCGGGGGAGTGGCCCCCACGCCGTCGAAAGGATGCTCTCGTGCCCGCCAAAGATGTCGCAGAATTCTGGTTCGATCCGCTGTGCCCGTGGTGCTGGATCACCTCGCGCTGGATCCTCGAGGTGGAGAAGGTCCGCGACATCGAGGTGAAGTTCCACGTGATGAGCCTCGCGGTGCTCAACGAGGGCCGCGATCTGCCCGAGGACTATCAGGAGCGGATGAAGCAGGCGTGGGGCCCGGTGCGCGTCGCGATCGCCGCCGAGCAGGCCAAGGGCCCGGAGATCCTGCGGCCGCTCTACACCGCGATGGGCACGCAGATCCACAACAAGGGCAACAAGGACTTCGCCGACGTCATCGCCAAGTCCCTGGCCGAGGTCGGCCTGCCCGCCGAACTGGCCGAGGCCGCCACCACCGACAAGTACGACGAGGCGCTGCGCAAGAGCCACCACGCCGGGATGGATGCCGTCGGCGACGACGTCGGCACGCCCACCATCCACGTCAACGGGGTCGCGTTCTTCGGCCCGGTGCTGTCGCGGATTCCGCGCGGTGAGCAGGCCGGCAAGCTGTGGGACGCCTCGGTGATCTTCGCCGCGTACCCGCACTTCTGGGAGCTCAAGCGTTCGCGCACCGAGTCCCCCGAGTTCGACTGAGGCCCGCCTCGCCGCCGGCGGGCTGACCCGTCGGCGGCGAGAACCGGTCATTGACAACCGCAGCAAACTCCACGCACAATCTGAGAACATCGGTTATCAGATTGCGAGGGACACCATGAGCGTGCCGATCCGAAGCCGGAACCGCCCCCGGGCCCGGCGCCGAGCGCCGCGGGAGTTGCGGGATCTGATGACCACGATCGGCCTGACCAACGGCGTCGCGAACATCATCATGCAGCTGTCGCTGCCACCGGTCGGCCACGGCGTGAGCGAGAGCCGCGTGCAGTCGGGCAGCCCCCGGCGCTACCCGCTCAAGCGAGCGCGCACCACGGGGCAGTACCTCGCGCTGTCGGTGTTGGGCAGCGACGAGGACCGCGACGTCATGCGCAGCGCCGTCGCCGAGGTCCACAAAGAGGTGTACTCCCGGGCCGAGAGCCCCGTCCGCTACAGCGGCAACAGCCGCGAGCTGCAGATCTGGGTCGCGATGTGCCTGTTCAAGTACTACGTGGACCAGTACACCTTCGTGTACGGCCCGCTCGACGAGGCCACCCTGGACACGCTGACCAAGGCGGCCGAACCGCTGGCCACCGGCGTCAACGTGCAACCCGGCGAGTGGCCGCAGACCTGGGCCGAATACCGCGCCCGCTGGGACGCCACGCTGCCGCAGCTGTCCATCGATCCCGTGGTGCACCGCGAGTTCGAGACCCTGTCGGACCTGACGTTCGTCGGGGAGGCCTGGGGCGCAATCGGATACGCGCTGGCGTGGCTGCCGGGGCCGGCCTACCGGTTCATGACCCGCGCGACGCTGCCACCGGAGTTCCGCGCGCTGATGGGGTGGGACTGGACCGCGGCCGACCAACGCCGGTTCGACCGGGTACTGGCGGTGCTGCGCCGCGTCGACCCGGTGATCAACCCGTTCGCGATGCAACTGGCCTACCGTCTGCAGGTGGCCGACTTCCGGCTGCGCCGCCGGCTCGGGCTGCCGGTGCTGGGCACGCTGAAGATCAACGAGACCCTGATCCGCGACGGCGGCGGCCGCCGCCGGTTGGCCCGGCGCCGCGCGGGGTAGCCCGGCCCGAGCGCGTTCGCGGGGGGACCTGGGCAGCGGTTAGGGTAACCGCCATGCGCGTCTACCTCGGTGCCGATCACGCCGGCTACGAACTCAAAGCTGCCATCGTCGACCACCTCAAGTCCAAGGGGCACGAGCCGATCGACTGCGGCGCCTTCGAGTACGACGCCGAGGACGACTACCCCGCGTTCTGCATCGCGGCCGCGGCCAAGACCGTCGCGGACCCGGGCAGCCTGGGCATCGTGCTCGGCGGCTCGGGCAACGGCGAGCAGATCGCGGCGAACAAGGTGCCCGGCGCCCGGTGCGCGCTGGCCTGGAGCGTCGAGACCGCGGAACTGGCCCGGCAGCACAACAACGCCCAGCTGATCGGCATCGGCGGCCGGATGCACACCGAGGAAGAGGCGTTGGCCATCGTCGACGCGTTCCTGGCCACCCCGTGGTCGGAGGCCGAACGGCATCAGCGGCGCATCGACATCCTCGCCGAGTACGAGAAGACGCACGACGCGCCCGCGGTCCCCGGCGCCTGACCGCACCCCATGCCCGAGGGCCACACGCTGCACCGGCTCGCCCGGCTGCACCAGCGACGGTTCGGCCGCGCACCGGTGCGCGTCGGCAGCCCGCAGGGCCGGTTCACCGACGGTGCGGCCCTGGTCGACGGGCGCGTGCTGCGCAAGGCCGACGCCTGGGGCAAGCACCTGTTCCATCACTACGAGGGCGCCAAGGTGGTGCACGTTCACCTCGGCATCTACGGCACCTTCACCGAATTCGCGACCGGTGACATCCCCGACCCGGTGGGGCAGGTCCGGATGCGCATGATCGGCACCGAGTACGGCACCGACCTGCGCGGGCCGATGATCTGCGAGGTGATCGAGGAGGCCGAGGTGCCCGACGTGCTGGCCCGCCTGGGTCCCGACCCGCTGCGGCCCGACGCCGACCCGTCGCTGGCATGGCAACGAATCAGCAAGTCCCGCAGGTCGATTGCCGCGCTGCTGATGGATCAGTCGGTGCTCGCCGGGGCGGGCAACATCTACCGCAGCGAGCTGCTGTTCCGGCACGGCATCGACCCGTTCCGGCCCGGGACCTCGATCACGGCCGACGAGTTCGCGCAGATGTGGGCGGACCTGGTGGCGCTGATGAAGATCGGGGTGCGGCGCGGGAAGATCATCGTGATCCGGCCCGAGGACGACCACGGCGCGCCGGCCTACGGCCCGGGGCGGCCGCGGACCTATGTGTATCGCCGCGCCGGGGAGCCGTGCCGGCTGTGCGGCACCGAGGTGCGCACCGCCGTGCTGGAAGGGCGCAACCTGTTCTGGTGCCCGGGCTGTCAGTCCTAGAAGTCGAACCCGCCGAAGTCCCCGCCACCGAAGTCGCCGCCGCCGAAGTCGCCCCAGCCGCCCCCGTCGCCGCCGCTGTCCCAGCCGCCGCCGTCGCCGAAGTCGCCGCCGGAGTCCATGCCCGCGTCGTAGCCCTGATCGAACCCGTCGCCGTAACCGCTCTCGAAGGCCTGCGCGTCATAGCCGACACCGCTCATGCCGGAGAACATCGCGTTGAACAGCAGCACCGAGCCCAGGCCCCAGGCGCCGGCGACCAGCGCGGGCTTCCACCACGGCTCGGAGTACCAGCCCGCGGGCACCGGGCGCCCGGCCACGCGGCCGCCGGGGTAGTAGTTCGGGGTCCGGGCGGTCGGGCCGGGGGAGGCCTCGATCTGCCGGCCCTCGAACTCGACGCGACGGTCCTCGGTGACCCGGCCCGCGGACGACTGTCCGGCCAGCGATTCCAGTTCCGGTCCGGGATCCATGCCCATCGCGGTGCGCGCGGCGCGCACGTAGTAGAGGCCCTCGAGCGCGCTTTCCTTGGCCAGCATCGCCTGCTTGGGGGTGGTCGCCTGCTCGATCGCCGACGACGCGGCCGTATAACGCTCGGACGCGTCGGCCATCGCCTGCTTGGAGGCGTCGTCGTTGCCCGACAGGTTGAGCACCTGCCCGCCCAGGCGCTCGATCACGCGCCGGGCGTCGGCGCGGGCGTCGTCCAGCGAGACCTCCGCCCGTCGTCCGGAGGCCTGCGACGAGCTGTAGACCACCAGCCCGATCGCGCCGACAACGACAAGGAGCAGGATCAGCAGGGCGCCGTTCATGGGTCCAGACTACCGAGGGAGTCCGGCGGTTTCGCGGAACGCGAATCTCACTCCGCGCGGATGCCGAGTGCGGCGTACACCTCGTCGGACAGGGCCACGGTGCGCGGGTCGGCGTTGCACTTGGTGGCGTCGAAGAAGTTCATCACGTAGGCGTAGCCGATGCGGTGCTCGAGGTCGACGAACGCGTACGACCCGCCCGAGCCGCCGTGCCCGAAGCTGCGCAGGTTCGGTCCGGCCACCCCGCGTTGGTTGAGCATGTAGCCCAGGCCCCAGCCGTGGTCGGCCACCCGCGGGCCCAGCACCAGGTCGGCGTCGAATCCGCCCTGCGACAGGCGAACTCGTTGCATGTGCTCTCGGCTCAGCAGCTTCTCGCACGCCATCGCGTTGTAGACCGTCGCCATGCCCAGCGCCGAGACGTGCGCATTGGTGCTGGGGAACTCCGCGCTGCGCCAGGTGTCGATGGCGTGCACGCCCAACTCGTCGTCGGGCAGGAAGTTCATCGACACCGCCCAGCCGGCCATCGGGTGATCGTGCAGCGCGCGGGGCGGATCGGTGAGGCCGGCGTCGCGCAGCAGGTTGCGCACCGTCGGCTTGTTCACCATCTCCGCGCACCGGTGGTGTTCGCGGGCGGGCAGCCCGATGTGCACGTCGGCGCCGATCGGCTCGGCGATCTCGGTGCGCAGGTACTGGCCCAGGGTGCGGTCGGTGACGCGACGCACCACCTCGCCGAGGATGAAGCCGAACGTCACCACCTGATAGCCCTGCCCGGTGCCCGGGGCCCACCACGGTTCGGCCGCGGCGATCCGCGCGCAGACGGTGTCCCAGTCGGCGACCTCGTGCCAATCCATCGGCTCGCGGGGACCGATCACCCCGGAGCGGTGACCGAGCACCATCGCGACGGTGATGTCCTGCTTGCCGGCCTGGGCGAACTCCGGCCAGTACCGGGCGACGGGGGCGTCGAGGTCGATTTCGCCGCGGTCGGCCAGCAGGTGCACACACGTACTGGTCAGGCCCTTGCTGCCGGAGAAGACGCTAGCCAGCGTGTCCTGTCGCCACGGCCGGCGCCGCGCGGCATCGGCGTGCCCGCCCCAGAGGTTGACGACGAGTTGGCCGTCGACCCAGACCGCGACGGCGGCGCCGACCTCGTCGCGGGCGGTGAAGTTGTCCTCGAAGGCGGCGCGGACCCGGTCGAACTCCGGCGCGTGGGTGCCCTCGATGGTGACGGGGTGGGGCATGGGACTCCAGAACAGCAGGCGGGCAGCCGCGACGGTGTTGTCGTCGGCTGTTGACCCCTGCGCCGAATGTAGGGGCGCCGCGCGGGGCGAGGCGAGTGTCGGCAGCGGATTGGAAGCGTTTCGAGACCCGCGCGTGACCCGAGAATTCGGAGGAAACTCCCAGGAAATTAAGGCCCGCCGCGGCGGTCAGGCTGCTCTAAGTTCAGCTGGTGAATTCACCTGGTGTGCCACCGGCGCGGGTCGCTCGCGTGGCAGAACGCTTCCGGCACATACTGTCCCGCCTGCACCAACGCAGCGCCCCGGCGCCGGCCGCGATGCTCGAAATGATCTTCGGGGCCTGGGTGGCCCAGGGCATCGCCGTGGCGGCCGAGTTGGGGGTCGCCGACGCCCTGGCCGACGGCCCGCTGCCCATCGACGAACTGGCGCGCCGCGTCGAGGCGGACCCGGATGCCCTGGGGCGGTTGCTGCGCGCGCTGATCGGCGAGGGCGTCTTCACCCAGCGGCGCGACGGTCGCTTCGCCCTCAACCCGTTGGCGGACTCGCTGCGCCGTGACGCCCCGGTGTCGGTGGCGGGCATGGCACGCTTCGTCGGGGCGCCCGCCCACCGCGAGCACTGGAGCCACCTGGTCGACGCGGTCCGCACCGGGAAGGCCGTCGTCCCCGCGCTGCGCGGCAAGCCGACCTTCGAGTACCTGCTCGAGGAGCCCGAGTTGGCCGGGATCTTCAACGATGCGATGACCAGCATCTCCGAGTTGGCGATCGCGCCGGTGGTGGCCGCCTATGACTTCGCCGCGTTCCCGACCATCGCCGACGTCGGCGGCGGGCACGGTCGACTGCTGGCCGCGATCCTGGCCGCCGCGCCCGCCTCCCAGGGCGTGCTCTACGACCTGCCGCCCGTGGTGGCCGGCGCCCCGGCCCTGCTGGGCGAACACGGTGTGGCCGACCGGGTGCGCGTGCAGGCCGGGTCGTTCTTCGAGGCCGCGCCCGCCAAGGGTGACCTCTACGTGCTCAAGAGCATCATTCACGACTGGCCCGACGACGAGGCCGTGGCGATCCTGAGCAACATCCGCGCCGCGGCCGAACCCGGTGCCACGCTGGTGCTCGTCGAGGCGGTGATCCCGGCGCATCAGCGGTCGTTCCCCGGGAAGTGGACCGACATCGAGATGCTGGTCAATCTCGCCGCGCGGGAACGCACGGCCGACGAACACGGCGCCCTGTTGCAGCGCGCCGGGTTCCGGATGACCCGAGTGGTTCCCACCGCCGCGCCGCTCAGCCTGGTGGAGGGCAGAGCGGTCTGAGGCCGGAGGTCGGACGCAAAACAACAGGTCAGGCCGCAAAAACGGCCTGACCTGTTGATTTTCTGGAGCGGGCGACGGGAATCGAACCCGCGTAGCTAGTTTGGAAGACTAGGGCTCTACCATTGAGCTACGCCCGCGTGTACTGCACGAGCCAAAACTGTACGGCCCGGCCAAGATCATATCCAATCCGGTCCAGGACAGATCCCGGCTGTCCGCCGTGACTTGGCCTTGCGCCGCATGTAGGCCGTAGGATGCCGAGGGCTTTTCGCTTCGCTGGAGGGCCGTATCGGGGTGTAGCGCAGCTTGGTAGCGCATCCGCTTTGGGAGCGGAAGGCCGCAGGTTCAAATCCTGTCACCCCGACAGAGCACCACCCCGACCGAACAGAAACGTCATAGGAGTACCCGTGAAGAGCACTGTCGAGCAACTGAGCCCCACGCGGGTACGCCTCAACATTGAGGTGCCGTTTGCCGAGCTCGAGCCCGATTTCGACCGCGCGTTCAAGCAGCTCGCCCAGCAGGTCCGCCTGCCCGGCTTCCGGCCCGGCAAGGCGCCGCGCAAGCTGCTCGAGGCCCGCATCGGCCGCGGTGCGGTGCTCGAGCAGGTCGTCAACGACGCGCTGCCCAGCCGCTACAGCGAGGCCGTGACCACCACCGACGTCAAGCCGCTGGGTCAGCCCGAGATCGAGATCACCAAGATCGAGGACGGCGAGGAACTGGTGTTCACCGCCGAGGTCGACATCCGCCCGGAGATCACGCTGCCGGACCTGAGCGCGCTGAAGATCACCGTGGACGCGATCGAGGTCGCCGACGAGGACGTCGACAAGGAACTGCAGTCGCTGCGCGCGCGCTTCGGCACCCTGACCGGCGTCGACCGGCCGATCGCCGAGGGCGACTTCGTCTCGATCGACCTGTCGGCCACCGTCGACGGCGAGGACGTGCCGGAGGCCAAGACCGAGGGCCTGTCCCACGAGGTCGGCTCCGGCCAGCTGATCGAGGGCCTCGACGACGCGCTGGTCGGGATGTCCGCCGAGGACACCAAGACCTTCACCACCACGCTGGTCGCCGGCCCGCACGCGGGTCAGGAGGCCGAGGTCACCGTCACCGTGGCGTCGGTCAAGGAGCGCGAGCTGCCCGAGGCCGACGACGAGTTCGCCCAGCTGGCAAGCGAATTCGACACCATCGACGAGCTGAAGGCCGACCTGACCGAGCAGGTCAAGCGGCTCAAGCGCATCCAGCAGGCCGAGAAGATCCGCGACAACGCCCTCGAGGCCCTGCTGGAGCAGGTCGAGGTGCCGCTGCCGGAGCAGATCGTGCAGGCGCAGATCGACGACACCCTGCACAACGCCATCCACGGGCTGGACCACGACGAGGCCAAGTTCGAGGAGAACCTCAAGGAGCAGGGCTCCTCGCGTGAGGAGTTCGACGCCGAGTCCCGCACCAACGCCGAGAAGGCCGTCAAGACCCAGCTGCTGATGGACGCGCTGGCCGACGACCTGGAGATCCAGGTCGGGCAGAACGACATCACCGAGCGTCTGATGCTGATGTCGCGTCAGTACGGCATCGAGCCGCAGCAGCTCATCCAGGTGCTGCAGCAGAACAACCAGCTGCCGGCGATGTACGCCGACGTGCGCCGCGGCCTGACGGTCGCCGCGGTGGTCGAGGCGGCCAACGTCACCGACACCGACGGCAATGTCGTCGACACCAGCGAGTTCTTCGGCCGCGCCGAGGACGGCGAGGCTGCCGAGGACGACGCCGACGCTGGTGAGGACGCCGCCGACGACGCTGCCGAGGCCACCGAGGCCGCCGAGGCGAAATAACGCCTAGAGCGAAAGCGCGCGTCCTGCGGAACGCGCGGTGCCGCGGTTTGGTTAGTGTCGAGCAATACCCATACGAGAAAGCAGGTAACCCGTCGTGACTGACATGCGTTCCGGTGGCATGGGCTTGAACCTCACCGATTCGGTCTATGAGCGGTTGCTGGCCGAGCGGATCATCTTCCTGGGCACCCAGGTCGACGACGACATCGCCAATCGGCTGTGCGCGCAGATTCTGCTGCTCGCCGCCGAGGATCCGACCAAGGACATCAACCTCTACATCAACTCGCCGGGTGGTTCGGTGACGGCCGGCATGGCCATCTACGACACCATGGTGCTCGCACCGTGCGAGGTGGCCACCTACGCCATGGGGCTGGCGGCGTCGATGGGGCAGTTCCTGCTCGCGGCCGGCACCAAGGGCAAGCGCTTCGCCCTGCCGCACGCGCGGATCATGATGCACCAGCCGTCGGCGGGGATCGGCGGCAGCGCCGCGGACATCGCCATCCAGGCCGAGCAGTTCGCGCTGACCAAGAAGGAGATGAACCGGCTCAACGCGGAGTTCACCGGCCAGACCCTCGAGCGGATCGAGGCCGACGCCGACCGCGACCGTTGGTTCACCTCGCAGGAAGCCCTCGAGTACGGCTTCGTCGACCACATCATCACCCGCGCCCACCTGAACGGGAGTGCCTCATGAGTCAGCCAGTCCACGGCGCCGCCGTGAATCCGATGCAGTCGCGCTACATCCTGCCGTCGTTCATCGAGCATTCGAGCTTCGGCGTCAAGGAGTCCAACCCGTACAACAAGCTCTTCGAGGAGCGCATCATCTTCCTCGGGGTGCAGGTGGACGACGCGTCGGCCAACGACATCATGGCCCAGCTGCTGGTGCTCGAGTCGCTGGATCCCGACCGCGACATCACGATGTACATCAACTCCCCGGGTGGCTCGTTCACCTCGCTGATGGCGATCTACGACACCATGCAGTACGTCCGCGCCGACATCCAGACCGTGTGCCTGGGCCAGGCCGCCTCGGCCGCGGCGGTGCTGCTGGCCGCGGGCACCCCGGGCAAGCGCATGGCGCTGCCGAACGCGCGCGTGCTGATCCACCAGCCGGCCGTCGGCGGGGCCATCCAGGGCCAGGTCTCCGACCTCGAGATCCAGGCCGCCGAGATCGAGCGGATGCGCACCCTGATGGACACCACGCTGGCGCGGCACACCAACAAGTCGCCCGAGCAGATCCGCAAGGACACCGACCGCGACAAGATCCTGACGGCCGAGGAGGCCAAGGAATACGGGATCATCGACACCGTGCTGGAGTACCGGAAGCTCTCGGCGCAGACCGCCTGACCCCCGGGCGGGTCGTCGCCACGCATCCCGAACGGATAACTGCGACGACACGCCAGGGACACGGCAGCGCGTTGCGCACGCGACGGGACGCCTGAGGCGATATGTTTCGTGCCACAGAGGAATACCAACGGCGCTATTCGCTTCATCGGTCGCCCGTACTCGGGTCTAGCGGGTAGCGTCGGGATGAAGACCTACCGACATTCGGCTACAGGAAGTAGGACACCACCACTATGGCGCGCATCGGAGACGGCGGTGATCTGCTGAAGTGCTCGTTCTGCGGAAAGAGTCAGAAGCAGGTCAAGAAGCTCATTGCGGGCCCCGGCGTTTACATCTGTGACGAGTGCATCGATCTGTGCAACGAGATCATCGAGGAGGAACTGGCCGACGCCGACGACGTCAAGCTCGACGAGCTGCCGAAGCCGGCCGAGATCCGCGATTTCCTCGAGAGCTATGTGATCGGGCAGGACACCGCCAAGCGCACGCTCGCGGTGGCCGTCTACAACCACTACAAGCGGATCCAGGCCGGCGAGAAGGGCGGCCGGGATTCCCGCGCCGAGACCGTCGAGCTGGCCAAGTCCAACATCTTGATGCTGGGCCCGACGGGTTGCGGTAAGACCTACCTGGCCCAGACCCTGGCCAAGATGCTCAACGTGCCGTTCGCCATCGCGGATGCCACCGCGCTGACCGAGGCCGGCTACGTCGGCGAGGACGTCGAGAACATCCTGCTGAAGCTGATCCAGGCCGCCGACTACGACGTCAAGCGCGCCGAGACCGGCATCATCTACATCGACGAGGTCGACAAGATCGCCCGCAAGAGCGAGAACCCGTCGATCACCCGCGACGTCTCCGGCGAGGGCGTGCAGCAGGCGCTGCTGAAGATCCTCGAGGGCACGCAGGCCTCGGTGCCGCCGCAGGGCGGGCGCAAGCATCCGCACCAGGAGTTCATCCAGATCGACACCACCAACGTGCTGTTCATCGTGGCCGGTGCGTTCGCGGGCCTGGAGAAGATCGTGTCGGACCGGGTCGGCAAGCGCGGCCTGGGCTTCGGCGCCGAGGTGCACTCCAAGGCCGACATCGACACCCAGGATCACTTCGCCGAGGTGATGCCGGAGGATCTGATCAAGTTCGGGTTGATCCCGGAGTTCATCGGCCGCCTGCCGGTCGTGGCCTCGGTGACCAACCTGGACAAGGAATCACTGGTGCAGATCCTGTCCACCCCGAAGAACGCCCTGGTGAAGCAGTACACCCGACTCTTCGAGATGGACGGCGTGGAGCTGGAGATGACGCCGGAGGCCCTCGAGGCGATCGCCGATCAGGCCATCCATCGCGGCACCGGTGCCCGCGGCCTGCGCGCCATCATGGAAGAGGTGCTGCAGCCGGCGATGTACGACATCCCCAGCCGCGACGACGTCGCCAAGGTCGTCGTGACCAAGGAGACCGTGCTGGACAACGTGCTGCCGACCATCGTGCCGCGCAAGCCCTCGCGGGCCGAGCGTCGCGAGAAGAGCGCCTGACCAGACAGACCGATATTGCGCACAGGGTCGTGACTCCCGCGGGGGTCACGACCCTGAGTGCATTTCGGGGCAGTGCATATTGGGCCAGAGCCTCAGCTGTGCTTGATCCGGTCCGGGCGGCTGTAGACGTTCATCGAGTCCCCGCGTAGGAACGCCACCAGGGTCAGGCCCGATTGCCGGGCCAGATCCACCGCCAGCGACGACGGCGCCGACACCGCGGCCAGCACCGGCACCCCGGCCATCACGGCCTTCTGCGTCAGCTCGAAGGAGGCGCGGCTGCTGACCAGCAGCACGGTGCCCGACAGCGGGATGCGGTCCTGTTCGACGGCCCAGCCCAGCACCTTGTCGACGGCGTTGTGCCGGCCGATGTCCTCGCGGGCCACCAGCAGCTCACCGGCCGCGGTGAACAGCCCCGCGCCGTGCAGCCCGCCGGTGCTCGCGAACACCTTCTGCGCGCTCCGCAGCTGCTCGGGCAGCTCGGCGACGACGGCGCTGTCGACCACCGTGGGGTCGTCGCCGGGTCCGTACCGGCTGACCGTCGCGATGGCGTCCAGCGCGGCCTTGCCGCACACCCCGCACGAGGAGGTGGCATAGAAGTTGCGGCGCATGTCCACATCGGGCATCGGCACGCCGGGGGCCAGCGTGACGTCCAGGACGTTGTAGGTGTTCGCGCCGTCGACCTCGCCGCGGCAGTACCGCACCGTGGCCACGTCGTCGCGGCTGCCGATAATGCCCTCGGTGAGCAGAAAGCCCTGCGCCAGTTCGACATCCGAGCCGGGGGTGCGCATGGTCACGGTGAGCGGGGTGCCGCCCAGCCGGATCTCCAACGGCTCCTCGACCACCAGCGTGTCGGGGCGCTCGGTGATCTGCTCGGAGGACAGATGCGCGATCCGCCGCCGGGTGGTTACCCGCCCCATGCCGACCCCGCGGCCGGTTCCAGGCGGATCACCACGGCCTTGGACACCGGCGTATTCGATTTGGCCGCAGTGTGATCCAGTGGCACCAGCGGATTGGTCTCGGGGTAGTAGGCCGCGGCGTTGCCCATCGGCGTGGAGAACGGCACCACCAGGAAATCCTTGGCGCGCCGTTCCTGCAGCGACCCGTCGTCCCCGGTGAACTCCGAGATCAGGTCGACGCGGGCGTCGTCGGGGATCCCCATCGCGGCGATGTCGTTGGGGTTGACGAACACCACCCGGCGTCCGCCCTTCACGCCGCGGTAGCGGTCGTCGAGACCGTAGATGGTGGTGTTGTACTGGTCGTGGCTGCGCAGCGTCTGCAGCACCAGCCGCCCCGGCGGGATGGGCACCCACTCCAGTGGATTGACCGCGAAGTTGGCCTTGCCTGTGACGGTGGGGAATTCGCGCGAATCCCGCGGCGGGTGGGGCAGCTGGAAGCCGTCGGGCTGGCGGACCCGGGTGTTGTAGTCGGCGCAGCCGGGGACCACGTCGGCGATCGCGTCGCGGATCCGGTCGTAGTCCTCGACGAAGGATTCCCACGGCACCGGATGCTCGGGACCGAGCACGGTGCGGGCCAGCTGGCAGACGATGGCGACCTCGCTGCGCAGTTGGTCGCTGGCCGGCCGTAGCCGCCCGCGGGACAGGTGCACCATGGACATCGAATCCTCCACGGACACCAGCTGTTTGCCGCCGGCCTGGACGTCGCGGTCGGTGCGGCCCAGGGTGGGCAGGATCAGCGCGGTGCGCCCGTGCACCACGTGGCTGCGGTTGAGCTTGGTCGAAACCTGCACGGTCAGTTCGCAATTGCGCAGCGCGGCCTCGGTGACCTCGGTGTCCGGCGAGGCCGAGACGAAGTTGCCGCCCATCGCCAGGAACGTCTTGGCCTGGCCGTCGCGCATGGCGCGGATGGCCTCGACCGTGTCGTAGCCGTGCTTGCGCGGTGTGGTGATGCCGAATCGGCTGTCCAGGGCGTCGTGGAACGCCGTGGGCATCTTCTCCCAGATGCCCATCGTCCGGTCGCCCTGCACGTTGGAATGCCCGCGCACCGGGCAGACGCCGGCGCCGGGCTTGCCGATCATGCCGCGCATCAACAACACGTTGGTGGCCTCGCCGATGGTCGCCACCGCGTGCCGGTGCTGGGTCAGGCCCATCGCCCAGCAGAACACGGTGCGCTGCGAGGCGATGAGCGTCTGCGCGACGCGTTCGAGCTGCGCGCGGGGGACGCCGGTGGCCTCGGTGACGGTGTCGAGGTCGACCGCGCGGGTCTGCGCCTCGTACTCGGCGAAACCGGCGCAGTGCTCGTCGATGAACGCCCGATCGAGGACGGTGCCGGTTTTGTCATGGGCCTCGAGCAGCAGCTTGCCCAGCCCCGCGAACAGCGCCATGTCACCGCCGAGGCGGATCTGCACGAACTCGTCGGCGATGGACACCCCGCCGCCGACCACGCCGTGGACCTTCTGCGGATCCTTGAACCGCATCAGGCCGGCCTCCGGCAGCGGGTTGACGGCGATGATCTTCGCGCCGTTGGCCTTGGCCTTCTCCAGCACCGACAGCATGCGGGGGTGGTTGGTGCCGGGGTTCTGGCCGGCGATCAGGATGCAGTCGGCGTGTTCGAGGTCGAGCACGCTGACCGACCCCTTGCCGACGCCGATCGACTCGGTCAGCGCGGTCCCCGAGGACTCGTGGCACATGTTGGAGCAGTCCGGCAGGTTGTTGGTGCCGAAGCTGCGCACCAGCAGCTGGTAGAGGAACGCGGCCTCGTTACTGGTGCGGCCCGAGGTGTAGAACACCGCCTGATCGGGATGGTCGAGCGCGTTGAGGTGCTCGGCGATCAACCGGTAGGACTCGTCCCAGGAGATGGGGCGGTAGTGGGTGTCGCCGGGGCGCAGCACCACGGGATGGGTCAGGCGGCCCTGCTGGGAGAGCCAGTACTCGGGCTTGGCGGCGAGGTCGGCCACCGAATGGGCGGCGAAGAACTCCGGGCCGACGGTGCGCTTGGTCGCCTCCTCGGCGACGGCCTTGGCGCCGTTCTCGCAGAACTCGGCGGGCCGGCGGCCGCCCGGCTCCTCGGGCCACGCGCAGCCCGGGCAGTCGTAGCCGTGCCGCTGGTTGAGCCGCGTCAGGGTGGCGGCGGTGCGGACCAGCCCCATCTGTTCCCAGCCGCGGCGCAACGCCACCAGTACCGCTTTGACGCCGGCGGCTTCGCTCGCCCGCTCCGTGACGACGACGTCGTGTTCGTCGAAATCGGCGTTGACGTGGGAATGCTTGGGCCTGCTCATGTGTCCAGCCTAAGCAGCAGTGCAAACGGAACGGGTTACGGGCACAGCACTGCATTAGGCAAGCTAAGATATCCACCATGAAGGCAGTCACGATTGCGCTTGCCGCTGTAGCTGTGGCACTGGGTTTGGCCGCGCCGGCGAACGCCGATCCGGACACCGACTTCACCAATGCGCTGCATACTCACGGCATCTACGGGCAGAAGGATTACAACGCCTGGATCGCCAAAATTGCTTGCAAACGCCTTGACCGCGGTTTGGACAAGGACGCTTTCGCATCGGCGGAGTTCGTCTCGGATCAGCTGAACCGAGACACCAGCACCGAGCAGGCTTGGCAGTTCCTCGGTTTGGCCATCCCGATCTATTGCCCGGCCAAGCAGTACGTCCTGCAGCAGGCCGCCGGGCAGCCCGTTGCCCCGCCCGCTGACCCGTCGGGACCGGCCCTGCCCGCTGAGCAAGCCGGCTGACCGTCCTTATTCAACCGTCTGGAGACGTGATGTTCAACCTCAAGCGATCCAAGCTCTGGCTGCGCGCGGGAGTCGGCGCGCTGGCCACCGGCGCCGTCCTGGCGACCACGCCCGCCCTCGCCGCCGCTGATTCGACGGACAACTACCCGATCCCCAATCGGATGCTGAAGACCACGTGCACCGTGGACCAGTACATGGCCGCGGCCCGCGACACCAGCCCGGTGTACTACGAGCGCTACATGATCGACTACAACAACCGGCCCGCCGACGTCCAGCAGGGCGCCCGCGACCGCATCTCCTGGTTCTTCTCGCTCGATTACCCGGCCCGCCGGCAGTACTCGGAGAACACCGCGACCAACGTGTACTACGAGCAGATGGCCACCCGCTGGGGCAACTGGGCCAAGTTGTTCTTCAACAACAAGGGCGTCGTCGCGCACGCCACCGACGTGTGCAACGAGTACCCGGTCTCCGATCCGTCGGTGTGGACCTGGATGCTCTGACAGCTGCAGACGAACGAAACTCCGTGGGCCTCGGCGCAAGCCGGGGCCCACGGAGTTTTTTGTGACTGCCGGGAGTCGGAGTGACTCCCGGCACCCGGAAAGCAGAACACCCTCGCCCCGGTTCGCGGGGGAGGGTGTGCCGTGGTGGAAACGCTTACGCGCCGGCGGGTCAGCCGCCGCCGGTGACCGGGTTGGAGGTCAGCGGGATGAAGTAGCCGTTCTTCCAGATGCCCCAGCGGCCGCCCCAACCGGAGATCCAGACGACGGGTTCGCCGTTCCAGAACTCGGCAGGCTTGGGCGGGGCCCAGTGCGGCGGGATCTCGCCCGGCGGGGGCGAGGGCACCGGCGGGGGCGGCACCGGCCCGGCGACGGCCACCGCGGCACCGAGTCCCAGCGACGCCGCGGTCAGGGCGCCGGCCACCGCGAAAGCGGAAAGAGAGGTCTTGATCGAGATCATGTGCATGTCTCCTGCGTCGATGTCATCGGGTGTTCGGGGCCGGTCAGACCGATGCCGGCTCTTCGCTCTGCGGCTTGGGCCACTCCGAGGGCAGCGGCCGCTGCCGCACCCGCTGCGGCCACCAGAACCACTTGCCCAGCAGGGCCGCGATCGACGGCGTCATGAACGCGCGGATCACCAGGGTGTCGAAGAGCAGACCCATACCGATCGTCGTACCGACCTGGCCGATCACGATGAGTTCGCTGACCGCCATGGACATCATGGTGAAGGCGAACACCAACCCGGCCGACGTCACCACCGAACCGCTGCCACCCATGGCTCGGATGATGCCGGTATTGAGTCCGGCGTGTATTTCCTCCTTCATTCGGGCCACTAGTAGCAGGTTATAGTCGGCGCCCACGGCCAGCAGCACAATGATGGCCATTGGTAGCACCATCCAGTGCAATTCGATCCCGATCAGGTGCTGCCAGATCAGTACCGAGATGCCGAACGCGCTGCCCAGCGAGAAGATCACCGTGCCCACGATCACCGCCGCGGCCACGATGGCCCGGGTGATCAGCAACATGATGATGAAGATCAGGCACGCCGCGGCGATGCCGGCGATCATCAGGTCGTAGTTCGCGCCCTCCTGCATGTCCTTGAAGGTGGCCGCGGTGCCGGCGAGGTAGATCTTGGAGCCCTCCAGCGGGGTGCCCTTGACGGCCTCCTTGGCGGCGAGCTTGATCGCGTCGATGTGCTTGATGCCCTCGGGGCTCATCGGATCGCCCTCGTGGCTGATGATGAAGCGCACCGAGTGCCCGTCGGGGGACAGGAACATCTTCATGCCGCGCTTGAAGTCCGGGTTCTCGAACGTCTCCGGCGGCAGATAGAAGGAGTCGTCGTTCTTCGACTCGTCAAAGGCCTTGCCCATGGCGGTCGAGTTCTCCTGCATGGCCGACATCTGATCCTGCAGACCCTTTTGGCTCTGATACATGGTCAGCATGTAGGTCTTCATGTTCCGCATGGTCTCGATCATCGAGGGCATGAGCGCGACCATCTGGGGCATCAATTCGTCCAGGCGCTCCATGTCGGGCATCAGGTCCTGGATGTTGTCGGTCATCACGTCGATGCCGTCGAGGGTGTCGAAGATCGACCGGATGGACCAGCAGACCGGGATGTTGTAGCAGTGCGGTTCCCAGTAGAAGTAGTTGCGGATCGGCCGGAAGAAATCGTCGAAATTCGAGATGTTGTCCCGCAATTCGGCGATATCCAACGTCATCGTCTTCATCTTGGTGACCATGCTGTGCGTGGTCTCGGCCATCTGCACGGTGATGCCCTGCATCTTCTCCATGTTGTCGATGGTCGCCTGCATGTCGTCGGCCTGCTGCAGCATGTTGGCCATCATGTCCTGCTGATACTTCTCGTTCATCTTCTGCGTCACACCCTGCATGGAGATCTGGAACGGGATGGACGTGTGCTCGATGGGAGTGCCCTGCGGACGGGTGATGGCCTGCACGCGACCGACGCCGGGCACCCGGAAGATGCTCTTGGCGATCTTGTCGATGACCAGGAAGTCCGACGGGTTGCGCAGGTCGTGATCGCTTTCGATCAGCAGCAGTTCGGGGTTCATCCGGGCCTGCGAGAAGTGCCGGTCGGCGGCCGCGTAGCCGACGTTGGCGGGCAGGTCGTCCGGCAGATACACCCGGTCGTTGTAGTTGGTGATGTAGCCCGGCAGCGTCAGCAGACCGACCAGCGACAGCGCGACGGCGGCGACCAGGATCGGACCGGGCCAGCGGACCACCGCGGCGCCGACCTTGCGCCAACCCCGCACGCGCATCGCACGTTTGGGCTCCAGCAGCTTGCCGAAGCGGCTCGCCGTGGCGATGATCGCCGAGCCCAGGGTCAGGCCGGTCAGGACCACCACCGTCATGCCGATCGCGAGCGGCACGCCGAGGGTCTGGAAGTACGGCATCCGGGTGAAGTGCAGGCAGAACATCGCGCCGGCGATGGTCATGCCCGAGCCCACGATGACGTGGGCCGTGCCCCGGAACATGGTGTAGTACGCCTGTTCTCGGTCCTCGCCGGCGGAACGGGCTTCCTGATATCGGCCGGTCAGGAAGATGCCGTAGTCCGTCGACAACGCGATCGCCAACGTCACCAACAGGCTGGTGGCGAACGTGGAGAGCCCGATGATCTCGTGATAGCCGAGGAAGGCCACCACGCCGCGCGCCGACATCAGTGACAGCACGACGATGACCAGCGTCAGGAGCACGGTGGTGATCGACCGGTAGACCAGCAGCAGCATCGTGATGATCACGACGAAGGTCAGCGCCTCGATCGTGCGCAGGCTGCGGTCACCGGCGATCTGCTGATCGGCCGCCAGGGCGGCGGGCCCGGTGACGTAGGCCGCCACGCCCTCGGGTGCCTCCACGCCGGCGACGATGTCCTGGACGGCCTCGATGGACTCGTTGGCCAGCGCCTCGCCCTGATTGCCCGCGGTGTAGACCTGCACGTAGGCGGCCTTGCCGTCGGGGCTCTGCGCGCCGCTGGCGGTCAGCGGGTCGCCCCAGAAATCCTGTACGTGCTCGATGTGCTTGGTGTCGGCCTCGAGGCGGTCGATGATCTCGTCGTAGTAGTCGTGCGCGGCGTCGCCGAGTTGGTCCTCGCCCTCGAGCACGATCATCGCCGAGCTGTTGGAGTCGAACTCCTCGAAGACCTGACCGACGCGCTTCATGGCGATCACCGACGGCGCATCGTCGGGCGACATCGACACCGACCGCATTTGCCCGACCGTCTCGAGCTGCGGCACCGAGACGTTCAGGACGACGATCAGCGCGACCCAGCCGAGGATGACCGGCACCGCCATCGTGCGGATGCCCCGCGCGAGGCGACTGCGGGTGTCGGTCACCGCCGCGAAGGAGTCGGTGGGGGCGTCGTTGGAACTCATGCAGATTTCACCAAGCAGAAGGTCTGGGCGCTCACGCCGGTGGTGGTCTTCTCGTCCTTGATCTCGTCATCGACGGTGATCCGGCAGGTGATCGAGCTGCTGTCGCCCTGGGCCACGACGTTGGGGAACACCGACGGGGCGGTGGACTCCAGCCGCAACGTCCAGGGCAGGCTGGCGCCGTCCACGCGCTGGGGCTCGGCGTCCAGGTCCAGGTAGTTGATGTCGGCGTAGGTCCCGTTGCCCCAGACCTCGTAGGTCACGACCTTGGGGTCGAAGGGCTCGGTGTCCTCGATCGGGGTGGAGACGCCGATGTCGTCCTGGGCGCCGAAGAAGGTGCGGATGCGGGACACCGTCAGGCCGCCTACCACCAGGACTATTACGATGACCAGAGGGATCCAGACGCGCTTCAGCAGACTGAACATAGGACTCCCCAGACCGTTGGCCGTGCCACATGCACCCTTACGTCGGTATTTGCTTCGATGATTCACCGCAGATTAGCCCCGTTAACGGACCCGTTAGACCATATAACAGAGTTGCAGGGCAATCCTAGGCACCTTCCCGAGGTAGGTAAGGATGCCGTAACTTCAGTCGCAGATTTCTCCGTGCGCTGGGCGTTTAACGAGCGCCGAGGCGCCAAAAGCGGAGGACGTCACATGCGGGCTCAAATGTGATCTGTCTCACAAAACGACATATTTTGGACTCGCGTCGCGTGGTAAAAAAGTTTGCTGGCGGAGTCATTCGGGGGTATCCCGGAGTGCCAACTCCACCGATTCGGTCCGGCCGGATTCCAGTGACCGCACCCCGGCGGCGCACACCGCCGCCGCGGCATAACCATCCCAGGCGCCCGGCCCGTCGGCGTAATCCCCGGTCCGGGCACCGGCCGCGACGGCATCGACCCACCGCTGCATCTGGGTGTCGTAGGCGGCCCTGAACCGCGCGCGGAAATCGGCGGCGATGCCGCCGCCCCAGCGCCCGTCGGCGCTCTTGCGCACCAGGCCAACCGCCAGGCCGATCAGCGCCGAACCCCGTTCGCCCACTACCTCCGTGCGCACCTCGTAACCGACGCCGGTGGTGACGAACAGTTCCACGTCCACGTACCTGCCCGAGGTGGTCCGCAGGATGGCGATCTGCGGATCCTGCAGCCCGGCCGGGGCGCCGGGGTTGGTGGCGGGCCGCACGATCTGGATCGAGGTGATCTCCTCGTCGAGCAGGAAGCGCGCGACGTCGACCTCGTGGACCAGCGAGTCGCGGACCACCATCGCCGAATCGAAGCCCGCGTGCACGTCCCGGTTGCGGTGCACACAGTGCATCAGCAGGGGACGGCCGAGTTCGCCGGCGTCCAGCGCGGCCTTGAGTTGGCGGTACTCGTCGTCGAAGCGCCGCATGAACCCGACCTGGATCAGCCGCACGCCCAGGGCCGCCTCCCGGCGGACGACGTCCAGCGCGGTGTCCAGATCGGTGGTCAGCGGCTTCTCGCACAGCACGGGCTTGCGGTGCTGCAGGCAGGCCAGCAGTTGCTCGTGGTGGGCGGGGCCCGGGCTGGCCAGCACCACCGCGTCCACCCCGGGATCGGCGATGGCGGCCAGCGGGTCCTCGACGGCCCGGCAGCCCGGGATCGTCGCGGCCAGTTGTGCGGCCTTGGCCGGCAGGTGGTCGTTGACCACCGCGACGCGGGCGCCGGAGGTCGTGGCGCTCAGGCGCGCGACGTGGTCGGCGCCCATGACCCCGACACCGATCACCGCGACCCGCAGATCCGCCTTCGGTGCGGTCATCCCCGTCAGCCCTCGGTCGGCGTGATCAGCGGCCGTTGGACGCGCTTCCAGTCGGCGTAGCGCGCCTGGGCGCGTTGGGTGGACTCGAGCGTGGAGACCTCGCTGACCGGGACGTCCCACCACGAATTACTGTCCGGCGCAGTCACCTTCGGGTCGGTCTCGACGTGGATCACCGTCGTGCGCTCGGCGGCCTTGGCCGTCTTGACGGCGGCGGTGAACTCGGCGGCGGTGCGCACCCGGATGACATCGGCGCCCAGGCTGGCCGCGTTGGCGGCGAGGTCGACGGGAAGTTTGTCGCCGTCGAGGCGGCCGTCGTCGGCGCGGTAGCGGTAGGCGGTGCCGAACCGTTGGGAGCCCAGCGATTCCGACAGTCCGCCGATGGACGCGAAGCCGTGGTTCTGCACCAGCACCCCGATGATCTTGACGCCCTCCTGCACGGCGGTCGCCAGTTCGGTGGCCATCATCAGATACGAGCCGTCGCCGACCATGACGAACACGTCGCGATCGGGGGCGGCCAGGCGCACCCCGATCCCGCCGGCGATCTCGTATCCCATGCAAGAGAAGCCGTATTCGACGTGGTAGCCCTTGCGGTCACGGGTGCGCCACAACTTGTGCAGGTCACCGGGCATCGATCCGGCGGCGCACACCACCACGTCGCGCGGGTCGGACAGCGTGTTGACCAGCCCGATGACCTGGTTCTGGTTCAACGGCGCGTCGTCGCTGACCCGGACCGCGGCGTCGACGGTGGCGTTCCACTCGTCGACCAGTTCGGCGGTGCGCGTGCGGTATTCGGCGCTCACCGCGTGGCCGGCCAGGGCTTCGCTCAACGCCTCGAGCGCCTCGCGTGCATCGGCGACGACGGACAGGCCGCCCTGCTTGACCGCATCGAGTGAGGCCACATTGATGTTGACGAAGCGCACGTCGGGATTGTTGAACGCGGTCCGCGAGGCGGAGGTGAAGTCGCTGTAGCGGGTGCCGATGCCGATGACGACGTCGGCCTGGGCGGCCAGGGCGTTGGCGGCGGTGGTGCCGGTGGACCCGATGGCGCCGACGGACTGCGGGTGATCGTGCGGCAGGGATCCCTTGCCGGCCTGCGTCTCGCTGACGGGGATGCCGGTGCGGGCGGCGAGGCCGGCCAGGGCCTCGTCGGCGTCGGCGTAGATGACCCCGCCGCCGGCGACGATCAGCGGCGCGGTGGCCGACCGGATGAGGTCGGCGGCGCGGTCGAGCACCGCGCGCTCGGGCAGCGGCCGCCCGACGTGCCAGGTGCGCTCGGCGAACAGCGAGACCGGCCAGTCGAACGCCTCCGCCTGGACGTCCTGCGGCAAAGCCACTGTCGCGGCGCCGGTTTCGCTCGGGTCGGTGAGCACCCGCATGGCGCCCAGCAGCGCGGCGGGCAGCTGCTCGGGGCGCCATACCCGGTCGAAGTAGCGCGACAGCGGCTTGAAGGCGTCGTTGACGGTGATGTCGCCGCTGCCGGGCAACTCCAGTTCCTGCAGCACCGGCGCGCTGACGCGGGTGGCGAAGGTGTCCGACGGCAGCAGCAGCACCGGCAGCCGGTTGATGGTGGCCAGGGCCGCGCCGGTGAGCATGTTGGTGGAGCCCGGTCCGACGCTGGCGGTCACGGCCCAGGCCTGCAGCCGGTCGCGCTGGCGCGCGTAGGCGACCGCGCTGTGCACCATGGCCTGTTCGTTGCGGCCCAGCACGTATCGCAGCCCCGGCGCGGTCCCGGCGGCGTGGGCCTCGACCTCGTCCTGCAGCAGCGCCTGCCCGATGCCGGCGACGTTGCCGTGGCCGAAGATGCCGAAGCAACCGGCGAAGAACCGGTGCCGGTCGCCGTCGCGCTCGACGTACTGGTTGGCCAGGAAGCGGACCGTGGCCTGGGCGACGGTGAGCCGGATCCGGGGTTCGGTGTCGGCGAGCTTGTCGGCGGATTTCGGCGCGGTGGAAACCACGGTCATGCTCCTCGGGTGCTGGCTGCGGTGAAGGGGAGACGCGGGTCGACCTGCTGGTGTTCCCAGCTGCCGCGCAGCCAGGTGTGGTCCGGGTCGTCGCAGATCCGCCACGCCCGCTCGGGCCCGGAACCGGCCATCACGTTGAGGTAGTACATGTGGTGGCCCGGTGCGGCGATCGACGGCCCGTGGTAGCCGTGCGGCACCAGTACCACATCCCCGGAGCGCACCTCCTCGAGCACCTCGATGGGGCGTTGCGGCGTGCCGTACACCCGGTGGTAGCCGAAACCCGGTGTGCCGGCGGGACTGTCGTCGATCTCGAAGTAATAGATCTCCTCGAGCTGGGTCTCCACCTCGGTGTTCTCGTCATGTTTGTGGGCCGGGTAGCTCGACCAGTTCCCGCCCGGGGTGATCACCTCGCAGGCGATCAGCGAGTCGGCCTCGAAGGCGGTCGCGGTGCCGAAGTTGTGCACCTGGCGGCTGCAGTTGCCCGCGCCGCGCAACTCGACGGCCACGTCGGCCGCGGCCACCCGACGGTTGGGGAACGACGCGGTGGCCCGGGCGCCGCAGATAGCGAAGCGGCCGGTGCCGGCCAGCGTGTAGCTGCGGTCGATGCCGAGATAGACCATGTCGGCGGGGCCGTCGAACACCGAGGCGCGCGGCGACAGTTCGAAGATTTCGCCGTCGCAGTGCACCGAGCCGCCGCCGGCCAGCGGCAGGATCATCACCTCGGTGCCGCCCGTGTGCAGTCGGATCTCCTGCGGCGCGGGGAATTCCACCACCTGCAGGCTGGATTCGGCCCAGCCCGCCGAGGCCGGGGTGATGTCGACCAGGTACGGCGCACCGGCGGTCTCGGCGGCGCTGCCGGCGGGAATGTAGAGCTTGCTGTGCACGGGTTACCTCACCATCGCCACGGCGGTGGCCACCGCGGAACTCACGTCGTCATCGGGCGGATACAGCAGGGTTCGGCCGACGATCAGGCCGCGCACCGACGGCAGGGCCAGTGCCTTCTCCCAACTGGCGAAGGCCTGGTCGGGGTCGGTGGGGTCGCCGCCGAGCAGCAGCGTCGGCAGCGTCGTGGCGGCCATCACGCGGTCCATCTCCTCGACGACGGGCAGCTTCATCCAGGTATAGGCCGACGTCGACCCGAGCCCCTGGGCGATGTGCACCGACTTGATGACGGCATCCGGGCTCAGATCGTTGCGGACCTTGCCGTTGACCCGGCTGGACAGGAACGGCTCGAGCATCGCGGTCAGGCCGCGCTCGGCGAGTTCGTCGACGGCGCGCGCGCACGCCGCCATGGTCGCCACCGTGCCCGGATCATCGAGATCGATGCGGCACAGCATCTTTCCGCCGTTCATCTTGGCGACGGCGGTGGAGGCGGCGGTGGCCCCGGTCATCCGGTCGTCGAGTTCGAAACTGGATCCGGCCAGCCCGCCGCGGTTGAACGACGAGAACACCACCTTGTCCTCGAGCGCGCCCAGCAGCACCAGGTCGTCGAGGATATCGGCGGTGGCCAGCACGCCGTCGACGCCGGGGTCGGCCAGCGCGGCGCGCAACCGGTCCAGCAGGTCGGTCCGGCTGTTCATGGCGGTGGGCCGGTTCCCGACGGACAGGGCGCCGCGGGCGGGGTGGTCGGCGGCGACGATCATCAGCCGCCCGTTGCCGCGGGAGACCGGGCGGGTGGTCCGGGCCTGCCAGGCTCGGGCGATGGCGCCGGGGTCCTGCGCGCGCAGGTCGGTGAGGTCCGCGTAGCTGGTGGCATCAGGCATTGGCGGCCTCCGCGGCGGTGCCGGCCAGCGCGGCCACCTCGTCGGCGGTCGGCATGGCGGTGGAGCATTCCAGCCGGGAGGCGACGATCGCGCCGGCGGCGTTGGCGTGGCGCAGCGTCTTGTCCAGCGGCCAGTCGCGCAGCAGTCCGTGAATCAGGCTGCCGCCGAAGGCATCCCCGGCGCCCAGGCCGTTGACCACGTCCACCTCGTTGGGTGCCACCGTCACGGCCTCGTGCTTGGTCTTGCCCAGCACCCCGCGCGGGCCCTGCTTGACGATCGCCAGTTCCACGCCCAGGTCCAGCAGCGCGTCGGCGGCCTTGTCGGGTTCGGTTTCGCCGACCGCGATCTCGCACTCCTCGCGGTTGCCGACCGCCACGGTGACGAACTGCAGCGCGCGCTGCACCTGGGTGGTGGCCTCGGCGGCGCTCGCCCAGAACATCGGGCGGTAGTCGAGGTCCAGCACCGTCAGCGGTGCGCGGCCGCGGGCCTCCCACGCCGCGAAATGCGCGCCGCGGCTGGGCTCTTCGCTCAGACCGGTGACCGTGGACCAGTACAGGCGGGCCGCGCGGACGGCGGCCAGGTCGAGCTCGTCGGCGCGGATCTGCAGGTCGGGGGCCGACGGCTTGCGGTAGAAGTACAGCGGAAAGTCATCCGGCGGGAAGATCTCGCAGAACGTCACCGGGGTGGGGTACTGAGCGTGCGTGCTCACGTAGGAGTTGTCCACACCGAGGCGGGCGAGTTCGGCGCGGACGAACCGGCCGAACGGATCGTCGCCGACCCCGGAGATCAGCGCGCTGCGGTTGCCGAGTCGCGCGGCGGCCACCGCGACGTTGGCCGCGCTGCCGCCCAAGAACTTTCCGAACGATTCGACGTCCTCGAGGCCGACTCCGACCTGCAGTGGGTAGACGTCGACGCCGCTGCGACCGATGGCGAGGACGTCATGGGGCGGGGTGGATGAAGCAGTCAAGGCTGACTCCCTGGTGCAAGTGGTGCGTGCCGGTGCGCCACACCGATGGTGCCGAGCGCACCGGCGTCTCGCTATCGACTGTGCTATCCGATCCCGCCCATGTCAAGACTTTGTTCTGACATTCTTACTTGCAGTCAATGCCATGTAATCTGAATCGCACCGCCGGGCGACGCCGGCGCGGGCCGGCCGAGAGGAATGGGAGCCAGGGTGCCCACGATGCTGCAGATCGACCTGGACCGGTCGAGTCCGGTGCCGCTGTACTTCCAGGTCGCGCAGGTTTTCGAGAAGGCCATCATGGACGGCGTGCTCAAGCCGGGGGAGCGGTTCGAGAACGAACTCGCCCTTGCCGATCGGCTCAACCTGTCGCGGCCCACCACCCGCCGGGCCATCCAGGAACTCGTCGACAAGGGTCTGCTGGTGCGCAAGCGCGGCGTCGGCACGCAGGTGGTGCAGGCCCCGGTGCACCGTCCCGTCGAATTGACCAGTCTCTACGACGATCTCGCGCGCGCCGGTCAGGAACCCGCGACGCGGGTGCTGGACTATGCCGTGGGCCCGGTGGCCGACGACGTGGCCGCGCAGCTGAACCTGGCGGCCGGCACCGAGGTGGTCACCGTGCGCCGGTTGCGCTTCTCCGGCGGGCAGCCGTTGGCGTTGATGACCAACCATCTGCCGGTCAACCTGGCCCCGGAGCGCGAGGAACTCGAGCGCTCGGGGCTGTATCAGGCACTGCGGTCCCGCGGCGTGCACATTCGGTTGGCGCGCCAACGGATCGGGGCCAAGTCCGCCGATCGCGACGAGGCCAAGCTGCTCGACGAGAAGCCCAAGGCCCCGTTGCTGGTGATGGAGCGCACCGCCTTCGACGACTCGGGCCGCGCGGTCGAGTACGGCAGCCATGTCTATCGGGCCTCGCGCTACTACTTCGACACCACGCTCGTGGACCGCTGACGCTTTTCTTTGATAAGCGGTCCTAATGTCAGAACAAAGTCTTGACTTTCAGGTGTGAGCGGTATTACATCGACGCCATAGGCCGTGTCGCTTGCTGCTTGATGTCCTGCTTGATGTCGGAGAACCGCAAGCCCCGCGGCGATGTCGAGGACATGGACGAGGAGAGACAATGACGTTGAGTCGGCTCGTGGCGGCAATCGGGGCCGGGGTGCTGCTCGTGGGCATGACCGCGTGCTCCAGCACCGGGGGCAAGCCCGATACCAGCGGCGGCGGCATGGGGGCCGGCACCGCCGACACCCCACGGATGAAGATCGCCATGATCACCCACGAGGTCCCCGGCGACTCGTTCTGGGACCTGGTGCGCAAGGGCGCGGAGACCGCGGCCAAGAAGGACAACATCGAACTGCTCTACTCGGCCGATCCGGAGGCGCCCAACCAGGCCAACCACGTGCAGTCCGCGGTCGACAGCGGGGTCGACGGCATCGCCGTGACGCTGGCCAAGCCGGACGCCATGCGCCCGGCGGTACGCAACGCGACGGGCAAGAACATCCCGGTGGTCGCCTTCAACGCCGGTCAGGACGCCTGGCTGGACATGGGGGTCACCCAGTACTTCGGGCAGGACGGCTTCATCGCCGGGCAGGAGGCCGGCAAGCGCCTCGCGAACGACGGTGCCCAGAAGGTCATCTGCGTGATCCACGAACAGGGCCACGTCGACCTCGAAGCCCGCTGCGCCGGTGTGCGGGACGCGTTCCCCGCCGTCGAGACGCTCAACGTCAACGGCAAGGACATGCCCTCGGTGGAGTCGACCATCACCGCCAAGCTGCGCCAGGATCCCGCGGTGGACACCGTGCTCGCCCTCGGCGCGCCCTACGCGCTGACCGCGGTGCAGTCGGTGGGCAATGCCGGCAGCAACGCCCAGGTCGCCACCTTCGACACCAACGCCGCGCTCGTCGACGCCATCCGCAACGGCGACATCCAGTGGGCCGTCGACCAGCAACCGTTCCTGCAGGGTTACCTGGCCGTCGACTCGCTCTGGCTCTACCTCAACAACGGCAACGTGATCGGCGGCAACCAGCCGACGTTCACCGGGCCGGCGTTCATCGACGCGACCAACATCGAGGACGTCGCCGAGTACGCGAAGGCGGGAACCCGCTGATGAGCACTCAGGCCGAGGTCAACCTCAGCAACCGCCAGGTGGTGCACGACGAACGGGTCAAGGAGCAGAACAAGCTGCAGCGCTTGATCATTCGACCCGAGATGGGCGCCCTGGTGGGCGCGGTCGCGATCTTCGTGTTCTTCCTGATCGTCGCGCCGCCGTTCCGTTCCCCGGAGTCGCTGGCCACCGTGCTGTATGCCAGTTCGACGATCGGGATCATGGCCGTCGGCGTCGGTCTGCTGATGATCGGCGGCGAGTTCGACCTGTCGGCCGGCGTCGCGGTCACCACGAGTTCGCTGGCCGCCTCGATGCTCTGCTACAACCTGCACCTGAACCTGTGGACCGGGGCGGCGCTGGCGCTGGTGGTCTCGCTGGCCGTCGGGTTCTTCAACGGGTACATGGTGATGAAGACCAAGATCCCGTCGTTCCTGATCACGTTGAGTTCGTTCCTGATGCTCACCGGCATCAACCTGGCGGTGACCAAACTGGTCAGCGGTCAGGTGGCCACCCCCAGCGTCTCGGACATGCAGGGATTCGACTCCGGCCGAACCATTTTCGCCTCGTCGCTGCCCATCGGTCCGGTCTCGGTGCGGGTCACCGTGCTGTGGTGGATCCTGTTCGCGCTGATCGCCACCTACGTGCTGTTCAAGACCCGGATCGGCAACTGGATCTTCGCCGTCGGCGGCAACCAGGACAGCGCGCGTGCGGTCGGCGTGCCGGTGACCAAGGTCAAGATCGGGTTGTTCATGGCCGTCGGCTTCTGCGCCTGGTTCGTCGGGATGCACCTGCTGTTCTCGTTCGACACCATCCAGTCCGGCCAGGGCATCGGCAACGAGTTCTTCTACATCATCGCCGCGGTCATCGGTGGCTGCCTGCTGACCGGCGGGTACGGCACCGCGATCGGCACGCTGATCGGCGCGTTGATCTTCGGCATGACCAACCAGGGCATCGTCTACGCCGGGTGGAACCCCGACTGGTTCAAGTTCTTCCTGGGCGCCATGTTGTTGTTCGCGGTGATCGCCAACAACGCCTTCCGGAACTACGCGACCAAGCGCTAGGAGACAGAGCATGAGTACCACCGCGGAAGCCCCTACCGCCGACTCGTCCTCCGGTGCCGAGGTGCCGCTGGTCGAACTCCGGGGTGTCGGCAAGAGCTACGGCAACATCATCGCGCTCAAGGACATCAACCTGCGCGTGGGCGCCGGCGAGGTGACCGGCGTGCTCGGCGACAACGGCGCGGGTAAGTCCACGCTGATCAAGATCATCGCCGGATTGCACAAGCCCACCGAGGGCCAGCTGCTCGTCGACGGCAAGCCCACCGAGTTCAACTCGCCCAAGGACGCGCTGAAGGTCGGCATCGCCACGGTCTATCAGGACCTGGCCGTGGTGTCCCTGATGCCGGTGTGGCGCAACTTCTTCCTGGGCAACGAGCTGCGCAAGAAGGGCTTCCTGAAGTCCTTGGACATCAACGGCATGCGCGCCACGACCATCTCGGAGCTCAAGAAGATGGGCATCGACCTGCCCGACGTCGACGCGCCGATCGGTTCGCTGTCCGGCGGTCAGCGGCAGTGCGTGGCGATTGCCCGCGCGATCTTCTTCGGGGCGCGCGTGCTGATCCTCGACGAGCCCACCGCGGCGCTGGGCGTCAAGCAGTCCGGCATGGTGCTGCGCTACATCACCGCCGCCAAGGAACAGGGTTTCGGCGTCATCTTCATCACGCACAACCCGCACCACGCGCACATGGTCGGCGACCATTTCGTGCTGCTCAACCGCGGCCAGCAGAAGCTGGATTGCAGCTTCGGGGAGATCACGCTGGAACAGCTGACCCAGGAGATGGCCGGCGGGAACGAACTCGAGGCCCTCAGCCACGAACTCGGCCGCACCTAGGCCGCACGTAGGTCGCACTAAACGTCTCCCGCGAGAATTGCTCCTATGTCAAGCGGCGGCGGTTTGGTGGGTGTGGTGTCGTGATTGTTCGTCGGCGTGGAGGCGGTTGTAGACGACTCGTGCCAGGCGTCGTTTGAGGCAGCGCAGTGCCTCGGCTTTGGTTTTGCCGTCCTGGTCGATGCGTTTGCGGTAGTAGGTCTGGCCGGGGCTGTCGGCTAGGCGGGTCTGGGTGAGGGCGATGCGGTAGAGGGCGGCGTTGAGTTGTCGGTTGCCTGCTCTGCTCAGACGTACCCGGCCGGCGGTGTTGCCTGACCAGACCGGGATGGGGGCGGTGCCGGTGTGGCAGGCGAACGCGGCTTCGTTTTTGAAGCGGGTGATGCCGGCGGTTTCGCCGACGATCTTGGCGGCGGTCAACTCGGCGCAGCCGGGCAGTGCCAGCAGCTGGGGGGCCACTGCCCGCACCGCGGTGCCGATGCGCTTCTCGAGTTCGTTGATGCTCAGGGTGAGCCGGATGATGTCACCGAGTTCGTCGGTGGCCAGCTCGGCGAGTAGCCCGTCGATGGTGGCCAGCCAGGCGGCCATGGCGGTCTGGGCTTTGGCGCGGGTGAGTGCTTTCTTCTTCAAGATTTGGGTGGGGTCGAGTTCGTGGATGCGGCCCAGCAGTCGGTTGATCGTCGAGGTGCGTTGGGCGACAAGGTCTTCGCGTCGATCGACGAGCAGTTTGAGTTCGCGGGAGACCTCGTCGTGAGCGGCTACGGGCAGATCCGGGTGGCGCAGGACTGCGCGGGCCACGGCCAGCGCGTCGATGGGGTCGGATTTGCCTTGGGTGCGTGCGCCGGCGCGTTCGTGGGCCATCAGCTTCGGTGCGACCCGCACGACCTTCTGACCCGCCGACAACAGGTCCCGCTCCAGGCGCGCTGATAGATTGCGGCAGTCTTCGATACCCCACAGCAGGTCCTCACCGAAGTTGGTCTTGGCCCAAGCCAACGCCTTGAGATGGCCTTCGGTGGTGGCGGGGACGGTCTTTTCTCCTGCTTTGCGGCCCCGGTCGTCGACGGCGACGAAGGTGTGGCTGCGCTTGTGTACATCGGCTCCAAGAACCACCATGGAGGTGCCTTCTTTCCTCAGATGTGGATGGGTAGAAGGTTGGGCCGGCCGGCGGACACATCTCAGTGGGGGCGATGCCACGCTCCTATCAAGTCACGCCGGTCGGTCCTTCCCACCTGATATCGGCACAATGCTCGCTAGCCAACCCCGAAGAGCAGCAGTGCGCGTCTGAGCCAGACACCAGGTGAGAAGAACCCAACCACCGCAACGCGGCAATCACCACAGTGACACTGAGTGCGCGTCCCCGGCCGACACGCCGCGCCAAATCCCGGGTTTGCGCACCTTCGCGGGCCTGTAACCAGGCCTGTCACGAATCTGTCATAGATCACGGCCGGTTAAGAATCCGACCGGGGGTCTAAGAAAACCGTTCGCCGACGGCGAATTCGGGGGCCCTTCGGCCGCGAATTGAGGTCCAACTCACGCCGCCGGGGTGTAACGCCCACAACCGCTGACGCGCGCCGCAATTCGGCTGGGCCGACGAGATATTCGGCGCACGTACCTTGGTTTTCGGGACGGGGAAGCAACACTCGAAGAGGAACAAGTGATCATGAAATTCAACCGTGGAATCAGCCGTATCGCCGGCGTCTCGGCGGGTGCTCTGCTCGGGGGAACCGTGGCGGCGGTCATCGCAGTCCCGACCGCTTCGGCGGCGCCCGACTGCAGCCCCGGCGGGGTGGCCACCACCGTCGAGAACGTGCACGCCTCGGCGCTGTCCTACCTGAACGGACACCCCGGTGCCAACCAGGCCGTGAATGCCGCGCGTGGCAAGGCCCCCGCCCAGGCGTCGGCGGACCTGCGCGCGTACTTCACCGCCAACCCCAGCGAGTACTACGAACTCCGGGGCATCCTGGCTCCCATCGGCGAGACCCAGAGCCAGTGCAACGTGTCGGCGCTGCCGCCGTCGCTGTCGGCCGCCTACGACGAGTTCATGGCCGGCTGAGTCCCGCTCGACAACAGAGGCTGCGGTCACCGTGCGGGTGACCGCAGCCTCGTCGTCGGTGCTCAGGTCGTCGGTGCTCAGCGCGGCGGTAGCCCCGCGCTGCGATAGGCCGCGTCGACGAGCGCCATGTTCGCCACCGCATCGGCGCCGTCGACGGGCAGCGTGCGCGTGCCGGCCAGTGCCTCGGCGAACGCCTCGAGCTGATAGCTGTAGGACGAGCGCCTGCCCAGCCGCTCGACGCGCTCGCCGGAATCGGTGCGCACGGTGATCCGGTCGTCCTCGTGCGGCTTGATGAAGTTGTGCGCCAACACCTCTCCGCGGCTGCCGTGCAGCGCGATGCGGAAGTTGTACTCGGCGGCCACCATGCTGTTGACCGAGCGCGCGCTGACCTCGCCGATCCGCAGGTCGACCTCGCAGGTGGCGTCCACCCCGGCGGCGCGCTCGGTGGCCTTCGCGGAGGTGATCCGCGGGGCCGTGCCCAGCAGGTCCGCGACCGTGCGCAGGAAGTGCAGGCCGTAGCACCCCAGGTCCATCAGGGCGCCGCCGGCCAGCTCCAGGGACCACCGCGGGTCGTCGTCGGCCGGCGCCGGCATGGCCATCGTGACCTCGACGTGCCGCAGCTCGCCGATCTCGCCGCCGCGGATCAGCTCGAGCAGTCGCAGCGTCACCGGGTGGTAGCGGTAGTGGAACGCCTCGACCACCGGCACCCCGGCGGCCTCGGCCGCCACGGCCACCTGCTGCGCCTCGACCTGGTTGCGGGCGTACGGCTTCTCCGTCAGTGTCGGCTTGCCCGCCGCGATCGCCGCCAGGTTCAGCGGCGCGTGCAACGCATTGGCCAGCGGGTTGTAGACGACGTCGACTTCCGGGTCGGCAATCACCGCCTGGTAGTTGTCCAGAACCCGTTCCACGCCGTACTTTTCGGCGAAGGCCTCGGCCCGTCGTGGATCGCGGGCCGCGACCGCGACCAGTCGGTGCCCCAGTTCCCGGGCCGGGCCGACGATCGCCAGTTCCGCGATCCGGGCGGCCCCCAGGACACCGATGCGCAGCGTCATGCCACGGATTGCAGATAGGCGACGCTGGCCAGCACGTCGCCCAGGGGGCCGTCGTCGTCGGCGGGTTCGGCGTCGAGGATGCTGTCCTGCTCCATCACGTACCAGCCGTCGTATCCGTTGTCCTCCAACAGCTTGACGATTCCGGTGATGTCGACGTCCCCGGCGCCCAACGGCACGTAAATGCCGGCGGCCACGGCCTCGGTGTAGGTCATCTCGCCGGATTGGACCTTGGCGCACAGTGCCGCGTCGACGTCCTTGAGATGGGCGTGCTCGATGCGGTCGGGCGCGGTCCGGGTCAGCTCCAGCGGATCGGTGCCGCCGATCAGCAGATGGCCGGTGTCCAGGCACAGCGGGATGCCGGACCCGGCCAGCACCCGCTGGACCTCGGCGTGGTTCTCCACCATGGTGCCGACGTGCGGGTGCAGCACGGCCTTGATGCCCCGCTGCGCGGCCGCGGCGGAGAGCCGGTCCAGGTTGGAAAGCACGGTGGCCCACTGGGCCTCGTCGAGTTCAGGGCGGCTGTCGTAGCCGGCCGTGCCGGTCGCGGCGGCCAGGATGACCACCCCGGCGCCCGCGGCGGCCAGCGAGTTCAACGGACCCGCGAGGTCCTCGACGGGGTCGTGGTCCGCGTCGTGCAGCACCACCGGCACGAAGCCGCCCACGCAGGCCAGCCCGAATCCGTCCAGCAGCGAGGTCAATTCGTCGGTGTCGGCGGGCAGGAACCCGTCGGGACCGAGTTCGGTGGCGCTCAACCCGGCGCGACGCATCTCGGCGAGCACCCGGTCGGGCTGCAACTGATGGCCCCAGCCGGGGACCTCGCACACACCCCAGGAGATGGGGGCACCGGCGATCTTCATTTCTTGACCTCCTCGAGGGTGACGGGGGCGTTGCGGCGCAGCGACTCGGCGGCGGCTTCGGCGATCCACGTCGCCTCCACCGCGTCGGCGACGGTGGCACCCGCAACGGGCTCGCCCTGAACGACCTTCAGGAAGGCGCCGAGTTCGGTGCGGAAGGCCTCGGTGAAGCGATCCATGAAGAAGTGATGCGGTGTGCCGGTGGGGAACACGGCCGCGGTGGCCGGGTCCGCGTTGCGGACGGGCACGTTCTGGTCCCAGCCGGCGACGACGGTGTCGTCGAACCCGTGCACCTCCAGCCGGCAGTCGTAGCCGCGGCCGTTGTACCGCGCGGCCGACACCAGCCCGAGCGCACCGCCGTCGAAGCGGACGGTCACCGCCGCGGTGTCGACGTCGCCGTGGGTGGTGAACAGCGGGTCGCCCTGCACGCTGCCGGTGGCGTAGACCTCGACGGCCTCCTGGCCGGTGATCCAGCGCAGCACGTCGAAGTCGTGCACGGCGCAGTCCCGGAAGATGCCCCCCGAGGCGGCGATGTATTCCATCGGCGGGGGAGCGGGGTCCATGGTGGTGCTGCGGACCGTGTGCAGCGCGCCGAGCGCACCGCTGTCGGCGGCGGCCTTCGCGGCGGTGAAGGCCGCGTCGAAGCGCCGCTGATAGCCGATCTGCACGGGGACCCCGGAGCGGACGATGACCTCGGCGACGTGTGCGCTCTCGGCGGCGCTGCCGGCCACCGGCTTCTCGCAGAACGTCGGCAGTCCGCGCTCCACCGCGGCCAGCGTCAGCGCGGCGTGCGCCGGCGTCGCCGCGGCCACCACCACACCGTCGACCCCGGAATCCAGCAGTGCCTGGACCGAATCTGCCGGGGTGGCACCGTATTTGGTGGCCACCTGCGCGACCAGCGCGGGGCGCTCGTCGGTGACGATCAGTCGGTCCAGGCCGGGCAGCTCGGTCAGCGTCCCGGCGTGGAAGGTGCCGATGCGGCCCAAGCCGATGAGGCCGAGAGTGGTCATGGTGTTCTCCGTTCGTCCTGGGTGCCGACGGCGGCGTCGAGGTCCGCGGGCGTCGCGTCGGCGGCCAGCGCCGCCAGGACGACGTCCACCTGGCTCGGCGGCGCCAGGCTGCCGACCGGCGGATCGGCGTCGAGGTTGGTGGGGAAGGGGTAGCTCTCGGCGGTGGCGACGACGGCGTTGTGGATCTGCCGCTCGGGCCGGCCCGCGGCGCGCATGGCGCGCAGCGCCGGGTACACGGCGCGCACCATGGCGGAGCGGTCCAGCGACTCCATCGCCCGGCCGAACGGCGAGGACACCTGCAGCAGGTTGGCCATCCGGCGGATGTCGGCCGAGGTGTTCGCGCCGGCGCCGTGGTACAGCGCCGGGTTGAAGAAGACGGCGTCGCCCTTGCGCAGCGGGGTCTGCACGTGATGCGCGGCGAAGTACTCGACGAACTCGGGCCGGGAGAACGCCACGTAGCCGCCGGCGAAGCGCTGCGAATAGGGCAGCAGCATGGTGGGGCCGCTCTCCAGCGGCATGTCGCAGTGGGCGACCGCGCCCTGCAGCGTCAGCGCCGCCGACATGCGGTGCAGGTGCGCCGGATACTCCGACAGCCGCTCGGGGTCGACGAAGCCCAGGTGGTAGTCGCGATGCGGGACCTGGGCGGCGCCGCCGGGATTGACGACGTTGACCTGCGAGGTGACCTGGTAGCGCGGCCCCAGCCACGCCTGGGACACCAGCGCCAGCGCGTCGTTGGCGTAATAGTCGGCGAACACCTCGGGGGCGTGCAGCGCCAGCTTCTGCGCGGCGTTCCACACCCGGTCGTTGGCGCCCGGCCGGCCGAAGTGGTCACCGCCCTCGGCGCCGCGGGCGCGCTGGGCGGCGATCAGCTCCGCGAAGGCGGCGCTGGCGGCGTCAACGACGGCGTGGTCGAAGGCGTCCTCGATGACCACCACGCCCGGACCGTCGGTCAGGGCCGCGATCAGTTCGGCCTGCAGGTCGCGCCGCCGCGTCGGGTTCAACTCCGTCGGGCTCAACTCCGCCCAGGCCGTCGCCGAGTAGACCAGCACCCCGGCACGCACCGCGACCGCGTGCGGGTAGTCGGCGAGATCGGTGCGCTGGTCCAGCTGCGCGCGGAAGTCCTCGAGGCGGCAGTCCGCCTCGGTGATCCAGGCGCCCGTCGGCAGCGTCTTCGCAGTGGACATGCCGCCAGTCTTGCTGTGCAATGGGACACAATCAACACCAAAAAGCCATCAAAAAACCATCACTGACAAGGGGGTCGAGGAGCCGATGGCGCACCGCTACAAGGTCCGCGAGATCGCCCAACAGGCCGGGCTCAGCGAGGCGACCGTCGACCGGGTGCTCAACGACCGCCCGGGGGTGCGCGAGAGCACCCGGGCCGAGGTGCTGCAGGCCATCGCGGATCTCGACAAACAGCGCGCCCAGCTGCGGCTCAACGGCCGGCGCTACCTGATCGACGTCGTCATGCAGACCCCGCAGCGGTTCTCCGACGAGTTCCGCGCGGCCGTCGAGGCCGAGTTGCCGACGTTCGCGCCGGCGATGCTGCGCGCCCGGTTCCACCTGTGGGAAACGGGCACCGCGCAGGCCACGCTGGACCGGTTGGCGCGGCTGCGCGGCAGCCACGGCGTCATCCTCAAGGCCCAGGACCAGCCCGAGGTGGCCGAGGCCATCGATGCGCTGGAGGCCGCGGGGACCCCGGTGGTCACCTACACGACCGACGTCGCCAGCAGCGCCCGCACCGGCTATGTCGGGATCGATAACCACGGCGCGGGCAGCACGGCGGCGTATCTGGTCCGGCAGTGGCTGGGGCCGGCCGCCGGCGCGGGCACGCCGGTCCTGATCACGCTGAGTCGGACCGTCTTCCGCGGCGAGGGGGAGCGCGAGGTCGGCTTCCGCGCCGCGCTGCGCGGGTCCGGCTACGAGGTGGTCGACGTGTCCGACAGCGACGGCATCGACGAGACCAACGAGCGACTGGTGCTCGAGGCGCTACGCCGCCACCCCGGGATCGAGGCCGTCTACTCCGTCGGCGGCGGTAACGCCGCGACGGTCTCGGCGTTCGAGAAGCTCGGCCGGGCCTGCCGGGTCTTCATCGCCCACGATCTCGACGTCGACAACCGGCGGCTGCTGCGGGAGGGCAAGATCTCCGCGGTCCTGCACAACGACCTGCGCGCCGACGCGCGGTTGGCGCTGCGGATGATCCTGCAGGCGCGCGGGGCGATCCCTGCCGAGCCCGCGAAGTTGGTCCCGGTCCAAATCGTTACCCCTTACAACATTCCGGGGTGATAGTGTAATGCTGAGCGATCGCTCAGCAGCGGCTGGGCGAAGTTACTCGCGCGTATTCCCAGGTTCTTAGAGTTCGGCCCGTGGCGAAAGTGAGGAAACACACATTCATGCCTCGGTTCACGTACCCTTATGGCTCTGAACTGCGCCTTCGGGCGCGGACGATCGGCGTGTCGACACACCCCGGCGCGTGGGGTCGCCTAAGAGAAGTGCAATAATCGTGACTACCAGTGACACCAACTACGGATGGTCCGCTATAACGGCGCGTCCGCATTCGGATGGCGACGCCCGGGAGATCCCCAGGCATACCGAAGTCCAGGGTCATACAAGCACACATCAGCGCATGTAGAGACACCTACAGGACGAGATTTAACCCAAGACAAACAGATATCAGCCCAGACAACAACGCAGACAGTGCAGACGAAAGGCGGAGACGTGGGTCCAAGCGACAGCACGCCAGTCGATGGGACTCCGAGCGTCAATGGTTCGGCGACACACCCAAGGCAGAAGCTGGAGAAGGTCGTCATCCGGTTCGCCGGTGACTCCGGCGACGGCATGCAGCTCACGGGTGACCGGTTCACCTCGGAGGCCGCGCTCTTCGGCAACGACCTCGCGACCCAGCCCAACTATCCCGCGGAGATCCGTGCGCCGCAGGGCACGCTGCCCGGCGTCTCGTCGTTCCAGATCCAGATCGCCGATTTCGACATCCTGACGGCCGGCGACCGGCCCGACGTGCTCGTGGCCATGAACCCGGCCGCGCTCAAGGCCAACATCGGCGACCTGCCGCGCGGCGGTCTGGTGATCGCCAACTCCGACGAGTTCACCAAGCGCAACCTGGCCAAGGTCGGTTACGAGGCCAACCCGCTGGAGAACGAGGAGCTGTCCGAGTACGTCGTGCAGGCCGTGCCGATGACCACGCTGACCCTGGGCGCCGTCGAGGAGATCGGCGCCACCAAGAAGGACGGTCAGCGCGCCAAGAACATGTTCGCCCTCGGGCTGCTGTCCTGGATGTACGGCCGGCCGATCGAGACCAGCGAGACGTTCATCCGGGAGAAGTTCGCCCGCAAGCCCGACATCGCCGAGGCCAACGTGCTGGCGCTCAAGGCCGGCTGGAACTACGGCGAGACCACCGAGGCCTTCGGCACCACCTACGAGATCGCCCCGGCCAAGCTGCCCGAGGGCGAGTACCGGCAGATCTCGGGTAACACCGCGCTGGCCTACGGGCTGGTCGCCGCGGGTCACCTCGCCGACCTGCAGGTGATGCTGGGCAGCTACCCGATCACCCCGGCCTCGGACATCCTGCACGAGCTGTCCAAGCACAAGCACTTCAACGTCCTGACCTTCCAGGCCGAGGACGAGATCGCCGGCATCGGCTCGGCCATCGGCGCCTCCTACGGCGGCTCGCTGGGCGTGACCACCACCTCCGGCCCCGGCATCTCGCTGAAGTCCGAGGCCATGGGCCTGGCCGTGATGACCGAGCTGCCGCTGGTGATCGTCGACGTGCAGCGCGGCGGCCCCTCGACGGGTCTGCCGACCAAGACCGAACAGTCCGACCTGCTGCAGGCGATGTTCGGCCGCAACGGTGAATCGCCGGTGGCCGTGCTGGCGCCGCGCTCGCCGTCCGACTGCTTCGACATGGCCCTGGAGGCCGCCCGGATCGCTGTGAAGTACCACACCCCGGTGGTGTTGCTGTCCGACGGCGCGATCGCCAACGGCTCGGAGCCGTGGCGGATTCCGGACATCGCCGGCTACGAGAAGATCGAGCACACCTTCGCCAAGCAGGGTGAGCCGTTCCAGCCGTACGCCCGTGATGCGGACACGCTGGCCCGGCAGTTCGCCGTGCCCGGCACGCCCGGACTCGAGCACCGCATCGGCGGCCTGGAATCGGCCAACGGGTCGGGCAACATCTCCTACGAGCCCGCCAACCACGACCTGATGGTCCGGCTGCGGCAGCAGAAGATCGAGGGGATCGAGGTACCCGACCTCGAGGTCGACGATCCGACCGGCGATGCCGAACTGCTGCTGCTCGGCTGGGGCAGTTCGTACGGACCGATCGGTGAAGCCTGCCGACGGGCGCGGCGCAAGGGCATCAAGGTGGCCCACGCACAGCTGCGCTATCTCAATCCATTCCCGGCCAACCTCGGTGACGTGCTGAAGCGTTACCCCAAGGTGGTCGCTCCCGAGATGAACCTCGGCCAGCTCGCGCTGCTGTTGCGCGGCAAGTTCCTGGTCGACGTGCAGTCGGTGACCAAGGTGCAGGGAATGGCGTTTCTGGCCGACGAGGTCGAGGGCATCATCGACGCGGCTCTCGATGGCACGTTGGCCGAAAAGGAAAGTGACAAAGCCAAATTCGCGCGCGTGGCGGCAGCCACGGTGGATTCCGGCGTAGGAGCGAACGTATGACGGATTTGATGGGAAGCATCAGCGGTGTCGACCTGGGTATCACGCCCGGTCCGAGCAAGACCAGCGGGGTGCCCACCACCGACGTGCCTCAGAAGGGCAAGGACTTCACCAGTGACCAGGAGGTCCGCTGGTGCCCCGGTTGCGGCGACTACGTCATCCTCAACACCATCCGCAACTTCCTCCCGGAGTTGGGGCTCAAGCGCGAGAACATGGTGTTCGTCAGCGGCATCGGCTGCTCGAGCCGTTTCCCGTACTACCTGGAGACCTACGGATTCCACTCGATCCACGGTCGCGCGCCGACCATCGCCACCGGCCTGACGCTGGCGCGCGATGACCTGTCGGTCTGGGTGGTCACCGGTGACGGTGACGCGCTCTCGATCGGTGGCAACCACCTGATCCACGCGCTGCGCCGCAACATGAACATCACCATCCTGCTGTTCAACAACCGGATCTACGGCCTGACCAAGGGGCAGTACTCGCCCACCTCGGAGGTCGGCAAGGTCACCAAGTCGACGCCGATGGGTTCGCTGGACACGCCGTTCAACCCCGTGTCGCTGGCGTTGGGCGCCGAGGCCACCTTCGTCGGTCGGGCGCTGGACTCCGACCGTGCCGGCCTGACCGCGGTGTTGCGCGGGGCCGCCGAGCACCGCGGCGCCGCGATCGTCGAAATCCTGCAGGACTGCCCGATTTTCAACGACGGCTCGTTCGACGTGCTGCGCAAGGACGGCGCCGAGGAGCGCGTCATCCGGGTCACCCAGGGTGAACCGATCACCTTCGGCGCCGACGGTGAATACTGCGTCGTGCGTTCGGGATTCGGGCTCGACGTGGCCAAGACCGCCGATGTGGCGGCCGAGGACATCGTCGTGCACGACGCCACGATCGCGGATCCGGCCTACTCGTTCGCGCTGTCGCGGCTGAGTGACCAGAACCTCGAGCACACCGTGATGGGCATCTTCCGTCAGGTGAGTCGTCCGACCTACAACGATCAGGCCCGGGCGCAGGTGGCGTCGGCGCGGGAGACCATCCCCAACGACACCGCCGCCCTGCAGTCGCTGCTGCGTGGCCGTGACACCTGGACCGTCTGACACCTGGACCGTCTGACACCGAACCGACCCTTTGGGCGCGAAATCCTCACGGATTTCGCGCCCAAAGGCCTTTTTCGGCCCGGGCCGCGGGCTAATCTGTGTGCCATGTCCTCCCCATTGGCCGGCGTCGTGCTGGCCGGTGGGGCGTCGCGACGGATGGGCCGCGACAAGGCCACGGTGCTGTTCGGTGGCCCCGATGGCGATCAGACCATGGTCGAGTTGGTGGTCGCCGCGCTGAGTGCCCGCTGCACTCCCGTCTTCGTCATCGCCGCACCAGGACAACAACTTCCGGACTTGCCGGCCACCATCCTGCGCGACGAGATCCGCGGCGTCGGGCCGCTGCTGGCCACGGGGCGGGGCCTGCGGGCCGCCGCCGAGGCCGGTCGGGAACGCGCGTTCGTCTGCGCCGTGGACATGCCGCTGATGACTCCCGCGCTCATCGACGAACTGGCCGCCCACGTCGGCCCCGACGTGGTGTTGCCGTGGGACGGCCGCGACCACTACCTGGCGGGCATCTACGCGACGTCCTTGGCCGACCGCATCGATGGCCTCGTCGCCGCCGGCGAACGCAGCATGCGCGCGCTCGTGGACACGGTGCACACCCAGCGGATCGTGCTCGACCCGACGCCGGCCCTGACCAATATCAACTCCGCGGCGGATCTGCCCTGAGGCCGGCGGGCCAATGGCGTTGCGCGGCAAGGGGATAGCTCCCATTCATCGCCGCGATTCACCACGCCGCGGCGACAATCCGATATCGCCGGCGCGCGCTGAAACAATGGTTTGGTAACGGCGCCTACCCGAATTCGTTAGTCGGGCTCGATATTGCCGACGCAAACTGTTGAATTGGGCCCGGGGCGCCGCCGAAATGCCGAGTCACGACTTTCACAACCGTAACGCTGCTACCAGAATGGCTGTCCTGCAATCGATTTGGCGGCCAGATCGTTACGTGTGCGGGGTCACAAAATCGTGGTGATTCGCGTCACAAATACGGCCACGGCGTGCGAGATCGCAGCGCTTTCAGAATCCCCGCGTGACCTGCACAGATTTCTCTCAGGTTCGACCGTGATCTGTCCGTTATCAAACCGAGATACCCGTTTTGGCGATGTGACTAACCCGAATCGGGTCCGTACGTTCGATTCCGACCCGAACAGGGAAACGAAAAACTGAATCTACGAACCCCTGCGTGTGAATGGGGCCGTGAGAGGCCGACAGGCCTCACCGGCCGCCGGACCGATGTTCCGGCGGGGTGCTCTACCCCCCGTTGTCGTGCCTGACCGAGATGGCACGCCCCAACCCAAACGCTGGCCTGGCGACAGGCATCACACGTCCGACTCGAAGCCGAGTTGGACGTGTTCATCGGCGCGCGCGTTGCGAAAGGAATGACCTTTGAAGAACCTCCGGAAGAAGCTCACCATGGCCGCCATCGGTGGAGCGATTGTTGCCGCTCCGCTGGCCCTGGGGACCGCTACCGCCAACGCGGACAGCGTCAACTGGGATGCCATCGCGGCCTGCGAGTCCGGCGGTAACTGGGCCATCAACACCGGTAACGGGTACTACGGTGGCCTGCAGTTCTCCATGAGCACCTGGCACGCCAACGGCGGCTCCGGCTCGCCGCACAACGCCAGCAAGTCCGAGCAGATCCGCGTCGCGGAGAACACCCTGCGCAGCCAGGGCATCGGCGCGTGGCCGAGCTGCGGCGGACGCGGCTAACACCACCTTCAACGCGCACAGCGCCGGACACTGCCGAAGTGTCCGGCGCTGTTGCGTTCGGTGCGAGGGTCAGACCACGGGCAGCCGGAACGCCGACCCGGCGGCGATGCCGGCCAGATGCCGCGTCAACAGCGCCTCGGGGATCAGCACGGTGGCCCGACTCGCGGCCGCACCGAGAACAGCCGGCCGCAGGTTGACCACCCGGCCCACCAACTTCGACTCCCACACCAGGCGCCGCAGTCGCGGCCGGCGCACCGCCGCGTACCGGGCGAAGGACCCCGGCAGATCCGAGGGCTCCGCGCCGATGAGGTGCGCCAGGATCGCGGCGTCCTCCAACCCCTGACAGCCGCCCTGGCCGAGATGGGGCCGCATCGGGTGGGCCGCGTCGCCGACGAGCACCACGGCCCCCGCGGCCCAGGTGCGGGCGGGAGCGCGGTCGTACAGATCGTTGCGCAGGACCTGTTCGGTCGCGGTGGCCGCCAGCACGGCGGGCACCGGGTGGGCCCAGTCGGCGAACTTCGCGCGCAGGTAGGCCAGCTCCCCGTCGGGGCAGCGGTGACCCTCCGGGAGTCGCTCGGTGGCGAACCAATAGGTGCGGTCGGCGCCCAGGGGCACATGACCCACCTCGGTCCCGGCGCCCAGCGTCTCCCCGGCCAGGTCCGGGTCCAGTGCGACATCGGCGACGCCGCGCCAGGCCGTGTACCCGGCGTAGCGCGCGGGCAACGCGCCGTTGAGGTGCCGCGCCACCACCGAGTTCACCCCGTCGGCGCCGATCACCGCGTCCGCCTCGATGCGCTCACCGGCCGCGGTGCGCACCGCGGCGCCGGTCGCCGTGCGTTCGACGGCGCGCACCGCCACGCCGTAGGACACCGTCCCGTCGCGCAACGCACCGGTGAGGATGTCGCCCAGCGCGCCGCGCTGGATCACCACGAGCGGCTCGCCGAGCGCCTTGACCATGCGCTGCGCCGACGGCCGGCGCAGCCAGGTGCCGTCGTGCCAGCGCAACGCCCCGGCGGTGACCCGCCCGCCGGCCTGCCGCACCGGGTCGCCCAGCCCGATCTCGTCGAGGGCGGCCAGAGCGTTGGGCCAGATGCTGATGCCCGCGCCGATCGCGGTATCCCGGCGCTCCTCGAACACCCGCACCGAATGGCCGCGGCGCTGCAGCGCCGCCGCGGTGGCCAGGCCGGCGATCCCGGCGCCGACGACGAGAAAGGATCTGCCCGCGCCCGCGCCGCCCGTCACAATTCGAACCTAGGGCACCGCGGCGCGATTGCCTCGGGGGCGGCGCCGCCGACGGCGGTAGGTTGATTCCCATGGCCGAAACACAACGGGAATCCGACCGCGAATTCGACATCGTCGTGTACGGCGCGACAGGGTTCGTGGGCAAGCTGACCGCCGAGTATCTGTCCCGCGCGGGCACCGGGGCGCGCATCGCGCTGGCCGGGCGTTCCCCCGACAAGGTGCTGGCCGTGCGCGACTCGCTGGGCGCCGCGGCGCAGGACTGGCCGATCCTCACCGCGGACGCATCCTCGCCCTCGACGCTCAACGACATGGCCGCCCGCACCCGGGTGGTCATCACCACCGTCGGCCCGTATGCGAAGTACGGTCTGCCGCTGGTCGCGGCCTGCGCGGCGGCCGGCACCGATTACGCGGACCTGACCGGGGAACCCAACTTCATCCTCGAGAGCATGGACCTCTACCACAAGCAGGCCATCGACACCGGCGCGCGGATCGTGCACGCGTGCGGGTTCGACTCCATCCCGTCGGACATGAACGTCTACGCGCTCTACAAGCGGGCACAGGCCGACGGGGCGGGCGAACTGCGGGACACCAACCTGGTGGTGCGGACCTTCGCCGGCGGGGTGTCCGGCGGTACGACGGCCTCGATGCTGGAGTTGATGACGGCGGCCTCGAACGACCCGAAGCTGCGCGACGAACTCAACGATCCCTACACGTTGAGCCCGGACCGCGGTGCCGAGCCGAACCTGGGCGCCCAGCCCGACGTGCGGTGGCGCCGCGGCGCCGAGATCGCCCCCGAACTGCGCGGATACTGGACCGCGGCGTTCGCGATGGCGATGCCCAACAGCCGAATTGTGCGGCGCAGCAACGCGTTACTGGACTACGCCTACGGCCGCAAGTTCGAATACGGCGAGCAGATGAGCGTCGGCCGGTCGCTGGTGGCGCCGCTGGCGGCCGCCGCGGTGACGGGGGTCAACGCGGCGGCGCTGGGCCTGGGGAGCCGCTTCTTCAAGTTCCTGCCGCGCGGCCTCGTCGACCGCGTGGTCCCCAAGCCGGGCGAGGGTCCCAGCGAACAAACCAGGGAACGCGGCCACTACACCATCGAGACCTACACCACCACCGCCACCGGGGCGCGCTACCGGGCCACGATCGCCCAGCAGGGCGACCCCGGATACAAGGCCACCGCGGTGCTGCTGGGGGAGACCGGCCTGGCGTTGGCCTTGGACCGCGAGGCGCTATCTCCGCTGCGTGGCGTGCTGACCCCGGCTGCGGCGGCCGGGGACGCGCTGCTGACCAGACTGCCCGCCGCCGGGGTCACGCTGACCACGGAACGGCTGGGCTGAATCACCGACGATCACGCCTGAACCAAGATCGTTTGGACTACTGTCATCGGCGAAATACGTCCACAAATAGCAAAGACAGACAGAAGGTGAAGCATGGCCGGACTCGACGATCTGTTCGCACAGATCCCGGTACAAGACATCGCGAGCAGGCTCGGTGCGCCCGAGGGTGAGGTCAACAACGCCATCCAGCAACTGGTGCCGGCGCTGGTGGGCGGCCTGCAGGTGAACGCGCAGAACGATGACCAGGTGGCCAGCAAGATCGCCTCCTCGGCCGAGAAGCACGCCGGACTGCTCGACGGCGGCGTGGCCGTCGACGACGTGGACGAGAACGACGGCGACAAGATCGTCGCCAACATCTTCGGCGGCAACAACAGCGACACCGTGGCGTCCGCGCTGGCCGGCGGTGGTGCCGGTGGCGCCGGCGGCGACCTGATCAAGCGGCTGCTGCCGATCCTGGCGCCCATCGTGCTGGCCTACATCGGCAAGCAGTTCGCCGGCAACAACGCCCCGGCCCAGGCCCAGCAGGGCGGCGGCGGGGTGCTCGGCGACGTGCTCGGCAGCATCCTCGGCGGCGCGACCGGCGGCGGTGGCGGCAACAACGCACTGGGCAGCATCCTGGGCAGCGTGCTCGGCGGCGGCAGCGGTGGCAACAACCCGATCGGCGACATCCTGGGCGGGTTGCTGGGCGGTAAGAAGTAACAAACGTCGACCCGGTGGCGGGCGCGGTTCAGCGAACGCGACCGGTTCCGAAGGCCCCCGATCTCCGTCGAGGTCGGGGGCCTTCGCGTCGGTTTGAGCTGCTACCTAGAATCGATGGGTGACCGCCACCCCTAATACCCGCGCTGAATCCCTTCCGAAGTCCTGGGATCCGCAGGCCGTAGAGAGCGAGCTGTACCAGGGGTGGGTGGACGCCGGTTACTTCACCGCCGACCCCGCCAGCGACAAGCCGGCCTACTCCATCGTGTTGCCGCCGCCGAATGTGACCGGCAGCCTGCACATGGGCCACGCGCTGGACCACACCCTGATGGACGCGCTGACCCGCCGCAAGCGGATGCAGGGCTTCGAGGTGCTGTGGCTGCCCGGCATGGACCACGCCGGCATCGCCACCCAGAGCGTCGTCGAGAAGCAGCTCGCCGCCGACGGCACCACCAAGGAAGACCTCGGCCGCGAGAAGTTCATCGAGAAGGTGTGGGACTGGAAGCGCGAGTCCGGCGGCACCATCGGCGACCAGATGCGCCGGATCGGCGACGGCGTCGACTGGAGTCGCGACCGCTTCACCATGGACGAGGGGCTGTCCAGGGCGGTCCGCACGATCTTCAAGCGGCTCTACGACGCCGGGCTGATCTATCAGGCCGAGCGGCTGGTGAACTGGTCGCCGGTGCTCGAGACCGCCATCAGTGACCTCGAGGTCAAGTACTCCGACGTCGAGGGCGAGTTGGTGTCCTTCCGGTACGGCTCGATGTCCGATGCCGAGCCGCATCTGGTGGTGGCCACCACCCGGGTGGAAACCATGTTGGGCGACACCGCGATCGCGGTACACCCCGACGACGAGCGGTACCGAGCCCTGGTCGGCACCACCTTGCCGCACCCGTTCCTGGACCGCGAGATCCGCATCGTCGCCGACGGGCACGTGGATCCCGAGTTCGGCACCGGCGCGGTCAAGGTGACCCCGGCGCACGACCCGAACGACTTCGAGATCGGGCTGCGCCATCAGCTGCCGATGCCCACCATGATGGACACCAAGGGCCGGATCGCCGACACCGGAACCGAATTCGACGGCATGGACCGGTTCGAGGCCCGGGTGGCGATCCGCGAGGCGCTGGCGGCGCAGGGCCGCATCGTCGAGGAGAAGCGCCCCTATCTGCACAGCGTCGGCCATTCCGAGCGCAGCGGCGAGCCCATCGAGCCGCGGTTGAGCCTGCAGTGGTGGGTCAAGGTCGAGTCGCTGGCCAAGGCCTCCGGGGACGCGGTGCGCAACGGCGACACCGTGATCCACCCGCCGAGCCTGGAACCGCGCTGGTTCTCCTGGGTCGACGACATGCACGACTGGTGCATCTCCCGGCAGCTGTGGTGGGGGCACCGCATCCCGATCTGGCACGGCCCCGACGGCCAGAAGGTGTGCGTGGGCCCCGACGAGACGCCGCCGGAGGGCTGGGAACAGGACCCGGACGTGCTGGACACCTGGTTCTCCTCGGCGCTGTGGCCGTTCTCGACCATGGGCTGGCCCGACCGCACCCCCGAACTCGCGAAGTTCTATCCCACCACGGTGCTGGTGACCGGCTACGACATCCTGTTCTTCTGGGTGGCCCGGATGATGATGTTCGGCACCTTCGTCGGCGACGACGCGGCCATCACCGCCGACGGTGCCCGCGGCCCGCAGGTCCCGTTCCAGAATGTGTTCCTGCACGGCCTGATTCGTGACGAACACGGCAGCAAGATGAGCAAGTCGAAGGGCAACGGCATCGACCCGCTGGACTGGGTCGAGTTGTTCGGTGCCGACGCGCTGCGCTTCACCCTGGCCCGCGGTGCCAGCCCCGGCGGTGACCTGTCGATCGGCGAGGACCACGCCCGGGCATCGCGCAACTTCGCCACCAAGGTGTTCAACGCGACCCGCTTCGCGCTGATCAACGGTGCCGCCCCGGCCGAGTTGCCCGCCCTCGACGCGCTCACCGACGCCGACCGCTGGATCCTCGGCCGGCTCGAACAGGTGCGCGCCGAGGTGGATTCGGCGTTCGACGCCTACGAGTTCAGCCGGGCGTGCGAGTCGCTGTACCACTTCGCCTGGGACGAGTTCTGCGACTGGTACGTCGAACTCGCCAAGGTGCAGATCGGCGCACAGGACGCGACCGGCGCGGCGCACACCTCCGCGGTGCTGGCCACGGTGCTCGACAGCCTGCTCAAGCTGCTGCACCCGGTGATGCCGTTCGTCACCGAGGTGTTGTGGAAGGCGCTCACCGGTGCGGAGTCCCTCGTCGTCGCGCCGTGGCCGCAGCCCAGCGGCATCGCGTTGGAACCGGCGGCGGCCAAACGGGTTTCGGACATGCAGAAGCTGGTGACCGAGGTGCGCCGGTTCCGCAGCGATCAGGGCCTGGCCGACCGGCAAAAGGTGCCGGCCCGGCTGTCCGGCACCGACGCGGCCGACATCACCTCACAGCTGGCCGCGGTGCACGCGCTGGCCTGGTTGACCGGCGCCGAGGACGGCTTCACCCCGACCGCCTCGATCGAGGTGCGCCTGACCGACGGAACCGTGCTGGTGGAGGTCGACACCTCCGGCACCGTCGACGTCGCCGCCGAGCGCCGCCGGCTGGAGAAGGACCTGGCCGCCGCGCAGAAGGAATTGACCGGCACCACAGCGAAGTTGGGCAACGAGGCGTTCCTGGCCAAGGCCCCCGAGCCGGTCGTCGCGAAGATCCGGGAACGGCAGCGGCTGGCCACCGAGGAAGTCGAGCGCATCAGCACCAGGCTGGGTGCGTTGCCCACATGAGTGCACCCACTCCGGACGAGATCGCCGCGCTGCTGCAGGTCGAGCATCTGCTCGACCAGCGCTGGCCGGAGACCAAGATCGAGCCGTCGACCGCGCGCATCGCCGCGCTGCTGGAGATGCTGGGGTCACCGCAGCTGTCCTATCCGTGCATCCACGTCGCGGGCACCAACGGCAAGACCTCGGTCGCGCGGATCATCGACGCGCTGCTGACCGCGCTGCACCGCCGCACCGGACGCACCACCAGCCCGCATCTGCAGTCGGCCGTCGAACGCATCGCGATCGACGGAAAGCCCATCAGCCCAGCGCTGTACGTGGACACCTACCGCGAGCTCGAGCCGTTCATCCAGCTGGTCGACCAGCAGTCGGAGTCCGGCGCGCTCGGTGCCCCCGGCCCGGCCATGAGCAAGTTCGAGGTGCTCACCGCGATGGCGTTCGCGGCGTTCGCCGACGCCCCGGTGGACATCGCGGTCGTCGAGGTGGGGTTGGGGGGCCGCTGGGACGCCACCAACGTCGTCAGCGCGCCCGTCGCCGTGATCACCCCCGTCGGCGTCGACCACGCCGAGTACCTCGGCTCCGACATCGCCGGCATCGCCCGGGAGAAGGCCGGGGTGATCAAGCGCCAACCCGACGACCTGGTGCCCGTCGACACCGTCGCCATCATCGCCGAGCAGACCCCCGAGGCCATGGAGGCGCTGCTGGCCCAGGCCGTCGAGGCCGACGCCGCGGTGGCCCGCGAGGGTTCGGAGTTCGCGGTGCTGAGCCGGCAGGTCGCCATCGGCGGGCAGCTGCTGGAACTGCAGGGCCTCGGCGGGGTGTACTCCGAGGTGTTCCTGCCCCTGCACGGCGCGCATCAGGCGCACAACGCCGTCGTCGCGCTGGCCGCGGTGGAGGCGTTCTTCGGGGCCGGCGCCGAGAGACAACTCGACATCGACGCGGTGCGGGCCGGTTTCGCCGCCGTCGCCAGCCCCGGCCGGTTGGAGCGGATGCGCAGCGCCCCAACGGTATTCATCGACGCGGCGCACAACCCGGCCGGTGCCGGCGCGCTGGCCGCCGCGTTGGCCGAGGAGTTCGACTTCCAGTACCTGGTGGGCGTGGTCGCGGTGATGGCCGACAAGGACGTCGACGGCATCCTCGCGGCCCTCGAGCCCGCGTTCGATCAGATCGTGGTCACCCACAACGGTTCGGCGCGCGGGATGGACGTCGCCGAACTCGCCCTGCGGGCCGAGGAACGCTTCGGTCCGGAGCGCGTGATTGTCGCGCAGACCCTGGCCGACGCCATCGAGACCGCCACCGCGGTGGCCGAGGACGCCGGCGCGGACGCGGCGATGTCGGGCACCGGCATCGTCATCACCGGTTCGGTCGTGACCGCCGGCGCCGCGCGCACACTGTTCGGGAGGGAACCGGAGTGACCGATCAGGAACCGACACCGGCCGACGCGGACCCGTGGAAGAGCTTCCGCGGCGTCATGGCGGCGACGCTCATCCTCGAGGCCATCGTGGTGCTGCTCGCCCTGCCGGTGGTCGGCACGGTCGGCGGGGGACTGACGCCCGTCTCCACCGCGTTCCTGGTGGCCTTCGCGCTGGTGCTGGTGCTGATGTCCGGCATCCAGGGCCGGCCCTGGGCGATCTGGGCCAACCTGGGCGTGCAGGTGATCCTGATCGCGGGCTGGGCGCTGTATCCCGGGGTGGGTTTCATCGGAATCATCTTCGGCATCGTCTGGCTGATGATCGTCTACCTGCGCGCCGAGGTGCTGCGCCGGCAGCGACGGGGTTTGCTGCCCGGTCAACAGTAGCCCCCGCCCGCCGGTTGAGGGGACCATCGATGCGGTGAGGTACCTGCCTGCGTCCCGGTCCCGCGCCACCGTCGGCGCGGCGGTCGTCGCCGTGCTGGTCGGTTGCAGCCCGGCACCCGAACCCGCCCCGCCGTCGACCCCGTCGAGCAGCGCGGTTGCCCCGACCACTGCGCCCGAAACCACGGCGACCGTCGTTGCGCCCCCGCCGCCAGCACCGCCCCCGCCCGCACCGCCGGCCCCGCCCGTCGACCCACCGCCGGCCACCACCCATCCGGTCACCGCCGCGGAGCTGGGTGCCAGCTGGCGTCCGGACTGTCCCGTCGACCCGGCGCAGCTGCGGCGAATCAACCTGAGCCACATCGACTTCGAGGGCCAGACCCGGCGCGGGGACCTGGTGGTGCACCAGGACCTGGCGGACGAGGTCATCGAGATCTTCGGCGAGCTGTACCGGATGCGCTATCCGATCGCGAAAATGGTGACCCTGGACCACTATCCGGGCGCCTCGGACGAGGCGTCGATGGAGGACAACAACACCTCGGCGTTCAACTGCCGGCGCATCCCCGGCAGCGGCAGTTGGTCGTTCCACGCCCGCGGCCGCGCCATCGACATCAACCCCGTGCTGAACCCGTTCATCGACGGCAGCGGTGCGGTCGAACCGCGCAACGGTGCGCCGTTCGTCGATCGGCGTCGCGTCGACGCCGGGACGTTGCACGACGGCGGTTCGGCGGTGCGGGCGTTCACCGATCGCGGCTGGGTCTGGGGCGGGCACTGGCGCAGCCCGCTGGACTACCAGCACTTCGAACACCGATGACGATCAGCGGCCGATCTTGGCACCCGGTACGCTGATCGCCGTGACTGAGCGGACTCTCGTATTGATCAAGCCCGACGGTGTAGAGCGACAGTTGGTGGGGGAGATCATCAGCCGCATCGAACGCAAGGGGCTGTCGATCGCCGCGCTCGAACTGAGGAACGTCAGCGACGAGGTCGCCCGCGCGCACTACGCCGAGCACGACGGCAAGCCGTTCTTCGACTCGCTGCTCGAGTTCATCACCTCCGGCCCGGTCATCGCCGCCATCCTGGAGGGTCCCCGCGCGGTCGCCGCGTTCCGGCAGTTGGCCGGCGGCACCGATCCCGTGGAGAAGGCCACGCCCGGCACGATCCGCGGCGACTTCGGCCTGGAGACCCAGTTCAACCTGGTGCACGGCTCGGATTCGACCGAGTCCGCCGAGCGCGAGATCGCGCTCTGGTTCCCCGAGCGCTGACTCTCCGTCCACGTCGGCAAATTCCCAGCCTGGTCCGGCGGCCTGGCGCGGTGTGGGATACTGACTCCGGGTGAACGTCGTCAAAACCGGCGGCGAACGTCCGGATGAAGACTTTGACGAGCGCGACCACCGCTACCAGCGATGCGGCGCCGACCGTCCCAGCCGTCATTCAACCAGGCACCGAGTGGGCCCCCTGAGAACCTTCAGAGCTGCTCGGGGCGAGACCTACAACCCCGGGAAGCCACCCGGGTGAATAACGGAGGCCCTCGCGCGGCCGCGTCCTCACGACGCGCCCGGGGGCTAAAGGAGAATACGTGGACCACGATGCCCAAATCCATGACGACAGCAACCACGACACCGCGGCCGGCGCCGCGGCTCCCGAACACCCCGACATTCCCGAACGTCTGAGGGTGCATTCGCTGGCCCGGGTGCTCGGCACCACCAGCCGGCGGATACTCGATGCGCTGATCGAATTCGACGGTCGCTCCCGCAGCGCGCACTCCAGCGTGGACCGCGCCGAGGCCGTCCGGGTGCGGGATCTGCTCGCCGCCGCCGACAGCGCCGAGGCCGCTGCGGCCACCGAGGCGGAGGCGGTCACCGAGACCGTTGCGACCACCGAGGCTGTTGCGACCACCGAGGCCGCTGAGCAGGCCCCATCCGCCGAGGCCGTCGAGGTGACGGCGACCGTGGAGGCCGTCGCGACCGAACCGACCCCAGCGACCGAACCGACCCCGGCGCCCGAGGAACCCGAATCGCGGCTGCTGCTCGAAACCCCCGAACCGGCCGCCGAGAGCGCACCGGTCGCTGACTACCTGCCGCTGTTCGTGGCGCCCCAGCCCGTGCAGCCGTGGCGCCCGCAGCCCAGCGAGGATGTCGCCGTCGAGGACACCAAGGGCTCCGACGACGAGGACAGCAGCGACGATCAGACCGACAGCGACGACGGCGACGAGGCGGGCCGGCCCGCCAACCGGCGCCGGCGCCGCGGCCGTCGGGGGCGCGGTCGCGGCCGGGGCGGCGAGAGCGCCGGTGACTCCGACGGCGACGACGATCAGGACGACGACAAGTCCGACGACGACACCGCCAACGGTGCCTCCGGCGACGACTCGGACGATTCGGATTCCGACGAGCAGGGCTCGGACGACGACAGCTCCGATGACGACGAGAGCGGCAGCGGCGAGGGTGCGACCCGGCGGCGGCGCCGTCGGCGGCGGCGCAAGTCCGGCTCCGGCGACGACAACGACAACGGCTCGCCGGATGATCCGCCGAACACCGTCGTGCACGAGCGCGCGCCCCGGAGCAGGGCCAAGAGCGACAACGACGAGATCCAGGGCATCACCGGGTCCACCCGGTTGGAGGCCAAGCGCCAGCGTCGCCGCGACGGTCGCGACGCGGGCCGGCGGCGGCCGCCGATCCTGTCGGAGGCCGAATTCCTGGCGCGCCGCGAGGCCGTCGAGCGCGTCATGGTGGTGCGCGACAAGGTGCGCGCCGAACCGCCGCACGCCGGCGCGCGCTACACGCAGATCGCGGTCCTCGAGGACGGCGTGGTGGTCGAACACTTCGTCACCTCGGCCGGTTCGGCGTCCCTGGTCGGCAACATCTACCTCGGCATCGTGCAGAACGTGCTGCCGTCGATGGAGGCGGCGTTCGTCGACATCGGCCGCGGCCGCAACGGCGTGCTCTACGCCGGCGAGGTGAACTGGGAGGCGGCCGGTCTCGGCGGCGCCAACCGCAAGATCGAACAGGCCCTCAAGCCCGGCGACTACGTGGTGGTCCAGGTCAGCAAGGACCCGGTCGGGCACAAGGGCGCCCGGTTGACCACGCAGGTCTCGTTGGCCGGCCGCTACCTGGTGTACGTGCCCGGCGCGTCCTCGACCGGCATCAGCCGCAAACTCCCCGATACCGAGCGGCAGCGACTCAAGGAGATCCTGCGCGAGGTCGTCCCGCCCGACGCCGGGGTGATCATCCGGACGGCCTCCGAGGGCGTCAAGGAAGAGGGCATCCGCGACGACGTGACGCGGCTGCAGGAACGCTGGACCCAGATCGAGGCGACGGCCGCCGAGACCAAGAAGAAGGCGGCCGGGGCGGCGGTGCCGCTCTACGAGGAGCCCGACGTCCTGGTCAAGGTCATCCGGGACCTGTTCAACGAGGACTTCTCCGGGCTGATCGTGTCCGGCGACAATGCCTGGACCACCATCAACGACTACGTGAATTCGGTTGCGCCGGAACTGCTCCCGAAGCTGAACAAGTACGAGGCGGCCGAGGACGGCCCCGATGTGTTCGCCGTCCACCGGATCGACGAGCAGCTGACCAAGGCGCTGGACCGCAAGGTCTGGCTGCCCTCGGGCGGCACGCTGGTCATCGATCGCACCGAGGCCATGACCGTTGTCGACGTCAACACCGGCAAGTTCACCGGCGCCGGCGGCAACCTCGAGCAGACCGTCACCAAGAACAACCTGGAGGCCGCCGAGGAGATCGTGCGGCAGCTGCGCCTGCGCGACATCGGCGGCATCGTGGTCATCGACTTCATCGACATGGTGCTCGAGTCCAACCGCGACCTGGTGTTGCGCCGCCTGACCGAGGCGCTGGCCCGCGACCGGACCCGCCACCAGGTCTCCGAGGTGACGTCGCTGGGGCTGGTGCAGCTGACCCGCAAGAAGCTCGGCACCGGCCTGATCGAGGCGTTCTCCACGACGTGTACGCACTGCGCCGGCCGCGGGATCGTGTTGCACAACGACCCGGTCGACGCCGCACCGCCCGCGGCCCGCAGCAGCGGCTCCAGCGGTGGCAGCCGCCGCAGCCGCCGCGGGAAGAAGGGCCGCACCGAGGAAGCCGCGCCGGTGGTGGCCAAGGTGCCCACGCACCCGGCCGGCGAGCATCCGATGTTCAAGGCGATGGCCGAGGCCAACGGCAAGGACGAGGACGAGGAGTCGACCGAGGACACCGACGAGACCTCGGCCGCGCAGGCGACGCCCGAGGGGGCGGCCGACGACGTCGCCGGCAAGGACGAGGAGACCCGCGAGGTCGAGGACGACACCGAGGACGACACCGAGGACGACACCGAGGACGACACCGAGGACTCCGCGGGCGACACCGATGACTCCGACGACGATGACTCCGAAGACGACGACTCGGATGACGACTCGGACGACGAGGATGACGACGAGGACGAGATCGACCTCGACGATGACGACGAGGACGCCGACGAGGAGGACTTCGATCCGATCGACCTCGACGACTCCGACGACGATGACTCGGAAGACGAGGACGACGACTCGGACGACGACGAGGACGATGATGAGGACGACGAGGACGAGGACGATGATGAGGACGCCCCGCCTCCGGTTTCGGTCGGTCGGCACCGGCGGCGCCGCTCGGCGGCCCGGCCCGCCGGCCCGCCGGCCTGACGACTGGGCGGTTTGACCCTCTACCCGCTGGTCACGTAACCTTGAGCAGTTGTCTGCAGGCCCCGTGGGCCCGCAGCGGCGGACGGCGGCGGTGAAAGCCGCGGCTCCGCACCCCGACCCGCGCTCGCAGCCTCCGGGTGGCGCGCGCCCGCTAGACCCAGACGAACGTAAAGGAACAGGGCAAACGATGGCGACATATGCAATCGTCAAGACCGGTGGCAAGCAGTACAAGGTTGCCGCCGGCGACGTGCTCAAGGTCGAGAAGCTCGAGGTCGAGCCCGGCGCCACGGTCGAGCTGCCCGTTGCCCTGGTGGTCGATGGCGCCAAGGTCACCAGCGACGCCAAGGATCTGGCCAAGGTCGCCGTCACCGGTGAGGTGCTCGAGCACATCAAGGGCAAGAAGATCCGCATCCACAAGTTCAAGAACAAGACCGGCTATCACAAGCGGCAGGGCCACCGTCAGCCTCTGACGGTGCTCAAGGTCACCGGCATCAAGTAACGACGGAGCGAACGACATGGCACACAAAAAGGGCGCTTCCAGCTCACGTAACGGTCGCGATTCGAACGCCCAGCGGCTCGGCGTGAAGCGGTTCGGCGGGCAGGTCGTCAAGGCCGGCGAGATCCTGGTCCGTCAGCGCGGCACGCACTTCCATCCCGGCGTCAACGTCGGCCGTGGCGGCGACGACACGCTGTTCGCGCTCTCGGCCGGTTCGGTCGAGTTCGGCAGCAAGCGGGGTCGCAAGACCGTCAACATCGTCCCGGCGGACGCGTAACCACCCGAGGACTTCCCCGCGATGTGAAGCTGCTGCGAGTTCTCGTCTCCTCGCGCTAGCTTCACATTCGACGAAAGGTTGTCCCCATGCCCCGGTTTGTCGACCGCGTGGTGATTCACGCGCGGGCAGGTTCCGGCGGTAATGGTTGCGCCTCGGTGCACCGCGAGAAGTTCAAGCCCCTCGGCGGGCCCGACGGCGGCAACGGCGGTCGCGGCGGCAGCATCGTGCTGGTCGTCGATCCGCAGGTGCACACGCTGCTCGACTTTCATTTCCACCCGCACGTGGTGGCGCCCTCGGGCAAGCAGGGCGCCGGCAGCAACCGCGACGGCGCCGCCGGTACCGATCTCGAGGTCAAGGTGCCCGACGGCACCGTCGTCCTCGACGAACAGGGGAACCTGCTGGCCGATCTGGTCGGCGCCGGGACCCGGTTCGAGGCGGCCGCCGGCGGTCGCGGCGGGCTGGGCAACGCGGCGCTGGCTTCCCGTGCGCGCAAGGCCCCGGGCTTCGCCCTGCTCGGTGAGAAGGGCGACGAGCGCGACCTGACCCTGGAACTGAAGACCGTGGCCGACGTCGGCCTGGTCGGGTTCCCGTCGGCCGGCAAGTCATCGCTGGTCTCCACCATCTCCGCCGCCAAACCCAAGGTGGCCGACTATCCGTTCACCACCCTGGTGCCCAACCTGGGTGTGGTGTCGGCGGGGGAGAACACCTTCACCGTTGCCGACGTGCCCGGCCTGATCCCGGGCGCCTCGGAGGGGCGCGGCCTCGGGTTGGACTTCCTGCGCCACCTCGAGCGGTGCGCGGTGCTGGTGCACGTCGTCGACTGCGCCACCTTGGAACCCGGGCGCGACCCGATCTCCGACATCGACGCGCTCGAGGCCGAACTCGCGGCGTATCAGCCGTCCCTGCAGAGCGATTCGGCGCTGGGTGACCTGGCCGAGCGGCCGCGCGCGGTGGTGCTCAACAAGATCGACATTCCCGACGCCAAGGAGTTGGCCGAGCTCGTCCGCCCCGATCTCGAGGAGCGCGGCTGGCCGATCTTCGAGATCTCGACGGTGAGCCGAGAAGGATTGCGGCCGTTGATCTTCGGGCTGTGGGATATGGTCGCGGCCTATCGCGCCGCGCAGCCGGTGCTGGAACCGCGCCGGCCGGTGATCCGGCCGGTCCCGGTCAACGAGACCAGCTTCTCGGTCGAACCCGACGGGCAGGGCGGCTTCCTGGTGCGCGGCGCCCGGCCTGAGCGGTGGATCGCCCAGACCAACTTCGACAACGACGAGGCCGTGGGCTATCTGGCGGACCGGCTGGCGCGCCTCGGGGTGGAGGACCAGTTGCTGAAGCTCGGCGCCGAGCCGGGCGCCGAGGTGACCATCGGCGACATGACCTTCGACTGGGAACCGCAGACCGCGGCCGGGGTCGACGTCACGCCGACCGGCCGGGGCACCGATGCCCGCCTCGAACGCTCCGACCGGGTGGGCGCGGCCGAGCGCAAGGCCGCCCGCCGCGAGCGCCGGCTGTCCGACGACGACATGGACCGATGAGCCGGCACCGCGAGGCGATCCGGACCGCGCGTTCGGTTGTCGTCAAGATCGGTACGACGGCGCTGACCACGCCCACCGGCGAGTTCGACCCGTCCCGGCTGCAGTACCTGGCCGACTCGATCGAGGCCCGGATGCGCGCCGGCTCCGATGTTGTGATCGTGTCGTCAGGGGCGATCGCCGCGGGCCTCGAACCGCTCGGATTGTCCCGGCGCCCAGCCGATCTGGCGACCAAGCAGGCCGCGGCCAGCGTCGGTCAGGTGGCGCTGGTGAACTCGTGGAACGCGGCGTTCGGGCACTACGGCCGCACCGTCGGTCAGGTGCTGTTGACCGCGCACGACATCTCGATGCGCGTGCAGCACACCAACGCCCAGCGAACCCTGGACCGGCTGCGGTCGCTGCACGCGGTGGCCATCGTCAACGAGAACGACACCGTGGCCACCAATGAGATCCGGTTCGGCGACAACGACCGGCTCTCGGCGCTGGTGGCGCACCTGGTCGGCGCCGATGCGCTGATCCTGCTCAGCGACGTCGACGGTCTCTACGACGGGGACCCGCGCAAGGCCACCGCGGACGAGCCCGCGCGGTTCATCCCGGAGGTCGCCGGCCCCGACGACCTGGCGGATGTGACGGCCGGGCAGGGGTCGAGCCTGGGCACCGGGGGCATGGTGTCCAAGCTGTCGTCGGCCCTGCTGGCCGCCGACGCCGGCGTTCCGGTGCTGCTCGCGGCGGCCGCCGAGGCCAAGGCCGCGCTCTCGGACGCCTCGGTGGGCACGGTGTTCGCCCCGCGCGGCACCCGGATGTCGTCCCGCCGGTTCTGGGTGCGCTACGCCGCGGAGACCACCGGCGTGCTCACCCTCGACGAGGGCGCGGTGCGCGCGGTGGTGCAGCAGCGGCGTTCGCTGCTGCCGGCGGGGATCACCGCCGTCGCGGGCCGGTTCCTGGGCGGCGACGTCGTGGAACTGCACGCCCCGGACGCGACGGTGATCGGCCGCGGCGTGGTGGCCTATGACGCCACGGAACTGAGCACCATGCTGGGCCGCTCCACCGCGGATCTGCCCGCCGAGATGCGTCGGCCCGCCGTGCACGCCGACGACCTGGTCCCCGGCTAGCGATTTCGGTGCGCTCAGTCGCGCTCGCCGCAACCCAGCGCACCGAAATCACCGGTGAAATACAGCGTGCTCCAGACGATCTCGGTGAGTACGTCGGCCAGCTCGGCGTCGTAGGAGCCCGGCCGGTTGGGCAGATTCTGCTGGCAGGTCCGCTCCACCATCCAGGTCAGCGTGTCGGCGGTGGTGGCCGCCGGTAGCTGCGCGCGGATGCTGCCGTCGGCCTGACCGTCGGTGATCACCCGGGTCAGGCCGGTGCTCACCCCGCTCAGCAGTTCGCGGTAGGTGTCGCCGACGGCGGCGTCGTAGGGCGCGAGTTCGTTGAGCGCCACCAGCACCGGCTGATGTTGCCGGTAGACGACCCCATCGATCTGTCCTCGCGCGCGTTCTGGTCGACCACCGCCGTCGACCGCGAGCGCTCGTTCGCCGAACTGCGCGCCGAGCGCCCGGTGAGCTGGCATCCGCCGGTCGAGGATTCCCTGATGCCCGATCCCGAGGACAAGGGCTTCTGGGCGGTCACCCGCCACGCCGACATCGTCGAGGTCAGCCGCAACAGCGAGGTGTTCCTGTCGGGCCACGGCGTGCTCTTCGAGAACGTTCCGCAGGAACTGCTGGAGGCCTCGCAGTCCTTCCTGGCCATGGACCCGCCCCGGCACACCCTGATCCGCAAGGTGGTCCACTCCGCGTTCACCCCGCGTCAGGTGCGCCGCATCGAGGACTCGATCAAGGCCAGTGCCAAGGACATCGTCAGCGAACTGCGCGAGGCCGGTAGCGGCGCGGACTTCGTCAAGTACTGCTCGAAGGAACTGCCGTTGCGCACGCTGGCGGACATGGTCGGCATCCCCGAATCCGAACGCGTGCAGGTGGCCGACGCCGCCGACGCGCTGGTGTCCTGGGGCGACGAGGAATACCTGGCCGGCCGCAACCCGCTCGAGGTGCTCGTCAGCAACCAGATGTACCTGCACCAGGTCGCGCTGGCGCTGGCCGCCGAGCGTCGGGAGAACCCGGGTGACGACCTGTTCAGCGCGCTGGTGCAGGCCGAGGTGGAGGGCGCGCGGCTGACCGACCCCGAGATCGCGGCGTTCTTCGTGCTGCTGGCGGTGGCCGGCAACGACACCACCCGGCAGACCACCAGCCACGGCATGAAGGCGCTGTGCGACTTCGGCGATCAGCGGGAGTACCTGGCCGCCGACTTCGACGGGCGCATCGGCCTGGCGGTCGAGGAGTTCGTCCGGTTCGCCAGCCCGGTGATGACCTTCCGGCGCACCGCGGCCACCGACTACGAGTTGCACGGGCAGCAGATCAAGGCCGGCGAGAAGGTCGTGATGTTCTATCCGTCGGGCAACTGGGACTCCGAGGTGTTCGACCGGCCCGACCTGCTCAACCTCGCCCGCGACCCCAACCCGCACGTGGGCTTCGGCGGCGGCGGCCGGCACTTCTGCCTGGGCGCGCACGTGGCCCGCGCGCAACTGCGGGCGATCTTCGGCGAGCTGCTGCACCAGCTGCCGGATCTCCGGGTGGGGGAGCCGTCCTACGTGGCCGGCAACTTCATCCACGCGGTCCGCAGCATGCCCGCCTACTGGTGATTTCGGCGTGATCGTCCACGGTGAGCGTGCGTGATCACGCCGAACTCACCGGGGTGAGCTCGCCCGCCAGCAGCGCCAGGATCTCTGAGCAGCCGGCGTCCAACTTGACCGTCGCCAGCTCGTCGCCGCGGGTGGGGCCGCGGTTGACGATCGCCACGGCCATCCCGCGGGCAACAGCGTGCCGGACGAATCGGTAGCCGGAGAACACCGTCAGCGACGACCCGGCCACCAGCAGGGCGTCGGCGTCCTCCACCAGTGAGTAGGCCTGCTGCACAACTTCTTTGGCGACGTTCTCGCCGAAGTAGACGATGTCGGGTTTGAGGATGCCGCCGCACTGCGGGCAGTCCAGGTAGCGGAACGCCGCGATCGACGCCGCATCGGACACCAAGGCGTCGGCGTCGGGGGCCACCCCGATGCCGCCGACGGGTTCGGCGCGCTCGGTGAACCCCGGATTGCGGGCGTGCAGTTCCTCGGCGAGCGCGGCCCGGCTCATCGTCGCGCCGCAGTCCAGGCAGATCACCCGCGCGTAGGTGCCGTGCAGGTTGATCACCGTGCGGCTGCCCGCCTTGGTGTGCAGCAGGTCGACGTTCTGGGTGATCACCCCGGCGACGACGCCGGCATCCTCGAGTGCGGCCAGCGCGCGGTGCCCGGCGTTGGGTTCGCAGGCGTCCATATGCCGCCAGCCGATGTGGTTGCGCGCCCAGTAGCGCTGCCGGAACTGCGGACCCGACAGGAACTGGGTGATGGTCATGGGGTTGCTCGGCGGCGAATCCGGGCCGCGGTAGTCCGGGATCCCCGAGTCGGTGGACAGCCCGGCGCCGGTGAGCACGGCGAGGCGTCGGCCGCTCAGCACCCCGACAAGCTCCGCCACGTCCACGCCATCGAGACTAAAGGGTGAGGGTTACGGGTACGAGAAGCTCGAATCGCACGTTTCGTTGGTGCCCCGTCACCAGATCTTGATGTCGAGCAGGAAGAATGGCCGCCGATGGACTTCTACAGCGTCTACCAGCACGGTTTCGTCCGCGTGGCCGCCTGCACGCTGACCACGACCCTGGCCGACCCCGGCGCCAACGCCGAGGCGGTGCTGAGCACCGCCCGCGAATGCCACGGCGAGGGGGTGGCGCTGGCGGTCTTCCCCGAGCTGACCCTGACGGGGTACTCGATCGAGGACATCCTGCTGCAGGACACCCTGCTCGACGCGGTGGAACGAGCCGTGGTCGACCTTGCCGAGGCCTCGGCCGAGCTGGTGCCGGTGCTGGTGGTCGGGGCCCCGCTGCGGTTCGGCAACCGGGTCTACAACACCGCGGTGGTGCTGCATCGCGGCACGGTCCTGGGTGTCGTGCCCAAGTCCTACGTGCCGAACTACCGCGAGTTCTACGAACGACGGCAGCTCGCCCCCGGCGACGATGAGCGCGGGCTCATCTCCTTCGGCGGGCTCGAGGCGCCGTTCGGCGCCGACCTGCTGTTCGCCGCCGTCGACCATCCGGATTTCGTGTTGCACGTCGAGATCTGCGAGGACATGTGGGTGCCGGTGCCGCCGAGCGCCCCCGCGGCGCTGGCGGGGGCGACGGTGCTGGCGAACCTGTCGGGCAGCCCCATCACGGTGGGCCGCGCCGAGGACCGCAAGCTGATGGCGCGCTCGGCGTCCTCGCGCTGCCTGGCCGCCTACGTCTACGCCGCGGCCGGTCAGGGCGAATCGACCACCGACCTGGCCTGGGACGGCCAGACCATGATCTACGAGAACGGCGTGCTGCTGGCCGAATCCGAGCGGTTCCCCAAGGGCCCGCTGCGCAGCGTCGCCGACGTCGACGTGTCGCTGTTGCGCGCCGAGCGGCTGCGGATGGGCACCTTCGACGACAACCGCCGCACCTTCGGCATCGACCAGACCAGCACGCGCCGAATCGAATTCACCCTCGACCCGCCCGACGGCGACATCGGGCTGCGGCGCCGGGTGGAACGCTTCCCGTTCGTGCCGTCGGATCCCTCGCGGCTGCAGCAGGATTGCTACGAGGCCTACAGCATCCAGGTCGCCGGGCTCGAGCAGCGGCTGCGGGCGCTGAACTATCCGAAGGTGGTGCTCGGCGTCTCCGGCGGGCTGGATTCGACCCACGCGCTGATCGTCGCGGCAAGGGCCATGGACCGAGAAGGCCGCCCGCGCAGCGACATCCTGGCGTTCACCATGCCCGGCTTCGCCACCGGCGACCGGACCAAGGGCAACGCGATCGCGCTGTCGGAGGCGCTCGGCGTCACCTTCGCCGAGATCGACATCCGCGACACCGCCAAGCTGATGCTCACCGAGATGGACCACCCGTTTGGCCGCGGCAAGGAGGTCTACGACGTCACGTTCGAGAACGTGCAGGCGGGCCTGCGCACCGACTACCTGTTCCGGCTGGCCAACCAGCGCGGCGGCATCGTGCTGGGCACCGGTGATCTGTCCGAGCTGGCGCTGGGCTGGTCCACCTACGGGGTGGGCGATCAGATGTCGCACTACAACGTCAACGGTGGGGTGCCGAAAACCCTGATCCAGCACCTCATCCGGTGGGTCATCTCCAGCGGGCAGTTCGACGACGACGTCGACGCCGTATTGCAATCGGTACTCGACACCGAGATCAGCCCCGAACTGGTGCCCACCGGCGAGGACGAGGAGATCCAGAGCAGCGAGGACAAGATCGGTCCGTATGTGCTGCAGGACTTCTCGCTGTTCCAGGTGCTGCGCTACGGGTTCGGGCCGGCCAAGGTGGCGTTTTTGGCCTGGCACGCCTGGCACGACGCCGAGCAGGGACACTGGCCGATGGGGTATCCGCTGGACAAGCGGCCGGCCTACTCGCTGGCCGACATTCGGCACTGGCTGCAGGTGTTCGCGCAGCGGTTCTACTCGTTCAGCCAGTTCAAGCGCTCCGCGCTGCCCAACGGCCCCAAGGTCTCCGCGGGCGGTGCGTTGTCCCCGCGCGGGGACTGGCGCGCACCGTCGGACATGTCGGCGCGGATCTGGCTCGACGCCATCGAACGTGAGGTGCCCGAGCGCTGAGCGCGGCTCAGCCGGATCCGAGCGCCAGCACGTCCTCGATCGCCTCGTCGGTGGGTGCGCAGTCGCCGGCGCCCTCGGTCAGCGTCGCCAGCGCGCCCGCGGCGCACGCGCGGCGCAGCGCCCGGAGCGGATCCGCGGCCCAGCCCGCCGCGAGCACCCCGGCGAACACATCGCCGGCGCCGCTGGTGTCGAGCGCCTCCACGGCCGGCGATTCCACCGTCACCTCCCCGTCGGGCCCGGTGTAGCGGGCCCCGTCGGCACCCCGGGTCACCACCAGATGCGGCACCGGCCACTGCCACTGCGCGGCCTCGGACTCGTTGACCACCACCACGTCGACCGCGGCGGCCAGCTCCGCCAAGGCCGCCGGGTCCGCACCCGGCGGGGAGGCGTTGAGCATCACCGTCGCCCCCGTGGAGCGGGCTTGGCGGGCCGCGGCCAACGCCGTCGGCAACGGAATCTCGAGCTGCACCAGCAGCACGTCGCAGTCGCCGACGAGGTCGCGCACGCGCTGCGAGTCCAGCGTCAGGTGGGCGTTGGCGCCGGGGGAGACCACGATGAGGTTCTCGGCGCTGTTCTCCTCGACCAGGATCACCGCGGCGCCGCTGGGCACCGGCAGCGTGGCGACGCCGTCGAGGCCGACACCGTTGGCGTCCAGATGCGCGCGCAGCTGCTGCGCGGCGGCGTCCTCGCCGAGCGCGGCGACCAACTGCACCTGCGCCCCGGCCCGGGCCGCGGCCACCGCCTGGTTGCCGCCCTTTCCGCCCGGGCCCAGCGTCGTCGAGGACGCCAGGATGGTTTCGCCCGGTTTGGGCAGCGCGGCCACGCCGTAGACCGCGTCGAGGTTCACACTGCCGACCACCGTCACCCGAGCCACCCGGCCAGGCTAACCCGCGATACGCTGGGACGATGAATCTGCAAGCAGCCACGCTTTCGGATGCCCAGGCCGACCTGCGCGCACAGGTCCACGACGCCGCGCGCCGCGCCCGGGCCGCCTCGCGCGCCGTGGCCGCGCTGACCACCGCCGTCAAGGATCAGGCCCTGCACGCCGCGGCCGACGCCGTGCTGGCCGCCGTCGACGACATCCTCGCGGCCAACGGCGAGGACCTGACCGCCGCCCGCGCCGCGGGCACCCCCGAGGCCATGCTCGACCGGTTGGCGCTCAACCCGCAGCGCGTCGAGGGCATCGCCGCCGGCCTGCGCCAGGTGGCGGGCCTGCCGGACCCGGTCGGCGAGGTGCTGCGCGGCCGGACCCTGCCCAACGGGCTGCAGCTGCGCCAGCAACGCGTGCCGCTCGGGGTGGTCGGCATCGTCTACGAGGGCCGGCCCAACGTCACCGTCGACGCCTTCGGCCTGACGCTGAAGTCCGGCAACGCCGTGCTGCTGCGCGGCAGCTCCTCGGCGGCCCGTTCCAACGCGGCGCTGGTGGCGGTGCTGCGCGACGCGCTGACGGCCGAGGGCCTGCCGGCCGACGCGGTGCAGCTGCTGCCGAGCGCCGACCGCGCGAGCGTCACCCACCTGATCCAGGCCCGCGGGCTGGTCGACGTGGTGATCCCGCGCGGCGGCGCGGGCCTGATCGACGCCGTCGTGCGCGACGCCACGGTGCCCACCATCGAGACCGGTGTCGGCAACTGCCACGTCTACATCGACGCCGCCGCCGACCTCGAGGTCGCCGAGCGCATCCTGTTGAACTCCAAGACCCGTCGTCCCAGCGTCTGCAACGCCGCGGAGACGCTGCTGGTCGACCGGGCGCTTGCCGAGACCGCGCTGCCGCGGCTGACCGCCGCGCTGTCCGAGGCCGGCGTCGCCGTGCACAGCGAGCCCAGCGAGGACCAGCTGCGCGCCGAGTTCCTGTCGATGGACCTGGCCGTGGCCCTGGTGGACGGCGTCGACGGCGCGATCGCCCACATCAACGAGTACGGCACCGGCCACACCGAGGCCATCGTCACCACGGATCTGGCCGCGGCCCAACGCTTCACCGAACAGGTGGACGCCGCCGCGGTGATGGTCAACGCGGCCACCTCGTTCACCGACGGCGAGCAGTTCGGGTTCGGCGCCGAGATCGGTATCTCGACCCAGAAACTGCATGCCCGCGGCCCCATGGGATTGTCGGAACTGACCTCGAGCAAATGGATTGTTTGGGGCGACGGTCACATCCGGCCCGCCTGATGAGTAACGAGGAGCTTCCTTTGGACACCCCAGCTCGGCCCGCGCCGCTGTTCACCGACATCGACGACGTGACCCGTCGGCTCACCGAGACCGGCTACCTGCCCGACACCGCCACCGCCACCGCGGTCTTTTTGGCCGACCAGCTGGGCAAGCCGCTGCTGGTGGAGGGCCCGGCCGGGGTCGGAAAGACCGAGCTGGCCCGCGCGGTGGCCCAGTGCACCGGGGCCGGGCTGGTGCGGCTGCAGTGCTACGAGGGGGTCGACGAGGCCCGCGCGCTCTACGAGTGGAACCACGCCAAGCAGATCCTGCGCATTCAGTCCGGTTCGGGGGACTGGGACCAGACCAAGATGGACGTGTTCAGCGAGGAATTCCTGCTGCAGCGGCCGCTGCTGACCGCCATCCGCCGCACCGACCCCACCGTGCTGCTGATCGACGAGACCGACAAGGCCGACATCGAGATCGAGGGCCTGCTGCTCGAGGTGCTGTCCGACTTCGCGGTCACCGTCCCCGAACTCGGCACCATCACCGCCGAGCGCAAGCCGTTCGTGCTGCTCACCTCGAACGCCACCCGGGAGCTCTCCGAGGCGCTCAAGCGGCGCTGCCTGTTCCTGCACATCGACTTCCCCGACGCCGACCTCGAGCGCCGGATCCTGCTGTCGCGGGTCCCGGAACTGCCGGAGAAGCTCGCCGAGGAACTGGTACGCATCATCGGCGTGCTGCGCGGCATGCAACTCAAGAAGGTGCCGTCGGTGGCCGAGACCATCGACTGGGGCCGCACCGTGCTGGCCCTGGGCATGGACACCATCGACGACGCGGCCATCGCCGCGACGCTCGGCGTCGTCCTCAAGCATCAGTCCGATCAGACCAAGGCCAGCTCCGAGCTCCGGCTCAACTGAGGCCGCACTGATGGCACCCCGGCGCACCAGCCCCCCACAGCCACTGGCCCCGCACGGGCTGCCGGGCCACCTCGTCGGCTTCGTCGAAGCGCTGCGCGCACAAGGTATCTCGGTCGGGCCGTCGGAAACCGTCGACGCCGGCAAGGTGCTCGCGACGCTCGGCCTCGGGGATCGGGAGGTGCTGCGCGAGGGGTTGGCGTGCGCGGTGCTGCGCCGGTCGGATCACCGCGAGACCTACGACGCGATGTTCGACCTGTGGTGGCCGGCCGCGCTCGGCGACCGCACGGTCCTGGCCGACGACGACGGCGTGCCGGAAGCCGACCAGCCGCCGACGCTGCCGCCCGAGGACGTCGAGGCCATGCGGGCGATGCTGCTGGATCTGCTCTCGCAGAACCAGGATCTGGCCGACATGGATCAGCGCCTGGCCGCCATGATCGCCCAGATCGTCGAGCAGTACGGCAAGTACAACTCCAGCCGGGGCCCGTCGTACTCGAGCTATCAGGCGCTCAAGTCGATGGCCCTGGACGAGTTGGAGGGCAAGCTGCTGGCCGGTCTGCTGGCCCCCTACGGCGAGAGCCCGTCGCCGACCCAGGAAGAGATCGCCAAATCGCTTGCCGCCCAACGGATCGCCCAGATCCGCAAGATGGTCGAGTCCGAGACCAAGCGGCGCACCGCCGAGCAGCTGGGCCGCGACCACGTGCAGATGTACGGCATCCCGCAGCTGGCCGAGAACGTCGAGTTCCTGCGCGCCTCCGGGGAACAGCTCAAGCAGATGCGCAAGACCGTGGCGCCGCTGGCCCGCACGCTGGCCACCCGGCTGGCTGCCAAGCGGCGCCGGCACCGCGCCGGCCAGATCGACCTGCGCAAGACGCTGCGCAAGTCGATGTCCACCGGCGGGGTGCCCATCGACGTCGTGCTGGCCAAGCCGCGCCCGGCGCGCCCTGAACTCGTCGTGCTCTGCGACGTGTCCGGATCGGTCGCCGGCTTCAGCCACTTCACCCTGCTGCTGGTCGACGCGCTGCGTCAGCAGTTCTCCCGGGTGCGGGTCTTCGCGTTCATCGACACCACCGACGAGGTGACCCACCTGTTCGGCCCGGACGCCGACCTGGCGGTGGCCGTGCAGCGGATCACCCGCGAGGCGGAGGTCTACACCCGCGACGGCCACAGCGACTACGGGCACGCGTTCTCGTCGTTCCTGGACAAGTTCCCCAACGTGCTCTCGCCGCGCAGTTCGCTGCTGATCCTCGGCGACGGCCGCAACAACTACCGCAACCCGGAACTGGAACTGCTGGCCCACATGGTCAGCGCCAGCCGGCACGCGCACTGGCTCAACCCCGAACCCCGCCATCTGTGGGGTAGCGGGGACTCGGCGGTCCCGCGCTACGAGGAGATCATCACCATGCACGAATGCCGGTCGGCCAAGCAGTTGGCCTCGGTGATCGACAACCTGCTCCCCGTATAGCGGGATTTCGGCGTGATTTCCCATGCTCACCGTGGAAAATCACGCCGAGATCGCTCCAGTAAGCTGGCCTACCGTGAAACGGCTGGGCGTGATGGGGGGGACCTTCGATCCCATTCACAACGGGCACCTGGTCGCGGCCAGCGAGGTGGCCGACCTGTTCGGCCTCGACGAGGTGGTGTTCGTCCCCACCGGACAGCCCTGGCAGAAGCACGGCCGATCGGTGACCGCGGCCGAGGACCGCTACCTGATGACGGTGATCGCCACCGCGTCCAACCCGCGCTTCACGGTCAGCCGGGTCGACATCGACCGCGGCGGCCCGACCTACACCAAGGACACCCTGCGCGACCTCAAGGCCGCCAACGCCGACACCGAGCTGTACTTCATCACTGGCGCCGACGCGCTGGCGTCGATCCTGAGCTGGCAGAACTGGGAGGAGATGTTCTCCCTGGCCCGGTTCATCGGGGTCAGCCGACCCGGCTTCGAACTCGACAGCAAGCACATCACCGAGGCCATGTCCGAACTGCCCGCCGAGGCGCTGACCCTCGTCGAGATCCCCGCGCTGGCGATCTCGTCCACCGACTGCCGCAACCGCGCCGCGCAATCGCGGCCCATCTGGTACCTGGTACCGGACGGTGTGGTGCAGTACGTCGCCAAGCGGGCGCTGTACCGCAGCCATCCGACCGCCGTTCCGATCCCCGAGGTGAACCCATGACCGCGACCGACGAAGCCCTCGAGATGGCCGCCGTGGCCGCCCGCGCGGCCGCCGACAAACTCGCCGAGGACGTGGTGGTGATCGACGTCTCCGGTCAGCTGGTCATCACTGACTGCTTCGTGATCGCCACGGGCGCCAACGACCGTCAGGTCAACGCCATCGTCGACGAGGTCGAGGAGAAGATGCGCCAGGCCGGCAACAAGCCGGCGCGCCGCGAGGGCACCCGGGAGGGCCGCTGGGTCCTGCTCGACTACGTCGACGTGGTGGTGCACATCCAGCACCGCGACGAGCGCGAGTTCTACGCGCTGGACCGGCTGTGGAAGGACTGCCCGGTGGTGCCGGTGGACCTGGGTGATCGCCCCGGCGACGGATCCGGCGAGGATCAGCAGTGAGGATCCGCCGACTGGTCATGCTGCGGCACGGCCAGACCGAGTACAACGCCGGCAGCCGGATGCAGGGCCAGCTGGACACCGACCTGTCCGAGTTGGGCCGCGCGCAGGCGGTCGCGGCCGCCGAGGTGCTGGGCAAGCGCCGGCCGCTGCTGATCGTGTCCTCGGATCTGCGCCGGGCCTACGACACCGCGGTGACCCTCGGCGAGCAGGCCGGCGTGCCGGTCGAGGTCGACAAGCGGCTGCGCGAAACGCATCTGGGGGACTGGCAGGGGTTGACCCACACCGAGGTCGACGCCCTGGCCCCGGGGGCGCGCCTGGCGTGGCGCGACGACGCCCGCTGGGCCCCGCACGGCGGGGAGAGTCGGGTGGATGTCGCCGAGCGCAGCGTGCCGCTGGTGACCGAACTCGTGGGCAGCCAACGGGATTGGGGTGCCGACGAATCCGATCGGCCGGTGGTGCTGGTGGCCCACGGCGGCCTGATCGCCGCGCTGACCGCGGCCCTGCTCGGGATCCCGGTGGACAACTGGCCGATCCTGGGCGGGATGGGCAACGCCAGCTGGGTGCAGCTGGCCGGGCATTCGGCCCCGGACGCGGCCTTCGAGGGCATCCGGTGGCGCCTCGATGTCTGGAACGCCTCGGCGCAGGTGGCCAACGATGTCCTCTGATCCCGGGGCGCGCAAGACGCTGCTGGTGTTCGCCGACTCGCTGGCCTACTACGGACCGACCGGCGGACTGCCCTCCGACGACCCGCGCATCTGGCCCAATATCGTTGCCCGGCAGCTCGACTGGGATCTCGAACTGATCGGTCGGATCGGCTGGACCTGCCGCGACGTGTGGTGGGCCGCGACCCAGGACCCGCGCTCGTGGGCCGCGCTGCCGCGCGCGGGGGCGGTGGTCTTCGCGACCTGCGGCATGGATTCGCTGCCCTCGCCGCTGCCGACCGCGCTGCGCGAGTCGATCCGCTACGTCCGCCCGGCGCGCCTGCGCCGCTGGGTGCGCGACGGCTACGGGTGGTTGCAGCCGCGGCTGTCGCCGGTCGCGCGGCCCGCGCTGCCGCCGCACCTGACGGCCGAATACCTCGAGATGACCCGCGGCGCAATCGACTTCAACCGACCCGGCATCCCCATGGTCGCCACGCTGCCCAGCGTGCACACCGCCGACACCTACGGCAACTCGCACCGCGGCCGCGACGGTACCGTCGCGGCGATCACCTCCTGGGCGGCCGAGCACGACGTGCCGCTGGTGGACCTCAAGGAAGCCGTCGCCGACGAGATCTACGGCGGCCGGGGCAATCCCGACGGCATTCACTGGAACTTCGAGGCGCACGAGGCCGTCGCGGAGTTGATGCTCAAGGCGCTGGCCGTCGCGGTCGAGAAATCGGGCGGTTGATCGGTGCCGGTCATAGTCGTCACCGACTCCGCCGCCCGGCTACCCACCGAACTTGCTGACGCACACGGTATCCGGGTGGTTCCGCTGCACATCCTGCTCGACGGGGCGGATCTGCACGACGGGGTCGACGACGTACCGCCGGACATCCACGACCGGCAGGCCAGCACCGCCGGCGCCAGCCCGGAGGAACTACGCACGGCCTATCGGCGGGCCCTGGCCGACAGCGACGGCGCGGGGGTGGTGGCGGTGCACCTGTCCGCCGCGCTGTCGAGCACGTTCGGCGCGGCACAGCAGGCCGCCGCCGAGGTGGGTCCCGAGGTGGCGGTGGTGGATTCCCGCTCGACGGCCATGGGCACCGGCTTCGTGGCGCTCGCCGCGGCCCGCGCGGCCGCTGCCGGCGCGGACCGTCACGCCGTTGCGGCCCAGGCGCATTCGGCGATCGGCCGCAGCCACGGCTACATCGTGGTGCACCGGCTGGACAATTTGCGGCGCAGCGGACGCATCGGCGGCGCGGCGGCCTGGCTGGGTACCGCGCTGTCGCTGAAGCCGCTGCTGCGCATCGACGACGGCAAACTGGTGCTGGCCCAACGGGTCCGGACGCCGAGCAAGGCGGTCGCGACCATGATCGACCGGGTCTGCGAGGTGGTGGGTCCGCGCGCGGCCGCGCTGGCGGTGCATCACGTGGCCAATCCCGACGGCGCCGACGAGGTGGCCGCCGTTCTGGCCGAACGCCTGCCGGCCTGCCCGCCGGCCCTGCGCAGCGAGCTGGGTCCGGTGCTGGCGTTGCATGTCGGCGCCGGTGCGGTCGCCGTCGTCGCCGACGTGCCCGAGGGCGAATAACCCGCGGCTGTCCACAGCGCGGGCTTGCTCCACAGGAGCCGGCGGCGGGGGCGGCGAATGTCGCGGCGCGGTCCTAGCGTCGGCGGCATGCCCCACGAAACACCCGCGGATCGGCTGCGCCGCCTCGACGGCCTCGACGTCGATCCGGACGCCGACGACACCGACGACGGTGACCCCCGGGACCTGCTGCCGCGCTGGTTGCCCGACGCCGACGCGGGCCACGACGGCACGCTGCGCGGCTGGATGGCCGCCGCGCGGGCGGACCCGGGCCGCGCCGGCGGGTTCGCGTTGGCCGGTGTCGCGGCCCTGGCGGTGCTGGTGACCGTATTCACCCTGATGCGCGACGACCCCACCCCGGTGGCGTCGGCCAAGCTGCCGCCGGTGGAGATGGCGGCCTCGGCGAGCCCCGGCCCCAGCGCGAGTGCGCCCGCGCCGCCCCCGGATCAACCGGTGGTGGTCAGCGTCGTCGGCCTGGTGCAGCAGCCCGGGCTGGTCACGGTGGCGCCGGGGGCCCGGGTGGCCGACGCGCTGACCGCCGCCGGCGGCGCCCTGACCGGCGCCGACACCGTGGGGCTGAACCTGGCGCGCCACCTCAGCGACGGCGAACAGGTGGTGGTCGGCCTGTCGCCGGCGCCGGGCGCGCCGCCGGTCCTGGGCAGTTCGATCAGCGGCGGTCCCGCCCCGGGCGGCGGCGCCACCCCGGCCCCCGGTGCCCCGGCGGACGGCGACGATCCAGGGGCCCCGCTGGACCTCAACACCGCGACCGCCGCTCAGCTCGAGGAGCTGCCCGGCATCGGCCCGGTGACCGCGGCCGCCATCGTCGCGTGGCGCGAACAGCACGGGGGCTTCACCGGCGTCGAGCAACTCGGGGAGGTCGACGGGATCGGGCCGGCGCGGCTGGAGCGGCTGCGCGACCAGGTTCGGGTGTGAATGATCGCCCCGATCTGCGCCTGGTACCCGCGGCACTGGTCGCGTGGGCGATCACCGCCGCGGGCACCTACTGGAACCTCGGGGCCGCGTCGGCGGTGGTGTGCCTGGTCGTCGCGGCGGTGGCCGCCGTGCTGCGGGGCCGTATGCCGGCGGAGCGAGACACGGCCCGGGTGATCGGCGCGGTCGTGACCACCGCGGCGCTGGTGGGAGTAGGCTTTGGCCTGGCGATCAGCCTGCGCGCCAACAGTATTCGCACCCATCCGGTGGTCGACCGGTACGGCACCACGGCGACCGTGACGGTGGTGGCCGCCGAATCGCCGCTGTCCATCGGCAGTGGCCGGCTGTTGATCCGCGCCGATTTGCGCCAAGTCGACGACCTGCGCACCCGGGGCCGGGTGGTGGTGTTCGCGCCCGTGCTGCAATACCACGCGGTCACCGCGGGGCAGCCGCTGCGCTTTCGCGCCCGGGTCACCCCGCCCGGCCGCCGCGACCTCACCGTCGCGGCGCTCAACGCCTCTGGCGAACCCACCCTCGGCGAACCCTCGGCGCTGCAGCGCGCGGCGGCCACCGTGCGCGCGCGGCTGGCCGCGCGGGCCCGGGAGGTCCTGCCCGCCGATCAGGCCGCGATGCTGCCCGCGCTGGTCCTCGGCGACACCTCCGCGGTGCCGCCGGCGGCCACAAGGGAGTTCCGCATCGCCGGGCTGACCCACCTGACCGCGGTCTCGGGCGCCAACGTCACGATCGTCTGCGGGGCGGTGCTGCTGGGCGCGGGGCTGCTCGGCCCGCGGAGCGCGGTCGTGCTCGCCGCCGTCGCGCTCGTGGCGTTCGTGGTGGTGGTGCAGCCGACCGCCAGCGTGCTGCGGGCCGCGGTGATGGGGGCCATCGCGCTGCTGGCGCTGTTGACCGCGCGGCGCCGCCAGGCCATCCCGGCCCTGGCCGGCGCGGTGCTGGTGTTGCTGGTGGTCGCGCCGCAGCTGGCCGTCGACGTCGGATTCGCGCTGTCGGTGTCGGCGACCGCCGCGCTGATCGTGCTCGCGCCGCGTTGGTCGCAGCGCCTGGTCGGGCGCGGCTGGCCCAAGCCGCTGGCCGACGCCGTGTGCATGGCGGTGGCCGCGCAGCTGGTCACCGCCCCGCTGGTGGCCGGGATCTCCGGCACCCTGAGCCTGGTCGCGGTGCTGGCCAACCTGCTGGTGACCGTCGTGATCGCGCCGATCACGCTGCTGGGCACCGCGGCCGCGGCGCTGGGCATGCTGTGGCCGGCCGCCGCGCGGCTGCTGATCCGGTTCACCGGCCCGGAGCTGTGGTGGCTGCTGCAGGTGGCGCACTGGACCTCGGCGGTGCCGCACGCCGCGGTCCCGGTGCCCTCCGGTGCCGTCGGCGTGCTGGCGCTGGCCGGCGCCACCCTGGCGGTGGCACTCAGCTGGGGGCGCCGCTGGGCGCGGATCGGGCTGGGTTGCGCGGCCGCGGTGGCGTTCGCGTGGGCGCTGTCGGGGCTGCTGTGAGCGCTGGTCTCGCGGCGTCGCCGGGATGTGGCACCATCGTCGCGTGAGTGCACAGGTTCCCGGTCTGCATCTGGTCCTCGGTGACGAAGAACTGCTCGTCGAGCGGGCCGTCGCCACGATCACCCGGGAGGTCCGCGGGCGGGTCGGCTCCGGTGGCGGGGGCCTGGAGATCGGCGACATCCCGGTCAACCGGCTGCGCGCCGGAGATGTCAGCACCAGCGAGCTCGCCGAGCTGCTCAGCCCGTCACTGTTCGCCGACGAGCGCATCGTGGTGCTCGAGGCCGCCGGCGAGGCCGGCAAGGACGCCGTCGAGTTGGTCGCCGCCGCGGCGGCGGATCTGCCGTCGGGCACCGAACTGGTGGTCGTGCATTCCGGTGGGGGCCGCGCCAAGGCGCTGGCCACCCGGCTGCGCGACCTGGGCGCCCGGGTGCACAAGTGCGCGAAGATCACCAAGGTCAGCGAACGCGCCGACTTCGTGCGCGGCGAGTTCCGTTCCCTGAAAATCAAGGTCGGCGACGAGACGGTGACCGCGCTGCTGGATGCGGTGGGCTCCGATATCCGGGAGCTCGCCTCGGCGTGCTCGCAGCTGGTCGCCGACACCGACGGTCGGGTGGACGCCGCCGCGGTGCGCCGCTATCACAGCGGAAAAGCGGAGGTCAAAGGGTTCGACATCGCGGACAAGGCGATCGTGGGCGACGTCGAGGGGGCGGCCGAAGCGCTGCGCTGGGCCATGCTGGCCGGCGAGCCGCGGGTGGTGCTGGCCGACGCGCTCGCCGAGGCCGTGCACACCGTCGCGCGGGTGGCGCCGCTGTCCGGGGATCCCTACCGGCTGGCGGGAGAGCTCGGCATGCCGCCGTGGCGCATCCAGAAGGCGCAGAAGCAGGCCCGGCGCTGGTCGCGGGACCGGGTGGCCAGCGCGCTGCAGCTGGTGGCGGCGCTGAACGCGGACGTCAAGGGAGCGGCCGCCGACGCGGATTACGCGCTCGAGGCGGCCGTGCGGAAGGTGGCCGAGTTGGCCAGGAACAACTGAATCAGAGCTTGTTGAGCGCCAGGGTCAGCGCCGACTTCTTGTTGGCGGCCTGGTTCTTGTGGATGACGCCCTTGCTGGCGGCCTTGTCGAGCTGACGGTTGGTCGACAGCAGCAGCTCGGCGGCCTTGTCCTTGTCGCCGGCCTCGACGGCCTCACGGAACCCGCGGACAGCCGTGCGAAGTGAGGACTTCACCGACTGGTTGCGCAGACGGGCGCGCTCGTTGGTGCGGTTGCGCTTTACCTGCGACTTGATGTTGGCCACGCGTCAGTTCCTTCTGATTTCTCGAGCTGGGTTGTCTTCGGGAGAAGCAATCTCCGGATGCCCGATCCGGGCAGCGATTGTTCAGGTTACCAGTTCGGCCGGGCAACCCCCAAAGCGTGCCGGATCCGCCGACCCGATTGCCCAGCCAGCCTGCCTGAACAACCCGCGTGGTGCAGCATGGGAACGATGAGCGTTCGCACTGTGTCCGGCCAGAGCAAACGAAAGACGAGTTCGCGCGCCGCCAAGAAGTCCGCGCCCATCTTCGACGGCTACACCGAACGCGGCACCTACGCCGACGCGTTCGACGAGATGTTCGATGCCCAGGGCGCGGTCCGCGGACCGTACAAGGGGATCTACAAGGAACTGGCGCCGTCGGACGCCTCCGAACTGGCGGCGCGCTCCGAGGCGCTGGACCGGGCCTTCACCGATCAGGGCATCACCTTCTCGCTGTACGGCGAGGAGCGCCCGTTCCCGCTGGACCTGGTGCCCCGGGTGATCTCGGCCGCCGAATGGACCCGGTTGGAACGCGGCATCAAACAGCGCGTCACCGCGTTGGAGGCCTACCTCGACGACATCTACGGCGACCAGCAGATCCTGCGCGACGGGGTGATCCCGCGCCGGTTGGTGACCTCCTGCGACCACTTCCACCGGGAGGCCGCGGGCATCGTGCCGCCCAACGGCGTCCGGATCCACGTCGCCGGCATCGACCTGATCCGCGACGAACAGGGCACCTTCCGGGTGCTCGAGGACAACCTGCGGTCCCCGTCGGGGGTGTCCTACGTGATGGAGAACCGCCGCTCCATGGCGCGGGTCTTTCCCAACCTGTTCGCCACCAACCGGGTCCGCGCGGTCGGCGACTACGCGTCGTACCTGCTGCGCGCGCTGCGTAAGGCAGCGCCCACCAACGTGGCCGATCCCACCGTCGTGGTGCTCACGCCCGGGGTCTACAACTCGGCGTACTTCGAACATTCGCTGCTGGCCCGGCAGATGGGCGTCGAACTGGTCGAGGGCCGCGACCTGTTCTGCCGCGACAACACCGTCTACATGCGCACCACCGAGGGGGAACGTCAGGTCGACGTCATCTACCGCCGCATCGACGACGAGTTCCTGGACCCGATGCACTTCCGGCCGGATTCGGTGCTGGGCGTGGCCGGGATCGTCAACGCCGCGCGTGCGGGCAACGTGGTGATCTCCTCGGCGGTGGGCAACGGCGTCGGCGACGACAAGCTGGTCTACACCTACGTGCCGACCATCATCGACTACTACCTGGGGGAGAAGCCGCTGCTGGCCAACGTCGACACCTTCCGCTGTTGGCTCGACGACGAGCGCGAGGAGGTGCTCGACCGGATCGACGAACTGGTCATCAAACCCGTGGAGGGTTCCGGCGGGTACGGCATCGTGTTCGGGCCCGAGGCCTCCGAGAAGGAACTGGCCACCATCCGGCGCAAGGTCGAAGCCGATCCTCGCGGGTGGATCGCCCAACCCGCCGTGCAACTCTCGACGGTGCCCACCCAGATCGACCACACCCTGGCCCCGCGGCACGTCGACCTGCGGCCGTTCGCGGTCAACGACGGCGACGAGGTCTGGGTGCTGCCGGGCGGCCTGACGCGGGTGGCGCTGCCGGAGGGTTCGCTGGTGGTCAACTCCAGTCAGGGTGGCGGCTCCAAGGACACCTGGGTGCTGGCGTCGCGCGCGTCCTCGGCCGACCGCGAACTCGCCGCCGCCGAGGTGGTCCGCAGCCTGCCCGGGGAGGCCAAGGCGCCGGCGCCGAAATCCACCGAGCGGCCGTCGAAGAACGGCAAGAGCGGCGAACAACAGCAGCAGCAACAGCAGGCCGTCGTCACCGGCGACCAGCAGCAACAGCAGCAGCAACAGCAGCAGGCGGTGAGCGACTGATGTTGGCCCGCAACGCCGAATCGCTGTACTGGATCGGACGCTACGTCGAGCGCGCCGACGACACCGCGCGCATCCTCGACGTGGTGATCCATCAGCTGCTCGAGGACTCCAGCGTCGACCCGGACCACACGTCGCGGGTGCTGCTGCGGGTACTGGGCATCGACCCGCCCGACGAAGCCCTGGACGTGTGGTCGCTGACCGAACTGGTGGCGTTCTCCCGCGGCGCCGGGGGCGGCTCCTCGATCGTCGACGCGATCACCGCGGCGCGCGAGAATGCCCGCGGCGCACGCGAGGTCACCTCCGCCGAGATGTGGGAATGCCTCAACACCACCTACAACGCGCTGCCCGAGCGGGAGCGCGCCGCGCGGCGGCTCGGGCCGCACGAATTCCTCGCCTACGTGGAGGGCCGCGCCGCGATGTTCGACGGCCTGGCGGACTCCACGCTGTCGCGCGACGACGGCTACCGGTTCATGGTGCTCGGGCGGGCCATCGAGCGCGTCGACATGACGGTGCGCATGCTGCAGTCCCGCGTCGGGGAGAGCGCGTCCTCGCCCGCGTGGGTCACGGTGCTGCGCTCGGCCGGCGCCCACGACGCCTACCTGCGCACCTACCGCGGCGTGCTCGACGCCCGGCGGGTGGTCGAATTCCTGTTGCTGGACCGGCTTTTCCCGCGGTCGGTGTTCTACTCGCTGCGGATGGCCGAGCACAGCCTGGAGGGCCTGCAGCACCGCACGCGTAACCGCGTCGGGGCCACCGACGAGGCGCAGCGGCTGCTGGGCCGCGCCCGCAGCGAGCTGGAGTTCCTGCGCCCCGGGGTCCTGCTGGAGTCCTTGGAATCCGGGCTGGACGATCTGCAGCGCACCTGCTCGGAGGTGTCAGAGGCGTTGGCGCTGCAGTACTTCCACTCCGCACCCTGGGTGGCCTGGACCGACGCCGGGCACGACGCGTTGGTGATCGAAGAGGGGGAGATCTAGCGATGTGGCGGCTGCGCGTGGTGCACGCGACGGGGTATGCCTACCAGTCCGCGGTGACCGCCTCGTTCAACGAGGCGCGGCTGACGCCGCGGTCGGATCAGCGGCAGAACGTGATCCTCAACCGGGTCGAGACGGTGCCGGCCACCCGGTCCTACCGCTACGTCGACTACTGGGGCACCGCCGTCACGGCGTTCGATCTGCACGCCCCGCACACCGAACTCGAGGTCACCGCGTCGTCGGTGGTGGAGACCGAACAGCCCGAAGCGCCGCAGAATTCGGTGAGTTGGGACGACCTGGCCTCGGAGGCCGTGGCGGACCGCTACAACGAGATGCTCAGCCCCACCCACTACACGCCGGCGAGCAAGCGCATCGAGCGGGTCGGGCGCCGCATCGCCAGGGATCACGACCCGCAGGGGGCCGTCATCGAGGCGGCGCGCTGGGTGCAGGGCGAGCTGACCTACGTCGCGGGCACCACCGGGGTGCATTCCTCGGGCCTGGATGCGCTGCGCGAGGGCAAGGGCGTGTGCCAGGATTTCGCGCACCTGACGCTGATCCTGTTGCGGGGGATGGGGATTCCGGCGCGCTACGTGTCGGGTTATCTGCACCCGCACCGCGACGCCGCCGTCGGCGACACCGTCGACGGGCAGAGCCACGCCTGGATCCAGGCGTGGACCGGCGAGTGGTGGTACTACGACCCGACCAACGACACCGGCATCAACCAGCAGTACATCAGCGTCGGGGTGGGCCGCGACTACTCGGACGTGACGCCGCTGAAGGGTATCTACTCCGGCGCGGGTTCCACCGACCTCGACGTCGTCGTGGAGATCACCCGGCTGGCCTGACCGGCGGCCTCAGCCGACCTGCACCCGATGCAGGTCGTCGCCGAGTTCGATGCGGCCGTCGAACTCGGTGGCCGCCAGTTGCCGCCACTGCTCCTCCTGTCCGGGGGCGATCGCCGGGACGTAGTGGGTGAGGATCAGCGTGCCCACCCCGGCGCGCGCGGCGGTGGCCGCCGCCTGTTGCACCGACGAGTGATAGTCGCAGATGTCCTTGAATCGTTGCATCGGTATCTGATTCACCAGGTCCTCGCGGATGACGGTGTGCACCAGGGCGTCCGCGCCGGCGCTCAGGTCATCCAGGCCGGCGCACGGCACGGTGTCGCCGGCGAGCACCACCGCGGTGCCCTCGCAGTCCACGCGGAATCCCAGCGTGGGCTCCACCGGTCGATGATCGGTCGGCGCGGCGGTGATGCGCACCGGTTCGCGGTCCCACACCGGGCCCTCGGTGTACTCGTGCACCTCCAGCGGGGGCGGTTCGGTCAGGTCGTCGTGGTGCGCGATCCGGTAGCCGATGTCGAAACCGAACGCTTCGAGCGTCGCCCGCACCACCTCGGCGGTGCCGGGCGGGCCGATGATCGGCAACGGCGCGGCCTGCGCGTCGAAAGTCGTCACCCACCGGGTGATGATCACGTCACCCAGGTCGGTGATGTGGTCGCTGTGCAGATGGGTGAGCAGCAGGGCGTCGAGGTTGTTGGCCCCGACGTCCACCGCCGCCGCGCGTTGCAGCACGCCGCGGCCGCAGTCCACCAGCAGCGTCTGACCGCCGGTCCGGACCAGGGTGGCCGGGCCCGCGCGGTGCGGGTCGGGGATGGGACTGCCGGTGCCCAACAGGGTGATCTCGATGGCCATGCGCTGGGTATCTCACACCGCCGTCGCGGCGGCGGGAAATCTCGCGAAATGGCATCCGTCGTTCACCGAGACGTGACGGCACCGTGCCCAATGGTTCGCCGAAACCTTTCGCGGGCGGACGATCGCGCCTAGTCTGGTGTGAACTGGATCACAGCTGTGGAGGTTGCGATGCGGATCGCGGATGTCCTGAGGAGCAAGGGGGCCGACGTCGCGACGGTGAGCCCGCAGGCGTCGGTACGAGAGCTACTGACCGGGCTGGCCGAGGCCAACATCGGCGCCATGGTGGTCGTCGGCTCGGCGGGGGTGATCGCCGGCATGGTCTCCGAGCGCGACGTGGTGCGCCGCCTCTACGAAAAGGGCCCGGCCATTCTCGAGTTGCCGGTGGCCCAGATCATGACCCCCGCGGTGGCCACCTGCGGGCTGGATTCCTCGGTCGACGAGCTTTCCGAGATGATGACCACCAATCGGGTGCGCCACATCCCGGTGCTGGTCGACGGCCGTTTGGTCGGGATCGTCAGCATTGGCGACATCGTCAAGACCCGCCTGGAGGAACTGCAGTCCGAGCAGGAACAGCTGCAGGCCTACATCACCCAGGGCTGACCCTCGGACTTTGCTATGACAGGCTGAACGGGTGCTTTCCCCCGACGCCGCCCCCGAAGTCGCGGCCGCCCGAAAGACCGACATCCGCGAACTGGCGCACACGCTGGGCCGCGCGTTCTTCGACGATCCGGTGATGACGTGGATGCTGCCGGAGGCCGGCCGGCGCGCCAAGGTCCTGCCCAAGATGTTCGCGACGATCACCCGGCACCAGTTCCTGGCGCACGGCGCGTGCGAGGTCGCCACCGACGGGGCGCACATCGCGGCGGCCGCGCTGTGGACACCGCCGGGTCAGTGGAAGACGTCCGGCTGGCAGGACCTGCGCATGTTGGCCTCCTTCGTCAGCGCGTTCGGTTCGCGCTTCCAGCGCGGGCAACAGATGAGCGAGCTGATGAAGAAGCATCATCCCGAGGAGCCGCACTGGTATTTGGGCGTGATCGGCAGCGACCCCACCTTCCGCGGCGGCGGCTACGGCCACGCGCTGATGAAATCGCGCCTGGACCGTGTCGATGCCGAGTTCGCCCCGGCCTATCTGGAGTCCAGCAACCCCGACAACCTGCCCTACTACCAGCGGTTCGGGTTCGAGGTGACCGGCGAGATCCCCCTGCCCGACGACGGCCCGACGATGTGGCAGATGTGGCGCGAGCCGCGCTGATCAGTCGCAGGCAACCGCGTCAGCTCCAGGAGTACTCCGCGCGCAGCCGCGTCGCGACGATATCGAACTTGGTGCGGTCCAGGATGGCGCCCTCGCGGCGGATGCCCTCCTCGGGGACGTCGAGCACCCGGTCCAGCCGCACCCAGCTCGGCCGGCCCTCACCGTCCCAGGGGCCCGCGCCGATCCCGACCCAGTGCCGGTCGTCGGCGTGGTGCTGCTGACTGGACAGCATCAGGCCGAGCAGGACCTTGCGGTCCCGGCCGACCACCAGCACCGGACGGTCCTTGCCGCGGCTCGGGTCGTCCTCGTAGACCACCCAGGTCCAGACGATCTCGCCCGGATCGGCCTGACCGTCGAGGTCGGGGGCATACGAGATCCGGCGCGCCCGGTGGGCCGTCGGCACGATGGTGTGGGTGACCGGCCGGCCCGTGGTGATGGCCGCGGGTGGGGCGACCGTGGCCCCGACCAGCGCGTCGACGCCGATCTTCAGCCCCTGCTGAAGACCCTGCTGGATACCGCGCTGCACGGCCTGCGGGTTCTGCAGATTGCGGATCAATTTCGGTGCCTCGTTGAACACCAGATGCTCGGTGACCTTCAGAACCTGCTGCAGCGGCCTCCATTGCGACGCCATAGCTGAAGCATAAGCGCTCCCGGACACGCTCGATTGTGAGCCGAGGTCGTTCGCTGGCTACTCTGGACACGTCCCATCGCGCCTGACAGGCCGACCTACCAGGAGATTTCCATCAGCAGCTTCGCCGACAAGACGTTCACTGCGCCGGCGCAGATTCGGAATTTCTGCATCATCGCCCACATCGACCACGGGAAGTCCACCCTGGCCGACCGGATGTTGCAGCTCACCGGCGTGGTCGACGACCGTTCGATGCGTGCCCAGTACCTGGACCGGATGGACATCGAGCGCGAGCGCGGGATCACCATCAAGGCACAGAACGTCCGGCTGCCGTGGCGCGTCGGCGACGAGGAGTTCGTGCTGCACCTGATCGACACGCCCGGCCACGTCGACTTCACCTACGAGGTGTCGCGCGCGCTGGAGGCCTGCGAGGGTGCGGTGCTGCTGGTCGATGCGGCCCAGGGCATCGAGGCGCAGACGCTGGCCAACTTGTACCTGGCGCTGGACCGGGACCTGACCATCATCCCGGTGCTCAACAAGATCGACCTGCCCGCCGCGGACCCGGACCGCTACGCCGGCGAGATCGCCCACATCATCGGCTGCGAACCCGACGACGTGCTGCGGGTCTCGGGCAAGACCGGGATGGGCGTGACCGAGCTGCTCGACGAGGTGGTGCGGCAGGTGCCGGCGCCGCAGGGCAACGCCGACGCTCCGGCCCGGGCGATGATCTTCGACTCGGTCTACGACATCTACCGCGGCGTGGTCACCTACGTCCGCGTGGTCGACGGCAAGATCATGCCGCGCGAGCGCATCGCGATGATGTCCACCGGGGCCACCCACGAACTGCTCGAGGTGGGCATCGTCTCGCCCGAGCCCAAGGCCAGCGACGGCCTCGGCGTCGGCGAGGTCGGCTACCTGATCACCGGCGTGAAGGACGTCCGCCAGTCCAAGGTCGGTGACACCGTCACCACCGCCCGCAAGGGCGCCGAGGAGCCGCTGACCGGCTACCGCGAACCCAAGCCGATGGTGTACTCCGGGCTGTATCCGGTGGACGGCTCGGATTACCCGAACCTGCGCGACGCGCTGGAGAAGCTGCAGCTCAACGACGCGGCGCTGACGTGGGAGCCGGAGACCTCGGTGGCGCTGGGCTTCGGTTTCCGGTGCGGTTTCCTGGGCCTGCTGCACATGGAGATCACCCGCGAGCGGCTGGAGCGCGAGTTCGACCTCGACCTGATCTCCACCTCGCCCAACGTGGTCTACCGGGTCCGCAAGGACGACGGCACCGAGATGACGGTGACGAACCCGTCGGACTGGCCCGAGGGCAAGGTGGCCGAGATCTACGAGCCGGTGGTCAAGACCACCATCATCGCGCCCAGCGAGTTCATCGGCTCCATCATGGAGCTGTGCCAGTCGCGGCGCGGCGAACTCGGCGGCATGGACTACCTGTCGCCCGAGCGCGTCGAACTGCGCTACACGATGCCGCTGGGGGAGATCATCTTCGATTTCTTCGACGCGTTGAAGTCGCGCACCCGCGGGTACGCCAGCCTGGACTACGAGGAGGCCGGCGAGCAGCAGTCGCAGCTGGTCAAGGTCGACATCCTGTTGCAGGGTGAGGCCGTCGACGCGTTCAGCGCGATCGTGCACAAGGACTCGGCGTTTGCCTATGGCAACAAGATGACCACCAAGCTCAAGGAGCTCATCCCGCGGCAGCAGTTCGAGGTGCCGGTGCAGGCCGCGGTCGGCTCGAAGATCATTGCCCGCGAGAACATCCGGGCCATCCGCAAGGACGTGCTGTCCAAGTGCTACGGCGGCGACATCAGCCGTAAGCGCAAGCTGCTCGAGAAGCAGAAGGAGGGCAAGAAGCGGATGAAGACCATCGGTCGGGTCGAGGTCCCGCAGGAGGCCTTCGTGGCCGCGCTGTCCACCGATTCCGCGGGCGACAAGACCACCAAGAAGTAGCCCTCAGATGTACATCGCGGGGTCGATGTAGCTGGTCGGGTCGACGGCCTGCTCGCGTTCCTTGGCCGAGCGCTGCCGCACCACCGCCGGGATGCCGGTCGCGATCGACTCGGCCGGCACGTCCCGGGTGACGACGGCGTTGGCGCCGACGGCGCTGTCGTCGCCGATGGTCAACGGTCCCAACACCTTCGCGCCGGCGCCGATGGTGACCCGGTTGCCGATGGTGGGATGCCGCTTGACCTGTTGCAGCGTGCGGCCACCGAGGGTCACCCCGTGATAGAGCATCACGTCGTCACCGATCTCGGCGGTCTCGCCGATCACCACGCCCATGCCGTGGTCGATGAAGAAGCGTCGGCCGATGGTGGCGCCGGGATGGATCTCGATCCCGGTGAACGCGCGGACGGCCTGCATGAGGATCCGCGCCGGGCCGCGCAGCGCCGGTCGCGCCCACATCCGATGCGCCAGCCGGTGCGCCCAGATGGCGTGCAGCCCGGAGTACACCAGCGCGTTCTCCACGTCCCCGCGCGCGGCCGGGTCGTGTGCTCGGGCGTTGCGCAGGTCCTCACGCAGCGTGGCCAACAGCGCCATAGGTCCTCAGTCCCGGATGTGTTCGAACAGCGGAGTCGACACGTAGCGCTCGCCGAAGTCGGGGATGATGACCACGATCTGCTTGCCCGCGTTCTCCGGGCGTTTGGCCAATTCGAGTGCGGCCCAGACGTTTGCGCCCGCCGAGATCCCGCCCAGGATGCCCTCGTCGGTGCCCAGTGCGCGGGCGATCCGGATCGAGTCCTCGAAGGTGGCGTCGATGATCTCGTCGTAGACACCGCGGTCGAGCACCTCGGGGATGAAGTTGGCGCCGATGCCCTGGATCTTGTGCGGACCGGGGTCGCCACCGTTGAGGATGGGGGAGTCCAGCGGTTCCACGCCGACGATCTTGACCTCGGGCTTGCGCGCCTTGAGGTAGCGGCCCGCACCGGTCAGGGTGCCGCCGGTGCCGATGCCCGCGACGAAGATGTCGACGGCGCCGTCGGTGTCGGTCCAGACCTCCGCACCGGTGGTGCGCTCGTGGATCTCCGGGTTGGCGGGGTTGGCGAATTGGTCTGCGGCCACCGCGTTCTCGGTCTCGGAGATGATCTGCTTGGCGCGCGCCACGGCGCCGGCCATCCCCTCCGATCCCGGGGTCAGGACGATCTCGGCGCCGAAGGCGCGCAGCATCACGCGACGCTCGGTGGACATGGTGTCGGGCATGGTCAGGATGACCCGGTAACCGCGGGCGGCACCGACCATGGCCAGCGCGATCCCGGTGTTGCCGCTGGTGGCCTCGACGATGGTGCCGCCTGGACGCAGCGCGCCCGCGGCCTCGGCCGCGTCGATGATGGCGACACCGATGCGGTCCTTGACACTATTGGCCGGGTTGTAGAACTCGAGCTTGGCCAGCACCTGCGCACCGAGGCCTTCGGTGAGGCGGTTGAGTCGGACGAGCGGCGTGCGCCCGACCAATTCGCTGACGTCGTTGTAGATAGTGCCCATGACCGCCCTTCTGATGCAGCTCAGATTCGTCAGATCGAGACTAGCGGGTGCCGGTGAACCTGTCGGCAACGCAGCCCACCAGCGCGCATCCCGAGGCCATCAGGCAAGGTGGGATTGTGACCGCCAACGAGAACGTTCTCCTCGTACATTGGCACGATCTGGGCCGCTACCTGGGTGTTTACGGAAACCCCGGCGTGCACAGTCCCTGTCTGGACGCGCTGGCCGGCGAAGGCGTGCTGTTCACCCGGGCTCATGCCACCGCACCGTTGTGCTCGCCGTCGCGGGGATCGTTGTTCACCGGCCGCCATCCGCACAGCAACGGCCTGGTCGGGTTGGCCCACCACGGTTGGGAGTACCGGTCCGGGGTCCGGACGCTGCCCGCGCTGCTTTCCGAATCCGGCTGGCACACCGCTCTTTTCGGTATGCAGCACGAGTCGAGCTTCCCGTCGAGGCTGGGCTTCGACGAGTTCGACGTGTCCAATTCGTACTGCGAATACGTCGTCGAACGCGCCGTCGAGTGGCTGCGCCGCCCCCCAGCGCAACCCTTCCTGTTGACGGCGGGATTCTTCGAGACCCACCGGCCCTATCCTCACGACCGCTACGAACCGGCCGATCCGTCGGCGGTACGGGTCCCGGACTATCTGCCCGATACCCCGGAGGTGCGTCAGGATCTCGCTGATTTTTACGGGTCGATCACCGTGGCCGACGCGGCGGTCGGGCAACTGCTCGACACGCTGGCCGACACCGGACTCGACGAGAACACCTGGGTGGTCTTCGTCACCGATCACGGCCCGGCCCTGCCGCGGGCGAAGTCCACGCTCTACGACGCGGGCACGGGGATCGCGCTGATCGTCCGCCCGCCGCGGGCCCGGAAGGTGGCGCCGCGGGTCTGTGACGAACTCTTCAGCGGGGTGGATCTGTTGCCCACGCTGCTCGATGTCCTCGGCGTCGAGGTGCCCGCGGAGGTGGAGGGAATTTCCCAAGCCGCAAATTTGCTGGAGAATGCCGAAGAAATGCGCTCGGCGGTGTATACGAGCAAGACTTACCACGATTCATTCGACCCCATTCGGGCCATTCGCACCAAGGATTACAGCTACATCGAGAATTACGCGGACCGGCCGGTCCTGGACTTGCCGTGGGACATCGAGGACAGTGCCCCGGGTCGGGCGTTGGCCGGTCAGATCGACGGCCCCCGGCCCCGCCGCGAACTCTACGATTTGCGCGCCGACCCGCGTGAACTGAACAACTTGCTGACCAGTGCGGACAGCCAGAAAATGGAATCGGTCGCGCAGGAATTCGCGCTGCGCCTCAACGAGTGGCGCGAAGAGACCAACGACGTCATTCCGTCGGAGTTCGCCGGCACCCGGATATCGGACCGCTATACCCGCACTTATGCGCACATCAAGGGCATTCCCTATCCGAGTCGGTCGGCCGCGTCCTCGGAAAGAGGCATGAAACCGCAGGCCGAACAAGAGTTACCTTCGGACTGAACAAAATCACGGAGGTGCGCGGCCCGATTGAATTGCTACTAGGCTCTCGCGAATGTCCGAGACACCGACGGCGTACCTCGTTCTGGCCTCCCAGCGCAGCGGCAGCACGCTGCTGGTGGAATCGCTGCGGGCCACCGGGGTGGCCGGCGAACCGCAGGAGTTCTTCCAGTACCTGCCGCACACCAGCATGTCCCCGCAGCCGCGCGAGTGGTTCGCCGATATCGAGGACCCCACGATCCTGACGCTGCTGGACCCGCTCGTCGAGGGGACGCCGGATCTGGCGCCGGCCGAGATCTGGCGCGACTACATCCGCACGGTCGGCCGCACCCCCAACGGGACCTGGGGCGGCAAGCTGATGTGGAACCAGGTCCCGCTGCTGTTGCAGCGCGCCAAGAACCTGCCGGACCGCTCCGGGGAGGGCCTGCTGGCTGCCATCCGCGACGTCGTCGGCTCCGACCCCGTGCTGGTCCACGTCTACCGGCCCGACGTGGTGTCCCAGGCCGTCTCGTTCTGGCGGGCGGTGCAGACCCGGGTCTGGCGTGGGCGGCCCGACCCGGTCCGCGACGCGCGCGCCGAGTACCACGCCGGGGCCATCGCGCACGTGGTGACGATGCTGCGCGCCCAGGATGACGGTTGGCGCAACTGGTTCGTCGAGGAGGACGTGCATCCCATCGAGGTGCCGTATCCGGTGCTGTGGCGCAACCTGACCCAGACCGTCGGCACCGTGCTCGAGGCGCTCGGCGAGGATCCCGGGCTGGCGCCGCCCCCCGTGCTGGAACGCCAGGCCGACCAGCGCTCCGACGAGTGGGTGGAGCGCTACCGCGCCGACGCCGAGCGCGACGGCCTGCCGCTGTAAGAGCGGGCGACGAACCGGCCGGCGCCACCTAGGGTGGTCCGCAGGCGTCCAACCGCACAAGGGAGTGTCGATGACGAGCACCGCACTGGCCGAACAGCAGCTGTCCACCGCGATGCGGGAGGGTTCGGAGGCCGAGCACGATGCCGCGGAGAACTCGGATTTCACCGTGGAACTGCTGGCCGGCCGGATCAACGCGGCGGGTTACACCGCCTACCTGCAGCGGCTGCACACGGTCTACGTGGCCCTCGAGGACGCGATCTCAGCGCGGCGCAGCGACCCCGCGGTGGCCGCCGTCTACGACCCGGCGGTGGAGCGCCGCGCCGCGCTGGAAGCCGACCTCGACCACTGGGCGCCCGGCGCGCCGTACGACACCGACAGCCCCGCGGCCACCGAGTACGCCGAGCGGTTGCGCAGCCGCGACTGGGGCGGCGACCTGCTGGCCCACCACTACACCCGCTACCTGGGCGATCTGTCCGGCGGGCAGGCGATCGGCCGGATCCTGGAGCGCAGCTTCGACCTCGACGGTGCCGGTACGGCGTTCTACGCGTTCCCCGACATCGCCAAGCCCAAGCCGTACAAGGACGCCTACCGCACCCGCCTCGACGAGCTCGACCTCAGCCCCGCCGACAAGGCGCGCGTAGTCGACGAGGTGAAGGTGGCGTTCAACCTGAACCAGGCGCTGTTCGACGAACTCGGCGAGAACCTGGCCGCCTACGTGCGCTGAGCTGGATCAACCGGCGCTAGATCGGCGCGTTGGCGGGCACGAACACCCCGGAGCTGTCGGCCTCCTCCTCGGCGCGGATCACGTGCACGACGGCGTTGATCAACGCCAGGTGGGTGAACGCCTGCGGGAAGTTGCCCAGGTGCCGCCCGGTGCGGGGTTCGATCTCCTCGGCGTAGAGGTGCAGCGGGCTGGCGAACGAGAGCAGCCGCTCGCACAGATGCCGGGCGCGGTGGATCTCGCCGATCTCGACCAGGGCCGACACCAGCCAGAACGAACAGATGGTGAAGGTGCCCTCCTCGCCCGTCAGCCCGTCGTCGGTCTCCTCGACGCGGTACCGCAGCACCAGCCCGTCGTGGGTCAACTCCTCGGCGATGGCCAGCACGGTGGCGCGGATTCGGGGGTCGTCCGGCGGCAGGAACCGGGTCAGCACCGCCAGCAGCAGCGAGGCGTCCAGCGCCGGATCGCCGTAGCGCTGGGTGAGCACGCCGCGCTCGTCGACCCCGTGGCGCAGCACGTCGTCCTTGATCTCCTCGGCGATGGCGCGCCACTGCTGGGCGTAGCTCTTCTCGCCCTGGAGTTCGGCGAGCTTGGAGCCGCGGTCCAGCGCCACCCAGCACATGATCTTGCTGGAGGTGAAGTGCTGCGGTTCGCCGCGCACCTCCCAGATCCCGCGGTCCGGTTCGCGCCAGTGCTTGATGGCCTCCTCGACCTGCTTCTTGAGCACCGGCCACAGCGTCTCGGGAATCTGCTCGCGGGACTTGGTGTGCAGGTACACCGAGTCGAGCATGGTGCCCCAGATGTCGTGCTGCATCTGGTTGTAGGCGCCGTTGCCGATCCGCACCGGCCGTGCGTTGTCGTAGCCGGACAGGTGGTGCAGTTCGTCCTCGACCAGGCTGCGCTCCCCGCCGACGCCGTACATCACCTGCAGCGGATGCCGTTCGCCGTTGTTGGCGCCGGAGACGTCGGCGATGAACGAGAAGAAGTCGTCGGCCTCGCGGTCCAGGCCCAGGGTGTAGAGCCCCCACAGCGCGAACGTCGAGTCCCGCACCCACGCGTAGCGGTAGTCCCAATTGCGTTCGCCCTGCGGCGTTTCCGGCAGCGACGTGGTGCTCGCCGCCAGCAGCGCGCCGGTCGGGGAGTAGGTCAGCCCCTTCAGCGTCAGGGCGCTGCGCTGCAGATAGGACCGCCACGGATGGTCGGGGAAGTCGCCGATGTTGATCCACTGCCGCCAGGCCTCGCTGGTCTTCCACATCTTCTCGGCGGCTTCTTCGTAGGTCTGCGGCGCCGGATGCTTGGACCAACTCAGCGCGACGAACACGTTGTCGCCCTCGGTCAGCCGGGTGCGCGCCCGGGCCTGATGGCCTTCGAGGCCCAGCCGCAGGTTGGTGGTCAGCCGCAGCGTCGGATGCGCATCGGCGTCCCGGCTGGCCCGGGCGATGGCCTCGCCGTAGGCGGCCGCGGAGTACTCCCAGGTGGCGGGGATGCGGTGGTAATCGAACGAGGGCTCGCAGTTCATCACCAACTCGACCGTGCCGGACACGCAGCGCACGGTGCGCAGCAGGATGTGTTCGGCATCCCAGTCCATCGGGGTGCGGCGATGCGTGCGCGACCGCGACTCGATGTCGTGCCACGGGCCCATCACCAGGGCCTCGCGCACGATCAGCCAGCCGGTGTGGGTTTGCCAGGTGGTCTCGAGGATAAGGCTGCCGGGCAGGTAGCGCCGCGCCGAGGGCACCGATACCCCGTAGGGGCCGAGCCGGAAATGGCCGGCGCCGCGGTCCAGGATGGCGCCGAAGACGCTGGGCGAGTCCGGCCGCGGCACGCACAGCCATTCCACCGAGCCGGCCGAGCTGATCAGGCAGGTGTTCTCGCAGTCCGACAGAAACCCGTAGTCGGCGATCGGCGGGAACGCGTTGCGCAGCGGACCCGACGGCACGTAGGGCACGGGCGCGGTGGCAGTGAAAGGGGGGCTCTGGTTGGTCCCGGTGTCAATTGCCATTGGCACATCATCGGCTCTCGACGCTGCCGGCGTCCACTTTCGCCGGTCTTGCACCCGGGCTGGGCGGGCGTGGCCGGCCGGTGCTCGTAGGGTGGTGGCGATGGACGGGTTTCTGAGTTGGTGGGACGGCGTCGAGCTGTGGCTGTCCGGCCTGGACTTCGTGCTGCAGACGCTGGTGGTGATGCCCGTCGTGCTCGCCTTGGCCTACGGCATCGCCTTGCTGCTCGACGCCGCGCTGGGGAACACCATCCGGGTGAGCAACCGCCTCACCGCCGCCGTTCGGGGCGGTCGACAAGCCGACGGGGACGGGAAGTGAAATCCATGCCGCGATCACGGGTGACCTTGGCGTTGGTGCTGCTGGTGGTGTTCGTCGTCGTGATGTGGCTGCTGACGCGCTGATCAGTCGGTCCCGCGCCGGGCGAACCGGGGCGTTTCTGTTACGCTTCCCGCCATGCGCACAGCGACCGGCAACAAGGGCGGCCATGTCTTGGCCCTCATTGCCGTGGGTTTTTCTGCTGTCGCCGATGTCTGCTGTTGTCGCTGATCACCAGCCCGTCTGCGGTCTGGCGTCGGTGCGAGCTGCGTCGTAGCCTCGAGTACTGAGCCATCGTCTTTCCGTTTGGGCGGGATTCTTTTTCCCTAAAGTCCGTTATGAGGAAAGGCCGTTTTATGCGCAATGTCATCACGTCGTCCAAGCGCCTCGGTGCGCTGGCCGCGTTGGCCCTGACGACCACCCTGGTCGCGGCCTGCGGCGGCGGTGCCAGCGATGTCGCCGGCGAGGGCGCGGCTCCCGACGCCGACACCACGCTCACGCTCGTGGCCTACGCGGTCCCGGAGCCGGGCTGGTCGAAGGTGGGCCCGGCGTTCGCGGCCACCCCCGAGGGCGAGGGAGTCGGGGTGACGGCGTCCTACGGCGCCTCTGGGGATCAGTCCCGCGGCGTGGAGTCCGGCAAGCCGGCCGACCTCGTCAACTTCTCCGTCGAGCCCGACATCACCCGGTTGGTCAAGGCCGGCCTGGTCGACGAGGACTGGAACAGCAGCGCTCACAAGGGGGTGCCGTTCGGTTCGCTGGTGACCTTTGCGGTGCGCGAGGGCAACCCGAAGAACATCCAGACCTGGGACGACCTGCTGCGCGACGACATCGAGGTGATCACCCCCAGCCCGCTGAGTTCCGGGTCCGCCAAGTGGAATCTGCTGGCTCCGTACGCGGCGAAGAGCAACGGCGGCGAGGACCATGAGGCCGGCATCGCTTTCGTCGAAGAACTGGTCAAGGAGCACGTGAAGCTGCGCCCGGGGTCGGGTCGCGAGGCCACCGACGTGTTCCGGCAGGGCACCGGCGATGTGCTGTTGGCTTACGAGAACGAGGCGCTGAACTTCGATCTGGAGTACGTCAACCCGGCGCAGACCTTCAAGATCGAGAACCCGGTCGCCGTGGTCAACACCAGCAAGCACGTCGAGAAGGCCCGGCAGTTCGTGAACTTCCAGTTCACCCCCGAGGCGCAGCGGGTGTGGGCCGAAGCCGGTTTCCGTCCCGTCGACCCGGCGGTGGCCGAGGAGTTCGCCGAGAAGTTCCCGGCCCCCGAGAAGCTGTGGACCATCGACGATCTCGGCGGCTGGGGCGAGGTGGACGCCAAGCTGTTCGACAAGGACCACGGCACCATCACCCAGATCTACAAGCAGGCCACGGGATGACCGGGCAGCGAGTAGCGCTAGCGGATCGCGGATGAGTACTCTCGTCGACCCCGAACCGGCCGCCGCGGCGGCCGGGCGGGGGCTTCGGTTGCCGGGGCGCCGCGATCGCGGATCGCTGCAGATCGGCGTCGCGGTGCTGTGGCTGTCGCTGATCGTCCTGCTGCCGCTGGCCGCGATCTTGTGGACGTCGGCCCAGGGCGGCTGGGACGCGTTCTGGTCGGCGGTCACCACCCCGTCGGCGCTGGCGTCGTTCCGGGTCACCCTGACGATCTCGGTGATCGTGACGGTGGTCAACGCGGTCTTCGGCTTGCTGATCGCCTGGGTGCTGGTGCGCGACGACTTCCCGCTCAAACGCGCCGTCGACGCGATCATCGACCTGCCGTTCGCGTTGCCGACGATCGTGGCCAGCCTGGTGCTGCTGTCGCTCTACGGTCCCGGCAGCCCCGCGGGCATCCACATCCAGCACACCGCCTGGGGTGTCGGCCTGGCCCTGGCCTTCGTCACGTTGCCGTTCGTGGTGCGCGCGGTGCAACCGGTGTTGCTGGAACTGGACCGCGAGGTCGAGGATGCCGCGGCCTCGCTGGGCGCGAACAACCTGACGATCTTCGTCCGGGTGATCCTGCCCGCGCTGGCGCCGGCGCTGCTTTCCGGTGCGGGCCTGGCGTTCTCGCGGGCCATCGGCGAGTTCGGGTCGATCGTGCTGATCGGCGGGGCCATCCCGGGCAAGACCGAGGTCTCCTCCCAGTGGATCCGCACGCTGATCGAGAACGACGACCCGGTGGGTGCGGCGGCCATCTCGATCGTGCTGCTGGTGATCTCGTTCGCGGTGCTGTTCGTGCTGCGCTACCTCGGGGCGCGGGCCGCGCGGCGGGAGGCGACGGTCGGATGACGCTGTCCAAGCCCGCTCAGTTGGCGCTGCGCCTGGTCGCCTCGGTGTACATCTTTGCGCTGCTGGTGGTTCCGCTGGGAGCCATCCTGTGGCGCGCCTTCGCGCCCGGGATCGGCGAATTCTGGGCTTCGATCACCACCCCGGCCGCGCAGTCGGCGCTGCAGCTGTCGCTGCTGGTGGTGGCGATCGTGGTGCCGCTGAACGTCATCTTCGGTGTACCGACGGCAATTGTGCTGGCCCGCAAGCGCTTCCGTGGCAAGAGTGCGCTGCAGGCGATCATCGACCTGCCGTTCGCGGTGTCGCCGGTGGTGGTCGGTGTCGCGCTGATCGTGCTGTGGGGCAGTGCCGGCCTGTTCGGGTTCGTGGAGAACAGTCTGGGGCTGAAGATCATCTTCGGGTTCCCCGGCATCGTGCTGGCCAGCCTGTTCGTCACCATCCCGTTCGTCATCCGCGAGGTGGAACCGGTGCTGCACGAGGTGGGCACCGATCAGGAAGAGGCCGCGGCCATGCTGGGCGCCGGCTGGTGGCAGACCTTCTGGCGGATCACCCTGCCCTCGATCCGCTGGGGCCTGACCTACGGCGTGGTCCTCACGGTGGCCCGCACCCTCGGAGAGTTCGGCGCCGTGCTGATGGTGTCGTCGAACCTGCCCGGCCAATCGCAGACCCTAACGCTGCTGGTGCACGACCGCTACGTCCTGGGGAACCCCTACGGCGCCTACACCATTTCGATCGTGTTGATGGCGGTGGCGTTGATCGTGCTCGTCGCGCAGATCCTGTTCGACTCGCAGCGCTCCCGAGTCCAGACCGAAGATTGAGCAAGGAGACCCATCCGATGACCGAGAACGCCATTTCGGTAGTGGGCGCCAACAAGCGCTACGGGAGTTTCACCGCCCTGGACAACGTCGACTTCGTGGTGCCCACCGGCTCGCTGACCGCACTGCTGGGGCCCAGCGGCTCGGGCAAGTCGACGCTGCTGCGCGCCATCGCCGGCCTCGACGAGCCCGACACCGGGTCGATCACCATCAACGGTCGCGACGTCACCCGGATCCCCCCGCAGAAGCGCGGGATCGGGTTCGTCTTCCAGCATTACGCGGCGTTCAAGCATCTGTCGGTGCGCGACAACGTGGCCTTCGGGCTCAAGATCCGCAAGAAGCCCAAGGCCGAGATCAAGGAGCGGGTCGACAACCTGCTCGAGGTCGTCGGGTTGGCCGGGTTCCAGAACCGCTATCCGAATCAGCTCTCCGGCGGACAGCGGCAGCGGATGGCCCTGGCCCGCGCGCTGGCCGTCGACCCGGAGGTGCTGCTGCTCGACGAGCCGTTCGGCGCGCTGGACGCCAAGGTGCGCGATGACCTGCGGACCTGGCTGCGGCGGCTGCACGACACGGTGCACGTCACCACCGTGCTGGTCACCCACGATCAGGCCGAGGCGCTCGACGTCGCCGACCGCATCGCTGTGCTCAACAAGGGCCGCGTCGAGCAGGTGGGCTCGCCCACCGAGGTCTACGACCAGCCCGCCAACGCGTTCGTCATGTCGTTCCTGGGCACGGTTTCTTCGCTGAACGGAATCCTGGTGCGCCCGCATGACATTCGCGTCGGGCTGAACCCGGACATGGCCGTCGCGGTCGACGATAGCGCGGAGGCCGCAGGCGTCACCAAGGCCACGATCGACCGGATCGTGGTGCTCGGCTTCGAGGTGCGTGTGGAGCTGACCAGCGCGGTCAACGGCGCGCCCTTCACCGCGCAGATCACCCGCGGCGACGCCGAGGCGTTGAATCTCGCGGCCGGCGACACGGTGTACGTCCGGGCCACCCGCGTGCCCCCGATTGCGGGCGACGCCCAGACCGCGCCCGCGCAGGCCGTGAGCCTGCCGAGCTGAGTCAGGCCGCGACCCGCTGATCCAGGGCCGCGTCGTAGCGATCCAGCACCGTGGCCGCGACCAGGTTGTGCGAGCCCAGCGGCTCGGCCACGGTAATCCCTTGGCCCGCAGCGTAATCGAGGATGCGGTCGGTGATGCGGCCGTGCGCCAGGAACCAGGGCGCGATCACCACGCGGCGCGCACCCGCGGTCCGCAGCCGCAGCGCGACCTCGGCCAGGTTCGGGTTCGGGCCCGCGGCGAAGGCGGTACGCGCTCCGGCCCAACGGGTTCCGGCGAGCAGCATCTTGGCCACCGTCGCCGTCCGGGCGTTCGCCAGGTCGTTGGACGAGCCCACCGACACCACCATCACGCCGATCTCGTCGTCGTCGCCGGATACCCCGGCCTCGCTGAGCCGCTGGCGCAGCACCGTCAGCAACGCCGGGTCCTCGCCGAGCACCGGGGCCTGCAGCACGTCGGCGCCGGCGGCGTCGATCATCTCCGGGATGTCCACCCGCGCGTGGAAGGCGTCGGCCAGCAGCAGCGGCGACACCACCGCGGGCCGGTCCAGCGAGACGAGCACGTCGCGCAGGTTCGGCGCGTTCTGCTCGCAGAACGCCACCCGCACATCGAGTTCGGGGCGCAGCCGACGGATCCGGCCCGCCACGGCGTGCGTCACCGCCGGCGAGCGCGGATCGGCGCTGCCGTGGGCGGTCAGGACAAGGGTGGGGGACCAGGTCACGAAGCGTGCAGTCCGCATTCGGTCTTGGCCTGCCCCTGCCAGCGTCCGCTGCGCGGATCTTCACCCGGCGCGGGCTTGGCGGTGCACGGTGCGCAACCGATCGACGGGTAGCCCTCGTCGACCAGGGTGTTCACCAGAATGCCGTTGGCCTCGATGTAGTCCTGCATCTGCTCGTCGGACCAGGCGGCGATCGGGTTGATCTTCACCAGGCCGAACGCCTCGTCGAACGAGATCAGCGGGGCGTTGGCGCGCGTCGGCGCCTCAACCCGGCGGATGCCGGTCACCCACGCCGAGTAGCTGGACAGCGCCTTCGACAGCGGCTCCACCTTGCGCATCCGGCAGCACGCGGCGGCGTCGCGCGCGAACAGGTCCTTGCCGTGCAGTTCGTCCTGCTCGGCGACGGTGTGCTCGGGCGTGACGTTGACGATCTTGACGTCGTAGACCAGCTCCGCGGCATCGCGGGTGCCGATGGTCTCGGCGAAGTGGTAGCCGGTGTCGAGGAACAGCACGTCGACCCCGGGCCGCACCTTGGCCGCCATCTCCACCAGCACCGCGTCCTGCATGTTCGACGCCACCACGTAGTGGCCCGCGAAATGCTCGTCGGTCCAGCGCAACAACTCCTCGGCGCCGGCGCCCTCCAGTTCCGCGGCCCCGCGGGCGGCAAGCTCCCGCAGTTCACTTTCCGTGGTGTGGTTTGCCTCAACAGTCATCAGCGTCTCACTTCAAATCGTCATCGTCGGCCCGAACGGCCCACTCTGCGAAACGCTCTTGGCTGCCGCGTTGTTTCACGAAGTTGCGCACCACCCGCTCGATGTAGTCACCGAGCTCGCTGGCCAGCACCTTGTGGCCGCGCAGCTTGCGGCCGAAGCCACTGTCGAGCCCCAGCGCGCCGCCCAGGTGCACCTGGAAGCCCTCCTCGGGGCCGTCGCCGTCGTCGACCATCTGCCCCTTGAAGCCGATGTCGGCGACCTGGATGCGGGCGCACGAGTTGGGGCAGCCGTTGATGTTCACCGTGACGGGAACGTCCAGCTGGGTGTTGAGGTCCTCGAGGCGGCGCTCGAGTTCGGGCACCAGATGCTGGGCGCGCCCGCGGGTGTCGGCGAAGCTGAGCTTGCAGTACTCGATGCCGGTGCAGGCCATCAGGTTCTTGCGCCAATGCGACGGGCGGGTCTCCAGACCCAGCGCGTCCAGGCCGTCCCGCAGCGCGTCGAGTTTGTCGTCGGCGACGTCGAGGATGATCAGCTTCTGGTACGGGGTGAAGCGGATGCGGTCGGAGCCCGCCGCGGCGGCCAGGTCGGCGACCTGGGTCAGCAGCGTGCCGGTGACCCGGCCCGCGATCGGCGCCACACCCACGGCGTTCAGGCCGTTCTTGGTGCGCTGCACGCCGACGTGGTCGACGGTGTGCTTGACCGGCTCGGGCGCGGGCCCGTCGATCAGCGGCCGCTTGAGGTACTCCTCCTCGAGCACCTTCCGGAACTTCTCGGTGCCCCAGTCCTTGATCAGGAACTTCAGCCGGGCCTTGGACCGCAGCCGGCGGTAGCCGTAATCGCGGAACACCGAGGTGACGCCCTCCCAGACGTCGGCGACCTCGTCCAGCGGGACCCAGGCGCCGAGGCGCTGGGCCAGCATCGGGTTGGTCGACAGCCCGCCGCCGACCCACAGGTCGAAGCCGGGGCCGTGCTCGGGGTGGTGCACGCCGATGAACGACACGTCGTTGATCTCATGGGCGACGTCCTGCAGGCCCGAGATCGCGGTCTTGTACTTGCGCGGCAGGTTCGAGAACGCCGGGTTGCCGATGTAGCGGCGCACGATCTCGTCGAGCGCGGGGGTGCCGTCGATCACCTCGTCGAGGGAATCGCCGGCCAGCGGGGAGCCCAGCATGCCGCGCGGGCAGTCGCCGCAGGCCTCCATGGTCTGCAGGTTGTGCTCGGCCAGGCGACGCCAGACCTCCGGCACGTCCTCGATGCGCAGCCAGTGATACTGCAGGTTGCCGCGGTCGGTGATGTCGGCGCTCTCGCGGCAGAAGTCGATGGAGATCTGGCCGAGGGTGCGCAGCGCGGCCGCGGACATGGCGGCCCCGTCGGTGCGCACCCGCATCATGAAGTACTCGGCTTCCAGCAGGTCGGCGTTGTCGTCGCCGGTCCAGGTGCCGTCGTAGCCCTCGGTGCGCTGGGTGTAGAGGCCCATCCAGCGGAACCGGCCGCGCAGGTCGTCCTTGGCGATGCTCGAAAAGCCCTGCTTGGAGTAGACGTTGATGATGCGGTCGCGCACGTTCAGCGCGTCGTCGTCGAGCTTGAACTGCTCGTTGTGGTTCAGCGGATCGCGTTCGCCCAGCGCCCACTGCCCCTCGGAGCGGGGCTTTTTGGCGGGCCGGGCCGCAGCCTTCTGCGGGGCTTCGGTGATCTCGGTCAATTGATGCTCCTCATATCAAGGAGCTGGCGATCGGTGTGCGCACATCTACCGGTGGCTGTTCCGGCAGCGCAGGTCCGGTGGCCAGCTGTACGTACAGGTGGGCAGGGCTTCCGAAGTCAGCGCGTTACGGCAGACAAGAACAGGTACAAACGCGCTTGAAATCGACATGCCGACGCGCCACCAGAGAAACTCGGTGGGTCAAGCTGCGTACGGCGGTCACGCGGCCATTCTGCCATGAACCACCCGCGACCTCCCAATCAGGCCAGATTTCCGCTCGCGGTGAACGAAACCCATCGTCTGGGACACTGGCGATCATGACGATGCGGGCGCTGCAGGCCTCCTCGCCCGAGTTCGAGCTGACTCGCGGTGGGTCGTTCGGCATCTACGTGCATGTGCCGTTCTGCGCGACGCGCTGCGGTTACTGCGACTTCAACACCTACACGCCGGGCGAACTCGGGGGTGCGACGCCGCAGGGCTGGCTCGAGGCGGTGCGGGTGGAGTTGGCGCTGGCCGCGCGGCGGCTGTCCGGTCCGGCGGTCGACACGGTGTTCGTCGGCGGCGGGACCCCGTCGCTGCTGGGCGGGGCCGGGCTGGCCGCGGTGCTCGACGCGATCCGCGCCGAGTTCACCCTGGCCGCGGACGCCGAGGTCACGACCGAGGCCAACCCGGAGTCGACCTCGCCGGAATTCTTCGCCGGCATCCGGGCCGCCGGGTTCACCCGCGTCTCGCTGGGCATGCAGTCGGTGGCCCCGGCGGTGTTGCGGGTGCTCGACCGGGTGCACTCGCCGGGTCGCGCGTTGGACGCCGCCCGCGAGGCCCAGGCCGCCGGCTTCGAACACGTCAACCTGGACCTGATCTACGGCACGCCCGGCGAGACCGATGACGACCTGCGCCGGTCGGTGGCCGCGGCGTTGGATGCCGGCATCGACCATCTGTCGGCGTACGCGCTGGTGGTCGAGGACGGCACCGCGCTCGCGCGCCGGGTGCGCCGCGGGGAACTGCCGGCGCCCGACGACGACGTGTTGGCCCGGCGTTACGAACTGCTCGACGGCTGGTTGGCCCAGGCCGGGCTGCGCTGGTACGAGGTCTCCAACTGGAGCCGCCCGGGTGCGGAGTGCCGGCACAACCTGGGCTACTGGGGCGGCGGCCAGTGGTGGGGCGCCGGGCCGGGCGCGCACGGCTTCATCGGCGATACCCGGTGGTGGAATGCCAAGCACCCCAACGCTTATGCGCAGATATTGGCCGACGGCGCGCTGCCGATCGCGGGCTTCGAGGTGCTCGACGCGCGGGACCGGCACGTCGAGGACGTGCTGCTGCAGATCCGGATGCGCACCGGCCTTCCGCTGACGCTGCTCGACGCCGACGAACGTGGGCGCGCCCGGGCCGCGGTGGCCGACGGCCTGCTCACCGAGGCGGATCGGCGCCTGCGCCTGACCGACCGCGGCCGACTCCTCGCCGACGGCGTGGTGCGCGACCTGCTGTCGGACTGAGTCAGGAGACCGAGACGCCCTCTTCGGCGGTCGCCGAGGAGATCTCGTCATCGAGCAATTCGATGATGCGCGCGGTCACCGCCGCGGCGGTCGGGTGCTCCCACAGCAGCGTGGGCGGCAGCGACAGGCCGGTCTGCTTCTCGAGCTGCCGCCGCAACGACACCGTCATGATCGAATCGACCCCGATCTCGACCAGCGGAAGCCGGGTGTCGACGCTGTCGGCGGGCAGCCCGAGTTCGCCCGCCACCGCCGAGAGCACCTGTTCGGCAACCCATTCCGGGGTGTCCATGTCGCCGGGACCGACGGGTCCCGCGGGTGCGTCGTCGGACGCCGCGGATTCGGCGACCGCGGCGGCCGCCACGTCGGCCAGGATCGGCACCGACACCGCGTCCGGCAGCACCGGCAGCACCACCGGGTTCGCCTGTCCGGACCGCATCGCCACGTCCAGTGCGCGCATCGCGTCGTCGGCGCCGATGGTGTCCATGCCCAGCGCATCGAGTTGGGCGGCAACGAATCCGGAGTCCGAACCCATGCCGAGTCCGCGCCACGCGGTCCACGCCACGCTGGTGGTGGCGTCGCCGAGTTCGCGGCGGTGCCGCGCCAACGCATCCAGGAACGCGTTGCCGCAGGCGTAGGCGCCCTGCCCCGGGAAGCCGGCCAGGTAGCCGCACGACGAGAACAGCACCATCCAGTCCAGCTGCCCGGGCGGGAACATCTCGTGCAGGGCCAGCGCGCCGTCGACCTTGGGGTGCATGGTCGTGGCGATCTCGTCGATGGTCGTATTCGCCAGGAACACACCGGCTTCCACGCCCGCGGCGTGCACGACGCCGCGCACCGGCGGCAGTTCGGTCAGCAACTCGCGCAGTTGCTCGGCCGCGCCGTCGGCGGCGATGTCCAGCCGCGAGACGTGCACCGAGACCCCGCGTTCCTCCAGCGCGGCGACGGCGCGGATCTGCTGCTGGTTCTCGGCGGTGTCCCAGGTGGCGCGCGACGGCAGGCCGGAGCGGGACAGCAGCACCAGCCGGCGCGCACCCAGATCGGCCAGCCGTTCGGCCATCCGCAGGCCCAGCACGCCGGTGCCGCCGGTGATCAGGTAGCTGCCCGCCGGTGAGCATTCCATCGGCGTACCGGTGGCGGATTCGAGGTTGCCCAGCCGGGCGGTGAGCGCCACGCCGTCGCGCACGACCACCACGGCGTGGCCGGCCAGGGTGGCCAGCGCCCCCAGCGGCAGGTGTCGGTCGGCGAGGTCGAGCACCCCGCCCCACAGCTGCGGGTGTTCGGTGGTGGCGACCCGCGACAGGCCCCACAGCGGCGAGCGGTCGAAACCGCAGCCCTCGTGCACGCGCTGGGTGAGCGCCCACAGGCGCGCATCGATGCCCTTGTCCAGCAGGTGTTTCAGGGTTCCCAGCACGGTGTCCACCGCGTCGAGTGCGCTGTGCTCGGCGTCGGGCAGCACCAGCACGATGGCATCCGGGCCCAGATCGGCCGGGAGGTCGGCCGGATCGGCGTGCACGCTGGCGCTCACCCGCGCGGCGGCGAGGTCGCGTTGGCACCAGCTGCGCGTCTCGGCGTCGCCGCCGACCAGCGCCACGTGCGCCGGCCGGGCCTGTTCGGCGTACTCGGTGGGGTGCCAGTTGACCTGGTGCAGCACGCGATTGACGTCGCCGGCGGCGTTCTCGAGTTCCTCGAACGCCATCCCGGTGAGCACCACCAGCGGGGTGCCGGTCAGGTCGGCGATGACCACGTCGGTGCAGGTCGTCCCGGGCCGGCGCTGCACATGCAGCAGCACCGAATCCGACGGTGCGGCAAGGATGCTCACCCGTTCGATGCGGGCCGGCATGCGCAGCCGGGGCGGTCCGTCGAACACGGTCGAGGCCACCGAGGTGGCCGCGTCCAGCAGGCCGGCCCAGGTGTCCGGCCGGGAGCCGTCGGGATTGGCCCGCACCTGCGCGAGGAATTCGCCGTCGCCCTGGCGCAGATCCACCACCTGCCAGCCGAAGCCCATCTCGGCCACGCCGAGCGTCGCGAGCCGCTCCACCACGTAGTCCGGTGCCAATTCGGTGCCGCAGCGGGCCCGGACGGCCTGCTCGTCGAGCGGGGCGACGTCGGGACGCGGGTCGGCGGCGACCAGCGCGGTCGAGTGCGTCAGCCAGCCACCGACGCCGGGGTCGTCCTCGCTGACCAGGCGGCTGGCGATGCTCAGCGCCTGATCCTGCAGCACCACCTGCACGTCGCGGGTGCGCGCGGGCGCCACCGGGGTGCGCAGGTGCACATCGGTGACATCGCCGCCGGCCGCGGTGTGAAAGGTGTTGAGCAGCACGGCCGCCGGGATGATCTCGGTGCCCTGCACGGGGTGGTTGGCGGGGTAGGGCCGCGTCGCCATGTCGAGGCGGGTCTCCCAGACCCGGGCCGGCACGCCGCCGGTGATCTCCAGCGGACCGCCCAGCAGGGTGTGGCTGTGCACATCGTGCAGGCCGCGCCCGGCCGGGGGCGTGCTCGGCGTGCGCCAGAAATGTCGGTGCTGCCACTGGGTGCCGGGCAGATCGTGGGCCCACGGGCGCGATGCCGCCCCGTGGTCCACCGGGGCGCCGTGGCAGTGCAGCGCGGCCACGGCCGCGGCGACGCTGCGGACGGGAGACTGCTCGCGACGCAGCACGCCGACGGCGGCGTGTTCGTCGATCCCCAAGTGCAGCAACGTTTCCACGACGGAATGCGACACCACCGGGTGCGCCGAGACCTCCAGGAACAGGCGATGGCCGTCCTCGGCGGCCGCGGTGACCGCCTCGGCGAAGCGCACCCGGTCCCGCAGGTTGGCCACCCAGTAGTCGGGGCCGCGGGCCACCGTCGAGCGCGGGTCGGCCAGCGCGGTGGTGTACAGCGGCACCCGCGCGGGCCGCGACGGCGGCAGCGCGCCGGTGAGCCGGCCGAGTTCGCCGGTCAGCGCGTCCATGGCCGGGCTGTGGAAGGCGACGTCGGTCTTCACCCGGCGCACCATCACGCCGGCCTCGGACCAGTCGGCGGCGATCTGTTCGACCGCCCCCTGGTGCCCGGAGATGACGGTGGACGTCGGTGAGGAACTGATGGCCGCGACGACGTCGGTGCGCTCCCCGAGGCGGCGCGCCGCCTCGTCGAACGGCAGTTGCACCAGCGCCATGGCCCCCTGACCCAGCACGGCGCGGAAGCCGCGGGCCCGGTAGCACGCCACCGCGGCGCCCTGGGCCAGGTCGAACACCCCGGCGGTCACGCAGGCGGCGACCTCGCCGACCGAATGGCCGATCACCGCGGCCGGTTGGGCCCCGCGCCGGCGCAGCACCGCCGCCAGGCCGACCTGCATGGCGAAGGTCAGCGCCTGGACCTGATCGGTGCCGCCCAGTTCACCGGTGCTCAGCGCGGCGCGGGCGGAGAAGCCCAACTCGGCGCCGAAGATCGGATCGATCTCGTCGACGACCGCGGCGAAGGCGGGTTCGGTGGACAGCAGTTCGCGGCCCATCTCCGGCCAGTGCGAGCCGTGCCCGGAGAACACCCACACCGCGCCGTCGGCGGCCTTGGGCAACACGTGGCCGACGACGACGTCCGGGTCGCGGATGTCGTTGGCGAGGGCCTGTAGTCCTGCGACCAACTGCGCGCGGTCCTCGGCGATGACGGCGGCCCGCACGGATTCGTGCGAGCGGCGTGCCCACAGTGCGGCGGCCACCTCGGTGAGCCCGAGCGGATGTTCCGTGAGATGTGTTGCCAGCGCGGCGGCCTGGGCCGCCAGGCGCGTCTGCGAGCGCGCCGAGACCGGCACGATGACCGGCTCTGAGACCGGCCCCGCGAGCGGGTGCGGAGCCGGCGGGGTCGCGGCGGCCGGCGCCTCCTCGAGCAGCACGTGGGCGATGGTGCCGCCGTAGCCGTAGCTGCAGACCGCGGCGCGGCGCGGGCGATCCGCGCGCCGCGGCCAGGCCTCGGCCTCGGTGGGGACCCGCAGGCCGGTGTCGGCCCAGTCCACCGCGGGGGTCAGCGTCTGGATGCCGGCGGTCGGCGGAATGGTCTCGTGGTGCAGGGCCAGCACGGCCTTGATCAGGCCGACGGCCCCGGCGCCACCCTCGAGGTGACCGGTGTTGGGCTTGACCGAGCCGATGCGCGCGGGATCGTCGTCGGGGCGCGCCGCGCCGTAGACCTCGGCCAGCGCGCCCACCTCGACGGGATCGCCGGTGGGGGTGCCGGTGCCGTGCGCCTCGATGAAATCGACGGTTGCGGGGTCGACGCCGGCGGTCTGGCAGGTCAGCCGGAACAGGTCGGCCTGCGCGGCGCCGTTGGGGGACATGATCCCGACGGTGCGACCGTCCTGGGCCACGGCTCCGCCGCGGACCACGGCCAGCACCCGGTCGCCGTCGCGTTCGGCGTCGGTGAGCCGCTTGAGCACCACCACCGCGGCGCCCTCGCCGCGGCCGTAGCCGTCGGCCGCGGCGTCGAAGGTCTTGCAGCGCCCGTCGGGGGCGGTGGCGCCGGCTTGGTCGAGCACCCGGGTCAGCCCGGGCCCGATCAACGCGCTGACGCCGCCGGCCAGCGCCAGCGAGGTCTCGCCGGCGCGCAGCAACTGGCAGGCCTGGTGCACGGCCACCAGCGAGGCCGCGCAGGCCGCGTCCAGCGCCACGCTGGGTCCGCGCAGATCCAGCAGGTGGGAGACCCGGTTGGCGATGCCGCACAGCGAGGTGCCGATCCCGGTCCACGCCTCGATGCCGGGCAGGTCCTCCATCAGCAACTTGCCGTAGTCGTCGGAGTTGACGCCCATCAGCACCGCGGTGTCGGAGCCGGCCAGCGCCCGGGGCGGCACCCCGGCGTGCTCGAGGGCCTCCCAGCTGACCTCGAGGGCCAGGCGCTGCTGCGGGTCCATCAGTTCGGCCTCGCGCGGCGAGACCCCGAAGAATTCGGCATCGAAGCCGGCCAGGTCGTCGAGGAACGTGCCCAGCGTGGTGGTCTCGCTGAGCACCGCGGCGTTGCGCGGGTCGCGCCGCAGGTAGGGCTCCCAGCGTTCGCTGGGTACCTCCCGCACGGCGCTGCGCCCCTCGAGCAGGAACTGCCAGAACTGCGCGACGGTGGTGAGGTCGCCCGCGAGGCGACAACCGATGCCGACGATGGCGATCGGTTCCGGAGTGGCGGCGCTCACAGTTGGCTGTGAAACCGCTTCGTGTAACTGGCCGTTCGTGTTCATGTCAGTGAGAGTCCAAGTGCGCCAAGGGGTTTTGAGCAGGCCGAATGGACCTCGCCCGAGGTCGATCTTGGCATGTCGACCCGTCGAATTGGGGGCTACATCCGTGCGGTACCGGTGTCATTTGTCCACCAGGGCGGCGATGATCTGTTTCTTGTCCACCTTCCCGACGGCGGTCTTGGGCAGCGACGGCATCGGGGCCAGCAGGTCCGGCTTGGTGTGCGCGGAGACCCCGCGCTCGTCGAGGAACCCGTTGAGTTCCGCCAGGGTGATCGGCGGCCCCTTGAAAACCACGGCGGCACAGATTTTTTCGCCGAGGTACTCGTCGGGCAGCGCGACCGCGGCCGCTGCGGCGATCTTCGGGTGGGTGTGCAGGTGCTCCTCGAGGTCCGAAGCCGACACCGTCTCCCCGCCGCGATGGATGACGTCCTTGATGCGGCCGGTGACCTCGACGTAGCCGGCGCGCGGGCCTTCGGTGAAGATCCGCACCCGGTCCCCGCTGCGGTAGAAGCCGTCCGGGCTGAAGGACCGGGCGTTGGCCTCGTCGGCGCGGTAGTAGCCGTTGAGCGTGTAGGGGCCGCGGACCAGCAGTTCCCCCTCCTCGCCGGGGGCCACCTCGATGCCGTTCTCGTCGACCACCCTCATCTCGTCGTGCGGCGACATGGGCCGGCCCTGCACGTTGTCGACGACGTCGATCGGGTCGCCCGGGCGGGTGAAGTTCAGCATGCCCTCGGCCATGCCGAAGATCTGTTGCGTGCCCGGCGAGAGGTTCTCCCGGATGAAGCGGGCCTCGTCGGGCATCATCCGCGACCCGCCGACCTGGACCACCCGCAGCGACGTCGGCAGCACCGGTTCCCAGTCGCAGGCCTGCGCCCACAGCTTGGCCAGCGCGTTGACCAGACCGGTGAGCGTCACCTGGTACTTGTCGATCAGCGCGAAGGCGGCCTCGGGGGACGGATCGTCGGTGAAAACCGTTGTGGCGCCGACGGTCATCGAGCCCAGCAGGCCGGGGCAGGCCAGCGGGAAGTTGTGTCCGGCCGGCAGCGCCACCAGGCACACGTCGTCACCGGTCATCCCGTAGGCCTGGGCGCACGCGATCGCGTTGTAGCGGTAGTCGTTGTGGGTGCGGGGGATGAGCTTGGGCAGACCCGTGGTGCCGCCGGAGACCAGCAGCAGCGCGGGCAGGGTGGCGTCGACCGGGGCGGGCTCGGGGAGGGGTCCGGCATAGTCGGTGACCGCCGACCACGGGCGAAAGTCGCCGGGTTCGCCGTCGACGAGGATGTGGGTCAACCGGGGGTGCTCGGCCACCAGCCGACCGGCCATGTCGCGGAAGTCGAACCCGCCGGCCCGATCGGTGATGACCATCCCGACCGCGCCGCTGACCTCGGCGAAATGGCCCAGTTCGGCGGTGCGGTGACCGGTCAGGCACATCACCGGAACAGCGCGCGCGCGCAGCAGGCCGAACAGCGCCACCGCGAACCGGCACGAGTTGGGCAGTTGCAGCAGGATTCGGTCGCCGGGGGCGATGCCCTGGGCGGTCAGCCCCGCGCCCACCCGGTCGGCCAGCGCGTCGAGTTCGGCGAAGGTGTAGCTGGTGCCCGCGTCAGCAATCGCGGTCCGCTGCGGCCAGCGGGCCGCGGCCTCGCTCAGCAGGGTGTCCAACGGCTGATCGGTCCAATATCCGGCCTGCCGGTAGGTTTCCGCCCGGTCGGCCGGGAAGGGGACGAATCCCGTTCGGAGGTCGTCGATTTCGTTATCGACGGCGTGCTGCGTGTTCGGTGTTCCTGTACTCATCCCGTACCAATACCGCCCTTCCGGGTAGGTGTGTCGGGACGATCATATATAGGGTAGCCTCCTCAAAGTTAGGGCAGCCTTTACTAAAACTTTGGGAGGGTCGATAAGTGGGTCGCTCCGCGACGAGTTCCCAGACCGTACACCAGCAGGTCGCAGAACTGCTCGGTGTCAGCCCGGACACGTTGGACCCCGAAGCCGACCTCATCGCTTCCGGTCTCGACTCCATTCGGATGATGTCGCTGTCCGGACGCTGGCGGCGACAGGGTATCGACATCGGTTTCGCCGCGCTGGCCGAGACGCCGACCGTGGCCGCCTGGACCCGGCTGGTCGCCGAGCGCACCGAGGACGTCCCCGCCGAACCGGCCGAGGCGCCCCGGGACGCCGACGGCCCCCAGGGCCCCGACGGCCCCCAAGACCTCGACGACGATGAACCGTTCCCGCTGGCGCCCATCCAGCACGCGCTGTGGCTGGGTCGCAACGAGGAGCAGGCCCTCGGCGGCGTCGCCCCCCACCTGTATGTCGAATTCGACGGGGAGGGCGTCGACCCGCGGCAGTTGCGCGTCGCCGCGGCCGCCCTGGCTCGTCGCCATCCGATGCTGCGGGTGGACATCCTGCCCGACGGCACCCAGCGGATCAGCGACCGCACCCTGCCGGTCACGGTGCACGACCTGCGCGACCTCGACACCGAGGCCGCGCACGCCCGGCTCGAGGAGATCCGGGACGCCAAGTCGCATCAGATCCTGCATGGCGAGGTCCTGGAGATCTCGCTGTCGCTGCTGGCCGATGGCCGCACCCGGCTGCACGTCGACATGGACATGTCGGCCGCCGACGCCGTGAGCTACCGCAACTTCATGGCCGACCTGGCGGTGTTCTACCGCGGCGAGGACCTGCCGGAATTGGGCTACACCTACCGGCGCTACCGCTCGGCGCTGACGGCCTCGACCTCGGTGTCCGAGGAGGACCGGCAGTGGTGGGCCGAGCGGGTGCCGCACCTGCCGGAGCCGCCGTCGCCGCCGCTGGTCCCGCCGTCGGAGCAGGCCAACCCGCGGCGCAACACCCGCCGCTGGCACTTCTTCGACGCGGACATCCGCGAGGCGCTGTTCGCCTCGGCGCACAAGCGCGGCATCACCCCGGCGATGGCGATCGCGGCCTCCTACGCCGGGACGCTGGCCCGGTGGTCGACCAACTCGCACTTCCTGCTCAACCTGCCGATGTTCGGCCGCGAACCCTTCCACCCCGACGTCGACAAGCTGGTCGGCGACTTCACCTCGTCGCTGATGCTCGACGTCGACCTGACCGGCGCGGACAGCGCGGCCAAGCGGGCCCGCGCGGTGCAGGAATCGCTGCACACCACGGTCCGGCACGCCAGCTACTCCGGGCTGTCGGTGCTGCGCGACCTCACCCGGCACCGCGGCGTGCCCACGTTGGCGCCGTTCGTGTTCACCAGCGCCCTGGGCCTCGGCGACCTGTTCGCCGGCGATGTCACCGATCAGTTCGGCAAGTGCGTCTGGCACATCTCGCAGGGCCCGCAGGTGCTGCTGGACGCCCAGGCCACCCCGTTCGACGGCGGCCTGCTGATCAACTGGGACGTCCGCGAGGACGCCTTCCGGCCCGGCGTGGCCGACGCGATGTTCGCCCACCACGTCGACGAGCTGATCCGGCTGGCCCGCGACGACGCGGCCTGGGATGCGCTGGACATCACCGCGGTGCCCGGACAGCAACGCGAGGTGCGGGACGCGCACAACTCGCAGACGGCTCCGCTGAGCGGAGATGCGCTGCACGACGGGTTCTTTCGCGCTGCCGCCGCCACCCCGGACGCCCCGGCGGTGTTCAGCAGCCTCGGCGACCTGACCTACGCCCAGCTGCGCGAGCAGGTGCTGGCCGTGGCCGCGACGCTGCGCCACCGCGGCGTCGGGCCCGGCGACGCGGTGGCAGTGATGGGACCGAAGAACGCCGAGCAGATCCCGGCGCTGCTGGGCATCCACGCCGCCGGCGCGGTCTACCTGCCGATCGGCGTCGACCAGCCCGAGGACCGGGCGACGCGCATCCTGGCGAGCTCCGACGTGCACTCGGTGCTGTGGTGCGGCGAGGCCACCGCGCAGACCGCCGCGTTGCCGGTCCCGGCGCTGACCGTCGCGGAGGCCATCGCGGCCGGCCGGACGGCGGCCGAGGGCACCGAGCCGGCGACGGCGGCCCCCGACGACATCGCCTACGTCCTGTTCACCTCCGGCTCCACCGGCGAACCCAAGGGGGTGGAGGTCAGCCACGGCGCCTCGATGAACACCCTCGAATTCATCAACCGGCACTTCGAGATCGGGCCGGCCGACCGCTGCCTGGCGCTGTCCACCCTGGAATGCGACATCTCGGTGCTCGACATCTTCGGCATGTTGCGCGCCGGCGGCTCGATCGTCGTCGTCGACGAGGACGACCGCCGTAACCCCGACGCCTGGGTCCGGATGATCGACGAGCACCAGGTCACCGTGTTGCACTGGCTGCCGGGTTGGCTGGAGATGCTGGTCGCGGTCAACTCGGACCGGATCTCCTCGGTGCGGGTCGTGCCGACGGGCGGGGACTGGGTGCGCACCGAGATGGTGCGCGCGCTGCGGTCCCAGGCCCCCGGCGCGCGTATCGCCGGCCTGGGTGGCGCCACCGAGACCGCCACCCACAACACCATCTGCGAACCCGGTGAGCTGCCGGCCCAGTGGGCCGCCGTCCCGCTGGGCGTGCCGCTGCCCAACAACAAGTGCCGGGTGGTCGCGGCCGACGGTTCGGACTGCCCCGACTGGGTGCCCGGCGAGTTCTGGGTCGGCGGGCGCGGCATCGCGCGCGGCTATCGCGGCCGGCCCGACCTGACCGAGGAGCGCTTCGTCGAATACGACGGCACCACCTGGTACCGCACCGGGGACCTGGCGCGCTACCGGCCCGACGGCACACTGGAATTCGTCGGCCGCGCCGACCACCGCGTCAAGATCAGCGGCTACCGCGTGGAACTCGGCGAGGTCGAGGGCGCGCTGAACCGCCTCGACGCCGTCGACGGCGCGGTCGCCGCCGTGGTGCCGGTGGCCGGCGACCCGCGTCGCGAGCAGCTGGCCGCGTTGGTGGCGATCACCGATCCGAACCTGACGGCAGCTCAGATCGCCGAGGCCATCGCGGGATTCGTTCCGCCGCACATGGTTCCGGACCTGATCGAGCTCGTGGAGGCGATTCCCTACACGGTCGGCGGCAAGATCGACCGCCGCGGTGCGGCCGAACGCCTGGCCGCCGCGGCCGAGCGGCGCGGCGCGGCGCAGGGCCCGGCCCACCGGGCGCCCGCCACCCCGCTCGAGCGGGCCCTGGCCGACATCACCGCGAGCCTGCTGGGTCTCGACTCGCTGGGCGCCGACGACGACTTCTTCGCCCTGGGCGGCGATTCGGTGCTGGCCACGCAGTTGGTCGCCCGCACCCGGGCCTGGCTGGACACGCCGACGGTGATGGTCGCCGACATCTTCGCGGCCCGGACCGTGGCCGCCCTGGCGACCCTGCTGCAGGGCCGGGAGGCGGGCAGCGACCGGCTCGAACAGGTCGCCGAGGTGTACCTGGAAGTGGCGGACATGGAGAGCTCCGAGGTCGCCTCCGCGCTCGACTCGGCGGCGGCACCGTGAGCACACCTTCCGACGTCGAGTTCCAGCCCTGGGTCAAACGCTTCGAGGCCGCGGGCGCGGCCGGGTCGACCGTGATCTTCCCGCACGCCGGGGGTGCGGCGGCCGCCTACCGCACGCTGGCAAAGGCCCTGGCGGACAAGGGCGTCAACGCCTTCATCGTGCAGTATCCGCAGCGGGCCGACCGGCTGGCGCACCCCGCCGTCGACGGCGTCGACGAGCTGGCCCGCCAGCTGTTCGAGGCGGGTGAGTGGGGCCGGGTGGGCGCGCTGAGCCTGTTCGGCCACTGCATGGGTGCGGTGGTGGCGTTCGAGTTCGCGCGGCTGGCCGAGGAGCACCACATCGCGGTGGACCGGCTGTGGGCGTCGGCCGGACAGGCCCCGTCGACGGTCCCCGAGGTGTTGCCGCTGCCCAGCACGGACACCGACGTGATGGCCGACATGGTCGACCTCGGCGGGACCGACCCCCGACTGCTCGAGGACGAGGACTTCGCCGAGCTGCTGATGATGGCGGTCAAGTCGGATTACCGTGCGCTCAGCGGTTATTCGTGTGCCCCCGACGCGCGGATCAGCGCCGACATCCACGCCATCGGCGGCACCCGCGACCACCGGATCCGCCCGCACTGGCTGCAGAACTGGGCCTCCCACACCACCGGCGGATTCACCCTCTCGCACTTCGAGGGCGGCCACTTCTACCTCAACGACCACCTCGACGCGGTGACGGAGCTGGTGAGTAGGAGATGACCGCCGGTCGGATCAACAATCCTGGCGATCCGCATGACGCCGTGGTGATCGTGGGCATGGCGGTCGAAACCCCCGGCGGCGTCGCGACCGCCGACGACTACTGGAGCCTGCTCAGCGAACAGCGTGAGGCGCTCGGCCCGTTCCCCACCGACCGCGGTTGGGCGCTGGCCGAGTTGTTCGAGGGCTCCCGCCGCGAGGGCTTCAAGCAGATCCACAACCTCGGTGGATTCCTCACCGGCGCCGCCGAGTTCGACCCCGAGTTCTTCGGCATCTCGCGGCGCGAGGCCACCGCGATGGACCCGCAGCAGCGGGTGGCGTTGCGGTTGGCGTGGCGCGCCATCGAGAACAGCGGGATCAATCCCGACGACCTGGCGGGCCACGACGTCGGCTGCTACGTGGGCGCCTCCACCCTGGAGTACGGCCCGCCGCTGAGCGAGTTCTCCCACCACAGTGGGCATCTGATCACCGGCACCTCGCTGGGCGTGATCTCGGGGCGGATCGCCTACACGCTGGATCTCGCCGGGCCGGCGCTCACCGTCGACACCTCCTGCTCTTCGGCGCTGGCGGCCTTCCACACCGCCGTCGGCGCCCTGCGGTCCGGCGACTGCGACCTCGCGCTGACCGGCGGGGTCTGCGTGATGGGCAGCCCCGGCTACTTCGTCGAGTTCGCCAAGCAACACGCGCTCTCCGACGACGGGCACTGCCGCCCCTACAGCGCGCACGCCACCGGCACGGTGTGGGCCGAGGGGGCCGCGATGTTCCTGCTGCAGCGCAAGTCCGCCGCGCAGCGCGCCGGCCGGCCGATCCTGGCCGAGGTGCGCGCCAGCGCGCTGAACTCCGACGGCCGCACCACCGGTCTGACCGCCCCGAGCGAAGCGGCCCAGGCGCGGTTGTTCCGCCGCGCGCTGGACCAGGCCGGGCTGCAACCCACCCAGGTCGACGTCGTCGAGGGCCACGGCACCGGCACCTCGCTCGGTGACCGCACGGAACTGCATTCGCTGGCGGCGACCTACGGGGCCACCGCGCCCGGCGCCGGGCCGGTCCTGGGTTCGGTGAAGTCCAACGTCGGGCACACCCAGGCCGCCGCCGGGGCGCTCGGCCTGGCCAAGGTGCTCATCGCCGCCGAGCGCGGCACCATCCCGCCCACCCTGCATGTCGACGAGCGCAGCGGTGAAATCGACTGGGACAGTCAGGGTCTGCGGCTGGCCGAGAAGTTGCAGCCGTGGCCCGCGACGAACGGTTCCCGGATCGCGGCCGTGTCGGCGTTCGGCATGAGCGGGACCAACACCCACGTGATCGTGGAGATGGCCCAATGACGCGTATCCCGAGCTGGCCCGACGGCCGCGTCCCGGTGCTGCTGAGCGCGCACGCCGAGGATCTGATCGCCGCCGACGCGCGGGCCATCGGCCGGTACCTGGGCGGCGGCACCGAGGTCGGCGTCGCCGAGGTGGCCGCACAGTTGCTGCGCACCCGGCGGATCCGGCGCTACCGGACGGTGGTGCGCGCCGCCGGTCTCACCGAACTGACCGCGGGCCTGGATGCCGTCGCTCGCGCCGAGGCGCACCCGCTGGTGGCCACCGCGACGGAGGCGAGCGCACCGCGCGTCGCGTTCGTCGTCCCCGGGCAGGGCGGTCAGCATCCCGGCATGGGTGCCGACGCCTACCGGGCGCTGCCGGGCTACCGGGACGCGGTGGACACCTGCTGCGCCGCGTTCGCGGCCGCGGACCGCGCGACGCCGCTGCGCTACCTGACCGAGGTCGACGACCCGGAGTCGTTCGCCGAGATCGAGATTCAGGGCGCGCAGTTCACCCACGCGGTCGGGCTGGCCGCGGTCTGGCGCCACCACGGCATCGTCGCGGACCTCACCGTGGGCCACAGCCTCGGCGAGATCGCCGCGGCCTACCTCGCCGGAGTCATCGACCTGCCGGCCGCGATCGGCGTGGTGGCCGCGCGCGCCGGCGTCGTCGACAAACTGACCGGCGACTACGCGGTCGCGGCGCTGGGCATCACGCCGGCGGCGGCCCGCGAGCTGATCGCCGAAACCCCGGGCTGGCTGGAACTGTCGGTGATCAACGCCAGCAGCGCCGTGGCGGTATCGGGGGAGGCCGAGGCGGTCACGGCCGCCGTCGCCCGCGTGCGCGAGCGGGGTCAGCTGGGCCGCGAGATCACCGTCAATTTTCCCGTGCACACCAGCGTGCTCGAGCCGCTGCGGAACTGGGTGCAGGCGCAGCTGCCCAAGCCCGACGAGGGTGGCCGGTTCGCCGAAAGCCCGGTGCAGTTCATCGGCGGGACCACCGGGGCGGTCGTCGAGCCCAGCACCGGGTTCGCCGACTACTGGTATGACAATCTGCGCAACACGGTGCGCTTCGATCACGCCGTCCAGGCGGCGATCGACTGTGGCGCAACGGTGTTCATCGAGCTCTCCGGCCATCCCGCGCTGCTGCACGCCGTCGCCGAGCGTGCGGCGGACTCGGCCGTGCTGGTCGGCACGGGCCACCGCGACGCCCCGGCGGCCGAACAGTTCAGCGCCAACCTGGCCGCCGTCGCGGTCGCCGACCCCACCCACCGGTGGCGGGAACTCGGCGCCGACGCGCCGCCGGCGTCGCCGCTGCCGCATTTTCCCAACGCGCCGATGCGGGCGACCCCGCTGTGGGCCCACCGGGAACCGCTGGAACCGATCGCGGCGCTGACCGTCGCCGGCGAGACGTGGCGGCCGCTCACCGAAGCTCCCGTCCGCCCGGCCGCGGCGCCGCGGCCGGCGGTGCTGCCGCTCGGACCGGAGTCGGCGCTGGCCGCCGCGCTGCGCACCAGCCTGGCCGATGCCGGGGTGACCGAGACGGATCCGGCCGAGGCCGAGGTGCTGGTGCTCGTCGCCCCCGACGCGCACGACACCGATCCGGTGGCGGCGGCGACGACCCTGACCGAACTGGCCGAGGCCGGAGGGTTGCGCCTGGCCGACCGGATCGGGCCCGCCTGCCGCGAGGTATGGCTGGTCACCGCCGGCGCCGAGCAGGTCGACGCCACCGACCCGGTGCCCGCGCCGGTGCCCGCCGCGCTGGCCGCCGCGGTCCGCAGCATCGGTCTCGAACACCCCGAGCAGAGCTTCGGGCACGTCGACGTGCTGGGCGCGGAACCGCCCGCCGCCGCTGCCGCCGTGCTCGACACGGTGCTGGCCGGCCCGGGAACCTTCGCGCTGCGCTGGTCGGCGGGGGCGCCGCGCCGGTACCGACGCGATCTGGACCTGTTCGGCGGGTCGACGGTGCACGCGCCGGACCTGCCGCTGGACACCGGCCTGCTCGACGACGTCGTGATCACCGGCGCCGCCGGGGCGATCGGCACGCACTACGCCCGGCACCTCGCCGAACGCGGCGCGCGGCGCATCGTCATGGTCAGCCGCCGCGGTGCCGACCCCGCCCTGATCACCGAACTCGGGCAGCGGTACGGCACCGAGATCGTCTCGGCCGCCTGCGATCTCACCGACGCCGCGCAGCTGGCCGCCGTCGCCGCGGCACTCAGTGGCGACGGCGCCTCCCTGATCGTCCACGCCGCCGGCGCGGCCACCTTCGGGCCCGCGACGCAACTGGACGGTGCTGCCTTCGCGCACACCCTGGCCGCCAAGGTGACCGGCCTGGCGCGGCTGATCGAGCACTGGCCGCGGCGCGCCGACTGCCGGATGCTGTTGTGCTCCTCGATGTCCGCGGTGTGGGGCGGGCAGGGCCACGCCGCGTACTCGGCGGCCAACCGGATGCTCGACGTGCTGGCCGCCCAGGAGCGTGCCGCGGGCCGGCGCTGCACCGCCGTGCGGTGGGGGCTGTGGCAGGCCGGCGCCGACGGGATCGTCGACACCGCCGAGATCACCCAGATCGAGCGGTCCGGGCTGCGCCAGATGGCGCCCGACCTGGCGATCGCCGCCAGCCTGCGCGACTACACCCTGGACCCGATGGTGCTGGCCGCCGACCCCGACCGGCTGCGGATGTTCCTGGCCGGAGTCACCGGTGCGGCCGCCGAGACACCCACCGCCACAGCCGATTCGGCCGACCTCGACGGCGCGGATACCGCGCAGGTGGTGCGCACCCACCTGGCCGCCGTGCTGAGCGCGGGCCCCGACGACCTGGACCTGTCCGCCTCGCTGTTCGACCTGGGCGTCGACTCGCTGCTGGCGCTGGACCTGCGCAAGCGGCTCAAGCGCAGCCTCGGGCACACCGTCGGACTGGCCCGCCTGCTCAGCGGCATCACCGGCACCGAACTTGTCTCCGACCTCGACGCCGCGTCGAGCACGACCCGATGAACTACAGAAAGCGAATCTCAGCGTGACTGAAACCTCCCTCGAAGACCGGCGTCTCGAGTTGATGCGACGCAAGCTGAGCGAACGTGGGCTGTCGAACTCCGCCGGCGCCGACACGTCGTCGCCGGATGCCGTCGACCGGCTCTCCGACGGTCAGCTGCGGATGTGGTTCATGCAGGCCGCCGATCCCAGCGGCGCGCTGCTGAACATCTGCGTGTCCTACCGGCTGACCGGCGTCGTCGACGCCGCCAGACTGCACGAGGCCGTTGACGCGGTCGCCGCCCGGCACAGCATCCTGCGCACCACCTACCACGCCGACGAGAACGGCGAGCCGCATCCCAGGGTGGACCCCGACCTGCGCCCGGGCTGGGCCAGCCACGACCTGGCCGAGCTCTCCGAGCACGCCCGGCAGCTGCGCCTCGAGGTGTTGGCCCAGCGCGAATTCGCCGCGCCCTTCGACCTGACCAAGGACTCGCCGCTGCGGATCACGTTGGTGCGCACCGGACCCGACGAGCACGTGCTGCTGCTGGTCGCCCACCACATCGCGTGGGACGACGGCGCCTGGCGGGTGTTCTTCGGCGACCTGACCCGCGCCTACGGCGGCGCGCAGCTGGACCCGGAACCGCGCCGCGCCGGCGGGGCCGCCCCCGACACGGTCGACGACGACATCGCCTACTGGCGGACCGTGATGGCCGACATGCCCGAGCCGCTGGAACTGCCCGGGCCCAACGGCTCTGCGGTGCCGAGCAACTGGCGCTCGTCGCGCAGCACCGTCCGGCTCTCGGCCGACACCGCGCAGCGCATCGCCGAGCTGGCCAAGGACGCCGGCTGCACGCCGTACATGGTGCTGCTCGCGGCGTTCGGCGCGCTGATCCACCGCTACACCCACAGCGACGACTTCCTGGTGGTCACGCCGGTGCTCAACCGGGACGCCGACGCCGAGGACACCATCGGCTACTACGGCAACACCGTGGCCATGCGGCTGCGGCCGACCGCGGCGCTGACCTTCCGCGACCTGCTGAACCAGACCCGGGACACCGCGCTCGGGGCGTTCGCGCACCAGCGCGTCAACCTCGACCGGATGGTCCGCGAGCTCAACCCGGACCGGCGCCACGGCGCCGAACGCATGACGCGGGTCAGCTTCGGCTTCCGCGAACCCGACGGCGGCGGCTTCTGCCCGCCCGGGGTCGAGTGCCACCGGGCCGAACTGCGCGGGCAGCTGACCCAGCTGCCGCTGGGCTTCATGGTCGAATTCGACCGCACCGGCGCGCTGGTCGAGGCCGAGCACCTGGTGGAGATCCTGGAGCCGGCGCTGGCCGAGCAACTGCTGCACCACTTCTCGGTGCTGCTCGACGGGGCGCTGGCGGCCCCGGACACCGCGCTGGGCCGGTTGCGCGTGCTCGACGACGCCGACGCCGCCTGGCTGAACGAGATGTCGCACGGCGAGCGGTTCGAGACCCCGCCGGCCACCCTCGGGGACCTGGTGACCGCGCAGGTGCAGCGCACCCCGGACGCGGTCGCGGTGGTCTACGAGGGCCGCCGCTACAGCTACCGCGAGATCAACGAGTCGGCCAACCAGGTGGCGCACTGGCTCATCGAGCAGGGCATCGGCGCCGAGGACCGCGTCGCGATCCTGCTGGACAAGTCGCCCGAGTTGGTCATCATCGCCCTCGGTGTGGTCAAGGCCGGCGCGGTATACCTGCCGGTGGACCCGACGTACCCGCAGGACCGGCTGAACTTCATCCTGGGTGACTGCGACGCCAAACTCGTTGTCCGCGAACCCCTCACCGGCCTCGACAAGTACCGCACCGACGACCCCACCGACGCCGACCGGGTCCGCCCGCTGACCCCGGACAACACCGCCTACCTGATCTACACCTCGGGCACCACCGGGCAGCCCAAGGGTGTGCCGGTGTCGCACCGGCCGATCTCGGAGTACTTCGTCTGGTTCCAGGGCGACTACCAGATCGACGAGAACGACCGGCTGCTGCAGGTCGCCTCGCCCAGCTTCGACATCTCCATCGGCGAGGTGTTCGGCACCCTGGCCTGCGGTGCGCGCATCGTCATCCACAAGCCCGGCGGGCTCAACGACATCGGCTACCTGACCGACCTGCTGCGCGACGAGGGCATCACCGCGATGCACTTCGTGCCGTCGCTGCTGGGGCTGTTCCTGTCGCTGCCCGGCGTCAACCAGTGGCGCACCCTGCAGCGCGTCCCGATCGGCGGTGAACCGCTGCCCGGCGAGGTGGCCGACAAGTTCCACGCCACCTTCGACGCCATGCTGCACAACTTCTACGGGCCCACCGAAACCGTGGTCAACGCCAGCCGGTTCAAGGTGCAGGGCAAGCAGGGCACCCGCATCGTGCCGATCGGCAAGCCCAAGATCAACACCCAGATCTACCTGCTCGACGACGCGCTGCAGCCCGTCCCGGTCGGCGTGATCGGCGAGATCTACATCGGCGGAACCCATGTCGCCCACGGCTATCACCGCCGGCCCGGCCTGACCGCCGAACGGTTCGTCGCCGACCCGTTCACCCCCGGTGGGCGGCTGTACCGCTCCGGTGACCTGGCGCGCCGCAACGCCGACGGCGACATCGAGTTCGTCGGCCGGGCCGACGAGCAGGTCAAGATCCGCGGCTTCCGGATCGAACTCGGCGATGTCGCCGCGGCGATCTCGGTGGACCCCAGCGTGGGGCAGGCCGTCGTCGTCGTCAGCGATCTGCCGCAGCTGGGCAAGAGCCTGGTGGGCTACCTGACCCCGGTGGCCGGGGAACCGCTGGAATCCGTTGACGTCGACCGGATCCGCACCCGGGTCGCCGCGGCGCTGCCGGAATACATGGTGCCGGCCGGCTATGTGGTGCTCGAGGAGATCCCGATCACCACGCACGGCAAGATCGACAAGGCCGCGCTGCCGCAGCCCGAGATCGTCTCGGCGACGGCGTTCCGCGAGCCGGAGACCGCGACCGAGCGGCAGGTGGCGGCGCTGTTCGCCGAGCTGCTCGCCCGCGACCGGGTCGGCGCCGACGACTCGTTCTTCGACCTCGGCGGGCACTCCCTGCTGGCGACGAAACTCGTTGCGGCCGTGCGCTCGGCGTGCGGGGTGGACATCGGGGTGCGCGAGATCTTCGAGCTGGCCACGGTCGCCGCGATCGCCCGGCACATCGACGCCGTGGCCGCCGGCACGGCCGGACCGGCGCGGCCGCGGCTGGTGCCCGTCCCGCACGACGGGCCCGCCCCGCTGTCGGCCTCGCAGCTGCGCAGCTGGTTCACCTACCGGGTCGAGGGCCCCGGCGTGGTCAACAACATCCCGTTCGCGGCCCGCCTCAACGGGCCCGTGGACACCGAGGCCATGCGCGCCGCGATCGGTGACCTGGTGGACCGCCACGAGATCCTGCGCACCACCTACCGCGAGATCGACGGCGTCCCCTATCAGATCATCAACCCCGCGGCCGGCCTGCCGGTGCGCGTCGAGGACGGCACCGGCGCGCAGTGGATCACCGAGCAGCTGGACCGTGAACGCGCGCACATCTTCGACCTGGAGAACGAATGGCCGATCCGGGCCGCCGTGCTCCGCGCCGACGATGCCCACGTGCTGGCGCTGACCATGCACCACATCGCCGGTGACCACTGGTCGGCCAACGTGTTGTTCACCGATCTGCTGGTCGCTTATCAGGCGCGCTGCGCCGGCGAACGCCCGCACTGGGCGCCGCTGCCCGTGCAGTACGCGGACTTCGGCGTCTGGCAGGCCGAGCTGCTGGCCGAGGACGCGGGAATCGCGGGGCCGCAACGGGATTACTGGGTCGAGCAGCTGCGCGGCCTGCCCGAGGACATCGGCCTGCGCCCGGATCATCCGCGCCCGCCGGTGCTCAGCGGTGTGGGCGAGGCCGTCGCGTTCGACGTCGACGCCTCCACCCGGTCGAAGCTGGCGGCGCTGGGCGCCGAGCTCGGCGTCACCGAGTTCATGATCCTGCAGGCCGCCGTGGCCGTCGCGCTGCACAAGGCCGGCAGCGGGCTCGACATCCCGATCGGCAGCCCGGTGGCCGGGCGCACCGAGGCCGAACTCGATCAGCTGATCGGGTTCTTCATCAACATCCTGGTGCTGCGCAACGACCTGCGCGGCAACCCGACGGTGCGCGAACTGCTCGGTCGCACCCGGGACATGGCGCTGGCCGCCTACGCAAATCAGGACCTGCCGTTCGACCAGGTGGTCGACGCGGTGAGCCCGGTGCGGTCGCTGTCGCGCAACCCGCTGTTCGGTGTCGTCGTGCACGTGCGCGAGCAGTTGCCCGTGGACCGGGTCATCGATCCCGGCACCGACGGCGCCGGCCCCACTACGTTTACGGCGCTCGAGCCGGACTTCGACGCCGCGCACGCCGACCTGCAGTTGAGCTTCTTCGCCGGCGAGGACGGCTACCGCTGCCACGCCATCTACCGCTCGGAGCTCTACGACCGCGGCACCATGACGCGGTTCACCGAGTGGCTGGGCCGTGTCGTCGACGCGTTCGCCGCGAACCCCGACGCGACCCTGCGCGACATCGACGTCATCGATCCGGCCGAGCGGCACCGCATCCTGGCGGAGTTCAGCGGCGTCGGGGACGCCCGGGCCTACGTGCTCGACGAGACATTGCAGCCGGTGCCGGCCGGGGTGGTCGGCGACGTCTACACCGGCGGCGGGCCGCTGGCGGCCGCCCGGTACGGCGGGGCCGGCGACACCGCGGCCCGCTTCGTGGCCAATCCCTTTACCGACCAGGCCGGTTCGCGGCTGTACCGCACCGGCGAGCGCGGCCGGTGGACCAGCGACGGGATCCTGGAACTGCTCGAGCGGGCCGGGGCGGCGCCGGCGGCCGCACCGGCGGCGACGCCACGCTCGGCCGAACCGCCGAGCACCGCCACCGAACGCACGCTGGCGGCCATGCTCGAGGAGGTCCTCGACGTCACCGACGTGGGACGCCGCGACGACTTCTTCACCCTCGGCGGCGACAGCATCCTGGCCGTGCAGCTGGCGGCCCGGGCCCGCGACGCGGGGCTGAACCTCAAGGCCCGGATGGTGTTCGAACATCCCGTCCTGCAGGAGCTCGGCGAGGTCGTGGACAGCGCCCCGGCCCCCGCCGATCAGGGCGCCGCCGCGGCCGCTGAGGAGGCGGCGGACACCCGGCACGCGCCCATGGCCGCCTCGGGCCTGTCCTCCGACGAGTTGGCCGAACTCACCGCGTCCTGGGGGACGCCCAACGGTCAGAACGGGTCCCAGTGACCTCCACTGACCAGAACAAGGGCGCCCCCGCGATCGAGGACGTCATCGCGCTGAGCCCGCTGCAACAGGGGCTGTTCTCGATGACCACCCTGGCCGGCACCGACCCCGACGGCCGGCCGGACCCCTACGTCATCGCGATGGCCGCCGACGTGACCGGCACCCTGGACGCGGGGCTGCTGCGCGACTGCGCGGCGCTGATGCTGGCGCGCCATCCGAACCTGCGCGCCAGCTTCTTTCGCGGCAACCTGAGCCGCACCGTGCAGGTGATCCCGGCCGCCGTCGAGGTGCCGTGGACCGAACGCACGGCGTCGGGCGACGAGGAGGCCGCCGCGCTCGAGGCCGCCGAGCGGGCCCGGCCGTTCGACCTCGAACACGGCCCCGCCATCCGGTTCCTGCTCATCGAACTGCCCGAGCAGCGGTGGCGGCTGGCGGTGATGGCGCACCACATCATCATCGACGGCTGGTCACTGCCGCTGTTCGTCGGCGAGCTGATCACGCTGTACCGCGCCGGCGGCGACGCGGCCGCACTGCCGAATTCGCCCCGCCCGTACCGGGATTACATCGGCTGGCTGGCGTCCCGCGACCAGCAGGCCAGCCGCGCGGTGTGGCAGCGCCACCTCGCCGGGCTGGCCGGCCCGACGCTGCTCACGCCGGCGCTGACCGACGTCGAGCCCACGCCCGGACTGCCGCGGCGCACCGAGGTGCGGCTGGACCGGGCGGCCACCACCGCGCTGGCCGAGGCCGCCCGGGCCCGCCGGGTCACCCTGAACACTCTGGTCCAGATGGCCTGGGCCGCAGTGCTCTCGGTGTTCACCGACCGCCACGACGTGGTCTTCGGGATGACGGTGTCCGGTCGGCCCGACGAACTGTCCGGGGTCGAATCGATGGTCGGCCTGTTCGTCAACACCGTCCCGCTGCGGATCTCGCTGGACCCGCGGCGCAGCGTGGGGGAGCAGTGCACGGCGCTGCAGCGCACCGCCGCCGAACTGCGCGAGCACAGCTACCTGGCGCACAACGAATTGCGCGGCCTGGCCGGCGTCGGCGAACTGTTCGACACCCTGCTGGTCTACGAGAACTTCCCGCCCGGCGGGCTGGTCGGCGGCGGCGAATTCACCGCCAACGGTGCGACCTTCACCCCCGCCGCGCTGGAGAGCCTGTCGCATTTCCCGGTGACCATCGCCGCGCACCTGACCGACGGTGAGCTCACCGTGCTCGTCGAGACCCTCGAGGGCGCGCTGGGTCCCGTCGACGAGGCCGAACTCGGTCGCCGGGTCATCGCCACCGCCGAGGATCTGATCACGCAGTGGGACAACCCGCTTCGCGACGTCAACAGCCTGTTCGCCGAGGAGGCCGAGGCGATCCGCGCCGCGGCCCGCACCGGCCCCGACACCGCCGCGATGGCGGGCTCGCCGGTCGCCGCAGGGGTGCACCTGCGGTTCGCGCAGATCGCCGCGCGCCACCCCGACGCCGTGGCCCTGAGCCACGCCGACGGCGAACTCAGCTACGCCGAACTCGACCGCGCCGCCGACCGGCTGGCCGCCGCTCTGGTGGCGCGCGGCGTCGCCGACGAGGCGCCGGTGGCGATCAACCTGCCGCGCGGCCCGCAGTACGTGATCGCGATGTTCGCGGTGCTCAAGGCCGGCGGGATGATCGTCCCGCTGGACCCGGCGATGCCGGCCGAGCGGATCGCCGACATCATCGACCAGAGCGCCGCGCGGGTGGTCATCGACGCCGACTGGCCCGCCGAGAGCCCGGAGCCGCCCGCGGACTACCGGCCGGCGCGCACCGGCCCCGAGCACGCCGCCTACGCCGTCTTCACCTCCGGCACCACCGGAAAACCCAAGGGCGTCATCGGTACTCACGGCGCGGTGCTGTCGTATGCGGCCGACCACGCCGAGAACGTGCTGCGGCCCGCGGCGACCCGGCTGTCGCGGCCGCTGCGCATCGCGCACGCCTGGTCGTTCACCTTCGACGCGGCGTGGCAGCCGCTGGCCGGGCTGCTCGACGGGCACAGCGTGCACATCGTCGGGGACGCCGTCCAGCGCGACGCCGACGCGCTGGTGGATGTCATCGACCGGCACGGGGTGGACCTGATCGACACCACGCCGTCGATGTTCGCCCAGCTCTACAACGTCGGCCTGCTCACCCAGGTGCCGCTGACGGTGCTGGCCCTCGGCGGCGAGGCCATCGGCATCGGCACCTGGCGCAACATCCGCGCGGCCTGCGAGCGCACCGGCATGACCGCCTACAACTGCTACGGGCCCACCGAGACGACGGTCGAGGCCGTCGTGGCGGCCATCGCCGATCATCCGCAGCCGACCATCGGCCGGCCCACCACCGACACCCGCGCCCAGGTGCTGGACTCCTGGTTGCGTCCGGTGCCCGACGGGGTGGCCGGGGAGCTGTACCTGTCCGGTGCGCAGGTGACCCGCGGCTATCTGGGCCGCCCCGCCGAGACGGCCGGCCGGTTCGTCGCCGACCCCGCCAACCCCGGCGCGCGGATGTACCGCACCGGAGATGTGGTGCGCCGCAACCCCGATGCGACGCTGCAGTACCTGGGCCGCTCCGACGACCAGGTCAAGATCCGCGGCTACCGGGTCGAGCCCGGCGAGATCACCGCGGTGCTGCTGACCCATCCGCTGATCCAGACCGCCCACGTGGCGGTCCGGGCGCACCGCAGCGGCCCGCGCCTGATCGCCTACGTCGCCACCGGCGGCACCGAAGTGCCGGTCGCCGAGGTCCGGGCCATGCTGACCACCCGGCTGCCGCGCTACCTGGTGCCGCACCGCATCGTGGTGCTCGACGAGTTGCCGCTGACCTCGCACGGCAAGGTCGACGAGCGGGCGCTGGCGGCTGCGGACGGTGACATCGATGACGGACCGGTCGCGAAACCGGAGACCGAGACCGAGGCCGCGTTGGCCGAGGTGGTCGCCGAACTGCTGGAGACCCCCGTCGTCGACGTCGCCGCCGACCTGCTGTCGATGGGCCTGGACAGCATCGTCGCGCTGTCGGTGGTGCAGGCCGCGCGCCGGCGCGGAATTCCGTTGCGGGCCAGGCTGATGCTGGAGTGCGGGTCCATCCGCGAACTGGCCGCCGCCATCGACGCCGAAGTCGAGAGCACCGCGGCCACCGTCGACAACGCGACCGACGGCAGCCCGATCCCGGTGTTGCCCAACGTGCATTGGCTCTACGAGTACGGCTCACCGCGGCGGCTGGCCCAGACCGAGGCGATCCGCCTACCGCAGGGCACCACCGGTGCGCAGCTGCGCGCGGTCCTGGCCGCCATCGTCGCCGGCCACGAGGTGCTGCGCTGCCGCCTGGACCGCGCGACCATGACGCTGGTACCCGATCCCGAACCCGCCGACGTGTTCAGCGAGGTCGACGCCGGCGCCGACCTGGCCGCCACCGTCGTCGAGCAGACCGCCAAGGCGGTGGAAAGCCTTGACCCGGAACGGGGTCGGCTGCTCTCGGCGGTCTGGGTCCGCGAGGACGGCGGGCCCGGCGTGCTGGTGCTCACCGCGCACGTGCTGGCGCTCGACCCGGCGTCGTGGCGCATCCTGATCGGCGAACTCGACGCGGGCTGGCACGCGCTGGCCGACGGGCATCAGCCCGTGTCGGTGCGGGAACACACCGGTTACCGGCAGTGGTCGCACCGCCTGGGGGAGCGGGCGCTCAAGCTCGACACCTGCGAGTTCTGGGTGTCGCAGCTGCGCGGACCGGATCCCGACCTCGGGGCCCGGCGGATCCGCCCGCAGACCGACCGCGCCGCACACCTTCAGGTCAGCCTGTCGATGAGCGGCCGCGAGGTTGCCGAGCGGCTGGTGGGAGCGGCGGTGCCGATGACCGATCTGTTGGCTGCCGCGGCCTCGCGGATGGTGACGGCTTGGCGGCACCGGCGCGGTCAGGACAGCCCGACCCCGTTGTTGGCGTTGGAAACCCACGGCCGCGCCGAGGCCGTCGTCGACCCCGACGGCAGCACCGACATCGGCGAGACCGTCGGTTTGTTCAGCGCCATCTACCCGGTCCGGGTCGCCCCGGAGCCCGGCCTGCCCCGGATCCCCGGTGACGGCATCGACTACGGCCTGCTGCGCTATCTGCGCGCCGACACCGGCGCACAGCTGCGCGAGCATGCCGAGCCGCAGATCATGCTGAACTACCTGGGCCGCACCGAGGCGGCGCGGGGCGGGTCGGCCGAACTGGACCGCACCCTGCTCGCCGGCGCCTCGCTGCTGCCGGAGCCGGAACTGGCGGTGCTGCACGAGCTCACCGTCACCGCCGCGGTCATGCTGGACGCCACCGAGGCGCCGGTGCTGGCCACCCAGTGGCGGGCGCTGCCCGATATCTTCACCGCCGATGACATCGCCGTCCTGCAGTCGTTGTGGGAGGACGCACTCAGTGACGTGGCAAGGGAGGTCGCATCATGACCGGCACGCTGGCAATCATCGGCGCCGGACCCAAGGCGGTCGCGGTGGCCGCCAAGGCCGCCGTCCTGCGCGACATGGGTGTCGCGGTGCCCGACGTCGTCGCCGTGGAACGCAGTGCGGTGGCGGCCAATTGGCAACCGGCCGGCGGCTGGACCGACGGCAACCACCGATTGGGCACCGGACCGGAGAAGGACGTCGGGTTCCCGTACCGGTCCTCGCTGGTCCCGCGGCGCAACGGCGAACTCGACGAGCGCATGATGCGCTACAGCTGGCAGTCCTACCTGGTGGCCACCGGGCAGTTCGCGGAATGGATCGACCGCGGCCGCCCCGCCCCGGCGCACCGCAAGTGGGCGCAGTACCTCAAGTGGGTCGCCGACAACGTCAACATGAACGTGCTGCGCGGCGAGGTCACCAGCATCGGGGTGGACGGCCGCCGCTGGGCGCTGGGCACCGACGGCACCACGATCCGGGCCGACGCGGTGATGGTCACCGGACCCGGCCAGCCCGAGCGGTCGATCCTGCCCGGCAACCCACGGGTGCTCTCGATCGCCGAGTTCTGGCATCGCGCCGCGGCCCACGAACGCATCAGCGCCGAGCGGGTGGTGGTGATCGGCGGCGGCGAGACCGCCGCGGCCATCCTCAACGAGCTTTTCGCGCACCGAGTCTCGACCATCACGGTGATCTCGCCGCAGGTGACGCTGTTCACCCGCGGTGAGGGGTTCTTCGAGAACACGCTGTTCTCCGACCCGACGCACTGGTCGGGTCTGACGCTGGCCGAGCGCAAGGACGCCATCGCGCGGACCGACCGCGGGGTGTTCTCGGCGCGGGTGCAGGACGCGCTGCTGGCCGACGACCGGATCCGGCACCTGCGCGGCCGGGTGGCCCACGCCGTGGCCCGCGACGAGCAGATCCGGCTGACGCTGCACAGCGACCGCGCCGGCGAGTCGCTGGAGACCGTGCACGGTTTCGACCTGGTGATCGACGGTTCGGGCGCCGACGCGCTGTGGTTCACCGAGCTGTTCAACCAGGACGCGCTGGACCTCATCGAGCTGGGGCTCGGCGGCCCGATGACCGGCGAGCGGCTGCAGGAGTCGGTCGGCTACGACCTGGCGGTCTCGCATCTGACCCCGAAGCTGTTCCTGCCCAACCTGTCCGGACTCAACCAGGGTCCCGGATTCCCGAACCTGAGCTGCCTGGGACTGCTGTCCGACCGGGTGCTGGGCGCCGAGCTGACCGACAACCACGACCGCGCGAGTAGGAGAAGCTATGAGCACCAACCCCTTCGATGACGAGAACGGCACCTTCTACGTGCTGGTCAACGACGAGGAACAGCACAGCCTGTGGCCGGCCTTCGCCGAGCTGCCGGCCGGCTGGCGCAGCGTGTTCGGCGAGGCCTCGCGGGCCGACTGCCTGGCCTACGTCGAACAGAACTGGAGCGACATCCGGCCGCGGACGCTGCGCGAGGCCCTGCGCGGATAGTTCAGGCCGGGGCCAGCAGGTCCATGTCGAACAGCCGCGCGTGCAAGATCGTGCGGTTGCGCAGCGCCGCCCGCACGGCGCGGTGCAGGCCGTCCTCGAGGTAGACGATGCCCTGCCACTTCACGGCGTGTGGGAACAGATCGCCGTAGAACGTCGAGTCCTCGGACAGCAGCCGGTCCAGCGCCAGCACCGTGGTGGTGGTCACCAGCTCGTCGAGGCGGATCTGCCGGGGCGGGATCTTCGACCAGTCGCGGTGGGTCAGGCCATGGTCGGGGTAGGGCTTCCCGTCCCGGACACCCTTGAAAATCATTTCCAGCGTCGTCTTCCCGCATGCCCCCAGCTCGACATGTACCCCTTGAGGCTAGCCGGTGATCGGCCCGCCGAACGGCCCGGATCGTAAAATGGGCTACACCGGTCGTGGTGGCCGGTTGTGTCACGCGCTAGAGAAGGGTGGGTCCGGGCATGGGCAGTGCCGACGATCGTCGCTTCGAAGTGCTTCGCGCCATCGTGGCCGACTTCGTGTCGACCAAGGAGCCCATCGGCTCCAAGTCGCTGGTGGAGCGACACAATCTCGGTGTCTCGAGCGCCACGATCCGCAACGACATGGCGGTCCTCGAGGCCGAGGGGTACATCGCCCAGCCGCACACCAGCTCCGGGCGGGTGCCCACCGAGAAGGGCTACCGGGAGTTCGTCGACCGCCTCGACCACGTCAAGCCGATGTCCTCACCGGAACGCAAGGCCATCCTGAGCTTCCTGGAATCCGGCGTGGACCTCGACGATGTGCTGCGCCGCTCGGTGCGCCTGCTCGCCCAGCTGACCCGCCAGGTCGCGGTGGTGCAGTACCCGACCCTGTCGTCGTCGACGGTGCGGCACGTCGAGGTGGTGGCGCTGTCGCCGGCCCGGCTGCTGCTGGTGGTGATCACCGATTCGGGCCGGGTGGATCAGCGCATCGTCGAACTCGGCGACGCCATCGACGAACATCAGCTCGGCCAGCTGCGCGACCTGCTCGGCAAGGCCCTCGACGGCAAGAAGATGGCCGCGGCCTCGGTGGCGGTGGCCGACCTGGCCAGCCAGCTCGACGGCACCGGCGGGCTCGGCGACGCCGTCGGGCGCTCGGCGACGGTGCTGCTCGAGTCGCTGGTCGAACATCGTGAGGAACGTCTCCTCACCGGCGGGACGGCGAACCTGACGAGCAACACCGCGGACTTCGGCGGCTCGCTGCGCTCGGTCCTCGAGGCGCTCGAGGAGCAGGTCGTGGTGCTCAAGCTGCTGGCCGCCAAGCAGGAGGCCGGCAAGGTCACGGTGCGCATCGGGCACGAGGCGCAGGTGGCCTCCGGTACCGAGCAGATGGCCGGGACGTCGGTGGTGTCCACGACGTACGGCACAATGGACACGGTCTACGGCGGCATGGGCGTGCTCGGACCCACGCGGATGGATTATCCGGGCACCATGGCCAGCGTCGCCGCAGTTGCTCTATACATCGGTGAGGTTTTGGGCACCCGGTAACGGCGCCCGCCCGGCTAGTCAGAGAAGTGTGGGGAACACGAGTGGCACGCGACTACTACGGTCTGCTCGGCGTGAGCAAGGGCGCCAGTGATGCGGAGCTCAAGCGGGCCTACCGCAAGCTGGCCCGGGAGCTGCATCCCGACGTCAACCCCGACGAGGAGGCGCAGGCCCGGTTCAAAGAGATCTCGGTGGCCTACGAGGTACTGACCGATCCGGAGAAGCGGCGCATCGTCGACCTCGGCGGTGACCCGCTGGACAGCGCGGGCGGCAACGGCGCCGGGTTCCCCGGCGGCTTCGGCGGCCTCGGCGACGTTTTCGAGGCGTTCTTCGGTGGCGGCACCGCCTCGCGCGGGCCCGTCGGCCGGGTCCGTCCCGGCTCGGACTCGCTGCTGCGGCTGCGGCTGGACCTCGCCGAGTGCGCGACGGGTGTGACCAAGCAGGTCACCGTCGACACCGCGGTGCTGTGCGACCGCTGCCACGGCAAGGGCACCCACGGCGACTCCAAGCCGGCCTCCTGCGACACCTGCGGCGGGCTGGGCGAGGTGTCCAGCGTGCAGCGGTCGCTGCTGGGCCAGGTGATGACCTCCCGGCCGTGTCCCACCTGCCGCGGGGTCGGCGAGGTGATCCCCGATCCGTGCCACCGCTGCGGCGGCGACGGCCGGGTGCGGTCCCGCCGGGAGATCAGCGTGAAGATCCCCGCCGGCGTCGGCGACGGCATGCGGGTGCGGCTGGCCGCCCAGGGCGAGGTGGGCCCCGGCGGCGGCCCGGCCGGCGACCTGTACGTCGAGGTGCACGAGCAGGCCCACGACATCTTCGTCCGCGAGGGCGACCACCTGCACTGCACCGTCGAGGTACCGATGGTCGACGCGGCGCTGGGCACCACGGTGGCCGTCGACGACATTCTCGACGGCGCGGTCGACATCGTCATCCCGGCGGGCACCCAGCCGGACGCGGTGATCACGCTGCGCGGCCACGGCATGCCGCATCTGCGCTCCGGGGTCCGCGGCGACCTGCACGCGCACGTCGACGTGGTGGTGCCGGCCAAGCTCGACCCGGCCGACACCGAGCTGCTGCGCCAGCTCAAGGAGAACCGCGGCCGCGACGTCGCCCAGATCCGCTCGGCCGCCGCGGCCGCTCAGAACAACGGCGGCGGCATCTTCAGCCGGCTGCGCGAAACCTTCTCCGGCCGCTGACACCGGAGGGTGGCCCCGATCTCCCACGCGCTGTTCTACGTCGACCACGTTCCCGACGTCGGTGGGATCGCCGTCGTCGACGGCGACGAGGGGTTCCACGCCGCGACGGTGCGCCGACTGCGACCCGGTGAGCACATCGTGCTCGGCGACGGCGTCGGCGAGTTGGCCGACTGCGTCGTCGAGGGCACCGCGAAACGCGAACTGACCGCCCGGGTGCTGGCCCGCCGCAGCGTCGCGGCGGCGCGGCCGTCCGTCACCGTGGTGCAGGCCATCCCCAAGTCGGAACGCTCCGAGCTGGCGGTCGAGTTGGCCACCGAGGCCGGCGCCGACGAGGTCATCGCCTGGCAGGCTGCGCGCTGCGTCGCCCGCTGGGATGATGCCCGCGCGGACAAGGGATTGCGACGCTGGAGCGCGGTGGCCCGTTCGGCCGCCCGGCAGTCCCGCCGAGCCCACATCCCGGCGGTGGCCGGCCCGCTGCGCACCGCCGACGTCGTCGCGCGGGCGGCGGGGTGCGATGTGGTGCTGGCGCTGCACGAGGCGGCGGATACCGCACTGACCGAACTCACCGAACTGCCTCTGGCACAGGCGGATTCGATCATGCTGATCGTCGGTCCCGAGGGCGGCATCACCGACGACGAGATCGCCGCCCTGACCGGGGCCGGTGCGCACGCGGTGCGGCTGGGCCCGACGGTGTTGCGCACCTCGACGGCGGCCGCGGTCGCACTCGGCGCGCTCGGCGTACTGACCCCGCGCTGGGGTTAGCCGGTGTCCTCGGTCTCGTCCGGGTAGCCGTCCAGGCAGGCCGGTCGCTCGCAGACCGCGTACTGGGCGCGGTTGCCGCCGGCCCGGCGCGCGTCGTACATCACCTTGGTGCCCAACGCGATCAGCTCGTCGAGCAGTTCATACGGCGGGCAGGCCGCCAGCCCGGCCATCGGGGTGCACACCACGCCGATGCTGGTGGTCAGCCGCAGCGGCGTGCTCCGGATGGCGCTGCGGATCCGTTCCACCAGGGCGCTGGCGTCCGGTGCGGCGAAGCTGTCGGCGACCAGGAATTCGCTGTCGGTGATGTGGGCGACGACGGCGTCGCGGCGGGTGGTCTCGCGCATCGCCCGCCCGGCGGCGATGCGCGCCGAGGTGGCGTGTGCGGGCGCGAGCAACGCGAAGTTGTCCAGGCTGACCACGACGATCACCAGGTGGCGGTCGTCGACGCGGCTGCGGGAGGCGATGAACGTCCCGGCGGCCTCGTAGAACGCCGACCGGTTCAGCAGGCCCGTCACCGGCTCGAGGTCGCCGCCGACCGTGGCCTCCCCGAGCATCTGCACGAAGGCCTGACAACCCGCCGTCGCCGACAGGATGATCACCAGCACCGCGGTGATCATCCCGGCGCCCCAGATCGGATCCCCGGCCGCGGTCAGTCGGACGAACGGGATGGCGCCGACCAGCAGCGTGGCCAACAGCATGCTGAACACGTGCCGCGCGCTGTGGAAGAACACCAGGTAGCCGCCGATCCCGGCGAACGCGCAGGTGGCGAAGATGCCGCTGACCGGGTTGGACTGCACGAGCGCGACCGCGGTCACGGAGATCGACGCGAGCGTGACGAACAGCAGCGACTGTTGCCGGCTGGGCCAGTGAGCCCGTCGCCACCACAGCGCCAGCCCAATGGCCACCAGCGCCGCGACCAACGAGATGGCCACGTTGACCGGGCCGTGCGGGCCCGCGGGGGAGAAGATCATGAAGATCGGCAGGATGGCCAGGCTGCCCACCAGCGCGGACACCACCCGGGTGGCGGCCACCTCGGCCCCGCGGGCCGCCAGCAGCGCCGTGATCCAGTAGTAGTGATCGGGTTGCCGTAGCCAGACACGCAATGTCCGAATCATGACAGTGGCGCTGCTCCTCCGACCGTCGTCCGCACCGCAACGGGACGGACGTGCAACTAACGCCCCTCAGGCTACGCGGCCCAACTGCGGTAATCATTGGGTTGCTCGGAATGACGGCGGTAGACTCGGGGCACCGAGCAAACCGCCCCGAAGTGAGAAAGCAGGCAGAAAAGCCCACGTGACGCCCCGCGATACCAACGCCGCCCCCGCTACGTCCGTCCCTGCGGGTTCCTCGGTGAAAAGCAGCATCAATGTGCCGCCCGACCTGGTTGTGGGCCTGCTGGGCTCTGCCGACGAGAATCTCCGGGTACTGGAACGCAGCCTCGACGCCGACCTGCACGTGCGCGGCAACGCCGTGACCCTGTCCGGGACCCCCGCCGACGTGGCGCTGGCCGAGCGGGTGCTCACCGAGTTGCTCGCCATCGTCGGCAGCGGCCAGACCCTGACCCCGGATGCCGTGCGGCACAGCGTGGCGATGGTCAACGGCGCCGAGGACGCCTCCCCGGCCGAGGTCCTCACGCTCGACATCCTGTCGCGGCGCGGTCGGACCATCCGCCCCAAGACGCTGAACCAGAAGCGCTACGTCGACGCGATCGACGCCCACACCATCGTGTTCGGCATCGGCCCGGCCGGCACCGGCAAGACCTATCTGGCGATGGCCAAGGCGGTGCACGCGCTGCAGACCAAACAGGTCAACCGGATCATCCTGACCCGGCCCGCGGTGGAGGCCGGGGAGCGGCTGGGGTTCCTGCCGGGCACCCTGAGCGAGAAGATCGACCCGTATCTGCGCCCGCTGTACGACGCGCTGCACGACATGATGGATCCCGAGGCGATCCCGAAGCTGATGAGCGCCGGGGTCATCGAGGTCGCGCCGCTGGCCTACATGCGCGGCCGGACCCTCAACGACGCGTTCATCATCCTCGACGAGGCGCAGAACACCACGCCCGAACAGATGAAGATGTTCCTGACCCGCCTCGGTTTCGGGGCCAAGATCGTGGTCACCGGTGACGTGACGCAGGTGGACCTGCCCGGTGGGGCCAGATCCGGGCTGCGCGCCGCGGTCGACATCCTCGACGGCATCGACGACATCCACGTCGCCGAACTCAGCAGCGCCGACGTGGTGCGGCACCGGCTGGTCTCGGAGATCGTCGACGCCTACGAGAAGGCCGGGGCCCGGGCGGGCGACGCCCTGGGCAACCGCGTGACCCGTCGCGCGCGAAGGTGAGCCGGCCGTGAGCATCGAGGTGTCCAACGAGTCCGGGCTTGATGTCTCCGAGGAGGAGCTCATCAGCGTGGCCCGCTTCGTCATCGACAAGATGAACGTCAACCCGGGCGCGGAGCTGTCGATGGTGTTGCTCGACACCGCCGCCATGGCCGATCTGCACATGCGTTGGATGGACCTGCCCGGTCCCACCGACGTGATGAGCTTCCCGATGGACGAGCTGGAACCGGGCGGTCGGCCCGACGCCAGCGAACCGGGACCGTCGATGCTCGGCGACATCGTGCTGTGCCCGCAGTTCGCCGCCGAGCAGGCCAAGGCCGCCGGCCACGACGTGGAGCACGAGTTGGCGCTGCTGACCGTGCACGGTGTGCTGCATCTGCTGGGCTACGACCACGCCGAGGCCGACGAGGAGAAGGAAATGTTCGCGTTGCAGCGTCAGCTGCTCGAGGACTGGTATCACGACCAGGCCCAGCTGTACCGCCGCAACCGGCAGGCCGAGCGCGACAGCAGCCTGCTGGGCAAGTCGGAGTACTTCATGACGCCGGCCGCCGACGATCAGCTGTGACCGAACTGGCGCCGTTACTGGGCGCGATCGCGCTGGTGGGGCTCGGGGGGTTGTTCGCCGCCATCGACGCCGCCATCAGCACCGTGTCGATGGCGCGCATCGAGGAGATGGTGCGCGACGAGCGGCCCGGCGCGGTCCGGCTGGCCCGGGTGGTCAGCGAGCGGCCGCGCTTCATCAACCTGGTGGTGCTGCTGCGTATCGCGTGCGAGACGGCGGCCACGGTGTTGGTGGTCGAGTACCTCCGGGACCTGATGAGCGTCGGGTGGGCGCTGCTGATCGCGGCCGCGGTCATGGTGGTGGTCAGCTTCGTGGTGATCGGGGTGGGTCCGCGCACCGTGGGCCGCCAGAACGCCTACTCGATCGCGTTGGCCTCGGCCGTTGCGCTGCAAGCGATCTCGGTGCTGCTGGCCCCGATCAGCCGGTTGCTGATCCTGCTCGGTAACGCCCTGACGCCGGGCCGCGGCTTCCGCAACGGGCCGTTCGCCTCCGAGATCGAGTTGCGGGAGGTCGTCGACCTGGCGCAGCAGAGCGGCGTGGTGGCCGACGACGAGCGCCGGATGATCCAGTCGGTGTTCGAACTCGGGGACACCCCGGCGCGCGAGGTGATGGTGCCGCGCACCGAGATGGTGTGGATCGAGTCCGACAAGAACGCCGGCCAGGCGACCTCGCTGGCGGTGCGCAGCGGGCACTCCCGGATCCCGGTGATCGGCGAGAACGTCGACGACGTCGTCGGCGTGGTTTATCTGAAAGACCTTGTCCAACAGACGTATCACTCGGTCAACGGCGGCAGCGACACCCAGATCGCCGATGTGCTGCGCCCGGCGGTGTTCGTCCCCGACTCCAAGCGGCTCGACGAGTTGCTGCGCGAGATGCAGCGTGACCGAAACCACATGGTGCTGCTGGTCGACGAGTACGGCGCCATCGCCGGGCTGGTGACCATCGAGGACGTGCTCGAGGAGATCGTCGGCGAGATCGCCGACGAGTACGACGCCGACGAGATCGCGCCCATCGAGGAACTGGGCGATCGCTGCTACCGGGTCTCCACCCGGCTGCCCATCGAGGACCTCGGCGAGTTGTACGACGACGTGGAGTTCGAGGACGACCTCGACGTGGACACCGTGGGCGGGTTGCTCGGGCTGGAACTGGGCCGGGTGCCGCTGCCCGGCGCCGAGGTGGTCTCGCACGGGCTGCGACTGCGCGCCGAGGGCGGCAACGACCATCGCGGCCGGGTGCGCATCGGTACGGTCCTGGTCCGGCCCGTCGACCCCGTGCCCGCGGCGGAGGAGGAGTCCCGGTGACGAATACAGAGGGCGAATTCCGTTCCGGTTTCGTCTGTTTGGTGGGCCGGCCCAACACCGGCAAGTCCACGCTGACCAATGCGCTGGTCGGCAGCAAGATCGCCATCACGTCGAACCGGCCGCAGACCACCCGGCACACCATCCGGGGAATCGTGCACCGGCCGGACTTCCAGATCGTCCTGGTGGACACCCCGGGGCTGCATCGCCCGCGCACGCTGCTCGGGCAGCGCCTCAACGATCTGGTGCGCGACACCTACAGCGAGGTCGACGCGATCGGGCTGTGCATCCCGGCCGACGAGGCGATCGGCCCGGGGGACCGCTGGATCTACCAGCAGATCCGCGAGGTGGCGCCGCGCACCACGCTGATCGTCATCGTCACCAAGATCGACAAGGTGCCCAAGGACCGGGTCGCGGCCCAATTGGTCGCTGTCGACCAGGAATTCGGCGAGCACGCGCGCGACATCGTGCCAGTCTCGGCGACCGCCGGCACCCAGGTCGACGCCCTGACCGACGTGCTGGTCAGCCACCTGCCGCCCGGGCCGGCGTTCTATCCCGACGGGGAGCTCACCGACGAGCCCGAGGAAGTCCTGATGGCCGAGCTGATCCGCGAGGCCGCACTCGAAGGGGTGCGCGACGAGCTGCCGCACTCGCTGGCGGTGGTCATCGACGAGGTCGAGGAGCGGCCCGACCGCCCGGAAGGCGATCCGCTGATCGACGTGCGCGCCCTGCTGTACGTGGAGCGCGACAGCCAGAAGGGCATCGTCATCGGCAAGGGCGGGGCCCGGCTGCGCGAGGTCGGCACCGCCGCGCGCACCCAGATCGAGCGGCTGTTGGGCACCAAGGTCTATCTGGACCTGCGGGTGAAGGTCGCCAAGAACTGGCAGCGCGACCCCAAACAGCTTGGCCGACTGGGCTTCTGAGCAGACCGACTACGGGTGATTCGGCGGGCGCTGACCGAACTGCCGCGGCGGCGCCGGAACCGGGTTCGCGCCGTCGCCGGTGCCGTAGACCGCGACCACCACGCTGCGGTCGGGGACCAGGTTCTCCGACCAGACGCCGATGTCGACGTTGGCGCAGTCGTGCATGATCGCGTGGTAGTCGGGCCGGTACCACCATTGGTTGAGGATCTCGACGCCGCTGATGGCCAGCGCCGGGTTGATCGCCACGGTCTCCGACACCGCGCCCTGGTAGCCGGCCTTGCGGGCGCGGTCGGCCACGGTCGAACCGTCCGAGCCGATGTCGCCGTCGAGTGCGCGGTTGTGCAGCACGTCGTTGGTGTGCCACTGGGCGGCCAGGCGCAGCTTCGGATTGATCTTGATCTTGGTGTCGCAGCCGGCGCGCTCGTGCATGGTGTAGACGTTGGCCACGACGCCGTCGTTGAGCCGACGGTTGTCGGCTCCGGCGACCGGTGCGGCCACCGAGGCGAAGGCCATCGCCGTCACCACACCGAACGCGGACCCTGCCGCGACACTGCGCATCCTCATGCGCAGGGAGATTACGCGAGTGCCCACCCGGACACAGCCGATTGGTCCCTCAGCCGAACTGCCGCGGCCCCACCGGGGCCGGGCCGGCGGCATCCCCGTGGCCGTACACGGCCACCAGCACGCTGCGGTCCAGGCTGTTCACCGACCACACCCCGATGTCGGTGTTGCCGCAGTCGGACATGGTCGCGTGGTAGTCGGGCCGGTAGAACCACTGGTTCATGATCTCGACGGCGTTGATGGCCAGCGCGGGGTTGATGGCGACGGTCTCGGCGACCTCGCCCTCGTAGCCGGCGGCGCGGGCCCGGTCGGCCACGGTCGAACCGTCCGAGCCGATGTCGCCGTCGAGCGCGCGGTTGTTCAGCACGTCGTTGGCGTGCCACTCGGCGGCCAGCCGCAGCTTCGGGTTCACCCGCACCATGGGTTCGATGTCGTAGTCGTCGGCGCAGCCGTTCTTCATCATCATGGTGTGCACGTTGGCGACGATGCTGTTGTTGAGGCGCTTGTTGTCGGCCGCGGCCGTCGGGGCCGCCAGCACTGTGACCGCGCTCAGAGCTGTGACCGCAAACATGATCGGGGCGGTGCGTGTGGTCCGTCTCATCTGGCCGATCTTAAAGGTCAGTCCGACTGCGTCCACCAGGCGGTCGGTTGGCGGGTGTGCCAACCGTTGACCGCCTCGAGCGCGGCGGCCAGCGAGATCAACAGCGGTTCGCTGTTGGCCGGTCCCATCAGCTGCACGCCGATCGGCAGACCGCCGTCGGCGAACCCGGCCGGAATATTGATCGACGGCCACCCCAGGACGTTCCACGGCCAGGTCGCCGGGCACGCGGCGATCATGGTGCGGTCGGTGCCGAGCCCCCCGAGGTCGTCGAACGCGTCGACGCGCAGCGGCGGCTGGGCGGTGGTCGGGGCGACGATCACGTCGACGGTGTCGAAGATCGCCCCGACGCGCCGCTGCGCCACGGCCTCGTGCCGGCGCGCCCGGCGCAGTACCTGTTCGGAGAGCACCCGGCCCATCCGCAGGTTGGCCCTGGTCCGCGGGTCCAGTTCGGCCGCGTCGCCCATCCGGTGCGCCCAGTCCAACAATCCCGAGGTCGAGCGGGACAGGAAACTCCACGACAGGCGCAGCCCGTAGTCCGGGTTGCCGGTCATCACGGTGTGCCCGAGTTCGCCGAGCTGATCGCCGACCCGCTCGAGCGCGGCGCGGATCTGCGGGTCCAGCTTGGCGCGAAATCCGGTGAACGGGAACCGGGTCGACAGCGCGACGCGCAGCGCGCCGGGGGCGGTGCCGACCGCCTCGAAGGCCGCGATCGGCGGCGGCTGATGCAGGTCCCCGGCCGCGTTGCCGGAGACCGCGTCGAGCACCAGTGCGGCGTCGGCGACGGTGTGGGCCAGCACGCCGTTGACGGTGATGCCGTTGAAGGACTCCGGCAGCGGCCAGGTGGAGATGCGGCCGCGCTGCGGTTTGATGCCGACCAGGTTGGTCCACGCGGCCGGGATGCGCACGCTGCCGGCGCCGTCGGAACCGATGGCGGCGGGCACCAGCCCGGCGGCCACCGCCGCGGCGCTGCCGCCGGAGGACCCGCCCGGAGTGTGGTTGGCGGACCACGGGTTTCGGGTGTGCCCGAACGCCGGTCCGCTGGTGAACGGCCACTGGCCGAACTCGCAGGTGTTGGTCTTGCCGACGATCACCGCGCCGGCCGCCCGCAGCCGGCGGACCACCTCGGAGTCCGCGGTCGCCGGCGGTACGGGCCCCGAGGTGCCGAAAGCCGTTGGCGCACCGGCCACATCGACGTCGTCCTTGACCGCGATGGGGATGCCCAGCAGCGGGGACCGGTCGCCGGCGGCGCGGCGCCGGTCGGCCTCGGCGGCCTCGGCCAGCGCCGAGGCCGCCAGCACCACCCGAAACGCGTTCAGCCGGGGCTGGCTGGCCTCGATGTCCCGCAGCGACTGCTGTACCAGGTCCACCGCGGTCGCGGCGCCGCTGGCCAATTGGAAGCGCTGATCGGAGACGGTGGGATAGCGGTGTGTGAGGCGCATTGTGTCTTCGACCCTACTGAGCGCGGGTGCGGTGCCCTCCCGGCGTGTCCGGCGCGCCAAGTGGATCTGGTCGTCGCGGCAAGGGACACTGGTCCGATGCGGCTTTATCGGGATCGGGCGGTTGTGCTGCGCCAGCACAAGCTCGGCGAGGCCGACCGCATCGTTTCGCTGCTCACCCGCGACAACGGGTTGGTGCGCGCGGTCGCCAAGGGGGTGCGACGCACCCGCAGCAAGTTCGGCTCCCGGCTCGAGCCGTTCGCGCACATCGACGTCCAGCTGCATCCCGGCCGCAACCTCGACATCGTCACGCAGGTGGTGTCCATCGACGCGTTCGCCTCCGACATCGTCAGCGACTACGGCCGCTACACCAGCGCGTGCGCCGTGCTCGAGACCGCCGAGCGGCTCGCCGGCGAGGAGCGGGCCGCGGTGCCGGCCCTGCATCGGCTGACCGTGGCGGCGCTGCGCGCCGTCGCCGACGGGAACCGGCCCCGGGAACTGGTGCTCGACGCCTACCTGCTGCGCGCGATGGGGATCTCCGGCTGGGCGCCGGCGTTGACCGAATGCGCCCGCTGCGCTGCCCCCGGCCCGCACCGGGCTTTTCACGTCGCCGCCGGTGGCAGCGTGTGCGTGCACTGCCGGCCGTCCGGGTCCAGCACCCCGCCGCAGGGTGTGCTGGATCTGATGGCGGCCCTGAACGACGGCGACTGGGCGCACGCCGAGGCGTCCCCGTCGAACTACCGCAGCCAGGCCAGCGGTCTGGTGGCCGCGCACCTGCAGTGGCATCTGGAGCGGCAGCTGCGGACATTGCCGCTGGTGGAGCGCGGTGAGCGGGGTGTGCCCGGCGGTCTTGGGACGGCCCTCGAACAGCGCCTCGCCGCGGTCAGGCAGGATGTGCCCCATGGCTTTGAAGAGGGAAGGAAAGCAGGCCCAGGCGGACTGCCCCCAGCTGCCGCCGGCGCCTGAGGACTACCCGACCTTTCCCGACACCTCGACATGGCCGGTGTTGTTCCCCGACCTGCCCGCGGCCCCCGACGGCGGGCCGCGCCGACCGCCGCAGCACACCTCCAAGGCCGCGGCGCCGCAGATCCCCGCCGACCAGCTGCCCAACCACGTGGCGCTGGTGATGGACGGCAACGGGCGCTGGGCCAAGCAGCGCGGCATGGCCCGCACCGAGGGGCACAAGATGGGCGAGGCCGTGCTCATCGACATCACCTGCGGGGCGATCGAACTCGGGATCAAGCACCTGTCGGTGTACGCGTTCTCCACCGAGAACTGGAAGCGCAGCACCGAGGAGGTGCGCTTCCTGATGGGCTTCAACCGCGAGGTGGTGCGGCGCCGCCGCGAGGCCCTGGACATCATGGGCGTCAACATGCGCTGGGTGGGATCGCGCCCGCGGATGTGGCGCAGCGTCATCAAGGAATTCGACATTGCCGAGGAGATGACCATCGGCAACGACACGATCATCGTCAACTACTGCGTCAACTACGGGGGACGCACCGAGATCGTGGAGGCCACCCGCGAGATCGCCCGGCAGGCCGCCGAGGGCAAGCTGAAACCGGACAAGATCGACGACGACACCATCGCGCAGCACCTGCACCGGCCCGACATCCCGGACGTGGACCTGTTCATCCGGACCTCGGGGGAGCAGCGGGCCAGCAACTTCATGCTGTGGCAGTCGGCGTATGCCGAGTACGTCTTCCAGGACAAGCTGTGGCCGGATTACGACCGCCGCGACCTGTGGGCGGCCTGCGAGGAGTACGTCTCGCGCAACCGGCGGTTCGGCAGGGCCTGATGTCCGAAGCCTCGCTGACCCAACGCTTGTCGTCCGCGCTCGCCGACGTCGCGAACGTCGTCGAGGAATCCGACGGCGCGCTGACCGTCAGCCAGGCCGGGGCGGTGGCCTCGCTGCGGGTGGTGACCATCGCCGAGGGTCTGGAGATGGTCTCGTTGACCCAGCCGCTGGCGTGGGATCTGCCGTTGAACGCCAAGCTGCGCGCGGCGGTCGCCGAGCACGCCGCCCACACCGTGCTGGGCACGGTCGCGCTGATCGAGAAGGCCCCCGAGCAATCCTCGGCGAAGCATGCGGGCACCCCGGCCAACGGCGACTCGGTGACCAGTGCGCGCCGGCGCACGCCGAGCAAGAAGGTCGCCGACGTGATGCTGCGCTACAACTTTCCGGGGGCCGGCCTGAGCGACGACGCGCTGCGCACCCTGATCCTCATGGTGTTGGCCGCCGGTTCCGACGTGCGCCGCGCCCTGCTGAACTAGCGGCAGGCCCGGCAGGTGCCAAAGATCTCGATGGTGTGGCTGACGTCGGAGTAGTCGTGCTGCACAGCCATTTCCGCGGCCCACGCCTCCACCTCGGGGCCGTCGACCTCCACCGTCGCGCCGCAGTGCCGGCAGACCAGGTGATGGTGGTGATGCGAGGAGCAGCGCCGGTACACCGATTCGCCGGTGTCGATGCGCAGGGTGTCGACCAGGTTGGCCGCCGACATCGACTGCAGGGTGCGGTAGACGGTGGTCAGCCCGATGTTCTCGCCGCGGCGTCGCAACTCGTCGTGCAGTTCCTGGGCGGTGCGGAATTCGTCGACGCTGTCGAGCAGTTCGGTGATGGCCGCGCGCTGCCGGGTCGCGCGGGTGGGCCGGGCCGCCGTCATGGGTGGTCCTCGGCGGCGTGGGCGACCGCGTCGACGACGATGTGGGCCAGGTGGTGATCGACCAGCCGGTAGAGCACCTCGCGCCCGGAGCGCTCACCGGCCACGACGCCGGCGGACTTGAGGATGCGCAGATGCTGGCTCACCAGCGGCTGCGGCACGCCGAGGGCGTCGACGAGTTCGTGCACGCAGCGGCGCGACTCGCGCAGTTGCAGCACGATCGCGATGCGCACCGGGGCGGCCAGCGCCCGCAGGATGTCGCCGGCGGCGTCCAGGGTTTCCCGCTCGGGCAGTTCCGGGAAGGGTTCGTCGGAGTGCGGATGGTGTAGTTCGTCGGTCGACGTCGACATGCTGGCCACCTCCCGAGTCTATTGGAAACGATTTTCAATACCAGGTTGCCACTGTTTCATGCAGTCTCACGCATGTCAAAGGCTTCGGTCGAACGCGCCCGTGCGTGTCGGTCGGTGCCGCTACCGTCGCTGCCATGAATCCTCTGGAGATCATCGTCCGCGGTCACGCCCGGCAGCGCTACCCGGCGGAACGCGCGAGCGTCGGGCTGTCCGCCACGTTGGAGGGCGGCGAGCGCGAGGACGTGTACCGCCGCGCCGTCGCCCTGGCCGAGCCGTTGGGCGAGGACCTGCGGCGGTGCCAGGACGCCGGGGCCGTGACGCGGTGGAGCAGCGACCAGTTGCGGGTGTACAGCTACCGGCCGTACTCGGAGACCAAGACCCGCCGGCTGCGCTACCGGGTGGCCATCAAGTTCGATGCCGAGTTCACCGATTTCGAGCAGCTCTCGGCGTTCCTGGATCGCTGGGCGGTCTCCGACGGCGTTGAGGTGGGCTACACCCGCTGGGACGTCACCGAGGACAACCGCCGACAGTACGAGGCGCAGCTGCGCCGCGACGCGGTCGGCGACGCCACCGCCAAGGCCCAGGCCTACGCCGACGCCGCCGGCCGCGGCAAGGTCGTCGCGGTGCAACTATCCGACCCGGACATGCTCGACACCGGCCACCGAGCGGGCCCGCGCGTGATGGCGATGGCCGCGCTCGCGGACTCCGCGGGGGCCCCGGAGCTCGATCTGCAGCCCGACGACATCGAGCTCTCGGTGTCGGTGGATGCGCGATTCCTGGCCGAGTAGGGAAGCCCGCTGAATCCGATTGCGGTGCTCCTCACCGCCTCGTGCCTCGGCGGTTTCGTCGCGCCGCTAGGCTAGCCGGGTTGCATCCCCCCAGACAGGAGAGCTTTTCCCGTGGCGTCCGTCATCGATTCCGTCGTCAACCTGGCCAAGCGGCGCGGCCTGGTCTATCCCTCCGGCGAGATCTACGGCGGCACCAAGTCCGCCTGGGACTACGGACCGCTGGGTGTGGAGCTCAAGGACAACATCAAGCGCCAGTGGTGGAAATCGGTCGTCACCAGCCGCGATGACGTCGTCGGCCTGGACTCCTCGATCATCCTGCCGCGCGAGGTGTGGGTCGCCTCCGGTCACGTCGACGTGTTCCACGACCCGCTGGTGGAGTGCCTGAACTGCCACAAGCGGCACCGGCAGGACCACATGCAGGAGGCCTACGCCGAGAAGAAAAAGCTCGACGATCCGGACTCGGTGCCGATGTCGGAGATCGCCTGCCCGGACTGCGGCACCAAGGGGCAGTGGACCGAGCCGCGCGAGTTCAACATGATGCTCAAGACCTACCTCGGCCCCATCGAGTCCGAGGAGGGCATGCACTACCTGCGGCCCGAGACCGCCCAGGGCATCTTCGTCAACTTCGCCAACGTGCTGACCACCGCCCGCAAGAAGCCGCCGTTCGGCATCGGCCAGATCGGCAAGAGCTTCCGCAACGAGATCACCCCGGGCAACTTCATCTTCCGCACCCGCGAGTTCGAGCAGATGGAGATGGAGTTCTTCGTCGAGCCGTCGACGGCCAAGCAGTGGCACCAGTACTGGATCGACACCCGGTTGCAGTGGTACGTCGACCTCGGCATCGAGCGCGACAACCTGCGCCTCTACGACCACCCCCGGGAGAAGCTGTCGCATTACTCCGACGGCACGGTCGACATCGAGTACAAGTTCGGTTTCCAGGGCAACCCGTGGGGTGAGCTGGAGGGCATCGCCAACCGCACCGACTTCGACCTGTCCACGCACTCAAAGCATTCCGGTGCCGAGCTCACGTTCTACGACCAGGCCAGCGACACCCGCTACACGCCGTACGTCATCGAACCCGCGGCGGGCCTGACCCGGTCGTTCATGGCGTTCCTGGTCGACTCCTACACCGAGGACGAGGCCCCCAACGCCAAGGGCGGGGTCGACAAGCGCACCGTGCTGCGGCTGGACCCGCGGCTGGCGCCGGTCAAGGCCGCGGTGCTGCCGCTGTCGCGGCACGCCGACCTGTCGCCGAAGGCCCGCGACCTGGCCGCCGAGTTGCGCCAGCTGTGGAACATCGAGTTCGACGACGCCGGCGCGATCGGTCGCCGCTACCGCCGCCAGGACGAGATCGGCACGCCGTTCTGCGTGACGCTGGACTTCGATTCGCTCGAGGATCAGGCGGTCACCATCCGCGAGCGCGACAGCATGTCGCAGGAGCGCGTCGCGCTGTCCGAGGTATCGAACTACCTGGCCGTGCGGCTCAAGGGCTGCTGACCGCTCGTCACATCCGGCCGTCTCACATCCGGCCGTAGCGGCTGCGGACAAAGCTGTAGGCGCCGAAGGCCGCGAGGCCCAGAGCCGCCGCGACCAACAGGACCTTCCCGAACGGGGCCGCGCCGACGATCTTGACCGCGGCGTCGAGGCCGGTGGCCTTCGACGGATCGGCCTGCAGGGTCGCCAGGATCACCAGCAGCCCGGCGCCGGCCAGCGCGAAGCCCTTGGCGACGTAGCCGGTGATGCCGACCGCGACGATCGCGGTGCCGCCGGAGACGCGCAGATCGTCGAGGAACTTCTCCGAGGCGCCCTTGTAGACGTGGTAGGCGCCGACGACCAGCACCCCGACCCCGATGCCGATGAGCAACGCCTTGCCCCACCCGGAGGCCATCAGCTGACCGGACAGGGTCGCGTTCTGCTGCGCGCTGGACTGGCCGCTGCCCATCGCGAACCTCGCCGCGGAGAACGCGATCGCGAAGTTGATCGCCGCCAGACCGAGGGCCTTGCCGCGCTTCCAGGCCGGCCGGTCGCCCCTGCGTCCGGAACTCTCACCGGGTTTGGCCCCCAGCACCGCCTCGGCGACCCGCCACAACCCCAGCGCCACCAGACCCGCGGCGGCCACCCACAGCAGCGCGGCGCCGCCGGTACTGCCGGCCAGCGTGGCCAGCGCTCCGGACTGATCGGCGTTGCCGCCGCCGCCGACGAATGCCAACCGGGCGATGATGTAGCCGACCAGCAGGTGCAGCACGCCGCTGACGGCGAAGCCCGCCCGCGCGGCGTACTGGAAGGCATCGCTGTCGGTGGCGCGGTCGGCGGCGCCGTGCAGCGAGTCCGGCACGCCGGCCGCAGAGGTGTGGGCAGCCATCGGGTCCTCCTGTGAAACGGATGGCCCTGGATACCCCCGATGTGACGGCGGTGAAACTCGGGTGGCTAGAAGCGGCCGCCGCCGCCGCGGTAGCTGCGGGTCGACGAGCGCGACGCACCGCCGTAGCTGGTCGGGCGCCCGGGCCGACCGCCGCCGCCCCAGCTGCCGCCGTAGCCGCCACCCCAGCTGCCGCCGAACCCGCCGCGCAGCACGTTGCCGATGATGATGCCGCCGATCACCGAGCCCAGATCGGAGCCGCCCCCGCGGCCGCCGTACTGCGAGCCGTAGGCCTGCCGGGCGTAGCTGACGTCGTTGTTGGCCAACTGCTGAGCCTGGGCGGCCAAGGCAGCCGCGCCGTTGGCGTGGGCGATGGCCTCGGCGACGTTGCTGGTCTTCTTGGCCTCGGCGGCCTCGAGTTGGCGGGTGGCCTCCGCGAGCCGGGTGCGGGCCTCCGGGCCGATGCTGCCGCGGCGGGTGTCGACGAAGTCCGACACCGAGCGCACCCGCGACTGCGCGGTGAACAGCGCCTGCTCGAGCAGCTTGGCCTGCTTCTGGGCCTCCTGCTGCTTCTCGGCGATGACCGCCAGGATGGCGTCGAGTTCGGCGTCGGCCTTGTTCAGCCGGGTGTAGGTGCCCAACGGATCCTTGGCACCGTTGGTCTTCGCGTCCTCGACGGCCTGCACCGCGGCGTCGCGCAGCTTGGCCAGCTCGTCGGCCTTCGGCGTGGTGGGTTGGCGCAAATGTGTTGTCGCGGCGTCGATCCCCGCCTGGATGTCCTCGATCTCGGCCGGCAGATCGTTGATCGCGCGGCTGATGTCGCCGGCGGCGGTGTCCACCGCGTCCAGCAGTGTCTTGGCCTGGCCCAGCGCGTTCTCCGCGCCGCGGATCGCATCGATCAGCGGGTTCTGGTCGGGGGCCGGCCGGCTCAGCAGCGAGCGGCCCTCGCTGATGGTGCGCTCGGCGTAGGTCAGCCGCTCGCGGGCGGTGTCGACGTTGTCGCCGACCGACTCGAGCGCGGTGGGGGAGAACTGCTCGCGCAGCCCGGCCATCCGCTGGGTGGCCGGCTCCACCCGCGCGGTGAGCGCCACCATCTGCTGGGTCAGCGCGTCCAGCCGCGACGGCGCGTTGATCAGCAGGTCGCGCAGCTGCTGGAAGGCGTTGCTCTGCTCCTCGAGGCCCCGGTCGGCCTTGGCGGCCGACACGATCACCCGGGTCAGCAGTTCGCGGCGCTGCAGCGGGGTCTCCGGAATGGCGTCATCGAGGATCTGCCGGGTGGTGAAGGCCTGCTGGAGCGCGGCTTTCGCGTCATCGACGGCCTTGCGGAACGGCTCGGTCTTGGCCGGGCCGAACTCCTCGATCGCCAGCTCCAGCTCGCCCTCGCTGGTGCGGACCGCGTTGTCGACGTCGACGACGATGGTCTGGCTCAGCTCGTCGAGGGCCTCGAGCGGCACCTTGGCCAGCGCGGCCGGATCGGTCGGATCGACCCGCTTGGCGGCCTCGACCTCCGCGGCGTGCCGCCGCGCGCGGCGCCGGCGCGACCAGACCCACAGCCCGAGCACCAGCAGACCGATGACGGCCAGCACGGCCAGGACCGGGGCCAGGGACACCTGCCCGCCGCTCGACGGAGCGGCGTTGGCGTTGAGCCCGTCGGCCGCGGCGATCGCCGCGCCGGCCCAGTCGTCGTTGCGCAGCGCCGGTTCGATGTCGTAGCGGCGGATGTCGTCGGTACGCGTCGAGCTGCCGCCGCTGACCGTCGAGGGCACCTGGAAGGCCATCGAGCGGTCCACGGTCGCCACGGCCAGCAGGGCGTCGTCGTCGCCGAAGTCGCTGGCCCGCATGGTGTTCTGCGCCCACGTCATCCAGCCCAGGCCGTCGAACGACTCGACGTAGACCACCCACAGCTTGATGCGGCGATCGTCGTAGAGCCGGTCGACGGCGCGTTCGACCTGGGTCAGTTCGCTGCTGGTGAGCGCCCCGACGCGGTCGGTCACCTGGGCGGGCAGCCGGAACGGCGGTTCGGCGGTGACCGTCGGCGCGGTCACCAGGGCCGCGAGCAGGACCACGAGCAGCACGTGCAGTGAGCGGGCTAGGCGCATGATGCCAATCTAGACGGGCGCGCGCGGGCGTCGGCGCTATTGCATCCCGGTGCTGGCAGACTGTGCCTCGGTGAGCACTAGTCAGCAGGACCCCTACAGCGCGCACGATCGCGAGCGCCTGGTCGTCGAAGGCCCGAAGTCCGCTGCCCTGCCCGGCAACACCGCCGAGCATCGCAGCGACTTCTCCCGCGACCGGGCCCGCGTGCTGCACTGCGCCGCCCTGCGCCGGCTGGCCGACAAGACCCAGGTGGTGGGCCCGCGGGAGAGCGAGACACCGCGCACCCGGCTCACCCACTCGCTGGAGGTCGCCCAGATCGGCCGCGGCATGGCGATCGGCCTGGGCTGCGACCCGGACCTGGTGGACCTGGCCGGTTTGGCCCACGACATCGGCCATCCGCCGTACGGCCACAACGGCGAGCGCGCCCTCAACGAGATCATCACCAAGGCGGGTGGTTTCGAGGGCAACGCGCAGAACTTCCGGATCCTGACCCGACTGGAGCCGAAAGTACTTGACGGTCAGGGCGGTTCGGCCGGCCTGAACCTGACCCGCGCCGCGCTGGACGCGGTCACCAAGTACCCGTGGGCGCGCGGGGAGAACCGCCGCAAGTTCGGCTTCTACGTGGGCTTCCCCGACGACGACGCGACGGCCGCGGAATGGGCCCGCGAGGGCGCGCCGGGGGAGCGGACCTGCCTCGAGGCGCAGGTGATGGACTGGTCCGACGATGTCGCGTACTCGGTGCACGACGTCGAGGACGGGGTGATCTCCGGGCGCATCGACCTGCGGGTGCTCGCCGACGACGACGCCGCCTCGGCGCTGGCCGCCCTGGGGCGCGAGTCCTTCGGCGCCGAGCCCGACGACCTGCGGGCGGCCGCGCAGCGGCTGTCCGAACTGCCGGTCGTCGAGGCCGTCGGCAAGTACGACGGCACGGTGGGCGCCTCGGTGGCGCTCAAGCGGCTCACCAGCGAGCTGGTCGGCCGGTTCGCCAACGCGGCCATCACGGGTACCCGCGAATCCGCCGGGCCCGGGCCGCTGGTGCGCTTCGCCGCGGAGCTGACCGTGCCGCCGACGGTGGCCGCCGAGGTCGCGGTGCTCAAAATCCTGGCGCTGCAGTTCATCATGTCCGACCCCGAGCACCTGCTGATGCAGGCCGAGCAGCGCGAGCAGATCAAGGCCGTCGCCGAGTTCCTCTACGCCGACGCGCCGGCCACCCTGGACCCGCTGTTCGTGCCGTACTTCTTGGCCGCCGAGGACGACGCCGGCCGGCTGCGGGTGGTCATCGACCAGATCGCGTCGTTCACCGAGAGCCGCCTCGAGCGGTTGTTCCCGGCCGCGAGCAAGCTCATCCCGGGCCAGCTCGCCGTCGACTTCCCCTGACCGCTTTCCAGCCTGCGCGAAGGTGCGCGTCCCCGGCCGACACGCCGCCAAAATCTCGTAGTCTGCGCCCGCTCGCCAGTGGGATGAGGGCGTCGCGGGCCTCGGCCTAGACTGTCCGCGTGGCCGGGCGTATTGCAGATCGCGACATCGCGGCCATTCGTGAGCGCATCCGCATCGAGGACGTCGTCGGCGACTACGTGCAGCTTCGCCGCGCCGGGGCCGACTCCATGAAGGGCCTGTGCCCGTTCCACGACGAGAAGTCCCCGTCGTTCCACGTCCGCCCCAACCACGGCCACTTCCACTGCTTCGGCTGCGGCGAGGGCGGCGACGTGTATGCCTTCCTACAGAAGATCGAACACGTCAGCTTCGTCGAGTCCGTCGAACTGCTCGCCGACCGCATCGGCTACACCATCACCTACACCGGCGCGTCGGCCACCAACGTGCAGCGCGACCGTGGCAGCCGCAGCCGGCTGATCGCCGCCAACGCCGCGGCCGCGGAGTTCTACGCCGCCGCACTGGATTCCCCGGAGGCCGCACCCGCGCGGGCCTACCTCACCGAACGCAACTTCGACGCCGCCACCGCCAAGCACTTCGGCTGCGGGTTCGCCCCCTCGGGCTGGGAAACGCTGACCAAGCACCTGCTGCGCAAGGGATTCGAGTTCAAGGAACTCGAGGCCGCGGGGCTGTCGCGGGAGGGCAAGCGCGGCCCCATGGACCGGTTCCACCGGCGGCTGCTGTGGCCGATCCGCGGCACCAGCGGCGAGGTGATCGGCTTCGGCGCCCGGCGCATCTTCGACGACGACCCGATGACGGCCAAGTACGTCAACACCCCGGAGACGCTGCTGTACAAGAAGTCTCACGTGCTGTTCGGCATCGACCTGGCCAAGCGCGACATCGCCAGGGGGCACCAGGCCGTCGTCGTCGAGGGGTACACCGACGTGATGGCGATGCACCTGGCCGGGGTCACCACCGCCGTCGCCTCCTGCGGCACCGCGTTCGGCGACGACCACCTGGCGATGCTGCGCCGGCTGATGATGGACGACAAGTTCTTCCGCGGTGAGCTGATCTACGTGTTCGACGGCGACGCGGCCGGCCGGGCCGCCGCGCTCAAGGCGTTCGAGGGCGAGCAGAACCTGGCCGGACAGTCCTACGTGGCGGTGGCCGCCGACGGGATGGACCCGTGTGATCTGCGGCTGAAGTCCGGTGACGCCGCGCTGCGGGATCTGGTGGCCCGCCGAACACCGTTGTTCGAGTTCGCGATTCGCACCGCGCTGGCCGAGTTCGACCTGGACAGCGCCGAGGGCCGGGTGACGGCGCTGCGCCGCTGCGTGCCCATGGTCGCGCAGATCAAGGACCCGACGCTGCGCGACGAGTACGCCCGCCAGCTCAGCGGCTGGGTCGGCTGGGACGACGTCGCCCAGGTGATCGGCCGGGTCCGCGAGACCGCCAAGGGCGGCCGCCGCAGCAACGGCCGGGACACCCGGCGCGCGGTCGCCGGCCCGTCGGCCCCGCAGGTGCCGCGCCCCGACCCGCGCGACCCGACGCTGTGGCCGCAGCGCGAGGCCCTCAAGGCGGCCCTGCAGTATCCGGCGCTGGCCGGCCCGATCTTCGACACGCTGAGCGTCGAGAGCTTCACCCACCCCGGTTACGCCGCGGTGCGGGCGGCGATCGAGGCCGCCGGCGGCACCGCCGGCGGGGTCAGCGGCGGGCAGTGGATCGACCAGGTGCGCCAACAGGCCGCCACCCCGGCCGCCGCCGCGCTGGTCAACGAGCTCAGTGTGGAGGCCAGCCGGGTCGACGACGACGAGGTCCTGCCGCGCTACATCTCCGGGGTGCTGGCCCGCTTGCAGGAGGTCTCCATCGGCCGGCAGATCGCCGAGCTGAAGTCCAAGCTGCAGCGCATGTCGCCGGTGGAGCAGGGCGACGAGTACCACGCGCTGTTCGGTGACCTCGTCGCGATGGAGGCCTACCGGCGCAGCCTGCTCGAACAGGCCTCCGGCGACGACCTCACTGCGTGAGGGGCGCGCAGCGGTTACGCTGGGGCCTGCTGTTGGCAGATCGAAGGGTATGGGATGGCACGCACGAGGTTGCTGGTCGCCGGGTTCGCGATCGCGGGTGCCGCCGTCGCGGCGCCGATGCTGAGCACGCCCGCCGAGGTGACCGAGGCCGCGCCGGCCTGCCTGGCCTGGATCGGCAGCATGAACGACGGCAAGTGCATCTCCTGGTCGATGGGCAGCGCGGTCGACTCCTCGCTCAACGGCATCCCGATCACCGTCAACGGCCCCATCCCCGACGGCGGGGGCAACAGCGTCGGGCCGAGGTACTGACCGTGCTGGTGCGACGTCTCGCGGCGGCCGGCGCCCTGGCGCTGTTCGCCACCTGTGCCGGCGGCGTCGCGGTGGCCCACGCCCAGCCGGGCAACTGCGTGTCGTGGCTCGGTGCGCGCGACACCGGGCAGTGCATCAGCGAGTCGAACGGCGGACTGCCTCAGGTCGGGTTCAACGGCTGGGGCGTCGAGACCGGGCCACTGCTGCCGGGCCGCTCGATCGACATCCCGCTCGGCTGATCAGGCGCGCGGATCCGGCTCGATCACCGTGGTCTGACTGTCGATCTCGGTCAGCTTCACCATCGACGGGTCGGGGGAGACCCGTTCGGCGATCTTGCGTCGTCCTGCATCGATCATCGACTTGGTGGCCGGATGCGCGGTGACGGCCCGATAGGTCCCGACGATCTGGTCGTAGCGTTTCCGGCCGGCCTTGGCGCCCAGCACATAGCCGACTCCGAGGACGGTCAGAACACCTAACAAAGCGGGCCTCCAAGAACGCGATGGGCGGACCTCCCCATCCTGCCTCATGATCGCCGGACGCGCCGACGGGTGCCCGCGCCCGGGCCCCGACGACCCGCGTCACCAGCACGATTCTTGCCCTCGGTAATCTGTGCGCTAGAGTCTTGCTTCGGTCAATCCCCTGTAGCTCAATGGCAGAGCACCCGACTGTTAATCGGGCGGTTGATGGTTCGAATCCATCCGGGGGAGCTTCTCTTCTCTAAGCTCCGTCCGCCACCTGTTCGGCGAGCTTCTCCGGATGCAGCATCTCCGCGTACCGGCACTGTTCCGGAATCCCGAACCCGTCGACCAGAAGTTCGGCGTGCGGGCGCAGCCGACGGCACCGGTCGTTGATGCCGCGGGTGACGGCCTTGGCGCGTTCGGTGGACAGGTAGCGGTGCTCGATCCACCAGGCCTTGTCCTTGTCGATCACGCTGAGCGCGTACAGGTCACACACCATGCCGAGGATCTCGCGGGCCTCGTCGTCCTCACACGCGTCGATGCCGGCGACGAACGCCTCGAGGATCACCCGGTCGATGTGCGCCTGCGCGGCGTGCAGCACGTGGTCCTGCACGGCGTTGAACGCGTCGAACGCCGACATCTCCTTGGCCTTGCCCTGCAGGCGACGGGCCACCGAGGCCAGCATGTACTCCTCGCGGTCTTCGAACATCTGGACCTGGGTGCCGCGGTTGAACAGGCTGCCCTCCTCCTCGTTGTCCTGCCGGGTGTCGAGGATGGTCTGGATGATGGTCTCCGCCGCGGTGCGCTTGAGCACGCGCTCGCCGGCGAAGTTGGCGGCGAAGCGCACCCACTCCACCGGGCTCATGCCCTTGATGTCGTCGGCGTAGGCGGTCAGCAACTGCTTGGCCACCAGCTGGGTCAGCACGTGGTTGTCGCCCTCGAAGGTGGTGAAGACGTCGGTGTCGGCCTTCAGGGCGATCAACCGGTTCTCCGCCATGTAGCCGGCGCCGCCGCACGCCTCGCGGGCCTCCTGGATGGCGCGGGTGGCGTGCCAGGTGTTGGCGGCCTTCAACCCGGCCGCGCGCGACTCGAGCTCCCGCTGCTCCTCGGGGTCCGGATCGTCGGCGGTCTGCAGCTCGTGGCACTTGGCCACCAGTTCGTTCTGGGCGAACTGCAGCGCGTAGGACTCGGCGATCAGCGGCAGCAGCCGGCGTTGGTGCACCAGGTAGTCCATGATGACCACCTCTTCGCCGGTGTCCGGGTCGTCGAACTGCTTGCGTTGCAGGCCATACCGGGTGGCGATGTCGAGGGCGACCCGCGCGGCGGCGGCCGCGCTGCCCCCGACGGTGACCCGACCGCGGATCAGCGTGCCCAGCATGGTGAAGAAGCGTCGGCCGGTGCTCTCGATCGGCGAGCTGTAGGTGCCGTCGGGGGAGACGTCGGCGTACTTGTTGAGCAGGTTCTCCCGCGGCACCCGCACCTGGTCGAACACGATTCGGCCGTTGTCCACCCCGGGCAGTCCGCCCTTGTAGTGGCAGTCCGAGGTGGTGATGCCCGGCAGGTCGTTGCCGTCCTCGTCGCGGATGGGCACGACAAGGCAGTGCACGCCGTGGCCCTCGCCGTCGGGGGTGATCAGCTGCGCGAAAACCGCGGCGACGCGGGCGGTTTCGGCGGCGCCGCCGATGTAGTCCTTGCGCGCGGTCGGGGTGGGCGAATGGATGACGAACTCTTCGGTCGCCGGGTCGTAGGTGGCGGTGGTCTCCAGCGACTGCACGTCGGAGCCGTGGCCGGTCTCGGTCATCGCGAAGCAGCCGAGCAGGTCCAGGTCGATGAGGTCCTTGACGTAGGCCTCGTGATGGCGTTCGGTGCCCAGATTCTCGATGGCGCCACCGAACAGCCCCCACTGCACCCCGGCCTTGACCATCAGCGACAGGTCGCTCATGGCCAGCATCTCGATCTGCGTGACGGCCGCGCCGACGTCGCCGTTGCCGCCGTGCTCCTTCTTGAAGCCGTCTTCGGCGGCCCCGGCGGTCGCCATGATCTTGAGTTGCTCGGCGACCTTGGTCCGCGCGATCACCGTGTTCGGCGTGTAGTGCGGCCGGAAGACGTCCCTGGACAGTTCCGCGCGCATTCTGTTCTTCACGTCGCGCCACCGGCCGTCGAGGGTGTTCTGCAAATGCTCCGCGGTTGTCGTCATAATTCGACCGTAGCCCTTGAAGGTGGACGGCAAACGTCTCTCCGCCAACCCAGGCAAGCCTGAGTTGAGGGCGGTTTCGCGGCTGGCGTTGAATCAGGGCATGCCGAGGCGTTTGCCGCATGATTTCGATCACGAGCATCCCGATGTGACCGGGGGCTGGCTGCGAGCCGCGACGTTCGGGGCGATGGACGGACTGGTCAGCAACACCGCGCTGATCGCGGGCGTGGCCGCCGGCGCCGATTCCAGCGCGGTGGTCCTCGCCGGGGTGGCGGGTCTGCTGGCCGGGGCGTTCTCCATGGCGCTGGGCGAATTCACCTCGGTGACCACCGCCAACGAGCAGATCGACGCGGAGGTGCGCGTCGAGAAGCGGGCGTTCAAGCTGTTCCCGGAGGCCGAGCAGCGCGAGATGACGGTGGCCTTCCAGGAGATGGGGCTCTCGGCGGACACCGCGCAGCGCGCCGCCGCCGAACTGCATCGCGACAAGCGTCAGGCGCTGCGCGTGCACCTGGTCACCGAACTCGGCGTCGACCCCACCGAGAAACCCTCGCCGCGGCTGGCCGCGGTGTCGTCGTTCCTGATGTTCTGCATCGGCGCGATCATCCCGCTGATCCCGTACCTGCTCGGCTACGCATCGCTGACCGCCGGACTGATCTGCGGCGGCGTCGGACTGATCATCGCCGGGGCGACGGCCGCGCACTTCACCAAGCAGCCGCTGTGGTTCGGCGGGGCGCGCCAGTTGGTGTTCGGGGCGATAGCCATCGGCGCGACCTACGTCGTCGGGCTGCTCGTGGGTCAGGTCGTCTGAGTGCTGCGCGTCGTGGCGCTGGTTGCCGCGGTGGCGCTGGCCTGCGCCCCGGCCGCCGGCGCGGAACTGCGCTACCTGGACCAGGTGACGATCCCGCACGGGGAGGTGTTCGACGGCACCGTCGTCGGCGGGCTCTCGGCGATCAGCTACCACCCCGGCGAGGACCGCTACTACGTCCTCAGCGACGACAAGGCCGAACACGGGCCGGTGCGGTTCTACACCGTGGCTCTACCCCTGGTGGACAACAAGTTCGGCGACGTGGGCTTCACCGGCATGCACCCGCTGGCCGGGGCCGGTGCCGCCGACGCCGAGGGACTGGCGGTCGACGCGGCGCGGGGCCGGTTGTACTGGTCGACCGAGGGTGGGCGGCCCAGCGGCGACGGTGCGCCCGTGCTGCAGCCGTGGCTCCGCATCGCCGGGCTCGACGGCAGCGCGGCCGGCGAGTTCGCGCTGCCGCCCAATTTCGTGGTGTCGCCGGACGCCGACCGGGGGATCCGGGCGAACAACGGGCTCGAGGGGTTGGCGCTGAGCCCCAGCGGCGAGTCGCTGTTCGCTGGCCTGGAGGAACCGCTCTACCAGGACCCGTCCGCGCTGACCCGCATCACCGTGTTCGACGTCGAGGCCCGAAAACCCGTCGCGCAGTACGCCTATCGGCTGGAGCCCGCGCCGGCCGGGCGGTCCAACGGGCTCTCGGGCCTGGTGGCGCTGTCGCAGACCTCGCTGCTGACCATCGAGCGCGCCGGTGGGCCGGGACCGACGATCCGGCTGTTCCGAGCCGAGATCGGCGCGGCGACCGACACCCTGGACGCCGAGGTGCTGCCCGCGGACGTCGTGCCGATGACCAAGACCCTGGTGGCCGACCTGAGCGCGGCCGGCGGGCCGGTGCCGCTGGACAACATCGAGGGCATCACGCTGGGCCCGGACAATTCGGTGGTCCTGGTCAGCGACGACAACTTCAATCCCGCCCAGGTGACGCAATTCCTGCTGTTGTCCGGTCTGCGCCGAGAAGAAGCCAAGTGACACCCCGTCCTGGGGAAACGTGTACGGCAGCTACTTCTCGGCAGCAGACCCGGCAGCCCCGGCCTCCAGCAGCCGGCGGAACACCCCGACGGCGGACTCCAGCACCTCCCGGTCGGCCTCGTCGAGGTCCGCGAGCAGGGGATCGACGACCGCGGCCCGGTCGGCGCGCACCTGCTGCAACGTGCGCACGCCCTTGTCGGTGATGCGGATCAACACCGCCCGGGCATCGGTGGGGTCCGGGGTGCGGGTGGCCAGCCCGGCCTGCTCGAGGCGGCGGACCTGGGTGGTCATCGTCGGCTGCGAGCAGTTGTCGCGGTGGGCGAGGTCCGAGATGCGCGCCTCGCCGGATTCCTCGATCATGGACAGCAGCCGGGCCTGGGCCCACGGCAGCGGCGGTCGGCTGCGCTGGGTGGCCATGCGGTTGAATCGGGCCACGACGGCCAGCAGTTCCACCCCGAGCTCGCTGCTTGACGGCGACATCCCCCCACGTTAGATAGCTTTGCTATGTAAATCAACCCGACTCCGGGCGCGGCGCCGCGGCCCTGGCAGAATCGTGAAATGACCGCAACCCGGCCCGCACCCCGTCCTGCGCGGGCCGGCTCGTTGCGTCCGGCCGAGATGGCCCAGGCCGCCGTCATGGCCGCGCTGTGCGCGGCGTGCGCGGTGATCGCCGTCGTCGTGCCCTTTGCGCAGGGCATTTCCCTGCTCGGCATGGTGCCCATGGGGTTGCTGGCCTACCGGTATCGGCTGCGGGCGCTGATCTCCGCGGCCTTCGCCGGCGGTGCGATCGCCTTCCTGGTGGCCGGCCTCGGCGGGTTCATGACCGTGATGATCTGCGCCTACATCGGCGGGCTGACCGGCATCGTCAAACGCAAGGGCCGCGGTGCGTTCACGGTGCTGGGCGCCAGCATCGTCGCCGGCGTGGCGTTCGGCCTCTTCGTGACGACCGCCCTGCTGGGGCTGTCCCGGCTGCGGCTGCTCATCTTCGACACCATCACCGCCAACGCCACCGGCCTGGCCCGCTTCAACGAGGCCGCGGCCCGCTTCCTGGACTGGATCGGCGTGGCGCCGTTCACCTGGCTGGCCGACGGGCTGGCCGCCACCGCGGACCCGATCCGCGACATCGTGGCCTGGGGGCTGCGGTACTGGCCGCTGCTGGTGATCGGCTACGCGGTGTTCTCCATCATGGTGGTCTCCATGATCGGGTGGTGGGTGCTGTCCCGGGTGCTCGAACAGCTCCGCGGCATCCCCGACGTCCACAAACTCGAGACCCCCGAGCCCGGCACCCCGGGCCCGCTGCCCGTGCAGCTGCGCGACGTCCGGTTCCGCTATCCCGGCGCCGAACACGACGCGCTGGCGCCCATCGACCTGGACATCAACGTCGGCGAACACATCGCCGTCACCGGCGCCAACGGTTCCGGCAAGACCACGCTGATGCTGCTGCTCGCCGGCCGTGAACCCACCTCCGGCACCGTGGCGCGCCCGGGTGCGGTCGCACTCGGCGAGGCCGACGGGACCTCGGTGGTGCTGCAGCATCCGGAGAGCCAGGTGCTGGGGACCCGGGTCGCCGACGATGTGGTGTGGGGCCTGCCCCCGGGCCGCGACGTCGATGTCGACGCCCTGCTCGACGAGGTCGGCCTGGCCGGCATGGGGGAGCGCGACACCGGCGGGCTGTCCGGCGGCGAGCTGCAGCGCCTGGCCGTCGCCGGCGCGCTGGCCCGCAACCCGTCGCTGCTGATCGCCGACGAGGTGACCTCGATGGTCGATCAGGCCGGCCGCGATGCCCTGCTCGAGGTGCTCTCCGGTCTGACCCGACGGCACTCGATGAGCGTCCTGCAGATCACCCACTACGCCGGCGAGGCCGAATCGGCGGACCGCATCGTGAGCCTGTCGGAATCGCGCGACAACACCGAGATGGTCGGCACCGCCGTCGTTCCCAGCGCCACCGGCGCCGTCGACCACAACGGCGCCGCCCCGGTCATCGAATTCGACCGGGTCAGTCACGAATACGGGGCGGGCACCCCCTGGGCCAAGTCCGCGCTGCGCGACATCAGCTTCACCGTGCACGAGGGCGACGGCGTGCTCATCCACGGCGGCAACGGCTCCGGTAAGTCGACGCTGGCCTGGATCATGGCCGGCCTGATCACCCCGACCGCCGGCACGGCGATGGTGGACGGCAAGCCCGCCGGCGACCAGTCCGGCGCGGTGGCGGTGGCCTTCCAGGCCGCCCGCCTGCAGCTGCTGCGGCCGCGGGTGGACCTCGAGGTGGCCTCGGCGGCCGGCTTCTCACCCGGCGACCACGATCGCGTCGTGGCCGCGCTGGCGCGGGTGGGCCTCGACGCCTCCCTGGCGCGCCGGCGCATCGACCAGCTCTCCGGCGGGCAGATGCGCCGGGTGGTGCTCGCGGGCCTGCTCGCGCGGTCCCCGCGGGTGCTGATCCTCGACGAGCCGCTGGCCGGGGTCGACGCCGCCAACCAGCGCAATCTGCTCGTGCTGCTCGAGGAGCTGCGCCGCGAGACCGGCCTGACGGTGGTGGTGATCTCGCACGACTTCGTCGGCCTCGAGGGGCTGTGCCCGCGCACCCTGCACCTGCGGGCCGGCGTGCTCGAGTCCGCGTCCGAATCGGCGAAGGAGCTGTCGTGACGGCACCGACGAAACGCCAGCGCCGGCCGGTCGTGCTGCTGCGCCCGGTGCCCGGCACCTCGCCGATCCACGAGCTGTGGGCCGGCACCAAACTGATCGTGGTCTTCACCCTGTCGGTGCTGCTGACGTTCTTCCCCGGCTGGGTGCCGATCCTCGGGGTCGGGGTGCTGGTGCTGGTGACGGCGAAGCTGGCGGGCATCACCCGCGGCGTGCTGCCGACGATCCCGTGGTGGCTGTGGCTGCTGCTGGCATTCGGGGCGCTGACCGCCGCGCTCGGTGCCGGCAGCCCCGAAATCACCGTCGGCTCCGTCGAACTGGGGCTGGGCGGGCTGTTGAACTTCACCCGCATCACTTTGCTGGCGGTGGTGCTGCTGGGCCTGTGCATGCTGGTGTCCTGGACGACGAACGTCTCCGAGATCGCCCCCGCCATCGCCACTTTGGGCCGGCCGTTCAAGGTCTTGCGCATCCCCGTCGACGACTGGGCGGTGGCCACCGCGCTCGCGCTGCGCTCCTTCCCGATGCTGCTCGACGAGTTCCGGGTGCTCTACGCCGCCCGCAAGCTGCGGCCGCGACCGCACTTCCCGCGGCGAATGCGGCTGCGCCGGCTCGGATTCGAACTCGTCGATCTGCTGGCCGCGGCCATCACGGCCGCGCTGCGCCGCGGCGACGAGATGGGCGACGCCATCACCGCCCGCGGCGGCACCGGACAGTTCTCGGCGACCAAGACCGGGCTGCGTCGCCGCGACGTGGTCGCCCTGGCGATCGTGTTCACCCTGTGCGCCGCGGCGCTGGGCTCCGAACTGTTCCTGCTGGGCACCAGCCCCGCGCCCTGACCGCCCAGATGAGAGCCCTCTCATCTGGGTCTCATGTCTCGCTCTGGGGCGCCGGGCATGGTGGTCGATATGTCTGTCCCCGCCCTGAATCTGCTGTTGGGGCCGGACGCCGCCGACATCCTGGCGGCCGCCGCCGGTGAGTACGAGGCGGACCTCACGGCGCTGCGGGTCGCCGACGCGCATGTCGCGCCGACCGGCGGTGTCCGGGTGCGGTATGTCGCCGACGTGCGACGGGCCGACGGCAGCGTTCGCGGCGAGGTGTTCGTCGCCGCGACCGGTGATCGCATCCCGGCCGGTGCCGCGGTGCTGGCCGGCGAGTTCGCGGGCACACCGGTCGAGGTGGGAGTGTGGCGCTGGCCACAGGACCCCGCGCTGCCCGGCATGGCGGTGGCCGCCCACCCCGCCCGCCTGGCCGAATTGCTGGCGTCCGCGGGCCTGACGGTGCCGCCGGCGCCGCGCATCTCGGTGCGCGCCTACCGGCCCGGGCAGCGCGCCGTGTTGGAGATCGGCTCCGAGGCCGGCGGCCCGCGCTGGTTCGTGAAGGTGGTGCGCCCCGCGCTGGTCCCCGAACTACAGCTGCGGCACCGGCTGCTCGGGGCCGCGCTGCCGGTGCCGCCGGTCGTGGCCGCCGACGAGCGGGGACTCATCGTGCTGCCCGAGGCGCCGGGCACCGTGCTGCGCCAACTGCTGGCCACCGACGCGGCGATCCCGTCACCGCAGGAGCTGCAGGACGTCCTGGACGCGCTGCCGGCCACACTGCTCGAATTACCCACGGGCCGCGGCCATCTGCGGCGCATCGAGGATTCGGCGCGGGTACTGGCGCTGACCACCGCGGCCAACCCGGCGGTGCCCGAGCGGCTCCGCGAGTCGGTGGCCGACCAACTACGTTCGGCGGCAAGCGAACCCGCCGGCCCCCTGGTGCCGGTCCACGGTGACTTCTACGAGGCGCAGCTGTTGATCGAGCACGGCCGCATCAGCGGCGTCATCGACGTCGACTCCGCCGGCCCCGGCGAGCGGGTCGACGAGTGGGCCAACCTGCTCGGACACCTCTCGGTGTTCGGGCTGCGCACGCCGCGCGCGGCGGCCTACGGCGCCGAGATCCTCGCCCACGCCCGGCGCCGCACCGACGCCGCGGATCTCGCGGTGCGCACCGCCGCGGTGGTGTTCGGCCTGGCCACCGGCCCGTTCCGGACCCAGCGCGACGGCTGGGCGCAGCGCACCCGGGAGCGCCTCGAGCTGGCGCAGCGCTGGTTGTCGAGCATGAGAACTCACTCATCTTCGGCTCCCGCGCCCCTCATCTTCGCGACCGATAGTTGAACTGTAAGAAAGAAACCCCTGCCGAACAGGAGAGCACTATGCAACGCCCAGCCCACTGGAAAGTCGTCACGGTCGGTGTGGCCCTGACCGGTCTCGGCATCGTCGGCGCCGGTGCCGCCGGAGCGGCGGTCGCCCCGGCCCCGACTGCCGGCATCGCGAGCATCGAGGCCCCGCTCAGCGTCGACGCCCCGCAGGTCGGGTTCGCCGCCATGAACGACGACTGGACCGATACCTACTGGGACGACGTGAGCTACCAGGGCCACGAGGACTGGACCGACACCTACTGGGACGACTGACCGCACTCCGGTCCGAGGGACGCGTATCCGCATGCGGGTACGCGTCCTTTTTCGTTTGCCCCACTCAGCATTTGGGTGCCGCGTCGGTCCGCACCTGAAGTCAGCGCGCGATGAGCTTCGCTATGCCGTAGTCGAATCGCTCGTCGAAAGACCCGTCTTGAACGAAGGGCCAGGTGCGGTGTAGGGCCCCGAGATGCTCGGATTCGGATTCGGCAACCGGTGCTCGGGGTAGAGCCTGCTCTTCCTGACACAGCCCTAGCGTCAGGTAGGCGACACACCAACACGTCCAGGCGGCTTCTTGCTCGGTGAAACCGCCGTCGAGGAAGGCGGCGGTGAGGGCATCGGCGACGGCCAGCGTCGCGGGTTCCGCTGCGTAGGTGCCCACGACCACGCTGGCGCCATCGCGATATGCCAGCAGTGCGCGCCGGTAACGGCGGGCAAGCTCCGCAGCGCGCTTTTGCCAGTGCTTCGGGAGCCCCTCCAGCGAGACACCGGCAACGATGGCGTCGGCCATCAGCTCATCAAGCCGCTTCTTGCTTTTGACGTGCCAGACAACGGTGTTCATGCGCACGCCCATCTGGCGTGCGACCGCTCTCAGGGAGACGCCGGCATAGCCCTGGTCGTTCAGGACCTGCAGGGCTGCCTGAATCACTTCCGCTTGACCCTTGGTCACTGACCCAGTGTAATGGGTTCAAAGTTCTTGGTCAGTGATCAATGGAGTCGACGATGAGCGATGTTGTTGTGGTCGGAGCGGGGCCGACGGGTCTGTGGCTGGCGGGGGAACTGCGGCTCGGTGGCGCCGGCGTCACGGTGCTGGAGGAGCGGGAGCGCCGCAATCCCCGCTCGAAGGCTCTGACCATCCACCCCCGCACGATCGAAATCCTCGACAGCCGCGGAGTGGCGGACCCGTTCTTGGCCGAGGGAATCCGCATCCCCAACGGCCACTTCGCCGGATTGCCCGACCGGATGGACTTTTCGGTGCTCGAGACGCCGTACCCGTTCACTCTTGCGGTGCCGCAGGCCCGTACAGAGGAGCTGCTCGAAAGGCGAGCGCGCGATCTCGGTGCGGTCATTCGCCGCGGCTGCCGGGTCACCTCGTTAACAGCCGAGGGTGTCAGGCTGAGCAGCGGAGAGAGGGTCGACGCGGCCTTTGTCGTGGGGTGCGATGGCACCCGCAGCGTGGTCCGTGAGGCGGCCGGGATCGAGTTCTGCGGAACCGAGGCCACTACGTGGGGTTGGCTGGGTGACGTGGTGCTGGCCGCCCCTCCGTCCCAGCTCGGTTCGACGGTGCGCAACGCCGAGGGTTTCGTGATGGTCGTACCACTTCCTGGCGGTCTCCACAGGTTGGTGGGCAGCGATCCCGCGAGCAACCAATCCGCATACCCGGGAGAACTCACCCTCGAAGTCCTGCGGGAAACGGTGCGCCGGATCGCCGGTACCGACTTCGGGATGCGCGACGCGGTATGGCTGTCGCGGTTCAGCAATGAAACTCGCCAAGCGACGTCCTATCGACGGGGCAACGTCCTGCTGGCCGGAGACGCCGCCCATATGCATTTCCCCGCCGGCGGAGTGGGCATGAACGTCGGCATCCAAGACGCGCACAATCTGGGCTGGAAGCTCGCCGGCGTCGTCACCGGCACGGCGGCCAGCACACTCCTGGACAGCTACGAGCGGGAACGCCGCCCGGTCGGTGCTGATCTGCTGGAACACACCCGGGCGCAGACGGCCCTCATGACTGCTTTCAGCCCCGAAGGCGATGCCTTACGGGCCGTGGTCAGCGAGCTCATCGCGACAGTTCCCGACGTGTCGAGGTTTCTGGCGGGCCGGCTTTCGGGCCTCAGCGTCTCCTACCCCACGGGTCAGCGCGCGCCGAACCTGTCCCTTCCCGACGGGGGAACGCTCTTCGAGCGACTGCGCACCGGAGAGCACGTCGAGACCGACATGGGCCTGGTGCGCCCCGACGGCCACTTTGCCTGACGGATTCGCCGCCGATGCGGCACCGGGAGTGCAAGGGTGGTGTCCATGTCTACCGCCGACACCTCCTCCGAGCAGCAGGGCCGCACGGTATTCGGCCATCCCATCGGCCTGACCAACCTGTTCGGCGTCGAACTGTGGGAACGGTTCTCGTTCTACGGAATGCTGACCATCCTCGGCTACTACCTGTACTACTCGGTCACCGACGGCGGCCTGGGCCTGGCGCAGAGCACCGCCACGGGCATCGTCGGCGCCTACGGCGGGTTGGTCTACCTGTCGACCGTGCTGGGCGGCTGGATCGCCGACCGGGTGCTCGGCATGGAACGCACGGTGTTCTACGGCGGGATCGTGGTGATGGCCGGGCACATCGCGCTGGCGGTGCTGCCCGGCATGTCCGGGGTGGGCGTCGGGCTGGTGCTGGTGGCGCTGGGGTCCGGCGCGCTGAAGGCCAACGCGTCCTCGCTTCTGGGCACGCTGTACGCGAAGGGTGACCCGCGCGCCGACGGTGGCTTCACCCTGTTCTACCTGGGCATCAACCTGGGCGCGTTCGCCGGGCCGCTGATCACCGGCCTGCTGCAGACCCGGGTCGGGTTCCACTGGGGCTTCGGCGCGGCCGCGGTCGGCATGGCGCTCGGTCTGGCCCAGTACGTGGTGTTCCGGCGCAACCTCGGCACGCACGGCCGCGACGTGCCGAACCCGTTGCCGCGCAGCGCCGTCGGCAAGAGCGTCGCGGTGATCGCCGGGGCCGTCGTCGTCATCGTCGCGGTCGTCGCGCTGGGCTGGGTGACGCTGGCCAACCTGTCGCAGGCGACCACCCTGGTGATCGCGCTGGCGTCGATCGCCTACTTCGCGATCATGCTGACCAACGCGCGGGTGACGGCCGTGGAGCGGACCCGGGTGCGCGCGTTCATCCCGCTGTTCGTCGCCAACGCCGTGTTCTGGTCGTTGTTCCAACAGATCTTCACCGTGCTCGCGGTCTACTCCGACGAGCGGATGAACTGGTCGATCTTCGGCTGGACGGCGCCGTCGAACTGGATCGGTTCCTTCGAACCGGTCTGGATCATCCTGCTCTCGCCGCTGTTCGCGCTCATGTGGACGCGGCTGAGCAACCGCGCACCGACCACGCCGCGCAAGTTCGCCTACGGCGTCATCGGAATGGGCCTGGCGTTCCTGTGTTTCGTGCCGCTGGCCGGCACTGAGGGCCGCTCGGTGCCGGTGCTGATCATCGTCGCGATCATGGCCGCCTTCGCGGTCTCGGAGCTGCTGCTCTCACCCATCGGGCTGTCGGTGACCACCAAGCTGGCACCCGAGGCGTTCCGCGCGCAGATGATGGCGCTGTACTTCTTCTCGGTCGGCCTCGGTACCGCGATGTCGGGGGTGTTGGCCGGGTACTACGAGGCCGCCCGCGAGGTCGCCTACTTCGGCATCCTCGGCGCCGTCGCGGTCGTGGTCGGCCTGCTGGTGTTCGCGATCGCGCCGTGGATCAGCCGGCACATGGAGGGCGTGCACTAACGCGCGGCGGCGGTGTTGGCCGCCTCCTGCGCCTGCCGCAACGCGCGGGGGACCGGCAGCCGGCCCAGGAACATCTCGTCGAAATACGGTTTGAGCGCGGTGAATCCGGCCGCGAATCCGGTGCCGCCCGGGGCGCTCAGGTGGGGGCCGTCGAGCACGTCGAAGAACGGGTCGACGTCGACCCCGCGCCGCGCCCAGTAGTCGTGATAGACCCGTTGGGCACTGCGGACCGCCGGAATCGCCGCGCCACCGGCACCGAGGTAGGAGTTGCCCTCGGTGCTGCCCAGCCAGGCCAGCACCCGCCGCGTCGCTTCGGGGTGCTTGGTCGCCGAATTACCGGCGGCCACAATGCCGTTGGTGACGCTGACCCGGCCGGCCGGACCGCGCGGCAGCATCGCCACCCCCCACTCGAAGGGCGCCTGGGCCACGTTGGCCAGGTTGTAGGTGCCCGACTGGAACAGCGCCATCCGCCCGGCGAGGAACTGGTTGCGGGAGAAGTCGCCGTTGTCGTTGGTGGCCGAGGCCGGCGGGGCCGCGTGATCGGTGTTGATCAGGCCCACCAGGTAGTCGAATGCCGTTGCCGACGGCGGATTGTCGAACGTGAACCGGTCGTCGGCGGAGAACGTGCCACCGGCGGAGCCGATGAAGTTCAGGTAGATGCCCTGCAGGTCGTTGGCGGCGTTGTAACCCCACTGCCGGATCCGGCCGGGGTCGAAGCCCGGTTGCCCGGCGCGGCGGCCCCGCGCGTCGACGGTCAGCCGCATGGCCAGCGGCCGCAGCGAGTCCGCGGGCGTGCCCCACTCCAACTCGGCGAGGTCGGCCGGGTCGACGCCGGCTTGCGCCAGCAGTTCGGCGTTGTAGTACAGCGCGATGCCGGCATCGGTCAGCTGGGGTACGCCCCACAGCGTTTGGTCCCGGGTGAACTGGTCGACGACCGCGGGCTCCCAGTCCGGCGACGGTGTGATGGGCAGCAGCCGTCCGCTGTCGGCGTAGCCGGCGAAGTAGGCGTTGCTGATCCAGAAGATGTCGTCGGCGCTGCCGCCGGCGACGTCGGTGCGCAGCGAATCGAAGTAGCCGGCGTAGGCGACGACGTCGACCCGCACCTCGATGTCGGGGTTGGCGGCGCTGAACGCGGCCAGCGATTCCCGGTAGGCGGCGGCGACCTGTTGATCCCACAGCCGCAGCGTGAGCACCGTCCGGCCCGCCGGGGAGGTTTCCCGGCCCAGCCACACCGCCGTCGTCAACAGGCACACGAGCACCGCGACCACGCCGAGGGCGAACCACGTCGAGAACCGGGGTCTGCTCATTTGAGCCCCGTCACGACGATCGAGCGGGTGATGTGGCGTTGGAAGGCCAAGAACAGCACGAGCAACGGCACGATCGCGATCGTGGTCGCGGCCATCACCAGCGTCCACTGCGCGTTGTACTGCGACTGCAGACCCGCGGTCGCCACCGTCAACACCCGCCACTGCGACCCGCTGGTGATCACCAGCGGCCACATGAACGAATTCCACTGTGAGACCACGGTGATCAGCGCCAGCGTCACCAGGATCGGCCGCGACGACGGCAACACCACGTGCACCAGCACATCGAGGGTGTTGGCGCCGTCGATGCGCGCGGCCCGCTCCAGATCCCGCGGTATCGCGCGGAAGTGCTCGCGTAGCAGGAAGATCGCATAGGGTGAGCCGAACACGAACGGCAACACCAACGCCCAGAACGTGTTCCGCAGACCCAACTGGGCCATCATCAGATACAGCGGCACCACCGTCACCGTGGCCGGCACCATCAGCGTCGCGATGTACACCCAGAACAACGTGTCGCGGCCGGGAAACTCCAACCGCGCGAACGCATACGCTGCCAGCACCGAGAACGTCAACTGACCCACCAGGATCACCGCGGTCATCAGCGCCGTCACCACCAGCGCGCGGCCGAACCCGAAACCGGCCAGCCCGGAATAGTTCTCCAGCGTCGGCGGGTCCGGCCACGACAGCGGTGACCCGGTCGCGAACTGTTCCGCCGAGGTGAACGACGTCAGCAGCCCCAGCGAGAACGGCGCCAGCGTGATCACCGCGCCCACCATCAGGCCCAGGTAGATCAGCCACGATCTAGGTGAGGTCATAGCTGATCCGTCTCCGGAAATACAGGTGCTGCGCCACGGTGATCCCCACCAGGATGACGAACAACACCAGCGCCATCACCGCGGCCCGCCCGATCGCGGCCGCGCCGAACGCCTCGGCGTAGATGCGGTGCGCCACCAGATCGGTGCGGTGTTGCGGCCCACCGCCGGTCAGCGCGTACACGGTGTCGAAGACCTGCGCGGCGCTGATGACCCCCGTCACGGCGACGAAGAACAGCGTGGGCCGCATCATCGGCAGCGTGATCCGCCAGAACCGCTGCCACGACGACGCCCCGTCGATCGTCGCGGCGGCGTGCACCTGCGGCGGAATGGCCAGCATGCCCGCGACGAAGAACAACGTCGTGTAGCCCACCCCGGACCACACGGTGACCGCCGAGACCACCGGCAGCGCCAGGCCCGGATCGGTCAACCAGTCGATCTGCCGCCCCAGCACGGTGGCCACCGCGCCGTCGGTGGGCGCCAGGATCCAGCGCCACAGCACCGCGATCGCCAGCGGCGCGCACACCCACGGCAGCACGTACAGCGTCCGAAACACCCCGCTGCCCGGCAACTCCCGCGCCAGCAGCGCCGCGGCCACCAGACCCAGCGCCATCTGCGTCGGCACCACCAGCGCGATGAACCCCAGGGTCACCAGCAGCGAGTTGCCGAATACCGGGTCGGTGAGCACCGAGCGCCAATTGTCCAGTCCCACATAGCTGATCGGGCCCAGCAGATCCCAGCGGTGCAGGCTCAGCCACGCCACCACCAGCATCGGCAGCAGCAGGAACGCCAGCACGCCGAACAGGCTGGGCGCCAACAACGCATAGCCCACTGCGGTGGATCGTGCGCGCCTGGGCATGGGGACATTAAACCTGGATAGGCTGCGAAGGTGATCACCCTCGACCGGCTCGTCAACGTGCTCGGCGGGTACGGCGTGGTCTCGCGGCTGGGCGCGGTGCCCCGGTCGACCGAACTGCGCAGCGTGGTGCTGCCCGAACCACCCGGCCCCAAGGTGGCCGGCGACGTGCTGCTGGCCCTGGGTGCGGCCTCGGTGGCCGACGGGATACGGCTGGCGCGCGATGTGGGTGCCACCGCGGTGCTGGTGCGCGCCGACGGCAGCGCCGACGCCGACGACGTCGCCGTCCTGCAGGTCGAGCCGACGGTGCCGTGGAGCGAGTTGGCCGCGGTGGTCTACGGCCTGGTGCTCGAGGGCCGCGAGACCGAGTCCGGCCGCGGGCCCACCGACCTGTTCGCGCTGGCCGACACCCTGGCCGACGCCATCGGCGCGCCGCTGACCATCGAGGACCGCCACTCCAACCTGCTGGCCTACTCCCGCGGGCAGGTCGACGCCGACCCGGTGCGCACCCAGACCATCCTGGGTCGGCGCGCCCCCGAGTCGCTGCGCCGGCGGTTCGTCGAGCGCGGCGTGTACGCGCGGCTGATGGCCGGCGAAGATCCGTTTTTCATCCCCGCCGAGGACGAATCCGGGATGCGCGGGCGGATGGTGGTCGCGGTGCGGGTGGGCCGGGAACTGCTGGGATCGGTGTGGGTGAGCACCCCGCGGACGCTGCGGGGGGCCGCGCGGCGCGCGCTGGCCGACGGGGCCCGCACGGTGGCGCTGCACCTGCTGCGGTCGCGGGCCAGTGCGGATCTGGAGCGCCAGGTCGAGTCCGAAGCGGTGATCCGGCTGCTGGAGGGCACCCCGGACGCCGCGAGCCTGGCCAGCCGCCTGGGCCTGCCGCCGGGGTCGCTGCAGGTGATCGCGGTGCGCCCGCGCGCCGAGACCGAACCGCACACCGCGCTGCTGATGGCCTTCGAGCAGGCCACCGCCGGTTTCGGCTGGTCGCGGCCCGGCCGCAGCGCGGTCGTGGAGAACATCGTCTACACCGTGCTGCCGCTCGACGCCGCCCACGACGCGGCGCGCTCCTGGGTGGCCGCGCTGGCCGATGCGCTGCCCGAATCGGCCACGCTGTGGGCCGGGATCAGCGGCCCGGCCACCGCCGATGAGCTGGTCGCCGCGCGTCGCGAGGCCGACGAGTGCCTGGCGCTGCACGAGGCCGCCGGGGGCGATCCGCCCAGGTACGACGAGTGCTGGGACGACATCCTGCTGCAGCGGCTGCGGGCGGCCGCGGGTTCGGGGCGGGGGCCCACGCGCGGCCCGGTCGCCGAACTCCTCCGCCACGACGAGGACAACGGCACCCGCTTCGTGGTGACGCTGCGGGCCTGGCTGGAGGCCCAGGGGGATGCGGCCGGCGCCGCGGAGATCCTCGGCGTGCACGAGAACACCGTGCGTAATCGGTTGCGCAAGCTGATCCGGGTGGCGCGGGTGGATCTCAGCGATCCCCGCAAACGGATGGCGTTGATGATCGAACTGGCGGCACTCTAGGCGCTGTTGTAACGCCACAATCTGTAGGGTGTTGGTTGTGGGCTGACCACATGAGGTGTGGTCATCGCTGCCCCATCATGGAAGTAACGACTGTGGGGGACGCAACTACGGGAACTCGACTACCAGGGGAGGTGACACGATGACCGAGCGCATCGACGGCGGACCACGCTCTGTGGTCGTCGTGGGCGCCGGGATCGTCGGCCTCTCCACCGCGTGGTTCCTGCAGGAACGCGGCATCGAGGTCACCGTCGTCGACCGCGAGGGTGTGGCCGCCGGTGCCTCCTGGGGTAACGCCGGGTGGATCTCGCCCGCGCTGACCATTCCGCTCAACCAGCCCTCGGTGCTGCGCTACGGCCTCAAGTCCCTGTTCAGCCGGACGGCGCCGCTGCACATCCCGCTCAGCGCGGACGTCGGTCTGCTGCGGTTCCTGACCAAGTTCGCGCTCAACTGCCGGCGCTCCCGCACCGACCAGGTGATCCGGGCCAATCTGCCGCTCAACGAGGAGTGCCTCGAGGCCTACGACGTCCTGATCGGCAACGGGGTCGAGGCCCCGCGCACCGACGCGGCGATCACCGCGCTGTTCGAGAACGCCGGGCAGGCCAAGGAGTTGCGCCGCGAACTGCAGGACATGCGCGACGCCGGCCAGCACGTCGAGGTCACCGAACTGTCGGGTCCGCAACTGCGCGAACGGGTTCCGCTGGCGGCGGACGCGGCCACCGTCGGGCTGGCGGTCGAGCATCAGCGCTACGTCGACCCCGGGCATTTCGTGACCGCCCTGGGCCGCGCCGTCACCGAGCGCGGCGCCGAGATCCGGGAACTGCGCGTCACCGACATCACGCACTACCGCCGTCAGGCCGCGGTGCACGCCTTCGGTGGTGAGATGCTGACCGCCGACGCGGTGGTGCTGGCCACCGGTGCCTGGCTGCCCGATCTGACCCACCGGTGGGTGCGCGCCGAAGTCCGTGCGGGACGGGGCTATTCGTTCACCGTTCCGGTGGCGCGTCCCATCCCCGGCCCGATCTACCTGCCGACCCAGCGGGTCGCGTGCACGCCGTATCGCGACGGCCTGCGCGTGGCGGGCACCATGGAGTTCCGCGGACCCGACGATCCCATCGACCCGGCGCGGGTGCGCGCGGTCGCCGAATCGGCCGCCCACCTGCTCGACGGCGTGGACTGGGACCGGATGCACGACGTCTGGGTCGGCCCGCGCCCCGTCACCGCCGACGGCCTGCCGCTGATCGGCCGGCTCGACGACGGAGTGTTCGTCGCCGGGGGACACGGAATGTGGGGCCTCGCGCATGGCCCTGTCACAGGCCGGCTGCTCGCGGAGCAGATCAGTACCGGCAAACAACCCGACGCGCTACGGCCCTTCGAGCCGTACCGGTAAGCCTCCACCCACGTCGTCAGGGGCGGTGCGATTTGCCACCCGCCCCTGACGACAGCCTTTCTATCCCAAGGAGATTCACACCATGACGACCGCACAACGGATCTGGCTGACACCGGCCGCCCACGAGAAGTTGCAGGAGGAGCTCGAGACCCTGCAGCAGTGGACGGACGACAACATCGATTCGTCCGACCAGAACGCTGAGGCGGTCCGGCGCGCCCAGCAGACCCGCATCCAGGAGATCCACGAGATCCTCGGCAACGCCATCGTCGGTGAGGAACCGCCGAACGACGGCGTCGCCGAGCCCGGCATGGTGCTGACCATCCGCTACGAGGGCAGCGACGACACCGAGGAATTCCTGCTCGGTACCCGCGGCGCCGATTACGGCGGCATCGAGGTCTACTCGCCGAGCTCGCCGCTGGGCGCGGCCATCAACGGTGCCCGCGTGGGCGACACCCGCAGCTACGAGTTGCCCAACGGCAGCTCGCAGGACGTCACCCTGCTCAGCGCCGTGCCCTACGGCCTGCGCAAGGACTAGCCGCCATCACGACCGCTCTGCCCGCCCGGCCGCGCTGCCGGGCGGGCAGAGCGTGTGCGCATAACACGCCCTACCTTCGGCGATGCCGGCGCTGCTCCGGCCCGCTACAGTGCCAATCGTGACGGCCCGCCGCGAAGTCGACGCTGATTTCCTTGCCCTGCCGCGCCACGAGCTGGCCGCGGCCGCGCTGGAGGCCGCCGTGGCCGCCGGCGCCAGCTACGCCGATCTGCGCATCCACCGCATCGCCAACGATGTGGTGCACCTGCGCGACGGCGAACTCGAGACCGCGGTGGAATCCCGCGAGATCGGGCTGGCCGTCCGCGTGATCGTCGACGGCACGTGGGGCTTTGCCTCCAACGCCGAGTTGTCGGTGCAGGTGGCCGCCGAGACCGCCCGCCGCGCGGTGTACGTGGCGAGGACGCTGGCGCCGTTGAACACCGAACGCATCGAACTGGCCGCCGAGCCGGTCTACCGCGATGCGCACTGGGTGTCGAGCTACCGGATCGACCCGTTCGAGGTGCCGACCGCCGAGAAGATCGAGGTCCTCGGCGAGTACTCGGGTCGGCTGCTGGCCGCCGACGGCGTCGACCACGTCTCGGCGGGGCTCAACTGCGCCAAGGAGCAGACCTTCTACGCCGACACCTACGGGTCCTCGATCACCCAGCAGCGGGGGCGGCTGCAGGCGTTGCTCAACGCCGTGGCCGTCGATGCCGCCTCGGGCACCTTCGAATCCATGCGCACCCTGGCCCCGCCCACCGGCCGCGGCTGGGAGGCGGTGCGCGACGACGAGGTCTGGGACTGGAGCGGCGAACTGACGCAGCTGCCCGAACTGCTGGCCGAGAAGACCAAGGCGCCCAGCGTGACCGCCGGGCCCACCGACCTGGTGATCGATCCGAGCAACCTGTGGCTGACGATCCACGAATCCATCGGGCACGCCACCGAATACGATCGCGCCATCGGCTACGAGGCTGCCTACGCCGGCACCTCGTTCGCGACCCCGGACAAGCGCGGCATCCTGCAGTACGGCTCGCCGGTGATGAACGTGACCGCCGACCGGACCGTCCAATACGGCCTGGCCACAGTCGGTTACGACGACGAGGGCGTGCAGGCGCAGAGCTGGGACCTGATCCGCGACGGCGTCTTCGTCGGCTATCAGCTGGACCGGGTGTTCGCCCCGCGGATGGGCGAGCAGCGCTCCAACGGCTGCTCGTATGCCGACTCGCCGCACCACGTGCCGATCCAGCGGATGGCCAACGTCAGCCTGCAGCCGGCCGATCAGGACATCAGCACCGCCGATCTGATCTCCCGGGTCGAGGACGGCATCTACGTCGTCGGCGACAAGTCGTGGTCGATCGATATGCAGCGCTACAACTTCCAGTTCACCGGGCAGCGGTTCTACCGCATCCGCGACGGCCAACTCGACGGTCAGCTGCGCGATGTCGCCTACCAGGCCACCACCACCGAGTTCTGGAACTCCATGGAGGCCGTCGGCGGACCGTCGACCTGGCAGCTGGGCGGGGCGTTCAACTGCGGCAAGGCCCAGCCCGGGCAGGTCGCCGCGGTGAGTCACGGTTGCCCGTCGGCGCTGTTCCGAAAAGTCAACGTGCTCAACACCCGCACCGAAGGAGGGCACTCATGATCCCGGCGCAGCAGGTCGTGGACATGGTGCTGGCCGAGGCCGCCCGGGCCGGTGGGGTCGACGAGACCATCGTCATGGTGCGCGACACCGCGGATGCGGCGCTGCGCTGGGCGGGCAATTCGATGACCACCAACGGGGAATCGGTGCAGCGCAGCACCATCGTGATCTCCATCGTCCGGTCCGGGGAGACCGCCAAGGTCGGCTCGCTGAGTTCCACCGACGTGGACCCCGCCGCGATTCCCGCACTGGTGGCCGCCTCCCAGCAGGCCGCGCGCTCGGCGCCGGACGCCCGCGACGCGGTCCCGCTGCTGACCGGCAGCGGCGACCCCGACGACTGGGATCAGGCGCCCGCCGCCACCGGGGCCGACGCCTTCGGCGGTGTTGCGGCCGCGCTCAGCCGCGGCTTCGAGGGCTCCGACAAGCTGTACGGGTTCGCCCACCACATCGTCGAAACCACCTATCTGGCAACCTCTACCGGTGTTCGGCGGCGGTTCACCCAGCCCACCGGGTCGGTGGAGATCAACGCCAAGCGCGGCGAGGCCAGTGCCTGGGCGGGCACCAGCACGCCGTGGTTCGTCGAGGTGCCCGTCGACGACCTGCTCGCCGAACTGTCGATGCGGCTGGACTGGGCCAAGCGCACCGTGGAACTGCCGGCCGGTCGCTACGAGACGCTCATGCCGCCCTCGACGGTCGCGGACATGATGATCTACCTCGGCTGGACGATGGAGGGCCGCGGCGCGCAGGAGGGCCACACCGCTTTGTCGGCACCCGGCGGCGGCACCCGGGTGGGGGAGAAGCTCACCGATCTGGGCCTGACGCTGTACTCCGATCCGTTGGCGCCCGGCCTGGAATGCACGCCGTTCGTGTCGGTGGGCGGATCCTCGGAGACCATGTCGGTGTTCGACAACGGCATGACCCTCGACCGGGTGGACTGGATCCGTGACGGCGTGATCAACGCGCTGGCCTATCCGCGGGCCGCGGCCGCCGAGTTCGACGTCCCCGTCGCGGTACCGTGCTCGAACCTGCTGATGACCGGCGGCACAGCGGAATTGGCGGATCTGGTGGCCGCCACCGAGCGCGGCCTGCTGCTGACCACGCTGTGGTACATCCGCGAGGTGGACCCGACCACCCTGCTGCTGACGGGGCTGACCCGCGACGGCGTGTACCTGGTCGAGGACGGCGAGGTGACCGCGGCGGTCAACAACTTCCGGTTCAACGAGAGCCCGCTGGACCTGCTGCGACGGGCCACCGAGGCCGGCATCGCCGAGGTGACGCTGCCGCGCGAGTGGGCCGACTGGGCGACCCGCGCGCGGATGCCGTCGCTGCGGATCCCGGACTTCCACATGTCCTCGGTCAGCCAGGCGCAATAGGCGGGTCGTAATGCGGTCCGCATAGTCGGGCTATACGGTGGTCGGCATGGGCGAGGTGCGTGAGGCCGAGCATGGCCGTCCCACACATCGACTGGTGCACCTGAGCGACACGCACCTGGTCGGGGCCGGACGGTTGTACGGACAACTCGACGCCGAGGCTCGGCTGCAGCAGATCCTGGAGGAGATGCTGGCCTCGCAGGCGCGCGTCGATGCGCTGATCTTCACCGGGGACCTGGCCGACCGGGGTGAACGGCAGGCGTACACCCGGTTGCATGAACTGGTCGCACCGGTGGCCACTGAGCTTGGGGCGCAGGTCATCTGGGTGATGGGCAACCACGACGACCGGGCGAACTTCCGGGCCGAGTTCCTGCCCGCGGCGCCGGGGACCGGTGCCGTCGACTACGTCTACGACCTCGATGGTCTGCGGGTGGTCACCCTCGACACGACCGTGCCGGGGCACCACCACGGCGAGATCGACGAACAGCGTCTGCAGTGGCTGGCGGCGCAGCTGGCCACCCCGGCCCCGCACGGCACGATCCTGGCGATGCACCACCCGCCGATCCCGTGCGTCCAGGACCTGGCGGTGCTGGTCGAACTGCGGGAGCAGACCCGGTTGGCCCGGGTCCTGCGGGGCACCGATGTGCGGGCGATCCTGGCTGGGCACCTGCACTATTCGACCTCGGCGACCTTCGCCGGCATCCCCGTCTCCGTCGTGGCGGCCACCTGCTACACCCAGGACCTCAACGCGCCCGTCGGCGCGCAGCGCGGCCGCGACGGCGCGCAGTCGAGCAACCTCGTGCACGTGTATCCGGACACGATCGTGCATTCGGTGGTGCCCATCGGCACCTACGCCACGGTCGGGGAGGCGGTGTCGGCCGACGAGACGGCCCGCCGGCTGCGGGAGGCCGGGATCCGGATTCCCGGCGCTCCGCTGCTGCCCACCTAGCCTCGGCGGCTACCCGATGTCGGGGTCGGGACGTTCCCACGGGGCCGGAATCGGGAAGTAGGACCGCAGGAACTTCGTCATCGCCTTGGCGCGCTTGCGCGGCGACACTTCCTCGTCGGCGTCGTCGTTGAGGCAGAAGAAGTCGACCGAACGGTGCTTCAGCAGCGTCTTCATCTCCCGCAGACCGGCTTTGGTGGTGGTGTCGATGTAGCGGGCCTGCGCGCCGTGCTGCACCACGGCCCGGCCGCTGAGCAGCGCGTAGTAGTGGTACAGGGAGTTGGTCACCGAGATGTTGTCCCGGGCCCGGAACGGGCTGGCGGCCGTCGCCGCGAACTCCTCGGGGAACTCCGCTTCCAGCTCGGCCATCACCGACCTGCGCAGCGGGGTCGCGGCGTGCGCCAGATGCCGGGTGGTCACCGCGCCGTAGCGGCTGTGCAGCAGGCGCCGGTTGACCCGGGCGGCGTTCTCGAAGCCGCTGCGGTGCTTCTCCGGGCTGCCCAAGCCGATCCGGGTCTCGTCCTCGATGAACTTGGTGATCCCGCCGGGGGAGAAGAAGATCTCCGGGCCTACCGGTTGCCCGAAGAACATGTCGTCGTTGGCGTAGAGAAAGTGTTCGGACAGCCCCGGGATGCGGTGCAACTGCGATTCCACGGCCTGCGAGTTGTAGGTGGGCAGCACCGACGGGTCGGCGAAGAACTCCTCGCTGCGCACGAACCGCACCCGCTGATCGTCGGCCAGCCAGGACGGGCGGGCGCAGTCGGTGGCGACGAAGATCTGCCGGACCCACGGCGCATACATGTGCACCGAGCGCAGCGCGTACCGCAGCTCGTCGACGTGGCGGAACCGGGCCGCGGAATCGTCGCCGGCCCCGACCACGTGGCCCGCCATCGCCTCGGCGCGTTGGCGCTGCCACTGCAGGTCCGCGCCGTCGACCCAGGAGAACACCAGGTCGATGTCGAAGGTGACGTCGCCGGCGTGGGTGGCGAACATGTGCTGCAACGTCGGCCAGGTGTGGCCGTAGCGTTCCACCGTGGTGCGCACCGCCTCGTGCGCGGGGATGGCACTGCGGGTCAAGACATTTGGCGCAGGTGCGGTGATGGTGTCGCCGGTGAACGACCACAGCTGGATCTGCACGCCCGCTTCCTGCTCGCGGCGCAGGCCGTCGTTGCGCTGCGCGCGCGGCCGAAACACCCGGAAAATGCGGGCATCTGGGCCCAACGCGAACGCGGCGTCCGCGGTGACGGTCGCGTGCGGAATCTCGGCGTCGACCACCGAGCACTGCACGGGCTGGCGGGCGTCGGCCAGGACCGCCGCGAAGACGGCGCGATCCGCCTGGTCGATGGCGATCACGGGCCGCCGATCGGTGTCCTGGATCAGCAGATAGTCGAGGCGGGCGGTCGCGAGGACCGCGCGGAGGAACAACAGGTCTTCCACGAGGGCTTCGCGGGGGATCGCCGAGGCATTCGGCAGCGGGTGTCTGTGATGCGGGCGGGATAGTCTCGCCGATGCGCCGCGTCGGGACAGTGGGGCGGGGCGCTTGTGCTCGAGGGACTTGGGGTGCTTCGTTGCCGCGGGCAGCAGTTGGGTGCTTCGGGGGGCGGTGTCTGAGTAGGTGATTGGGCCACTCTCCGGTCGTCGAGGTACAGGGTGATTGGCCCATTGTACCCCCTGACCTGGGAAAATGTCCTCGAACGACCTCGCCGGGGGCGGATCAGCCGGACGCGGCGGCCCGGGTGCCGGTCAGCGACACCAACGTCGCGAACTCGTCCTCGACGCCACGGGCCAGGGTTTCGGCGTCGGCGTGCGCGGCGTCGGCGGTGATCGACAGGCACAGCTGGTTGCTCCAGGTCAACGCGATGACGCTGGGGCCCATCCCGTGGTAGAGCGGTCCGGCGGGATAGAACTGCGGGACGGGCAGGTCCAGGAACGTCGGCTCGTCGACGACGACCCCGCTGCCGTTGGACACGATCACATTGCACGGCCAGGAGATCCGCTCGGCCAGGCCCAGCCGTTCGATGGTGCGGAACAGCGCGGTCACCACCGGCCCGGGCACGTACTCGTTCCACTGCCGAAACAGGTTGACGCCGCGGCGTTCCTGTAGCTGCTTGACCGCGCGGGCGTGCTCGGCGATGGCCGCGAGGCGGTCGAGCGGATCGGCGATGTCGTCGTGCAGGTTGACCTTCAGCACGGTGGTGGTGCCGACGTTGTCGGTGACGTACTCGGAGGTGTCGGCGCCGCGCATGGCGTAGGGGACCGCGGCGACCAGCGGCCGGTCCGGCAGGGCACCCCGCTCGCGCAGCACGTCGTGCAGCGCCTTGCCCACGCAGTGCAGCAGCACGTGATTGACGGTGGTGGAGCAGGTCTCGGCGATCTGCTTCACCTCGTCGATGGGCAGCGCGACCACCGCCGCCGTCGAGGTCCCCGACAGCGTGCAGTTGAACGCGGTGCGCGGTGCCTTGACCTTCAGGTGCCGGGACGAGCGTTCGGCCAGCATGGTCCGCGCCGAGAGCGCCGCCAGGGCGGGCAGCCGCCCGAGGCGCCGCCACTTGCGCCGGGCGGCGTCGGCGAGGATGGCCGCCGGGCGGGCCGGGAAGGTCGCCGAGTCGGGGGTGTGGCGGGCCGGCAACGCCCTCAGGTCACCGGATCTCATCAGGTAGCCCACGACATCCATCGCCGAGTCACCGTCGACCAACAGGTGGTGCACCACCGAGATGAGGTAGCCCCGCTCGGCGTCGTCCTCGAGGACGTAGATGTGCCACAGCGGCTTGCTGCGGTCCAGGTGGGTGGCGCGCACCTGGGCCAGCGCCTTGGCCGCCCCGGCCGACCCACCCGGGGCCGGCATCGGCAGCACCGTGACGTGGTCGCGGACGTCGGTGTGCGGCGCGGTGACCAGCATCGGCCGGTCGGGGTTGAACCACGGGTCGTAGAGCGTCTTGCGGTAGGCCGGGATCAGGTGGATCCGGTTGGCCAGCGCGGTCACCACATGGTCGTAAAGGCTGCCGGAGAGCTTGCTGCGGTCGACGGGCACCAGCGTCATGCCGTTGCCGACCTGCAGGCGGGTCTCCTGGTAGAGCTGCCAGGCGTCCATCCCGCCGATGCGTTCGGCGCGCTCGAAAGACATTGGTTTCCTCGGTGTCAGGGATAGAACTGGCGGACCCAGTGCCGGTACTTGCCGATCGGCCGGTCCGCGGCGGTCAGCTTGGGATGCTCCAGGTAGACCTTGTCGTCCCAGATCAGTTGGTCGCGCTGCACCTCGTAGCCGACGACCTGCAGGACGATCCAGCCCAGCAGGCGTTCGATCGGGGACATCAGGCTGCGTAGCAACCGGTTCCGGAACTTCTTCCGGGGGCTGATACCGATGTAGATGTCCACCTCGCGCGGGGCGACGGGGGTCGGCAGCACCATCTGGCGCACGGTCAGACCGCCCTGGATGGCGATCTCGACCAGCGAGAACCCGAGGCCGATCAGCACCGAGTTGAACTGGAACCGGATCCCGCCGAGGATCGGGATCGGCTTGGTGCCGCCGTATTCGGTGTAGAGCCGGGCGCCGTCGGTCTCCATCGGCTTGGGCACCACGAAGTCACGGAACTTGTGGATGGTGGCGAAATGCAGGTGATCCAAACCGTTTTCGTTGACTTCCTGCGGATGGGTGTGGAAGTGCAACTTCTTGGTCGCGATCGGGTGCCAGTCCGGATCGGACTCGGGCAGTTCCAGTTCGAAGCTCGGCGGCTGACCGGATGGGCCGTGATAGACCATGATCATGCCCAGGTGGTTGCGCACCGGCAGGGTACGCAGCGCGGCCCCGCGCGGTGGTTCGCCCTCCGGGGTCGAGACGCACCGGCCCGAGGGCGCGAACTTGAACTGGTGGAACGGGCACACGACGGTCTCGCCGTCGACCCAGCCGCGCTTGCCGAGATGGGCGCCCAGATGCGGGCAGTAGGGTTCGACCGCCGACAGCGCGCCGGAGGCGGTGCGGAACAGGACGATCTCGTCGTCGAGGAAGCGGCGGGTGAGGACCTTGCCGGGTTTGAGCTCGTGGGCGAAGGCCACGGCGTACCAGCTATAGGGATAGGGCGGAAGCGGGTCACCGTACCTTTCCGTACTGTTCGGTGCGACCGCCGTCATCGCGGTTCTCCCTCCGGCCCGTGAATTTCCCTTGCGCACAGTCGTTTTGCCGCGCGACGACAAATATGGAACACGTTCTAGTTCTGTTCAGTAGTACACGGTCTCATTTGCTGTTGCAACCCTGGGCGGTCCGTCGGCGTGCGATAATCGCCCGATGGCCGGGACCGCACTGCTGGCGGAGCTGATCGCGCTGAATCCGCGCGAGCTTGCCGACGTGAATGCGGGCGTGCGCGCAGCCGGTCTACAGCTGAGGACCGACCCTCATCGTTTTTGGCGCGGTGCTCGGATTGCCCACCTCTGAGCGACAACGCGCGACCGGTGTCGCTCAGAGGTGGGCAAACAGGACTGCGCAGCCCTCACGGTTACGAACGGCCGCGCAACCGCTCCAGCACATCGTCGACCTCGTCGGCGGTGGTCGCCCACGAGCACACGAACCGGAACACCGGCGTCAGCGCGTCCGGCTGATGCACCGCGTAGTCCGAGAGGCGGTCGCGCGCAGCGTCATCCAGGTACACGAACACCTCGTTGGCCTCCGTCGGCGCCGCCAGCCGAAAACCCAGAGCGGTCACCCCCGCACTCAACCGCGCGGCCATCGCGTTCGCGTGCGCGGCCACCTGTAACCACAGGTCGTCGGTCAGCATCGCCTCGAACTGCGCGGCCACGAAGCGCTGCTTGCTGGCCAGCTGCCCGATCTGCTTCTGCACGAACCGGATTCCGTCGAACAACTCGGGCCGGCGCACCAACACGGCGTCGCCGAACATCTGCCCGTTCTTGGTGCCGCCCACCGTGACGATGTCGGCGTCCCCGATCGCCTCGGCCGGTGTGACACCCAGGGCGGCCACGGCGTTGGCGATCCGGGATCCGTCGATGTGCACCAGCAGATCCGCCGCGTGGGCGCGGTCGATGAACTCCCGCAGCACCGGTGCAGTCCACACCCGGCCGTTCTCGGTGGACTGCGTGATGGTGACGATCCTCGGTTGCGAATGGTGCACATCGCCGCGGCGGGCCACGCGACGTTCGAGTTCGCCCGCGTCGATGATCCCGTCGTCGCTGGGCAGCCGGGTGAGCTGGGCCCCGGAGATCCGGACCGGCCCACCGGCCTCGTCGAGCAGCGCATGCGCGACGTCGCTGCACAGGATCTCGTGCCAGGGCCGCACCGCCGCGCTGAGCGCGATCACGTTGGCCGCGGTGCCGGTGAACGCGAACACCACCTCGGCCTCGGGGCTGGCGAACACCGTACGCAGCTGCGCGGTGGCGCGCTCGGTGAACGGATCCCGGCCGTAGGAGCCGACGGCCCCGTCGTTGGCCCGGATCAGCGCCTCGAGCACGGCCGGGTGCGTCGGGGCGGCGTTGTCGGAGGCGAAGGCGGCGGAGTGCTGCACCGCTCAGACCGTCTCGGGCAGCCGGGCGCCGGTCGCCAACTCGGCGTACTGGCGCATCAGCCGCAGCGCGGTGGACCGGTCCAGCGCGGGGTCGCGCGCCACGATGCGGTACCCCAGGTAGTCCTCCATCGACATCAGGGTCATCGCCACGTCGTCGGCCGACGAGCTCATCACGAACGCCCCCGCCTCGGCCCCGGCGCGCAGCAGATCGGCGTAGAGCCCGACCTGCCGGTGATAGATGCCCTGGACATCGGCGCGCTGATCGAGCTCGAAGCCGGCGGCCAGCACGGCCCGCCAGATCGCCCGCCATTCGGCGTCCTCCGGCCCGGTGGGCAGCCCCGCGGCGATGGTCAATGCCAGCTGGGCCGCGGGTTCGGCCGTGCGGTCGATGACCCGGCGTCGATCGTCGTAGAAGCGCGCGTCGGAGCGCAGCGCGAGCTCGGAGAGCAGCTCGGCCATGTCCTTGAAGTAGTAGCGCACCGCGTTGGCGGTCAGCCCGAGCTCGGCGGCGACGTCGGCGATCCGGAGATTCGCCACGTCGTTGCGCTCGATCAAAGCGATTGTCGCGTCCAGAATTTCGCTGCGACGTTCGACCTGACGGTTTGGGCGTGCCACGCGTGTGTTCTCCCAGCTCGGTAGGGGGTTGACGGGTTCGACGTTACCGGCCCGTCGGGCAGTTTTCCGATTTCCCTTGTGTAATCGTCGCGGAGGGTCCATTGTTTTCCGTTAAGGAAAAAAACATTCCGGGAGCACAGCATGCGGACCAGGGATCTCGGCATCGTCATCGGGGAACACCCGACGGGGCCGAACAACGCCATCACCGACGTCGCGGGGGTGCGCGTCGGGCACACCACCCTCGACGACGCCGGCCCACCGCACGTCCACACCGGCGTCACCGTCGTCGTCCCGCACGACGACATCTGGACCCAACCGGTGTTCGCCGGCGCCCACCGCCTCAACGGCAGCGGCGAGATGACCGGCCTGCAGTGGATCCAGGAATCGGGCGAGTTGACCTCCGCGATCGGGATCACCAACACCCACAGTGCCGGCGTCGTCCGCGACGCGCTGGTCGCCGCCCAGGTGTCCGCCCGCGGTGAGGGCGTCTACTGGTCGCTGCCGGTGGTGGGGGAGACCTACGACGGGCTGCTCAGCGACATCAACGGCTTTCACGTGCGCCCCGACCACGTCGAGGCCGCCCTGGGCGCCGCGACCGACGGGCCGGTGGCCGAGGGCAACGTCGGCGGCGGCACCGGCATGATCTGCCATGGCTTCAAGGGCGGCATCGGCACCGCGTCGCGGGTCACCGACACCGCCGCCGGGCGCTACACGGTCGGCGCCCTGGTGCAGGCCAACCACGGCCGACGGGAACGGTTGCGGATCAACGGAATTCCGGTGGGCGAGCGTATCGGCGCCGCCGTCGTCCCGGAGCCCCAACTGCCCACGCACTACGAGCCCGGCTCGGGATCGATCATCGTCCTCGTCGCCACCGACGCCCCGCTGCTGCCGCACCAGTGCACCCGGCTGGCGCAGCGCGCCGCGCTGGCGGTGGCCCGCGTCGGCGGCAGCGGCGAGCAGTACAGCGGCGATCTGATGCTGGCGTTCTCGACGGGCAACCGCGGCATCCCGTCCTACAGCTGGGACGAGAACACCGCGGTCCCCGACCCCGAGGTGCCGGTGCGGATGGTCGCCCCGCAGCTGATGACCCGGCTGTTCGACCTGACCATCGAGGCCACCGAGGAGGCGATCGTCAACGCGATGGTCGCCGCGGACACCATGACCGGGCGCAACGGCCTGACCGTCCACGCCCTCGACCACGACCTGCTTCGCCAAGCCCTCGCCACCGAAACCCGGGAGTCCCGATGACCGACGCCACCGTCGCCTCCGAAAAGCCGCGCCTGCACGGCAAACTCGGTCCCATCGCCATCGTCTTCATGGTGGTCGCCGCAGCCGCGCCGCTGACGGTCATCGGCGGCAACATGCCGCTGGCCATGGGCCTGGGCAACGGCGCCGGGGCTCCGGTCGGCTTTGCCCTCGCCGCACTCGTGCTGCTGCTGTTCAGCGTCGGGTTCGTGACCATGACGCCGCACGTGCCCGAGGCCGGCGCGTTCTACTCCTATGTCACCGTCGGCCTCGGCGACCGGCTCGGCAAGGGCATCGCGGTGGTCGCGCTGATCGCCTACACCGCAATCCAGGTCGGCATCTACGGCTACATCGGCTGGGCCATCGACGACACCGTGAAGTTCTACGGCGGCCCGCAGATCCCCTGGCCTGTCTACTCGTTCGCGGTCCTGGCCATCGTCGCCGTGCTGGGCTACCGGCACATCGGGCTCAGCGCCAAGGTGCTCGGCGTGGCCCTGGTCCTCGAGATCGGCATCGTCGCGGTGCTCGATCTGGTGATCGTGGCCGACCCCGGCCCGGCGGGGGTGACGTTCGCGTCGTTCACCCCGGAGGTCGTGGCCAGCGGCGCGCTGGGCATCGCGGTGCTGTTCGCGCTGACCGGTTTCATCGGCTTCGAGGCCACCGCGGTGTTCCGCGACGAGGCCCGCGACCCGCAGCGCACCATCCCGCGCGCCACCTACGCCGCGGTGCTGATCATCGGCGCGTTCTACGCCATCACCTGCTGGGCGTTCGTGGTGGCCATCGGTCCCGACAACGTGGCCGCGGTGGCCCAGCAGACCCTCGACGGCAACGCCAACATGCTGCTGGACACCACCAACGACACCCTCGGCCGGCTCGGGCGCGACGTGGTCAACGTGTTGCTGCTGACCAGCCTGTTCGCCTGCGTGCTGTCGTTCCACAACGTGATCGCCCGCTACCAGTTCGTGCTGGGTGGAAAGGGTCTGCTGCCGCGCCGCCTCGGCGAGGTGCACCCCGGGCACCAGTCGCCGGCGTTCTCGTCGGTGGTGCAGACGGTGACCGCCACGGTGATCGTGGCGATCTTCGCCGTCCTCGGCATCGACCCGCTGGTGGGGGTTTTCGGGTCGATGGCCGGGGTGGCGACCGTCGGCATGGTGCTGATGATGCTCACCACGACCACCGCCGTGCTGGTGTTCTTCCTGCGCAACCCCGAGGCGGCCGGCGGGCGCCTCTGGCAGACCCGCATCGTGCCGGTGGCCGCCCTGCTGGGGTTGCTGACCAGCCTGTGGCTGGTGCTGTCCAACTTCACCCTGGTCACCGGCGGCAGTGCCGGGCTCAGCGCGGTGCTGGCCGCCATCCCGTTCACCGGGCTGGTGCTCGGCGCACTGCTCTGGAAGCCCGGCCAGGCCGTCAACCCACCGACGTCGTGAGTTCGAGGTCGAACAGCGGGGCGTCGTCGGCCGCGCGGACCTCGACCGTCAGCAGCGCACCGCAGCCAGGGCAGGCGTAGCCCTCGGCCCGCAGCCCGGGGTGCAGCCGGATCTTGGGGCCCAGCTCCTCGGCGCTCAGCGCGCCGCGGCAGGCGTAGTCCTTCCAGTTGTGCTCGGCCGGCGCGATCGGCTGACCGCAGTCGCAGGCGTAGCCCTGCCCGGTCAGCATCAGACGATCACCCACCGGCCGCGCGTCGGTCATCGAGACCGGCTGGGCGGCACACTGTTTGGCCTGCGGCCAGTCCCGGCGCGCCGCCCGCATCTGGTCCCGGTGCGCCGCGGTGCCCGCCTCGTCGAGTGCCCCGTCGCGCAGTTGCACGCCGAAGTGCCGCTGTGCCGCGGCCGCCGAGATGCGTCCGGCCCGCACATCGGCGAGCACGCCCTCGGCATCGGCATCGAGGGGATCGCCCCAGCCGCCACCCCCGTGGAAGCTCCAGTCGACGACGTCGCCGGCGGCCAGGCTGACCTCACCGGGTGAGCCGGTGTAGGTGATCTGTTCGCCGGAGGCGCGGGTGATGTTGACGTGGTGGGTGGAGCCCGGCATGCCGCCGTGCAGCCCGGAGGTCGACGGCATGGACATGCTGTGCCCGGCCAGCACGCCGTGCATGCGCTCGGTGTCGTGCAGGGTGAACGTGGAACTGGTGGATACGCCGCCGTGGTGGCGGCCGGCGCCGCCGCCGTCGGTGTTGGCGCCGCGGCGCAGGTAGAGCAGCGGGAACACCGACTCCTCGCCCTCGACGTTGTTGAACTGCGCGGTGAGGATCTCGTGCGGACCGCGGTAGTCGACGCCGTTGGCGGCCGCGGTGGCCCCGCCGCCGCCGGCCAGTACCTCGGTCAGCGCACCGCCGAACGGTTCGCCGTACTGGTTCTGCCCGGCGATGTGGAAGATCATCACCGCCCCGGTGCTGCCGGCCATCGCCTCGGCGCGGACCGCCTCGTCGGCGCCGGCCAGCTTCGCCAGCGCGTTGCCGGCGGTGTTTTGCACCATGGTGGCCGCCCCGACGGTGGCCGCCCCGCACGGCGCCGGGTGCGCTGCGTTGACGATTGAGCCCTCGGGGGCGTGCACCTCGATGGCGCGCATGACGCCGCTGTTCCACGGGATGTCGTAGCCCAGCACCGGCAACACGGAGGCGAACACGCCGCCGCGCAGCCCGGACATCGTGCAGTTGAAGAAGCCGGGCAGCTGCGGTGCGGTCTGCCCGTAGTCGAACACCAAACGGTCGTCGACCTTGCGCAGCTCCACCTCGACCCGGGACAGCCCGGACTGGTGGCCGTCGTGGTCGAAATAGCCGCGGGCGCGGGCGATCCCGTCGGGCAGCGCGGCCAGCCGCGCCCGCACCTGGGCCTCGGAGCGGTCCAGCATGGTGGACATCACCGAGGTCACCACCTCGACGCCGTAGCGCTCGACGAGCCGCAGCAATCCGTTGCGGGCGTGGGTGTTCGCCGCGATCATCGCCTTGAGGTCCAGGCCCAGGTTGGCCGGCAGCCGCGAGGCCGCCAGGATCAGGTTCCACAGGTCGTGACGGGTCTTGCCGGCCTCGACCAGTTTGGTGGGCGGCAGGATCAGGCCCTCTTGGTAGATCTCCGTGGCAGCCGGGGACCAGCTCGAGGCGGTCATACCGCCGATGTCGAGCACGTGCGCGCAGGTGCCGACCCAGCCGATGCGCACCCCGTCGTGGAAGACGGGTTCGAGCATGGTCACGTCGGGCATGTGCAGCGCACCCTTGTAGGGGTCGTTGGTGATGAACACGTCGCCCTCGTTGATGCCGATGGTGTCGGTGCAGTCGGCGATGATGTGGTTCACCACCGTCTCCATGGACCCGGAGTGAAAGAGGTTGTGCGGCCCCATGGTGACGACGTCCCCGTCGGCCAGGTAGATCCCGGTGTTGCAGTCGTTGGCCTCGGTCACCAGCGGCGAGCCGGAGACGTTCTTGAGCACCGCGGACTGCTGGGCGACGATGGCGGTGAGCCGGTTGCGGACCACCTCGTAGGTGACGAGGTCAACGTCGGTGATGGTCATATCAGCTGTCCTTCTCGGTGGTGATGACGGTGTTCTGCAGGTCATCGATGACGGCGGTCTGGCGGGGCCCGACGAAGATCGTGGTGCCCGGGTGTTCGATGATGGCGGGACCGGCGATGCGGTCGCCGGGGCCCAGGTCGGTGCCGCGGGCGACGTCGGCGATGGCCATGCCGAGTTGCGGTCCCAGGTAGACCGGGCGCGCGGTCGACATCGGTACATGCGCACCGCCGGCGCTGATCACCCGCGAGGTCCGCGGCTTGTCGATCTCGCCCTTGCCGTGCACGCGCAGCGAGACGATCTCCACGCCGGCGCCCAGGAACAGTGCCTCCCGGCCGTACAGTTCGACGAACTGGGTCTCGAAGGCGGCCAGCATGCGGCCCAGCGTGCCGGCGTCCAGCGGCCCGGGCTCCAGCGGTACCGGCAGGCTCTTGCTCTGCATCCGGAACCGCACATCCACGAAGCGCTGCAGCACGATTCGGTCGCTGACCGCGCCGGCCTCCAGCAGTTCCTTGGTGGTCTCGGCCTCGAGGTTCTCGAAGTGCCGACTCAGTCGTTCGGCGTCGAAGACCTCCGCGGCGCCCGTCCAGCTGACCGAGTGCATCGGGTCGGAGATCTCGGCGGAGACGTGCAGGTCGCTGGTGCCGGCGCCGTACGCTGAGTGCACGGTGGCGGTGGCGGGCACGATGATCGACTGCGCGCCGAGTTCGGCGCCGAACCGGTGGCAGTGCGAGCCACCGGCGCCGCCGTAGGCCATCACCACGAAGTCACGCGGGTCGTGGCCGTGGCCGACGGTCAGGGTGTCGAGCAGGTCGGCCATCCGGTGGTCGGCGATGGCCTTGATCCCGGCGGCGGCCTCCTCGATCGAAATGCCCAGGGGCGCGGCGATCTTGTCGTGCATGGCGCGCGCGGCGCCCTCTTTGTCGAGGGCGAAGCTGCCACCGAGGAAGAACTCCGGGTCGATGATGCCGAGGACGACGTCGGCGTCGGTGACGGTGGGCTCGGTTCCGCCGCGGCCGTAGCAGACCGGGCCGGGCACGGAGCCGGCGCTGGTGGGTCCGACGACCAACCGGCCGTCGACCACGCGGGCGATCGACCCGCCGCCGGCGCCGATCGCGGTGATCTCCACCGCCGGCTTGAGCACCTGGTATCCGTTGACCTGCTGGCGCGGTGCGACGACGGGTTCGTAGTCGAGGATCATCCCGACGTCGAAGGACGTACCGCCCATGTCGGTGGTCAACACGTTGGGGGTGCCAATCTGGCGGGCCAGCTGGGCGCTGGCCAGCACACCGCCGGCCGGGCCCGAGGTCAGGATGGACACCGGGGTGTCACCGCAGCGCTCCGGGGTGATGACGCCGCCGCCGGAGTCGAGGATGCGCAGCGAACCGTTGAGCCCCCGATCCCGCAGGGAGCCATTGAGTTTGGTCATGTAGCCGCGCACGGCGGGCCCCAGGTAGGCGTTGAGCGCGGTGGTCGCGGTGCGCTCGTACTCGCCGAGCACCGGGGCCAGGTCGCTGGAGACAGTGAGGTAGATGTCGGGGGCCAGCTCGCGGATGATCGCCGCGACGCGCTGCTCGTGGCGGTCCTCGCGGAACGACCACAGCAGCGAGACGGCGATGGCCTCGACGCCCTCGTCGAGCAGGGCCCGCACCTGGGTGCGGACGTCGTCCTCGTCGAGCGGGGTGATGATGGCGCCGCGGTAGTCGATGCGTTCGGTGACCTCGCGGATCAGGTGGCGTTCGACGACGGGTTCGGCCTGGCGCCGTTGCCAGTCGCGGCTGATCTCGTGCATCTCCCGGCCCACCCAGTGGCCGGTGCCGCGCTGCATCAGCACGATGTCGCGGAAGCCCTTGGTGGTGATGATGCCGGTTTTGACGCCCTTGCGTTCGATCAGCGCGTTGGTGGCCACGGTGGTGCCCAGACCGAAATAGTCGACCTGCGACAGGATTTCGCCGGGCTGCAGGCCGAGTTCCTGTTCGGCCAGGGCCAGGGCGTTGTTGACGCCCTCGGACGGGTCGTGCGGGGTGGTGGGGGTTTTCAGCAACCGGGCGGTGCCGGTGTCGTCGAGCAGGACGGCGTCGGTGAACGTACCGCCGATGTCGATGCCTACGAAGTACGCCATCGGTGAACCTCTTTCTGGGTGGCGTTAGGAAGTGGTGACGAGTTGCGGGGTGGGTGAAGAGGTTTTGCGATTGCGGGTCAGGGCGATGATCGCGGTCGCCGCCAGGGCCGCGGCGGTCAGCATCACGATGCCCATGGGGACGGCGCTGGCGTCGCCGGCGAGCCCGACCAGCGGGGTGGCGGCCGCACCGAGGGTGTACTGCAGGAAACCCAGTACCGCCGAGCCGGTTCCGGCGGCGGCGCGGACCTGCTCGAGGGCCAGCGTGGTGGCGTTGGAGAAGGTGAACCCGACGGTGCCCATGAACGCGGCCATCAGTGCGATGGTGGACCACAGGGGCACGCCGGCGACGGTGACGTTGATCAGCTGCAGGGCGGTGACGACCACCATGGCGCTGACGCCGCCGATCAGCAACGTGCGCGGGTGCACCGAGCGCACCAGCCGGGCCGAGAGCATGCCGGCGGTGGCGACGGCCAGCGCGCAGGCCCCGAAGACCAGGGAGTACTCGCGGGGGGAGAAGCCCAGGATGTTCTGTAGGACGAACGGCGAGGCCGCGATGTAGGCGAACATCGCCGTGGACGCGAAGCCCAGGGCCAGGGTGTAGCCGAGGTAGCGGCGGTTGCTCAGCACGGCGCGCATGCCGCCGGCCAGCGAGGCCAGGCCGCCGGGGCGGCGGCGCTCGACCGGCAGCGATTCGGCGGCGAAGAACGCCGCGCCGACGAGCATCAGCAGGTTCATCGCGGCCAGCACGGCGAAGACGGTGCGCCAGCCCCAGCCGGCGACGATGAAGCCGCCGAGCACGGGCGCGGTGATCGGTGCGAGCACGCCGATGACCATCATGGCCGCGAACAGTCGCGCCGCCGCGGCGCCCTGGGCGCGGTCGGCGATGATGGCGCGGGCGATGACCACGCCGGCGGCCCCGGCGAAGCCCTGGACGAAGCGCAGCCCGATCAGCACCTGGATCGAGGGGGCGACGATGCAGAGCACGCTGGCGATCAGGCAGGCGAAGGTGCCGATGAGCAGTGGTCTGCGACGGCCGAACTGGTCGGAGAGCGGCCCGATGAGCAGTTGGCCGAGGGCCAGGCCGATCAGGAACGACGTCAGGGTCAGCTGGATCGTCGAGGCCGAGGTGTTGAACTCGGTCGCCATGTCCGGGAACGCCGAGAGGTACATGTCGATCGAGAACGGGGTCACCGCCGAGAGCAGCGCAAGGACGGCGATGAGCATTGCCGACGGCGCGGGAGCGGGGGTCGGCGCGGTTCGAGAGGCCGCCGTGGTTCGAGAGGTCATTGATTCCTTGCATCTGCGGGAAGTATGTATGAGAATATAGCTATGACGACATATGTATGTCAAGATTATGAGTATGCTGACGTGATGGACGTCACCGCTTCGGACACCCGCGACCTCGCGCTGGCGCTGCACGAGTTGTCGTGGCGCATCGCCCGTTTCGGTCCCGCGCAGGTGGGGCTGGAGCCGCTGCCGGCTTCCGAGGTCGCGGTGCTGCGGGCCGTGCTCGAACAACCCGGCCGCGGGGTTTCGGATGCGGCGGCCTCGATCGCCATGCAGCCCAGCAACGTCAGCGCCGCGGTGCGCTCACTGGTGGCCCGTGGGCTGATCGAGAAGCGGCCGGACCCCGACGACAAGCGGATGACGCTGCTGCACCCGACCGCCAGGGCCCGCAAGGACCGCTCCGCGATCGAGACCGCGCTGGCCGGGTCGGTGTCCCAGGCGCTGGGGGAGTTGTCCGACGAGCACGTCAGCGCGCTGCTGCGCGCCGTGCCCGCGATGCGCGCGCTGTCGGGGGCGGTGACGGAGATGATCCGCTGAGGTCGCCGGTGGCCACCTGCTTCGAGCCACGCCACCCGACGTGGGAACATAATGTCCGCATCGATCGGGGGCGGTAGCTCAGTCGGTTAGAGCCGCGGACTCATAATCCGCTGGTCGCGGGTTCGAGCCCCGCCCGCCCCACCAGCACTCCGTCGCCGAGAAGAAGCTCAGTGACACCCCGTCCTGCGGAAACGCGTACGGCAGCTACTTCTCGGCGTCCCCGCAGGGCTGCGCAAGATAGAGTTGTCTGTCATGTCCACCTCAGCATCTGGTGCGGCGAGGGACAACGCTGTTCTCCTCGGAGACCGGCGCGCGCCCAGCAAGGGGGAGCGGCAGCGCCGCGCCATCCTCGACTGTCTGCCGGAGTTGCTCGCTGCACGCCCGATCGGGGAATTGACCGTCGGTGAGATTGCGGCGGCGGCCGGCGTGCGGCGCTCGGGGTTCTACTTTTACTTCGACTCGAAGTATGCGCCGTTGGCCGTGATCACCGCCGAGATCTGGGCCGAGTTGATGAACCGGGCGCAGTTCTTCACCCGCGCCGACGACGAGTCCATCCACGACTTCATCGGTCGCACCGCCGATATCGCGCTGGAGCTCTGGCACGACAACGAGGGCGTGCTGATGGCCTCGGTGCAGGCCGTGCCGCTGGATGAGCAGCTGGCGCAACTGTGGGACGAGTGGATCCTGCGCCTCGCCGACGTCATCGCCGATCAACTGATCAAGGACCAGGAACAGGGTGTGGCGCATCCGGTTTCGGCCGACGTGCGCGGGCTCATCACGATGCTGCTTGAGATGACCATGCACATCTTCTACCTGGATCGGCTGCGTCAGAACGACTCTCAGCGCACCCGGAAGTCCCGCGAGATGGTGCAGGCAATCTGGCTGGCGTCGGGGTGGGGGATCTCCACACCCAGCCCGGGCTGACCCCGGGCTGTCAGTCGCGCTTCGCGTCCACGGCGCTGGTCATGTCGAGCACCGTGCGCGCCACCAACTCCGGGTCGTCGTACATCGGTACGTGCCCCACGCGCGGGAGGGTGGTGAACTGTGCGTTGGGCACCAGAGCCCGGAACCGCAGGCCATAGGGGTCGTACGGAATCAGCGCGTCGCGCTCCGACCAGGCGATCTCAGTGGGACACTGCACGGCGCCGAGTTGGTGCTCGCTGCCCACGACGTCGTCGACCAGTTCGAAGTAGACGCTGCAGCGCAGGTTGTCCTCGACGAAGGCGGCCGCGTCCGCCGGGGACATGTTGCGGGTGTCCGCGACGGCGGCGCCGAGGGCCAGCCGACGCAGCAGGCCACTCCGAAGCGCCTGCGGGGCAACCGGACCCAGCATCGTGAAGAGTCGGCGCGCCAACACCAGTTTGAGTTTCACCGTCCGCACGTGCCTGCCCGGATACCAGCCGAGCGCCGGGGACAGCGCCAGCACGGACAGGGCGCGCCCGCGGGTGGCCATCTCCAGCGACAGCCAACCGCCCAGCGAGTTGCCCACCAGGTGGGCCCGTTCGATTCCGAGCGCGTCGAGGTCGCGTTCGAGGTGATCGGCCAGCGCGGCGACGGTGGCACGTTGGCCCGCCGGCAGCGATCTCCCGTCGGCGTGGCCGGCCAGCGTCACCACATGGACGTCATGGTGGGCCTGCAGCAGGGGCAGGATCGGCTGCCAGTGTCGCTGGCTGCCACTGAATCCGTGGACGCAGACCAACGGCGAGCGAGTGGTCATCGTCGCCTCAGCCCTGGACTTCCGGGCCGGCGGACTCGAGCTCCAGCCCCTTGAAATCGCCTGCTTCCCACCAGGTGTCGATCATCTCCCAGAACTCGACCTCGCTGCCCTGGTAGACGTCGCCCCAGAAGCCGTGCTGGAGATCGCCCTGGCCGTTGTAGTAGCCCGGTGTGCACGTGGAGAAGTAGAACAGTCGAGCCAATCCGGATTCTCGGGTCAGTTGGACCCAGTCTGCCTGGGCGGCATCGTCGGGTTCGATGGCGGCGATGTGGTGCTTGAGGGCGTGGTGCAGGATGCGGGCGGCGTGGCGGGCCTTGCGGTCGAGCATGTAGGTGAAGTTGACGACGTAGGCGTTCTGGCTCACCCCGAGTTCGACGAAGTTGGGGAACTTGCGGGAGAAGAACCCGTGCAGGGTCTTGTGGCCGTCGGCGAATTCGTCCCGCATCGACACCCCGTCGCGGCCGATAATGTCGTAGCCGTACCGCGCGGCGGTGGACGAGCCGGTCTCGAAACCGGTCGCGAAGACGATGCAGTCGACCTCGTAGTGCTTGCCGTCGACCACAAGGCCTGTCTCGGTGAACTTTTCGACCCCGCCGGGGGAGTGGACCAGATGCACGGTGGGCTTGTTGAACGACTGCAGGTACTCGTCGTTGAAGGTGGGGCGCTTGCAGACCGCGCCGAACCACGGCTTGAGCGCCTCGGCGGTCGCCGGATCTTCGACGATGTCCTCGATGCGGGCGTGCACGGTCCGCATGACCTGCATGTCGGCGACTTCGGCGAGCGCGATCTGGTCCTCGATCGCCAACGTGTCCAGCGGCGCCTCGACGAGATGCTGTCCGGTGACGGCCGTCAGCACCGTGGTCCAGATGTCGCCGACCAGGTTCTGGTCCTGCGGGTGACCGTTGACCAGGGAGTTGAAGTTGTGGTGGCGGCGCTGTTGCCAACCCGGCGTCAGGCCGGCCACCCAGTCCGGGTCGGTGGGCCGGTTGTCGCGGGGACCGACGACGCTGGGGGTGCGTTGGATGACGAACAGTTCGGCGGCGTCCTCGGCGAGGAACGGTACGGCCTGGACCCCGGTCGCGCCGGTGCCGATGATCGCGACGCGTTTGTCGGCCAACTTGGTCATGCCGCCGTGCTGATCGCCGCCGGTGTAGTCGTAGTCCCAGCGACTGGTGTGGAACATCGCGCCCTTGAAGTCGGCGATGCCGTCGACCCGCGGGAACTGCGGCTTGTTCAGGGGCCCGTTGGCGCGCACGACGTACTTCGCGGTCAGGACATCGCCGCGGTCGGTGCGGATTTCCCAGCGCTGCCGGTCCTGCGACCAGGTCGCCGAGGTCACCGCGGTCTGGAACAGCGCGGCGCGGTAGAGATCGAAGTGCCGGCCGATGCGTTGGGCGTGGGCGAAGATCTCGTCGCCGTCGGCGTAGCGCTGGGTGGGGATGTAGCCGGTCTCCTCCAGCAGCGGCAGGTAGATGTAGGACTCGACGTCGCATTGCACGCCGGGGTAGCGGTTCCAGTACCAGGTGCCGCCGAAATCGCCGGCCTGTTCGACGATGCGGAAGTCGGTCACGCCTTGCCGGGTCAGGTAGGCGCCGGCCAGCAGGCCGCCGAAGCCGCCGCCGAGGATGACGACGTCGTGCTCGGCGGTCAGGGCGTCGCGCTCGATGGGCTCGCTGTAGGGGTCGGCATCGTCGGCCGCGCGCACGTCGGACAGGCCTTGGAACTGGCCGAGGTGGTCGGGCCGCAGGCGGCGGTCCCGCTCCTCGGCGTAGCGCGCCCGGATCGGTGCCGGGTCGAAGTCCACGTCGAGCTTGGTGCCGGAGACGGGCAGGGTGACGGACATGGGTGCCTCTCAATAATTGACACATCGTCGAGTATTACGAACACTATGTCATATAGTAACTTGGATCACAAGCGGCGGGGATGGCCCGCCCGTCGACCCGAGGAGCTTGGCAGTGGCCCTGAAAGAGCACAGCGCGGCGTCGTACGTGAAGGGCAGCACGGACACACCCCTGCTCACGGAGACGATCGGCGCCAATCTCGACCGGATGGTCGCCGCCTTCGGCGATCGGGAAGCCCTCGTCGAGGTCAGCACCGGCCGCCGGTGGACCTACCGCGAGTTCGACAAGGACACGCGTCGCACCGCCAGTGGGCTGCTGGCGCTGGGTCTGCGTCCCGGTGACCGCGTGGGCATCTGGTCCCCGAACACCGCCGAGTGGACGTTGGTGCAGTACGCGTCGGCGCGCATCGGTGCCATTCTCGTCACCATCAACCCGGCCTACCAGGTCAAGGAACTCGAGTATGTGCTGAACCAGTCCGGGATTCGCACCGTGATCGCGGCGTCGTCGTTCAAGACGTCCGACTACGAGGCCATGCTCGCCGCGGTGGCCGGCAAGTGTCCGGACCTGCAGGACGTCATCATCGTCGGATCCGATGCGTGGCAATCGCTGGCGGCGTCCCCGATCGACGACGCTGCGCTGGCCGACGTCGCCGCGGGCCTCACGCCGCACGACCCGATCAACATCCAATACACCTCGGGCACAACGGGATTCCCCAAGGGGGCCAAGCTGACCCACAGCAACATCCTCAACAACGGTTACTTCGTCGGCGAGGGCGTCGGCTACACCGAACACGACCGGGTCTGCATCCCGGTCCCGTTCTACCACTGCTTCGGGATGGTGATGGGCAACCTGGCGTGCACCTCGCACGGGTCGACGATGGTCATCCCCGCGCCGGGTTTCGACCCGGCCGCGACGCTGGCGGCGGTGTCGGCCGAACGATGCACCTCGCTGTATGGGGTGCCGACGATGTTCATCGCCGAGCTGGCGCTCGAGAACCTCGACTCCTACGACCTCGGCAGCCTGCGGACCGGGATCATGGCCGGCTCACCGTGCCCCGAGGTGGTGATGACGCAGGTCATCGAGCAGATGAACATGGGTGAGGTCGCCATCTGCTACGGCATGACCGAGACCTCCCCGGTCTCCACCCAGACCCGCCCCTCCGACACGCTGGTCCAGCGCACCGGCACGGTCGGCACGGCCGGCCCGCACCTCGAGATCAAGGTCGTCGACCCCGATTCCGGGGAGATCGTGGCGCGCGGTGCCCCCGGCGAACTGTGCACCCGCGGCTACAGCGTGATGGCCGGCTACTGGAACGACCCGAAGAAGACCGCCGAGGTGCTCGACGCCGACGGCTGGATGCACACCGGGGATATCGCCGTCATGGACGACGACGGGTACGTGGCGATCACCGGCCGGATCAAGGACATGGTGATCCGCGGCGGCGAGAACGTGTATCCGCGGGAGATCGAGGAATTCCTCTACCAGCACCCCGACGTCATCGATGCCCAGGTGGTCGGGGTGCCCGACGAGCGCTACGGGGAGGAGCTGATGGCGTGGCTGCGGATCAGGGAGGGCGCCGCGCCGCCCACCGCCGAGTCCATCCGGGAGTTCTGCGCGGGCCGGATCGCGCACTACAAGATCCCCCGCCACGTCGCGGTGATCGACGACTACCCGATGACCGTCACGGGCAAGGTCCGCAAGATCGAACTCCGCGAGCGCGCGGTCGAACAGCTGCGCCGAGAAGAAGCGCAGTGACCTAGCCGGAAGAATCCTTCAGCCGCACCATTCGCGTGGTCGAGCTCTCGTCCAACTCCACCTCCGGGCGCGACCGCAGGAAGTCGCTGAAGGACTTGTAGCCCAACGACTTCTCGCTGAACGACGGGTCCATGCGCTTCATCTGCGCCTTGACCGCCGAGTTGTGCAGCCATTCGACGTCGTCCTTCTCGAGCCCGATCTGCAGCGCGCGGGTCAGCAGCGCGGTGGCCGCGGCCTGCGGATCGGGCTCCTTGGCGGCCTTGGCCGAGCGCTTGCGGTGCTTCGGCGCCGACTCGTCGGTGGCGGCCGGTTCGAACACCGGGACGCCCGGCAGCGCGTCGTAGGTGACGAACTCGTCGCACGCGGCGGCCAGCGAGCGGCTCGACGACCCGGCCACCCCGATGGCCACCACGTAGCGGCCGAGCCGCTTGCAACGCTGCGCCAGCGCGATGTAGTCGGAGTCGCCGGCGACGATCACCACGTGCGTCAGGTCCGGCAGCCGGAACATGTCCTCCACGGCGTCGACGGCCAGCCGGATGTCCGCGCCGTTCTTGCCGTAGGCCGCGGCCGGGAACAGCTGCACCAGGTCGACCGCGCGTCCCACCAGCTGGTCGCGGTAGGCGGCGTTGATCTCCGCCGACCAGTCCGCATAGGCCCGGGTCAGCACCAGCGTGCCGAACGAGGAGGCGAAGTCGATGATGGCGCCGACGTCCACGGTGGCGCGGTCGAACCGCTCGGCGTGGTCGGCCGGATTCTTGGCCCGGTCACGCTGGAACGAGTTACGACCGTTGACCTGGTCGTATCGAGAAATCACGATGTTGTCGAAGTCGAGGTAGACCGCCACGCGGGTGACACCGGTTTCTGTCATGAGGACCAGTGTGGTCGACAACGAGCAGGTACGGTTGCACTGTTGGTAAACCCAGCCCGTCCGGAACGCCGACCGACAATTCACGCCGACACCAGGACATTCATGGCCATTACCGACGTTGCACGCTACGCGCACCTGAGCCGCACGGATATCGATGCGCTCGGTGCCGAGCTGGATTCCATCCGCGTCGAGATCGAGAACTCGCTGGGCGCCCGCGACGCCGCCTACATCCACCGCACCATCCGATTCCAACGGGCGCTGGACGCCGCCGCGCGGCTGCTGATCTTCAGCAGCCGCTCCAAGACCACCTGGGCGCTGGGCGCGGTGTCGCTGGCGGTGGCCAAGAGCGTCGAGAACATGGAACTCGGCCACAACATCGGGCACGGCCAGTGGGACTGGATGAACGACCCGGAGATCCACTCCAACACCTGGGAGTGGGACATGGCCGGGGTGTCGTCGCAGTGGCGCTACTCCCACAACTATCGGCATCACATGTACACCAACGTCCTGGGCGTCGACGACGACCTGGGCTTCGGCATCATGCGGGTCTCGCGCGACGAGCCGTGGCGGCGTAAATGGCTCGCCCAGCCCGTGCGTAACCTGTTGCTGGCCCTCATCTTCGAGTGGGGCATCGCCATGCACGGCCTGCACTCCGAACACGAGCGCGCCGACTCGGACGCCGAAAGATCTTCCCAGAGCGCGGCTTTGATGCGCAAGACTCGTCGGCAGCTGGCCAAGGATTATCTGCTGCTGCCGGCGCTGAGCGGGCGACGGTGGCGGCGCACCCTGACCGCCAACATCGCGGCCAACGTCCTGCGCAACCTGTGGGCCTACGCGGTGATCTTCTGCGGGCATTTCCCCGACGGCGCCGAGAAGTTCACCGAGGAGGCCCTGGCTGACGAGACCAAGCCGGACTGGTATCTGCGCCAGATGCTCGGCACGGCCAACTTCGACGCGGGCCCGGTGCTGGCCTTCGCCAGCGGTAACCTCTGCTACCAGATCGAACACCACCTGTTCCCCGACCTGCCCAGCAACCGCTACGCCCAGATCGCCGAGCGGGTGCGTGAACTCTGCGACAAGTACGACCTGCCCTACACCACGGGACCTTTTGCGCGGCAGTTCTTTCTGACCCAGCGCACCATCCTCAAGCTGGCGCTGCCCGATCGGTTCCTGACCGCGACGGCCGACGACGCACCGGAGACGGCCTCGGAGCGCAAGTTCGGCTGAGGGCCCCGTACCGTTGCAGCGTGACCGCGATCGATCCTGAACAGCTGAAACTGTGCCTGCGGGTGCTCGCCGAGGTCGAGACGCTGCCGCCCGAGCACCCCGACGCCGTCGCGGTGCGCCGCGCGACCGCGAGCCTGTGGAAGTCGGTGAAGATCGCCCGCCGCCACGCCAAGCGCGACGCCATCGCCGCGGCCGACAATGCCGTCACCGCCGCCACGGCCACCGGGGCGCCCGGTCGCATCGACGACGAGACCCAGGGGCTGCCCCTGGTGTCCACCGCGGTGGGTGCCACCGCGGGCACGCTGCAGCGGTCGCGGGCCTGCTACGTCTGCAAGAACCGCTACACCGTGGTCGACGCGTTCTACCACCAGCTCTGCCCGCAGTGCGCCGCCTTCAACCACAGCAAACGCGATGCGCGCACCGACCTGACCGGCCGCAGCGCCCTGCTCACCGGCGGGCGTGCGAAGATCGGCATGTACATCGCGCTGCGTCTGCTGCGCGACGGGGCCCACACCACCGTCACCACCCGTTTTCCCAACGACGCGGTACGCCGGTTCGCCGGCATGCCCGACAGCGCCGACTGGCTGCACCGGCTGCGCGTGGTCGGCATCGACCTGCGGGATCCGGCGCAGGTGGTCGCGCTGGCCGACGCCGTGGCCGAGCGGGGCCCGCTGGATATCCTGATCAACAATGCCGCCCAGACCGTGCGCCGCGCGCCGGGCTCCTATGCCGCGCTGGTCGAGGCCGAGCGGACCCCGGCCCCGGAACTGGTCGACGTGATCACCTTCGACCACGTCAGCGATGCCCACCCGGCCGCGTTGGCCGGCAGCCTGGCCGAACACCAGCAGCCGCACGCCCTGACCGAACTCGCCCTGGTGGCGCGCAGCGCCTCCCCGGCGCGGATCGCCGCAGGGACCGCCATCGACGCCGGCGGGCTGCTGCCGGACACCGCCCCGGTCAACAGCTGGACCCAGCGCGTGCACGAGGTCGACGCGCTGGAACTGCTCGAGGTGCAGCTGTGCAACCAGACCGCGCCGTTCATCTTGATCAGCCGGCTGCGTGGCGCGCTGGCCGCCTCGAGCGCGCGGCGCAAGTACGTGGTGAACGTCTCGGCGATGGAAGGCCAGTTCAGCCGCGGCTACAAGGGCCCCGGGCATCCGCACACCAACATGGCCAAGGCCGCGCTGAACATGCTCACCCGCACCAGCGCGGCCGAAATGCTCTCGCAGGACGGCATTTTGATGACCGCCGTCGATACCGGCTGGATCACCGACGAACGCCCCCACCCGACCAAGCTGCGGCTGGCCGAGGAGGGCTTCCACGCCCCGCTGGATCTGGTCGACGGCGCGGCGCGGGTGTACGACCCGATCGTGCGCGGGGAGGCCGGTGAGGATCTCTACGGGTGCTTCCTGAAGGACTACGCGGTGAGCAACTGGTAGGGGCTACCGCCAGTACCAGACGCCGCGCCGCGCTACCCAGTGCCCGGGCGCCGAGATCGCGAGCGGATCGGCGGGGTCCGACGCGGACGACCGATGCGGCGCACCGCCGTCCGCGCGACCCAGCACCCGGCGGGCCCGCCGTACCAGTTCCCGTCGGCGCCGATCGAGTCGGGCGTCGGACCGCCCGACCTCGTCGACGATGTCGGTGAAGCGCGCCCAGATCTGCTCACACGACATGCCGAACCGGGGGAGCGCCTCCTCGGGATCGGGGCCACCGAACGGGGCCCAGTTCACCACGAATTCGACGATCTCCCAGTCGATGTCGTCGACAGGTTGCGGCACCGCGGACCTCGGTCAGGACTGTCGGCGCAGCGATCCGATGACCAGGCGGGATTTGGCCAGCTCGGTGGCTTGGGCCTCGGTCGCCTGATCGGTGGCGCGCAGGAAATCACGGATCTCCCGGTGCACCCGCGGATTGTGGCGCCGCAGTTCTTGCACGACGGCGTCCACCCTGGCGTCGAGGTCCGCGGCGGTGGCGGTTTCGGACACCAGGCCCAACGCGGCGGCGCGCTCCGCCGAGATCGCGGCGCCGGTTGCGGTCAGCCGGAAGGCCTCCCGCCGCCCGACCAGTTGCGGTAGCCACGCCAGCACGAGCGTCGGGGCCAGCCCGATGTTCACTTCGGGGAAGAAGAACTTCGCGGTGTCGGCGGCGACGGCGATGTCCGACAGGGCGGCCACGCCGACGCCGAATCCGGCGGCATCGCCGTGCACCCTGGCCACCGACACCAACGGGCTGTTCCGTAGCGCGTGGTTGACCGCCACCAAGCGGTCGACCTCGTCGGGCAGTTCGTGGACGGTCGCCGCGCTGCGTTCCCGGCCCAGGCAGAACGACTGGGCCCGGGACTCGATCACCACGATGTGCGCCGACTCCGGCGGCGACATCAGCAGTTCGGTGAATCGGTCGCAGTCATCGAGGGAGATCAGCCCGTCGTCCGACAGCGGCAGGACGGCACGTACAACACCGTCGGTCACCGTCGCGAATGTTTCCGTGGTCATGTGCATACCCTTTCTAGTTCAGTCGGTCCTGGCCCACGCCGCCGTACCAGTCGACGTAGTCCGGAGCGGTCCTGACGGTCACCGCGCGGACCTGGGTGAAGTCGTGGAACGACTCCCAGCCGCCTTCGCGGCCCTGCCCGCTCTCCCGCACGCCGCCCCACGGCGAACACGGGTCGAGGCGGTGATGATCGTTGACCCAGACGATGCCCTGTTCCAGGCGGCCGGCGACGCGGTGCGCCCGGGCGACGTCACCGGTCCAGATCGACGAGCCCAGCCCGAAGTCCGAATCGTTGGCCATGGCGATGGCCTCGTCCTCGGTGTCGAACGGGATGACCACCAGGACCGGACCGAAGATCTCCTCCCGGGCGATGCGCATGTCGTTGCGGATCCCGGTGAGGACGGTCGGTTTCACGAAGTAGCCGTCCAGGCCGGGAACTTTGGCCGCCTCGCCACCGGTGGCGACTGTCCCGCCCTCTTCGACGCCGAGCGCCACGTAGTCGAGGATGCGGCGACGGGCCTTCTCCGAGATCACCGGGCCCAGTTGGGTGTCGGCCAGCGCAGGGTCGCCGATGCGGATCGCCTCGGCTTGGGCGACCAACCGCTCGACGAACTCGTCGTGGATCGTGGACTGCACGATCAGCCGGGTGCCGGCGATACAGGTCTGGCCGGCGCCGACGAATCCGCCGAATGCGGTGCCCCGCGAGGAGATCTCGGTGGGCAGGTCGTCGAACACCAGCACCGGGGACTTCCCGCCGAGTTCCAGTGTGGCCTTGGCGAATCGGCGTGCCGTGGCCACGGCGATAGAGCGGCCGGGTTCGGTGCCGCCGGTGAACACCGCCTTCTTCACCAGCGGGTGTTCCACCAGGGCCGAGCCGGCGGTGGGGCCCGGGCCGGGCACCACGTTGAACACCCCGTCGGGGATGCCGGCCTCGGCGGCGAGCCGGCCGATCACCAGCGCGGTCAGCGGGGTCTGCTCGGAGGGCTTGAGCACCACGCTGTTCCCGGTGGCCAACGCGGGTGCGAGGCTCTTCGAGGCGATCATCAGCGGATGGTTGAACGACGACAGGATGCCGACGACGCCGAGCGGGAAGCGGCTGGTGTAGGAGTGGTACGGCCCGGACATCGGCACCACGGAGGTGCGGTCGGCCAGCAGCAGCGCAGCGTTGTACCGGTACCACTCGGACAGGCGGGTGATCTGTGCCTTCGTCTCGGTGATCGGCCGCCCGTTGTTCAGCGTTTCGAGCCGGTACAGCTCCTCCATGTTCTCGTCGATCAGGTCGGAGAACCGGTTGAGGATGCGGGCGCGTTCGTGGATTGGAGCATCACGCCATACGCCCGATTCGAACGCGGCGTGGGCGGCGCGCACGGCATCGTCGATGTCATCCTCGTTGCCGCTGTGGCAGCGCGCGAAGACCTCGCCGGTGGCGGGGTTGATCAGGTCGAGGATGTCGCTGCGGCCCTCGGCTTCACGGCCGTCGATGAGGAGACGATTGATGTTGGCTTGCTTCACTGGTCATTTGCTTTCTGTGTCGTGCAGGACGATTTCGAGAACGATGCTGGAGGAGGTTCCGATATTCGGGGAGGTCGTCACGGCCACCGGCTGATCCTGGCTGTCGAGCAGGGCGCGGCCGAACGGGAACACATCTGCGTTGTCCGGCAGGTATGCGTGCACCTTGATGGGGTGCGCGGACCCGCCGGCCTGCGTGGCGGCCGCGGCGAGCGCGCCCCGCACCGCCGCTTCGACGTTCTGGCTGCGGTCGCCGACGGTGTGGTCGACGTCGATCTCGGCCAGGGCCAGGCTCGTCGCCCCCGAGCCGCCGATCGAGATCCGATGCCCCTCGGCGCGGTTGCCGACGGCGCGGTGCACCGATGGCGCCCCGCTGCGGACCGCGATGACATCGATCTCGATGATCGCTCCGCCGGTGAGCAACTCGTCGACCCCGATGATCACACAGGGTGGCGGCGCCCCATCGAAGCGCTCCCGCCAGAGCCGCTCGAAGACCGGGGCGTCGCGCAGATCCTTGAGGAAGACTTCCACCCGCAGCACGTTGTCCCAGTCGCCACCTGCGTCCGTGAGCAGCGTGTCGCAGATGCCCAGGGTGTAGTTGGCCTGCGCCACGATCGGCGAGACATGATGTGGGAAAAGGGGATTCACCTGAGCGCCGGGCGCCAAGCCGGTCGCGCCGAAATCGGTCGGAAGCTGACCGGCCAGGAACAGCCAGTCGCCGGCGCCGACGCAGGCCGTGTAGTTGGCCAACGGTTTGGGCAACCGAGGGCTCTCGAGCGGTCGGACGTCGACCGTGTCCGGCAACGCGGCGATGAGGTCGACCGACACCAGGGTGCCCGGCACCGCCAGCCGGTCCGCACCGACCCCGACGGTGGTGCGGGGCGGTGGCACCGGGAAGAAGCGCTTCCACACTTGGTCGAAGGCGTCGAACAGCCGGCAATCGGTGATGAACACCTGGGTCTTCACGACGTCCTGCAGCCCAACACCGCGAGAGTTCAACAGGCGGACCGCCTTTTCGAGCAGATGCGTGGTCTGCTTCTGGATTTCCGAACCGTAGTAGGGGAATTCGGTCGACATCGTCGCCTCCGGCGGAATACCCACACCGGGGTCGGCGGCGGTCAGACCGGAGAGGAAGATCAGACCATCGGATACGGCGACCCGTTCGTCGAGGATGCTCTCCACCGAGCTCCGGTCAGTGGCTTGAAGCGACATGGTTCCCACCTCCTGCGGGGCGACGCCCCACGGTTGTTACTTGTTGTGAATACGGCCTTTTGAGGTTTCGCGCGGACGCGGGCCTGGTCTTGGTCTATTCGGCCTCTTCCATGCCGAAGAACAGCCGGCGTAGCCCCTCGTCGTCGAGGACATCGGCGACGTCCTGTTCGTCGCCGATCCGGCCGCCCTGCATGATGTAGACCCGGTCGCAGTGCGGCAGGATGACCGCGGGGTTTTCCTCGACCACCCACAGCACGCCGACGCCGTCGCGCGTCGTTTCGTCGACCCGGGCAATCAACTCCTGGACGATGGCCGGCGCCAGCCCGGTCGTGGGTTCATCGAGCGCCAAGAATTCCGGCCCGGTCGCGAGAGCCCCGGCCACGGCGAGCATCTGGCGCTCACCGCCCGACAGGGTCGAGGCGCTCATCCGCCGGCGCTTGGCCAGCGCCGGGAACCGGTCGAAGGCCGACTCCAGGCCCGGGGTCAGTTGGTTGCGGCCCGCGGGCAGGAGCGCCACCCGCAGGTTCTCCTCGACGGTGAGGTTCGGAAAGGTGTTGCCGCCCTGCGGTACATAGGCCATGCCGTGGCGGACCAGTTGAGCCGTGGGTACGGCCCCGATGTCGGCGTCCCGGAGCCGGATGGTCCCCGACATCGGCTTGACGAGCTGGAACAGCGACTTGAGCAGGGTGGACTTACCCGCCCCGTTGGGGCCCACCAGCGCGACGGTCTCGTTCGGCTGGACAGTGAGCGAGACATCGTGGATAACGGGAAGTTTCGCGTAACCGGCGGTCAGATTCTGCACGCTCAGCAGTGTCATTGTGTGCTCCCGAGGTAGATCTCCGCGACGGTCGGATGCTCGGAGATCTCCTGCGGAGTCCCGGAGGCGACCACCCGGCCCTCGGCCATCACGTACACGTAATCGGAGACGGCGAAGACGAACTGGATGTTGTGGTCGATGATCAGCAGGGTGATGCCGCGGGCCCGCAGATCGCCGATCTGTTCGGCCAGGCGCCCGATGCCGCTGGGCGCGACACCGGCCGCCGGCTCATCGAGCAGCAGCATCCGCGGTTGCACCATCAACAACCGCGCGAAGTCGACCAGCTTGGTCTCACCGGCGGTGAGATCTTCCAGGCGCTGGTCCTGGATGTCGGCAAGGCCAAGTTCGTCGAGAAGCTTCTCGGCGCGGGTGCTGGTCTCTCGTTCCAGGGCGCGCCAGGCCTTGCGGCGAAACAGCGCGTTGGACAACGACTCCGACTTGCCCGCACCGGCGGTCATCAGGTTCTCCCAGACGCTGAGCAGCGGGAAGCCGACCGGCGTCTGGAAGGACCGGACCATGCCGCGCTGCGCAATCCGCCAGGCCGGCAGCTTCTCCACCCGGTCGCCGAACAGGCTCACCTCGCCGACGTCGGCCTGGTCGAAACCGGTGAGCACGTTGAAAAGCGTGGTCTTGCCGGCGCCGTTGGGGCCGATGATGGCCGTGATCGTGCCTTCGGGTGCCTGAATCGACACGTCGTCGACGGCGACCACGCCGCCGAAGGCCTTCCGAACGCGCTGCACCTCGAGCGCGGGTGTGGAGGTCATCGCGACACCGCCTCTCCTCGTCGTCGGAGCAATCGGCCCTGGCCCAGGTCCTTGGCGCTGAGCTGGAACGAAGAGCGTTCACTGACCAGGCCGGAGGGGCGGAACCGGAGCACCAGGATGAGCAGCAGGCCGAGGATGATCGGGCGGGTGGCCGCCAGCATCTGCGCGTACTCGGCGGATCCCTGCAGGAAGGTGAGCAACTCGGTACTCACGATCAGTAGGCTCGCGCCCAGCACGGGGCCGCTGCGGCTGCCGATGCCGCCGATCACCAGCGCGGTCCACACCACGAAGGTCATCTCGGAGACGAACAGGGACGGCACCACGCTGCGGACATGCCACAGGTACAGGGGAGCGATCAACCCGATCAACGCACCGGCGAAGACGTAGGTGATGATGCGGTAGTAGACGACTCGTTTACCCAGCGACCGGGCGACCGGTTCGTTGTCGCGGGCAGCGCGCAGCAGCCGGACATACGGCGTCTTGGCCAGTCGGTTCATCAGCAGGAAGACCACCAGCACCACCACCGCGGTCATCGCCAGCAGCACCCACCGATACGAGCCGGGCGGGACGAGGTCGCTGAACGGACGGTCGATCGACGAGAAACCGGTGGTGCCCCGCGTGAGTGCGGTCTCGCTGACGGCGATCTGGTGGATCACCTCGGCGAAGGCCAAGGTGGTGATGAGGAAGAACTCCCCGCGCAGCCGGATCGAGGGCACCGCGATGAGCAGTGCGACCAACGCGGTGACCACCATGGCGGCGACGACCCCGACCGGTATCGGCAGGCCCGGTGAGATCAACAGGCCCGTGGTGGTGCGGGTTTGGGTGAGCAGGATGTAGGTGTAGCTGGCCACGCCGACCAGGCCTGCCACGCCCAGGTCCCACATGCCGGCCCAGCCGGCCACGAGGTTGAGCACCATGGCCAGGGCCGCGTAGATGCCGGCGAGGGTGAGGACGCCGACCAGGAAGACGACGAGAGAGCTCATCAGGCAGCCTGCTTTCTTTGCCGGACGCTGAACAACCCGCTGGGTCGCACGAGCAGGACGATGATCAGGGCCACGAACGCGACCACGGTGCGGTAGGACGTCGGGATCAGCAGCGAGGACAGGTCCATCGCGAGTCCGAGCATCAGGCTGGCGACGATCACGCCGTAGGTGCTGCCGAGTCCACCGAGTACGGCCGCGGCGAGGATCAGAATGATGTTCTGCCAACCGAGTTCAGGTCCGACGGCGCCGATGATGCCGATCATCACACCGGCCAGCCCGGCGAGGAAGCCCGCGACGAACCACACCTGGTAGGACACCGACCGGGTGGAGATCCCGCGGACGCGGGCCAGGTCGGGGTTGCCGGCGACCGCCCGGATCGAGACCCCGGCGGAGGTCTTGGTGAGGAACAGGTGCAGGGCCAGGATGGAGACCGCGGCGGTGGCGATGATCGCGATCTCGCCGAAGGAGACCTCCACGCCGAGCACGCGATAGCTCGCGCCGAACGTCACCGGGTAGTTCTGCAGATTCGCCCCGAACACCATGACCAAGGTGCCGTAGACGACATAGGCGACGCCCACCGACGAGAACAGTTGGACGAGGGCGCCTTTCTGCCGGATGGGTTCGAAGATGACGATGGACAGGATCACCGCGACGGCGCCCGTGGTGATCGCGGCGAACAGCGCCGCCGCCCAGACGGGCAGGCCCAAGTCGCGGCAGGCCAACAGCCCCAGGAACGCCGCCAGGGCCAGGAACTGGCCGTGGGCGATGTTCAGGAATCCCTCGGTCTGGCGGACCATCGAGAACCCGACTGTGGCCATCGCGAGGATGCTTCCGGTCACCAGACCGAAGATCAGGTATTGCACAGCATCGCCTCTCGGACGTCGGATGCGGACAATTCGTGGTGCGCGTCGGCACCGCCGACGGCACGATCAGTGCCGCCGGCGGGTGACGCCGCGGGGGTGCTACGCGCTATCGGCGTGTCAGCGGTCGAGAACTTCCCGGAGTTCGGGGTCGAGCTTCAGCGTGCCCACCTGCTGCCAGGCGCCGTCGATGATGAACTGCTCACCGAACAGCGGCGAGGCGAGGTTGCCGTACTCGTTGAGTTCCAGGCTGCCCGAGGCGCCGTCGTAGTTGATCTCGTTTCCGGCCTCGAGCTCGCGCACCCCGTCGGCGTAGGAATAGACCACGGTGCCACCGGAATTGAGCACCTGGGGGATGGCCTCGGCGATGGCGGCGCCTTCGGTGCTCTGCGCCTTGGTGATGGCCAATGCCAGCGCAATGTACTGGTCGTACTGGTTGGCGTCGTATACACCGGGGGAGGGTGCGTAACCGGTGGCCTCGTTGAAGCGTTCGGCGAAGCTGATGTAGGCGGGTGACTCGACGTCGTAAGCGGCGATCGCGCCGACGGCGACGCCGTCCTCGAGGTCGGGCATCAGGCCGCCGATGGGCGGCGTCACCAGATCCGGTGACACGTAGAACTTTCCGCCGTAGCCGCGGCGTTGCCATTCGCGGAAGATCACCGAGGCGGCTTCGTGGCCAGCGGCCAGGTAGACGGCGTCGGGATTGGATTCGAAGGCCTTGAGCAGTTCGGCCTGATAAGACGAGCGGCCGGGGTTGAAGCGGATGTCGGCGACGATCTCGCCGTCGGTGCCGTCCTGGAAGACCTTCTTGAAGACGTCGGCCGGTTCGGACATGCCCTCGGTGTTCTGGGCCATGATCGCGACCCGCTTCACCCCTTCGTCGCGGGCGAACTGCGCGGCGATGGTGCCGCCGTCACTGTCAGATCCGGTGATGCGCCACATGTATTCGCCGGCCAGGGTGTCGAGTTCGGCCGAGCCGCAGCCGGGACAGAAGACCGGGATCTGTTGTTCGATGGCGCTGTCGAGGATGGCCAGACCGCCAGTGGACTCCACGCCGCCGATGGCGACAACCCTTTCGACATCGACCAACCGCGAAAAGCCTTGCACCGCACCCTCTACCGTGGACAGGTCGTCGGCGGTGACCAGCACGGCCTCTTTGCCCAGCACGCCGCCGTTCTCGTTGATCTCGTCGATGGCGATGGTGACGGCGGCCTGCGAAGGCTCGTAGTAGGACGAATAGTCCCCGGTGATTCCGTTGAGCCAGCCGAACTTCACGCTGTCGGCGCTGTCGCTACTGCCGGCGCCGCCGCCGCACGCGGTCAGTGCCAGCGCGGCACTACTGAGCAAGGCCAACGTACCTTTTCGTGTGATCACAGCCGTTTCCTTTCACTTTAAAACCGCGCGCAGGCGCAACCCATCGCCGGACGTGATGGGTACAGGTGTGGGTGGAGCCAGCGAGTCAGTGCTCGCTGTCCCCGCAAGCCAGTAGGTAGTGGACGATGAACTCGTGTGAGGTCTCGAGGTGTTTTCGGGTCAAGTCTTTGAGCAGCGGACCGTCGTTGGCCTTGGCGGCGTCGAGGATTGCAGCGTGTTCTTCTTGGAGGTGCTCGACGTTGCCGATGACCGCCAGATGCAGGTACAGGTAGCGGTCGGTGAGTTTGCGCAGTTGGTCGACCAGTTCGATGGTTCTGGGCCGGTTCGCGCGGTGGTAGATCAGGGCGTGGAAGGACGCGTTGGCGTCGAGCCATTCGACGACGTCGGTGGTGTTGGCCATCGTGTCGAAATGCTGTGCCATTTGGATGGTCTCGGCACGGCCGACACCCGAGGCGGCGATTTGGGTGAGGTTCGGCTCGACCGCGGTACGGATCTCGTAGAGCTCCTGTAGCTCGAGGATCGAGAGTCCGCGCGCGTGCGGGACTCCATCGATCATCTCGATCAAACCCTCGGCGACCAGAGCCTGGACGGCGTCGCGCACTGGGATGCGGCTGACGCCGAACTGTTGGGCGAGGCGGGACTGCGACAGCTTGGTGCCTGGGTCGATCTCGCCGGTCAGCAGCGCATGCCGAAGGCCGTTGATGACCGTTTCACTCACTGAGCTTGTCGACATGTCTCACTTCTCGGATACAGGTTGTCGGTGGCTGTATACAGAGAGTAGCGACTTTGTGAGGTTCGTCAACACGAACGGAAGCAGTGATTCAACTCACATCCGTGAGCGGGTTTGCCGAGACGGCAGTTTCATCCGCAACACCCCGAGACGGCGGATGAAACTGCCGTCTCGGCGGCAGCGAAACTGTGTCGGAACTACGCCCGGTACCCGTCGGTCCCGGCGCGGCCGACGACGATCTTCGGGATGACCGCCTGACGCGACAGCCGCAGCGCCATGGCCGCGATCTCCACGATGTCCTGCACTCCGACCATCGACTCCTGTGGGACCGATTCGCGGGTCCAGGCCGACATGTCGGTGTCGACGAACGCCGGCGCGATCGCGGTGCCGCTGATACCGGCGCCGGATTCCTCGACGTTGAGCGTCTCGATCAGCGAGTTCATCGCTGCCTTGGCGGCCCCGTAGGCGGCCAACCCCGGCTCGGCGTACACCCCGGTGATCGATCCGAGCGCGATCACCCGCGCGCCCCGCGGGCTGTCGGCCGCGGTGGTGCGCAGCAGTGGCAGGCACTGCTGCAGCAGCATGAACGGCGCCCGGACGTCGACGGCAAAGGTCTTGTCGTAGCGCTTCATTGGGAACTCGGCGATGTTGCCGGCGCTGCCGACCCCGGCGTTGAGGATCAGTGCGTCGAGCCGGTCGAACCGCGCGGCGTGCGCGGCGGCGATGGCGGCGGGCGCGTCCTCGTCGGCGAGGTCGGCGGCCACTGTGACGACGTCGTCGGCACCGAGGTCGCGCAGTTCGGCGGTCACGGCGTCCAGTCGCTCCTGCCCGCGCGCGGTGATCGTCAGGCCGTAGCCCTGTTCGGCGAGCATGCGCGCGATGCCCAGGCCGATACCGCGGGAGGCCCCGGTGATCAGCGCGGTGTTCATACCGTCACTCCTTGTGTGGCGCTCAGGCCGGCCGCGATGAACGGTGCGACCGAATGCCCGGCGGTGTCGAACCCGGCGCCCTCGCCGGCGCCGGCGCGATACCGGTAGTCGATGCCGGCGGCGATGACCGCCAGCTTGAAGTACGCCAGGGCCAGGTAGAAGTTCCAGTCCGAGAGGTCGCGGCCACTGCGCTCGGCGTAGCGCTGCGCGATCTGCTCGCCGTCGGCCAGCCGGGGGCTGGTCCAGGCGGCGGGGAAACCCAGCACCAGGTCCATCGCCGGATTGCGGTAGGCGCACATCAGCGCGACGTCGGTGAGCGGGTCACCCAGGGTGGACAGCTCCCAGTCGACGACGGCGGCGATGCGGCCGATGTTCTCCGCGTCGACGATGACGTTGTCGATCCGGTAGTCGCCGTGCACGATCGACGAATAGCGTTGCGCCGGAGTGTTATCGGTGAGCCAGCCGTGCAGCGCACGGATGTCGTCGCCGGCGGCCAGTTCCATGTGCCGCCACTGCCGGGCCCACAGCTTGATCTGGCGTTCCAGGAACCCGTCGGGCCGGCCAAAATCACCGAGGCCGCAGGCCTGATAGTCGACGGCGTGCAGATCGACGATCACGTCCACCAGCGAATCGAGGCACGCCTCGATGGCACCGGAAGGGTGGGCGTCGAGCTGCTCCTGGGACCGGATGACCACCCCGTCGACGTGGCGCACCAGCGAGAACGGCGCACCGAGCACCGACTCGTCCTCGCACAGGACCACCGTCTCGGCGACCGGGACCCCGGTGCCCTGCAGCCCGTCGGCGACGCGGTACTCGCGGGCCACGTCGTGGGCCGACGGGGTCAGCCCGGCGGTCGGCGGGCGTCGCAGCACCCAATGGGTCGCGGAATCGCGCACCGCGTAGGTGAGGTTGGAGCGGCCACCGGAGATCAGTTCGGCCGTCAGCTCCCCGTCGACCTTTACGCCGCTGAGCTGCAGGAACCCCTGTAGCGCAACCAAATCCAGGGCACTCATGTCGCGGCTGCCACGGCCCGCTTTGCGATCGCCCAGCGGTGCACCTCGGAGGGGCCGTCGTAGATCCGGAACGGCCGCACCTCGGCCGCCAACCGGGCCAGCGGCAGATCGCTGGAAACCCCCAGGCCGCCGCAGATCTGGATGGACCGGTCGACAATCCGACCCACGGCCTCGGCGCCGAACGTCTTGGCGATCGACGTCGAGTTCGACGCCCGGCCACCCTCGTCGAGTTCGCGGCAGGCCTCCATGAGCAGCGCGCGGGTGGCGGCGATGTCGATGACGTTGTCGGCAATCATCTTCTGGGTCAGGCCCAGATCGCCGATGCGCGAACCGAAGCCCTCGCGCCGGGCGGCGTGCGACACCGCGACGTCGTGGGCGCGCCGGGCCGCACCGAGCCAGCGCATGACGTGGGTCATCCGCGCCGGTCCCAGCCGGATCTGCGCGCCGGCGAAGCCGCGGTCGACCTCGCCGAGCACCGCGGCATCGGAGACCACGACGTTCTCGAAGGTGACCTCGCAGTGCCCACCGACCATCGAGCGGTCGGTGGTCGGGATGTGCCGGCCCACGGTGATACCCGGGGTGTCGGCGTCGGCGAGGAACATCGTCGCCCCGCCCTGCTGGCCGGGTTCGCCCGAGGTGCGCGCCATGATGATGAAGTAGCCTGCGCCGTCAGCGCCGGTGATGAACCACTTGCGGCCGTTGATCTTCCAGCCGCCCGAGGTCTTCTCGGCGCGGGTGGTCAGCGCCGACGGGTCGGACCCGGCGCCGGGGGCGGGTTCGGTCATCGCGAAGGCCGAGCGCACCTCGCCGCGGGCCAGTGGCGCCAGGAAGCGCTCCTTCTGCTCGGCGTCGGCCAGGTGGGCCAACAGGTGCATGTTGCCCTCGTCGGGCGCGGCGATGTTCAGGGCGGTCGGCCCGAACACCGAGTAGCCGGCCTCCTCGAACACCGGCGCGCGCTCGGCCATGTTCAGCCCGTGGCCGCCGTACTCGACCCCGACGTGCGGGGCGAACACCCCGGCGTCGCGGGCGGCCTGCTGCATCTTGACCCGGATCTCGTCGCCACCGGCCGCCTCGATGTCGCCGTAGTTGGCGTCCTCGATGGGCAGGATCGTCTCACGGATGAATTCGCGGGTACGGGTTGCCAATTCGGCGCTCATGCGACCACTTTCTTCTCTTCGGTACTGGCCAGGCCCTTGTCGTTGACCACCTTTGCGGGGATGGTCAGGATCAGCAGGGCACCCACCACCATCAGTGCGGCGATGGCGTACAGGCTGGACGTGGTGCTGCCGGTGACGTTGCTCATCCAGCCGACCACCGACGTGCTGACCAGGCCGGCGATGTTGCCCACCGAGTTGATCAGCGCGATGCCCGCGGCGGCGGCCACTCCGGACATGAAGGCGGCCGGCAGGCTGAAGAACGCGGCCTGGGCGGTGGAGGCGCCCGCGGCGGCGATGATCAGCCCGACCAGCGCCATCACCGGGCTGCCGGCGAAGATGCCGGTGAGCACCAGTCCGGTGGCGGTGGCCAGACACGGAACGATGGTGTGCCAGCGACGTTCTCCGGTCCGGTCGGCGTGCGAGCTGTTGACGATCATCGCGATCACCGCCACGGTGTAGGGCACCGCGGTCAGCAGCCCGATGGTCAGCGCGCTGCTGACGCCGGAGCGCTGGATGATGGTCGGCAGCCAGAAGCTGTTGACGTAGATGCCCATCGCGATGGTGAAGTAGATGACCGACAGCAGCCACACCTTCCTGCTCTTCATCGCGGCGGCGAAACTGTGCGCGTGGTCCTTCGTCGGAACGTCCTGGGCCAGGCTGTGCTCGATGACGAACTTCTCGCGGTCGGTCAGCCACTTGGCCACCTTGTGGGAGTTGTCCAGCCACTTGAGTACCGCGAAGGTCAGCAGCAGCGACGGGATGGCTTCGATGATGAACATCCACTGCCAGCCCGACAGTCCGCCGGAGCCGTGGAAGGTCTGCAGGATCCAGCCCGACAGCGGGCCGCCGAAGATCGACGCCACGGGGATGGCCGCCAGGAACAGGGCGAACACCCGTCCGCGCCGGGCCGCCGGGTACCACTTCGTCAGGTAGAACAGGATGCCCGGGATGAAGCCCGCCTCGGCGACGCCGAGCAGGAACCGCAGGACGTAGAACATCATCGGGGTGGTCACCAGCGCCATGGCGGCGGAGATGATCGCCCAGGTGAACATGATGCGGGCGATCCAGACCTTGGCGCCGACCTTCTGCAGGATGACGTTGCTGGGCACCTCGAAGATGATGTAGCCGACGAAGAACATGCCGGCGCCGAGGCCGTAGACGGCGTCGCTGAACTTCAATTCGTCCAGCATCTGCAGCTTGGCGAACCCGACGTTGACGCGGTCGAGGTAGGCGGCGGTGTAGCAGATGAACAGGAACGGGATCAGCCGCCACGACACCTTGCGGTAGACGGCATTCACCTCCGCGCTGTCGGGGAGATGCGTTGGGGCGGACGGAGTTGTCATCGGGGGGTCCTGTCGGGTGGGGACGGTCAGACGAGGGCGCGACGATCGTCGACGCGTCGGGCCTTGTGGTCGGTGCGGTCAAAGGTGTGCTGCGGAACCGTGTCGACCGAGACCCGCAGGCCCAGCATGGACTGCAGTTCGGTGGCGGCGGTCTTCTTGAACAACTCGAGTGCGGTGGGATCGTTGGCGGTGTGCACGCATTCGGCGTCGACGTGCAATTCGTCCATCGATCCGGTGCGGGTGACGATGATCCGGTGCTCGCCGCCGTAGTGCTCCAGGCCGCGCAACACGTTCTCGATCTCGGTGGGGTAGACGTTCTCGCCGCGGATGTGGATCATGTCGTCGATCCGGCCGTACACGCCGCGGGGGAGTCGGGGATAGGTTCGCCCGCAGGGGTTTTCCTCGTAGACCCAGCTGCTCAGGTCGTTGGACGCCAGGCGGATCATCGGCTGCGAGGTGCGTTCCAGGTGGGTGTAGACCGGAGTTCCCTCGCCGCCGTACGGCACCGGCCGATAGGTGGTGGGGTCGCAGATCTCGTGGTGCACGATGTCCTGGTACAGCAGCATTCCCTCCGGGGTGCCGGCGGTGGCCGATGCGCTCATGAAGGGCGTCATCTCTGCCATGGTCCCGCAGTCGACCACGCGGGCGCCATAGGCCTCGGCGATCGCGTTGCGCACCGACGGGATCGACGCGCCGGGCTCACCGGAGAAGAACATGACGCCGATCTCGAACTCGCGCGGATCGACACCCTCGGCCTGGGCCACCTCGGCCAGCCGCAACGCGTACGAGGGGGTGGCGTAGAAGCCCTTGGGCTTGCTGGCCCGCAGCCACCGCACCGCGCGGGCGGTCATGCCCGGGGCGCCGGCGCCGAACGGGAATGCCTTGCAGTGCAGTCGTTCCGCGCCGGAGAGCGCACCCCAGGAGCCGAGGTAGAGGCTGAACACCGCGGCGATGAACACCGTGTCGCCGGGGCGCAGGCCCATGCCCCACATGATGCGGGCGTGGTTGTTGGCGATGGTGTCCCAGTCGTGGCGGCTGACCGCGAACGCGGTGGGCGTGCCGGTGGTGCCGGAGGTGCCGTGGATGTGGTGGATCTCCGAGTCCGGGGCGCACAGGTAGTCGCCGAACGGGGGGTGGTCGAGCTGGGACTGACGCATCTCGGCCTTGGTGACCACCGGGACCGATTCGAACGCCTCCCAGGAGGTGATGTCCTCGGGGTTGATGCCGGCGTCGTCCCACTTGCGCCGGTAGAAGCCGGAGGTGGCGTACGCGTAGCGCATCACCTCGCGCAGCCGGACCAGCACCTTCTCGGCGCGCAGCTCGGGATCCATGGTTTCGCGTTCGCGGAACCAGTACGGGCTGTCAGCTTCGGGGAAGTAGCTGTTGTCGTACTTGGCGGGGAAGGCCCATTGCTCCACGATCTCTCCTCGTCCTTGCAGTTCAGTGTCTTTGCAGTTCAGTCGGGGTGTTGTGCCGGCTGGCACGTCCACCACGCGGTGTGATGCAGCCGACACTAGCGAGACCGAATTCAGAATTCAACATGCAACATTCGGGTAGATTGAGTGCGACGACTGTGGCGCGGGTTACGCTGGTGGCCCGACTGCCGTGACTGACGAGGGGGCCATCGATGACCGCACTGCCAGTTCCGCCGTCGCGCGTAGAGCAGGTCTACGACGCGATCATCGACGAGATCTGCAGTGGTGAACTCGCTGGTGGGGCGCCATTGCGCCAGGAATTGCTGGCCGAACGGTTCCAGATTTCCCGCCAGCCCATCCAACAGGCCCTGCTGCTGCTGAAATCGCACGGACTGGTGCGCGAGACCGCCAACCGGCGCGGCCTCGAGGTGGTGCCGCTCGACGAGAAATTCGTGGTCGACCTCTACGAGATGCGCGCCGCGATCGACGGCCTGGCGGCCCGACGGGCGGCCGATCGGCGCACCGACCGCGACATCGACTACATCGCCGAGGTGCTCGCCCGCGGCCAGCAGGCGGTGGCCGAGGGGTCATTCGCCCACATGATCACCGCCGACATGGAGTTCCACCAGTACCTGCTCAAGGTCGCCGACAACACCCTGCTGCTGGAAACCACCGCGGTGCTGTTCCACAACGTGCGCCGCGTGATGGGTGAGGTGCTGCGCCACAGCGGGACCCCGCAGTGGGTGTGGAACGAGCACAAGAAGATCCACGACGCCATCGTCGCCGGCGACGCCGACCTCGCCGATCAACTCTCCAAGGAGCACGCCGACCACGGCTGCGAACTGATCCTGGGCGCCATGCGCGGGGACAACGTGGAGAACCTGTTCGCGTCGTAGGGGGTAGGCCATGGCCGGCAAGCGAGGCGTCGCGGGCCCGCGGCGCGCGGATCTCGTGCTGTCCGGCGGTGGGGTCAAGGGCATCGGGCTCGTCGGCGCCGTCGGCGCGCTGACCGACGCCGGGTACGCCGTGCAGCGGGTGTCCGGAACCTCGGCGGGATCGCTGGTCGGCGCGGTCGTGGCCGCCGCGGCCCAACGCGGAGTGCTGGGCAGCGAACTCGTGCGAGAACTCGCGATCGGCCTGCCGTACAGCAAGTTTCGGGACAGCGGGCCGCTGGAGCGGATTCCGCTGTTCGGCACCGCGTGGGGACTACTGCGCGAAACCGGCATCTACCGCGGCGATTTCGCGCACGAATGGATTCGCGGTGAGCTGGCGAACCTCGGCGTCGTCACCTTCGGGGATCTCGCCGTCGATGACGATCACCTGCTCGCCGAGCGGCGCTACCGCCTGGTGGTGACGGTGACCGACCTGACCACCGGTCAGCTGGTGCGGCTGCCGTGGGACTACCAGCGGGTCTACGGCCTGGACCCCGACGAGCAGTCGGTCGCCGACGCGGTGCGCGCCTCGATGGCCATCCCGTTCCTGTTCCAGCCGGTCACCCTGCGCGACGCGGCCGGCCAGCCGTCGACGCTGGTCGACGGGGGAGTGCTGTCGAACTTTCCCATCGATTCCTTCGACCGGCCCGACGGGGGCGAGCCGCGGTGGCCGACCTTCGGGGTGGCGGTGGTGCCGTATCTGCCGGCACCGTCGTTCGAGGAGCTGATCCCGGGGCTGCGGCTGCCGTGCCGGGGCGAGCCGTCGCTGCTGGAAAGCCTGATCACCACCATGCTGGCCGGTCACGATCAGACGCACCTGAGCCAGCCGTGGGTCAAAGCGCGTGCCATCCAGGTCGATTCGACCGACGTCGGCGTGCTGGACTTCGACATCACCCGGGCCGAGGCCGAGGCGCTCTACGACAAGGGGTACGCGGCGGCCGCCGAGTTCCTGGCGACGTGGGATTGGCCGGCCTATCTCGAGCGGTTCCGCCGCGCGCACTACGTGGATTAGCCGTGGATGGGCTGGGGCGCCGGCCGTCAGCCCTGACTGAATTCAGAATGTTGACTTCCGAACTCAATCAGTTACGGTGGTTCGCATCACACACGCCCGGAGAGGTGATCCCGATCGCCTGCCATGTCATGTCCACCTCCCCGGCGACGTCGACCGCGAACAGGAGGTGACCGTGCATAACGCCCTGGAATCCATTCGGCCGCAACTTGACTGGGCATGTGACGCACTGATTCCACGTGACGACTACCTCGGCATGCCGGCGGCGACCCTGGCCGGCCTGGTCGAGACGCTGTTGCCCCGGACCCTCAACGCCCGAGTCGACCTGCTGCGTCCGTTCGTCGAGGCCATGAGCACCCTGCCCGCAGAGCCGCCAAGCGATCCGTTGGGGGTCCTCTACGGGATGGACGAGGCCAGCTTTGAGTTTGTCACCCGTACCATCGCCGACGCCTACTTCCTCAGCGACGAGGTCAACCGCACCCTGAAGTACCCGGGCCCCGCCCTGTGCTGAAACAACGGCCGGTCGCGCCCGTGATCGACGGGATCGATTGGGAGATCGTCGAGTTCGTGGTGCGCTGGGCGCCGTTCGGTGGGCCCGACCCGGAGGAGGCGCTGCCGCGCTTCGGCATGACCAGCGAGCAACTCTCGGCGCGGTGTGCCCACATCGTCGCCCGGGTGGGCCGGTTCGAGTCCCGCCTCGACGGGCACCGACGCGCGTTGCTGGGACGGGCCCGGCAGTTCCTGGAGTCCGGCGGCACCGATATCGCGACGCTGGACCCGATGGCCCGCCCGGGTCGTTGGGTGGCCCGGCGCGGAGTGTGGCACTGGCAGTAGCAGCCGCGGCCCGGCTCAGACCGGGGTCGGCACCCGCTCGGCGTTCGCGGTGGCCGTCATCTCGTGGCGCAGCGCGGTGAAGTCCGAGATGGTCTTGGTGGCCACCGTCGCGACCGGGCGCGCGTTGCGTCCCGACGCCTCGCGCTTGGACACCATCACCACCGAATCGATGTAGGGCTGAATCGTGGTCGCGTTCTGCACCGTCGCCACGATCACCAGCTGGAAGCCGAACTTGCGGAACGCCTGTAGCGCCTGCTGCGCGAACTGCGGGTCCGACTTGGAGAACGCCTCGTCGAGCATCAGCTGCGCGAACACCGGCCGGTTATCCCCGCCGTCGGGGCTGGCCAGGTTGAAGCTGAGCGCGCCGGCCAGGCAGAACGCCATCAGCTTCTCCTGCTCACCGCCGGAGTTGTCGCCGGCGTTGCTGTGCGTGCGGATCAGCTCGTCGCTGTCGGCGTCCCACTCGGCGCAGTCGAAGGTGAACCGGTTGCGCACATCCAGCGCGTCGCGGGTCCAGGCCTTGTCCTCGGGCGCGGTGGACGCCAACCGGTTTCGCAGCCGCAGGATGTCGGCGTACTGATCCAGGATGGCCTGCTTGTCGCCCAGGCCCACCTCGGCGATGCGCCGCGAGATGGCGCGCACGATGTCGGTGAGCTCGGCGACCGCGGTCAGGTGCCGCGGGGTGGCGCGCAGCGTCAGCTTGGTGCCGCTGTTGAACTCGACGGCACCCAGGCCGGTGTTGACCCGGTCGATCTGCTCGCTGATCCGCCGGGTCTCCTGCTCGGCGACGCGGTGCAGCGTCAGGATCGCGTCCGGGGCCTGCTCGGTGACCAGGCGCATCATCCGCTCGTAGGCCTCGGGCAGTTCGCGCTCGTCGATGTGGCGGCACAGCGCGACGTAGTCGTGCACCCGCTCGTCGAACACCTCGCTGTCGTTGGGGATCGCATCGGGGAATGCGGTGTCGAAAGTGTTGAGGATGCGGGCCAATTCGTCATAGGAGCGACGACGGCTCTCCCGCAGCTGCTCGCGTTCCCGGCGGATCGCGGAGAACAGCGCCTCCCGGTGCGGTTCGGGGCCCAGCAGCTCCAGCGGCACCGGCACCTCGGCGGCGTAGCGGTGCAGCAGCCCGGTCAGCGGCTCGGATACGAACGGCGGGGACAGCCGCTCGGACAGTTCCAGCAGCTGGGTGCGGCGGTGGTCGAGGTCGTCGCGGCGGGTCTGGATGGCGCCGCGGCGGGTCATCAGGGTCTGGATCTCCGACCAGCATTCCTCGGCGCGCTCCGAGAGCGCCTCGATGTCGGGGTGGTCGGCCAACAGGATCTCGAACTGCTCGCGCAGCCGGTCGGCGTGCTTGTCGGCGGTCTCGGTGTCGATGTGGTTCCACTGCGGGAACTGCTCGCAGATCGCCCGGCTGGCCGCGGCCCGGTCGCGCCACTGCTGGCGTTGGGCGGCGATGTCGTCGGCGGCGCGGCGAGCCTCCTGATAGGCCTGCTCGGCGTTGGCCAGGTCGACGGTCAGCGCGTCGATCTTGGTGGCCACGTCGCCCTGGTAGATGTAGTCGGCCTGCTTGAGCGGGCGGCGGTCGTCCTTGACGGCCAATCGGTCGGAGTCCTTGTACAGGCCCGTGTCGGTGACCGCGCGGCGGAACCGGTTGAACACGTCGGGGGTGTCGACGCAGATGTGATCGCCGGCATGCGCGACGACATCGGCGGCCTCGGCCGCGCACGGATGATTCGGGTCGACGAGGAACAGCTTGCCGGCCAACGTGTTCGGCTCGGCCTCGACCGGCGTGGCCCCCACCAGGCTGGCCCGCACGTGGTGCAACTGCAGCCGGCCGCGCATGTTGGTCTCGTTGACGAAGCGCAGGACCGCGGCGTAGTGCCGGTCGGGCACCAGCAGCCGCAGGCCCACCCCGCGCAGCACCTTCTCTACCGCGACGCGCCAGCGGCTGTGCTCCGGGCGCAGGTCCAGCAGCTCGGCGATGTAGGGCAGTTCGGCGGCGTCCACCCCGACGGCCGCGCAGATGAAATCGCGCATGGTGATGGCCGATTCGGGCAGCGCCGAGCCCACCTGCTCGACGCGTTTGAGCTCCTTGGCGGCGTCGTCGCGGGCCATCCGCGCCACCTTCTGCGCGTACTCGGCGTCGGTGGAGGCCTCGCGGCCGCGGTCGAGCTTGGCCATCAGCTCGGTGGCCTGGTTGGTCAGCTCCTCGCGCAGGTTCCAGAACTCATCGGCGGTCTCCGGGGCCTCGAGATCCTGGGCCGCGAGCAGGGATTCGTAGGCGGCGCTGCGCCTAGAGACCTCCTCGGCCTGGGCCTCGGCGGCGGCCACCTGCGACTGCAGCGGACCGATGCTCGAGCTGGAACCGCTGATCTGGGCGTTGAGCGAATCTGCCTCGGCCTTGGCCAGATTCAGCGAGCGGGTGACGTCCTCGTACTCGTTGCCCAGCTGGTCGATGGTCCGGTCCAGCGACTCGATCTGGGCCGGGCACTGCGCCAGCCGGACGTGGTCGGTGTAGGCGCGCACCATCGGGGCGTCGACCAGATCGATGATGCCCAAATCGGAGGATTCCGAGACGTAGCGGGCCTGGATCTTCTCGATGTCGCCGAGGATCTTGCGTTTGCGCTGCGCGACGGCCAGCAACTCGCGGGCCTCAACCAGCGGGTCGATCTGCTTGAGCGCCTCCGGCAGCCGGGCCAGGCTGTCGGGTTCATCCAGCATGAAGTCGCGGACGAACTGCTCCAGCCCGCCAACGCTTTTCAACGACTTGGCCTTGCCGAGCAGCTGCTGGGCGGCATCGGAGCTACGGATGCCGATGGTGGCGTACAGCTGGGCCAGGTACTGGGATTCGACCTTGGTGGAGAAGCGCCAATCGTCCTTGAACACGCTGGTGTCGAAGCGGCCGGCCGCCCAGCGGTTACAGACCTCCTCGATATCGCGGTCGCCGTCGGCCAGCACGAACCGGCTCGAGGAGTCGGTGCGGGACTCACCGGTGAGCCACTTGAGGACCAGGCCGGTGACGGTGCGGCCGCCGTCGCTGGCGTAGGTGACCGCGACCGCCGACCAGGCGGTGCCGTCGCCGCGCAGGTACATCACCTTCGAGGTGCCGCCGTCGCTGCGCTGCCCCCAGGCGCCGCGCACATACTTGTCGACGGTGCGGCGCCCGGCGCTGGACCCGGCGGCGGTGTTGTCGCCCGAGGCGTTGAAGTTGCGGCGGTTGAACGGCAGGAAGCCCAGCGAGATCGCGTCCAGCAGCGAGGATTTGCCGCTGCCGGAGGCCCCGGCGATCAGCGCGCCGCCGGGGCTGAAACGGATGTCGTGGTACCCGTCGAACACGCCCCAGTTGATGACCTGCAGGCGGGACAGGTGGAACTGCTCAGACATCAATGCCGGCTTCCTGGTCGTCGGGGTCGTCCGGGGCGGCCGGGGTGCCGCCGGAGAGCAGCAGCTCGAACTGCTGCTGCAACTCGGCGATCACCGAGGCCGTCATCACCGCGGTGATGACGGGGCTGACGGTGTAGCTGTCCTCGTCGTCGCGGCTCTTGCGCAGGATCTCCAGGCCGGCCAGTCGCGCGATGGCCGCGTCGATGCGGGCGGTGAACGTCACCGCGTCGCGGTCGACCTCGTTGAGCACCCCGGAGAACAGCGCGTGCATCTCGTCGCGGCTGATCACCACGTTCTGATCGCCGGAGGCCCGCATGAACTGGGCCAGGTGCAGCGCCAGGATGGAGTCGTAGGTGCCCAGCGGTTCGCGGCGCAAAAGCTTGACGCCGCGGGCGGATTCGTAGCGGGCCTGCTCGATGAACGCCACGTCCACGTTCTCGGCGATCCGCAGCATCAGGTCCAGCTCGGACAGGCGCACGCTGAGTTCGGCGCGATACTCCAGCACCCAGCTGTAGAGGTCGCGGTCGGTCTCGGCGCTGATGTAGCGGCGAGTCAGCAGGTGTTGCAGCGCCCAGCAGGCCCGGTCGGGCAGTTCGCTGACGTCGCCGTCGAAGCGGGGGCGGCGCTGCTGCGGGACGCGTGTGCTCTGGTCGACCTCGGGCAGGGCGGCCAGCGCCGCGTAGTCCAGTTCGGTGTCGCCGGTGGTCACGGGGCGGCTCCCAACAGGGTGGAGATGGGTTCGGTGAACATCAGGCGCGGGACCTCCATCTGGCGGTCGTGGCCGTCGACGGACTGGAACCGCACGACGGTCGATTCGTTGGTGGTCTCGGCGCCGGGCTGTTTCAGCGCCCAGGACCACAGCACGATGACGTGGCCCAGGTAGGCTGCGTCGAGGCGGTCGACCGCCTCCGGCAGCGACAGCGGGCCGTCGACGATCGCGGTGTTGATCATCTCCGACATGGCCGGGGCGTCGACCTGGGTAGTGAGCGCGGCGAAGCTGGCGATGTCGACCTCGCCCTGGGCGACCTCGGCGGGTTTCGGATTGGACAGGTCGCCGATCCTGAAGCTCAGGGCGCCAACGGAACTGATGGTGTGGCGGGCCAGCGGCAGCTCGAGATCCAGGCGCGAGTCCGTCAGCGAGGTCTTCAGCAGGTTGCGCGAGGCGCCGATGGCGTCGCCCAGTTGGCGGGCCACCCCGCGGCTCTGCTCGAGCATGCCGAAGGCCGTGAACCGCTTGACCCGCTGCGCGCAGCGCTGCTGGATGCGCTCCACCTCGTCGATCTGGTGGCCGACCAGTTCGAAGAACCCGGCCATCACCTTGCGCAGCGCCGGGTCCAGGCCGGGCAGGCCGTCGGCGACCGCGGCGACGTCGGCCTCGAACTCGGCACGCTGATCGGGGTCGTTGATCATGCGCAGGAAGGCGCGGTGGCTGTCGCGGCCCTGGGAGTCCCAGGCGGCCTGGTAGTCGGCGTACATCTGGCGCTGCCGGTCGCGGTACTGCACGTTGCTGTCGATCGGGTCGTCCAGGGCGGCGGTGGCCTGCTCGATCATGGTGCCGTACTGGCCGATGTCGGTGATCAACCGTTCCATCTGCAGCGCGATGGCGTGCGCCTCGTCGTAGGAGTCGGTGAGGTCCGGGGCAGGGCGGTCCAGGTCGTGGCCCTGCTCCAGCGCGTCCAATTCTTCTTGCAGCGCGGCGATCTCGGCTTCGATGCCGGCCCGGATGCGGTCGGTGTCGTTGCCCACCCGCAGCGCGATCTGCTTGAGCCGGGAGGCGATGCCGGTGATGGAGCCGCCGGTGGCGATGGTGTCCTTGCGGCGCATGCCCCGCAGGAAGTCCAGCGCGCGGCGGGCCTCCTGGGTGAGGTGGCACAGGTTGCGCTCGTGGCCGGGGCGGGTGTCGGCGACCCGGTGCAGCCAGCCCTGGCTGGCCCAGGACTTGATCAGCGCCAGGCCGGACTGGCCGTCGGGGCGCTCAAGGTCGTCGAGGTCGCGTTCGAGCAGGACCACCAGCTCGGTCTCGGGGACCACCCCGCCGCCGAGGTGGCGTTCCATCAGCGTGGCGTAGAGGTGCAGGTTCTGCGTGGCCAACAGCCGGACGGTGGGGGAGCCCTGGAGGTCGCGGTGCTGTGCGAGCAGCTCGGGAGCGGACAGCGTGGCTTCGTGCTCAGCGGTGGCGTCCACTCGTCTCCTTTCCCTGGCCGTGTCTCCGGAGGGTCCAACTTAGGCGACGGCGCCGACGACACCCCGCTGCCGCCTCCGCCTGCGGGGCGCGTGTCGGGCGTGTCTGATCACAGGGGTCTCAGGGGGTTGCTGGCGTCACTCTGGTTACTGGGGATCTGGGGCTGGGGGTCGGTGCGGCCGGCGGGGCCGCCGCCGCTGCTGCTGCTGCCGCGCCCAGAGTTGGGTTGTTGACCCGAACCCGCAGGACGTGGTGTGAACATGTCCACCCTCGGCGCCTCGTCAGGTCTCCGGAGCGCAGCCGTTCCTCCAAGGTGGCGGCCCGGGCCCGCATCCGGCGCCCCTGGGCATTCCGAATTGCCCACCTCGCAGCGACACCTGAGCGACTTTGCGCCCGGGCCGACGAGGCGTGTCGCTCATTGTCGCTCGAAGGTGGGCTTCTCGATGTGCGCGTCCTCTCGCGGTGAGCGCTTCCTCTTCTGTCGGTGGCCGGGTCTAGTCTCTGCGCTGTCGTCGTGTGGGGACTCGGAGACCGCTCCGATACGCGACGGCCAGAAGTTCACCTGAGGGGGGAGAACATGTTCAGCAATGTAGTCGCGGGAGTGCTTGGCGGACTGGCTTGTTGTGGATTGGTGGCCTGCGCTGGTGCTCCGCAATCGCAACCCGTCGAAACCGTGACGGTGACCCGTGCGGCGACGGATGCCGAAGTGCAGCGTCTCGATACCGAGCGGCAGACGCTGGCTGAAGAGCAAGCCGCCCAGGAGCAGCAAGCGACATCTCTGGACACCAGGGAATCAGCCGTGGCGGAGAAGGAGCGGCTGGCTCAATTGAGCACCATTCCGGGGACCGGAATATTTCTGGTTGGGCCCGAGATCCTGCCCGGGACCTACCGGGCAACGCCGAGCAGCGGTTGCTACTGGGAGCGATTGCAGGGCACGTCGGGCGAATTCCACGACCTCATCGCCAATGGGAACGAGGATGGGCCGGTCGTTGTCACCATCTCGCCGAGTGACGTGGCCTTCTCGACCTCGCGGTGCGGGGAGTGGAATCGGCTCAGCTGAGCCGGCGCAGGTACGCCCCGCTCAGGTCAGCAGCGCATCGCACATGATCGGCAGGTCGCGGCCCCGCACCCCGGTGGCGTGGTTCAATCGCGTTCGCGACGGCGTGCGGCCGGCCTCGGCGAGCAGTCCGCGCAGACGGCCGAGTGTGATCACGGGTTGCTCGGGTGTGCGTCACGCCACGCCTGCCATACCTCGGGCCGCAATCGTCCGCGGTCGGGCACCGGCAGCCCGGCCGAGCGGGCCCAGGCACGCACATCGGCGGTACTCGGACCGTCAGCGGTCGGCGCGGGCACGGCAATGTCGATACGGGCATCCGAGATCCGTTGCAGTGCAGCACTTTCAGTGGTCGCCCAGGAGTGCGCGGCTGCGAGGAATCGGTAGGTCCATTCTTCGGCCAACGGGCGGGTCTCGCAGAAGACGATCGGCACGCTCGGCCAACGGACCTGTAGTTCGGCCAGCCCGTCGGCAACGATCGCCGGGCGTACCCGGTCGAGTTTGAACAACTGTGAGTAGCGGTCCTCGACGACGACCGCTGCCCGCGGCAGCGCGGCCAGATCGGCGACCTGAAAGCGCAGCCGACCGTTGATCAGGCTGCTCACCAGATCGGCCAGCGATTTGCGTTCGACGCTGGCTACCAATTGCCCGTCGACGTTCAGGCCGTAGTCGCCGCAAGGTAATGCGCGAGTCTCGGTGGTCGCCTGCTGGCCGGTGAACCGGTAGGCGTAGCGCTCGTGGCTGTCGACGAGGATGGGTAACTGCTCAATGCCCTGGGCGCGCGCGGTCGGGGTGCGGACGCTGGGGCGGGCCTGCTTGCGGGTGCGCGGCGATTGCCAGAACACCACGTCTCGGCCGCGCGCGCTGGTGAACACCAATTGGGAACGGTTCTCGCGTCCCCGATGCAGAATCAGGTCGATGGACGCACCCCGACGCTGACATGACCGCAGCGGCAACCGCTCCACGACGTCCGCGTCGTCGGGCCACTCGGCGAGGCTGACCGGGTGACAGTAGAGGGCCTTGATGCGGGGCCAGGTTCCCGAAGTCCGGAACAGCAGGTCACCGTCCGGTTGGGGGATGCGCAGCAGGTAGCCCAGCCGGGAGTCCTCGGCCGGATTCAGCGCGATCAGCAACTCCGTCATCTGCTCAGTGTGCCTCGTGCAATCAATTCGGGACGATCGTTACGGCGCAACTGATTCCGGGTGCTCGGCTCAGTCGAGCATCAGCGGTCACCAGTGGGCAATCGAGCGCCTCGGCCAGTGCGACGTACATGGCGTCGTAGGCGGTGACGTTGTCGCGCAGCGCCCATACCCGACCCAGCAGTGGCGCCGCCGCGTACCGGATGATCCCGAGCCCAGCCCAGACATCAAGGGCGCGTCGAGCAGCCTCGGGGGTGAGTGCGCCCGCGGCGGACGGTCGTCGCAGGGTGCTGATGACTTCGGTGTCGACCAGATGCGGGGCATTGATCGTCTCGGTCGAGATGAGCCGACGTGCCAGTCCGTCGTTCAGTAGAGCGGAGATCGCGGCGGACGCGTCGAGGACGATCACCGTCGGTCGGCCTCGATGTATTCGACGATGTCCGCGGGCGGAATTCCGAGATCAGGCAGTGTGGCAAGGAGTGCCGCGTTGTCCACTCGGCGCGTCGCGGCATCGAGTTCGCGTATCGCGACAGCGGTCACCGAGGTGTTCGCAGCGCGCGCCATTCGCTCCAGACGATCCATGACGACGTCGGGCACATTGCGCAGGTGCAGGGCTCGCATGTGTCGATGCTAGCAAAACGCTAGCGAAACCCTAGCAAGATGGTAGCCCGCACGAAAGGCTCTCAGCTCAGCAGCGCATCGCACATGATCGGCAGGTCGCGCACCCGCACCCCGGTGGCATGGTAGATCGCGTTGGCGACGGCGGCGGCCGAGCCGACGATGCCGATCTCGCCGGCCCCGCGCGAGCCCATCGGGTTGGAGTGCTCGTCGACGCTGTCGAGCCACAGTGCGTCGATCTCGGGGATGTCGGCGTGCGCGCTGATGTGGTAGCTGGCCAGGTCGCGGGTGACGATATGGCCGAAGCGGTGATCGCGCACGCTCTCCTCATGCAGCGCCATCGACAGGCCCATGGTCATGCCGCCGATGAGCTGGGAGCGCAGCGTCGCGGGGTTGATGACCCGGCCGACGGAGAAGACGCCGAGCATCCGCGCGATGTGGATCTCGCCGGTGTAGCGGCTGACGTGGGCCTCGGCGAACTGCGCGCCGAAGGAGTACATGCCGTAGTTCTGCGCGTCCTCGTTCTCGGGTGCCTCGGCGGTGGTGGTCACACCCGGTGCGGGGTTGTCACCGTGGTCGTAGCGGAACCGTTGTGCCGCAGCGTGGATCGCGGTGCCCCAGGAGCTGATGCCTGAGGAGCCGCCCTCCACCGAGGCCGACGGCAGGTCGGTGTCGCCGATCTGCAACTCGACCGCGTCGACATCGACGTCGAGCACGTCGGCGGCGATCTGGGTCAGCGCGGTCCAGGTGCCGGTGCCGATGTCGACCGCGCCGATGGCCACGGCGTAGCGCCCGGGCGCGGTGCATTCGATGCGGGCGGCGTTGCCGGGCATGTTCATCGCCGGATACACCGCCGAGGCGACGCCGGTGCCGATCAGCCATTCACCGTTGCTGCGGATACCCGGTTCGGGGTTGCGGGGGTGCCAGCCGAAGCGTTCTGCGCCGGTGCTGAGGCATTCGACGAGGCGTCGGTCCGACCACGGGTTGCCCGTTTCGGGGTCGACGTCGGGTTCGTTGCGCCGGCGTAGTTCGATGGGGTCGAGGTCGCAGGCGACCGCGAGTTCGTCCATCGCCACCTCGAGCGCGTAGGTGCCCGGGCATTCGCCGGGGGCGCGCATCCAGAACGGCACGGCCACATCCAGTTTCGCCAGCCGATGCGTGGTAGCCCGGGTGGGGCTCGCGTACATCATCCGGGTGACGACGGCGGTCTGCTCGGCGAATTCCTTGGCTGCGGAGCTCTGTTCGACGACGTCGTGTCGGAAGGCGGTGATCCTGCCGTCTTTGGTGGCGCCGAGTTTGAGGTGCTGGATGGTGGGGGTGCGGTAGCCGACGACATCGAACATCTGCTGGCGGGTCAGCGCCAGCTTGACTGGGCGCCCGGGGACGCGCTGGGCGGCCATGATGGCCAGCGTGTTGTGCGAGTGCGGTGCGCCCTTGGAGCCGAAGCCACCGCCGACGTTCTTGGCGACGATCCGGACCTGCTCGGGCTCGAATCCGAACAGGGTGGCGAGCTTCTCGCGGGCGGCGTGCACGCCCTGGGTGGAGGCGTACAGCGTGAGACTGTCGTTGTCCCACAGCGCGATACAGGAATGCGGCTCCATCGGGTTGTTGTGCTCGTGCGGGGTGGTGTAGGTCTGCTCGACGAGGACCTCGGCGTCGCGCAGGGCGGCCTCGACGTCGCCGTCGGTGGTATCGGTGGGGAACCCGGCGTTGACTTCCTCGGGGGCGTAGAGGTCCGGGTCGTCGGGACGCAGCTCGGTGTGGTGGGTCTCGGCGTCGTAGTCGACGTGCACGAGTCCCGCGGCGTGCCGGGCGGTTTCGGCCGTGTCGGCGACGACGGCGCCGACCAACTGGCCGCGGTAGTGCACCTGGTTGTCTTGCAGGATGGTCAGGTCGCCGTCGGAGGTGTCGGCGAGCTTCGGGGCGTCGAACACGGTCAGCACGGCGGCGACGCCGTCGGTGGCCTGCGCGGCGGCGGTGTCCATGGCGATGATGCGGCCGCGGGCGACGGTGGCCTGGACGGGGTGCAGGTACAGCGGGGCGTCGAGCTGGTATTCGCAGGCGTACGGGGCCGTGCCGGTGACCTTGGCGGGTCCGTCGAGGCGGCTCAGCGCGGTGCCGATGGCGTGGGGCTGGACGGCCGTCATCACTGGTGTCCTTCCATGAGTCCCAGCAGGGTGGCGACGAGGGTGCGGCGGGTGAGTTCGACCTTGAACTCGTTGCCGTCGAGGGGTTCTGCCTGCGCGAGTTCGTGTTCGGCGGCGGCGGTGAAGGTGTCCTCGCCGGCGGGCTGGCCCAGCAGGGCGTGTTCGGCGCGGTGGGCCCGCCAGGGTTTGTGGGCGACGCCGCCGAGGGCGATGCGCGCAGAGTTGATGGTGCCGTCCTTGGTGACCAATTCGGCGGCCACCGAGGTCAGCGCGAAGGCATAGGAGTTGCGGTCGCGGACCTTGCGGTAGGTGGAGCGCGCCCCGTCCAGCGGTGCCGGGATCTCCACGGCGGTGATCAGCGCGCCGGCGGGCAGGTTGGTGTCGCGGTGGGGTTCCTCGCCGGGCAGGCGGTGAAAGTCGGTGAGCGGCAGGCGGTGTTCGCCGTCGAGGTCGACGTAGACCACCTGAGCGTCCAGGGCGGTCATGGCGACGGCCATGTCGGAGGGGTGGGTGGCCACGCAGTGCGGCGAGGCGCCGAGAATGGCGTGGTAGCGGACGTAGCCGCCGATCGCCGAGCAGCCCTGGCCGGGGGAGCGCTTGTTGCAGGGGGTGGTGACGTCCTGGAAGTAGACGCAGCGGGTGCGTTGCAGCAGGTTGCCGGCGGTTGTGGCGAGGTTGCGCAGCTGCCCGGAGGCGCCGGCGAGCAGCGCGCGGGCCAGGACGGGATAGCGGCTGCGCACGATCGGGTGCGCGGCGAGGTCGGCGTTGCGGACGTCGGCGCCGATGCGCAGCGAGCCGTCCTCGAGGTGGTCGATGTCATAGAGCGGCAGGTGGCCGACATCGACGACGAGGGCCGGCTCAGTGACGCCGAGTTTCATGTGGTCGACGAGGTTGGTGCCGCCGGCGAGGTAGACGGCGTCGGGGCGCTCGGCGACGGTGGCCACGGCGTCTTGGACGCTGGTGGCGCGGTGGTAGGCGAAGGGGTTCATCGGGCGGCCTCGTGGATCGCGGCGACGATGTTGGGATAGGCCGCGCAGCGACAGAGGTTGCCGCTCATGCGTTCTCGGATTTCGTCGTCGTCGAGGTCGGGGGAGCGTTCCAGGTGTTCGGTGACGTGGCTGGGGGCGCCGGATTTCACCTCGTCGAGCATGCCGACCGCCGAGCAGATCTGCCCAGGGGTGCAGTAGCCGCACTGGAAGCCGTCGTGGTCGAGGAACGCCTGCGCGACGGGGTGCAGGCTGGTCTGGTCGCCGAGGCCGGCGGCGGTGACGATCTCGGCTTGGTCGTGTGCGACCGCCAGCGACAGGCAGGTGGTGGCGCGGCGGCCGTCGAGCAGGACGGTGCAGGATCCACACTGGCCGTGGTCGCAGCCCTTCTTCGGGGCGGTGACGCCGAGGTGTTCTCGCAAGAGGTCCAGCAGGGTGGTGCGGTTGTCGATCTCGGCTTGTCTGGTTTCGCCGTCGACGTGCACGGTGACTTGGGTGAAGTGGGCTGACTCCATCTGTGGGGGTTACCCGGGATGAGGGGAGTGAAACGGGAGGTAGGCGGACTTTTCAGACACGGGTTAACCTGTCGCAGGTCGTGGGTATCATCCCGACATGCCGTTATCTGACGGTACTAAGTTCGCCGGCTACATCATTGAGCGGCAACTTGGTTCAGGGGGAATGGGCGAGGTATACCTCGTCCAGCATCCCCGTCTGCCGCGACACGATGCACTCAAGGTGCTCCGATCGAGCATCTCGGCGGATCCCGATTACATCGAGCGCTTCAACCGCGAAGCCGACCTGGCGTCCAAGCTGTGGCACCCGAACATCGTGCGTATCCACGACCGCGGCAAGTACCGCGGTCGGCTGTGGATCTCAATGGACTTCGTCGACGGAACTGATGCCGCCCATCTGCTGCAGCAGCACCCGGAGGGATTGCCCACGCAACAGGCGCTCGACATCGTGAGGGACGTGGCCGCTGCGTTGGACTACGCCCACAGTATGGGCCTGTTGCACCGCGACGTGAAGCCCGCCAACATTCTGCTGTCCGACGCCGGCGAGCGCCGCGCCCTGTTGGCGGACTTCGGGGTGGCCCGCGACGTCGCGGACGGCGACGCGGGCGCGCTGACCGCCACCAACATGACCGTCGGCACGGCGGCATATGCGGCCCCGGAACAGTTGATGGGCCTCGAACTGGACGGGCGGGCCGATCAGTACTCGCTGGCCGCGACGGCGTATCACCTGTTGACCGGCGACCACTTGTTCACCCATACCAACCCTGCGGTGGTCATCGGCAAGCATCTGAATGCACCGCCGCCAGCTCTCGGCGAGACTCGTGCTGAGCTTGCGCACCTCGAATCGGCGATGGCGCGCGCATTGGCGAAAGACCCCGGGGAGCGGTTTGCGACGTGCGGCGACTTTGCGCGCGCGCTGGAAGAATCGACGACGTATCCGGCCGCGGCGGCCAGACTGTCTTCGTTGAACGACGTCGATACGTTGATCGCTCCGGTGGCGGCGCCCGCCCCACCGGGTTTCTCCGCACCTACCCGCCTGGTCTCGGAGTCCGACACGGAGCAGGCGCCCCAGCCACGGACCGGGCGTCGGTTGCTCGGGATCGGGCTGGCCGCGGCGGTGCTGCTGATAGCGGTCGGCATGGTGACCTACTTTGCGGTCAAGCCGGAAGTCCAGAAGGCGGACGCGGAGCCTTTCAGCCTGGCGGGGACGGTCCGACTCGCCTCGGATGTCGCCAAGGACCCGGACCTGCCAGCCGGATATCGGTGCGCGTAAAGGATTTCGGAGATATCGGTCCCGACGCGCCGATCCTGGTCGAGGACGAGTCGGGAGAGCTGCTCGCGAAGGGCTCGATCGAGGGCAGCAGCAGTACCAGCGACGAATGCCTGCTGAAGTTCCGCGTCGACGAGGTGCCCGGCGGGGCGCGCTTCTACCGGGTCCAGGTCGGCAAGCACCAGATGAGCTATACGGAAGCGGAGGCGAAGGCCGGCGTCGAGTTGCTGCTGGGAACACCGGGCCGCGCGGAGCCGACGGTGTCGGCGGCCCCGCCGAAGCCGCCAGCGACGAAAACCGTCACTGTGACGCCCACCCCTGATGTCGAACAGCAGAGTCTCGCTCGCCTGCGCGCGATCGCCAACGAGGATCGGCCGTCGGTGTCCGTGGTTCTCGCTGACCGTTGGATCCCTCAGATCAGCTCCAAGCGTGTGGGTTTGGTGGCGAAGGGGATCACCTGGGACAACGAGGCAATCCTCGACGAACACCTGCGGCTGCGCAGCATTTATCCGGACGTGAAGCTGTTGTGGTCGGGGGACTGGTCGACCTACGACGGGCCCAACTTGATAGTGCCCCTTGGGGTGGTGGACTTCGGATCGGCGTGGGTTCACGCGTGGTGATCAACGAGTCGTGGTGAATGCTAGGCGATTTGGCGTTGTGAGGAAACCGGTTCGGTCACTGGGTGGGCGGCGGCGTGTTTTGCGTCGATGACTTTGCGCAGCTCAGCCATGGACACCTCGGACAGGTAGCGGCGGGTGACCTGCCATTCGTCGTGGGCCTCGATGACCACCGCGGTGGCCAGCCGTAGGAACGCGGCGGGGTTGGGGAAGATCTCCACGACATCGGCACGGCGTTTGATCTCCTTGTTGAGCCGCTCGATGGGATTGTTCGACCAGATCTTCTGCCAGTGGGTGCGCGGGAACGCGGTAAAGGCCAGCACGTCGGCTTTCGCCTCATCCATCATCGCGGCCACCTTCGGAAAACTGCCCGAGAGCGTGTCAGCGACCTGATCCCACTGCGCAGCCACATCAGCGGGGTCGGTGTGGGCGAAGATCGTCTTGACCGCCGCGGTGACCGCCGGGGCGTGTTTGGCGGCCACCGCGCCATGCAGGTTGCGCATGAAATGGACCCGGCAGCGCTGCCAGGACGACCCGGTGAACTGCTGGGCCACGGCGGCTTTCAACCCGGCGTGGGCATCAGAGATCACCAGGTGCACCCCGGAAAGGCCGCGGGCCTTGAGCGAGGCCAGAAACTCCCGCCAGAACTCGAAAGACTCGCTGTCACCGACCGCGGTGCCCAGCACCTCACGGGTCCCGTCGATCGAGACTCCGGTGGCCACCACCAACGCGTGAGAGACCACGTGGGCGCCGACGCGGACTTTGCAGAAGGTGGCGTCGCAGAAGACGTACGGGAACGTGGTGTGGGTCAGGCTGCGGGTACGGAAAGCCTCGATCTCGCGGTCGAGGCCGGCGCAGACGCGCGAGACCTCCGATTTGGAGACCCCGGATCCAACCCCGAGTGCGGCGACCAGGCCATCGACGCTGCGGGTCGACACGCCATGGACGTAGGCCTCCATGATCACCGCATGCAGGGCCTTGTCGATGCGACGGCGCCGTTCCAGCAGCGAGGGGAAGAAGGAGCCGGCCCGCAGTTTGGGGATCTTGACCTCGATATCGCCGGAGGTCGTCGATACCGTCTTGGGCCGATGCCCGTTGCGGTGCGTGCTGCGTTCGCCGCTGCGTTGGTAGCGTCCGGCCCCGATGGTCTCGGTGGCCTCGGCCTCGATCAACGCCTGCAGCCCGGCGCGGATCAGCTCGGCGAACACCGCCCCAGCATCAGCGGACTTGAGTGCATCGAGCTGGGCGAGCAAGGCAGAATGGTCCTGGGTCATCGCGTGGTGCGTCCTTTGCTTGAGTCACTTGGTAGGTAACTCACTGACCACTACGCGATGGCCCGCCCGAAAGCCTTCACCGACACACCCGGGCCCGGGTCGTCCTCAGCTCCGAAACCCCACCACCCCAGGGGACTTACCCCCCAACTTCTGGATCACCGTGGTCGGGTTGTGGTCGAACAACCCCTACGAGGTACTCGGCTGGTGCACGCAGCACGGATTCGATCGCGACAACTGCATCGCCAAGATCGTCAGTACCACGCATCCCATCGCGGGTAGTACCAAGTTGAATCCTTGATGTAGAGATTGTCAACGCATACCCCGCCCGGGGTGCCAAGACTTCGATTCGGAGGTTTGATTGTCGGCAAGACCGCCCGCGTCGTCGGACTCTGTTCGCGCGCGTATGAGTCGTCAGCGCCGAACCGGGACGAAGCCCGAACTGCTTGTTCGGCAGATCCTTCATGCGCGCGGCATCCGCTATCGCGTCGACACTGCGCCTGTGCCTGGCCTGCGCTGCAAGGCCGACATCGTCTGGCGCCGGTTGCGTCTGGCTGTTTTCGTCGATGGTTGTTTCTGGCACGGGTGCCCACTCCATGCGACCAGACCCAAGGCGAACGAGGCATGGTGGGCCCAGAAGCTCGACGGAAATGCCGAGCGTGATCGCCGGACAGACGCCGATCTCGAGGCGCGCGGATGGACAGTCTTGCGATTCTGGGAACACGAAGATCCCAGCGAGGTCGCCGACGCGATATGCAGCAAGCTCATGGATCTACGGGCTGGTCGTCGACCCGTATAGATCACTCCCCGGCGAATACCACCCGATCGCTGAGGCGGGTTCCGAGCGAAGACATGCGTCCTCTCATCCAGGAGGCATCCATGGTTTCTTCGAGTTCCTCGTCGTCGAGTTCCAGCTCGAGCGCGGCCGCGAGGACGTGCACGGCTAACCGTGGCGGTATCGCGTTTCCGATTTGCTGTCCGATGTCGTTGCCCGACCACGGAAAGTCCAGGGGGAACGTCTGCAACCTGCCGGCTTCCTGATGGGTGAAGCGGCTTTCGCCACCGCCTGCCAAGAGGAGCCGGTTGCGTGTGACTTTGCCGGTCACCGTCGCCGAGGGCTCATCGGATCTGCGCTCGCCGCGATTTCGCGGGTCCCCGCCGCTCCCGTAATTGGATACGACGGTGAATTCGGTGTCCCGTTTCAGCGCTTCTTGCATCGACACCCAGCGTTGGAGTCCGAGTTCAGCTTGATCTGATGCGCCTCGTCGGTACGCCTGGTGGGTGGGAGCCGGGAGCGCGACATTGTCGTCGCCGAATCGCGCAATGAGGATCGCGCGTCTTCGCGTCTGTGGGACGCCGAACTGTTCGGTCCGGAGAACGTCGACGTCGACTCCGTATCCGTGCCGTTCGAGGATCGATCCGAATGCGTTCCAGATGGGTAGTACGGCGGGCACCTGTTCCAACACGATCGCTCGGAACGGTCTGCCGGCTTGGAGTGCCAGCAACGCCCACCGCAGGGGTTCCAGAACGAGGCCGGTCCGATCATCCGCGAAGCCGCTTCGGGGAATTCCCTCACCGAGGTCTTTGGCCATGTCCTCGGCTTCGTTGATGAGCTTGTCGACGGCTTGTCTGCCGGATCCGGTGCCGGCAACGGTGAACGTTTGGCACGGCGGCCCGCCGGTCAAGACGTTCGCTTCGGGGAAGATGTCGGGCCCGTAGTCCCGAACATCACCCTCGACCGTTTCTAGGCCGGCGTTTCGCCGGGTTTTACACGCGTGTGGGTCCCACTCGATGCCAGTGACCGGGATGTCGAGCCAGGTCGCCCCGACGTCAAGGCCGCCGGGACCCGCGAACAGGTCGATGATGTGAGGCGGCGGATCCAAGATGACGTCTTCCCGCGGCATGCCACAGATCGTAGCCGGCGAATGAATGTTCCACTACGTCGGTACGCAGGGACTTCAAGAGGGGCCGCCGATTCCCCCAACGGTGACACTTTGTGTGAGCAAGCACATTTTGTCGGACCCGAATGATAGACAGTCTTACAAGCGGACGGGGATCCGCGACCAACGAATGTGCAGGGGCACATAGGGGAGGCAAGAGTGGCCGCCAGGGGCTGGACTGATCCTGATCTCGCGCTGGGAGGATTGGTCGACGACTTCCGGGATCGATGCGTGCGCGTCTATCAGGAGGATCCGAACCGGGTCGAGGAAGACGCCGGCAAGGAGCGCGGGATCGCCGAGGGCGGGTATGGGCGGAAGCAGATCCAGGAGCTCGTGCAGAACGCCGCGGATGCACTTCAAGGTGCCCCGGGTCGTATCGAGGTCAGTTTGACCGAACATGCCCTCTACGTCGCGAATGAGGGCAATCCGTTCGAAGACACAGGCGTCCGTGCCCTGCTGTACACCCACCTGTCCAACAAGACCGGGACCGAGATCGGACGATTCGGTCTGGGATTCAAGTCCATCAGCGGCATTTCGGACAACCCCCAGATTTTCAGCCGCTCAGTGTCATTCGAGTTCAGTCGGTCGCAGTCAGCCGAGTGCTTGTCAGCCGAGCTGGACCGCCACTACCGCCCGTCCGATGTACCGGCGTTGCGTCTCGCCTGGACGCTGGATCCGGCAGCAGAATTCCGCGTAGACCCGATCCTCGCCGAGCTGTCCACCTGGGCGACCACCGTGGTCAAGGTGCCGCTCAAGGAAGGCACTGCATCACAGCTGTCTCAAGAGATCGCAGAGTTCGACGAGTCGTTCAATCTGTTCGCACCGCATGTGCGGGTCTTGGACCTGGTCGACCGCGTCGCCGACGTGTCACGTCGCTTCGCAGCTGCCAAGAAGGGCAACCGCGTCACGCTGACGACCCAGGACGGTGAGAGGGAGTGGCTGGTCGTATCGACCGACCACAAGCCCTCGTCGCAGGCGCTGGAATCTGCCGGCCACTCGGCGCGGCGGGACTCGGTGACTGTCAGCTGGGCGCTACCTCTGAGCGGGTCCGCCGGTGTCGGCCAGCTGTCCGCGTACTTCCCGGTCAAGTCCGACATCACCCTGAGTGGTCGGGTCAACGCACCGTGGAAGCTGTCGGACGACCGCATCAATGTGATCGAGTGCCTTTTCAACCTGGAGATCCTCGAAGACGTCCTACCGAAGTTGGTCGTCGCGGCTAGAAAGGATCTGATTGCCGACGCGGCCTACGGTCGATACATCGACGTGCTCCCGGCCCGCGGTAAGGAAGCCCGTAGTTGGGCGGACAAGGTACTCAACGAACCGGTTTTCCGGGAACTGAGGGATTCTCGGTGCCTACCGGATCTCGACGGCCAGCTGCGCGCACCGTCTGCGCTGCAACGCGTTCCGGACGATGTCATGGAATACGCGAAGATGTGGCTTGCAGTCACAGGGAACCGCAGCGTTTGGGTCCACCCGGATTGCACCAGCACCACCGAACGGCGGTCGAAGGTCGACCGTTTGATGCAGGAGGGCGACCGCCCGAAGCCTGCAGGCAGGGTTCTCCATTGGTTGCAATCGGTTGTAGCGGACCCCGGCCCGGGTCAATCGGCGGCGGCCATCGAACTGGCTGCGAACCTCATTCTCAAGGGAGGTAATACGGAGAAGGACGTCCGTGACTCCCGGATCGTCCTCCTCGAGAACGGATCGCTGGCCCAACCCATTCGTGGACGGTGCTTTCTCCGAACAAACGCAGGGCAGCACGGAACCTCATTCGTCGACCAGGATGTCGCTGCCCGCGCGGCCACCGCCGCCGCGCTCGAGGCGCTTGGGGTCACCGCCTTCGAGGATGGCGGCGAGATGCTGCAGTTGCTCACGGAACTCAGACGCACCGGCAAGGTCGACTGGGACGAGTTGTGGATCGCGATGCGTGGATCCGGCGTCCAACAGGTTCACGAAGCGTTCGAGAGCGTTCTCGAAGGACACGCAGCCCGAATCATCCATGTGCGAAACGGAGTCGGCCGTTGGGTTGTGCCCCAGGGGCTTTACTTCGCCGGCGAATGTCTAAAACAACTCAGAGAAGACGGCGAGTTTCTTGTCGATGGTGCCTATCACGCCAGTGACCAAGAAGTGCTGTACATGCTCGGTGTGCGGTCGCGGCCATCACGAGGCGGAGGCGCGCAGGAACGCTGGGTGTCGCGATACATGAATGAAGTTCGCGCGCGTATCGGGGACGAACTCGGGCTGAGTGTTCAAGCGCGTCAAGCAATCCAGATCGATGGCCTCGACTCGGTTTTGGGCCCACTGGAGTGCCTGCCGGAGCTCAGCGTCACCAACAGGACGGCCATGACGGTAGCCCTGTTGAGCGACGTGGACGTCCCTCGTGTTCGAGTGAGTCATCCGAACGTCCCGAAAACAGGGCGATACGTTGCGCCCGAATTGTGGTGGGCCAGAAGCGAAGGTCTTCTACCAACGGTTCTCGGACCGATGCCGCCGTCCGAAGCGTTCGTTGCAGATATCGAGGAGGCTCCGGAGGGGCTACTACCCTGTGTATCCCAAGTGGTACTCAGCCGAGATGCCGAGGACGTTCTGACGCTCAAGAAGAGAATCAGCGAAATCGATCCGGCTGGTTTCCGGAAGCTCGTCGATGTCCACATGGCCCGGGATGACATGCAACATGTGGGGCAGAGCTACGCGTGGTGGTGCTGGACACACAGAGAGTCCGAGCCTCCGGAGAAGCTCTGGGTTCGTAAGAACGGCCAGTGGTCTGAAGAAGACCGCAGGACTGTTGCCGTCGTGCATGGCGCGGATGCCTTTTCCGAGCTGGATCAGTTCGGCATACCGTGCGTGGTCGTGGATTCCGTCGATGACGTCCACACGCTGAGCGAACTATGGGAATGCCTGGAAGGCCGTGACCTGCCCGTCACGTACTCGTACGAAACGAGTGCAGAACCGGTTCTGCTCACCGATGTGTTCCCGGTGCTGGATGCGCTCGAGATCGACAACGAACTCGATGGTCTGGTGCTGCAGAAGTGCCTGTCGCTGAGCAAAGTTGCGGCTGTGCCTGGGCAGCCGGAAGTACGGGTTGCCTGCGGATCCGGCCGTGCGGCGAAGACGATCCTCGTCACCGGAACCACCGACCATCAGATCCTGAAGCAAGTGCTGGGGCAACTGCTCTACGACGATTCAGATCGGCATGTGGATGCGTTGCTCAAGGATATGGACCGGCGTAAGAACTCCGAGCAGGTGCGGGCGGTCCGCAAAGCCTCCTCGGATGCCGAGCGACTCCTCCTTCTGGTCGGGGAAGACCGCCTGAGGCCACTTATCCCCAAAGATGCGCTGAGCTATCTCGCCAACGAGGGCGGGGTTGAACCAAGGGGGCTCGCCCTGGCCGAGCTGTGTGTGAGCATGTTGGGCGTACGTGCCCTCGAACGCGCCTGCAAGGTCGATCCCACCGGGCTTCCGGTCGTACCCCCTTCCACATGGGCGGGCTCCTTCCCCACCCGCAAGTGGGTGACAAACTTCGGTTTCGGCGACGCCTGGGCCGGTCGACCGGCGAGGCAGCGGAACAAACCGGCCGAGTACGTCGACGGTCCCACGCAGCTCGAAAAGCTCCATGACTACCAGCAGGTGGTATCCGAACGGTTGCGGAACTTGTTGACCGGCAACGGTTCGCCCCGCGGATACATATCCTTGCCGACTGGTGCGGGCAAGACGCGCGTGGCGGTTCAGTCGATCGTCGAGGCCATCAGTGACGGCAGTCTCGACGGTTTGGGATCGAGCGGAGTCTTCTCCGGTCCGATTCTGTGGTTGGCCGACGGCGAAGAGTTGTGCGAGCAGGCCATAGATGCGTGGTCGTACCTCTGGCGTGCCGCCGGCCGACAAGATACGCAACTGATCCTCAGTCGATTCTGGGCGTCGTACGAAATGGAAGAAGAAGTCGGCGGCGTCCAAGTAGTCGTGGCGACATGGCACAAGATCCACTCGCGGGCCGTGGGCAACGACTCGTATGCCTGGCTGGCCGAGGCGCCGATCGTGATCATCGATGAAGCACACGGTGCTTACACCCCTTCCTACACGACAATTCTCGAGTGGTTGGGCCGTTCGACGAGGCAGCGGGACAAACCGCTGATCGGACTGACGGCGACGCCATTCAGGGGCCGGCGGGACAGCGCCCAAACGGAGTTGCTGCTCCGCCGATTCGGTGACAACTGCCTGGATGAAGGGGTTTTCGGCGAGGATCTACCACAGGTGCGGTTGCAGCGAGATCGAGTGCTTGCGCGGGCGCATCTGGAGATTCTCGATGGCGTTTCCATCGACCTGTCTGATCAAGAGATCGACAATTTCAAGGAGATGGGCTGGCTCGCCAAGAGTGCGGAGATCCGTCTGGGCCGGAACGAGGATCGGACTCGTACGATTGTGGAGTCCGTCATGAGCAAGCCAGACCATTGGCAGATCGTCGTGTTCGCCACTTCGGTCGAGAACGCACAGACGTTGGCGACCCTGCTCACCTTGCAGGGACGTCCCGCGGCGTCGATCGATCAGGACACGAGCCCGGAGGACCGCCGCGTGGCGATCGAGCGGTTCAAGGCCGGCGAGCTCAAGGTGTTGACCAACTACGCGGTGCTGTCACAAGGATTCGATGCCCCCAAGACGGACGCCGTGTACATCACTCGACCGACGAGCAGTGAGGTCAGGTACCAGCAGATGGTGGGTCGAGGCCTTCGTGGACCCAAGAATGGTGGCACCGAAGAAGTTCTGATCGTGAACATGCTCGACAACATCCTCGAGTTCGGGGACAGCATCGTGTACCAGAGCGTGAAGGACATCACCGAAGCGGAGCGTGCGCAGGAGTCTGTCGGTGTCGGGTGAAAGTGCGCAGGAGCTCGAGCTCAACGAGGAGCAGCTGGACGTTGTCGAGGCTTCGGCCGACGCCAGATTGCTGGTGATCGCCGGGGCGGGCCAGGGTAAGACCGAGGTAGTGGCCAGTCGAATCCGTAGCTTGGTGCAAGACGAAGGGCTGACGCCCTCCGATGAGGTCCTGGTTCTCAGCTTCTCCCGTGCTGCCGTATCGGCCGTCCGGACGCGGCTCGACGTGAGGGACGTGGCCTCCCCGAACGTCCGCACGTTCGACTCGTTCGCGAGTGTCTTGTTGTTGGGAGCCGGTCTCCAGCCCGAGGGCAGTTTCGACGCCCGCATCCGACGTGCTACGCAGCTGCTGGAGGAGGCGGAACAACCGCTCGATGAGATCGAGCCAATTCGTCATGTCATTCTCGACGAGGTTCAGGATCTCGTAGGTGATCGAGCGGATTTCGTTCTGGCGCTACTGAAATGGCTCGATCATGGTGCCGGAATCACAGCGCTCGGGGACCCTTTGCAGGGTGTGTACGACTTTCAGCTCGAAGATTCGTTGAGCAAGACCTCTGCAAAGGATGTCTTCGAGGCGCTGACCGACTCCTTCGGGTGTGAAACTGTTGGACTGGGCAAGAATTATCGGGCCAGAGGAAAGATCCCGAAGCAGGTGGTCGTGCTGGGCGACAAGCTCCGCGAGTTTCACGATGGTGATGTGGCGGAGGAATGCCTCGAAGATCTTGTCCTCGACGTGCCAGATCGAGGCGAGATCGGGGAGTGGTATGACCTCGTCACGCCGCCAGAGGGCAAGAAGACTGCCGTCCTGTGCACGACCAACGCAGAGGTGCTTCGGGTATCGCGGTACCTCAACGAACAATCCGTGGCCCACGCCGTCCGCAGACAGGCGCAGGATTTTGGTGCGGCACGGTGGATTGCGGGTGCACTCGGTCCTTTGCCTGGCCCGAAGGAACGACGATCCGAGGTGGAAGCTGCGCTGGAGCGGTTGCTCGCCGAGGAAGATGTGCAGCAGAAGTGGAACGCACTCAAAACAGCCGAGGGTCGCTTGCGTGATTACGACTCATTGGACCTCTACAGGATGAATAGTCTTGTCAAGGCACGTGCGTTGCCGCTTCCGCTCACCGAGCCAGACCACAGCTCGGTGATCGTGTCGACGATCCATCGAGCCAAAGGCCTGGAGTTCGACACGGTGTTCATGGTCGAACCCAACTGGTTGCCGGAGGACGAAGACAGCTGGACGCGAGTCCGTCGCGAGTACGTGGCATTGAGCCGGGCGCGCGATCACGTCTACATCTGCCGTCTGGCTCAATCGAAAACGAGGATCAGGACCGATGATCGGCTGGGGCGGTTCAAGGAGGAAGCCTGGAGTCGGAAGAAGCGCGGGGCGACATGGACCAGAGCATTTGAATTCCTCTACGGAGATGTCGAAACTGGCTATCCCGCGGCGTCACATGACGCGGACGCCCGACAGGTTCAGCAGACGCTGCAATCGATCGATCAGATCGGTATGAGGGTGTATGCCGAACTCGACGAGGTCGAGTCCACTGCAGAATCACCGTCGTACCTGCTGGTTACGCAAGATCGAACTCCTCTGGGGCGCACCAGTGTTGCCTTCGATAGCGCCTTCCAGAAGACCTTCAGTTGGCTGAAGAACCGCCCGACGGTCATCGATGGTCTCTCCCTGGTGTCCGTGGAGACCGTCGCGGGTGACTATCGAGAGTCAGAGAAGGCCGGTCTCGGAACCTCAGGCTTCTGGCTCGTACCACGAATAACAGGCCTGGCCCGGCCTGATCTGAACACAACCTAGGAGTTACAGCCTGCAATGGCCAACCTTGCTGAGCAGTATGGATTTCGCGACGACATCGTCGATGAGTTGATCAAGGACCTGGTCGGCCCGGGGGAGGGGGATGACGAGGTCATCACCGACCTTCCCCTGGACCGGTACATCGCCGGGGTGCTGTGGCCGGCGGAAGACCGGCTGCAGGAAGAGGCAGAGCCCGTCAGTGGGGAGTCCGAGGAAAACGACGCTGTCGACAGCCCGATTTCCCAAGCGCTGATGCGTTACCCGACATCGATGGGGATTACGTTCTCCGTTGACCTGGCAAAGGCTTCGTCTGTCCAAATCGTTGCCCGTGCAGCCAAGTACGTTCCCTCTGGCGCCAAGGAAGACGGCGAGTCGGCGGGATCTCAACGTCCAACCCGTCGCAAGCGGATCGCACGGCCGGACTCTTGGACTCGCACCCCCCAGAACATCGATCCCATCGACTGGGACATTGCGACGCCCGGGGTGAAGAAGGTCGACGTCGTACCCGGCCTCGAGCTCTACGTGTACACACGCGTCCCGGCTAACGGACGGGTGGCGGTGTCGGCGGCGCTACGCAACACACAGGTGCCCCTCAAGGCAGAGTTTCGCGACGGATTTGCCTGGTTTCAGGTCGGCCTGGAGGTTCAGTCGCCCGAGCTCGCGATCGTCGACCGGTCCTCGTATGGCGTCCTCAGCGACGACTCCGACTTACGTTCTGCGGCACTGCTGTATCGCAACGCACGAGTCTTCGCCATCGGCCACGGTTGCGCCTCCAGTTGGGATCGCGAAGGTACTTGTTCTCATGTCGGCCGGGTGGCAACTACGTTCGTTCCTCGGCAGGAGATCTCCAGGGCGAAACCCGGCGGCGTGAGCTCCGGTGTGGACCTTCGAATGTCTTTTTTGAGCAACGCCTCCGACGAGGAGTTGGCGCACAATCTCGGCCAGCTGGTCACCGAGTACAGGGAGTGGATCGACCGGCTGAGCGAGAGCGTTCAGCACGACGAGGCCGACGTCGACGACGGTCTGAAGGTGGTTGCCGGGGAACATGTCGAGCGTGCTCGGACTGCGGCCGCACGAATGCAGAACGGAATCGATCTAATCGTCACCGATTCGGACGCCGGACGTGCATTCCGGCTAGCGAACGCCGCCATGCAGATGCAGCGTGCACGTCAGGACTGGGTCCGCGGCGGTGCTGTCGGAGCTGTTGGCGACGGCGCGGAGCAGAGTTGGAGACCGTTCCAGATCGCCTACGTTCTGTTGAACCTGCCAGGCCTTGCGGATGCAGATCACGAGGACCGCGACATAGCGGACCTCTTGTGGTTCCCCACCGGTGGCGGCAAGACCGAGGCCTATCTCGGCTTGGTCGCCTTCACGATCTTTCACCGCAGGCTCAAAGACCCCGGGACGCTCGGCGTGGCCGTCATCATGCGCTACACCCTGCGCCTGCTGACGATTCAACAATTCGAACGCGCCACTATGCTGCTGTGCTCGCTGGAGCGGATACGTCAGCGTGAGAACGACCTGGGGGACCGCCCGTTCTCGATCGGCCTGTGGGTTGGCCAGGGCGCAACGCCGAATACGTTGGTCGAAGTGCGTAAGTCACTGAACGCTATCGCCGAGGGCCGGGAACTCAACGAGAAGAACCCGGTACAGCTGACCCAGTGCCCGTGGTGTGGTCAGGACCTCAACGAGACCCACTACTCGGTGGTCAAGTCGCCCGAGGAGCGGCTCAGGATCGCGTGCGGGAACAGTGCGTGTGAGTTCCGGAACGGTCTGCCGGCCTACGTCGTCGACCAGGACATCTACCGAGTGCGTCCGGAACTCGTCCTGGGCACCGTCGACAAGTTCGCGCAGATGGCGTGGAATGAGAAGGTTCGAAACCTGTTTGCGCGCGACGGAATCGGTACGGCGCCATCTTTGATCATCCAGGACGAGCTGCATCTGATCTCCGGTCCGCTCGGCTCGATCGTCGGACTGTATGAAGCCGCGATCGATGCCGCTTGTGGACAGCTGACCTCCGAAGGCATCATCCGCGGCAGGCCGAAGGTCATCGCCTCGACGGCGACCATCCGCCGCGCCGACCGTCAGATCCGCGCAGTGTTCAACCGTCGGGCCGAGCAGTTCCCGCCGCCGGGCATTGATCCGGATCAATCTTTCTTCGCGGAACCTGCCCCCCGCGATCACTACGGCACACGTGAGTACATCGGGGTGATGGCGCCGGGGACCAGCCACGCCACACTGATGGTGCGGGTCTACGCCGCCATATTGCAGGCCGCGCATGATCTGACAGGTAGTCCCGAAACCAGGGATCCCTATTGGACACTCCTGGGTTATTTCAACAGTCTCCGCGTGCTCGGCAGCGCGAATCTTCAAGTGGAAGGCGATGTTCGAGACCGACTGCAACTTGTCGCCCGACGCAAGCAGGCGTCGCCACGTGATTTGAGGCCTCCCGTCGAGTTGACCAGTCGTGTCCCATCGGCAGAGATCCCGCGTACGCTCAAGAGCCTCGAGAAAGACGTGTCCTCGGGTTCGGCGAACGACGTGGTGCTGGCCACCAACATGATCTCGGTGGGCGTCGACATCGACAGGCTCGGCCTGATGGCGGTAATGGGCCAGCCCCAATCGAGTGCGGAGTACATCCAAGCCACCAGCCGCGTCGGACGTCAGCACCCTGGGTTGGTCGTCACGATATTCAACTCTGCCCGGTCACGGGACAGGTCACACTACGAGAACTTCGTGCCGTACCACCAAGCGCTGTACCGGGCAGTCGAAGCGACCAGCGCGACACCGTTCGCCGCCCGCGCACGAGACCGTGCCTTGCACGGCGTTCTGGTTTCGCTCACCCGGCTTCTGGTGGACGATCTGGCAAGCAATGAGTCGGCGCACAAGGCGGCTGACCGGTACGACGAGATCGCCCTGATGGCCGAACTGTTGGGGCAACGCGCGCAGGTGGTCACCGATCCGGAGGAGGCGGAAGACACCGTCAACCAGCTTGGCGAGCTTCTCAAGGTATGGGCTGAGGCCGCCGAATCCAGTCCGGACATGCAGTACCGGAACAGCCGCGACTACGACGAGTCGCTACTGGTACCAACCGACGAGGCGTTGACGAACGACGACATCGAGTACTCCACTCGAGAGACCCCCTGGCCGACCCTGCAGAGCATGCGGGACGTCGACGCCGAAAGCACGTTGTACCAGATTTCTGCGAGAAGGATGCTCTGATGAATAGTGCGAAGGCCCGCCGTAGCCAGCTGCTGAGCACGTACGGTGTCGGCGGCCTGTTCCCGGCCGAATCGACCAGTTTCATGATTGCCGGCCTCCACGTGTGGAACGTCGAAAGAGCAGAACACATCTCCGAGCCGCGATTGGCCAGGGCACTCGGAGTTACCGAGCTCAAGGCACCGCCCGCCGGTGGCAAGCGCGATATCCCGGTAATCCGCTATCCGTACACCCAGGTGTGTCCCAAGTGCCGGCGCATCGGTTCACTCGGGGACCTCTCGAAGGACAAGGGTGAGGCCAGATGCAAGGTCGACAACGTCGACCTGAGTCCGTTCAGGCTCATGGGTGCTTGCCGAAATGGTCACGTGAGCGAGTTCCCCGTTTTCCGGTGGTTGCACAAGGGGCAGCAGGAGCAGAGCGTCGGTGATGACCATGTCATGAGGCTCAACGTGCTGGGACGGACCTCGTCGCTCGGTGACTTGGTCCTCGACTGCACGTGTGGCGTCGAGAAACGCAGCCTAGAGGGGGCGATCGGCTCGGGGTCCCTCATGGATTTCGGTAAGTGCAGTGGGTTTCGGCCGTGGCTCGGAGCTGATGCGACCGAGAGCTGTGACGAGTTCCCCCGCGCGGTCCAGCGCGGTGCCTCCAACGTCTGGTTCCCCGCCGTGCGGTCCTCCATCTCCATACCGCCGTACTCGGAGGCGCTGGCGAAGTTCGTGGACAAGCACTGGGAAATGGTGAAAGACCCGGCCGCCGTGATCCCGCCTGTGATCGCCGGATTGGCTGCGATGTCCAAGGGGCGGTTCAGCGCCGACCAGATTACACGTGAGATCGAACGGCGTCGTGGTGAGGACGAAGACGACGAGGAGATCTCGGAGGCCAAGCTTCGAGCGGACGAATACAAGGCACTGGTCGAAGGACGTGAGGAGGAGAGCCTCGATTCGGACTTCGTCTGTCTACGACGCGATGTCCCTGATGGTTTCGAGTCCCTGATCACTGACGTGCGGAAAGTGACCAGGCTCCGAGAAGTCGGTGCGCTGCAAGGGTTCACCCGGCTGGACGGAGCTCCAGACCCGTCGGGGCCCGCGCAGAAATTATGCGCGCTCGCACCCACGCATCTGCACTGGTTACCCGCGATCGAGGTGATCGGCGAAGGCGTGTTCCTCGCGTTTCGGCGCACCGCGCTCGTCGAGTGGGCCGAGGGTGACTTCGCGCAAAAGCGACTCAGCATCCTGCAGAGGGCGGCCGACCGCGCGGCTGCGGACTACGGCCGTCCGCCGGCTCCCGTCGACATCATCAAGGTCGCGATCCACACCCTGTCGCACATCATCATCGATCAGTTGTCGCTCGACGCGGGGTATCCGGCCGCTGCGCTCCGGGAACGACTCTTCGTGGACGACAAGGTGGCAGGCCTGCTCGTGTACACGGCAAGCTCGGACTCTGCGGGAAGCCTGGGCGGGGTTGCCTCTATGGCCGAGACCGAACAGCTCGAGGCGGCGCTCAGAGAAGGTCTGCAACGTCTGTCGTGGTGTTCCTCGGATCCCGTTTGCATCGAGTTGACGGGCTCGGGTACCGAAGGGCTGAATCTCGCAGCATGTCACGCGTGCGTGCTCGCGCCGGAGACCTCCTGCGAGATGAACAACTCCTTCCTGGACCGGGCGTTGCTGTTCGGGACCCACGATGCGGGCTGTGAGGATGCGGGATTGTTTAGTGAGCTGGTGGAGAGAGCGCGCTGAGACTTGTCGGCGAATCGGCAGGTCCTTCAGGAAAGGTATTGAGACTCAGTGAAAGTGAAGCACCATCAGAGGTTCCCGCTCAAGTATGGGGAACTCCGCGACATGAGATGCGGCGCGTGCACCGACGAGGCGAAGGGTATTCGGCGGGTTAGAGACTTCCGTCCGACCTACTTCACGGCCGACTGGACCGATGGCGTGCTAATCGAGGTCCGAGTGTGGGGTCCCCAGCTCCTTGATGATGGTTCGGAGGGTGAGCGCGACCTTGATTACCGTTGGAAAAATACGCGCGACTTGGGGCTGGTTAAGTACCGCGATCTTCCGCGAATCGTCGCAGAGCGGCTGCTCGAGTACAACGCAGAGAACGGTTTCACAGTTCTTCCCGAACAGGAGTGAACATTTGAGTTCGGGCACATAGCTCAGTCCGCGGCGGCAGTACCCACGATGCGGTGTCCGATGAACGGGTCCTGATTGTTAGTTCGCATTGCACCTGCCGAATGCCGCGGTCGCAGGCGACGATATACCGAAGTTCCGAGTAGTGAGCCCGACGAAAACGCAGTTACGGTGCATGTAACGAAAACTCGAACCAGGTGTGGGCCGTTCGCTTGCGAGGCCGCTGTTCTCGCCCGACGTGGACAAAGTTTGTCAGGCATTGAAATTGAACGGAGTGGTGTAGGTGGCGAATCTGGTTATCGCATCGAACAGTAAAGGCATGTCCAAGCTGGACGGTTCGATCAAGAACAAGGTGTACGACTTCTTCGAGAAACTTGCCGCCGACGACACTCAGCCCTCCCTGCACATCGAACCGCTCCACGTCGCCATCGACCCCCGCGTGCGGACGGGGCGCGTCGACCTGCACTATCGCGCGGTGCTGTTCCGCGTCGACGACAAGTCCAGCGGGCCCACGTATATCTACATGGGCACCTGGAGCCACGACGACGCCATCAAACTCGCCGAACGTGCCACCCTGCGGGTCAATCCCATCAACGGCACTCTCGAAGGTTTGATCGGTGAGTCCGCTCCTGCAGAGCCAATGCCGGTTGCTCCCGTCGAGCAACCGGTTTCGAAGCCGGCACTGTCTTATCTTGCCGGGGTCGGCTACACCCTCGCCGACTTGACCGACGGGTTGGGCATCAGCCCCGCGCTGGCAGCCAAGTCGATGGAAGCACCGGACGAGTCGGCGCTTTTGGAGGTCGCGGCGACTGGGCTCGAATGGGAGGGTAGTGCGCTGCTCGAACTCGCCACGGGTGTCGCGATCGAGACGATCCGGGAGAACCATGGGTTCGCCAAAGAACCGGTGGACACATCCCTCGATGAGGACCAGCAGATCATCGCCGCCCTGGAGCGCCCGGCCTCGAAGATGCAGTTTGCGTTCATCGAGGACAACGAAGAGCTTCGCCGAGTCATCGAAGGCGGCGACTTTGCGGCGTGGCGCACCTTCCTGCACCCCGAGCAACGCAAGTATGTCGAGTCGGATTTCTCTGGCGCATTCCGTCTTTCAGGGGGTGCCGGCACCGGTAAGACTGTCGTCGCCATCCATCGGGCACGCCGCCTGGCGCGCGACAAGCCGGACGCCCGGATCATCCTGACCACCTACAACGCCACTCTCGCCCAAGGGCTGAAGACCGACCTCGAGGCGCTGGATCCCGGTGTGCTTATCGCCGATAGACCCGGAGATCCCGGAGTGCATGTGGGCGGTATCGACGCACTCGGCAGGGATGTGCTGTACCGCTCGGGAGACGCCGCGACAGAGGCTTGCAGGCGAGTGTTCGGTCCGGTCGCCGAGTTCGGTTCCAAGAGGACAGCATCTGACGCGGTGTGGCGAGACGTCGCACAGTCGGTCGATTCGGGTCTGGATGCCAAACTCGCCAGTCCCGCATTTCTCGAGAGTGAGTACGTAGCGGTAGTTCTGGCGAATCGCATCACCACGCTGGAGCAGTACGCCAAGATTGCGCGACCGGGTCGCGGGGTGCGGCTCAGCCGTCCGCAGCGCATCGCCGTCTGGAAGCTGGTCGAGGCGTTCCGTCGGCAAAGTCAGATGGACGAAACAATCAGTTTCCCGGAAGTCCTCGCGCTCGCCGCCGAAGCGCTGCGCGTCCGTGCCGAGCGTGATGGCAGCTACCTGGCGGACCACGTCATCGTGGACGAGGCGCAGGATCTGCATGCCACGCACTGGGCATTACTGAGGGCGTTGGTGGCAGAAGGCCCCAACGACCTGTTCATCGCCGAGGACTCGCACCAACGGATCTACGGCAGTCCGGTTGTGTTGAGCCGCTTCGGGATCAAGATTGTCGGTCGATCCCGTCGACTGACACTGAATTATCGGACTACGGCGCAGAACCTCCACTTCGCGGTGAGCGTGCTTTCCGGTGCGGAGTATCGTGATCTCGAACAGGGGGAGGAGTCGACCAGTGACTATCGCTCCGCGCGCAATGGCCCAGTCCCGGAGTTGATTCCGTGTTCTGACTTGGGTGCCGAACTCGAGACGGTGGCGGCGAAGGTCAAGTCATGGTTGGTGGAGGACGGTGTGGAGCCCGAAAGCATCGCCGTGCTCACCCGCAGTCAGGACGAACGCGATCGTTTCGTTCGAGGGCTCGGCGAGCGCGGCGTTTCTGCGCGCGCCGTCGACAAGAACGCGTCGATACCGGGTCAACCGCTCGTGATGACCATGCACCGGGCGAAGGGGATGGAATTTTCCAGGGTGGTACTGGTGGGCGCCGACGAGAAGCACGTACCGTTGCCGGCGTCCGTGCGCAACGTGCCCGAGGAGGAGCGCGCCGAGGCGCTTCTGCGGGAACGCTCATTGCTCTATGTTGCTAGCAGCCGCGCGCGGGATGCGTTGGTGGTCACGTGGAGTGGAAAGAAGTCGCAACTATTGGGGCCGTAGGATACTTGAGATTTGGGCAGAGCCAGTAATGACGTCGCTGGGCGTTGTGTCTTGGCGCACCGGCCCGTGTGCTGCGGTCATTAAACGACGGCTGCGAGATCACCTCAGTCGTGGGGCAACAACCCACTGACGCTCGAAACGGGCAGTCTGGCGCCGGCCATCGGCTGCCCCTGCCATCGGTCCAACCAGCACCCTTTCTTGGTCAGCCATCGATTCGTCGCGAACTCTTTCTCTATCGATAGCGGTAAAGGCACACGACTACGCCGTTTGTTCGTTTTCTTGCGTACCCGCTCGGGCGTCGTCCTCAGGTCACGATCAATACGGCCGTGGTCGCAACGGAGGCTCCCCAGATTGCGACCTTGCATGGCACAGAGAGTCAGTAATGCCAAGGGCCTTGGGCCTGAGTTAGGACATCGATCGGGGATCTGAGGGGTCTTATCGCTGTGACCTGGGGTTTCGTGTGGTGATTTGGGGCACTAGGGGCACTAACGGGGTAGGTTCGGGCGGTGGCGTACGTGCGGAAGGTGCGCACTTCCTCCGGTGCGGTGGCGGTGATCGCGCTCATCGAACGTCCCCAGGTGTGCTCGCCGAAATTCCTCACCTGTGAGCACCGGTCAGTGTAGGGGTTGACGGGTTCCGGTGGCGGCTCGGCGGAGGCTTTCGGCGGCGGCGTGGTGGTCGCGTAGCCGGTAGGACTCGCCGTCGAGATTGATGACCACCGACCGGTGTAGGAGGCGGTCGAGCATGGCGGCGGCGACGGTGGTGTCACCGAGTACTTCGCCCCATGCGCCGACCCCGCGGTTGGTGGTGATGACGATGCTGGTCTTCAAATAGCGTTGGGATACGACTTGAAACAGCGCCGAGGCTGCCTCAGCTGGTAGTGGCAGGTAGCCCAGTTCGTCGATCACCAGCAGTGTTGGGCCGGCGTAGAACCGCATGGTGGTGGCCCAGCGTCCCTCGATGGCGGCGCGGTGGCAGCGTGCGGCCAGGTCGGCGGCGGTAGTGAAGTAGGTGCGGTATCCGGCATGTGCTGCGGCCCTTGCTAATCCAACTGATAAGTGCGTTTTTCCTGTGCCCGGCGGGCCGATCAGTAGGACGTTGGTTGCCGATTCGAGGTAGCGGCAGGTGCCCAGTTCGTCGATCAGTGCGCGGTCGATGCCGGCGGCGGCGTCGACATCGAAATCGGCGAGGGTGGCGGGGGTGGGCAGGTTGGCGAACCGCAATCTTCCAGCGAGGCGGCGGGCGGTGCTGGCATCGACTTCGGCGGCCAGCAGCCGCTCCAGGGCCACCGTGATCGACAGGCCCTCGGCGGTGGCCTGGTCGAGCACCGAGGGCAGGGCCTCGGCGGCAGCGGTGAGTTTAAGCTCGGCCAGGTGCGACCGCAGTTGCTGATAGCGGCTTGCCGCGGCCGCCGGTGTCTCGGTGGTGGTTTTCGGGGTGCGTGGGGTGGGGGTCATTGCAGGGTCCTTTTCTGGGCGGCCCGCTCGTAGACGGACAGGTCGATGACAGTGGAATCGGTTGATGGCGTGGTTGATTCGGCCGAATTGGCGGTGGTGTCGCGGAGCGCACGCAGTTGTGCGGCAGCGGTTTTGGCGGCCGGGCCGGGTGGGATGCGTTCCTTGCGGCGATGCGGTCGCCCGGTGTTAGCGGTGGCCATCGCCGCGGTGTCCAGGGCGATGATGTGGCCGCTGTCGCGGACCATCACACCGAGCCCGTCGGCAGCCATGCGGTGTCGCGCGATCACGATCCCACTCGTGGTGGCGATGTCGCAGAACTGGCCACCGATTGGATGGCTGATCGTCACCTGCGCGGCAGCCAGCTCCGGTGGCACCGAGTACCGGTTGCCGCGGTAGGACACCAACGCTTGGCGCGAGGCGGTCCGGGACTGCGACACGATCACCGGATACGGCGCCGCCGGCACCGGCGCCAGCGGTTCGGCCTTGGCGACCACGGCCACCGAGGATCGCCCGCCGACGGTGGCCCGAATGCGGGTGTCCCCGCGCACACGGGAGAAACGATCCACACTGGCTTGGGCCTGTTCGACGGTCATGTCGTCAGCCAGGGTGCGCCACCAGCGTTGCGCGGCAGTGTGATTGACCTTCTCGACCACACCTTTGCGGTTACCGCGGCGCGGCGGGCAGATCGCCACCGACACCCCGTAATGTTTGGCCACCCCGGCAAACGATGCGGTGACTCGACCTGAGCCGGGATCGCAGACGGTGGCCATCCGGTCGAACCGCCACACCCTGCTCAGTCCACCCAGGCCGCGGCAGATCTTGTCGATGGCGGCGACCAGGTGCGGTTGATCCATCGACGGTGAGAGCACTGCCCGCCATTTCCCGGAATGTGCCAGCGATCCGACCAACAGGAACGCCTTCTTCCCCCAACCCCACGATTCGGGTGGATCGGGCAATTCCAGCCAGTCCCACTGGGTTTCCTCACCCGGCGGATGCGCGATGATGGCGTTGGGTCGGTCGGTGGCGGTGCGGCAAGCCTGGCCGTCCGGCCGCAAACCTCGGGTGCGGATGTTGCGGGTCAGGCTCTGATACGACAGCCCGAAACCCAGGCCTTCGAGTTCGTCGTAAAGGGTGCGGGCCCACAAGTGCGGGTCCTCGACCAGCCGGGCCGACACGTAGTCGACGAACGGGTCGAACGGATCCGGACCCGACCTGGCCCGCACTCCGGGCTTGCCATCGCCGGCCAGATACTTGCGGACTGTTTTGCGGTCGAATCCGGTGTGACGGGCAATCGCAGAGATCGACCAACCACGTTTTCGTAGGGCGTGTACTTCCATGTCGTCCTCCCATGTGAGCATGAGAAAGCGGGCCTCCTTCGACTGGAGCTACTGGCGTCAGACACCAGCAGCATCGAGGGAGGCCCGCCCTTCTCGGCGGAGCCACACGGGTGGGGAATTTCGATGAGCGTCAGTGGGGAATTTCAGTGAGCGCGGTCAGCGGTGCAGGTGGCCCGCAAGAACCAGGGCAAACACGAGATCCTGGCTCATCTGGGGTCCGCCCATACCGACGTTGAGCTGGGGGTTCTGCTGGAGCAGGCCCGCCGGATCGCCGATGGTGATCAACAGGGTCTGGATCTGGAGGTAGCCCGCAAGGTCGCCCGTGTCGGCGAGGTCGCCGACTGGCGGCCCGCCGATGAGACCGTGGCGCCGGCGTCGGCCGGCCCGGGTCACATCACGGGCACCTCCTCGCGGTTACTGCGTGAGGTCCTCGGGCACGTGTATGACTGGCTCGGATTCGATGTGGTCGATGACGCGGTGTTCCGGGATCTGGTGATCGCCCGGATCGTGGAGCCGACCAGCAAGCTCGACTCGATCCGGGTGCTCGAAGACTTGGGCGCTACGACGGTGTCGTATCGGACCATCCAGCGCCATCTGGACGTGATCGGCCCGGGTGGGTATCGGGATGCGATCGCCGCGAAGTGCTTTGACTACTCCCGTGATTGCGGTGGGCTGTCCCTGTTGCTCTATGACGTTACGACCTTGTATTTCGAGGCTGAATCGGAGGATGAGCTGCGCAAGGTGGGGTTCAGCAAAGAACGGCGGGTCGACCCTCAAATTGTGGTCGGACTGCTGGTGGATCGCAGTGGTTTCCCTTTGGAGATCGGTTGTTTCGAGGGAAATACCGCCGAGACGACCACTCTGGTGCCGATTATCGCCGGCTTCGTCGAACGCCACGGCCTCGCCGGCACACCGCTGGTGGTGGCTGCTGATGCCGGGATGCTCTCCGCGGCGAACCTCACAGCCCTCGATGAGCTGGGGCTGTTGTTCATCGTCGGCTCCCGAGTGACCAAGGCGCCCAAAGACTTAGAGTCCCACTTCCATTGGAACGGTGATGTTTTCACCGACGGACAGATCATCGACACCGTCACACCCCGGCACGGCAACAGCGTCGTCAACGACATCAGCCGGCGTGCTGAGCCGGCCTGGCACCCCGAGACCTCACCGGGAGCGTGGCGGGCGGTCTGGGCGTACTCGGCCAAACGGGCCCGCCGCGACCAGAAGACCCTGGCCGCCCAAGAAGCCCGCGCCCGAGCCATCGTCGAGGGCTCCAAGGCGGGCAAGTCCGCCCGGTTTGTGAAGGTCCGCGGCGATGACCGCACCCTCGACGAGGCCAGTCTGGCCCGCGCCCAATCCCTCGTCGGCCTCAAGGGATACGTCTCGAACGTGCCTGCCGCGGTGATGCCGGCTGCCGAGGTCATGGCGAAGTACCACGACCTGTGGCACGTGGAGAAGTCCTTTCGGATGTCCAAGAGCGACCTCGCCGCGCGGCCCATGTTCCACCGTCAACGCCGGGCCATCGAGGCGCACCTGACCATCGTGTTCACCGCCCTGGCCGTCTCCCACGCCATCCAGTCACGCACCGGATGCTCCATCGCCAAGGTCGTCAAGACATTGCGCCCGCTGCGCAGCGCCACCATCACCATCAACGGCGCCACCCAGACCTTCCCGCCCGCGATCCCCGCCACCGAGCGCAAAATCCTCAACGACCTAGGCATCAAACACGGGGCACTAAAAATGTCCTAACTCAGGTGACGCTCGAAACGGGCAGTCTGGCCTGAGTTAGGACATTTGGCTTAGTAAGCCACTTTGATGCCGAGTGCGGTCAGGATTTTCCGTTGAGGCGTAGGAATTTCGGGTGGGAATGCTTGGCTGGCACCGTTGATGACGATGGTCGCTGAACGTAGTGGCCGTAGTTGTTTGATGACGTTGGCGATGGCCAGGCCACTGCGTTCCTGGATGCAGTGCGCGACGGCCAGGGCGGTGAACACTATGGTCAGGTGCGCTTCGATCGCCTCGCGGGTGCGATGGAACATAGGCCGGGCCTCGAGATCGGTCTTGGACATCCGAAATGACCGTTCGACGTGCCACAGGTCGTGGTACTTGGCGATGACTTCCGCGGCGGCCATGACCTCGACACTGAGGTTGGTGACGTAGCCCTTCAACCCGACCAGAGATTGCGCGCGAGCCAAACTGACTTCATCGAGGGCGCGTCCACCGGCAGTGGTTTTGACGAATCGGGTCGATTTCGCAGCCCGCTGACCGCTGATGACCTCCTTGGCGCGGGTCTCCTGGGCGTGCAGAGTCTTCTGATCACGGCGGGCGCGTTTGGCCGAGTAGGCCCAGATCGCCCGCCACGCCCCCGAATGATCCTCGGGGTTCCAGACCGGCTCGGCGCGCTTGTCGGTGTCATTGACGACGCTCTTGGCATGCCGGGGTGTCACGGTGTCGATGATCTGCCCGTCGGTGAAAACATCACCGTTCCAATAGAAATGCGAGGCGAGATCGATTGGAGCCTTCACCGCTCGGGAGCCGACGATGAATCCCAATCCGGCGTCATCGAGGGCGGCGAGGTTGGTCGCTGAGAGCATGCCGGCATCCGCGGCGACCACGATCGGGGTGTCACCGAGGTCGTGGCGTTGCGCGAAGGCGGTGATGATCGGGATGAGCGTGGTGGTTTCGGCGGTGTTGCCCTCAAAGCAGCCGATCTCCAACGGAAATCCGGTGCGATCAACGAGTAGGCCGACCACGATCTGCGGATCCACGCGGCGTTCCTTCGAGTAGCCGACCTGGCGCAGGTCGTCTTCGTTCTCGGCCTCGAAATACAGCGTGGTGACGTCGTAGAGCAGCAGGCTCAAGGTGCCACGGTCGGCGGCATGGATGAAGCATTTGGTCGCGATCACGTCGCGGTAGTTGCCAGCGTTGACCTTGGCCAGGTGACGCTGAACAGTCTTATAGGACATCGGTTCTGCACCCAGGTCAGCCAGCACCCGCAGCGAATCCATCTTGCTGGTGGGTTCCACGATCCGGGCGATCACCAGATCCCGGAACACTGTATCGGCGACGGCATCGAACCCTATCCAGTCATAGATGCCTCCGATGACGTCGTAGAGCAGCCGCGAACTGGTCGCCGCGGTGCGCCCCGGCGCCGCCGGCGCACCCTTGGGGACACCGGCCGGCAACGTCAACGTGCCGTGGCGCCAATCGGCCACATCAGCGACGCGCTGCGCGCGAGCAGGTACCTCGAAATCCAGCACATCTTGATCACCGATAGCGATCCGCCGGGCTTGTTCGAGCAACACACCCAGTTCGGCGTCGGTATGAGCCGATCCGATGTGCTCGACCAGCACGTCACGGCGGCCGTCCTTGCGCATCACCTGCACCGCCACCGCGCCCGAGGCAGTGCGCACTTTACGCACGAACACCCACCGGACCCTACCCGCTTAGTAAGCCAAAACCCGACCATCGCAAACTAAAACCACAGGTCAAAGCGATTCCGATTCCAAAATCCGCCGGGGGTGTCCTAACTCAGGGCCAAGGTCGTCAAGACATTGCGCCCGCTGCGCAGCGCCACCATCACCATCAACGGCGCCACCCAGACCTTCCCGCCCGCGATCCCCGCCACCGAGCGCAAAATCCTCAACGACCTAGGCATCAAACCTGAGTTAGGACATTTGGCTTAGTAAGCCACTTTGATGCCGAGTGCGGTCAGGATTTTCCGTTGAGGCGTAGGAATTTCGGGTGGGAATGCTTGGCTGGCACCGTTGATGACGATGGTCGCTGAACGTAGTGGCCGTAGTTGTTTGATGACGTTGGCGATGGCCAGGCCACTGCGTTCCTGGATGCAGTGCGCGACGGCCAGGGCGGTGAACACTATGGTCAGGTGCGCTTCGATCGCCTCGCGGGTGCGATGGAACATAGGCCGGGCCTCGAGATCGGTCTTGGACATCCGAAATGACCGTTCGACGTGCCACAGGTCGTGGTACTTGGCGATGACTTCCGCGGCGGCCATGACCTCGACACTGAGGTTGGTGACGTAGCCCTTCAACCCGACCAGAGATTGCGCGCGAGCCAAACTGACTTCATCGAGGGCGCGTCCACCGGCAGTGGTTTTGACGAATCGGGTCGATTTCGCAGCCCGCTGACCGCTGATGACCTCCTTGGCGCGGGTCTCCTGGGCGTGCAGAGTCTTCTGATCACGGCGGGCGCGTTTGGCCGAGTAGGCCCAGATCGCCCGCCACGCCCCCGAATGATCCTCGGGGTTCCAGACCGGCTCGGCGCGCTTGTCGGTGTCATTGACGACGCTCTTGGCATGCCGGGGTGTCACGGTGTCGATGATCTGCCCGTCGGTGAAAACATCACCGTTCCAATAGAAATGCGAGGCGAGATCGATTGGAGCCTTCACCGCTCGGGAGCCGACGATGAATCCCAATCCGGCGTCATCGAGGGCGGCGAGGTTGGTCGCTGAGAGCATGCCGGCATCCGCGGCGACCACGATCGGGGTGTCACCGAGGTCGTGGCGTTGCGCGAAGGCGGTGATGATCGGGATGAGCGTGGTGGTTTCGGCGGTGTTGCCCTCAAAGCAGCCGATCTCCAACGGAAATCCGGTGCGATCAACGAGTAGGCCGACCACGATCTGCGGATCCACGCGGCGTTCCTTCGAGTAGCCGACCTGGCGCAGGTCGTCTTCGTTCTCGGCCTCGAAATACAGCGTGGTGACGTCGTAGAGCAGCAGGCTCAAGGTGCCACGGTCGGCGGCATGGATGAAGCATTTGGTCGCGATCACGTCGCGGTAGTTGCCAGCGTTGACCTTGGCCAGGTGACGCTGAACAGTCTTATAGGACATCGGTTCTGCACCCAGGTCAGCCAGCACCCGCAGCGAATCCATCTTGCTGGTGGGTTCCACGATCCGGGCGATCACCAGATCCCGGAACACTGTATCGGCGACGGCATCGAACCCTATCCAGTCATAGATGCCTCCGATGACGTCGTAGAGCAGCCGCGAACTGGTCGCCGCGGTGCGCCCCGGCGCCGCCGGCGCACCCTTGGGGACACCGGCCGGCAACGTCAACGTGCCGTGGCGCCAATCGGCCACATCAGCGACGCGCTGCGCGCGAGCAGGTACCTCGAAATCCAGCACATCTTGATCACCGATAGCGATCCGCCGGGCTTGTTCGAGCAACACACCCAGTTCGGCGTCGGTATGAGCCGATCCGATGTGCTCGACCAGCACGTCACGGCGGCCGTCCTTGCGCATCACCTGCACCGCCACCGCGCCCGAGGCAGTGCGCACTTTACGCACGAACACCCACCGGACCCTACCCGCTTAGTAAGCCAAAACCCGACCATCGCAAACTAAAACCACAGGTCAAAGCGATTCCGATTCCAAAATCCGCCGGGGGTGTCCTAACTCAGGCGCCACCATCACCATCAACGGCGCCACCCAGACCTTCCCGCCCGCGATCCCCGCCACCGAGCGCAAAATCCTCAACGACCTAGGCATCAAACACGGGGCACTAAAAATGTCCTAACTCAGGTGACGCTCGAAACGGGCAGTCTGGCGCCGGCCATCGGCTGCCCCTGCCATCGGTCCAACCAGCACCCTTTCTTGGTCAGCCATCGATTCGTCGCGAACTCTTTCTCTATCGATAGCGGTAAAGGCACACGACTACGCCGTTTGTTCGTTTTCTTGCGTACCCGCTCGGGCGTCGTCCTCAGGTCACGATCAATACGGCCGTGGTCGCAACGGAGGCTCCCCAGATTGCGACCTTGCATGGCACAGAGAGTCAGTAATGCCAAGGGCCTTGGGAGCCCCAATGCCGAAGTGGTCGCTTCGGATGACGGTGGGAAGGTGTCGCCACTGCTGGGTCGTGCGAAGTTAGGGCTCCGGCATTAACTGTCTGCGGAAACAATTCGTAGAAAATCCTTGAGGGCTAAGATGAACACGGTGTGGTCGCCGCCGCTTTGAAGCCGGCCGATATGGGTTATGCCATGGTAGCGCCGGCTTGCCGGATCACTTGGTTCATCGATCGTGATCTCATCCCCTCCGAGGCTACGTTGGTTCTTGCCGATTTCCCAGCAGAGGAGGAATGTCATATCCGTCCACTTCTTTATCGATGCCACTATGTCATCGATTATTGAATCGGCGTTGAATTTGAACTCTGCTACGCCCTCGCGCTCTCGTTCATCTACATCGGTAATTCCAGGAAGGAGCTCTCTAACCTGACTGTCGGTTACCGCTTCGGCATACTCAAAATACGAGTCGTAATAATCGAAACCGCTATAGAAAACTGGGCGTAGGTGGCACAGTATACCCATTCCTACTAATTCGTTGAACAGAGCTATTACATCCTGCTCTGATACTGGCTCAGTTGCAAGCTGAATGTCACCGAAGCCCGGAATGTGGCGCGGATTCAGCGGGCGTTGACGGCGCTGATACGCCTTGACAGCGGGTGAAACATAGCCACTCGGCGTGCCGGAACTTCTCGGTGGCGCAATTCGAAGAAATGGTCGACTCTTATTGGCGACATCATTCGCTATCAGCTCCTCAGTGATTGCAATGAAGTCCTTGACCTCCGGGGGAAAATCTTTACGTCCGAGGTCGGGTTCGATGCCTCGCATGCTGTACACGATCCAGGTGCGGTCGACGTTAAATCCGCGGTGTGTTAGGGCAATCTCCCGCGACCACGACGAGATCATCCCGTCAGTTGCGATTCGTAGGCTCGGCGAGTACAGAAACTTTCGATTGCCGGGGATGTTCCAGGCTTCTCGAATCTGGTCACGATAGCTCGCGCTATATGAGAAGAGGCAGTAGGCACTTACCTCGTGCTGCCTGACAAACGTGGATACTTCCTCGGAAGTGACGAGCTTCTCTCCGTGTCTATCTTTGATTAGCTCGAGCAGGTCGTCTGGACTCAAATTCATATAACATGCGTGATAGGCTTTGCGCTCCTTGGCCTGCGGCTCGGTCCCCCTGTTTTTCTTCAGCCAATTGCCTAGGTCTAGAGTCCGAACTCCTGCTCGAGTGTCCATGTGCGGGTACCGATAAAGGGCGGGCACGTCGCGGCTGTCGGAGTTGCCGTGCGCACGGTACTCGAGCGTTGCGACAAGTTTGCGCTTTTTCGTTATGGCGGGTGGCTCGACGATGCCAATGGCGGTTTGATTTCGAATGGCGGTAGCGGCGTAATCAATGCTAGGAAACGCATGGCGCAGGCTACGAGGCTCGGTAAGCGGTCCAAGGCCGATGGTCACAATCGTCCCGGGGGCAGCAAGGCGACCATCGTGAACGTCCACGCCTACAACCGATAGCTTTCCGATCGGAGGTTCGACGCTGGAGTCGGTGCTTTCCACCCATGACCGACCCCCTTCGATCCGTACGCGATAATGCTCGTCGGACGTGCGGCTCTCTACTTCGAAAAAATTGAAACCATACGCCAAGAATGTGAGGCCGACGCCTTTGTGGCCACGGACTAGGCCCTTGAGGAAGGCCTCGCGCTTGGATCCAACATCGGGTGCCAGATACCGCTCGATAATATCGCTGCCGATACCTCGGCCGTTGTCCCACACCGCGATCCTGTCCTCATCGGTATCGAGGACGATGCGTACCTGCCCGGTATCACCTATGCTTTCGGCCGACAGAACCTCATCGACGGCGTTCTGAATGGGTTCTGCGATGACATCGGCTGCGTTGTGATAGCTCTTGATTACGTTCGTTACCCGTTGCTTGATCCACGCGGCAGCGGCATCGTCGGTGAGCGTCTTGAGTGGTTGGATGTCTTTCATGCCTGAGCACGCTCCAATGTAGTCCCGACAGGGATCTCAATAATAGGGGTACGGGCAAATGGCAGGGCGGTATACCCGGCCTGCGGCCGCCGCGGGTACAAACACGGTTGCTATATTGTCGGCTATCAATCCTCCAAACCAGCGTAGCCGCAAGCGCGATTGACAACGTTCGCTGCCCCTTGGAGCGAACGGTCGGTGGTGTCGATGGCGCGCGGACCGAACGGCAGATGGTCCCAACTGGGTGGAACTGCAGGTGCTGAGCTGCACCAGTTGTCGTACGCGAGTAGATCATCTGATTGGTAACCGGTCTCGACCTCGGGAGGAGTCCCGACGGTGGCCAGGTTCAGGACCCGCGCCAGGTCATTCACCTGATCCGAACTCGGCGTCCCTGACCTATCGATGCGATCGACAATCGCTATCGCCAGTGACCGACACCGGACTATCGGCCGGTGCAGATAGCTGTTCGGCAGATCCTGGAACACGAAGGCCTTCTCGACGGGGCGGTAGTCCGCGCCGTCGCGGAAAACCTCGGCCCCCCACCACAATCGAGCGATTGCCTGCTTGTGAATTGGTCCCCACCAGCGGTCATCGGCGACCGTGCCGTCGGTGCCAGCCCACCGCCACTCGACGTACCGGCAGTAGCGCAGCGCGAGCCACTGCCATACCCCACGGTCGGCGGCCTCTGAACGCAACAGTCGAAGTGCGTAGTGGATCCGCGGAGCGAGCCACCGGTCGCTGTGTGTCCTGTCTGCCCAGAATGCTTCGGTGGTTCGTGTCTTGACCTCGGCCATCAGTGCATCGAGTACTTCGAGTCCGATCGAATTTCCGTCCAGCCGGCGAAGTTCTGTCGCTCTAGAATCCTGCTCGGCGTTGTAGTGGGGGCGTTCGAGCGCATCCAGGCGGACAGGAAGCGTGTGAAGCGCATCAGACATGTTTCACGTCCTTGCATACGTTCATGACTGTGTCCGATAATCCGGTCATTCGGTCCAGCACCAGATCGGCTTCGGCCCAGAACTGGGCCGTGGCGGCGGGATTACCTTCCAGTGCGGCGATTTTCTCGTAGAGGTCCTCGACCGAGTTGGTGTCCGAAAGCTCCCGTGACATCGCCTCGCAGGCGCTTTGCAGGATCCGGGTAGAAGGACCTGTTGCAGGTGCTCCGTACTCGCCGGGAGCAATCTCGTCGATGGCGGCACGAAGCAGTGAGTTCGTGACTTGACGAGCGATCATCGCACCCAGTAGATCGCGATGCCGGCGACGCTCTAACTTGGCGTTCTCAGCCTTTATCAACGCCTCGAATCCATCGATACCGCTATTCAGGTACAGCAGTGGCGGCGACTCGTTGAGGTCGAGGTAGCAGTAACTCATCGGACTGCGCCGAGCCTCCGGCGGGGCGTCATCACTCGTGAAGTCGATCCAGGCACTGCTTATGGGCGGGGCTCCCGCAGGGCGAGGCGCTTCACCGGCCTCCACGATCAGCGCCCACTCGACGCCGGCCCCGACAATCCGCAGCCGTTCATTGTGCGTGGCGACAAGCTCGACCGTCAGCGATGCCTTCTGCGTCACGGCCGACCGTGGTATGCAGATCTGGGCATCGAACCGAGAGCCATCTGAGTGCGGGGCCATCGGGTATGCGCGACGCAGTTGCGTTGTCGGGCAAGCCAGCAGAACATGGGCCGTCAAGCCGGTCAACCCGGCGGGCAGGGGCTGGTCGGTGGTTGCCGAGATCTCGATGTCGGCGACGGACCACACCCGCTCCGAGGCTTTCAGTCGCAGGTAGTCCGAGTCGATGACATCGTCGTGGCGCTCGCTGTCCAGACTGAACTGTGTTACCTGGCAATCCCATTGATCTCGGTAGGTGGGCCAGGCGAACCGCGGCGTCACGGAATGTCCTGCGCTTCTGGTTGTGCGGAGGTTGGGGCGACATCGGCACGACCGATGCGTATGTCGACTGCAGACTCCATTGCCGGTATGGGAAGCGTCGTGGTGCTCACTCCACGGACAGTCGTTGTCAGCAGCCGCCCACGGGGCTTGTGGAGCAGGACCACTGTATTGCCGGACTGCTCAGCCGGCGGATCGGCATCCAGTTGATCCCATGGGATGTCCTGATAGCCGCCATCGAGCCCGACCAACGCCAGGCGGGGCTCCACGGACCACCCCTCAGGACGGTTGCGCGCGCGGATCTCGAAGTCGAGATGCCAGGCGCCATCGACGACCGTGGCATTGTGAATTCTTATCTCCGGCTTGCGGACCGACGCGGTGCCACGTGCACCACTGCCACCCGATTCGCCCTGTAGAAATGCCAAATTCTTGAAGATTGATTTCGGCGGCGTGTCACCTGATGGCGCCGGTGCACCGAAGATGTCGGAAAGCTGATCGAGGATCGCCTGTCGAATGTTCCTGAGATTTGGCACCCACGGGGCTTTGTAATGAGCCGTGAGATTGGCTTGCGACGTCTTGGTGCGACCTGACCCCGGTATCCACTGGTCATGTGCGGGCGGCTCGGCGAATCGCAGGAAATCGTCTGCCCGTTCCTCTTCCAGAGATGGTGAATCCGGGTTGACGGCGGCGCCCGCCATCAAGAACGCGTGATAAGTGCGGCCCTCGAATTCCTTATCGACAGTCTGCACAACCATCTCGGGGCGTCGAAAGAGGCACACCTTGTTCTCCAGGGAGTCTTTCTGGTCATCGGACAGGGTGACGACCAGCTTCGCGGTGTGCTCGAACGCGATGTGGCGCTCTTCGGCATCGGTACGGGCTGAGATCGAGATCGGTACGTCCCTGACCACGACATCGCCCAATTCATTCAGTTCGTCATCGATCTGGCCTGCGTCGACCTTTCGAAGGGCACGTACGAGTTCGGTGTACTGCTCCTCGGGGTCGACGGTGTGTTGGTAGACGGTACGGTCGCCATCGAGGACCTCCACCCGAACCCGCAGGCGGTCCCGTGTTAGCAAGGGCCAGAATTCCTCTTCGATTGCGGCTTCCAGACTCTTGGCGAACTCGTGGACCTGGGCGATATCACCTAGGCCTTTTTCGGGTTCGTCCGGGTCGTAGAAACCGAGCAACAACGCGGATGTTCCGGGACGGTCGTCCTCTCGTCGGAGCCAAAGACGGTGCGCTAGGTCGGCATCTTCCCACACGGAAGCAACGTCGTCATTGGCCTCCTGGACACCGAAGAAACCCCGGCCCTGAAAGTTCGTCGAGGAAAGTTGATGCACGACGCCCTGATTGACGCCGATGATCCGGTTGTGCCGGCGACCGTTTACGGCGTCGGAGGGCTGCAGTGTCGAGTTGAATAGGACTGTCTGGAGTCGCGAGAACCGCCAGTAGACGGCCTTGCCAAGGCCGAAGGACCCACCTGAGGTCTTGTCCTTACCGCTGTACAAGTCCAACCGGCACAGCTTGACGAAGTTTCCGTAAGCATCGGCGTCCCCCTCTGCAAACTCGGGACCAGTGAGTCCCTTGGCGCCGTAGTCCGCGATCCGGAGCAACGTCAGGGACTCGGCGGATTTGAGGGCCGCCAGCCCTGATTGAAGCTGGCCGGCGGTCACCGCACCCGTCGCCGCGTCGGCCATGGCTGCGAGGTGGGGCTCCAACTGGTCATGCCAGGCGACTGCGTCTTCGAAGCGTTGCCGGTCGTCGCCGGACAGAACGATGAACGAGTATACGAGATCCGCGGGCCCCGGAAGCCGCGCGTCATTGCTGTTCTGAGCACTCTCGCGGGCAAGCGACGAAAGGCCGGCGTTCACCGTCCATTGATTGGCGTTCCCGTAGTTTGCGTAGTTTCGGCTCTGCTCTTCCCATCGCCAGGTAACGGTCAAGACTCTCCTTGCAAGTTGTACGTCGGTTGCGTCTCATCTTGGATTGTTTGTCGGAAAGATTCGAGCATTTCGATTCTACGAATGTCGGTGCATAGTTCACCGGGCGTACCGCATCTCTTCCTCCAGACCGGAGTAGTGAACGGTTGCAGGGCGATTGCGCCATCGGATGTTGTCTTCGACATCGATGATCAAGCACTTTTCGGTTCCGCCGAAGGCGGGACCGCGCATTCCGCGACCGACCATCTGCTCGTACAGAACGTTGCTCGTTGTCGGCCGCGCGACCACCACACAGCGGACGGACGGCGCATCGAAGCCTGTGGTGAGCACGCCATAGTTACAGAGGACGGACAGTTCGTTGTTGCGGAATCGTTCGATGATGGCTCGACGGGTTGCAGGCCTCGTCGTACCGAGGACACACCCGGAGGACCTGCCGCGGCGCCGCAGCAGGCTGGACAAGGCCTGGGCGTGCTGGACCGAACACGCGAACACAAGCACCGGCCACGCCGGATCGAGCTTCATGAGTCGTTCGATCAAACGGCGGTTGCGTCGGTGCTCTTCACCAAGTTTCGTGAGGACCTCCGGGTGCACGTCATCGAAAACTTCGTAGTGATCGGCATACGCTCTGGTTGTCGACAGTTCGATCCGGTCGGCGTCATAATCGAGGCTCTCCTCCTCAATACGAGCTAGGACACCTCGGCCGCGCAACGTCTGCAGCGGGTCCGCGCCGAGGCTCGGTGCATTGAGGATGTTGTTGTGGAACCGGCGGCGTAACCGACGGGTTTCATCCTCGCTGGTACGACGAGGTGTGGCCGTGAGACCGATTAGAGCCGAGCGGGCTCGCTTCTGCCGAAAGTTGAACCCCAGTGCGTTGAGGACATCGCCGTAACTGGGTGCGAGAGCGCGGTGGGCCTCATCGATCACGACGACGCCGAGGCTGTCCTGGAGGTTCTCGAGTTGGTCTCGAGCTAAGGTGCCGCGGGCATGGAGTTTCTGGACGCTGGACACGACGACACCACACTCCGACGGAACGGCATTCTTGTTAGCCCACAGACGGCCGATCGTCAACGTCTCCCGGAACGGGTAGTTTCCGTGGCCGAGGTCGAACCAGACTTCACGGATTGCTTGCACGGCCTGCTCGCAGAGCTCGTCGCTATGTGCAATCCAGAGGATGCGCGGTCGATCCTCTCGTGTCTGTCGCCATTTCAAGAGCGCTTCGACAGCGGTCCTCGTTTTCCCGGCACCCGTGGGCAGTGTCAGGATCGCTCGGTTGGCGTCTTCGGGACCATCCAGGACGTTCACCAGTTTCTCGAATAGCTCGATCTGGAAGTCGACCAACGTAGGAAGTTTGACGCAGGGCTCGACTTCGAGCATGTCGGGCACCGATATGGTTCCCCTCGATCCTGCGAACGCCGGCGGCATGTTGATGGTTTTGACGAAGAACCTCGCCCAGGACTTGCCGGGGTGCCACTTGCGTTGTGCGACGGCGTTCGCGTTGGACCGGTCGCTTCCGCTTCCGCGCATCGACGAGGGATATTCGTGGAGCTTGGCGAGAATCCGGGGGTGGCTGTGGGCGGCGATCAGTCTCCGAAGTTCACGGTCTGACAACAAGTCTGGACCGGCGAGTTCAACCAGCAACTCGTAGACGCCGTCGTCAGTCAGTCGCAGCGTCTTGGGTGGGGTCGTCTCCCGTTCCGCGGCTGCCACGATCCACTCGATCGATCTGCTCCGGCTGTCGCTGGAAAATCGTGCCAGTGCTGCGCGAACCTCGCGAGGTGTGAGCGTGCGCTGAAGGAACCGGACCATCTTGGCCTGTTCGCGCGGACTCACGTCGCTCAGATTCGAAATCGTCGTCTGCGCTTCCAATGTCACGATGTCGGTCCCATTCTCGGTAGGTGAGCTCGAGGCGTCCGTTACACGCAATCTGATTCTCAAGGATGCAGCGCGAGCCTCGAATCGCAGGTAGCGGGCCCATACCGGACTATACGATCAGTGTGCTTGCTCGGCCGGAATCCGTGATGATCAGTCGTCGTAACGGCATGTAATGAGAGTGCCATGCAGTGAGGCTCCAGGCGGGAGAGTGGAGAAGGCCGCAGTGCGTCTTCGGTGCTTGCCATGATCTCCTTTGCTCGCTTCGAATGTCTAGGTGAAGAGCAGCAGTGCGGCGTCGGCTGCCGGATGTTGACATAGCGGAAGGACGCGCTCTGTCGGTACCCCGTGCCATCCTGATCGGCTCGCCTCAGCGGGCACAGCCGCCCGAGACAAGAGGAGAACACGGTGACCGATCACCAACCGCGTCGACGGCCACCCCGCGGTGGCCGCACCGGCACCATTCGCTACGATCCGCAGAAACTTGCCGCCGTCACACACCTGGCGAGGTGGGTTGGTCCGTTGGTTGCCGTCACGGGCCGATGTGTTTGGGGCCTTAGGGGAGGTCATCCGTTATGCGAATCCGCGAACTGCAATCTCGCAACAGGGTGGGGTGTGGACTGTGAACTCCGTTGAATGCCACCAACTTGTGGGGCAAACGTTGACGACGTTGGCCGGCGGGCTCGGGCCCTTCGTCGCGCAGGTCCTGAACCGGGAACTCCCGCCTGGCACCGACTGGGTTGACCTGCTCAGGGCCAAGGACGCGGCCAATGGGCGCCGCGGCGGCGATTACCAGAGCCGCGACCTGGCGCTGATGCTACGGGCGATGACCGAACGCCTCGGCGACCTCGGTTATCCCTTCAACAAGGCGATGCCCCGGCAGGCCGAGATCTACGCCAAGGAGCTGCGCGAGGTTCGCAACAAGTGGGCACACACCGGTGAGTTCACCGTGGCCGAGACCTACCGAGCCATCGATTCCGCGGAACTTCTCCTGCGGGCCATCGGCGCCCCCGAGGTCGCCGCGCAGGTCCACAAGCTCAAGGCTCCCGTGGCGCCCATCGCCACAGCTACGGCACCCTCGCAGCCACCCGCATCCACAGTCGCCGCGTCGGCGCCGGACCCGACACCGCCATCGCTGCCCGCGGCGACGGACGCGCCGCGCATCGAAATCTCCGCCATCGGCGACCTGAGCTACGCGATGGCGCACTGTCGCATCCCCGTCATAGACCACATCACCGTCGACAACACCGGCGGCGACCGTCAGGGCGCGGTCATCGAGGTCGACGTCGTCAGCGCCGAGGGCTCGCATGGTGGGCCGACCGAGATCCACCTCGACCTGCTGGCACACCAGCCGACCGTCTTGAACACCGTCGGCCTCAAACTCGACCCGGCCTCCATGCTGCGCGTTGATGAGCAGCGCCCCGGCGATATCCGCGTGGTCCTTCGCGACGGCGCCGGCGAGGTGCTTGCGGAGACCACCAAGGAAGTCAACATCCTGGCGGCCAGCCAGTGGAAGGCCACCCCGCCGCAACTCGCCCTCGAGATCCTGGCCACCCACGTCCAGCCCAACGCCGCCGCGGTCGCCGCACTGATGATCGACATCTCCGACAGGCTGGGCGCAGCCACCGGAAACTCATCGATCGACGGGTACCAGAGCGAGAACCCCGAACGTGTCGACGCGATTGCGCGCGCAGTCTTCGACGCCGTCAAGGCCCGCGACATCCGCTACGCGGAGCCACCCGCCAGCTGGGGCGATGTCGGCCAGAAGGTGCGAACCCCGGCAGAAGTCCTCGAAGGCCGCCTCGGCACCTGCCTGGACACCACCATGGTGCTGGCCGCCCTCCTCGAACAATGCGGCATCAACTCGACCATCTGGCTGCTGCGCGAACACGCCTTCCTGGGGTACTGGCGCATCGACGGTGCCCTGGCCGCCGTCTCCACCACCGAGGCCGCCGAGGTGGTCAACCAGGTCGACCTCGCCAACATCGGGCTCATCGAAACGACGCTGGTGACACAGTCTGCGCCGGACGCCACCTTCGACGACGCGTGCCGGGCACCCCGCGCGCAGCACCTCGCGGACCTGACGAACATCCTCGGCGTCACCGACATCCGCCAGGCTCGCCGGGCCCGGATCTACCCGCTACCCAGCCGCAGCGCCGACGAAGCCGGCAACATCTCGGTCTCCGAGTACAAACCGGATGGCGGTCCCGTCATCGCGCCGTACGTGGCCGGAGACGCCAAGCCGGCCGAGCAGACGGAGGCCGTCCCGCCGCGGGTCAAGCAGTGGAAGAACGCGTTGCTCGACCTCAGTCTGCGCAACAGACTGATCAACTACACCGACCGCGCCGGGTTTCGCCTCGAAGTCCCCGGCCCTGCGCTGAGCCGGTTCGAAGATGCCGTCAACGCCGGAGCGGGATTCACCCTGCTGGGCTCCGACGAAGTGCAGAACGTCGACATCGCCCGCGGGGTGCGCTTCGGCCGTGACCTGCCCGAGTCCGAACGCGAGATCCTGCTCGCGGACAAGCGCAACGCCTACATCGACATCACCGCGGCGTCCTACAAGGCCAAGCTGCGGTATGTGGCCAACAAGGCGAAGACGATCCGCGAGGAAACCGGCGCCAACAATCTCTACCTGGCCTTCGGCATGCTCACCTGGCAGCTCAACGACCGTCCCTTGCGCTCCCCGCTGGTGCTCGTTCCGGTGACGCTGAGCACCACCAACCGTGGCGAGCGCTACGTCATCACCATGGATGACACCGGCACCTCCACACCCAACTACTGCCTCGTCGAGAAGCTGCGCACGGCACTGGATCTGGAGATCCCTGCGCTCGCCAAGCCGGACGAAGACGCTTCGGGCATCGACCTGAAGGGCACGTTCGACGCGGTGCGCCGCGCTGTCGCCGAAGCGGGTTTGCCGTACCTGGTCGAGGACAGCGTGCACCTGTCGATCCTCCAGTTCGCGAAGTTCCCGCTGTGGAAAGACCTTGACGAGTCGTGGAAGCAGTTGTCCCGCAACAGTTTGGTCCGCCACCTCATCGAGAATCCGCAGAAGCCGTTCACCGATCCCGTCGACGCGCCCGCCGAGGTCGATCTCGATGCGCTGAGCACCGCGGTGCCGGTGCCCGCGGACGCCTCCCAGCTGCATGCCGTCGCCGACGCTGTCGCGGGCCGGACCTTCGTGCTGGAGGGTCCTCCGGGAACCGGGAAATCGCAGACCATCACCAACCTGCTGGCGCACGCCATGAAATCCGGTCGACGGGTGTTGTTCGTGGCCGAGAAGCGCGCGGCGCTGGACGTGGTGAAGAAGCGTCTCGAAAGTGTGGGTCTGGGCGAGCTGTCGTTGGACATCCACGACAAGTCCGCGCGTCCCGCGGCGGTGCGCGCCCAGATCAAGCACGCCCTGGAACTGCGGCTGAACCATGATGCCGATCTGCTGCGCACCGAGCTGCAGGTGGCCGAGTCGAGTCGGCACAGCTTGGCGCGCTACGCCGACCGGCTGCACGAACGCAACGCGGTGGGGCACTCGTTGTACACCGCGCGGTCCGCCGAGCTGGCCGCCGACCAGGACGTCGCCCCGTTGACGGTCCCAAGAAGTCTCGTCACCGGCTCCGACCCCACCGTTTTCGACAATGTCGCGCAAGCTCTGCGCACCCTGCCCGAGAAGTTCGATGACGCGCGCCCCCGACCGGATCATCCGTGGGCCTTCATCGACGCCATCCCAGCAGCGGGATTGGACCCCGTCGGTGTTCACACCGCAGCTGTGGCCTTCGATGCGGCTCTGGCCGAGATCATCGGCGGCGGACTGGCAGTGGACGTCGTGGGTAAGTGCGACAGCCCGGATGTCCTCGACGCCTGGGCGCGACTGACCAACGAGCCGCGTTACCCGCTGGCGGCGATCGACGCCGTCGCGACCGCGCAGTGGCAGACACACATCGCCGCCATCGAACAGCTGCTCGCCAGTCTGTCGACAAAGCCGGACTGGCTTGCGACCGCGACACCGGCCGCCATGGACCTCGACATCCCGGCCATTCACGCCGAAGCGGTCGCGGCCGACGAGTCCGGCTTCTTCGGCCGCAAGAAGCGTCGTCGCGCGGTTCTGGAGAAGCTCACCGGAGTGCTGGTAGTGGACCCGACGGCGGTGAACCTCAAGACACTGTCGGAGCTGACCGGCGAGATGCTCAACAGCCACGTCGTCGTCGCCGATGTGCGGCAGCGGGTTTCGGCGCTACCGGTGACGCTGTTCGACCGGCCGTGGAACCCGCTGGTGGCCGAGGACGCCGCGCACCTCACGCGGAGCTTCGCGGCGCTACGGCGCATCGGGGACATCCTGTCCCAGAAGCCCACCGACCCGCGTGTCGCCGATCTGCGCAAGTTCTACAGCGACACCCAGACCGGGGCGATGGCGGGCCCGTTGGAAGCCACGGCAGCAGGCTGGCGAAGTCTGTCGGCAGCTACCGGGACGGCATCCGACCAGCTCCACCGTTGGGCGGGTGACCGAGGGTTCATCGGACGGTGGTGGGACACTCGCGAAGGCCGCAAGCTCGAGTCCACGGTGACCATCGAACGTTGGGTGGCACTGCTGCAACATGTCCGGCCGCTGCTCATCGCCGACATGGCGGATACTAGCCGGGCGATCCTGGCCGGCAACATCGTGCCCGAGGATGCCAGCTTGGCCTTCGACCGCGGTGTGGCGACCGCGTCCATCGCCGAGAGGCTCGATGCGAGCGGACTCAGCGAATTCGATGTGAACGCGCACGGCAAGGCAATTCAGCGTTTCACCACCAGCGCGAAGTCGATCCGCGGCGAGCTCTGCCGCTCCATTCCCGCAGAGCTGCTCGAACGTCGCACGTTCGATGCGTTCGCGGAAAGCGGTCAGATCGGTCTGCTGAAGCGGCAGTTGGACCGCAAGCGCGGTGGCATGAGCGTGCGTAATCTGATGGCCAACTTCGGGGATCTGATCACCGCGATTTTGCCGTGCACGCTGATGAGCCCCGATTCCGTCGCCCGCTTCTTCCCCGCGCACGCCGACGTCTTCGACATCGTGGTGTTCGACGAGGCATCGCAGATCCGGGTCGCGGATGCGATCGGCGCCATGGGCCGAGCAAAATCGGTTGTGGTGGTGGGGGACAGCAAGCAGATGCCGCCGACGAGTTTCGCCGATGTCGGCGCGTCGGTCGATGACACCGAGGAAGAGGCCAATCCGGAGGTTGTGGCCGACGAGGAATCGATCCTCAGTGAATGCGTGCAGTCACTGGTGCCGCAGCAGTGGCTGTCGTGGCACTACCGCAGCCAGGACGAGGCACTGATCGCGTTCAGCAATCTGCACTACTACAGCGGAAGGCTCGCGTCGTTCCCGGCACCGTTGCCGCCGGCATCGGGACACGGAATCTCCCTCGTCCGCGTCGATGGCCACTTCGAACGGTCCGGGCGCGGAAAGGCGCTACGCACCAACCGGGTCGAAGCCGAACGCATCGTGGCCGACATCCGCAGCCGGTTCGCCTCATCAACCGAGGACGCCCCGTCGATCGGGGTCATCACCTTCAACGCGCAGCAGCGCGATCTCATCGAGAACATGTTGCGCGACACCGGTGATGAGCGACTGCTGCAGGCATTGGACGAGCCGGACGGGCTCTTCGTCAAGAACCTGGAGAATGTGCAGGGCGACGAGCGCGACACCATCCTGTTCTCCGTGGCGTTCAGCAAGAACGACAAAGGTGTCGTGCCGCTGAATTTCGGGCCGTTGTCGCGCCCGGGTGGTGAACGACGCCTGAACGTGGCGATCACCCGCGCGCGGCGCGAGGTGGTGCTGTACGCCAGCTTCGAGCCCTCCGATCTGCGGGCCGAGGAAACGATGCAAGTCGGCACCAAACATCTGCGCGCTTACCTGGAGATGGCGCATCGGGGTGTCGACACCATCACGCAGGGTGGTCGTCGCAACGCGGTCATCGACCGGCATCGTGACGACATCGCCGCGGCGCTGCGCCGGGAAGGCTTCGTCGTATCCGTCGATGTGGGTCTGTCCGACTTCCGCGTCGACTTGGTGATCGCCGACCCCGACGAGCCGGAGCAGCCGCTACTCGCGGTCCTGCTGGATGGGTCGGAGTGGTACGGGCGCCGGACGGTGGCCGACCGCGATGGTCTGCCGGTGGACGTGTTGTCGACGCTGCTGAAATGGCCGGGCGTAGAGCGCGTTTGGCTACCCGAATGGCTGAGCCAACGCGATGAGACGGTGGCGCGCCTGCGGGAAGCGGTTGCCGCTGCCAAGCAGCGGCGCCTGGAACCGGCGCAGGACCAGGTTGCGCCGGCCGCCCAGGTGGCGCATTCGCCGGCGCAGGCGAACGTGGAAGAAGAGTTTGCTTTCCGGTCGGCCCCCACGGTGCAGCAGCCCGCGGCGCCGCAGCGGCCTGTGGCGCCCCGGCAGCACCCCAGCCTCGCGGACTTCAGCCCATGGGTGCCGGTGGTGATCGGTGGGGTCAGCGTGCTCGACGAGATCCACACCAGTTACAACAGGTCGCATGTGGTGAAGGTGATCGAGTCGATCATCGAGTCCGAGGGCCCGGTCCATCGCGATCGGCTCGCCAAGCTGGTGGCCGGTGCCTTCAGCCTCGGCAAGGTCAGCGAGGGACGCCGAACCGCGATCCAGAGGGTCGTGCCCGCCGAGTATCTGCGACGCGATGACCGGGAGTTCTACTGGCCCAATGGCATCGACCCAGGGACGTGGCGAACGGTTCGGACGTCGAAGCGCGGGGAGGGCAGGCCCCTCGGCGAGGTCAGTTTGGTGGAGATCGGCAACGCGATGCGGGTGGTCGCCGAGCAGACCGGCGGCAGCGCGGCCGACGACCTCAAACGTGAGGCGCTGGCGCTGTTCGGAGGCGTTCGGATCACCAAGGACATCGGGGCGCGGCTCGACGAGGCGTTGGAACGGGCTTTGGCCACCGGCGTGTTGAAGGAGCTCCCCTCGCGGATCTTGGTTGTCGGATCGGCATGACCGCAGCCGAATTCGATGACGATCTCTTCGATCGGGTATCCGAGGTGGCGGGCCCCGGCACGGCGATCTTGACGTTGTCGACCAAGAACCTCAACCGGATCACTGCGGTGAGTCGCAAGGGGGTGTTGGTCGAGACCGAACGATCGATGCGCCTTGGTACGGGTCCGCAGCTCGTGCCGGCGTGGATGATTGCCGCGGCGTGGGAGCGACTGTGCGACAAGGGGGAGTTGAGTCAGCAGGAGCTGCTCAACGAGCTCAACGTGAAGCGGTCCGCCTTCGTGTGTGCGTTGGTGGCGAAGTTCCCGGAGGTGCTTATCCGGTCAACGAGGCCAACGGTCCTTGAGTTGGAGGGGCCGGCCTGATAGCAGCAGCGGTCGAGTGCCTAGCCGTTTCCGTCAGCAACGCCACGGCGTGAGGGGGCCAGGCGTCTGTGGGCCGCGCGTTCTGGGACTCAGTCGTCCGAGGATTCCGACCGCTGCGCGTCACTGAACGCCGGCATCGCCGCCGTTGCGTTGCCGAGTTTGGCCGTACGGTAGGAACGTACGTTGCTGGATGCCGCAGACATCGCCTCCCGCGACTTCCCCCTGCCGTAGGTGATGGCCTGTTCTTCCCTGACGCCCAGCCCTTTACCGACTTCGACGGCGTCCTGATCGGCCCCCATATACAGGAATTCCCACCCGAACTCGTTGGTCTGCTGCTCGACGAGCGACTTGATGGCCGGGCGGCTCCACTCGCGGCTGGAGTTCTCCAACCCGTCGGTCATGATGGCCACGACCACAGTGCCGGGCTTGTTCTCCTCGGTGAGCGCAGCGATCTCGGCGGCGGTATCGGTGATGAGCTTGCCCATCGAGTCCAACAGCGCCGTGCTGTTGCGTGGATTCAGCTCGAGGGGTGGAACGTCGCTGAGCGGCTTGGAGCGATAGACGATCTCGTACTCGTTGTCGAACTGTGCCAGTGTCACGAGGCATTCACCATCGCCGGCGCGCTGCTCGCCAAGGAATGCGTCGAAGCCGCCGACCACGTCGGACTTGATGGACTGCATCGAGCCGGACCGGTCGAGCAGGAAAGCGATGAGGGTGAGGTTGGGGTTCGACACGGCGATCTTCTTCCATTAGTTGGCTAGCGCGGCTTGGTGTTTCGGCGAGGCTTGAAGCGCATCGGTTCATGCGCTGGAGCGGGTGGCAGGGGAGTGCCCGCGTGCTTGTCGTTGCGGGCACGTCGGACGTCTTCGGCGGTGATCCGGTCACCGGCACTCACGTACGGGCTCAGCCTGGGGGTGCTGGCCAGCCGCGGGCCGACTGCGTTTTCGCTCAGCCCGGCGCTCTTGCCGGCTGCGGCGATCGACATCTCGTCGTCGACCACAGCGCGAGCCAGCTGGTCGTCGAGTAACTGGCTCACCTCCGTCAGGACTGACCGGAGGTGTCGTAATGCGTCCTCAGCGGATGCGGCGGTCTCGGCATTCGCTAGGTCGTTGCGGATCTGGTCGTACCGGTCGGGCATGCGTCACCATACCGCAAAAAGTGCGGAGTCCGCAATAACTGCGGCATGTCGCTGGGTTGGAAGAACGGTCGGGCGCCTCCCGCCCGCGGGCTCAAGTCAAGCACAACAGGCCATCAATCATCTGAATTCGTCACCGAAGACCGCCCCAGGGCACGCCCGGGCGGCGTGGGATGTCACTGAAGTGAATTATGCTGCGTGCCAGCCCGGGCTTGGATCGGTGGATGTGTGGTGGGGGGTTCGATCGTGACGGTGAGAAGCAGATTTTGGCGCCTGGAGCTTGCAGGGGGCGTCGCCCGGCGGCCATCGCCGACGTTCCAGCGCTCACGTCGCCAGGCGGACTCATCGCTGAGCTTTCCAACCGGGACGGCCTGGTCGTTGCATCCTGGGACGCCGAACTGCAGCAGGGGAGAGTTCATGCGTTGGGGGTGGTCCAGACGGTCGAGAAACCGGATTCTGCGATCGTGGATTGGCGGCGGGTCGACTTCGCCTTGACGCCGTCTCCGCAGGGGCGAAGCAAATGGGAAACCATGCCGTTCTTCAGATTCGACGATGGTGTCGCAGAACGCTATCGCTTGGCGGAACACTTCGACGATGCGTTCGCAGAAGGTCGGCCACCGGTGGTTGAACCCGGGCCGGCGGAGCCGCTGGCAACGCAGGACTATGAGAAAGATGTTGTTTGCCAGGTTGATTCGTATGGTGAGTCACAGCCAGAACGCGCAGCCCCGCGGGGGCCCCAGCGCAATAGGGTGTCACTGAACGGCACCATCTTCGCAACGTCGGCACGTGGTGCCTTCATGAGTAACAGAGCCGATCGTCGCAGATGGTTGGTGTGTGAACTTCACGTCGACCGTGTTCTCAAGACGCCGCGAAAGTACACAAAGCTGTTCTTCCTCGATGAGGCGGTCGCGTTGGCGGCCGGCCATCGTCCTTGCCCGACGTGCCGCCGGGATCGTTACCAGGCATACGTGACAGCGGTGCAACATGCTCACTCTGTGAGCGGAGCGCAGGAACTCGACGCGCTGCTGAACAGCGGACGAAAGTCGCCACCCGCCCGCGTGCCGGTCGGCTCGCTCCCAGACGGTGCATTTGTCGCAATGGGGGCGGACGATTTCCGTCTTGTCTGGCGTGGTGCCCTACACCGTTGGGCACCCCACGGCTACGGCGACCCTGTCCTCCGCGGCGACTTCGGGTCACAAGACTTCGTCGTGCAGACTCCCGAGCCTTCGTTAGCGGCACTGCGCCACGGCTATCCCGTGGCGGTCCACCCGTCGGTCTCCAACTGGACTCCGCGGTAGCTGCCGAACAAACACCCCCGAATGCAGCCCGTTCTCCGACGAGGAGTCCGGCTCAACAGCTACAGCATCGGCCCATAGACGGGCGACGACTGCCTGAAATGCGGCTCCGGCGTAGGCGACACGGCAGGGGACTCGGGCAGCGGCGGCGCCAGCAGTACCGGCCCCGGCAGCCGGGGAGTGCCCTCGGGGCGCGGGTCCGGACCGGGAGGTTCGGCCGCCGCGGCGGCGGCAGCCTCGGCCGCGGCGTCGGCGGCCCAGTCAGCCATGAGCTTGCTGGCCGCGAAAACTGCTCCCCGCTCGGTCATCCCGGACTTGGTGTAGGTGTCATGCGCGGCGAAGCTTGACCCGTCGGCGTCGCAGATCAGGTCGTTGTCGACGCACAGTTCGAGCGTCTTGGGTGTGTACCGCGGACCGACGGTGACCGTCGGGTCACCCAGGAAGCGCATCACCCGCGGTGCCGGCTTCGCGAACAGCACCACCGCGCTGACGTGATCGGCAATGTAGGCCGGCATCGGGGTGGGCACCTCGTCGGCGGCAACCCCGTCGGGGACCGTGCTGGCGGTGACGAAGCCGATCACCGCCGCGCCCTGCGAGTACCCACCGAGCACGATCTTGGTTTCCGGGCAGCCCGCCGCGGTGGCCAGGATGTGCGCACGCGCGTCGCCGATACCGTCGACCGCCTTGTCGAAGTCGAGGCTGGCGGGATAGTCGACGCCGTACGCACGGACCCACTTGAGCGAGACGTGCGACCGCAGCGTGGCGATGAAGTCTTCTCCGGTGGGCCCGAGGGGCGCGGCGTCATCGGTGCCGCGCGCGAAGACCACTTCAGCGTCCGGACAGATTTCGGCCTGCGCCGACGGTGTCGGAGCGACGTGATACATGCTGGTCGCCACTGCTGCGGCGCCCACCCCGGCGATGACGCGGCGAGCCGTCATGGCTCCCAGCGTGACAGCGTGCGCCGCAAACGGCAGCGTGTACCGCGAATTCTCAGGGTCCGCACAACATTGCCGCCCGCTATTCCGCGCCACGTAGCCTGACCTACGTGACCGATCAGGACCGCACCCGCTGGGACGAGCGCTATCAAGCTCGTGGAGCGCCGTCGGTTCAATCGGTAGGCCCGCCATCGGCGTTCGCCGCGTTCGAGGACATGTTCCCGACGACTGGGCACGCGCTCGAATTGGCCTGCGGGGCCGGTGCGGCCAGCGTCTGGCTGGCGCGCCGAGGCATGACCGTGCACGGAGTTGACATTTCAGGGGTGGCCGTCGACCAGGCCCGAGATCTCGCCGCGCGCACCGGCGTTGGTGACAACTGCCGATTCGACGTCGTTGATCTCGACGACGGCCTGCCTGCAGGACCGCCGGCCGACGTCATCCTCTGCAATCGGTTCCGCGACCCACGCCTGGACCGAGCCATCCTCGACCGACTGGCACCCGGCGGCCTCTTCGCGATCACCGCGCTCAGCGAAGTCGGCGCCGCGCCGGGACGTTTCCGCGCGGAGCCCGGAGAGTTGACAGCCGCCTTTGCCCCGCTCAAGGTGATCGCCGCAGGGGAGGGCGACGGCGAAGCCTGGCTGCTGGCGAGAAGCTGATCGGACCGTGTTGTCGGTGGCTGCAGGCAACGCCTCCCTGCTCCTCGTGCTTGCGTGAGGGGCCCACCGCCGTACTGTGGCGCCATGGCCAAGACTCCTCGGCGGCGACCGACAAGGAAACGAAGCCCACGGCGATCACGGGAGCGCGACGTGCCGGACCTGTTCTCGACGGTGCGGTCCGCGCTGGCTGGTCCGGGCTCGCTGGAGCTGCTGGGTTTGGTCAGCTCGTTGATGGCCGTATGTGACCAGGGCGACGTGCATCCGCTCGCTGCGCAGGACGAGCGGCCCGCGCTCGAGGAACTTGCGGCGATGTTCATGGAGGTGCAGGCCCCGGAGACGACAGCAGTGCTGACCGTGCTGGCTGTCCTGACCGGTGACGAAGTGTTGCGCGCCCGAATCGGGCGTGAGCTCGGGGCCCGGCCGGCCCCGCCGCAGGACTGGCTTACCCGGTTACCTCATCGGACAGTCCATCGGGCGGTGCGCATGGGACATGTTCTCGATGACGGCGACAACATCATGCTCGGGGTGCGACTCGACGGAGGTGACGAGCTGACGATCGTCGTGTACATCGACCACAACCTGGGCACGCTGGTCAAGGACGCGTTCGTCATCCCGGAACCCCTCACCGCTGTCACCGACCAACAGCGGAAGTTGGCCGATGACCCCGACGTGGTGTGGAACGACATCAGCCTGGCCGACGCACGTGCCTGGCTCGAGCCGGCCATCGAACTGGCCGCGATGACCTACCCGCCTTTTGAGTCGGAATCGTGGCCCGCCTGTAAGCCGGTGGTGCAGTGGATCGTTCGTGACCTCCCTGATGGTGGCGTCGGACGTGCACGGCCACAGTGGGATTCGCAGGCGCTGGCGGAACTCCAGGACCGCTTCTTCGCTTCGCGGTGGGGCGCCGCCATCGACCACGCCGACCATCGTGACCTGCTCGATTCGCTGCTCTGGTTCGCCACGGAGTACGGGCCCGGTGACCCACTGCGCTGGAGCGTCGTTCGGGTGGAGATCCTCTTCGGGGACTGGTTGGCTCGCAAGGTTCTCGCACCGGCCGAGTATCTTGCCGCGGCGCCGGATCTCTTACGCGCCTTCGTCAGGTTCGCGCACTCCGAGGCGGGATTACGGGAAAGTCTGACCGCCGACACGCTCGCGGCGATCGACGACTGCGCCCCGTACTTCCTGGCCGATATCGGAGCGGACGGGGCACCGCATCCGGTGCCCGGGCTGATCGGCTCGCAGGACCTTGCGGACATGCTGTTGGATTACTTCGCCGGGATCGTCGGGGGCCACCAGCAACTGAATGACCTCGACGTGCAGCCTCTGCCCGACGACCGGTTCGATTGGGCGGGCATCCCCGAGGACATCGCCGGGCGGGTGTCCGAGGTCCTGGCTCTGTCCGATCGATGCTGTGACCAGTTGCTCGACACCGAGTACCGCACGGTCGCCCGGCGCCTGCTGGCCCGCATCGCCACCGGCAACCCGGCGGTGTTTGGCGGCAGGGGCCGGGTGGAAACCGCTGCTGCAGCGATCATCTGGATTGCCGGCAAGGCAAATGATCTGTTCGCCAACGGGCCTGGCGGCAGTGATCTACGAATCACCGACATCGCCGAGCACTTCGGCATCGGCAAGAACAGTGCGTATCAGCGGGCGAAGTCGCTGCTGCGGGCCGGCGGCTTCGACGACGACACCAATGCGGTCCAGCTCGGCGCACCCGAATTTCTCGTCTCCGGGTACCGGGCAGCGATCGTCGCCGAACGGGACCGGGTACTTGCCGGACTCGACCTCTGAGGTCGCGGGAGGGCGACGGCGAAGCCTGGCTGCTGGCGAGGAAAAGACTTGGACACGGCCGTTACGGCTGCACCCACCACGGCGGAAAGCTGACGTCCAACCGTTCGCTGCGCCGGTACCCCGACCAGGTCGGGACCCCGGCCGGCTGGCCGAGGTAGATGCCGCGGGCCGCCGCGACGACCCGCGGGTGCTGGGTCGGCCACTGCAACGATGCCGCGACGTCCTCGAGGACACCCTGATCGCGTTCCAACACCCGGTCGACGATCGCCACCGCCGGCAGTGAGCCGCTCTTGTCACCGTTGCATCGGGAGCATGCCAGCACCAGGTTGGCCAGGCCGTCGATGCCGACCAGCGACCACGGCAGCACATGATCGATGGGGTTGTTGGCGGGTAAGTGGGTTTGGCAGTAAAAGCAGTGCGGCCCAAAGGCTTCCTTGAAGGGCCCGCGAACCACGGTCAACGCGGTGCGCTCCCGACCGAACAGATGCCCGGCGACGTCGGGGACTTCTGCGGCGAGGAACTTGTTCATCCGGCGCACATCGTCGACCCACATGATCTCCAACGCCGGCTTCAACAGCCCGGCCAGTCGGGCCAGGCCATGGGCCACCCCGGGGTTGAGGACAATCGCGTCGCCACGGGCCCGCAGGGTCGAGCGGCTGACATGGTCGTGCAGGAACGAATCGTCGTAGAGGAAGGCGTCGCTGGTCGAGGCTCCGGGCAACTTCTGCAGGCGGTGCAGCGGTTGTTGTGCCAGGCACAACGCGACGTCGTCGATGGCGCGCTGGTAGGCCTCGGGTGCGCGCAGCCGCGCGGTGTCCACGGAGAAGCCGCCGCGACCGACCCCTGCCGCGTCCCGAAGCGACGTGGTGGCAGCCAGAATCCGTGCCTTCGGCTGGGTGGATTGCCGTAGCTCATGACCGTCGAACGGCCGCACCTGATGCCAGTAGATCTCCAGGACGCGGTGCGCCAGCGCGGGAATCGGTACCTGCAGCGCGTCAGCGGGGTCGGTGGGCAGGTTCTCCACGCAGTGCTCGATCAGCGCCATCAACGTCGCCAACTTGTAGGTGGCGGTGCGCAGCCCGGTCTCGAGGATCGCGACCACGCGCTGACCCAGCAGCAGCGGGTCGCCGGCCTCGGTCACATCCGCACCTCACGTGTCGGCCCTTTGCGATACAACCTCACGGGAGCATTATCGCGAAGGGCGGGGATAACGTGGCCAAACTCGTACGGGACAACATTCCGGGGTTGATCCGGGCCTCGGGGCGACGTGCGGTCACCCGGCAACTGGATGACGACGAGTTCGCGGCGGCGTTGCTGGACAAGCTCGACGAGGAGATCGCCGAGGTGCGCTCGGCGGCCACCGCAGAAGCCGTCCTCGAGGAGGCGGCCGATGTCTTGGAGGTGCTCGTCGCCATCGTCGAACAGCACGGTTACCGACTCTCGCACATCATTGCTGCCGCCGACGAGAAGCGCCTGAGTCGAGGAGGTTTCGCTAATCGGTGCTGGCTGGAGGACCAGGGCCGAGGAGGCTGGTGACACAACGAGATCGGCGGGCCGGTTCCGGGTGAGTCGGCCTTCCCCGGCGTCACGGCAGGTCGGCTCGGTCGAACTCCAGTTGCAACCTCGGGCGACGACGGTATCGGTCGCGAAGGTCGGCGATGAACGCGTCGACCTCGGCTGACTCGCCGGTTCCTGCCGCCAGCTTCCGCATCTTCTTGAGCCGTCGCGCTGCGCTGCGGTAGTACTTGGCATTCGCACCGGTCAGTTCACCTTCGACGAGTTGCGTGTAGACCGGCAGAACGGCGAGCGGGTCGCGTTTCTCGTAGGCCTTGCCGAGACCGCTCCAGACGTCGCTGTCGCGAAGTCCGAGCCGGTGTGCCAGATTCCAGGCTAGGGGAATGTCCTTGAGAGACAGCTGCGCGCGCAGCACCGCGTCGCGCGGCTGCGTTGCGAGGCGGTCCATCACCTCCTTCTCGTAGTCGGTCCAGGCGTCAGCCGCGTCGCGATACAGGTGGCCCGCGGTGCTCGACGACGGCCAGCGGCGGAAGACCGCGACCCGCGCCGCGACCAATTCATCGGGGCGATGCCGGGCCAGTAGTTCGCACCAGTAGTCGGCGGCGCGGCGCGCCTGATGGCCCTCGTCGAAATCGGTGGCCTGCTTCGCCCAGTCGATGGCGGCGTCGATTTCCCCGATCTCTAGCAGCGCCACCGCGGTGTCCTGCAGCCACGCGACTACACGTCGATTCCTGGCGTGGGTGCGGATGATGGCGTCGACATCCCGGTCGAGAACGGCGAGACGCCGGGCATTCCAGTCGAGAGTGAACCACGCACCGGAATTCGGCGACGACCATCGCTGGTCTTCGGGGGGCCGCGGGCCGAGCGTCGCCGCCTGCTCATCGAGCTTCGCGCGGTAGGTCACCATCCCGCCGGAGCCCAGCGCCGGCGCGTACGCCACCGGATCGATGGTGAAGTAGTCGCACTCGTTGTCGAACTGAAACTTCATCATCCAGTCGACGAGTTTGGTGACTGCCGGGCGCGCGCGGGCAGCGGCGACCGGGTGAAGTTCCAGCAGCTCGCGGCAGGCGTCGCCGATGATGCCGCTGGAATCGTCGGCGCGCATGATCACCTTCAGCGCGGAGGCGATCGCCCGCTGCGTCACGGTGAACACTTCGGCGGGGTCGCCGTGGTCCGCGGCCTGTTGCAGGATCGCCACGGCTTCGTGCATCCGCGACCCGTGCGCGTTGGCGATGTTCCACCGCCACACGTCCGATCGGGTCCTGATGAGGGGCAGCACCGTGTCGGCAAGAGCAGTCACAGGACCATCATCCGTGGCTCGGAGGTGCTGCGTACCGCAGGGGGCCGAGGTGCGCGGAGGGCATAGGCCGGTAGCGGCGGGGATAGCCCCGCCGGGGGCCGGCCCTTTTGCCCCTTATGCCTGGAAGATCACGCATTAGGTGGATTTGCGGCCGTTCGGCCGATCCGGCAAGGGCTTAAGCGTGGATTCTCACGCATAACGACGGGTGGTCTGCCACCCGCTGCTACCGTGCGGAGACGTCGCCTATCCACAGCGGAGGGGACATGATCCGAGCAGCGTTGACGACAGCGCTACTGGGCGCGGCCGCCGTCGTACCGGTCACTGCCCTCGCGCCCGCAGCCGCCGCCGATACCTGCGGCGTCAACCTGGCGGCTCCCCAAATTTCGAAGGCCGTCGCGACATTGCCGCCGTACCCCGGCACCGACTGGCCCTGGTCCAGCGACCCGAGCACGATCCAGGGCAACTTCGATCCGTGCGCCACGTTGTCCACGGCGCTGGTCACCGTGGAGCGCGCCACCGGAAGCTCACCGACCACGGCGCTGATCTTCCACCACGGCCAGTACCTGGGGACGGCGACGTCGAAGGCCTACGGATTCACGTCCCTCAACGGCGCCCGCACCACCGACGACACCGTGGTCCTGAACTACAAGACCCCCGGCGCCTGCAACGCCTGCCCGCCGGCCGCCGTCCACACCGTGCGCTACCAGTGGCAGGGCGACCACGTCGCGATGCTCGACCCGGCGCCGTAGCCGTCGTGTCACCGCCCGCTGCTAACGTGCCCACCGTACGAAAGTGGGGGGATATGAACACTTACCAGTCAGGCCGAATGTGCAGCATCGTCGCCGGCGACCGGTGCCGATGACCGCACCCGTCCGTGAGCGTCTGCTCACACCGTCGAAGGTGACGGCCTGGCTGGACTGCCCGCACTATCTGGCGCTGTGCGCCCAGGTCGACGACGGGACCCTGCCGAGACCGGACTACCGCTTCGGATCGTTCGCCGAGTTGCTCCTGAACAAGGGCCTGGCGCACGAACGCGACTGCCTGGCCAACTACCGGAGCGAGGGCAAGAGCATCCTCGAGGTCCCGGAGAAGGGCGACCGGAGCTTCGCCGCGTGGACGGAAGCGACCGGGAACCCGCTCGGTGATTACGACGTCGTCTACCAGATGCCGTTCATTCACAATGGGATTCGCGGTGTCGCCGACTTCGTGGTGCGCGTGGCGGATCTCGGGACCGGCGAGGTCAGCTATGAACCGGTCGACGCCAAGCTCACCCGCACCGAGGCCAAGCCCGGTCACGTGCTGCAGCTGTGCTTCTACGCCGACGCCATCGAGGCACTGACCGGCCGGCGCCCCGAGCACATGCACATCTGGCTGGGCTCCGGCGGCATGGAGACTCTGCGGGTCAGCGACTTCCAACCGTACTGGCGCCGGCTGCAACGGCAGCTCGCCGCGGCGCTGGCCGGCGGTCCCGAGGACGGCACCGTTCCCGAACCCTGCGCGCACTGTGATTTCTGCGAGTTCCAACCGACCTGCGAGATGCACTGGCGGGACGCCGATTCGCTGATCTATGTGGCCAACATCCTCAAGCCTGACCGGGACGCGCTAGTCGATGCGGACATCGTCACGTTGGCCGCACTGGCCACCGCCGACGGCCCGCTGGAAGGGGTGGCGCCGGAACGCCTGGCTCGCCTGCGGGCCCAGGCGTCGCTGCAGGTGATCGCACGCCACCAAGAGGAGGCTCGTCCACCCTTCGAGCTGATCGAAGAGGGCGAACCGCCCTGGGGTCACGGCTTCGAGACGCTGCCGAAACCGGACGCCGGCGACGTGTTCCTCGACTTCGAAGGCCACCCGTTCTGGCGCGCCGACACCGGACTTTTCTTCCTATTCGGCCTCGTGGAGCAGGACTCGAGCGGCCAGTGGCAGTACCGGTGCTGGTGGGCGCACGACGTCGCCCAGGAGGCCGCCGCGGTCGAGGCGCTCGTCGACTACGTGGCCCGCCGCCGCGAGCAGTTCCCCGGCATGCACGTCTACCACTACAACCACACCGAACGCTCGTCGTTGCAGCGAATGACGGAAACCCACGGCGTTGCGGAACTCGCGCTGGCCGAGCTGATCGACACCGGTGCCTTTGTCGACCTGTTACTGGTGGCACGCAACAGCATTCAGGTGGGCACCGAATCTTACGGGCTCAAGCACCTGGAACGCCTGACCGATTACGAACGCAGCCACGAGATCGACCAGGGCGCCGGCGCCGTCGTCCAGTACGAGCACTACATGGCCGAGCCCAACCAGAGCGACCTCGACGCCATCGCCGCCTACAACGAGGACGACGTGCGGGCCACCCTGGCGCTGCGGGACTGGCTGGTCGGGCACCGGCCACCCGAGTTGCCGTGGCGTGCCGCGGTGATCGAACCGGACCCCGGGATCCCCGAGCTCGACGAGATGGTCGCGCGGCTGCACGGGTTTCCGCCGGGTACCGAGGAGCACGATCTCGGGGACCTGCTGTGTTACTGGCGCGACGAATGGTTCGCCTACGTGGCGCCCAAGAAGGTGAAGCTGGCCGCCGATCCGTTGGACCTGCTGGATGACGCCGAAGCCATTGCCGACCTGAGTCCCGTCGGCTTGGTGGAGCGGCTGGGAAAGAGGGGTACGCCGATCACGCCGGCGATGCGATTCACCTTCCCCGCACAGGAACTCGAACGTTTCCCCGCCGGCGGTGGGTCCGTCATGATCGCCACTTCGCCGGACGAATGGCGATCGGCCAGTATCGACCGGTTGGACCGCGCCGGCCACACTCTCGATCTGCTCTGGAACGAGGAGCTACAGGAGTCCGGCTGCTGTCCGCGCGCCGCAGTATTGCACGACTGGGTCCCCACCAAACCCAAACCCGAGGCGCTGCAGACGTTCGCCGAAGGCTTCCTCGACGGTCGTAACCCCAACCCGGTGACGCTGGCCCTGCTTCGCCGCGACCTGCCGCGTTTCACCGACCGGACCGGCCGGGTGTTCGTCGACGACCTCGATGACATGACCGAGTGGGTCACCAAGCTCGACCAGAGCGTCGTCGCGGTGCAGGGGCCGCCGGGCACCGGAAAGACCTACCGCGGAGCACGATTGATCCGAGCGCTGGTGCGCGCCGGGAAGCGCGTGGGTATCACGGCGGTCAGCCATTACGCCATCGCGAACCTGCTCGAGGGCGTCGTCGAGGCGTTCACCGAATCCGGTGAACTCGACCTGCTGTCGGCGGGGTGCAACCCCGGTAGCAGCTCCGTGCGTCGATTGCCCGACGTCACCTACGGCGGCAACACCAAGTGCGCGCGCGACGAGTACAACGTGGTCGCGGGCACCACCTGGCTGTTCTCCAACCCGGTCATGCGCGACGCCCCGGTGGACGTGCTGCTGATCGACGAGGCCGGCCAACTGGCCCTGGCCGACGCGTTGGCGGCCTCCGGAGCCGCGCACAATCTGGTGCTGCTCGGGGACCCGCTGCAGCTGCCCCAGGTCGCGCAAGCCAGTCACCCCGGCATCTCCGGGCGCAGCGTGTTGGACCACATCGTGGGCGACGAGGTGCTGCTCCCCGAGGACCGCGGGGTGTTCCTGCGCCAGACCCGCCGCATGCACTCCGACGTCTGCGGGTTCATCTCACGGCAGATCTACGACGGCCGTCTGCACAGCTACGCCGACTGCGACCAGCAGTCGACGGTCGCGGGGACCGGGCTGCGATGGCTGCGGGTCGACCACGAAGGCAACCGCACGTGGTCGGTGCAGGAGGCCGACGCGATCGCCTCGGAGCTGATGCGTCTCCTCGGTACGCCCTGGACCAACCACAAGGGCGAGGCAAAAGCCTTGCAGCCCAGCGACTTCATGGTCGTGGCGCCATACAACCTGCAGGTCAACGCCATTCGCGCCCGCCTCGAACAAAACCCCGCACTGGCTGAGGTCCCGGTGGGCACCGTCGACAAGTTCCAAGGCCGCGAGGCCGCGGTGGTGTTCTTCAGCATGGCCGCCTCCAGCGGCGAGGACATCACCAGGGGAGTGGACTTCCTGTTCTCCCGCAACCGGCTCAACGTCGCCGTCAGCCGCGCCCGCTGTCTGGCCTACCTCGTCTGCACTGATGCGCTGCTGGATACCCGAGCCCGCACGGTCGAGGACATGCGACTGGTGTCGACGCTCAATGCGTTCGTTGAGTCGGCGTCCTAGCCGCCCGCGGCCCACTCCTTGGCCCGCTCGAGCTCAGCGAGCCCGAAAATCTCGAGTTCACCGGGCACCATCCAGCCCAGCACGTGCAGCGCGCGCACAATCCAGTCGGTGTCGGTGACGACGGCCATCCGCTTGAACGCCGCACGGTGCTTGATGAGCATGCCGAAGCCCATCTTGAGGTCCTCGACCAGACCGCCGCGTCCGAAGCCCTCGTAGTCCGGGTCGATGACCTCGACGAACCTGATCTCGTCGGTCTCCAGCATCTCGCGCATCTTCGGTTCGAAGGCACGCATCTCGTCGCCGGTCACCGTGCCCGTGACGCGGATCCCGGTCACGCCTTCGGGCATGTCAGACAGTATTTCGATCACAGCATCACCTCCGATGCGAGGTCCGAGAACCACGCTACTCCCGGAACATGCGCGCCGACCACTACTGCGGGTAGTACATGATGGAAGGCATGCGTGGAGCAAAGGTGAAGCATCCCCTTGGACCCGTCGGCGCCGTCGTCGCCCTGGTCGTGGCACTCCTGCTGGGCAGCCCAGCCGCGGGTCTGGCACACGCGGCCCCCGCAGCGCCGGCCGGCGACGCCATCTCGATCGGTGATCCCGCCGCTCCCGGGCAGATCGACCTCTACCTGGATCCGCTGTGCTTCTACAGCGGAAAGATGATCCAGGAGCAGGGCCAGGCCATCGGCGAACGCATCGAGGCCGGCGCCCTGCACGTCAACCTGCGCTTCGTGGACTTTCTCGACAAGTACTCGGCCAGCGGCAACTACGACTACCGGGCCATCTACTCCGCCTACGTGGTCGCCGCCCAGTCGCAGTCCAGCGACGTCACGTGGCGGTTCATCCAACGGGTCTTCGCTGCCGATCAGCAGCCCCGCCGGAACGGTCCCAGCGACCTGACCAACGAGCAGCTGGCCGCCCTCGCCAACGAGGCCGGGGCCCCGCCGCTGGCCCAGGAGCTCATCAAGTGGGGCTTCCCGCTGGGCTACGACCCGCGCACCATCGCCGCCAACAACCTCGTCCTGCTGCGGCAGCTGCCGGAATCCGGCGTGCCGCGCGTCGTGATCGACGGCCAGGCGGTCGATGGCCAATCGGACTGGCTGGCCCAGCTCCCGAGCTGAGGCGGCCCCGCTACAAGTCGACTGGCGGGCGTTGGATGCTGCGCAGCAACCCGTCCCAGTTGTTGCGTTCGACATAGCGCATGTACTCCGCACCTTTCGCGCCGTAGACGCCGCGGGGATCACCGTCGAGTACCCACCGGTGCTGACGGTCGGCTTGGGCGGAAAGCCTGCGGTTCTGCCGCTTTCGCTCGGCCTCGGCCGCCTCCAGTTGCTGGATCAGCGCCTTGCCGATCACGACGGCGAGAAAGACGACGAGGACCATCGCCAACCCGGCGAGGATCCACCAGAAGTACTTGATGATGACGCCGATGAACACCACCACGCCGATCACCCCCAGCGCGCCGCCGCCGGATTGACCTCCTGGAACGCTCATATCTCTCCTCCCGATCCCCGCCTCGCATGATGCCAGCACCCACTGACATCAGAAGCTCGACAGTTACGGAGCGATCAACCGGCGCAACGCCTCCCGGAAGTCGGGGTTCGGGTTCGCCGCGGGCAGCGCGGCGCACACCTCGCGCAGCGCCTCGTCGACACCGAGTCCCTGTCGGCGCGCACCGTAGAGCGCGGCGATCGTCGGGGTGCGGCTCTGCGCCTCCACGCAGTGCACGAAGACCGTGCGCCCGTCGGCCCGCAGCGCCTCGATGGCCCGCACAGTGTCCAGCAGCACGAAATCGAGATTGGCGTTATGCCCCACCCGGTCGATCAGCCGGACCTCGAGATGCACCGCGTCGGGAACGTCGCTGTCGGCGATCCGGCACAGCGAGACGACCGCGTCGATGTCGTCGGCCAGGGCACCCAGCGAGCGCACGGAGCCGATCCACACCTTGTCGTCGTGCGGGTGCTGCCGCGGCGGCACCGTCGCGGCCCACGACTCGTAATCCGGTTCGGCCGTCGCACCTTTGCCGACAATACGATCCGCCAGCGTGGCCAGCCCGCGGGTCATCAGACCGGGCCACCCGTGCAGCATCAACCGCCACTGCGCCGGCACCGCCGAGGCGCCGTACACCGCGCCCAGCAGGCCACCGGCGATGGCGGCCACCGTGTCAGTGTCCCCGCCGCCGCGTACCGCGGCCTCGAGCGCCAGACGCAGATGATCGGCGCGGAAGCTCTCCGCAGCGGGATCTTCGGTGGGCACCGGCGTCGTGCTGATCGCCGACCAGGCGCCCTGCAGCGCGGCGACCACCCAGCCGTTGTTGTGCGAGAAGTCCGCCGGCCGCGCGTTCTCGGCCGCGGTCAGGCGCTCCCGCCACACGTCCTGACGCTCGGAATCGAGGTGCCGCAGGCCAATCCGGACATCCAGCTCACCGGTCAGCACCGCATGGCGGATCGCCGCGCACCACAGCACGCAGGCGTCCCCGGCGTCGGGGTCGAAATGCGTCAGCGCGCTGACCTCGCGCGCGGCCTGCGCCAGCCCGGCCTCATCATCGAGATAGGCCAGCGCCACCGGCGCCGTACGCATCAGCGAGCCGTTACCCGCGGTCCGCCCGCTCTGGGCGTGCAGGGCCGCGGATTCGGCGCGGGCCGTTGCCGCCGAGATCCCGATGCGCGCCGCGGCCGCGAGCACCGAGCGGGTCTGGATCCCAACGTCTTTGGCGGTGCGCGCCCATTGCTCCCACCGCTGCACGATCGAGTCCTGAGACGGCGCCACGCGCAGATCGGCGCCGGTGGCAGCGACCTCCGCGATGGCGATCGCCATGGACGTGTCGTCGGTCCACTCGCCGGGCGCGAACGGGCCCAGTCCGCCGCCGATCATCGCGACCGGCTGCTCGTCGGTCATCGGGCGGCCGAACTCGTAGCCGGCGCCCAGGGCGTCCCCGGCTGCCGTCGTTAACAGGGTTCCGACCGCGCGATCGCGCTGTGCCGTCGTCAAATTCACGTTCATGTCACTCCCTTGGATGGCTTACAGCGGGCCGACGTAGCCCTGGTCGCGGGCCCAGTCGACGACGACCGGCTTGGCGTCCAGGCACAGGTGATTGACCGCCGACATCAGGACGATCGCCGACTCGGCCGGCGCGAACCCGGTATTGGCGAGCTTGCCGAGCACCAGCGGGGGAGCGACCCCGTGACGCAGTTCGTGGCAGAGTTCCTTGCCGATGTCGATCATGTCGATCATCGACGAGTACCAAACCCCGGCGTTGTCGAGCTCGGTGATGAAGTCGTACTGATCGGCCCGGGCCGGACCGGCCAGCACCACCGACGCAGATACCGCGAGCACCGCTGCTGTTACCCCACGCATTGTTCCCCCCTCGGATAGCGCTTGGCACGGAGGTTAGACCAGGGCACCGACAAGGTTCGAGAGTGCGGGTTGCCCACCTCCGAGCGACACTGCGCGACACGTGTCGCTCGGAGGTGGGCAAATCCAACACCGCAAGCTTCCGGCGCCGAGCGTGACCCGAACTTGTCGGTGGCTCATGCGAGCCTTTGCTCCACGGGGAACGCGGTGAGGCCCGCGTTCGAGGAGGGGAGACCAAAGTGACTGATTACCAGGGGCACTCGACACCGGCGCCGGGTTGGCATCCGGACCCCGGCGGGCAGCCGGGCCAGCGCTACCACGACGGCCGACGGTGGACCCAACACTTCGTGCCGACGCCACCGCCCAGCCAGCCACCGCCGGCCGTTGCCGTCGCGGTGTCCACCGGCGGGGGTGCGAACCACGCGTTGCATGCGGTGCTCACGCTGCTGTCCTGCGGGCTCTGGCTGCCGATCTGGATCCTGGTGGCGATCTTCAGCGCGGGTTCGGGATCGGCGGTGGCGATCGGGGGCGCGGGCGGGGCGGTCGCGCGCAGCACCAACCGTCGACCGCTGATGGTCGCGGCCGCGGTCTTCGGCGGGCTGGTGGTCCTCGGCACCGCGGCGCAGCACCCGTGGCTGTTCGTGGTGCTGGCGATCCTCGGAATCGCGGGCGGCTACGGATTCTGGGCGCTCAAGTCGGCGCAGCAGCGCGAAGAGCAGCAACGCCAGGAACAGTTCCGGCGCGACATGCTCGCCGAGCGCGCCGACTACGAGGACCAGCTGTATCAGGAGGGCGACCCGCGGGGAGTCCACGGCCGGTACCTGCCACCCGAGAAGACCTAATGAACACGGGTTATCTATAAATCCGGAATGCTATCTATAATCTAGAAATGGCACTAAGTATCAAAGATCCCGAGGCCGACCGACTGGCCCGGCAACTCGCTGCGCAGACCGGAGAGACTTTGACGGAAGTGGTGGTGGTGGCGTTGCGTGAGCGCCTGGCGCGCCAATCCAATCGGGTACGCGTCGCTCCACTACGCGAGGAACTCGCGGCGATCCGACGGCGCTGCGCGGCACTCGAGGTCAAGGATGACCGCGCCGCCGAGGCGATCTTGGGCTACGACGACCGCGGTCTACCGTCCTGATGGTCATCGACACCTCTGCGCTGGTCGCAATGTTGACCGACGAAGCCGACGCAGTACTTCTCGAAGCCCGCGTGGCAGAGGATCCGGTGCGGACGATGTCCACCGCGTCGTATTTGGAGACGGCGATTGTGATCGAAGCTCGATACGGTGAAGCCGGCGGTCGCGAATTGGACCTATGGCTCCATCGGGCATCGGTGGACCTCGTCCCTGTCACCGCTGACCAAGCTGAGGTTGCGCGGCGCGCCTACCGGCAGTACGGCAAGGGGTGCCACCCTGCCGGCCTGAACTACGGCGATTGCTTCTCCTACGCTTTGGCCAAGGTGAACGGTCAGCCGTTGCTGTTCAAGGGCGATGGCTTTCAGCACACGGATGTCGTTGCAGCCCAATGACCTTACTCGCGAATGACAGGCCCATTCCAGGCCGAGCGCCGCGCGGAGCCGATCGGCGTCCATCCCGGAACCCGCGGCCGCGCCGGACGGGAACGTGTCCAGCAGCCTGATCAGATCGTCGCGCCGCGTCGGGTCGGCGGCGGCCTGCCGGGGTGTGTGGCCGGCGAGCGCCGGGACGTCGACGTCGGCGACGCCGTCGGCCCGCAAGCGCCGCGCGATCGTGTCCTTATCCAGCGGGCCGTCCTCGGTCAGCATCGTCGCCAACGTCTCAATCGGGTCAGTCGCGGTGGCAACGGTACCGCTCAAGTTCGCGGCGCAAGGTGTCGCTCGTTGTCGCGGAGAGGTGAGACAAGCGGAAAGCGTTAACGACGTGGCGACTTCCGAGCGGGACCTGGACTGGATCTCGGCTGAGCTGGCCGGCTTCGCCGTCGCCCCAGCGTAGAGCGCCCACCGCACCCCTTCGACGCGCGTCGAGACTTCTTGACGGATGTCCAAACTGTGCTTACAGTCGGTCCCAAGAGAGTGGTTCAACTCACAGCACGCCGGCGACGCCGCCCGGCTCACGCCGGCGGTCGCCAGAAAAGGACACCCGTGACCACGACTGCACCGCGCCCCCGCACGGCCATCATCGGCGCCGGCATCAGCGGCCTGACGGCCGGCAAGATGCTCTCCGACTACGGCATCCCCTACGAGTGCTTCGAGTCCTCGGACCGCATCGGCGGCAACTGGGCCTTCGGCAACCCCAACGGGCACTCGAGCGCCTACCGCTCGCTGCACATCGACACGTCCAAGGAACGCCTGTCGTTCAAGGACTTCCCGATGCCCAAGGAGTTCCCGGACTTCCCGCACCACACCCAGATCAAGGACTACCTCGAGCGCTACGCCGAGGCGTTCGACCTCAAGCGAAACATCCACTTCCGCAACGGTGTCGAGCACGCGCGCCGCAACCCCGACGGCGGCTGGACGCTGCGCACCCAGGACGGTCAGGACCGCGAATTCGACTTCCTCGTCGTCGCCAACGGCCACCACTGGGACCCGCGCTACCCGAACTTCCCCGGCACCTTCACCGGCGAGAGCCTCCACTCGCACCAGTACATCGACCCGAGCACCCCGCTGAACCTCACCGGCAAGCGCATCCTGGTGGTCGGCATCGGCAACAGCGCCGCCGACATCATCAGCGAGCTGTCCCAGAAGACCTTCCAGAACACGGTGTACATGTCGACGCGCTCCGGCGCGTGGGTCGTCCCGAAGTACATCTTCGGCCTGCCCACCGACCGGATCGCCCGCACCTTCCCGCAGATCCCCGCCAAGTGGCAGCGCATGCTCATCCGTAAGCTGCCCACGCTGATCTCCGGCCCGCCCGAGCGCTACGGCCTGCCCCGCCCGGATCACCACTTCCTCGAGGCGCACCCCACCCAGTCCAGTGAACTGTTGCTGCGCCTGGGATCCGGGGACGTCAAGGTCAAGCCCAACGTCGCCAACCTCGACGGCCAGACCGTGCACTTCGTCGACGGCACCCACGAGGACTTCGACGCCATCGTCTACGCGACGGGGTACAACATCACGTTCCCGTTCTTCGACAAGGACTTCATCAGCGCCCCCGACAACAAGATTCGGCTCTACAAGCGCATGCTCAAACCCGACATGGACGACATCGCGTTCGTCGGGTTCGCCCAGGCGGTGCCGACGCTGTTCCCGTTCGTCGAGTGCCAGTCCCGACTGCTCGGCGCCTATCTGGCCGGCACCTACCGGCCGCCGAACCCGGACGAGATGGAACGCATCATCGACGCCGACGACAAGGCCAACATGGGGCACTTCGCCGACCGGCCGCGCCACACCCAGCAGCTCGACTACTACAGCTACGTCCACGAGATCCAGAAGAAGGAACTGCCCGCCGGCGCCCGCCGCGTCGCGCGGTACGGTCCCGTCGACCTCGCCCGAAAGGTGCCTGCATGACCACCGTGAGCCCGGTCGACACCGACGCCCCCGACCAGTTCCGCGACGATTTGGCCTTCCGGGTCGACGGTGACACCGTCCGCGCCTGGCACTACCCGGGCCGCGGCGACAATTTCGCCGGCCCGCAGGGCCGACCCGTCGTCGTCATGGCCCACGGCCTCGGCGCCACCAAGGACAGCGCCCTACCCGCCTTCGCCGAACGCCTCAGCGCGGCCGGCCTGGACGTCGTCGTCTTCGACTACCGCAACTTCGGCGACAGCGACGGCCAACCGCGCCAACTTCTTTCGATCCCCGGACAACTCGCCGACTACCGCGGCGCCGTCGAGGCCGCCCGCGCGCTGCCCGGCGTAGACCCCGACAAGGTCATCGTGTGGGGCGTGTCGTTCGCCGGCGGGCACGTGTTCAACGTCGCCGCCGAGGACCCCCGCATCGCCGGTGTCATCGCGCTGACCCCGGCCCCGGACGGGCTGGCCGCCGCGCTGCAGCTGACCCGCAACCAGGGCGTGGCCCACCTGGCCCGCAGCATGCGCGTCGGTCTGCGCGACGTCATCAGCGCGGCGCTGCGCCGCCCGCCCGTGCTGGCCCCGATCGTCGGAGAACCCGGCACCATCGCCGCGCTGAACGCCCCGGGCGCGCTGGACAAGCACCTGCAGATGGCCGGCCCGACGTGGCGCAACGAGTTGGCCGCGCGGATCTTCCTGCAGGTCGGCAACTACCGGCCGACCCGCCGCGCCAAGGACGTGCGCGTGCCGATGCTGATGCAGATCGCCGACTACGACCGCAGCGCCCCGCCGGCGGCCGCGATGAAGGCCGGCGTGCGCAGCCGCGCCGAGATCCGGCACTACCCGTGCGACCACTTCGACGTCTATCCGGGCGAGGCGTGGTTCGAACCGGTGATCACCCACCAGATCGACTTCCTGACACGGTATTTCGGCACCCAGGAATGACCGTCGACCCGCAGGCCCCGCAGCTCGCCGACCGGCGCGGACCCTACCGCGGCGAAACCCGCCGCGCCGAGATCCTCGCCGGGCTGGCCGACCTGCTCGAACAGCGCCGCTTCGACGAGATCAACGTGGCCGACATCAGCGCCGCCGCCGGGGTCAAGCGCAACACCTTCTACTTCTACTTCCCCAACAAGTCGGTGGCCGTCGCGGCGCTGCTGTCGGACCTGTTCACCGAGATGTTCGCCGGCACAGCGCCGTTCATCGCCCACGCCGGCGACCCGCACGACAACGTCAAGTCCGGCATCGACAACGTGGTGGCCTCCTGGCAGCGGCACACCAACCTCTACATGGCGATCCTGGACGCGCGGCACACCGATGCGGCCGTGCAGCAGTTCTGGGACGACTGGCTGGCCCAGTTCGTCGGGCCGATCGCCGAGGCCATCGACGTCGAACGCGAATCCGGGCGCGCCCGCCCCGGACCCGACGCCACCACCCTGACGGTGACGCTGATCGGAATGAACGTCAGCCTGCTGGACCGCATCGGGCGCAGCGGCTTCACCCCCGAATCGACCGAGGGCGCCCGGCAATCCCTGTTCCACATCTGGTACCACGCCATCTACGGCTGAGCTACCGCGGCCGGTCCACCGCGTAGGTGCCCGCGTCGTCCTGGAACACCACGAGCACGCTCTGGGCCTTGTCGCCGACGACCACCTCGCAACGGAACTCGGCCCCGGCGGCGACGACGGGATCGTCCCCGTCGTTGCATCGGATCTTCGTCAACCCCGTCACCCCGTAGCCGTCGACCGGGTCGAGCAGCACCGCGGTGACGTCGTCCTCGACCTGGGAGACCTCGAGGACGTTGTCGCGCACCGGATTCAGCGTCGAGAGCCCGACGCCCAGCGCCACACCGACGAGGACGACGACGGCCGCACCGGCGACGAGCCACCACCGGGAACTCTTGGCGGGCGCCTGCTTCACAACGGGCGGGGGCGGGGCCGGCCGCGGCGGGGGCGGCGGTACGGGCGCGGGTCGCTGATTCACGGTGCGCCACCACGGTTCCTCGGGCGGCGGGAGAGGCGGCCGGCGGAACGCGACCGTCGGATCGTCGGGGCCGGGGCGGGGCCCGCGGGGCCCGTGAGGCGGGCGGGGCCGCTCGCCATACTGGCCGGTCACTACGGGAACCTCCGGAAGCAGTCGTCGGCGTCACCGACCAGCCCGGAGCGGAACGCCGAGATCCGGGTGAAGCCCGAGGGCACCACGCCGCCGCGCACGTCGCTGGCCACGATGCCGTTGGTCAGGATGCCCGACACCGCCTCGTCGAGGTCGCCGGTCCCCAACACCAGCGGCAGATCGGAGCCCTGGGCCATCTCGCTCTGGGCGACGCCGGTCAGGCACGCGGTCCGCATCCCGGCCACACCAGATTCCAGGCCGACGCCCCGCTCCTGCTGCAGCGCAAGGACGTAGCGCGACGCGACCGCCGACAGGGCGGTGTTGTCGCCCTGCAGCAGCACCTGTTCGCTCTCGTCGGCCGGGGTGCCGATCTGCGCGAGCAACGCGAGGTTGACGCTGACGGTGTTGGTGTCGGGACAGTAGGCCGTGGGTTGGCCCTCGGCCAGCGGGCAGCCGGTCTGATCGGTGACCAGCACGGGCGGCGCGGCCGGGGTGAAGACGGCATCGAGGGTGTCCAGCAGCGACGCGACGGTGGCCTCGGTGATGGGTGCGTCGCTGCCCGGGATGCCGGAGTGGAACAGGAGGCCGGGCAGATCGCCCCGGCGCTGGTCGATCTCGTCGAGATCCATTGCGGCGCAGGCCTCGGTGCCGATATCGAAGCCCTGCTGCAGGGCGCTGACGCGGTCCAGGGCGGTGCCGTGCGCATCCGAGGGCGCCGACAGCAGGTTGAACAGCGAGATGGGGTCGCGCATCGCGATGGCCCCGGCGATCACCCGGTCCAGCGCGCCGGTGGTGTTGAGGGTGTACCGCGGCGAGTGGCCCTCGGCGACCCAGCGCAGATACGTCCCGGCCAGGCAGTCGGCCTGCTGCTCGCTGACCAGCGTGGGGGTGTCGGCGTCGACCAGGCGTGCCTGCACCTGCACCGCGTGGCCGTACTCGTGGGCCATCAACCCGTTCAGCGCCATGTCGCCGAAGAACTTCTGCGCGACCGGCAGCAGAAACTCACGATCCCACAGCAGCACATCCTGGGTGCGGCAGTAGGCCGCGTTGTACTTCAGCTGCGACGTGTCGGCACCACAAATCTCGGGGGCGTCGGGAGCCGACGGGTCGATGGACACCAGCGTCCGCACCGGGGCGAACCCGCCGGAGAACGTCTCGGAGTAGTGCTGGGCCCAGAAGTCCTCGACGTCCTCGATGGCCAGCAGCGCCGCCCGGTCGACCGCGCCGCCGTCACTGTGCTGCACCCGCGCGACCGACTCCGGCAGCGGCACGGTCGGTCCGCTGGGCCCGTCGGTGGCCGGCAGGCCCGCGACCCGGAACGGGTCGTACCGCATCGACACCGCACGCCCGTCGAGGGTGTACTGCGCGCATCCGGTGCCGACCAGCACGCACAGCGCCGCGACCGCGAACTTGAACCAGCGCAGGTGCGGTCTCGAAGACATGGGGGCGAAGTTCCGTCGGTCGTGCGGGGCGGGTGGTCCCGATCAGCTTCGCATAGCCGTGCTGGCCGCGGCATCCGCTATTGCACGCGCATACTGGCCTCATGCCCACCATCACCGCCATCCAGGGCGACATCACCCGCCAGGACGTGGACGCGATCGTCAACGCCGCCAACAATGCGATGCGCGGTGGCGGCGGCGTCGACGGCGCCATCCACCGCGCCGGCGGGCCCGCGATCCTGCGGGACTGCATCGAGCGCTTCCCCGACGGCCTGGCCACCGGCGACGCCGGCTGGACCACCGCCGGCAAGCTGCCCGCCCAATGGGTGATCCACACCGTCGGACCCAACTACAACGCCGGTGAGCGGGACCGGGCGCTGCTCGAATCCTGCTATCGGCGGTCGCTGGAGGTCGGTGACGAGCTGGGTGCGCGCACGGTGGCCTTCCCGCTGATCAGCAGCGGTGTCTACGGCTGGCCGCAACATGACGCCATCGCGGCGGCCATCGAAACCCTGTCGACGGCCGACGTCGACGTGGAGCAGGCGGTCCTGGTCGCGTTCAGCAGCGAGGCCTACGACGCGGTGTGTGCGCAGTTGGATTCGGCCAGGTAGCAGCCCATGTGTGTACATTGGTGTGTATGGCTCGCTTGAACGTGTACGTGCCCGACGAACTGGCTGAACGCGCCCGGGCGCGGGGCCTGAACGTCTCGGCGCTGACGCAGGCCGCGATCCGCGCGGAGTTGGACGACTCCGCCACCGACGCGTGGCTCGAGGCCTTGGCGCCGAGAAGCACCCGGGCGCGGCATGACGATGTGCTGGATGCCATCGACGCCGCCCGCGACGAACTCGGCGCGTGAGCGTTCCTGCGCCGCCGGAACAGGTGGTCATCGACGCAAGTGCCATGGTGGACCTCGTCGCCCGCACGGATCGCTTCGCCGCAGTCCGGGCAAGGCTGGCGCGGACGGTGATGCATGCACCGGCCCACTTCGACGCCGAAGTGCTCTCGGCGCTGGGACGCCTGCAACGTGCGGCTGTACTGACCGTGGCGGAAGTCGATGCAGCCCTTGATGAACTCCGGCAGGCGCCGGTGACACGGCACGCTCTCCCGTCGCTGCTTTCCGGCGCGTGGGCGCGTCGCGACACGTTGCGCCTGGCTGATGCGCTCTACGTCGAATTGGCCGAGACGGCCGGTTTGACCTTGCTGACGACGGACCAAAGGTTGGCGCGCGCGGCGCAAGTGGCCGACGTCATCGCCTGAGCGCGATTCGGCACCGCGCGTCATGGGTACGGTCGAGACCATGGATGTGTACACCCTTGCCTTCGAATGGACGGAGACCAACCGACACTGGCTGATCGAGGTACCCATTCGGCTTGTCGCGTACATCGTCGTGGTTCTGGTCGCGCGCTATCTGCTGCACCGGATGATCGATCGGGCCACCACGGCGCACCCCCGCAAGGTTCGGAGCGAGGAGGTCGACGCGCCGGCCAAGAAGCCGCCGTTGCTGCGTCACCTGCGCGACCGTGCCGCGTCGACGGCCGGCGCGGCCCGCATCGCGGCGCGCCGCCAGCAGCGCGCGCAGACCATCGGGTCGGTGCTGAAGTCGACCGTGTCGATCGTCCTGCTGGTCTGGCTGGTGCTGGCCTGCCTCAACGTGCTGGGCGTCAACATCGCGCCGTTCATCGCCTCGGCGGGCGTGGTCGGCCTGGCCATCGGCTTCGGTGCGCAGAACCTGGTGCGTGACTTCGTCACCGGGGTGTTCATGCTGCTCGAGGATCAGTACGGGGTCGGTGACATCGTCGACCTCGGCGAGGCCATCGGCGAGGTCGAGACCGTCGGTCTGCGCGTGACCACCGTGCGCGATATCGACGGCACTCTCTGGTACGTCCGCAACGGTGAGATCGCCCGGGTGGGCAACATGAGCCAGGACTACGCCGTCGCGCGCGTCGAGGTACCGGTGTCGTTGACGGCCGACCTGGGGCGCGCGGAGTCGGTGGCCGTCGAGGCGGCCAAGCAGGCCATCAAGGATCCTGCGATGGAGTCCAAGGTGATCGGCGAGCCCGAGATGCTTGGGGTGCAGGAGCTCTCACCCGATCTGCTGACGTTGCGGATGTTGGTCAAGACCAAGCCGAACGCGCAGTGGTCGGTGCAGCGACGGCTGCGCGGCGAGATCCTGCGCGCCTACGACAAGAACGGCATCGACCTGCCGTACCCGCAGGGCCGGCTGCCGATCGCGGTCGGGGAGTAGCGCTCAGCCCTCCGCGGCGGCCACCAGCGAGCGCAGCTTGATCTCGGGGTTGTCGCGCTGGAATCCCTGCAGCCGCCACGGTGTGGAGAACAGCACCAGCAGCACGCCGTCGGAGCGGGTCATGACCTCGGCCGAGACCTGCTTGTTCATGAACTCGGCGTCCTCGGGTTCGACGATCCGCGCCACCTGGTAGGGCAGCGGTTCCAGCGCGATCGGGGCGCCGATCTCGGTGGCCATCCGGTGCGCGGCGACCTCGAACTGCATGGGGCCGACGGCGGCGAACACGGGGGCCTGGTCGCCGCGGCGATCCGAGCGCAGCACCTGCACGACACCCTCCTGGTCCAGCTGCTCGATGCCGCGGCGGAACTGCTTGTGCTTGCTGGGATCGGTGCCGCGGGCCACCGAGAAGTGCTCCGGGGAGAAGCTCGGGATCGGTGGATACTGCACGGGCACATCGCGATACAGCGTGTCGCCGGGGCGCAGGGCGGCGGCGTTGGCCAGGCCGATCACGTCGCCGGGCCAGGCGGTGTCCAGCGTGGCGCGCTGCTGTCCGAACACCGACTGCGCGTACTTGGTGACGAACGGCTTGCCGGTGCCGGCGTGGGTGAGGACCTCGCCGCGCTCGAAGGTGCCCGAGTACACCCGCGCATACGCGATGCGGTCGCGGTGCGCGGTGTCCATGCCGGCCTGCACCTTGAACACGAACGCGCTGAACGGTCCGTCGGTGGTCCGCTCGGTCCCGTCGACGCCGGTGGCCGAATCCGGCGCCGGGGCCAGCTCGACCAGGACGTCGAGCAGTTGGTTCACGCCGAAGTTCAGTGCGGCGGAGGTGAACAGCAGCGGCGAGGACTCGCCGGACAGGAAGCCGTTCCGGTCGTAGTCCGACCCGTCGGCCGAGAGCAGCTCGGACTCCTCGACGGCGGTGTCCCAGTCCACGCCGGCCGCGTCGTGCGCGGCGTCGGCGGCGATGTGTTCCTCCGGGGCGACGGTGGCGCCGCCGGCGGTGCGGGTGAACCGAATGTAGTTGCCGCTGCGGCGATCCAACACGCCCTTGAAGTCGCCGGCGATGCCCACCGGCCAGGTCAGGGGTGTGGGGCGAAGGCCGATCCGCTCCTGGATCTCGTCGATGAGTTCCAGGGCGTGGCGGCCGGGGCGGTCCCACTTGTTGATCACGGTGATGATCGGGATGCCGCGGTGCTTACAGACCTGGAACAGCTTGAGGGTCTGGGGCTCGAGGCCTTTGGCGGCGTCGATGAGCATGACCGCGCAGTCCACCGCCGTGAGCACCCGGTAGGTGTCCTCGGAGAAGTCGGCGTGGCCGGGGGTGTCCAGCAGGTTGATGACGCAGTCGCGGTAGGGGAACTGCAGTGCGGTCGAGGTGATCGAGATGCCGCGGGCCTTCTCCATCTCCATCCAGTCCGACACGGTCGCGCGGCGGCCCGCCTTGCCGTGGACCGCGCCGGCCTCGGTGATGGCGCGCGCGTGCAGGGCCAGCGCCTCGGTGAGCGTGGACTTACCGGCGTCGGGGTGGCTGATGACGGCGAAGGTGCGACGGCGCGCCGCCTCGGCGGCGATGCGGGCGTCGGTGGCGGGGGCGTTATCGGTCAGGGTGTTGTCGGTCATCTCGGTACTGATGGTATTGCCCGGGCGGGCAGATCGAATAATCGTCCCTGTGTGCACCGTTTGCTGGCAGGATAAAAGTGTCAGACCACCGCACTAGAATGAGGTAGCTGTCTGATGGTGGGGGTGCAATGTCAGGGTGGCCGGTATGTGGCAACTGCGGGGAGGCCGCCTTCTTCGGATGGCTGGGCGGAATGCACGCGTGTGACGCCGACCCGTTCATCGAACCGTTGACGGTCCGGTTGGAGCGACCCCGGCCGGCCCCCGATTGCGGTGCCCGCCACCACCGGGCGATCAAGTGCATCGTCATCGAGGGCGCCGAACTCGCGCACCTCGAACGCTTCATGGAGCGGGTGCAGGACGACGACGAGGTCACCGAGCTGAGCGTCACGGTGTGCGCCGACGGCACCCTGGAGTTCCGGGGCGCGGGATTCATCTATAGCGCCCGGATCGGCATCGACGCGCCGTTACCGGGTTGGCCGTAGGTACGAGCGTGTGATGATCTGCGGCATGACTGTTTCAGCCGCGCACGCCGTCCTGGTCGGGGTCGACGGCTCACCGTCGTCGGACGCCGCGGTCGCGTGGGCGGCCCGGACCGCGGCGCTGCGCGAGACCCGACTGGTCCTGGTCCATGTGACCCCGGCCCCCAAGGAGGCGGTGCTGACCGAGAGCCGCGCGGTCGCCGAACGCTCCGTCGATGCGGCGCTGCAGATCGAGACGGCCGAGCTCTCCGGCGACGTGGTGCCGGCGCTGGTGGCGCTGTCCGAGGACGCCGAGCTGGTGGTGGTCGGCTGCCGCGGCCTGGGCCGGATCCCGCGGCGCCTGCTGGGCTCGGTCAGCACCGGCCTCGCCCACCACGCCCGGTGCCCCGTGGTGATCGTGCACGACGAGAAGCGCGGCGCGCCCGAGGATGTGGCGAAGCTGCCGGTGGTCGTCGGCGTCGACGGGTCGGCGGCATCGCAGGCGGCCGCGGCCGTCGCGTTCGACGAGGCCGCGCGCCGCGACGTCGAGCTGATCGTCCTGCACTCCTGGTCCGAGTACATCGGCATCGAACTGCCCGGCGCGGAGTGGGAAGTGATGCACCCCAAGGCTGTTGCCGCCCTCGACGAGTGGCTCGCGGACCTGCAGCAGCAGTACCCGCAGGTGTCGGTCCGCAAGGTCGTGGTTCCGGACGGCGCGGCCCGCCGGTTGGTCAAGCATTCGCAGGACGCGCAGCTTGTGGTGGTCGGGCGCCGCGGCCGCGGCGGCCTCGCCGGGATGCTGCTGGGCTCGGTCAGCGCCGCGGTGGTTGAGGCCGCGCACACGCCGGTCATCGTCGTGCGTGAGCCCGTCGTGCGGGCACCCTGAGCGGACTCCCTGAGGGCTACAACCCCAACCGGCCCAGCACCCGTCGCACCAACCCCTGGTCCGAACCGGTCGGCGGCTGCCGGTCGGCGTAGGGCCACGGCTGGTTGCGCTCCGGGACCGACTCGGCGCGGACCTGCTTGAGCTGCATCCGCAGATGCTGCCGAAGCTCGTGCAGATCGGCGTCGCCCCAACGGTTCTCAGCCTCGATCGGGTCGGCGGTCAGGTCGTACAGCTCCCACTGATCGTCCAGCGGGTCGCTGCGGTACGCCTCGCCGCCGAGCCCGTCGCTGGCCAGATGCCGCACGCCGGGTTCGGTCCAGGTCGCCGGGTCGTCGAAGGTGCGCACCAGCTTCCACAGATGCCCGGCGCCGCCCGGCGCATCGGCCTCGTCCACGCGGACCACCAGGCCCTCGAAGTTGGAGGCCACATGGGCCGGGACCTTGATCCGCAGCGGCGCCGGTGGTTTCACCGTCCGGCCCAGCTGCCGCGCCAACCCGGAGGCCTTGGTATCGCCCTCGAGCACGTTGTCCCGGGTCATCAGGTAGATGGACCGGTGCTCGTCGGCGTCGGCCCCGTCGACCACCGGCATCAGATCCCGGCCGGGCAACTGATGCACCTCGGAGAACGATTCGGCCAACCCGGCGGCCACCGTGTCCACATCCACCCCGGCGGCCCCGAGCAGCGTCGGCACCAGGTCGACGTGCGACGTCGGCGCGGACACGGTGCGCGCCGAGGTGGCCGCGGCGCCGATGCGGGCGACGACGAACGGCACCCGGGTGGCCTCGTCGTAGAGGTTGAACCACTTCTGATGCAGACCGCCGTGCGCGCCCAGCAGCTCGCCGTGGTCGGAAGTCCTTACCAGCACGGCGTTCTCGGACCCGCCGTCGGTGACCGCCCGGCGCACCCGGTCCAGCGGCCCGTCCACCTCGGCGTGCAGCCGGTAGTACAGATCGCGGTACTCCTGCGCCTTGCGCTGATACGTGCGACGCACCGCCGCGGCCGGGCCGTAGCCGGAGTAGTAGGTCTCCCGGTAGGCGATCTGGGCGGCCGGCTTGTCGCGGAGATCCTCGTCGGCGGTCGGCGGCGGTGCCACCGGCGGCGGCTCCCACATCGGCGCCGGCGCCAGCGGGCTGCGCCGCGCCCAGGTGGGGAACAGCACGATGTCGTGCGGGTTGACGAAGCTGACCACCAGCAGGAACGGCCGCAGTGCCGCGGCGTCGCCGGCGCGCCGACGGGCATACCGGTCCTGCAGCCAGGCCACGGCCCGCTCCGCGTAGAGCGGGTCGCGGCGAAATCCGCTGTTGGCCAACGGCGCCCCGTGGGGTTCGGGTCCCACCCAGTTGGAGAAGCCGAACGGCGCCAACCGGTCGGCCTTGCGGTACGCCTGCACGGCCGCCTCGTCGACCACGCCGTCGTCGTCGTTGGTCGCGAGGATCTCCCCGGTGGCGGGGTCCTCGATGTCGGCATGCGAGATGTGCCATTTGCCTTCGTAATAGGTGTCATAGCCGGCCGCCTGGAACCAGTTGCCCAGCGTCGGCACCTCGCCGCGGCGCAGCCACCGCAGCCGAGAATCGTCGTACCGCTTGCCCAGCCCATCGGTCTGGGTGACGCCGTGCAGATCCGGGTACTGACCGGTGAACAGCGTCGGGCGGCTCGGCACGCACGCCAGCGAGCCGGTGTAATGCCGGGCGAAGCTGACGCCGTTCTCGTCGAACCAACGTCGCCCGCCCAGCACGCGTTGCCGCCACGCCAGCAGCGCGTCCGACTCGTACGTCGGGATCGCGCGCTCCTCGTCGGTCATCAGGATCACGATGTCGGGTCGGTCGGTCACGTCGCTCCTCCTACTCGGCGGTCCAGCCCGGCCAGCATGGCGTCGGATTGCTTGGCCATCACGACGCCCACGATCCGCTCCAGCAGCCGCGCCAGCGGGCCGGAACCCTTGGTGATGGTGCTGGTGACCGTCACCTCGGTGGCCCCGCCGGACGGCCGCAGCGTCCACCGGTTCTCCAGCGTGCCCAGCCAGCGCGGCAGGCCCTCGATGTCGTAGGCCAGGGTGTTGGCCGGCTCGAACACGGTGATGGTCTCCACCAGCGTGTTGCGGCCCACCTGCACCCGACGGCTGGTGCCCACATTGTCGGGGTGTGCCGTCAGCACGCTGGAGTGGTCGATACCGTCCGCCCAGGAACTCAGTTCCCCGAAGTCGGCCAAGACATCCCAGATTGCTTGCGGCTGGGCCGATATCACCCGACTGCGACTTGCTTGTGCCACACCGCCATGTAACACGATCATCGGCGGGATTTCAGCGCAACGCCGGACTGGACCTCACATCGGCGGCGGTGGCGGCGGGGGTGCGACCGGCGGCGGAGGTGGGGGAGCCGGGGCCGGCGGCGGGGGTGGCGGCGCCAGGGTGATCGGCGGCAGGCCCGGAATCTCGATGATGTTCGGCGGCGGCGTGGCCGGCGGTGGCGGCGCCTCGGGCGGCGGGGGCGGGCCCGAGGGCCGGTCGTAGCGCGGCTGGTACACCGGTGCGGGAGCGATGCCGGTGCTGGTGTTGATGGTGATGATCGAGCGCGGGATGGTCTTGCCCTTCGGCGTGGTCCCCACCACCGTGCCCCGCGACGCCGAGCTGTTGACCGGGGTGGGTTCGTCGGCGACCCGGAAACCGGCGTCGATCAACCGCTTCCGGGCCGCGTCGAGGTTCAGACCGGTCACCGACGGCACCTCGCTGCCGGCGCCGCCGTCGACGTAGCGCGGATCGGTGGGCGGCAACCGCACCGGGCCCAGCTCCTCGGCGATCGGCTTCATCGCGGTGTACCAGGTGCGGGCCGGCTCGTTGCCGCCGTACAGGCTGCCGCCGCCGCACTTGCGCAGCGGGTACGAGCAGATCCCCGACGGGTTGGGGCTGTCGTCGAAAATGTAGGTGGCGGCGGCGTATTGGTTGGTGAAGCCCAGGAAACCCGAGGACCGGTGCGATTCGGTGGTGCCGGTCTTGCCCGACATCGGCAGGGTCCAGCCCACCGAACCCGCTGCCGCCGTGGCGGTTCCGCCGGTGTGGTCCTCGCTGAGCGCGACGGTCAGGGTGTTGGCCAACCCCTCGGGGACGGCCTGCTCGCAGGCCGGGGTCTCCAGCGCCACCTCGCGGCCGTTGCGGTCGAAGATCTTGTCGATCGGCGTCGGCGGGCACCACACCCCGCCGGAGGCCAGCGTCGCCCCGACGTTGGACAGCTCGAGCGCGTTGACCTCCACCGGGCCCAGCGTGAAGGACCCGAGGTTCTGCCGCTTGAGGTACTCGGCGAGGCTCTCGTTGCTGTCCGGGTCGTAGGCCCGCGCGGTGCCCGGTTCGGCGTAGGAGCGCAGCCCCAGCCGCACCGCCATGTCGACGACGGGGGAGACCCCCACCTGCGAAATGAGCTTCGCGAACGCCGTGTTGGGGGACTTGGCCAGCGCGTCGGTGAGATTCATCGGGCTCCGGAAACTGGCCCCGCCGGCGTTGCGCACGCACCACGTCATCTGCGGGCAGCCGGGCGAGGAGCTGCTGCCCAGGCCCTTGCCCTGAAACGTCTGCGGCACATCGAGGTCCGCGTTGATGCCCATCCCCAGATCCAGCGCCGCCGCGGCCGTGAAGATCTTGAAGATGGACCCGGCGCCGTCGCCCACCAGCGAATAGGGCTGCGGCTGGACGGTCTCGTTGCGCTTCAGGTTCAGCCCGTAGGTGCGGTTGTCGACCATCGCCAACACCCGGTGCGCGTCCTTGCCGGGCTGTACGACACTCATCACGCTCGCCACGCCGTCGAGGTCCGGGGCGGCCACCGAGTCGACGCCGCGCTTGACGCTGTCCTGCACCTTGGGATCCAGGGTGGTGCGGATCAGGTAGCCGTTGCGCGCCACGTCCTCCTTGCGCAGCCCGGCGCGCGCCAGATACTGCAGCGCGTACTCGCAGAAGAACGCCCGATCCCGTGCGGCGATGCAGCCCTGCGGCAGCGGCCGCGGATTGGGCAGCACCCCCAGGGGTTCGGCCTTGGCCGCGCGCAGTTCCTCGGCGCGCTCGGGCAGATTGTCGATCAGGGTGTCGAGCACGACGTTGCGGCGCGCCAGCGCACCCTCGGGGTTGGTGTAGGGGTTGAGTGCACTGGTGGACTGCACCATCCCGGCCAGCAGCGCCGCCTGCGGCCAGTTCAGGTCCGCGGCGTTGACCCCGAAGTAGGTGCGCGCCGCGTCCTGCACGCCGAACGCGCCGTTGCCGAACGACACCAGGTTCAGGTAGCGGGTCAGGATCTCCGGCTTGGGCAGCGCCTTGTTCAGCGCCATCGCCGCGCGCATCTCGCGGAGTTTGCGCGCCGGGGTGATCTCGATGGCCGCGCGCCGCTCGGCATCGGTTTGCGCGTCGACCAGGAAGTTGTAGTTCTTGACGTACTGCTGCTCGATGGTCGAGCCGCCGCGGGTGTCCTCGTCGTCGCGCAGATAACCGATCAGACCGGTCAGGGTGCCCTGCACGTCGACACCGTTGTGTTCGGCGAAGCGCTTGTCCTCGATCGAGACGATGGCCAGCTTCATGGTGTCGGCGATCCGCGCGGTCGGCACCGGCCAACGGCGCTGCGCATACAGCCAGGCGATGGGCTTACCGGCGGCGTCGACCATCGTCGTGACGACGGGCACCTCGCCCTGCACCATCTTGGTGGAGTCCTCGCTGACCGAGTCCGAGACGCGCATCGCGACCAGGCCCGCGGCCCCGGCGAACGGGAACACCAACGCGGCCACCAGCAACCCGGCGAGCACGCAGTACAGCGCCAGCTTGGCGACTGTTGCTCGGCGCTGCGGACCCTGGTCGGACATAGCAACCAGCCTAGGCCGTCGGCGATTTGCTGCCGCCCGATTCGGGCCGCGCGCCGCCGTCAACTGGTCGACGACGACCGTGGCGGCAGTCGAGCGCCACGCGGTGACCCGACGGTGGCAACATGGGAGCCACCGAATCGACCCACAGCAGGAGGTGGTCGGACAGTGAGCAGCGCCGCGCCGGGGCGTCCACCGATCAGGCACACCGTGCTGGCCGACACCGACAGCAGTGCCTACCACTCACTGCTGCAGCGTCCGGTGACCCGTGCCGAGCGGTACGCGCTGGGCAAGAGCCTGCGCGACCGGGTGCACCGCCACGAGCTGGCCGCCTGGGAGCCGCCGCCGGATCGCCCCGACCCCATCCGGCTCATCGAGCTCAATCATCATGGCCGCCAACCACACCTGATCCCGGTGCGGGTGGGCCGGATGGCCGCCTCGCCGTACGGCTTCCTGCGGGGCAGCGCCGTGGTGATGGCCGAGGATGTGGCCCGGCTGCCCGCGACCGGCATCACCCCGGTGGTGTGCGGCGACTCACACCTGGGCAACTTCGGGTTCTACGCCTCCCCGGAGCGCGACCTGGTGCTCGACCTCAACGACTTCGACGAGGCCCACCCGGGCGGCTGGGAATGGGACCTGCGCCGGCTGGTCGCCAGCATCTGGGTGGCCGGCCGGCAGAACGGCGCCGCCGAGGACGACTGCGGCGCCGCGGTGCGCTCGTGTGTCACCTCGTATCGGCTCGAGCTGCGCCGGCTGGCCGACGAGCCGCTGTTCTCCCGGTCCTTCACCCGCCTCGACGTCGAGCGGCTGGCGGGGCAGACGGCGCAGTCTCTGGCCGAGGAGGTGCGCCGCTCGGCGCGGCGGGCCCGCAACCGCACCAGTGACCGCGCGCTGCCCCGGTTCACCCAGGAAGTCGACGGGGTGCGCCGCATCGTCGAGGAACCCCCGCTGATCACCCGGCTGCCGGACCGGGAGGCCGAGGCCCTGGCCGTGGCGCTCGACGAGTATCTGCAGACCCTCTCCACGCATTGGCGTCGCGTGCTGGGCGGCTACACGCTGCTGGACGTCGCGCACAAGGTGGTCGGCGTCGGCAGTGTCGGGCTGCGCGCCTATGTCGCGCTACTGGAGGGGTCCTCGCCCGAGGACGTGGTGTTCCTTCAGCTCAAGCAGGCCCGGCGCTCGGTGCTGGCCCGCTACGTGCACGGCGAATCGGCCTGGCACGCGCATCAGGGGCAGCGCGTCGTCGAGTACCAGCAGGCGCTGCAGACGGTCAGCGATCCGCTGCTGGGCTGGACCACCGTCGATGGCCTGCAGTATTACGTGCGCCAGTTCCGCAACATGAAGGGCAGCATCGCCCTGGACTCCATGGACCCCGTCGCGCTCATCGACTACGCCGGTGTCGTCGGCCAACTGCTCGCCAAGGGGCACGCCCGCACCAGTGGCGCGTCGATGATCGCCGGCTACCTGGGCCGCTCGGAGAAGGTCGACGACGCGCTGTGCGAGTTCGCGCGCCGCTACGCCGATCAGACCGAGGCCGACCACGCGGCGCTGCTGGCCGCCGTCGACTCCGGGCGCCTGCCGATCGAACGCGGGGTGTAGGTCGGCCTCAGCGGCGGCCGATCTTCTCCATCAGCAGATTGGCCATGCTGCGCGCCCCCGAGACCGGGTGGAAGGCGCGCGCCGCCGCCGTCAGCGCGGCCTGCGCTTCCGCGCTGAGCTCGATTTCGGCTGCGGCAACGTTGAATTCGAGTTGTTCGACGCTGGAGGCCCCCGGGATGGCGACGACGCCGGGCAGGTGAAGCAGCCAGGCCAGCGCCACCTGCGCGGGTTTGGCGTCGACGTCGTCGGCGACCTGACGCAGCACGTTGAGCAGCGGCTCGATGCGGGCGAGGTTCTCGGTGCCGAACAACGGGTTGGTGGCCCGGATCCCGCCGGGCCGGTTGTTCAGGCCGTACTTGCCGCCGAGCAGGCCCTGGGCCAGCGGGCTGTAGGCGATCACCATCCGGTTGTGTTGCTCGGCGAAGGGCACCAGGTCATCGAGGGGCTGCGGATTGGCCAGGGAGAAGTGCACCTGATTGCTGATCACCGGAAAGCCCAGTGCGGCATCGGCCTTGCGCCAGCGCTCCAGCGTGTAGGTGGAGACGCCGGCCGCACCGATGCGCCCGGTCTCCAGCAGTTCCCGCATTCCCGGCATGATCACCGAATCGGGGACCACCGGGTTGGGCTTGTGGATCTGATACAGCGGGATGGACTCGAGCCGCAGCCGCCGGGCGCTGGCCTCGGCGCGCTGCTTGATGACGGCCGGAAACGGCGCGACGGGGAAGACCTTGCTGGCCACCACGACCTCGGAGCGTTCCTCGCCGAGCGCGTCGGCCAGGATGCGTTCGCTCTTGCCGAACCCGTAGATCTCGGCGGTGTCGAACAGCGTGACGCCGAGTTCGCGGGCTCGCCGCACGATGTCGCGGGCGGCCCCGGCGGCGTAGCCCTCGCCGTAACCCCATTCCCGGGAACCGAATTGCCAGGTGCCCAGTCCGATCCGACTGACCTGACCGAGCCCATCCACCTCGAGGTATTTCATGGCACCACCGTAGGTGATCTCGCGATTTCGGTGCGCTCAGTTGTTCTTGGTCGCGAGCCGGGTGATCGCGCCCTGCGACGGTCGCTGCTTCACCCGCTGCGGCCACCAGAACCACTTGCCCATCAGCGCCGCGATCGCCGGCGTCATGAACGCGCGGATCACCAGCGTGTCGAACATCAGGCCCATGCCGATCGTCGTGCCGATCTGGGCCACGACCACCATCTCGGAGACCATCATCGACATCATCGTGAACGCGAACACCAACCCGGCCGCGGTCACCACCGACCCGGTGCCGCCCATCGCGCGGATGATGCCGGTGTTGATGCCGGCGTGGACCTCTTCCTTGAGGCGGGCGACCAGCAGCAGGTTGTAGTCCGCGCCGACGGCCAACAGCACGATCACCGCCATGGCCATCACCATGAAGTGCAGTTCGATGCCGATCAGGTGCTGCCACACCAACACCGACACGCCGAACGACGCGCCCAGCGACAGCAGCACGGTGCCGACGATGACGGCGGCGGCCACCAGGCTCCTGGTGATCAGCAGCATGATGATGAAGATCAGGCAGATGGCCGAGATGCCGGCGATCAGCAGGTCGTAGTTGTTGCCCTCCTGCATGTCCTTGAACGCCGCGGCGGTGCCGGCGACCTGGATCTTCGAGCCCTCCAGCGGGGTGCCCTTGATGGCCTCCTTGGCGGCCAGCTTGATGCCGTCGATGATCTTGATGCCGTCCGGCGTCAGCGGGTCACCGTCGTGAGAGATGATGAACCGCACCGACTTTCCGTCCGGTGAGATGAAGCTCTCCATGCCGCGCTTGAAGTCCTCGTTGTCGAAGATCTCCGGCGGCAGATAGAACGTGTCGTCGTTCTTGGCGTCGTTGAACGCCCGCGTCATCGCCGTCTGGCCCTCCTGCTGGGCGGCCATCTGGTCCTGCAGACCCTTCTGGGTCTGGTACATCGTCAGCATCGTGGTGCGCATGTTGCGCATCGAGTCGATCTGCGCGGGCAGCAGCGTGATCATCTGCGGCATCAGCTCGTTGAGCCGATCCATGTCCGGCAGCAGTTCCTCCATCTGCGCGGTCATGACGTCGGTGGCGTCGATGGCCTCCATCACCGAGCGCATCGACTGGCACATCGGGATGTTGTAGCAGTGCGGTTCCCAGTGCAGGTAGTTGCGGATCGGCCGGATGAAGTCCTCGAAATCGGAGATGTGGTCCCGCAATTCGACCAGGTTGTCCACCATGGTGTGGGTCTTGCCGACCATGCTGCTGGTGGTCGCCGCCATCTCGGTCATCAGCTCGACCATGCGGTCCATCGTGTCGATGTTGGTCTGCATGTCGTCGGCCTGCACCAGCATGTCGTCGATGCGGTCCATCAGGTACTTGCGGTTCATGTCCATCAAGATCCCGCCCTGACCCATCTGGGCCGGGATGGTGGAGAACTCGAGCGGCTCGCCCTCCGGACGGGTGATGGACTGCACCTCGCCGATGCCCGGCACCCGGAACACCTCCTTGGCGATCTTCTCGATCACCAGGAAGTCGGCCGGGTTGCGCAGATCGCGGTCGGTCTCGATGAGGAGCAACTCGGGGTTCATCCGGGCCGCCGAGAAGTGCCGCTCGGCCGCCGAGAAGCCCTCCTGCGCGGGCAGGTCCTTGGGCAGGTAATTGCGGTCGTTGTAGTTGGTCTGGTAACCCGGCAGGGTCAGCAGCCCGATCAACGACAGCGCGATGGTGGCCAGCAGCACCGGGCCGGGCCAGCGCACCACGATGGTGCCGATGCGGCGCCACATCCGGATCCGCATCGCGCGTTTGGGCTCGAGGATCTTGCCGAAGCGGGTCGCGACGGTGACGATGGCCGGTCCCAGCGTCAACGCGGTGGCGACCACCACGACCATGCCGACGAACATGGGGATGCCCAGGGTCTGGAAGTAGGGCAGCCGGGTGAAGCTCAGACACAGCATGGCCCCGGCGATCGTCATACCGGAGGCCAGCACCACGTGCGCGGTGCCGTGGAACATGTCGTAGTACGCCGACTCGCGGTCCAGGCCGTTGGTGCGGGCCTCCTGATATCGCCCGAATAGGAAGATCGCGTAGTCGGTGGCGGCCGCGACCGCCAAGGTCACCAATAGCTGGGTGGCGAACGTCGAGAGTCCGATGAGTTCGTGATAGCCGAGGAAGGCCACCACCCCGCGGGCCGAGGTGAGGCTCAGCACCACCATGACCAGCGCCAGGACCGTGGTGATGATCGACCGGTACACCAGCAGCAGCATGGTGATGATGACGACGAAGATGACCGACTCGATGACGCGCACGGAGCGATCACCGGAGATCTGCTGATCGTTGGCCAGCGCCGAGCTACCGGTGATGTAGACCGTCAGGCCCGGGGGCGGCTCGAGACCCTCGACCAGTTCGGTGACGGCCTGGACCGACTCGTTGGCCAGCGCCTCGCCCATGTTGCCGGCCAGGTACACCTGCACGTAGGTGGCCTTGCCGTCGGGGCTCTGCGCGCCGGCCTCGGTCAGCGGGTCGCCCCAGAAGTCCTGGACATGTTCGACGTGCTCGGTGTCCGCCTCGAGCTTGTCGATCATGTCGTCGTAGAAGTAGTGCGACGCGTCGTCGAGGGCGTGCTCGTGCTCGAGGACGATCATCGCCGAGCTGTCGGACTTGAACTCCTCGAAGACCTCGCCGACGCGCTTCATGGCGATCACCGACGGGGCGTCGTCCGGGCTCATCGACACCGAGCGCATCTGCCCGACGACCTCGAGCTGCGGCACCGTCATGTTCAGCAGGGCCACGAACGCGACCCAGGCGATGATCACCGGGACGGCGAGGGTGCGCAGCCACTTGGCCAGCCCGCGGCGCTTCTCCTGCTCCGGGGGCGGTGGGGTACCGGGGGGACCGGCGGCCGCGCCGGGGATGATCGCGCTCATGCAGACATCACTGGGCCGCAAACTCCGTGCTGGTGCCGGTATCGGCCATCAGTAAAAAACCACCCGTGGTCGGTCGGGGAATCGCCAGTGCGAATTCGGCACTTCCGGATCTGTTAGTACGACTACTAATACCAGACGGCGGTGCCGACCGGGGCCCTCGGTATGCCGAAACGGCCAGCCCGGACCTCCGCGCACGCGCCGGATCGCCGTCGCAGCCGGGTCGAGTCTAGCCGTCGGTCGTGGTCGCCCGGGACCGTCGCCAGGACCGGTAGCCGCTGCGGGCGGCGAAGACCCCGATGATCGCCATGACGCACCACACGGCGATGGCGGTGTAGGCCAGCGGCGCCGACAGGTCGCCGATCGAGGCGCCGAGCGCGGTGTAGACGAACGCCCGCGGGGCCGAGCCGATGAACGCGCCGACCGCCATCTGCCACAGCGGCACCCCGAACGCGCCGAACCCGTAGGAGGCCAGGGCGTCGGAGACGCCCGGGATGAAGCGCTGGCCGACGACGGCCCACAGGCCGCGCCGCTCGATCTGCGCGTCGAGCCGGTCGGCGCGCTCGGCGCCCAGCAGACCCCGCGCGCTGTCGCGGCCGGCGCGGCGCCCGGCCAGGCTGGCCACGGTCGCGGTGCCCACCGTCGCGCCGAGGGTCACGAAGGTGCCCAGCAGGGGTCCGAACAGGAAGCCGCTGCCGGCAGCGAGGATGGGCCCGGGCACGAAGACCGCCCCCAGCAGTGCCGAGACCACGACGTAGACCAGGGGCGCGGCCGGACCGGTGGAGGCGATGAAGCCACGGACGTCCTCGACGTCGATGACCCGCGCGATGGCCACCGCGTAGAACAACGCGAACAGGAACGCGAAGAACACCAGCAGCCGCACGGCGTGGCGGCGCCGGGACACGGCGGGGGCGTCGTCGGTCATCGGCCGTCATCCTGCCGCACGCTGGAATAACCCGGCGAGTCCGCGGGGTTGTCGCCGACATGGCGACCATGTCGAAGGATCAACGGGAGCAGTATCTGGCCGGCGTGCACGTGGGGGTGATCGCGGTGGAGCGGCCCGACCGGGCCCCGCTGGCGGTGCCCATCTGGTACGGCTACGAGCCGGGCGGCGAGGTGCTGTTGTGGACCGAGCGGGAGTCGATCAAGCACAAGCTGATCGCGGCCGCCGGCCGGTTCGCCATCACCGTCCAGGACGAGCAGCCCCCGTACAAGTACGTCACGGCCGAGGGCGAGGTCACCGGGGTGGAGCCCGCGGCCGACGAGGTGGTCCGCGCCCTCGCGGTGCGCTACCTGGGCGAGGAGGCCGGTGCGGCGTTCGCGACGCAGAACAACACGCCGACGTCGGTGCTCATCCGGATGCGCCCGGCCCGCTGGTTGAGCACGGATTACTCCGCGGAGTGGGTCTGAGGGCTTGCCCCGGCCGCGGGCCGGTCCAGCGCCGCATTGCGGCCGACCAGCCCTCGGTGTCCGCGGCGGTGTCCGCCCAGGCGATGTAGCCGTCCGGGCGGATCAGCACCGCCGGACCCGCGTCGGCGCGTTCGGCCTGCCGCAGCGCACCGGCGACCGGTCGCGTGCCGCGTTCGCGGGCCAGCACGAAGCCGGGGGAGCGTTGTAACTCGGTGAGCCGGGTGCCGACCAACGGGATCGCCGCGGCGCGGCGCCCGATCAGCCCGCGCCGGCCGTAACGCAGCGTGGTGCCCGCGAAACTGCCGGCCACCGCGGCGCGAACCCGCGGGACGCGAAGCAGGTTGGGCACCACCAGATCCCGCAACCAGCGCGCGGGCCGCAGGTGCAGGGTCACCGCGCGCGCCAGCAGCCCGGACTGACGCAGCACCCGCCTGCCGATGGGGTGCCGCTCGCTGTGATAGCTGTCGAGGACGGCCTCGTCGGCGCCGCCGAGCACCGCGTCGATCTTCCAGGCGAGGTTGGCCGCGTCCTGGATTCCGGTGTTCATGCCCTGCCCACCCATCGGCGAGTGCACGTGCGCGGCGTCGCCGGCCAGGAACACCCGGCCGTGCCGGTAGTGCTCGACTTGTCGCTCGTCCGAATGGAATCGGGAGGTCCAGCCGACCTCGGCCACGCCGAAGTCGGCGCCCATGGCCTCGGTGAGGGTGCGTTCGATCTCGGCGCGGGTCACCGGTTCGGAATCGGGCAACTGGTGGCGTCGATCCCACACCATCGCGCGGTACCAGTGCCCGTCGTACGGGGCCAGGAAGCCCAGCACGTTCTCGGTGTTGCCGACGGTCAACCCGCCGCCGGCGGGCCCGTCGATGAGCCGGATGTCGGCCAAGATCATCGACCGCAAGACGGTCTCGCCGGGGAAGTCGGCGCCGACCAGGGCGCGCACGGTGCTGTGCGCGCCGTCGGCCCCGATGAGATACGGCGCCCGCCAGCTCTCCTGGTGTCCGTCGGCCCGGCGGGCGAGCACCGTCACGCCGTGCGCGTCCTGCTCCAGGCCGGTCACCTCGTAGCCGCGCCGAACCTCGGCGCCCTGCTCGGCGGCGTAGCGGGCCAGGGCGGCATCGACCTTGGTCTGCGGCGCGATCATCACGAACGGGTACTGGGACTCCAGCAGGGTCAGGTCCAGGCGTGCGCCCGCGAACAGGGTGACCCCGGGGGCGCGGTGCGAGTCGGCGAGCAGGTCGTCGGCCAGGCCGCGGGCGTCGAGCACCTCGAGGGTGCGGGCCATGGTGGCGAAGGCGCGGCTCGACGGGTTCGCGCTGGGCCAGCGTTCCAGGACGACGACGCGGCGCCCCAGGCGCGCCAGGTCGCCGGCGGCGGTGAGGCCGCTGGGTCCGGCGCCGACGACGACCACGTCGGCATCGTTGCTGATCATGGGGGACTCCCTCCGCGATTCAACGCTTGTTGAATTCCACGGTAGGCGCGCCTGCCGGGGCATGTCAACAGTTGTTGAATAGACTCCGGGGGTGGCCACCAAGACCCGAGATGCCGATGCCACCCGTGCGACGATCCTGGCGACCGCCCGCGCACAGTTCGGCGCGCACGGCTTCGAACGCACGACCATCCGCTCCGTGGCCGCCGCGGCCGAGGTGGATCCCGCGCTGGTGATGCACTACTTCGGCAGCAAGGCCAACCTGTTCGCCGAGGCTTCGCGCCTGGAGATCCCGTTCCCGGACCTGTCCGACACCCCGCCCGACCGCATCGCCGACGCGCTGGTGCCGCTGCTGGAGCAGGTGTGGGGCAGCGACGGCGCGTTCATCCCACTGCTGCGCGCCGCGGCCACCAACAAGGTTGCCGCCGACACGCTGCTGGAGGTTTTTGTCCAGCAGGTGGCGCCGGCTTTGGCTGCGGCGGCCGTCGACCGCCCGGCCGAGCGCGCGGCCCTGGTCGGTTCGCAGGTGCTCGGAATCGTGCTGGCGCGCAACATCGTTGGGGTGCCGCCGCTGGTGGCGATGGACACCGCCGACCTGGTGCAGTGGCTGCGTCCGGTGTTCGCCCGCTATCTCGCAGGCCCCGCGCCGCAGTAGCTACGGCTGCGGATTGTCCCGGTCGTAGCGGGCGAACGACGGCACCCGGCGCGACGCCAGCCAGATCACCACGATCATCGCCGCCCCGCCCGCGAGCACCGGACTCCACAGCGTCACCAGGCTGGCCACCGCACCGGTGACCACATCGCCCACCCGCGGGCCGCCGGTGACGACCAGGGAGAAGATGCTCTGCACCCGGCCGCGCAGCTGATCGGGCACCGCGGCCTGCAGGATGGTCATCCGGAAGATCACCGAAATGCTGTCGGCCACACCGCCGATGGCCAACGTCACCGTCAGGCCAACGATGGCCGCGATGTTCGCCTCGTCCCCGCGCGGGTGCAGCACCGCCAGCAGCAGCACGACGCCGCCGGCCATGATGCTGACGGCGTAGATGTAGGTGACCACCAGGATGGCCCGGCCCTGTCGGCGGACCGACCCGGTCCAACCGGAGAAGAACGATGCCAGCACGGTCCCGAACGCCGAGGCCGCCGACAGCACCCCGACCGTGGCCACCCCGCCGCCCAATGTCACCGCGCCCAGGGCGGGGAACAACACCCGCGGCTGCGCCAGGGCCATCGCGATCAGGTCGAGCTGCAGACTGAACCGCACATTGTGGGCCCGCCGCAGAAATCCCAGGCCGTCGCGGATGGCCTGCAGCGAGGTACCGACCACCGCATCCAGCGGGCGCAGCGCCGGCAGCGTCCAGACCCCCAGAAAGGCCGCGGAATGCAGCAGGACGTCCACCAGGAAAGCGGCCTGGAACCCGCCCGCGCCGACGGCTGCGGCCGCCAGCAGCGGGCCGATGGTGGCCATCAGGCCCATGTTGATGCCGTTGAGCGCGCCGGCGGCCGGCAGCAGGTGTTGCGGCAGCAGCCGCGGAACAATGGCGCGACGGGTGATCCCGCCGATGGTGCCGAACACCGAATTCACCGTGGCCGCAGTGTAAATTAGCCACAGCGAGGTGCCGCCGAGCACCGCGTGTGCCGCCAGTACGGCGATGGCCACCCAGGACACCACGGAGGCCGTCAGCGCGACTTTGCGCCGGTCGAACCGGTCGGCCAGGGTGCCGCCGTAGAGGCCCAGGACGATCATGGGTCCCAGCGCGATCCCGGCGACCAGGGACACCGCGAAGGTGGACCCAGTCAGCGCATAGACCTGCAGCGCCACCGTCACCACGGTCATTTCCTGCCCGATGCTGCCCAGGGTGTTGCCCAGCCACAGCCGGCGGAACGCGGGGCTCTCCCGCAGCGGGGAGAGGTCGAGCAGCAGACGTCGCTTGCGGGTCTGCTCGGCGGGGGCGCTCACCGCGTCATCGTGCTGCCGGCCGGCCTGCTCATGGATCTCCCTCGTCGCGAAAGCATGTCTCGAACTATGTTCTGTAACACAACCGATGGCCCGAGTGGATGATAAAAATTTGTGCTGACGCAAACCCTGTGCGCCACAGCGCTAGTGGGGCATGGTGGGGATCTTCGACTAATGCGCGGGCAGCGCCGCGCTGAACTCGATGACCACCTCGTCGGCCACCTTCATGGACCCCATCGCCATGCTGTACGGCCGGATCCCGAAGTCCTTGTGCGACACCGTGGCGCGGGCGCTGAGCCGACCGTCGGTGACCTCGACCGGCACCTCGATGTCGCGGGTGACGCCGTGCAACGTCAGTGGTCCGGCCAGCCGGTAGCCGGTGTCGGTCGCGGTGATGGTCTGCGCGTCGAATTCGATGGTGGGAAACCGCTTGGCGGACAGGGTCTTCAGCGCGTTGCCGCGGATCAGGGTCTTCTCCGGCCCGGTCAGCGGGGTCAGCCCGCCGGTGCCGCTGAGCACGCGCAACGAGTCCACGTCGACGATCAGGCGGGCGGACGTCGGGGTGTCTCCGTCCCCGGTGACGCTGATCCGCCAGGAGTCCATCGCGATCGTCAGTCGGTGCCCCATCCGGGCGGCGCGCCCGGTGACGCCGGTGAGCAGGGTCAGCGTGCCGTCGTGCTGATCGAGATTCCAGGTGGTCACTCCGACCAACATAGGCGGTGATCAGAAATAGACCACCAGCAGCTGGGCCAACAGCACCTTGAAGATCATCGACACCGGGAACAACACGGCGTAGCCGAGGGCCACCCGCTGGTCGGGCACCCTGTTCATGGCGTAGGCGTACGGGGCCGGGTTCAGCTGGGATCCGGTCAGCCCGCCCAGCGCCCGCGCGGTGCCGTACCCCAGCACGCTGCGCAGACCCACGATGCAGATCAGCGCGTGCACAGCCGAGATCGCACCGCCGAGGATCACCAGCGCGATCCCGTCGGCCTGCAGTGCCTCGACCAGTCCGCCGCCGGCCCCGGTGCCCACCGCCGCGAGAAACACCAACAACGCGAACTGATTCAGCGTATTGGCGACGTTGCCGGGCAGCGTCCACACCACCGGACCGGTGCGCCCGAACGCGCCGAGCACCAGGCCCACGATCAGCGGAGCAGTGGCTGTGCCGAGCACCAGGGTCCCGCCGCCGGGCAGCGGAAGCTCCACGAACGCCAGCAGCAGCCCGATCGTCAGCCCCAGACCCAGACCGATGGCGTTGATGTCGCCGGCGGCGCGTTCCGAATCGCCCAGATCCCTGGTGATTTCGGCCAGCCGGTCGCGCGGGGCCGTCACGCGGAGCCGGTCGCCGCTCTGCAGGATCAGGTCCGGGCCGGCGATAATGTCGACGTCGCCGCGGCGGACCCGGCTGACCACCGCGTCGAAGCGTTCCTCCATCCGCAGCTCGTGCAGCTCGCGTCCGATGTAGTCGGAGTTGGACAGCGTGATGCGGCGAAAGTCGATGCTGCGGCGGTCCAGCCAAGGTTCATGGGTGGCGGCCCGGCCCAGCTCGTTGACCAGCCGGTCGGCGACGTCCTCGCGCGCGGTGATGGTGAGCAGATCCCCGGCGACCAGGCGCTCGGCCTCGTGCGCGACGACGGTCCGTCCGTCGCGGGTCAGCCGGGACACCACCGTCTCGTAGCGCGATTCCAGGCCGTGCACGCTCAGGTTCGGATCGCCGAGCAGTTCCAGCGTGCGCACCACGATGGGCGGCATCGTCTCGCGGTCCTCGGCCGTCGGCTTGCGGCGCCCGGCGCCGACCAGGTACGAGCAGGCCAGGATGGTGAGGAACACGGTGATCGGATAGGCCACGGCGTAACCGATCGCCGGTTCGATCGGGATGGTCCCGCCGTCGGCGAGCTGCTGCTGGGTGGCGCCGAGCGCGGCGGTGGCCGTGCCCGCACCGGAGAACGCGCCCGCGATGGTGCCGATGTCGAAGCCGAGGGCGCGGCCCACGCCCAGGGCGGCGCCCGCCATCGCGATGATGGCGACGACCGACACCACCACCGGCTTCCAACCCGTGCGCAGCGCGTTGATGAACGACGGGCCGGCCGCGATACCCACCACGTAGCAGAACAGGCACAACGACAGCGTGGTGACGATCGGCGGCAGGCTGACGTCGGGCTCGGCGGCCGCGAGCGCCAGCGCCACGAACAGCGCGCCGGCCGGGCCGAACGACACCGGTCCGAACCGGATACGCCCGAACAGGCTGCCGACCCCGACGCAGAAGAACAGGGTCAGGAGGGGGCTGTCAATGAACCGTTCAAGGAACCAATCAAGGAACCCTTGCATGGCCACTCCCGGTCGGCGTACCGCTGCGCGTCGTCAGAGGTGATTATGATCTTTCGGTTGTCGGTATTTGCAGGTTTGTCGTCGAATGGGGATGAGATGACGTCACAGGTAGAACAGCGCGAATTCCAGGCCGAGGCCCGCCAACTGCTGGATCTGATGATCCACTCGGTGTACTCCAACAAGGACTCGTTCCTGCGCGAGTTGATCTCGAACGCGTCCGACGCGCTGGACAAGCTGCGGATCGAGGCGCTGCGCAACAAGGACCTCGACGTCGACACGTCCGATCTGCACATCGAACTCGAGGTCGATCAGGGCCCGCCGCGCGTCCTGACCATCCGGGACAACGGCATCGGCATGACGCGCGAGGAGGTTGTCGACCTGATCGGCACGCTCGCCAAGTCCGGCACGGGCGAGCTGCGGCAGAAGCTGCGGGAGGCCAACTCGGCCGACACCTCCGAGGAGCTGATCGGCCAGTTCGGCATCGGCTTCTACTCGACGTTCATGGTGGCCGACAAGGTCGAGTTGCTCACCCGCAAGGCCGGGGAGAGCGCCGCGACCCGGTGGACCTCCAGCGGGGACGGCACCTACACCGTCGAGACCGTCGACGACGCGCCGCAGGGCACGTCGGTGACCCTGCACCTCAAGGCCGAGGACGCCGAGGATCAACTGCACGACTACACCTCGGAGTGGAAGCTCCGGGAACTGGTGAAGAAGTACTCCGACTTCATCGCCTGGCCCATCCGGATGCAGGTCGAGCGGCGCACCCCGCCCGCCGAGGAGGGCGGCGAGGAGCAGGTCACCATCGAAACCCAGACGCTGAACTCCATGAAGGCGCTGTGGGCCCGGGACAAGTCCGAGGTCTCCGAGGACGAGTACAAGGAGTTCTACAAGCACATCGCCCACGCCTGGGACGACCCGCTCGAGGTCATCTCGATGAAGGCCGAGGGCACCTTCTCCTATCAGGCGCTGCTGTTCATCCCGTCGCACGCGCCGTTCGACCTGTTCAGCCGCGACGCCAAGGTCGGCGTGCAGCTCTACGTCAAGCGGGTCTTCGTGATGGCCGACTGCGAGCAGCTGATCCCGCCGTACCTGCGGTTCGTCAAGGGCGTCGTGGACGCCGAGGACATGTCGCTCAACGTGTCTCGCGAAATCCTGCAGCAGGATCGGCAGCTCACCGCGATCCGGCGCCGGCTGACCAAGAAGGTGCTGTCGGTGATCAAGAGCCTGCAGTCCGAGCGGCCGCAGGACTACGCCACGCTGTGGACGCAGTTCGGCTCGGTCCTCAAGGAGGGCCTGATGTCGGACTTCGACAATCAGGAGACGCTGCTGGGCATCGCGTCGTTCGACTCCACGCACGACGACACCGAACGCACCACGCTGGCCGGGTACGTCGAGCGGATGAAGGACGGTCAGGAGCAGATCTTCTACGCCACCGGGCAGTCCCGCGAGCAGCTGCTGGCCTCACCGCATCTCGAGGCGTTCAAGGCCAAGGGCTACGAGGTGCTGCTGCTCACCGACCCGGTCGACGAGGTCTGGACCGGCACGGTGCACGAGTTCGACGGCAAGCCGCTGCAGTCGGTGGCCAAGGGCGAGGTGGACCTGGACTCCGAGGAGGAGAAGGCCGAACACGAGGCCGAGCGCCAAGAGGCCGAGCGGGACTTCGCCGACCTGCTGGCCTGGCTGCAGGAGACGCTGGACGACCACGTCAAGGAGGTCCGGCTCTCGACCCGGCTGACCGAGTCGCCGGCCTGCCTGATCACCGACAACTTCGGGATGACCCCGGCGCTGGCGCGCATGTACCGGGCCTCCGGGCAGGAGGTCCCGGTGGGCAAGCGGATCCTCGAACTCAACCCGAAGCATCCGCTTGTGCTGGGGCTGCAGAAGGCGCACACGGACGGCGGCGACGAGGCGCATGGGCAGCGGCTCGCCGACACGGCCGAATTGCTCTACGGCACGGCGCTTCTGGCCGAGGGGGACATCCCCGAGGACCCGGCCAAGTTCGCGGCGCTGCTCGCGCAGCGGTTGACCAGCACCGTGTAGCTGGGATCAGACCCCCACCAGCGCGTCGATCCAACCGCGCGCGAAGTAGAGCAGGAACCCGACGGCCACGATCCACAGCAGCGGGCTGATCTCGCGGGCCTTGCCGGACGCCGAGCGGACCACCACCCAGGCGATGAACCCGACGCCGATGCCGTTGGCAATCGAGTAGCTCAGCGGCATCACCGCGACGGTGAGCACCACCGGCAGCGCCACCGAGAAGTCCGAGAAGTCGATCTCGCGCAGGTTCGCGGCCATCATGGCCCCGACGATCACCAGCGCGGCGGTGGCCACCTCGGACGGCACGATCGCGGCCAACGGCGTCAAAAACATTGCCGCCAGGAACAATCCGCCGGTCACCACGCTGGCCAGGCCGGTGCGCGCACCCTCGCCGATGCCGGCCCCGGACTCGACGAACACCGTGTTCGACGACGACGACGACGCCCCGCCGACCACCGCGCCGGCACCCTCGACCACCAGCGCCGCGCGCAGCCGCGGGAAGTTGCCGCGCTCGTCGGCCAGCCCGGCCTGCCGGGACAACCCGGTGAAGGTGCCCATGGCGTCGAAGAAGTTGGTGAACACCAGCGTGAACACCAGCATCACCGCGGCCAGGATGCCGATCCGCCCGACGCTGTCGAAGCTGAACTCGCCGATCAGCGCCAGATCGGGCATGGAGAACGGCGACCCGGACAGCGTGGGCACCGACAGTCCCCAGCCGCCGGGGTTCTCGGTCGCCGACCCCAGGTGCCAGATCGCCTCGATCACCACGGCCACGACGGTGCCGGCGGTCAGCCCGATCAGGATGGCGCCGCGCACCTTTCGGGCCACCAGGATCCCGGTGAGCAGCAGCGTCAGGACGAACACCACCGTCGGCACGCTGTCGATGGAGCCGGCGCCGTCGCGGCCCAGGCCGACCGGGGGAGAGGGCCGGCCGGTGGAGCCGACGAAGCCGGCGTCGACGAGGCCGATGAACAGGATGAACAGCCCGATGCCGGCGGTGATCCCGAGCTTGAGCGGCATGGGCACCGCCTCGAAGATCAGCCGGCGCAGGCCGGTGACCGCCAGCAGCACGATGATCAGGCCGTTGATGACCACCAGGCCCATCGCCTCGGGCCAGGTCACCACGCCCACGATCGAGGACGCCAAGAACGAGTTGATGCCCAGCCCGGCCGCGAACGCGAACGGCAGCCGCGCCACCACCCCGAACACGATGGTCATCACGCCGGCTGCCAGCGACGTCACCGCGGAGACCTGGGTGAACCCGAGCTCGTTGCCCGCGACGTCGGCGGTGCCGGACAGGATGATCGGGTTCAGCACGATGATGTAGGCCATCGCGATGAAAGTGACGACGCCACCGCGGAGTTCACCGGCGACCGTCGAGCCGCGCGAGGTGATCTCGAAGAACCTGTCGAGTCGGGTCACGGGTCGACCTTACGGCCTGGGCGGCCGCGGGGCGCGGGGTCGGGCGCTATGGCGCTTCGACCGTGCTGGCCGCGGCGGCGAGGTCGCCGACCAGCGGCACGGCCTCCAGCCGGACGGCCACCCCGTTGAGCACCGACATTCCCGCGAGCACCTCGAGGTCCTCGGCCCGGTTGGACGTCAGTTCGTTGACGTTGACGCCCGGGTTGGCGTTGGCCAACCGCCAGCCGCCGCCGCGGTGCCCCCAGCCCTGCGGGATCGCGACGGTGCCGGGGCCGATCTCGTCGGTGATCAGCACCTCGGTCTCCACGGCGCCGTCGACCGACACCACGCGGACCCGGCCGCCGTCGCGCAGGCCCGCCGCCTCGGCATCGCGCGGATGGATCCGCGCCCGGTGCCGGCGGTCGCCCTTCATCAGGGTGGGGCTGTTGTGCATCCAGCTGTTCTGCGACTTCAGCTCGCGGATGCCGATGGCCAGCAACGGGAACTCGGCGGTGGTGGCGGGCGCATGTCCCAGCCGACCGATCTCGGCGACAATCTGCTCGGGATCCAGCCGCACCTTGCCGCCCTTGTGCCGCACCGCCTTGTGCAGCACGCCGTGCGGGGCGTGTTCGGCGAGCAGGATGCCGTGCGGATGTTGTTGCAGTTTCTTCAGATTCAGACCGCTCCGGCGCAGGCCGAACCGGTCGCCGTAGGGACCGGTGCGCAGCAGCAGATCCATCATCCGTCGGGGGGTGAATCGCAGGCCGCGCCGTTCGAACCAGTGCAGCACCGGGTTGAGCTTCTCCATCGCCCCGGCCGCCAGCATGGAGACCCCCATCCGGGTGGCCAACTCCTGGAACACCTCCCACTCCTGCCGGGCCTGCCCGTAGGGCTTGACCACGGCCTCGGTGGACTGGATGTACACCGACGGGCAGCAGGCCGCGAACGCCATCGGCAGGTCGTCGCGCTCGAGCATGGTGGTGCTCGGCAGGATGTAGTGCGCGTGCCGGTTGGTCTCGTTGACGTAGAAGTCCAGCGACACAAGAAGATCCAGCTTGCCCAGCGCGTCGTCGAGGGCGGTGCTGTTGGGCACCGAGAGCACCGGGTTGCCGGCCAGCACGAACAGCGCGCGGAGTTGCCCGGGGCCCGGGGTGGTGATCTCGTCGGCCATGACGGCGGCGGGGAACGTGTTGTGCACGGCCGGGAAGTTTCCGATCCGGGAGCGTTTGGTGTCGTAGTCGAACGCGCCGGTCTTCTCGCCCATGTCCTCCAGCGGGATCACGGTGTGCGACATCAGGCTGCCGCCGGGGGCGTCCAGGTTGCCGCTGACCACGTTGAGCGCGTCGATCAGGAAGCTCACCAGGGTGCCGTGATGCCCCAGGCAGGCGCCCGTGCGGCCGTAGGCGACCGCGGTCCGGGCGGTGCAGAAGTCGCGGGCCAGCGCCCGGACGACGTCGGCGGGCACGCCGGTGCGGGCCGCGGTGTCCTCGGGCGGGAAATCGGCGCACAACGCCCGCAGGGTCTCGGCCCCGGTGGACTGCGCGGCGATGGCGCGCCGATCCTCGAGGCCCTCGGCGAAGACGACCTGCAGCACCGACAGCAGCAGCCAGGCATCGGAGTCCGGTCGGACCTCGACATGCTCGTAGGCCGCGGCGGTCTCGGTGCGACGGGGGTCGACGACCACGACCCGCCCGCCGCGTTTGACGATGCCCGCCAGGTCGTCGCGGACCCGCGGCACGCGCAGCGCGCTGCCGTGTGAGATCAGCGGGTTGGCGCCGAGCATGAACAGGAAGTCGGTGCGGGGCAGGTCCGGGAACGGCAGCTGGGTGGCCGCCCCGTAGAGCAGGGCGGAGGCGACATACCGGCTGTTGATGTCCTGCGAGCCGGCCGAATACAGGTGGTTGGCGCCGATGCGCTTCATGAAGAACCCGGACCAGATGCTGGCCGCGTAGCCGAACGCCGCCGGGTTGCCGAAGTACTGGCCGACCGCGGCACCGCCGTGCTCGGCCAGCATGCGGGTCAGGCGCGCGGCGATGTCGTCGAGTGCGACATCCCAGGACACCGGTTCGAAGCCGCCGTCGGGCCGGCGGCGCAACGGGGTCAGCACCCGGTCGGGATCGTTCTGCACCTCGGTGAACGCGATGCCCTTGGGGCAGGCGCGGCCCCGGGACAGCGGGTGGTCGTGATCCGGGCGCAGCGACACCAGGCGGTCGTTCTCGACCGTGGCGATCAGGCCGCACATCGGCTCACAGATCCGGCAGTAGGTGACCTTCTGTTCGGTGGGCACAATCGCCCCAATCTTCTCCGGGTCCGCAGGCTGCGAACGGGCTTACCGTAACGATCACGATAACTGCCCGCGGGCCGTCGTACCCTGCAGTTGGGCTATCCGATGGCGGCGACCGGCTGGGCCACGGGCAGCGCCGGCGGCAGCGCGGCGGGCAGCGCCGGGGCGGCCGGTGCCGCGGCCGGGGGCGGCAGCGCTCCGGGCAGGCCCGGCGCGGGCGCGGGCGCGGGGGCGGGCAGCGGCGCCGGGGTGGGCGTGGTCAGGATGCGCACCAGGTCGGGCTTCATGGCCTGCAGCTGCGAACCCCAGTAGCCCCAGCTGTGGGTGCCGTTGGTGGGGAATTGGAACACCGCGTTGCGGCCCCCGGCGGCCAGGTAGCGCTGCTGAAAGTCCTTGTTGGTGCTCGCGGTGATGTTCTCCAGGTACTGCGCGCTGAAGTTGGTGCCGAAGTCGTTGCCGCTGTCGAGGTCCGACGGGGTGCCGTTGCCGCAGTAGATCCACAGCGCGGTCCGGTTGGCCACCAGCCGGTTGATGTTGACCATCGGGTCGTTGCGCTTCCAGGCGACATCGCCGGCCGGACCCCACATGTCCACCGAGTTGTAGCCGCCGGCATCCTTCATCGCGAGCCCGATCAGGGTGGGCCACAGGCCGTTCGACGGATTCAGGAAGCCGGACAGCGAACTGGCGAAGATGAACTGCTGCGGATGCCAGATGGCCAGGGTCAGCGCGGCCCCGCCGGCCATCGACAGCCCGACGACCGCGTTGCCGGTGGGGTCCTGGCCCCGGTTGGCGGCCAGCCACGCCGGAAGTTCCTGGGTCAGAAAGGTTTCCCACTTGTAGGTGCTGGTGCCGGCGGTCCCGGCCGCGGGGCGGTACCAGTCGGTGTAGAAGCTGGACTGGCCGCCGACGGGCATCACCACCGAGATCCCGGAGCCGTTGAACCAGTCGAACGCGGCGGTGTTGATGTTCCAGCCGTTGGAGTCCTCCTGGGCGCGCAGGCCGTCGAGCAGGTACACCGAGTGCGGTCCGCCGCCGAGGAATTCGACGCGGATGTTGCGGCCCATCGAGGGCGACGGCACATCGAGCAGTTCGATGGCCACCTGCGAGGCGGCCCGGGACTGCGGGGCGGGCCCGACGATGAGGAACATCGCAGTCAACATCGCCGCCAACAGGGTGGCGGTGGCCATGCGGGTCGTGGTCCTGAGTGCGTCCGTCACACCGGCAAGTTAGCCGCGCACCGCCGCCGGACCCGACACGCGCGCCGCGCGTGATCGCGTCGTTATCAACCTCTTTGGTGGCTGTGACCTTCTCGTTACTGCACGCCCGGCAGATCCAGCACCAGCCGCGCCCCGCCCAGCGCGCTCTGCTCGAGGCGCGCGGTGCCGCCGTGCACCTCGGCCTGCTGGGCCACCAACGCCAGCCCCAGACCCGAACCCGAGCGCGAGGCCGTCGACCCGCGGGAGAACCGCTCGAACACCTCGGCGCGTTCGGCCTCGGGTACCCCGGACCCGTTGTCGTCGACGGTGATCTGCACCCCGGTGGCCGAACTGATGGCATCGAGGCGCACCTCGGTGGCCCCGCCGTGTTTGACCGCGTTGGCGATCGCGTTGTCGATGACCAGCCGCAACCCGGCCGGCAGACCGACCATCAGCACCGTGGTGGTGGCGGCCAGCGACACCTGCAGATCGGGGTAGCTGCGTTCGGCGTCGTGCGCGGCGCGGTCCAGGATCTCGGTGATGTCGCACGGCACGAAGTCGTCGGCGGTGGTCAGCTGGCCCTGCGCGAGGCGCTCGAGGGCCCACAGCGTGGTCTCGATGCGGCTCTGCGTGCGCATCACGTCGCCGACGAGTTCCTGGCGCGCCTCGGCGGGCATGTCGAGGGTGGACAGCACCTCGAGGTTGGTCCGCATCGCGGTCAGCGGGGTGCGCAACTCGTGCGAGGCCGCGGCGGCGAAGTCGCGGGCCGACTCGAGGGCGGCCTTGGTGCGTTCCTGCTCCTTGCCGATCCGGTCGAGCATGCCCTCGACGGCCTCGCCGATCTCCACGGCCTCCCACACGCCGCGCACTTGGACCTCGTCGGGCGTGGACTGGGCGTTGATGGCGCGGGCCTGCTGGGCCAACCGACGGAACGGGGTGATCATCACCAGCGAGATGACCCAGCCCACCACCAGCGTGGTGAGGATCAGGCTGCCGCAGATGAGCATGACCCGCGTGTGCAGCGCGTCGATCCGGTCCTGGGTCTCCTGCAGCGGCGAACCCAGCGCGATGGACGCGGGCCCCACCTGGAAGGTGCGGACCCGGTAGTCGACGCCGTCGATCGTGGTGTTGGTGTAGCCGTCCTCGAACTCGGGCAGCACCACGTTGCTGGGCGTGGAGACCGTCACCCGCCCGATGCGCGCGGTGCGGACCAGGTCACCCTCCTCGAGCGGGTCATCGGCGGCCGACGGTGGCGGCGCGGTGAGGATGTTGCTGAAGTCGCCCAGGCTGCTCACCGAGTCCAGGCGCCGGTCGAGCTGGCTGTACTGGTCGTTGATGATGCCGAACCAGACCCACCCGCCGATGATCAGGATGGTGCCGATCACCCCGGCCATCGCCGCGATCACGATGGTGCGCAGCGACAGGATGCGCTTGGGCAGCCCGAACAGCCAGACCAGGACGCCCTTGGATTCGGCCGGTGGTGTCGCTGCGTTCATGCTGGCCATCTTGCCTCACCTGGTGGGCGCTGATCTGCGGCGAAACGCCGAGTCGGGCAGTCACCGCTCTCGGCTCGCCGGCCAGGCCGCGCCGCGCAGAAGCCGCAGACCGTTGAGCCCGACGAGGATGGTGGAGCCTTCGTGGCCGGCGACTCCGAGCGGTAGCGGTAGATGCCCGAACAGGTCCCACGCCACCAGGACGACGATGAACGTCGCGGCGATGGTCAGGTTGGCGATCACGAACCGGCGCGCCCGGCGCGCCATCGCGACGACGGCCGGCAGGGTCGACAGATCGTCGCGAGTGATGACGACATCGGCGGTGTCCAGCGCCAGGTCGGAGCCCGTGCGGCCCATGGCGACCCCCACGGTGGCCGCGGCCATGGCCGGCGCGTCGTTCACCCCGTCACCGACGAACATGGCCCGGCCGCCGTGCGCCTGCAGGTCGGTGACCGCCGCGAGTTTGTCCTGGGGCAACAACTCGGCGCGGACGTCGGTGATGCCCGACTGGGCGGCCAGAGTCGCCGCCGCTCGCGAGTTGTCGCCGGTGAGCAGGATCGGCCGGGCCCCGGTCAGCGCGGTCAGGTCGGCCACCGCGTCCGCGGCGTCGTCGCGGACCCGGTCGGTCAGCCCGAGCACACCCACGACGGTGCCGTCGATGCGGACGACGACGCCCGTGTGGCCGACTCGCTCGAACTCGCCGACGATCTCCCGCGCCGGCGCGTCGTCGGCGCCGAGCAGGGCGGGGCTGCCGACCTCGATCACCTTGTCGCCGAGGCGAGTTCGGACGCCGCGCCCGGGGGGCGGAGCTGAACTCGGCGACGGGCTCCAGCGCCAGGTCGGCGTCCCGCGCGGCGGTCACGATGGCGCGGGCCACGGGGTGCTCGGACGGGTGCTCGGCGGAAGCGGTGAGCCTGAGCAGTTCGGTGGCGCCGATACCGGCCAGCCGCCGGATCTGTACCAGGCGCGGGGCGCCCTCGGTGAGGGTGCCGGTCTTGTCCAGCGCGACATGGGTGATGGTGCCGAGCTTTTCGAGCACCACCGCGGATTTCACCAGTACCCCGTGCCGGCCGGCGTTGGCGATCGCCGAGAGCATCGGCGGCATCGTGGACAGCACCAACGCGCACGGCGACGCGACGATCATGAACGTCATCGCGCGCAGCAGCGTCGACTCCAGGTCCGCGCCCAGCAGCAGCGGGATCGTGAACAGGGCGACGGTGGCGGCGACCATGCCCACCGAGTACCGCTGCTCGACCTTCTCGATGAACAACTGCATCCTGGCCTTGCTCGCGCTGGCCTCGGCGACCATCGCGACGATGCGGGCGATCACCATGTCGGCGGCCGGACGCGACACCCGGACCCGAAGGGTGCCGGTGCCGTTGACCGTGCCGGCGAAGACCTCGTCGCCCGGCTGCTTGGTTACCGGCAGCGGTTCGCCGGTGATGGTGGCCTGATCCACTTCGCCGGCGCCGGCCAGGACGACGCCATCGCCACCGATGCGTTCGCCAGGCCGGATGATCAGGACGTCGCCGACGTCCAGCGTCGCGGTGTCCACCGTCTGCTCCGCACCGGATTCGGTGAGCCGCTGCGCGGTCTCGGGGGCCAGATCCAGCAGGCCGTGCACCGAATCCTCGGTGCGCTTGGTGGCCACGGCCTCGAGGGCGCCCGAGGTGGCGAAGATGAGGATGAGCAGGGCACCGTCGAAGACCTGTCCGATGGCCGCGGCGCCGACCGCGGCGACCACCATCAGCAGATCGACGTCAAGAACCTTGTTCCGCAGAGCCTTCAGCCCCGCCAACCCGGGTTGCCAGCCGCCCGACAGATAGCAGCCCAGGTACAACGCCCAGTACACCGGAGCGGGCGCGCCGGCCAGTTGCGCGAGCAGGCCCACGAGGAACAGTGCTGCGGCGAGTTGCGCCCACCGGACCTCGGGGAGCTCCCAGGCGCTCGATCGCCGCCCGCGATCGACGGCGGAGGCGGGCGCGAGCGCTGGCGTTTCGATGACCACCTTGGAAGCGTACCTGCGAATGCACGCAGGTACGAATGCAGCTGAGCAGACGATCACTCAGTAAGCTGGTGGCATGCACACGTCGCTGCCGGACTTCCAGATGCCGAACGAGGAGCAGGTGCACCTGGCTGCCGAAACGTTCCGGATGCTGAGCGATCCGACCCGGATTCGGGTGCTCTGGGCGCTGCTGCAGGGTGAGTCGTCAGTGGCGTGCCTGGCCGAACTGGCCGAGGTCGCGCCCACGGTGGTCAGCCAGCACCTGGCCAAGCTGCGGTTGGCGGGCCTGGTCAAGGGCCGTCGCGAAGGTACCTTCGTCTACTACTCGGCGGCCGACCAGCACGTCCAGCGACTGCTGAGCCACGCCCTGTTCCATGCCGACCACTTCGACGCCGACCACTTCGACGCCGGCCACGCCGAAACCGCGAAGGCCCGCTGACCCGCGGTTCGTCACACGTGGACGTTGCGCTGCCCCACGGCGTTGCGCAGGCCGGAGCAGTTGTAGCAGCCCACGCAGCCGACACAGTTGGTGCAGCGGGCACAGCCCAGACACGCCACACACGTGCGGCAGGCGAAACAGCCCACGCAGCCGATGCATCCGAGGATCGCGAATGACAGCGTGGTCATGGCGCTGACGGCGATCGCGGCGCTGCTGGCGGTCGCCACCGAGCCGACGACGCCGGCGCTGGTGACGGTGGCGACCGAGCCCGCGACACCCGCACTGCGGGCGGTGGCCACCGACCCGGCCAACCCGGCGCTGGCCTCGGTCGCTGTGGAACGGACGACACCTCGCGACGCTGCCATGGGCACGAGGCTACTCAGCCGGCGCCCTTGCCGTTGTCGACTCGGTACACCGAACCGTGGATGGCCGCGGCGTCGTCGCTGGCCAAAAACGCGATGGCCTTGGCCACGTCGACCGGGTCCATCATTCCGCGGGGCGCGGCGATGCGCATGATCAGGTTCCAGTCCGCGTTCTCGGGCGCGGCGAACTCGGTGACCTGCGGCGTGGACATCCCGCCCGGGCACACGACGTTGACCCGCAGCCGCTCGGCGGTGAACTCGACGGCGAGTGCGCGGGTCAGGCCGACGATGCCGTGCTTGGCGGCGCAGTACCCCGACGAGTACACCTCGCCCTCGAGGCCGGCGACCGACGACACGTTGACGATGTTGCCGCCGGCGGCCAGCAGGTGCGGCAGGGCGGCCCGGCACAGGTGGAACGGTCCGGTCAGGTTGACCGCGAGGTCGTCGTCCCAGTCCTGATCGGTCATGGTCAGGGTGTGCCGCATCTGGTGGTACCCGGCGGCGTTCACCAGCACATCGAGGCGACCGAACTCGGCCACGCACTGCTCGACGGCGTCGCGGCACGCCTGCGGGCGGCCGATGTCGAACGAGGCGTGCCTACCGCCCGGGACATCGGCGAAGACCGCGGCCATCCGCTCGGCGTCGCGGGCGATGCCGAACACCGTGGCGCCGCGCTCGGCGAACAGTTTCGCCGTCGCCGCGCCGAGTCCCGAGGAGACGCCGGTGATCAGGGCCACCTTGCCGGCCAGCGGCTGGTACCCCAGGGGCTGATACGAAGTCATCGCTGCACCTTCTCATGCCGCGCCGGCGCCGCGCGGACGCGCCGGGGGGACCGCCGCCAGCAGCGCGCGGGTGTAGTCGGCGTCGGGGTGTGCGAACAACTCGGCGGCCGGCCGGTACTCCACGGCGCGCCCGTCGCGCAGGACCAGCACGTCGTGGCTCATCCGCTGCACGACCGCCAGGTCGTGGGCGATGAACAGATAGGTCAGGCCCAGGTCGCGCTGCAGGTCGGCCAGTAGGTCGAGCACCCGGTCCTGCACCGAGACGTCGAGGGAGGCCGTGGACTCGTCGAGGATCAGCAGATCGGGTTCGACGGCCACGGCGCGGGCGATGCTGACCCGCTGCCGTTGACCGCCCGACAGCTCGTGCGGATAGCGGGACGCGAATTCCGGTGTGAGCCCGACGAGTTCGAGCAGCTCGCCGACCCGGGCGGCGCGGCCCCGCTTGCCGTCGGCCAGCCCGTGCACCCGCAGCGGCTCGGCGATCGCGGCGGCGACCGTCCGGCGCGGGTTCAGCGACGAGAACGGATCCTGGAACACCATGCTGATCCGCCGGCGCATCGACCGGTCGGCCACGTCGACGCCGTCCAGCGTCGCCGTGCCGGCGGCGGGGCGCACCAGGGTGGTCAGCGCCGCGGCCACCGTCGACTTGCCCGAGCCGGATTCGCCGACCAGGCCCAGGGTGGTGCCGCGGCGGATCCGGAACGAAAGATCCTGGACGGCACGCACATCGGAGCGGCCCCGCGGCGTCTCGGCGGTGAACGTCACGTCGAGGCCGGCGACCTCCAACAGCACCGGAGCCTCGGCCACGGGCGGGGGCCCGTCGGCGCCGATCAGCGGCCGCGCCTCGAGCAGTTCGCGGGTGTAGGGCTGCCGGGGGTGGTCGAACACGTCGAGCACCGGCGCCTGCTCCACGGCCTCGCCCGCCTGCAACACCGTGACGTCGTCGGCGACCTGCCCGATGACCCCGAGGTCGTGGCTGATCCACACCACGGCGGTGCCGAAGTCGCGCTGCAACTCCCGCACCAGGTCGATGATCTGCGCCTGGGTGGTCACGTCCAGGGCGGTGGTGGGCTCGTCGGCGATCAGCAGTTCGGGATCGCAGGCCAGTGCGATGGCGATCATCACCCGCTGGCGCTGCCCGCCGGAGAGCTGATGCGGGTAGGAGTGCAGCCGCGCCGACGGATCCGGCAGGCCGACGGCCTCCAGCAATTCCAGCGCCCGCGAGCGCGCCCCGCGCCGGGTCGAACCCCGGTGGGCCTCCAGCGATTCGGTGATCTGTCGCTCCAGCGTCAGCAGCGGGTTCAGGGAGGTGCCCGGGTCCTGGAACACGAAGCCGATGCGCCCGCCGTGCACACCACGCAGCACCCGCGCCGACGCGCCGACCAGTTGGGTCTGCGGCGTCCCGGCCAGCACGGCGCTGCCCGTGACGACGGCACCGGGGGCGTCGAGCAGACCGGTGGCCGCGAGCGCGGTCATGGACTTGCCGGAACCGGATTCGCCGACGATGCCGAGGGTCTGCTCCCGCGCCACGGACATCGACACCCCGCCGACGATCTCGCGCCTACCGATGCGCACCCGCAGATCGGTGACGTTCAGCACGGGCGCGCTCATCGGACCCGCCCCGCCCGCCGCGCCTCGATCAGGGTGCGCTGCTTGGGATCCAGCACGTCGCGCAGCCCGTCGCCGAGCAGATTGAACGCCAGCACGATGACGAAGATCGCCGCGCCGGGAAACACCGCCATCCACCACGCCATCGTGACGAAGCCCTGCGAATCGAAGATCATCCGGCCCAGCGACGGCTGCGGCGGCTGGATGCCGAGCCCCAGGAACGACAGCGCGGCCTCGGACAGCGTCGCGAACGCCAGCGACAGCGAGGTCTGCACGATCAGCGGTCCCGAAATGTTGGGCAGTACATGGTGTCCGAGGATGTATCCGTCGCCGGTGCCCATGGTCCGCGAGACCGCGACGTAGGGCTCGGTGCGCACACTGAGTGTGCTGGCCCGTGCGACCCGCGCGAAGATCGGCGTGAAGACGATGCCGATGGCCAGCGTGGTGGTGGTGACGCCAGGGCCCAGGATCGCCACGATCGCCAACGCCAGCAGCAGTACCGGGAAGGCGAACATCACGTCGACCACACGCATCAGCACCGCATCCAGCCAGCCGCCGCGGTATCCGGCCAGCAGGCCGATCGCCACGCCGACGACGGCCGCGAACGTCACGCTGATCACCGCGATGCGCATCGAGGCCTGAATGGCCACCAGCACCCGGGACAGCACGTCGCGGCCCAGCTCGTCGGTGCCGAACCAATGCGTCAGGCCCGGGCCCTGCAGCGCATTCGGCACGTCGATGTCGTTGATGCCGTACGGGGCCAGCCAGCCGGCGCCCACCACGATCACCGCGACGACGACGAGCACGCCGACGCTCAGCGCGGTGATGGGGTTGGTCAGCAGCAACTTCCACGGGGACACGCGTTGGTTCATGACAGCCGAATCCTCGGGTCCACCACCGCATACAACACGTCGACCAGGAGATTGATCAGCAGGAACAGCACCGCGATCAGCAGCACCGCGCCCTGGATCAGCGGATAGTCGCGCGCCGAGACCGCGTTGAACACCAACCGGCCCAGACCCGGCCAGGCGAAGACCACCTCGACGACGATCACCCCGCCCAGGATGGTCGCCAGCTGGATCCCGGTGATGGTCAGGATGGGGACCAGTGCGTTGCGCATGATGTGCCGCCTCGTGACGACGGCGGGGGACAGGCCCTTGGACCGTGCCGTGCGCACGTAGCCCATCGCGGCGACCTCGAGGACCGCCGAACGCACGTAGCGCGTCAGGATGGCGCCGGCGACCAGTCCCACCGTCAGGCCGGGCAGCACGATGTGCCGCAGCCAGCCCGCCGGGTCGTCGAACAGCGGCCGGTAACCGGAGGTGGGCAGCCAGCCCAGGGTCGTGGAGAACAGGCTGATCAGCAGGATGCCCATCCAGAAATCGGGCACCGACACCCCGAATTGGCTTGTCACCCGGATGATCCCGTCGCTGAGCCGGCCCTCCCGCAGCGCGGAGAACACCCCGAGCGGAATCGCGATGAGCAGCGCGATGACGATGCCGACCAGGCCCAGCGAGACCGTGGCCGGCAGCCGCTCGAGCAGTGTCACCGTCACCGGATCGCCGTTGCGGAAACTCACGCCCAGGTCGCCGCGCAGCGCCGAGCCGACGTAGCCGAAGAACTGTTGCAGCAGTGGCCGATCCAGCCCGCTGGCGGTGCGCAAGGCCTCGTAGGCCTCCGGGGTGTAGCGGGTGCCCAGCGCGATGCGGACCGGGTCGCCGGGAACCAGATGCACCAGCGCGAACACTAGGACCAGGACGCCCAACAGGACCACCAGCGAATACAGCACCCGCCGGGTCAGAAACCTCAGCAGCGGCGTCACGTGTCCCCGAATCGGGCCGTGCGGAACCGGATCGCGCCGTCGCGGCGGGCCTCGTAGCCGCTCAGTTCGGGATTCCAGGCCTGGATGACCGACGGGTTGTACAAGAAGATGTAGCTGACCTCGTCGGCGATCCGGGTGGCCGCCCGCGCGTAGATCTCCCGGCGGGCCTGCGGGTCGGTCTCCACCCGGCCGGCGTCCAGCAGTCGGTCCACCTCGGGATCGGAGAACTTCTGCGCGTTGCTCGTGCCGTCGGTGTGGTGCTGGGCGTAGTAGAAGTCGTCGGGGTCGATGTTGCCCAGCCAGCCCATCATCAGCATGTCGAAGTTGCCGCGGTTCTGCTCGTCGAGCCAGGTGGCGAAGTCCACGGTCCGGATCCGGACGGTGAAGCCCAGCGGGGCCAGGTTGGCGGCGATGATCTGCGCGGCGGTGATGGTCTCCGGATACTCGTTGGTGACCAGCATGTCCAACTCGCCGGGCTGGGTCCCCGCCTCCTGCAACAGCTTCCGGGACTCGTCGAGGTCGAAGCGGTACCGGTCGTACGGCGTGTGCCAGGGATTGCCCTCCGGGATCGCCAGCTGGTTGGCGGCCGCGGTGCCGTAGCTGGTGGCGGTGAGGATCGAGGGCCGGTCGATGCCGTAGGCGATGGCCCGCCGCACGCGCACGTCGTTCCAGGGTTCGCGGGCCTGATTCGGCGCCAGATACCAGTAGTCGTTGCTGGGGGTGACCTCGAGCCGGATCGAATCGTCGCCGCGCAGCTGCTCGACCCGCTGAGTGGGAACCGAGTCGGTCCAATCGATTTCGCCGGCCTGCAGCGCCGACAGCGCGGTGGAGGGCTCGGAGATGAAGCGGTAGGTGACGCCGGTGATCTGCGGGGCGCCGCCCCAATAGTCGGGGTTGGCGCTCAGGGTGATGGAGTCGCCACTCTTGGCGCCCGCGAACGCGAACGGCCCGGTGCCGACGGGATGGGTGGCGATGGCACCGCTTTCGACGTTCTCGCGCTGCACGATCGCCATCCCCTTGAAGCCGCCGAGGTTGGTCAGCAGGTTGGGGGTCGGTCGGCTCAGGTTGATCACCACGGTGGCGGGGTCGGGGGCCGACACCTCGGTGACGGCGCTGAACTTGTCGACGTTGGCCAGCTTCTCGTCGATGATGCGGCGGTAGGAGTACACGACGTCCTCGGCGGTCAACGGTCGTCCATCGTGGAACCGCACCCCGGGGCGCAGGTGGAACGTCCAGCTCAGCTGGTCCGGTGCGGTCTCCCAGGACTGCGCGAGCGCCGGTTGCATCCGCAACTGTGCGTCGGGTTCGACGAGGGTGTCGAAGACATTCTCGAGCACCTCGAACGAGAAGTACGCGGTCGTCTTGTGCGGGTCGAGTTGGTCGGGTTCGCCGGCGATCCCGGCGATGAGGTTGCTCGACGCACCGCCGCCGAGGTCCACGCGGTTCCCGGTGGCGCACGAGGTCAAGAGCAGGATCAGAGCAGCGCAGAGCGCGACCGCTCGTCGCCCCATCCTCATCACCCGGCCTTATCGGGTCGCTTTCTCGGCTGCCCGAACAAGCCTGTACCCGGGGCGCGGAAGAATCAACCCGCCTCGCGGTCGGCGGGTTCGGACTTGTCGTCCGACTCGGGCGCGGACCGATCCTCGGACTGCTCGGATGCGGTGGCGCGCTCGGTCTCGCGTTTGGCTGCGCGCTCGGCCTTACGTTCGGCTCGCTGTTCCGCCGTGGCGCCGATCTTCGGGGCCAGGTCGCGCAGGGCCTTGCGCAGCTTGGCCCCGGGTGCCTTGCGGGCGGCGGGCGTCTCCGCGGTCTCGCCGCCGCCGCCGGCTCCGGCACCGGCGTCATCGTCGGCGGTCAGGGTCGTCGCCGCCTGCTGTGCCTCGCTGCGCTCGCCGAGGTCCGGCGCCGCCAAGGAATCCGGTGCCTGGTCCGCGGTGGCGGCGGGCGCGGGGGAAATCCCGGCCGAGGCAAGGCCTTTCGCGACGCCGGCCGCGGTGGCGTCGGCCAGGTCACGGGTCAGCTCGACCGGGTCGATCTTCGGGAGCAGCTGCGCGCGGGTCGGGGTGCTGTAATCGGTTCGGTCGTAACCGGTTTCCACCAGCACCCGCAGCGGCTCGTTGAGGGCGACCAGGATCGGTTCGGGCACGATGCCACCGAACGGGCGCAGCAGCGGCAGCCGATCGGTGGGGATCAGGTAGTAGGTGGTGTTGCCGTGCTGCTGGTAGTAGTCGGGGTCGTCGGTGGGAATCGCGGCGAGTTGCGCTTCCAGATCTTCGACCCGCTGCGTCGGACCGTGCAGATAGACGATGCCCAGCACCGCGTTCGCGGTGGCCAACAGGTTCAGCGGATAGGTGGGGAAGTCCGACCAACCGCTGTACTGGCGGGCGATGTCGAGGGTCAGATCCCCGTTGTCGGGGGTGGCCCCGCTGAACGTGACATCCAAAATCGGGATCTTCAGCCCGGCGAAGCGCGACAGGACACCGCCGTTGGCGCGGTTGGGATTCTCCACGAGGACGAACGTCGCGCCGGTGTTCGCATGCTCGCCCTTGTACTTCGAGGCCGCCACCGCACCTTGGGAGAACGCGAAGACCACGTCACCGTCGCCGATTTGCTCATCGGCCAGCAGCGCGGCGCCCTGGGACACCGACGCATCCCACTTCAGGTCGTCGAGTCCGCCGTGTGACACCGGCCAGAAACCGGCGTTGTAGTCGATCTTGGTGGGGGGACCGCTGGGCGGCACCGTCGCGGTGCCGGCGAACACCCGCCCCATGAAGGCGGTGAACTCGGCGTCGGTCGGCTCGTCGCCGATGTTGGTGCCGCGCAGGTAGTACGTCTGCGCCAGCAACTGCGGGCTCGCCACCAGCGTCGGCGTCAGCCCGACGACCGTCGCGGCGACGCCGGCCGCGGCCACCGTGGCCGCGGTGCCGCCCGCCGACCAACGACGGCTGCGCTGAGCGCGATGCCGACCACACGATTTCCCCACCCGAAACCCCCAGAAGTGCACAAAGCGAATGCGCCGAATCCTACGGCACAATTTGCTGAGTCCACACCGGGATCGCCTGATTGCCGTGGGGGCTCAGCCGCCGCACACCACCCGGGGGATCGGGTCGTAGACCACCGTGCGGGGCTCGGTGCGGGTCTGTCCGGTGGTGATGTCGCGCAGTGTGCGGGTGTCGGTGATGGTGAATCCCGGCCCGCCGTTGCTGGCGCTGCACGCCTCGCCGGCGGGGATCCGCACGGTCCGCGGGCTCGTCGGACGGCTGCGGTCACTCTGCGACGACGTCACCTCGTAGCGCTTGATGCCGACCAGGCGCACCGTGATGGAGCTCGAGGTCCACTGGGTCTGGATCTGCACCGACGTGGGACCGTCGTTGCGGAACTTCACGTCGAGCACGTCGCCGAACACCGTCGCCTCCCGGCCGGCGGGGTAGCGGCTGATGTAGTAGCTGTGCTCGTGGTGCTCGATGTCCTCCATGCCGGCGAAGTACGAGGCGTTGTACAGCGTGGTGGCCAATTGGGAGACCCCGCCGCCGACCCCGCGCGCGGGCCTGCCGTTCTGGATGATGCCGGCCTCGACGTAGCCGGCGGCCAACGTGCGCGGATTGGTTGCGTCGTTGAGGCTGAACGTTTCTCCCGGCCGGACCACGATGCCGTCGATCTGCTGGGCGGCGCGGCGGATGTTGCGACCGGAGTCCCCGGAGAAGCCGCTGGTCTCGAACTCGCCGATGACCTCGATGGGGCCGAGCGCCTCGAGTTCCGCGAAGGTGAACGTGGCCGGCTCGTCGACGTACTCGGCGGTGATCTCGCGGTCGTCGGTGCTGGTGAGCATCGAGAGCAGATCGGTCAGGGTGGCGTCGTAGTCGACGGTGCGGCCCGCCTGCTCGCGCGCCTTGACCGGCGGGCTGGCCGCGAAGTCGATGTCGGCGTCGCGGCGCGGGACCTCCGACTCTGCCAGCTGCGGGCGCAACTCCTCGACAATCACGTTCTCGTCGATCTCCGGCACCAGGCGGCCGTCCTCGGTGCGGAAGGTCAGCGCTTCGGCGATGACGTCCTCGGAGATGACGGCCCGGGTGTCGTCGTCGCCGTCGACGGTGACCGGCCCCGACACCGCCGGGATGGCGACGTCGTTGAGGGCGGACTCGATCTCGGCGCTGGTCGTGCGCGCGGGGCGTTCCACCATCGGCAGGTCCACGGTGTCGCCGGTCGCCCAGTCCCGGGTGAACACCTCGGCGGCGGCCGGGACGTCGAGTCGGCGGCCGGGTTGCGGCTGCGCGGCCTCGGGTTCGCCGTCGACGAATCGCACGGAGCCCTCGACGGGATCCTCGGCGACGGTGTCCCCGAGGTTTTCGAGGGCCTCGGTCAGGGCGGCTGCGTCCACCGACGAGACGACGTCGATCGGGGTCTCGGCAAAGAGCGAGGTGAATCGGGTGAAGGGATTCAACGGTTGCGGGCCCGCCTGCGCGACGGTGGCGGGGGCGTCGAGGGTCAGGTCGATCGACCGCGGGTCCACCTCGGCCTCGGCGGTCCCCAGGGTCACGGGCACCGGCTCCTCGGCGCGCGGGCCGACGACCTCGGTGAGCCGCTGCTCGGCGGCCACCGGGGTCAGTCCGCCGAGCTCAACGCCGGCGGCGGTGACCCCGCGGGACACCTTTCCCGAGGTCAACATCACATCGGCGAAATACAGCGACGCCACCAGGACGAGGGGGAAGCTGACGGTCAAATAGAGCCGACGGCGCCGGCGCCCTCTGACACCAGGGCCCTTGGGGGCGCCTATCGCCAGCATGCTGGACACCTCGACATCCTCGGGCCGAGGTTGCCCGCAGCCGGTTTGACTTCACATTCTATGGAGTGGGCAACGAACGGGGCGGCCGAAGGATTCCCCGACGTAACGGTCCGGGGCCCGGAACCGAGATTCCCAATGAGGAATCGCGGGATGGAGACATGAGGGACGCAACACGGCCGGCGCTCGGACTGTCGGTCGGCACCACGGCCTTGGCGGCCGTGACATCGGACAACGCGGTGCGCAAGGCGCCGGTCCTGACGGCCGGGGGCGGCACGATCACGGACTTCGTCGACCGGGTGGGGGACCCGGTGGGCCTGCTGGCCGCCGACGGGACCAGTCACCGCGCGGAGCGGGTGCTCGCCGAGGCGCTGCGGCAGACGGCCTACGAGGCCACCCGCGGTCGAGAACTTCCGCAACTGGCGGCGGTCGCCGTCCCCGCGCACTGGCGTCCCGCGGCGGTGCAGGCGCTGACCTCGGCGCTGGCCCGGGTGCCGGAGTGGCGAGGACGGCCCCCGGCGGTGCTCTCCGAGGTATCGGCCGTGGTCACCGCCCTGCAGAACGACCCCGGTCTGCCGACCCGCGGCGTCATCGCCGTGTGCGACTTCGGGGGCGGCGGGACCAGCATCACCCTGGTCGACGCCGACCGGGGCTATGCGCCGGTGGGGCCGACGGTCCGGCATCCCGACTTCTCCGGTGATCTGGTGGATCAGGCCCTGCTCACCCACGTCATCGGCGAACTCGCCGGCGCGGGCTCGGTGGATCTCAACAGCACCTCGGCGATCGGCTCGCTGTGGCGGCTGCGCGCGCAGTGCCGCGGCGCCAAGGAGCGACTCTCGGCCGCGGCCGTGACGTCGATGCCGGTGGAACTGCCCGAGTTTCGGGACGAGGTCCGCCTGACCCGCCCCGAGCTGGATGCCGTGCTGCGGGAGCCGCTGGCCGGCCTGGTCGATGTCCTCGACGACACGTTGTCCCGCAACGGTATTCCTCCCGCGGCGCTGAGTGCGGTGGCCTCGGTGGGCGGAGCGGCCGCCATGGCCGCCGTCACCACCACGCTCTCGGATCACCTGCGGGTGCCGGTGATCACCGCGCCGCGCCCGGCGCTGATCGCGGCCACCGGTTCGGCGTTGCGCGCGCTGCGCGGCCCCGCCGACGACACCGCGACGAAGGTGGCGCTGCCGGCGCCCGCCCCGGTCGCCGTGGCCCCGGCCCTCGAGCCTGCCGCGCTGGCCTGGTCGGAGGCCCAGGAGCCGGAGGCCGAGGAAGAGTTCGCGGGCCTCGAGCTCTACGACCAGTCGCCAGACACCGGGTTGTCGAGTGCGCGCCCGGCGGTGGCCTTCGCGGCCGAGGACGCCGCCGTGGAACCCGCGCTGCGCTGGTATCGGCGACCGTTGGCGACGATGGCCGCGGCGAGCGTGGTGCTGATCGGCGCAGTCAGCGCCCTCGGCGTGGTGCTGGTCAACGACAGTGGGGCCGTGCAGGTTTCGGAACCGACCCCGAGTATCAGCACCGCACCCGAACCTGCACCGGTGGCCGCGCAGCCGCCGGCCGAACCGCCCCCGCCCGCGTCGCCGCCACCCGCGGTGCAGCGACCGGTGGTCGCGGCGACCCCCGCGCCGGTGACCCGCACCCGGGTGGTGCAACAACAGGCACCCACACCGCGGCCCGCCGAGCCGGCCCCGCCCGCGACGTCGACGGTCACCGAGACCGTGACGCCACCGCCCCCGCCGTCCTCGGAGGCGCCCGCACCGGAGCCGCCGCCGGCCGAATCGCCCGCACCGGAACCTGATCCGCCGGCCCAGCAGCCTGCGCCCGAACCGGACCCACCCGCCGAGCAACCACCCGTCGAGGAACCGGCACCGTCGGAGCCGGCCCCCGACTCGCCGGTGCCGACGCACCCGCAATGGATTCCCACCCTGCCTCCGATCCCGACCATTCCCGGTCTGCCGCAATTGATTCCGCAGCCCCCGGCCGGAGGCTGATCGCGGTTCGCCGCTGTCCACCCGGCCCTCGATCGAAACCCGTTACGTCGTGTTGACAGTTGTGCACAGCAAGGGGCGGGCACGCCGGGCGCCCTGTGGATAGCCGTCACCCGGAGGTGACGGCATTTGATCGAGAGGCCGTCCGGAGCCGGCCTCACCCGACGTCGGGGCTAATCCCGCGTCCGCGGATGTTTGCGCAGCACCACCTTGGCCAACGGCATCGGGGTCCGCGCGGGCGCGGCGGCGACCTGGGTGGCGATGCTGCGTTCGAGCCGGTCGCACAGTTCGGTTGCCCGCGGGTCGTCGTGGCCGCCGCTCAGCGCCGCGGTCAGGCAGCCGAACACCGAGGCGCGCAGGAACGAAGCCCATTTCGCGCCAAGGGCATTCGCGTCGTTGTCCACCGTGAACTGCTGGAAGTACCGGTCCTCGGCATCGAAGACCTCCACCTGCTCGATCGACAGACCCTCGAACCGATCCTTCGGGGCGAACGGCGCGGCGAAATCCTTTTCGCCGCGCCCGACGATCGGGATCGCCATCGCCCGGAGCTCCTCGGCGCTGATCAGTCCGCTGCCCACCAGTTGGGTGAGCGCGCCGTAGAGGATGTCGACCAGGGGCAGCAGGCCCGGTCTACCGGCCTCGTCGACCCCCATGGTCAGCACCACCAGTCGGCCGTCACCGACCAGTTCGCGACCGCGGAACGCGATGAACTCCTGCCAGTCCTGCGCGGCTTGGCGCTCGCAGGCGGCGCGGGTGCGGTCATCGTCGCTGAGGGCGGGCAGGATGTGATCAGGAACGGGCACCGGGGTTTTCGAGAGCCAGTGTATGGCCCACGACGACCAGCCCAGCGACACGCTCTGCGACGGCAACAGCTGCTGATAGAAGGACCGTCCCACCGCCGAGCAGAACACCGCGGCGTCCTTGTACAGATAACTGTCCGGGTCGTCGGTCAGGGTCTGGAACAGCGCGGTGAAGTCGTTGTCGGGAACATCGGTGTGCGCCACCAGGATGGGATGTTCCTTGCGGGTCCGGCGCCGCAGCGCGGTGATGGCGGCGGCCACCGGCAGCAGCGCGTTGTGCCCGGTGGACGCGCCGTAGTCGGCGATCACGATGGGCTGCGGGTACCGCGGGATCGGCACCGCGCCGGCCGCATCGACGAAAAGTTCGATGGCGGACTGCAATCCGGCGGCCTGCAGCCGAGCCGCCGCGGTGTAGTTGGGGCTGTCCGGCGACTCCGGTCGAACTACGATGCTCGACTCGCGCACGGTCAACCTCGTCGGCGCCGCCGCAGCAGCAGCCCGATCAGGATGCCGACCACCAACAACCCGGCGAAGAAGAACCACACCGGGGCGGCGAAGCTGGTCCACAGCACATGGATGTTGACCTGTTCGCGGTTCTGGGCGATGAAGATCGCGGCCAGCACGACCAGGATCAGCGCGAACCAGTGCCGCAGGGCGAACCTGCGCGCACGCCCCGACGATGGTGCGGCGGTGTCCTCGGACGGCATGGTGACCTCCCACGTTGCGATGTGGCCAACGGTAGTCCCCGGCGCCGGGTCGTGACACACTTCGGCCTGTGAAACGTCAAACACCAGGCATTCTGTTGAAGGTCGGCGTCGGGATGATCGTCGCCGCCGGGGTCGCGTTCCTCGCTTCCCTGCAGTTCGAGGCGGGTTGGCTGCCGTGGCTGGCCGTCGTGCTGTTGCTCAACGGCCTGGCCGACATCACGGCCGGGCGCTGGATGAAGCGCCGCCAACCCGCCGCGTCCTGAAACGAACCGCCGCGGTGGGAGATTCGGGCCCTGAGGTTCGGATCCCTTGAGGTTCGGATCTCAGTGGCCCCGCGCCACCCACTCGTCGTAGTTGACGATCTCGTCGCCGTAGCGGGTGGTGTCACCGTGCCCGGTGTAGACCACGGTGTCGTGCGGAAGCTTGCCCAGCTTCTCCTTGATGGAGTCGAGGATGGTGGGGAAGTCCGAGAACGAGCGCCCGGTGGCGCCCGGCCCGCCCTGGAACAGGGTGTCGCCGGAGAACACCGCACCCAGATCCGGGGCGTACCAGCACACCGAGCCCGGCGAATGCCCGGGCGTGTGGATCGCGTGCAGCTCGATCCCGCCGGCCCGGATGACCTGATTGTCCTCGACGGTGCGGAAGTCCTTGTCCGGGTGCGTCATCCGCCACAACATCTCGTCGGCGGGATGCAGCAGGATCGGCGCGTCGAGCTGCTCGGAGAGCTGCGGTGCGACCGTGATGTGGTCGTTGTGACCGTGCGTGCAGACCACGGCGACGACGTTGCGGCCGTCGACGGCCTCGATGATCGGATCGGCGGTGTGGGCCGCGTCGAACACGACCACATCCTTGTCGTCACCGACCACCCAGATGTTGTTGTCGACATCCCAAGTGCCGCCGTCGAGGCTGAACGTTCCGCTGGTGACCACGCGGGTGATGGCGTCACTCATTTCAACACCACCACCGAGCGCAGGACTTCGCCGGCGTGCATTTTGTGGAAGGCGTCTTCGACGTGGTCGAGGCCGATGCGTTCGGTGACGAATTTGTCGAGGGGGAGTCGGCCTTGTTGGTAGAGGTCGATGAGGGTGGGGAAGTCGCGTTCGGGTAGGCAGTCGCCGTACCAGGAGGATTTGAGGGCGCCGCCGCGGGAGAAGAAGTCGACCAGGGGCATTTCGAGGGTCATGTCGGGGGTGGGGACGCCGACGAGGACGACGGTGCCGGCGAGGTCGCGGGCGTAGAAGGCTTGTTTCCAGGTTTCGGGGCGCCCGACGGCGTCGATGACGACGTCGGCGCCGAAGCCGTCGGTGAGGTCCTGGATGGTTTCGATGGGGTCGAGTTCGCGGGCGTTGATGGTGTGGGTCGCACCGAAATCGCGGGCCCAGTCGAGTTTCTTGTTGTCGGTGTCGACGGCGATGATGCGTTTGGCGCCGACGAGGGCGGCTCCGGCGATGGCGGCATCGCCGACCCCGCCGCAGCCGATGACGGCCACGGTGTCATCGCGGCTGACCGCGCCGGTGTTGATCGCCGCACCGATGCCGGCCATCACGCCGCAGCCCAGCAGGCCGGCCACGGCGGGGTCGGCGCCGGAGTCGACTTTGGTGCACTGGCCTTGGTGGACGAGGGTCTTGTCGGCGAAGGCGCCGATGCCCAGGGCCGGGGTCAGCTCGGTGCCGTCGGTCAGGGTCATTTTCTGGGTGGCGTTGTGGGTGTCGAAGCACAGGTGGGGGCGGCCGCGTTTGCAGGCGCGGCATTGGCCGCAGACCGCGCGCCAGTTGAGGATGACGAAGTCGCCGACGGCGACGTTGGTGACGTCGTCGCCGATGGCTTCGACGGTGCCGGCGGCTTCGTGGCCGAGCAGGAAGGGGTATTCGTCGTTGATGCCGCCTTCGCGGTAGGTCAGATCGGTGTGGCAGACCCCGCAGGCGATGATGTCGACGACCACCTCCCCGGGACCCGGGTCGGGGATGACGATGTCGACGAGCTCCACCGGCTCGCCCTTACTCCTGGAAATCACTCCACGCACTGTCTGACTCATGCCCCCAACCTAATGGTTTGTGTCGTTGGGATCATCCCGACCGGAAAGTCGCCCAAGCGATTAGGCTCGCGACCGATGGGTGCACTCGAAGTTCTCGATGATTGGCCGGTGTCGGCGGTTTCGGCCGCGGTGGTCGGACCGTCCGGAATATTGGCCAGCCACGGCGACACCACCGCGTCGTTCGCGCTGGCCTCGGTGACCAAGCCGCTGGCCGCGCGCGCCGTGCAGGTGGCCGTCGAGGAGGGCGCCGTCGACCTCGACACCGCTGCCGGTCCGCCGGGCTCGACCGTGCGGCATCTGCTGGCGCACGCCGCCGGGTACACGATGCACGACGAGTCGGTGTTGGCCAAGCCCGGTGCGCGTCGCATCTACTCCAACTACGGATTCAAGATCGTGGCCGAGACGGTCGAGGCCGCCGCCGGCATCGAGTTCGGTCGCTATCTGGCCGAGGCGGTCTTCGCCCCGCTCGGGATGACCGCGTCGACACTGCCCGGCGGCGCGGCCGAGGCGGGGTTCGGCGGGACCTCGACGGTGGCCGACCTGGCGGCGTTCGCTGGCGACCTGCTTGTCCCGCGGGTGGTGTCGGCGCCGATGCACGCCGACGCGATCGCCGTGCAATTCCCCGGACTTTCGGGCGTGTTGCCCGGTTTCGGGTCACAGCGACCTAACGATTGGGGTCTCGGTTTCGAGCTGCGCGGGGAGAAGTCGCCGCACTGGACGGGCTCGACGAACTCGCCCGCCACGTTCGGCCATTTCGGTCAGTCAGGCACGTTCATCTGGGCCGATCCGGCCGCGCAGCTGGCTTTCGTGGTGTTGACGAACCGCAATTTCGGGGAGTGGGCGTACCCGCTGTGGCCGGCGATCTCTGACGAAGTCCTGAGAGAATTCGGGGCACACTAGCGCAACACGTGCCACACAGGGCACAATAGACACGCGCGACACACAAACTTGTGATGCTCGTTGGTTCACCGAGGCCGTTGGGGAAGACGTCCCTCGTCGAACTGAAGGAGCAGCCAATGCGTGCGTCGAACCAATTTGCCGACGCGACTACAGGCGTGGTCTACATCCACGCCTCACCCGCGGCGGTATGCCCACACGTGGAGTGGGCTCTTTCGTCGACCCTGAATGCCAGGGCGAAGCTGACCTGGACGCCGCAGCCGGCGATGCCCGGACAGCTGCGCGCGGTCACCAACTGGGTGGGCCCCGTGGGCACCGGCGCGCAGCTGGCCAACGCTCTGCGCTCCTGGTCGGTGCTGCGCTTCGAGGTCACCGAGGATCCCAGCGAGGGTGTCGACGGGCAGCGCTTCTGCCACACCCCGCAGCTCGGCCTGTGGAGCGGCGCGATGAGCGCCAACGGCGACACCATCGTCGGCGAGATGCGGCTGCGTGCCCTGATGGCCGCCGGTGCCGACACCCTGGCCGCCGAACTGGACACGGTGCTGGGCACCGCGTGGGACGAATCGCTCGAGGACTTCCGCAACGGCGGCGACGGCGCCGAGGTCAGCTGGCTCAGCCGGGGCGTGGGCTAGCGGTTTCAGCCCTCACGCTGTAATTAGCTGCTGGGCGCGCTGGAACGACACCCCCAGAACTTCGCCGACATCACGAACCGGCACCCCGCGGGCTGCGAGCTTTCGCGCAAGGTCCCGTGCCTCGCCCTGCGCGGCCGCCATGTGACGCTCAGCCAGTTCCCGATCGCGATTCACTTTCTCGGCCGCCGCCGTCACATCGATATCGTCGACGGAAACCGTGATGTCCACGCTGACCTTCGACGGGGCAACGTCGGTGACCGTGCAGATGAAATCGCGGGCTTGGCTGGGCACCTCGGACAACCGGCGAGCTTGAGTCGTATCGCTGAGGTTGGTCGACCCGTCTCTGGTCACGTAGCCGTGGAGCTCGGGAACGGTGATCATCCACCAGCGGTCGTCGCGGACGACGTGGACTTTGTAGATGTGCATGTCACCGCTCCTTGCAGTCGGTAGCGCAGGCGCTGATCGCAGCGTCCACTTGGCGGCGAACGCCTGGGCTGATGGGCCGGTGCCCGTCGACCAGCGAGATGCTGTAGCGGTCGTGAGCGCAGGTCCACATGCCGTGACTACCTTTGCCGTCGCGACGCGTGAAGCCCGCCTTCTTGAGTTGTTTGACGATCTCCCGGGTCGGCGCCGGTGCGATCATGACGATAGTCTATCCAGGTAGACGTTTTCTAGTCTATGCGCATAGACAATTGCTGGGATGGAGTCCAGTCGAATGTTCGACACAGTGTGGGATTTCTGTCGGTTGCCGACAGTGTGCCCGCGTGGTGTGACAGTGGTTAGTCCGCACGCTGCCAGAGGCAGTAGCCGCTCAGCCTGAGGGTGAACAGCCGGTCGGACACCGGCACGGTCAGCGGCGCGCCCGGTTCGGCGGTGAAGGCCTGGGGTGCGGAGGTCTGGCCCGCGGCGACGACCTCGACCTGCTGGGCCTCGCACTGGCCGTCGGCGAACTGCGGTGTGCCGGTCCATGTTCCGGAGCCGATCTCCGGGTTTCGCATGCCGCTGAGCACCAACTCGGGGCCGGTGGTCAGCCAACTCTGCGGCGACGGATACGGGTTGCGATACGTCTGCCAGCTGCCGTCGGCGCACTCCAGCAGATTCTTGGCGCGGCTCGGCGGCGCATCGGCCGGTGCCGGTAGCTCAGTGAGTGCGCCGTCGAGGTGTTCGGCGCACGCGGCACCGACCTGCGGCAGCGGTGGCGGGACCGACGGCGGCGGTTCGGGTTGGGCGTGGGCGCACGCGGTCGTGCTGACTGCGGCGGCCGCCGTGGCGGCCACCGCAGACAGCACGACGGCGAATTTCATGGGCCTAGGTGATGTCGAGCTGGCTCAGGTCGGACTCCATGAACTTCACGTTGTAGTTGTTCCAGAAGGAGACGTTGTAGTACAGGTACTGCTCGTTGCCGGCGCCGGCCGCCGAGGTTCCCGATAGCGGGTGGATCATCGGCGCGTACATGCCGGTGTTGCCCAGGTAGTTGTTGCGGATCAGCGTGTGGGTGTTGGACCAGCTGCCCTGCGGCGAATCGGACACCCGCATCACCACGTTGTTGCCGCTGTCGGTGTAGGTCACCACGTACTTGCCGAGGTACTCGTTGTACTGCACCGACATCTCGCTGACGTTGCCGCCGGTGGGCAGGCCGCCGACGATGAACCCGTTGAGGAATCCGGCGAACAGCTTGTTGATCTGGCCCAGGAAGCCGTCCTTGGGCAGGAACGAGATGTAGTTGCTGTTTCCGCCGCCGATCACCGAGGTCGCCGCCGACGGGTCGCCCGTCACCCAGTTGCCGGTGCCATCGGCGTTCTCGCCGGCCCAGTACTGATAGGCATCCAGGTCGGTGAACTGGCTCTCCGGCACCCGCGCGAGGTAGGCCGACCCGGCCCGGCCCGACGGCGTGCCGTACACGTAGATGTACTTTTCGGTCTTGTCCGGAGTGGTCCACGAGTTCGGATCGTCATCGGGTCCCTGTACCAGCGCGTTCTGCTGGAAGTTCTGGTTGCCGAACTCGAAGGTCTTGTTGGCGCGCAGCCACCCGGAGCCCCGCACGGTGTCGGGGTCCACCGTCCAGGTCTTGCCGCCGTCCTCCGACACCGCGATCGCCGAGTAGTTGGTGGTCCAGCTGCCCGGGTTGTCCCAGGTGCGCACGGACATCACGGTCGCGTACTGGGTGTAGGAGCCGTCCTCGTTTTCGATCGCGATCGCCGAGGTCGGGATCATCGTGTAGGTGGTGCCGAACCACCCGGTGTACCCGGGGTCGTAGATGATCTGCGCGGCGCCGGCTGGATCGCCGCCGAGGCCGTACCACGTGGGCGTGCCCGGCACCCCGGGCCCGGCACCGGCATGGATGAGGGCGTCGCTGAAGCTCAGGCCGTCGCTGAGGTCGGTGTCCCACGAGCGCAACAGCACGTTGTTGCGCCAGCCGGTCGTCATGCCCGGATCGTCGAAGGTGTCGCCGAACAGCGTGTAGACGATGGGCGTGCCGTCTTCTTCGTAACCGCCGACCCACATGATGCCGAGATCGGTGCCGCCGACGAACCAGTGGTTGGCGGGGGTGCCCGGGCCGGTGATGAAGCCGAGGTCGCGCAGGATCGAGGTCCCGGAGATCACGGGTGCGTCGGTGAGTCCTGGATTGGCCTCCCACTGCTGGGTGTCGGCGGCCGCGACAGCGGCCAGCGGTTCGACATCGGTGGCGGCCGCGGGGGCTTCGGCGTCCTTGGCCGAGGTCAGGGCCACGCCCTTGGGGTTGACCACCTGTTCGGCCTCCCGGCGCGCCCAGGCGGCCATCGCCCACAGCGCCGCCGACGGGCCGGGGGACACGGGGCTGGTCCCGGCGGCCAGCGGCGAGAGGCCCGCGGCCACCAGTAGCGCCGAAACCACCGAGGTGGCCGTGGTCTCGGGCAGTTCCGCGGAGCCGGTGGAGATATCCGGTTGTGCGGCAGCCGGTTTGGCGAAGGACGTGATGGGCGCGGGCTCGAGGACGCCGGCCGGCAGCGTCGTGACCGACTCGGCGACGGTGGTGATGGCCGCGAGTCCGCGCTCGGTCACGTCCTCGCGCACCTCGCGGAGCTTCAGGGCGACGGACTTGGCGCGGGCCGGGGCGGTGGGCTTCGGCTGGGCCTCGACGACCGCGGGCGTCACGCGGGGCGTGTCGGAGCTCGCGGTGCTGTTGTTCTTCGCGGCGGCCGGTGCCTCGGGAGTCGTGGGTGCCTCGGGAGTGGTGGGCTCCTCGGGCCGCGGGCGCACACCGAAGGGGCGGCGCACGGGTTCTGCCGCGTCGGCGAGGGCTTCGCCGGCGACGTCGTCGATCTTGTCCTGCAGCGCCGCGCGTCGCTCGCTGATCCGTGTCTGGGCCTTCTCCAGCCGAGCCTGGGTGCGCTCCACGGCCGCCTCGGCGCGCGAGACGCCGGCTTCGGCCTCCTTGCGGACCCGTTCGCCGATCCGTGACAGCGGCCCCTTGCGGGTGGATGCCTTGCTGTCCTTGGCGTCGGTGGCCGCGTCGCCGGCGCTGTCCCTGTCGGTGGAGGTCTTCGAACTCGTGGAATCCGAGTCGCCGGAGCCCTTCGAGTCCGAACTGCTCGAGGACTTGCTGCTGCTCCCGGCATCATCGGCCCAGGCGATGCCGGTCCCGGTGGTCAGCGCCGTACCGATACCGAGGGCGACCGCCAGTGCGCCGACGCGACCGATGTATTTGCTGGTTTCCATGACGCTCCGTGTGCGCTCAAACGACGACCGACGTGAGAACGGTATGACGAGCTGCGCCCGTCGACCACATCTTTAACAGAAGTCTCACACGTGCATACATTTGCCGACGGGATTCGTTACGGAGCGGCGGGGCGCAGAATGCGCAGGGCGGCGGGCACCGCGCTGATCTCCGCGGGCAGCGGGCAGGCGTAATCGCCGTCGGCGTAGGCGTTGATGCCCGGGCACTCGACCGCGACGGTGCGCGCCCGCCGGGTGCTCACGGTGTCGAGGTCGACGTGGGTGCCCTTGAAGACGGTGGGGAACAGGCGCACCAACCGGGCACGCGACGCCGAGCTGATCATCGTGATGTCGAGTAGGCCGTCGGTGGGGTCCGCGTCGGGACAGATCAGCATGCCGCCGCCGTAGCTGCGGGTGTTGCCGATCGCGGCCATGGTCAGCTCGGTGTGCACCGCGGCCCCGCCGTCGAACGACAACCGGAACGGCAGCAGCCGCAGCTTCGACAGCTCGGCGAGCATCGCCAGGTTGTAGCGCATCCGACCGTGCGGCCACCGCATCCGGTTGGCGCGGTCGCTGACCAGCGAGTCGAACCCGGTCGCGACGACGGTGCCGAACCACTTGCCGGTGCCGTCGCTGCTCTCGATGCGGCCGAGATCGACGGTCGCGGCGTGACCGTCGGCCACGACGTCGGCGGCGGCCTCCGGATCGCCGGTGGGGATGCGGTACTCGCGGGCGTGGTCGTTGCCGGTGCCGGCCGGGACGATCCCGAGCGGAATGTCGTTGCCGGCCAACTCCTGTAGCGCCAGGCCGATCGCGCCGTCGCCCCCGACCACCACCAGCGCCTCGGTGCCGAGGTCGAGCTGTTCGCGCATCAGTGCCCGCGCATGGTCGGCGTCGCGGCCGACGACCGCGGTGACGTCGACGCCGCGCTGCTGCAACCGGGTGATCGCCCGTTCGGCCGCGTGCGGCGAATTGCCATGCCCGGATGCCGGATTGGTCAGCACCGTCACCCGGGAGATGGCGCTGGTCACGGAATCAGCTTGCCCGGGTTGAGGATTCCGGCCGGATCCAGCGAGGCCTTGACCGCGCGCAGGATCTGGACGCCGAGGGGGCCGACCTCGTCGGTCATCCACGGGCGATGGTCGGCGCCGACCGCGTGGTGGTGGGTGATGGTGCCGCCGGTGCGCACGATGGCCTCGCAGGCCGCCCGCTTGGCCGCGGTCCACTGGGTGATCACCTCGGCCGGGGTGGCGCCGCGCTGGCCGGCGACCACCGTGAAGTACAGCGACGCCCCGGTGGGATACACATGGGAAATGTGGCACATCACCAGTGCGGGCGTGCCGGATTCGGCCAGTGTCTCGGTCAGCGCGGCGGTGACGGCGGCCTTGAGCGGCTCGAGGTTGGCCCAGGTGGTCGCGGTCTCCAGGGTCTCGCACAGCGCACCGGCGGCCAGCAGCGAGTCCCGCAGATACGGCGCTGAGAACCGGCCCTGCTCCCAGGCCCGCGCGGGCTGCTCACCCAGCGATGTCGCACCCCGGGATTCCAGTAGCGCGCGGGTCTCGGCGTGCCGGCTCTCGGCGTGCTCGGCGGTGCCCTCGAACAAGGTGATGGCCAGGCAGCCGCCGGTGAGTTGTTGTTCGCCGATGTGCTCGGTGGTGGCCAGGTTGACGCCGGTCTCGGCCTCGTCGGACAGCCGGATCACCGTGGGGCCGGTGCCGGTCTGCACCACGGCGCGCAGCGCAGCCGCCCCGGTGGCGAAGTCCGGGAACGACCAGGCCTCGTAGCGCGTGGTCGCCGGCACCGGATGCACCCGCACCCGGACCCGCGTGATGATGCCGAGGACGCCCTCGGACCCGATGATTAACTCCCGCAGATCAGGTCCGGCCGCCGAGGCGGGCGCGCGACCGAGGTCCAGCACGCCGACCGGTGTCACGGCGGTCAGCCCGCGGATCATGTCGTCGAACCGGCCGTAGCCGGCCGAGTCCTGGCCGGAGGAACGGGTGGCCGCGAACCCGCCGATGGTCGCGAACTGGAAACTCTGCGGGAAGTGTCCGAGGGAGAACCCGCGCTCGCCGAGCAGTTCCTCGGCCCGCGGACCGGTGACCCCGGCCCCCAGTTCGGCCTCGCCGGAGACCTCGTCGAACTGCAGCAGGGCGTCGAAGCGCCGCAGGTCCAGCGTGATTGCGGCGGAGAACGGGCCGCGGATCGGGTCCAGGCCGCCGACGACGCTGGTGCCGCCCCCGAACGGGACGACGGCGATACCGTGCTCGGCGCAGTACCGCAGCACCTCGCCGATCTCGTCCTCGGCGCCGGGGGTGAGCACCGCGTCCGGGGCGTCCTGCTCGCCGCGTTCGGTCCGGCGCAGCAGATCGAGCGTGGATTTGCCGCCGGCGCGCAGCAACCGGGCCTCGTCATCGACGCTGCAGTGCTCTTCGCCGACGATCGCGGTCAGCGCCGCGCGGTGCGGTTCGGCCAGCGCCGACGGGCGCACGCGGACCTCGTCGAGTCGCAGCTCGGGCCGCTCGGTCTGCTCGACGCCGAGCGCCTGGGTGAGCAGGGTGCGGATCCCGTCGGACAGCGGCTTGGCCGCGGCGGGGTCGCCCCAGGCGTTCCATTTCATCGGCGGCACAGTCATGCGTTACAGTATTACAGATGCTGTCAATCAGTAATGCACACCCGGCCGTCGAGGAGCGCATCCTCGCCGCCGCGGCCAGCTGCGTGCGCGACTACGGGATCGAGCGGGTGACCCTCGCCGAGATCGCCCGGCGCGCCCGCGTGAGCCGTCCGACCATCTATCGCCGCTGGCCCGACAGCCAGGCGATCCTGGCCGCGTTGCTCACCCGCCGCGTCACCGAGGTGGCCGCCGAGGTGCCGAGTACCGGCTCGGGCCGCGCCGCGATCGTGGCGCGCATCGTGGCCGTCGCCCAGCGCCTCGGCCGTGACGAACTGCTCATGGCGGTCATGCATTCGGCCCCCGAGTTCGCGATGACCTACATCTCCGAGCGGCTCGGCACCAGCCAGCAGCTGCTGATCGACGCGCTGGCCGCCGACCTCGGGGCCGCGCAGGCCGACGGCAGTGTGCGCGCCGGTGACCCGCGGCAGCTGGCCACCATGGTCCTGCTGATCACGCAGTCGACCATCCAGTCCGCGCAGATCGTCGAACCCATCCTGCCCGCCGAGGCCCTGGCGCTCGAGCTGGGCCGCGCCCTGAACGGATACCTGAGCAATGGCTAGTTCCAGTGCGCTCAACGCGGCGCGGCGTCGACACGAACTGGCCGAGCTCGCCGACGGCATGGTGCCCGACCTGCTCGTCGTCGGCGGCGGCATCACCGGGGTGGGGATCGCGCTCGACGCGGCCACCCGGGGACTGGACGTGGTCCTCGTCGAACGCCACGACCTGGCCTTCGGCACCAGTCGGTGGAGCTCCAAGCTGATCCACGGCGGCCTGCGCTACCTGGCCACCGGCAACGTCGGCATCGCCCGGCGCAGCGCCGCCGAACGCGGAATCCTGATGTCGCGCAACGCACCTCACCTGGTGCGGGCCATGCCGCAACTGGTCCCGCTGCTGCCGGCCATGGGCCGCGCCGAACGCGCGCTGGTGCGCGCGGGATTCCTCGCCGGCGACATGCTGCGCCGCCTGGCCGGCACTTCGGCCTCGACGCTGCCGCGGTCGCGGCGCGTGGATGCCCGGCGGGCCGTCGAACTGGCGCCCACCGTGCTGCGCGACGGCCTCGACGGGGGACTGCTCGCCTACGACGGTCAACTGATCGACGACGCCCGGCTGGTGACCGCCGTCGCGCGCACCGCGGCCCAGCACGAGGCCCGCATCCTGACCCGGGTGGCCGCCGGCGAGCTCACCGGCACCTCGGCCCGGCTGACCGACATGCTGACGGGGGAGTCGTTCGACGTGACCGCCCGCGCGGTCATCAACGCCACCGGCGTGTGGGCCGGCGAGTTGGACCCGTCGCTGCGGCTGCGGCCCAGCCGGGGCACGCACCTGGTGTTCGACGCTGCCGCATTCGGCAATCCCGTTGCCGCGCTGACCATCCCGATCCCCGGTGAGCTCAACCGGTTCGTCTTCGCGATGCCCGAACAACTCGGCCGGGTCTACCTCGGGCTGACCGACGAGGACGCGCCCGGACCCATCCCGGACGAACCGCAGCCCACGGCCGCCGAGATCGACTTCCTGCTCGACACCGTCAATACGGCGTTGGGTGCCAAGGTCTCCCGCGCCGATGTGCTCGGCAGCTTCGCCGGGCTGCGACCGCTGATCGACACCGGCGCGGGCAGCACCGCCGACATCTCCCGCGATCACGCGGTCATCGACGCGCCCACCGGCGTGATCAGCATCGTCGGCGGCAAGCTCACCGAGTACCGGCACATGGCCGAGGACGTCCTGGACCACACCGTGGCGGTGCGCGGGCTGGCGGCCGGGCCGTGCCGCACGCGCAACCTGCCGCTGATCGGCGCACCCGCGAACCCGGGGGCCCGGATCGCGACCGCGCCGACCGCGCTGCCGTCGTCGCTGGTGGCCCGCTACGGCGCCGAGGCCGCGAAGGTGATCGCCACGGCTACCTGCGAGCGCCCCACCGAACCGGTGGCCGAGGGCATCGACGTGACCCGCGCCGAGTTCGAGTACGCGGTCACCCACGAGGGCGCCCTCGACGTCGGCGACGTGCTGGACCGCCGGACCCGGATCGGCCTGGTGCCCGCGGACCGCGAACGCGCGGTGGCCGCGGCGCAGGAATTCGTGGCGGCCGTAGGTTAGTACCGTGATCGAACTGAAGTCCCCGCAAGAGATCGAGAAGATGGCCGTCACCGGTCGCTTCGTCGGCGAGACCCTGGCGACGCTGGCGGCGCGCGCCGAACCCGGCGTCAACCTGCTGGAACTCGAACGGCACGCCCGCCGGCTGATCGAGGACCGCGGCGCGGAGTCGTGCTATTGGGACTACGCCCCGTCGTTCGGCAGCGGGCCGTTCCGCAATGTCATCTGCCTGTCGGTCAACGACGCTGTGCTGCACGGGCTTCCGTTCGACTACGTGCTGCGCGACGGCGATCTGCTGAGCATGGACTTCGCCGTCTCGATCGACGGCTGGGTGGCCGACGCCGCGGTGTCGGTGTCGGTCGGGACCGGTTCGCCGGCCGACGCCGAGCTCATCGCATCGACGCGGGAGGCGTTGGCCGCGGGTATCGCCGCGGCCAAACCGGGCGGTCACCTCGAGGACATCTCGGCGGCCATCGGCGGGGTCGCCCGCCGGCACGGCTACCGGGTGAACACCGACTTCGGCGGGCACGGGCTGGGCCGGACCATGCACGAGGATCCGCACGTGCCCAACCGCGGCAAGCGGGGCCGCGGGCTGCGGCTGAAGCCGGGCATGACGCTGGCGCTGGAGCCGTGGTGGTCGGCGACCACGGAGAAGATCGTCTTCGATCCGGACGGCTGGACGCTGCGGATGGCCGACGGCTCGTACGGCGCGCACTACGAGCACACCATCGCCATCACCGAGGACGGACCGCGCATCCTGACCCTGCCGGGCTAGCCGCTGAGCAGGCGGTCGCGCACCTCCGAGAGGGTGTGGCGTTGCCAGAGCGCCTGCGCCGGGACCAGCAGCGGCGGGTCGACGTCGACGACGCGGACCCGGTCGCCCATCGTCGGTCCCGGCTCCGCGGTGACCAGGGCGATGGCGCCGGTGGTCAACGGCGCGGCCACCATGGCCGCCCCCTGCACCCGGCTGACCAGGTAGTCCGGTTCGAAGCCCGCGCGCCGGCAGGCGCCCAGCAGAAAGTCGCTGAAGTACGAGGAACCCGGGGGCGCCCACAGCGCCAGGCGCTCGCCGACGAGGTCGGTGATGGCGATGCCCGCCGCGCGTTCGGCCAGCCGATGCCCGGCCGGGATGGCCGCCCGGATCCGGTGATAGCCGATGATCGCGGCGGCCAGCTCGCCGGTCGGTGCCACGCCGCGGCGCAGCGCGAGGTCGATCGAGCCGTCGAGCACGGCGGCCAGCAGCGCGTCGGGGTACATCTGGCGCAGTGTGAACGAGACGTCGGGGAAGGCCGTCACGGCCGGTTCGATCAGGGTGTAGACCTCGGCGCCGGACAGCGCGGGGGTGTGGCCGACGGTCCAGTGCAGGCCGCCGGAGGCCGCGGTACGCACGTGGTCGCCCACGGTGCGCGCGGCGGCCAGCAACGCCCGGCCCTCCCGCAGCAGGGTCACCCCGGCGGGGGTCAGCGTGATCCGTCGGCCGTCCCGGTCGAACAGCGGTGCGCCCAGGTCGGACTCCAGTTGCCGCACCGAACTGCTCAGCGCCTGCTGGCTCAGGTGCAGCTGGGCGGCGGCGCGGGTGAAGCTGCCGGCTTCGGCGACGGTCACGAACTGATGCAGCCGACGCAAATCCATGCACAAATAATACTTGTGGAAAGCTCCGATAGATCTGTTTTCTATTTGTGCATCGCGGGTCTAGCGTCGGGGCAATGAGCAAACTCACCGGAAAGTCAGCAGTGGTCGCCGCGGGTGCGAAGAACCTCGGCGGTCTGATCAGCACCACCCTGGCCCAGCAGGGCGTCAACGTCGCCGTGCACTACAACAGCGACGCCACCGCACCCGAGGCCGAGCGCACCGTCGCCGCCGTCGAGGCCGCCGGCGCCAAGGCGATCATGTTCCAGGGTGATCTGACGAAGCCCGCGACGGTGACCGCGCTGTTCAACGCCGCGGCCGGCGCCTTCGACGGCGTGGACATCGCGATCAACACGGTGGGCAAGGTGCTGCGCAAGCCAATCCTGGAAACCACTGAGGCCGAATATGATTCGATGTTCGACATCAACGCCAAGGCGGCGTACTTCTTCCTGCAGGAGGCGGGCCGGCGGCTAAACGACGGCGGGTCGATCACCACGATCGTGACGGCGCTGCTGGCGGCCTACACCGACGGCTACTCGACCTACGGCGGCTCCAAGAGCCCCGTCGAGCATTTCGTGCGCGCGGCGTCCAAGGAGTTCGGTGTCCGCGGCATCAACGTCAACAACGTGGCGCCGGGCCCGATGGACACGCCGTTCTTCTATCCGCAGGAGACCCCGGAGCGCGTCGAGTTCCACAAGTCGCAGGCGATGGGGAACCGGCTGACGAAGATCGAGGACATCGCGCCGCTGGTGGTGTTCCTCGCCGGCGACGGCCACTGGATCAACGGGCAGACCATCTTCGCCAACGGCGGCTACACCACCCGCTGAGCCCGGTGATTTCGGTGCGCGCAGTTGCGGCCACCGCAACCGGGCGCACCGAAATCGCTAGCTCACAGGGGGATGTTCTTGTGCCGGCCGCGGCGCGCGGGCGCCTCGGCCAGCGCCTGGGTCAGCACGCTGCGGGTCTGCGCGGGATCGATCTTGGCGTCGACGACGCCGATCTCGATGGCGCTGTCCACGCCGCCGGCGATCCGCTCGTGCTCGATGGCCAGTTCCTCGTGCAGCGCCTCGCGCTCGTGCTCGGGCGCGGCGGCCAGCTTCTTCTTGTGCAGGATGCCGACCGCGGCCTTGGCGCCCATCACGGCGACCTCGGCGTCGGGCCAGGCGAACACCTTGGTGGCGTTCAGCGACCGCGAGTTCATCGCGATGTAGGCGCCGCCGTAGATCTTGCGGGTGACCAGCGTGACGCGGGGGACCGAGGACTCGCCGAAGGCGTGCAGCAGCTTCGCGCCGCGACGCACGACGCCGCCCCATTCTTGATCCACCCCGGGCAGGTAACCGGGCACGTCCACGACGACCACCAGCGGGATGCCGAACGCGTCGCACAGCCGCACGAAACGCGCCGACTTCTCGGCACTTTCGGAATTCAGGCAACCACCGAGGCGCAGCGGGTTGTTGGCGATCACGCCGACGGAGCGCCCGGCCAGCCGACCCAGGCCCACCACGATCGACGGGGCCCACTTGGACTGGAACTCCTCGAAGGGCACACCCTCGTCGAGCAGCGCGTCGATCAGCGGGTGCACGTCGTAGGCGCGGCGCGCGGACTCCGGCAGCAGCGCCTTGAGGTCGGTGTCGCCGGCCTCGGCCTTGCTGCGGTCGAAATGGCCCTGCTGGCAGAACAATCCGACCAGCCGGCGGCCGCGCTCGTAGGCGTCGAGCTCGTCGTCGGCGACGATGTGGCAGACGCCGGACTTCTTGTGGTGCGCCTCAGGGCCACCGAGGGAGACCATGTCGACGTCCTCGCCGGTGACGCTGCGGACCACGTCGGGGCCGGTCACGAAGACCTTGCTCTCCGGGGCCATCACGATGACGTCGGTCAGCGCCGGGCCGTAGGCCGCGCCGCCGGCCGCGAAGCCGACGACGACCGAGATCTGCGGGATGTAACCGGAGGCGCGGATCATCGCCTCGAAGACCAGGCCCACCGCGTGCAGCGCCTTGACGCCCTCGGCCAGCCGCGCGCCGCCGGAGTGCCAGATACCCACGATGGGGCTCTGCTCGGCGATGGCGACGTCGTAGGCGTTGACGATGTGGCGGCATCCGTCGACGCCCATCGCCCCGCCCATCACGGTGCCGTCGGTGCAGAACGCGACGGTCCGCACACCGTTGACGTTGCCCGCCGCGGCAAGCACACCCGAGCGGTCCCTTTCGTGCAGCAGCTCGACGCTGCCGTCGTCGAAGAAGGTGGACAGTCGCAGCAGCGGATCGCGGGGATCCAGCGACTCGTTTACCGCGTCGGGGGCCATGGTCGTCATCTATTCTCCTAAGCCGTTATGGCTCTAGTACTTGCCGAAGGCGAGTGCGACGTTGTGCCCGCCGAATCCGAATGAGTTGTTCACCGCGTACCGGTAATCGCCGGTCCGCGGCTGGTCCGCCACCACATCCAGATCGATCTCGGGATCGAGATTCTTCAGGTTGAGGGTGGGCGGGACGACCCCGTCACGCAGCGCCAGCACTGTGAGGATCGACTCGACGGCGCCGACGGCGCCGACCGAGTGCCCCAGTGCCGACTTGGGCGCGTAGACCGCGGGTCGGTGGCTGCCCATCGCGTTGTTGATCGCCTTACCTTCGGCGACATCACCGACATTGGTGCCGGTGGCGTGGGCGTTGATGTGATCGATGTCGGTGGGCTGCAGACCCGCGAGTTCGACGGCCCGTGAAATCGCGTGACCGGCGCGCGCGCCGTTGGGGTCCGGGGCCACCATGTGGAAACCGTCGGAGGTGACCGACGCGCCCATGATGCGGGCCAGGATGTTGGCGCCGCGGGCCTTGGCGTGCTCCTCGGTCTCGATGACCAGCAGGGCACCGCCCTCGCCGAAGACGAAACCGTTGCGGTCCTTGTCGAACGGCCGACACGCGCCCGGCGGGTCGTCGTTGGTGTTGGACAACACGATGCGCATCTGGGCGAACCCGGCGATGGGCACCGCTTCGATCTTCGTCTCGACGCCACCGCAGATGGCCATGTCGGCCTCGCCGTAGACGATGTTGCGCCAGGCATTGGCGATGGCTTCCGAGCCGGATGCACACGCCGAGATCGCGGTGTTCACACCGGCTTTGGCGCCGCGCTCGAGGCCGACGACGGCGGCCGCGCCGTTGGGCATGAACATCTGGACGACGAGCGGGGACACCGCCCGCAGGCCGCGCGCCCGCATCCCGTCATAGGCGAAGACCAGTTCCTCGGCCGAGCCCAGGCCGGTGCCGATGGACACCATCAAACGGTCGGTGTCGACCTCGGGTGAGCCGGCGTGTTCCCACACACGCCGGCCCAGCACCGTGGCCATCTTCTGCAGGTAGGACATACGTCGGAGTTCGACTTTGTTCAGTTCGCCGTCGAAATCCTCGAGCAGGTGCCCCCCGATACGCACCGGTAGGTCGTACTCCTCGATGAACGGATCCTCGAGCTTGCGGATCCCGCTCTGACCGTCGAGAAGTGCCTTCCATGTCGACTCCGCGTCGGTTGCCAAGGCCGTCGTCATGGCGACGCCGGTGACAACTACATCCGGGAGACCGTTTCCAGTAGTAACTCCCATTGCTCCTGCGTATGTCCCTTCTGGTGATCCCGACTCAGTACTTGCCGAAGGCGAGCGCCACGTTGTGCCCGCCGAATCCGAAGGAGTTGTTGATGGCGTACTGGTAGTCGCCGTACCGCGGTTCACCCGCGACCACGTCGAGATTGATCTCCGGGTCCGGGGTCTCGTAGTTCAGCGTGGGCGGGATGACCCCATCCCGCAGTGCCAGTACCGTCAGCACCGACTCCAGCGCACCGACGGCGCCGATCGAGTGACCCAGCGCCGACTTGGGCGCGTAGACCGCGGCGTTCTCGCACCCGGCGACCCGGATTGCGTTGGCCTCGGCGGTATCACCGATCGGGGTGGCGGTGCCGTGTGCGTTGATGTGGTCGATGTCCTTGGCGGACAGGCCCGCCAGCTCCATCGATCGGGTCATCGCCCGGCCGGCCCGCAGACCGTCCGGCGACGGCGCCACCATGTGGTAGGCGTCCGACGTGATGCCGGCCCCCATCAACCGGGCCAGCGGCTTGGCGCCGCGGGCCTTCGCGTGTTCCTCGGTCTCGATGATCATCATGGCGCCCGCTTCACCGAACACGAAGCCGTCGCGGTCCTTGTCGAACGGACGCGAGGCCCCGGCCGGATCCTCGTTGCGGGTGGACATGGCGCGCATCATCGAGAACGCCGCGATGGGCAGTGCCTCGATGCCGCCTTCCACGCCGCCGCAGACGGCGAAGTCCGCGTCACCCATGACGATCTGACGCCATGCGTGGGCGATGGCCTCCGAGCCCGACGAACAGGCCGACACCGGGGTGATGACCCCGGCGCGGGCACCGAGCTCCAGGCCGGCGACCGCGGCGGCACCGTTCGGCATGATCATCTGAACGGCCAGCGGCGACACCTTGCGGGGGCCGCCCTCGTTCATCAGGTCGTAGGTCTCGACGATCTTCTCGCCGCCACCGAGACCGGTGCCGATGACCACGCTGAAGCGGTCCGGGTCCACCTCAGGCTTGCCCGCGTTTTCCCAGAGCCGGGCGGAGACCAGCTTCGACATCCGCTGGACGTACGACATGCGTCGCAGGTCCAGACGGGTCATGTGGTCGTCGACCGAATCGACGAGATGACCGCCGATGCGCACCGGCAGGTCCCACTTGGTGACGAAGTCGTCCTCGAGGACGCGGATTCCGCTTTCGCCGGCCAGCAGGCCCTTCCACGTGCTCTCGATGTCCGCTGCGAGCGCCGTGGTGGCCTCGACGGCGGTCACCACGACGTTCGGGAAACCTCCGTTAGCAGTGGAAGGTCTGGTCATTCCGAGCCAAACTTCTCGCGCAGGGCGGCGGCGGCCTCGGGGTTCTCTTCCTCGAGCTTCTGGATGTAGGACACGACGTCACCGACGGTGCGCAGGCCCGCGAGGTCCTCGTCCGGGATCTTCACGCCGTACTTGTCCTCGGTCTGCACCGCGATCTCCACCATCGACAGCGAGTCGATGTCCAGGTCGTCGACGAAGGACTTCTCCGGGGTGACCTCGGACGGCTCGATGCCGGTGACCTCTTCGATGATCTCGGCGAGACCGGCGATGATTTCTTCTTGGCTGGCGGCCACAGTGTGGCTCCCTTCATATTTTTCTTGATGTCCCGACAACGGATGCGCTACGGGGTTGGTGCGTATGTGGTTGTGCTGGTGGACAGTTCGCCCTAGAGAGCGGGCAGACCGTCCAGGTCCGCGGGAGTCTTGACGGCATGCGTCGGGGTTCCCCGAAGCTCGCGCTTGGCGATGCCGACCAAGGTTCCGGCCGGCGGGAACTCGACGACGGCGGCGAGTTCACGTGCACCCATGGTCTTGGTGCACAGGTCCCAGCGGACCGGGTTGGTGAGCTGCGCGACGAGCTTGGTCATCGCGTCAGCGGCGGAGGCGACGGGTGCGCCGTCGGCGTTGCTCAGCAGGGTGACCCCGGAGCGCGGTTCGGTGCTCTCGACGCCGGCCGCGGCGGCCGAGTAGCCGTCGGTGGCCGAGGCCATGAAGTGCGTGTGGAACGCGCCGGCGGTGGCCAGCTGGCGCACCCGCGCCTTGGCCGGCGGGTTCTCGGCGAGCTTGGCGAGCGCCTCGAGGCGGCCGGCGGCGACGATCTGGCCGGCGGCGTTGCGGTTGGCGGGGACCAGTTCGAGGTCCTGCAGGGCCGCGAGCACCTCGGCCTCGTCGCCACCGAGCACCGCGGACATGCCGGTGGGCTCGTTGTTGCAGGCCTTGGCCATCTCCGCGCCGCGGGTGGCGGCCAGCTTCACGGCGTCGTCGGCGCTGATGACGCCGGCGATCGCGTAGGCGGCGATCTCGCCGACGGAGTGGCCGGCGACGACCAGTTCCGCCGAGGACAGCAGGCCGCGGCGGGTCAGTTCCTGATGCGCGAGCAGCGTGGTCGCGACCACCAGGGGCTGGGTGACCGCGGTGTCGGTGATCTCCTCGGCGGTCGCGGTGGTGCCGAGGCGGGCCAGGTCGAGGCCGCTGATCTCGGACCAGCCGGCCAGCTGGTCGGCGGCGCCCGGCAGTTCCAGCCACGGGGTCAGCATCCCCGGGGTCTGGGAACCCTGCCCGGGAGCGAGCAGCGCAATCACAGGTGTCGTTTCAGGCACATGATTAAGAGAACACTGTGAAGCCTCATTTGCGGGGTGTAAGACATTATGAACCTTGTCTTATGTTTTTGTGGAGAGCCTACAAAACGGCACGTGATGCGACGTCATCGAGATCGGGTCGCGACCTGTTACAGAATCCTTACCTGGGCCGGCCGCCGCCGAAGGCGTCCATCGCCACCGCGGTGTGATGGTTCACCGAGCTCTTTCCTGCGCGAGGCGGCTGTGGTTGCGCGGTGAGCCGGCCCACAGTCGCCGCCACGCGCAATATGTAGGCGTCGCGCGGGGCGGTGGGGTCACGGCCGGTGAAGTCGGCGATGCGCTTGAGACGGTAGCGGACGGTGTTTGGATGAACGAACAACTTGCGTGCGCAAGCTTCGATGGCGCCGCCCGAATCCAGATAAGCGTCGAGGGTCTCGGTGAGGGCGGGGCCGGCGTCCGCCAGCGGCCGCATCACATCGGAATGCAAGGTGGCGATCGCCGCCTGATCGCCCATCAGCGCGCGTTCGGGCAGTAGTTCGCGGGCCGACACCGGCCGCGGCGCCGCCCCCCAGCCGGTCACCGCGTTCATCCCCGAAATCGCCTCGCTGGCACTGTGATACGCCGCAGTCAACGACGGCGCGGTCGGGCCGACCACCACCGGTCCGGCCGAGAACGCGGTCAGCAGTTCGGTGAGGAACTTGTCGGTGGGGGACAACGGCCCGGACACGATCGCCACCAGCCACGTGCCGTGCACGTCGGTCAGCGCCGCCCGGCCGTGCCGGCCCGCGGCCTCCCGGATGTCCTGGCTGGCCAATTCGACCCGGTCGGCCGGCGGCGTGCCCACCACCACCGTGGCCGGGGCGTTGGTGTCCCAGTTCAGCGCGGCCGCGCGCGACAGCAGTTCCTGGCCGGCCTCGCCGCGCACCACGGCGTCGACCACGCTGGCCTCCATCCGGCTGTCCCAGGCCCCGCGCGCCTCGGCGGCGTCGGCGTAGGCCTTGGCCGCCGCGAACGCCAGGTTGCGGCTGTAGCGCAGGATGCCGACCGTCAACGCGATCCGCTGCTCCTCGTTGCGCGCCAGCGACGGCACCACCACCTCGAAGAACTCCATCGACACCCGCACCATGTCCACGGTCTGCCGCAGCGCGATGTGCCGCGTGAGCTCCTGCGGGACCAGCGCGAACGCCTCGGCTGTGTAGCCCACATCGCTGTCCGGGTCGTGCAGCCACTCGGCGAAGTTCACCACCGCGGTCTGCAGGACCAACTGCACGCTGGCGCGCTGGGAGGCCTCGAGTTCGGCGAAGAACGGCAACCGCTCCTGCATGGCCGCCGCGGCCTCCGTCGCCAACCGGCCCGAGTACTGCTTGAGCCGTCGACGCAGCGAATCGGGCACGTTCGCCATGAGCTCGTTCGGCGACCGCGACGTGAAGGGCTCCAGCGGTTTGTCGGGCACCCCTAAAACCTACGCCGTTTTTCTGGTGGAAGCTCCAAATCGCCGCCGTCAGGCGCTGCCGGTGTCCTTGAACGAGACACCGGCGGCGAACACGTCGTCGATCTTGTACTGCTGCGCGGCCGCCACGGCCACCGAGGGATCGATCTCGCCGTCCCGGGCCAGCGCCCCCAGCACCGCGACGACGACGGACTCGGCGTCGGTGTTGAAGTAGCGCCGCGCGGCCGGGCGGGTGTCGGAGAAACCGAAACCGTCGGTGCCCAGCGTGACGTAGGTGTTGGGCACCCACGGCCGGATCTGCTCGGGCACCGCGCGCATCCAGTCCGACACTGCCACCGCGGGGCCGCGGGTGTCCTTGAGCGCCTTGGTGACATACGCCTCGCCGGCGTCGCTGCCCGGGTGGCGCAGCTGCCGCTTCTGCAACTCGACACCGTCGCGGTTGAGCTCACCCCAGCTGGTCACCGACCACACATCGGCGGCCACGTCCCAGTCCGCGGCCAGCAGGTCGGCCGCGCGCAACGCCTCGGGCATGGCCACCCCCGACGCCAGGATCTGCGCGGTGCTGGTGCGCTTCTCGGTGGCCGCGCGGTAGCGGTAGATGCCGCGCAGCAAGCCCTCGGGGTCGAAGCCCTCCGGCTCGGCGGGCTGCACATAGGGCTCGTTGTAGATCGTCATGTAGAAGTAGACGTTCTCCGGGTCCTCGCCGTACATCCGCTGCAGACCGCTCTCCACGATGTGGGCGATCTCGTAGGCGAACGCCGGGTCGTAGGCCACCACCGCCGGGTTGGTCGACGCCAGCAGCAGCGAGTGCCCGTCGGCGTGCTGCAGCCCCTCGCCGGTCAACGTGGTGCGCCCCGCCGTGGCGCCCAGCACGAAGCCGCGGGCCATCTGATCCGCGGCGGCCCAGAAGCCGTCGCCGGTGCGCTGGAAACCGAACATCGAATAGAAGATGTAGATCGGGATCATCGGCTCGTTGTGCGTCGAGTACGACGTGCCCACCGCGGTGAACGACGCCGTGGACCCCGCCTCGTTGATGCCCTCGTGCAGGATCTGGCCGACCTCGCTCTCCTTGTAGGCCAGCATCAACTGCGCGTCGACCGAGGTGTACAGCTGCCCGTTGCGGTTGTAGATCTTCAGGCTGGGGAACCAGGAGTCCATCCCGAACGTGCGGGCCTCGTCGGGAATGATCGGCACCAACCGCGGGCCGATGTTCTTGTCCCGCAACAACTCCTTGAACGTCCGCACCGTCGCCATCGTGGTGGCGACCTCCTGTTGACCGGAGCCCTTCTTCAGCACCTTGTAGGCGTCGCGGCCCGGCAGCGTCAACGGCCGGCTCTTGACGCGGCGCTCCGGCAGGAACCCGCCGAGGGCCCGACGACGATCCAGCAGATAGCGGATCTCCGGGGCCTCCGGGCCGGGGTGGTAGTACGGCGGCAGATAGGGATCCTGCTCGAGTTGCTCGTCGGTGATCGGGATGCGCTGGGTGTCGCGGAAGTCCTTGAGGTCCTGCAGCGCGAGCTTCTTCATCTGGTGCGTGGCGTTGCGGCCCTCGAAGTGCTTGCCCAGCGTGTAGCCCTTGATGGTCTTGGCCAGGATCACCGTCGGCTGGCCCTTGTGCTCGAGGGCGGCGCGGTAGGCGGCGTAGACCTTGCGGTAGTCGTGCCCACCGCGCTTGAGGTTCCAGATCTGCTGGTCGCTCATGTGCTCGACGAGCGCCTTGGTGCGCGGGTCGCGGCCGAAGAAGTGGTCGCGGACGTAGCCGCCGTCGTTGGCCTTGTAGGTCTGGTAGTCGCCGTCGGGCGTGGAGTTCATCAGGTTGACCAGGGCGCCGTCGCGGTCGGCGTGCAGCAGCGCGTCCCACTCGCGGCCCCAGACCACCTTGATGACGTTCCAGCCGGCACCGCGGAAGAACGACTCCAGCTCCTGGATGATCTTGCCGTTGCCGCGCACCGGACCGTCGAGGCGCTGCAGGTTGCAGTTGACCACGAAGGTCAGGTTGTCCAGGCCCTCCAGCGCGGCCACGTGGCACAGCCCGCGGCTCTCCGGCTCGTCCATCTCGCCGTCGCCGAGGAAGGCCCACACGTGCTGGTCGGAGGTGTCCTTGATACCGCGGTCGTCGAGGTAGTGGTTGAACCGGGCCTGGTAGATGGCGTTCATGGGGCCCAGCCCCATCGACACCGTGGGGAACTGCCAGAAGTCCGGCATCAGCCGCGGGTGCGGGTAGGACGGGATGCCGCCGCCGGGGTGGCTGTGCTCCTGACGGAAGCCGTCGAGCTGGTCGGCGGTCAGCCGGCCCTCGAGGAAGGCGCGGGCGTAGATGCCGGGGGAGGCGTGGCCCTGGATGAAGATCTGATCCCCGCCGCCGGGATGCGACTTGCCGCGGAAGAAGTGGTTGAAGCCGACCTCGTACAGCGCGGCCGACGAGGCGTAGGTGGAGATGTGGCCGCCGACGCCGACGCCCGGGCGCTGCGCGCGATGCACCATGATCGCGGCGTTCCAGCGGATCCAGGCCCGGTAGCGCCGCTCGACGTCCTCGTCGCCGGGGAACCACGGTTCCAGCTCGGTCGGGATGGTGTTGACGTAATCGGTCGAGGTCAGCGCGGGGATGGAGACACGCTGCTCGCCGGCGCGCTCGAGCAGGCGCAGCATCAGGTAGCGGGCGCGGGCCGGACCGGACCGCGACAACATGTCATCGAACGATTCCAGCCACTCACCCGTCTCGTCGGGATCGATGTCGGGCAGGTAGGACGCCACACCCTCCCGGATGACTCGAACGCGATCGGGTTCACCTGCGGTGCCGGAGTTTTGGGCCAGGTCTTGGCGCACGAACTCGGTCGTCAACGCAATACTCCTTGATTGGTGACGCGGGGATTTCCCGTGTCCGCTCACCATCCTGCCCCCTTTGTGTCCCTCGCCGCAGGGGGACCCGTCTCCACCACTGCGCCACGCGAGGCCGCACAGCCGGTAACGTCACCGGCTGTGCTGAGCGGATACAGGCGTGCGCTGCCGCTGGCCGCCGGACTCGCCGCGATCGCGGTGCTCGGCGTGGCCGGCTGCACGTCGATCGTCACCGGGGACCCTTCGGTCGACCGCGCCGACGTCCCCGACTACCGCGCCTCGGTGTCCGCATCGGTCTCCGCGTCCGCGGTCACCTCCAGCGTGCGCGAGTCCCAGCGGCAGGCCTCGATGACCACGCAGGCCGTGCGCACGGTGTGCGAGACGCTGAGCACCAGCAGCGCCGACGCCGTCAAGACGGTCAACGCCTACGTCGAGGCGGTGAACTCCGGCGGCGATGTGGCCGCGACCATCCAACCCGCCCGCGAGGCCCTGAACAGCAGCGCGGGGCGGGTGTCGGCGGAGATCAACGACACGCTGCCCGTCCCGTTGCGCGACGCGCTGACCGCCTGGGTGGACGCCTCCCGCGCCGCCGGCGACGTGCTGGGCGGCGGGCCGTCACCCTCGGAGTTCAACACCGCGATCGACCGGGTGAACACCACTCGGACCGATGCTTTGAACCTGTGTGACACGGCGTACTGACTGTGCCATTTCGAGCGGTCCGCCGCGTTGCGCAGCAGCGGTCGAGGCCACTGTGCGACGATTGGTCAATTCGGTCATTAATCCACGTGCGGTGCTGAGGAGGTAAACGGTGGTCGCGGCGGACGGCGCCTCGAACTACGCCCAAAAGCTGGGCATCCAAAAAGATCAGGTTGTGCAGGAACTGGGCTGGGACGAGGACACGGACGACGACATCCGTGCCGACGTCGAAGAGGCCTGCGGTTCGGAACTGCTCGACGAGGACGCCGACGAGGTCATCGACGTGGTGCTGCTGTGGTGGCGCGACGACGACGGTGATCTGGTGGACGCGTTGATGGACGCCATCACCCCCCTCTCGGAGGACGGGGTGATCTGGGTCCTGACCCCCAAGACCGGCAAACCCGGCCACGTCCTGCCCGCGGAGATCGCCGAGTCGGCGCCCACCGCCGGGCTCATGCAGACGTCGTCGGCCAACCTCGGTGACTGGAGCGCCAGTCGGTTGGTGCAGCCGAAGTCCAAGGCTGCCGGGCGGCACAGTTGATGTTGGCCCCCGGTGACAAGGCCCCGGACTTCACGCTGAAAGACCAGGACGGGCAACCGGTTTCGCTGTCGGACTTCCGGGACTCCCAGAACGTGCTGCTGGTGTTCTTCCCGCTCGCGTTCACCGGGATCTGTCAGGGTGAACTCGACGAGATCCGCGACAACCTGCCGCGCTACGAGAACGAGGAGACCGCCACACTGGCCATCTCCGTCGGCCCGCCGCCCACCCACAAGATCTGGGCGCTGCAGAGCGGCTACCTGTTCCCGGTGCTGTCGGACTTCTGGCCGCACGGCGGGGTCGCCCAGGCCTACGGCGTGTTCAACGAGGAGGCCGGGGTGTCCAACCGCGGCACGTTCCTCGTGGACAAGGCCGGGGTGATCCAGTTCGCCGAGTGCAAGGCGCCCGGCCAGGCGCGCGACCAGGCGGTCTGGACCTCGGCGTTGGCGGCGCTGAACTAGCCGGTGAATTGGATTCTCCGCCGTGGTTTTCGGTAGCCTGCCACGGCACGGGCGTGTAGCTCAGCGGTAGAGCTCTGGTTTTACACACCAGCGGTCGTAGGTTCGATCCCTATCGCGCCCACCAGAATTTCGGCTTCCGGGTCAGAGCTTTTCTCATCTTTGACCCGAAACTCACCAAGCTGCATGGCTTCTCGACGGATCCTGCGCATGACGCGGCGAGAGCCATGCGCGGGTCTGGGTGACACCAGGAGGTGTGTAGTGCGGGCAGGGATGCCCTACACCGGGGTGCTTGTCGACGGTCACCCAGTCGACACACGAAGACCTTGCACTTTTATCGCACTGAGCAGTGGATATTGCGCTAATGGGTCTGATGGGGGACCATATGTGCATGGCGGAGATGACGGCGGCGGACGCCGCTGAGCAGCTGGCGGTGTCGCAGCGCCAGGTGACGCGTCTCGCGCGCTCGGGCGTATTGACGATCAGTCGCGTCGTCGGCCGAACCCTGTTGCTCGACGCGGCGTCGGTGCACCGGCTGGCGGGCCGGGTCCGGCACAACGGCCGGCCGTGGTCGGCGCCGACAGCGTGGGCTGCGCTCGCATTGCTGTCGGGGCAGCGGGTGGACTGGCTCGGCGCCTCGGCGCTATCACGGCTGCGGCACCGTCTGCGCGGCCTCAACCACCGCGAAGTGGTGTGGCTGGCTCGCCAACGCGCGACCGTGCACCAAATGCAGGGGTGGGGCAAGGATGCTGGGTTGTTGCCCACTGGTGTCAGCGCGCTGCGTGACCCGGAGGTGGCCGTGCTGTTCGGTTTGCCTCCGGTGGATCGAGGGTCTGATGGTTACGTGCTGGACAGTGGATTCGGTGATCTCGTGACCAATTTCGGACTGTTCGAGGACATCGCGGGCGATGTGGTCGTGCGTGTTGTGCCTGACGACGCGGGCTACGCCGTTGACCGTCCGCTCCTCGCGGCCATCGCCGTCGATCTGTCGGAATCATTGGATACCCGGGAATCCGCCGCGGGGGAGCGGGTGCTCGAAGCTCTGCTTGCCGAGTTCCGGTCAGGCGACGGTATGTTGAACCGTGGCGTCAACGTACAGGTGGAGCCGCGGCGGACCCGATGAGCTCCGCTCCGGACGGCGAACGCCAGGTGTGGGTGGTCGGTGCGCCACCCGGAGGTTGGACACCACCGTGGCCGCAACTCGTCGAGATCGTGCAGGTGGTACCGCACACTCAGTGGACGTTGGGTAGGTGGGCTGATGGTGCAGTTGCACGCTGCGTACGCGGGACTGCGACTCACCCGCCCCACCCGCGACGTGGACATGATCCTGCACATCGAGACCGGCGCAGCGACCTTCAGCGGAGTGCGACACGAGTTGGAACGTCTCGGGTACGCATTGCGGGAACCCGTCGGAGATGGACCGGTGCATCGATTCGTCCGCGGCCGTCGCGACTCGGAGGTGGTGGATGTGATGGTCGCCGACCATTTGCCTCCGAGATGGCGTCCTAAGGTGCTTCGGCGAAAGGTTTTCGAAGTTCCTGGAGGAACTTCGGCGTTGCGTAAGACGGTGAACTGTGAGGTCACCATTGGCACAGACCTTGTGACGTTGAGCGTCCCTGACGTCCTTGGGGCGCTGGTGCTCAAAGGTGCGGCGTACACGGAGGATTCGCGGGACCGCGGGCGTCACCTGGACGACGCCGCGGTGCTGGCATGCGCGGCGACTGACCCGGTTGCCGACCGTGCGCGCATGATCGGCAGCGATGCCAAACGCATCCGGGCCCTGTGGGCGGCGCTGGCCGACCAGGATCACCCGTCGTGGATCGCCACCGGAGCTACTGCTCGCCGAGGTCGCGCGGCGCTGCGGATTTTGGTGGGCGACTGACCGAGTGGGAAGCTGGAAGCTCCTCAGGCCCTATCTGTTCCGGGTGCTCATGCTCTGAGTGTCGCAGCGAGGTGTGACGGCGGACGAGGGCACCACGTTGGCGGACTGGCACCGCGGCGGGATTACGTGCGCTACTCGGCGATCGGCACCGCGACCTCGTTGCGCCGCCGGAACGGAATGGTCCACGGCGGATCGTAGAACCACGACAGCGCCTCGCCGTCGGACTTGATCCCGTTGTCCGCCAAGGTCTTCAATAGCTCTTCGGTGCGACGCTGCACCGCGGCCGGGCTACGGTCGCCGGTGAACCGCAACACCGCGAACGTCTCGGCCGGCACCTCGACCAGGCGCACATGGCTGTCGTTGGGGGAGGGCAGCGTCGCCAGGGACCACTTGGCCGGCATGTAGAAGCGGATCACCGAGCCGCCCTGCGGGTCGCGGCTCTGTGCGACCGGCGCCGTCATCGCGATCTTCTCGCTGGACTGGGCCACCGGTGCGGTCATGGCGATCGAGGTCTGTCGGCTGTTGCCGCCGAAGATGTAGCCCGCCAGCCGACGAAAGCCGGTGTTGCGCGCCTGCTCGTCGTCCTCGAGCACGGTGGTCTCCGCGGCGATCCGCGGGCCGTAGCGGCGGATCTCCACGCCGCCGGACAGCGGTTCGGACAGGTACATCGGCTCCTCGGTGCCGACGCGGATGCCCACGATGCCGCCGAGGCCCCCGGCCAGTTGGACGATCCCGGAAACGATGCGAGTGATCATCGCCGGGTAATACCCACTGCGGCGGGCTCCTAGTCCAGGTTGGCCAGTGCCTGGCGCGCGGCCTCCAATTCGGCTTCCAACTCGGAGACCCGGGCGGCCTGCTGGGCGCGGGCCTCCTCGATGACTGCGTCGATCGGGGTGGACAGGTCCTCGTGCAGTTCCTTGGCCGCCCGCGACACGGCGGCGGCCGCGACCGTGACGTTGCGGGCGATGTAGGTGCTGCCCTGCTTGAGGTCCGCGCGCCATTCGCCGTCGGCGGTGCCGGTGACGGTCACGGTCAACTCGAGCGTCTTGGCCTTCCGGCCGCCCGCGCGCTTGGCCGGGGCCTTCTTGGGCTTCTCCTCAGCGGGAACCGCAGGGGCGACGGCCTCGGGCGCCGGGGTGTCCCACGGCGCGGTGTCGTCGGTGTACGGCGCTTCGGCCACCAGGGTGTCTACAGTCATCGTTGCGGCGTCTCCTCGTGAACGTGGAGTGGGCTGACATTGCGCGCCCATTAGAACACACGTTCGACGCCGTGTCCGTCAGGGCGGGCGGTGTCGGCCACGTCAGCGCAGCTTGCGCACCGCGATCAGATGGTGCGACACCCCGTCCACCCAGCGTTCGACGGTTTGCTCGATCACCAGATCCTGCCCGGTGAGCCGCCGGTGGTGCTGATGCAGATGCTCGCCCCAGGACCGCACCACGAACGTCTCGACGAACGTGTGCTCGCGCTCCACGCTGCGGTAGAGCCGCCACCGCGCGGCGCCGGTGCGTCTGCGGGACCGGCCCATGACGGTCATCGCCGCCACGAACTCGTCCTCGTCCTCGACCCCGACCCGGTACTCCGTCATCACCAGCACCGGACCGTCCAGCGGTTCGGGTTCGAACACCAACGTCGGCTCCGGCCAATGCGTCGACGGCGTGAGGTCGATGTTGCCGGTCTTGGCGTGCAGCGGCCACCACAGCGACGACAGCGCGCAGAACCCCAGCAGCGCCGCGCTGACCAGCAGGCTGGTGACGCTGGACGTCGCACCGGCGAGCAGCCCCCACAGCAACGAACCCAGCGCCTGGCCGCCCATGAAGATCATCAGGTACACCGACAGCCCGCGGGCCCGCACCCAACCCGGCAGGCTCAGCTGCATCGAGGCGTTGAGCGTCGCCAGGCACAGCAACCAGGCGGCGCCGCCGCCCACCAGCGTCACCAGCACCACGGCGAAGACGGGGACCAACGCCAGCACCACCGTGGTGGCGCCGAACCCCACCGCGGCGACCACCAACATCGCGTTCTCGTCGAACCGGGAGCGCAATCGCGACAATCCGACGGCGCCGACCACCGCGCCCAGGCCCAGCGCCCCCAGCAACAGGCCGTACCCCGACGAGCCCAGCCCCAGTTGACGACTGGCGATCACCGGCAGCAGGCCCCACAGCGCGCTCGCGGGGGCGATGAACAGTGTGGTCCGCAGCAGGATCCGTCGCACGATCAGTGAGCTGCGGATGAACCGGGCACCGGCGCCGAGCGCCGACAGCGCGCGTTCGGCGGGGAAGTCCTGCCGAGGGGTGGCGGGGCGCCACGCGATCAAGACGGCGACGACGCCCACGAACGATACGGCGTTGAGCGCGAACACCACCGTCGGACCGGACAGCGACACCAGCGCCCCGGCGATCGCCGGCCCGATGGACCGCGCCGCGTTCAAGCTCATGCTGCCGAGCGCGGCCGCCGCCGGAATCTGGTGGAGGGGAACGAGATCCGGTTGGATGGCCTGCCAGGCCGGCCCCGTCAGCGCTGTTCCGCAACCGATCACGAACAGCAGCAGCAACAGCACCGTCGGAGTGGTCAACCCGGCGGCGGTCAGGACGGCCAGCAGAGTCACGGCCGCGGCCATCGTGGTCTGCATGACGATCAGCAGGCGCCGGCGGTCGACGAGGTCGGCCAGCACCCCCGACGGCAGGGCCAGCAGCATCACCGGCAGCGCGGTGGCGGTCTGGACCAGCGGCACCAGCACCGCCGCCCGGGGATGGTCGACGAGCATCCACTGCGCGCCCACCGTCTGCATCCAGGTGCCCAGGAAGGAGACGAACTGCGCGATCCACAATGCCCGGAAGATTCTCGACCGCAGCGGCGCCCACGTCGACATCCGTTCCGTCGTGGTCATGGATCACCGCCGGAGAGCCGCATCCGACCAGAGTATCGATGTGCCGGCGGTGGAGACGGCGCAGCAACCCGCGTCGGCGCCGGGCGTCGAGATTGGGCCCAGGGTGGTGCGCTCGCCGAGATCACGACCGTCGACGCAATTTCGGCTCGCTACTCAGCCGGGGCCGGCTCAAACGATCCGCTTGCCGCGCCGCGCGCGGGCCCGCATGTCCCACAGGTACAGCTGATAGCCCAGCAGCCAGGTCTGATGCGGGATCAGCCGGTCGGCCAACCGCAGCGCGGCGAGCAACCATTCGAAGCGGCGCTGCGCCGCCCCGCCCCAGGGCAGCGCCATCATGGCGCGGAACTCGGGCGGCAGAAATCCCGTCGTCGCAAAGAGATTGAACCGGCCCGCGGTCGCGCGCACCGGCCAGGGCAGAAACGCCATCGAGGCCACCCCGCGCAGATGTTCGCGCACCGGCGGATCGATGTTCAGCTCGTCGAGGCTGCGCTTCCAGTACTCGTCGAACGCCAGACGGTCCGCGGGCCACATGTCGTCGCGCACCTGCAACGTGGTGCCCAGCCGCCGGGCGTCCCGATAGACGGCGTCGGCGGCCTCGTCGTCGAGCGGGCCGTAGAGGAACTCATGCTGGTCGACGTAGTAGCGGTACAGACACGCCGCCACCCACAGCTGCAGCCGGGGGTCAAAGGCGTTGTAGCGCACCGGCGATGACTTCCCCGAGCGCACCTGCGCGTGCGCGGTGTCCACGGCCTCGCGGATCAACGCGCGGTCCTGCGCGGTGCCCATGGTCGCCACGGCCAGATAGGTGCCGGTGGTCCGGGCGCGCTTGAACGGGTGCTTGTAGACGTTGCCGCTGTTGACCGGGCTCTCCAGCACGCCGTAGCCGACGCCCGGCAGCGCCAGTTGCATGATCACGTTGGCCGCCGGCAGCAGTGCGGCTGCCGGGTTGAGCAGGTCGACCACCCGTGTCGGCCGCTTCACTGGGCTCATATCACCGAGTAGACCACCTATGAGACGCTGCTGAGGATGAATCCGCCCAGAACCCGCGCGCGGGCCACCGGAGTTCTCGTCGGATATCTCGCGGACCTGGCGCTCGCCGACCCGCGCCGCGGCCACCCGGTGGCCGGTTTCGGCACCGTCGCCGCGCGCCTGGAAGGGCTGACCTACCGCGACAGCCGGATCGCCGGGGCGGCGCACGTGGCGATCCTGCTCGGCGGGCTGGGCGCGGGCGCGCTCGGGGTCGGCCGCGGCGCGGCCCGGTTCGGGACGGTGGGGACGACGGCCGCGCTGGCGGCGGCGACATGGGTCGCGCTGGGCGGGACCTCCCTGGCGCGCACCGGCACCGCGATGGCCGATCTGCTCGGCGCCGGCGACGTCGACGGTGCCCGCGCCCTGCTGCCTTCGCTGTGCGGCCGCGATCCGCAGTTCCTCGACGCCGACGGCCTGACCCGGGCCACATTGGAGTCGGTCGCCGAGAACACCTCCGACGCGCAGGTGGCCCCGGCTCTGTGCGCCGCGGTCGGGGGAACGACGGGCGTGCTGCTCTACCGCGGTGCCAACACCCTGGATGCGATGGTCGGGCACCGTTCCCCGCGGTATGCCCAGTTCGGTTGGGCCGCAGCGCGGCTCGACGACCTCGCGAACTACCTGCCGGCGCGGGCGGCGGGGGCGCTGACGGTGCTGTGCGCGCCGCTGGTCGGCGGATCGGCGATCGGTGCGGCACGCGCGTGGCGCCGCGACGCCCGTCGGCACCCGAGCCCCAACGCGGGGGTGGTGGAGGCGGCGTTCGCCGGCGCGCTCGGGGTGCAGCTGGGCGGGCCCACGCGGTACCGCCACGAATTGCAGCTGCGCCCCACCCTGGGCGACGGGCCGGCGCCCGGCGTCGATGACCTGCGCCGGGGCGTGGCCTTGTCGCGCTGCGTTCAGGGCGCCGCGGCGCTGACCGCGGCCGCGGTGGCCGTCCTCAGCGGCGTCGTCCGTAGCGGTCGGCGAGCTTGTCCTCGACGGTGACCGGCTGCTCCGGGTCGCCGTCGGCGGGCCGCGCGCTGCGATCGCGCCGGCGCGCCTTGACCTCGCTGTAGACGAAGTACCCGAGCCCGAGCGGGGCCAGGATGCCGAACGCGATCCACTGGATGCCGTAGGACAGGAACGGCCCGGCATCCAGGTGCGGCAGCGCGCGCACCGAGAGCGCACCGGGCTGATCGGCCGTCAGCTGCAGGTAGGAGCCGGTCAGCGGGACGCCGAACAGTCCGGCCAGCTGCGCGGTGTCGATGGCGTAGACCTGCTGCACGCCGCCCTCGTTCAGCGGCGCGCGATTGGCCGGGGCGGTCTCGCTGTCGCGCAGCCGCGCGGTGATCGCGACCTCGCCGGCGGGCGCGGGCTCGATGGTCGGCACCCCGGAGCCCTGCACGGGACGCACCCAGCCGCGGTTGACCAGCACGGTGGGCCCGTCGGTCACGTCGAACGGTGTGAGCACCTCGTAGGCGGCCTCGCCCTCGATGACCCGCAGCCGGGCCAGGATCTGCTTGTCGGCCTGATAGTGGCCGGTCGCGGTGACCAGCCGCCACTGCTGGTCGGGTGCCGCCGAATCCTGGTGCGGCAGAAAGTCCGTCAGCGGCACCGGATCTGCCTGCACCGACTCGCTGATCTGCTTGTTCTCCCGCGAGGTCTCCGTGTTCTTGCCGAGCTGCCAGGGGGCCAGGACGGTGAAACACAGGTAGGCGAACGCCAGGACCACGATCGCCAGCGCGATCCAGCCCGGGCGCAACCAGGTCGGCCACTTCACGGCGCGCGGCCTTCGAGTTGCTCGTCGACCCAGCCGTGCAGGCCGGGCAGGGCGGCCTCGATGACGGTGAACACGTCCTCGAAGTCGTTCAGATCGCCGTAGTAGGGGTCCTCGACGTCCTCCGGGTTTCGGGGCGAGCGCGGATCGAACCCGCGCAGCATCCGGACCCGCTCGGGTTCGACGCCCAGCTGGGTCAGCAGCCGCTGGTGATTGCGGCCCAGCGCGACCACCAGATCGGCGCCCAGGTGGTCGTCGCCCACCTGGGCGGCGACGTGCCCGCTGGGATACCCGTGCGCCTCGAGCACCGACCGGGCCCGCCCGTCGGCCCCGTCGCCGACGTGCCAGCCGCCGGTCCCGGCGCTGCTCACCCGTACCCGCTCGGCCAGGCCACGTTCGGCGATCTGGTGGGCGAACATCTTCTCCGCCATCGGCGAGCGGCAGATGTTCCCCGAACAGACGAACGTGACGTGCAGCCGGTCAGACACCGAGCACCTCGCGCAGCGCGGACACGTCGTCCACCACCCTCGGCGCCGGCTCGTCCGGGGTGAAGTCGTGGCGGCCGTATCCCCAGGCGACCACCACGGTGTCGATGCCGTGCTCGGCGGCGCCCTCGACGTCGTGCAGGCGGTCGCCGACCATCAACACCCGGTCGGGCAGCGGTTGCAGCTGGGCCAGCGCGTGGGCCACCACGTCGGCCTTCAACGCGCGGACCCCGTCGGGGCTGGCACCGGCGATGACCTCGAAGTGCTCGGCGAGCCCGAAATGCGCCAGGATGCGCTGCGCGGTGGGCTCGGCCTTCGACGTCGCCACCGCCAGCCGCACGCCGGCGGCGCGCAGATCGGTCAACAGCTCCTCGACGCCGTCGAACGGGGTGTTCATCGCCCAGCCGCGCGCCACGTAGTCGGCCCGGTAGGCCGCGATCGCCTCGTCGGTGCGCTCGCCGAGCCCGAGGCCGGCCAGCGTGTGGTGCATCGGCGGACCGATGATCTTGCTCACCAGGTCACCCTCCGGCACCGCCGCGTCGACCTGCTCCAATGCGTGGCAGAAGCTCGCGACGATGCCCTCGGCGGAATCGGTGAGGGTTCCGTCGAGATCGAAGATCACCAGTTCGGGCCGCTCAGCCTGCGGCGCAGATAACCCTGTCGGGGCCAGTTCGGTCACGCCGCCATTGTCCCCGATGCGCGGACCACTACTGTTTGCAGGCGTGAGTGTGCGCCTTGCTGAGGTCATCGAGGTGCTGGACGCCGCCTACCCGCCGCGGTTGGCGCAGTCCTGGGACTCGGTGGGTCTGGTCTGCGGTGATCCCGACGAGCCGGTCGATTCGGTCACGGTCGCGGTCGACGCGACCGCCGCCGTCGTCGACGAGGTGCCCGAGCGCGGGCTGCTGCTGGCCCACCACCCGCTGCTGCTGCGCGGCGTGGACACCGTGGCCGCCAGCACCCCCAAGGGCGCGCTGCTGCACCGGCTGATCCGCACCGGCCGCGCCCTGTTCACCGCGCACACCAACGCCGACGCCGCGGCACCCGGCGTGTCCGACGCGCTGGCCGAGGCCTTGGGCGCGACGGTCGAGGACGTCCTGGATCCGGCGCCGGGCGGCACCGACCTGGACAAGTGGGTGATCTTCGTGCCCGTCGAGTCCGCCGACGCGGTGCGCGCCGCGGTGTTCGCGGCCGGCGCCGGGCAGATCGGGGACTACTCGTGCTGCAGCTGGGGCGTCACCGGCACCGGTCAGTTCCTGCCGCAGGACGGCGCCTCGCCGGCCATCGGCGAGGTGGGCTCGATCGAACGGGTGCCCGAGGACCGCATCGAGGTGATCGCCCCCGCCGGCCTGCGGGCCCGGGTGCTGGCGGCCCTGCGAGACGCCCACCCCTACGAGGAACCGGCCTTCGACGTCTTCTCGCTGGCGCCGCTGCCGGCCGGCGTGGGCATCGGGCGGATCGCGTCGCTGCCGCAGCCGATGCCGCTTCGCGAGTTCGTCGCCCGCGTCGGTGCGGCCCTGCCGACGACGACGTGGGGAGTGCGCGCGACGGGCGCGCCCGATCTGCCGGTGACGCGGGTGGCGGTCTGCGGCGGGGCGGGGGACTCGCTGCTGGACCGGGCCGCCGCGGCCGGGGTGCAGGCCTATCTCACCGCCGATCTGCGGCACCACCCCGCCGATGAACACACCCGCCGGTCGGAGGTGGCGCTCATCGATGTCGCGCACTGGGCCAGCGAATTCCCGTGGTGCGCGCAGGCCGCCGCCGTGCTGGCGGACGCCTTCGGCGACGCGCTGCCGGTGCGGGTCAGCGACATCCGAACCGACCCCTGGACATTGGGAGTGAACTGATGAAAGCCGACCTCTGGCAACAGCGTTCGTTACTCGAGATCTCCGAGCTGGACGCCGAGTTGGCCCGCATCGCGCATCGGGCCGGGCATCTGCCCGAGCAGCAGCGCCTCGAAGAGGTGCAGGCCCAACAGCAGGCCGCCCGGGATCGGTTGGCGGTGCTGCAGATTGCGGTCGAGGACATCGATGCGCAGGTGGCCCGGCTGGAAACCGAGATCGACGGCGTCCGCCAGCGCGAGGACCGGGACCGCCAGCTGCTCGCCTCGCCCAGCACGTCGGCCAAGCAACTCACCGAACTGCAGCACGAACTGGAAACGCTGCAGCGCCGGCAGGCCTCCCTGGAGGATTCGCAGCTGGAGGTGATGGAGCGGCGCGAGGAACTCGAACGCCAGGTGGCCGAGGAATCGGCGGGTATCGACAAGCTCGACGCCGAGGCCGCCGAGGCCGGCCGGGAACGCGACGCCGCGCTGGCCGAAATCGAGAACATCCGCACCGAGCGCACTCAGCGCCGCGAAACGCTGACCGCCAGTGTTGATCAGGAACTGCTGGCGCTCTACGAGCAACAGCGCGCCAAGTCGGGCACCGGCGCGGGGGCGCTGCAGGGCCGGCGTTGTGGTGCCTGCCGCATCGAGATCGACCGCGGCGAACTGTCGCGCATCGCCGCGGCCGCCGACGAGGACGTGCTGCGCTGCCCCGAGTGCAACGCGATCCTGTTGCGGGTCAAGGTATGAAGGTTCTGCTGGAGGCCGACGGCGGCTCGCGCGGCAATCCGGGACCGGCCGGTTTCGGGGCGGTGGTGTTCTCGGCGGACCGCGGCACAGTGCTGGCCGAGAGCAAGTCCGCCATCGGCGTGGCCACCAACAACGTCGCCGAGTATCGCGGCCTGATCGCCGGGCTCGCCGAGGCCGCCGACCTCGGCGCCACCGAGGTTTCGGTGGCGATGGACTCCAAGCTCGTCATCGAACAGATGGCCGGCCGGTGGAAGGTCAAGAACGCGAGCCTGGCCGAATTGCACCGCCAGGCCCGGGATCTGGCCGCCCGATTCGACCGGGTCGACTACCGCTGGATCCCGCGCGCGCAGAACTCGCACGCCGACCGGCTGGCCAACGAGGCGATGGACGCGGCCGCCGAGGTTCTGGATCCGGGGGAGCCGAAACAGAATCCGGCCCCGACGGAAAAACCCGCCGCGCCCGGCTGGACCGGGGCGAGCGGGACACCCACCCGGTTGCTGCTGTTGCGGCACGGCCAGACCGAACTTTCGGTGCAGCGCCGCTACTCCGGGCGGGGTAACCCCGAACTGACCGAGCTGGGTCGGCGCCAGGCCGAGGCCGCGGCGGCCTATCTGGCGGCCAAGGGCGGGATTTCGGCGGTGATCTCCTCGCCGCTGCAGCGCGCCTACGACACCGCGGCCATCTCCGCCAAGGCGCTCGGGCTGGAGGTCAGCGTCGACGACGACCTGATCGAGACCGACTTCGGCGGCTGGGAGGGGCTGACGTTCGGCGAGGCCAGCGCGGCCAACCCGGATCTGCACGGCCAATGGCTGCGCGACACCAGCGTCACCCCACCCGGCGGGGAGAGCTTCGACACCGTGCACACCCGCGTGCGGCGGGCCCGCAACCGGATCATCGCCGACCACGGCGATTCCACGGTGCTGGTGGTCTCGCACGTGACGCCGATCAAGACGCTGCTGCGGATGGCGCTGGATGCCGGCCCGACGATCCTGTACCGCCTGCACCTGGATCTCGCGTCGCTGTCGATCGCGGAGTTCTACTCCGATGGGCTGGCCTCGGTGCGACTCGTCAACGACACGTCGTACCATTAAAGCCCTACTCCTGCAGGTGAATCCGTTCGCCGTGCGGGCCCAGGATGGTGATGGCCTCGACGGGCCCGTCGACGGCCCCGAACCAGTGCGGCGTCCAGGTGCTGAACTCCACCGCTTCGCCGGCGGTGATGGTGAAGTCCCGCTCGCCGAGGATCAGCCGCATCCGGCCGGACAGGACGTACATCCAGTCCTGCCCCTCGTGCACCGGTAGTTCGGCCGGCGGGGTCCGGCGCCGTGCGCTGACGCGAATCTTGAAGGCGTGCAGGCCGGCCGCCGGTCCGTGGCGGGTCAGCGGCCAGAACGTCACGCCGTCATGGGTCTGCGGGGTTCCGCGCACGCGGGGGTCGCGCTGCTCGGGTTCGCGCAGCAGGTCGTCGGTGCTGACGGCCAGCGCCGCCGCCAGGCGCGGCAGATGGTCCAACGCCAGTCGGCGCTTGCCGGATTCGAGCCGGCTCAGCGTCGAGACGTCGATCTGGGCGCGCGAGGCCACGTCCTCGAGCGTCAGCTTCTGCTGCGTCCGCAGCTCGCGTAGCCGGCGCCGCACGCGCAGGTCCACGTCGTCGGGTTTTGCCGTCATGGCAAGAAAGCTTGCCAGGTGGCTTCGGGTGCGAGCAAGCTTTGGGCATGGAAAACACTGACACACAGCAGATGTGGGAGGAGCGCTACGCGGAGTCGGAGCGCATCTGGAGCGGACGGCCGAATGCCCGGCTGGTCGAGGTGGTCTCGACGCTGCCCCCGGGCGCCGCGCTGGAGCTGGGCTGCGGCGAGGGTGGTGACACGGTCTGGTTGGCGCAGCGGGGCTGGCGTGTGCTCGCCGTGGATATCGCCAACAACGCCCTGCAGCGCGCCGCGGCGGCGCTCGAGGCGGCCGGCGGCGACCTGGCCGAGCGCGTCGAGTTCCAGCGCCACGACCTGACGGTGACGTTCCCCTGTGGCCGCTTCGACCTGGTGACCGCGCATTTTCTGCACTCGCCGACGGAGTGGGACCGCGATGCGGTGATGCGCCGGGCCGCGGCGGCCGTGGCCCCGGGCGGTCGGCTGCTCATCGTGGACCACGCCGAGGCGCCGCCGTGGGCCGAGCACATCCACGACCACGTCTTTGCCACCGCCGAGGAGGTGGTCGCCGGGATGGACCTCGACCCCGCGGAATGGGAGCGCGAGCGAGTCGAACGGGCGGGGCGCGAGGGGCTCGGTCCGGACGGTCAGCTCGGCACGCTGGTGGACAACGTGATCCTGCTGCGACGGCGCTGACCTGGGGTTTCTGGCCTGTCGGTGGGTGGTGCCATGCTCGAATGCATGTTCGAAGTGGCGGAGTTGAGGCCGGATGCCGGTGAGGCGGCGTTGGTGGCCCATATCGGTGAGTTGGAGACGTTGAAGGCGGTGGCGGCGGCGGCGCAGGCGCGGGCGACGGTGGCGTTGGTGTCGGCGCGGGCGGCTGATGAGGTGGCGCGTGGGGTGCCGGTGGGTCGGCGGGGGCGTGGGTTGGCGACCGAGGTGGGGTTGGCGCGGCGGGATTCGCCGACGCGCGGTGATCAGCATTTGGGTTTTGCCAAGGCGTTGGTGCAGGAGATGCCGCATACGTTGGCGGCGTTGGAGGCCGGGGTGCTTTCGGAGTGGCGGGCGACGTTGATCGTGCGGGAGTCGGCGTGTCTGGATGTGGAGGGTCGCCGGGTGTTGGATGCCGAGTTGTGTGGTGATGTCGCCAATCTGGAGGGGTTGGGGGATCGGCGGATCGTGGCGGAGGCCAAGGGTATTGCGTATCGGTTGGATCCGCAGGCGGTGGTGGATCGGGCGGCGCGGGCGGCGCGGGATCGGACGGTCAGTGTGCGCCCGGCCCCGGACACGATGACGTATGTGACGGCGTTGTTGCCGGTGGCCCAGGGGGTGTCGGTGTATGCCGCGCTCAAGCGGGAGGCTGACGTGACCTGTGATGGGCGGTCTCGGGGTCAGGTGATGGCCGACACGCTGGTGGAGCGGGTCACCGGTCAGTCGGCGGAGGTGCCCACTCCGATCGCGGTCAACCTGGTGCTCTCGGATGAGTCGCTGCTGGCCGGGGAGGAGCACCCCGCGCGGGTGGCCGGCTACGGGCCGGTGCCGGCGGGGGTGGCGCGGCAGTTGGTGCGCGGGGCGGTCGACGACGAGCGATCCCGGGCGAGTTTGCGGCGGTTGTACAAACACCCGGTTTCAGGGGCGCTGGTGGCGATGGAGTCGCGGTCGCGGATCTTCCCGAAGGGGTTGGCCGAGTTCATCCGGTTGCGCGATGACACGTGTCGGATGCCGTATTGCGATGCGCCGATCCGGCACACCGATCATGTTGCCCCGGCCGCGGGTGGCGGGGTGACCTCGGGGGCCAACGGGCAAGGCCTGTGTGCGGCGTGCAACTACGCCAAGGAGGCCGGCGGTTGGAAGGCCGCCACCGCGGTGGACGAACAGGGGCGGCACAGCACCGAGTTCATCACCCCGACCGGGGCGCGGCATCACTGCACCGCGCCGCCGCTGCCGGGACGACGTTTTGTCGAGGTCAGTGAGATCGAAACCCACATCGCCATCGAGATCGTGGGTCACGCCGCCTGATTCCGGGCGTACCGGGCGTCGACGAAGTCCTTGGCGCGCATCAGATAGCGCGCGGGCGGCAACATTTTCCCAGTATGACCCATCGATCGGGTACCTTATGAGCGCGAACGAGTTGGCTGGGCGGCCGCGGACCTCAGAGCAATCTGGGGCTCGAGGAAAGTCCGGACTTCACAGAGCAGGGTGATTGCTAACGGCAATCCGAGGTGACTCGCGGGAAAGTGCCACAGAAAACAGACCGCCAGCGATGGTAAGGGTGAAACGGTGCGGTAAGAGCGCACCAGCGCTCCGGGTGACCGGAGTGGCTAGGCAAACCCCACCCGAAGCAAGGCCAAGAGGCCGTGCCCGGCACGGCTGCGCAGGCGCTCGAGGGCTGCTCGCCCGAGCCTGCGGGTAGGCCGCTCGAGGTACCCGGCAACGGTGTGCCCAGATGGATGGTCGCCGCCGAGCACCCCGGAAACGGGGGCTCGGAACAGAATCCGGCTTACAGGCCAACTCGTTCGCCCCAGCTAAGACATCGCCTTGGCCAACGCCTTCAGCGCGTCGTCGAGCTGCTCGCGGCAGCGCTCGGCCAGATCGTCCTCGCGCTGATAGAGCAGCCCGTAGGTGAAGGTGTCCTCGCCGGCGGCGTGGGCGGCCTCGGCCTGCTGGCTCAGATGATTGCGGCTCACCACGGCGTCCTGATGGTCACCCAGCAGCGACTGGATGGTCTTGGCGGCGTCGGACACCTTGCGCTTGCCGGTGGCCGCGGCGGTGTAGCGCAACCGCTTGGCGCTCTTGCGAATTCGGTGCAGTGCCTCGTCGCGGTCGTGGGCGGCGTCCTCGGCGGCGGCCCGGGCGTTCTTCGCGGCCTTGCGGACCCGCTTGTAGGCGGCGTCGAGGCTGACGGGCTTCTGCTCGGTCCCCGGGGCGGGCGCCGGGGTGTGGGCGAGCTCGTCGAGCGCGTCGAGCAGCCGGAAGTAGCGCGGTGTGCGCATGGCCTTCAGCGACCGCCGCAGCCCGGTGTCGTAGCGCCGCTGGGCCCCGTCGACCAGGCGCTCGCGCACCGGCCCGCGGATCAATTGCGCCGGCAGCTCGTCGAGGGCCTCGGCGTACTTCGCGGCCAGCACTTCGGCATCTCGGGCCACCCCGAGCAGGGCGGCCAGCTGCCGCAGTTCGTCGAGCACCCAGGCGTCGTCGGTCAGGCCGAAGGATTCCTCGGATTCCTTGAGCAGGCTGCGCAGCTTGCGTATGGTCACCCGCATCTGGTGCACGGAGTCGAAGGTGTCCGAGCGCACCGCACGATCCCAGAGCACCAGCTCCCGGTTGTGCTCGATGACGGCGCGGTGTACCGGATCGGTCGGTTCGGCGGCCGGTCGCGCGTCGGCGGGGGAGTCCAGGACTCGCGCCAGCTTGGAGCCGTGCGCCGACGGCGCGGCCCCGGCATCGAGCAGGCGGTTGCCCAGCCGGTCCAGCAGCAGCCGATCGTCGGACTCCACCAGTTCGAGTTCCCACTCGCGCCACTGCTGTTCGTTCTCTCCGGCCGTGGCGGTCACGTGGTCGTCGCTGAACTCGGCCAGCACCGACCCGTCGGCGCCCCGCAGACGCTGGACGTGCCGGGTCGTCTCGATCCGCGCCACCGGGGCCAGCGGACGATCCCGCACGACGGCCAGCACGACGTCGCGCAACTCGTCGGGAACCTCCTCGGATTCCAACGGCGTCAGCACCTCGGTGCGGGCGTCCGGACCGGCCGGCAGCTTCAGGTGCCAACCCGCGTCCTCACCGCCGGTGCGCCGGCGCAGGGTGATCTTGTGGGCAGCCAGATCGTGGTCGGGTGTGTCGAAGTAGACAGCGTCCAGCGATTGTGAGGGCGATCGCTCGACATGCGTCACGGAGGTCAGCCCGTCGAATGACGGGGCGACGGCCTCGCCGGAGACCTCGTACTTGCGCTCGATCTCGGTGTAGCGGTTGGTTTTGGACTTCTGAGCTGCCGTTTTGGCCGTCATGTCACCTTCGATCGCCAGCGATGGACCTTGTTCCCAGGATGCCACACCCGCACCACCGGCACCCCGCAGCGCAGGTGAGCTGAACTCGGCCGATTCGGGCCGCCGGACCCGTCGAGACCGAATTGAGATATGTCGATGACCAACGAACCTCAGAGATCTCTTAGAATTGGCCTCATGAACATCGGGTCGAACACGCTACGCGTCGAGGATTACCTCGACGAGGAGGGCAACATCGCCCTCCCGGCGGGTACGACGTTGACGTCGTATCTGGAAAGCAACATCGCCGCCCTCGGTGACGAAGTGTCCTACCGCTTCCTGGACTACACCCAGGACCGCGACGGGACCGCCATCGAAATCACCTGGTCGCAGCTGGGCTCCCGGCTGCGCGCCGTGGGGGCCCGGTTGCAGCAGATCAGCACCCCGGGCGACCGGGTGGCGGTGCTGGCACCGCAGGGCATCGACTACGTCGTCGCCTTCTTCGCCGCCGTCGCCGCGGGCAACATCGCGGTGCCGCTGTTCGCCCCGGAACTGCCGGGCCACACCGAGCGGCTCGACGCGGTGCTCACCGACGCGGAGCCGACGGTGGTGCTGACCACGACCGCGGCCGCCGAGTCGGTGCAGAAGTTCCTCCGCACCCGGCCGCGCCACCAGCGTCCCCGGGTGGTCGCCGTCGACGCGATCCCGGACACCGTCGGCGAGCTGTTCACCCCGGCAGAGGCCGCCGTGGACGACGTCGCCTACCTGCAGTACACCTCGGGTTCGACCCGCACCCCGGCCGGCGTGGAGATCACCCACCGCGGCGTGTGCACCAACGTGCTGCAGATGATCATGTCGGTGGGTCTGGACCGCAACATCCGCAGCGTCAGCTGGTTGCCGCTCTACCACGACATGGGACTGCTGATGATCATGTTCCCGGCGCTGTGCGGCGGGCAGATCACGCTGATGTCGCCGCTGGCGTTCGTGCGCCGGCCCGGCCGCTGGATCGCCGAACTCGGCGAGCAGGGCAAGTACGGTCCCACGTTCGCCGCGGCGCCGAACTTCGCCTTCGAACTCGCCGCCACCCGCGGCCTGCCCGCCTCCGGCCAGCACCTCGACCTGAGCAACGTTGCCGGCCTGATCAACGGGTCGGAACCGGTGAGCATGGCCTCCATCGACAAGTTCACCGCGGCCTTCGCGCCGTACGGGCTCCCGGCCACCGCGGTCAAGCCGTCCTACGGCATGGCCGAGGCCACGCTGTTCGTCTCGACGGTCGGGCCCGAGGCCGCCCCCAGCGCGGTCCACCTCGACCGCGACGAACTCGGCGCGGGCCACGCCGTGCGGGTGGCCCCCGACTCGCCGAACGCCGTGGCGCAGGTGTCCTGCGGTGCGGTGGCCCGCAGCCAGTGGGCCGTGATCGTCGACCCGGAGACCGACGCCGAACTGCCCGACGGACGGGTCGGCGAGATCTGGTTGCAGGGCGACAACATCGGCCGCGGCTACTGGCGTCGCCCTGAGGAATCGGAGTTGACCTTCGGCAACAAGCTGCAGTCGCGGCTGGCCGCCGGCAGCCACGCCGAGGGCACCGCCTACGGCGAAACCTGGTTGCGCACCGGCGATCTCGGGGTCTACCTGGACGGTCAGCTCTACATCACCGGCCGGATCAAGGATCTGGTGATCGTCGACGGGCGCAACCACTACCCGCAGGACATCGAGGCCACGGTCGCAGCGGCCTCCGACGCCATCCGGACCGGTTACGTGGCGGCGTTCTCGGTGCCCGCCCAAGATTCCGCCGGCGAGCAGCTGGTGATCATCGCCGAGCGCGCCGCCGGCGCCGGCAAGGCCGATCCGGAGCCGGTGCTGGCCGCGGTCCGGGCCGCGGTGTCGCGCACCCACGCGGTGCCGGTCGCCGATGTGCGGCTGGTGGCCGCGGGGACAATTCCGCGCACTACGAGCGGCAAGCTGGCCCGCCGGGCCTGCCGGGCCGACTACCTGGCCGGCCGGATCTGAGGGGGACCCGACCGGCGGTCGGGCCGCGCGGGTTAACGTCACCGGCATGTCTACCGAGTCGCATGCCTACGAGACCCTGCTGTTCGAGCAGGACGGCCCCGTCGCCCGCATCACGCTGAACCGGCCCGACGCGGCCAACGGCATGAACGATGCGATGACCCGCGAACTGGCCGACGTTGCCGCCCGCTGCGAGGCGCCCGGCGTCAAGGTCGTGGTGCTCACCGGCGCCGGCCGGTTTTTCTGCGCCGGAGGCGATCTCAAGGCGATGGCGAACTCGCCGCTGGGGCCGGGCCCCTTCGTCAAGGGCATCGCCGACGATCTGCACCGGGCGTTGTCGAAGTTCGCCCGGATGGAGGCCGTGCTGATCACCGCCGTCAACGGCACCGCCGCCGGGGCCGGCTTCTCGCTGGCGGTCAGCGGTGATCTGGTGGTCGCCGCGGCCTCGGCGTCGTTCACGATGGCCTACACCCGCGCCGGACTGAGTCCGGACGGCGCCGCGTCCTACACCCTCCCCCGTCTGATCGGCGTGCGCCGCACCGGTGACCTCATGCTCACCAACCGCAAGCTGTCCGCGGCCGAGGCCGAGCAGTGGGGCCTGGTCAACTACGTGGTCGCCGACGACGAGTTCACCGCGCGTGTCGACGCCCTGGCCAACGAGATCGCCTCGGGCGCAGCTGGTTCGGCCGCCGCCGCCAAGACGCTGCTGCTGACGACCTTCGACAACGACATCGAGACCCAGATGGACCTCGAGGCGCGGTTGATCTCGGCGAACGCCGACAGCGCCGACGGCCGCGAGGGGATCGAGGCGTTCCTGAACAAGCGCGCCCCGAAGTACGCCTGACCCGCGCCGTCACGAATCGCGGATCTGTTCGGTCCTAGTTGACGACTGCCCGGCCACCACCGGTCGGGCAGCGTGGACGAGAGGGAGCCCGAACATGAAGATCGTCGTAATCGGAGGGACCGGCCTGATCGGTTCCCAGGTCGTGCGGTTGCTCACCGAACGCGGCGAGCAGGCGGTGGCGGCCGCGCCCAGTACCGGGGTCGACACCATCACCGGCGCGGGCCTGCCCGAAGCACTTTCGGGCACCGACGTCGTGGTCGACGTGTCCAACTCGCCGTCCTTCGACCGGGATGCCGCGGTGGGGTTCTTCCGCATGTCCACCGGCAACCTGCTGGCCGCGGAGAAGGCGGCCGGGACCGGTCATCACGTGGCGCTGTCGGTGGTCGGCACCGCCGAATTGGCCGCCGAGAGCGGCTATTTCGCCGCCAAGCAGCTGCAGGAAGAACTGATCGCCGGGGCCGGGGTGCCGTTCACCATCGTGCACGCTACCCAGTTCTACGAATTCGTCACCGGCATCATCGATGCGGCGACCGACGGTGACGCCGTGCGGCTGGCCCCGGTGGGCTTCCAGCCGATCGCCTCGGCCGACGTCGCTGCGGCGGTGGCCGAGGTCGCGGTCGCGGCCCCGCGCAACGCGGTTCTGGAAGTCGCGGGCCCACAACGGTTCCGGCTCGACGAACTCGCTCGCACCACCTTGGCGGCGCGCCGGGATTCCCGCACCGTCCGGACGGATCCGGCGGCCCGCTACTGGGGTGCCGAACTGAAGACGGACACCCTGACCCCGGGGGCCGATGCGACGTTGTTCGGGACGCGCCTGGCCGATTGGCGGCTCAGCGCCGCGCAACCCGGGTAGTCAGCCGTTCAGCCACGCCGCGAGGCTGGTGCCGAACACCGTTGCCCCGTGGCCGGGGATCAGCGTGCGCTCGCCGACCTCGATGCCCCAGTACTTCGCGTCGGCGTCGCGCAGCACCGCGCGCCGGTCCCCGCGCGCGGCGAACAGCTCGCGGATCAGCTCGTCGAGCGCGAACCGCTGCGGGCCCGCGATCTCGACGCTGCTGTTGACCGGATCGCCGAGCGCGGTGCGGGCGAGGGCCTCGGCGACGTCGACGGCGGCCATCGGCTGAATCAACGCCGGCGGGAGCCGGACCGTGCCCGCCTCGGTCGCCGCATCGGCGATGACGGGCAGGAATTCGAAGAACTGCGTCGCCCGGACCAGCGAATAGGGGATGGGGCCGGTGCCGATCAACTCCTCCTGCATCAACTTCGCCTGGAAGTAGCCGCTCTGGGGAGCCAGGCGTTCGGTGCCCACCACCGACAGGGCGACGTGCTGGGTGACGCCGGTGAGCCGCTCGGCGGTCAGCAGGTTCGTGGTGGAGGTGCGGAAGAACTCCATGGCCGCGGAGTCGTCGAAACTCGGCGAGTTCGACACGTCGACCACCACGGCGGCACCGGTCAGCGCCTCGGTCAACCCCTTGCCGGTCACGGAGTTGACCCCGCTGCGCGGCGAAGCGGGCACGGCCTGATGGCCCCGGCCGGTCAGGACATCCACCAGCTTCGAACCCACCAGTCCCGTGCCGCCGATGACGACGATGCGCATGCCGGTCTCCTTTCGCGAATCGAGCAGTCACAGTTACGACCGGCCGCGACGGCACTCTGTGACGTCGTCCTCCGGTTGTCACAACTGGGAGCGGTGGCCGGTCGGATAGGCGAAGCGACAACAACTTCCGCGCTACCGAAGGGGAGTCATGATGCGAGAGTCGACGGTCACCGCCGCGGCGGGGCGCTTCGAGGCCGAGGTGCTGCCGTACCGCGACGCGCTGCTGCGGGCCGCGCGCAGGTTGACCCGCACCGAAGCCGATGCCGAGGACCTGTTGCAGGACACGCTGCTGCGCGCCTACGCGGGCTTCGAGGGCTTCCAGACCGGCACCAACCTGAACGCGTGGTTGTTCCGGATCCTGCACAACCAGTGGGTCAGTGCGTTCCGGCACCGGCAACGTCGGCCCGCGGAAGTGTCGTTCGACGCGCTGACCGAACACGACCTCGCCCGGGCCGCGGCGGCCCGGCCCGCGGCCGCACGCTCGGCCGAAGCCGCGGTGCTCGCCGCCTTGCCGGGACCCGAACTCGAAGCGGCGCTCGGCGCCCTCTCGGAGGACTTCCGCACGGCGGTGTACTACGCCGAGGTGGCCGGTTACACCTACCTCGAAGTCGCCGCCCTGATGGGCACCCCGGTGGGCACCGCGATGTCGCGGGTCTCCCGCGCGCGGCAGCGCCTGCGCGAACAACTCACGGCCGCCTGAACGGAACGAAGGAGAAATCTCATGGAGCCACTGCACGGCCGCGCGGCCCTGGTCACCGGCGGCACCGCCGGCATCGGGCTGGCCTGCGCGCAACTGTTGGCCCGGGCCGGCGCCCGGGTGATCGTCTCGGGACGCGATCAACGCCGCGGCGAAGCAGCCCTGGCCGGCATCGGCGACCGGGCCCGGTTCGCGCGGGCCGACCTCGCCGACATCGACTCGGTGCGAAACCTGGTGCGCGACAGCGGCGACATCGACATCCTGGTCAACAACGCCGCCAGCTTTCCGGCGGCCCTGACCGTCGACCAACGCGTCGACGCATTCGAGCAGACCTTCGACACCAACGTGCTGGGCACCTACTTCCTGACCGCCGGTCTGGCCGCCGGAATGCTCGACCGCGGATCGGGCAGCATCGTCAACATCACCAGCCTGGTCGCCGGCAAGGGCGTCCCGGGCGCGTCGACCTACAGCGCCTCCAAGGCCGCGGTGGAAGCACTGACCCGCACCTGGGCCGTCGAGTTCGGTGGCCGTGGCGTCCGGGTCAACTGTGTGGCCCCAGGCCCCACCGACACCGAGGGGGTGGTGGCCCAATGGGGTGCGGTCAACGACGAATTGGGCAAGGCGCTACCGCTGGGCCGCACGGCTCAACCCGCGGAGATCGCCGCGGCCGTCGTGTTCCTGGCCGGTCCCGACGCCAGCTTCATCACCGGCACCACCCTGCACGTCGACGGCGGCGGCTCGGCGACCTAGGGCGAAATCCGTGGCCGCTCGCTAATATTTCCGGGTAATCCGTCCCCGACAGCGGACGCGGTGAGGCCCATGACACGCGAGGATCGGGCATCGCTGCTGCGCGGACGCGACCGGGAGTGCGCCGAGTTGCAGACCCTGGTGGCCGACGTCGGCGCCGGCTGCGGGCAGGCGCTGGTGCTGCGCGGCGAGGCCGGGATCGGCAAGAGCGCACTGCTGGACTTCGTGGGGGAGTGCGCCGGTTCCGCCGGCTTCCGGATCGCTCAGGTCGCGGGCGTGCAATCCGATATGGAACTGGCCTTCGCCGGTCTGCACCAACTGTGCGCGCCGTTGCTGGACCACATGACCGAACTGCCCGAACCGCAGCGGGAGGCCCTGGCGGTGGCCTTCGGCCGCGGGGTGGGCCCCGCACCCGACCGCTTCCTGGTCGGGTTGGCGGTCCTGAGCCTGCTGGCCACCGCGGCCGAGGAGCAACCCGTGCTCTGCATCGTCGACGACGCGCAGTGGCTGGATCAGGTCTCGGTGCAGACATTGGGCTTCGTGGCCCGGCGACTGCTGGCCGAACCGGTCGGCGTGGTGTTCGCGGTGCGCGACGGCGGGCCCGCGGTGCTGACCGGGCTGACGGAGTTGCGCCTCGACGGGCTGTCCGACAGCGACGCGCGGGCCCTGCTGGATGCGGTGGTGCTGGGCCGACTCGACGAACGGGTGCGCGACCGCATCGTGGCCGAGACGCGCGGCAACCCGCTCGCGGTGCTGGAGGTGCCGCGCAACTTCTCCCCGGCGGAGCTGGCCGGCGGGTTCGGCAACGCCGGGGCGCGGCCGTCGGCCGGACAGGTGGAGGAGAGTTTTGTTCGCCGAATTCGGTTGCTGCCGACCGACACCCAACTGTTGGTGTTGACGGCGGCAGCTGAACCCGTCGGCGATACGGCGCTGTTCCAGCGCGCGGCGGGACACCTCGGCATCCCGGTCGAGGCGCTCGGTCCCGCTGAGGCCGCCGGCGTCATCGAGTTCGGGTCGCGCATGCGGTTCCACCACCCGCTGGTCCGATCGGCCGCCTACGCCGCGGCGGATCTGGTGGACCGCAGGGCGATTCACCGCGCGCTGGCCGAGGCGACGGATCGGCAATCGGACCCCGACCGGCGGGCCTGGCACGCCGCCAACGCCACCGCGGGCACCGATGACGCGGTGGCCGCCCAACTCGAGGCCTCGGCCGGCCGTGCCCAGAGCCGCGGCGGGGTGGCCGCCGCCGCCGCGTTCCTGGAGCGCGCGGCGGTGCTGACCGCGGACCCCGGGCTGCGCGGTGCCAGGGCGATCGCGGCGGCCCGGGCGAAGCGGGATGCCGCGGCGTCCGAGGCGGCCTACGAGTTGTTGGCGCTGGCCGAACTGGGCCCGCTGTCGGCCCTGCAGCGCGCTCAGGTGGCGCGGCTGCGGGCGCAGATCGACTTCGTCCGCTGCCGCGGCGGGGACCCCGCGGCGCCCCGACTCAGCGAGGTCGCCGCCCGGCTGCGCGCCGCCGCCGAGCAACTCGACGGTCTGGACCGGGATCTGGCCCGGGAGACCTACCTCGAGTCGCTGGCGGCGGCCATGTACGCGGGGCGACTCGGCGCACCCGAGGCGTTGGCGAACACCGCCGCGGCCGCGCTCGCCGCAGTGCACCGCGACCCGGACCTCCAGCGGCCCATCGACGTTCTGCTCGGCGGCATGGCCACCCGGATCACCGGTGGCCCGGGCTGCGGGGCCGAACTGCTCGGTGCCGCATTGGCGACCATGTGTGCCCAACTCGACGGCTGCGACGGGCAGCCGCCGCGGTGGATGTCGTTGGGGCTGGCGATCGTGCAGGAATCGGCGGCCGGCGAACTCTGGGACGACGCCGTCATGAACCGGATGGCCGCCGGCCTGGTGCGGGCCGCCCGCGCCGCCGGCGCGCTGGCGGCCCTACCCCCGGCGCTGGCCTATCACGCCGGGGTGCACGTCCTGGCGGGTGAACTCTCCACGGCGGCAACCCTTCTCGAAGAGGCCGACGCGATCACCGCGGCCACCGGCTACACCCCGGTGCGGTACCACTCGCTGACCATCGCCGCCTGGCGCGGCGACGCAGCGGAGGCGCTCGGGCTGATTGCCGGCGCCACCGCCGATGCCGCCGCCCGCGGCGAAGGCCGCCTGCTGGGGCTCACCGGATACGCCAGCGCCGTGCTCTACAACGGGCTCGGCCGCTACGAGGAGGCCTTCGACTGCGCCCGCGAGGCATGCGAATTCGAGGATCTGGGCTTCTACAGCTGGACGCTGTACGAAATGATCGAAGCGGCCGTCCACACCGGTCGCCGCGACATCGCCGCGCGCGGGGTGCGGCGATTCGAGCGGCGGGTGGGCGCGAGCCCCAGCGGCTGGGCCCGCGGCGCGGTCGCGAGCGCGCAGGCGCTGGTCGCCGACAACGAGCACGCCGAGGCGCTATTCGGCGCGGCGATCGACCATTTCGTCGACAGCGGCGTGAACGTGCACTTGGCGCGCATCGAACTGAGCTACGGCGAATGGTTGCGTCGGGTGAACCGCCGCGGGGACGCCCGCCAACAGCTGACCACGGCCGCCGAGCGGTTCGCCAAGATGGGCGCCAATGCGTTCGCCGAACGCGCCCGTCGGGAACTCGTCGCCGTCGGCGCGAAGGTCCGGCGCCGGCCGCTGCGCTCCGGCGACGCACTCACCGCCCAGGAGGGGCAGATCGCCCGACTGGCCGCCGACGGGCTGACCAACCACGAGATCGGCGCGCAGCTGTTCCTCAGCACGCACACCGTGGAATGGCATCTGCGCAAGGTCTTCGTCAAGCTCGGGATCAGCTCGCGCCGCCAGCTGCGCACCGCCACGTGGGCGCACTGAGCGCCACCGGGACCACGAACTTTCAAGGGTTTGCCGTGGCCGCGCGGCCCGCAGTCTGGAGACATGACCGTCGCAGACCTCGAGGACACCGCGGAGTTCTTCACCAGCATCCGGCATCTGCTGTTCGCCGTGGCCCGTCGCATGCTGCACAGCACGGCCGAGGCCGAGGACATTGTGCAGGACGCCTGGTTGCGGTGGCAGTGCTGCGACCGCGACGCGGTGCGCAACCCCACCGCGTTCCTGCTGACCACCACCACCCGGCTGTGCCTCAACGAATTGCAGTCCGCCCACTGCCGGCGCGAAACCCCGTTGGGGCCGTGGCTGCCCGAGCCCGTCGACACCGCTGCCGACCCCGCACTGCGGGCCGAGCGTGCCGACGCGCTGGCCGCCACACGGATGGTGTTGGCGAAGCTACCGCCGACCGAGCGGTCCGCCTATGTGCTGCGGGAAGCCTTCGACTATCCGTATCGGCTGATCGCCCAATCGGTCGGGGTCAGCGAACCGAATGCGCGTCAGCTGGTGAGCCGGGCGCGCAAGCATCTGACCGCCGAGCGGGTCGCGTCAGCGACATGCCCTTAGAAGCAGTGCTCCTCGGCAGGGAAGGCGCCGCTGGCGACCTCCGCGGCGTATTGGCTTGCCGCGCGGCCCAGTTCGCCGCCGACATCACCGAACCGCTTGACGAACTTGGCCGTCCGGCCCGAGGTCATGCCCGCCATGTCCTGCCACACCAGCACCTGGGCGTCGCAGTTGGGTCCGGCGCCGATGCCCACGGTGGGAATGGTCAGCTTGCCGGTGATCTGGGTGGCCAACTCGGCGGGCACCATCTCCAGCACCACCGCCACGGCGCCCGCCTCGGCGACCGCGATGGCGTCGTGCACGGTCTGTTCGGCCCCGTCGCCGCGGCCCTGGACCCGGAATCCGCCGAGGCCGTTGACGCTCTGCGGGGTGAAGCCGATGTGGCCGACGACCGGAATGCCGGCCTGGGTCAGCACGGCGATCTGCTCGGCGATGCGTTCGCCGCCCTCGAGTTTCACCGCGTGGGCGCCGCCCTCCTTCATGAAACGGGTGGCGGTGGCCAGCGCCTGCTGCGGGCCGGCCTCGTAACTGCCGAACGGCAGATCGGCGACGATCAGCGCGTGCGGAGCGCCCTTGACGACACCCCGGACCAGCGGGATGAGCTCGTCGATGGAGATCGGCACGGTGGTGTCGTAGCCGTACACCACGTTGGCGGCCGAGTCGCCGACCAGCAGCACCGGGATGCCGGCGTCGTCGAACACCCGCGCCGTCGAATAGTCGTAGGCGGTGAGCATGGACCACTTGTGGCCCTCGCTCTTCCACTTCTGCAGATGATGCGTGCGCACCTTGGTCCGGGGTTTGGCATCGGTGGCAGTGCCGTACACGGTGTGTTCTGAAGACATGGCTCTCGTGGTCCCTTGTCGATTGTCGGGTCGATCCTCGAGGCCCATCCGGGTCCCCGGGTCGTCTGACGCCGTCAAGTCTGCCATTGCGACACGCGCAGGTGAAGCGACACTTGAGTGGACTTCCTCACACCGCACCCCGGACCGACCTACGATCTGCAGATGTCCGGTTATCAGCGGCTCAGCGGCCTCGACGCCAGCTTCTTGTACTTGGAAACACCTCAGCAGCCCCTGCACGTGTGTTCGCTGCTGGAACTGGACGCCTCCACGGTCCCGGGCGGCTACACCTTCGACCGGCTGCGCGAGGCGCTGGCGGTGCGGATGACCGCCATGCCGGAGTTCCGCGAGAAGCTCACCGACAGCTTCTTGAACCTCGACCACCCGGTGTGGGTGGAGGACGAGAACTTCGAGGTGGCCCACCACGTGCACCGCGTCGGCCTGCCCGCCCCGGGCGGGCGCGCCGAACTGGCCGAGATCTGCGGGCACTTCGCGTCGTTGCCGCTGGATCGCAGCAAGCCGCTGTGGGAAATGCTGGTGGTCGAGAACATCGCGGGCACCGACGCCACCGACGGCGGCCGGCTGGCGGTGATGACGAAGGTGCACCACGCCGCCGTCGACGGCGTGACCGGCGCCAACCTGATGTCGCAGCTGTGCACCACCGAGCCCGACGCCCCGGATCCCGAACCGGTGCCGGCCCCCGGCGGGGCCGGTCAGCTCGAGATCGCCGTGCGGGGCCTGGCCCGGTTCGCCACCCGGCCGGTGAACCTGGCGACCAAGGTGCTGCCGGACACCGTCACCACCGTCGTGGACACCGTGCGCCGCGCGCTCAACGGCTCGGCGATGGCCAGCCCGTTCCGCGCGCCGCAGACCGCCTTCAACGCCAGCATCACCGGGCGGCGCAACATCGCCTACGCCGAGCTTGACCTCGAGGACATCAAGACCGTCAAGAACCACTTCGACGTCAAGGTCAATGACGTGGTCATGGCGCTGGTGTCCGGGGTGCTGCGGCAGTTCCTCATCGACCGCGGCGAGCTACCGGACAGCTCGCTGGTGGCCATGGTCCCGGTGTCGGTGCACGACCGCTCCGACCGGCCGGGCCGCAACAAGGTGTCCGGGATGTTCGCCAGCCTGCACACCGAGATCGCCGACCCGGCCGAGCGGCTGCGCGCCATCGCCGAGGCGACTTCGGTTGCCAAGGAACACAGTTCGGCCATCGCGGCCTCGCTGCTGCAGGACTGGTCCCAGTTCGCCGCCCCGGCGGTGTTCGGCGCGGCCATGCGGGTCTATGCCGGCACCCGGCTGACGGAGGCCCGGCCGGTGCACAACCTGGTGCTGTCCAATGTGCCGGGCCCGCAGGTGCCGCTGTACTTCCTCGGGGCCGAGGTCAAGGCGCTCTACCCGCTGGGGCCGATCTTCCACGGCTCCGGGTTGAACATCACCGTGATGTCGCTCAACGGCGCGTTGGACGTGGGATTGATCTCCTGCCCCGAGTTGCTGCCGGACCTGTGGGACCTGGCCGACGACTTCGCTACCGGCATGGACGAGTTGTTGGCTGCGACTCGGTAGACATGCGTTGACAAGGCCCGCGGCGGGCTCATGGCAGCATTGGATGCCATGAGCATTCTTCGCCCCCGGTCGTTCCTGCGCGCCACGATGATCGTGACGGCCGTGTCGGCCCTGGCTCTGGGCGCCACGGGGTGCTCGAAAGTCATCGAGGGACAGGCCGCGCTGGCCGAGCCCCGCATCGGCGAACCGGTGCGCTGGGAGCCGTGCAAGTTCACCGGCGGGGCCGACCTCGAGCTGCCCCCGGACACCGAGTGCGGCCGCATCGCGGTGCCCGTCGACTACGACGACATCGACGATCCGGACGCCCCGCAGATCCAGCTCGCGCTGATCCGGTTCCCGGCCACCGGCGACAAGGTCGGCTCGCTGCTGGTCAACCCCGGCGGGCCGGGGGAGTCGGGCATCGAGGCCGCCATCGGCATCGTCGACCTGCTGCCCGAGGAGGTGCACGAGCGGTTCGACTTCGTGGGCTTCGACCCGCGCGGGGTCGCGTCCTCGACGCCGGCGCTGTGGTGCAACTCCGACGCCGACAACGACCGCCTGCGCGCCGACCCCCAGGTCGACTACACGCCCGAGGGTGTCGAGTACATCGAGAACGAAACCAAGGAATTCATCCAGCGCTGCGTCGACAAGATGGGCACCGACTTCCTGGCCAACGTCGGCACCGTCAACGTCGCCAAGGATCTCGACCAGATCCGCGAGGCGATCGGCGATGACAAGCTGACCTACCTCGGCTACTCCTACGGCACCCGGATCGGGGCGGCCTACGCCGAGCAGTTCCCGCAGAACGTGCGCGCGATGATCCTCGACGGGGCCGTCGACCCCAACGCCGACCCGGTGGAGGCCGACGTCAACCAGGCCGCCGCGTTCCAGGGCGCGTTCGACGACTACGCCGCGGACTGCGCCACCGACGCGTCCTGCCCGCTGGGCACCGACCCGGACAAGGCCGTCGACGTCTACCGCGAGATGGTCGAGGCGCTGGTCGACGAGCCGGCCGAGACCAAGGATCCGCGCGGGCTGTCCTACAGCGACGCCGTGGTCGGGACCATCATGGCGCTGTACTCGCCGGCGCTGTGGCGGCATCTGACCCAGGGGCTGAGCGAGCTGCGCAACGGGACCGGGGACACCATGCTGATCCTGTCCGACATGTACATGCGTCGCGACGCCAACGGCCACTACACCAACGCCACCGACGCGCGCATCGCCGTCAACTGCGTGGACAAGCCGCCGATCACCGACCGCGAGGTGGTGGTCGAGACCGATCGGCGCGTCCGCGAGGTGGCCCCGTTCATGAGCTACGGCGAGTTCACCGGGCACGCCCCGATGTCGACGTGCGCGTTCTGGCCGGTACCGCCGACCAGCGAGCCGCACGAGCTGTCCATCCCGGACCTGCCGGCCACCCTGGTGGTCTCGACCACCGGCGACCCGGCCACCCCGTATCAGGCGGGCGTGGACCTGGCCCGGCAGCTCAAGGGCGGGCTGATCACCTTCGAGGGCACCCAGCACACCGTGGTGTTCCAGGGCGAGGCCTGCGTGGACGAGATGGCCACGGCGTATCTGATCGACGGGACCATGCCGCCGCCCGACGCTCGCTGCTGAGGCGGGCGTATCCGGACCGATACCGGAGCGTGACCGACCGCGGGCGGCACCCGGGGCCCGCGCATGGGACGATGGGCGGCATGCAGCGCTGTAAACGATGGGGCACTGCGCTGCTCAGCTCAGTTCTGGTGCTGCTCGGCGCACCCATGCACACTGCGGTCGCGGCGCCGGAACCCGCTGCGCCGCAACTCAATTGGCAGTCGTGCAGCCTGTTCTACGACAACACCAGCATGATCCCCACCGCGCAGTGCGCGCGGCTTCCGGTGCCGATCAGCTACGAGGAACCCGCCGGGTCCACCACCGCGCTCGCGGTCATCCGGGTGCCGGCCGCCGGCGAACGCATCGGCGCGTTGTTCGTCAACCCCGGCGGCCCGGGCGCCTCGGCCGTCGACACCGTGGCGAGCATGGGGGCCGCCCTGGTGGGTTCGCCCATCAACGAACATTTCGATCTGGTCGGCTTCGACCCGCGCGGCATCGGGTTCTCCACCCCGGAGTTGCGCTGCCGCACCGACGCCGAGTTCGACGCCTGGCGGCGCGAGCCGATGGCCGACTTCAGCCCGGCCGGGGTGGCGCGCATCGAAGCGCTCTACCAACAGTTCGCCAACCAGTGCGCCGCGCGGATGGGCACCGAGTTCCTGGCCACCATGGGCACCCGCGACGTCGCGCGCGACATGGACACGGTGCGGCGCGCCCTGGGCGAGGAGCAGATCACCTACCTCGGCTTCTCCTACGGCACTGAGATCGGCACCGCCTATCTGCGCTCCTACGGCCAGCACGTGCGGGCGATGGTGCTCGACGGGGCGATCGACCCGACCGTCGACCCGGTGACCAAGAGCATCAACCAGATGGCCGGCTTCCAGCAGGCGTTCAACGCCTACGCCGCGGACTGCGCCCAATCGCCGGACTGCCCGCTGGGGCAGGACCCCGCGCTGTGGGTGGCGCGGTACCGCCAGCTCGTCGACCCGCTGGTAGCCCGGCCCGCGGCCACCGCGGACCCGCGCGGGCTCAGCTACGCCGACGCCACCACCGGAACCTTCAACGCGCTCTACACCCCGCAGCTGTGGAAGTACCTGACCAGCGGGCTGCTGGGGCTCGCGCGCGGCACCGACCCGGGCGATCTGCTGTTGCTGGCCGACGAGTACGAGGGCCGCGACGCGGACGGCCACTACCGCAACAACCAGGACGCGTTCAACGCGGTGCGGTGCATGGATGCGCCGTCGCCGACGGACCCGGCCGTGTGGGCGGCCGCCGACCGGCGCATCCGGGAAGTGGCCCCGTTCGCCTCCTACGGTGCCTTCACCGGCTTCGCCCCCCGCGACATCTGCGCGTTCTGGCCGGTGCCGGCCACCTCCGCACCGCAACCGGCGTCGCCGGCGCGGCCCGGCTCGGTCGTCGTCGTCTCCACCACCGGGGATCCCGCCACGCCGTACCAGGCCGGCGTCAACCTGGCCCGCCAGCTGCAGGCGCCGCTGATCACCTTCGAGGGCACCCAGCACACCGTGGTGTTCAGCGGCCGCGAATGCATCGACGCCACGGTGGTCGACTACTTCGTCGACGGTGTGGTGCCCGGCGACATGCGGTGCTGACCGGCGATCTCGGGACACGCCTGTAACACAGAATTAACAGCCGCTGCCTAGGCTCGCAGTCATGGACCGTCAGAAGGAATTCGTGCTGCGCACGCTGGAGGAACGGGATATCCGGTTCGTTCGGCTGTGGTTCACCGACGTGCTCGGGTTCCTCAAGAGCGTCGCGATCGCCCCGGCCGAACTCGAGGGCGCCTTCGAGGAGGGCATCGGGTTCGACGGCTCCTCGATCGAGGGCTTCGCGCGGATCTCCGAATCCGACACCGTCGCGCGGCCCGACCCGTCGACGTTCCAGGTGTTGCCCTGGACCGGCGACGACGGCCAGAACCACTCGGCACGGATGTTCTGCGACATCACCATGCCCGACGGCTCCCCGTCGTGGGCCGACTCCCGGCATGTGCTGCGCCGCCAGCTCGCCAAGGCCGGCGACCTGGGCTTCTCCTGCTACGTGCACCCGGAGATCGAGTTCTTCCTGCTCGAACCCGGCCCGTACGACGGCAGCGTGCCCGTGCCCGCCGACAACGGCGGCTACTTCGACCAGGCGGTCCACGATTCGGCGCCGAACTTCCGTCGGCACGCCATCGAGGCGCTCGAGTCGATGGGCATCTCGGTGGAGTTCAGTCACCACGAGGGCGCGCCCGGGCAGCAGGAGATCGACCTGCGCTACGCCGACGCGCTGTCCATGGCCGACAACGTGATGACGTTCCGCTACGTGGTCAAGGAGGTCGCGCTGCGCGACGGGGTGCGGGCCTCGTTCATGCCCAAGCCGTTCAGCGAGTACCCGGGTTCGGCGATGCACACCCACATGAGCCTGTTCGAGGGCGACACCAACGCCTTCCACAGCCCCGACGACCCGCTGCAGCTGTCCGATATCGGCAAGTCCTTCATCGCCGGGATCCTCGAGCACGCCAACGAGATCAGCGCCGTCACCAACCAGTGGGTGAACTCCTACAAGCGGCTGGTGCACGGCGGCGAGGCGCCGACGGCCGCGTCCTGGGGGGCGGCCAACCGCTCGGCGCTGGTGCGGGTGCCGATGTACACCCCGAACAAGTCCGCCTCCCGGCGCGTCGAGGTGCGCAGCCCCGACTCGGCCTGCAACCCGTATCTGGCGTTCGCCGTGCTGCTGGCCGCCGGGCTGCGCGGGGTGGAGAAGGGTTACGTGCTGGGGCCGCAGGCCGAGGACAACGTGTGGAGCCTGACGCCCGAGGAACGCCGCGCGATGGGTTACCGCGAGCTGCCCGGCAGCCTCGGCAACGCGCTGCACGCCATGGAGAACTCCGAGCTGGTGGCGGAAGCGTTGGGGGAGCACGTTTTCGATTTCTTCCTGCGCAACAAGCGCAGCGAGTGGGAGACGTACCGCAACGCCGTCACCCCGTTCGAACTCAAGCAGTACCTCTCGCTGTAGCGGTGGCTACTGCACACGCCCCGAGTGGGCTACCGTTGCTGCCGTGTCCAGACCGGTGACGCAGCGTCCCACAGTGCCCGGGGTGGGGCGGCTCGGACTCGTCGAGCGCACCGCCCCGGCCGATCTGGCCCGCCTCGGCTGGGACACCGACGCGCACGTCGAACTGCTGTGGTCGCTGTCGCGCGCACCCGATGCCGACGCCGCGCTGCGCGCCGTCGTGCGGCTGTCCGAGGCGCTCGACACCGACTGGGACCAGCTGGACGCCGCGCTGCAGAAGGACAAGACCCTGCGCGGTCGCCTGTTCGCGGTGCTGGGTTCGTCGCTGGCGCTCGGCGATCACCTGGTGGCCCACCCGCAGTCCTGGCGGCTGCTGGAGGGATCGGAAGACCCCGAGCCGGCGCTGCCGTCGGCGGCCGAGCTCGAGGCGATGTTCCTCGACTGCCTCGACCAGAACGACGGCCCGGCAACCTTGCACGAGCTGCGCACGCTGTACCGCAATCGGATCCTGGTGCTGGCGGCCCTCGATCTGGCGCCCACCGTCGAGGACGAACCGGTGCTGCCGTTCGCCGCGGTCGGGGTCCATCTGTCGGACCTGGCCGACGCCGCGCTGGCCGCCGCGCTGCGCTACGCGACCGACACCGTCGGCAAGCCCGACGAGCCCGCGCCCACCCTGGCGGTCATCGCGATGGGCAAATGCGGTGCGCGCGAACTGAACTACGTCTCCGACGTCGACGTCATCTTCGTGGGCGCCAACGCCGACGCGCTGGAAACCCGGGTGGCCGGGGAGATGATGCGGATGGCCTCGGAGACCTTCTTCGAGGTCGACGCGGCGCTGCGCCCGGAGGGCAAGCGCGGTCCGCTGGTGCGCACGCTGGACTCGCATGTGGCCTACTACCAGCGCTGGGCCAAGACCTGGGAGTTCCAGGCGTTGCTGAAGGCGCGGTTCGCGGTGGGCGACGCCGAGCTGGGCCGCCAGTACATCGATGCGCTGATGCCGATGGTGTGGACGGCCTGCGAGCGGGACGACTTCGTGTCCGACGTGCAGGCCATGCGCCGCCGGGTCGAGGAGTTGGTGCCCGCCGACGTCCGCGACCGCGAGATCAAGCTGGGCACCGGCGGTCTGCGCGACGTCGAATTCGCCGTGCAGCTCCTGCAATTGGTGCACGGCCGCAACGACGAGGCGCTGCACGTGGCGTCCACCGTGGACGCCCTCGCGGCGCTGGGCTCGGCCGGCTACATCGGCCGCGACGACGCCGCCAACATGACCGCGTCCTATGAATTCCTGCGGCTGCTCGAACACCGGCTGCAGCTGCAGCGGCTCAAGCGCACCCACATGCTGCCCGCCCCCGACGACGCCGAGGCGCTGCGCTGGCTGGCCCGCGCGGCCCACGTGCGGCCCGACGGGACCCACGACGCGCTCGGGGTGCTGCGCAAGGAACTCAAGCGGCAGAGCCACCGGGTCTCGCGGCTGCACGCCAAGCTGTTCTATCAGCCGCTGCTGGAATCGGTCGGCGGCGCCGTCGAGCTGACCGACGGGATGAACGCGGCCGCGGCCGAACGGCAGCTGGCCGCGCTGGGCTATCAGGCCCCGGCCAGCGCGCTGAGTCACCTTGCGGCACTGGCGAATCAGAGCACCCGGCGCGGTCGCGTGCAGGCCATCCTGCTGCCCACCCTGCTGGACTGGCTGTCGGACACCCCGGACCCGGATGCGGGCCTGCTGCACTATCGACGGCTGTCCGAGGGCCTGGTCGACCAGCGCTGGTTCCTGGCCACGCTGCGCGACGAGAGCGCGGTGGCCAAGCGGCTGATGCACGTGCTGGGCACCTCGGCCTATGTGCCCGATCTGCTGCTGCGCGCCCCCGAGGTGATCCAGAGCTACGCCGACGGTCCCTCGGGACCCAAGCTGCTCGACGTGGAACCCGAGGGATTCGCGCGGGCCCTGGTGGCCGCGGCGGGGCGGCAGTCCGATCCGGCCAAGGCCATCGCCGCCGCGCGGACGCTGCGCCGCCGCGAACTGGCCCGGGTGGCCTCGGCCGACCTGCTGGGCCTGCTCGACGTGCGCGATGTGTGCCAGGCGTTGACCTCGGTGTGGGTGGCGGTGCTGCAGGCCGCGCTGGACGCGGTGACGAAGGCGAACACCCCGCCCGACGGCGCGGTGCCGGCCTCCATCGCGGTGATCGGCATGGGCCGGCTCGGCGGCGGCGAACTGGGCTACGGTTCCGATGCGGACGTGCTGTTCGTCTGCGAGCCCACCCCGGGCGTCGACGACACGAAGGCCGTCAAGTGGGCCACCGTCGTCGCCGAACAGCTCCGCGCGCTGCTGGGCACGCCCAGCGTCGACCCGCCGCTGGAGGTCGATGCGAACCTGCGCCCGGAGGGGCGCAACGGGCCGCTGGTGCGGACGCTGGCCTCCTACACCAGCTATTACCAGCAGTGGGCCCAGCCATGGGAGATCCAGGCGCTGCTGCGCGCGCACCGGGTCGCCGGCGATCTGGAGCTCGGCGAGCGGTTCCTGGTGATGGTCGACCAGACGCGGTATCCGGCCGGCGGCGTCTCGGCCGACACGGTGCAGGAGATCCGGCGGGTCAAGGCGCGTGTCGACGCCGAGCGGCTGCCGCGCGGGGCGGACCCCAACACCCACACCAAGCTGGGCCGCGGCGGGCTGGCCGACGTCGAGTGGACCGTGCAGCTGTTGCAGCTGCGCTACGCCCACCAGACCCCGGAGCTGCACAACACCTCGACGCTGCAGGCCCTCGACGCGATCGGCGCGGCCGAACTGATCGCCGAGGGCGACGTGGACCTGCTGCGGCAGGCGTGGCTGACCGCGACCCGCGCCCGCAACGCGCTGGTGTTGGTGCGGGGCAAGCCCACCGATCAGCTGCCCGGGCCGGGGCGGATGCTCAACGCGGTGGCGGTGGCCGCCGGCTGGCCGGAGGACGACGGCGGCGCGTTCCTGGACAACTACCTGCGGGTGACGCGGCGGGCCAAGGCCGTCGTGCGCAAAGTGTTCGGCAGCTGACGGGCCCCGCGCGGGTTTCGTAGAGCCCTCGATGCTAAGACAGGTGGATGCAGTTCACCTATGAGCCGGTCGACGCTGACGAGGCCAGGCGACAGCGGGCCATCTACGAGCCGTTCACGCGGGCGGTCCGGGAGCTGCTCGACGCCACGATCCGCACCGAGGTCGGCGCCGAGGACATTGCGGCCGCGCAGGCCTCGATCGAGGCGGTCACCGCCCGGCTGCGGGCCAAGCAGCTCGACGGGCCCTTCGGCGTCCGGTTCACCACGGAGGGCCAGGGCATGTCCTGGGGCAACCCGGTGGTCGGCGTCCGCAATCCGATGGCGCCGCCGCTGACCATCGAGCACGGCGCCGAGAAGTGCTGGACCGAGTTCGAACTCGGCGCGGCCTACGAGGGCCCGCCGGACCACGTGCACGGCGGCATCTCTGCGTTGATCCTGGACCACCTGCTCGGCGAGGCCGCCAGCGCCGGTGGCAGCACCCCGCTGTTCACCGGCACCATCTCGCTGCGGTACCTGCGCGGCACCCCGCTGGGCCCGCTGCGCTCCGAGGCGTGGATCGAACGGGTGGACGGCGTCAAAACCTATGCGCGCGGGTTCATCTCGGACGCCGAGGGCCCGACCGTCGAGGCCGAGGGCGTCTTCATCAAGCCGGCCTGGGCCCGGGACCCGCAGTGAGGTTCTACGTCAGCACCGCATTTCTCGATACCGCCGAGGCAGTCGAGATCGCCAGGGCCGCAGATGATCTGGGCTATGACGGGATGGCCATCCCGGATCACGTGATCAACCTGGAGACCTTGCAGACGCCCTATCCCTACACCAAGGACGGCCGTCGTCGCTGGGAGTCGTTCACCGACTGGCCCGACCCCTGGGTGATGATCGGCGCGATCGCGTTGGCGACCCGCCGGCTACGGTTCGTCACCACTGTCTACCTGCCGGCGATGCGCGACCCGTTTTCGGCCGCCAAAGCCATTGGTACGGCGGCAGTCCTGGCCGGCGGTCGGCTGGAACTCGGCATCGGGGTGGGCTGGTGCCGCGAGGAGTTCGAGCTGCTCGGGCAGCAGTTCGAGCGGCGCGGCAAGCGCACCGACGAGATGCTCGAGTTGATGAAGGCGCTGTGGGCCCCGGGCTGGACGGAGTTCGACGGCGAGTTCTACCGTGCCCCGCGGCTCGAGATGGAGCCGACCCCGCCGCCCATCCCGGTCTACGTCGGCGGCCTCTCGGAGGTCGCGCTGCGCCGTGCGGCGCGCCACGACGGCTGGGTGGGGGATCTGATCACCACCGACGACGCGCTGCGGCGGGCGGACCGGTTGCGCGAGTTGCGCGCCGAAAGCGGCTTGTCGATGGACGATTTCGCAGTGCTGACGCCACTGGTCGACGCGTTCACCCCGGAGCACTACGCGCGCGCCGAGGCCGGCGGGGTCACGGGAATAATCACGATGCCCTGGATGTTCTACACCCCGGAGTCCGCGACGCTCGCCCAGAAGATCGAGGGGATGCGGCGGTTCCGGGAGGACCAGGGGCTCGGCTGAGCTCACGTTGGTGCCGTCGATATCGACTGCTACCGAGCGCATTTCGCACAGGCGATGTGGCCGGTATCACCCCGGGGGAGGTTCACAAACCGCGGGTTCCGATGCACAATGGAGACGTCAATACTTGAATAATTCCAGAAAAGGGAGTGTTTTTCTGTGACTCTTTTGACCATCGGTGACCAGTTCCCGCAGTACGAGCTGACGGCCGTCATCGGGGGCGACCTGTCCAAGGTTGATGCGAAGGCTCCCGAGGACTACTTCACCACGGTGAGCAGCGCGGACAACGCCGGCAAGTGGCGCGTCGTCTTCTTCTGGCCGAAGGACTTCACCTTCGTTTGCCCGACCGAGATCGCCGCCTTCGGCAAGCTCAACGACGACTTCGAGGACCGCGACACCAAGGTGTACGGCGTGTCCGTCGACAACGAGTTCGTGCACTTCCAGTGGCGCGCCCAGCACGAGGACCTCAAGACGCTGCCGTTCCCCATGGTCAGCGACCTCAAGCGCGAGCTGGCCACCGCGGCCGGCGTGCTCAACGCCGACGGTGTCGCCGACCGCGCCACCTTCATCATCGACCCGAACAACGAGGTGCAGTTCGTCTCCGTGACCGCCGGCTCGGTGGGTCGCAACGTCGACGAGGTGCTGCGGGTGCTCGACGCGCTGCAGTCCGACGAGCTGTGCGCCTGCAACTGGAAGAAGGGCGACCCGACCATCAACGCGGGTGAGCTCCTGTCCGAGGCGGTGTAGCCCATGAGTGTCGACAACATCAAGGAAGCCCTTCCGGAGTACGCGAAGGACCTCAAGCTCAACCTCGGGGCGATCGTCCGCACCACCGAGCTGAACGAGCAGCAGCTGTGGGGCGCCCTGGTGGCGACCGCGGCGGCCACCAAGTCCGACCGGCTGCTCAAGGAGATCTCCGAGGACGCGCTGGACGTGCTGTCCGAGGAGGCCTACCACGCAGCGCTGGGTGCCGCGTCCATCATGGGCATGAACAACGTGTTCTACCGGACCAAGGGTCAGCTCGACGGTCAGTACGACGACCTGCGCGCGAGCCTGCGGATGAACATCATCGGCAACCCGGGCGTCGACAAGGTCGACTTCGAGCTGTGGTCGCTGGCGGTATCGGCGATCAACGGCTGCGGGCACTGCCTGGCCGCCCACGAGAAGACCCTGCGTGATTCCGATGTCTCGCGCACCGCGATCTTCGAGGCCATCCGCCTCGCCTCGATCGTGGCCGGCGTGGGACAGGCGTTGATGACGACCGAGGTTCTCGCCAAGGTCTAACCGCGTCGCAGAGACAAGATTGCCCCGGGTGGGCGGCCGCCACGGCCGACCCCCGGGGCAATTCTCGTCTTACCGGGACCGAGTCTCACAAGGACGTCTCACAAAGACCGGGCGATGATCTCTTTCATCACCTCGTTGGCGCCGGCGTAGATGCGCTGCACGCGCGCGTCCTCGTACATCCGGGCGATCAGGTACTCGCGCATGTAGCCGTACCCGCCGTGCAACTGCACGCAGCGGTCGACCACCTCGCACTGCCGATCGGTGAGCCAGTACTTGGCCATCGCGGCCTCGGTGCCGTCGAGCTGACCCCGCAGATGCGACTGGATGCAATGGTCCAGGAACACCCGCGAGGTGCGCGCGATCGTCATACACTCGGCCAGCTCGAAGGCGGTGTTCTGGAACTTGAACAGGCTGTGCCCGAAGGCTTCCCGGGACTTGGTGTAGGCCACCGTCTCGTCCACCGCGCGCTCCATGCCGCCGACGGCCTGCGCCGCCACGATCAACCGCTCCTGGGCCAGCTGGGCCATCAGCTGCCCGAAGCCCTTGCCCTCCTCCGGTCCCAGCAGCGCGCTGCCGACCGGCACCCGAACGTCGGTGAAGGAGATCTCCGAGGTATCGGCGCCGTGCATGCCGACCTTGTCCAACACCCGGGTGACCTGGTATCCGGGGCAGTCGCGCACGTCGATCAGCAGCAGCGAGATGCCGCGCGCCCCGGCCTTGGGGTCGGTCTTGGCGGCCAGCAGCACCAGATCGGCCTGGGCCCCGTTGGTGATGAAGGTCTTGGAGCCATTGATCACGTACTCGTCGCCGTCGCGGATGGCGGTGGCGCGGATGGCCTTCAGATCGGAACCGGCGCCCGGCTCGGTCATCGCGATCGCGCCCAGCACCTCGCCGGTGGCCATCGGCGGCAGCCACGTCTTCTTCTGTTCCTCGCTGCCGTAGGTCAGGACGTAGTGCGCGACGATGCCGCTGTGCACGCCGATTCCCAGGGACTGGTCACCGGAGTACCCCTGGGCGTCGAAGACCGCCAGGTCGTGCGCGAACGTGCCGCCGCCACCGCCGTATTCGGTGGGCACCGAGCACAGCAGCAGGCCCAGCTTCCCGGCCTCGAGCCACACCTGACGGTCGATGTGCCGCTGGCTGTCCCACTTCTCGGCGTGGGCGACGACCTCACGCTCGAAGAATCCTTTCGCGAGATCGAAGAGCGCCGAAACCTCGTCGTCGTGCCACGACGGAACATGCTTGCTGACCATGCAGGGGAGGGTATTACCTGCGGTTGAGCGCCCACGCGCCGGGACCCGTGAACACCAGCAGGAGCAGCGCGAAGCAGAACAGCACCGCGGGCTCACCGCCGTTGTTGATCGGCCAGAAGTCGGTGGGGAAGTGCTGCCAGAAGTAGGCGATCGCCATCTGGCCGGCGCCGATGAACGCGGCCGCGCGGGTGAACAACCCGAGGGTGACCAGCACGCCGACGATGATCTCGATCAGCCCGGCCCACCAGGTCGGCCAGGCGAACATTTCGGCGGTGCCCCCGGCCGCGGGCCAGCCGAACAGCTTGGAGGTGCCGTGCATCAGGAACAGCAGGCCGACCACGATGCGGAACACGCTCAGCATGTGCGTCGAATACGTGTCGACGCGCGTACCCAATTGATTGGTCATGTGCCGACGATAGGCCGCGCCGGTGTCGGTTGAGCCAACCCGCGATTACAGTTCGAGCATCAGCGTGACCGGCCCGTCGTTGACCGACGACACCTGCATGTGGGCCCCGAACACGCCCTGGGCGACCTCGGCGCCGAGGCCGCGCAGCGCATCGGCGAAGGCCGTGACCAGCGGTTCGGCCACCGGCGCGGGCGCGGCGGCGTTCCACGACGGGCGGCGGCCCTTGACGGTGTTGGCGTACAGCGTGAACTGGCTGACCACCAGGACCGGGGCGCCGACGTCGGACGCGCTGCGCTGATCGTCGAGAATTCGCAGCCCCCAGAGCTTTTCGGCCATCCGGGTGGCGGTGGCCGCGTCGTCGTCGTGGGTGACGCCCACCAGGGCGAGCAAACCCTGTGTGCGCGGCCGGATCTCGCCGACGATCTCGTCGTCGACCGACACGCTGGCCGAACTGACCCGCTGCACCAACACCCGCATGGTTCACCCATCCCTCGAACAAAAGCAGAGTCGCACGAAATCCTATGAATTCCGTGCGACTCTACGTCTGCTCGCGTGGGATTTACACGTCGTAATACAGCGAGAACTCGTAGGGATGCGGACGGATCTGGATCGGCATGATCTCGTTCTCGCGCTTGTAGGAGATCCAGGTCTCGATCAGATCCTCGGTGAACACGCCACCCTCGGTGAGGTACTCGTGGTCCTCCTCGAGCTTGTCGATCACCGCGGCCAGCGAGGTCGGTGCCTGCGGGATGCTGGCGGCCTCGTCCGGCGGCAACTCGTAGAGGTCCTTGTCGACCGGGGTCAGCGGCTCGATCTTGTTCTTGATGCCGTCGATGCCGGCCATCAGCATCGCCGCGAACGCCAGGTACGGGTTGCCCGAGCTGTCCGGGCAGCGGAACTCGAGGCGCTTGGCCTTCGGGTTGTTGCCGGTGATCGGAATGCGCACGCACGCACTGCGATTGCGCTGGCTGTACACCAGGTTGATCGGGGCCTCGTAGCCGGGCACCAGGCGCTTGTAGGAGTTCACCGTCGGGTTGGTGAACGCCAGCAGCGACGGCGCGTGGTGCAGGATGCCGCCGATGTAGTGCCGCGCCAGGTCGGACAGGCCCGCGTAGCCGGACTCGTCGTGGAACAGCGGCTGGCCGTCCTTCCACAGCGACTGGTGGGCGTGCATGCCGGAACCGTTGTCCCCGAACAGCGGCTTGGGCATGAAGGTGACGGTCTTGCCGTTCTTCCAGGCGGTGTTCTTGATGATGTACTTGAACAGCTGCACATCATCGGCCGCGTGCAGCAGCGTGTTGAACTTGTAGTTGATCTCGGCCTGCCCGGCAGTGCCGACCTCATGGTGACCGCGTTCCAGGACGAAGCCCGCGTTGGTCAGGTTGGTCGACATCTCGTCGCGCAGGTCCACGTAGTGGTCATAGGGGGCGACGGGGAAGTAGCCGCCCTTGGGGCGCACCTTGTAGCCGAGGTTGGGGGAGCCGTCGGCCTCCAGCGGCTCGCCGGTGTTCCACCAGCCGGACTCCGAATCCACCTCGTAGAAGGTGCCGTTGATCCGCGAGTCGAAGCTCACCGAATCGAAGATGTAGAACTCCGCCTCGGCGCCGAAGTAACAGGTGTCGGCGATGCCCGTGCTGATCAGGTAGTTCTCGGCCTTGCGGGCCACGTTGCGCGGGTCGCGGGAGTAGGCCTCACGGGTGAACGGGTCGTGCACGAAGAAGTTCATGTTCAGCGTCTTGGCGGCGCGGAACGGGTCGATCTTGGCGGTCGCGGGGTCCGGCAGCAACATCATGTCGGACTCGTGGATGGACTGGAACCCGCGGACCGAGGAGCCGTCGAATGCCAATCCGTCCTCGAAGACGTCCTCGGTGAACGCCGATGCGGGGATCGAGAAGTGCTGGACCACACCGGGCAGATCGCAGAAGCGGATGTCGACGTACTCGACCTGCTCGTCCTTGATCAGCTTGATGATGTCATCAGCGTTCTGTTCAGCCACTTACTACTCCTTCATTGTCCACTCCGTGTAACTCGCGCCTGACGCTATGGAGCCGATGTTGCACCACAGTCAACCGTATGTTGCGTGGACGTTACGCAATTTCTGGCCCCCTATGCTGGGAAACATGGCGCGCGCGACATCGTCCTGGCTTTCCGGTGGTGAACCGGGGGATTCCGGCCCGGCTTCGACCTATCCCGGCGAGTTACTGGGTTTGCCGCAGAGCGGCCCTGGGTCCCTGGCACCGACGGGGCGCCGCATCCTGGCGCTGTTGGTCGACTGGCTGGTGGCCTACGGGCTGGCGGCGCTGCTGATGACCTTCGGGCTGTTCTCCCAGGCGTTCCTGTCGACGGCCGTGCTGGTGGTGTGGGTGCTGCTGGGCGCGGTCTCGGTGCGGCTGTTCGGCTTCTCCCCGGGGCAGCTGGCCCTGGGCATGATGGTGACGCCGGTGGACAACCGCATCCATGTCGGCCTGGGCCGGGCGCTGGGCCGCGGCGCGCTGCTGGCGCTGGTCATCCCCGCGCTGTTCATGGACAGCGACGGGCGGGGTCTGCAGGACAAGTTCACCCACACCGCGGTGGTGCGGCGCTAGCTACTTGCGGCGCATCGAGTCAGAACTGAGGCATCGGGTCACTCGCACTTCGTGTGCGTGGTTTCTGACTCGACGGGGGTGTGGATAGCGGAGCACGGGCAGCTCGCTGATCTGACATTTTGCCTCGGATGACGCACGTGTTCCTCGGCAGCGAGGCCCTGACGGCCGGCAAGGTCACCCGGTACGAACTTCGCACGCTCTATGTGCGGGTGCTGCCCAATGTCTATGCGCCCAAACGTGTCCCACTGACCCTCCTGGATCGCACACGTGCGGCCTGGCTCTGGTCCAAGCGCCAGGGTGTCATCACGGGTTTGGCGGCCTCTGCGCTCCATGGTGCCAAGTGGGTGAAGAGCGAGGTCCCCATCGAGTTGAACCTGGCCAACAACAAGTCACCCAAAGGGGTGCTGACCAGGAATGAGACGCTGCGGGACGACGAGGTCACCCGGGTGCGGGGGATGCCCGTCACCACCATCGAGCGCACGGCCTTTGATCTCGCTCGCCGCTTGCCCGTTGGCAAGGCGGTCCAACGCCTGGACGCGCTGGCCCGCGCCACGCACTTCAAGATCGAGGACGTGCTCGAACTGGCCGGACGCCATCCTGGTGCCCGAGGCAGCCCGCGCATCCCGGCGGCTCTGGACCTGGTTGATGCGGGCGCTCAATCGCCCCAGGAGACCTGGCTGCGGTTGCTGTTCATCAACGCGGGTTATCCCCGACCTGAGACTCAGATCCCGGTCCCGGGCCCGAACGGTCTCCCCAAGTACTTCCTGGACATGGGTTGGTACGAGTTCACGCTCGCCGCCGAGTATGACGGCGAGCAGCACCGGCTGGACGACGCGCAGTACCGCGGCGACATTGGTCGATCCGAGTACATCGAGCGTCTCGGCTGGCGACGGATTCGGGTGCTCGCCGGCGACACCGGGTCCAGCATCCTGCGCAGGGCGGAACTGGCCGGGTTGCGACGCTAGTTGAGCGCATCGAGTCAGACCTGAGGCATCGGGTCACTCGCACTTTGTGTGCGTGGTTTCTGACTCGCGGCGGCGGCCGCGGTGGTGCGGCGCTAGCTACTTGCGGCGCACGGTGCGCTGCACGCCGCGCATCTTGGCCTGCGCGGGCATCGGCCCCTTGGGCATCGCGGCCGGGCCGATCTTGGAACCCAGCGCCACCAGCTTCGACTCCAGCGAGTCGATCTGCTTGGCCGGGATGTTGGCCGGCAGCTTGGTCAGGTGCCGCTCCAGCTTGGACAGCGGAACCTCGCCCTCGCCGTTGCCGACGATGATGTCGTAGATCGGGACGTCGCCCACCAGCCGCGCGGTGCGCTTCTTCTCCTGCGCCAGTAGCGGCTTGACGCGGCTGGCCGAGCCCTCGGCGACGAAGATCACACCCGGGCGGCCGATCACCCGGTGCACCGCATCGAAGTGCCCGGTGGCCGCGACGCCCGGGGTCACCCGCCACTTACCGCGCAGATTGTCCAGCGCCCAGGCCGCCGCCCCGGTCTGTCCCTCGGCCTTCTGATAGACCGACTTCTGCGCGCGCCGGCCGAAGATGATGAAGGCGACGAGCGCGCCGAGCACGATGCCCAGCGGGATCATCATGTACATCGTAAAGCCGCCGATGGCCAGGCCGCCCACCACCGACAACGCGACGATCAGCACGAACGCCAGGATCATGTACGGCAGCAGCCGCTTGTCCTCTTTGCGTTGCATCTGGAACGCCTGCCAGAGCTGGCTGCGGCGCTGCTTGGAAGCGGCCTTACGGGCGGCCTTCGCCTCGGCCTTGGCGGCCTTGGTCTGGGCGGGGGTGCGGGATTTCGCCATACAGCAAGGATAAGCGGTGAAAATCAGTGCTTGGCAGCAGTGGTGCGCTGCTCGATCACCTGGGCGTAGAGCCGCCCCGCCCGATACGACGAACGCACCAGCGGACCCGCGAGCACCCCGGCGAAGCCGATGCTCTCGGCGAACGCCGCATGCTCGACGAACTCCTCGGGCTTGACCCAGCGCTCCACTGGGTGGTGGCGCACCGAGGGCCGCAGGTACTGGGTGATGGTGACGATGTCGCACCCCGCGGCGTGCAGGTCGCGCAGCGCGGTGACCACCTCGTCGGGGGTCTCGCCCATGCCCAGGATCAGGTTGGACTTGGTGACCAGGCCGTCCTCGCGGGCGGCGGTCAGCACATCCAGGCTGCGCTGGTAGCGGAACGCGGGCCGGATCCGCTTGAAGATCCGCGGCACCGTTTCGACGTTGTGCGCCAACACTTCCGGACGCGACTCGAAGACCTCGGCAAGCTGCTCGTGGATGCCGTTGAAGTCCGGGATGAGCAACTCCACCCCGGTCCCCGGATTGAGCGCCTTGATGGCGCGCACCGTCTCGGCGTACAGCCAGGCGCCGCCGTCGGGCAGGTCGTCGCGGGCCACGCCGGTGACTGTCGAATAGCGCAGCCCCATCGCGGCCACGCTCTCGGCGACCCGGCGCGGTTCGTCGCGGTCGAGGTCGGCCGGCTTGCCGGTGTCGATCTGGCAGAAGTCGCAGCGCCGCGTGCACTGCTCGCCGCCGATCAGGAAGGTGGCCTCGCGGTCTTCCCAGCATTCGTAGATGTTGGGGCAGCCGGCCTCCTCGCACACCGTGTGCAGCCCCTCGCGCTTGACCAGCGCCTTGAGCTCGGTGTACTCGGGGCCCATGCGGGCGCGGGTCTTGATCCACGGCGGCTTGCGCTCGATGGGGGTCTCGGCGTTGCGAACCTCGAGACGCAGCAGTTTGCGGTTACCGGGATCGACACTCACAACGACGATGCTACGCGGGCCGTTGCGTCGGTGAGCGGCAGTCGGCCGTCGAGCGCATCACAGACCGCGTCGGCGACCGTCTGGCGGACCTCGGCCACCTCGACCCGGCGGCCCAACTCGGCCGACAGCGACGTGACCCCGGCGTCGGTGATGCCGCACGGCACGATGCTGCCGTAGGCGTTCAGATCGCAGTCGCAGTTCAGCGCGAAACCGTGCAGGGTCACCGCGCGGGCCACCCGGATGCCGATGGCCGCGATCTTGCGTTCCGGGCGCGGTTCGCCGCGGACCACCTGCGCGGGCAGCCAGACCCCGGAGCGGCCCTCCACCCGGCCCACGTCCAGCCCGAGGCCGGCGCACACGCTGATCAACGACTCCTCCAGGCGCCGAACGAAATTCACCACGTCCAGCGGCTCGGTCAACCCGATGATTGGATAACCCACCAGCTGTCCCGGCCCGTGCCAGGTGATCTTGCCGCCGCGATCGGTGTCGATCACGGGGGTGCCGTCGACGGGACGCTCGTGCGGTTCGGTGCGACGCCCGGCGGTGTAGACGGGGGGATGTTCGAGCAGCAGCAACGCGTCGGGGCCGCCGGCCACCCGGGCATCGGCGCAGTCGCGCTGCAACTGCCAGGCGTCCTGGTACTCGACCCGGCCCAGGTCACGCACCTCGACCGGGGTGTCGGCCGACCGGATGGATGCCGTCATGGACTCAGGCTACCGCTGGTCGCGGCCCGTCGCGTAGGCCAACGCGGCCCCGATGGTGTTGTGCTCGAACTCGAAGCCCGCGCGCTCCAACACCGCCGGGATGGCGCGCTGACCGCTCAGCAGCGCCTCCTCGGCGAACTCTCCGACGGCCAACCTGGCCGCGAAGCCCGGGATCACCAGCCGGGCGGGACGATTCAGCGCCCGGCCCAGCGCCGAGGTGAACTGCGCGTTGGTGACGGGTGCGGGGCCGGTCAGGTTCACCGGCCCGGACAACGCGGTGTTGGTGAGCGCGAAGCGCAGCGCGCGCACCTGATCTGCGAGGGTGATCCACGGCATGTACTGGCGACCGTCGCCCAGGCGGGCGCCCAGCCCCAGCGCGAACAGCGGCCGCAGCCGCCCCAGCAGGCCACCCTTGGGCGCGAGGACCAGTCCGGTGCGCGAGAGCACCACCCGGGTGCCGGCCTCGGCGGCCGGCGCGGTGGCGGCCTCCCAGTCCTGGCACAGCCGGGCCATGAAACCCGAACCGGGCGGGGCGGTTTCGTCGACCGCGCGGTCGCGGGTGTCGCCGTAGTAGCCGACCGCGCTGGCGTTGAGCAGCGTGGGCACGCCGGCGCGGGCGACGGCCGCCGCGAGCACCTCGGTCGGGTCGATCCGGCTGTCGCGCAGGCTCTGCTTGAACGCGCCGGACCAGCGACCGCCGCCGACGTTCACCCCGCACAGGTTGACGACGGCGTCGAGACCGGCCAGGTCCCGCGGGTCGACGTCGCCGGTGTCCGGATTCCAGCACCGCTCGTCGGGTTTCGCCGGTGTGCGGCGCACCAACCGGGTCACGGCGTGCCCATCGGCGCGCAGCGCGGAGACCAGCGCCGAACCGATCAGCCCCGAGGAGCCCGCGATGGCGACGGAGGTGGCTGCGTCGTCGGCCACCGGCTCACAGCCCCAGGTCGGCCTCGAAGGCGCCTTCCTCGAGTCTCTTCTTGATGGTCGTCAGGAAGCGGCCCGCGTCGGCGCCGTCGACCAGCCGGTGGTCGTACGTCAGCGGCAGGTAGCAGATGGACCGCACGCCGATGGACTCGTTGCCGGTCTCGTCGACGACGACCCGCGGCCGCTTGACGATGGCGCCGGTGCCCAGCATCGCCGCCTGCGGCGGCACCAGGATCGGGGTGTCGAACAGGGCGCCCTGGCTACCGATGTTGGTGATGGTGAAGGTGCCGCCGGACAGCTCGTCGGGCTTGAGCTTGCCGGTGCGGGCGCGATCGGCGATGTCGTGGATGGCGCGGGCCAGCCCGGCCAGCGAGAGATCACCCGCGTTGTGCACCACCGGGGACAACAGCCCCTGCTCGGTGTCCACCGCGAAGCCGAGGTGCTCGGCGTCGAAGTAGGTGATCTCCTTGCTTTCCTCGTTGTAGCTGGCGTTGATGTTCGGATGCGCCTTGAGCGCGTCGATCACCGCGCGGGCGATGAACGGCAGGTACGTCAGGTTGACGCCCTCGCGCTCGCTGAAGTCCTGCTTGGCCTTGGCCCGCAGCGCCACGATCTTGGTCATGTCGACCTCGTGGGTCTGCGTCAGCTGCGCGGTGGCCTGCAGCGATTCGCGGGTCTTCTTGGCGGTGATCTGGCGGATCCGGTTCGCCTTCTGCGTGCTGCCGCGCAGATGCGCCAGCGGGCTCGGGGCGGCGGGCGCCGGCGCCGAGGCGGCCGGTGCGCTCGACGCGGCGGCCGGGGCGGGGGCGGCCGGGGCCTTCTTGGCCTCGGCGGCGGCCAGGACGTCCTGCTTTCGGATGCGTCCGCCCACGCCGGTGCCCTTCACCGACGCCAGGTCGACGTCGTTTTCGGCGGCCAGCTTGCGCACCAGCGGGGTGACGTATGGGCTGCTGTCGGCACCGCCGGCCGGCGCGGCGGCCTTGGGCTCCGGTGTGGCCTCGGGCTTCGGCGCCGGGGGCTTCGCGGGCTCCGGCTGGGCCTCCTCGGCCGGCTTCGCGGTGGGCTTGGTGGCCTCGGGCTCGGGCTTCGGTTCCGGCTTGGGTTCCGGCTTGGGCTCGGGCTTGGGTTCCGGCTTGGCGGCCGGGGCGGCGCCCTTGTCGCCAATCTTGGCGAGCTCGCCGCCGACCTCGACGGTGTCGTCCTCCTCGGCGCTGATGGACAGCAGCGTGCCGGCCACCGGCGACGGGATCTCGGTGTCGACCTTGTCGGTGGAGACCTCGAGCAGGGGTTCGTCGACCTCGACGGAGTCGCCGACCTTCTTCAGCCAGCGGGTGACGGTGCCCTCGGTGACGGACTCGCCGAGCTCGGGCATGGTCACCGAGGTGCCGGAATCGCCACCCCCGGAGGAGGCGGCGGCCGGCTCGGCCTCGGGCTCCGGTTCGGGCTCCGGTTCGGGTTCGGGTTCGGGTTCGGGTTCGGCCTGAGCCTCCGGTTCCGGTTCGGGCTCGGCGGCCTCGTCGGAGCCGCCCGCTTCGCCGGCGTCACCGATCTGCGCGAGTTCGCCGCCGACCTCGACGGTGTCGTCCTCCTGGGCGACGATCTTGGTCAGCACGCCGGCCACCGGCGACGGGATCTCGGTGTCGACCTTGTCGGTGGAGACCTCGAGCAGGGGTTCGTCGACCTCGACCGTGTCGCCTTCTTGCTTGAGCCAGCGAGTGACAGTCCCTTCGGTCACGCTCTCCCCGAGTTCGGGCATCTGTACGGACACGGCCATGTCAGTTGACTCCTCGAAGGTGGTTGTCACCGGTTGTCCTCTGGCTTACCACAGCGTCGTGTTCGCCATCAGAAACCGGAGCTGGAACGTCCGTCGTCCATCCTGTCACTGCTCGGGGTCTGGCACGAACCCGGGCCGAAACCGCGGTTCTGGCACTATCGAAAACATGGGCTTGTTCGACCGGTTCCGCGGGACCGGGAAGCGAAATACCGGCGACCTGAAGTACCTGCGTGACTGGGTGGGCACCCACCATGGGGTGGAGGCCTTCATCGAACCGAAGACGACGGTCACCGACGTGACCGCGGTGCTGATCGCCAGCGACGGCGAGTGGACGCGGCGCAGCGTGGGGGAGGCCGGGGCCCAACGGCTCTCGTCGCAATTGAAGATTCCCGTCTACGACGTGCAGAAGGTGGGGTACCCGCAACGCATGCGGGACTTCGACGCCCGTCGGCGCATCGAGCGCAAGCGTGCGATGCGCCGCGAACTCGAGAGTTGACCGATACCCTTGACAACCCGGTACCGGCGGTATGAGGTAACCGGAGGTATCGGACTCAGGAGTTGCGGATGACCACAGCGCACTACGTTGACGCCGGCGACGGCATTCGGATCGCGGTCTACGAGGAGGGCAACCCCGACGGCCCGCCGCTGGTGATGACCCACGGCTGGCCCGACTCGCACCGCCTGTGGGACGGGGTCGTCGCCGAGCTGGCCGACCGGTTCCGCATCATCCGCTACGACAACCGCGGCGCGGGCGCCTCGACGGTGCCCAAGCCGGTCCGCGAGTACACCATGGCCCGGCTCGCCGACGATTTCGCCGCCGTCGTCGCCGAATACAGCCCGGGGGTCCCGGTGCACGTGCTGGCCCACGACTGGGGATCGGTGGCCGTCTGGGAGTACCTGAGCCGCCCGGAAGCGTCGGCGACGGTGGCCTCGTTCACCTCGGTGTCCGGGCCGAGCACCGACCACTTCGGCGCCTTCATCCGGTCCGGGCTCGCCCGCCCGTACCGTCTCGTGAGGTTCGCGCAGGCGCTGGGCCTGGCGGCGCGGATGTCCTACTGGCTGCCGTTCTCGGTGCCCGTGCTGGCGCCGGCGGCGATGCGCGCCGGGCTGGCCCGCCGACTGCAGGCCAAGGACTCCCCGGGGGCGCCGAAGTACCGCGGCGACGGGTTCGACGACGACGCCGCCAACTCGATGAAGATCTACCGCGCCATCGCCTTTCGGAAGCCGACGCTGCGCCGCGACCACTACGTCACCGTGCCGGTGCAACTGGTCTGCAACGACAAGGACCCGGTGGTGCGCCCGTACGGGTTCGCCGATCAGGCCCGGTGGTCGCCGCGGCTGTGGCGCCGCGATCTGCTCGCCGGGCACTGGGCGCCGTTCTCGCACGCCCCGGCGATCGCGCAGGCGGTCCGCGAACTCGTCGACCACCTCGATGGTGCGCCGCCGGCCCGGGCGCTGCGACGCGCCGAGGTCGGCCGTGCCCGCGGCCCGTTCGGCCACACCCTGGTCGCGGTGACGGGTGCGGGCAGCGGCATCGGCCGGGCGACCGCGCTGGCTTTTGCGGCCGCCGGCGCCGAGGTGGTGGTCAGCGACATCGACGAGGCCAACGCCAAGCAGACCGCCGCGCAGATCACCGAGCGCGGCGGCCAGGCGCACGCCTACGCGGTGGACGTCGCCGACGCCGAGGCCGTGGGGCGCTTCGCCGCGCGGGTCTGCGCCGAACACGGCGTGCCCGACGTGGTGGTCAACAACGCCGGGGTGGGGCAGGCCGGGGCGTTCCTGGACACCCCGCCCGAACAATTCGACCGGGTGCTCGACATCAACCTCGGCGGCGTGATCAACGGCTGCCGCGCGTTCGCCGCGAAGATGGTCGAGCGCGGCACCGGCGGGCACATCGTGAACGTGGCCTCGATGGCCGCCTACGCCCCGCTGGGCTCGATGAACGCCTACTGCACGTCCAAGGCCGCCGTCTTCATGTTCTCCGACTGCCTGCGCGGCGAATTGGCCTCGGCCGGAATCGGTGTGACCACCATCTGCCCCGGCGTCGTCGACACCAACATCGTCGCCACCACGCACTTCGACATCGACGTGGACGTCGCCGACGCCGCGCGGGCGCGGGCCCAGAAGGTGTTCACCCGACGCCGCTACACACCGGACAAGGTGGCCAAGGCCATCCTCGCCGCGGTGCACGACGGCACCGCCGTGCGGCCCGTCACGCCGGAAGCGCACCTGGTCTACGGCCTGTCGCGGCTGGTGCCCGGGGCGCTGCGGCGCGCGGCACGCGCCGACGCCCTCTGAGGAGCCCGGCTAACCGTTTTCGGCGATGTCCTCGAGCACCGCGAGCATCGTCCGGGCCGGCACCCCGGTGCCACCCTTGGGGGTGTAGCCCCACGGCCCGCCGGTGTTGTACGACGGGCCCGCGATGTCGATGTGCACCCACTGCACGCCCTCGGCGACGAACTCGCGCAGGTACACCCCGGCGACCAGCATCCCGGCGAACCGCGTCGAGCTGACGTTGGCCAGATCGGCGACCGTGGACTTGAGGTCCTCCTTGAGCTCATCGGGCAGCGGCATGGGCCAGCCGTTCTCGCCGACGGCCTGGGACAGCCGCGCCACCCGATCGCGGAACTCGTCGGAGCCCATCACGCCGGGGATCCGCGCGCCCAGCGCGACGGTCTGGGCGCCGGTCAGCGTGGAGGTCTCGATCAGGTAGTCCGGGTCGTCCTCGCAGGCCCGCACGATGGCGTCGGCCAGGATCAGCCGGCCCTCGGCGTCGGTGTTGAGCACCTCGACGGTGGTGCCGCCGTACTGGGTCAGCACGTCACCGGGGCGCTGCGCGGTCGACGACGGCATGTTCTCGGCCATCGGCACGGTGGCGATGACGTCGATGGGCAGCTCGAGCTGGGCGGCCAGCGCGACGGTGGCGATCACCGCGGCCGCGCCGCCCATATCGGAGGTCATGTGGTGCATGGAGGCGGCCGGCTTGATCGAGATGCCGCCGGTGTCGAACGTGATGCCCTTGCCCACCAGGGCGACCGTCTTGGCGTCGGCCCGGCCCGAGCGGTGGATCAACCGGACCAGCCGCGGCGCCCGCGCCGAGCCCTGCCCGACGCCGACGATGCCGCCGAAGCCGGCCTCCTCGAGCGCCTTGCGGTTGAGGATCTCCACCTCGAGGCCCACCGACTGACCCAAAGCCTTGGCGCGCTTGGCGAATTCGGCCGGGTACAGGTGGCTCGGCGGGGTGTTGACGAAGTCGCGGGCGGTGGCCACCGCGGTGCCGACCGCCGCCGCGCGGGCAGCCCGCTTCTTGGCGTCCTTGGCCTTCGACAGCACGGTGATCTTGCGCAGGCCCTTGTCCTTGGGGGCGGTCTTGGCGCTGCGGAACTCGGTGAACCGGTAGGAGCCCAGGATCAGACCCTCGACCGTCGCCTCCAGGTTCAGCTCGCCGAGGGTGGTGAACACCGCCTCGGTGCCGTTGAGCGAGCGCGCCGCGGTGCCGGCGGCGCGGCGGACCACGTCGTCGGGCCACTCATCGCGCCCCTTGCCGAGGCCCACGGCCAGCACGCTGCCGAACGGCAGTGACGGCGCCACCACGCGGGTCACCTGATCGGCGCCGCCCTTGGCGCCCAGCGCCGCACAGCCGGCCTCGATCTCGGCGACCGCGCCGGCGTCGAGGAATTCGCCGGCGACCACGGTGGTCTTGGCGTCGGGGTTGTCCGGATCGCCGCTGATCACACCGACGATCAGCACATCCGAACTGTCGTCGCTCTTGGGCAGCGCGGTGGCGACGGTGACGGCGGGGGACTGGTAGCCATATTTGGTGCTCACGGCCATCACCCTATCCGTCGGGCGGTACACGGCTAGGCTCGATCTCCGTGACCGACAACTCAGCTGACCTGCTGCACGGGCCCCTCGAGGACCGCCACCGCGAACTCGGCGCGAGCTTCGCCGAGTTCGGCGGCTGGCTGATGCCGGTGTCCTACGCCGGGACCGTCAGCGAGCACACCGCCACCCGCACCAACGTGGGCCTGTTCGACGTCAGCCACCTCGGCAAGGCGTCGGTGAAGGGGCCCGGCGCGGCCGCCTTCGTCAACTCCACGCTGACCAACGACCTGAACCGGATCGGACCCGGCAAGGCCCAGTACACGATGTGCTGCACCGAATCCGGCGGCGTCATCGACGACCTGATCGCCTACTACGTCGCCGACGACGAGATCTTCCTGGTGCCGAATGCGGCCAACACCGCGGCCGTGGTCGCGGCGCTGAGCGAGGTTGCGCCGCAGGGCATCACGGTCACCGACGAGCACCGCTCGCTGGCCGTGCTGGCCGTGCAGGGCCCGCGCAGCGCCGAGGTGCTGACGGCCCTGGGCCTGCCCACCGACATGGACTACATGGGCTACGCCGACGCCGAGTACGCCGGCGTGCCGGTGCGGGTGTGCCGCACCGGGTACACCGGCGAGCAGGGCTACGAGCTGCTGCCGCCCTGGGAGCAGGCCGCCCCGGTGTTCGACGCGCTGGTGGCCGCCGTCGGCGAGGCCGGGGGTGAGCTGGCCGGCCTCGGCGCCCGCGACACGCTGCGCACCGAGATGGGCTACCCGCTGCACGGCCACGAGCTGTCGCTGGACATCACGCCCGTGCAGGCCCGCTGCGGCTGGGCGATCGGCTGGAAGAAGGAACAGTTCTGGGGCCGCGCGGCGCTGCTGGCCGAGAAGGAGGCCGGCCCGCGCCGACTGGTGCGCGGCCTGCGGGCGGTCGGGCGCGGCGTGCTGCGCCCGGAGCTGACCGTGCTGGCCGACGGCACCCAGGTGGGCGTCACCACCTCGGGCACGTTCTCGCCGACGCTGAAGACCGGGATCGCGCTGGCGCTCATCGACACCGCCGCGGGCCTCGAGGACGGCGCGCGGGTGACCGTCGACGTGCGCGGACGGGCGCTGGAGTGCGAGGTCGTCCGCCCGCCGTTCGTCGACGTCCGCCCCCGATAACCCGTTGGCGCGCAGTTATACAATTCCCCCATGACCAACGGCCCTCTTGAGTTCTCGCTTGCCCGCAACCCGAGCCCGGCAAGCGACGACGTAAGGGCGAAGATTCTGGGCGACCCGGGGTTCGGCCGCTTTCACACCGACCACATGGTGTCGATCAGCTACAGCGACGGCCGTTGGCACGACGCGCAGGTGGTCCCGTACGGGCCCATCGAACTGGACCCGTCGGCGATCGTGCTGCACTACGCCCAGGAGGTCTTCGAGGGGCTCAAGGCCTACCGCTGGCCCGACGGCACCATCGTGTCGTTCCGGCCCGAGGCCAACGCCGCCCGGTTGCGCACCTCGGCGCGGCGGCTGGCCATCCCGGAACTGCCCGAGGATGTGTTCATCGAGTCGCTGCGTCAGCTCATCGCCGTCGACGCCGACTGGGTCCCGCCGGCCGGCGGCGAGGAGTCGCTGTACCTGCGGCCGTTCATCTTCGCCACCGAACCCGGCCTGGGGGTGCGCCCGTCCAACGACTACCGCTACCTGGTGATCGGCTCGCCGGCCGGGGCGTACTTCAAGGGCGGCGTCAAACCCGTCAGCGTGTGGCTGTCCACCGAATACGTGCGCGCCAGCCCGGGCGGCACCGGCGCGGCGAAGTTCGGCGGCAACTACGCGGCCTCGCTGCTCGCCCAGGCCGAGGCCGCCGAGCACGGCTGCGACCAGGTGGTGTGGCTCGACGCGATCGAGCGCCGCTACATCGAGGAAATGGGCGGCATGAACCTGTTCTTCGTGTTCGGCAGCGGCGGCTCGGCCCGGCTGGTGACCCCGGAGCTGTCCGGCTCGCTGCTGCCGGGCATCACGCGGGATTCGTTGCTGCAGTTGGCCACTGACGCGGGCTTCGCCGTCGAGGAACGCAAGATCGACGTCGAGGAACTGCGCAAGGGCGTGGCCGACGGCGAGATCACCGAGGTCTTCGCGTGCGGCACCGCCGCGGTCATCACCCCGGTGTCGGTGGTCAAGTACGACGACAACGGCGGCGAGGCCGAATTCACCGTCGCCGACGGCGAACCCGGTGAGGTCACCATGGCGCTGCGCGACACCCTGACCGGCATCCAGCGCGGCACCTTCGCCGACACGCACGGCTGGATGGCGCGGCTCAGCTAGCCGATCGCCAGGCCGAGCGCGGTCAGCGTCGCGGTCACCTCGACCGCGGCGCCCAGCACGTCGCCGGTGATGCCGCCGAACCGGCGCACGCAGTGCCGCACCAGCAGCGCGACCAGCACCAACACGGCCAGCACCACCGCCGGGCCCTGCCACGGCCGCCCGGCGGCGAAGCCCGCGGCCACGGCCAGCGCGACGACCCACGCCGCGACCACCCAGCGCGGCTGCGTGCCCGCGGCCATGGCGCCCAGGGTGCTGCCGGGGGCGGCCGGCACCCCGCGGCGGCACACCGCCACCGCCGCGACCCGCCCCGCGGCCACCGCCACGACGATGCCCAGCCAGGACAGTTCGGTGAAGGTCAGCGCCTGCAGCGCGATCGCGAGCACCACCGCGGCCACCCCGAAGGGCCCCGCGCCGCCGTCGCGCATGACGGCCAGCGCCCGCTCGGGCGGGCCGTAGCAGCCCAGGCCGTCGGCGGTGTCGGCCAGGCCGTCGAGGTGCAGCCCCCGGGTCGCCAGCAGCAACACCGCCACGGCCAGCAGTCCGCCGATCGGGTTGCCCGCGCCGAACAGCGCCGCGCCCGCGCACACCACCGCGGCGGCCAGCGCGCCCAGCGCCGCCCCGACCAGCGGCAGCGCGGTCACCGCGCCCCGGCCGAACGGTGCCCCGCCGCGCAGCGGCAGCACCGTCGCGAACGCGAAACTGGTTGTCAGCGAGCCGATCACGAATCCGGCTGACCGGAGATCCCGGCGGAGTCGAAGGTCGCCATCGACGCCAGGGTCGCCGTCGCGGCCCGCAGCACCGGCAGCGCCAGCGCCGCGCCGGTGCCCTCGCCCAGGTGCAGTCCGAGATCGAGGATGGGCTGCAGTTCCAGCTGCGCCAACGCCAACGTGTGGGCCGGTTCGGTGGACCGGTGCCCGGCCTGCCACCAGGCGCGCGCACCGGGGGCCAGCGCCTCGGCGGCCAGCGCGGCGGCGGTCACGACGATCCCGTCGAGCAGCACCGGGGTGCGGCGCACCGCGGCCTGGGCCAGAAAACCCGCGATCGCGGCCAGATCGGCGCCGCCGCCCACCCGCAGCAGGCCCACCGGATCCGAGCGCACCGGGTGGGCGCGGTAGAGCGCATCGCGCACCGCGGCGGTCTTGCGCATCCAGCCCGCGTCGTCGATCCCGGTCCCGCGGCCGATCGCCGCCACCGGTTCGGTATTGGTCAGGGCGCACACCAGAACGGTTGCCGCCGTGGTGTTCCCGATCCCCATGTCGCCGGCGATCAGCAGGTCCGCGCCGGAGTCCACTTCCTCGTCGGCGATGGTCTTGCCCGCCTCGAGCGCGGCGGTCACCTCGTCCTGACTCAACGCGTCCGCGGTGGCGATGTCACCGCTGGAACGGCGCACCTTGTGCGCGCTGAGGATCGGGTCGTCCGAGTCGCCGTCGACGGCGATGTCCACCACCCGCACGCCGGCCCCGGCCACCTCGGCCAGCACGTTGATCGCCGCGCCGCCGTCGGCGATGTTGCGCACCATCTGGGCGGTCACCTCGGGCGGATACGCCGAGACCCCGCCCCGGGCGACGCCGTGATCGCCGCAGAACACCACCACCCGGGCCCGCTCGAACTGTGCCGGCGGACAACATCCCTGGCAGCCGGCCACCCAGGCGGACAGGTCCTCGAGACGCCCCAGCGAGCCGGTCGGCTTGGTCAATCGGTCCTGGCGGGCGCGGGCGGCCGCGACGGCGTCGGCGTCCGGTGCGGCCACCTCGGGAAACACCGAGGCCGCCATCAGGCTGCTGCCATCGGTGTTCAGGAGATCGGGTCGCCGCGGTTGACCAGCGGCTTCGGGGCGCGCATCCGGCGCAGCTGCGAAGCCCGCCCGGCGGCGTAGAAGCCGAGCCGCCAGTTGCTCTCGGTGTTGTCCGGGAACTTCGCGTCCACCATGTTGTTGACACGGCGGGCCAGCCAGATGGCGTCGATGGCCATCAGCGCCATCAGGATCAGCATGGCGGGGGAGATGTAGTACTGCACCTGCGGCACCGCGAGCATCGAGAAGATCATCAGCAACGCCGCGGGCATGAACAGGCCCAGCAGGTTGCGCCGGGAATCCACGATGTCGCGGACGTACCGGCGGACCGGCCCCTTGTCGCGCGGCAGCAGGTAGCCCTCCTCGCCGGCCATCATCCGCTCGCGGTTCTCGTTCAACCGGCTGCGGCGCTCGAGGCGCGCGGCCTTGCGCTCGGCCTTGGACAGCTTGGGTCCGGCGAGTTCCTTGCGGCGCTTGCGGGCCTCGGCCGTCGTCATCGGCGCGGGGGCCACCGGGCCCCTGCGGCGGCGCTCGTCACGCTTGGGCGTCGGGCGGCCCTTGGGCGCGGTGGTCCTGGTTGATTCGGCCGTCTCGACGTCCGAGGTTTCCTCGACGGTCGACTCCGAACCGGGTTCGTCAGCCGGGTTGGTGTCGCCGTCGCCGTTCTTTCGACCCAGCAGCTTCACGCCTGCCAGGTTACTTCGCAGCATCGGGTGCTCCGGCACATACCCGGCCGCGCCGGCCGGACAGTCGGCAGAACTACGGGAATAGCAGGGCGAGGAGGTACCGTTAGAAAAGTCGGTGGTAAGTGTGGTCACCGCGACCCACCCGCCGGAAAGCAACCCGCATGGGAACCCGAGGGAGAAGGTAATGACTGTTCAGGACGAGTCGGCGACCACCACGCATGGTGTGATCCTGACCTCTGCCGCCGCCGCCAAGGCGAAGTCACTGCTCGACCAGGAGGGCCGCGACGACCTGGCGCTTCGTATCGCCGTGCAGCCGGGTGGCTGCGCCGGACTGCGGTACAACCTGTACTTCGACGACCGGACGCTCGACGGCGACCTGACCGTCGAGTTCGAGGGCGTCAACCTGACCGTCGACCGGATGAGCGCGCCGTACGTGGAGGGCGCCTCGATCGACTTCGTCGACACCATCGAGAAGCAGGGCTTCACCATTGACAACCCCCAGGCCACGGGATCGTGCGCGTGCGGGGACTCGTTCAACTGATCGACAGCTAGAACGCCCCGGCCGTCCGCAGGACGTAGGAACACACCAAGATCTGGTTGTCGTAGCTCAGCAGCTGGGCCACGCCCTGACGTTCTGTCGGACCGCCGCGGGTGCCGCGCGCCGGTTCGGTGCGCATGGTGAACAGCACCTGCGCGCTGTTCGGTGACGCGAACACGATGGCGTCCACCGAGGTCACCTCGGCACTGGAGAACTGTTTCTCGAACGCGTCGCTGGACATCTTGGCCAGCGCGTCGTCGGACCGCCGGTCCTTGACCCCCTCGTAGATCCCGCACAGCGTGTTGCGTGCGATCACTTCCAGATCCTTGTTCGACAGCGCGTCCAGGTAGGTCTGGATGGCCCGCTGCGCGCTCTCGGTGGTGATCTGGCCCCCGGCCGCCGCCGTCGACTTCTCCCCGCCGGCGAACACCAGCGCGGCCACGATGCCCGCCACCGCCGCCAACACCACCAGGCCCGCGGCCAGCACCGGCCAGCGCGGGCGGCGCGGATAGGCCACCGGGGGAGGCGGCGGTCCGGCATAGGTGGGCCCGTAGCTGGGCGGCACCGGATACTCCCCGGAGGGGTCGTTACCCTGGTGCGGCGGATACGGGCCGGCCATGGCTTTCCCTCCCAGGTGATGCGTGAGTCGGGCGGACGGGAACGTCGGTCGAGCCAGGTTATCGCAACCCGGCACTGACCAACGCGACCGTGGCTGCCGTTAGGCTTGGCTGGTTCGACCATCGATGAAGGGCGGAGAACTTCGTGACAATTGCCGTGACCGGGTCCATTGCCACCGACCATTTGATGCGGTTCCCGGGCAAGTTCTCCGAACAGCTCCTGGCCGAACACCTGCAGAAGGTGTCGCTGAGCTTCCTGGTGGACGACCTGGTGGTCCGTCGCGGCGGAGTCGCGGGAAACATGGCCTACGCCATCGGCGTGCTGGGCGGCGACGCCGCGCTGATCGGCGCGGCCGGCGCGGACTTCGCCGAGTACCGGGCCTGGCTGGAGGCCGCCGGCGTGAACTGCGCGCACGTGCTGGAGTCGACGACCGCGCACACCGCGCGCTTCGTCTGCACCACCGATCTGGAGATGGCCCAGATCGCCTCGTTCTACCCCGGCGCGATGTCGGAGGCCCGCAACATCTCGCTGGCTGACTACGTATCCGCAAGCGGCGCACCGGAATTGGTGATCGTCGGCGCCAACGACCCGGACGCGATGTTCGCCCACACCGAGGAGTGCCGCAAGCTCGGTCTGCCGTTCGCGGCGGATCCGTCGCAGCAGCTGGCACGGTTGTCCGGCGAGGAGATCCGCCGGCTCATCGACGGCGCGGAGATCCTGTTCACCAACGACTACGAGTGGGACCTGCTGCTGAGCAAGTCCGGCTGGACCGAGGCCGATGTGATGGGCCAGATCGGGCTGCGGATCACCACCCTGGGCGCCAAGGGCGTCGACGTGGTGCATCCGGACGGCACCACGCTGCACGTCGACGTCGTGCCGGAGACGGTGCAGACCGATCCGACCGGTGTCGGCGACGCGTTCCGGGCCGGCTTCCTGACCGGGCGCAGCGCGGGTCTGGCCTACGAGCAGTGCGCGCAGCTGGGTTGCCTGGTCGCGGTGCTGGTCCTCGAGACCGACGGCACCCAGGAGTGGACCTGGAACCGCGACAGCGGCCTGGCCCGCCTCGAGAACGCCTACGGCGCCGAGGCGGCCGGGGCCATCGCCAAGGCCCTGGCGTAACGGCCCGGGCCTGACGACTCAGAGCTCGACGGGGTAGGTCGGTTCGCTGATCTGCGGGGTGATGGACCGCTCGACGACGATCGCGTGCCAGAGCATGAAGATCAGCACCGTCCACAACCGTCGGCTGTGATCGCTGACGCCGGTGCGGTGCTCGTCGAGCATCCGGCGCACCGCGGCGCGGTCGATGAACTCGTCGGTCTGCGAGGCCTCGATCAGCTGCTGCGACCACTCGAGCAGCTCGCCGGCCCGCAACCAGTGCCGGATGGGCACCGGGAAACCGAGCTTGGCGCGGTTGAGCACGTGCGCGGGCACGATGGGCTCCAGCGCGCGGCGCAGCGCGTACTTGGTGGTGGTGCGGGTGATCTTCTGCTCCAGCGGCAGCCGCGCGGCGACCGCGAACACCTCGGGGTCCAGGAACGGCACCCGTAGTTCCAGCGAGTTGGCCATGGTCATCTTGTCGGCCTTGACCAGGATGTCGCCGCGCAGCCAGGTGAACAGGTCGATGTGCTGCATGCGCGCCACCGGATCCCAACCCTGCGACTCGGCGTAGATCGGCGCGGTGACGTCGGTGTGGACCCACTGCTCCCGGAAGCCCGGTAGCACGGCGCGCAGTTGCGCGTCGCTGAAGCTGCGCGCGTTGCCGTAGTAGCGCTCCTCGAGCGTCAGCGAACCGCGGTGCAGCAGGCTCTTGCCGCGCATGCCCTCCGGCAGCGGTCCCGACAACTTGCCGACGGAGCGGCGCAGCCCCTTGGGCAGAAAATCGAACGGCTTGAGCGACAGCGGTTCCCGGTAGATGGTGTAGCCGCCGAACAGCTCGTCGGCGCCCTCCCCGGACAGCACCACCTTCACGTGCTTGCGGGCCTCGCGGGCGATGAAGAACAGCGGGACCAGCGCCGGGTCGGCCACCGGCTCGTCGAGGTACCAGACGATCTGCGGCAGCGCCTCGACGAACTCGCCCGGGCTGACCACCCTGGTGACGTGCCGGGCGCCGATCGCCTCGGCCGAGGCCACGGCCACGTCCACCTCGGAGAAGCCCTCGCGCTCGAACCCGGCGGTGAAGGTGATCAGGTTCGGGTTGTGCCGGATGGCCAACGCGGCGATCGCGGTGGAGTCGATGCCCCCGGACAGGAACGCGCCGACGGTGACGTCGGCACGCATGTGCTTGGCCACCGAGTCCTCGAGGACGGCGGTGATCTCGTCGTAGCGGGCCTGCGCGTCCTCTTTGCGGGCGCCGAACGGGACCGCGGCGAAGCGCGGCACGAAGTAGCGCGTCACCTCCGGGGCCGCGCCGGGGCGCACCCGCGCGTAACAGCCCGACTCCAGCCGGCGCACCCCGCGGTGCAGCGTCTCCGGTTCCGGGACGTACTGCAGCACGGTGTAGTGCTGCAGGGCGCGCTCGTCGATCGCGGTGTCCAGGCCCAGCGGTCCGGCCAGTTCCAGCAGACACTTCTTCTCGCTGCCGACGGCCGTGCCGCTCGGACCCGTCGCCATGAACAGCGGCTTGATCCCGAACGGGTCGCGCGCGCAGAACAGCTCGGCGGTCTCGGTGTCCCAGATCGCGAAGGCGAACATGCCGCGCAGCCGGGTCAGCGCCGCCGGGCCCCAGTGGTGATAGGCCGCGACGATGGTCTCGCTGTCGCCCTCGGTGGCGAAGACCACATCGAACTCGGAGCTCAGTTGCTCGCGTAGTTCGAGGTAGTTGTAGATCTCCCCGTTGAACACCAGCATGTAGCGCTGCGGGGCCTCCGGGGGTCCCCAGCGCAGCGGCTGATGGCTGTGGGCGATGTCGATGATCGAGAGCCGGTTGAACCCGAGCACCGCGCGGTCATCCGACCAGGTTCCGGGCTCGTCGGGACCGCGGTGTCGCATCAGATGTGATGCGCCCGCGACGGTCTCCACGATTTCGCTGGTGACGGACCGATCCGGGTCGCACACCAGGGCAAGCAGTCCGCACATTGGTGGCAAGTATGCCGCACTCCGGGCGGTGTCATCGCGGCAGGACCGACGACGCGTGGGCCCAATGGGGTAGGTGTGTCGCGCCCGGTGGAAAGGCGTGGTCTACGCTGCGTAGTATTCGATTCGCGACGCGTGCGTATGCGATTGGATTGACTGGAACTCATACAGGAGGCACCGACGTGAAAACCCGCGGGCAGGCCTTGTCACAAGGTCGTTCTCGTCGGTTCCGGATGGTGGGTCTGGCGGCGACGCTGGGCCTGCTGGCGGTCACCCTGAGCGGCTGCAGCTGGCAGGACGTCATCGGTCTGGGTTGGCCCAAGGGCATCACCCCCGAGGCGCATGCCAACTACAACCTGTGGATCGGCTCGGTCATCACGGCGTTCGTGGTCGGCGGCATCGTCTACGTGCTGCTGTTCTGGACGTCGGTTTTCCACCGCAAGAAGGACACCGACACCGACTTCCCTCGCCAGTTCGGCTACAACATGCCGCTGGAACTGGTGCTCACCGTCATCCCGTTCCTCATCATCTCGGTGCTCTTCTACTACACCGTGGTGGTGCAGGAGAAGATCATGAACATCGACCCGAACCCTGAGGTCGTCGTCGACGTCACCGCCTTCCAGTGGAACTGGAAGTTCGGCTACCAGAGCATCAACTTCGCCGACGGCACCTACAGCTACGAGGGTGCCGACGAGGAGCGCAAGGCGGCCATGGTCTCCCGGCCCGAGGCTCATCCCGACAGCGACCACGAAGTCCGCGGCGCGATCGCCGGGCTGGACCCTGAGGACCGCTCGTACCTGAACTTCAACGACGTCGAGACGCTGGGCACCAGCGAGGAGATCCCGGTGCTCGTGCTGCCCGTCGGCAAGCGCATCGAATTCCAGATCGCCTCGTCCGACGTGATCCACGCCTTCTGGGTGCCGGAGTTCCTGTTCAAGCGGGACGTCATGCCCAACCCGGTGGAGAACAACTCCCAGCACATCTTCCAGGTCAGCGAGATCACCAAGACCGGTGCGTTCGTCGGGCGCTGCGCCGAGATGTGCGGCACCTACCACGCGATGATGAACTTCGAGGTCCGGGTCGTCGAACCGAACGACTTCAAGGCCTATATGCAGCAGCGCATCGACGGGAAGACCAACGCCGAGGCTTTGGCGGCGATCAACCAGGCGCCGTTGGCAGTCACCACCCAGCCGTTCGACACGCGGCGCGGTGAGCTGGCGTCCGGACCGCGGAACTAAGGGACGAGGGGACGCCTCATGCATATCGAATCCAGGTTGTTCGAGATCCTCACCGCGTTCTTCGTGGTGACCACCGTGGTCTACGCCGTGCTCACGGCCATGTACGCCGACGGTGGCGTCGAGTGGGCGGGCACCACCGCGCTGGCGCTGTCCGGCGGGCTGTGCCTGATCATCGGCACCTTCTTCCGGTTCGTGGCACGACGGTTGGACACCCGGCCCGAGGACTACGAGGACGCCGAGATCAGCGACGGCGCCGGCGAGCTGGGCTTCTTCGCCCCGCACAGCTGGTGGCCGGTGTCGCTGGCGCTGTGCGCCTCGGTCACCGCGGTCGGCGTGGCCCTGTACCTGCCCTGGCTGATCTTCACCGGGTTCGTCTTCCTGATCATGGGCGCGGCCGGCTGGGTCTGGGAGTACTACCTGAAGCCCGAGAAGCACTGATCCCGCCCCATCCGCGGCAAAGGTCACAATCGTGGCGCGACACGGCGTGCCACCTCACTGTCGGATCGGTTCGACGCCCTCGGTTGGGTAGTGTGGCCGGGGCGCAAACCGAACGGTTGTGCCCGTCGCGGGTGATCTAGTCGAGAAGGACAGGCGAAGATGAGCGGGCCGAATTCTCCGGAACCGGGCTCTGCGGGCGATCCGGACGACCTCACCGCCGGCGAAGTGCCGCCGGAGGAGTTCCCGTCGCAGGCCTACTCCGCACCGGAGTCCGAGCAGTTCGTCTCCGGGCCCTATGTGCCCGCCGATCCGAGTCTCTACGACTACGACAGCTATGACGCGGCCACCGAGGTGGTCGCCGACGAGGCGCCGCCGCGCTGGCCCTGGGTGGTCGGGGTCACCGCCATCATCGCCGCCATCGCGCTGGTGGTCTCGGTGTCCCTGCTGGTGACCAGCACCGACACCGACACGTTGGCCACCCCACAGACGTCCACGCCGACGACGCCGCCGGTCCAGGACGAGATCACCACGCCGGAGCCGCCGCCCCCGCCGCCCCCGCCGCCTCCGCCGCCGAGCGAGGAACCGCCGCCGCCCCCACCGCCCGAGCCGCCGCCCCCGCCGCCGCCGGAGACCGTCACGGTGGTCCCGGAGCCGCCCCCGCCTCCTCCGCCGCCAAGCGAGGAACCACCCCCGCCGCCGGCGACCACCGAGGAGCCGCCGCCGCCGACCACGACGACGCGCAGCGGGCCGCGTCAGGTCACCTATTCGGTGACCGGCACCAAGGCCCCCGGCGACATCATCTCGGTGACCTACGTCGACGCCTCGGGCCGTCGGCGCACCCAGCGCAACGTGTACATCCCGTGGTCGCTGACCGTCACGCCCATCTCGCAGTCCGAGGTCGGCTCGGTGCAGGCCTCCAGCCTGTTCCTGGTGAGCCAACTGAACTGCTCGATCACGACCAGCGACGGCACCGTGTTGTCGTCGAATTCCGGCAACGCGGCGCAGACGAGCTGCTGAGGGGTCCGAGAAGGTATGAACTCACGTCCTGGCAGTGACCTGTTCCGCACACCGGAGAACGTCGACCGCACCCTGATGGCCGCCTGCGCGGTGGTGTGGCTGCTGGTCCTGGGCCTGTTCGTGGCCGCCGGGGTGGCACTGGCCAACCTGGGACAGAGCCGCCCGCAGGACGCCGACGGGGGCGGGACGCCCTGGCTGCTCTACACGGTGATCGGGATCTCGGCCGCGGTGATCGTGGCCGCGGTGCCGCTGCTGCTGCGGGCCCGCAAGACGGGCACGGGCACCTCGTCCGCCGCCCCGGCCGCCGCCCGTGCGGGCAGCCCGGTGCGCACCGCGGCGCCGGTCGCCGCGGCGGGCCGTCCACCCGCGGCCGCCCCCAATGCCGCTGCGCTGGACCGGATCTGGTTGCGCTGCGGACTCTCGGTGCTCACCGCGGCCGGTGTCGCGATGTGCGCCGTCGCGATCGCCACGCACCTGATGGCCGTCGACTCGGTCGTGGCGTCCTGGGTGCTGTACGCGGTGGCCGCGGTCATCACCGCCGCGATGGTGGTCATCCCGCTGTACTTCCTGCGCGAACTGCAGGCCCAGGTGGGCCCCAGCGCCTGACGCCGCGGCGTGTCACCATCGAGACGATGAATGAGCACGCCGCCCTTGCCGACAACCGGGCCAACTGGGATCAACGCGCCGACGTCCACGCCCGCTCCCGCATGTACGACGTGGACGGCTTCCTGGCCGACCGCACGGCCATCTCCGACGTGGTGCGGCGCGATCTCGCGGTGCTGGCCCCGCACCTTCCGGATTCCGGGGTACGGGGGCGGTCGCTGCTGCATCTGCAGTGCCACATCGGCATCGACACGGTGTCGTGGGCGCGCCTGGGCGCCGCCGGGGTCGCGGGCCTGGACCTGTCGCCGAACTCGCTGCGGCACGCCCGCCGGATTGCGGAGGCCGACGGCCGCGACGTCGACTGGATCGAGGGCGACGCCCGGCGTGCCGCCACGCTGACCGACCGGCGCTTCGAGATCGTGGTCACCAGCGCGGGCACCATCGTGTGGCTGCCGGAACTGCGGTCCTGGGCGCGGTCCATCCACGATTTGCTCGTGCCGGGCGGGGTGTTCCTGATCCGCGACGACCACCCGATCCTGGCCGCCATGGAGTTCACACCCTGGCAGATCACCGACGATTATCTGGCCGGGGGAGGGGAGCGGGTCTATCGCGACGACGGCAGCTATACCGAGGACTCGGCCGGGCAGATCACGCAGACCACCAACCACGAGTGGCGCCACGATCTCGGCGAGGTGCTGGGGTCGCTGCTCGCGGCGGGGTTGCGCATCGAGGCGTTCGCCGAGTTGCCGCAGATGGACTGGCCGGCCTTCGAGGGGTTGGTGCCCGGGCCCCAGGGTTGGACGCTGCCGCCGGGTGCGCCGCGGATCCCGCTGAACTTCGCGGTCGTCGCCCGCCGGATCGACTGATCGCCCGAAAGGTCAGGGCCGTCACCGGAATCCGGTGACGGCCCCGAACCGTTGGTGTCGCGGTCGACGGCTAGTGGTGCCCGTCGGATCCGTTGCCGTTGCCGCCGTGCTCGCGGTCCTGGTACTCCTTGAGCGCGGTCAGAGCGCGGTGCTCCGCGGCGTGGGCGGCCTCGCCGAGCGCCCGATCCTCTTCGAGCGGATCCGGTCTCAGGAAGCTGCCCGAACCCGGTTCGCCGGCCGAGCCCAGCTTGTTCATCTTCTTCGGCAGTGCCGCACCCTGGTACTCGAGCGGGATCGGATGACCATGCTCGTCGACCGGGCCCAGCGGCTGGTGCAGCTCGATGTAGGCACCGTGCGGCAGCCGCTTGATGATGCCGGTCTCGATGCCGTGCTCGAGCACCTCGCGGTCGCTGCGCTGCAGGGCGATGGCCCACCGGTAGGCGATGAAGAAGATCAGCGGCGGCAGCACCACCGCGCCGATGCGCCCGATCCACGTCGTCGCGTTCAGCGAGATGTGGAACTTCAGCGCGATGGGGTCGTTCATCGCGGAGAAGGTCAACACCATGTACAGCGCGATGGCCATCGCGCCGATGCCGGTGCGGACCGGAGCGTCCCGCGGCCGCTGCAACAGGTTGTGGTGCGCGTTGTCGCCGGTGAACTTCTTCTCCAGGTACGGCCACACGATCAGCAGCCCGAACACCAGGCCCATGCCCAGGGCCACCCAGGTGGAGGCCGGGATGGTGTAGTTGCCCGGGTAGAGCTCCCAGTTCGGGAAGATACGTGCCAGACCCTCGGTCCACATCATGTAGAAGTCGGGCTGGCTACCCGCGGAGATCTGCGACGGCCGGTAGGGACCGAGGTTCCAGATCGGATTGATCTGCAACAAGCCGCCCATCAGGCCCAGGACACCGACGGTCATCGCGAAGAACGCACCGGACTTCACCGCGAACACCGGCATGACGCGCACGCCGACGACGTTCTTCTCGGTGCGGCCGGGGCCGGGGAACTGGGTGTGCTTCTGGAACCACACCAGGGCCATGTGGGCGCCGATGAGCGCCAGCATGATGCCGGGCAGCAGCAGGATGTGCAGCGCGTACATCCGCGGGATGATGATCTCGCCCGGGAAGTCACCGCCGAACAGCGCCCAGTGCAGCCAGGTGCCGATCACCGGCATGCCCAGGGTGATCGAGGAGAACGAGGCGCGCAGGCCGGTGCCGGACAGCAGTTCGTCGGGCAGCGTGTAGCCGAAGAAGCCCTCGAACATCGCCAGGATCAGCAGCAGCGAGCCGATCACCCAGTTGGCCTCACGCGGCCGGCGGAACGCGCCGGTGAAGAAGATGCGCGCCAGGTGCACCATGATCGACGCGGCGAACAGCAGCGCGGCCCAGTGGTGGATCTGCCGGACGAACAAGCCGCCGCGGACCTCGAAGCTGATGTTCAGCGCCGTCTCGTAGGCGCGGGACATCTCGACGCCGCGCAACGGCTGGTACACGCCGTCGTAGACGACGTGTGCCATGGACGGATCGAAGAACAGCGTCAGGTAGACGCCGGTGATCAGCAGGACGATGAAGCTGTACAGCGCGATCTCGCCCAGCAGGAACGACCAGTGCGTGGGGAAGACCTTGTTGAGGATTCCGCGTCGAACGGCCGCCGAGGGGTGGTAGCGAGAGTCGATCGCGTCGCCCTGTTTGGCCATTACCTCGCCGAGTTTCGGACTCATGATTTGCGCTCCCAGAAGGCCGGACCGACAGGTTCGATGAAGTCACCATTGGCCACCAGGTAGCCCTCGGTGTTGATCGTGATGGGCAGCTGCGCCAGCGCACGTGCGGCCGGGCCGAACGTCGGGCGAGCGAACTCCAGCGCGTCGAACTGCGACTGGTGGCACGGGCACAGGATGCGGTAGCTCTGCTGCTCGTACAGCGACGAGGGGCAGCCCAGGTGCGAGCACACCTTCGTGTAGGCGAACAGGTCGCCGAAGTTGAAGCTCTCCTGGCCCTGCCGCTTGACCACGCGGCTCATGTCCTGCGACTTGATGCGGATGAGCATGACCGGGTTGCGGACGCCCATCTGGATCGCGGTCAGCTTGTGATGCGAATCGACGGTGGTGCCGTCGCCGTCGGAATCACGCAGCGGGAACACGGTTTCCATGCCGCCGGCGTCGATGTCCTCGGGACGCATCTTCACGAACGGGGCGTGGCTGTCGCCGGTCGCCCGGGCGAGGTAGATGGTCTCGCCGTGGTAGCGCGGGGTCCACCCGGAGGTCCACAGCACCGCCTTCTTGCCCTCGGCCGTCGGGACGACGGGCTTCCACGGGTTCTTGATCAAGCCGCCCGCGAAGGCCACCAGCGTGCCGAGCCCGAAGGCGCCCAGACCCAGGCCCATCGAGGCGCCGATGATCTTGCGTCGCTTGATCGTCGACCCCTCGAGGGCGTCGGTCAGGTTGGCGACGATGGTCTTGCGGTCGAACTCCGAGGACGCGCCGTCGTGGCGGTCCTGGATGGTGATCTCCTGCGGGATGAACTTCTTCTGGAAGAGCACCGCGCCGATGCCGATCGCCAGGATCGACAGCCCGAAGGTCAGGCCGTACATCGGCGTGGCCAGGGCGTACCACCAGCTGTCCGGATCGAATTCCCAAGGCCAGAACAGGAATACCAGCAGCAGAGCCAGGCCGCACAGCCCGCCGAACAGCAGCCAGCCGGCCACCGAGCGCTCGGCGCGCTTCTCGGCCCGCGTGCCCTCGATGGGCCAGCGGGGCTCCTTGAAGACGATGTCGACACCGTCTTGCTTGCCACCGAGTGCGAGCAGCTCTTCTCGCGACATCGCCGCCAACTGTTCGTCGGTCGGTTTCGCACCCTGGTTGTCGGTCATGCCCTTGCCCCGATCCACATTGTGATTCCGATCATCACGGTGATGCCGAGGATCCAGATCACCATTCCTTCAGACGTGGGTCCCAGCCCACCCAGGCCGTATCCGCCGGGGCTCTTGGCCTCAGAGACGTTGCGGACGTAGCTGATGATGTCCGTCTTCTCTTCGGGGGTGAGCTGCCGGTCGGAGAACTTCGGCATGTTCTGCGGCCCGGTGAGCATCGCGGTGTAGATCACCTGGGGATTGGCGTCTCCGAGTGCCGGCGCGTACTTGCCGGACGACAGCGCGCCGCCCTGACCGGTGAAGTTGTGGCACGAGGCGCAGTTGAGCCGGAACAGGTCACCGCCGCGCGCGAGGTTGCCGTGGGTCAGCGACTCCTGGGCGATCTCACCGTTGGCGTCGCGGACCACCATGGGGCCGCCGCCGTTGGCCTGGACGTAGGCGCCCAGCGCGTCGGTCTGATGCTCATCGAAGTTCACCGGCTTCTCCGGCGCCTGCTGGTGCAGGCTCATGGCCGGCATGCGTCCGGTGGAGACCTGGAACCAGACGGCCGCCTCGCCGACGCCGACCAGGCTGGGACCGCGATCGTGCACGCCCTGCAGGTTGGCGCCGTGGCAGCTGATGCACGACGTTTCGTAGAGCTGCTTACCGGTGCGGATCAGTGCCGACTGTGATTCGTCGGCGACCGCCACCTGGGGCTTGGGCGTCAGCACGGCGGCCAGACCGCCCGCCAGCGCCAAGGCGATCAGCAGCAACGTCCCGGCCGTCAGGCGACGGCGCCACCGCCGCCGGGACCGGTCACCGTTGGCCGATCCGATCAAGCGCGAGATATTCAACCGAGCTCTCCTGTTCATGGCCGCGTGAACTATCGGACGAAGTAGATCGTGGCGAACAGCGCAATCCAGACGATGTCGACGAAGTGCCAGTAGTAGGACACAACGATCGCCGCGGTGGCCTGCGCCGGCGTGAACTTGCTCATCGTGGTGCGCACGAGCAGCAGCACGAAGGCGACCAGACCGCCGATGACGTGCAGGCCGTGGAAGCCGGTGGTGAGGTAGAAGACCGAGCCGTATGCGCTACCGGGGATCGTCGTCCCGTGCTGCACCAGGTGGATGTACTCGTAGCCCTGCCCGAGGACGAAGAACGTGCCCATCAGCAGGGTGATGAAGTACCACCGGCGCAGCCCGAAGACGTCGCCGCGCTCGGCGGCGAACACGCCCATCTGACAGGTGAACGACGATGCGATCAGCACCAACGTCACCGGTACGGCCAACGCGAGGTTCAGCTCGGTTGGGGGCGGCGGCCACTCGCCGCCGGCCTGTGCGCGCGCGACGAAGTACATCGCGAACAGTCCAGCGAAGAACATCAGCTCACTGGAAAGCCACACGATGGTGCCGACACTGACCATGTTTGGCCTGTTCAGCGAATGCACGCGCGACGTGATTGCAGTCCCAGAGGTACCCACAGCACTCGTCACGCCTAGAAGTATGACGCTTTGTAGTTGTCGAACTCCACCCGGGGATGCATTTGGGTCCAAGTGTCGCCCTCCCAGATGCTCCGGGCGAGCCGCGACGTGGGAATATCGGGGTTGTGACTGACACCGCCGCGCGGCCGGAATCCGCCGCTCCCGCCTGGCCGACGATCCTGGGCCGCCTGACCGAACTGCAACCGCTGGCCACCGGCGAGGCCGGTTGGGCCATGGAACAGATCATGACCGGGGTGGCCACGCCCGCGCAGATCGCCGCGTTCGGGGTCGCCATGAAGATGAAGCGCCCGACCTCCGCGGAGGTCAACGAGTTGGCCGAGGTGATGCTGGCCCACGCCGTGCACCTGCCGACCGCCCAGACCGGCATCGAGGCCGTCGACATCGTCGGCACCGGCGGCGACGGCGCAAACACCGTGAACCTGTCCACGATGGCCGCGATCGTGGTCGCGGCCTGCGGCGTGCCCGTCATCAAGCACGGCAACCGCGCGGCGTCGTCGCTGTCCGGCGGCGCGGACACCCTCGAGGCGCTCGGGGTGCGCATCGATCTGGGGCCCGACGAGGTGGCCCGCTGCATCGCCGAACTCGGCATCGGCTTCTGCTTCGCGGCCAAGTTCCACCCGTCGTTCCGGCATTCCGGCGGACCGCGGCGCGAGATCGGCGTCCCGACCGTGTTCAACCTGTTGGGACCGCTGACGAATCCGGGGTCGCCGCGCGCGGGTCTGATCGGCTGCGCGTTCGGGGATCTGGCCGAGGTGATGGCCGGCGTGTTCGCCACCCGGCGCAGCAGCGTGCTGGTGGTGCACGGGGACGACGGCCTCGACGAACTCACCACGACGACGACCTCGACGATCTGGCGGGTGCAGGCCGGGACCATCGACCGGCTGACCTTCGACCCGGCCGGCTTCGGTTTCAAGCGCGCGCAACTCTCGGAGCTTCGCGGGGGCGACGCGGCGCACAACGCGGAGGTGGCGCGGTCGGTGTTCGCCGGCGCCCACGGCGCGGTGCGCGACGCCGTTCTCCTCAACGCCGCCGGCGCGATGGTGGCCCACGCCGGGCTCTCGGCGGGTGCGGACTGGTTGCCGTCCTGGGAGTCGGGCCTGGCGCGGGCCACCGAGGCGATCGACTCCGGGGCGGCCGAACAACTGCTCGCCAAGTGGGTGCAGCTCAGCCAGAAGCTCGCAGCGCCGAACTGAGCGCGCCGCGCCGGGGCGGATCCCGATCGGCGTCCGCGTCGCGGTGCTGCTCGGCGGCCAGCCGCGCCGACCGGGCGGCGGCCGCCCACCCGGCCAACCGGCCCGCGCCGTGTCGCGAGGACGTCCAACCCTGGCTGGTGCGCACGATCCGGGTGCCCGGCGTCGTCAGCCACCGCGCGATCAGCGCGGTCTCCTCGACCAGCGCGCCGCCCAGCGGGGCCGGCTCGCTGAGGATGGTCTGCGCGCCGGCGCACAGCGCCGCCACCACCGGCATCGGCGGGACCCCGCGTCGCGCGGTGCCCGCCGCGGCCAGCTGACCGCGGCGTACGACCGCCAGCTGCCAGCCGCCGGCCCCGTCCGGCGCCGCGGCCACCAGCTCGTCGATGGCCACCAGCGAGGCCAGGCGTTGTCCGCGCCAGGCGGTCTCGATGGCCAGGGCGGTGTGATCGCGCAGCCGCGCGGCGTTCTCGTAGAGGCCGCGGCGCGCCAGCGCGTCCACCTCGGCCACCGCGGCGTCCAGCGGCGCGTTGTCGGCGCCGGCCAAGATGTCCGCGGCTCGCGCCGCCACGGGCGCGTAGTCGGCCGCCGAGATGTCGCGCGGCGCCGGGCAGGGGGATAGCTCGCGTTCCGGGCAGGACGGACCGTGGCGGGCCGAGCGGCCCAGGCGGGTGGTGCAGGTCCGTACGCCGGCGAACCGGGCCAGCAGCGCCGCGGTCTGCGCGACATCGGCGCGGGACCGGAACGGCCCGAGCGCACCCGGGTGCCGCGGCCGGCGGACCACCACGAAGCGGGCGAACGCCTCGTCCGACAGCGCCACCCACCACCAGCGCTGCGGGAACTTGGAGCGCCGGTTGAACGGCGGGGCGTGCGCGGCGAGCAGCCGCAGCTCACGCACCCCGGCCTCCAGCGCATGCGCGCATTCGACGTGGTCCACGGATTCGGCCAGCGCGACCATCTCTCGCATCCGCGCCCGCGAGTCCGACCCGTTGAAGTACTGCCCGACCCGGCGCCGCAGATCGGTGGCCGTGCCGACGTAGAGCACCTCCGCTGACGGGCCGCGGAACAGGTAGACGCCGGGGGCGCGGGGCAGCTGGGTGGCCAGCCCGCGCTTGGCCCGTTGCGCGGGGGTGACGTCGGGCAGATACGAACGCAGCGCCGGATACGTGCGCACGCCCTGATTGCCCACGCGCTCGATCAGGCGGTGCAGGACGTCGACCGTGGCGCGCGCGTCGTCGAGGGCCCGGTGCGTCGGGGTGGTGGCCGCGCCCAGCAGGCGGGCGAGGTCGGCGAGCCGGACGCTGGGCGCCTCGTCGCGGGTGAGCACGCGGCGGGCCAGCCGCACCGTGCACAACACCGGCGGACGCGGCCACGCGATGTCGCACTGCGCGGCGGCCGCGCGCAGGAATCCCATGTCGAATCCGGCGTTGTGGGCCACGAGCACCGCGCCACGCGCGAACTCGAGGAACATCGGCAGCACCGCCTCGATGGTCGGCGCGGCGCGCACCATCGCGGTGGTGATACCGGTCAGATGGACGATCTGCGGCGGGATGGATCGACGCGGATCGACAAGTGTGGCAAATTCGCCGAGCACCTCGCCGCCGCGCACCTTCACCGCGCCGATCTCGGTGATCGCATCGCACGCCCCGCCGGGTTGTTTCGGGGCGGCGCGTCCCCCGGTGGTCTCGAGGTCCACGACCACGAAGGTGGTGTCGCGCAGGGAGAGGTCCGCGGACGGGTCGAAGTCCGCGAAACTCAGCTGCCCCCCATCCGACGAACGCATGTTCGAATACGTTAGAGCCCGGGGCGGACATTTACCGCGCCGACGCGCGCCGACGCGCGCCGGGGCGGGTTGTCGGTGCCCTCGGTTAGCGTCCGGCTACAGCCAGCCGCCACGGCGGAAACGAGAGATGGGACGCGGCATGACGGAGATAGGGAAGCTGCCGGTACGGCACGGCGGAGGCGATCGCGGCCACGATCACGACCATGTTCACGACCACGAGGGGCGCTCCGATGCTGCGGACCCCGTGGTCATCGACTGCGACGACTGTGCTGTCCGCGGGTCGGGCTGCCACGACTGCGTGGTCAGCGTGTTGCTCGGGGTGCCGGATGAGTTGCTGGCCGATGAGCGGGCGGCGCTGGAGGTGCTCGCGGAGGCCGGCATGGCGCCGCGGCTGCGGCTGGTGCCGGTGCGGCGCGGCCCGCACCACGGTGTGGCCTGATTCACCTTCGGCGGGTGCCGCGGGATGGGCGTGCCAGTGGGCGCCCGGCCTGTAACTCCTGCTAGATTGGCAACTTCTGTTGGACAACGCCGATATCGTTTCGTAACCTATTCGAGACCTAACGCGGTCGGGGGCGACGCGGAAACGGCACAACGCAGACAGTTGTAAGCAGTTTTAAGGACGCGAATCTTGAGGATCGACGGCACGCTCTGGACCGATCGCATCATCAACCGACCCCTCAAACGGACCGCAATCTGCCTGATTGCCGTGTTGACCGTGCTGAGCGGGGCATTCGCCTCGGCGGTGTATGCGGACCCGCAAGAAGATGCCCTGGCAAAGTTGACCGAACTTTCCCGCGAGGCCGAACAGACCACCGAGGCCATGCACGCCGCGCAGCTCGACCTCACCGAGAAGCTCGAGGCCCAGGCCGCCGCCGAGCAGAAGCTGGCCGCCGACCGCGCCGCCGTCGAGGCCGCCCGGGCGCAGCTGTCGACCTATCAGGCCGGGGTCGACAAGTTCGCCGCCGCCACCTACATGGGTGGTCGGACCTCCGGCTTCAACGCCATCCTGACCGCCGAGTCGCCGCAGGGCCTGATCGACAAGATGGCCGTGCAGCGGGTGATGGCCAACGAGATGTCCTCGCAGATGGCCAACTACCGCAGCGTCAGCGAGCAGGCCAAGGCCGCCGAGGCCGCCTCCGTGCACTCCGCCGCCGAGGCGAAGACCGCCGCGGAGCAGGCCGCCGCCGTGCGCGCCGATCTGCAGTCCAAGCAGAGCGAGCTGCAACTCAAGATCGCCGTGGTCCGCTCGCAGTACAACACCCTGACCCCGGATCAGCGGGTCGCGCTGGCGGACCCGGGCCCCGTCCCGCCGGCCGCCGCGCCCGGTCCGGAGATCCTGGCGCAGGGTCCGGAAGGCATCCCGGCCGGCGATATCGCGCCGCCGCCGGAGGCCGCCGTGGTGCCCGCGCCGGGTGGCGGATCGCCGCAGGGCGCCATCGCCGTCCAGGCCGCGCTGACCCGGGTCGGATCGCCGTACTCCTGGGGCGGTTCGGGCCCGAGTGCCTTCGACTGCTCGGGACTGGTGATGTGGGCGTTCCAGCAGGCCGGCATCTCGCTGCCGCATTCCAGCCAGGCGCTGGCCCGCGGTGGCACCCCGGTGTCGCGGGACCAACTGCAGCCCGGCGACGTGGTGAACACCTACTCGGACGCCTCGCACACCAGCATCTACGTCGGCGACGGCATGGTGGTGCACGCCTCTACCTACGGTGTGCCGGTCAAGGTGGTGCCGTTGGACGGCGCCGGACCGTTCTACAACGCGCGCCGTTACTGAGCCGGCCGTCACCGAACCCGCAGTCCCCGAGCCCGCCGACTCCCGGTCCGGGTGGCGCGCGCCGGTTTTCGCCCTGATCGCCATCGCGGTGGTCGCCGCGGCCGCGGTGCTGCTGCGGCCCGACGCGTCCGCACCGTCGAGTGCGCCGCCGAGCGCCGCGCCCGCGGAACTGATCGTCGGGGACGGCCGCACCGTCACCCTGCTCAGCCTCGGCGGCGACGACACCGATGCGCTGCTCGACCGGGTGGCCGCCGAACTCGGCGAGGCCACCGCGCGCGTCGAGGACTTCTGGGGCACCGACTGGAACCGTGAGATCACCGTGGTGGCCACCGATTCGCCGACGCAGTTCGCCGCGGCCGCGCCCGGCGCCCCCGCCGGGATGGCCGCGGTCGCGGTCGCCGACGACGTCGACCTCGATCGGCGGGTGGCCACCGGCCAACGCATCGTGCTGGGCCCCGATGCCCACCGGATGAGCGATGCCGCGTTGCGCATCGTGCTGGCCCACGAGCTGTTTCACTACGCCGCGCGCACCGACACCGCCGCCGACGCGCCGCGCTGGCTCACCGAGGGCGTCGCCGACTACGTCGCCCGCCCCGCGCCGTCGGCCACGACCCCGTCCCCGGTCCCGTCGGCGCTGCCCGCCGACGCCGATTTCGACCGTCCGGAGCCCGAACTGTCGCGGGCCTACGACCGCGCCTGGATGTTCGCCCGGTTCCTGGCCGACCGGCACGGCCCGGCGGCGCTGCGCGAGCTCTACCGGCGCGCGGCCGGACCCGACCGCGTCCCCGCCGAGGACGCGCTGCGCGAGATCACCGGCGCCGAACCCGCCGCGCTCCTGCAGCAGTGGCGGCAGTGGTCGGCCGGGCCGCGCTAGCATCGGCACACCATGAGTCGAATCCTGCTGGTGACCAATGACTTTCCACCCCGTCGCGGCGGCATCCAGTCGTACCTGGAGGAACTGGTGGGTCGGCTCGCGACCTCGGGTGACCACGACCTCACGGTGTACGCGCCGAAATGGAAGGGCGCCGAGGCGTACGACGACGCCGCCGACGCCGCCGGTTACCGGGTGGTGCGCCACCCCACCACGCTGATGCTGCCCGAGCCCTCGGTCGAGTCCCGGATGCGGGGGCTGATCGAACGCCACGACATCGAGACCGTCTGGTTCGGTGCCGCCGCGCCGCTGGCGCTGCTGGCCGGCCGGGCCCGCCGGGCCGGGGCCACCCGGGTACTGGCCAGCACGCACGGCCACGAGGTGGGGTGGTCGATGCTGCCGGTGGCGCGCTCGGCGCTGCGACGCATCGGCGACGGCGCCGACATCATCACCTACGTCAGCCGCTACACCCGGGGCCGCTTCGCCTCGGCGTTCGGGTCGCACGCCGCGATGGAGCACGTCCCGCCCGGGGTGGACACCGAGCGGTTCCGGCCGGACCCGGCCGCGCGCGCCGAATTACGCCGCCGGTACGGGCTGGGGGAGCGCCCGACCGTCGTCTGCGTGTCGCGGTTGGTCCCGCGCAAGGGCCAGGACATGCTGATCCGCGCGCTGCCGCGGATCCGGCAACGCGTCGACGGCGCCGCGCTGGTGATCGTCGGCGGCGGGCCCTACCTGCCGACCCTGCGCAAGCTGGCCGCCGAGCACGACGTCACCGACCACGTGGTGTTCACCGCCGGGGTGCCCGCCGAGGAACTCGCCGCCCACCACGCCGTCGGCGACGTGTTCGCCATGCCGTGCCGCACCCGCGGGGCCGGCCTCGACGTCGAGGGCCTGGGCATCGTGTTCCTCGAGGCTTCGGCCAGCGGCGTGCCCGTGGTCGCCGGGAACTCCGGCGGCGCCCCGGAAACCGTGCGCGACGGCGAGACCGGGACCGTGGTCGACGGGCGCCGCGTCGACGAGATCGCCACGGCGGTCGGTGCCCTGCTGGCCGACCCGGCCCGCGCGGCCGAGATGGGCGCGGCCGGGCGGGACTGGGTGCTGGCGAACTGGCGCTGGGACGTGCTGGCCGGCCGGCTCAGCGGGTTGCTGGCCGGCTGAGCGATCAGTCCTTGCGGTAGATCGCCTCGATCTCCTCGGCGAACTTCTCCGCGATGACCTTGCGCTTGACCTTCATGGTCGGCGTGAGTTCGCCGGTGTCCTCGGTGAAGTCGACCGGCAGGATGCGGAACTTGCGGATGCTCTCGGCGTGCGAGACGTGCCCGTTGGCCACCTTGATCGCCTGCTCCACCTCGGCCCTCAAATCGGGGTCGCCTGCCAGGTCGGCGACGGTGGCCTCGGCCTGCTTGCCGTGCCGCTGCTTCCAGCCCTCGAAGGCCTCGGGGTCGATGGTGATCAACGCGCCGATGAACGGCTGGGCATCGCCGACCGCCATCGCCTGGCTGATCAGCGGGTGCGCGCGCAGTTCGTCCTCGAGGACCGCGGGGGCGACGTTCTTGCCGCCGGCGGTGACGATGATCTCCTTCTTGCGGCCCACGATCTTGATGAAACCGTCGGCGTCGACCTCGCCGAGATCGCCGGTGTGGAACCAGCCGTCGCGCACGGCGTCGTTGGTGGCCTCGTCGTTCTTCCAGTAACCCTGGAACACCACGCCGCCGCGGACCAGCAGCTCGCTGTCCTCACCGAGTCGAAAGCTGTTGCCCGGCAACAATTTTCCGACGGTCCCGACCTTCATGTCGCCGACCTGGTTGACGGCGATGGCCGCGCTGGTCTCGGTCAGTCCGTAACCCTCGTAGATGGTCAGGCCGACGCCGCGGTAGAAGTGGCACAGCCGCGCCCCCAGCGGCGCACCGCCCGAGATGGCCGCGCGGCAATCGCCGCCGAGCGCGGCCCGCAGCTTGTGGTAGACCAGCCGGTCGAACACCGCGTGCTTGAGCTTGAGCAGCAGACCCGGGCCGCCGGCGTCCTGGGCCTCGCTGTACTCGACCGCGGTCTGCACCGCCATCTCGAAGATCTTGCCCTTGCCGCCGTCGGCGGCGTTCTGCGCGGCGGTGTTGTAGACCTTCTCGAAGACCCGCGGCACCGAGACCACGATGGTCGGCTTGAACACGCCGAACAGCGCCACGAGGTTCTTGATGTCGCTGGTGAACCCGACCGTCACCTTGAAGTTGAACGCGCCGATGGTCAGCGCCCGGGCCAACACGTGCGCCAGCGGCAGGAACACCAACAGGCGCTCGCGCTCGCTGAGCAGCGTCGGCATGGCGGCCTTGGAGCCCTGGATCTCGTAGACCAGATTCGAATGGGTCAGCACGCAGCCCTTGGGGCGCCCGGTGGTGCCCGAGGTGTAGATCAGCGTGGCCGGATCCGCCGAGCGCAGGCCCTCGACCCGCTTGGTGACCTCGGCGGGGTCGACGGCGGCGCCGGCCGCGGCGAGTTCCTCGAACGCGCTCGCCCCGTCGGACTCGATCCGGTACACCTTGCGCAGCTCCGGCAGGTCGTCGAAGAGCTGGTTGACCAGCGCGGCATGTTCGTCGGTCTCGGCGAACACCGCGACCGCCCCGGAGTCCGACAGCACCCACTGGACCTGTTCGGCCGACGACGTCTCGTAGATCGGGACCGTCAGGGCGCCGATGGCCAGGATCGCGAAGTCCAGGATGGCCCACTCGAAGCGGGTCGCCGACAGGATCGCCACCCGGTCGCCGGGCTGCACGCCCTCGGCGAGCAGACCCTGGGCCGCGGACCGGACCAGCGCGGCGGCCTCGGCGGCGGTGACGGGGCGCCACTGGCCGTCCACCAGGCGCTCATAGATCGGGAAGTTGGGATCGTCGCGTTCGTGTTCGAAGACGGCGTTGACGACGGTGTCGTGCTCGCCGACTTCAAAGGATGCGGGAACACTTAACTCACGCAATGCTCATGGCCTCTTTCGGATCGGGACGTCGTCCTCAGCCTAATAGGCGCTCCGGGTGCGGTGTGACGGTCCTCACCGGTGGGGCGTATGTGAAGCTATGCCCATGAACAGCATCCAGGTGGCCGACGAGACGTTCATCGCCGCCGATCCGGGGTTGGTCGGAGAGGCCGTCGCGGATCCCGCCCGGTGGCGGCAGTGGTGGCCGGACCTGCACCTGCAGGTGGTCGAGGAACGCGGGGACAAGGGCATCCGCTGGACCGTCGCCGGCCCGCTGACCGGCACCATGGAGATCTGGCTGGAACCCATGCTCGACGGCGTGTTGCTGCACTACTTCCTGCACGCCGAACCGGCCGGGGTCTCCGCGCACGCGCTCGCCAAGCTGAACCTGGCCAAGCTGGTGCACCGGCGCCGGGTCGCCGGCAAGAACATGTCCTTCCAGATCAAGGCCGAACTCGAGGCCGATCGCCCGGTGGGGGTGGCCCCGCAAGCCCGATAGCCGGTCCCGGGCAACAGCACCGGGGTACCGTTTTATCCCAAGGCGACCCGTTCCGCGCCCGCGGTTTCACAGTTAGGCAGCAAGTTGGCGGACAAGACCACGCAGACCATCTACATCGAGGCCGATCCCGGCACGGTCATGGATGTCATCGCCGACATCGGCTCCTACCCCGAGTGGGTCAAGGAGTACAAGGAGACCGAGGTGCTCGAGACCGAGAGCTCGGGGCTGCCCAAGACCGCGCGCCTGGTGCTGGACGCCGCGGTCCTGCGCGACACGATGGTGCTGTCCTACGAATGGCCGGCCGACCGCAAGTCGGTGCGCTGGTCGCTGGTGTCCAGCTCGCTGCTGAAGGCGCTCGACGGCGCGTATCGGTTGACGCCCAAGGGGTCTGGCACCGAGGTCACCTACGAACTGTCCGTGGACCTGCTGATCCCGATGATCGGACTGCTCAAGCGCAAGGCCGAGCGCAGGTTGACCGACACCGCGCTGAAGGATCTGAAGAAAAGAGTCGAGGGCTGACCGCTACCGCCGAATCCGTGTCGGCCGAGCACACCCGGATCAGTCTCTTCGTCGGCAAGGGTGGGGTCGGCAAGTCGACGCTGGCGTGCGCCACCGCGGTGCGCGACGCGCAGTCCGGGCAGCGGGTCCTGGTGGTGTCCACCGATCAGGCGCATTCGCTGGGCGATGTGCTGGGCGTGGCGGTGCCGCCCACCGGCGGCCGGGAACCGGTGCGGGTGCTGACCGACGACGCCGACGCCGGCGGTGGGCTGTTGGACGCGCTGGCGTTGGACACCCTGGCGCTGTTGGAGTCCCGGTGGCGGGAGATCGCCCGTCCGCTCGGCGAGCAGTTCCCCGAATCCGATCTGGGTGACGTTGCCCCCGAGGAACTTTCGGCGCTGCCCGGCGTCCAGGAGGTGCTGGGCCTGCACGAGGTGGGCGAGTTGGCGGCCTCGGCGGGCTGGGACCACATCGTGGTCGACTGCGCGTCGACGGCCGACGCGCTGCGGATGCTCACCCTGCCCTCGACGTTCGGGCTCTACGTGGAACGCGCCTGGCCGCGGCACCGCCGGCTGTCCATGGCCGACAGCGGCGCCACCGCGGTGGTCGTCGAGCTGCTCGAGCGCATCACCGCCGGGGTCGAGCAGCTCTCGGAGTTGCTGACCGACGGCTCGGCCGTCGGTGCGCACCTGGTGCTCACCCCGGAGCGGGTGGTGGCCGCCGAGGCGGCCCGCACCCTGGGCTCACTGGCGCTGATGGGGGTGCGGGTGGCCGAGCTGATCGTCAATCAGGTTCTGGCCCAAGATGATTCGTACGAGTATCAGAACCTGCCCGAGCATCCGGCGTTCGACTGGTACGCCGAGCGCATCGCCGAGCAGCGGGCGGTCCTCGACGAGCTGTCGGGCACCATCGGCGACGTCGAATTGGTGCTGGTGCCGCATCTGCCCGGTGAGCCGATCGGGCCCAAGGCCCTTGGGCACCTGCTCGACAGCGTGCGCCGGCGCGACGGCGCGGCCCCGCCCGGACCGCTGCGTCCCGTCGTGGACCTGGAGTCCGGCGTCGGTCTCGAAGCGGTGTACCGGATGCAGCTAGAGTTGCCGCACGTGGACTCGGGCACGCTCACGCTGGGCCGGGTCGACGACGATCTGATCATCGGGGTGGGGGGCATGCGGCGTCGAGTGCGGCTGGCGTCGGTGCTGCGGCGCTGCATCGTGATCGGGGCCCAACTCAAGGGCACCGAATTGACCGTCCGTTTCCGACCCAACCCGGAGGTGTGGCCACGATGAGTGCGACCCACCCCGAGCTCGGCCCGGAGCTGCGCCAGCTCGCGCAGCTGATCCTGGACCGCCTCGATCCCGCCCTGCGCTCGGCGGCCGCGCTGGCCGCAGCGCGCAGCGCCGCGGGGCCCGGCCGCTGCCAGCAGGTGTGGTGCCCGGTGTGTGCGCTGGCCGCGCTGGCCACCGGCGAGGAGCATCCGCTGCTCGGCATCATCTCCGAGCACAGCGTGGCGTTGCTGGAGGTGGTCCGGGCGATCCTGGCCGACACCGACGCCGCCGAGGCCGGTCCCGCCGAGCACCCCGAGCCGCCGACCGAGCCGCCCCCGCCGCCCAGGGGCCGCTACGAACCGATCCCGGTCACCGTCGAGGAATAGCCGGGATTGACCCGCTGCCGTGTGGTCGCGCGCAGGCGGGGTGGGTAAAGTTGCGCGCAGCATCGTCCGATGCGGCCAACTCGGGAGGGTCCATGTGGTATTGGATTTTCAAGTACATCCTGCTGGGACCCTTGCTGGCCTTGCTCGGTCGACCCAAAGTCGAAGGACTCGAACACGTTCCGGCCGACGGTCCGGCGATTCTGGCCAGTAACCACCTGGCCGTGATGGACAGCTTCTATTTGCCGCTGGTGGTACGGCGGCGGATCACCTTCCTGGCCAAGCAGGAGTACTTCACCGGCACCGGCCTCAAGGGCCGCCTCCTGGCGTGGTTCTACACCGTGGTGGGGCAGGTCCCCATCGACCGCACCAACGCCGACTCCGCGCAGGACGCCCTGAATACCGCCGCGCGCATCCTCGGCCAGGGCAAGCTGCTGGGCATGTACCCGGAGGGCACCCGCTCCCCGGACGGCCGGCTTTACAAGGGCAAGACCGGCCTGGCCCGGCTGGCGCTGGAGACCGGCGTACCCGTCATTCCCGTCGCGATGATCGGCACCGACGTCGTCAACCCGCCGGGAACCAAGGGCCTGCGGTTCGGCCGGGTCACGGTGCGGTTCGGCGAGCCGATGGACTTCTCCCGGTTCGACGGCATGGCCGGCAACCGCTTCATCGAACGCGCCGTCATCGACGAGGTGATCTACGAGCTGATGGGGCTGTCCGGTCAGGAATACGTCGACATCTACGCCGCCACCCTCAAAGAGGGTGCAGCGCCTGCTCAGAACGGTCAGCCGCCGGCGCGTCTGCCGCAGTCCGCGGCCGGCTGACCGGCCCCGCGACCGCCTTGGCGGCCAGACCGGCCACGACGATCGTCGCGATCGCCCACCAGATGTAGGAACCGCCCAGCAACTGCCGCCACCACGCCGCTTCGGCCTCCTGATGTTCGGGAAGCAGGTCGATGGGCGGCCAGATCATCAACGCCAGACCCACCGCGGTCACCACGGCCAGCGCGGCGTTGCGATGCCGCCAGGCCAGCACCGCGGTGACCACCAGCGTGGGCAGCGCCCAGACCCAGTGGTGCGACCATGACACCGGCGAGACCACCAGGCCGAACAGCGCCACGCAGATCAGCGCGAGCACCGACTCCGGGCCGTCCGAGCCCGCGGCCAGGATCCGTCGCACCGCCCACACCGTCAGGCCCAGGACCGCGAAGCAGGCCAGCACCCACACCACGAAGCGGACGTTCTCGGCCAGGCCCAGCCGCGCCAGCGCACCGGAGATGTTCTGGTTGGTGTTCAACGTCGCGGTGCCGATCCGGTCGGTGTTGATCACCGTCGTCGTCCAGTATTCGATCGAATCCCGCCAGGCCAGCGCGAATCCCAGCAGTGTCGCGGCGACGAAGGACGCCGCGGCCACCAGGACCGCGCGCACGTCGCGGCGCAGCACGAAATACACCAGGAACACCGCGGGCGTCAGCTTCAGCGCGATCGCCAGGCCCAGCAGCATGCCCCGCGGCCACGGCGTGCGACGGGGCACGGTATCGGCGAGCACCAACGTCATCAGCACCACGTTGATCTGCCCGAAGTCGAAGTTGGATACCAGCGGCTCGAGCCAGAGGGCTGCGGGCGCGGTGATTGCCGCGGCCAGCCACCAGCGGTGCGCCGGCGCGCCGGCGAACACCTCCAACCGGGTCAGCACGATCATCGTGGCAACCACCAGCAGCACCAGCGTGGTGATGGTGATCGCGATGCCGGCGCCGGGCAGCGACAGCCAGGCGAACGGGCTGAAGAGCACCGCCGACAGCGGCGGATAGGTGAACGGCAGGTCGATCCCGCCGACGGTGTGGAACGTCACGCCCTCGCTGTACAGCGGTTGGGAGTCCAACCAGGCCCGGCCGCCCATGCGGTAGACGTCGATGTCGATCCGGTACGGGTTGGGCGCGAACAGCCGCCACACCGCGTAGCCGAGGGCCGCCACGGTGGCCAGTTGAAACACCCGCCAGGCGGCCAGCCGCCGTCGCTGTTTAGTCATGACCTGAACAGACTATCCGGGTTGCCCAGCAACGCAGTAAGTTCACGGCCGTGCCCCAGTGGTCCGTCGACATGAGGTTCGACTTCATCACCCAGAGCCGGCTGCCGCTGATGTGGTGCCTGATCGCGTTCATCCTGACGTTCTGCATCACCCGGGCGATCGTGCGCTACATCCGGGCGACGGCCGAGGACACCGCGCCCAAGAAGTGGTGGCAACCCCGCAACCTGTCGCTGGGCGGCGGCAAGGGTGACGGCAAGGGCGACGGTAAGGGCTTCCACCTGCACCACGTGGTGTTCGGCGTGCTGCTGGTGCTGATCTCCGGGGTCGCGATGGTGACGCTCGCGGTCGACGGGGGCGTGGGCGCCTTCACCACCGCGGCCATCTTCTTCGGCATCGGCGCCGCGCTGGTGCTCGACGAGTTCGCGCTGATCCTGCACCTGCAGGACGTCTACTGGTCGGAGGACGGGCGCACCTCGGTCGACGCGGTGTTCATCGCCGTGGCCGTGGCGGGCCTGCTGATGCTGGGCTTCAACCCGCTGGCGTTCTTCGACATCGACATCTGGCGCGCCGACGACTCGTGGGTGGTCCGCGCCGCGGTCATCGGCTGGGCGGTGGCCAGCCTGGCGCTCGCGCTCGTCGTGCTCGCCAAGGGCAAGGTGTGGACGGGCCTGCTCGGCATGGGGGTGCCGCCGCTGCTGGTGATCGGGGCGGTGCGGCTGTCCCGGCCGCACGCGCCGTGGGCGCGCTGGCGCTACCTGGACCATCCGCACAAGATGGACCGGGCGCTGCAGCGGGAACGCCGGATCCGGCGCCCGCTGGTGCGGGCCAATCTGTGGTTGCAGAGCGCGCTGGCCGGCATGCCGCGCCTGCCCGACGACACCGCCATCGACGCGACGCTGGACCGCCAGGTGCACCCGGCGCCCGCGCCGATCTCCGCCGCGACTGGATAGGGTGGTCGCCCGTGCGGTACTTCTACGACACCGAGTTCATCGAGGACGGCCGCACCATCGAGCTGGTCTCGATCGGGGTGGTCGCCGAGGATGGCCGCGAATACTACGCGGTGTCAACCGAATTCGACGCCGCGCAGGCCGGCAACTGGGTGCGCAAGCATGTGCTGCCCAAGCTGCCGCCGCCGTCGTCGCAGCTGTGGCGGTCGCGCCGGCGCATCCGCGAGGACCTCGAGGAGTTCTTCGGGATCGGCGGTGCCGAACCGATCGAGCTGTGGGCCTGGGTGGCCGCCTACGACCACGTCGCGCTGTGTCAGCTGTGGGGGCCGATGACCAGTCTGCCGACGCAGATCCCGCGGTTCACCCGGGAGTTGCGGCAATTCTGGGAGGACCGCGGCAGCCCGCGGATGCCGCCGCGGCCGGCCGACACCCACGACGCCCTGGTGGACGCGCGCGACCACCTGCGACGGTTTTCGTTGATCGTCGAGCAGACGGGTCCGCCCGCGGCCGGCTGAATCCGGCGTTTGTGCAGGTCGCGAACGGGTCGGAGCGCCCGTGGCGCCCCGCTACCATGTAGGGGTGAACTGGACCGTCGACGTACCGATCGAGCAGCTCCCGTCGCTGCCGCCCCTGCCGGATGACCTGCGGCAACGCCTGGATTCGGCGCTGGCGCGGCCGGCCGTCCAGCAGCCCAGCTGGGACGCCGGGCAGGCCGAGGCGATGCGCACCGTGCTGGAGAGCGTGCCGCCGATCACCGTGCCGTCCGAGGTCGAGAAGCTCAGCGGTCAGCTGGCCGCCGTCGCCCGCGGGGAGGCGTTCCTGCTGCAGGGCGGCGACTGCGCCGAGACGTTCGCCGACAACACCGAACCGCACATCCGGGCGAACATCCGCACGCTGCTGCAGATGGCCGTGGTGCTGACCTACGGCGCGAGCATGCCGGTGGTGAAGGTGGCCCGCATCGCGGGGCAGTACGCCAAGCCGCGGTCCTCGGACACCGACGCGCTGGGCCTGAAGTCCTACCGCGGCGACATGGTCAACGGGTTCGCCCCGGATGTGGCTGTGCGCGAACACGATCCGTCCCGGCTGGTGCGTGCCTACGCCAACGCCAGCGCGGCGATGAACCTGGTGCGCGCGCTGACCTCGTCGGGGTTGGCGTCGCTGGATCTGGTCCACGACTGGAACCGCGAGTTCGTCCGCACCTCGCCCGCCGGCGCGCGTTACGAGGCGCTGGCCGGGGAGATCGACCGCGGGCTGCGGTTCATGAGCGCCTGCGGCGTCAACGACCGCGCGCTGGACACCGCCGAGATCTACGCCTCGCACGAGGCGCTGGTGCTCGACTACGAGCGGGCCATGCTGCGGCTGGCCGACGACGCCGACGAGGGCGCCTCGTTCAAGCTGTTCGACCTGTCCGCGCACTACCTGTGGATCGGCGAGCGCACCCGCCAACTCGACGGGGCGCACATCGCCTTCGCCGAGGTGATCGCCAACCCGATCGGCGTCAAGATCGGCCCGACGACCACCCCGGAGCTGGCGGTCGAATACGTCGAGCGACTGGATCCGCACAACGTGCCCGGCCGGCTGACCCTGGTGAGCCGGATGGGCAACGGCAAGGTCCGCGACGCGCTCCCGCCGATCATCGAGAAGGTGCAGGCCTCCGGCCACCAGGTGATCTGGCAGTGCGACCCGATGCACGGCAACACCCACGAATCGTCCACCGGCTACAAGACCCGCCATTTCGACCGCATCGTCGACGAGGTGCAGGGCTTCTTCGAGGTGCACCGCGCGCTCGGCACCCACCCGGGCGGCATCCACGTCGAGATCACCGGTGAGAACGTCACCGAGTGCCTCGGTGGGGCGCAGGACATTTCGGACACCGACCTGGCCGGCCGCTACGAGACGGCCTGCGATCCGCGGCTCAACACCCAGCAGAGCCTCGAGCTGGCGTTCCTGGTCGCGGAGATGCTGCGCGACTGACCGGTCCTACGGTCCCAGCAGCGCGGTGAGGTTGCTGCCCAGCGACCACGCCGCCGCGGCCACCGATCCGGTGAGCACCAGCACGATCGCCAGCCAGATGACACCGGCGCGGCGCGCCCGCTGCCGGGCCCACGCGAACTCGTGCAGGTCGATGCCGGCGAACTGGCCGACCGGCGGCAGTTCGCCCGCGCTGCCGGGGGCGTCCGCCCAGTCCTCGTCCGCCCAGTCCTCGGGTCCGCGGGTCATGGCCCGGGTGGGGTGGCGGACCGGCAGGATCGGCTCGGCGGCGGGCCGGGGCCGACGCTCGGTGGTGTGTTCGTGCATCCGGCTGTGATGCAGTTCGGCCGAGGCGTGCTGCGCGGAGTTCTGCGGTGCGGGGACCTGGAACGCCGGCAGGTTCAACTCGGCGGCGATGGCGTCCAGGTGCTCGGCCATCGCCGCGGCGTCCGGATACCGCCCGGCGGCGTCGCGCGCGGTCGCGCGCAGCACCAGCTCGTCGAATTGTGGTGGCACACCGCCGATCTGGGTGCTGGGGGCGGGGACGTCGTTGTCCATCCGCTGATATGCCAGGGCCAGGGCGGTATCGCCGGTGAACGGCGTTGTCCCGGTGAGTAATTCGTAGGTGAGGACCCCGACCGAATACACGTCGCTGCGTGGGTCGGAGCTGCCGCTGGCGACCTGTTCGGGCGACAGGTACGCGGCGGTGCCCAAAATCACACTCGTGGAGGTGATCCCGGCCTCGGCGACGGCACGCACGAGCCCGAAGTCGACGAGCTTGACCTCGCCGTCGTCGGAGATCAGCACGTTCTCCGGTTTGACGTCGCGGTGCACCAGCCCCGCGCGGTGGGCGACCGCCAGGCCGCCGAGCACGGGCCGCAGCACCGCGGTGACCGCGTGCGGCGGCATCGGCCCGCGTTCGCGCAGCAGCTCGCGCAGCGTGCCGCCGTCGACGAGTTCCATCACCAGGAACGGATGACGGCCGTCGGTGCCCTGGTCGTAGACCGCGACCAGGCCGGGATGCTTGAGCCGGGCCACCGCGCGGGCCTCGAGCTGGAACCGGGTGAGGAACTGCTGGTCACCGGCGTAGCGGGCGTCCATCACCTTGCAGGCCACCGGGCGGTCCAGCCGGGTGTCCAGGCCCCGGTAGACCGTCGACATGCCGCCGGTGGCGATCTTGGTCTCCACCAGGTAGCGGCCGTCGAGCAGCTCACCCTCCAGCGGGTCGCTCGGCGCGGTTGGCGTCACCGGGCCATCCTGCCACGCGTGGCGCGCTTAGACTCGAAGCCGTGAGCAGCATTCCGACCGCGGACGACGTCCTCGATCCCACCGAACCGGTCATCGAACTCCAAGAAGTGGCGAAGATGCTGGGCATTCCGCTGACCAAGGCGCAGCAGCAGTTGCGCGACGGGCACCTGATCGCGGTCCGCCGCGACCGAGTCATCGTGGTCCCGCGGATCTTCTTCACCGAGGCCGGCGCCGTCGTCAAACCGCTGCCGGGCCTGCTGTCGGTGCTGCGCGACGGCGGCTACCGCGACACCGAGATCCTGCGCTGGTTGTTCACCGCCGACCCCACGCTGACGCTGACCTTCGACGGCACCCAGGAGGTACGCGAGAACGCGCGCCCGGTCGACGCGCTGCACGCCCATCAGGCGCGGGAGGTGGTCCGCCGCGCCCAAGCCATGGCCTACTGAGGCGAGGGCGTACCGACCGCTGCCCGGTCGGTGCGGCGCAGCGAGTACCACGCGCCCACCGCGCACGCCGTGGCCAGCAGCACGTGCAGCCAGGAGTACATCCCGTGGGCGCCGTCCGGTTTGAAGATCACCATGATCCAGGTGGAGAACCCGGCGATGGCCGCGATCCAGGCGCGCGACTGGGTCAGCGGCGCCATCACGGCCAGCGGCCAGGTGTAGTACCAGGGCAGCGCGGCGGGCACGAACAACACCACCACGCCCATCGCCCAGGCGGTTCCGGCCAGCGCCTCGCGGTCGGTGCGGCGGAAGCGCCACCACAGCACCGGCAGCGAGATCGCGATGATCAATATGCCCGCGATGCGGGTGACCTCCAGCACCGCATAGAAATTCACGGTGAAGAACAGGCCGCCGATGGCGTTGCTCAGGTTGGCGATCGCGGTCGGGATGGTCAGCCAGTTGATGATCTTCACCGAGCCGGCCAGCGCGGTCAGCCAGCCCAGGCCGACGCCGGCCAGCCAGGACAACACGGCGAACACCGCGACGAAGATCGCCACCGATCCCGCCGAGGCGGCCAGGAAGGCGACCACCGGATGCCTTGGCGGGCGGTCGGTCTCGTCGGTGGCGCCGCGGTTCTGCAGCTGCCGCATCCAGACCCAGACCAGGAACGGCAGCGCCAGTCCGGCCGTGGCCTTCACCGCGACCGCGGCCGCGACCAGGGCGATGCCGACCACCGGATGTCGGTCCAGGGTCAGGGCGATGCCGGCCATCATCAGGCCGACCATCAGCATCTCGTTGTGCACGCCGCCCATCAGGTGGATGATCACCAGCGGGTTGAGCACGCAGATCCACAGCGCGACAGCCGCATTGGCGCTCAGCCGGCGGGCGATGCGGATGGTGGCCCAGATCAACAGCACCAGGCCGGGCAGCATGCAGAGCCGCAGCACCATGGTGCCCGCGATGACGTGGTCGCCCACCAGCATCGTGACGAACTTGGCGATCAGGATGAACGCCGGCCCGTAGGGTGCGGTCGTCGTCGTCCAGATGGGGCTGACGTCGTCGAGCAGGATGTTGGGGTTCTCGACGGGACCCACCGCGTACGGGTCGAGGCCGTCGCGCAGCAGCGCGCCCTGGGCCAGGTAGGAATAGGTGTCCCGGCTGAACAAGGGGACCGAGGCCAGCAGCGGGGCCAACCAGAAACCGGTGGTGGCGACCATGGTGTAGACCGAGGTGCGCCGCGTGTCGTCGACCACCCGACGGCCCAGCCACAGCCAGGCCACCAGCATCAGCGCGACGCCGCCCCACAGCAGCACCGAGGACACCACCAGCCCGTGGCCGAAGCGCAGCCAGGACAGGCTCAGACCCTCGAGCACCGGGTCGTGCTGCCGGGTGCTGCCGGCGCCCAGGCCGCCGGCGCAGATCATCAGCGCGCCCAGGAATCCCAGCAGCGCGGGCCGGGCCTCCTCGGCGGTGCTGAATTCTCGGAGCCGTACCAGTCCGGTCGTCATCGGGAGTCGTTTCACGCCGTCCGATTGGCGGCCAGCCGGGCGAGCTCGGTGAGCCCCACCTTGGCCGCCGGGTTGATCGCGGCGCCGTCGATGGCGGCCAGCGCGGTGTCGGTCAGTTCCTCGATCCGGGACTCGACGGCCGACAGCGCGCCGACCGATTCGATGGCCGAACACAACTCGCGCACCCGGTCGTCGCTGAGGTCGGTCCCGATCGACGAGCGCAGCAGTTCGGCGGCCGCCGGATCGGTGGCGTCGGCCCGCTCGATGGCCTCGGCGAGCAGCACGGTGCGCTTGCCGGAGCGCAGGTCGTCGCCGGAGGGCTTGCCGGTGACGGCGGGATCGCCGAACACGCCGAGCACGTCGTCCCGCAGCTGGAAGGCGATCCCCAGATCGGTGCCGGCGTCGTGGAACACGGTCTGGATGTCGGGGCGGTCGGCGCCGGCGGCCGCCCCGAGTTGCAGCGGGCGGGTCACGGTGTAGCTGGCGGTCTTGTAGGTGTTGACCCGCATCGCCGAGGCGATGGTGTCCGCGCCGCTGGATTCGGCGACGATGTCGAGGTACTGGCCGCCGAGCACCTCGGTGCGGATCTGCGACCACACGTGGCGCACCCGCAGCCGCGCGTCGTCGGACAGCGGTGCGGTGGCGACGATGTCGTCGGCCCAGACCAGCGACAGGTCGCCGAGCAGGATCGCCGCGGACAGGCCGAACTGATCGGGCGACCCGGCCCAGCGGTGCTCGCGGTGCTGCGCGGCGAAGTGCATGTGCACGGTGGGCATCCCGCGCCGGGTGGCCGAGGCGTCGATGACGTCGTCGTGGATGAGCGCGCAGCCGTGCAGCAGTTCCAGCGCGCCGAACAGCAACAGCATGTCGGCGCGCAGCGGATCGGTATCGGGCGGGGCGACGGCGCGCCAGCCCCAGTACGCGAAGGCGGGGCGCACCCGCTTGCCGCCGCGCAGGACGAAGTCCTCGAGGGCCGCGATGAACCCGTCGTAGTCCTCGCCGACATAGCCGGCACTGTTGCGGCGTTCACGCAGGTGAACCCGCAGTTCCTCGGTGACGGCGCCGACCAACTCGCGGGCGGACGGTGCCGCGGATTCGACGCTCAGCGCCGGGCCCCTTTCTTCCAGAGCTACCCCGACCGATCACAGTAGAGCGTAGGTCCTCGGAAGGCACGTCGAGAACGGTGCCCCGTCGCAGCTAGTCCTTGTCGGTATCGGTGTCGCGGCCGGCCTCGGCGCCCACCCGCGGGGAGCGGTCCCGCGCCGAATAGGCCAGCGCGGCGACCGCGCCCGCGGCGATCATGGCCGCGATGCCCAGCACCCAGGCCGCCCCGGTGAACGAGCGGGTGCTCGGATCGGTATAGCGAGCCTGGGCGTTCATGGTGTTGACGATGCCGGGTTCCAGCTGCCACTCCACCACCTCGGTGGCGATCCGGTCGCCGTTGGTGGAGGTGACCTCGCCGGGGAAGGACACCGTGAGCTCGACCTCGGCCTCGGCGTCCGACAGTGCGGTGAGGTCGACCCGGCCCTCGAGGATGACCAGGTTGCCGGCGCGGCGCAGCGACAGGTCGACGCCGGCGGCGTCGCGGTTCATGTTGGCCAGCTGCGGCAATTCGGCGAAGCTCAGGTTGGAGAACACCGCCTCGGAGCCGACGTAGCCGTCGGCCTCGTAGTCGGAGACGGCGACCTTGTGCGCGAACGGCAGGTCGTTGGCCAGCTGCGGGCCCGTGTCGTCGGCGTCGCGGGGGACGGCCGCGGCGATGATCCGGCCGGACACCAGGTCGTCGGGGGACACCGTGATCGACGCGCGCACCCGCACGCAGCCGACGGCCATCGGGACCAAGAGCAGCAGCAGGACGGTCAGGGTGACCAGTCGCCGACGGCGCTGACGGCGGTGTTGGAGGGTGACGCGCGGCACCGAGCTATCGTGCCAGACTCGCCCGCCGGATACCGGCGTGGCGCGCAACTTCGCCGATCTACAACGGTAACGACCGGCCGAGGATGGCGAACGGCCGCGGGTCCCCGGCAAAGTGGTAGCCCCGGATGACGTCGGCGAAGCCGAGACGCCGGTAGAGGCGCCAGGCCCGGTTGTCCTCGCCGTTGATCTCGGGCGTCGACAGCAGCACGTTGGCCTCGGTGCGGTCGCTGAGCAGCCGCCGGGTCAGCGCCTCGCCCAGGCCCTGCCCCTGGGCGCGGGGGTGGATGTGCAGTTCGGTCAGTTCGAAGTAGTCGTGCATCAGCTGTTCGATGGATTCCAGGGGCATGCCGCTGCGCCGCAGCCCCTGCAGCACCTGCTGTTGCCACCACTGGTCCGGGGCGCCGCAGTAGCCGTAGGCGACGCCGAGCAGGGGAGCCGCGGTCAGGTCGGCCTCGGTCGGGTCGGTCGCCGAGCCCGGCGCCGCGGGGTCCGGGTCGCCGGTCTGCACGGCCGCCACCGCCTTCCAGCCCTGCCTGCGCATGTGCTCGAGCCACATCGATTCCCGCTGGTTCTCGGTGCCGCGCGGATAGCGCATCGCATCGACGTAGATGTGCAGTGCCTCGCGGAGGCGCCGCTGCATGTCGTTCGGCGACAGGTCGATGAGATACATGGCCAAGGCCGGCTGTCCTCCTCCGAAGCGGTGGGGATTCGGGGGTGCAACGCGATCAAATCGCGCCGGATGACCCGCTGTTGTCGGTGTGTTGCCATTATGTCGGGGAAGGTGGTGGCCGCGGTGTCGGCGCCCAGGGCCTAGAATCGTCAGGGAACAAGGTGGTCCCCCGCGGATTCACCTCGTATCATCGTTGTTGATGGTCCGCTACCCGGGGGACCGTCGACGACCGATTACCGACCACCGTGACCCGCCGCGCCGGCAAGGAGGGACTAATGCCACTCTCCGAGCATGAGCAGCGCATGCTTGATCAGATCGAGAGCGCGCTCTACGCCGAGGACCCGAAGTTTGCGTCCAGCGTGCGTGGCGGCACTCTGCGAGCGCCCTCGGCACGCCGCCGCATCCAGGGCCTCGCGTTGTTCGTGGTGGGCTTGGCCCTGCTGGTCTCCGGCGTCATGATCAAGGCCACCTGGATCGGTGACCTGCCGGCGCTCTCGGTGCTCGGATTCATCGTGATGTTCGGCGGTGTGGTGTTCGCCGTCTCCGGTCGCCGCGAAGGCGGCCCCGACCTGAAGTCCGTGGACGGCCCGGCGGGCGGTGCCCCGCGGGCCAAGAAGAACCGCGGCACCGGCGGGTCGTTCACCAGCCGGATGGAAGACCGCTTCCGGCGCCGCTTCGACCAGTGATGCCTCGGTAGTTCCGTAAGGCTCCAGGGCCGGCCGCGAGGCCGGCCCTTTTTGTTGCCCGTAGACGGGGCGTGTCGCTACTGTGCGCCACTTGGCCCCACCTGGCCCCCCACATTGCCCCACCGGCCACCCAGCAGCCCTTTTGTGCGCCCTGAACTGCGTATTCGGGTGTTCCAGTGGCGTTTGCCAGGCCGGATGGTCCGTGGAAAATTCCGCTTCGTCCTGCGCAAAGGGGACGGTTGTGGGGGAGCGCACCAATTTGATGGTGCTGAATGGCAAAAAGTGGGGGATTGTGGGGTATGGTGGCGGAGTACGGAGCGAGGGGGAATCGGACACGGGAGGTCCGAGGGCTGGAGGTGACGAGTGTTTCTCGGCACCTACACGCCCAAGCTCGACGACAAGGGGCGGCTCACGCTGCCCGCCAAGTTTCGCGATGCACTGGCAGGAGGGTTGATGGTCACCAAAGGCCAAGATCACAGCCTCGCCGTGTACCCGCGGGCCGAGTTCGAGCAGTTGGCCCGTCGCGCGGCCAGCGCGTCGCGCAGCAATCCCGAGGCGCGGGCGTTCCTGCGTAACCTGGCCGCCGCCACCGACGAGCAGCATCCCGACGCTCAGGGGCGGATCACCCTGTCGGCCGACCACCGGCGCTACGCGGACCTGTCCAAGGAGTGCGTGGTCATCGGCGCGGTCGATTACCTCGAGATCTGGGATTCCCAGGCCTGGCAGGACTACCAGCAAACCCACGAAGAGAACTTCTCCGCAGCCAGCGATGAAGCCCTCCGCGACATTATTTGACGAGCCTGTACCGGCTGTGGCCCGTGCATCGTGGCCTCTGCCCGAACCGGCCCTGGCGTACTTCCCCAACGCCAGGTCCGTATCGGACAGGGACCTCGATGCAGGGGCGGCGGCCATCGATCTGAGGGGCGGTGTCGACGTGGCCGAGCAGCAAGGCCCCTTCGGCCACGTCCCCGTGCTGCTCGACCGCTGCGTGGAACTGCTCGCCCCGGCGCTGACCCATACCGCCGCAGACGGCACCGGCGCGCTGGTGATCGACGCGACCCTGGGCGCCGGCGGCCATTCCGAACGGCTGCTGACGCAATTCGGTGGCCTGCGGGTGATCGGCCTGGACCGCGACCCGAGCGCGCTGGAGTTGGCGGGCGGACGGTTGGCGGAGTTCGGCGACCGGTTCACCGCGGTGCGCACCCGCTACGACGGCATCGCCGACGCTTTGGAGCAGTGCGGGTATCCCGCGACCGGTTCGGTCGACGGCGTGCTCTTCGACCTCGGGGTCTCCTCGATGCAACTGGACCGCACCGAGCGCGGTTTCTCCTATTCCGCCGACGCGCCGCTGGACATGCGGATGGATCCGGACCTGCCGCTGACCGCCGCCGACATCCTCAACACCTACGACAAGGCCGCCCTGATGGAGATCCTGCGGGAGTTCGGTGAGGAACGCCACGCCGGCCGGATCGCCACGGCCGTGCTGCGTCGCCGCGCCACCGCACCGTTGCAGACGACCGGCGAACTGGTCGAACTGCTCTACGACGCCATCCCCGCACCGGCCCGGCGCACCGGCGGGCACCCGGCCAAGCGGACCTTCCAGGCGCTGCGGGTGGCCGTCAACGCCGAGTTGGACTCGCTGCGCGCGGCGCTGCCGTCGGCGTTGGACGCGGTGCGCGCCGGCGGACGCGTGGTGGTGATGGCCTATCAGTCGCTCGAGGACCGCATCGTCAAGAACGTCTTCGCCGCGGCGACGGCCAGTCGCACCCCGCCGGGCCTACCGGTCGAACTTCCCGGCCACGAGCCGGAATTCAACTTCCTGACCCGTGGCGCCGAGCGGGCCGACACCGAGGAGATCGAACGCAACCCGCGCAGCGCCGCGGTCCGCCTGCGGGCCGTGCAGCGTGCGGCGGAAAGGGGCCAGGAATGAAGACGAAGCGCACCACCCCGGCCTCGAAGGGGTCGGCCAAGACCCGCAAGCCCGCGCGGCGGCCCCAGAAGGGGACCGACCCCCGGGAGTTGCGGCGCGCCGAGAGCCAGCGGCGACGGGAGCAGCGCCGGCCCGCCGACCCGCAGGCCCGGTCGACGCGGACCCGGGACCGCGACCCGCGCGGGCTGCGGCACGGTCCGGCGACATCGCCGTCGCGGCGGCCGGTGCGGCCCAAGAACACCAACCAGGCCAAGGCCCGGGCCAAGGCGCGCAAGGCCAAGGCGCCCAAGGTCGTCCGGGTACCGCTGCGCGAACGCATCCTGACCCGGATCTCCTCGATCGATCTGAACCCGCGGACCCTGGCCGCCCGCGTCCCGTTCGTGGTGCTGGTCATCGGCGCCCTCGGCATGGGACTGGGTGTCACGCTGTGGCTGTCCACCGACGCCGCCGAGCGCTCCTACGAGCTGGGCACCGCCCGCAAGGCCAATCAGGTTCTGCTGCAACAGAAGGAAGCGCTCGAGCGCGATGTGCTCGAGGCGCAGGCCGCACCGGCGCTCGCCGAGGCCGCGCGCAACCTGGGGATGATCCCGTCGCGCAACACCGCGCACCTGGTGCAGGACCCGGCCGGGAACTGGATCGTCGTCGGCGAGCCCAAGCCGGCCGAGGGCGTACCGCCGCCGCCGTTGAACACCCCGCTGCCCGACCCGGCCCCGCCACGTGCGCCAGAAACCCCCCGGACCGTCGAGCAGCCCGTCCGGGTGCCGGCCGCTCCGGCCCCGCCGGAGGCGCCCGCGGTGCCGCTGGCCGGTGATCCCGCGGTGCCGCTGGCCGGCGAGCCCGCGGCCGTGCCCGCGCCCGGAGTCAACCCCGAAGTCCCGGTGCGTAATCCGGAGCCGGTGCTCCCGCAGGAGCACGTACCCGCCGTGGCGGCGCCCGGTCCGGCCGTGCCCGGCCAGCCCACGCTGCCCGGCCCGACGCTGGGCCCGGAACCCGGACCGGTCGAGGCGCCCGCGGTCGCGCTGCCCGAACAGGTCCCGGCGGCATGAGCCGCGGTCCAGCGCCCAAGCCGGCCGGCGGCCAGGAGCGCTCCGCGCGGGCGCGTCGCACCCGCCCGGCGACCGAAACCGACTCCGGCACCGCTTCGTTCGCCTTCCGGCAGCGGGTCGGCACCGCGGCGATCTTCCTGGTGCTGATCGTCGCGGCCGCGCAGCTGTTCAGCCTGCAGGTGCCGCGGGCGGCCGGCCTGCGGGCCCAGGCCGCCGGCCAGCTCAAGGTCACCGACGTGCAACCGGCCATGCGCGGGGCCATCGTCGACCGCAACTTCGACAAGCTGGCCTTCACCATCGAGGCGCGCGCGCTGACCTTCCAACCGGTCAAGATCCGCGAACAGCTCACCGAGGCCCGCGAGAAGTCCTCGGAGGCACCCGATCCCAATGAGCGCCTGCGCGACATCGCGCGGGAGGTGGCCGCGCGGCTGGACAACCGTCCCGACGCCGCGACCGTGCTCAAGAAGCTCAAGAGCGACGAGACTTTCGTCTACCTCGCCCGCGCCGTCGACCCGGCGGTCGCCTCGGCGATCTCCGAGGAGTACCCCGAGGTCGGTTCGGAACGCCAGGACCTGCGCCAGTATCCGGGTGGGTCGCTGGCGGCCAACATGATCGGCGGCATCGACTGGGACGGCCACGGCCTGCTGGGCCTGGAGGACTCCTTCGACTCGGTGCTGGCCGGCACCGACGGCTCCATCACCTACGACCGCGGTTCCGACGGCGTGGTGATCCCCGGCAGCTACCGCAACATGCACAGCGCCGTGGACGGCTCCACCCTGCAGCTGACGATCGACGACGACGTCCAGTTCCACGTCCAGCAGCAGGTGCAGATGGCCAAGGACGCCTCCGGCGCCAACAACGTCTCGGCCGTGGTCCTGGATGCCAAAACCGGTGAGGTGCTGGCCATGTCGAACGACAACACGTTCGACCCATCGCAGGACATCGGCCGGCAGGGCAACCGCGAGATGGGCAATCCCTCGGTCTCCGCGCCGTTCGAGCCCGGCTCGGTGAACAAGATCATCACCGCGGCCACCGCCATCGAGCACGGACTGACCAACCCCGACGAGGTGTTGCAGGTGCCCGGGTCGATCAACATGGGCGGGGTCACCGTGGGCGACGCCTGGAAGCACGGCGTCATGCCCTACACCACCACCGGTATCTTCGGGAAGTCCTCCAACGTCGGCACTTTGATGCTGGCCCAGCGGATCGGCCAGGAGCGCTACTTCGAGATGCTGCGCAAGTTCGGTCTCGGCGAGCGCACCAACGTCGGGTTGCCCGGCGAGAGCGCCGGTCTGGTCCCGCCGATGGAGCAGTGGTCCGGCAGCACGTTCTCCAACCTGCCCATCGGACAGGGTCTTTCGATGACGCTGCTGCAGATGACGGCCATGTACCAGGCGATCGCCAACGACGGCGTGCGGATCCCGCCCCGGATCATCAAGGCCACCATCGCCGATGACGGCACCCGCACCGAGGAGGAGCGCCCCGAGGGCGTGCGGGTGGTGTCGGCGCAGACCGCCAAGACCGTGCGCGACATGTTCCGCGCCGTCGTGCAACGGGATCCGATGGGCTACCAGCAGGGCACCGCCCCGCAGGCCGCCATCGACGGCTATCAGGTCTCCGGCAAGACCGGCACCGCGCAGAAGATCAACCCGGCGTGCGGCTGCTACTACAGCGACGTCTACTGGATCACCTTCGCCGGGATGATCCCCGTGGACGATCCGCGCTACGTGATCGGCGTGATGATGGACGCCCCGCACCGGGCCTCCGACGGTTCGCCGGGATCCTCGGCCGCGCCGCTGTTCCACAGCATCGCGTCCTGGCTGATGCAGCGCCAGAACGTGCCGCTGTCGCCGGATCCGGGCCCCCCGCTGCTGCTGCAGGCGACGTAGCCAATCTGACGTAGCCAACCTTTCGCGAGGCGTTCGCGCGGCCCTCGGTAGGGTGTCAGGCTGGTCGGGACAACCTCAGGCGGTGTCGCGCGGGGACGGAGGTGACGGTGGTGACTGACCCGCGTCCCAGCCGTATCCCCGGCATCGCGCTGGCTCGGCTGGCCGAGACCGTCGGTGCCCGCATCGTCGGCCCCACACCGGATCCGGCGGCCGTGACGGTCACCGGGGTGACGCTGCGTGGGCAGGCCGCCCGGCCCGGAGACCTGTTCGCCGCGCTACCCGGATCCCGCGCCCACGGCGCCAAGTACGCCGACGACGCGGTCGCCGCCGGGGCGGTGGCCGTGCTCACCGATCCGGCCGGGCTCGAGGTGCTCGCGCCCGCGCCGCCGGCGCCGGTGTTGTTGCACGACGATCCCCGCTCGGTGCTCGGTCCGCTGGCGGCCGAGGTCTACGGCCGGCCGTCGGAGGCGCTGGCCGTCATCGGCATCACCGGCACCTCCGGTAAGACCACCACATCGTATCTGGTGGAGGCGGGCCTGCGGGCCGCCGACCGCCGCGCCGGCCTGATCGGCACGGTCGGGGTCCGGATCGACGGCACGGAGGTGCCCAGCGCGCTGACCACGCCCGAGGCCCCCGCGGTGCAGGCGCTGCTGGCGCTGATGGTCGAGCGTGGCGTGGACACCGCGGTCATGGAGGTCTCCAGCCACGCCCTGGCGCTGGGCCGCGTCGACGGCGTCGACTACGCGGTCGCCGGGTTCACCAACCTGTCCCGCGACCACCTCGACTTCCACCCGACCATGGCCGACTACTTCGAGGCCAAGGCCCGGCTGTTCGCACGCGAGTCGGGTCTACGCGCGCGCCGCGCCGTGGTCTGCGTCGACGACGAGGCCGGCCGCGCGATGGCGGCCCGCGCCGTGGATCCGGTGACCGTCAGCGTGCTCGGCCCGGCCGATTGGTCCGTCGAGGACATCACGGTGCGCGACGACGGCACCCAGGAGTTCACCGCCGTCGACCCCGCCGGGGTGCACCACCGCATCGGCATCCGGCTGCCCGGCCGCTACAACATCGGCAACGCCCTGGTCGCCCTGGCGGTGCTCGACGCCGTCGGGGTGGCCCCCGAGCAGGCCGCGCCGGGCCTGATCCGGGCGACGGTGCCCGGGCGGCTCGAACCGATCGAGCGCGGTCAGGACTTCCTGGCGCTGGTGGACTACGCGCACAAGCCGGGCGCGCTGCGCGCGGTCCTGGAGACCCTGCGCGCCGCAGCCGGCGCTGGGCGCCTCGCGGTGGTGTTCGGCGCCGGCGGCAACCGGGACGCCGGCAAGCGCGCGCCGATGGGGCAGACGGCCGCCGAACTGGCCGACCTGGTGGTGATCACCGACGACAATCCGCGCGACGAGGAGCCCGCCGCCATTCGCGCGGCCATCGTCGCCGGGGCCGAGTCCTGGCGGCTGGGGCCGTCGTCGGCCGCCCGGACCGCCGAGGTCATCGAGGTGGCCGACCGGCGCGCGGCCATCGACTACGCGGTGCGCTGGGCCCGGCCCGGAGACGTGGTGTTGATCGCGGGCAAGGGACACGAGAGCGGGCAGACCGCCGGCGGCGTGACGGTGCCGTTCGACGACCGCGAACAGTTGGCCGCCGCGCTGGCGGCCCGACGGGAGCAGCGATGATCGAACTGTCCCTGGCCGAGATCGCCGAGATCGTCGGCGGCGAACTCGCCGACATCAGCGCGGCCGATGCGGCGCGGGTGATCGTCACCGGCACCGTCGAATTCGATTCGCGCGCAGTGCAACCCGGCGCCCTGTTCCTGGCGTTGCCGGGGGCGCGCAGCGACGGCCACGACTTCGCGCCCGCCGCGGTGGCCGCCGGCGCGGTCGGGGTGCTGGCCGCGCGCCCGGTCGGGGTGCCCGCCATCGTCGTCACCCCCGTCGTCGCGCCGACCGGTGCCGGCGTGCTCGAACACGATCGCGACGGATCCGGCGCCGCGGTGCTGGCCGCGCTGGCGCGGCTGGCCGCCGAGGTGGCCCGGCGCCTGACCGCGACCGGGTTGACGATCGTCGGGGTCACCGGCTCGTCGGGCAAGACGTCGACCAAGGATCTGCTGGCGGCGGTGCTCACCCCGCTCGGCGAGGTGGTCGCGCCCCCGGGCTCGTTCAACAACGAACTCGGTCATCCCTGGACCGTGCTGCGCGCCACGCCGACCACCGACTATCTGGTCCTGGAGATGTCGGCGCGCCATCCCGGCAACATCGCAGAACTCGCGGCCATCGCGCCGCCGCGCATCGCCGTGGTGCTCAACGTCGGCACCGCCCACCTCGGCGAGTTCGGGTCGCGTCAGGCCATCGCCGACACCAAAGCGGAACTGCCGCAGGCCATTCCGGAGACCGGCGTGGTGGTGCTCAACGCCGACGATTCGGCCGTGGCCGCCATGGCCGAGGTCACCGCGGGCCGCGTGGTGCGGGTCAGCCGGTCCTCGCCCGCGCAGGTGTGGGCCGAGGACGTGACGCTGGACGAGCTGGCCCGGCCCCGGTTCACGCTGCGTTGGGGCGCCCCCGAGGACGGGCATGCCGTCGCGGTGCGGTTGGCCGTGCACGGCGACCATCAGGTGTCCAACGCGTTGTGCGCGGCCGCGGTGGCGCTGGAATGCGGGGCCGACGGGGCGCAGGTCGCCGCGGCGCTGGCCGCCGCGGGCCCGGCCTCGCCGCACCGGATGGCGGTCGCCGACCGCGCCGACGGCGTCACGGTGATCAACGACGCCTACAACGCCAACCCGGACTCGATGCGCGCGGGCCTGCAGGCGCTGGCCTGGATGGCGCGGGCGGGTGCCGGGGCCCAGTCCGGCAAGCGGCGCAGTTTCGCCGTTCTCGGCGAGATGGCCGAACTCGGCGACGACACGATTTCCGAGCACGACCGCATCGGCCGGCTCGCGGTGCGCTTAGATGTCTCTCGACTTGTCGTAGTGGGAACCGGGAGGGCAATGGGCGCCATGCACCAGGGTGCGGTCATGGAGGGTTCGTGGGGGTCCGAGGCGGTGCGCGTCGACGACACCGACGCCGCGCTGGCGTTGCTGCGCACCGAACTGGCGCCCGGCGACGTCGTGTTGGTCAAGGCGTCGAACTCCGCCGGCCTGGCCCAACTGGCCCAGGACCTGCTCGCGGACGCTGAGGGCCGCGCATGAGGCTCATCCTGATCGCCGTCGGGATCTCGCTGGCCGTCTCGATCCTGCTCACGCCGTGGCTGATCCGGCTGTTCACCAAGCAGGGCTTCGGCCACGAGATCCGCGAGGACGGCCCGCCCAGCCACAAGACCAAGCGCGGCACCCCGTCGATGGGTGGCGTGGCGATCCTGGCCGGCATCTGGGCCGGCTACCTGGGCACCCACCTGATCGGCGTGGCGCTCAACGGCGAGGGGCCCTCGGCGTCGGGCCTGTTGGTGCTGGGCCTGGCCACCGCGCTGGGCCTGGTCGGCTTCCTCGACGACCTGATCAAGATCCGGCGCTCGCGCAACCTGGGTCTGAACAAGACCACCAAGACCATCGGCCAGGTCACCGCGGCCGTGCTGTTCGGCGTGCTGGTGCTGCAGTTCCGCAACGCCGACGGGTTGACCCCGGCCAGCACCCAGCTGTCCTACGTCCGCGAGATCGCCACGGTGGCGCTGCCGACGCTGGTGTTCGTGCTGTTCGTCGTGCTGGTGGTGTCGGCCTGGTCGAACGCGGTGAACTTCACCGACGGCCTCGACGGCCTGGCCGCCGGCAGCATGGGCATGGTCAGCGCGGCCTATGTGCTGATCACCTTCTGGCAGTACCGCAACGCGTGCGCCACCGCGCCCGGGCTGGGCTGCTACAACGTGCGCGACCCGCTGGACCTGGCGATCATCGCGGCCGCCACGGCCGGGGCGTGCATCGGCTTCCTGTGGTGGAACGCCGCGCCGGCCAAGATCTTCATGGGCGACACCGGTTCGCTGGCGCTGGGCGGCATCATCGCCGGCCTGTCGGTGACCAGCCACACCGAGGTGCTGGCCGTGGTGCTCGGCGCGCTGTTCGTCGCCGAGATCGTCTCGGTGGTGGTGCAGATCCTGGCGTTCCGCACCACCGGCCGCCGGGTGTTCCGGATGGCGCCGTTCCATCACCACTTCGAACTCGTCGGCTGGGCCGAGACCACGGTGATCATCCGGTTCTGGTTGTTGACCGCCATCGCCTGCGGTCTGGGCGTGGCGCTGTTCTACGGCGAGTGGCTGACCGCGATCGGGGCCTGACGTGCGCGGCCCGCTGACTTCCGGCGCGCGGGTGCTGGTGGTCGGCGCCGGTGTCACGGGCCGGGCGGTGCTGGCCGCGCTGGGCCCGTTGGATGTGCGCGCCGAACTCACCGACGACAACCCGGCGGCGCTGCAGCCGTACGCGGCCGACGGCGTCGCGGTGCTCGACGCCAGGACCGCGGCGCGGCGCATCGCCGACTACGCGCTGGTGGTGATCAGCCCCGGGCTGCCGCCCACCGCGCCGATCCCGGTGGCCGCCGCGGCCGCGGCCGTTCCGGTGTGGGGCGATGTCGAGTTGGCCTGGCGGCTCGATCAGGCCGGCCATTACGGTCCGCCCCGGCGCTGGCTGGTGGTCACCGGCACCAACGGCAAGACCACCACCACCTCGATGCTGCACGCGATGTTGACCGCCGGGGGACAGGACAGCCTGCTGTGCGGCAACATCGGCGACCCGGTGCTCAACGTGCTCACCCGGCCGTCGCGGCTGCTGGCCGTCGAGCTGTCGAGCTTCCAGCTGTTCTGGTCGGAGTCGCTGCGGCCGGCCGCGGGTGCGGTGCTCAACATCGCCGAGGATCACCTGGACTGGCACGGCTCGCCCGAGCACTACGCCGCCGCCAAGGCCAAGGCGCTGACCGGTGAGGTCGCCGTGGCCGGCCTCGACGACCCGTGGGCGGCCGGCCTGCTCGACGAGGCGCCGGCCCCGGTCCGGGTGGGATTCCGCCTCGGCGCGCCGGGACCGGGCGAACTCGGGGTGCTCGACGGGATGCTCGTCGACCGCGCCTTCGGGGCCTCGGGGGCCGAGCCGGTGCCGTTGGCACCGGTGGACTCGATCCCGGTGGCCGGCCCGGTCGGGGTGCTCGACGCGCTGGCGGCGGCCGCCCTGGCCCGGGCGGTCGGCACCCCGGCGGCGGCGATCGCGGCCGGGCTGGCGTCGTTCCAGGTGGGGCGGCACCGCGCCGAGGTGATCGGCGTGACCGACGGCATCGCCTACGTCGACGACTCCAAGGCCACCAATCCGCACGCCGCCGAGGCCTCGATCCGCGCCTACCCGCGGGTGGTGTGGATCGTCGGGGGTTTGCTCAAAGGCGCCTCGGTCGACGACTTGGTCGCCGCGGTGGCAGATCGGCTGGCCGGTGCGGTGCTGATCGGCCGGGACCGCGGCGCGGTTGCCGAGGCGTTATCACGACACGCACCCGATGTACCCGTCGTTCAGGTTGTGACGGGGGAGGATGTTGGGATGCTTGGGACGAATGAGTCTGTTGTGACTCGTGTGATCAGTGCGCCGGGGGTGCTCGGCGAGGCGGTCATGACCGAGGCGGTGGCGGCCGCGCGGTCGCTGGCCCGCCCCGGCGACACGGTGCTGCTGGCCCCCGCGGGGGCGTCGTTCGACCAGTTCAGCGGCTACTCCGAACGCGGAGACCGATTTGCTGCCGCGGTGCGCGCGCTGAGCGACGCCGGACACTAGGCCGCAGCGCGATGGCCGCCAATATCGTCACCCGGTGGTGGGACCGGGTGCGCCCGGGGCGCGACGACCCCGCGCCGTCGGCCGCGGTGCCGGTGGAGCATCGCGGCAGGTTCGGGGCGTGGCTGAACAAGCCGATGACCTCGTTCCACCTGATCATCGCGGTGGCGGCGCTGCTGGCGACGCTCGGCCTGATCATGGTGCTGTCGGCCTCCGGCGTGCATTCCTACGATGCCGACGGCTCACCCTGGACGATCTTTGCCAAGCAGGTGCTGTGGACCGTCATCGGCCTGGTCGGGTTCTACATCGCGCTGCGGATGCCCGTCGCGATGATCCGGCGGCTGGCCTTTCCCGGGTTCGCCCTGTCGATCCTGCTGCTGGTCCTGGTGCTGATCCCGGGTATCGGCACGGAGGCCAACGGTTCGCGCGGTTGGTTCGTCGTCGCGGGATTCTCCATGCAGCCGTCCGAGCTGGCCAAGATCGCGTTCGCCATCTGGGGCGCCCAGCTGCTGGCCGCGCGCCGGATGGAACGCGCGTCGCTGCGCGAGATGCTGATCCCGCTGGTGCCCGCGGTGCTGATCGCGCTGGTGCTGATCCTGCTGCAGCCCGACCTCGGCCAGACGATCTCGCTGGGGCTCATCCTGCTGGCCCTGCTCTGGTATGCGGGACTGCCGCTGAAGGTCTTCCTCGCGTCGTCGCTGGCGGTCTTGGCCGCCGGCGCCGTGTTGGCGGTCTCGGCGGGCTACCGCAGCGCGCGCGTGCAGTCCTGGCTCGACCCGTCCGCGGATGCGATGGGGTCGGGGTATCAGGCCCGGCAGGCCAAGTTCGCCCTGGCCAACGGCGGGATGTTCGGCGAGGGACTGGGCCAGGGCACGGCAAAATACAACTACCTGCCCAACGCCCACAACGACTTCATCTTCGCCATCGTCGGTGAGGAACTCGGCTTCGTCGGCGCGCTGGGATTGTTGTGCCTGTTCGCGCTGTTCGCCTACACCGGCATGCGGATCGCCCGTCGTTCGGTCGACCCGTTCCTGCGGCTGCTCACGGCCACCGCCACCTTCTGGACGCTGAGCCAGGTATTCATCAACGTCGGCTACGTGGTCGGACTGCTGCCCGTCACCGGGCTGCAGCTGCCGTTGATCTCGGCCGGCGGAACCTCCACGGCCACCGAGCTGTTCATCATCGGGCTGATGGCCAACGCGGCCCGGCACGAGCCGGACGCGGTGGCCGCGCTGCGCGCGGGCCGCGACGACCGGATGAACCGGATCCTGCGGCTGCCGCTGCCCGAACCGTACGTGCCCAGCCGCGTGGAGGCGCTGCGCGACCGGTTGCGCACCCAGCCCAAGGCCTCGCCCAAACAGTCGGCCAAACAGGCGGCCAAGCGGCCGGCCAAGCCCAAGAAGAAGGCACCCGCTCCCGGTGATCGCGGCGCCCGCCGCGCGGTGCATCATGGAGACGGTCAACGCCGCGCGAGGTCCACCCCGCGGGCGCGAAAGCAATCGGCTGCTGCGAGCGCGGGTACCCCGCGGCCGCGCAGGGCCAGAACAGTGGAAGGTCAGCGTTACGGGTGAGTGACTCGGTGCCGGTCTCTGCCGGTGGGCAGGGGCGCATCTCGGTGGTCCTGGCCGGCGGCGGGACGGCCGGACACGTCGAACCCGCGATGGCCGTCGCCGATGCGCTCCGCGCCCTGGACGCCGACGTGCGGATCACCGCGCTGGGCACCGCCCGCGGGCTGGAGACCCGGCTGGTGCCCGACCGCGGCTACGACCTGGAACTGATCACGCCGGTGCCGCTGCCGCGCAAGCCCAACGCCGACCTGATGCGGCTGCCGTTGCGGGTGCGACGGGCGGTGCGCGAGACCCGCGCGGTCCTCGACGCGGTGCACGCCGACGTCATCGTCGGCTTCGGCGGCTACGTCGCGCTGCCGGCCTACCTGGCCGCCCGCCGCGGCGTGACCCGCCGGTCGGTGCCGGTGGTGATCCACGAGGCCAACGCGAGCGCCGGCATCGCCAACAAGGTGGGGGCGCGCAGCGCGGCCCGGGTGCTGGCCGCCGTCGACGGGTCCGGCCTCGCCGCCGCCGAGGTGGTCGGCATGCCGGTCCGCTCGACGATCACCGGCCTGGACCGCGCGGCGCTGCGCGCGCAGGCCCGGGCGCACTTCGGCTTCGCCGAAGACGCGCGGGTGCTGCTGGTGTTCGGCGGCTCCCAGGGGGCGGCCTCGATCAACCGGGCGGTCTCGGCGGCCGCGGAGACGTTGGCCGCCAACGGAATTGCCGTGCTGCACGCACACGGGCCGAAGAACGTCCTGGAGTTGCGCACCCCGGGTCCGGGCGACCCGCCGTACGTCGCGGTGCCGTACCTGGACCGGATGGACCTGGCCTACGCCGCGGCGGACCTGGCCATCTGCCGTTCCGGCGCGATGACGGTCGCCGAGGTCTCCGCCGTCGGGTTGCCCGCGGTGTACGTGCCGCTGCCGATCGGCAACGGCGAGCAGCGACTCAACGCGTTGCCGGTGGTCAACGCCGGGGGCGGCCTGCTGGTCGCCGACGCCGACCTGACCCCGGCCTACATCGGCGAGACGGTCGTCGGCCTGCTGACCGACGCGCCGCGGCTGGCGCAGATGACGACGGCCGCGGCCGCCGTGGGGCACCGCGACGCCGCCGCGCGGGTGGCTGCCGTCGCGCTCGAGATCGCCCGGGGGGCGCGGCGATGAGCGCGCCGCTGCCCGAGGAACTGCGCCGGGTCCACATGGTGGGCATCGGCGGGGCCGGTATGTCCGGCATCGCGCGCATCCTGTTGGACCGCGGGGCGCTGGTGTCCGGTTCGGACGCCAAGGAATCCCGCGGCGTGGTCGCGCTGCGGGCCCGCGGCGCGCTGATCAACATCGGTCACGACGCGGCCGCCCTCGACCTGCTGCCCGGCGGACCGACCGCGGTCATCTCCACCCACGCCGCGATCCCGAAGACCAACCCGGAACTCGTCGAGGCGCGCCGCCGCGCCATCCCGGTCATCATGCGCCCGACCGTGCTGGCCCGGTTGATGGAGGGGCACACCACCCTGATGGTCACCGGCACGCACGGCAAGACCACCACCACCTCGATGCTCATCGTGGCCCTGCAGCACGCCGGGCTGGACCCGTCGTTCGCCGTGGGCGGCGACCTCGGCGAGGCCGGCACCAACGCGCATCACGGCAGCGGAGAGATCTTCGTCGCCGAGGCCGACGAGAGCGACGGTTCGCTGCTCGAGTACACCCCGAATGTCGCGGTGGTCACCAACATCGAGGCCGACCACCTGGATTTCTTCGGCAGCCCCGAGGCCTACACCGAGGTGTTCGACAAGTTCGTCGACCGGCTGGCGCCCGGCGGCGCGCTGGTGGTCTGCGTCGACGATCCCGGGGCCGCCGCGCTGGCCGACCGCGCGGCCGCCGCGGGTGTGCGGGTGCTGGCCTATGGTGCCCCCGGTGACCGGCCGCTGGCCGGGGCGCTGCTGTCCTGGCAGCAGCAGGGGACCGGTGCGGTCGCCGAGATCCAGCTGGCCGGCGAGCCGCATCCGCGGGCCCTGCGGCTGTCGGTGCCCGGCCGGCACATGGCGCTCAACGCGCTGGCCGCACTGCTGGCCGCGATCGAGGGCGGGGCACCGACCGAGCTGGTGCTCGACGGCCTGGCCGGGTTCGAGGGTGTGCGGCGCCGGTTCGAGCTGGTCGGGGTGGCCAACGGGATCCGGGTGTTCGACGATTACGCCCATCACCCCACCGAGGTGCGCGCGGTGCTCACCGCGCTGCAGACCGTCACCGAACAGAGCGGCGGCGGCCGCGCGCTGGTGGTTTTCCAGCCCCATTTGTATTCGCGCACAAAGGCTTTCGCGGCCGAGTTCGCCGACGCGCTCAGCTGCGCCGATCGGGTGTTCGTGCTCGACGTCTACGCCGCGCGCGAGCAGCCGATCGTCGGGATCAGCGGTGCGACCATCGCCGAGCGGGTGCAGGTGCCGGTGCGCTACCTGCCCGATTTCTCGGCGGTGGCCCAGACCGTGGCCGAGGTGGCCCGCCCCGGTGACGTCATCGTCACGATGGGCGCCGGCGATGTGACCATGCTGGGCCCGGAGATCCTGATCCAGCTGCAGGTGCAGGCCAACCGCGCCGCACCCGGAGGACCCGGAGCGTCCTGGTGAGCGAGCCCGAGGCGCCGCAGGGGGAGGTCGCGCCGGGGGAGATCCCGCAGGAGGTCCCCGACGATCGGGCCGCCCCGGCCACCGAGTCATCCGAGACCGAGTCATCTGAGACCGACTTCGAGGGTCCGCGCCGGCGCGCCCGCCGGGAGCGCGAGCAGCGCCGGGCGGCCCAACAGCGCGCGCGGGCCATCGAGGAGGCCCGGCGCGAGGCCAAGCGCCGCGCCAGCGGACTCGTCCCGCCGGCCGCCCCGACCGGCCGCGGCAAGGTCCGCGGCCTGCGCGCGGTGCTGCTGACGGTGCTGCTGATCATCCTCGGCGTCGGGGTGGGCTCGATCCTGTACTTCACGCCGGTGATGTCGGTGCGCGCGGTGGCCGTGGTCGGCACCGCCGAGGTGCCCATCGAGGAGGTGACGGCGGTCGCCGCGGTCCCGTTGGGCACCCCGCTGCTGCAGGTCAACACCGGTGAGGTGGCCGACCGGGTGGCCACCATCCGGCGGGTGGCCAGCGCGCGGGTGCAGCGCGAGTACCCCTCGACGCTGCGGATCACCATCGCCGAACGGGTGCCGGTCGCGGTGATGGATTTCCCCGACGGCCCGCACCTGTATGACCGCGACGGCGTCGACTTCGCGACGGCACCGCCGCCGCCGTCGCTGCCGTACCTGGAGGTGGCGAACCCGGGACCGACGGATCCGCCGACCCAGGCGGCGCTGGCGGTGCTGACCTCGCTGCGGCCCGAGGTGGCCGGTCAGGTGGGCCGGGTGGCGGCACCGTCGGTCGCCTCGATCACGCTGATCCTGACCGACGGCAGGGAAGTGGTGTGGGGCACTCATGAGCGCACCGAGGAGAAGGCCGAGAAGCTCGCGGCGTTGCTGACGCAGCCCGGACACACCTACGACGTGTCGAGTCCGGATCTCCCTACCGTCAAGTAGGACGAAAATTGCCGGCCGACACGTCGGCGCGCCTGCCGGGATAGCTGCCGTACCACCCATACCGTCTTGGTTACGCAGAACTACTTGACATAACTCTAAGCCTATGGTTGAGGTTGAGGGTTTGCCGGTCAAGAGGTTCGGCGCCAGATCGGCAAGCAATCGTCCCATGGGAGGAAGACCATGACCCCCCCGCACAACTACCTCGCCGTCATCAAGGTGGTCGGCATCGGCGGCGGCGGCGTCAATGCCGTCAACCGAATGATCGAACAGGGCCTCAAGGGCGTCGAGTTCATCGCCATCAACACCGACGCGCAGGCGTTGTTGATGAGCGACGCCGACGTCAAGCTCGACGTGGGCCGCGATTCCACCCGTGGCCTGGGCGCCGGTGCCGACCCCGAGGTCGGGCGCAAGGCCGCCGAGGACGCCAAGGATGAGATCGAAGAGCTGCTCCGCGGCGCCGACATGGTGTTCGTCACCGCGGGTGAGGGCGGCGGCACCGGCACCGGCGGCGCGCCGGTGGTGGCCACCATCGCCCGCAAGCTCGGCGCGCTGACCGTCGGCGTCGTCACCCGGCCGTTCTCGTTCGAGGGCAAGCGCCGCTCGAATCAGGCCGAACTCGGCATCACCGCGCTGCGGGAGAGCTGCGACACCCTCATCGTGATCCCCAACGACCGGCTGCTGCAGATGGGCGACGCGGCCGTCTCGCTGATGGACGCGTTCCGCAGCGCCGACGAGGTGCTGCTCAACGGCGTGCAGGGCATCACCGACCTGATCACCACACCGGGCCTGATCAACGTCGACTTCGCTGACGTCAAGGGCGTCATGAGCGGGGCCGGCACCGCGTTGATGGGCATCGGGGCCGCGCGCGGGGACGGTCGTGCCCTGAAGGCCGCCGAGATCGCGATCAACTCGCCGCTGCTCGAGGCCTCGATGGAGGGCGCCCAGGGCGTGCTGCTGTCGGTGGCCGGCGGCAGTGACCTGGGTCTGTTCGAGATCAACGAGGCCGCCTCGCTGGTCCAGGACGCCGCCCATCAGGACGCCAACATCATCTTCGGCACCGTCATCGACGACTCGCTGGGCGACGAGGTGCGGGTGACCGTGATCGCGGCGGGCTTCGAGGCCGGTGCGGCCGGTCGGAAACCGGTGGTGAGCCCAGGCGCCGCGCCGGGATCGGGCACCGGCACCGGCACCGGCGCCCAGCCGATCGCCCCCGGCAAGGCCGGCAAGGTGAGCTCGCCGCTGTTCGAGCCGGTGGACGCGGCCAGCGTCCCGCCGCACTCCAACGGCGCCACGGTCCGCGTCGGCGGCGGTGACGGCCCTGACGACGGTGGCATCGCCGACGACGACGTCGACGTGCCGCCCTTCATGCGCCACTGACGGGTGTTTCGCGTACGACGCGTGACGACCACGCGGTCCGGCGGCGTCTCGACCCCGCCGTACGACACGTTCAATCTGGGCGATCACGTCGGTGACGACCCGGCGGCCGTCGCCGCCAATCGCCGCCGGCTGGCCACCGCCACCGGGTTGGGCGAGGACCGGGTCATCTGGATGCATCAGGTGCACGGCGTCCGGGTGGAGACCGTCGAGGGACCGCGCCCCCGGGTCGAGGACACCGACGCGCTGGTGACCGCGACGCCGCGGCTGGCGCTGGCCGTGGTCACCGCCGACTGCGTCCCGGTGCTGCTCGCCGATGCCCGCGCCGGAGTGGTGGGCGCGGCGCACGCCGGCCGGGTCGGCGCCCAGAATGGCGTCGTGCCGCGCACCGTCGAAGCCATGCTGCGGGCCGGGGCGCAACTGGCCGACATCTCGGTGCTGCTCGGTCCGGCGGTCAGCGGCACCAATTACGAGGTGCCCGCCGCCATGGCCGACGAGGTGGAGGCCGCCCTGCCCGGCAGCCGGACCGTCACCGCCAAGGGCACCCCGGGGCTGGATCTGCGCGCCGGAATCGTCCGTCAGCTCAAGGATTTGGGCGTGGCGGCCATCGACGTCGACCCGCGCTGCACGGTGGCCGACAAGGCGTTGTTCAGCCACCGCCGCGGCGCGCCGACCGGTCGGCTCGCCTCGTTGGTGTGGGTCGAATGACCGAATCGACGGACCGGCGCATTGAGCTGGCAAATTCTTTGACTTTGCTGAAAAGTCGTTTATCAACGGTCGCGGAGAATACCGGCCGCAAAGTCGAAGAAATTGAATTGCTGCCGATCACCAAATTCTTTCCGGCCGCCGATATCAACATTCTCACGGGCCTGGGCTGCCGGTCCTTCGGCGAGGCGCGCGATCAGGAGGCCCGCGCCAAGATCGAGGAGGCGCGCCGCGACCCGGCCTGGCCGGCCGACGTCCGGTGGCACATGGTCGGGCAGATCCAGCGGAACAAGGCGCGCTCGATCGCCACGTGGGCCGCGGTGGTGCATTCCGTCAGCAGCGCCCGGGTGGCCGCCGCGCTGGACCGCGGGGCCACCGACGCGTTGGCGGCCGGCCACCGCGCCGAACCGCTCGGTGTCTACGTCCAGATCAGTCTCGACGGCGACGTCTCGCGCGGCGGGGTGGACGTCAACGCGCCGGCCGAGGTGGACGCGCTGTGCGCGCAGGTCGATGCCGCCGAGGGCCTGAAATTCGTCGGGCTGATGGGCGTGCCGCCGCTGGACTCCGACCCCGACGCGGCCTTCGCGGCCCTGGCCGCCGAGCTTCGTCGAGTTCAGGACGGGTTTGCGCAGCGCCTGGGGCTGTCCGCGGGGATGACCCAGGATCTGGAAATTGCCGTGAAACACGGATCAACTTGCGTGCGTGTCGGTACCGCGCTTATGGGCCCACGACCGCTAACGTCACCGTGAGTAGTCACTCCAGTCACATCTTCATCACAGGCACCAAGACTTTCAGACCATCGAGAGGGTCCACGATGAGCGCACTTCACAAGGTCAAGGCCTACTTCGGGATGGCACCGTTGGAGGACTACGACGACGAGTATTACGACGACGACGACCGCGGCGCCCGCCCCTACCCGCGCCGGGAGCGCTTCGACGACGGCTACGAGCGGGGGCGCTACCCCGAGCGCGAGCATGAGTACGACGACGAGCCCGAGTACGCCGGCGCCTACCGCGGCGGATACGCCGAGGAGCGGTTCCGTCCGCGCGAGTTCGACCGCTCGGCGCCGCCGCCGCGCCTGGGTGCGCTGCGCGGTCCGACCCGCGGCGCGCTGGCCATGGACCCGCGGCGGATGGCGATGCTGTTCGACGAGGGCAGCCCGCTGTCGAAGATCACCACGCTGCGCCCCAAGGACTACAGCGAGGCGCGCACCATCGGCGAGCGCTTCCGCGACGGCACGCCGGTGATCATGGACCTGGTCTCGATGGACAACGCCGACGCCAAGCGGCTGGTCGATTTCGCCGCCGGCCTGGCCTTTGCGCTGCGCGGATCGTTCGACAAGGTGGCCACCAAGGTGTTCCTGCTGTCGCCCGCCGACGTCGAGGTGACCCCCGAGGAGCGTCGCAAGATGGCCGAGGCCGGCTTCTACGCGTAGCGGTTCCACCAGCCGGTAAGCTGACCGAGGCGTCGACCGACCGGTGTCGGCAGCATCCCAACCTCGTCAGTTAGGTCGCTCAAGGTTGAAGATTTTCTTCGAAATCCTGGGTTTCGCGCTGTTCATCTTCTGGCTGCTCCTCATCGCGCGGATCGTCGTCGAGTTCATCCGATCCTTCAGTCGCGACTGGCATCCCAAGGGCCCGACGGTGGTGATCCTGGAGATCATCATGACGCTCACGGACCCGCCGGTGAAGCTGCTGCGTCGGCTGATTCCGCCGCTCAACCTGGGTGCGGTGCGCCTGGACCTGTCGATCATGGTGCTGCTGTTGTTGGCGTTCATCGGCATGCGACTGGCCTTCACCGCGGCGATGTGAGGCGCCGGAGTCGTCGCGCAAAACTCTGCGCGAAGATTGAAATTCGTTCTTAATTATCGGGCTGCTGAGCAACCGACGGTTCTGGTGTGACAGGATGGACGCCAGTTACAGTCTGGGCTACCAACTTGGTAGCTCGTCCTAAACTTGTCAGACCGGTTTGACCGTACAGACTCAAGGGGGCAGAAAATGCCGCTCACACCAGCCGACGTCCACAACGTCGCGTTCAGCAAGCCGCCCATCGGTAAGCGTGGCTACAACGAGGACGAGGTCGACGCTTTCCTCGACCTGGTGGAAAACGAGCTCACCCGCCTCATCGAGGAAAACGCCGATCTGCGCCAGCGCGTCAGCGAACTCGATCAGGAACTCGCCAGCGCCCGCGCCGGTGGCGGCGGTCAGTCCGCCCAGGCCGTGCCGCTGTACACGCCCGAACCCGAGCCCGAACCCGCGCAGCCGGTGTACGAGCCCCCGACCCCGGCGCCGCCGCCCGCTGCGGCGGCCGCGGCTCCCGCCGGCGAAGAGGCACACGTCAAGGCCGCCAAGGTGCTGGCGCTGGCCCAGGACACCGCCGATCGGCTCACCGGCACCGCCAAGGCGGAGTCCGACAAGCTGCTCGCGGACGCCCGCGCGAACGCCGACGCGATGATCAGCGAGGCCAAGCGGACCGCGGAGACCACGGTCGCTGACGCCAAGTCCCGCGCCGACGCCATGCTGTCGGACGCGCAGACCCGGTCGGAGACCCAGCTGCGGCAGGCCCAGGAGAAGGCCGACGCCCTGCAGGCCGACGCCGAGCGCAAGCACTCCGAAATCATGGGCACCATCAACCAGCAGCGCACCGTGCTCGAGGGCCGGTTGGAGCAGCTGCGCACGTTCGAGCGCGAATACCGCACCCGGCTCAAGACCTACCTGGAATCGCAGCTCGAGGAGCTCGGCCAGCGCGGTTCAGCGGCCCCGGTCGACTCGAGCGCCGGCGAGGGCAACTTCAACCAGTTCAACCGCGGCGCCAACTAAACGCCCGGCAGGGAGGACGCGATGCTGATCGTCGCCCTGGTCCTGGCGGTCATCGGGCTCGCAGCCCTGGTGACGGCCGTGGTGACCAGCAATGAAGTGATCGCCTGGGTCTGCATCGCGGCCAGCGTCATCGGGGTCATCCTGCTCATCGTGGACGCGATCCGGGAGAAGCAGCGCGCCGGTGAGCCGACGCCGGAGCCGGCCCCGGCCGACGACGAGGTGGACCCCGACGCCGACAGCGTCGATGCCACCTATCAGACCTTCGACGCCGACTATCCCGAGGAACAACTGCCCGACGAGGTGGCCGAACCCACCGATCCGGCCACCGAGGCGGACAAGCCCAGCACCGGTTAACCCAGCAGGTCGCGCACCTGATCGTCGCTGGTCTGATCGAACCGTTCGTAGGACAACCCCACGGCGAGGAACGGATTCGGCGTGTGCGGGCAGACGAACTCGTCGGCGACGTCCCCGAATTCGGCCGCCGCGCTGTCCGGCGCGGTCGGCACCGCGATGACAATCCGCGCCGCCCCGCGATCCCGGGCGTCCAGCGCCACCGCGCGCATGGTGGCCCCGGTCGCGATGCCGTCGTCGACCAGGATCACCACCCGGCCGCGCATCGGCGCCGGCGGCCGACCACCCCGGTAGGCCGTCTCGCGGCGCAGCAGTTCGCGGCGCTCGGCGGCGACCACGGAATCCAGCGCGTCCTGTGAGATGCCCAGGGAGCGCACCACCGCGTCGTTGAGCACCATCCGGTCCCGGGTGATCGCGCCGAGGGCCAACTCCTCGTGGCCCGGTGCGCCCAGCTTCCGCACCACCGCGACGTCGAGGTCGGCTCCCAGGCCGCGCGCCACCTCGGCGGCCACCGGCACCCCGCCGCGGGCCAGACCCACGACCAGGATCTCGTCGCCCCCGCGGGCGGCGTCGGTGGCGCGTAGCGCCGCCAGCACGGCCTGTCCGGCCTCGCTGCGGTCGCGGTAGCGGGCCGGTTGCCTCGCGGCGGACATGCGGGCTACTCGACGGGGACCAGTTCGGCGCCGCACGTACAGCGGTAGCTGCCACCGGAATCCGCGCAGTTGCACGGGGCTTCGATCCGCACCCGGCAGCCGCAGCCCTCGTGGGCGCAGGTCAGTACGGTGCCCTGTTCGTTGGTCGCCATCGACATCCCCTTCCGTCGCACCGATGCGCGCACGCGCATGTCCTCCGATGGTGCCTCATCCGCCGGGTTGCCAGGACCGCAACGGCCGCAGTAGCTGCACCTTCTTGTTCTGGTGCTCGTTCATCCGGCGCAGGATGTCGTCGAGCGCGGTGACGGCGTCGCGGATGTAGGGCCCCTTGTTCAACATCACGCATTCGGCGCGTTCGCTCATCGCGGCGTCGCTGATCTCGGCGCGGGACGGGTTGCCGGTCTTGGCCAGCTGCTCGAGCACCTGGGTCGCCCAGATGACCGGCAGGTGCGCGGCCTCGCACAGCCACAGGATCTCCTCCTGGACCTCGGCGAGGCGTTCGTAGCCGGATTCCACCGCCAGATCACCGCGCGCGATCATCACCCCCACCTTGGGGCGGCGCATCGCGGCGATCAGCAGCCGCGGCAGATGTTCGAACGCGCTGGGTGTCTCGATCTTGAGCACCAGTCCCATGGCCTGCGCGCCGAGGCGCTCCAGTTCGTCGAGCAGCAGTTCGACATCGCCGGGATCGCGCACGAACGACATCTCGACCAGATCGGCGAACTCCGCCGCGACGGCCAGGTCGACCAGGTCCTGCTGGGTGGGCGCCGACGCCGACAGGGTGGTGTCGGGCAGGTTGATGCCCTTGTCGGCGCGCAACTTCGAGCCCTTGGCCGCGGCGTGGGTGATGCCGATCCGCAGGATCCCGGGCTGTTTCTCGATCACCTTGCCGGCGATCTTGCCGTCGTCGAAGAGCACCCGGTGCCCGATCTCGGCGGCGTCGATCACCTCGGGCAGGGTGCATCCGATCCGCGCAGTGGGCGAGTCCACCGGGGCAGGGGCGCAATCCGCCGTCAGCTCGAGGACGTCGCCGCGGTGCAGCCGCAGCTTCGCCCGCGGCCCCGGTTCCAACGCGCCGGTGCGCACCTTCGGCCCGGCCAGGTCGGCGGCGATGAAGCAGGTGCGGCCGGTCGCGCGGGCGGCCCGGCGCACGTTGGCGGCGATGGCCCGCCAGGTGTTCGGGTCGTCGTGGGCGCAGTTGATGCGCGCGCCGTCCATTCCGGCCTCCAGCAGGCCGGTGACCAGCGCGGAGTCGGTGGCCGCCGCGGTCGGCATGGTCACCATGATCCGGCTCGCCCGGTGCTCCGGGGCCGGGCCCAGCAGCGCGGTCGCGTGTTTGACCAGCAGCGCGGTGCCCTCGTCCAACGGCACTGCGCTGGGCTCCGGCGGTGACCAGCCGTCGTCGCCGACCATCGCGGTCAGCGCGGCCCGCACCGCGCGCAGGGTGGCCTGCACGTGGGGTTCGCTGCGACCCAGCGAGGACAGGCCCAACCGGGCGAGCTGGCCCTGCAGCTCGCGCAGGTCGTGCTGGCGGATCGCCAAGTAGTGCACCATGTTTCGCGCCGAATCCCGGTACTCGGGGGCGGTCTGCGCGATGCCGTCGGCCCAGGCCTGCTCGGCCTCGCCGAGGTGGTCCAGGAGCTCGTCCACGATCCCGCGCAGGGCCAGGAGTTCGGCTTCGCCGGTCATCCCTCGACATTAGCCGGACCCGCGGGACTCGGCTGGCTCACGACGGGGCGGGCAGGGGTGTGAGGCACTGGTGACACCGCGGTCACGCCGGTGCAATGGGTGCGGCATTGCCGCTCGGTACACCTGGGGCACGCGTCACCGAAACCACCCCGGAGGGCCCAGATGTCAGCACTGTCGTTGCGCCGAAACCGCGATATCGAGGACTGGGATGCCGAGGATGTCGAGGCCTGGGAGGCCGGCAACAGAACAATTGCGCGGCGCAACCTGATCTGGTCGATCGTCGCCGAGCACGTCGGCTTCTCCATCTGGTCGATCTGGTCGGTGATGGTGCTGTTCATGCCCGAGGACGTCTACGGCATCGATGCCGCGGGCAAGTTCTACCTGGTGGCCGTGCCAACCCTGGTCGGGGCGTTCATGCGGATCCCGTACACGGTGGCCCCGGCGCGCTACGGCGGGCGCAACTGGACCGTGTTCAGCGCGCTGCTGCTGCTCCTCCCGACCGCGCTGACCTGGTACTTCATCGCCTCGCCCGGCACCAGCTACACGACGTTCCTGGTGGTGGCGGCGTTCGCCGGTCTCGGCGGCGGCAACTTCGCCTCGTCGATGACGAACATCAACGCGTTCTACCCGCAGCGGCTCAAGGGCTGGGCGCTGGGCCTGAACGCCGGCGGCGGCAACATCGGCGTGCCGGTCATCCAGTTGGTGGCGCTGCTGGTGATCGCCACGGTGGGCAACACCCGGCCCGAGATCGTCTGCGCGGCGTATCTGGTCGCGGTCAGCCTGGCGGCCCTGGGGGCCGCGCTGTTCATGGACAACCTGCGCAACCAACGGTCCAACCTCGGCGCCCTGGCGGAAGCGCTGCGGCACAGACACTCCTGGGTCATGAGCTTCCTGTACATCGGCACCTTCGGGTCGTTCATCGGGTTCTCCTTCGCGTTCGGGCAGGTGCTCCAGATCAACTTCCTGGCCGGTGGGGAGACGCCGGCCCAGGCCGCGCTGCACGCCGCCCAGATCGCCTTCCTCGGACCGCTGCTGGGCTCGATCGCCCGGCCCTACGGCGGCAAGCTGGCCGACCGGATCGGCGGCGGGCGAATCACGCTGTACACGTTCGTCGCGATGACCTTCGCCGCGGGCATCCTGGTGGCCACCGGGATGGCCGACGACGCCCGCAGCGGCGCGCCCACGGGCGCCCAGATGGGCGCCTACGTGGCGGGATTCATCCTGCTGTTCGTGCTGTCCGGGATCGGCAACGGCTCGACCTACAAGATGATCCCGTCCATCTTCGAGGCCAAGGCGCAGGGGCGCGACGACCTGGATCGGGCCGGTAAGGCCGCCTGGTCGCGCAGCATGTCCGGCGCGCTGATCGGGTTCGCCGGGGCCGTCGGCGCCCTGGGTGGGGTGTTCATCAACATCGTGCTGCGCGCCTCCTACGTCAGCGACGCCAAGTCCGCCACCAACGCGTTCTGGGTGTTCCTCGGCTTCTACGTGGTGTGCGCCGTCGTCACCTGGTGCGTGTTCCTGCGCCTGCAGGCCCCGCGGGCCCGCCCGGTCGGGGAGAGCGCGCCGGTCCCGGCGGGGCGAGCACCACGATGACCACGACCACGACGACGACGCGGACGGCCTGCTCGTATTGCGGTGTGGGGTGCGGGATCTCGGTCGAGACCCGCCCCGACGCCGACACCGGTCGGCCGGTGATCGCCCGGGTTTCCGGGGATCGGTTGCATCCGGCCAACTTCGGCCGGCTGTGCACCAAGGGGGCCACCCACGCCGAGTTGATGGCCGCTACCGACGGGCGGCTGACCACGGCGTTGCGCCGCCCCGACCGCGCCGCCGAGGCCGTGCCGGTCGACGTCGACGAGGCGCTGGCCGAGGCCGGCGCGCGGTTGCGGGCGATCGTCGACGAACACGGCCCCGACGCGGTCGCGCTGTATGTCTCGGGTCAGATGTCGATGGAGGCCCAGTATCTGGCCACCAAGCTGGCCAAGGGATTCCTGCGGACCGTGCACATCGAGTCCAACTCGCGGCTGTGCATGGCAAGCGCCGGAACCGGTTTCAAGCAGTCGCTGGGCTCCGACGGCCCGCCGGGCTCCTACGCCGACTTCGAGGCGGCCGAATTGTTCCTGGTGATCGGCGCGAACCTGGCCGACTGCCACCCGATCCTGCACCTGCGCATGATGGATCGGGTCCGGGCCGGAGCCCGGCTGATCGTGGTGGACCCGCGGCGCACCGCCACCGCCGAGAACGCCGACCTGTACCTGCCGATCCGGCCCGGCACCGACCTGGCGCTGCTCAACGGGCTGCTGCACCTGCTGGTCGAGGCCGGTGACATCGACCGGGACTTCATCGCCGAACACACCGAGGGCTGGGACGCCATGCCGGCGTTCCTCGCCGACTACCCGCCGGAGCGCGTCGCCGAGATCACCGGACTGGACGTCGCCGACATCCGTGCCGCCGCGGCGATGATCACCGCGGCGGGGGAGTGGATGACGTGCTGGACGATGGGACTGAACCAGAGCACGCACGGGACGTGGAACACCAACGCGATCTGCAACCTGCACCTGGCCACCGGCGCCCTCTGTCGCACCGGATCCGGGCCGATGTCGCTGACCGGGCAGCCCAACGCGATGGGCGGGCGCGAAATGGGTTACATGGGACCGGGTTTGCCGGGCCAGCGCTCGGTGCTGTCCGAGGCCGACCGCGACTTCGTCGAGGCGCAGTGGGAGCTCGACCCGGGCACCATCCGCAGCGACGTCGGACCGGGCACCATCGAGATGTTCCGCCGGCTCGGCACCGGCGAGATCAAGGCCGCGTGGATCATCTGTACCAACCCGGCGGTGACGGTGCCCCGCCGCGACGCGGTGATCGCCGGGTTGCGCGCGGCCGAATTGGTGATCACCCAGGACGCCTATGCCGACACCGCGACCAACCGCTTCGCCGACATCGTGCTGCCGGCGGCGCTGTGGGCCGAATCCGATGCGGTGATGGTCAATTCCGAGCGGAACCTGACGTTGCTGCAGCAGAGTGTCCCGGCCCTCGGCGATGCGCGCCCCGACTGGGAGCTGATCTGCGGGGTGGCCCGCCACCTCGGATTCGGTGAGCAGTTCGACTACAAGTCCAGCGAGCAGATCTTCGACGAGATCCGTCGATTCCACAATCCCGCAACCGGTTACGACCTGCGCGGGGCCAGCTACGAGCGGCTGCGCGAAACCCCGCTGCAGTGGCCGTGCCCGCCCGAGATCCCGGGGGACGACGACCGCAACCCGATCCGCTACCTCAACGACGGGGTCTCCCAGGAGCTGTTCGTCGACGCCGACGGGCACCGGCCGCGGCTGGCGTTCGCCACCCCCAGCCGCCGCGCGGTGTTCCATCCGCGCCCGCACTTGCCCGCCGCGGAGATGCCCGACGACGACTACCCGCTGGTGCTCAACACCGGTCGCCTGCAACACCAGTGGCACACGATGACCAAGACCGGCAACGTGGCCAAGCTGAACCGGCTCAACTCGTCACCGTTCGTCGAGATCCACCCCGACGACGCCGCGGCGCTGGACATCGTCGACGGTGCCGAGGTGGCGATCCGGTCGCGGCGCGGTACGGCGGTGCTGCCGGCCGTGCTGACCGACCGGGTCCGTCCCGGCAGCGTCTGGGCGCCGTTCCACTGGGACGACGCCGACGGCAGGCGCTTCGCCATCAACACCGTCACCAACGATGCGGTGGACGCCGAATCGCTGCAGCCCGAACTCAAGGTCTGCGCGGTGCGGCTCGAATTGGTCTCCGCGCCCGTCGAAGCGACCCCGGCAGCCGCCCCTGTCGCGGCCGCCCCCGAGCCGGGCGGGCCGCTGCTGCTGTGGGCCTCGCAGACCGGCAACGCCGAGGAACTCGCCGGTGCCCTGGGCGGGCGGCTCGGCGGGGTGCGGCTGCGGACGCTGGACCAGACCGCGCTGAGCGATCTGACGGCCGCGGGGGAGGTGCTCGTCGTCACCAGCACCTTCGGCGACGGGGGTCCGCCGGACAACGGCGCGGACTTCTGGGCCCGGCTGTCCGCACCGGAGGCGCCGTCGCTGGCCGGGGTGCGCTTCGCGGTGCTCGGCCTCGGCGACCGCGCCTACGCCGACTTCTGCGGCTACGCCAGGGTGCTGGATGCCCGGCTGGCCGAACTGGGCGCCACCCGCCTGCTCGACCGCGCCGACCACGAGGTGCACGAGGAGCAGCCGCTGGGCCGCTGGACCGACAAAGTTGTTGAGCTGCTCGGGGTTTCGCCGGACTCGGCGCCCAGCGCAGCGCCGTCGGGGCCCGCACCCTTCACCCGCACCCGGCCGATCGCCGCCCCGCTGTGCCGCAACCGACTCCTCACCCCGGGCACCGCGGCCAAGGAGGTTCGCCAGTTCGGCTTCGACATCAGCGGCCACGACGTCGAGTACGCCGCGGGGGATTCCCTGGGCGTCTATGTCGCCAACAATGCGGCCGTGGTGGACGAGTGGCTGGCCGCCACCGGACTTTCCGGCGCGGCCACCGTCGTCGTCGACGGCGCCGAAACCGAACTGCGCCAGGCGCTCACGTCGCACTACGACATCGCCAAGGTGACGCCGAACCTGCTGGACTTCCTGGCCGAGCGCACCACCGACCGCGCCCGGGCCAAGCGGTTGCGCCGCCGCGACGCGCTGGAGAAGTGGCTGGTCGACCGCAACGGCCTCGACGTGGTCCGGGATTTCGCCGTCCGCGCCGACCCCGAGGAGTGGCAGGAGGTGCTGGTGCGGCTGACCCCGCGGCAGTACTCGATCTCGTCGAGCCCGCTGGTCAGCCCCCACGAGATCCAACTGACGGTCTCGGTGCTGCGCTACCGCAGCCCCGAAGGGGCCGTGCGCGGCGGTGTGGCCTCGACCCACCTGGCGGATCTGCCCGCGGATACGCCGGTGGAGGTGTTCCTGCAGCGCTCGCCGCACTTCCGGCCCCCGCAACGGTCGGAGACCCCGATGATCATGGTCGGGCCGGGCACCGGCATCGCGCCGTTCCGGGGGTTCCTGCAGGAGCGGCGCGCGCTCGGGCACACCGGCGGCAACTGGCTGTTCTTCGGCGATCAGCACCGCGAGCAGAACTTCTACTACCGCGCCGAACTCGAGGACATGCTCGACGACGGCATCCTGACCCGCCTGGACGTGGCATTCTCGCGGGATCAGGCCAAGCGGGTCTACGTGCAGCATCGGATGCGGGCCGCCGGCGCGCAACTGTGGCGCTGGCTGGCCGACGGCGCGCACTTCTACGTGTGCGGGGATGCCGCCCGGATGGCCCGCGACGTCGACACGGCGCTGACCGACATCATCCGCACCCACGGTCGGATGAGCGAGGAGGCCGCGCGGGACTACAAGCGCGAACTGATCGCGGAGAAGCGCTACCTGCGGGATGTGTACTGACTGGGTGTCCGAGGGGGGACTTGAACCCCCACGCCCGTTAATAGGGCACTAGCACCTCAAGCTAGCGCGTCTGCCATTCCGCCACTCGGACATCACCCACCGGGAAGCGTCCGCGGTGGGCAGCTAAGGCTAACGGATCGGGTCCGGTTGGCCCAAACCCAACCCCCGCATTGCGGCCCGCAACTGGTAGACAGGCACTGTGACCTCACCGCTGCGCTCCGTCGACGAGGTGGTCGACCTCGTCAGCACCCTGATCAGGTTCGACACCTCCAACACCGGGGTGCCGGAGACCACCAAGGGCGAGGCCGAATGCGCCCGGTGGGTGGTCGAGCAGCTCGAGGCCGTCGGATACGAGTGTGAATACCTCGAGTCGGGCGCGCCCGGGCGGGCCAACGTGTTCACCCGGTTGCGCGGCGCCGACCCCGCGCGCGGGGCCCTGCTGCTGCACGGGCACCTCGACGTCGTCCCGGCCGAGGCCGCGGACTGGAGCGTGCACCCGTTCTCCGGGGCCGTCGAGGACGGCTACGTGTGGGGCCGCGGCGCCATCGACATGAAGAACATGGTCGGCATGATGATCGCGGTCGCGCGGCACTTCAAGCGCGCCGGCATCGTGCCGCCGCGCGATCTGGTGTTCGCCTTCGTCGCCGACGAGGAGGCCGGCGGCACCTACGGCTGCAAGTGGCTCGTCGACCACCGTCCCGACCTGTTCGAGGGCATCACCGAGGCCATCGGTGAGGTGGGCGGCTTCTCGCTGACCATCCCGCGCCGCGACGGGGGAGAACGCCGGCTGTACCTGATCGAGACCGCCGAGAAGGGCATGCTGTGGATGCGCCTGACGGCCCGCAACCGCGCCGGGCACGGTTCGATGGTGCACGACGACAACGCGGTCACCGCGGTCGCCGAGGCGGTCGCCAAGCTGGGCCGGCACCAGTTCCCGATCGTCATGCACGAGGCGGTGGCCGAGTTCCTGGCCGCGGTCACCGAGGAGACCGGCTACACCTTCGACCCGGATTCGCCCGATCTGGACGGCACCATCGCCAAGCTCGGTCCCATCTCGCGGATCATCGGGGCCACGCTGCGTGACACCGCGAACCCGACCATGCTCAAGGCCGGCTACAAGGCCAACGTGATCCCGGCGACCGCGGAGGCCGTGCTGGACTGCCGGGTGGTGCCGGGGCGCCAGGCCGCCTTCGAACGCGAGGTCGACGAGATCATCGGCCCCGATGTGCAGCGCGAATGGATCACCGAACTGCCTTCGTACCAAACGACTTTCGACGGCGACCTGGTGGAGGCGATGAACGCCGCGATCCTGGCCACCGATCCCGAGGCCCGCACCGTGCCCTACATGCTCTCCGGGGGCACCGACGCCAAGCACTTCGCCCGGCTGGGGATCCGCTGCTTTGGCTTCGTACCGCTGCAGTTGCCGCCTGAACTGGACTTCTCCGCGCTGTTCCACGGGGTCGACGAGCGGGTCCCCGTCGACGCGCTGATCTTCGGCACCGAGGTGCTCGAACACTTCCTGAAGAACTGCTAGACCCGACACAACCCAACAGAAAGGCAACCATGGCGTTCCCGTACAACCCCTACGATCACCTGCCGAAACTGCCCGGCTTCACCCTCACCTCGACCTCGGTGAAAGACGGCGGCCCGCTGGACAACGCTCAGGTCAGCGGCCTGATGGGGGCCGGCGGCGAGGACGTCTCCCCGCAGCTGAGCTGGTCGGGCTTCCCGGAGGAGACCCGCAGCTTCGCCGTGACGGTCTACGACCCGGACGCGCCGACGGCCTCGGGCTTCTGGCACTGGGCGGTGGCCAACCTGCCCGGTACGGTCACCGAGCTGCCCGCCGGCATCGGCGACGGCAGCGAATTGCCCGGCAGCGCAATCACCTTGGCCAACGATGCCGGCATGCGCCGCTACGTCGGCGCGGCCCCGCCGGCCGGTCACGGCGTGCACCGCTACTTCATCGCCGTGCACGCGCTGCAGGTCGAGAAGCTCGAGATCGACGAGAGCGCCTCGCCGGCCTACCTGGGCTTCAACCTGTTCATGAACGCCATCGCCCGCGCGGTCATCCACGGCACCTACGAACAGAAGTAGCTGACGCACCGGAAGCGGTGGGTTACGGCGCGGCCGAGCCCACCGCTTCGCTCAGCGAGGCGAACCCGCCGGCGCGCAGCCGCTGGGCCAGCCCGTCGTGAATGTTCTTGGCCCACATGCCGCCGCCGTAGACGAATCCCGTGTAGCCCTGCAGCAGCGCGGCCCCGGCGGTGATCCGCTCCCAGGCGTCGTCGGCGGTCTCGATGCCCCCGACGCTGATCAGCACCAGCTCCGAGCCGGCCCGCGCGTGCAGCCGGTGCAACACCTCGAGGGCCCGGCGCGCCACGGGCGGCCCGGAGACCCCGCCGGCGCCCAGCGCGTCGACCCCGGGCGTCCGCAGTCCCTCGCGGGACACCGTGGTGTTGGTGGCGACGATGCCGGCCAGGCCCAATTCCATTGCAAGATCGGCGATCTCGTCGATATCGGAATCTGAGAGGTCCGGCGCGATCTTCACCAGCACCGGGGTGGCGGTCTCCTCGAGCACCGCCTGCAGGATGGGCCGCAGCGTCTGCACCGCCTGCAGGTCCCGCAGGCCAGGGGTGTTGGGGGAGCTGACGTTGACCACCAGGTAGCTCGCCAGCGAGCCGAGCAGGCGCGCGCTGGCGCGGTAGTCGTCGACGGCGTGCTCGGGCGGGGTCGCCTTGGTCTTGCCGATGTTGACCCCGATCGGCACGTCGGGGCGATGGCGGGCCAGCTGCAGCGCCAACGCGCCCGCACCGTGGTTGTTGAAGCCCATCCGGTTGAGCAGGCCGCGGTCCTCGGGCAGCCGGAACAGCCGGGGCTGCGGGTTGCCGGGCTGGGCCTGCGCGGTGACGGTGCCCACCTCGGCGTAGCCGAACCCGAGGGCGCCCCAGGTGTGCAGGCCCGCGCCGTTCTTGTCGAACCCGGCGGCCAGCCCCAGCGGGCCCGGGAAACGCACGCCGAACACGGTGCTGGCCAGGATTGGGTCGTGCGGGGCCAGCAGGGCGTGCAGGCGGCGCCGGGGTGGGCCCCACGCGGTCGCCGAGCGCAGCGCGCCGAACACCACCGTGTGGATCCGTTCGGCGGGCACCGCGAACAGCCCGCGGCGCAACGTCTGGTACATCTACAGCCCCGGGATCGGTTCGGCGTGCGGATTCTGCACGCGGGTCTTTTTGCGCCGCAACAACACCCGGCGTGACCCGTCGGTGTACAGCCGGACCTTGCTCAGCTCCCAGCCGCGGTACTCGGCCTCGATGGACAGCCGGGTGGAGGCGGTCAGGCGGGTCACGTCCGGCGGCAGCCGCAGCGGGATCCACTCGTACTCGTCGGACAGGTCGTGGTCCCAGCCCCTCGGCAGTCGCGCGCGCGCCGCCCGATTCGTCACGGCGAGCCCGTCGCGTCGCGGATCACCTGGACCCCCGCGCCCGATCCCGACACCACGTACAAGGTGTCGGTGGCGTCGTCGAAGGCCAGGCTGTTCGGTTGCTGCACGGTGGGATAACGCACCTTTTCCACGGGGATTCCAGTGGACAGATCGTAACCAACCACGGTGTTGGCCGCCGTCTGCGACACCCACGCCAGTTCGCTCGAGCCGGCCAGGCCGTAGGGCGCCGAGGCCACCGGGTAGCGCTGCCGCAGGATCAGCGGGTTGGCGGAGAACACCAGCAGCGCCCCGCCGCGGGTGTCGGCCACCAGGATCCGGCCCGCCGGGTCGGCGACCATGGTGGTCGCGCCCTCGCCGGCGCGCAGCGCCTGGGCCACCTCGGCGTTGGCGTCGAGCGCGGTCACCGAGGTCTGGCCGCGGTCCAGCACCATCGCGGTATCACCTTCGGTGACAATCGAATCCACCCGCGCGAAGATCTTGCGGTAGTCGCCGACGTCGGCCTCCGGGCCGTCGGTGGCCGCCAGGATGACCACCGCGCCGTCGGCGCTGCCGAGCACCATGCGGCCGTCGGCGCGCCGGTCCAGCGCGGTGAAGACGGTGTCGGCGTGCTCGCGGACCGCGACGCGGCGGACCGCGCCGTCGGGCGCGGTGGGGTCGACGACGAAGTAGCCGCCGCGGGTCGACAGGTAGAGCCGGTCCTCGTCGCGGGCCAGCGCGATGGCCCGCCCGGGCAGCTCGATCACCCGTCCGGGACCGGCCGCGGTGTCGAACACCGTCAGCGTGGCCGGCGCCGAGGCGTCGGCGCCGGGGCTGAGCACCACCAGGGCGTCCGCGCCCGGATCGAACACGGCGGCCTGCGCGGGCGCGTCCAGCGGCCGCACGGTGCCCGCGGGCGCGTGCGCGGGCGCCGGCGCACGCGCGGGGGAGGCCGGGGGAATGGTCGCCGGGGCCAGCTCGACCGGCGCCGAGGAGCACGCCACGCCGCCCAGCAGGGCCAGCGCGGCGAGGACGGCGGCGGCCGACACGGGGAACCTTCGTTGCTGTAGCACTGCCGAAAGACTCTATCCGGCACCACCAACCGCCCCGGTCGACCCCGGCGGTATGGTCGGGCCCATGTCCCAGGGCGCAGACACCGGACTGGGCGACGAGTTCGCCGTGGAAGATCTCACGACCGGGCCCCACGCCAGCGGTTTCGGCTCCGTCGGCGACGGCCGGACGTTCGCCTTCCTCGTGCACGACCATCAGGACCTGCGGGTCGAGATCTACCGGCCGCGGCTGGCCGGCCCGGTGCCGCAGCGCGAGGACGTGGTGGCCTCGACCACTCGCAGCTGCAAGGGCGTCGACCTGGCCGACGAGCGCAGCCTGATCGCCGCGGTGCGCGACGCGGTCACCGAGGCGGCCGCCCGCCCGGCACGCTGAGCCGTCCCGGCGGCCCACGGTACGGTCGTCGGCGTGGAAGTGGCGGCGATGTCCTGGCTGCAGGTCGTGGTGTTGTCGATCGTGCAGGGGCTCACCGAATTCCTGCCGGTCTCCTCCTCCGGGCATCTGGCGATCACCTCGCGGCTGTTCTTCTCCGACGACGCCGGTGCCTCGTTCACCGCGGTCTCGCAGCTGGGCACCGAGGCCGCCGTGCTGCTGTACTTCGCCAAGGACATCGTCCGGATCGTGCGGGCGTGGTTCGCGGGCCTGTTCGACGCCACCCGCCGCGACAACGTCGACTACCGGATGGGCTGGTTCGTCATCATCGGCACCATCCCGATCTGCGTGCTGGGCCTGCTGTTCAAGGACGTGATCCGCGGCGGCGCGCGCAACCTGTGGCTGGTGGCCTCGGCGCTGATCGTGTTCTCGGTGGTCATCGCGCTCGCCGAGTACGTCGGCCGGCAGACCCGCCATGCCGAGCAGCTGACCTGGCGCGACGCGGTCATCGTCGGGTTTGCCCAGTGCCTGGCGCTGGTGCCGGGGGTGTCGCGCTCGGGGGCGACCATCAGCGCCGGGCTGTTCCTGGGAGTGGACCGCGAGTTGGCCGCCCGGTTCGGCTTCCTGCTGGCCATCCCCGCGGTGTTCGCCTCCGGGTTGTTCTCGCTGCCGGACGCGTTCGCCCCGGTCAGCGAGGGAATGAGCGCGACGGGCCCGCAGTTGTTGGTGGCGGTGCTGATCGCGTTCGTGGTGGGCTTCGTCGCGGTCGCCTGGTTGCTGCGGTTCCTGACCCGGCACAGCATGTACTGGTTCGTCGGCTACCGCGTGGCCCTCGGCGTGCTGGTACTGATCCTTCTCGGAACTGGAGTGATGAGCGCGACATGACAGTGATCTTGCTGCGGCACGGCCGCTCCACCTCGAACACCGCGCACACCCTGGCGGGCCGCAGCGCCGGCGTCGATCTCGACGACAAGGGCCGCCAGCAGGCCGACGCGCTGGTCGAGCGGCTGGCGACCCTGCCCATCAAGGCGCTGGTGCGGTCCCCGCTGCTGCGTTGCGAGCGCACGCTGGAACCGCTGGCGGCGGCGCTGTCGCTGGCGCCGACGGTCGAGGAGCGGATCAGCGAGGTCGACTACGGCGCGTGGACCGGCCGCCCCATCGGCGAACTGGTCAAGGAGCCGCTGTGGTCGGTGGTGCAGCAGCAGCCCAGCGCCGCGATCTTCCCCGACGGTGAGGGGCTGGCCGCGGTGCAGTCCCGGGCGGTCGCCGCGGTCCGCGAACACGACCGTCGGCTGGCCGAGGCGCACGGCGGCGACGCGCTGTGGGTGGCCTGCACCCACGGCGATGTCATCAAGGCCGTCATCGCCGACGCGCTCGGCCTGCACCTGGACGGCTTCCAGCGCATCACCGCCGACCCGGCGTCGTGCAGCGTGATCCGCTACACGGCGGTGCGGCCGTTCGTGGTCCACGTCAACCACACCGGGCCGGCGCTGGCCAACGTGCTCAGTGCGCCGCCGGCCGCCGAAACCAATGGAGAGAACCCTGCCGCGGGCGACGCCGTCGTCGGCGGCTCGACGGACTGATCCCGACGTCGCCGGTGCGAGCCGGTATTTTGGAGGTCGCCATGGCCCGTGCAATTCACGTCTTCCGGACCCCCGACCGCTTTGTGGCCGGGACCGTCGGTCAACCCGGAAACCGGACCTTCTACCTGCAAGCCGTCCACGACACCCGGGTGGTCTCGGTGGTCCTGGAGAAGCAGCAGGTCGAGGTGCTCGCCGACCGGATCGGTGCGCTGCTGGTCGAGATCAACCGCCGGTTCGGCACGCCGCTGCCGCCGGAGTCCGCGGACGTCGAGGACCTCAACCCGCTCGAGACGCCGGTCGACGCGGAGTTCCGGGTCGGCACCATGGGCCTGGGCTGGGACTCCGAGGCCCAGACCGTGGTGGTGGAGTTGCTCGCGGTCACCGACACCGAGTTCGACGCGTCAGTGGTGCTCGACGACGCCGAGGAGGGGCCCGACGCGGTGCGGGTGTTCCTCAGCCCGGAATCGGCGCGCCAGTTCGCCAATCGTTCCCAGCGGGTGATCTCGGCGGGTCGGCCGCCCTGCCCGCTGTGCGAGGAACCGCTGGATGCCGACGGTCACATCTGCGTGCGCACCAACGGCTACCGGCGCGCCGAACTGTTCGGGTCCGACGATGACCCCCAACCCTGAGCCCCCCAGCCCTGAGCACGCGGCGGTCCTGCGCGACGGTGAGCTGACGGTGCTGGGCCGGATCCGCTCGGCCAGCAACGCCACCTTCCTGTGCGAGGCCGAACTCGACGGGCAGCGCACGCACTGCGTCTACAAGCCGGTCAGCGGCGAACAACCGCTGTGGGACTTTCCCGACGGCACGCTGGCCGGCCGCGAGCTGGGCACCTACCTGGTCTCCGCCGCGCTGGGCTGGAACATCGTGCCGCACACCATCATTCGTTCCGGTCCGGCCGGTCCGGGCATGGTGCAGCAGTGGGTGGACCAGCCGGAAAGCCCACCCGGGGAAACCGATGCCGGACCCGACCTGGTCGACCTGTGCCCCGTCGACAACCTGCCCGCCGGCTATCTGCCGGTGCTGCGGGCCTACGACTACGCCGGCGACGAGGTGCTGCTCATCCACGCCGACGACCCGCGGCTGGTGCGGATGGCGGTCTTCGACGTCCTGGTCAACAACGCCGACCGCAAGGGCGGGCACATCCTGTCCGGCGTCGACGGCCGCGTCTACGGCGTGGACCACGGCCTGTGCCTGCACACCGAGGACAAGCTGCGCACGGTGTTGTGGGGGTGGGCCGGCAAGCCCGTCGACGACGACATCCTCGAAGCGGTGGCCGAGGTGCAGGACGCCCTGGCCGGCGAGCTCGCCGAACAGTTGGCCCCGCACGTCACCGGCGCGGAGATCGCCGCGCTGCGGGCTCGGGCGCGCGAGTTGCTCGACGACCCGGTGATGCCGGCGCCCAACCGCTCCCGGCCCATCCCGTGGCCGGCGTTCTGAGTCAGGCCGGGCGCCAGGTCAGGATGCCGCCGTCGGCCAGCTTCGACAGGTGCAGCTGATCGCCGGCGAACAGGTAGGTCCGCACGTGCTCCAGTGAGCTGGTGACCTGCTGGTCCATCGACGGCTGCGGGCAGAACATCTGCGTCACGGCGATGGGTCCGAACGTCAGCGACCCGGAGTCCCCGTCGCCGCTGGGCTCGGCGGTGTAGCTGCCGTTGCCGCGGTTGCAGTCCAGCTGGAAGTAGGCCTTGCCGTCCTCGCCGAACTCGACGGTGAACTTGGTGGGGTCGGGCACCTCGGTGGCCTCGGCGTCGGCCATCGACTGCACGGACACCAGCTCCCAGCTGGTGCCGGTCAATGTCCGCGGCGGCGCCTCGGAACCACACGCGACCAGCGGCGCAACCGCGGTCAGGAAGATCACGGCCGCCGACGCTGTTGTACGCATGTGCCGAATTTACCGTCAGCCCAGCCCCCGGCCACAGCGTGCACGCTCATCGCGGATACTGACACGGTGACAGAGGCGGGCGGCAGCAACGAGAACCAGACCGACGCCGCGCTTGCCGCCGACCTGGCCGTCGACGCGGGAAATCTCCTGTTGGCGATGCGCGAGGAGGTCGGCTTCGACTATCCGTGGATGCTCGGCGACGCCGGCGACAGCCAGGCCAACAAGCTGCTGCTGCGTCGACTGGCCGCCGAACGCCCGGACGACGCGGTGCTGTCCGAGGAGGCCCCCGACGACCTGAGCCGGCTGCAGTCCGACCGGGTGTGGATCATCGACCCCGTCGACGGCACCCGCGAATACTCCACCCCCCGCCGCGCCGACTGGGCCGTGCACATCGCGCTGTGGCAGCGCGTCGGCGGCCCGCACGGGCGCATCACCGACGCCGCGGTGTCGCTGCCGGCCAGCGGCGAGGTGTTCCGGTCCGACACCGTGGTCGCCGGCCCGCGCCGCGACCCGGCCGCGCCCATCCGCATCACCGCCAGCGCCAACCGGCCGCCGGCCGTGCTGTACCGGATGTCGCAGTACGTCGACTTCGAGTTGGTCCGGATCGGCTCGGCCGGCGCCAAGGCCATGGCCGTGGTGCGCGGCGACGTCGACGCCTACATCCACGCCGGCGGGCAGTGGGAATGGGACTCGGCCGCGCCGGGCGGCGTCATCCAGGCCGCGGGCATGCACGCCTCCCGCCTCGACGGGGCCCCGATGCTCTACAACCGCCCCGACCCGTACCTGCCCGATCTGCTGATGTGCCGGGCCGAATTCGCTGACGTGCTGCTCGACGCGATCCGGTCGGCCAGTTGAGGAGCCCCATGGACACCCGAATAGAGTTCGACGCTATGCAATCGTGGTCGGCCGCTTCAGTTCCGGAGTTGCCCGGTCGGGCACCGCAGTTGCGACTGTTCGACAGCGCGGACCGGCAGGTGCGTCCCGTCGCGCCGGGCCCCACGGCCACCATGTACGTCTGCGGCATCACCCCGTACGACGCCACCCACCTCGGGCACGCCGCGACGTATCTGGCCTTCGATCTGGTGTACCGGATGTGGCTGGATTCCGGGCATCAGGTGCACTACGTGCAGAACATCACCGACATCGACGATCCGCTGTTCGAGCGGGCCGACCGGGACGGCATCCACTGGCGCGACCTCGGCGACCGCGAGACCCAGCTGTTCCGCGAGGACATGAGCGCGCTGCGGGTGCTGCCGCCGCAGGACTACGTCGCGGCCACCGACGCCATCGACGAGGTCATCGAACTCGTCGAGAAGATGCTGGCCTCCGGCGCGGCCTACACCGTCGACGACGCCGAGTTCCCCGACGTCTACTTCCGGGCCGACGCCACCGAGCAGTTCGGCTACGAGTCCGGCTACGACCAGGACACCATGCGCGCGCTGTTCGCCGAGCGCGGCGGGGACCCCGACCGGGCCGGCAAGGCCGATCCGCTCGACGCGCTGGTGTGGCGGGCCGCCCGCGAGGGTGAGCCCAGCTGGGAGTCGCCGTTCGGTCCGGGCCGGCCGGGCTGGCACGTCGAGTGTTCGGCCATCGCGCTGACGCGCCTGGGCATGGGTTTCGACGTGCAGGGCGGCGGCAGCGACCTGATCTTCCCGCACCACGAGTTCTCGGCCGCGCACGCCGAATCGGTCACCGAGCAGCGCCGGTTCGCGCGCCACTACGTCCACGCCGGGATGATCGGCTGGGACGGCGAGAAGATGTCCAAGAGCCTGGGCAACCTGGTGCTGGTCTCGAAGCTGCGCGCCGACGGGGTGGACCCGGGCGCCATCCGGCTCGGGCTGTTCGCGGGGCATTACCGCACCGACCGGTTCTGGAGCCCGCAGGTGCTCGCCGACGCGCAGCAGCGGCTGGCCCGCTGGCGCGAGGCCGTCGCGCTGCCCGCCGGTCCCGACGCCGCCGACGTGCTCGCGCGGGTGCGGCGCTACCTGGCCGACGACCTGGACACCCCCGGGGCGCTGACGGCCCTGGACGGCTGGTGTACCGACGCGCTGGAGTACGGCGGCCACGACGAGCAGGCACCCAAGTTGGTGGCCACCGCGGTCGACGCGCTGCTCGGTATCGCGCTCTAGCGCCCGAACCCGGGGCTGCCGCCGGGGCCGCGCCGCCGCAGGTAGCGCTCGAACTCCGCGGCCAGGGCGTCGCCGTCGATCTTGCCCAGCGCCTCGTGCAGGTCCACCTCGGCGTCGCCGCGCTCCTCCAGCGACGCGACGTACTCGGCGACCTCGTCGTCCTCGGCGGTCATCTCGGTGACGGCCTGTTCCCATTCCTCGGCCTGCTGCGGCAGGTCCGCCAGCGGCACCTCGATGTCGAGGACGTCCTCGACCCGGCGCAGCAGCGCCACGGTGGCCTTCGGGTTCGGCGGATGGGACACGTAGTGGGGGACCGCGGCCCAGAACGTCACCGCGGGGATGCCCGCGGCCACGCACGCGTCCTGGAACACCCCGGCGATGCCGGTCGGCCCCTCGTAGCGGGTCTCCTCGAGGCCGAAGTACTGGGCCGAGTTCGACGAGTACGCCGCGCCCGACACCGGAACCGGGCGGGTGTGCGGCGTGTCGGCCAGCAACGCGCCGAGGATGACCACGGTGTCCACGTCGAGTTTCTCGGCGATCCCCAACAGTTCGGCGCAGAACGACCGCCACCGCATGTTGGGTTCGACGCCGTGCATCAGCACGATGTCGCGCTCGCTGCCGGGCGGGCGGCAGTGCGAGACCCGCATCGACGGCCAGACCAACTCCCTGGTCACGCCGTCGAGCTGCCGGATCACCGGGCGGTTGACCTGGTAGTCGTAGTACGACTCGTCGTCGATGTCCACGATCGCCGACGCCTCCCAGATGGCGTCGAGGTGCGCAACGGCGTCGCTGGCCGCATCGCCGGCATCGTTCCAGCCTTCGAAGGCCGCCACAATGATGGTGTTGTGGAGTTCGGGCAGATCAACTCTGCGGGAATCCGGCGAGGTCACCAACCCAGCGTACGACCTCGGGCCGGAAATACGCCCACGAGCAACACCCTGGCTGTGGGGTGTCCCGACGACGAACCGGTGACCACGTAGACTTTTTGGGTCGAGAGGCGTTGCAACGGTTATTCGGGGCGGGCACCCGTAATATCCGCCACGCTCGGCAGAGTCAAGGACGCCTTCCGTCATGGGAGGGAGTTGCGTGAATAATCCTGAGCAGCAGACATCCGAGTCCAGCGCCGTGCAGCCGAACATTCGCCCCGACTGCACCGAGGAGCTGACCGCCGCGCTGCGGCAGCGAATCATGGTGATCGACGGCGCCATGGGTACCGCCATCCAGCGCGACCGGCCCGACGAGGCCGGCTATCGCGGCGAACGGTTCGCCGACTGGCCGAGCGATCTCGTCGGCAACAACGACCTGCTCAACCTGACGCAGCCGCAGATCATCGAGGCGATCCACCGCGAGTACCTCGAGGTGGGCACCGACATCCTCGAGACCAACACCTTCAACGCCACCGCGATCTCGTTGTCGGACTACGGCATGGCCGAACTCAGCTACGAGCTGAACTACACCGGGGCCGCGCTGGCCCGCGCTGCGTGCGACGAGTTCAGCACCGGCGACAAGCCGCGCTACGTCGCCGGGGTGCTGGGACCGACGACGCGGACCGCGTCGATCTCGCCGGACGTCAACGATCCGGGCGCCCGCAACGTCACCTACGACCAACTGGTCGCCGCCTACCTCGAGGCCGCCAACGGTCTGGTCGACGGCGGTGCCGACATTCTCCTCGTCGAGACGATCTTCGACACGCTCAACGCCAAGGCCGCGGTGTTCGCCCTCGAGACCCTGTTCGAGGAGCGGGGCCGCCGCTGGCCGGTGATCATCTCCGGCACCATCACCGACGCGTCCGGGCGCACCCTGTCCGGCCAGGTCACCGAGGCGTTCTGGAACTCGATCCGGCATGCCAAGCCGCTCGCCGTCGGCCTCAACTGCGCCCTGGGCGCACCCGAGATGCGGCCGTACATCGCCGAGATCTCGCGCATCGCAGATACTTTCGTGTCCTGCTACCCGAACGCGGGCCTGCCCAACGCCTTCGCCGAGTACGACGAGACCCCGGAACGTCAGGCCGGCTACCTCGCCGACTTCGCCGACGCCGGCTTCGTCAACCTGGTCGGTGGCTGCTGCGGGACGACGCCGGCGCACATCGCCGAGATCGCGAAGGTGGTCGAGGGCAAGGCGCCGCGTCAGGTGCCCGAGCTTCCAGTCGCGACCCGGCTGTCGGGCCTCGAGCCGCTCAACATCGACGACAACTCGCTGTTCGTGAACATCGGTGAACGGACCAACATCACCGGCTCGGCCCGGTTCCGGAACCTGATCAAGGCCGAGGACTACGACACCGCGCTGTCGGTGGCGCTGCAGCAGGTCGAGGTCGGTGCGCAGGTCATCGACATCAACATGGACGAAGGCATGATCGACGGCGTCGCCGCGATGGACCGCTTCACCCGGCTGATCGCCTCCGAACCGGACATCAGCCGCGTCCCGGTGATGATCGACTCCTCCAAGTGGGAGGTCATCGAGGCCGGCCTGAAGAACGTGCAGGGCAAGCCGATCGTCAACTCGATCTCCTTGAAGGAGGGCGAGGAAAAGTTCATCCACGACGCCCGGCTGTGCCGCAAGTACGGCGCCGCCGTCGTCGTCATGGCGTTCGACGAGACGGGGCAGGCCGACAACCTGGAGCGCCGCAAGGAGATCTGCGGGCGCGCGTACCGGGTGCTGACCGAACAGGTCGGCTTCCCGGCCGAGGACATCATCTTCGACCCGAACTGCTTCGCGCTGGCCACCGGGATCGAGGAGCACGCGACCTACGGCATCGACTTCATCGAGGCCTGCGCCTGGATCAAGGAGAACCTGCCCGGGGTGCATCTCTCCGGCGGCATCTCCAACGTCTCGTTCTCGTTCCGCGGCAACAACCCGGTCCGGGAGGCCATCCACGCGGTCTTCCTCTACCACGCCATCAAGGCCGGTCTGGACATGGGCATCGTCAACGCCGGTGCCCTGGTGCCCTACGACTCGATCGACGAGGAGTTGCGGGAGCGCATCGAGGACGTCGTGCTGAACCGGCGCGAGGATGCGGCCGAACGCCTCCTCGAGATCGCCGAGCGGTTCAACTCCAAGGACAAGGCCGAGGATCCGACCGCTGCCGAGTGGCGTTCCCAGCCGGTCCGCGAGCGCATCACCCACGCCCTGGTCAAGGGCATCGACGCCCACGTCGAGGAGGACACCGAGGAACTGCGCGCCGAGATCGACGCCGCGGGCGGTCGTCCGATCGAGGTGATCGAGGGCCCGCTGATGGACGGCATGAACGTCGTCGGCGACCTGTTCGGCTCCGGGAAGATGTTCCTGCCGCAGGTGGTGAAGTCGGCCCGCGTGATGAAGAAGGCCGTGGCCTACCTGCTGCCGTTCATCGAGGCCGAGAAGGAAGAGGCCGGCACGTCCGGAACGAAGGACACCAACGGCACCATCGTGATGGCGACGGTGAAGGGCGACGTCCACGACATCGGCAAGAACATCGTCGGGGTTGTGCTGCAGTGCAACAACTTCGAGGTGATCGACCTCGGGGTGATGGTCCCGGCGCAGAAGATCCTGGATGCGGCCAAGGAACACAGCGCCGACATCATCGGGCTCTCCGGCCTGATCACCCCGTCGCTGGACGAGATGAGCAACTTCGCCGTCGAGATGGAACGCGCCGGTCTGGAGATCCCGCTGCTCATCGGTGGCGCGACCACCTCGCGGGCCCACACGGCCGTGAAGATCTCGCCGCGGCGGTCCGGCCCGGTGGTCTGGGTCAAAGATGCCTCGCGTTCCGTTCCCGTGGCGGCCGCGCTGCTCGACGACAAGCAGCGTCCGGCGCTGCTGGAAGCCACCGAGAAGGACTACGCGTCGCTGCGGGAACGACACGCCCAGAAGAACGAGCGGCCGATGCTGACACTGGAGAAGGCCAGGGCCAACCGCACGCCGATCGAATGGGACGGCTACACCCCGCCGGTGCCCGCGCAAGGGACGGGGATACGTGAATTTCTTGACTACGACCTTGCCGAGCTGCGCGAATTCATCGACTGGCAGCCGTTCTTCAACGCTTGGGAGATGAAGGGCCGCTTCCCCGACATCCTCAACAACCCGGCGTCGGGGGAGACCGCCCGCAAGCTGTACGACGACGCCCAGCAGATGCTCGACACCCTGATCAAGGAGAAGTGGCTGACCGCCAACGGGGTGATCGGGTTCTTCCCGGCCAACGCCGTCGACGACGACATCGAGGTCTACACCGACGAGTCCCGGACCGAGGTGCTGACCACGTTGCACAACCTGCGTCAGCAGGGTGAGCACCGTCCGGGCATCCCGAACCGGAGCCTGGGCGACTTCGTGGCGCCCAAGCACACCGGCCTGGCCGATCACGTCGGTGCCTTCGCCGTCACCGCCGGGCTGGGCAGCCAGGACAAGATCATGGAGTTCAAGGCCGATCTCGACGACTACAGCGCGATCCTGCTGGAATCGCTGGCCGACCGGCTGGCCGAGGCGTTCGCCGAGCGGTTGCACCAGCGGGTCCGGATGGAGTTCTGGGGATACCAGCCCGACGAGCAGCTGGACAACGACGCGCTGATCGGCGAGAAGTACGTCGGAATCCGGCCCGCCCCCGGCTACCCGGCCTGCCCGGAACACACCGAGAAGACGACGATCTGGCAGTTGATGGACGTCGAGAGGCGCACCGGTATCGAGCTGACCGACTCGATGGCGATGTGGCCCGGTGCCGCGGTCAGCGGCTGGTATTTCTCGCACCCGCAGTCGCAGTACTTCGTCGTCGGCCGGATCGCCCAGGACCAGGTCGCCGACTACGCCAAGCGCAAGGGCTGGACGTTGGCCGAGGCCGAGCGCTGGCTCGCGCCCAACCTCGGATACAACCCGGAGGACTGACCGGCCCGTTTTTCGAGAAAGTGATGCGGGTCAGCCGAACACCGCGGCGTTGCGCGCCGCCCACTGGGCGACCGACTCGGCCGGAGTGCCGGTCAGCTCGGCCACCAGGGCGTTGGCCTGCTGCGGTCGGTCGATGCCCTTCGCGATCTCATCGAGATACCAGCGCGCGTACTCACCCATGGCGGGGCGCAACGCCGCCTCGCCGTCGGCACGGCTGCACTGCTCGCACGCGACGGCCACCCCGACGCCCACACCGACCTGCTCGGCGATCTGCGCGCGGGTCAGCGCCACCGGCCCGGTGATCGGATACATCTTCCCGTGATGCGCGTCGTCGGGGTCGACCAGCAGTGTCGCCGCCACGCGTGCGATGTCGTCCATCGAGATCGGCGCCTCGACCACCGAGGGATAGGGATCCCGGACCGTGCGGGTGGTCCTGATCTGGTCGGCCCAGATGGTGAAGTTGTCAGTGAACTCGCCCGGCCCGAGCTGGGTGTGCGTCAGCCCCGAGGCGGTGACCTTGTCGGCGTGTTCCTGCCAGTCGCCCGCGCCCGACAGGGCCACCACGTAGTCCACTTTCGCGCTCTTGACCATCTCCAGCGTGGTGTCCAGCGTCGCCGGCAGCGGCGCCAGATACATCCGTTCCACGCCGTCAAGTGCGGCCGGCAGCGATTCGGGCGCTCCGAGATACCCCGTGATCGCTGTCACCCCGTCGGGCAGATCTGCCTTGCGCGGGTTTCTGATCAGCGCGCGGATGTCTTTGGCGCCCAGCTCAATCAAATGGTCCACCACGCGTCGGCCGATGTTGCCGGTGGCGCCGGTCACAAGTATCGCCATGCCCTCCACGGTAATCAGGGCGACCGACGCCGCGAGGATTTCGGCTTCCGCGGGCTTCGATGAGACAATCGCCGGTATGCGCGCTGTGCTCTGGGACATGGACGGCACGCTCGTCGACTCCGAAAAGCTCTGGGATGAGGCCCTGCAGGAGTTCTACCGGCGCCACGACCGGGAGATGAGCCAGGAGTTGCGCAACTCGACCGTCGGCGGCTCCAGCGATTCGGTCGTCGCGATCATCTACGCGGATCTCGGGCTGGCCCCCGACCCCGTGCACATGGCGCAAACCGCGGACTGGATGCACGACTACGTCGGCGAGCTGTTCGAGACCGGCCTGCCGTGGTGTGCCGGCGCCCAAGAGATATTGGATGCGCTCACCGCGGCCGAGGTGCCGATGGCGCTGGTGACCAACACCCGCCGCGACCTCACCGAGAAGGCGCTCAACAGCATTGGCCGCCATTATTTTTCGGTGTCGGTCTGCGGTGACGAGGTGCCCAGCGGCAAACCGGCGCCGGACCCGTACCTGCGCGCGGCGCACCTGCTCGGCCTCGACCCGGGGCACTGCCTGGCCATCGAGGACTCGGTGACCGGCACCGAGGCGGCCGAGGACGCGGGTTGCCCGGTGATCGTGGTGCCCAACGAGGTGGCGGTGCCCAGCAGCCTCCGTCGTCGCCACGTCGACTCGCTGCGCGAACTGTCCGTCGCGGACCTGCGCACGGTGCACGCCGAACTCGACCGGCACGTGCGCAAAGCCGGCTGAGGCGTCTGGCCGCGCCGACCCGCCCCCTGGTGCTTAAATGTGATGAGCATCACGCATTTGGCGTCGGCGGAAGGGATTCGGATGTCCGAGCGCGCGGTCGGTGACGAGCAGTTCGCCAGCGGGCAGAGCGCCGTTCGAATAGCGTCGGTGGCCGCGCTGGGCGGTCTGCTGTTCGGTTACGACAGCGCGGTGATCAACGGCGCGGTCGACGCCATCCAGAAGCACTTCGAGATCGGTAACGCCTCACTGGGTTTCGCGGTCGCCTCGGCGCTGCTGGGCGCGGCGGCCGGCGCGATGACCGCGGGTCGGCTCGCCGACCGGATCGGCCGCCTGGCGGTGATGAAGATCGCCGCGGTGCTGTTCCTGCTCAGCGCCATCGGCACGGGCCTGGCGACCGGCATCTGGATGATCGTGCTGTTCCGGATCGTCGGCGGCATCGGCGTCGGCGTGGCTTCGGTGATCGCGCCCGCCTACATCGCCGAGGTGTCGCCGCCGCACATCCGCGGCCGGCTCGGATCGCTGCAGCAACTGGCCATCGTCTCCGGCATCTTCCTGTCGCTGGCGGTCGACTGGCTGCTCGCGCACCTGGCCGGGGGATCGGATCAGGAGCTGTGGCTGGGCATGGCGGCCTGGCGGTGGATGTTCCTGATGATGGCGGTGCCCGCGATCGTCTACGGCGCGCTGGCTTACACCATCCCCGAGTCTCCCCGCTATCTTGTTGCCACCCACCGGATCCCGGAGGCGCGCCGGGTGCTGACCCGACTGCTGGGCACCAAGAACCTGGAGATCACCATCAACCGCATCCAGGAGACCCTGGAGCGGGAGGACAAGCCGTCGTGGCGGGATCTGCGCAAGCCCACCGGCGGGCTCTACGGCATCGTCTGGGTGGGCCTGGGCCTGTCGATCTTCCAGCAGTTCGTCGGCATCAACGTGATCTTCTACTACTCCAACGTGCTGTGGCAGGCGGTCGGCTTCGACGAGAGTTCGTCGTTCACCATCACCGTCATCACCTCGGTGGTCAACATCCTGACGACGCTGATCGCCATCGCGCTGATCGACAAGGTCGGCCGCAAGCCGCTGCTGCTGATCGGCTCGTCGGGCATGGCGATCACGCTGGCCACCATGGCGGTCATCTTCGCCAGCGCCCCGGTGGTCGACGGCCAGCCGAACCTCGAGGGCGCCGCCGGACCGATCGCGCTGGTGGCCGCCAACCTGTTCGTCGTGGCGTTCGGCATGTCGTGGGGTCCGGTGGTCTGGGTGCTGCTCGGCGAGATGTTCCCGAACCGGATCCGCGCCGCGGCGCTCGGACTGGCCGCGGCCGGTCAGTGGACCGCGAACTGGCTGATCACCGTGACGTTCCCCGAGTTGCGCAACTTCCTGGGCGCGGCCTACGGCTTCTACGCGCTGTGCGCGGTGCTGTCGCTGCTGTTCGTGTGGCGTTTCGTGCGCGAAACCAAGGGCGTGTCGCTGGAGGACATGCACTCCGAGTTGTTGCGGGAGGGGCAGCCGGAGAACAAGGCCTGACCGGCCAGCCGCCGGGCCGCGCGCGGGCATGAAAGAATCACTGTCCGTGAAGACGTTCGAGGAGCTGTTTGCCGAGCTGGGCGAACGTGCGCGCACCCGACCGACCGGAAGTGCCACCGTGGCCGCGCTGGACGCGGGGGTGCACACCATCGGCAAGAAGGTCCTCGAGGAGGCCGGCGAGGTCTGGCTGGCCGCCGAACACGAGTCCGACGACGCGCTGGCCGAGGAGATCAGCCAGTTGTTCTACTGGGCCCAGGTGCTGATGCTGGCGCGCGGGCTGACCCTCGATGACGTGTACCGGAAGCTGTGACTGAAATGCTGCGAGTAGCCGTACCCAACAAGGGTGCCCTGAGCGAATCGGCCGCCGAGATCCTGTCGGAGGCCGGCTACCGCCGTCGCACCGACCCCAAGGATCTGACGGTCATCGACCCGGCCAACCAGGTCGAGTTCTTCTTCCTGCGGCCCAAGGACATTGCCATCTACGTGGCCTCCGGCCAGTTGGATCTCGGCATCACCGGCCGCGACCTGGCCGCCGAATCCGGTGCCCCGGTGGTGGAGCGGTTGGCGCTGGGCTTCGGCTACTCGACGTTCCGCTACGCCGCGCCCGCGGGCCAGGACTGGTCGGTGGATCAGCTCGCGGGCAAGCGGATCGCCACGGCCTACCCGAACCTGGTCCGGAAGAACCTGGCGGACAAGGGGATCGAGGCCACCGTCATCCGCCTCGACGGCGCCGTGGAGATCTCGATCCAGCTCGGGGTGGCCGACGCCATCGCCGACGTCGTCGGCTCCGGGCGCACGCTGCGCCAGCACGACCTGGTGGCCTTCGGTGAGACCCTGTGCGATTCGGAGGCGGTGCTCATCGAGGCCGCCGACCGCCCCGCCGAGCGGGCCCGCGACCAGCTGACCAAGCGGGTCCAGGGCGTGGTGTTCGGCCAGCAGTACCTGATGCTCGACTACGACTGCCCGCGCGCGGTGTTGGACGACGCCATGGCGGTCACCCCGGGCCTGGAGTCGCCGACCATCGCCCCGCTGGCCGACCCGGACTGGGTGGCGGTGCGGGCGCTGGTGCCGCGCAAGTCCGTCAACTCGATCATGGACGAACTCGGCGCCATCGGAGCCAAGGCGATCTTGGCGTCCGACATCAGGTTCTGCCGCATCTGAACGTGTTAGCGTCCGTCTGTGACGACGCACGTTCTGGTTCTTCTGCTGGCTGTGCTGATCGGCGCGGTCGCCGGGTTGCGCGCGTTCACCGCGCCCGCGGTGCTGGCCTGGGCGACGGTGTTGCAGTGGATCAACCTCGACGGGACCTGGGCCTCCTGGATGGGCAACTGGGTCGTCGTGGCCCTGCTGACCGTGCTGGCCGTCGTCGAACTGATCTCCGATCAGCTGCCCAAGACCCCGAACCGGACCGCCGCGGCGCCGTTCGCGGCGCGACTGGTCACCGGCGCGCTGTCGGGCGCGGTGCTGGGGACGGCCTGGGGGTACACCTGGGGCGGCCTCGGCGCCGGCATGATCGGCGCGGTGCTCGGCACCCTCGGCGGCTATCACCTGCGCCGCAAGCTGTCCGACCGGCAGGGCATCGATCTGCCGGTGGCCCTGACCGAGGATGTCGTCGCGGTGTTGGCCGGTTTCAGCATCGCGGCCCTGACAGCGGCGCTGTGACCGAGCGCTTCGACGCGATCGTCGTCGGAGCGGGACAGGCCGGCCCGCCGTTGGCCGGGCGACTGACCGAGGCCGGAAAGACGGTCGCGGTAGTCGAACGCAAACTCGTCGGCGGCACCTGTGTGAACTACGGCTGTATCCCGACCAAGACCCTGGTCGCCAGCGCGTACGCCGCGCACACCGCGCGTCGCGGCGCCGAATACGGGGTGGGCACCGGGGACATCGCCATCGACATGGCAAAGGTGAAGGCGCGCAAGGACAAGATCATGCTCGACGACCGCCACGGTCTCGAGTCGTGGCTCGACGGCATGACCGGGTGCACCTTGATCCGCGGCCACGCCCGGTTCATCGGACCCAAGACCCTGCAGATCGACGGCGCCGACCTGGCCGTCATCGAGGCGGACCGGATCTTCCTCAACACCGGCGGGCGCGCCGTCGTCCCGGAGATTCCGGGCCTGGCGGACTGCGACTATCTGACCAACGTCGGGATACTCGAACTGGACACGGTGCCAGCGCATCTGGTGATCGTGGGCGGTAGTTACATCGCGCTGGAGTTTGCGCAGATGTACCGGCGCTTCGGTGCCGAGGTCACGGTCGTCGAACGGGGCGCGCGCCTGACCTCCCGCGAGGACGAGGACATCTCCGCGGCGATCAAGGACATCCTCGAAGCCGAGGGCATCAACGTCGTGCTCAACGCGGCCGATATGCGATTCGACCGGTGCGACAACGGGTTCGAGCTGACACTCGGCGCCGGCGCCGCACCGATTGCGGGCAGCCATCTGCTGATGGCGACCGGACGCCGACCCAACACCGACGACCTCGGACTGGAGGTGGCCGGGGTCGAGTGCGACGAGCGGGGCTACGTCAAGGTCGACGATCAGCTGCGCACCAGCGCGGATGGGATCTGGGCGATGGGGGACTGCAACGGCCGGGGTGCGTTCACCCACACCTCCTACAACGACTTCGAGATCGTGGCGGCCAATCTGCTCGACGACGACCCGCGCCGGGTGTCCGACCGCGTCATGACCTATGCGCTCTACATCGATCCGCCGTTGGGGCGGGCCGGGATGAGCGTGGATCAGGTACGACGGTCGGGCCGGCCGGCACTCGTGGCCACCCGACCGATGACCAGGGTGGGTCGCGCCGTGGAAAAGGGTGAGTCCCAAGGCTTCATGAAGGTGGTCGTCGATGCCGAGACCGAGCAGATCCTGGGCGCGGCGGTGCTGGGCGTGGGCGGTGACGAGGTCATCCACTCGATCCTCGACATCATGACCGCCAAGCTGCCCTACACCGCGATCTCGCGCACCATGCACATCCATCCGACGGTCAGCGAACTGGTGCCGACCCTGCTGCAGGATCTGCAACCGCTGAGCTGACTCAGGTGCAGCAGTTCGGATCCAGGACCACGCACAGCGCCTGCAGCGCCTCGGGGCGCACCCGGTGAAAGACGTTCATCCCGCGACGGTCCGAGATCACCAGTCCGGCTTTGCGCAGCTGACTCAGGTGATGGCTGACGGTCGATTCGGTCAGATCCAGCAGCGCGGCCAATTCACCGCTGATCTCCTCGCCGGTAGGGGAGTTGAACAGGTGCGCGAGGATCTTGACCCGGGCCGGATCGGCGATGGCCTTCAAGCGCATGGCGATCTGCAGGGCGTCGTCGTCGCTGATCGGCCCGGCCGCCACCGGTGCGCAACACACCGGTGCGCTCATGTCGATCACGGGTAAGGCCTTGGGCATGGATCCATCTTGCCAGGGATATTGACATATATCAAAAAGGGGAGCATTCTGGCGGTTGTCCGAAGTTCGATATATGTCACAATCCTCTCGAGGAGGTTCCCATGTCCCGGGTTCAACTCGCCCTCAACGTCGACGATCTCGACCAGGCGATTGCGTTCTACACCAAGCTGTTCAACACCGCGCCGGCGAAGGTCAAGCCGGGCTATGCGAACTTCGCGGTCGCCGAACCGCCGCTGAAGCTCGTGCTGTTGGAGAACCCCGGCCGCGGCGGCACCCTCAACCACCTCGGCGTGGAGGTCGGCAGCAGTGAGCAGGTGCACTCCGAGATTGCCCGACTGTCGGGCGAGGGGCTGTTCACCGCCGAGGAGATCGGCACGACGTGCTGCTTCGCCACCCAGGACAAGGTGTGGGTGACTGGACCTGCGGGCGAGAAGTGGGAGGTCTACACCGTGCTGGCCGATTCGGAAGAATTCGGCAGCAGTCCGCAGCACCTCGACCCGGAGGCCCAGGGGGCCACCTCCGCCACCGCCTGCTGCTGACGATCACCGGCTCGACTTGCGCCCTGCTTCGACATCCATCAATATAGATGAATGTCGAAGTCAGGGTCGCGGGTCGCCGATGCGCCAGGCTGTCCGCCCGGGGCGCTGCTGCCGGAACCGCTGTCGGCCACCGCGGCGACGGAGATGGCGGTGAAGCTCAAGGCGCTGGCCGATCCAGTGCGCCTGCAGTTGCTCTCCGCGATCGCGAGCCGCGCCGGGGGCGAGGCGTGCGTGTGCGATATCGCGGTCGGGGTGGAGGTTTCACAACCGACCGTCTCGCATCACCTCAAGGTGCTGCGCGATGCCGGTCTGCTGACTTCGCAGCGTCGTGCCTCGTGGGTGTACTACGCGGTGGTGCCCGACGCCCTGGCCAGCCTGGCTGTGCTGCTCGGGGTGGCTGACCCGGTCGGGGCGCGCGGATGACCGCCGCCGCGCCGGCGGTGGTCGGCAGAATGTCCACCCTCGATCGCTTCCTGTCGGTGTGGATCGGTGCCGCGATGATCGCCGGCCTGCTGCTGGGGCGGTGGGTTCCCGGTCTGAACACCGTCCTGGAAAGCGTTCAGATCGACGGCATTTCGCTGCCGATTGCACTCGGACTGCTGATCATGATGTATCCGGTGCTGGCGAAGGTGCGCTACGACCGCCTCGATACCGTCACCGGTGATCGCAAACTGCTGCTGTCGTCGCTGGTGCTCAACTGGGTGTTCGGCCCGGCGTTGATGTTCGCGCTGGCCTGGCTGCTGCTGCCCGATCTGCCCGAGTACCGGACCGGGCTGATCATCGTCGGGTTGGCGCGGTGCATCGCGATGGTCATCATCTGGAACGACCTGGCGTGCGGCGACCGCGAAGCCGCCGCCGTGCTGGTGGCGCTCAACTCGGTCTTCCAGGTCGTCATGTTCGCGGTCCTGGGCTGGTTCTACCTTTCGGTGCTGCCCGGCTGGCTCGGCCTCGATCAGACCACCATCGACACCTCGCCGTGGCAGATCGCCAAGTCCGTGCTGATCTTCCTCGGCATCCCGCTGATCGCCGGATACCTGTCCCGGCGGATCGGCGAGCGAGCCAAGGGCCGCGACTGGTACGAGTCGACCTTCTTGCCGCGCATCGGGCCGTGGGCGCTTTACGGCTTGCTGTTCACCGTCGTGATTCTCTTTGCGCTGCAAGGCGAGCAGATCACCAGTCGCCCCCTCGACGTCGCCCGCATCGCGCTGCCGCTGCTGGCTTACTTCGCGATCATGTGGGGTGGCGGCTACCTGCTGGGCGCCGCGCTGGGGCTGGGCTACGCCCGGACCACCACCCTGGCCTTCACCGCGGCGGGCAACAACTTCGAGTTGGCCATCGCGGTCGCCATCGCGACCTACGGCGCGACCTCCGGCCAGGCGCTGGCCACCGTCGTCGGCCCCCTCATCGAGGTGCCGGTGTTGGTCGCCTTGATTTACGTCTCGCTGGCGTTGCGAAAGCGGTTCCGCGACGCCATTTCATCGAGCCCGCACCCGTCTGCCCCCGAACCTGGAGTCCGCCCATGACCGATCTCGCCATCGACCAGCAACTCGCACTGCGCACCGCCGCGACCCGGCTGCACGCCGAGTTCGCCGACACTTTCGGTACTGAAACCATCGAACGATTCCTGCACTCCTCCTATGACCAATTCGCCAGCCGCGCCACCATTCCCAACTTCCTGCCGCTGCTGGCCGAGCGCTTCGCCCGCCAACGCCTGCAGGCTTTGGCCCGGGTGGAAGGCAAGGTCAGCGACGGCAGACCCACCGTGCTGTTCCTGTGCACCCATAACGCCGGCCGCTCACAAATGGCCCTGGGTTTCTTCGCCCACCTCGCCGGCGACCGCGCTGTGGCCTGGTCGGGCGGGTCCGAACCCGGAAGCGAAATCAACCACGCCGTCATCGCCGCCATGCGTGAGGTCGGCATCGACATCACCGGCGAATACCCCAAACCCTGGACCGATGAGATCGTGCAAGCGGCTGATGTTGTGATCACCATGGGATGCGGCGACGCCTGCCCCATCTTCCCCGGGACCCGTTACGAGAACTGGGACTTGCCCGACCCGGCCGGACAAGACCTTGACACCGTGCGACCCATTCGCGGCATCATCGAGACCCGGGTACGAAATTTGCTGGCCGACCTGAACGTCGCTGTCGACTAACCGCAGCAGTGCTGACCGCGCCAGGCCTCCACGCCCTCGCGGGCGGCGACCGCGGCGATCACCAGTGCCGCAACGGAATCGCTCCACCACCAGCCGAACAGGCTGTTGAGCGCCAGGCCGGCCAGCAGGACCGCCGACAGGTACGTGCACAACAACGTCTGTTTGGAATCGGCGACCGCCGACAACGATCCCAGCTCCCGGCCGGCGCGGCGCTGCAGCCACGACAGCACCGGCATGATCGCCAGACTCAGGGCGGCCAGAACGATGCCGATCGTCGAATGTCGTGGCGGCTCGCCGACGCCGACCAACGACTGCACCGCGTCGACGGTGACATAGGCGGCCAGCGCGAAGAACGAAAATGCGATCACCCGCAGCGCCGTCTTCTCCCGCGACTCGTGATCGCGCCCGGCGAACTGCCACGCCACCGCGGCCGCCGAGGACACCTCGATCACCGAGTCCAACCCGAACCCGATCAACGCGGTCGAGCCGACCCGCGCACCCTCCGGGATCGCCACCGCGGCCTCGATGATGTTGTAGGTGATGGTCGCGGCCACGAACCAGCGGATGCGCCGGGTCAGTAGCTGTCGCCTCGCCAGGTCCAACTCGGCCGCCATCAGCAGCACCCATCCCCGGTGCCGATCGAACAGCAGCACTCCGGATCCACCGTCAGGACCAACCCAACGAGGTCGTCGAGGGCTTTGGCGATCCGGGCATCGGCCAACTCGTAACGAGACCGGCGCCCCTCCGGCATCGCGACCACCAATCCACAACCGCGAAGGCAGGCAAGGTGATTCGACACAATCTGACGAGACACGCCGATTTCGTCCGCCAGATCGGACGGGTAACGCGAGGCCGTCCGCAGCGACATCAAGATCTGGGCCCGGGTGGTATCGGATAGGGCATAGCCGAACCGGGCCAACGCGTCACGATGCATCACCGGCACTGTTTGCATGCCGGTCATAGTACATAGCTTTCTGAATTCAGGACATTATGGATCTAGCGCGGCTGCACCAACAGCGTCTGCGCCGAGGTGCCGATGAAACCGGAGTGGTCAAAGATCTCGGCCGTGGTCACGCCGAGGCCGTCGGGGCCGATGGAGCCGCGGGCCCGCACCGCGAACTCGTCGCCGGTCGGCAGCCGATGCAGATGCACCGCGGTGTCGGTGTTCATGAAGATGAACTCCTCGGGGTTCAGCGCCGAGCCGATGCCGTTGGCCGAGTCGACCACCATGGCCAGTCGCTGCAGGGCCGTGGTGGGCTCGTCGTCCACCAAGGCGACTGTCGGTCGCAGCCAGAAGATCCGGGCGCCGGCCTCGTCCTGCTGACGCTGCCAGGCCACCGACTCCAAGTAGCCCGGGGCGTCCCACCAGAACTCCGGCAGCGGTATCGCCTCGCCGCGGACCAGCGGGGGATACCGGTCCGACGCCCCCGCGGAGGTATCGCTGGTGGCCAACGCCCACGCCGACACCCGGGCCACCGGTCGATCCGGATCGGCCACCGGTGCCATCTCCGCACAGACCAGGCTGATGCGCTTACCGGGACGCGGAACGAAGGTCCGGACCGTCAGCGGTACCACCGGGATCGCGCCGAGGATGTCGAGAACCAACCGCCCGATTCGCAGGCCCGAACCCTCGAGGTGGTGTTCGATTTCCCGGGTCAACAGTGCCAGCGGGGGAGAGCCGTGTTGGATTTCGGGGGTCCAGTTGCTGCGTGTCAGGTCGGTCGACTCGTAGGAGTCCGGCGACACCCGCCGGTAGTAGCAGGTCACGCGGCCACCACCGGCCAGCCGGGGTACGGCGGCGGCGTGCCGCCGAAGGCCGGACAGTGCGCCTGATGGCTGCACCAGTTGCAGAGCCGCGACGGCTTCGGCGGGAAATCGCCCGTCGCACCGGCTGATTGAATGGCACGCCACATCGCGATCAGCGTCTTCTCGAAGCGCAGCAGTTCCTCGCGGTCGGGCGTGTAGTCCAGCACTTGGCCATCAGCCAGATATACCAGTCGCAGCCGCGCGGCCAGCACCCCCCGCGATCGCAGCAGCGCGATCGCGTAGAACTTCATCTGGAACATCGCCTTGGCCTCGGCGAAGCCGCGGGCCTCCGGCGGTGCCTTGCCGGTCTTGTAATCCACCACGCGCACCTCGCCCGTCGGCGCCACGTCGATGCGGTCGATGTAGCCGCGCAGCAGCGTGCCGTCCTCGAGTTCCACCTCCACGCGCTGTTCGCAGGAGTCCGGATCGAACCGGGTGGGGTCCTCGAGGCGGTAGTACCCGGACAGCAGGGCCTGGGCCTCGGCGAGCAACCGGTCGCGCTGTTCGGCGCCGAACGTCTCGGCGAACTCCGGCTCCTCGGCGGCCAGCAACTGCCAGGCGGGCTCCACCAGGGACAGCGCGGTCTGCGGGTCGCGCTGCGGGGCCGGCAGCGCGTAGAGCTGTTCGAGCGCGGTGTGCACGACCGAACCGCGCGCCTGGGCGGCCGACGGCGGCTCCGGCAGCCGATCGATGGCCCGGAATCGGTACAGCAGCGGGCACTGCTTGAAGTCGGCTGCCCGCGACGGTGACAGGGCGGGACGATGCATACTCAGCAGCCTATGCAGCAGCACCGACAAGGCATGGCAGGCTGATGCCCTGTGTCTGACGCAACCGGTCCCTTCCGCGTGGGTGACCGCGTACAACTCACCGACGCCAAGGGGCGGCACTACACGATGGTGCTGACCCCCGGCGGGGAGTTCCATACCCACCGCGGCGCCATCCCGTACGACTCGGTGATCGGTCAGCCCGAGGGTTCGGTGGTGAAGTCCACCAACGGCGACCCGTTCCTGGTGCTGCGCCCGCTGCTGATCGACTACGTCCTGTCGATGCCGCGCGGCGCCCAGGTGATCTACCCCAAGGACGCCGCCCAGATCGTGCACGAGGGCGACATCTTCCCCGGCGCGACGGTGCTCGAGGCCGGGGCCGGGTCGGGCGCGCTGACCTGTTCGCTGGTGCGCGCCGTGGGGCCGACGGGACGGGTGATCTCCTATGAGGTGCGCGCCGATCACGCCGAACATGCGGTGCGCAACGTCGAGACCTTCTTCGGGGAGCGCCCGGCCAACTGGGACCTGAGCATCGCCGACCTCGCCGACTACCCGGACGACGGCCCGCAGGTCGACCGCGTCGTCCTCGACATGCTCGCCCCGTGGGACGTGCTGGACACGGTGGCCCGCGCGCTGGTGCCCGGCGGGGTGCTCATGGTCTACGTCGCGACCGTCACACAGCTCTCGAAGGTCGTCGAAGCGCTGCGCGCGCAGCAGTGCTGGACCGAGCCGCGGTCCTGGGAGACGCTGCAGCGCGGCTGGGACGTCGTCGGGCTCGCGGTGCGCCCGCAGCACAACATGCGCGGGCACACGGCGTTCCTGGTGTCGGCGCGGCGGCTGGCGCCCGGGACGGTCACCCCGACCCCGCTGCGCCGCAAGCGCCAGGTCTGACTCAGTCGTCGCTGTGGACCAGGCCGCGGCGCGCCGAGAGCAATTCGATCTCGGGGCGCGCGGCCACCAACCGCTCCGCGGCGTCGAGCACCTCGACCACGTGGGCGCGGTCCCCGGCCACCATCGACACCCCGATCCCGGCGCGGCGATGCAACTCCGCTGCTCCCGTCTCGGCGGCGGAGACCGCGAACCGGCGGCGCAATTCGGCGACGATGGGCCGCACCACCGACCGTTTCTCTTTCAGCGAACGCACGTCGCCGAGCAGCACATCGAACTCGAGCCAGCCGATCCACACGGTCGCTCAGCCGCCGAAGGCCAACAGCAGGTCGGCGGTCTCGCGGGTCAGCTGCCAGCCGTCCCCGGCCGGCTGGAATTCCATCGGGAAGGTCAGCGGCCCGCTCTCGGGTTTGGCGGGGGTGGCCGTCACGGTCGCCCACACGTTGCCCGGATCGGCTTCCGACCAGGACAGTTCGGTGGCGGTGAAGCTCAGGGGCAGCAGCTGGTTGTCGGCCAGCGCCTTGGCGAAGCCGTCGAGCGCGCCGGCCTGATCGGGGGTCGCGCCCTCGACGAGCGGCAGCTTGGCGTCGCCGGGAATCGCGGGGTCGGAGAGCCGGGCCAACACGTCGGTCAGCGCCGCGGGGTCGGGCAGCGGCGCGACGGCGGGGGCGGGCGCCGAGGTGGTCGTCGGGGTCACCGGCGCGCGGGGTTCGGCGCCCGGGTCGTCGGAGCACCCCGACAGCCCGAACGCCGCCACGAAGATCGTGGCGGCGCTCAGGACTGACGAAAGGGGCTGACTCAACTCATCCGGCGAACATGGACAGCACCTGCGAGGCCGAACCCCGCGAGAGCTTCCAGCCGCCCTGGTCGACGAACGTGATGTTCTGCGTGGTCGGCGTCAGCCCGGGCCCGGAGGCCGTGACGTTGGCCGTGGCGGTGCCCGGTCCGGCCGGGGCAATGTCGGCGATCGAGAACGACAGTGGCAGCAGGCCCTTGGCGACGGCGTTCTTCATCAGGCGATCGGCGGTCTTGCCCTCGATGATGCCGATGCCACCCTCGACCAGATAGCCCTTGCTGCCGAACGGCACGCCCGGATTGGCGAGGCCGTTGAGCACCCCGTACAGCGCGTCGGCGGTCGGCACACCGGCCACCGGATTCTGCGGCATCGGCGCATCGAACACGGCGAGCTGAGCCTGGGGCGCCGGCGCACCGGCTGCAATTGAAGTCACACCCGCGGCAGCGGCGCCGGCGATCACGGCGGCGCCGGCGATGGCTGCCACGCCTGTGGCTAGGTATTTCATGGTCAAGGCTTCCTTTCGTTCAGCCGACTCAATCAGCAGAGGCTAACAGTGGTACTGGTGTGTCGAATTGCTACACCGCACACAAAGGCTGAATCGCCGGTAGCGTTGAAGTTGTTACTGCACCAACTTTCGGTGCGGGAGAGGAGCGCAACATGAGTGAGTCGGAGCGTTCAGAAGCGTACTCGGACGGTTTCAACACCGCCATGTCCAGCGAAGACGCCGCCGAGCTCGAGCAGCTGCGCCGCGAGGCCGCGGCATTGCGAGAGCAGTTGGCGGAGGTCGCCGGCGGTGCTGGAGGCGCCCGCAGCGCGCGCGATGTGCATCAACTCGAGGCCCGGATTGACTCGCTCGCCGCGCGCAACGCGAAATTGATGGAAACTCTTAAAGAAGCCCGTCAGCAACTCCTCGCCCTGCGCGAGGAGGTCGACCGGCTGGGCCAGCCGCCCAGCGGGTACGGCGTGGTGCTCGACGTGGCCGAGGACGACACCGTCGACGTGTTCACCTCGGGGCGCAAGATGCGGCTGACGGTCTCGCCCAACATCGACGTCAACACCCTCAAGAAGGGCCAGACCGTTCGGCTCAACGAGGCGTTGACGGTGGTCGAGGCGGGCAGCTTCGAGTCGGTCGGCGAGATCAGCTCGCTGCGCGAGATCCTGGCCGACGGCAAGCGCGCGCTGGTGGTCGGCCACGCCGACGAGGAGCGCATCGTCTGGTTGGCCGAGCCGTTGATCGCCGCCAACGATCTGCCGGCCGAGGTCGCCGGTTCGCTCACCGAGGCCGAGCTGGAACTGCGGCCGCGCAAGCTCCGTCCCGGTGATTCGCTGCTGGTGGACACCAAGGCCGGTTACGCCTTCGAGCGCATCCCCAAGGCCGAGGTCGAAGACCTCGTGCTCGAGGAGGTGCCCGACGTCAGCTACCACGACATCGGCGGCCTGACGCGGCAGATCGAGCAGATCCGCGACGCCGTCGAGTTGCCGTTCCTGCACAAGGATCTCTACCGCGAGTACGCGTTGCGGCCGCCCAAGGGTGTGTTGCTCTACGGCCCGCCCGGCTGCGGCAAGACGCTGATCGCCAAGGCGGTGGCAAACTCGCTGGCCAAGAAGATGGCCGAGCTGCGCGGCGAGGAGTCCCGGGAAGCCAAGTCGTACTTCCTGAACATCAAGGGCCCCGAGCTGCTCAACAAGTTCGTCGGCGAGACCGAGCGGCACATCCGGCTGATCTTCCAGCGGGCCCGGGAGAAGGCCTCCGAGGGCACCCCGGTGATCGTGTTCTTCGACGAGATGGACTCGATCTTCCGCACCCGCGGCACGGGCGTGAGCTCGGACGTGGAGACCACCGTGGTCCCGCAGTTGCTCAGCGAGATCGACGGCGTCGAGGGCTTGGAGAACGTCATCGTGATCGGCGCCTCCAACCGTGAGGACATGATCGACCCGGCGATCCTGCGGCCCGGCCGCCTGGACGTCAAGATCAAGATCGAGCGCCCGGACGCCGAGTCGGCCCAGGACATCTTCAGCAAGTACCTCACCGAGGAACTGCCGATCAACGACGACGACCTCGCCGAGTTCAGCGGCGACCGCGGCCTGACCATCAAGGCCATGATCGAGAAGGTCGTCGACCGGATGTACGCCGAGATCGACGACAACCGGTTCCTGGAGGTCACCTACGCCAACGGTGACAAGGAAGTCATGTACTTCAAGGACTTCAACTCCGGGGCCATGATCCAGAACGTGGTCGACCGGGCGAAGAAGAACGCCATCAAGTCGGTGCTGGAGACCGGTCAGAAGGGTCTGCGCATCCAGCATCTGCTGGACTCCATCGTCGACGAGTTCGCCGAGAACGAGGACCTGCCCAACACCACCAATCCCGATGACTGGGCACGGATCTCGGGCAAGAAGGGCGAGCGGATCGTCTACATCCGCACGCTGGTCACGGGCAAGAGTTCCAGCGCCAGCCGCGCGATCGACACCGAGAGCAACCTGGGCCAGTACCTCTAGGACCGCGGGTTGCCGGCCGTGTAGGTGCGGTAGCGGTCCCGCGCGACCAGGGTGCGGCGCAGGTCGTCGAGCAGCGGATCCAGGAACTGCGCGCGGTACTCCGCGTCGCCGACCGCGCGCGCGGCCAGGTACATGAAGGTCAGCGCGGTCAGGAACATCGTCATCTGGATCAGCGCGTCCGGGATGGGCAGCGTCATCCCGAACACCTGACCGTCGGAGGGGCCGCCATTGGTCCACGCGTCCAACAGTTCCGGGCTGATCAGGATCAGGCCGAAGACCATGAAGATCATGCCCGTGGCCACCGCCACCGTGAGGACCTGCACCAGCTGTGACAGCGCCACGACGTAGACCACGTTGAGGCGTTCGGCGGCCGACAGCGGCACCCGGCGCGGGCGGTCCGGCAGATCCTCGAACGGGGTGCCGGCCAACGTCTTTGCGTCCTCGTCGCGCTTGGCGTCGGGGTCCAGGATCGGGCGGACCCGGTGCATGGTGTTCGACACCAGGAACACCGCGGCGATGGCGAACAGGAACAGCAGCGCCAGCCAGAGCCGGCCGCGGCCGATCGTCGACGCCATGGTCCACACCGGCGAGTTGAAGAACACCAGCACGGTCAGCAACATCACCGGCAGCGCCCGCAGCATCAGCGCCCCGATCGAGGCGAGATTGGTCAGCGTCATTCGGGCGGCCCAACCCAGGATGGCGCCGACTCCCGTTGCCGTGCACAGCAATATCAGCCCGATGATGACGACGTCGAGCACGATGTCGACGAAGACCAGGACGCTCGGCCCGCCGAAGACGGCGCCGAGCAGAGCGATGCCGACGGAGGCGAGGGCGATCAGCCGGCGCCGGGGGACCGACTCGACGCGATTGGTCAGCCAGCCCGTCAGCGTGGCGGCGGGCAGCACCAGGACGACGATGAACAGCACGAACCATTCGGTGCGCGTGGGGGTGCCGTCGATGTCGATGGTGTGCTCGCCGGTGACCGCGACCACCAGGATCGACGACAACATCACCAGCGCGAAGGCGGCCTGCGCGGGCGCGGAGCGGGACACCACCCGGCGCACCAGCGTGCCCGGCCGCAGCACGTAGGGCAGGCCGTTGCGCAGGAACCAGCGTTCGGCCTCGGCGCGCCTGAAGTCGGTGGTCATCTCGTCGCCAACTCCACACCGTCGGGCGGGGCCGCGCAAGCAGCGACACGACCCACAGCCTCTGCCGCTCGGGCTCCTCCGCGGCCTCGTGCCTCGGCCGCTGCGTCGCCCGCTGTGTTGGATGGTCGGGCTCCTCCGCGGCCTCGTGCCTCGGCCGCTGCGTCGCCCTCTAGGCTGGTGTGCATGCAAAGGATCATCGGCACCGAGGTGGAGTACGGCATCTCGTCGCCGTCCGACCCGACCGCGAACCCGATCCTGACCTCCACGCAGGCCGTGCTCGCCTATGCCGCGGCGGCCGGAATTCAGCGGGCCAAGCGGACGCGCTGGGACTACGAGGTGGAATCCCCGCTGCGCGATGCGCGCGGATTCGACCTGAGCCGCTCGACGGGACCGCCGCCGATCATCGACGCCGACGAGGTGGGCGCGGCGAACATGATCCTGACCAACGGCGCGCGCCTCTACGTCGACCACGCGCATCCGGAGTACTCGGCACCCGAGGTCACGGATCCCATGGACGCGGTCATCTGGGACAAGGCCGGCGAGCGGGTCATGGAGGCCGCGGCGCGGCACGTGGCGTCCGTGCCCGGGGCGGTCAAGCTGCAGCTGTACAAGAACAACGTGGACGGCAAGGGCGCGTCCTACGGTTCGCACGAGAACTACCTGATGAGCCGACACACCCCGTTCTCGGCGGTCATCGCCGGACTCACGCCGTTCCTGGTGTCCCGGCAGATCATCAGCGGGTCGGGTCGCGTCGGCCTGGGCCCCTCCGGCGACGAGCCGGGCTTCCAGCTGTCCCAGCGCGCGGACTACATCGAGGTCGAGGTCGGCCTGGAGACCACGCTCAAGCGCGGCATCATCAACACCCGCGACGAGCCGCACGCCGACGCCGACAAGTACCGCCGGCTGCACGTCATCATCGGCGACGCGAACCTGGCCGAGACCTCCACCTATCTCAAGGTGGGCACCATGTCGTTGGTGCTCGACCTGATCGAGGAGAATGTCGACCTCTCAGACCTGGCGCTGGCCCGGCCCGTGCACGCGGTCCACGTCATCAGCCGCGACCCGACGCTGCGCGCCACCGTCGCGCTGGCCGATGGCCGCGAGCTGACCGCCCTTGCGCTGCAACGTATCTACTTGGATCGGGTGGCCAAGCTGGTCGACAGCCGCGATCCCGATCCGCGGGCCTCGCACGTCATCGAGACCTGGGCCGAGGTTCTGGATCTGCTGGAACGCGACCCGATGGAGTGCGCCGAGATCCTGGACTGGCCGGCCAAGCTGCGGTTGCTCGAGGGGTTCCGTCAGCGCGAGAACCTGAGCTGGTCGGCGCCGCGGTTGCACCTGGTGGATCTGCAGTACTCCGATGTGCGGCTCGACAAGGGCCTGTACAACCGGCTGGTGGCGCGCGGCTCGATGAAGCGGTTGGTCACCGAGCAGCAGGTGCTCGACGCGGTCGACAACCCGCCAACCGACACCCGCGCCTACTTCCGTGGCGAATGCCTGCGGCGGTTCGGTGCCGACATCGCGGCGGCAAGCTGGGATTCGGTGATTTTCGATCTCGGCGGTGACTCGCTGGTTCGCATCCCCACGCTGGAGCCGCTGCGCGGCAGTAAAGCGCACGTCGGGGCGCTGCTGGATTCGGTGGACAGCGCGGCCGAATTGGTCGAACAGCTCACGAACTAGCCGCTATCCCGGGCAATCCGAATATTGCCCGGTAGTGTGGAAATACATCTGGCGTTGCACAGGAGGATTAGCGATGGCTCAGGAGCAGACCAAGCGTGGTGGCGGCGGCGATGACGACGACCTCGACTCTGGAAGTGGTGGCCAGGAACGTCGCGAGAAGCTAGCTGGGGACACCGACGATCTGCTCGACGAGATCGATGATGTCCTCGAGGAGAATGCCGAAGACTTCGTGCGCGCGTACGTGCAAAAGGGTGGCCAGTGAGCTGGTCGTTCAACGCTCCCACTGACCGTCTGACCCCTCAATCGCCCATCACCGAGCTGTCCTCGTTCGCCGATCTACTGCGCCGGCAGGCGCCGGATCTGCTGCCGAACGTCCGGGATTCGATCGGCTCGGGGGCGGATCTGCCGCACGGCACCACCATCGTGGCGCTGAAGTATCCGGGCGGCGTGCTGATCGCCGGTGACCGACGCTCGACGCAGGGCCACATGATCGCCGGGCGTGACGTGCAGAAGGTCTACATCACCGACGATTACACCGCCACCGGCATCGCCGGCACCGCGGCCATCGCGGTGGAGTTCGCCCGGCTCTACGCCGTGGAACTCGAGCACTACGAGAAGCTCGAGGGTGTCGCCCTGACCTTCCCGGGCAAGGTGAACCGGCTGGCCACCATGGTGCGCGGCAACCTCGGCGCGGCGCTGCAGGGCTTCGTCGCGCTGCCCCTGCTGGTTGGTTACGACCTCGACGACCCGAATCCGCTGGGCGCGGGGCGGATCGTGTCGTTCGATGCGGCCGGCGGCTGGAACGTCGAGGTCGAGGGCTACCAGTCGGTGGGCTCGGGTTCGCTGTTCGCGAAGTCGGCGATGAAGAAGATGTACACCCGGGTCTCCGATGCCGACTCGGCGCTCGCGGTGGCCATCGAGGCGCTGTACGACGCCGCCGACGACGACTCGGCTACCGGTGGGCCGGACCTGGTGCGCGGCATCTATCCCACCGCGGTCACCATCGACGCCGACGGCGCCGAGGACGTGCCCGAGGATCGCATCGCCGAGTTGGCCCGCGAGGTGGTCGCCAGCCGCTCGCGCTCGGATACCTTTGGTCCCGACGACAATTCCGGCATCAACGCCGCGCCCCGGGGTGACGCATGAGCTTTCCGTATTTCATCTCGCCCGAACAGGCGATGCGTGAGCGCAGCGAACTCGCGCGCAAGGGCATTGCCCGCGGGCGCAGCGTCATCGTGTTGGCCTACGCCGACGGCGTGCTGTTCGTCGCCGAGAACCCTTCGCGGTCGCTGCAGAAGGTGAGCGAACTCTACGACCGGATCGGCTTCGCCGCCGTCGGCCGCTTCAACGAGTTCGACAACCTGCGGCGCGGCGGCATCCAGTTCGCGGACACTCGCGGCTACGCCTACGACCGCCGCGACGTCACGGGTCGCCAGCTGGCCAACGTGTACGCCAACACGCTCGGTTCGATCTTCACCGAGCAGGCCAAACCGTACGAGGTGGAACTCTGCGTCGCCGAGGTCGCGCACTTCGGCGAGTCGAAAGCGCCTGAGCTGTACCGGATCACCTACGATGGGTCGATCGCCGACGAGCCGCATTTCGTCGTGATGGGCGGCACCACCGATCCCATCATCGCGGCGTTGAAGGACTCCTACATCGAGAACGCCGCACTGGGCGATGCCGTGCAGACCGCCGTCCACGCACTGCAGGCCACCGAGGGCGACGGCGAACCCCGCGTGCTCGGACCCGCCACGCTCGAGGTCGCGGTCCTCGAGGCCACCAAGCCGCGACGGGCCTTCCGGCGTATCACCGGTGCGGCCCTGGAAGCACTGCTGCCGCAACAGGACGCCTGACCTAGCGGGTCGCACCGTCGACCTGTTCAACACCGGTGCATTGCCGGCGCCGGCACCCTCAGAATGGCGGCGGGTCGCCCGCATCGTCGGGCCCCTCTCGGGTGTGGGGATTCTGTTCCGCTTGTTTCGCTGGGGGTGAATACCTTTGGCGTGCTGGGGCATTGTTGCCCCGTTCGGTTTTGAGGCGTTGGGCTTGGTCGGCTTTGCGGGTGCGTCGGCGACGCGGCATCTGTAGGCCGCGGTGCGGGTTCGCGGGCTCGCTGGGCCGTGTGGGTGTCGGCAGGGTGGCGGTGGTGGTGTCCCAGTTCGGGAACGCGATCTTGCTGCCGGGGTGGGTGGTGTAGGTCTTGCCCGCAGGTGTGGTCCAGACGATGGTGCCGTCGGGGTGTTGGGTTTCGGACCATTCGGTCCAAAACGTCTTCAGCAAGTGGTGTTTTCGGCATAGGCAAGCCAGGTTCGACGGGTGGGTGGGCCCGCCTTGGCCGTCGGGGATCGTGTGGTCGAGATCGCAGCGTTCGGAGGGGGTGTTGCAGCCCGGGAACCGGCACGTCATGTCGCGGGCGTGGACCCAGGTGGCCAGGGTGGTCGAGGGCCGGTAGCGCGGTTCGGGGGCCTCGGCCGGGGTCCGCAGCGCTTTGACGGTGGCGCCGGTGTCGACGAGTTCGGCCAGCAGCGGTGCGGGCACGACCCCGCCGCCCTGCAGGACCGCGGTCCGGGCGCAGGTATTGGGTTGCGGGCTGGGGTCTTTGGGGGCTGGAGGCTCGACAGGTTTGTTGCCGGGGCTGTCGTCGGCCCTAGCAACACCCTCGACCGTCTTGGCCGTGCGCCGCGCTTGGGCTTCGGCTTTGGCCGCGGCATTGGTGGCCCGCGCCTGCTCGACGGCGGCCTGGTCGGCCACGACGTGGACGACGATGTGGTCGGCGCGGGTGTCGGGGGCGGTGGTGGCCGGGCATTCAGTATTGCCGCAGCGGCACGGTAGTCGGTCGGCGCCGGTGATCAACAACGCCACGGCATCGGAGCGGCGTTGTCCGGTGGTGCGGGGATCCTCGGGGCAGACGCTGGTGGCCATCGCGCGCAACCGGCGGTCGAACAGGGCGGCATCGACGTTGGTGAGGCTGCCGTACATCGAGGTGGTGCCGGTGGTGTCGTCGCGTTTGCCGAACTGCACATCCCGGTTGCGGTCGGCGTCGCGGTGCTCGATCACCGCATCGGGGTCGTGTTCGGCCAGCACGGCGTCGATGGCGTTGTCGAGGGCCTTGTCCGACAGCGTCCCGAACCCGGTGGCCTTATCGGCCAACTCGGCGTCGATGGTCGCCAAGATGGCCGGGTCTTCGACCAGTTTGGTGCGCCAGGCGATCGTGGTGGCACTGCGCAGGCTCAGCTCGCCGTTGGCCAAGCCGGCCGCGGTCTTCGGTATCCGGGTCCGCAGCGCATGGGCTAGGTGCATCTGGGTGGAGGCCCGCCGGTGGGTCAGACCCAGCGCGGCGGCGACTTCGGCCGCAACGCTGTCCCAGCCGTCGCAGGCCCACAGGTCGCGCTCATCGTCCTCGCCATCGCTGAAGAGGCGGCGGTTCATGAGTTCGCCGATCGCGGCCAACCGCGCGGCCGCCGCCCTGTTCTCGGCCCGGGCGGACTCGGAGATGGCGTCCACGACCGCGGCATCGTCAGCGGAGGCCAACGAGGAGAGATCCAGCGAGTCGCACATACGTTCGACACTAAGCCGGTCTCAACCCCGCCGCACCGCCGAAACCACCCACCTGTGGATCAAAACGAGACTGTGGATAACAGCGATGAGAATGGTCGCCGGCCCCGGTCTAAGCCAGTAGGCAGAGAGGGGAGTAGATGACACTCGAAGGAAAGATCGCGCTCGTCACCGGAGGTGCGCGTGGGCAGGGCCGCGCGCATGCCGCGGCGCTGGCTCGTGCGGGCGCCGACATCGTCTTCTGCGACATCGCCGCCCAGGTCGACGAGGTCGACTACCCACTGGCCATACCCGAAGACCTGCGCGAAACGGCAGAACGGGTGGAGTCCACCGGTCGTCGCTGCATCGCGCTCACCGCCGACGTCCGCGAACTGGAGGACCTGCACCACGTGGCCCACGCCGCGCAGGAGGCCTTCGGCGGCATCGACATCGTCATCGCCAACGCCGGCATCGCCAGCAGTGCTCCCATTGCCGAGATGTCCGAAACACGTTGGCGCACAATGATCGACATCAACCTCACCGGCGTGTTCAACACCTTCCGTGCGGTCCTCCCGCAACTGATCGAGCGTGGCGGCGGGCATCTGGTTGCGACGTCGTCGGTCGTCGCGAAAACCGGGGCGACGAATTCGGGACACTACGCCGCGAGCAAGGCCGGCGTGGTGGCGCTGGTGCAATCGCTGGCCCACGAAGTCGCCGAGCACGGGATCGTCGTCAACGCCGTATTACCGGCCGGGGTGAACACACCGATGATCCACAACCCGACGACCTATCGGCTGATCCGACCGGACCTGGACCATCCGGGACGCGCCGATGCGGAAGAGATGTTCGCTCGAGGCCGCCCGCGCCCCGGCCTGCTGGAACCCGAGGACGTGGCCGACGCGGTGCTCGCTCTGGTGACGGGCCGGGTGCGGTGTCAGTCGGGGGAGTCTGTCACGTTGGCGAACGGGCTGAATTAGCCGGTCAGGAGCTTGAGTGCCCTCGGTGAGACTCGAACTCACACTGGACGGGTTTTGAATCCGTTTCCTCTGCCAATTGGGATACGAGGGCAAGCACCGTTGGTGCGAGATACCACCTTAGATGATGCTCAATTCGGTGTCGGCGCTCGCCCGTCGGTGAAGGTCAGCGACAATGAACGACATGACCGAACCCCACGCCGAGGGCACCACACCGCATCGCGTTCTCATCGCCGAGGATGAGGCACTGATCCGCCTGGATCTGGCCGAAATGCTGCGCGAAGAGGGGTACGAGGTCGTCGGGGAGGCCGGCGACGGCCAGGAGGCCGTCGAACTCGCCGAACAACTCCACCCCGATCTCGTGATCATGGACGTCAAGATGCCCCGCCGCGACGGCATCGACGCGGCCGCCGAGATCGCCCGCAAGCGGATCGCGCCCATCGTGGTGCTCACCGCGTTCAGCCAGCGTGACCTCGTCGAACGCGCGCGCGACGCCGGCGCGATGGCCTATCTGGTCAAGCCGTTCTCCATCACCGACCTCATCCCGGCCATCGAGCTGGCGGTCAGCCGGTTCAGCGAGGTCAGTGCGCTCGAGCAGGAGGTCGCCACGCTGTCGGACCGGCTGGAGACCCGCAAGCTCGTCGAGCGCGCCAAGGGTCTGCTGCAGGCCAAGCAGTCGATGACCGAACCCGAGGCGTTCAAGTGGATCCAGCGCGCGGCCATGGACCGCCGGACCACGATGAAGCGGGTCGCCGAGGTGATCGTCGAGACGCTCGACGCCCCGGAGGGTGAGACCTCGCCCGGCTGAGGCCGTTGTGTAACAGATTGGTCACGAGGGCTCTTCCTGTCATCGCCGGTAACAACCACGCATTAGCGTCGAGACTCGTACCTGCCCTGGGGGGGCGCTACGCACAACTGATTAGGAGCGTTTCTCGATGAAAAATCGGACCCTCGCTCGTGTCTTCGCGGTAGCGGGCGTGGCCGCGCTCGCCTTGACCGCCTGCTCGGCCGAGGAGAGCGACGACACGGCAGCCACCGGCGACGACACGGCAACCGCCACCGAGACCGAGGCCGAGGTCGCCTCGACGGAGTGCGATCCGCCGCAGGCCACCGCCGCGGCGACGCCGGACACCAGCGCGCTCAAGATCGGGACGCTGCTGCCGGAGACCGGGACGCTGGCATTCCTCGGGCCGCCCGAGGTGGCCGCCGTGCAGGTGGCTATCACCGAGATCAACGACGCCGGTGGCGTGCTCGACCAGCCCGTCGGCCTGGTCACCGGTGACTCCGGGGACACCACCACCGACACCGCCAACGCCACGGTGGACCGCGAACTCGCCGAAGGGGTCGACGTCATCGTCGGCGCGGCGTCCTCGGCGGTGTCGCTGAAGGTGATCGACAAGATCGCCAGCGCCGGCGTGGTGATGTTCTCCCCGGCCAACACCTCCGATCAGTTCGTCTGCTACCCGGACAAGGGCATGTACTTCCGTACCGCGCCCACCGACGTCCTGCAGGCCCAGGCGCTCGCGCAGTTGATCACCGGCGACGGCGCCCAGCGGGTCGCGATCCTGGCGCTCAACGATCCCTACGGAACGGGCTTGGCGGCCAACACCGTCGAGAACCTGGAGACCGCGGGCATCGCCTCGGACCAGATCACCAAGATCATCTACGACCCGAACGCGCAGTCGTTCAACGCCGAGGTCGACCGGATCAAGGAGTTCAACCCCGACGCGGTGGCGGTGCTCGGTTTCGAGGAGACCGCCAAGATCATCACCCGCATGCACGAGGTGGGCATCGGCCCGTCGGACGGCATGTTCGTCTACGGCACCGACGGCAATATGGGCAACGCGCTCGGCGAGGGCGTGGCACCCGGCCTGCTGGAGGGCATGAAGGGCACCACACCGCTGACCGACGTCGGCCCGGAGTTCGAGGGCCGGCTCACCGCGGTCGATCCGGGATTGGTCGACTTCAACTACGGCGGTGAGGCTTACGACGCCGTGGTGGTCTCGGCGCTGGCCGCCGAGCAGGCCAAGTCGACGGCGGGTGTGGATATCGCCGCCAACATCAACTCGGTCACCCGTGACGGCACCAAGTGCACGGCGTTCGCCGAGTGCCGGGACCTGATCCGGGCGGGCGAGGACATCGACTACGACGGGGTCACCGGTGAACTGGCCTTCGGGCCGGCCGGGGAGCCGTCGGTCGGCTCCTACGGGCGCCTCGAGTTCGGTCCGGACAACAAGCTCACGACGACGGACTTCATCGTCGTACAGGGCTGATACCGACAAACACTGCGGGCCGGGCGAATTCGCCCGGCCCGCAGTGCTTTCGACAAGCTATTTCTCGCCGCGGCCGGCGAGGGTGCCCAGGTACAGCTCGATCACCTTGGGGTCGTTCATCAGGTTGCGCCCGGTGCCGGTGTAGGCGTTCGTGCCCTGGTCCAGCACATAGCCGCGATCGCAGATCTGCAGGCAGCGACGGGCGTTCTGCTCGACCATGATCACCGAGACCCCGGTGGCGTTGATCTGCTTGCAGCGGATGAACACCTCGTCCTGGAACATCGGGGACAGGCCCGCCGACGGCTCGTCGAGCAGCAGCACCGACGGCTCCATCATCAGCGCGCGTCCGGTGGCCACCATCTGGCGTTCCCCGCCCGACAGGGCGCCGGCCTTGACCTTGCGGCGCTCGGCGAGCAGCGGGAACAGTTCGCTGACGAACTCGAAGCGTTCCCGGAACTTGGCCGGCCGCAGGTAGATTCCCATCTCGAGGTTCTCTTCGATGGTCAGCGACGGGAACACGTTCTGGTTCTGCGGGACGTAGCCGACGCCCTTGGTGACGAGCACGTGCGCGGCGGCCGAGGTGATGTCCTCCCCGCGCAGCGTGACGGCGCCGGAGCGCACTGGGATCAGCCCGAACAGCGTCTTGAGCAACGTCGATTTGCCGGCACCGTTGGGACCGATGATGCCGACGATCTCGCCCTCGCGCAGGAAGAAGTCGCAGCCGCGCAGGATGTCGACCTCGGGCAGGTAGCCGGCCACCAGGTGGTCGGCCCGCAGCAGCGCGCCCTCGGCGAGTTCCGCGTGGTCGGCGGGGTCAGTCATCGCGGCCTGCCCGAATGTCGACGCCGGGATCCGACAGGTCGCCGCCGGCCTCGATGGTGTCGGCGACGGCCTGCTCGATCTCCTCGGCCAGTTCGGCGGTGGCGCCCACCGGGTTACCGTCGGCGTCGAACTCCAGGGCCTGGTCGTGATGGCTGCCCAGATAGGCGTCGACGACGGCGGGATTGTCGGCCAGGCCGCTGGGCGGTGACTCGGCGATCACTGCGCCCTGGGCCATCACCACCACCCAGTCGCTGATATCGCGGATGACGTCCATGTCGTGTTCGACGAACACGACCGTCATCCCCTGCGTGCGCAGCGTTTTGACGTGTTCCAGCAGGTTCTCGGTGAGCGCCGGATTCACCCCGGCCATCGGTTCGTCGAGCATGACGACCTTCGGGTCGGTCATCAGCGCGCGCGCCATCTCGAGCAGTTTGCGTTGTCCGCCGGACAGCGATCCGGCCATGTCGTCGGCCTTGGCGTCGAGCTTGAACCGCACCAGCATCTCGCGGGCCCGCTCGGTGATCTCGGCCTCCTGCTTGCGCCACCGAAACGGGAGCAGCGCGTTGAACATTCGCTCACCGCTCTGGCCGGTGGCGCCGAGTCGGACGTTGTCCAGCACCGACAGCCGCGACAGCGCCTTGGTCAACTGGAACGTCCGTACCACTCCATGGCGGGCGACGCGGTGCGGCGGCTGCCGGCCGACGTCCACCCCGTCGAGGGTCCAGGTCCCGGTGTCGGCGCGGTCGAAACCGGTCAGCAGGTTGAAGAACGTGGTCTTGCCGGCCCCGTTGGGGCCGATCAGCCCGGTGATGTGGCCGCGCTGGATCTCGAGGTGCGCGACGTCGACGGCCTTGAGGCCGCCGAACGCGCGGGAGAGGTTGTCCACCACGATGATCGGGTCCGGCTTGGCGGATCCGGCTTCGGCCGGGACGTCGGTGAAAACCGAACCGGCGGCGTCAACCATCGAGTTGCACCTCCCGTCTCTTGCCCATTATCCCCTGGGGTCTGAAGACCATCAGGACCATGATCAGGATGCCCAGCAGGATGTAGCGGGTCGCGCCGACCTGGGCATCGGTCAACGGCAGCAGGGGATCGGGCCCGGCGATGGCCTGGCGCAGCAGGGCGTCGGGGATGGCCAGCAGGAACCAGAACAGCATCGCGCCGACCACGGGCCCGAACACGGTGGCCGCGCCGCCGAGCAGCAGCGCCCCGAAGGCGTAGAAGGTCTGCGACGTCGAATAGAAATCGGGGTGAATCGACTTGGTCTGCAACGCATTGAACACCCCGCCCATGCCGCCGATCACGCCGCCGAGCACCAGCGCCTGCAGCTTGTAGGAGAAGACGTTCTTGCCCAGCGCGCGGGCGGCGTCCTCGTCCTCGCGGATGGCCTTGAGCACCCGGCCCCACGGGCTGTGCGTCAACAGGTAGACGAACACGCACAGCACCAGCACCAGTGTCCAGCCGACCACCATGGCCCACAGGTCGTCGCCGACGAACTTCATTCCGAGCAGCGAATACTGCTTGCTGGAATCGAACGGGCTGAACCGGGTGAACGGATCGGCGAAACCGTAGAGGCCGTTGGTGGATCCGGTCACCGGGTCGGCCGCGGTGGATCGGAAGATCAGCCGCAGCACCTCGGCCGTGGCGATGGTCGCGATGGCCAGATAGTCCGCCCGCAATCGCAGGGTCGGGATGCCCAGGACGACGGCGAGCAGGCCCGCGGCGAGCAGGCCGACGAGCACGCCCACCCACAGTGGCTGCTGATAGGTGACCGTCATGACGCCCACGCCGTAGCCGCCGAGCAACGCGAACCCGATCTGGCCGAAGTTCAACAGGCCGGTGTAGCCGAAGTGCAGGTTCAGCCCGATGGCCAGCAGCGCGTAGAAGATCGCCGACGGGCCGATGAGCTGGGCGAAGGACGCCTGGAACGCGGTGAGGATGTCCATCGGGGCCTCACCCGATCCTTTCGCGGGATCCCAGGATGCCCTGGGGCCGCACGATCAGGATGAAGATCAGGATCAGCAGGCCGCCGATGTATTTCAGGTCGGGGTTGACCACCAGGGTGGACAGTTGCACCAGCAGTCCGACGATGACGCAGCCCAGCAGCGCACCGTAGGCCGTCCCCAGCCCGCCCAGGGTGATGCCGGCGAACATCAGCAACAGCAGCTTGAAGCCCATCTCCCATTGCACCCGGCCGCCGAGTTCGGACATGGCCAGCAGCACCCCGCCGAGGGCCGCCAATCCGCCGCCCAGGCACCACACATAGGTGATCACCCGTTCGACGTTGATGCCCGAGGCCGCGGCGAGGTCCTTGTTGTCGGCGACCGCGCGCATCGCCTTGCCGATCGTGGTCTTCTGCAACAGCACCGCGACGGTCACCAGCACCGCCACGCTGATCGCGATCGTGAGGATCGTGATGTCGGTGATCGCGACCGGGCCCCAGCGCCGCTGGGCGCTGACGGGATAGTCGGCGAACGCCTGGGTGCGGTCGGAGAACAGCATCAGGATCAGGTAGCGCAGGGCGATGGCCAGACCGATGGATACCACCAGCATCGGGATCAGGCCCACTCGTCGTTTTCGCAACGGACGCCAGATGCCCGCGTTGTTGAGCCAGCCGATGGCGACCCCGACGACGACGGCGAGCAGCGACGCGACGATCAGACCCATGCCCATGGCCACGTTGAAGATCCAGGCGAACACCGCGCCGAGCGTCACCAGCTCGCCGTGCGCGAAGTTCGTCAGGCCCGTCGTCCCGAAGATCAGGTTCAGGCCGATGGCCGCGACCGCGATCGTGAGGCCGAACCGCAGGCCGTCGATGCTCAGCCGGATGAGCCGCTCGTAGAGCGGGGTGGACATGCCGGTGCGGACCTCGCCGAAGGTGAAGATGACGTTGTTGGTGCGGCCCGCGATGACCTCCCGGGTGACCGCGTGCTGCACGCTGACGCCCTCGGGCAGGCTTTCGGCGTCCACCTCGAAGGTGTGCGGGCCGATCGGGACCTGGAAGGTCCACCGGCCGGTGTCGTCGGACTCGGTGACCGCGACCTCGGTGCCGTCGGGATCCAGTGCGCGGACCCGCGCGTCCGCAACGGGTTCACCCGCGTCGACCAACCGGCCGGACACCGTTGCGGTTTCATCCTCCTGGGCGCCGGCGGGGCCCGCGCAGAGCAGCCCGGCGAAGACGGTCAACATCAGCAGGAGCAGACCGCGGACGACGAAGTGTTTCCCGGGGGAGCTCAACCCCACTGAACGAACCTCCGTTGCGGTTGATCACGCCGGGGCGTGATGCGGCTTACGGGACCTTATAGGTTTCGGCGTGGCACCTGACGCGGTTCTGGAATGTCAAATGTTTATCAGCTGGGACCGGGATGCGCCGGTTAAGCGCACCGCGCGGCGGTTGGCAGGATTTCTGCCAACCCTGTCAGTACTGCCACTTTTGCTGCGCCGCCGGGGGCGCCAGGCTGGTCCCATGATGGTGCTGATCCTCTTCGTCGGGATGTTGGCGGTGCTGTCGGTGGCCGCGGCCCTGGAGTTGACCCCGGACACCCACCGTCAAGTGAGCCGGCACGGGGACTTTCGGTTCTGAGCGGAGTAAACACCGGAACTCGCCGGTGGGTTGGCTATGTTTAGCCATAGTCCAGCGATCCGGAGGTTCATGTGCGCGTCGGTGCGGTACGGGGCGTGCTCGCGCTGAGTTCGGCGGTCGTCCTGGGGCTTGCCGGGTGCGCGCAGACCTCCTCGGAGCGGGCGGGTGACGACACGGGGCTGCGGATCGTCGAACAGGTGCGGATCGATCAGAACGGCAATCAGGTGGTGCCCGGTGCGACGACAGCACCCCCGCCGGCCGCCCCCGGCGGCGACGGCGACGCCGTCTGTCCGCCGCTGTCGTTGGCGACGACGGCCACCCTCAGCGGTCCCGACGCGGCCCTGGGGATCGGCATCCGCAACGGCATCCAGCTGGCGGTCGACGAGCACAACTCGGCCAATCCGGGCTGCCAGATCCAACTGAAAACCTTTGACACCGAGGGCGATACGGACAAGGCGCGGGCCGATGCGCAACAGATCGTCGAGGACGCGTTCACCCTGGGCGTGATCGGGCCCGCGTTTTCCACCGAGGTGCTGGACACCGGCGACATCTTCGATGCGGCCGGCATGGTGGCGGCCACCGCCTCGGCGACCGCCGTCGCCCTGGCCGGCCAGGGCTGGGGCACCTTCTTCCGCGGCCTGGCCAACGACGCCGTGCAGGGGATGGCCGTGGCCAACTACATGAAGCGGCAACTGGGCAGCACCTCGGTGTGCGTCCTCGACGACGGTACCGACTACGGCACCGGGTTGGCCGAGGCGGTGCGCCAGACCCTCGGCGCCGCTGCCGATGCCGCGTGCAGCATCGCGCTGGACCTGGACGATCCCGCCTCGACGGTGTCCACCGTCGAGGAGCGCTCGCCGGACGCGGTGTTCTTCGGCGGTTACCACTCGCAGTCCGCGGCGCTGGCGCGGGCGCTGCGCGACGGTGGGGTGGATGCCGCTTTCGTCAGCGCCGACGGAAGCAAGGACCGCGAATTCGTCGCCGCCGCAGGCGAAGCGGCTCGCGATGCCGTGCTGTCGTGTTCCTGCGCCCCCGACAACCCGGAATTCGTGGCGGCTTACACCGAGAAGTTCGGTGAGCCGCCGGGCACCTTCAGCGCGGGCGGCTACGACTTGGGCACCATCCTGCTCAACGGGATCGACTCCGGTGCGCGCACCCGGCCGGCGCTGCTGGACTACGTGCGCAACTACTCGGGTCAGGGACTGGAACGCCAGTACCAGTGGGCCGAAAACGGGGAACTGACCAGCACTTTGATCTGGATCTACAAGGTGCAGTGACCCGCGGTCACCGGGTGATGCGGAATCGCTTGACCCGCGAGGTCGCCCCCGAGACCAACTCGACCCGGCTTCGCGGCACACCGAAATGCTCGGCCAGCAGCCGGATCACGGCCGCGTTGGCCTGACCCTCGATCGCGCGCTCGCGGACGTACACCGTCAACTCGCCGGCCTGCGCCTCGACCAACGGCCCCTTCTTGCTGCCCGGTTTGACCCGGACACTGACCACCTCGACGGGCGACTCAGCGGGCAACGATGACCGACGATCCGTGACCGAACAAGCCCTGGTTGGCGGTGACGCCCACGGAGGCGCCCTCCACCTGGCGGCCGGTGGCCTGTCCCTTGAGCTGCCAGGTCAATTCGCAGACCTGCGCGATGGCCTGGGCCGGGATCGCCTCACCGAAACAGGCCAGCCCGCCCGACGGGTTGACCGGCACCCGCCCGCCGATCGCGGTGGCACCGCTGCGCAGCAGTTGTTCGGCCTCACCCTTGGCGCACAGCCCGAGATGCTCGTACCAGTCCAGCTCCAGCGCGGTCGACAGGTCGTACACCTCGGCCAGGCTGACGTCCTCGGGGCCGATGCCGGCCTCGGCGTAGGCGGCGTCGAGGATCTGGTCCTTGAACACCCGCTCCGGGGCGTTGACCACCGCGGTGGAATCCGTTGCGATGTCGGGCAATTCCGGAAGGTGCTGCGGATAGCGCGGCGTCACCGTCGAGACCGCCCGCACCGACGGCACTCCCTCCAGCGAGCCGAGGTGTTTCTGGGCGAACGATTTCGAGGCCACGATCAGCGCGGCCGCACCGTCGGAGGTGGCGCAGATGTCGAGCTGGCGCAGCGGATCGGCGACCACCGGGCTGGCCAGCACGTCCTCGACCGCGGATTCCTTGCGGTAGCGGGCATTCGGGTTCTGCAGACCGTGCTGGGAGTTCTTCACCTTCACCTGGGCGAAGTCCTCGGCGGTGGCGCCGTAGAGATCCATCCGGCGCCGCGCCAGCAGCGCGAAGTACACCGGGTTCATCGCGCCGATCAGGTGGAAGCGCTGCCAGTCCGGGTCGTTCTTCCGTTCCCCGCCGACCGGGGCAAAGGCGCCCTTGGGGGTGGTGTCGGCGCCGATCACCAGCGCCACGTCGCAGAAGCCGGCCAGGATCTGGGCGCGCGCGCTCTGCAGGGCCTGCGAGCCGCTGGCGCACGCTGCGTAGCTCGACGAGACCGGCACGCCGTTCCAGCCCAGTTTCTGGGCGAACGTCGAACCGGCGATGAAGCCGGGATAGCCGTTGCGGATGGTGTCGGCGCCGGCGACCAGCTGGATTTGCCGCCAGTCCAGGTTGGCTTCGGCCAGCGCCGCGCGGGCGGCGACCACGCCGTACTCGGTGAAGTCGCGGCCCCACTTGCCCCACGGGTGCATGCCCGCGCCGAGGATGTACAGCGGTTCCGGCGCGCTCATGCGATCCTCCAGGCGTGGGTGGTGCGGACGACACCCTCGTCGTCGGTGTAGAGCGCCGTGGTGGTCAGCTCCATATCCATCCCGACCTGCAGGTCGGCGGCCAGCGTGCCCTCGACGACCTTGCCGAGCACGATCAGGCCCTCCTCGGCCAGCTCGACCGCGGCGATGGCGAAGGGTTCGAACGGATCGGGTGCCGGATACGGCGCCGGTGGGGGATAGCGGTTCTCGGTGTAGCTCCAGACCTTGCCGCGCCGCGAAAGCGGAACCGGGTCCAGGACGTCGCTGTCGCACGCCGGGTTGGGGCAGTTGTTGGTCCGCGGCGGGAAGACGTAGGTAGCGCACGCGGTGCACTTGCCGCCGATCAGATGGGTCTGGCCGGCGTCGTCGGTGGCGAACCACCCTTCGATCGCGGGCGCTGTGGTTGCTGCAGGCACGCGGTCAGCGTACCCAGCGCCGCGCGCTGAACTGAAACGTGTTCCAGTTTTGTCCCGGCTGGTGGACACATTGCGCCGAGGATTGCAGTCACCGGTGGCTGTGATCCTCGGTGCAGGAGCCCGATCACACGACCTCGAGGGTTCGCATCTTGGGCCACAGCGTGTCCCAGCCCTCGGTCGGCCCCGACATCAGCCACACGTCGATCTGGTCCTCGGGTCCGTCGATCTTGCGGCTTTCGGTGAAGTACGGGCGGAGCCGGTCCGGCCGGTTGTCGCCGATCACCAGTACCGTGTCGATCTCGGGGCCCGGGGCCGGGAAGTAGCCATAGCTGCGGGCCGGGCTGAATGCCGCGGGCAGGTCGTACTCGGTCGAGTACGCGTCGATGTAGGCCGCCACGATGTAGGACTCGCCGATGAGCGCGGTTCGCCCGCGCTGCTCCGCCGGCAGGCTCCGATAGACCTCCGCGGTGCGCTGGACGATCCGTTCGCCGTCGTCGGAGCGGGTCAGGTCGACGCCGAGGTACAGCCCGCCCAGCGCCAGGGCGGCGCTGATCAGGTAAACCGGCCAGACCGCCCATCGCCACCGCGTGAGCCCTGCCTCACGGCGGCGTTGCAGGCTCAGGGCTCCGACGGCGGCCAGCGCACCGAACAGCCCACACAGGTAGTACGGCCGGCCCCCGGTGGCGGCGAACGCCGCGTAGAGCGCCACGAAGGTGACGCCGAGGAAGCGGTAGTCGCGCAGCGCACGGTCTCGAACCAGGCTCAGCAATCCATAGAGCGCGAGGCCGGCGGCGGCCGGGCCGGCAAAGACGAATAGCAGCACCGCAATGCTGGCGCGGCCACCGTAGAGCGGCTCCGCCTCGGCTGCCACCACCTCGGCCATCTTGAGCTGCGGCCAGCCGTGCTGCGCCTGCCACCACAACGTGGGCGCGCAGATCAGGAGGCCGACGGCGGCGCCGGCCCACAGCAGCGGGCGGCGCAGCAGCGCGCGCGGCCCGACCGTGGCCACCCCGGTCAGCATGATCGCGCAGAAGAAGACGACCTGGAACTTCGTCATCGCGGCGAGGCCGGCGACCACGCCGAGGGCCAACACCAGCCGGTCGTCGCGCACCCGGATCCAACGCACCAGCAGCCACACCAGCAACAGCCAGCCGACCGGTTCGAGCGCATAGGGCGTCAGCCAGTGTCCGCTGACGGCGGCCCATGGCGCGCTGGCCTGCGCCGCGGCCACCAAGGTCTGCGCGCGCCCGTCGCCGCCCATCTCGCGGGTGATCAGCGCCGCCACCATGATCGTGCCCATGGTCGCGAGGATCGCCGGGATCCGCAGCGCCACAACGGAATTTTCGAACAGGGTGTCGCTGAGCGCGGCCAGCGCGGGGGTCAGCGGCGGCTGGTCGGCCGAACCCCAGTCGAGATGGCTGCGGCCGATGGCCAGCATGTAGACCTCGTCGAACCAGTAGCCGCGGCCCGCGATCGCGGCACCGAGTTGGAGGACTCCCACGATGGCGGTGATGACGGCGACGGGACGCCACGCCAGCGGTGCGATGTCGGTAGTTGAAGTGGTCACCGCCCGACGAGGGTAGTGCCCACCCGGCTGTCACCGCTGGTGCCTAGAGTGAGGACCGTGAGCCCCGCCGCGACTGACACCGCATCCGAAACCGCGTCGACCACGAAGTCCACGCTCATGTTGCTCGACGGCAACTCGTTGGCATTCCGGGCGTTTTACGCCCTGCCCGCGGAGAACTTCAAGACCCGCGGCGGGCTGACCACCAACGCGGTCTACGGCTTCACCGCCATGCTGATCAACCTGCTGCGCGACGAGGGGCCCACCCATATCGCCGCCGCCTTCGACGTGTCCCGGCAGACCTTCCGCAAGGACAAGTACCCGGAGTACAAGGAAGGCCGGGCCGCCACCCCCGACGAGTTCCGCGGTCAGATCGACATCACCAAGGAGGTGCTGGCCGCTCTCGGCATCACCGTGCTGGCCGAGCCGGGCTTCGAGGCCGATGACATCATCGCGACGCTGGCCACCCAGGCGGAGTCCGAGGGCTACCGGGTGCTGGTGGTCACCGGCGACCGCGACTCGCTGCAACTGGTCAGCGACGACGTCACGGTGCTCTACCCGCGCAAGGGGGTCAGCGAGCTCACCCGGTTCACCCCCGAGGCCGTGGTGGAGAAGTACGGCCTGACCCCGCAGCAGTACCCGGACTTCGCCGCGCTGCGCGGCGACCCGAGCGACAACCTGCCCGGCATCCCCGGGGTGGGGGAGAAGACCGCCACCAAGTGGATCAACGAGTACGGCTCGCTGCAGTCGCTGGTCGACAACGCCGACGCGGTCAAGGGCAAGGTCGGCGACTCGCTGCGCGCCAACCTGGCCTCGGTGATCCTCAACCGGGAGCTCACCGACCTGGTCAAGGACGTGCCGCTGCCGCAGACCCCGGACACGCTGCGGATGCAGCCGTGGGACCGCGATCTGATCCATCGGCTGTTCGACGACCTCGAGTTCCGGGTGCTGCGCGACCGCTTGTTCGACACGCTGGCCTCGGCCGACCCGGAGGTCGACGAGGGGTTCGACGTGCGCGGAGGCCTGCTGGCCCCCGGCACGGTGGCCGCCTGGCTCGCCGATCACGTCAACGACGGGCAGCGCGCCGGGCTCGCGGTGGTCGGCACGCACCTGGCCTTCGATGCCGACGCCACCGCGCTGGCGATCGCCGCCGCCGACGGCGAGGGCGCCTACCTCGACACCGCGACCCTGACCCCCGAGGACGATGCGGCGCTGGGCGCCTGGCTGGCCGACGCCGATGCGCCCAAGGCGCTGCACGAGGCCAAGTGGGCCATGCACGACCTGGAGGGCCGCGGCTGGACCCTCGCCGGCGTCACCTCCGACACCGCCCTGGCCGCCTACCTGGTGCGCCCCGGGCAACGCAGCTTCGCCCTGGACGACCTCTCGCTGCGCTACCTGCGCCGCGAGCTGCGCGCCGATACCCCTGAGCAGCAACAGCTTTCGCTGCTGGATGACTCCGACGGCGTCGATGACCAGGCGGTGCAGACGCTGATCCTGCGGGCCCGCGCCGTCGTCGACCTCGCCGCCGCTCTCGACGAGGAACTGGCCCGCATCGAGTCCGCGGCGCTGCTCACCGACATGGAACTGCCCGTGCAGTCGGTGCTGGCCGGCCTCGAGACCCGCGGCATCGCGATCGACCTGGACAGGCTGACCGCGCTGCAGAGCAAGTTCGGCGACCAGATCCGCGACGCCGCCGAGGCCGCGTACGCGGTGATCGGCAAGCAGATCAACCTCGGTTCGCCCAAGCAGTTGCAGGTGGTGCTGTTCGACGAACTCGAGATGCCGAAGACCAAGCGCACCAAGACCGGCTACACCACCGACGCCGACGCGCTGCAGTCCCTGTTCGACAAGACCGGCCACCCGTTCCTGCAGCACCTGTTGGCCCACCGCGACGTCACGCGGCTGAAGGTGACCGTCGACGGCCTGCTGAACGCGGTGGCCTCCGACGGCCGCATCCACACCACCTTCAACCAGACGATCGCGGCGACCGGCCGGCTCTCCTCGACCGAGCCCAACCTGCAGAACATCCCGATCCGCACCGAGGCCGGCCGGGAGATCCGCGATGCGTTTGTGGTCGGTGAGGGCTACGGCGAGTTGATGACCGCGGACTACAGCCAGATCGAGATGCGGATCATGGCGCACCTGTCCCGCGACGAGGGCCTCATCGAAGCGTTCAACACCGGCGAGGATCTGCACTCGTTCGTGGCGTCGCGGGCGTTCGGCGTCGAGATCGACGAGGTCACCGCCGAGCTGCGGCGCCGGGTCAAGGCGATGTCCTACGGCCTGGCGTACGGCCTGTCGGCCTACGGGCTGGCGTCCCAGCTGAAGATCTCCACCGAAGAGGCCAAGGGGCAGATGGACCAGTACTTCGCCCGATTCGGCGGGGTGCGCGACTACCTGCAGTCGGTGGTCGACCAGGCCCGCAAGGACGGCTACACCTCGACGGTGCTGGGCCGGCGCCGCTACCTGCCGGAACTCGACAGCAGCAACCGGCAGGTCCGGGAGAGCGCCGAACGCGCGGCGCTGAACGCCCCCATCCAGGGCAGCGCGGCCGACATCATCAAGGTCGCGATGATCGAGGTCGACAAGGCGTTCACCGAGCAGAAGCTGAAGTCGCGGATGCTGCTCCAGGTGCACGACGAGTTGCTGTTCGAGGTCGCCGAGGGCGAACGCGAACAGGTCGACGCGCTGGTGCGGGAGAAGATGGGCGGGGCCTATCCGCTGGACGTGCCGTTGGAGGTGTCGGTGGGCTACGGGCGCAGCTGGGACGCCGCCGCGCACTAGCCACCGGGATCATGAGCGAACAGCAGATCGGATACATCGCCCGGTTGGGCGCCGCGATGGCGGCGTCCAACTATCCGGTCACGATGGTTCGCCAGATGATCGAGCGCGCCTCAGCGGTGTACGGGTTGAAGACCGACTTCATCGCGCTGCCCAACCACGTGCAGGTCGTCGACTCGGCCGCGGAGTCCGGGTCCGTGGTCAAGGCCGCCCACATCGGTGGTGATCTGCGCTTCGACCAGACGTTCCCGCTGGCGGGGTTGGTCTCCGACACGCTGCACGGGCGAATCGACCCGGTCGCCGGTGAGACCCGGCTGGACCGGGTCGAGGAACTGCCCCAGCCCTATCCGAGTTGGGTGACGGTACTGGGCTACGGGGTGTGGAGCGCGGGCCTGGCGCTGGTGCTGGAACCGACCGTCCTCAACGTGCTGGCGGCCGCGGTGCTCGGGATGATGGTCGGGCTGTTCTGGGTGGCCGGCCAACGGATCCCCGGCCTGGGTCATCTGGTGCCGGTGTTCAGCGCGTTCGCGGTCACGGCCATCTGCATCCTCGGCGCGCGCCACCTCGAGCTGGACCACGTCGGATTGCGCGCGCTGATACCGCCGCTGGCGATGTTCCTGCCCGGGGCGGCCATCACGCTGGCGGTCATCGAGTTGACCTCGCGCGACGTCATCTCGGGCTCCAGCCGGTTGATCGCGGGTTTCGTGCAGATCGTCCAGCTGGCCTTCGGCATCATCATCGCCGCGCAACTGCTCGGTCTGGACGAGAGCCAGCTGAGTCCGGAGGCGGTCAACAAGATCGGGCCGTGGGCGCCGTGGCTCGGTGTCGTGGTCTATGCGGTGGGCGTGATGTTGTTCATGGCGCCGCCGCGCTCCTTCCTGCCGTGGCTGGTCGCCATCTCGGGCATCGCGTACGCCGCGCAGTTCGTGGGGGACCTGGTGCTGGGCAGTTATGCCAGTGGTTTCTGCGGCGGCCTCGCGCTGTCGGTCGCGGCGCTGCTGATGTCGCGGCTGCGGGGATCGCCGCCGGCGATCACGATGATCCTGCCCGGCTTCTGGTTGCTGGTGCCGGGGTCGATGGGGCTGATCGGGGTCACCGAGGTGTTCGGGGCCGACGGCGACGCGGCCCTGCCCGCCACGTTGATCTCGATGATCTCGGTGGCGTTCGGGCTGCAGGCCGGCCTGGTGCTGTGGCGCGCGTTCCGGCGTCAGCCCGCCCGGTAGTTGGTCAGCCAGTGCAGCGTCGGCGCCGCGTAGGCGCGGGCCGCATACACCCGGTAGGTCTCGTCGTTGCGTAGCTCGACCACGCGGTGGTCGCTGAAACCGCGGTCGATCCGGTCCTGGGCGAAGGCCAGCTCCACCACCTGCACGGCGAAGTGCCGCACGCCCTTGGCCGCGGCCCGGCCGCCGTGCTGGGAGGCCGCCGCGACCGCCGCCTTGCGGGTGCGCAGCGAACCCAACCAGGTGGCCTCGTTGGCCGTGATCACCCCCGCGGCCACCATGCCGGGCAGCTTTGCCGCGACCACCCGCTGCTCGCGCCGCCGGCTGTGGATCGCCAGCGCGATGGCCAGCGCGAACATCGGCACCATCCATAGCAGGTACACGCCGAAGTAGGCCTTCGGTCCCAGCAGTGCGGAGGCGTTCCACAGTCCGTGCAGCAGCACCGCGGCCAGGTAACCGGCCACCAGGTAGGCCACCTTGACGACGGTGTGGCGTTGCTGCAGGGCGAGGTATACCGCGATGCCGATGCACGTGGTGAACAGCGGATGGGCGAACGGCGCCATGATCAGCCGCAGGCCCGCGGTCGCCAGCGACGCGGCCACGGTCTCCCCGCTGGCGATGTAGAAGATGTCCTCCATCCAGGCGAAACCGGCGCCGACCAGCCCGGCGAACACCAGCGCGTCGGTCATCGAGTTGAGCTCGAGGCGGCGCCGTCCGGTCATCATGAGCAGCAGGAACAGCCCCTTGGCGGCCTCTTCGATGGCCGGCGCCCCGATCGCGACGGTGAAGAAGCTGGTCGCCGACTCGGTGGTGGCGGCGGGGTTGATGGCGTATTCGAACGCCACCTCGAGGATCACCGAGATCACGATCGCGACCGACGCGCCCCACAGGAACGCCAGGATCAGCAACCGCGGCGGCTCGGGCTCCCAGCGGTCCAACCACAGGTAGGCGCCCACCACGACGGTCATCGCGACGGTGGTCAGCACAAAACCGACGACCGCGCCGCCCGGGTTGGTCGCGACGATCAACACCAGGATCAGCGCGGTCAGGGTGCCGAGCGCGATGATGACGGCCAGCGGCGCGCCGACCTTGCGGACTTTGGTCGGCAGCGCGGGGGCCAGCGGGGGCGGCGGCTGCTGCGGCAGCACGGGATATTGCACGTCAAGGAGGTTAGCTGGCGGCAGGCGGAAAAACCGGTAGCCGGGTGCTGCGACGCAGACGGGTTTGTCCAGCGTGTGCGTAGTGAAGTAGGCTCAGGGGGTACTCGTGTGCGTACGTTCGCGCGAGTCGCACAGATTCACCAGAACAAAACATCCTGTCCCTACGATTGAACCTGTCCGGAGCAACCCAACAATATGCCAAGTCCCTCCGTCACCTCGCCGCAAGTAGCCATCAACGACATTGGCTCGGCTGAGGATTTTCTGGCCGCCATCGACAAGACCATCAAATACTTCAACGATGGCGACATCGTCGAAGGGACCATCGTCAAGGTCGACCGCGACGAAGTCCTGCTCGACATCGGTTACAAGACCGAAGGCGTCATCCCTTCCCGTGAGCTGTCCATCAAGCACGACGTCGACCCCAATGAGGTTGTGTCCGTCGGCGACGAGGTCGAAGCTCTGGTCCTCACCAAGGAGGACAAGGAAGGCCGCCTGATCCTGTCCAAGAAGCGCGCACAGTACGAGCGCGCCTGGGGCACCATCGAAGAGCTCAAGGAGAAGGACGAGGCCGTCAAGGGCACCGTCATCGAGGTCGTCAAGGGCGGCCTGATCCTCGACATCGGCCTGCGCGGCTTCCTGCCGGCGTCGCTGGTGGAGATGCGTCGCGTCCGCGATCTGCAGCCGTACATCGGCAAGGAGATCGAGGCCAAGATCATCGAGCTGGACAAGAACCGCAACAACGTGGTGCTGTCCCGCCGCGCCTGGCTGGAGCAGACCCAGTCCGAGGTCCGCAGCGAGTTCCTCAACCAGCTCACCAAGGGCGCCATCCGCAAGGGTGTGGTGTCCTCCATCGTCAACTTCGGCGCCTTCGTCGATCTCGGCGGTGTCGACGGCCTGGTGCACGTCTCCGAGCTGTCCTGGAAGCACATCGACCATCCGTCCGAGGTGGTCCAGGTGGGCGACGAGGTCACCGTCGAGGTGCTCGACGTCGACATGGATCGCGAGCGGGTTTCGTTGTCGCTCAAGGCGACTCAGGAAGATCCGTGGCGTCACTTCGCCCGCACGCACGCCATCGGGCAGATCGTGCCGGGCAAGGTCACCAAGCTGGTGCCGTTCGGTGCGTTCGTCCGCGTCGAGGAGGGCATCGAGGGCCTGGTGCACATCTCCGAGCTGGCCGAGCGCCACGTGGAGGTGCCGGATCAGGTGGTCACCGTCGGCGACGACGCGATGGTCAAGGTCATCGACATCGACCTCGATCGGCGCCGGATCTCGCTGAGCCTCAAGCAGGCCAACGAGGACTACACCGACGAGTTCGACCCGTCGAAGTACGGCATGGCCGACAGCTACGACGAGCAGGGGAACTACATCTTCCCCGAGGGCTTCGACGCCGAGACCAACGAGTGGCTCGAGGGCTTCGACAAGCAGCGGCACGAGTGGGAGGCCCGGTACGCCGAGGCCGAGCGTCGCCACAAGATGCACACCGCGCAGATGGAGAAGTTCGCCGCGGCCGAGGCCGAGGAGCTGGCTCGCCCGGTGTCCAACGGCTCGTCCCGCTCGGAGGAGTCGGCCGGTGGTTCGTTGGCCAGCGACGCCCAGCTCGCCGCGCTGCGCGAGAAGCTGGCCGGCAACGCCTAAGGCTGCGATCGACAGTTAGACAACGGAAATCCCCGGCTCCTCGCGAGCCGGGGAGTTCTGCTTTGTCCGGCCCTCTCATGCGGGCATGCGCTTTTGACAATGATTTTCATTATCAAGTTGACTGTGCGGCATGCTGACGCCGAACCGCCTCCTCGCCGCCCTGTCCGTGCCGCTCTTCGTTGCCGGCTGTGGAGCGGGAACACCCGAGCCCACTTCGGCGCCGGAGCCCGCCGCGCAACCGGTCGAGCAGACCGCGCCCTCGCCGCGGCTGGTGCTCAGCTACGACGGCGGTCTGCTGGTCCTTGATGCCGAGAGTCTGCAGCAGGTGGCTGACGTACCGATGCCCGGCTTCGTGCGGCTCAACCCCGCCCACAACGGCCGGCACGTGCTGGTGTCGCAGTCCGACGGCTTCGTGGTCTTCGACACCGGCACCTGGACCGAGGCGCACGGCGACCACGGCCATCACTACACCGCCGAGCCGCGGCTCACCGACACGCGGTTCGGCGGCAGCAAGCCCGGGCACGTGGTCGCCCACGACGGTGTCCTGACCTTGTTCAGCGACGGCACCGGCGCGGTGGAGAAGGTCGATCCCGAGGGCCTGCTCGACGATGCCGGCGGTGTCGAGGCCACGACCGTCACGACCACCGAGCCACACCACGGGGTGGCCGTCGGCCGCGCGGACGGCTCGGTGGTGCTCAGCGTCGGTGACGCCGAATCCCGTTCCGGCATCGAGATTCTCGACAGCGCGGGTCGTCGGATCGCCGGCAACGACCAGTGCCCGGGGCTGCACGGCGCCGCCGAGGCCGCCGAGGGTGTCGTGACCTTCGGCTGTCAGGACGGGATGCTGATCGTGCGGGGCAACGAGATCCGCAAGGTGACCAGTCCGGACCCCTACGGCCGCATCGGAAATCCGGCGGGCAGCCCCGCCTCCCCGGTGGTGCTGGGCGACTACAAGACGGACCCGGAGGCGGACTTGGAACGCCCGCAACAGTTCACCCTGATCGACACCGCAACCGGCCAACTCACCGTGGTGCCGCTCGACGTCAGCTACAGCTTCCGGTCGCTGGATCGCGGACCCGACGGGGAAGCGGTGATCCTGGGTACCGACGGGGCGCTGCACGTGTTCGACCCGGCGACCGCGGCCCGGATCGGACACTTCGCGGCCATCGACGGCTGGACCGAACCGGATCAGTGGCAGTCGCCCATGCCGAACCTGTTCGTGCAGGACGGCATCGCCTACGTCAGCGATCCGGCCGCCCGCCGACTGGTCGCCGTCGATCTCGCGACCGGCGAGCACCTCGCGGAAACCACGCTGAGCCGGCCGACCATCGAGCTGACCGGAGTGCCCGGCTGATCGCCCCGTGCGGCCTGCAAGACTGTCGGGGTGTTGCGTATTGGATTGAGCGGTGGAATCGGGGCCGGGAAGTCAACGGTGTCCGCGACATTCACAGAGTGTGGCGGGATCGTCGTCGACGGGGATGTGATCGCGCGGGAAGTCGTCGAGCCCGGTACCGAGGGGCTGGCGAAGCTGGTCGACGCGTTCGGTCGGGACATCCTGCACGACAGCGGGCCCCAGGCCGGAGCCCTGAACCGCCCCGCGCTGGCCGCCATCGCGTTCAGCGACGATGACAAGCGCGCCACCCTCAACGGCATCGTGCACCCGCTGGTGGCGCACCGCCGCTCGGAGCTGATCGCCGCGGCGGTCGAGGCGCACGAGAGCCCGGTGATCATCGAGGACATCCCGCTGCTGGTGGAATCGCAGATGGCGCCGATGTTCCCGCTGGTGATCATCGTGCACGCCGAGGTCGAGACCAGGGTGGCGCGGCTGATGGAGCACCGCGGCTTCAGTGAGGAGGACGCGCGGGCGCGGATCGCCGCCCAGGCCACCGAGGAGCAGCGCCGCGCGGTCGCCGATGTGTGGTTGGACAACTCCGGTACGGCCGGCGACCTCAAGGAACGCGCCCGCGCGTTGTGGCACGAGCGGATCCTGCCGTTCTCGCACAACCTGCAGCATCGCGAACCGGCGCGCGCCGAGGTGCGGCTGGTGCCGTCGGATCCGTCCTGGCCGGCCCAGGCCGCGCGGATCGTCAACCGGTTGAACACCGCCGGCGGGCATCGGGTGCGCCGCATCGACCACATCGGGTCGACGGCGGTACCCGGGCTGGACGCCAAGGACGTCATCGACATCCAGGTGACCGTCGATTCGTTGGCCACCGCCGACGAACTCACCGAGGGCCTGCTGGCCGCGGGCTACCTGCGCCTCGAGAACATCACGGCCGACGTGCCAAAACCTAACGGCCGCAGCACCGTTGGGGAATTCGACCACACCGACGACGCGTCGCTGTGGCGCAAGCGCTACTTCAAGTCCGCGGACCCGGGCCGGCCCACCAACGTCCACGTCCGAGTGGACGGCTGGCCGAATCAGCAGTTTGCGCTGCTGTTCACCGACTGGATCGCGGCCAACCCGGGCGTGCAGGCCGACTATCTGGCCGCCAAACGCCATGCCCACGAGCGGGGCGGCGGCGACATCGGTGCCTACGCCGAGGCCAAGGAACCCTGGTTCCTCGACGCCTACCGCCGGGCCTGGGAGTGGGCGGACACGACGGGCTGGCGTCCACGCTGATGGCCGCGGATCTGGGCTGGCTGGCGATCGGGCTGATCGCGCTGGTCGTCGGATCCGAGTGGCTGGTCAAGGGCGGCTCGCGGCTGGCGAGCGGCCTCGGGATCTCGCCGATCCTGGTGGGGCTGACGGTGGTGTCGATCGGCACCAGCATGCCCGAACTCGCGGTGGGCCTGCGTGCGGCCGCCAGCGGCAACGGCTCGCTGGCAGTGGGCAACATCGCCGGCACCAACATCGTCAACGTGCTGCTCATCCTCGGCTTGAGCGCCCTCATCCGGCCCCTGTCGCTGCACCTACGCACCCCGAAACTCGACTTGCCGATGATGACGGCGGCCGCGTTGCTGCTGTGGCTGCTGGCCGCCGACGGCACCCTGGCGATGAGCGGCGGCGCGGTGCTGACGGTGGCCGCGCTGCTCTACACGGCGGTGCTCATCGTGTCGGCCCGGCGCGAAAGCCAGAGTGTGCAAGCGGAATTCGCCGACGAGTACGCCACCCCGGTGATCGGGCGCTCCCGCGGGGCGATGGCCCGGGAGCTGGCGTTGCTGCTGGTCGGGATCGTGGTGGTGGTCATCGGCGCCGACTGGCTGGTCGGCGGTGCGGTCGGCGTCGCGCAGACATTCGGGGTCTCGGATGCGTTCATCGGGCTGACGGTGGTGGCGATCGGCACGTCCGCCCCGGAGTTGGCGACGACGTTGGTCGCGACGTTCCGCGGCGAGCGCGACATCGCGATCGGGAACCTGTTGGGCAGCAGCGTGTACAACATCCTGCTGATCCTCGGCCTGACGGTGCTGGGCGCCGGCCGTCCGCTGCACCTCGACCCCGACCTGGTGCGCATCGATATCCCGCTGATGGCACTGGTCGCGCTGGTGTGCATCCCGATATTCCTCACCGGGCGGCGGGTCAGCCGCAGGGAGGGCGGCGCCATGGTGGCCGCCTATCTGGCCTACCTGACGTTCCTCGTGATCTCGCAGACCTGATCAGGCGGCGGGCTCGACCGGGGGCTCGGGCGCGGGCTCGCCGGGGACCTCGTCGATCGGCGGCAGGTCGACCGGTGGCAGGTCGACCGGATTGACCAGCGGGGCACCGCACATCAGCTTGCCGTAGTCCGGCTCGTCGTCGACCGGGGTGAGCCGCGGCTTGATGAACTCGTCGGCCATCGCCACGATGGCGTCGTCGACCAGGATCTCGCAGTGCAGGTTCGCCGAGTACGGCCACTGGATGGAGATCTGCATGCCCGCCAGGTCGGCATCGGAGAGCACGGTCTGCGCCTCGAACGTCCGGCCGGGCAGCATCGTCGGGTCCGCGCTCTGGACCTGCGTGTCGTTGAGCTTGTAGGTGATCAAGGCGCCGCGGGCGACACCGTCGATGCGGGCCCGGTAGGTGACGTTGTACAACTCGGGCTCCGGAGCGCTCTCGCCGGCCGGGATCGGTTCGCTGGGCGTCGGGTCGGGATCCGCCGACGCGGTGGCCGGAACAATCAGCGCGGCCCCGAGGAACAGCAGTGCCGCGGCGGCCACTGTCGGTGCGGGTCGGCTCATAGTTAGCAACACTAGCTCTTATCGCCAAGTGAGTTCCATCCCGTTACCGCGCAGCCAGGCGTGCAGGTCGTGGCCGTGCGCGGCGAGTCCGGCGACCGCGGCGATGGTCCGATGCAGCGCCTGCTCGGCGGTCTCGGGGGAGAGCAGACCAATGTGGTGGGCCTCGAGGAGTTCGTCGATGTCCACCACCTCGGTGCCCACCCCGGTGCGGACCACCAGGTCCACGTAGTGGTCCTCGGTCCGCCACACGGTGCCGTCGACGCTGATCTCGCCGATGTCGAGGTAAAAGTCCTGGTCGCGCTCGTGGCCCGGATTCCAGTGGAAGATGTTGGCGCGTAGCCCCAGCGGCGGCAGCAACCACGACTCGAGGTAATGGAACTGCGCGCGACCCGGGGTCGGCCGCGCCATGTACAGCCCGCCCCAGGGCGCCAGGACGTAGTCGTCCACGGCGCGGACGAACCCCTTGGGGTCCGTGTTGGTCCGGGCGCCGAGATCGAAGACTTCGTGTTTGGGCGGGTGGATGGCCCCAAGCTTAAAGCTGTTGGCGAAACTGTCGGTACCCGCGCCTACCCTGGTCCCATGGCTTTTGCAACCGAGCACCCCGTGCTGGCGCAGTCCGAGTACCGCGCGGTGGAGGACGTGGTCCGCGTCGGCGGTCGGTTCGAGGTGGTCAGCGAGTACGAGCCGGCCGGCGATCAGCCCGCGGCCATCGAGGACCTGGAACGCCGGGTGCGGGCGGGGGAGCGCGACATCGTGCTGCTCGGCGCCACCGGCACCGGTAAGTCGGCGACCACCGCGTGGCTCATCGAGCGGCTGCAGCGGCCCACCCTGGTGATGGCGCCGAACAAGACGCTGGCCGCGCAGCTGGCCAACGAGCTGCGGGAAATGCTGCCGCACAACGCGGTCGAGTACTTCGTCTCCTACTACGACTACTACCAACCCGAGGCGTACATCGCCCAGACCGACACATACATCGAGAAGGACAGCTCGATCAACGACGACGTCGAGCGATTGCGGCACTCGGCGACCTCGAGCCTGCTGTCCCGGCGCGACGTGGTGGTGGTGGCGTCGGTGTCCTGCATCTACGGCCTGGGCACGCCGCAGTCCTACCTGGACCGCTCGGTGGAGTTGAGCGTCGGCGACGAGGTCCCGCGCGACGGACTGTTGCGGCTGCTGGTCGACGTGCAGTACACCCGCAACGACATGGCGTTCACCCGCGGCACGTTCCGGGTCCGCGGCGACACCGTCGAGATCATCCCGTCCTACGAGGAACTCGCGGTGCGCATCGAGTACTTCGGCGACGAGGTCGAGGCGCTCTACTACCTGCACCCGCTGACCGGTGATGTGGTCCGCAAGGTCGATTCGGTGCGGATCTTTCCCGCCACGCACTACGTGGCCGGGCCGGAGCGGATGGCGCAGGCGATCTCGACCATCGAGGCCGAACTCGAGGAACGGCTGGCCCACCTGGAGGGTCAGGGCAAGCTGTTGGAGGCTCAGCGGTTGCGGATGCGCACCAACTACGACATCGAGATGATGCGCCAGGTCGGGTTCTGCTCCGGGATCGAGAACTACTCGCGGCACATCGACGGCCGGCCCGCGGGTTCGGCGCCCGCGACGCTGCTGGACTACTTTCCGGAGGACTTCCTGCTGGTCATCGACGAGTCGCACGTCACGGTGCCGCAGATCGGCGGCATGTACGAGGGCGACATGTCCCGCAAGCGCAACCTGGTCGAGTTCGGTTTCCGGCTGCCGTCCGCCGTCGACAACCGGCCGCTGACCTGGGAGGAGTTCGCGCAGCGGGTCGGTCAGACGGTGTACCTGTCGGCCACCCCGGGCCCTTACGAGTTGGGCCAGGCCGGCGGCGAGGTTGTCGAGCAGGTCATTCGTCCCACGGGTCTGGTGGACCCGGAGGTCATCGTCAAGCCCACCAAGGGCCAGATCGACGACCTGATCGGCGAGATCCGGGCGCGCGCCGACCGCGACGAGCGGGTGCTGGTGACGACGCTGACCAAGAAGATGGCCGAGGACCTCACCGACTACCTGCTGGAGATGAACATCCGCGTGCGCTACCTGCACTCGGAGGTGGACACCCTGCGCCGCGTGGAGTTGCTGCGGCAGCTGCGCCTCGGCGAGTACGACGTGCTGGTCGGCATCAACCTGCTGCGCGAGGGTCTCGACCTGCCCGAGGTGTCGTTGGTGGCCATCCTGGACGCCGACAAGGAGGGCTTCCTGCGGTCCCCGCGCAGCCTGATCCAGACCATCGGCCGCGCGGCGCGCAACGTCTCCGGTGAGGTGCACATGTACGCCGACACCATCACCGACTCGATGAAGGAGGCCATCGACGAGACCGAGCGTCGGCGCGCCAAGCAGATCGCGTACAACGAGGAGCGGGGGATCGACCCGCAGCCGCTGCGCAAGAAGATCGCCGACATCCTCGATCAGGTGTACCGGGAGGCCGACGACAGCGAGACCGTCGAGGTGGGCGGTTCGGGGCGCAACCGGTCCCGGGGTCGGCGCGCGCAGGGCGAACCGGGCCGCGCTGTCAGCGCCGGCATCATCGAGGGCCGCGACACCAGCAACATGCCGCGGGCCGAGCTGGCCGACCTCATCAAGGACCTCACCGACCAGATGATGACCGCGGCGCGGGATCTGCAGTTCGAGCTGGCGGCGCGGATCCGCGACGAGATCCAGGACCTGAAGAAGGAACTGCGCGGCATGGACGCCGCCGGGCTCAAGTAGCTCGGGCCTGATCTCTTAGGTTGGTCCGGTGACCGAACCAGAGCCGACCCTGGCCGGCGGGAGTTGGCGCGAGCTGCTCGGCCGGAAATACCTTGGCGCGTCCGCGGTTCTGGCCGGCGGCGTGTTGTTGTACGCGACCAACGAATTCCTCACCATCAGCCTGCTGCCGAGCGCGGTCGAGGAGATCGGCGGTCAGCGCTACTACGCGTGGGTGATGACGGTCTACCTGGTGGCCTCGGTGGCCGGCGCCACCACGGTCAGCGCCATGTTGGCCCGGTTCGGACCACGGATGGCCTACCTGGGTGCGCTCGCGGTCTTCGCCGGCGGCAGCACCATCTGCGCCGTGGCGCCCAGCATGGAGGTGCTGCTGGGCGGCCGGGTCGTGCAGGGCGCGGCGGGCGGAGTGCTCGCCGGCCTGGGCTATGCGGTGATCAACGCCGCGTTGCCGCGGTCGTTGTGGACCAGGGCGTCGGCGCTGGTGTCCGCGATGTGGGGCGTCGGAACATTCCTCGGCCCCGCCGGTGGCGGACTGTTCGCCCAATTCGGTTCGTGGCGCTGGGCTTTCGGTGCCCTGGTCGTGCTGACCATCGCGATCGCGGTGCTGGTGCCCATCGGGTTGCCCCGGCGCTCACACGATCACGAGGTCGCCGCGACCCGGGTTCCGGTGTGGTCGCTGCTACCGCTGGGTGCGGCCGCGCTGTTGGTGAGCGTGGCGGGACTGCCCCAGCACATCCTGTACACCGCGGTCCTGCTGCTGGCCGGCGCGGCACTGGTCGGGGTGTTCCTGGTGGTGGACCGCCGCACCGAGGATCCGGTGTTGCCGCCCACCGCGTTTCGGCCGGGCCCACTGAAGTGGATCTATCTCACCCTCGGCGTGTTGATGGCGGCCACCATGGTGGTGATGTACGTGCCGCTGTTCGGGCAGCGGCTGGCCTACCTGGCGCCGGCCGCCGCGGGAATCCTCGGGGTGGCCCTGGCGATCGGCTGGACGGTGAGCGAGATCGTCAGCGCCTCGGCCGACCGGCACGTGTTGGTGGCGCGGATAGTGCTCGTCGCGCCGCTGGTGATGGCGGTGGGCCTGGCGGCCTGCGCACTGCTGGTGCGCGACGGGATGCCGACCGGGCTGGTGCTGGTCTGGTCGCTGGCCCTGCTGATCGCCGGCGTGGGGATCGGGATGGCGTGGCCGCACTTGTCGGCCTGGGCGATGACCAGGGTGGACGACCCCGCCGAGGGGCCGGTCGCCGCCGCGGCGATCAACACCGTGCAGTTGATCTGCGGCGCCTTCGGTGCCGGCCTGGCCGGCGTCGTGGTGAACGCCGTCGGCACCGGTGACGCCGTCGCGGCCCGGTGGATGTTCGCGGTGTTCGCCGTCCTTGCGCTGCTCGGTTGCGTGGCGTCCTATCGGGCCGGCCGGCACGGGATCACGGTGAGTTAAACCCTGGGCCCGGGGCCCGCGCTGCTGGCAGTCTCGACGGCAGTGCGGGTGTGGCTGAGAGGCGAGGCACCGGCCTGCAAAGCCGTTCACACGGGTTCGAATCCCGTCACTCGCTCGCATGGAACGACGCTCGAACCGGGCGCCGTCACTCGATCACGTGCAACACCAGCAGCACGAACACCACCAGAAGCAGCACGACCCGCACCGCGTGCAGCCGATCCCACCGGCGCGCGTCGGCGCGCGAAACGTCGGCGGCCCCGGCCCATCGGCCGATCCGGTTGTTGATCGGCACCATCAGGGCGACGGTGATGAGGACGACGACCGCCATCAGCGCCGCGGCCACCGTCACCAGCCAGGCACCGCCCGCCAGCAGCGCCGCGGCGACTAGCGCGAGCAGGGTCGCGATGTACCAGAACGGCATCACCTTGCCCAGCACGCGGCTGCCGTCGCTGCGCGCCTGCGCGAAGGCGTCGTCGGGCAGCCGACCGAACACCGGGTGGGTGAAGACGGCGACGCCGAACTCGACCCCCACCATCGGGCCGGTCAGCAGTAGCGCAACGGCGTCGACGGTGTCTCGCAGCATCACCGCGCCCGCTCAGCCCTTCGGGGGATAGGGATCCCTGCCGTAGGAGTTCTTCTCGCCGATGGTGCCGTCCTGGTTGCGGATGGTGTGCTCGGCGTGGCGGGTCATCGCCATCGCGCGGCCCACCGCGGCCTGTTCGGCCCTGGTCCCGCCGGCGTGCGCGGCCCGGCTGCTGCCCTCCACCTTGCTCTTCCAGACGCCACGTTCGTGGTAGGTCATGATGTCTCCCTTGGCCATGATTGCCTCCTTTGTCGCCTATGGCCGTCGGGATACGCGTACCCACTTTTCCCGAAGGAAACAATCATCCGGTCGTGGCGGCCTCGGAGTCGTCGCTGTCGAGCTGGGACAGTTCCCGGCGCATCCGCACCTTGTTGACGATGCTGAACACGATGACGGCGATCAGCAACGCATACAGCGTGATGGTGATCGGCGTGCTGATCAGCGTCAGCGGGTTGTTCTGGGAGTTGTTCATCGCCTCGCGCAGCGAGGACTCGGCCAGGGGTCCCAGGATCACGGCGATCAGCACCGGCGCCAACGGAATTCCGTAGCGCCGCATGACGAATCCGACGACGCCGAGCAGGATCATGAACACCACGTCGACCATCGCGGCGCTGGCCGCGTACACGCCGAAGCAGGCGAACATCGCGATGCCCGCATACAGGTACTCGCGCGGGATCAGCAGGAGCCGGGCCCACAGCGGTGCGAACGGCAGGTTCAGGATCAGCAGCACCACCATGCCGATGATGAGGCTGGCCATCAGCGCCCAGACGATGTCGGCGTTGCGGGTGAACAACAGCGGCCCGGGCTGCATGCCGTACTGCTGGAAGGCCGCCAGCAGCATCGCCGCGGTGGCCGACGTGGGCAACCCGAGCGCCAGCAGCGCACCCATGGCGGTGCCCGCGGTGGCGTTGCCCGCCGCCTCGGGCGCCGCGACACCCCGGATGGCGCCGCGGCCGAACTGCGGGAACTTGCGGCGGCGGTCGAGCCGCTTCTCGACGCCGTAGGCCAGGAACGTCGGGACCTCCGCGCCGCCGGCCGGGATCACCCCGAACGGAACGCCGAAGGCGGTGCCGCGCAACCACGCCGGCAACGCCTCGCGGTACTCGGCCAGCGACAGATACGGCCGCCCGGTCGACGGGGTGAAGCTGCGGTCGTCGGGGCGCCCGATGCGCGATGCCACGTAGATGACCTCGCCGACGGCCAGCATCGCCACGGTGATCACGACGATGCTCACGCCGTCGAACAGCGCCACGTTGCCGAAGGTGAAGCGCTGCGACCCGCTGACCTGATCGGTGCCGATCATGGCCAGCACCAGGCCGATCAGCAGCGCGGCCAGCCCCTTGAGCACCGAGTCCGACACCACCGCGGAGGTGGCCAGGAAGGCGAACAGGGCCAGGGCGAAGTACTCGCCGGGTCCGAACTTGGTGGCCATGTCCGCCAGGGACGGGGCGAAGAACACCACCAGGATGGTGGCGATCATGCCGCCGATGAACGCGCCCATCGCCGAGGTGGCCAACGCCTGGGCGCCGCGGCCCCGTTTGGCCATCAGGTGCCCCTCGATGGAACCGGCGATCGCGGTGGAGTTGCCGGGCGTGTTCATCAGGATCCCGGCGATCGCGTCGCCGAACAGCCCGCCGAAATAGATGCCGGCGAACATCACCAGCGCGGCCAGCGGGTCGATGGTGAAGGTGATGGGCAACAGCAGCGCGACCGCCATCGCCGAGCCGAGCCCGGGCAGCACACCGACCGCGGTACCGATCAGCGCGCCGACCAGCACGTAGATCAGGTTGACGGGGGTGAGGACGTCGGCGAAGCCGCCGAGCAGGCCAGTCAGTGAATCCATCAGAACATCCCCATCACGCCGGGTGGAAGGTTCAGGCCGAGCAGCCCGGAGAAGATGAGCTGCATGATCGAGGACGCCGCGAGGCCGATCAGCAGATTCTTCACGTACTGCGTGCTGCCCAGGCCGACGGTGACGCCCCAGAACACGATGGCCCCGGCGATGATCCAGCCGGCCGGGATCAGCAGCACCGCGAACACCACGAAGGCGCCGATGGTCAGCCCGGTGGAGCGCCAGTTGCTGGTCAACCGGGCCACGATCTTGCCGTCCTCGTCCCGAATGGGTTCGGCCACTTCGGGATTGCGCAGGATGACCCAGGCCAGCAGCGCCGCGATGAGGAAGCAGAACCCCGCGGTGATCGCGGGAAACGCCTTGGGGCCGAAGATTTCGGAGTCGTCGGCGACCTCCATGCTGCTGATGCCGTAGATCAGGAACAGTCCCAGCGCCACCAGCAGGCCCGGCATGACCAGCGCGCTCTTGCCGGACCAGAAGTATCGGGGCGGGGCGGACTCGGTCTGCGTGTTCGGTTCGTCGGTCGTCATGCCAGCCCCAGATCCTGCAGAATTCCGTTCACCCGCTGCTGCTCCTGGCGCAGGAACTTGCCGAATTCGTCTCCGGTCAGCACGGTTTCATTCCAGCGGTTGCGGTCCACCACGTTCTTCCAGTGCTCGGTGTCGACCATCTCGGTGGTGATCGCGATGAGTTCGTCCTGCGCGGCCCGGTCGATGCCGGCCGGGGCGACCAGGCCGCGCCAGTTCACGATGTCCACCTCCGGGTAGCCGGCTTCGACGGCCGTCGGCACGTCGAGTCCTTCGAGCCGCTCCGGGGCGACGACCATCAGCGCGCGCAGCCGGCCCTCGGTGAGCATGTCGCGAAAGTCGTTGTAGCCACTGATGCCCACGCCCGGCGTGCCCGGGGCCGTGGACAACAGGTTGATGGTCAACTCGCCGCCGCCGGCATAAGCGGCGTACCGCAACTGGCCGGGATCGATACCGGCCTCGCGGGCCAATTGCGCGGCGATCATGTGGTCGACGCCGCCGGCCGATCCACCGCCGATGGGCATCGCCTCGGGGTCGGCCCGCCAGGCCTCGACCAACTCGTCGATGGTCCGGAACGGGGAATCGGCGGGAACGGCGACGACGTCGAAATCCTCGGCGAGCCGGGCGATCGGCGTCAGATCCGACAGGTCGATCTGCGACTCGTTGCGCGCGATCCCGCCGAGCATGACGGTGCCGGTGACCATCATGGTGGTCGGATCACCCTCGAGCCGCGACATCTGGCTGAGGCCGATGGTGCCGGCCGCACCCGGAACGTTGACCACCTGAACGTTGTTGACGATGCCGGCGCTGCGCAGCGCCTGTTGGGATTCGCGCGCCACCAGATCCCATCCGCCGCCGGCGGCCGCCGGGGCGATGAGCGTGAGCTTGGCCCGGGCGTCCGCGCCGGAGCCGCTCTGGTTCGCGTCGATGCCCGCGGCCACCACCAGGACGGCGACACAGGTCACGCCGAGCGCCCAGCGCACTGCCTTGGGGACTTGCATCCGTTCTCCTTTCGCTCTCGCCGGAGCGCCCGAGCCAGGGGGAGGGTCAGCCTCGGCGCGAACCCACCGGGGTGTCCCGAACCAGCAGGGACAGACCCCAACTCACCACCGAGAGCACGATGGCCGCCCAGATCGCGGTCCACCAGAACTGGTCGATGTCGAGTCCCCAATGGGTGGTGTTGCGGGTGATCCACGACGTGATCCACAACATCAACGCGTTGATGACGATGTGAATGAGTCCCAGGGTCAAGATGTAGAGCGGAATGGCCAGCAGTTGAACGATCGGCTTGAGGAAAGCGTTGATGAGCCCGAAGATGGCGGCCACCACCAAAACAATGCCGATTTTCTGCCAGGTATTGCTGCCGCCGACGAAATACACGCCGGGCACCAGCAACGTGACGATCCAGAGTGCGGCCCCCGTCAGCGCGGTGCGCGCCAGGAAAGATCCCATGGCAATGATCTTGGCACGGCCCGGGTCCGGATGTGGGTGTTTGGCGATGTGGACGGCCCGCGTGGCGGGGTCGAAATGCTACTGTCCGGCAATGGGTTTCGACCCACCGCGAGCTGATGGCGGATGGTTGTGAGTTGGGCCATACCCTCGGCGCCGCTGAGTGCGACCGCGCGACGCGCGGCGCGGTGTCGGCAACCTCACCTCGGTGCCCGGCGGCGCCCTTACGCGCTGGTCGCGGGGCAAAATAGCACGTCGAAGCGACGGCTGTGTCGCGAATTGCACCCATCGACGGCTGACGACGGGTTACTGTCTCGTTTGGCGTACTACGAAACCGGTAACACACCGGCTGACAATTTGATTATTGGGAGGGTTTGGATGAGCGGCTACAAGACCGTGGTGGTCGGCACGGACGGCTCCGATTCGTCGCTGCGTGCTGTCGACCGGGCGGGCGCCCTCGCCGCGGGTCCGGACGCGAAGGTGATCATCGCGACCGCGTACTTCCCTTCGCAGGACGACACCCGGGCCTCGGACGTGCTCAAGGACGAGGGCTACAAGACCGCCGGCAACGCCCCGATCTACGCCATCCTGCGGGAGGCCAAGGACCGGGCCAAGGCGGCCGGCGCCACCAACATCGAGGAGAAGGCCATCGTCGGCGCGCCCGTCGACGCGCTGGTCGAACTCTCCGAAGAGGTCAACGCCGACCTGTTGGTCATCGGCAACGTCGGCCTGAGCACGATCGCCGGCCGGTTGTTGGGCTCGGTGCCCGCCAACGTCGCCCGGCGGTCCAAGATCGACGTGCTGATCGTCCACACGACCAGCTAAGAGCTTCGCGACAGAACTACCAGCCGCGCTCGCGCCATTCGCCCAGCTGTGGGCGTTCGGCGCCGAGCGTGGTGTCGTCTCCGTGACCGGGATAGACCACCGTCGAATCCGGATAGACGTCGAACACCCGGGTGCTGACGTCGTCGAGCAGTCGCTCGAAGTCCCCGGGCTGCCAGGTCTTGCCGACCCCGCCCGGGAAAAGGCAGTCCCCGCTGAACAACTGCGGCACCCCGCCGACGGCGTCGCCGGTCAGCGCCAGGGCCACCGAGCCCGGGGTGTGGCCGCGCAGGTGGATCACGGCGAACTCGAGGTTGCCGACGGTGACGGTGTCGCCGTCGGCCAGGGTCCGGTCCGGGACCACGGGCAGCGGTTCGGTGTCGAGTTCATGCGCCGCGGTCGGTGCCCCGGTGGCCTTCGCCACGGCCTCCAGCGCCTGCCAGTGGTCGAAGTGCTGGTGGCTGGTGACGATGAGGGAGACCTTCGGCGCGTGCTCGCCGATGACCTCCAGCAGCGTCTCGGCGTCGTTGGCGGCGTCGATGAGCAGCGTTTCGCCCGTGGCTGAACAGGTGATCAAGTAGGCGTTGTTGTCCATCGGACCCACGGAAACCTTGACAATGGTGGCGCCCGGCAGGTCGCGGCGGGCCCCGCTACCAGGCTCGACATGTCCGGTGTAGGTATCGGCGATGACGGTCATGTGGCCGACGTTACAGGCCGGGTCCCCGGCCGGCGACCGCGTGTCGGTACCGGCGCATAGCATGGATCGCGACCTCGGAAAGTTAGGAGTGGGGCCGGGTGGCTGACCGCTTGATAGTCAAGGGTGCGCGCGAGCACAACCTTCGCAGCATCGACCTTGACCTGCCCCGTGACGCGCTGATCGTGTTCACCGGGTTGTCCGGGTCGGGGAAGTCCTCGCTGGCCTTCGACACGATCTTCGCCGAGGGGCAGCGCCGCTACGTCGAATCGTTGTCGGCCTACGCGCGGCAGTTCCTCGGCCAGATGGACAAGCCGGACGTCGACTTCATCGAGGGGCTGTCCCCGGCGGTGTCGATCGACCAGAAGTCGACCAACCGCAACCCGCGCTCGACGGTGGGCACCATCACCGAGGTGTACGACTACCTGCGGCTGCTGTACGCGCGGGCCGGCACCCCGCACTGCCCGGTCTGCGAGGAGCGCATCGCGCGGCAGACCCCGCAGCAGATCGTGGATCAGGTGCTGGCCATGGACGAGGGGCTGCGGTTCCAGGTGCTGGCCCCGGTGGTGCGGACCCGCAAGGGTGAGTTCGTCGACCTCTTCGAGAAGCTCAACACCCAGGGCTACAGCCGGGTGCGCGTCGACGGCGTGGTGTATCCGCTGACCGAGCCGCCCAAGCTCAAGAAGCAGGAGAAGCACGACATCGAGGTCGTCGTCGACCGGCTGACGGTCAAGGCGAGCGCCAAGCAGCGGCTCACCGACTCGGTGGAGACGGCGCTGAACCTGGCCGACGGCATCGTCGTGCTCGAGTTCGTGGACCGCGACGACGACCATCCGCACCGCGAGCAGCGGTTCTCCGAGAAGCTGGCCTGTCCCAACGGCCACGCGCTGGCCGTCGACGACCTCGAACCGCGGTCGTTCTCGTTCAACTCGCCCTACGGCGCGTGCCCGGAGTGTCTGGGGCTGGGCTTCCGCAAGGAGGTCGACCCCGACCTGGTGGTGCCCGACCCGGAGCTGACGTTGGCCGAGGGCGCGATCGCGCCGTGGTCGATCGGGCAGAGCGCGGAGTACTTCACCCGGATGATGTCGGGCCTCGGGGATGCCCTCGGGTTCGACGTGGACACCCCGTGGAACAAGCTGCCGGCCAAGGCGCGCAAGGCGTTGCTGGAGGGTTCCGATCAGCAGGTGCACGTGCGCTACAAGAACCGGTACGGCCGCACCCGTTCGTACTACGCCGACTTCGAAGGCGTGATGGCCTACCTGCAGCGCCGCATGGAGCAGACCGACTCCGAGCAGACCAAGGAGCGCCTCGAGGGCTTCATGCGCGACATCCCCTGCCCGGAATGCCAGGGCACCCGGCTCAAGCCGGAGATCCTGGCGGTCACCCTGGCCGCGGGGGACCGGGGCGCGAAGTCCATCGCCGAGGTCTGCGCGCTGTCGATCTCGGACTGCTCGGACTTCCTCAACGCGCTGACGCTGGGCCCGCGCGAACAGGCGATCGCCGGGCAGGTCCTCAAGGAGGTCCAGTCGCGGCTGGGCTTCCTGCTCGACGTGGGGCTGGAGTACCTGTCGCTGGAGCGCGCCGCGGGCACCTTGTCCGGCGGTGAGGCCCAGCGCATCCGGCTGGCCACGCAGATCGGCTCGGGTCTGGTGGGCGTGCTCTACGTGCTCGACGAGCCCTCCATCGGCCTGCACCAACGGGACAACCGTCGGCTCATCGAAACCCTCACGCGCCTAAGGGAACTCGGCAACACGCTGATCGTCGTCGAACACGACGAGGACACCATCGCGCATTCCGACTGGGTGGTCGACATCGGCCCGGCCGCCGGCGAGCACGGCGGCACCGTCGTGCACAGCGGGCCCTACGCCGACCTGCTGAAGAATCCGGACTCCATCACCGGCGCCTACCTGGCCGGCCGGTTGAGCATCGAGATCCCCGAGATCCGTCGCCCGGTGGACCGCGCCCGGCAACTGAAGGTGGTCGGCGCGCGGGAACACAACCTCAAGGAGATCGAGGTGCCGTTCCCGCTGGGGGTGCTCACCTCGGTCACCGGCGTGTCCGGGTCGGGGAAGTCGACGCTGGTCAACGACATCCTGGCGGCGGTGCTGGCCAACAAGCTCAACGGGGCCCGCAACGTGCCCGGGCGGCACACCCGCGTCACCGGCCTCGACCACGTCGACAAGCTGGTCCGGGTCGACCAGTCGCCGATCGGGCGCACCCCGCGGTCCAACCCGGCCACCTACACCGGGGTGTTCGACAAGATCCGGACCCTGTTCGCGGCCACCACCGAGGCCAAGGTGCGCGGCTATCAGCCGGGCCGGTTCTCGTTCAACGTCAAAGGTGGCCGCTGCGAGGCGTGTTCGGGCGACGGCACCATCAAGATCGAGATGAACTTCCTGCCCGACGTCTACGTGCCCTGCGAGGTATGCCACGGCGCCCGGTACAACCGGGAGACCCTCGAGGTGCACTACAAGGGCAAGACCATCTCCCAGGTCCTGGACATGTCGATCGAGGACGCCGCGGAGTTCTTCGCACCGATCACCGGCATTCACCGCTACCTCAAGACCCTCGTCGACGTCGGCCTGGGGTACGTGCGGCTCGGTCAGCCGGCGCCGACGCTGTCCGGCGGTGAGGCGCAGCGCGTCAAGCTGGCCGCCGAACTGCAGAAGCGCTCGACCGGCCGCACGGTCTACATCCTCGACGAGCCCACCACGGGCCTGCACTTCGAGGACATCCGCAAGTTGCTCAAGGTCATCAACGGCCTTGTGGACAAGGGGAACTCGGTCATCGTGATCGAACACAACCTGGACGTGATCAAGACCTCGGACTGGATCATCGACATGGGGCCCGAGGGCGGGGCCGGCGGCGGCACCGTGGTGGCGCAGGGCACCCCCGAGGACATCGCCGCGACCCCGGAGAGCTACACCGGGAAGTTCCTCGCCGAGGTGCTGACCGGACGCGCCCCCGCCGCGATCAAGGCCAAGCCCAAGCGCGCGCCCCGCAAGCGCAAGGTCAGCGCCTAACCCGGGCCACCCTTCGACAGCGGCGAGGGGAACCGGGGCTTGACCCGCGTCCCGTCCAGCCACTCCGTCAGTTCGTCGGCCTTGCGCTGCAATGTTTTTCGCGCATCGCGGCTCAGATCGGACACGATCTGCAGGTCCACCCGGCCGCCGTCGTCGTGGCGCCAGCCGCCCACCACCCGCCCGTCGGCCCAGACCGTGGGGCCGGCGTTGCCGTTGCGGTCGAACACCTGATCGCGCAGTCCGTCGAGGTACCAGTCCCGGTCCACCCAGCCCATCGTCGTGACGTCCAGGCCCGGCAGCAACGCGCACCACGGTTCGGCGTCGGGTTCGGGCTCCAGGTCGTCGGGCAGCGCCACGCCGGGGGTCCCGTGCAGATCCACCTGGACCGCCCCGACATCGGCGAGGGTGCGCCGCGCCCAGGTCAGCGTGTTGCCGAACCACCACTTGACGTCCTCGACGGTGGCCGGTCCGAAAGCACGCAGCCAGGTCCGCACCAGTTCGGTGCCGGCGGCGTCGGGGTCGGCGGCCTCGGGTGCGGCCGTGGCGGAGCCGCTCAACCACGCCGCGGTCGGCGCCCACAGGGGGCGGGAGACCGTCCAGCCGCCCCGGTTGGGGCCGCGCACGATCTCGCCGCGCGCCCCGAGCACCGTCAGCACCCGCGGCGACAACGGAGTCGGCCCGCCCCAACGCTTTCCGGGAGCGGGATCCCAATTGCCGGCCAGCTCCGGCAGCGCGGCGCGCAAATCGGCGGCGCCGGTGGGGCCGTGGGCATCGAGGTAGGCCAGCACCGCGGTGCGCGCGGCGGCGAGCCATTCCGCGCCGTCGGCGGCCACCCCGGCCTTCTGCACGTCGGCGATCAGCCGTCGGCTCTCGGCCTCGGCCACGCGGGTGCCGGCCACCGCCTGCACGACGGGCCACCGGTCGGCGGTCACCAGCCACAGCGTGCGGCGCATCGCCAGCTGCTTGACCACCTCGCGTCGCGCATACAGGGCCTCGTCGAGGTCGGTGACCGTGAAGTCCGCGACCCGCGACCACAGCGACAGATACGGGGTGGCGGGGTCGGTCGCGTGCAGGCCCAGCACCGCATCGGTCACCTCGGACAGCGCGGCGGGGTAGGCCAAATGATGCCGGCGCCCGAGCCGGGCGCGCCGCTCGGCGACGGTAAATGTCCGCACCGGTCTACGAGCTGTCCTTGTTCTTGTCGATGTCCGTGTTCGTGTCCTTGTCCATCGATTCCCGGATCTGGCGCAGCCGTTCGGCGGCGGCCCGCTCCCGGGACTCGTACTGCTCGGCCACTGAGCGGCCCTCCGGGGTCTCCTCGGCGAGTTCGGTGGCGCCGATCGCGGTGCCGTACCGCGTCTCGATCTTCTCCCGGACCGATTCGAACGTCGGCATCCCGGCGCTGTCGTAACCGGGATCGGGTGCCGGCTCGGGGACCGGCTGCGCCGCGGAAGGCTGCTGCTCATCGGGCATAGGGCCACGGTACCCGCCCGCAAGGTTGGGATCGGTAGCGATTTGCCCCGGATGTACTCGAGGCACGACGACGCCACGAGGGCGACGCACGAAGGAAGGGACACACAGATGACGAAGAATCGGGTTCTGGCCGCCGGAGTCGGGATGTTCGCGGTGGCGGCGGCGCTGGTGGGTTGCTCCGACGACACGGGCAGCGAGCCGGCCGCGGCGAACGCGGAATCGGAGAGCACGGTGGTCGCCGGTGACGCGGAGGTGCGCACCGGCGGCAACACCGTGGTGAAGGTGGACGGCAACGACCTGCCCGGCCTTGATCTGAACTCGGTGACCTGCGTCAAGCAGGGCGGCAAGATCAACGTCGGCAGCGCGGCCATCGGCGGTCAACAGGGGCTGGGCATCGTCATGACCGACGAGGCCACGCCCAAGGTGGAGTCGCTCGGCATGGTGGTCGACGGCAGCGCCCTGGCCGTCAGTGAGGCGATGGGGATGAAGGTCGGTTCGGCCGAGGTCAGCGTCGACGGCGACACGTACACCATCACCGGTGAAGCCAGCGGGGCCGACTTGAACAATCCGATGGCCGGACAGATCACCAAGCCGTTCACCGTCACGGTGAGCTGCAGCTGATCCCGGCTGGGAGCAAGCGGCGGGCGTCCCTGGCACGCCCGCCGCTTGCCTATGATGGGGGACCGTGGCGATCGTCGAGGAGCTGGCCCGGGCCCGGCTCCTGGCATTGGCCTCCGAGGAGACGGCCGCCCACCAGCTACTGGTCTCGCTGATGCCCCGGATCGAGCAGGCCGACCGCGACGACTACGCCCTCGAGGTGTTCGCCCAACTCGGTGAGATGTACCTGGTGCGCAGCGCCTATGACGGAGTGATGGAGAGCATTCGGCGCCTCGAGGACTGCCTGGGCATCTACACCGCGATCCGCGCAGGCACCGGGCCCGAGGGCGCCGACCAGGTCACCATGACCGAGACCGAGATCGACGACATGCTCTGCCGCTACGGCCGACGCGCGCAGTTCCTCCGGGCCGGGCTGGCCGCCGCCCACGGCGACCACGACGAGGCCGCGGCCCAGCTCGACAACCTGGCCGAGAACGTCGACGGGCCAACCGAACTCGCCGACGAGCACCGCCGCCTGATCGACTACGCCCGTGTCCTGGTGGCCACGGGGCTGGGTGACGACGACCTGTACGCGCGGTCGGCGCCGCTGTGGGACGCCGTGGTCGAATCCCTGGCCAAGATCGGCCCGGCCGGTGCCGACGCCGAGGACGATCACCTGTTCGTCGCCGGCGCCCTGGGTTACGGCCGGTTCTGCGTGGAATCCGGTCGGCTCGACGAAGCGCAACCGTGGCTGCGCCGGGCCGAGGCCCGCGCGGAGGCCCGCGGCTGGGCGTTGGCCCGCGCGCGCACGCAGTTGGAACGCGCCGCCGCGTGCTGGTCGGCCGCCGAGTATGCCGAGACCCAGGACCTGGTCACCGAGGCCTATCCGGTGATCGCCGAGCACGCCCGCGCCCACGACGTGTCCCGCAGCTGGCTCTACTTCGGCCTGATCCGGTTGGGGATCGGACGGCTGCAGGAGGCCGACGAGTGCTGGGCACACGCGGAACGGCACTGGCGCGAGCTGGGCAAGCCGCTGCACATCCACCGGATCCTGCTGCAGCGCAGCTGGCTTTCGCTGTTCCGCGGCGCCTTCGACGAGGCCACCGCGCTGGTGGCCGAGGCGCGGGAACTGCTCGACTCCTCGCCGCGGCACAGCTGGCTGCAGTACGCCCGGCTGGACGCGCACCTGGGCAGCATCCTGCGGGCTCAGGCCCTGGCGGAGATGGGTTTCGACGGGCTGGGCCGGCCGGAGCAGAGCTGGCAGGAGGTCGAGGCCCGACACGCCGCCGGGAAGGGCGTGTTCAACTGCCGGCCCGGCAGCCCGAAGTACCTGCGCGGCATGGCTCTTTTGGAGCGTGCGGCCGATCTCAAGGTTCCCGCCGCGCTCGCGGTGGATTCGGTCCGCTACACCATTGCCAATGCCGGCGCCCGGATGCGTTGGGCCCGTACTGTTTCCGCGCCCATGCTGGCCGGGGCCTTCGCCGTCGCGTGGGAGGGGGACAACACCGAGCTGGTCTGCGAGCTGGTCGAATACCACAGCGCCCGGGGAACCTTCAGCGCCGATCCGGTGGTGCAGACGGCCGAGGACTGGGCCGAGACGGCCACCGCCGCGATGCCGATCGAGGCCGAGTTGGCCCCCGAACTCGCGGTGGCCGCGGCCGCCCCGCCGGTGGATGCGGGCGGGCTGACCCGGCTGGGTCCGTTGCCGCCGTTGCGGATGGATCCGCAGACCGCGCCCATCCTGAGCCGCTACCGGGAACTGGCCCGTGGGCGCTACGGTCGCGACGTCACCGCTGCCGAGCCGGAATGGAGCACCTGGCCGTGACCGAGACCCTGGTGCTGCGCTTCGCCGACATGGGCATCGTCACCTACGCCGGCCTGCGGGTGGTGGGGCAGCCGGAGCGCTCGGTCAGCTGGGTCATCGAGGAGCCGGTGCTCGAGACGGTCGACGAAGCGCTGGATCTCGCGCTGCCGGATCCCCGGCCCGGCGAATCTACCGCGGAGGCCATCGAAAGGTCGCTGACCGCAGGGCCTTTCGCCGGGCCCAAGCCCGAGTTGAAGCTGGCGCGTGAGCTCGGGGCCCGGTTGATCGGGCCGGATGGCTGGGAGCTGCTGTCCGATTGCGTGGCCGCACCGCGCGCGGTGCTGTTCATCACGCCCAGCCCGCGGCTGGCGCGGGTGCCGTGGGGGCAGCTGGCCATGCCGGGCCTGCACAAGTTCCGGCTGATGGAGATGGTCGACGTGCTGATGGCGGTGCCGCCGAACATCGTGCACGCGCCGCGGGCCGCGACCAGTTGGTCCGAGCGCGCGGACGGCCCCGCGGTGGCCGTGCTCGATCCGCGGATCCCGGGTCAGCGCCCGGACTCGGCGCTGGGTTCGGTGCTGGGCCGCCCTTCGCCGCAGACCGCGCTGGCCCGACATTTCGCGGAGCCGCTGGCCGCCGGGCAGGTGTTACCCGCGGCGGCGGCACCCGAGGAACTGTTCCGGCGCACCGACCTCGACCGGCACTGGCTGCGGCGGGCCTGCGCGGATGAGCCCGCCCGGCTGCTCTACGTCGGGCATGCCAGCGCCGCCGAAGGCGATGTGGGACACGCCGACCGGGCCGCCCTGCACCTGGCGGAGGACCGCGCGCTGACCGCGGCCGACATCATGGCCGCCGATCTGCCGGTCCCGCCGCGGGTCGCGCTGCTGGCCTGTGGCTCCGGGGGCGACTATCGCTTCGACGAGGCCACCGGCCTGGTGGCCGCGATGGTGCTCGGCGGTGCGCAACTGGTCACGGCGACCCTGTGGCCGCTGCCGACCACCGCCGGATATCGACGATTCGCCTCCGGCCCAACGGATCCCACATTCGACCCGATGGCTGACGCCGTCGTCGGGGTGGACCTGGCCCACCGCGAGGACGAGGCGGGCCGAGCGGTCAACCGTTGGCAGCGGGCCCAGATGCGCCGCTGGCGCGACGGCGACCGCGCGGCGAGCCCCGTGTACTGGGCGGCGTTGGCCACCTTCGCCGTCGACGGCGCCCGCTGAGTCAGGCCGGGGAGACGCACACCGCCACGGTGTTCTCGTCCCCGGGCCGGTAATAGGTGTCGATCACGTTGCCCGGGGCCACCTTTGCCAGCGCGGAGGCCGGGATCAACGTCCGCTGCCGCACCGGGAACTGCCCGCCGCCGCGGCGCAGGACCATCAGGTCGAGTTCCACCTCGCGGTAGTCCTCCCGGGAACCGCCGGTGGCCCGCATCCCGGTGATGATCCCGCGCGAGCGGGTGCCGGTGCGGATCAACGCCAGCTGCGCACCCGTCATCAGACCCTTGCGGACCAGCATGTGATCGAACTCGGCCACCAGCTCGGCCAGCGTGACCAGGCGCTCGTCGGCCTCGTCGTCCCGACATTCGGCACGGGCGTGGCGGCGCATCCCCCAGGCGGCGCCCAGGGCGCCCCCGCAGCACAGGCCCACGAGGATGAGCAGCACGGCGTCGGTCATGACGGCAAGGGTCCCGCCGTCGGAGGGCTACCGAACCCAACTTCGGCGCCTCTATCCTGGTTCCGATGAGTATCGGGTCCGACACCGCGGGGGCCGCGGCCGCCCAGGGTTCGGGCCCGGATTCGGCGCAGCCGCGCCGCGCCGTGATCGACCGGGCCTGGCGGGCCCTGGGACCCGAGGTCGAGGTGCTCAGCGGCAACGACGGCGGCCCGCTGCGCCGGACCGTCAAACGCATCATCGATCCGCTGGTGCTCCGGTTACGCAGCAATGCTCAGTACTCGTCGGCCGTGTTGACCCCGGAGGTGGCCGCCGCGCTGCACGAGGAGGTGCTGCGCAACGGGCCGCACCTGCGCGCCGCGGCGGGCTGGTTCGTCCAGCTCAAGCAGCAGCGCCGGCGGCTGGGCATCACCACCGGCAACGCCCAGGAGCTTTATTTCCCGGTGTGTTTCGAACTGGCGGTGACCCGCGGCGCCCCGGCCGACGACGGCGCGCAGGTCGCCGCGGCGGTGCTGCAGGACCTGCACGAGGGCCGTGACCGCACCGCCATCGAGGCGCTGAACCGACACGTGGCCGACGCGCATGTGGTCGACCGGTTACGCCGGCAACTGCAGCGCAGTTGGCGCGACGTCGCGCCGTCGGACGCGATCGTCGATCCGTTCTTCGCCGGCCTGGCCACGGTGCTCGGCCCGGCCGACGGCCATCGCGCCGAGGTGGCCCGGCAGCGGGTGTGGTCGGCGTTGGTGGCCGACGCCACCCCGTACAACCTGGGCGCCGCCGCGCGCCGCGCGGACGCCCGGCTGCCCTGGTCGATGGTCGAGATCGGCCTCAGTTCGGTCGCCCCGCAAGAACCCCCGGCCATCAGCGGTCAGGCGGCGGGGGACCGGCCGCTGGACCGTAGCGTGCTGGACCGGGTGCGGGCCACGCTGCGCCGGGCCCTGGACCGCGACGAACTGCCCGACGTCCCGCTGCTGTGCGCCGAGGAGGTGGACCGTGCCTGCGCGCCGTGGGGCCTGCTGGCCGAGGACAAGCAGGCCGCGCTGCTCACCGGCATCGAGGTGGCCACGGACCTGCACCCGCTCGACGAGACAGCCGCGCCGCGTTATCAGTTGGCCGCGGGGATCCAGGCTCGGCTGGCCAAGGAGGCCTATGTCCTGCACGCGCGGCGCTACCTGGCGGACGGCGCGGCCGTGCATCCGCGCCAGCAGCAGGTGATCGACGACCTCGCGGCGTTCTGCCGGCCCTACCTGAGCCGGCTGTGGGCCCGGCTGCACGGTCGTGACGTCTGGCAGGAGTCCTGCGGCGACGTCGACGACCTGCGTTCCCTGCTCGACGGGGTGGCCCGCTCGGTGAGCCTCGATCACCGTCAGCGGATCAAGACGATGCTGGAAGTGGCGGTGCCGCAGTGAGATTCGGTGCCGACGGCGGACTGTGGAGCACCGGCCCGATCGCGGCGCCGCTGCCATTGGTGGCGGTGCTCGAGGTCAGCGGTGCGGTGCTGAGCTGGCTGGTCGACGCCGACCCGGCCGACCCGCCGTCGATCACGTTCACCGATCCGGAACGGGCGGACTGGCTGTGGCGCGTGCTCGGCGAGACCGGGCATGTCGTCCTGCTCGATGCGCTGCGCCACCGCGAACCGGGCTCGCAGCTCGAACTCGATGACGTGGCGGTGCAACCCGGCAGCACGGCCGGACTGCGGCGCCTGGCCGTCGGGCACTGGCTGCGACGGTGGTGGCCGGTCAGCGAGCGGGACGGCATCGCAGCGCTGGACGGTGCGCTGCTGGACGCCGAGGTCGCGTTGCTGACGGCCGCCGCCGAGGACTTCTTTACCGACGACACCCTGGATTCGGATCCGGTGCAGTTGCTCGCACCGCGGGTGGCCGAGCTGAATGCGGTTTCCCGCCACGGTGATCCGCGGGTACAGGCGGTGGTGCGCGCCTGCCGCGAGTTGGCCGCCGACAGCGGCGTCGATTGGCCCGCCACCGTGGTGGCGCCGGCCCGGCGCGAGGACTACGCGCTGGCCGCGGGCCCCGGCGCCCGGCCGCCGGGCGCGGCGATCGCCGAAGGTACGGCCAGTGTCGGCTGGAGTGCGGTGCCACCCGGTGTGTTCGACGCGGCCGAGGACACCGTCGACTGGTCGGTGGTCGGAACGGAGGCGGTCGTGCGGGTCGCGCTGGTGGGTCCCGGCTCGCCGGCGGGGATCGAGGTCGCGCTGCGGGCCGACGGCATCGGCGGTGCGGGCGTGCTGGACGCCGCCGGCCGCGCGGTGCTGGCGTTGTTCGACGCCGAGGGCGCGCCGGTGTCCGAGACCTCGGCGTGGAACGCCGACTGGTCGAGGCCCGCGATCCGCATCGGCGCGGACGTCGAGGGCGAGTCGGCGGCCACCCGCGAACGGGTACGCGGCTTCGCGCGCCGTCGGTTGTCCGAACCGGGCGCCGAGGCGTTCCTGGCCGAGGTCCTCGCTGCCGAATCCGACTACTGAACCGAGTGTCCGGGCGCGATCAGCGCGGCTTGGCCAGCGGGAACGGCAGCGTCTCGCGGATGCTGCGGCCGGTGATCAGCATGACCACCCGGTCGACGCCCATGCCCAGGCCGCCGGTGGGCGGCATGGCGTATTCCATGGCCTGCAGGAAATCCTCGTCCAGGGACATGGCCTCCGGGTCGCCGCCGGCCGCCAGCAGCGATTGGGCCTGCAGTCGGCGGCGCTGCTCGACCGGGTCGGTCAATTCGCTGTAGGCGGTGCCGAGTTCGACGCCCCAGGCCACCAGGTCCCACCGTTCGGCCACCCCGGGCCGACTGCGGTGCGGGCGGGTCAGCGGCGAGACCGACGTCGGGAAGTCGGTGTAGAACGTCGGCGCCTCGGTGCGGTCCTCCACGAGGTGCTCGTACATCTCGAGCACGACGGCCCCGGCGTCCCAATGGGTTTGGTAGGGGATCGCCGCGGCCTCGCACAGGCGGCGCAGCGCGGGCAATTCGGTGTCGGCGCCGACGGGCTCGCCGAGGGCCTCGGACACCGCGTCGTGCACGGTCTTGACCGCCCACCGCCCAGAGATGTCCACCGGTTCCAACCCGCCGTCGGCGCCGGGCCGCAGCATCACCTGTTCGCCGTTGGCCGCCACGGCGGCGTTCTGGATCAGTTCCCGGCAGCCGTCGATCCACACCAGGTAGTCGGCATGGGCCTGATACGCCTCGAGCAGCGTGAATTCGGGGTTGTGGCTGAAGTCCACACCCTCGTTGCGGAACGCTCGCCCCAGCTCGAACACCCGCTCCACCCCGCCCACACACAGCCGCTTCAGATACAGCTCGGGGGCGATCCGCAGGTACAGGTCCAGGTCGTAGGCGTTGATGTGGGTGGCGAACGGCCGCGCGTTGGCGCCGCCGTGGATCTGCTGCAGGATCGGCGTCTCCACCTCCAGGAAACCCTTGTCGAACAACGTTTCCCGGATCGAGTGCAGCACGTTGCTGCGCGCCCGGATCAGGTTGCGGGCCTCCGGGTTGACGGCCAGGTCGACGTAGCGGGTGCGGACCCGCGCCTCCTGATCGGCCAGCCCCTTCCACTTGTCGGGCAGCGGCCGCAGGCACTTGCCGGTCAGCCGCCAGCGCCGCACCAGCACCGAGCGGGTCCCGGTGTTGCTGAGGCCCATCGTCCCGCTCACCTCGACCAGATCACCGAGGTCGGTGGCCGCGGTGAAGGCGCGCAACGTGCAGTCGTCGTCGAGCGCGCCGCTGTCCAGCAGCAACTGCACATCCCCCGACCAGTCCCGCAGTTCGGCGAACAACACACCGCCGTAGTCGCGCAACCGCAACAGCCGGCCCGCCACCGTCACCGGGGTGCCGTCGGTCTCCGCGAGGGCTTGGGCCACGGTGTGGCTGGGGGGTCGGCCCACCGGGTAGGCGTCGACCCCGTCGGCCTGCAGGGTGGCCAGTTTGGCCAGCCGGACCCGGACCTGCTCGGGCAGCGCGGGTGCGGGAGGCTCGTCGAACAGTTCGGTGATGTCGGTCGGGACGGCGGTGACCGCGGGGTGTTGTCCGGTGAGCGGGCGATTGCGCCGACTGAACGGCAGCACCAGGAAACCTTCGGCGATCACCGAGGCGATACCGACCCGCGGGATCAGCCGGGTGTCCTCGTAGCAGGCGTAGCGCGGCACCCACTGCGGTTGATACTTCATGTTGGACCGGTAGAGCGTCTCGAGCTGCCACCACTTGGAGAAGAACACCAGCAGGGCCCGCCACAGCCGCGCGACCGGGCCGGCGCCCAGCTGCGCGCCCTGCTCGAAGGCGGACCGGAACATGGCGAAGTTCAACGAGATTCGGGTGATGCCCAGGGTTTCGGCGTGCGCGCACAGCTCGCTGACCATCAGCTCGATGGTGCCGTTCGGCGAACCGGGGGAGCGGCGCATCAGATCCAGCGAGGCCCCGGTGCTGCCCCACGGGACCAGCGACAGCATCGCCACGACCTCGGCGTCGTCGTCGCGCACGGCCTCCACCAGCAGGCAGTCCCCGTCGGCCGGATCGCCGAGCCGGCCCAGCGCCATCGAGAAGCCGCGCTCGGTCTCGGTGTCGCGCCAGGCGTCGGCGCGGGCCAGCACCTGCGCCATCTCCTCGCCCGACAGTTCGCGATGGCGGCGGATCCGGACGGTCAGCCCGGCCCGGCGGGCCCGGGTCACCGCCTGGCGCACCGGCTTCATCTCGGGGCCGGACAGCGTGAACGAGTCGGGGTGCAGGATGGCCTCGTCGCCCAGTTCCAACGCGTTCAGGCCGGCCTCCCGAAAGGCCTGTGCGGCCGCGGAACTGGCGCCCATCACCCCCGGGGCCCAGCCGTAGGTCTCGCAGAGTCGCAGCCACGCGCCGATCGCCTGCGGCCAGGCCCGCGGATCGCCGACCGGGTCGCCGCTGGCCAGGCACACCCCGACCTCGACGCGATAGGTGATCGCCGCGCGCCCGTCGGGGGCGAACACCACGGACTTGTCGCGGCGCGTCGCGAAGTACCCCAGCGAATCGTTCTTGCCGTACACCGCCAGCAGCGCCCGGATGGCCGCGTCGTCCTGGCCGGTGAGCGCGTTGTCGGCGCGCTGCGACCGGAACAGCACGATGGCGGCGGCCATCAGCGCCAGCGCCCCGAACAGGCCCAGCGCGGTGTTGACGAAGACGTGCGGATGGCGGCCGTCAAAAAAGCCGGCGTCCACCCCGGCGAACGCGGAGACCCGGTTGGCGGCGTACGGCAGCCGTTCGCCGTGCTGCAGGGTGCCCGGGAACAGTTGCAGCAGGGCCCAACCCAGCAGGACGCCGAGGGCCATCCCGGTCAGCAGCACCGCCGCGGCCTTGATCAAGGCGCCCCGGCGAACCCGCGCCCAGAACTCGTTGCGCGCCAACACCAGGACGGCGATGGCCGTCACGTGGAAGACCAGGCCGATGACCTCGCCGATCTCGTCGCGGACGGACTCCGGCCCGGTGACCAGGTCCGCGACGTTGGTGAGGATCGCCCCGACCAGGTACAGGATCAGGGTCCACCAGGCAATGCGCTTGCGCGCGGCCAGCGCGGCGGCCAGCAGGGCCAACACGAATGCCCAGGCGAAGCTGGTGTCGGGGAAGTTGAACAGATGGTCGTCGACGAATTCCCGCGGGACGTGGATGATCCAGCGCACCAGGGGGGACACGCTGGCGATCAGCGCCAGCGTGGCGATGACGCCGATGATCCAGCCGGTGGCCGCGGGCACCCAGTGCCAGCGGGACGCGAAGCGCTTGACCGGGCGGGCGGCGAGGGTCATACGCCGGGAGGTTATTCGCTGTGCGCCGGGTTCGCGTGGTCAAACCGCCCAGTTGTTACCAGACCGGTCCGGTGTACTTCTCGCCCGGTCCGTGGCCCGGTTCCTCCGGGGCGGCGCTGGCCTCGCGGAAGGCCAGTTGCAGACTCTTGAGCCCGTCGCGCAGCGGTCCGGCGTGCGCGCCCAGGTATTCGGCGCTGGCGGTGACCAGGCCGGCCAGGGCGGTGATCAGCCGGCGGGCCTCGTCGAGGTCGCGGTAGGGGCTCTCGTCGGGGTCGGGTTCGGACAGCCCGAGCTTCTCGGCGGCGGCGCTCATCAGCATCACGGCCGAACGGGTGATCACCTCGACCGCCGGAATCTGGGCGAGTTCGCGCACCGCGGGGTCGGGGCTGGAGGGGTCGGGCACGATTCTCGGATTTTCGGTCATGCCTGCTAGACTTGCATGCGCGACCGTCTCGGCAACTGCCGGGACAGCAAGTGGAGTCCCGCTCCCACCGTTGACCCGAAGGGTTCTACGGTCCGGTCATCGGCAGCTTAGCTGTCGTTTCCGCCCCGGTCTGACCGTGGGTGGGCGGTTAGTCACCGCGATCGGTCGGCATTCGGGCCCTGCTTTTGAGCAGGGCTTTTTGCTGAACTGGGTGGGGTTCCGTAGCGGAACACAACCAGGGAGGCCCCATCAGCACTGAGACCCGCGTCAACGAGCGTATTCGTGTACCTGAAGTCCGATTGATCGGTCCCGGAGGGGAACAGGTAGGCATCGTGCGCATCGAAGATGCTCTCCGCGTTGCCGCGGACGCCGATCTCGATCTAGTTGAAGTAGCCCCTGACGCCAGGCCCCCGGTCTGCAAGATCATGGACTACGGCAAGTACAAGTACGAGACGGCCCAGAAGGCGCGCGAGTCTCGCAAGAACCAGCAGCAGACCGTCGTCAAGGAACAGAAGCTGCGTCCCAAGATCGACCCCCACGACTACGAGACCAAGAAGGGTCACGTCGTGCGCTTCCTGGAGGCCGGGTCGAAGGTCAAGGTGACGATCATGTTCCGCGGACGCGAGCAGTCTCGCCCCGAGTTGGGCTTCCGACTGCTGCAGCGCCTGGGTGCCGACGTGGCCGACTACGGCTTCGTGGAAACCTCGGCCAAGCAGGACGGCCGCAACATGACGATGGTGCTGGCACCGCACCGCGGCGCGAAGACCCGTGCGAAGGCAGCGCAAGACGCTGACGCGCCGAGTCAGCGCCCCGGCGAAGCGGCCAAGGCAGCTGAACCGCCGCCCACCGACACAGCAGAATCAACACAGAACTGAGGACCAATGCCCAAGGCAAAGACCCATAGCGGTGCTTCGAAGCGGTTCCGTCGCACCGGAACGGGGAAGATCGTTCGTCAGAAGGCCGGCCGTCGCCACCTGCTCGAGCACAAGTCCAGTCGCCGCACCCGGCGCCTGGACGGCCGCACGGATGTCGCCGCGGGCGACGCCAAGCGCGTCGACAAGATGCTCAACGGCTGATCTCGCACCGACTTTTTCGAACGAACGATAGGAACATCCCATGGCACGCGTGAAACGGGCAGTCAACGCCCAGAAGAAGCGTCGCGAAATCCTCAAGGCCTCCAAGGGCTACCGCGGACAGCGTTCGCGGCTCTACCGCAAGGCCAAAGAGCAGCAGCTGCATTCGCTGACCTACGCCTACCGGGACCGTCGCGCCCGCAAGGGTGAGTTCCGCAAGCTGTGGATCTCGCGGATCAACGCCGCCGCCCGGGCGAACGACATCACCTACAACCGCCTGATCCAGGGCCTCAAGGCCGCAGGCGTCGAGGTGGACCGTAAGAACCTGGCGGAGATCGCCGTCAGCGACCCGGCCGCGTTCACCGCCCTCGTCGAGGTGGCCAAGGCCGCCCTGCCCGAGGACGTCAACGCCCCCGCCGGCGAGGCCGCCTGAGCGCCCTGACCGAACGATCGGCCCGCGTGGTCGCCGCAGCGAAGCTGTTGCGACTCGCGGGCCGTCGTCGTGCCGGACGGTTTCTCGCCGAGGGGCCCAACCTGGTCGAGGCCGCGACCCGGGCGGGTGTGGTGACCGAGGTGTTCGCCACCGAGGCCGCCGTGGCACGCCACGCCGACGTGATCGGCGGCGCCACGGTGCACGTGGTGACCGAGCGGGCCGCGAAAGCGCTGTCGGACACCGTGACTCCCACCGGACTGGTGGCGGTCTGTGAAACCCCGACCCCGACGTTGCCCGGCGTGCTGCCCGGGGCCGCCCTGATCGCGGTGGCGGTGGGTGTCTCCGAACCGGGTAACGCCGGCACGCTGATCCGGCTGGGCCACGCCATGGGCGCCGACGCGGTGGTGCTCGCCGGGCACAGCGTCGATCCCTACAACGGCAAGTGCCTGCGGGCCTCCACGGGCAGCATCTTTGCCGTCCCGGTGGTGGTCGAACCCGACACCGAGGCCGTCATCGCCGCGGTGCAGGGGGCCGGCCTGCAGGTGCTCGCCACGGCGCTCGACGGTGAGGTCGACCTGGCCCAGGCCGACCTCGCCGGACCGACGGCCTGGCTGTTCGGCCCCGAGGCCCACGGGTTGCCCGCGGAGGTGGCCGGGGCGGCCGACCACCGCGTCCGCATCGAGATGCCCGGGGACGCCGAGAGTCTCAACGTCGGCGCGGCCGCGGCGATCTGTCTGTACCAGAGCGCCCGCGCCCACGCCGCCGGTCGCACTAGTCGCTGAGCAGGCCCCGCGCCACGTGGGTGATCTGCACCTCGTTGCTGCCGGCGTAGATCATCAACGACTTCGCATCGCGGGCAAGCTGTTCCACCCGGTACTCGGTCATGTAGCCGTTGCCGCCGAACAGCTGCACGGCCTCCATCGCGACGTCGGTGGCGGCCTGTGAGCAGTAATACTTGATCGCCGAGGCCTCGGCCAGCGAAATCTCGGCACCCGACTGACGCGCCTCGATGACGCGGAACAGCATGTTGCGCACGTTCATCCGGGCCACTTCCATGTTCGCCAGCTTCAGCTGGATCAGCTGGAACTGCCCGATCTCCTTGCCCCACAGCGTGCGGCTCTTGGCGTAGTCCACGCTGAGCCGCAGGCATTCCTCGATGACGCCGAGGGCCATCGCGGCCACGCCGATGCGTTCGGTGGAGAAGCTGGAGCGCGCGCTGTCGCGGCCGTCGCCGGCGTTGTTGCTCTCCGTGCCGCCCAGCAGCCGGTCCGGGCCCAGGCGCACGTTGTGGAAGAACAGCTCGCCGGTGCGCGAGGAGTGAATGCCCATCTTGCGGAAGGGCTTCGACTGCTCGAAGCCCTCCATCCCGCGGTCCAGCACGAAGGTCAGCACCGGCCGGTCGCGCTTGTCCACGCCGGGGTCGCCGTCGTCGAGCTTGGCGTAGACGACGACGACGTCGGCGTCCGGGCCGTTGGTGATGAAGGTCTTCTGGCCGTTGAGGATGTAGTCGTCGCCGTCGCGGGTGACGTAGGACTTCATCCCGCCGAAGGCGTCGGAACCCGAGTCGGGCTCGGTGATGGCCCAGGCGCCGATCTTCTCGTAGGTCACCAGGCCCGGCAGCCAGCGCTCCTGCTGGGCGACGGTGCCGCGGGAGGCGATGGTGGGGACCGTCAGGCCCAGGCTCACGCCCATGCCCGTGACGATGCCCATCGAGACCCGGCACAGCTCGCTGATCAGCATGAACCCCATGCCGGCCGAGGCGCCGCCGCTGTCGCCGAACATGCCCCCGGACTTGCCCGAGTCCGCGGCTGGGTCGGTGCTGGTCCCGTTGCGCATCCGGTCCAGGCGCTTCTCCAGCGACTCCCGCGCCATGACATCAAGTCCGAAGGTGGCGAACAGCTTTCGGACGATGGGGTAGGGCTCCATGTCGCCGCTCTCCAGAGCGTCCAGGTGCGGCCGTACCTCCTTGTCGATGAACTGGCGAACTGCATCGCGCACGGCAAGGTCGACGTCGGTCCATTCGATCATGGGCAGTCAGACTACGCTGCCGGCTGACGGCCCCGGGCCGGCCGCAGGCCCGCCAGCGAGAACGTCGTGTGCACCAGCGAGCCCGCGCGTTCCATCAGGACCATGGGATTGGGCGGAGTCGGCACCGGCGGCTTGGGGAACGGCGACCGGCGCCGCGGCGCGTAGTGCATGGGTAGGCCCTTGCGGTCGCGCGGCGGGTCGGTGAAGAACGGCGCCTCCACCAGCGGCGCGTCGGCCGGGGCGCGGCCGGACTCGCGACGGTAGGCCGCCAGCGCGCGCGGGTGCAACCGGATCTCGTCGGGCACCGCCCAGAAGGCGATCTCGACCGCCTTGCCGATCAGCCGCAGCAGCACCTCGTCGCCGGGGGTCCAGCGCATGCCGGCACGTTCGCGGATCGCCGGATCGAAGACCCCCGCGGCCACCCAGCGCTGCGCGGCCAGCATCGGCCGAAACATCTGATCCCACAACGGCGTCGGCATCGGGAGGAACTTCGGTTTCGGGATCCGCATGGCGAAGATGTCCAGCGTCGCCGGGTTGATCTCCAGTTCCTCGCGGCAGGTGCGGTCCCAGTACTCGCAGAAGTCCTCCCAGGTCTCCGGGACCGGCCGCATGCTCATGCCGTACATCGCGTACCACCGCACGTGCTCGTCGAACAGCTGGCGCTTCTCGGCCTCGGTCAGGCCGCCGCAGAAGTACTCCGCCACCTTGATGATCAGCATGAAGAAGGTGGCGTGCGCCCAGTAGAAGGTGTCCGGGTCCAGCGCGTGGTAGCACCGGCCCTGGGCGTCGGTGCCTTTGATGGTGTGGTGGAACCCGCGGATCTGCGCACCGGTCTCGGCGGCGCGCGGACCGTCGTAGACCACGCCCATGATCGGGTAGACCGAGCGCGCCACTCGCTGCAGGGGCTCCCGGTGCAGGATGGAGTGCTCCTCGACGCCGGCGCCGAGTTGTGGATACATGTTCTGGATCGAGCCGATCCAGATGCCCAGGATTCCGGTGCGCAGGTCGCCGAAGTACTTCCAGGTCAGCGAGTCCGGGCCGAGCGGGTCCGGCATGTCGGCAAGTGCGGGGTCGGGAGCGCTGGCAGTCATCGTTCCTCCTGATCCGGTGGCCCAGATCACTCGAAGATATAGCTGACAACTGCCGTTGTCTACTCTTTGGGCGCGCGTCACCGACTTCTGTTACCGGGGCTCCATCGTCGCTCCATGCGGGCGTGACCAGCGGGTATTGCCGGGCTCGCGAGCGAGCACATACCCTGGCCCGAGTGGAGCCCCAACCGGCCGACGCCTCCGCGCGGGTGGTCGCCCTGGTCAAGCGCGCGCGCCGGTTTCTGCCCGGCGATCCCGAGTTCGGCGATCCGCTGTCGACGGCCGGGCAGGGCGCGCCGCGGGCCGCCGCCGCACCGCCGGGCGCCTGCTCGGCGACCGCGACGCCGCGTCGCGGGAACTGAGCCTGGCCGGCCTGCAGGTGTGGCAGGCGCTGACCGAGAAGGTGGCCGGCCGCCCCGCCAACGCCGAGGCCACCGTGGTCTTCACCGACCTCGTGGGCTTCTCCGCCTGGGCGCTGTCGGCCGGCGACGAAGCCGCGCTGACCCTGCTGCGCCGGGTGGCGGGCGCCGTCGAACCGCCGCTGCTGGAACGCGGTGGACACATCGTCAAGCGGATGGGCGACGGGTCGATGGCGGTGTTCCGCAGTCCGACGGTGGCCATCGTCGCGGCCGTCAACGCCTGCGAGGCGCTGAAATCCGTTGAGGTGCAGGGCTACACGCCCAAGATGCGGATCGGCATCCACACCGGCCGGCCGCACCGGATCGGTTCGGACTGGGTGGGCGTCGACGTCAACGTCGCCGCCCGGGTGATGGAACGCGCCACCCATGGCGGCATCGTCGTCTCCGGCGCCACGCTGGACCTGATCGGCGCCGAGGAACTCGACCAACTCGGGGTGAGTGTCAAGAAGGTGCGCCGACCGGTGTTCAGTGCCCGCCCCAGCGGGGTTCCCGTCGACCTGACGATGTACCGGGTCACCAAGGAAAGCTGAAGGGCCTCAGCGGAATTCGTCGGCAGAGGCCTCGATCCAATCCGACCGCCACGACAGCGGCGCCGGATCCTCGAGCAGTTCGCCGGGCATCAACCACTCGTAGAGTTCGGCGTAGGTCTGGGTGCGCTGACCGGCCACCCGGCGATTCAGCATCGAGGGATCCAGTTCGGCGAAGCTGCTCAGCCCCATCGACGCGACGAGCTGCGCCGCGCTGGCCACCGTGGCCTGCTGGAAGTTGGCCACCCGGGTGGTCTTGTCCGGGACGTGCAGGGCGCGCGCCAGCCCCGGATCCTGGGTCGCGACACCGGTGGGGCAGCGGTTGGTGTTGCACTTGAGCGCTTGGATGCAGCCGACCGCGAACATCATCGCGCGCGCCGACAGGGTGAAGTCGGCGCCCTGGATGATGCGCGAGACGATGTCGACGCCGCTGGCGACCTTGCCGGAGGCGCCGATCCGGATGCGGTCGCGCAGCCCGACGCCCACCAGCGCGTTGTGCACGAGCATCAGGCCCTCGGTCAGCGGCATGCCGACGTGGTCCTCGAACTCTTGCGGGGCTGCGCCGGTGCCGCCCTCGGCGCCGTCGACGATCACGAAGTCCGGGGTGATGCCGGTGACCAGCATGGCCTTGCAGATCGACAGGAACTCCGAACGCGACCCCACGCACAGCTTGAATCCGACCGGTTTGCCGTCGGCCAGGGTGCGCAGCGTGGCGACGAACCTCATCAGTTCGGTCGGGGTCGAGAACGCGCTGTGCACCGGCGGGGACACCACGGTCTGCCCCAGCGGGACACCCCGGGTGGCGGCGATCTCGGCGTTGACCTTGGCGCCGGGCAGCACACCGCCCAGCCCGGGCTTGGCGCCCTGGGACAGCTTGATCGAAACCGCCTTGACGACGGGCAACCGGGCCTTCTCGGCGAACGTCGCCGGATCGAAGCGGCCGTGGGCGTCGCGGCAGCCGAAGTATCCGGAGCCGATCTGGAAGATCAGATCCCCGCCGGGCCGCAGGTGATACGGGGAGATGCCGCCCTCGCCGGTGTCGTGGGCGAACCCGCCGCGCGCTGCCCCCGCGTTGAGCGCCTCGACCGCGGTGGGGGACAGTGCGCCGAAGCTCATCCCCGAAACATTGAGCAGCGCGATGTCGTAGGGCTGGGCGCAGTCGGGGCCGCCGAGCCGGACGCTCGGGGCGATGGCCGGGGCGACCCTGGCGCGCAGCGAGTGCCGCAGGAACTCGTAGCCCGGGGCGTTGAGGTTGCGTTCGGTGCCGAACGGCTCGTCGCCCTTGGTGCCCTTGGCGCGTTCGTAGACCATGTCGCGGGTCTCGCGGTCGAACGGCGTGCCGTCGGTGCTGGACTCGATGAAGTACTGCTGGACCTCCGGCCGGATGGCCTCCATCAGGTAGCGCAGGTGGCCGAGGATGGGGAACGCCCGCAGGATGGTGTGCCGGGTCTGCAGCAGATCCCACACCCCGAGCCCGGCCAGGGCCGCCACCGGCACCGCCGCCAGCCACCAACCGGCGTGAACGAGCACTGCCAGCAACCCCAACAGGACGGCGGCCGCCGCGACGCCGGCGACGAGCAGTGGCCTCAGCACGGCGCGAGGGTACCAACGGTCATCACCTATGATCAGCACTGGCGTCACACCGGTGTCGCAACTGTTGAGGAGGCTCACACCGAGTGGGTGACGAACTGGATTTGTCGGGCGAGGCACTGGACGGTGCCGTCGCCGCGGCCCGGGCGGCCTTCGAGGCCGCCGCCGACATCGACGCGCTGGCCAAGGCCAAGACCGAGCACCTCGGCGACCGGTCGCCGCTGGCCCAGGCCCGCCAAGCGCTGGGCAGCCTGCCCAAGTCCGAACGCTCCGACGCCGGCAAGCGGGTCAATCTTGCCCGCACCGCCGCGCAGCAACTCTTCGACGATCGCCTCGCGGTGCTGCGCGCCGAGCGCGATGCCGCGGTGCTGGTGGCCGAGCGCATCGACGTCACCCTGCCGTCCACCCGGCAGCCGACCGGCGCGCGCCATCCGATCACGATCCTGGCCGAGCACGTCGCCGACACCTTCATCGCGATGGGCTGGGAACTGGCCGACGGGCCCGAGGTCGAGACCGAGCAGTTCAACTTCGACGCGCTGAACTTCGGCCCCGATCATCCGGCGCGCAGCGAGTCGGACACTTTCCACGTGGCCCCGGAGGGTTCGCGGCAACTGCTGCGTACCCACACGTCCCCGGTGCAGGTGCGGGCGCTGCTGGCCCGCGAGTTGCCGGTGTACATCATCTCCATCGGGCGCACGTTCCGCACCGACGAACTCGACGCCACCCACACCCCGGTCTTCCACCAGGTGGAGGGGCTGGCGGTGGACCGCGGCCTGACGATGGCGCATCTCAAGGGCACCCTGGATGCGTTCGCGCGGGCGCTGTTCGGCCCCGAGGGCCGCACCCGGGTGCGGCCGCACTTCTTCCCGTTCACCGAACCCTCGGCCGAGGTCGACGTGTGGTTCGCCAACAAGAAGGGCGGTCCCGGCTGGGTGGAGTGGGGCGGCTGCGGGATGGTCGACCCCAACGTGCTCAGCGCCGCGGGCATCGACCCGCAGGAGTACTCCGGGTTCGCGTTCGGCATGGGTCTGGAACGCACGCTGCAGTTCCGCAACGGGATTCCCGACATGCGCGACATGGTCGAGGGCGACGTGCGGTTCTCCCTGCCGTTCGGGGTGGGTGCCTGATGCGCATCCCGTACAGCTGGCTGTGTGAGGTGGTGCGCGCCGGCGCACCGGAATTCGCCGCCACGCCAAGCGAACTCGAACAGGCACTGATCCGGATCGGCCACGAGGTCGAGGACGTGATCACACTCGGTCCGGTCACCGGGCCGTTGACCGTCGGCCGGGTGGCCGAGATCGAGGAACTAACCGAGTTCAAGAAGCCGATCCGGGCCTGCAAGGTGGACGTGGGGGAGTCCGAGCCCCGCGACATCGTCTGCGGCGCAACCAACTTCGTCGTCGGTGACACCGTCGTCGTCGCCCTGCCGGGCGCCACCCTGCCCGGTGACTTCAAGATCGCCAGCCGCAAGACCTACGGCCGCATATCCGACGGCATGATCTGTTCGGCCGCCGAACTCGGCCTGGGCAGCGATCACTCGGGCATTCTGGTGCTGCCCGCCGGCACCGCCGAACCCGGCGCCGACGGCATCGAGGTGCTCGGTCTCGACGACGTGGTGTTCGACCTGGCCATCACCCCGGACCGCGGCTACGGGCTGTCGGTACGCGGCATGGCGCGCGAGATCGCCTGCGCCTTCGACCTTCCCTTCGTCGACCCCGCCGACGTCGAGGCGCTGCCCGTCGAGGGCGAGGCCTGGTCGCTGACGGTCGACCCCGCCACCGGCGTCAGCCGATTCGCGCTGCGCCCCGTCACGGGGATCGACCAGCACGCTGCCTCCCCGTGGTGGCTGCGGCGCCGGCTGATGCTGTGCGGGATCCGGCCGATCTCCCCGGCCGTCGACGTCACCAACTACGTGATGCTCGAACTGGGGCACCCGATGCACGCCCACGACCGGGCGCGCATCCAGGGCGGCTTCGCGGTGCGGTTCGCCCGCCCCGGCGAGACCGTGCTGACCCTCGACGACATCGAACGCAAGCTGGACCCGGGCGACGTGCTGATCGTCGACGACGTGGCCACCGCGGCCATCGGCGGCGTGATGGGCGCCGGCAGCACCGAGATCGGCGACGAGTCCACCGATGTGCTGCTCGAGGCGGCGATCTGGGATCCGGCGGCGGTCTCGCGCACCCAGCGTCGGCTGCACCTGGTCAGCGAGGCCGGCCGCCGCTACGAACGTGCCGTCGACCCGGCCATCTCGGTGGCCGCGCTCGACCGCTGCGCCGCGCTGCTCGCCGAGATCGCCGGCGGCCGAGTCGAACCCACGCTCACCGACTGGCGCGGTGACCCGCCGCGCGAGGACTGGTCCGGCGCCCCGGTGCGGATGCCCGCCGACCTGCCCGACCGCACGGCCGGGGTGCAGTATCCCGACGGCGTCGCGGCCGCCCGGCTCACCCAGATCGGCGCGAACGTCGTCGTCGACGAGAACGATCCCGCCGAACTGGTGGTCGCACCGCCGAGTTGGCGACCCGACCTGCAGCGCCCGGCCGACCTGGTCGAGGAGGTGCTGCGGCTCGAGGGGCTCGACGCAATCCCGTCGGTGCTGCCCGCCGCCCCGGCCGGGCGCGGACTGACCGCGGCCCAGCAGCGGCACCGCGCCGTCGGCAAGTCGCTGGCGCTGTCCGGGTTCGTCGAGGTGCTGCCGACGCCGTTCCTGCCGGCGGGGATCTTCGATACCTGGGGCCTGGCCGACGACGACCCGCGCCGCAACACCGCCGCAGTGCTCAACCCGTTGGAGTCCGACCGCCCGCAGCTGGCCAGCACCTTGCTGCCCGGGCTGTTGGAAGCGTTGGGGCGCAACGTGTCCCGCGGTGCCTCGGATGTGGCGTTGTTCGCGATCGCCCAGGTAGTCGAGCGCACCGAGCAGACCCGCGCCGTCGAGCTGATCCCGACCGATCGTCGTCCGACCGACGCCGAGATCGCCGCGCTGGACGCGTCGCTGCCGCGCCAACCCGAGCACGTCGGTGTCGTGCTCACCGGCCTGCGGGAGCCACGCGGCCCCTGGGGTCCCGGCCGCCGCGTCGAGGCCGCCGACGCCTTCGAGGCGGTGCGCGTGGTCGCCCGGGCCTGTGGTGTCGAGGTGTCGTTGCGGCCCGCGCAGCAGCTGCCGTGGCATCCGGGGCGGTGCGCCGAGGTGTTCGTCGGCGAGACCAGCGTCGGCTACGCCGGGCAGCTGCATCCTGCGGTGGTCGAGCGCTCGGGGCTGCCCAAGGGCACCTGCGCGGCCGAGCTCAGCCTGGCGGCCATCCCGATCGCGACCGTGCTGCCCGCGCCGCGGGTCTCCCCGTTCCCGGCGGTGTTCCAGGACGTCAGCCTGGTGGTCGAGGACAGTGTCGGAGCCCAGGCCGTCATCGACGCGGTCCGCGCCGGCGCCGGCGAACTGCTCGAGGCCGTGGAGTTGTTCGATGTCTACACCGGGCCGCAGATCGGAGAGGGCCGCAAGTCGCTGACGCTGGCGCTGCGGTTCCGCGCCCCCGACCGCACGCTGACCGAGGACGACGCCAGTGCCGCGCGCGCGGCCGCAGTCGAGCACGCGGGCACGGCCGTCGGCGCCGTCCAGCGCGCCTGACCTGGCGATTTCTCCTACGCCGGGCGGCTGGTGGGCTTGCCCGGTCTAACCCCTCCGATCACTCGTTTCGATGCGATCGCAACGGTAGCTCCGCATCGCCTTTGCACTGTCCGGGTGGTGCCGGCCGTGTCTGCCGCATCGGTTTCGAGGTCACGTGCCATCCCTTGCACTCCTTGCAGCTGTAGCTGCGCACTTCTCGACGATTGGTGACGGTGCCGTCCTGTTCGGCGAAGTTCCGTTGGGTGGCCGCGCTGTGCAGGGCGTGCACCGCGGCGGTGTGGTCGGGGAATCGGATCTTGCCGGTGGGACAGGTGCCGAGGTGCGGGGTGCGATGCCCGCGGCTGCACCGCAGTCCTGGCTGGTTTCGACGATTGCGACGACTCACGGCGACTCCTTCTTCCTCATGCAACTGGGCATCACCAAGATCGCATTGACGGACCAGATTGGATAGGTTTAAAGCCGATAAGGGGTCTTATCGGATATCCTGAGTGACTTGGTGCGATGGTAGTTCTAGATTCATGTGACGTAATGGCCAACCCATGATCGGAACGGAGGTGGTGATGGACACGCTGTCAATGCAGGACATCGCAGACCTCGCCGAGGTCGCCCGACCGGTCGTCACCGTCTGGCGCGGGCGGTACGCCGCGTCAGACCTGCCGTTCCCCGAACCGATCCCAGGTGCCCACCTGCGGTTCGACGCCTCGGACGTGGCGGACTGGTTTCGGGCGACGGGTCGCGGAAACAACCCGCACGCGGCTGACGACGCGGCGATCCACTCATCGCTGCTGGATACGGCCGCCAGCCGTCTCGATGACGCATCCATGCTTCTGTTGCTCAACGCCAAGCTCGGTGAGCCACTGAACGGCCTGGCGATGGACACCGTCCTCCAGGGGATCGACACAGCCTGTTTCGATGCGCTCATGCCGCTCGAAGTGATCGGCGAACTGCTCGATGACGAACCTTTCGTCAACGCGATGGACCGTCTCGCCGAGGCGGGTTTCGGGGGCGGTCGGGCATTGGCTCGCCTGGTCGGGCGTGCACCCACCCTCGACGATGCCGAGATGCTGACCAGATCGGGGGCGGATCTGCTGCAGGCTGTGGCGGCCGAGTTGGCCCGCGACACACCTGGTTTGCTTGTGCCGCAGCGAACCGGGGGTCTGATGCTCGTCGGGGGCGCTTTCGCGCGCTTCACCGAGGCCGAACGGCCGGCCCTCGCGGTTGTGGACGACCTTTTGGATACCGCGTGGCAGCGCTCGGCCTGGCGCGGCCTCGAGGCTGTGGGCGCGGAATTGCACCAGGCCGGGGAGGGTGATGCATTGTCCACCGCGCTCATCGTCGGCCAGTGGGCAGCAGCAGGCGCAGATGACTCCGAGGCGTTCTTCGACTGGGTCGGCGAACTCGCCATGGAACTCGCTCCGGGCGGCCGGGCTCTCATCGTCGGCCCGGCGGCGCTGTTGGTCGATTCACTCGAAGGCCCCGCATGGCGGCACCGCTTTGAAGCACTTGTCCGAGGTGACCACTACATCGCGCCGCTGCGATATGTCGCGCGGTTGCCCAAGGGGATGTGCCGTGGCGGTGGTCGGCGCCGGCTGGCCATGTGGGTGCTGGCACCGGCCTATCCCGGTACGCCGCAATGGACGACGTACGCCGACCACTCCGATCACGCACTCAACACCGCTGAAATCGATGCCATGGCAGCCGATGTGGTTGCCGCTGTCTCCGGTCGGGTGGGAAAGCATTCATTCCTGCGCAGCGCGGCTCGCGACTCGGCGGCGGTACTGCGCCGCCACCAGCTCGCGTGGCCCGTGTCCGAACCCGATATTGAGGTGAAAGGTGCGGCGCTGAGTCGTGTGTGGGAGTTGGCGTCACAGTGCGCGGCGCGGGTGATCGACGACATCGACCTAGCGGCGTCGACGGACGATCAACTCAGGGTGCCGATGCCATGGCCCTCGGCGGTCAGCGGTACCGGCCGACTGGCGAGGGTGCTCAAAGGGGTGCGGTTGTCGGCCGAGGATTGCCGCGCATCCGGTGCCGGCACCGTTGCGGTGATCGGCCCCGATGAGGTCCGCGGCGAGATTCCGGTCGGCGTACGTCGAATCGACCGTCTCACATTGGAATCCACCGCGCCGCGAGCGCGCTTCACCGAACCCGGCGACGTCGTGTTCGTACCGACGGGTGTGCCGCGAGCGATTGTCGACGACGTCGGCGGCCACGTGGTTCAGGCCCCGGCCCGCATCGTGCGCTGTATGGATCGCCGTGACAGCCGCTTCCGGCTGCTGCCCCTGGTGTTGGCTGCCGACATCTGCGCCCAGCGTGGCACCGACCCAACCTCATGGACGGTGCGGGCCGTCCCCGCCGATGCCAGCAGCGCTCTGGCGCTGAGCCTGCGTCGTTGCGCGGAACGCCGGGCCGCGCTGAGGGCCGAGCTGTCAGCTCTCGATGCACTGGAGAACGAGCTGGCGAACGGGCTGGCGGCGGGCACATTGACAGCACAAATTAAAGAACCCAACACACCCGGAGTGGGAGCGCACCCCAGGAAGAAGGAGGACAGCGCCGTATGGCGAAGGTAAAGGCGAAGGCTGCAGATGCGCCGTCGACCAGTAAAGAACTCAAGGACACCCTGTGGAAGGCTGCCGACAAGCTGCGCGGCTCGATGGATGCCTCCCAGTACCGCGATGTGGTGCTCGGCTTGGTGTTTCTGAAGTACGTGTCCGACGCGTTCGATGAACGCCGTGAGGAGCTTGCCGCCGAACTCGCCAGTGAGCCTGACGACTTCATCAGCGAAACCCTCGAAGAGCAGGACGAGTACACCGGCAGCGGGGTGTTCTGGGTGCCCCGCGAGTGCCGCTGGGAGTATTTGGCCAAGCATGCCAAGGGAATCCCCGCGTCTGCTAGCAACGATGCCCAGTCCATTGGCAACCTGATCGACGAGGCCATGCGGGGCCTGATGGATGCCAACGAATCACTGCGCGGTGTGCTGCCAACGATGTACGGCCGCGAGAACGTCGATCAGCGGCGGCTGGGGGAACTGCTGGACCTGTTCAACTCCGCCCGTTTCGCCGGCGGGGGAGCGTCCAAGGCGCGCGACCTGCTTGGCGAGGTGTACGAGTATTTCCTCGACAAGTTCGCCAAGGCGGAGGGCAAGCGGGGTGGCGAGTTCTACACGCCGCAGTCGATCGTCCGGACCCTGGTCGAAGTTCTGGAACCGCACTCCGGGCGGGTGTACGACCCATGCTGCGGGTCCGGCGGCATGTTCGTGCAGGCCGAGAAATTCCTGGAACGGCACCATGAGGATCCGACCAACATCGCCGTCTACGGTCAGGAGTTCAACGAGCGCACCTGGCGGATGGCCAAGATGAACCTCGCCATTCACGGCATCGACACGGCCGGCCTCGGGACGGTCTGGCAGGACACCTTCGCGCGCGACATCCACCCGGACATCAAGGCCGACTACGTGCTGGCCAATCCGCCGTTCAACATCAAGGACTGGGTGCGCCGCGAAGACGATCCGCGCTGGCGCTACGGCGTGCCACCGGCCAGGAACGCGAACTACGCCTGGATGCAACACATCCTGAGCAAGCTGGCTCCGCAGGGTGAAGCGGGAGTGGTGATGGCCAACGGCACCATGACCTCCAACACCGGTGGCGAGGGCGGTATCCGCCAAGCCATGGTCGAAGCAGATGTCGTTTCCTGCATCCTCGCTCTGCCCTCGCAGTTGTTCCGCGGAACCCAAATCCCGGCGTGCGTTTGGTTTTTCGCCAAGGACAAATCAGCGGGTAAGGGCGGTAAGACCGACCGCAGCGGCCAGGTGCTGTTCATCGACGCCCGCGAACTCGGCCACATGATCGACCGGGTGGAGCGCACCTTCTCCGACGGCGAAGGTGGCGATATTGACCGCATCGCCAACACGTTCCGTGCCTGGCGTGGCCGGGAGTCGGCGGTCGACGAGTACCGGGACGTCCCCGGTTTCTGCAAGAGCGCAACGCTCGACGAGATCAAGGCCGCGGGCTTTGCGCTGACACCGGGACGGTATGTCGGCGCAGCGGAGGGTGAGGTCGACGGAGAGCCCATCGAGGAGAAGGTCGCGCGGCTCACTAAGGAACTCACCGGGGCGCTGGATAAGTCGGTTCGATTGGATTCGGTGGTGCGGGAACAGTTGGGGAGGCTCGTGTGATGGGGTTCACGAGTCGGCGCATAGATGAAGCGGGAGCGATCTTTGACGGGCCTCACGCTACTCCCGGACGTCGCGACACTGGTCGCAAGTATTTCCTGAATATTGCGAGTCTTGACAACGGGCGACTCGATCTGGGTCAGTCGGACTTCGTGGATGATGACGACTTCAAGAAATGGACACGCCGCGTTCAGCCTCAGGAGGGAGACCTGCTCTTCTCATACGAGACGCGCCTGGGGGAGGCGGCGCTGATGCCAGCCGGTGTCGAGGCGTGTCTTGGACGGAGGATGGGCCTCATTAGGCCAGATCATGAGGTTGTCCGCCCCAGATTTCTTCTCTACTACTGGCTGTCTCCTGAGTTTAAGGAACTGATTCGGGAGAATTCGGTTCACGGAGCTACTGTGAGCCGCATCCCGCTGAACCAACTTGGTTCATGGATTGTGAATCTTCCAGACTTGCCGACGCAGTGTGCTGTCAGTGACGTCCTCGGTGCGCTGGACGACAAGATCGCGGCGAACCGTCAGGTGATTGATGCGTCGCAGGCGTTATCGGCTGCGGCTGTGTCAGCGACCCGGTGGCCGACGCGCCCGGTACCGCTTGGAGACATCACGACGTCGCTAGTCCGTGGTGCTGCGCCAAAATATTCGGATACCGGATATGTCGTCCTCAACCAGAAGTGCGTAAGGAATGGCCTCGTCGATGTCACCCTTGCGCGTACCACCTCGACGCTTCCCACGGTTCCTACGAAAGTTCTTCGGCAGAACGATGTCCTGGTGAACTCGACCGGTCAAGGGACACTTGGGCGGACTTCTCGATGGATCCGCTCGGATGCTGAAGTGACCGCTGACTCGCACATCTCGATCGTCCGCTTCGATTCCTCACTCGCGGACGAGGTGTTCGCGGGAACTGTGCTCACCGGAATGGAACGCGACATCGAGTCGCTAGCTGAAGGAAGCACCGGCCAAACCGAACTTCGGCGAGATCTTCTGGCGACCCTGGAGCTCAGATTGCCGGACATCGACACGCAGCGGCGAATCGGAGGCATCGTGTCCGCGATGTCGGACGCGATCAATGCGAGGCAGGACGAAAATCAAGTCCTCGCCCGCACCCGCGACGAACTCCTCCCACTGCTCATGAACGGCAAGATCACCGTCAAACAAGCCGAGGCCAAGGTGGAAAAGGTGCTGTAGCGATGGGCGAGAACCTGATTTTCCCTGTGCCACCGCCGAAGAGCATGGTGCCGGAGTGGTACCCGGATTTGCTGGACGCGGTCACCGATACGGTCCAGACCGGTCGGCGCCGCGCCATCGGCGCCGCCAACCAGGAACTGGTCGGTACCTACTGGCAGGTGGGTGCCGAGATCCTGGCCCGCCAATCCGCCGAAGGCTGGGGTGCCCGCGTCATCGACCGGTTGGCTGCCGACCTGCGCGAGAGGTTTCCCGGTGTCAAGGGATTCTCGGCGCGCAATCTCAAGTACATGCGCAGCTTCGCCGAGACATGGCCCCAAGAGGCAATTGTGCAAGCACCGCTTGCACAATTGCCGTGGTATCACCACATCGCCCTGCTGGAGAAGCTGGATTCCCCTGACCTGCGGCTATGGTACGCACAGTCCGCGATCGATGAAGGGTGGAGCCGCAACATTCTGGTCCATCACATCGATACCCGATTTTATGACCGCGTGGGCAAGGCGATCACCAACTTCGCCCAGACCCTGCCGCCGGCGGATTCGGACATGGCCCAGCAGGCCACCCGTGACCCATACCTGTTCGACTTCGTGGGGATCGCGGATACCCGCCGGGAACGCGATCTGGAACGCGCACTGATCGACCATGTCGAGAAATTCCTCCTCGAACTTGGTCAGGGTTTTGCGTTCGTCGGTCGGCAGGTTCACCTGGAGATCGACGGTAACGACTTCTACACCGACCTGCTCTTCTACCACCTGCGGTTGCGCTGCTTCATCGTCATCGAACTGAAGGCTGGGGACTTCGATCCCAGCTATCTCGGTCAGCTCGGGATGTATATGGCCGCTGTCGACGACGTACTTCGCCATGAGGATGACAAGCCCACCATCGGGCTGGTGCTGTGCAAAACGAAGAGCAACGTCGTTGCCGAGTATGCGTTACGCGGCTACATCGCACCGATCGGTGTGTCGGAGTGGAAGACCGCGATCACCGAAAGCCTGCCGGCTGAACTACAGACCAGTCTGCCCACCGTCGAGGAAATCGAAGCCGAACTCAATGAAGCCACCGGAGAAGGAGACGTGCCGTGACCGGGGTGATGAATGAATCAGATTGGGAACAGTGGACTCTGGACCAGCTCGGCGAGATCGAGTGGGAACACAAGAGTGGCAAGGAAATCGCGCCCGGCTCCGGTGGGCGTGAGAATTGGCACGACATCGTGCTGCGCGGCGCGGTCGAAACGGCACTGCGGAACCTGAATCCGAACGTGCCCGAGCAGTACCTGCAGCAGGCTTACGCCGAGGTGACCACCCCACAGTCGCAGGATGCGATCAAAGAAAACTTCCGTCTGCACAAGATCGTCACCGAGGGATACCGCGGGATCAGCTACATCGATCACGACGGACGCGAGGTGAACCCAACCATCCGGTTCATGTCCGCAGACCCGGCCAAGAACCGCTATCTGGCAGTCAGCCAGGTCACCATCCGCAGCCACCAATACGAACGTCGCTTCGACACCGTGCTCTACGTCAACGGTCTGCCGCTGTCGATCATCGAGTTGAAGCAGGCCGGCTCCAAGTCGGCCACCGCCGAGACCGCCTACAATCAATTGCAGACCTACCTGCGCGAGTTCCCAATGGCGTTCCGCTTTGCCTGTTTCGTCTTGGTGACCGACGGCATCAACGCCAAGTACGGCACACCCTTCACCCCGTGGAACCATTTTGCGCCCTGGAACGTCGACGACGATGGGCACCCAGTCGAATATGGGGAACTTGCGTCCGACGGTGAACCGTCCACCGAACTGGACCTCACTATCGCGGGCGTCTACAACGTCGAACGCTTCGGCCAGTTGCTGCGTGACTACACTGTGTTCGATGAGGATGCCTCCGGTCTGCGGAAGCGAATCGCCAAGCCCCATCAGTACTTTGCGGTGACCAAGGCGGTCGGCAGCACCATCGAAGCCGTCGATACGGACGGTCGCGCCGGCGTCGTCTGGCATACCCAGGGCTCGGGCAAGTCGATGGAAATGGAGTTGTACACCGCCAAGGTGATGCGCCATCCACGGTTGGCGAACCCGACGGTGATCGTGCTGACCGACCGCACCGAACTCGACAGCCAACTCTATGACGGCTTCAACGTCAGCACCTTGCTGCCCGAGCACCCGCAGCAGGTCACCAACCGTGAACAACTGCGTCAGAAACTTACCGATACCCGCAGTGGCGGCATCTACTTCTCTACGCTGCAGAAGTTCGGACTGACGAAGGACGAGCGGGACTCCGGGGCAGACCATCCGCTGCTTTCGGAGCGGCGGAACATCATCGTGATCGCCGACGAAGCGCACCGCAGCCACTACGACAACCTCGACGGCTACGCCGCGCATCTGAAGAAGGCGCTACCGCACGCCACCTTGATCGCGTTCACCGGGACACCGATCGCCGAAGGCGAGCGTGACACCCGCCGGGTATTCGGCGACGACATCGATGTGTACGACCTGCACCGGGCGGTGTCCGACGGAGCCACGGTGCCGGTGCTGTTCGAGCCGCGCCTGATCAAACTGGCCCGCGTCGACGACGTCGACGACGACCAGATCGACGACGCTGCAGAAGAAGTCACAGCGGGCCTGGACGAAGTGGACAAGGAGCGGCTGCAAAGGAGCGTGGCCGTTCTCGACACGGTGTACGGCGCGCCGGATCGCGTCCGCGAGTTGGCCGCAGATCTGGTGCGGCACTGGGAGACGCGACGAGACCTGATGCGGCCGTTCATCGGAGGCCCCGGCAAAGCCATGGTGGTCTGTGCCACCCGGTCCATTGCCGCGCGGCTGTACGAGGAACTGATCACGCTGCGACCGGATTGGCACGACGATGCCGACGACAAGGGCGTGGTCAAGGTGGTGTACACGGCTTCGCCTGGAGACAGCCCGGCGATCACCAAACATCTGCGGCGGCCCAGTGCGACAGCCGCGGTCAAGCAGCGCGTCAAGGATCCGGATGACGAACTCGAAATCGTGATCGTCAAGGACATGATGTTGACCGGTTTCGATGCCCCGGCACTGCACACCCTCTATATCGACCGTCCGCTCAGGGGCGCGTTGCTGATGCAGACCCTGGCCCGGGTGAACCGCACCTACCAGGGAAAACAAGACGGCTTGCTGGTCGCATACTCGCCGTTGGTGGAGAATCTGACCAAGGCGCTTGCAGAGTTCACCCGCAACACCACGGACACCGGCGACAAGCTGGTCGGCCAGAACGTGGCCGAGGCGGCCACGATCGTCTATGACTTGTTGAGCAAGCTGCATGCGCTGGTCGGTGAGCAATGGCGCGACGTTGTGCGGGCTGACCCGAAGCAGGGTTGGTACCGGGCTGCTCGCGATGTCACGGTCCAGTTGCGGTCGCCCGCAACGCCGGGCAACGTCGACCCCGACGACCCGGCGCGCCGTCCGCTGGCCGACACGTTCCGCGATCTGTCGGCGAAGCTGGCCCGAGCGTGGGCGCTGACCGGAGGTCATTCCGACCGAGACGCCGAGCTCGAGCGCGTCCGTCCAGATGTGCGGTTCTACGAAGAGGTTCGGGGTTGGATGGCGAAGCTGGATGCGCGGGATCGCATTGCTTCCGGTGAGCCGATCCCCGACGACATCAAGCGGCTTTTGGGCGACATTGTGGTCGGTTCGGCGGAAACCACCGGCGTCATCGACATCTACCGGGCCGCCGGATTGGAGCTGCCGCAACTGGATCACCTGACCCCCGCGTGGGTTGAGGATGTGCAGAAACCTGACAAGGCACATCTGGCGATCGAGGCGCTCAAAGCTAGCTTGCTGGAGAAGGCTCGGGAGTCGACCCGCGGCAATGAAGTACGCAGCAAGCTGTTCTCGGAACGCATCGACGAATTGATGGCCAAGTACACGAATCAGCAGCTAACTGCTGCCGAGGTGATTGCGCGGCTGGTTGAACTGGCTGAGGAGGTGGTGGCCGAAGCGGACCGTGGAAAGCAGTTCGCGCCACCGCTGGCCACCGATGAACTCGCGTTCTACGATGTCGTCACCCAGAACTCTTCAGCGGTTGATGTCATGGGTGATGACGTTCTCGCCCAGATCGCACGAGATTTGGTCGCCACGATGCGGCGCGACACCCGTATCGACTGGACGGTGCGTGAGGATGTCAAGGCCAAGCTCCGAGCCTCGATCAAGCGGCTGCTCCGCAAGTACGGATACCCGCCGGATCAGCAGCCGGCCGCAATCGTGGCGGTGATGAACCAGATGGAGTCGCTCGCACCGCGCTATGCGGAGGAAAATGCGATAACCACCTGACAAGGCCCAGCTGGAATTAGTTTGCAGAATTCCGCATAACCATGCAGAATCGGTGAAATGGTTTCCGTAGCGTTGGCGGGTGCAAGTGGATATGCGGGCGGCGAGATACTCCGGCTGCTCCTCGGGCATCCGGCCTATCTGGACGGCCGACTGGAAATCGGCGCGATGACCGCGGCCAGCAGCGCCGGTACCGCCCTCGGCGAACATCATCCGCACTTGCTGCCGTTAGCCGGCCGGGTGCTGGCACCGACCGACATCGACGCGCTGCGCGGCCACGACGTGGTGTTCCTGGGTCTGCCGCACGGCCACTCCGCCGTGCTGGCCGAGCAGCTGGGCACCGACACCCTGGTCATCGACTGCGGCGCGGACTTCCGGCTGACCGATGCGGAGGTCTGGACGCGGTTCTACGGCTCCGAATACGCCGGCAGCTGGCCCTACGGCATGCCGGAACTGCCGGGCGGACGCGAGGCGTTGCGCGGCACCAGGCGGATCGCGGTGCCCGGCTGCTATCCGACGGCCGCCCTGCTGGCGCTGCTGCCCGCGGTGGCCGCCGACCTGATCGAGCCCGCGGTCAACGTCGTCGCCGTCAGCGGCACCTCGGGCGCCGGGCGGGCCGCGAAGGTCGACCTACTGGGCGCCGAGGTCATCGGCTCGGCTCGGGCCTACAACATCGGCGGCGCGCACCGGCACACCCCGGAGATCGCCCAGGGGCTGCGCACCGTGACCGATCGCGACGTCACGGTGTCGTTTACCCCGGTGTTGATCCCCACCTCGCGCGGCATCCTGGCCACCTGCACCGCGCGCACGCAGGCGTCGGTGGACGAGCTGCGGGCCGCCTACGAAAAGACCTACGCCGACGAACCTTTCGTGCACCTGCTGCCGGACGGGCAGCTGCCCCGCACCGGCGCGGTGATCGGCAGCAACGCCGCGCAATTGGCCATCGCCGTCGACGCGGACGCCTCGACCTTCGTCGCGGTGTGCGCCATCGACAACCTGGTCAAGGGCACCGGGGGAGCTGCGGTGCAGTCGATGAACCTGGCCCTGGGCTGGCCGGAGACCGAGGGCCTGTCGATCGTGGGAGTGGCGCCGTGACCGAACGGCTGTTGCGGACCCAGGGCGTCACCGCCCCGGCGGGTTTCCGGGCCGCGGGCATCGCGGCCGGCATCAAGGCCTCCGGGGCGCTCGATCTGGCACTGGTGTTCAACGAGGGGCCCGACTACACCGCGGCCGGCGTCTTCACCCGCAACCAGGTCAAGGCCGCCCCCGTGCTGTGGAGCCAGCAGGCGCTGGGCACCGGCCGGCTGCGCGCGGTGATCCTCAACTCCGGCGGCGCCAACGCGTGCACCGGGCCCGGGGGCTTCCAGGACACCCACGCCACCGCCGAGGCCGTCGCCGCGGCGCTGTCGCAGTGGGGCACCGACACCGGCGCGATCGAGGTGGCGGTCTGCTCGACCGGCCTGATCGGGGACCGGCTGCCGATGGACAAGCTGGGCGCCGGGGTCCTCGAGATCGTGCACGAGATGGCCGGCGGGCTCTCCGGCGGCGAGGAGGCCGCCCGCGCCATCATGACCACCGACACCGTGCCCAAGCAGGTGGCGCTGCACCACGCGGACAACTGGACCGTCGGCGGCATGGCCAAGGGGGCCGGCATGTTGGCGCCCTCGCTGGCGACCATGCTGGTGGTGCTGACCACCGACGCGGTCGCCGACGCCGAGGCCCTCGACGCCGCGCTGCGCCGGGCCGCGGCGCTGACCTTCGACCGCCTCGACATCGACGGCAGCTGCTCGACCAACGACACCGTGCTGCTGCTGGCCTCCGGTGCCAGCGAGATCGTGCCCAGCCAGCAGGATCTCGACCGCGCGGTCCTGCTGGCCTGCGAAGACCTGTGCGCGCAACTGCAGGCCGACGCCGAGGGCGTGACCAAGCGGATCACCATCACCGTGGCCGGCGCCCGTACCGAGGAGGACGCCCTCACCGCGGCGCGGCTGATCGCCCGCGACAGCCTGGTGAAAACCGCCCTGTTCGGCTCGGACCCGAACTGGGGTCGGGTGCTGGCCGCGGTCGGGATGGTGCCGTTCACGGTGCAGCACGACCTGATCTCGGTGTCGTTCAACGGTTTTCCGGTGTGCATCGACGGGATGGGCGCCGCCGGCGCTCGCGAGGTGGACCTGTCCGGCGCCGACATCGAAGTGCTGGTGGATCTGCAACTCGGTGACGCGCGGGCCACCGTCCGCACCACCGACCTGTCGCACGCCTACGTCGAAGAGAACTCGGCCTACAGCTCATGACCGCCGCGAGTCGACGCAGCGCTGCGAGGGACGAGCAGTGCGGAGGAGCGAGCTCATGACCGCCGCGAGTCGACGCAGCGCTGCGAGGGACGAGCAGTGCGGAGGAGCGAGCTCATGACCGTCAGCACCGAGACCCGAGCGCAGGTCCTCGCCGAGGCGCTGCCGTGGCTGCAGCAGTTGCACGGCAAGATCGTCGTGGTCAAGTACGGCGGCAACGCCATGACCGACGACGTCCTGAAGGCGGCCTTCGCCGCGGACATGGTTTTCCTGCGCAACTGCGGAATCCAGCCCGTCGTCGTGCACGGCGGAGGCCCGCAGATCACCGCAATGCTCACACGGCTCGGCGTCGTCGGCGATTTCAAGGGCGGCTTCCGGGTCACCACCCCCGAGGTCCTCGACGTGGCCCGGATGGTGCTCTTCGGTCAGGTCGGTCGGGAACTGGTGAACCTCATCAACGCCTACGGTCCCTACGCCGTCGGGATCACCGGCGAGGACGCGCGGTTGTTCACCGCCGTGCGGCGCAGCGTGATGGTCGAGGGCGTGTCCACCGACATCGGTCTGGTTGGCGACGTCGAACACGTCAACACCGCCGCGGTGGTGGACCTGATCGCGGCCGGCCGGATCCCGGTGGTGTCCACCATCGCCCCCGACGTCGACGGCGTGGTGCACAACATCAACGCCGACACCGCCGCGGCGGCGTTGGCCGAGGCGCTGGGCGCCGAGAAGTTGTTGATGCTCACCGACATCGAAGGCCTGTACACCGACTGGCCGAATCGCGATTCGCTGGTCAGCGAGATCGACACCGCGGCGCTGACTCAGCTGTTGCCGACGCTGGAGTCCGGGATGGTGCCCAAGATCGAGGCCTGTCTGCGGGCCGTGAACGGCGGGGTGCCCAGCGCCCACGTCATCGACGGCCGGGTCGAGCACTGTGTGCTGGTCGAACTGTTCACCGATGCGGGGGCCGGGACAAAGGTGGTGGCGCAAGCATGACGGAAACCCAAGACCTGCAACGGCGTTGGTCCGCGGTGATGATGGACAACTACGGCACCCCACCGCTGGCGCTGGCCAGCGGCGATGGCGTCGTCGTGACCGACCCGGATGGAAAGGCGTACCTGGACCTGCTCGGCGGCATCGCCGTCAACCTGCTCGGCCACCGCCACCCGGCCGTCATCGAGGCCATCACCACCCAGCTGAACACGCTGGGCCACACGTCGAACCTGTACGCCACCGAGCCGGGCATCGCGCTGGCCGAGGCGCTCGTCGACCACCTCGGAACCGAGCAGAGCGCCCGGGTGTTCTTCTGCAATTCCGGCACCGAGGCCAACGAGGTCGCCTTCAAGATCAGCCGACTGACCGGGCGCACCAAACTCGTTGCCGCACAGGGTGCTTTCCACGGCCGGACCATGGGATCGCTGGCGCTCACCGGCCAGCCCACCAAGCAGGCGCCGTTCGCACCGCTGCCCGGCGAGGTCAGCCACGTCCCGTACGGCGATATCGCGGCATTGGCGGCCGCCGTCGACGGCGACACCGCCGCGGTGTTCCTGGAGCCCATCATGGGCGAGGGTGGCGTCGTCGTGCCGCCGGCCGGATATCTGGCCGCGGCGCGCGACATCACCGCCGAACACGGCGCGCTGCTGGCCCTCGACGAGGTGCAAACCGGGGTCGGGCGCACCGGGGCCTTCTTCGCCCACCGGCACGACGGCATCACCCCCGACATCGTCACCCTGGCCAAGGGCCTCGGCGGCGGCCTGCCGATCGGCGCGTGCATCGGCATCGGCGCCGCGGCCGACCTGATGACCCCGGGCCTGCACGGCAGCACCTTCGGCGGCAACCCGGTGTGCACCGCGGCCGCGCTCGCGGTGCTGCGCACGCTGCGCGACGAGGACCTGATCACCCGGGCCGACGTGCTGGGCAAGACGCTCAGTCACGGCATCGAGAGCCTCGAACACCCACTGGTGAGCCATGTTCGGGGCCGCGGCCTGCTGCAGGGCGTCGTGTTGACCGCCGAGAAAGCCAAGGCCGTGGAGGCCGCGGCCCGCGAGGCCGGCTTCCTGGTCAACGCCGCGGCCGCCGACGTCGTGCGGTTGGCCCCGCCGTTGATCATCACCGAGGATCAGCTCAGTGGCTTCGTCGAAGCCTTGCCCGGCGTCCTCGATACCGCACAGGAGACCTCATGACAGCAGCACAGCCCAGCGGCATCCGACACTTCCTGCGCGACGACGACCTGAGCCCGGCCGAGCAGGCCGAGGTGCTGGCCCTGGCCGCCGAACTCAAGCGCAAACCGCTGAGCCGGCGCCCGCTCGAGGGGCCGCGCGGCGTCGCGGTGATCTTCGAGAAGAACTCCACCCGCACCCGGTTCTCCTTCGAGATGGGCATCGCCCAACTCGGTGGGCACGCCATCGTCGTCGACGGGCGCAGCACGCAGCTGGGGCGCGAGGAGACCCTTGAGGACACCGGCACCGTGCTGTCGCGCTACGTCGACGCCATCGTGTGGCGCACCTTCGCCCAGGAGCGGCTGACCGCGATGGCCTCCGGGGCCATCGTCCCGATCGTCAACGCCCTGTCCGATGAGCTGCACCCGTGTCAGGTCCTCGCCGACCTGCAGACCCTGGCCGAGCGCAAGGGCGCCCTGGCTGGACTGCGGCTGACCTATCTGGGCGACGGCGCCAACAACATGGCCCACTCCCTGATGCTCGGCGGCGTCACCGCGGGTATCCACGTGACCATCGCCGCGCCCGAGGGTTTCGCACCGCAGCCGGAGTTCGTCACCGCCGCCCAACAGCGCGCGGCCGAGACCGGCGCCTCGGTGACGCTGACCAACGACCCCCGCGCCGGCGTCGAAGGCGTCGACGTTCTGGTCACCGACACCTGGACGTCGATGGGGCAGGAGAACGACGGGCTCGATCGGGTCCGCCCGTTCCGGCCGTTCCAGGTCAACGCCGAGCTGCTGGGCCTGGCCGATCCGGAAGCGATTGTGCTGCACTGCCTTCCCGCGCACCGCGGCCACGAGATCACCGACGAAGTACTCGACGGACCGCAGAGCGCGGTGTGGGACGAGGCCGAGAACCGGCTGCACGCCCAGAAGGCGCTGCTGGTCTGGTTGCTCGAGCGAAGCGGGACGGTGTCCTCGTGACCGACGTCGCGGGCAAGACCGCGCCGGGCGTCGCGTCGACCCGGGCCGGACGACAGGCCCGGATCATCGCGCTGCTCTCGGTGCACTCGGTGCACAGCCAGGGCGAACTCGCCGGCCTGCTGGCCGCCGAGGGCATCGAGGTCACCCAGGCGACCCTCTCGCGCGATCTCGAGGAACTCGGCGCGGTGAAGCTGCGTGGCGCCGACGGCGGCAGCGGCGCCTACGTCATCCCCGAGGACGGCAGCCCGGTGCGGGGCGTCACCGGCGGCACCGAACGGGTGTCGAAACTGCTCGGGGAGCTGCTGGTGTCCACCGATGCCAGCGGGAACCTCGCGGTGCTGCGCACCCCGCCGGGCGCGGCGCACTATCTGGCCAGCGCCATCGACCGTGCGGCGCTGCCCAACGTGGTCGGTACGGTTGCCGGCGATGACACGGTGCTGGTGATCGCGCGCGAGCCGATGACCGGCGCCGAGCTCGCGATCACATTCGAAGAACTGCAATGACTGAAAACCACCCAGAGACTGAAGAAAAATGATGAAGGAGATCGGTGATGTCTGAGCGCGTCATCCTGGCGTATTCCGGCGGTCTGGACACCTCCGTGGCGATCAGCTGGATCGGGAAAGAGACCGGCCGCGAAGTGGTGGCCGTGGCCATCGACCTCGGTCAGGGCGGTGAGGACATGGAGGTGGTGCGTCAGCGTGCCATCGACTGCGGTGCCGTCGAGGCGGTGGTGGTCGATGCGCGCGACGAGTTCGCCGACGAGTACTGCCTGCCGACCATCCAATCCAACGCGCTCTACATGGACCGCTACCCGCTGGTCTCGGCGATCAGCCGGCCGCTGATCGTCAAGCACCTGGTCACCGCGGCCCGCGAGCACGGTGGCGGCATCGTCGCGCACGGCTGCACCGGCAAGGGCAACGACCAGGTCCGCTTCGAGGTCGGATTCGCCTCGCTGGCCCCGGATCTCGAGGTGCTGGCCCCGGTCCGCGACTACGCCTGGACCCGGGAGAAGGCCATCGCCTTCGCCGAGGAGAACGCCATCCCGATCAACGTCACCAAGCGTTCGCCGTTCTCGATCGACCAGAACGTGTGGGGCCGCGCAGTGGAGACGGGCTTCCTCGAGCACCTGTGGAACGCGCCCACCAAGGACGTCTACGACTACACCGAGGATCCCACCCTCAACTGGAGCACCCCCGACGAGGTGATCGTCGGCTTCGAGAAGGGTGTGCCGGTGTCCATCGACGGCCGGCCGGTCACGGTGCTGCAGGCCATCGAGGAACTCAACCGCCGCGCGGGCGCCCAAGGCGTGGGCCGGCTCGATGTGGTCGAGGACCGGCTGGTTGGCATCAAGAGCCGCGAGATCTACGAGGCCCCGGGCGCCATGGTGCTCATCACCGCCCACACCGAGCTCGAGCACGTCACCCTCGAACGCGAGCTGGGCCGGTACAAGCGCGGCACCGACCAGAAGTGGGGCGAGCTGGTGTACGACGGCCTGTGGTTCTCGCCGCTCAAGCGCGCGCTGGAGTCCTTCGTCGAGCACACCCAGGAGCACGTCACCGGCGAGATCCGGCTGGTGCTGCACGGCGGGCACATCGCGGTCAACGGCCGGCGCAGCAGCCAGTCGCTGTACGACTTCAACCTGGCCACCTACGACGAGGGCGACACCTTCGACCAGTCGTCGGCCAAGGGCTTCGTGCACGTGCACGGCCTGTCGTCGAAGATTTCCGCCAAGCGCGACCTCGGCCTGTGACCCCCACCCCCTTCCCGCGAGCGGGCGTGTTCGCGGCCGACACGCCGCGCAAAGTGCGTAGTTTGCGCACGCTCGCGTTGGTTTCGAGGCGGTTGTCATGAGCACCAACGAGGGTTCGCTGTGGGGCGGCCGGTTCGCCGACGGGCCGTCGCCGGCGCTGGCGGCGCTGAGCAAGTCGACGCACTTCGACTGGGCGCTGGCGCCCTACGACATCACCGCCTCCAAGGCGCACGCCAAGGTGCTGCACTCGGCCGGGCTGCTCACCGATGAGCAGCGCGACGGGCTGCTCGCGGGGCTGGATTCGCTGGGCTCCGACGTCGCCGACGGCAGCTTCGGTCCGCTGCCCAGCGACGAGGACGTGCACGGTGCCCTCGAGCGCGGCCTGATCGACCGCGTCGGACCCGAGCTGGGCGGCCGGCTGCGCGCGGGACGCTCGCGAAACGACCAGGTGGCCACGCTGTTTCGGTTGTGGCTGCGTGACGCGGTGCGCCGGGTCGCCGACGGCGTACTCGAGGTCGTCGGTGCGCTGGCCGCCCAGGCCGCCGCGCATCCCGGCGCCGTGCTGCCGGGCAAGACCCACCTGCAGTCGGCCCAGCCGATCCTGCTGGCCCACCACCTGCTGGCCCACGCGCACCCGCTGCTGCGCGACGTCGACCGCATCGCCGACTTCGACAGGCGCACCGCGGTGTCGCCGTACGGGTCCGGGGCGCTGGCCGGATCCTCGCTCGGACTGGACCCCGACGCCATCGCGGCCGACCTCGGGTTCGCCAGAGCGGCCGACAACTCCGTGGATGCCACCGCAGCCCGCGACTTCGCGGCCGAGGCGGCGTTCGTGCTGGCCCAGATCGGCGTGGACCTGTCCCGGCTGGCCGAGGACATCATCATTTGGAGCTCAACGGAGTTCGGCTACGTCACCCTGCACGACTCCTGGTCGACGGGCAGTTCGATCATGCCGCAGAAGAAGAACCCGGACATCGCCGAGTTGGCGCGCGGCAAGTCCGGCCGGCTGATCGGCAACCTGACCGGCCTGCTGGCCACCCTCAAGGCCCAGCCGCTGGCCTACAACCGGGATCTGCAGGAGGACAAGGAACCGGTCTTCGACTCGGTGGCGCAGCTGGAACTGCTGTTGCCGGCGATGGCCGGCCTGGTGGGCACGCTGACCTTCGACGAGGCGCGGATGGCCGAGCTGGCCCCGGCTGGCTACACGCTTGCCACCGATATCGCCGAATGGCTGGTGCGCCAGGGTGTTCCGTTCCGTAACGCGCACGAGGCCGCCGGCGCGGCGGTCCGGATCGCCGAGGGTCGCGGGGTGGGCCTGGATGCACTCACCGACGAGGAGTTCGCGTCCATCGACGCGGCGCTGACGCCCGCGGTCCGCGAGGTGCTGACGGTCGAGGGCTCGGTGAACTCGCGCAACGCGCGCGGCGGCACCGCCCCGGATCAGGTGGCCAACCAGCTCGCCGGCGTGCGGCGGACCGTCGAGGAATTGCGCATCCGGTTGTTCGGCTGAGTCCTAGGCTGGGGACATGACAGAGCGGGTCGTGTTCACGTCTGAGGGGACCCGCTGCGTGGGTCAGGTGTATCGCGCGGCCCATCCGAGCCGGCACTGCATCGTGATGTGCACCGGATTCGGTGGTACCCAGGACACCCCGGCTCTGCGGGCCACCGCCCGCGACTTCGCGACGGCCGGCTACCACGTCCTGACTTTCGACTACCGCAGCTTCGGTGTCAGTGACGGCGAACCCCGCCAGGTGATGAGCGTCGAGGGTCAGCTCGCCGACATCGCCGCGGCCGTCGACCGCGCCCGCGGGATCGAGGAGGTCGACTCCGTGATGCTGTGGGGCACCTCGCTGGGCGGCGGACATGTCGTCACCGCCGCGTCCCGGGATCCCGACATCGCCGCCGTCATCGCCCAGATTCCGTTCAATGGCTTCCCGCGCAAGGTCGAAGGCCGTTCCACCGCAGCCACACTCAAGCTGCTCGGCGTCATGGTCGGCGATTGGCTGCGCGGTAAACTACGGCTTCCGCCGCTCTACCTGTCCGCCGTGGGTGGGCGCGGCGAGTTCGCGGTGATCGCCAGCGACGAGGCGCAGCGCGTCATCGCGGGCATGACCAGCCCGACCTGGCGCAACCAGGTGGCCCCGCGCGGACTGCTGGAGATGCTGCGTTACCGGCCGGCGACCGTCGCGCCGAGCGTGGCCTGTCCGGTGCTGGTGTGCATCGGAGCCGGCGACGCCGAAACCCCGCCGGAGCTTGCCGAAGCCCTGGCCGATGCGGTGCCGCACAGTGAGCGCAAGACCTACCCGGTGGCGCATTTCGACTTCTACGCCGAAGAGGTGCGGCCGCGGATCGTCGCCGATCAGATCGATTTTCTCCGGCGGATCACCGCGGCCTGAGCTCACGACAGCTTGTCGGAAAGCTCCAGCCAGCGCGATTCGAGTTCCTCCACCTCGGCCTCGAGGGCACGCAACTGCTCGGTGAGTGCCGCCAGGCCGACGTGATCGGACTGATCATGGTCGGCCAGTTCCTGGTGTTTGGCGGCGATCCGGTCCGACAGCTTGGCCAGCGACCGGTCGATCGAGGCGATCTCCTTCTCCACGGCGCGCAGCTCGGCCCCGGAAAGCGCCTCGTCGGCAACGGGTTCCGGAGCCGTCCGCGCGGCGGGGGCGTCGCGGGGCTCGGCCGCCAGCCGCAGGTACTCCTCGACACCGCCGGGCAGGTGCCGCAGCCGGCCGTCGAGGATTGCGTACTGCTGATCGGTGACCCGCTCGAGCAGGTAGCGGTCGTGGGAGACCACGATCAGCGTGCCCGGCCAGGAATCCAGCAGATCCTCGGTGGCGGTGAGCATGTCGGTGTCGACGTCGTTGGTGGGCTCGTCGAGGATCAGCACGTTCGGCTCGGCCAACAGCGTCAACATCAACTGCAGCCGGCGCCGCTGACCGCCGGACAGATCCGATACCCGATTCGAAAGTTGTTCGCGGGCAAAGCCGAGCCGCTCCAACAGCTGCGCGGGCGTCAGCTCGCGGCCGTCGACCACATAACCGGCCTTCAGCCGGCCGATGACCTCGCGGACCAGGTCGCCCTCCACCTCGGCCAGGATTCCGGACTGCTGGTCGAGCACGCCCAACTGGACGGTCTTGCCGCGTTTGACCCGTCCCGAGTCCGGGGTGACGGTGCCGGCGATCAGACCCAGCAGCGTGGATTTGCCCGCGCCGTTGGCGCCGAGGATGCCGGTGCGCTCACCGGGCCCGATGCGCCATTCGATGTCGCGCAGCACCGTGCGCCCGTCGAAGGAGACCGAGACGTCCAGCAGGTCGACGACGTCCTTGCCCAGCCGGGCGGTGGCCAGCTTTGCCAATTCCACGGTGTTGCGGATCGGCGGCACATCGGCGATCAACGCGTTGGCCGCGTCGATGCGGAACTTCGGCTTCGAGGTCCGCGCGGGGGCCCCGCGCCGCAGCCACGCCAGTTCCTTGCGCATCAGGTTCTGCCGCTTGGCCTCGGCCGCCGCGGCGACGCGGTCGCGTTCCACCCGCTGCAGGACGTAGGCCGCGTACCCGCCGTCGAACGGTTCGACGATGCCGTCGTGGACCTCCCAGGTGGCGGTGGCCACCTCGTCGAGGAACCACCGGTCGTGGGTCACCACCAGCAGGCCGCCGGTGTTACGTGCCCAGCGTCCCTTGAAGTGCTCCGCCAGCCAGGTGATGCCCTCGACGTCGAGGTGGTTGGTGGGCTCGTCGAGCGCGATGACGTCCCACTCGCCGATCAGCAACGCGGCCAACTGAACTCGGCGACGTTGACCACCGGAGAGCGTGCCCGCCCGGGCGTTCCACTCGATGTCGGCGACCAGCCCGCCCACCACGTCACGGATCCGCGGATCGCCGGCCCACTCGTGCTCGGCCTGATCGCCGACCAGGATGTGCCCGACGGTGTGGTCATCGTCCAGGAGGTCGGCCTGGGCCAGCGCACCCACCCGCAGCCCGCTGCGCCGGGTGACGCGACCCGCGTCGGGCCGCACCGCGCCGGTCAGCATGCCGAGCAGGCTGGACTTGCCGTCGCCGTTGCGTCCGACGATGCCGATCCGATCGCCGTCGTCGACACCGAGGGACACCGAATCGAAGACGACCTTGGTGGGGTACTGCAGGTGCAGTCCCTCCGCGCCGAGTAGGTGTGCCATTGCCGCCGACCCTATCGGCCGGGGGCCTCCCGGCGTCGACCGCGCTGGCCATCGAGCCGATTTTCAGCCGTCAGCAGCCGTTAACCCGCAGTTCCGGTTGCACATCTAGACATCTATACGGCAGTTGCAGCGACCATCGGCGAACGAACGGAAGAGAACATGATGTCTGTACGCGGCACGATCGTAGGCGCGGTGGGAATGCTGACCGTGACGGCCGCCGTCGCGGCCTGCAGCGGCGCGCCCAGCGAGGAACATGCCCAGTCCCCGACGCTGCGGCTGGCGGTCACCGACCTGCAGGGTCTCGAGGAACTGCAACGCGAGTTCGGGGCCTTCAAGGACGAATTCGAGCAGCAGTCCGGTCTGGACGTCGACTTCTTCGCGGTCAACGACCGCACGGCCGCCGCCGCGGCGCTGCAGGCCGACCGGGTGGACGTGGTCTTCACCGGCCCGGCCGAGTACGTGGTGCTGCACGAGCGCACCGGCGCCGAGCCCATCGTCGCGATCGAACGCGACGGCTACCGCTCCTGCATCTACACCACCCGCGACGGGCCGGCCGACCTCGACGCACTGCGCGGCACCAAGATCGCGATGTCCGACGTCGGTTCCACCAGTGGACATCTCGGGCCCTCGCAGATCCTCGTTGACGCCGGACTGGACCCGGTCGCCGACATGGAGGTGCTCACCGTGGGCGACACGGTCCATCAGGCGCTCAAGCGCGGTGATGTGGCCTCGGTCGGCATCGGCTGTCACGACTACGAGGAGTTCATGGCTACCGAGGACGATCCGGCGCAGTTCCGGATGCTGGCCGAGGGGCCAGTCCTGCCGCCCGATCTGCTGATGGCCCGCGAGGATCTCGACGAGGCGACCGTGGAGACCATCCGGACCACCTTCGTCGACCACTTCGACACGCTCCTGCCCGCGATGCTCGAGGGCAAGGACAACGCGAAGTACGACAACGCGACCCTGGTGACCGTCACCGACGGCGACTACGACGTGGTGCGGTCGATGTATCAGGCCGTCGGCGTGAACGACTTCTCCGAATTCATCGGCAGCTGAGATGGGTTCGGTCATCGAGGCGGCAGTCGGGGTATCCGCTGAGCAGCGCCGCGGACCGGCCGCGGTCACCGTGTCCGGGCTGCGCGTCGGATACCGACGCAACGCCGCGCCGACGCTGTCCGGGGTGGATCTGACGGTGCGCCAGGGCGAGAGCGTGGCCCTGGTGGGCACCAACGGGGCGGGCAAGTCGACCCTGCTGCGCTGCCTGGTGCGCCTGGTCGAACCGTCGGCCGGCACCATCCGCCTCGGTGACGTCGACGTGACGGCGGCCTCCCGGCGCACCCTGCGCGCGGTGCGCCGCGATGTGGGCTTCGTGTTCCAGCGGTTCCATCTGGTGGGTCGGTTGTCCGCGTTCGACAACGTCGTGCACGGCGCCATGGGGCGACGCGGATTGCGCTGCGCCTGGCCGCTGTTGGCGGTCCAGGAGGTGCGCGACGAGGCACTGCAGGCGCTCGAGCGAGTGGGCCTCGCCGACCTCGCCGACCGCCGGGTGGAGTCCCTCAGCGGTGGTCAGCAGCAGCGGGTCGCGATCGCCCGGATGCTCATGCAACGGCCCCGGCTGATCCTGGCCGACGAGCCGGTCGCCAGCCTGGATCCGGCGTCGGCGATCTCGGCGATGGACCTGCTGCGGTCCATCGCCGCCGACAGCGGCGTCACGGTCATCATGGCGATGCATCACGTCGACCTGGCGCTGCGGTACTCCGACCGCATCATCGGATTACGCGGCGGAGCAATCGAACTCGATCAGCCCAGCGGGTCCTGCGACCCGGCCCGACTGAATGCGGTCTACGCGTCGAGGGCCTCGTGAGTCCGACGCTGACGCGGCCGGAGGCGGCCGGCCCCGCCCGGCTGCGCCGTCCCAGCCTGTTCAGCCTGGTGATCGTCCTGGTCGCCGGTTGCCTGCTGATCCACGGCTGGACCCAGGGCGCCAAGGTGGACCCCGGGTCGCTGGCGATCGGCACCCTGCGGCTGGGGGAGTTCTTCTCCGACGCGATCCCGCCCGACGCGAGTCGGCTGGGACCCATTCTCAAAGCCCTGCTGGTGACCATCGAGATGGCGTTGCTGGGCACCATCCTCGGTGTCCTGCTGAGCCTTCCGCTGGCCGCGCTGGCGGCCCGCAACATCTCCCCGCACTGGACGCTCTACGGCGCCGCGCGCGGGGTCATCACCGTGTGCCGCAGCATCCCCGACCTGGTCTGGGGACTGATCTTCGTGGTCGCGGTGGGCCTCGGTCCCGAGGCCGGCGTGCTGGCCATCACCGTCGACGTCATGGGTTTCTGCGGACGGTTCTTCGCCGAGAGCATCGAGGATCTGGAACCCGGACGACTGGAGGGACTGCGCGCGCTGGGCGCGTCCCGCGTCGGGGTGCTCGCCGGCGGGGTGCTCCCGGCCTGCCTGCCGCCGTTCGTGACGACGTCGATGTTCGCGCTGGAATCCTCGGTGCGTTCCTCGGTGGTGCTGGGCCTGGTGGGCGCCGGCGGCATCGGGATCGAGCTGGCCACGTCCATGACGCTGCTGCGCTACGACGAGGCCTTCACGATCATTCTCTCGATTCTTCTCGTTGTTGTTGCATTCGAACGACTCTCGGCGGCGATCCGGCGCCGGGTGCTGGGCCAGGAGGACTACCCATGACCAACGCTGTCGCGGTGCTCAACAGATTCGGCGACCGGCCCATCTACCGGCAGCTCAGCGACCTGCTCGAGGCCCGGCTGGCCGAACACGCCCAGCCCGGCGACCGGTTGCCCAGCGAGGCCGAACTGTCCGCCGAGTTCGACGTGAACCGGCTGACGGTGCGCCGGGCGCTCGACGAACTGAACCGTCGCGGCATCATCGACACGCTGCACGGCAAGGGCTCGTTCGTGGCCACCCCGCGGCTGCGCTACGACGTGTCGGCGGGCAAGCACGCCAGCTTCACCCGCAACATGCGCGAACGCGGCCACCGCGTGAACATCCGCGAACTGTCCCGCACCGTCAGTGACGATCCCGATCTGCGGGCCGAACTGCGCACCGCCGACGCGGTTCTGGTGTGTCGAACCGTCCGCCTGGTCGACGACCAGCCCTGGTCGCTGTCCGAGACCCGGATCGGCGTCCGGCGCTTCCCCGGGTTGATCGAGCGGTGGCAGGGGCAGACGTCGCTGTTCGATTTCCTGCTCGAGGCGCACGGCGTGACGATGCAGCGCGGCCACCGGACCTTCGTCGCGGCGCTGGCCGAGCCCGCCGACGCCGAGCACCTGCGGATCCGGGTGGGCGACGCGATCTTCGGCATGCGCGGCGTCAACGTCGATCAGCACGGCGATCCCGTCGCCGCCGTCGAGCACCGCTTCCCGGGTGACCGCGTGCAGTTCACGGTGGATCTGCGATGAGCCCCGAGCACCGCTTCGAGGCGTTGGCCGCCGCTGAGGCCGCCGACCTGGAGGCACTGGCCAACGACATCCTGGCCGAGGTGCCCGGCGTCGAGGTCATCGCCGGCCCCGAGTCCGTCAGCGCGCCCATCCGGCTGCCCATCCCCGGGACCGACTCCAGCACCGCGGTTCTCGGCCACGTCGGGCTGAGCCGATGCACCGTGGAGTTGGGCGGCGTGCGCGGGGACGGTTACCGCAGCGGCTACGACCCGGTGGGTGCGGTGGCCGCGGCGGTCTGCGACGCCGCCGCCCAACTCGGCGGTCCGCACGCCGCACGCGTCGAGCACCTGTGCCGCCAGACCGCGGAACAGGTGCAGCACGCGACCCGCGAACGTGCCCGCCGGGTGGCCGCGACCAGGCTGGCCGAAGCATGAGCTGGGATCAGGTGCACGACGGCCGGCACGGCTTCCTGGCCTGCATGCGCGCCTTGTGCGCGCCCGGGCAGCCGCAGGAACTGCCCGCCGCGCCGCGGCGGTGCGAGTCCGCCGAACTCGATGCGGCCGCCGGGGTGCTGCTGGCCCTGCTGGACCGCGGACTGGTCCTCGGGGTGGCCGGCGGCCCGGCCGCGCAACGCCTGGCCGCCGCGCTGGCCGAGGAGACCGGCGCCGAACTCGGCGACATCGAGGCCGCCGACTGGGTATTGGCCCACGGGCCGGCCGCCGATGCGATCAGCCGCGCTCCCCGCGGCGATCGCACGAATCCGGAGCGCGGGGCGACCGTGGTCGTCGCGACCGCCGGACCGTCGAGCAGCGCGTCCATCAGCGGGCCCGGCGTGGACGGCACCGCGACGGTGCGGGTGCCGCTCGACGAACTGGCGTTGCACGCCTTCGCGGCGGCCAACGCCGAAACCCCCTGCGGCGTCGATGTCTTCGTCGTCACCGGTGATCGGCTGTACGGCCTGCCGCGCACCCTGACATTGCGGCGGGAGGCGGCCTGATGTACGCGAGCATGCAGGAGAACGAGGCCCTCGACGCCGCGCGCGCGTTGGTGAACCAGACCGTGGCCGGCGAGCAGATCGACACCAGCGTGCTCGAGGAGCAGCTGTGCGCCGAGGCCGGGCTGTGGGACCGCGCCGCGGCGCGCCGCGCGCTGCACCAGGCCCACGGTGACACCGCCGCGGCGGTGGCCATGCTGCGGGTGTGGGCGGCGACCCAGCCGCACGTGACCCCCGAGCCGGTGCGCCCGCGCGACGTCGCCATCGAACGGCGGCTGTCCTCGGCGTATCCGCGCATCCCCGGCGGGCAGTGGCTCGGCGCGGCCCGAGACCTGCGGTCCCGGCAGCTGAGTTGGGACGACGCGCCCGCCTCGCCGCGGCCCGCGGTCGCCCCCGAGGCCGCTGTCGAAACGCCGCCGCTGCCGACCCGGGCCACCACGTCGCGGGTTCGGGACCTGCTCGGCGGCATCCGCCTGGCGCCCGAACCCGAGGACGGGGCCGGCGCCGACCCGGCGACCTCGGTGCTGACCCCGCCGCTGTCGCGGGCCAGCCGGATGTCGGTGCTGGCGCGCGGTGAGACCGGCGCGCTGGTGGCGCTGTCCGCCCTGATCCTGGGCCGCCGCCAGGAGGCGATCATGATGGAGCTCACCGTCGAGGTCGTCGCCGTGCGAGTTGCCCACCCGAGCAGCGGGATCCCCTGCGTGATCGCCGAAGTGCCGGTCACGCAGGTCGAGGTGGTCCTCGACGCCGACGTGGCCGGCGCCCCGGGGCTGGCGACCGGCTGGGGCGCGACGCTGGGCACCGTCGAACGTCGCGCCCTGGCGTTGGCGCTCATCGACGCCGCGATGAAGGCCGACGGGGAACTGCAGCAACCCCTGCTCCTCGACGAGCAGACCGTCATCGCCGCCAGCGACGGCGCGGCCACCAACGGCTTCGTCGAACACCTGCGGCTGCCGCACTACGCGAGCTTCGCCGCCTATCTGTCCGCAGTGTCGGGAGGCACATCATGACCACAACGGTCGCCGAACTCGCGGCGACGCACAGCACCGCCGAGTCCTACGCGTACCTCGACGAGGACACCAAGCGCAACGTTCGTCGCGCCGTCCTCAAGGCCCTGGCCATCCCGGGCTGGCAGGTGCCGTTCGCGTCCCGGGAGATGCCCGTCGCCCGGGGGTGGGGCAGTGGCGGACTGCAGGTCACGCTGTCGGTGGTGGGCCCCGACGACGTCGTGAAGGTCATCGACCAGGGTGACGACATGTCGGTCAACGCGGCCGGGATGCGCGATCTGATCAGCAGGTCGGCCCGGTGCGAGGCCACCACCGTCACCGCCGAGGCCACCATCGTCCAGAGCCGGCACCGCATTCCGGAGGTGGAACTGCGCGCCGATCAGCTGCTGGTGCTGCAGGTGCCCCACCCGGACCCGCTGCACCGCGTCGTGCCCGACGAGGCCGCCGCGCTGCAACGGCACGCCGGCGGCGACTACACCCCGGCGTGGCTGGATCTCTACGACGCGCAGACGCGCCTCGGCGGCCCGCGCACCGGCGCCGACCATCCGGTGCTGGTCGCGGACAAGCACCTGATGAGCCCCAGCCCCATCCCGCGCTACGACGTGCTGCGATTGGACCGGCGCCCGTATCCGATCCTGCTGGGCGCGGGTCGCCGCGCCCGCCTGACCGCCCTGCCGCCCCACACCACGGTGGCGCCGCTGGCCTTCGACGATCGGCCGCTGCAATCCGAACACTGCGGGGACCCGTGTGCGCGGTGCGGCAGCACGACGTCGTACCGCGTTTCGCAGGACTCCGGGGCCGACTGGATCTGCACCGACGCGGACGCCTGTCGGCTCCGGGCAGAGGAGGAAACACGATGACGTCGGAGGCGACCATCGCGGCACCCGAGACCCGACTGGGGCCACCGGAGCCGGTGTTGTCGGTGCGCGGAATCTCGCACCGCTTCGGGCCCAAGTGTGCGCGGTGCTTCGAACTCACCGGCGAGGAGCCGGGCACCAATCGCTGCCCCTCCTGCGGTTCGGTCGTTGCCCTGCAAGATGTTTCGTTCGACGTCGGGCCCAACGAGGTGCTGGGCATCGTCGGCGAGTCGGGATCCGGCAAGACCACGCTGCTGCGCAGCCTGCACCTGGATCTGAGTCCGGACGAGGGCACCGTGTGGTGTGGCCGCGCGCCGATGCACGCATCGTCGGTGGTGATGGTGCACCAGAACGCGCTGGCGGCCGGCCTGTACCCGCGGCTGGCCGCCGAATCCAATGTGGCGCAACGACTGCTGGCGGCCGGCACCCGCAACTTCGAGCAGCTGCAATCCACCTCCGCGGCCATGCTCGTCGAACTCGGTCTGCGCCGCGAACGCCACGGCGATCCGCTGATGACGTTCTCCGGCGGCATGCAGCAGCGCGTCCAGCTGGCCCGCGCGCTCGTCGATCCGCCCCCGGTGCTGCTGCTGGACGAACCCACCACCGGCCTGGACCCGTCCATCCAGGCGGGTCTGCTCGACGCTGTGCAACAGGTGGCGGCCACGCTCGGGTCGGCGACCGTCGTCGTCTCCCACGATCTGGCCGCGGTGCGCATCCTCGCCTCGCGCACCGTCGTCCTGCACCACGGACGCATCGTCGAACACGGTGTGACAGAACAGATCCTGCATGATCCGCAGCACCCGTACACCCGCCTGCTGGTCTCGTCGAGGTTGACGTGCTGACCGCGGCGGCGCTCACCAAGCGCTTCGACGAGGCGCGTGGGCCGCTGGAGTCGGTGGACCTCGTAGCACCGGCGGGGGAGGTGACCTTGGTGCTGGGGACGCCCGGATCCGGCAAGACCAGCCTGGTGCGCTGCCTGACCGGTGGTTACCGACTGTGCGGCGGCGACGTCACGGTGGCGCCCCCGGACGTCGTCGAGGTCAGCCTGGCCGACGCGGACCCGCGCTCGGTGGCCTGGCTGCGGGCCCACCACCTGGCCTGCTTCGACGGGGAACTGGTCGCCGCGCCCACCCTCCTCGTCGCGCAGGCGGTGGCCCGCCTCGCCCACACGGACGCGCCGGCGGCGCAGCGCGCGCTGCGGCGGCTGGGCGCCGAACCGCTCGCCGCGCTCCCGGTCGGGCGCCTGCGCGCACCCCAGCGGCGCACCGCCGCACTGGCCGCGGCGCTGCTCGCCGAGCGGGACATCGTCGTGCTCGACGATCCCGAACAATCGGCACCGGTTGCCGCACTGGCCAATTGGCTGACCGAGTCCGCCGCGCGCGGAGCCGCGGTGATCGTCGCCGCCGGCGTCGAAAGTGCACTACGCCCGATCGCATCCGCGGTGGGCCAACTACAGGAGGGACGCATCACATGGGTCTGACAGTGCTCGAGGGATTGACCGTGGTGCCCGGCGGCGGCCGGCCGGTGATCCCGGATGCGACGGTCACCCTCGGGGAGGGTGGCCGGGTGCTGGACATCGCCGCGAACTCGGCGCCGGCCCGGGCAGTGCTGCTGCCGGCAGCCGTCGACCTGCACCTGGACAACCTGGTGCAGCGCCGGGCGCCGAGGGCCACAGTGCTGCTCGACAACGAGACGGTGCTGCCGGTGCTCGACGCCGAATGCGCCGCGGCGGGCATCGGCACCGTGTGCATCGCCGCGCGGTGCGAGCACTCGCCCCGCAAGGGCATCGACATCGCCGACGCGCCGGCGCTGGCTGCGAGCATCGAACGCCTGGGCCCCGAACTCGGTTGCGACTGGCGGATCCACGCCCGGGTCGAACTGACCGACGAACGCAGCGTCGACACCCTGGCCGCGGTGCTGGCGGCCACCTCGCGCGTCGCGCTGATCTCGATGATCGAAACCTCCGCGGAGCGCAGCCGGTTCGGCTCGCCCGAGCAGACCCGCGCCTTCTACGCCCAGGACTGGGGGGTGAGCGAGGCCGAGGTCGACGAGGTCTTCAACGTCGACGCCGCCCGGTTGGCCGCGGTCGCCGACCGCCGCGCCGAGGTCGCGAAGCTGGCGTTGGCGCACAACGTGGTGCTGGCCAGCCACGACGACCGGACCCCCGAGCACGTGCAGGAGGCGTTCGACTTCGGGGCCCGGGTCGCGGAGTTCCCGCTGACGATGGCCGCGGCCCGGCACGCGCACAGCCTGGGGATGCACGTGGTGCTGGGCGCACCGAACGCGGTGCGGGGACGGTCCACCTCGGAGGGCAACGTGTTGGCGGCCGAGGCTGCCGAGGCCGGCCTGTGCGACGTGCTGTGCTCGGACTATCTGCCCTCGGCGCTACAGGCCGCCCCGTACGCGCTGGTGCGCGACACCTCGCTGAGCCTGTCGGCCGCCGTCGACATGATCTCGACCAACCCCGCGGCCGTGCTGGGCCTGCCCGATCCCGCGATCGAGGTCGGCAAGCCGCTGTCGGGCTCGCTGCGGCGCCTGCAGCCCGGCCCGGACGGGGATGCGACCCCGGTCGCGCAGGTCGGCATGGCGTTGTGGCGCGAGGGACGGATGGTGTTCGGGCGGGAGTCCGAGGCGTTCCGGTTGGTCGCCGCCAGGGTCTGATCGCCGCCGCGCGGTGCAAGCCTGACCGCTGCGATCCGCGGCTGTGCCAGAATGTGCAGGCTGTCGGGGCACGTCGGCACTTTTGGCAGGGGAGCTGCGGGTGGATCGAAGGCTAAGGGCGGTGGCCAGGCCGGTGGAGCGGCTGCTGGCCACGGCGCAGAACGGGCTGGAGGTGCTGCGCCTCGGCGGTCTCGAAACCGGCACCGTGCCCTCGCCGTACCAGATCGTCGAGAGTGTGCCGATGTACAAGCTGCGTCGGTACTTCCCGCCGGACAGCCGTCCCGGCAAGGCGCCGGCCGGCGAACCGGTGCTGATGGTGCACCCGATGATGATGTCGGCCGACATGTGGGACGTCACCCGCGAGGACGGCGCCGTCGGGATCCTGCACAGCGCCGGGCTGGATCCGTGGGTCATCGACTTCGGCGAACCCGACAAGGTCGAAGGCGGCATGCGCCGCACCCTGGCCGACCACCTGGTGGGTCTCAACGACGCCATCGACACCGTGAAGAAGGTGACCGGCCGCGACGTCCACGTCGCCGGCTACTCGCAGGGCGGGATGTTCTGCTATCAGACGGTGGCCTACCGCCGGTCCAAGGACGTCGCGAGCATCATCGCGTTCGGCTCTCCGGTGGACACGTTGGCGGCGCTGCCGATGGGGATCCCGCCGAACCTGGGCGCGGTGGCCGCGGACTTCATGGCCGACCACGTGTTCAACCGCCTCGACATCCAGGGCTGGATGGCGCGCACCGGTTTCCAGATGATGGATCCGCTCAAGACGGCCAAGGCCCGCCTGGATTTCCTGCGCCAACTGCATGACCGCCAGGCGCTGCTGCCGCGTGAGCAGCAGCGCCGGTTCCTGGACTCCGAGGGCTGGATCGCCTGGTCCGGGCCGGCGATCTCGGAGCTGCTCAAGCAGTTCATCGCGCACAACCGCATGATGACCGGCGGTTTCGCGATCAACGGTCAGCTGGTCACCCTCACCGACATCACTTGTCCCGTACTGGCTTTCGTCGGCGAGGTCGACGACATCGGCCAGCCGGCCTCGGTGCGGGGCATCCGCAAGGCCGCGCCGCACGCCGACGTCTACGAGACGATGATCCGCACCGGGCACTTCGGCCTGGTGGTGGGGTCGAAGGCCTCGGAGATCACCTGGCCCACGGTGGCCGACTGGGTGCTGTGGCTGTCCGGGCAGAGCCCGATGCCGTCGACCGTCGAACCGATGAACGACCAGCCCGAGGAGGAAGGCGAGAGCGGCGTGCCGCTGGCCTCGCGGGTGGTGCACGGCGTGGGCGGTGCCTCCGAGGTGGCGTTGACGTTGGCGCGCGGGGCCGCCGATGCCGTGGGGGCGGCCGGAAAATCGATCCGCACCCTGGCCGTGGAAACCGCGCGCACGCTGCCACGGTTGGCCCGGCTCGGCCAGATCAATGACCACACCCGGATCTCGTTGGGCCGCATTATCTCCGAGCAGGCCCGCGGCGCGCCCGACGGTGAGTTCCTGTTGTTCGACGGCCGGGTGCACACCTACGAGGCCGTCGACCGGCGCATCAACAACGTGGTGCGCGGCCTGATCGACGTCGGCATCCGGCAGGGCGATCACGTCGGCGTGTTGATGGAGACCAGGCCGAGCGCGCTGGTCGCCATCGCGGCGCTGTCCCGGCTCGGGGCCGTCGCGGTGCTGATGCCGCCCGACGGCGACCTGGCCGAGGCCGCTCGCCTCGGCGGTGTCTCCGAAATCCTCACCGACCCAACCAACCTGGAGGCGGCCGGTCAGCTCGGGTTGCAGGTGCTGGTGCTCGGCGGCGGCGACTCGCGCCGCCTGCAGCTGCCCGACGGGACCGACGTCGTCGACATGGAGCAGATCGATCCCGAGGTGGTCGAGCTGCCCGGCTGGTACCGCCCCAACCCCGGCTATGCGCGTGACCGCGCGTTCGTCGCGTTCAGCACGGTGGCCGGCGAACTGGTCGCCAAGGAGATCACCAACTTCCGCTGGGCGTTGTCGGCCTTCGGTACCGCCTCGACCGCGTCGATCGGCCGCAACGACACGGTGTACTGCCTGACCCCGCTGCACCACCAGTCCGGCCTGCTGGTCGCGCTCGGCGGCGCGGTGGTCGGCGGCGCCCGCATCGCCCTGTCGCGCGGGTTGCGGCCCGACACCTTCGTCCAGGAGGTGCGGCAATACGGCGTCACGGTGGTGTCCTACACCTGGGCGATGCTGGCCGACGTCATCGACGATCCGGGCTTCGCCCTGCACGGCAACCATCCGGTCCGGGTCTTCATCGGCTCCGGCATGCCGACCGGGCTGTGGCAGCGCGTCACCGAGGCGTTCGCGCCGGCCAACGTCGTGGAGTTCTACGCCACCACCGACGGGCAGGCGGTGCTGGCCAACGTGTCCGGGGCCAAGGTCGGCAGCAAGGGCCGGCCGCTGCCGGGCGGTGGCCAGATCGAACTGGGCGCCTACAGCGCCGAGGAGGACCTGATCCTCGAGGACGAGCGGGGCTTCGTCCAGGTCGCCGGCACCGACGAGGTCGGCGTCCTGCTGGCCCGGCCGCGCGGCCCGGTCGACCCGTCGGCCTCGGTCAAGCGGGGCGTGTTCGCCCCGGCCGACACCTGGGTGTCCACCGAATCGTTGTTCCGGCGCGACGCCGACGGCGATTTCTGGCTGGTCGGGACCCGCAGCACGGCCATGCACACCGCGCGCGGGGTGGTGTTCGGTGAGCCGATCACCGACGCGGTGAGCCTGATCGGCGCGGTCGACCTGGCCGTCACCTATCGCGTGCCGGTCGGCGACCACGACGTGGCGATCACGGCGCTGACGCTGCGGGCGGGCGCGGCGGTGACCGCGGCCGACCTCACCGACGCGTTGGCGGAGCTGCCGGTGGGCCTGCCACCCGACATCGTGCACGTCGTCCCCGAGCTTCCGCTGTCGGCGACCTACCGCCCGGTCGTCAACGACCTGCGCGCGGCCGGGATCCCGAAGGCCGGCCGGCAGACCTGGTGCCTGGATGCGGCCAGCGGGCAGTACAAGCGGCTGACCCCGGCCGTGCGCGCGCAGTTCGCCGGTGGGCAGTAACGAGAACATGCTCGGCGACGACAGCGCTGTTAGGCTCCCGATGACATTCTTTCGGAGGAATCGCATGACTGGACAGAAGACATCTCGCTGGCGTCGCGCCGCGGTCATCGGGGTGACCAGCGTGGGATTGGCGCTCGGTTCCCTGGGCGCGGGGGCGGGCACCGCCAACGCCGACGTCCTCGACGAACTGGCCCAGCAGTACAGCACCGGCTCCGGCGCCGGCCTCGTCGCCAACCTGCTGCGCGCGTCACTGGAACTGCGGGCCAAGGGGTACAACCCGAAACCGGCCGACCTCGCCGCGATCAAGGCCGCCATGGACCGCGGCCCCAACCAGGCTCCGCTGGTGGAGGCGCTCAACGGGGCGCTGGCCAACCAGCGCAAGGCGCTGAGCCATGCCTCCGGTGGCCGGGGTCAGTCGCCCATCCAGGTCGGCATCATGCCCAACGACAACTGGAACAACCCCAACCCGATGGACCGCACCGGCGGCAACAACGGCAATCCCGTCTTCGAGATGCCGGGTCGATAACTCTTGGCGGCGCTCGACGAGAAGCTGCTGCAGATCCTGGTGTGTCCAGTCGATCGCGGCCCGTTGGTACACACCGACGACGTGCTCTACAACCCGCGACTGCGGCGCGCCTACCGCATCGACGAGGGCATCCCGGTGCTGCTCGCCGACGAGGCCCGGCAGGTCGAGGACGACGACGAGCACGCCAGGTTGGCGGGGTCTGCCTAGTTGTGTCTGTTGATTGCGGACGCGGTGCAGCACAATCGCAACCGTGAGTGTCGAGGACCTGATCACTGATCCGCAGGCCGCCGCCCGCCGATTGCTCGGCGCCACTGTTTTCACCCGGGACGCGGCCGCAGTGATTGTCGAGGTCGAGGCCTACGGCGGCGTTCCCGACGGGCCGTGGCCGGATCCGGCCGCGCATTCTTTTCGCGGACCCAACGCCCGCAACGACGTGATGTTCGGGCCGGCGGGTCGGCTCTACACCTATCGCAGCCACGGCATTCACGTGTGCGCGAACGTCGTGTGCGGTCCCGACGACACCGCCGCCGCGGTTCTGCTGCGGGCCGGGGTGATCACCGACGGGATCGCCGCGGCGCGGCGCCGGCGTGGGGACGTCGCCGACCGGGCGCTGGGCCGCGGCCCGGGGAATCTGTGCTCGGCGCTGGGAATCGCAATGTCCGACAACGGGGTCGACGTGTTCGACGCGGCCAGCCCGGTCCGACTGGAACTGGGGGACCCTGGGGACTCGGTCAGCGGTCCGCGGGTCGGCGTCAGCAAGGCCGCGGACCGGCCGTGGCGGTTCTGGCTGGCCGATCACCCGGAGGTTTCGGCGTATCGACGCAGCCCGCGGGCCCCGGCGACCGGCCTCAGCGACTGACGCCGCGGGCCGTGCGGGAAGATCGACCCATGGCTTCGATACTCGATGAGTTGGACTGGCGCGGATTGATCGCGCAGTCGACCGACCGTGATGCCCTTGCCCAACAGTTGGCGAACGGTCCGGTCACGGTCTATTCGGGCTTCGATCCCACCGGGCCCAGCCTGCACGCCGGACACCTGGTGCCGTTGTTGACGTTGCGGCGCTTCCAACAGGGCGGACACCGGCCCATCGTGCTGGCCGGCGGCGCCACCGGCATGATCGGTGACCCGCGCGACGCCGGCGAGCGCACCCTCAACGACGCCGACACCGTCGCCGACTGGGCCGGCCGCATCCGTGGTCAACTCGAGCGGTTCGTGGAGTTCGACGATTCACCCACCGGCGCCATCGTCGAGAACAACCTGGCGTGGACCGCCGAGTTGTCGGCCATCGAATTCCTGCGTGACCTCGGCAAGCACTTCTCGGTCAACGTCATGTTGGACCGCGACACGGTGCGACGCCGGCTCGACGGGGACGGGATCTCGTACACGGAGTTCAGCTACATGCTGCTGCAGGCCAACGACTACGTGGAACTGCACCGACGCTACGACTGTGGACTTCAGCTCGGCGGGTCCGATCAGTGGGGCAACATCATCGCCGGGGTCCGGTTGGTCCGCCAGAAGCTCGGTGCGACGGTGCACGCGTTGACGACGCCGCTGGTCACCGACTCCGAGGGCAAGAAGTTCGGCAAGTCCACCGGGGGCGGCAACCTGTGGTTGGACCCGGAGATGACCAGCCCGTATGCCTGGTACCAGTACTTCGTCAACACCGCCGACGCCGACGTGTTGCCCTATTTGCGTTGGTTCACTTTCTTGTCCGCCGAGGAGATCGCCGACCTCGAGCAGGCCACGGCCGAGCGTCCGCACGAACGCGCCGCCCAACGCCGGCTGGCCCAGGAGTTGACGACGCTGGTGCACGGGGAGGCGGCGACCGCCTCGGTGGAACTGGCCAGCCAGGCGCTGTTCGGCAGGGGAGAGCTGACCGAACTCGACGAGCCGACGTTGGCCGCGGCGCTCACCGAGGCGTCGGTGGCCGACCTCACACCCGACGGTCCGGATGGGATAGCCGACCTTTTGGTGGCCACCGGACTGTCCGCGAGCAAGGGCGCGGCCCGGCGCACGATCGCCGAGGGCGGGGTGTCGGTGAACAACATTCGGGTCGGCACCGACGACTGGGCGCCGCAATCCTCGGACTTTCTGTTCGGTCGGTGGCTGGTGCTGCGCCGCGGCAAGCGGAACGTGGCCGGCGTGCGGAAGGTCGGGAGTTGATCTTGAAGGTCCGAAAACCCCCTTCTACCAGCCGATTTGACTCCGAGTTTGCAAGCACGTAACTTATCTCTCGTCGCCGCGACACGGCCCCGCCGGAGAGCGCGACGGCTTCCCCGGGAATAACCTTGGATAACAGGGTGTTCCCACTAGTCCGCACTTGAAGTCGCGGCCTTTTGGCCGCGGGTTTTTTGCGCGGCCTGAGGGGTAGTCACAATCAGGTCTGTTGTTTGAGAACTCAATAGTGTGTTTGGTGGTTTTTGTTTGTTGTTTTTTGCCACGTTCTTTTTCCCGTTTAGGGCGTGGTTTTTTTGGATGCCAGTTTTTGGTGTCTTTTGTTTGTGATCGGATTTTTCTGATTGAATTCTGCCCAGTTTGGTCTGGGGGTTTTTGTTTGGAGAGTTTGATCCTGGCTCAGGACGAACGCTGGCGGCGTGCTTAACACATGCAAGTCGAACGGAAAGGCCCTTCGGGGTACTCGAGTGGCGAACGGGTGAGTAACACGTGGGTGATCTGCCCTGCACTTTGGGATAAGCCTGGGAAACTGGGTCTAATACCGAATATGATCATGGCCTTCATGGGTTGTGGTGGAAAGCTTTTGCGGTGTGGGATGGGCCCGCGGCCTATCAGCTTGTTGGTGGGGTAATGGCCTACCAAGGCGACGACGGGTAGCCGGCCTGAGAGGGTGACCGGCCACACTGGGACTGAGATACGGCCCAGACTCCTACGGGAGGCAGCAGTGGGGAATATTGCACAATGGGCGCAAGCCTGATGCAGCGACGCCGCGTGGGGGATGACGGCCTTCGGGTTGTAAACCTCTTTCAGTCACGACGAAGCGCAAGTGACGGTAGTGACAGAAGAAGCACCGGCCAACTACGTGCCAGCAGCCGCGGTAATACGTAGGGTGCGAGCGTTGTCCGGAATTACTGGGCGTAAAGAGCTCGTAGGTGGTTTGTCGCGTTGTCCGTGAAAACTCACAACTCAATTGTGGGCGTGCGGGCGATACGGGCAGACTAGAGTACTGCAGGGGAGACTGGAATTCCTGGTGTAGCGGTGGAATGCGCAGATATCAGGAGGAACACCGGTGGCGAAGGCGGGTCTCTGGGCAGTAACTGACGCTGAGGAGCGAAAGCGTGGGGAGCGAACAGGATTAGATACCCTGGTAGTCCACGCCGTAAACGGTGGGTACTAGGTGTGGGTTTCCTTCCTTGGGATCCGTGCCGTAGCTAACGCATTAAGTACCCCGCCTGGGGAGTACGGCCGCAAGGCTAAAACTCAAAGGAATTGACGGGGGCCCGCACAAGCGGCGGAGCATGTGGATTAATTCGATGCAACGCGAAGAACCTTACCTGGGTTTGACATGCACAGGACGCCGGCAGAGATGTCGGTTCCCTTGTGGCCTGTGTGCAGGTGGTGCATGGCTGTCGTCAGCTCGTGTCGTGAGATGTTGGGTTAAGTCCCGCAACGAGCGCAACCCTTGTCTCATGTTGCCAGCACGTTATGGTGGGGACTCGTGAGAGACTGCCGGGGTCAACTCGGAGGAAGGTGGGGATGACGTCAAGTCATCATGCCCCTTATGTCCAGGGCTTCACACATGCTACAATGGCCGGTACAAAGGGCTGCGATGCCGTGAGGTGGAGCGAATCCTTTCAAAGCCGGTCTCAGTTCGGATCGGGGTCTGCAACTCGACCCCGTGAAGTCGGAGTCGCTAGTAATCGCAGATCAGCAACGCTGCGGTGAATACGTTCCCGGGCCTTGTACACACCGCCCGTCACGTCATGAAAGTCGGTAACACCCGAAGCCAGTGGCCTAACCCGTAAGGGAGGGAGCTGTCGAAGGTGGGATCGGCGATTGGGACGAAGTCGTAACAAGGTAGCCGTACCGGAAGGTGCGGCTGGATCACCTCCTTTCTAAGGAGCACCACGAGACTCGGGCCCGCCCACATCGTGTGGGGGTTCGGTGACCTGAGCGATTCGTTGGATGGCCTCTTGCCTGTAGTGGGTGGGGGTCTGGTGCAACAACAAACAATGCAGTCATGGACCGGGAAGCAACCTTTTGGGGTTGTTGTTCGTGATGCTGCCAGACACACTGTTGGGTCCTGAGGCAACAGGCCCGTTTTTCTCTGGCCCCTGTGTGGGGTGGGAGGCGTGTTGTCGCTCCATCTTGGTGGTGGGGTGTGGTGTTTGATTTGTGGATAGTGGTTGCGAGCATCAGGCCGCACAACGGTTCTCACTCTTTGGGGTGGGGGTTGGGTGTGTGGTTTGTTGTGGTGTAATTTCTGATTTTTCTTTTGGTTTTTGTGTTTGTAAGTGTTTAAGGGCGCATGGTGGATGCCTTGGCACTGGGAGCCGATGAAGGACGTAGGAGGCTGCGATAAGCCTCGGGGAGCTGTCAACCGAGCGTGGATCCGAGGATGTCCGAATGGGGAAACCCGGCACGAGTGATGTCGTGTCACCCGTCACTGAATTCATAGGTGGCGGGGGGGAACGCGGGGAAGTGAAACATCTCAGTACCCGTAGGAAGAGAAAACAATTGTGATTCCGTGAGTAGTGGCGAGCGAAAGCGGAGGAGGCTAAACCGTGTGCATGTGATACCCGGCGGGGGTTGTGTGTGCGGTGTTGTGGGGCGTTTCTTCTCAGGTCCGCCGGCCTGGGCGACAGTCAGAAAAGTGTGTGTTAGTCGAAGTGGTCTGGGATGGCCTGCCGTAGAGGGTGAGAGTCCTGTAGGCGAAAACATGCACTCTGTTGTGGAATGTTCCCCGAGTAGCAGCGGGCCCGTGGAATCTGCTGTGAATCTGCCGGGACCACCCGGTAAGCCTGAATACTTCTCAGTGACCGATAGCGGATTAGTACCGTGAGGGAATGGTGAAAAGTACCCCGGGAGGGGAGTGAAATAGTACCTGAAACCGTGCGCTTACAATCCGTCAGAGCCCTCGTTTTACGTGGGGTGATGGCGTGCCTTTTGAAGAATGAGCCTGCGAGTCAGGGACATGTCGCGAGGTTAACCCGGGTGGGGTAGCCGTAGCGAAAGCGAGTCTGAATAGGGCGTATCCCCGTGAGGGGTGTAGTGGCGTGTTCTGGACCCGAAGCGGAGTGATCTACCCATGGCCAGGGTGAAGCAGCAGTAAGATGTTGTGGAGGCCCGAACCCACTTAGGTTGAAGACTGAGGGGATGAGTTGTGGGTAGGGGTGAAAGGCCAATCAAACTCCGTGATAGCTGGTTCTCCCCGAAATGCATTTAGGTGCAGCGTTACATGTTTCTTGTTGGAGGTAGAGCTACTGGATGGCCGATGGGCCCTACTAGGTTACTGACGTCAGCCAAACTCCGAATGCCGACAAGTTGAAGTGTGGCAGTGAGACGGCGGGGGATAAGCTCCGTGCGTCGAGAGGGAAACAGCCCAGATCGCCGGCTAAGGCCCCTAAGCGTGTGCTAAGTGGAAAAGGATGTGCAGTCGCGAAGACAACCAGGAGGTTGGCTTAGAAGCAGCCACCCTTGAAAGAGTGCGTAATAGCTCACTGGTCAAGTGATTGTGCGCCGATAATGTAGCGGGGCTCAAGCACACCGCCGAAGCCGCGGCATCGAACTTGTTCGATGGGTAGGGGAGCGTCCTGCATCCAGTGAAGCAGCCGGGTGACCGTGTTGTGGAGGGTGTGGGAGTGAGAATGCAGGCATGAGTAGCGATAAGGCAAGTGAGAACCTTGCCCGCCGAAAGACCAAGGGTTCCTGGGCCAGGCCAGTCCGCCCAGGGTGAGTCGGGACCTAAGGCGAGGCCGACAGGCGTAGTCGATGGACAACGGGTTGATATTCCCGTACCCGTGTATGAGCGTCCCTGATGAATCACCGGTACTAACCGCCCAAAAGGTGGCAGATCTGATCCTTCGGGAAAGGACTGTTGCCGGCTGCGCGGGACCTTCGGTGGTAGTAGTCAAGCGATGGGGTGACGCAGGAAGGTAGCCGTACCAGTCAGTGGTAATACTGGGGCAAGCCTGTAGGACGAGTGATAGGCAAATCCGTCACTCATATGTCTGAGAGGTGATGCATAGCCGATTGAGGCGAATTCGGTGATCCTATGCTGTCGAGAAAAGCCTCTAGCGAGTCCGTACACGGCCCGTACCCCAAACCAACACAGGTGGTCAGGTAGAGAATACTAAGGCGTACGAGTGAACTATGGTTAAGGAACTCGGCAAAATACCCCCGTAACTTCGGGAGAAGGGGGACCCACATGGCGTGATCCATCTTCGCGGTGGTGAGCGTGAGTGGGTGGCACAAACCAGTGAGAAGCGACTGTTTACTAAAAACACAGGTCCGTGCGAAGTCGCAAGACGATGTATACGGACTGACGCCTGCCCGGTGCTGGAAGGTTAAGAGGACCTGTTAACCCTTTCGGGGGTGAAGCGGAGAATTTAAGCCCCAGTAAACGGCGGTGGTAACTATAACCATCCTAAGGTAGCGAAATTCCTTGTCGGGTAAGTTCCGACCTGCACGAATGGCGTAACGACTTCTCAACTGTCTCAACCATAGACTCGGCGAAATTGCACTACGAGTAAAGATGCTCGTTACGCGCGGCAGGACGAAAAGACCCCGGGACCTTCACTATAGCTTGGTATTGATGTTCGATTCGGTTTGTGTAGGATAGGTGGGAGACTGTGAAGCAGTAACGCCAGTTATTGTGGAGTCGTTGTTGAAATACCACTCTGGTCGTATTGGACCTCTAACCTCGAACCGTATATCCGGTTCAGGGACAGTGCCTGGTGGGTAGTTTAACTGGGGCGGTTGCCTCCTAAAATGTAACGGAGGCGCCCAAAGGTTCCCTCAACCTGGATGGCAATCAGGTGTTGAGTGCAAGTGCACAAGGGAGCTTGACTGTGAGACGTACAGGTCAAGCAGGGACGAAAGTCGGGACTAGTGATCCGGCACCCCCGAGTGGAAGGGGTGTCGCTCAACGGATAAAAGGTACCCCGGGGATAACAGGCTGATCTTCCCCAAGAGTCCATATCGACGGGATGGTTTGGCACCTCGATGTCGGCTCGTCGCATCCTGGGGCTGGAGCAGGTCCCAAGGGTTGGGCTGTTCGCCCATTAAAGCGGCACGCGAGCTGGGTTTAGAACGTCGTGAGACAGTTCGGTCTCTATCCGCCGCGCGCGTCAGAAACTTGAGGAAATCTGTCCCTAGTACGAGAGGACCGGGACGGACGAACCTCTGGTGCACCAGTTGTCCCACCAGGGGCACGGCTGGATAGCCACGTTCGGACAGGATAACCGCTGAAAGCATCTAAGCGGGAAACCCCTTCCAAGACCAGGTTTCTCACCCTCTAGGAGGGATAAGGCCCCCCGCAGACCACGGGATTGATAGACCAGACCTAGAAGCACAGCAATGTGTGCAGGGAACTGGCACTAACCGGCCGAAAACTTACCAACAACCCCACCCCTCGTGGGGAACAAAAACTGTTCGGTAAACACCACGCGTCTCGCAACCACAACCCACGAATGCAACAAACATTGCATCCCACCACCAAAAACACCTTTCTTGGTGAACACGGTGCCCCCGACCACGGGACCCCGCCCCACACAACAAGGGGCGACCCCACACGGAACAGGCCGGCACCACACAAGAAAATAGAGTTACGGCGGACATAGCGACAGGGAAACGCCCGGACCCATCCCGAACCCGGAAGCTAAGCCTGCCAGCGCCGATGATACTACCCAACACGGGTGGAAAAGTAGGACACCGCCGAACACACACAATAGAAACACCCCCCACCAACCGTGGGGGGCGTTTCTATTTGTACGGCATTTGTACGGCAATTGCATTTGTCCATTTGACGCTCGGAATGGTTTATCTGGCGAACAATTGTCCGTCTTTCCCTTCGCGATTCCCGGCGAATCGTTGCCGGGCGTACTCGGGCCGTATCCTGAGTGAATATCTCGTAGCGAAAGGTTCCCAGTGGTCGACAACAGGCAGGGCGGCGAACAGCGCCCAGCACGCGGCGGCGGTCCGCGCCGCGATCAACGTGGTGGTCAGCGGCGTCAGGCGCCGGCCCGCTCGGGTCCCAATCGCGCTCGCCGGGCACAGCCGCAGTCCGGGCCCGGCGGACCGCGTAGCGAGGGTGGCGACGCCGACCGCGGTCGCGGCCCGACGATCCCGCCCGAGATCGACGCCAAGCAGCTGGCGCCGGATGTCCGGCGCGAACTGACCACGTTGGATAAAACCACGGCCGACACGATCGCCCGCCACCTGGTGGCCGCCGGCGAACTCATCGACGAGGACCCTGAGGCCGCACTGGCGCACGCCCAGGCCGCCCGGACCCGTTCGGGCCGCATCGCGGCGATCCGCGAGGCTGTCGGTATCGCCGCCTACCGCTGCGGCGACTGGGCCCAGGCCCTGGCCGAACTGCGCGCTGCCCGTCGAATGGGCAGCAAGTCGGTGCTGCTGCCCCTGATCGCCGATTGTGAACGCGGCGTGGGGCGCCCGGAACGGGCCATCGAACTGGCCCGCAGCCCGGAGGCGGCGGCCCTGGAGGGCGACGACGCCGACGAATTGCGCATCGTGGCCGCCGGCGCCCGCGCCGACCTCGGCCAGCTCGAGCAGGCGCTGGCGGTGCTGGCGTCACCGGCGCCCGACCCGTCGCGCACCGGCCAGACCGCCGCGCGGCTGTTCTACGCCTACGCCGAGGCGCTGTTGGCCCTGGACCGCAAGGACGAAGCGCTGCAGTGGTTCCTGCACTCCGGCCGCGCCGACGTCGACGGCGTCACCGACGCCGAAGAGCGGGTCAGCGAGCTCGCCTGACGTGACCACGCTCGCCCATACCCACGACTGCCTGTTGCTCGACCTCGACGGCACCGTGTTCCGCGGTCACGCCCCCACCGAGGACTCGCTGGAAGCGCTGGCCGCGGCCACCGCGCGGCAGCTCTACGTCACGAACAACGCCTCGCGCAGCGCCGACGAGGTCGCCGCGCACCTTCGGGAACTCGGCTTCGTCGCCGCCGCCGCCGACGACGTGGTGACCAGTGCGCAGAGCGCCGCCGGCCTGCTGGCCCAACAACTACCCGCCGGGGCGCATGTGCTCGTCGTCGGCACCGAGGCGCTGGCCGACGAGATCAGCGCGGTGGGTCTGATCCCGGTGCGCAGCTTCGCCGAGGACCCCGTGGCCGTCGTGCAGGGGCACTCGGTGGACACCGGCTGGGCCGTGCTGGCCGAGGCCGCGCTGGCCATCCGCGCGGGGGCGCTGTGGGTCGCGGCCAACGTCGACAAGACCCTGCCCTCGGAGCGCGGCCTGCTGCCGGGCAACGGATCGATGGTGGCGGCCCTGCGCACCGCCACCGACGCCGTCCCGCAGGTGGCGGGCAAGCCGGCCCCGACGTTGATGGCAGATGCGTTGTCCCGCGGGCAGTTCCGGACCCCACTGGTGGTCGGCGACCGCCTGGATACCGACATCGCCGGCGCCAACGCCGCCGGGCTGCCCAGCCTGATGGTGCTCACCGGGGTGAGCACCGCACGCGAGGCGGTGCACGCGATCCCCGCCGAGCGGCCGAGCTTCATCGCCGAGACCCTGGCGGGCCTGCACGGCCAGGCCGAGCGGCTGTCGATGAGTGCCCAGCCGGCCTGGCGGGTCACCCACGCCGACGGCGTCGCGACGGTCCACGCGGCCGGCCACGACGACAGCGCCGACGGGCTGGGCGTCGTGCGCGCCACCGCGCGAGCGATCTGGGACGCCGGGCTCGACGGGGTCCGCGTCGCCGCGGGCGACGACACCGCGGCGGTCGCCCTGCGGCGCTGGGCGCTGTTGGACGAGGCCATCGACTAGCGTAGGGGCCGAAATGGCTACCGACCCGAACGAGATCCGCGCGCAGATCGACGAGTTGCTCGCCGCCCTGCCGCCCGCCGACCTCGGTGACGAGACCACCGGCCACGGTGCCGAGGTAGACATCGACGAGATCGCGCGTCGCCTCGAGGAGGCCCACGACGTGCTGGTCCGGGCGCTGGAATCCGTGGAGAAGGGCTGAACGCAGCGTGGCGCGGCGTATGCGAGTGGACGCCGAGCTGGTCCGGCGGGGACTGGCGCGGTCCCGTCAACAGGCCGCCGAACTGATCGGCGCCGGGCGGGTCAGCATCGACGGGATGCCCGCGTCCAAGCCCGCCACCGCCGTCACCGCCGACACCACCCTCAAGGTCGCCGACGCGGGGGAACGGACCTGGGTGTCCCGCGGCGCGCACAAACTCATCGGTGCCCTCGACGCGTTCGGGATCGACGTCGCGGGCCGACGCTGCCTGGACGCCGGCGCCTCCACCGGCGGCTTCACCGAGGTACTGCTGGACCGCGGGGCCCGCGAAGTGGTGGCCGTCGACGTCGGCTACGGCCAGCTGGCCTGGTCATTGCGCTCCGATGAGCGCGTCGTCGTCATCGAACGCACCAACGTGCGCGAACTGACGCCGGAGATGATCGGCGGCAACGTGGATCTCGTCGTCGCGGACCTGTCCTTCATCTCGCTGGGCACCGTGTTGCCCGCACTCGCCGCGTGCGCGTCGAAGGACGCCGATATCGTTCCCATGGTGAAGCCACAGTTCGAGGTCGGCAAGGGCCAGGTGGGCGCCGGCGGGGTGGTGCAGGACCCCGCCCTGCGCACCAGCGCCGTGCTCTCGGTGGCGCGCCGGGCCGCCGAACTGAACTGGTACACCATGGCCGCGGTGGCCAGCCCGCTGCCCGGCCCGTCGGGCAATGTGGAGTACTTCCTGTGGTTGCGGTCCGACCCCGACCGCGCCGTGCACGATGAGCAATTGGAAGCCGCCATCGCGCGGTCGGTCGATGAAGGGCCGCAATGACCTCTGAACGAACCGTCCTGCTGGTCGTCCACACCGGCCGAGAGAGTGCCACCGAGGTGGCCCGCCATGTGGAGAAGATGCTGGGCGACAACGGAATTGCGCTCCGCGTGCTCTCTGCCGAGGCTGTCGACCGAGGCACGTTGCGGTTAGCGCCGGAGGACATGCGCGCCCGGGGTGTGGAGATCGACGTCGTCGACGCCGACGAGAACGCCGCCAAGGGCTGCGAGCTGGTGATGGTCCTCGGCGGTGACGGAACATTTTTGCGGGCAGCCGAATTGGCGCGCAACGCCGACATCCCGGTGCTGGGCGTCAACCTCGGAAGGATCGGGTTCCTGGCCGAGGCGGAGGCCGACGCCATCGACGCCGTGCTCGACCACGTGATCAACCGCGTCTACCGCGTGGAGACGCGGATGACGCTGGACATCGTCGTCACCGTCGGCGGTGAGGTCATCAACCGCGGCTGGGCATTGAACGAGGCCAGCCTGGAGAAACGTCCGCGCCTCGGGGTGCTCGGCGTCGTGGTCGAGGTCGACGGGCGCCCGGTGTCGGCGTTCGGCTGCGACGGCGTGCTGGTCTCGACGCCGACCGGGTCGACGGCCTACGCATTCTCCGCCGGCGGCCCCGTGCTGTGGCCCGACCTGGAGGCAATCCTGGTGGTGCCCAACAACGCCCACGCCCTGTTCGCCCGGCCGATGGTCACCAGTCCCGCGGCCAAGATCGCGGTGGAACTCGAGCCCGACGGGCATGACGCGCTGGTGTTCTGTGACGGGCGCCGGGAGATGCCGCTGCCCGCCGGCAGCCGCCTGGAGGTGACCCGATCGGCCAAGCCGGTCAAGTGGATTCGCCTGGACAGCGCGCCGTTCACCGACCGCCTGGTCCGCAAGTTCCGGCTGCCGGTCACCGGCTGGCGGGGGAAGTAGCCCGTGCTCTCCGAAATCCGAATCGAATCGCTGGGCGCCATCAAGGCCGCCGACGCGGAGTTCGATCGCGGCCTCACGGTGCTGACCGGTGAGACCGGCACCGGCAAGACCATGGTGGTGACCGGGCTGCACCTGCTCGGCGGGGCGCGCGCGGACGCCAACCGGGTGCGTTCCGGGGCCACCCGCGCGGTGGTGGAGGGTCGCTTCAGCACCACCGACGTCGGCGACGGGCTGGGCGGCCAGATCGACGAGATCCTCGATGCCTCGGGCGCCGAGCGCGACGAGGACGGCAGCGTGATCGCGTTGCGCTCGGTCAGCCGCGACGGGCCGTCGCGGGCCTATCTCGGCGGGCGCAGCGTGCCGGCGAAATCGCTGAGCACGTTCACCACCCAGTTGCTCACCCTGCACGGGCAGAACGACCAGCTGCGGCTGATGCGCTCCGAGGAGCAGCGCGCCGCACTGGACCGCTTCGCCGAGGTGGCCGACGCGCTGCGGCGCTACCGGGGGCTGCGCGAGGAGTGGTTGCAGGCCCGCCGCGATCTGGCCGAGCGGACCAACAGCGCCCGCGAACTGGCCCAGGAATCCGACCGGTTGCTCTTCGCCCTGGAAGAGATCGACGGCGTCGACCCGAACCCGGGCGAGGACGAGGCACTGGTCGCTGAGATCAAGCGGCTCTCCGAACTCGACGCGCTGCGCGAATCGGCGACCACCGCGCGGATGTCGCTGGCCGGTGGCGACGACGCCGACGGCGCGGAGATCGCCGCCTCGGCGGCCCAACTCGTCGCGCAGGCCAAGGCCGCGCTGGAAGCCACCGACGACGCGACGCTGCAGGGGCTGGGCCGTCAGCTCACCGACGCGTTGACCGTGGTCGAGGATGTGGCCCGCGAGGTGGGCGGGTATCTGGGCGAGCTGCCCTCGGATGCCAGCACCCTGGAGACCAAGCTGGCGCGGCAGGCCGAGTTGCGGACGTTGACCCGCAAGTACGCCCCCGACATCGACGGGGTGCTGGCGTGGGCCGACCAGGCGCGGGAGCGCCTGTCGCAACTCGATGTCTCCGAGGAGGCCCTGGCCGGGCTGCAACAGCGGGTCGACGAGCGGGCCGCCCGTCTGGCCGACGTCGCCACCGCACTGACCCGCACCCGGACCAAGGCCGCCAAGCGACTGGCCAAGGCCGTCACCGCCGAACTGGCCGGGCTGGCGATGGCGCAGGCGGAGTTCACCATCGACGTGGTGCCGATGCCCGCCGGGGCCGACGATTCGGCGCCGCTGACGCTGGCCTCCGGTCAGACCGTGCACGCCGGCTCGGCCGGGGTGGACGCCGTCGAGTTCGGCTTCACCGCGCACCGCGGCAGCACCGTGCTGCCGCTGACCAAGAGCGCCTCCGGCGGCGAACTCTCCCGGGTCATGCTGGCCCTGGAGGTGGTGCTGTCCGCCTCGGCCGAGGGCACCACGATGGTGTTCGACGAGGTCGACGCCGGGGTCGGCGGCCGGGCGGCGGTGCAGATCGGTCGGCGACTGGCGCGGCTGGCTCGCACGCATCAGGTCATCGTCGTCACGCACCTGCCGCAGGTCGCGGCCTACGCCGACACCCACCTGGTGGTCGATGCGCTCGCGCGGGACGGCTCCAGCCGGGTCCGGCGCCTCGACGACGACGAGCGGGTGGCCGAACTGGCGCGGATGCTGGCCGGGCTGGGGGAGTCCGACACCGGTCGCGCCCACGCGCGTGAGCTGCTCGAGGCCGCCCAGCAGGACCGGGTGCCCGGGTGAGCCCGGCATAGCAGCCCAAGCTCTCGATTCTGTTGCAGATGTGACGCAATGTGACTTCTGAGGCGGAAGTTACGGCGCGCCTCCCCGGCTCAGCCGCCATTGACCGACAGAATCGGCTGCCATGAGGATGGCAGCGCTTCTCTCTCGTAACAGCAGTTCTCGACCCGGTGTGGTGGGCACGGCGCGGGTGGACCGCGACATCGACCGTCTGCTGCGCCGGGTGGAGCCCGGCGACATCGTGGTGCTCGACGTGCTGGACCTGGACCGGGTCACCGCCGACGCCCTGATCGAGGCCAACATCGCCGGGGTGGTCAATGCCTCGCCGTCGATCTCGGGCCGCTATCCCAACCTCGGGCCCGAAGTCCTGGTGACCAACGGCATCGCGCTCATCGACGAGACCGGCCCCGAGGTCTTCAAGAAGGTCAAGGACGGCGCCCGGATCCGCCTGCACAACGGCGGGGTGTACTCCGGGGACCGCCGCCTGATCCTGGGCGTCGAACGCACCGACGAAGAGATCGTCGACAAGATGCACGAGGCCAAGAGCGGGTTGGTCAGCCATCTGGAGGCGTTCGCCGGCAACACCATCGAGTTCATCCGCAGCGAGAGCCCGCTGCTGATCGACGGCATCGGCATCCCCGACATCGACGTGGACCTGCGCCGGCGGCACGTGGTCGTGGTGGCCGAGGAGCCCAACGCCGCCGACGACCTCAAGGGCCTCAAGCCGTTCATCAAGGAGTATCAGCCCGTCCTCATCGGGGTGGGCAGCGGCGCCGATCTGCTGCGCAAGGCCGGCTACCGGCCCCAGTTGATCGTCGGCGACCCCGAGCAGATGAGCGCCGAGGTGCTCAAGAGCGGTGCGCAGGTGGTGCTGCCGGCCGACGCCGACGGCCACGCGCCCGGGCTCGAGCGCATCCAGGATCTCGGCGTGGGCGCGATGACGTTCCCGGCGGCCGGTTCGGCCGCCGACCTGGCCCTGCTGCTGGCCGACCACCACGGCGCCGCGCTGATCGTCACCGCGGGTCACACCGCCAGCATCGAGGAGTTCTTCGACCGCACCCGGCAGCAGAGCAACCCGTCGACCTTCCTGACCCGGCTCAAGGTGGGGCAGAAGCTGGTGGACGCCAAGGCGGTGGCCACGCTGTACCGCAGCCGGATCTCCGGCGGTTCGGTGGCGCTGCTGGTGCTGGCCATGCTGATCGCGGTGATCGTGGCGCTGTGGGTGTCCCGCACCGACACCGTAGTGCTGGAGTGGGTCACGCAGTACTGGAACCAGTTCACGCTGTGGGTGCAGGGCTGGGTGACCTAGCGTGATATCCCTTCGCTCACACGCCATTTCGCTGGCGGCGGTGTTCCTGGCGCTGGCGGTCGGGGTGGTGTTGGGCTCGGGTCTGCTCTCCGACACGTTGCTGTCGGGATTGCGCGAGGAGAAGCGCGATCTGCAGGGCCAGATCAACGCGCTGACCGATGACAAGAACGCACTAAACGAACGCCTGGGCGCCGCGAACGACTTCGACACCCAGGTGGCGCCCCGGATCGTCCGCGACGCCCTGGCGAACAAGTCGGTGGTGGTGTTCCGCACCCCCGACGCCAACGAGCACGACCTCGACGCGCTCAACCGGGTCATCGAGCAGGCCGGCGGCACGGTCACCGGCGGCATCGAACTCACCCAGGAATTCGTCGACGCCCACTCGGCCGAGAAGCTCAAGACCGTCGTCAACTCGTCGATCCTGCCCGCCGGCACGCAGTTGAGCACGACGCTGGTCGATCAGGGCTCCCAGGCCGGCGATCTATTGGGCATCACGATGCTGATCAACCGCGACCCCAAGGCGCCGCGGGTCGACGATCTGCAGCGCCAGACGGTGCTGGCCGCGCTGCGCGACACCGGGTTCCTGGCCTACTCCGGGGACAACGTCGGCGCGGCCGACACCGCGGTCATCGTCACCGGCGGACCGCTCGGCGACGACGCCGGCAACCAGGGCGCCACCGTCGCCCGGTTCGCCGCGGCGTTGGCCCCGCACGGGTCGGGCACGGTGCTGGCCGGTCGGCACGGTTCGGCGACCGGCACCGGGGCGGTGGCGGTGCTGCGCTCCGACAGCGGTCTGACCGCCGCGGTCAGCTCGGTCGACAACATCGATGCCGAATCCGGCCGCATCACGGCCGTGCTGGGGCTGCAGGACCTGATCAACGGCGCCAAGCCGGGCCAGTACGGCGTCGGCCAGGGCGCCACCGCGCTGACCGTCACCCAGTAGCGCAACAGGCCCACCCGGCGCGTCAGCAACGACTTCCGCGGGTCGGTGTTAAGGTGGACTTCCGTGGGTCAGCAGGCCCAGCTCGCCCTGCTCCATCACCACGGAGGTTGCACTTGCCATCGCTACGCAGGCATCCACACACCACGACAAAGCACCTGTTCGTCACCGGTGGTGTCGCGTCCTCGCTAGGTAAGGGGTTGACCGCCAGCAGCCTGGGTCAGCTGCTCACCGCGCGGGGACTGCAGGTCACGATGCAGAAGCTCGACCCGTATCTCAACGTCGATCCCGGCACCATGAACCCGTTCCAGCACGGTGAGGTGTTCGTGACCGAGGACGGCGCCGAAACCGACCTCGACGTGGGGCACTACGAGCGGTTCCTCGATCGCAACCTCTCGGGCTCGGCCAATGTCACCACCGGTCAGGTGTATTCGACGGTGATCGCCAAGGAGCGTCGCGGCGAATACCTCGGCGACACCGTGCAGGTGATCCCGCACATCACCGACGAGATCAAGAACCGCGTCCTGGAGATGGCCGACCCGGACGAGGACGGCAACCGCCCCGACGTGGTGATCACCGAAATCGGCGGCACGGTGGGCGATATCGAATCGCTGCCGTTCCTCGAGGCCGCCCGTCAGGTCCGCCACGAGGTGGGTCGGGACAACTGCTTCTTCCTACACGTATCGCTGGTGCCGTTCCTCAAGCCGTCCGGTGAGCTCAAGACCAAGCCGACCCAGCACTCGGTGGCGGCGCTGCGCAGCATCGGTATCTCGCCGGACGCGTTGATCCTGCGCTGCGACCGCGACGTCCCGGAAGGGCTGAAGAACAAGATCGCCCTGATGTGCGACGTCGACATCGACGGCGTGATCTCCACCCCGGACGCCCCGTCGATCTACGACATCCCCAAGGTGCTGCACCGCGAGGAACTCGACGCCTACGTGGTGCGCCGGCTGAACCTGCCGTTCCGCGACGTGGAGTGGACGCAGTGGAACGACCTGCTCGAGCGCGTCCACGAACCCCACGAGACGGTCCGGATTGCGTTGGTGGGCAAGTACATCGACCTGTCGGATGCCTACCTGTCGGTGGCCGAGGCGCTACGCGCCGGTGGCTTCAAACACCGGACCCGGGTGGAGATGGTTTGGGTGGCCTCCGACGACTGCGAGACCGACGCGGGCGCCGCGGCGGCCCTGGGCGACGTCGACGGGGTGCTGATCCCGGGTGGCTTCGGGATCCGCGGCATCGAGGGCAAGATCGGCGCGATCCGATACGCGCGTCACCGCGGCATCCCGCTGTTCGGTCTGTGCCTGGGCCTGCAGTGCATCGTCATCGAGGCCGCCCGCTCGGTGGGCCTGGCCGAGGCGAGTTCGGCGGAGTTCGAGCCCGACACGCCGGATCCCGTCATCGCGACCATGGCCGGCCAGGAGGAGATCGTCGCCGGTGAGGCCGACCTGGGCGGGACCATGCGGCTGGGCGCCTACCCCGCGGTGCTGCAAGAGGATTCGATCGTCGCCGAGGCCTACGGCACCGTGGATGTCTCCGAACGGCACCGGCATCGCTACGAGGTGAACAACGCCTACCGCGACAAGATCGCCGAGAGCGGCCTGCAGTTCTCCGGCACCTCGCCGGACGGCAAGCTGGTGGAGTTCGTCGAATACCCCCGCGACATCCACCCCTTCCTGGTGGGTACGCAGGCCCACCCCGAACTGAAGAGCCGGCCCACGCGCCCGCACCCCTTGTTCGCGGCGTTCATCGGCGCGGCAATGGATTACAAGGCCGCCGAGCGGCTTCCGGTGGAACTGCCGGAGCATCGATCCAACGGAGCCGAGCACGAGGATGCGGACCCGTTGATCCAAGAGCCCGCATCCCGTGGGTGAGCACGAGTTCGACACCGTCTCCAGCGAAACCCGGTTCACTGGAAAGATCTTCGCCGTGCGCGCCGACGAGGTGTCGATGCCCGGCGGCGCGGTGGCCCGCCGGGACGTCATCGAGCACTACGGCGCGGTCGCCGTCGTCGCACTCGACGACCGGGACAACGTCGTACTGGTGTACCAATACCGGCACGCGCTGGGCCGCCGGCTGTGGGAACTGCCCGCCGGACTGCTCGACGAACACGGCGAGGCGCCGCACCTGACCGCCGCGCGCGAACTCGTCGAGGAGGCCGGCCTGGCGGCGCGGGACTGGGCGGTGCTCGTCGACGTCGCCCCCACACCGGGTTTCACCGACGAGGCCGTGCGCATCTACCTCGCGACCGGCCTGTCGGAGGTGGACCGGCCCGAGGCCGCCCACGAGGAGGCCGACATGACGGTGGCCCGCGTCCCGCTGGCCGATGCCGTGGCCCGGGTGTTCTCCGGCGAGATCGTCAATTCCTCTGCGGTAGCGGGGATCCTGGCCGCCCACGCGGTACGCAACGGCCACGCCGAGACCCGGGCGGTCACGGTGGACTGGCCCGACCGGCCGTGGCGCTTCGCGGCGCGAGAGCGATAGGGGCCGGTTCGGTGACGACCTTCCAATCCGCGCTCGACGGTCAACTGCAGGGGTACCTGGACCACCTGACCATCGAGCGCGGCGTGGCGGCGAACACCCTGAGTTCCTACCGCCGCGACCTGCGGCGCTATCACCAGCATCTGGTGTCCCGCGGCATCGCGGACCTGGCCGCGGTCACCGAGACCGACGTCAGCGATTTCCTGGTCGCCCTGCGCCGCGGCGATCCCGACAACGGGGTGCCGGCGCTGTCGGCGGTATCGGCCACACGGGCGTTGATCGCCGTGCGGGGACTGCACCGATTCGCCACCGCGGAGGGCGTCACCGACGTGGATGTCGCGCGGGCCGTCAAACCCCCGACCCCGGCCCGGCGGCTACCCAAGGCGTTGACCCTCGACGAGGTGCTGGCCCTGCTCGAGGGCGCCGGCGGGGACAGTGAGTCCGACGGACCGCTGACGCTGCGCAACCGGGCCCTGCTGGAACTGCTCTACTCGACGGGCGCCCGGATCTCCGAGGCGGTGGGCCTGGATCTCGACGATGTGGACACCCAGGCGCGTGCGGTGCTGCTGCGCGGCAAGGGCGGCAAGCAGCGCCTGGTCCCGGTGGGCCGCCCGGCCGTCGCCGCGCTGGACGCCTACCTGGTGCGCGGGCGTCCGGACCTGGCCCGCCGCGGTCGCGGCACCCCGGGGATCTTCCTGAACGCGCGCGGCGGTCGGCTGTCCCGGCAGAGCGCCTGGCAGGTGTTGCAGGACAGCGCGGAGCGGGCCGGCATCACCAGCGCGGTGTCCCCGCACACGCTGCGGCACTCGTTCGCCACCCACCTGCTCGACGGCGGCGCCGACGTGCGCGTCGTGCAGGAACTGCTGGGCCACGCCTCGGTCACCACGACGCAGATCTACACCATGGTCACCGTCCACGCGTTGCGCGAGGTGTGGGCCGGCGCGCATCCGCGCGCGCAGTAGCAGTCCTCAGCCGAGGAACTCGGACTCCAGCACCAGGTCCCGCAGCACGTTCTGGTACTCGGCGTGCGTCGAATGCTCCACCGTGCGCCACCGCCGACCCTGCTGCTCGCGCATGTGGGCGCGATAGGCCGGGGCGCCGGGAATCTTCACGTTGTCGGCCACGACGATCGAGCCGGGATGCAGCCAGCCGCGCTCGAGGATGCTCTGCAGGTCCGGCAGGTAGGCGTTCTTGTCGTGGTCGATGAAGAGCAGATCGAGCGCACCGGGCCCGAATCCCGGTGCGGCGTCCAGCGCGTCGAGAGTGGCGCCGCCGTCGCCGATGATGCCGACCACGCAGGTGACCCGGTCGGCGACGCCGGCGTGCTCCCAGATCCGCCGGGCCTGGCCGGCGTTGTCGGCCGACAGTTCGACCGAGTACACCCGCGCTCGCGGTGCGGCGCAGGCGATTCGCAGCGCGCCGTATCCGCAGTAGGTGCCCAACTCCAGCGCCAGGGTGGGGTCGGCCCGGCGCACCGCGGCGTCGAGCAGCGCGCCCTTCTCCTCGCCGATGTTGATCAGATACGCCTTGGTGTAGGCGAAGTCGTCGATGGTGGCCAGCACGTGCTCGGGGTCGTTGCGCCGCGCGTTGGCCACGACGTAGTCGGCGGCGGCGGCCTCGCGGCCGTCGCCGACCTGACCCGTCTTCGGGATGTTGCGCACGCCCATCGCCAGGCGCCAGAACGACCACCGCAGGAAGGGCAGTTGGCGTTGCCATCTCATCGCGCACGACGATATCGGCCGCCGGTGCCGCCGGGAAGGGGGTCGACGTCGCAGCAACGTCGAGAAATGCGGCCGGGGAGGGCGGCACTGCGGAAGCCGGTAGCGTTGCCGGCACCGCCGTCGTTGACGCGGGCGCAAAATCGAGTGGTCGCACGGGATTTGCCGCCGGGGACGCAGCGGGTCGGGCCCGTACGCGGCGGGACACCCAATCTGCGGCCGTCGCGGACGCTCGGAGGTATAAAACGCGTAGGTAGAGGCCCCGATGAGGAAGACCATGGCACCCGTCATCGTTGAATGTGCAAGCACCGCGAGAGCGGGCCGCAAATACGCCGACGTTCGCCCCGTCGCGGTTGTAGTGTTTGGCAGGCAAGGGGGGGCCGAGCGGCTGGGGGGTCGCTGGGGTGCGGTGCTGGGCCCTCTGTGAGGGGGCAGTCGATGATGCCAGCAATTGTCCGCGTCGCCGACCACATCCTGGCTCACCTGGCGGCAGGTGGCGTCACCCATGTGTTCGGCGTGGACGGCGAGAACATCGAGGACCTGTTCGACGCCGCGCATTTCAGTCGCGACATCACCGCGGTCCTGGCCAAACACGAATTCGCCGCTGCGGCAATGGCCGACGGCTACTGCCGCGGCGGCGCCGGACTGGGCGTGGTGCTGGCGGCCTCCGGTGGCGCGGCGCTCAACGTCATTCCGGGGCTGGGGGAATCGCTGAGCAGCCGAACACCGGTGCTCGCGTTGATCGGACAGCCGCCCAGCACGCTCGACGGGCTCGGGGCGGCCGGGGACACCAGCGGATGCAACGGATCGTTGAACGCCGAAGCGTTGTTCGGGGCGGTCTCGGTGTTCTGTGAACGCGTCACCACCGCCGACGACATCCGGTCAGCGCTGCCGCGGGCGATCATCGCCGCCTGCGCCGGGGGACCGGCAGTACTGTTGCTGCCCAAAGATATTCAGCAAGCCGAACTCGATCTTTGTCGTCCGCCCCGCGACCGCGTGCACACCTGCGCCCGTCGTCGTCAGATCGGGGATCCGCACCCGTTGACGCGGGCGCTGCGCGCCGCCCGCGGGACGGTGACCATCATCGCCGGGGAGCAGGTCGCGCGCGACGGCGCCCGGGCCGAACTGGAGAAGCTGTGCGCGCTGCTGGGTGCGCGTCTGGCCTGCGTGCCCGGCGCCAAGGACGTCACGGGTGCCCTCGGTATCACCGGGGCGATGGGGCACCCGGCGACCGTCGACGCGGTGCAGGACAGTGCGGTGTGCCTGCTGGTGGGCACCCGGCTGCCGTTGACCGCGCGCGCCGGTCTGGACACCGCGCTGCGCGGCACACGGACCTACTCGATCGGGTCGGCCCCGCCCTATCTGCCGTGCACCCACGTGCACACCGACGATCTGCAGAGGTCGTTGGCCGAACTGAGCCGCAAGCTGACCGGACGCGGCCGCCCCCTCGGCCTGCGGACGCCGGAACCGGTACCGCCCACCGAGTTGGCGACACCGCGGGTCGAGGCCGCCGGGGTGCGCTACCGGCCGGCGATGAAAGCGCTGGACGCGGCCCTGCCCGCCGATGTCAACGTCGTGGTGGACGCCGGCAACACCGGCGCCGCGGCGTTGCACTACCTGCCCGCCCGGCGTGGCGGCCGGTTCTTGGTGGCGGTGGGCATGGGCGGGATGGGGTACAGCTTCGGCGCCGGGATCGGCGTGGCGATCGGACGTCGGCAACGCACCGTCGTCATCGCCGGCGACGGCTCGTTCTACATGCACGGCATGGAGTTGCACACCGCGATCGAGCATCAACTGCCGGTGACGTTCGTGTTGTTCAACAACAACGCGCATGCGATGTCGGCCACCCGCGAGCGGCTCTACTACGGGGATCGCTACAGCTACAACAGGTTCCGCCCCAGTCACCTGGGTGCCGGACTGTCCGCGATGTTCCCCGAGTTGTGGTCGACCGACGTCACCGACATGGCCGCGCTGATTGCGGCCCTGGCCGAGGCGTTGGCGACCCCCGGGCCGTCGGTGATCAGCATCGAGTGCTCGGCCGACGAAATTCCGCCCTTCGCACCGTTTCTCGACGCCGTCGCAGCCCCCGCCGAAGACCCGCGCGACGTGCCGGATGCCGACTACCTGGCGGTGCCCGCCAGCGCCTGAGGCAGGCACCGGGACGCGACCTCGCCGACGCGTTGCCCGCGGGTCTCCCTTCGCAGGCCGATCTGCACGTTAGACTTCCCTGCAATGTCCGCCACACGACCGATCGACCGGGGTGAGGACGCGTGACCGACGACGCAGACCGCGCCGGCGAACTCGGTCTCACGGGCCGACCCCCGCGAGCGATCCCGACGCCGCAGCCGGTGACCTCACACGGCCCGGCCAAGGTCATCGCAATGTGCAACCAGAAGGGCGGCGTCGGCAAGACCACCTCCACCATCAACCTGGGCGCCGCGCTCGCCGAGTGCGGCCGCCGCGTGCTGCTGGTCGACCTCGACCCGCAGGGCGCGCTGTCCGCCGGGTTGGGTGTGCCGCACTACGAGCTCGAGAACACGGTGCACAACCTGCTCATCGAGCCCCGGGTGTCGATCGAAGACGTGCTGATCAAGACCCGGGTCAGCGGCATGGACCTGGTGCCCAGCAACATCGACCTGTCGGCGGCGGAAATTCAGCTGGTCAACGAGGTCGGCCGGGAACAGTCCCTGGCCCGTGCCCTGCACCCGGTGCTGGACCGCTACGACTACGTGCTGGTCGACTGCCAGCCGTCGCTGGGCTTGCTGACCGTGAACGGGCTGGCCTGCGCCGACGGCGTGATCATCCCCACCGAGTGCGAATACTTCTCGCTGCGCGGGTTGGCGCTGCTGACCGACACCGTGGACAAGGTCCGCGACCGGCTCAACCCGCGCCTGTCGATCAGCGGCATCCTGATCACCCGGTATGACAGCCGCACCGTCAACGCCCGCGAGGTGATGGCGCGCGTCGTGGAACGCTTCGGGGACCTGGTGTTCGACACCGTGATCACCCGGACCGTCCGGTTCCCGGAAACCAGCGTGGCCGGCGAACCGATCACCACCTGGGCGCCGAAGTCCTCCGGCGCCGAAGCGTACCGAGCGTTGGCCGCCGAGGTCATCCACCGGTTCGGCACGTGACGACCACCCAGACATCCGACGGAGCCGACCAGGCCGAGCAGCCCGCGACCGGATTTCAGGTCCGACTGGACAATTTCGAGGGCCCGTTCGACCTGCTGCTGCAGCTGATCTTCGCGCACCGGCTCGACGTCACCGAGGTGGCGTTGCACCAGGTCACCGACGAGTTCATCGCCTACACCAAGGAGATCGGCTCCCAGCTGGGACTCGAGGAGACCACGACGTTCCTGGTGGTGGCCGCGACCTTGCTGGACCTGAAGGCCGCCCGGCTGTTGCCCGCCGGTCAGGTCGACGACGAGGACGACCTGGCGCTGCTCGAGGTCCGCGACCTGCTGTTCGCCCGGCTGCTGCAATATCGCGCGTTCAAGCACGTCGCGCTGATGTTCGCCGAGCTCGAGGCCGCGGCCCTGCGCAGCTACCCGCGGGCGGTGGCGCTCGAGGATCAGTTCGCCGAGCTGCTGCCCGAGGTGATGATCGGGGTCGACGCCCGGACGTTCGCCGAGATCGCCGCCAGTGCGCTGACCCCGCGGCCGGTCCCCACCGTCGGCACCGACCATCTGCACCACCCGAAGGTGTCGGTGCCCGAGCAAGCCCAGCATCTGCTGCGGATGCTCGAGGAGCGCGGAGCCGGGCAGTGGGCGTCGTTCACCGAGCTGGTCGCCGACTGCGAGATCCCGATCGAGATCGTCGGACGCTTCCTGGCGCTGCTCGAGCTGTACCGATCCCGGGCGGTAGCATTCGAGCAGTTAGAACCCCTTGGTGTGCTCCAGGTTGCGTGGACCGGAGACCGTCTCACGGACCAACAAATGCGCGATGAGCTGGTGGAAGATCAAGAATGACTGAACCGGATGCCCTGGAACCAGAGGCGTCTGCCCCCGACCTGGACGACGACGAACTGACGCGGGTGCTCGAGGCGCTGCTGCTGGTGGTCGACACCCCGATCAGCGCCGAGGCGCTCGGCTCCGCGACCGGACAATCCGTCGAGCGGATCGAGACCCTGCTGCCGCAGCTGGCCCAGGGGTTCACCGACCGGGACAGCGGCATCGACCTGCGTGAGGCCGGCGGCGGCTGGCGGATGTACACCCGCGCGCGCTTCGCGCCCTACGTCGAACGCCTGCTGCTCGACGGGTCACGGACCAAGCTCACCCGCGCGGCCCTCGAGACCCTCGCCGTGGTCGCCTACCGGCAGCCCGTGACCCGCGCGCGGGTCAGCGCCGTGCGCGGCGTCAACGTCGACGCGGTGATGCGCACCCTGCTGGCCCGCGGGTTGATCACCGAGGCCGGCGCAGATCCCGACAGCGGCGCGGCCAGCTTCGCGACCACCGAACTGTTCCTGGAGCGGCTGGGTTTGACCTCGCTGGCCGACCTGCCCGACATCGCGCCGCTGCTGCCCGACGTCGATGTGATCGACGACCTTTCGGAAACCTTGGACAGCGAACCGCGGTTCATGAAGCTCAACGCCGGTGGGGCGACGGAAGAACCACCCGCGCTCGACATGGATGAGGACTGAGATGTCGCAAGACTCCACCGAGGGCGTGCGACTGCAGAAAGTGTTGTCGCAGGCCGGAATTGCATCCCGACGGGTGGCCGAGCGGATGATCCGCGACGGCCGCGTCGAGGTTGACGGCCGCATCGTCACCGAGTTGGGCACCCGGGTGGACCCCGACAACTCGGTGATCCGCGTGGACGGTGCGCGCGTGCTGGTCGACGACGATCTGGTGTATCTGGCGCTGAACAAGCCCGTCGGCATGCACTCGACGATGTCCGACGACCGGGGCCGGCCCTGCATCGGCGATCTGATCGAGCACCGAGTCCGCGGTAACAAGAAGCTCTTCCACGTCGGGCGCCTGGACGCCGAGACCGAGGGGCTGATCCTGCTCACCAACGACGGGGACTTGGCGCATCGGTTGATGCACCCGTCCTTCGAGGTGCCCAAGACGTATCTGGCGACGGTCACCGGGCAGGTCCCCAAGGGGCTGGGCAAGAAGCTGCGCGCCGGGGTCGAACTCGACGACGGCCCGGTCCAAGTGGACCACTTCGCGATGGTCGACACCATCCCGGGCCGGTCCATGGTCAGCGTCACGCTGCACGAAGGGCGCAAGCACATCGTCCGGCGCCTGATGGCCGCCGTCGGCTACCCGGTGGAAGCGTTGGTGCGCACCGACATCGGCGCGGTGTCGCTGGGGGAGCAGCGGCCCGGCAGCATTCGCGCGCTGAACCGCAAGGAGATCAGCGAACTGTACAAGGCGGTGGGTCTGTGAGCGCATCCCGCGGCGTGGTCGTCGCCATCGACGGACCTGCCGGAACTGGAAAATCCACCGTCTCAAGGGGTTTGGCCACCGAGCTGGGCGCGCGCTACCTGGACACCGGGGCGATGTATCGCCTGGTGACCCTGGCGGTCCTGCGGGCCGGCGCCGACCCCGCCGATCCGGCGGCCGTCGCCGCCGTCGACACCCCCATCACCGTCGGCGACGACCCGAACGACTCTCGCGCCTATCTCGCCGGCGAGGACGTCTCGGCCGAGATCCGCGGCGACGCGGTCACCCGCGCGGTGTCGGCGGTCTCGGCGGTCCCCGCGGTGCGCGAGCGCCTGGTCGCGATGCAACGCGCGCTGGCGCATCGACCCGGTGGTGTCGTGGTCGAGGGCCGTGACATCGGCACCGTGGTGCTGCCCGACGCCGACCTGAAGATCTTCCTGACGGCCTCGGCCGAGATCCGGGCCCGGCGCCGCAACGACCAGAACGTCACCGGCGGGCTCGGCGACGACTACGAGGGCGTGCTGGCCGATGTGCGCCGGCGCGACGATCTGGACTCCACCCGCGCGACCTCACCCCTGCGCGCCGCCGAGGATGCCGTGGTGGTCGACACCGGCGAGATGACCCAGGCCGAAGTGATCGCCCATCTGCGTGGGCTGGCCGAGCGATGCAGTGAGGCGGTGCGATGACCTCCGAGGACGGTACCTGGTCCGACGAAAGCGACTGGGAGATCGACGGTTCCGAGTACGCCGAGGAGCTCGAGGAATTCACCGCACCCCCGCCGGTGATCGCGGTGGTGGGCCGGCCGAACGTCGGCAAGTCCACCCTGGTGAACCGGATCCTGGGGCGCCGCGAAGCCGTCGTGCAGGACCTGCCCGGCGTGACCCGCGACCGGGTGTCCTACGACGCGCTGTGGGCCGGGCGCCGGATCGTCGTGCAGGACACCGGCGGTTGGGAACCCGACGCGAAGGGTTTGCAGCAACTGGTCGCCGAGCAGGCGACGGTGGCGATGCAGACCGCCGACGCGATCATCCTGGTGGTCGACGCCGTCGTCGGCGCGACTTCCGGCGACGAGGCCGCCGCGCGCAACCTGCGCCGCTCCGGCAAGCCGGTGTTCCTGGCCGCCAACAAGGTGGACGGCGAGAAGCAGGAACCCGAGGCCGCGGCGCTGTGGTCGCTGGGGCTGGGGGAGCCGCACCCGATCAGCGCCATGCACGGCCGCGGGGTCGCCGATCTGCTCGACGCCGTCGTCGAGAAGCTGCCCGCCGTCTCGGAGGTCGGCCCCAAGACCGGCGGACCGCGGCGGGTGGCGCTGGTGGGCAAGCCCAACGTCGGCAAGAGTTCGCTGCTGAACCGGCTGGCCGGCGGACAGCGCTCGGTGGTCCACGACGTCGCCGGCACCACCGTCGACCCCGTCGACTCGATGATCGAATTGGGCGGCAAGACATGGCGTTTCGTGGACACCGCCGGATTGCGCCGCAAGGTCGGGCAGGCCAGCGGTCACGAGTTCTACGCCTCGGTGCGCACGCACGGCGCCATCGACGCCGCCGAGGTGGTGATCGTCCTGATCGACGCGTCGGTGCCGATCAGCGAACAGGACCAGCGGGTGCTGTCGATGGTGATCGAGGCCGGCCGGGCCCTGGTGTTGGCGTTCAACAAGTGGGACCTGGTCGACGAGGACCGGCGTTACCTGTTGGACAAGGAGATCGACCGCGAACTGGCCCAGCTGCAGTGGGCGCCGCGGGTCAACATCTCCGCGATGACCGGCCGGGCGGTGCAGAAACTGGTGCCCGCATTGGAGACGTCGCTGGAGTCCTGGGACACCCGGGTGTCGACCGGTCGGCTCAACACGTTCTTCAAGGAGATCGTCGCGGCCAACCCGCCGCCGGTGCGCGGCGGCAAACAGCCCCGCATCCTGTTCGCCACCCAGGCCACCGCGCGGCCGCCGACCTTCGTGCTGTTCACCACCGGATTCCTGGAGGCGGGCTATCGCCGGTTCCTGGAACGCCGCCTGCGCGAGACGTTCGGCTTCGAGGGCAGCCCGATCCGGATCAACGTGCGGGTGCGGGAGAAGCGCGCCCGCAAGTAGGTGATTTCGGCGTGATTTCCCACGGTCAGCATGGGAGATCACGCCAAACCCGTGCCGGGTAGGGTCTGCCCGGTGTCGGTGACCCACATGATCCTGATTGCCCTGGCCGGAGTCGGTGCCGGTGCGATCAATGCGCTCGTGGGATCCGGCACGCTGATCACGTTTCCCACCTTGGTGACGCTCGGTTTCCCGCCGGTCACGGCGACGATGTCCAACGCCGTCGGCCTGGTCGCCGGCGGGGTGTCGGGAACCTGGGCGTATCGGCGCGAACTGGGCGGGCAGAAGCGCTGGCTGCGCTGGCAGGTCCCGGCGTCGCTGATCGGGGCGGGCATCGGGGCGTTCTTGCTGCTGCACCTGCCCGAGACGGTGTTCGCCACGGTGGTCCCGATCCTGCTGGTGTTCGCCCTGGTGCTGGTGGTCATCGGACCGCGGATCCAGGCGTGGGCCCGGGCCCGGGCGGAGGCCGCCGGGCGCGACATCGACGTCATCTCCGCGGGGCGGATGGCCGCGCTGGTCGCCGGGACCTTCGCCGTCGGCGTCTATGGCGGCTACTTCACCGCGGCCCAAGGCATCCTGCTGATCGCGGTGATGGGGGCGTTGCTGCCCGAGGACATCCAGCGCATGAACGCCGCCAAAAACCTGCTGTCGCTGCTGGTCAACATCGTTGCCGCGGTGGCCTACACGGTGGTCGCGTTCGACCGGATCAGCTGGGCCGCGGCGGGGTTGATCGCAGTCGGTTCGTTGGTGGGCGGCTACCTCGGCGGGCACTACGGCCGACGGCTGTCGCCGACCGCCCTGCGCGCCGTGATCGTCGTGGTGGGACTCATCGGGCTGTACCGGCTGGTGACCCTGTAAGGTGTCGTGCAGGTTTCGGTTACTGGTTGCGGTTACTGAGGAAGGGACTCCGATGGCTGTTCGGTTGCTTCACGCACCGTCGCCGTCCGACGTCTCCGCCCTGGAGCCCTTCTGGCCGTCGCGTCGCCTGATGGCGTTCGACGAATGGTGTTGTCCGCGTTAACGACGCGCAGCCCTTCGTCCCTGTGGTCATTCTGCGGTGACCCGTTCATGTGAAAGTAGCCGGACCCGATGCGTTCGCTCATACTTTTTGCCCTCGTCGGCCTCGGCGCGCAGCTCGTCGACGGCGCACTGGGCATGGCCTTCGGTGTCACGGCCTCCACGCTGCTGGTCCTCAGCGGGGTAGGGGCCGCGCAGGCCAGCGCCGCGGTGCATCTGGCCGAGGTCGGCACGACATTCGCCTCGGGCCTGTCGCACTGGAAGTTCAAGAACATCGACTGGTCGATCGTCGCCAAGCTCGGTGTGCCCGGTGCCGTCGGCGCCTTCCTCGGGGCGACGGTGCTGGCGTCGCTGTCCACCGAGGACGCGGCGCCGCTGATGGCCGGGATCCTGGTGTGCATCGGCGCCTACGTGTTGGTGCGGTTCTCGCTGGGCCGCCCGCCCGGGCTGCGCAGCACCCACACGCCGCACAAGACGAAGTTCCTGGCCCCGCTGGGCCTGTTCGGTGGGTTCATCGACGCCTCCGGCGGTGGCGGCTGGGGGCCGGTGACCACGAGCACGCTGCTGTCGCAGGGCAAGACCGCGCCGCGGACCGTGATCGGGTCGGTGAGCGCCTCGGAGTTCCTGGTCGCGGTGTCGGCGTCGGTGGGCTTCGTGATCGGCCTGCGCGAGGAGTTCCTCAACAACCTGCCGATCGTGGCGGGCCTGGCGATCGGCGGCGTCATCGCCGCACCGCTAGCGGCGTGGCTGGTGACCAAGGTGAGCCCGGCGCTGCTGGGCACTGCCGTCGGTGGCGTCATCGTGTTGACCAACAGCCAGAAGCTGCTGAAGTACTTCGACATCACCGGCGCGTGGTCGGTGGCCGTCTACGTGACCATCCTGGTGGCCTGGGTGAGCCTGCTGGTCTACGCCTGGCGCGCCTCGCGGGCCCCGCAGTTCGTCCCCGAGGAACTCGAGACCGCCGAGCTGGACGCCGAACTCGACGCCGAGGTGGACGTCGAAGCGCCGGTGGAGATCGAGGAGTTGGCGCAGCCGGCCGAGCAGGTGGTGGGCGAGACCCGTCGATAGACGGCACGCCGCCGGACCGGATTGGGGCTGCAGAGGCCTCTGCGGTAGGCTTTTGTCTCGCTGCCGGAGTTCACTTCGGCACACGGGCTGTGGCGCAGCTTGGTAGCGCACTTGACTGGGGGTCAAGTGGTCGCAGGTTCAAATCCTGTCAGCCCGACCAAGAAAACCCGCTCTGACCTCGGTCGGAGCGGGTTTCGTCATTTCGGCGGGCCCTAAGAATTTGCCCAGTGTCCCAACAGTGTCCCAAGCGGATCTCAGTGGGCCGAGAGTCAGCCGAAGAGTGCGGCGCCGGCGGCGCGCAGATCCTCGCGCTGAGCGTCGGAGTAGATGGACAGAGATACCGCGGGGTCGTGCCCGTGCCACGCGGCAACGACGTGGACTGGCAAACCACCGGCCAACATCAGACTGACGCTGGTGTTGCGGAGACCCTTGAGGTGAAGACGGCGCAGGCCGGCGCGGGCACGCAGTCGCTGGAACTCATCGGAGTACCACTCATGGCGGATCGGGGTGCCGTCGGCCCGGACAGCGATCAGACGGTCATTGGACCACGCGTTACCCGCGTTGTGAGTTTCTTCCTGCTGCCGTGCCTTGAGTTCTTCCAGAGCTGCCGCCAGTTCCGGAGGTAGCGGTAGCTCGCGAAGGCTGCGTCGGGACTTGGGCATGCCCTCGACGGCGTCATTGCCGACCAGGACACGGCTCCGACGAATGGCCAACGTGTCGCCCTCCAGCGCTGACCATCGGATGCCGAGCACCTCGGACCGGCGCAGGCCATAGCAGCTCAGCAGCCAGCAGGAATAGAGCCGCTCGTCGCGCACTGATTTGCGGAACGCATCGACTTCGGCGAGTGTCCACGACTTGGCCGTCGCAGGCTTGTCGTCGACGAGCGGGTCGGCTGGCCGCTCGACCAGCGCGATGACATTTCGGCTGAGTGTGCCCTGGTCGACGAAGGACTGGATGACCATGCCGAAGGTGGTCAACGTCGAGCGGACAGTGATGGGTTTGACTCCGCCGGCGCTCGCTGTTTCGGCCCTGGGGTCCGGCGGTGCGTAGACACCTCGGCGAAGTCGTGCGACGCGGTTGGCTCGCTTCAGACCGGACAAGCATGTGTGCACGTCCTCATTGGGGAAGGCGGCGGCGAGATCGGCGATGGAGATGCCTTCAGGATGTGCCGCGACGAGCTCGAAGACTCGTCCGGCAAGGCTCTCGGGGTTGTGGCCCCTTCTGGATCGCCGACCGCTGGTCAGCATGTAGTCCACGAGTGCATCGCCGTCGGCTTTGGTGAGCTGCTGGAGCTTCCTGCCTCCGAGGAAACGCTTAACGACGGCGAGGTCGTGCTTGTAGCCCTGGAGTGTGACGCTGCGGATTCCGCGGCGCCCCGCCAGCCATTCATCACATGCCTCGGCCACGGTGAGCGTCGACTTTCGTGCGTAGACACCGATCGTGACTTCAGTTGTGATGCGACGGTATTCGCGCTTCGCTTCGGTCAGCGTGCGGTAGGTGAACCGACGTCTGTCTCGGCTACCGTCCGGCTTGCTGCCAACGTCGGCGCGGAACTCATAGCTGATCGAGCCATCCTTGGACGTCCGTTTGGTGATCGGCTCAGCTCGACGGGCACGTTTCGACCTGTCGTGCTTCGACTGACCCGGCGAAGCGTTGGGGATTGAATTCACGAGACCGATCCTGCGGGAGTGAAGGCAGTGGACCACGCGTGTCTACTGCGGCGCTGGGAAGCCTCGCCTCAACAGAAGCTGCGCGGATACCGCGCAGCGACGAGGATCTCACTCGATTATGCCGCAATGATCTGACGAAGTTCGGCGGTTACGACGTAGACACGTCCGCCGAGTCGCTTTGACGGAAGTTCGCCTGTGGACACGAGCCGGTATGCCGACGCGCGACTGATACCCAGCAGTACCGCTGCGCGCGGTACCGGAAGGAGTAACGGCAGGCCATCTAAAGAACTGTTACTCAACGCTATTCACCTCCTCAAAAGCCGGAGAGGCGACGTTGCCTCAGGGCCAGTGCTTGGGCTTCGCGCGTCTTTCTCAAGATTCGTTCGGCTTGATTGACGGTATGCGCAATCGTGACGTGCTGTCCACCGCGGTAGGTGTATCCGCCGCGAAATAGTGTCGCAATAGCGAATTTTCGCCGAGTGTCCGCAAACGAAGGAGACAAATGAAGAAAATTTCGCAATGGAACCACTGCAGATTTCGATCCGGCTCCGAATGAGCCGCGTCATCCAATAATGAAGTCGACGAATCAAGAGCGATGCTTATGGGGCGTCTGAAATTTCTCGCTCAGTCGTCGACTCCGAAATCAATGAGTTCGTACAATTCGCTTCGCAAAACTGCGCGCAGCGCCTCCGTTCGTGCGGAGCTGAACAATTGGCGCTGAGTTTCCAAATCCGGCGGCATGCCGTGCTGCCGAGTCCATTGGTAGACCCGTTCGTCGCCAATGGTGCCCGCCCGTGCGCGAACCATCCAAGTAATCTTCTCAGCTTCAGCATTGAGGAAAGCTGTACGGCGCGACTGAGTCCAATCGTCAGGAAGGCCTAGCTCGGAGCTGTAGACCGCCTGAACCGTGCTCAGGACTTCCGGATCAAGAGCCAGCGGCATTGCCTCGGTGTCACACGCTCGTACTCGTGATGTCCGACGCCGCAGTGCGAGAGCATGTTGCCGGGTCATGATCGTCCCCCGCGACACAGGGCCTCGTGGCGGTAGCCGTCGTGAGTCGAACGATGGAGAAAGGCTGAGCGTGCCATTCCTTCACAGTACGCCGAAATATGTTGGACAGCAGCGAATTCTGCCTATGAGCGCGTCACGACGAAGAGTCGCAGATGCTAGTCGTCGATGCTGGCGCCGAGATCTTGCTCTCGGTCGTGACGGGGGGTGTTCCAGGAGAGGGTGAGTTGTAGTCGGTGTGCGGAGCGGATGGCGCGAAGGGTGGTGTCGTAGTCGTTGAGTAGGTGTCGCCAATCATTGCCGAGTCGGGTGCGGTCGTGGCCGGCGGCGAGGGTGATGGCTGGCGTGGGCACGGTTGGTCGTCGGTGATGGGTGTGTCCGAGCTGCGTGGCCCAAGGCAGGGTCGTGGCCAGGAGGCGCAATGCGCTTGAGGCCGGCCCAGGGACGCTGGTGCTGGGGTCGAGGATGATGGCGCGGGCGTTGTTCGCGGTGACGCACCGAAGGACGTCGGCGAGATGACCCGGGTCTGTGTCCGCTGGGTTGTCGATGATGACGATGGGGTGGGGCCCCAGGACGTGAAGCTCTTCGGCGAGGCTGTCGATATCGTTGTCGAATCGGAAAGTGCTATTGGCAGCATCGAGCCGAGAGTCCTGGTCTGCGATATTTTCGTTGGTGCTGAGCCACAGCACTTTTCGATCATAGGTGTTGGCTGCCGTGTGCAGGGCGCGAAGAGCTGCGGCGGTGTCGGGATGGGTGCTGTCGGCGTGCACGTAGCCGACCCGGTATGGCTGAGCGGCCAGTGTTTTGAGTCGCGCGGCGATGATGGGGTCGATCGCATCGAGTGCAGAATCGGTGATGGCGAGCGGTGCGTGGTCGATATCGACGTGGCGCGCGGCGCGCAGGACGTCGAGTTCTATCTCTGCGGGTTCGCGTAGTGCCTCCAGGGTGGTCTCGGCGGCACTGTGCGCTGATGCGAAGGCCAGTGCGATGTCGCGCTCGGCGCGTTTGATCTGTGTGATCAGGGTGTCGCAGCGCACGTGTAACGCTGTTCGGGTCGTGCGGTCGTCGTTTCTGGCGGTATTGCGGAGTGCGTCGATGTCGCGTTCGCTGGCAATCGGTTCGCCGCCGGCTGCGTGCGCCCGCGCGGCGCGTGCCTGCTCGAGCAAAGGTTGAAACTGCGCGGCGGGGTCGGTGTCGGGCAGGAATTCGTTGTGGAACACGAGATCGGCTTGGGCTGAGGCGATATCAAGTTCGTCGGCGTCTGGGTCGGCGCGCAGCGATAGCAGTCGATTCTGGGCATGTTTGACCATCAGCAGGGCATCGTTGAACGCGGCGTCGGCCTCTGACCACTGCGCGACGATGTCAGTCACGGCATGACGGTACGGTCGGTCGGCGTCGACCTGGCGGCGCATCCGGATGAGTTCGTCGGCGGCGGCACGCATGGCGGGCCCGTTGTCGGCCTTGACCTGATCGTCGAGGATGTCCAATTGGTGACTGGCGGTGCGGTACTGATCTTGCAGCGAGCGCAGGAGCTCGATGGTGACCAGCGGTTGCCGTGGGGGTGCGGTGGTAGTGAGGTCTTCGAATCGAAGCCCGTCGATCGGGCCGGTGCCATATTCATAGGTGTGCCCGACATCGGCGGGAAGGACCTGATGCACGAGGTAGGACGCCGAGTCGTGGGGCAGCGCAGGGTCGGGGTGGGCAGGGTCGGGCGGGAAGAGTGCTTCTTCCTCGAACGGGTCGGCTGGTACGTCAGCGGGTAGGGGTAGTTCGTCGGCGCCGGGGTGTGCTGCGAGGCGGTGGGTGAAGGCGTCGACGGTGTAGGTGATGAGCCGGGCGTAGTCGGCGACCGGAATCGGTTCGTCATCGTCGGCGAGGTGTTCGGCGGCCAGCTGTAGCAGGTCGCGCGGGGTCCAGGTGGTTGGGTCGGCGGCGCTGATGGCGGCGACCAGGCCGGGCCAGGCGGGGTCGGCGCAGATGGTCTCGGCGATGGCGGTGCCGAAGATGTCGTCGAGGTCGCGCAACCATGTGGGGCGTAGCCGGGAGTGGGTGGTGGCCAGCGTGGTGGTGGGGGAGAGTGCGCCGATGATGCGCCACCACAGTGCGGCGGCGGGTTGCTCATCGGGCAGCGGCTTGAGGTGCGCCGCGTCGATGAGGATGTCGCGGAAATGAGGGGTGCTGCGCGCGGCCTGAGCAAGTTTCGTGGCCAACTGGGGCCAGTAGGCGTCTGCGCGCAGTCGTGGGTCGAGGTGGTCGATGAGGTCGTTCCAGCGGGTGGTGTCGGCGCTGTGTCGGCTGATGCCGGCGGCGGCGTGGCGTTGCAGCAGTGTCTGGACGGCGCGGGTGCGGACGGGGCGTTTCGGCGCACCGGTGAGGCGGGTGTCGGAGTCAGGCACACCTGTGGCGCAACGGAAGACGGCGATCTCGGCGGTCAGCGCGGTGTTGACGGTGATGAGGTGTCGTGCCCAGGCGGGGGCGGTGGCGGGGGTCCAGTCGCGGGCACGGGCGCGGATCTCGTCAGCCAGATCCTGGACGAGGGTTTCGCGTCGGGCCAGGTAGTCGCCCCAGTGCGGATCGCGGGTAAGAGTGTCGGGGATAGCGGGCAGCCAACGTAAGACGCCGACCCCGACGCAATGGGCGCCCGCGGGGTCGATGCGGTAGTCCAGGACGGCGGCGGGGTCCGCGGCGTTGTGGATGTCGCCTTTGGCGAGGGCGTCGGTGAGCAGGTGGCGGGGGTCGGCGCCGTCCACCGCGTGGATGGCGAGGTGGCGGCGCAGCACCGGCCACGCTTCTCGGGTGCTGAGGTCGGGCACGACGGTGTCGGCGAGGGTGTCGAGGTGGTCGCGGGTGCGGGGTCCGAGGTGGTGTTCGGCGGCGGCGCCGAGGGCATCGTAGAACATGTCGGCGGCAGCCTGTAGCCGGGCGGCCGGGTCGGCGGCTTGCCGGGCAGCAGTGGCCGCCGACACCTGCGCGCCGTCGCGTGCCAGCACGCGGGTGAGGACGTCGACGGCGGTGTCGGGATGGGTGGCTTTCGGGGACAGCAGGCGGTGGGGATCGGCTTCGGCGGTGGACAGGTAGAGGTGGTTTTCGTCGGTGCCGCGGGTCATGGCGACGTAGAGGTGTTGGCGGGTCAGTTGATCTGAGCCGACGATGTGGCAGGTGCCGGTGGTGGTGCGGCTTCCGGAGGTCAGCCCTTGTGCGGAGTCGATGGTCGCGGCGTACCCGAGGGTGACGTGTTCGGCGAGGTAGTCGGCGGGCAGGGTGACCTGGCGACCGCTGCGCACATGGCGGGCGACGACGGCGCCGTCGGGACGGACGTCGGTGATGGTGTAGCGGTAGCCGTTGCGGACGTAATCGTCGCGGCCAATGAGGATTCGGCGGTTGTTGCGGCGGGTGCGGATGGTGTCGCCGACGCTGGCGTGCAGCCCGTCGGACAGGACGACCGCGGGCTGGTGTTCTGCGTCGGGGGTGGTGGCGATGCGGTCGGCGCGGGCGCGGGCATTGAGGGTGGTGATGATGTCGTTGGTGGGGGCGAGCAGGATGGAATCGGCGCCGGCGGCCAGATCATCGCGCCACGCCCGGTAGGCCATGTCGGCGGCGGTGTCCTCGGCGCCGACATGGATGCGGTGGTGGTCGATGTAGAAGGCGATCCCGGCCGGGGCGGCGTCGTGCAGCGCCAGCCCGGCAGCGGCCTCAGCCGCAGACTTGAAGCGCACGACTTCGGTCAAGGTGAGCGCATCGGTGGCCTCGGCGATATCACGCAACACACCACCGGCCGAGATCGACGAAAGTTGTCCGTCATCGCCAATGAGGCGCACGCTCGCGCCTTTCGACAGTGCATCGCTGATGAGGCGGTCGAGGCCGGCGGTGGAGGCCTTGCCGGCTTCGTCGACGATGATCAACGTGTCGGGTCCGACGCGGCGAAACCACCGGGGCTGCGCGGCGGCGGGCCGGTCGATGGTGTGCACGTATTTGTCGATGGTGTCGGTACGGGAGTTGAGGTCTTCGTCGAGGACGATCGCGGCGTCGGCGGTCGGGGCCAAACCCAGCAGGTGCCCGCCGGAGCTGCGCCACGCATGGGCCAGGGCAGCCATGGCGGTGGTCTTGCCGGTGCCTGCCGGTGCGAGCGCGAGCGCCACCCGCCGCCCGCATGTGGCCATCTCGGCGACGAGTGCGACCTGACCGGGGTTGAGCGTGCGGCCCCGTAGCTCGGCATCGGCGCGGGCGAACTCGACATCCAGGTCGGTGGCGCAGCGGCCGTCGACACGTGCGACAGCGGTCAGGATGCGGCGTTCGGCGGCCAGGATCTCGCGGCTGGTGAACATCTGCGTCCCGTACCGGGTGTAGAAACTGGCGCCATCCCGGCGACGCAAGGCGACAGGCTCACCCAACTCGCCGTCACCGACGACAGCGTGCGGCACCGAGAACGACTCCGACAGTGCGGTATCAGTGATGCGATCGACGAGTGCAACATCGTGCGCCACGTTGTGGTGGCGCACCACGCGCAGGGCCTCGGCGCGGACATGGTGACGTTGCCACGTCGCGCGGGTTTGGGACACGGTGGCAATGATTTTGCCGGCACGCGCCGACACCCACCGATCATCGGTCACCGGACGCCGATCGAGTTGGTGGGCGTGATCAAGAGTGTCGGCCAGCATCCGCTGCACGCCGTCGCGGCCGAGGACCTCCACGGCCTGGTCCCGCCAGGTCGCGCGCTGCTGGGCCAGCGAGCGCGGCTCGTGCTTGACTTCGCGCGTTTCCAACGTTGCCTGCTGGGCGAGGGCGATGATCTCGACATGTGTCGGTTCGCGACCATGATCGGTCTGAAACTGCGTGGCGAGTTCAGCGGTGCGGCCCTCGATCATGGCGCGTCGGCTCGACCACCGCGACAGCAATTCCTCCGAGATTCCGACGATTTCGCGGACGGGTCGTTTCCCGTTGCCATGGGACTTTTCGGTGAAGGACACACCCAAACTGGCGGACAGGTGCGCTTCCAGACGAGTGTTGTACATCTCGGAGGCGGCGACCACGCTGCGGTGCAGCGGTTGGCCGTCGAGGGCGACCCAGCGGCGCACACCGTTGGCGTCGACGTGGCAGACCTTGTTCGAGACGGCGATGTGGGTGTGTAGGTCGGGGTCCCCGGCGCGGGAATCGCGATGGGTGAACGCCGCGGCGATCAGTCCTTCGGTGTCGACCTGAGCGACACCGTTGGTGCCCAGGCGGGTGAATGCCGCATGGTCCTGCAACCAGTCGAGAACATCGGCAACAGCGGCGTCATGGGCGGCTTCGATTTTCTCCGCGACGGCGAGTGGGGCGATAGCCCACAGTGCGGAAACGGATTTCACGGGGGAGAAGGTCAGGTCGTACCCGGCGACGGCGGTCGTACGGGCCCGGGTGTTGCGGGCGATGAAGCCCGAGAGTTCGCGATCATCGGCAGGTGGGCGGGCGTACTGCTCGCCGAACATGTCGACGGCGATATCGGTGCGGAGACGAGCGCGGACCTCTGGGTCGATGGTGGTGTTCCAGTGCGCTCCGGCGGCAGCGTTGTGCTCGCGGTAGGCGATCGCGAGCCGTCGCGCGAACTCGGGTTCACCGTCGCGGATGTAGAACTTCCGCCCGAGCTGGCTAGCAGTACGCTGGGCACCGACGCCGTGGCCGGCGACGAACCGTTCGATGCGTTCGGCGTTGGGATGCAGGCCTTCTCCGAACAGGGCGCGCATCTGTGCTTCGCCGACATCCGAACCCGCCTCGACCGACCAAGTATCCCGGCGTGATCGAGGATTGATGTCTGGTCCGGCGGTCTCAGTCAAGGCGGCCAATCCGCGTCCCAGCCAGCGGCCCGGTGCTTCGCCTTTCGCCGAGTAGTAGTCGGCCAACGTCGAGCGGCCGCGCTGAGTATCGTCGGCCGCGGCGACTTGGCGCACCAGGTACAGGTATCCGTCCCCGGCGGTCAGCTTGTGCAGCGTCATCACCATGACGCGTACCTGGATGCCACCATGTCCGGGACGAAACCCCGTTGGTGAAAAATTTTCCACCACCAAACCGGCAGTTCTCAAACAACTCTCAGAAAGCACCCCTGAATGCAAGAGGTGTGTGGTCTGCCGGGGTGGTGACGGTCGACGGTCGCCACGGCAGGGGTTGGGTGCGGTGCCGGCGGTGAACGGCGCGGGCTGTGGGAATTGGGGAGGGTGAGTGGCGGCGGGTGCACGCCGTGAGGCGAAAAATCTTGAGAGGCGAATGTGGCTGTGGTGGTGGCCCGGTCGCCCTGCGGCCTTCTACGCTCGGCACCCATGACAGCAACATCCAAAGTTGAAGCCCGGCGCCGAGCACGCGAAGCGACCCGACGCGCCAACGAGCAACGCGCCGCGCACGATAAGGCGAACATCGATGACGCCGCGGACTTTCTCGTCGCGATCGGCAAGCTCGCCGAAGTCGAAACGTGGAAGAAAGAGCGCCTGGCCCAGCTGCGCGCACAGGTCGACGCAGAAGCAGCGAGACGGATGGACGTCCATAGCGGCCAGGCCGGCGCGGCGGTCGCACGTATGCAGGGCCGTGGTGAGACGCTGACGTCCATCGCCGCACGGACCGACGTCGGAATCGGGATCGTCCGCGCCATGTCACGGCATGCTCCGAAATTCGAGAAGCCGACTGCCGGGAATGGTTCGCATGCAGCCGTTCTGGAGGCCGTGTCCGACCCTACAGCCCAGGGGTCGACCCCCAGGCCGGCCAGCCGCCGGCGGACGCAGCATCGGCGTGAGAGCCCAGGGCGGGCCGCGGGAGCCGCCCTGAATGACTGCTGGCGAATAGGTTCGACGGCTACGAGAATCGCGGGACAGTTAGTTGTCGATCAGCGTGTGCAGGCTGCCGAGGATCGCCGCAGCGACAGGTCCCCATCAGCACGTCGCGCCCGGCTCGAAGGCAACACCGTGGAGCACACGGCGTAGATGCGCAGCGGCGACGACTGATATACGTTGCGAGGCGGCGACGTTGTGGCATACGTCGCGGTCGATTTGTGGCGTGAAGGTCGCGACGCCGTCCCACTGAAGACCGTGTTGGCGCGTACCTCTGTGACGGGGTACCACTGGACCAGATCGACGATGTTACCCATACTCCCGAACGCCGCCGAGGTCATCTCAACTCAGCACCGTGCAGCGTCGGGGAACTTTGTGTGGGCTGCACCAATCTTGGTAGCGGTTTTCAGATCGGCGAGATCAGTGAATGTTGATCGCCGGGCCAGATGCCTGTGTCATGTGCCGGTCGATTCGGTGCAACAATACGTCCGATTCTGTCCTTTCGCAGAGACGATCTGGAGCGGAATCATCTGACAGTGGCCGGCGTAGCGCATGCAAGGCGCGCCACTCCCGCAGCGGACTAGGTGCAGACGAATGTGAGGTCCGCGCGCCATGTGCGTCTGCGCTTTGGCTCGATGGCGCAGCGCAAGTAGGTATGCAAATCCTTTCGGCGCATTACAACGCGCCTAGGTGCCAGAACAGATTCACGTCCAAAGGAAGAGATCACATGGACCTCAAAGACGCCGTAGCCGTCGTCACCGGCGGCACGTCGGGGCTCGGGCTAGCCACTGTCAGGCGGCTTATCGGCGCCGGAGCGCGGGTCGTTGCCCTGGACCTCAAGGGCGCCGACGCGATAGCTCCGCTCGGTGACCGCGCGACGTTCGTCGAAACCGACGTCACGGACCCGGATTCGGTTTCTGCAGCGCTGGACGCTGCCGAAAAGTTCGGAGCAGTCCGCGTCGCCGTGAACTGCGCGGGTGTGGTTAACACGGTCAAGACGCTCGGCAAAGACGGGCCGTTCCCGCTGTCGAGCTTTCGGAAAGTGATCGAAGTCAATTTGATCGGCACATTCAACGTGATTCGACTGGCTGCGGAACGCATCGTCCGAACTGAGCCGATCAACGGCGAACGTGGTGTCATCATCAACACCGCATCGGTGGCCGCCTACGAAGGGCAGGTCGGGCAAGCGGCATATTCTGCGTCAAAAGCGGGTGTAGTCGGAATGACTCTTCCGATAGCCCGGGATCTGTCCAGGGAATTGGTGCGGGTTGTCACCATCGCGCCGGGTCTGTTCATGACGCCGATGCTGGCATCGCTGCCGGAGGAGGCTCAGAAGTCGCTCGGTAAGCAGGTGCCGCACCCAGCCCGACTGGGCGACCCAGACGAGTACGGTGCCCTAGCTGTTCACATCGTTGAGAACCCCATGTTGAACGGCGAAGTAATCCGACTCGACGGTGCCATTCGTATGGCTCCTCGGTAACAGCCCGTCGGACCCAACCCGTCTGCTGGTGCGATACATCAGAGACGGAGCGAACCTCTTCGCGCCGGATCGATACCCTGACGGTGCGGCCGCGACGTTCTTGCCTGACCGCAAGCAGGAACCAAGGTTCTGTCGCCGCGCAATTTCGTTGTCGCGGAGGAAGCGGCAGACTATCCACCACAGGGGCTGATTCCGACGCTCCAAGGAGTTGCAGAGCAATGGCTGAACTGAAACTGGGTTACAAGGCGTCGGCGGAGCAGTTCGCGCCGCGTGAGCTCGTCGAACTGGGTGTCGCTGCCGAAGAACACGGCATGGACAGCGCCACCGTTTCCGATCACTTCCAGCCGTGGCGGCACGAGGGCGGACACGCCCCGTGGTCGCTGGCCTGGATGACTGCGGTCGGCGAGCGCACCAAGCGGCTGCAGCTGGGCACCTCGGTGCTGACCCCGACTTTCCGCTACAACCCGGCCGTCATCGCCCAGGCGTTCGCCACCATGGGGTGTCTGTACCCGAACCGGATCTTCCTCGGGGTGGGCACCGGTGAGGCACTCAACGAGATCGCCACCGGCTACGAGGGTGAATGGCCCGAGTTCAAGGAGCGCTACGCCCGGCTGCGCGAGTCGGTGCGGTTGATGCGTGAGCTGTGGCTGGGTGACCGGGTGGACTTCGAGGGTGAGTACTACAAGACCAAGGGCGCCTCGATCTACGACGTGCCCGAGGGCGGTATCCCGATTTACATCGCCGCCGGCGGGCCGCAGGTGGCCAAGTACGCCGGCCGGGCCGGGGACGGGTTCATCTGCACCTCCGGCAAGGGCGAGGAGCTCTACAAGGACAAGCTGATCCCGGCCATGCGCGAGGGCGCCGAGGCCGCCGGCAAGAATCCCGATGACGTCGACCGGATGATCGAGATCAAGATCTCCTACGACACCGATCCGCAAGCCGCGTTGGAGAACACCCGGTTCTGGGCGCCGCTGTCGCTGAGCGCCGAGCAGAAGCACTCCATCGATGATCCGATCGAGATGGAGAAGGCCGCCGATGCGCTGCCCATCGAGCAGGTGGCCAAGCGGTGGATCGTCGCCTCGGATCCCGACGAGGCCGTGGCCAAGGTCAAGGATTACGTGGACTGGGGACTCAACCACCTGGTGTTCCACGCACCCGGGCACGATCAGCGTCGCTTCCTGGAGCTGTTTCAGCGGGATCTAGAACCACGCTTGCGCAAACTGGGCTGACACCGGCACTAGTCGGCGGCGGTTCTTGCGACGTAACCGCTGAACTTATTGCGCAGGGCGGCAACGGCGTTCATGGTAGGAGAGCCGTCCTCGCAGGTGCGGAACAGGTCGACCAGCGTCCCCGGCGGTGGTGGATACCAGCACTCCCAGTTCGATGATCTCTTCTACTGTTTCGCAGGCCTTAATCGAATCCTCGGTGCATCCGCTGATACAGCCGACCTTCGTCGTCGCTGCGGCCGGCCATGAGGCCGTAGACCTTGGTCAGGCGATGCGTGGTCCGGACGAAACTCGGCCGGCGCGGCAGGTGCTGCGACATGTTGATCTCGCTTCGTTGGTGGCGGTAGCCCGCCAGTTGGCGCATGCCAAAGGTCGTTCGTTGAGAAACTTAGTGGCACAACGATCTTCGGGTGATAAGCGCTTCATGTACGCTGCGGTTGCAGGCGCGGCCGGTCAGTCAAAACCTCGGATCGTTGTCACGCAGAATAACGCTGTGCTGCGTCCTCGAAGCGCACCGAGAAAGGGGATGGTCATGGCAGATCATATTGGAACCGGAGACATCACAGCTACCCTTCCCTGGGAAGCGCTGGTTCGTCATCGTGAGGCCATCGCGTCGAAGAATCTTCGGGAGCTGTTCGCCGACGATCCCGCCCGCGGCACCGAGCTCACCCTCACCGTCGGCGACCTCTACATCGACTACAGCAAGCACCGTGTTACCCGTGAAACCCTGGCGCTGCTGGTCGATCTGGCGAACGCCGCGGACCTGGTGGGCGGCCGCGACGCGATGTTCGCCGGGACACACATCAACACCTCCGAGGACCGGGCGGTGCTGCACACCGCACTGCGGTTGCCGCGCGACGCGAGCCTGACGGTCGACGGCCAGGACGTCGTCGCCGATGTGCATTCCGTCCTCGACGCGATGGGTGACTTCACCGAGCGGTTGCGGTCCGGGCAGTGGACCGGCGCGACCGGCGAACGGATCACGACGGTGGTCAACATCGGGATCGGCGGGTCCGATCTGGGCCCGGTGATGGTGTACGACGCGCTGCGGCACTACGCCGACGCCGGTATCGCGGCCCGGTTCGTGTCCAATGTCGATCCGGCCGACCTGGTCGCCAAACTCGACGGATTGAACCCGGCCACAACACTTTTCATCGTCGCCTCCAAGACGTTCTCCACCCTGGAGACCCTGACGAACGCGACCGCGGCGCGGCGCTGGCTCACCGCTGAACTCGGCGATGACGCGGTGTCCAAGCACTTTGTCGCGGTGTCGACGAACGCCAAGCTGGTCGAGGAGTTCGGCATCGACACGGCGAACATGTTCGGTTTCTGGGATTGGGTCGGCGGACGGTACTCGGTGGACAGCGCCATCGGCCTGTCGGTGATGGCGGTGATCGGCCGGGAGCGGTTCGCCGAATTCCTGGCCGGATTCCATCTGGTCGACGAGCACTTCCGCACCGCACCGCTGGCCGAGAACGCGCCGGCCCTGCTGGGCCTGATCGGGCTCTGGTACAACAACTTCTTCGACGCGCAGTCCCGTGCGGTGCTGCCCTACTCCAACGACCTGTCCCGGTTCGCGGCGTATCTGCAGCAGCTGACCATGGAGTCCAACGGCAAATCGGTGCAGGCCGACGGATCCCCGGTGACCACCGACACCGGCGAAATCTATTGGGGCGAACCGGGAACCAACGGGCAGCACGCGTTCTACCAGTTGCTGCACCAGGGCACCCGGTTGATCCCGGCGGATTTCATCGGGTTCAGTGAGCCCACCGACGACCTGCCGACCGCCGACGGCACCGGCAGCATGCACGACCTGCTGATGAGCAACTTCTTCGCCCAGACCCAGGTGCTGGCCTTCGGTAAGACCGCCGAGGAGATCGCAGCCGAGGGAACCGCCGCCGACGTCGTGCCGCACAAGGTCATGCCGGGCAACCGCCCGACCACCTCGATCCTGGCGACCAAGCTGACACCGTCGGTGGTCGGCCAGTTGATCGCGCTCTACGAGCATCAGGTGTTCACCGAGGGTGTGATCTGGGGTATCGATTCGTTCGATCAGTGGGGTGTGGAGCTGGGCAAGACCCAGGCCAAGGCGCTGCTGCCGGTCATCACCGAGGCCGCATCCCCCGCACCGCAGAGTGACACCTCGACCGATGCACTGGTACGCCAGTACCGCACGCAACGCGGCCGCACTCCCTGAGTAAAACGGCGGAACACGCGTATCCGCTGACCGGCGGCGCGTTTCTCCAGATGGCGGAAGACCAAACCACGCCTGCACAGACTCGGCTGGATCAACGAAATCGTTGTGGTCGGCCGGGACCATAGAGCTGTGTGAACGCATGCCGCGGCTGGGTGCGGATTTGTCTGGTCCCTCAGGGCGGTCGCAGCCTCGCCGCTCACCGGCGGCGTAGATGTCCGTGATTTTGTGAAGCGAACGAGTCGTTCCGACAGACCATTCGGAGTCGTGTCATGCCAGTTTAGTGACCATTCTGTAGTCGACGTGTCGTGATTCGACTATGACTCGGCGTGGCCGCAGCACGGCCGGCTTATGGACGATTCGGTGAGGTCGTGAGTCTGCTTCTGTCCTGTCGTTCGCGGCGACCACGCGATTGGATTGGTGTCCGGCGTCACAGCGCAATGCTGATTGCGTAGCCGACCACCACGCCGAATCCACGGGAGACGTGATGCCTGCAGAATCGACCGCGAACAGGCCACCTGCGCCAGAACTCGCAGCGACAGCAGAAACGCCGGCTCCGACCTCCTCACCGCTGAAGGCCGCCATTGCCAGTCTGGTGGGTACGTCGATCGAATGGTACGACTACTTCGTCTATGGGTTGGCCGCGGCCCTGGTTTTCGGTCCCCTGTTCTTCCCGACATACTCGGCCGGCGCGGGAACCCTAGCCGCATTCGCCACCTATTCGGTCGGCTTTCTGGCACGTCGGCTGGGCGGCGTGGTGATGGGACACTTCGGTGACAAAATCGGGCGCAAGTCAATGCTGGTCACATCGCTTCTGTTGATGGGCTTCTCAACGGTCGGCATCGGACTGCTACCGACGTACGAGACGATCGGGGTGTGGGCGCCGATTCTCTTGGTGAGTTTGCGATTCCTCCAGGGTTTCGGCGTCGGTGGCGAGTGGAGCGGCGCGGTGCTGATCGCGGTGGAGCACGCCCCGGCAGCACGCAGAACCTTTTACGGAAGCTTCCCTCAAATGGGTGTGCCCGCCGGGTTGATCCTGGCCAACGTGGTGTTTCTCGCCGTGACTGCAGCGATCAGCCCCGAGGCTTTCATTTCGTGGGGATGGCGGATTCCTTTCTTGGGCAGTGCAATATTGATCATCGTCGGGCTGGTGCTCCGGCTGAAACTGGACGAGACACCTGCATTCAAGACTGTGATGAACGAACGCGCCGAGCCGCGACTCCCGATCGTTGCGGTCATCCGTGACCACTGGTCAGAGGTCGGGCTCATTGCAGGGGCGTTCATCGGGATCAACGCCGTCGCTTACATTTTCATGGCCTACCTTCTCAACTACTCGACGACGGCATTGAATCTGGACCGTACGGTCATCCTGATCGTCAGTCTGCTGGCTGCCGGTGTGTGGTTGGTCGTGACTCCGGTCGCGGCTGGACTGTCCGACCGAATCGGGCGGCGTCGAGTCCTGACGATCGGCTCGGCGGCTCTGTGTGCCTGGGCGCTGGTCCTGTTCCCGTTGGTCGACACGCGCTCGACGGCCGCGATCGTGCTGGTCATGGTAGGAGTCGCGGTCGCTATGGGAATCGTCTACGGGCCGATGGCCGCGCTCTTCGCCGGTCTGTTTCCGGCCGAGATCCGCTACAGCGGAGCCTCGATCGGCTATCAGATCGGTTCGATTCTGGGCGGCGGAATCGCGCCCACGGTGGCGACCGGCCTTTACACGGCGACCAACACGAGTCTGTCCATCACGATCTACCTCGGCGTGGTGACCACACTGAGTCTGCTTTGCCTGACGGCTCTCACCCGTCAGACACGTCCCACGTGGACCAACTGATGTTTGTACGACCCGTTGAGCGGAGCAGGAAGAGGCGTTGATGAATCAACTCGAAGAACCGATGACCAAGTATCGCACCGTTGACTCGGCTGAGTGCATCAACCTCGGGCAACTCCGCGAATTGCAGCTTCAGCGGCTGCGACGGACGCTGCATCACGCATACACGAATGTGCCGTTCTATCGGCACAAATTCAACGAACTCGGTGTCCACCCCGATGATTGCCGCTCGTTGGACGACCTGGCGAAGTTTCCTACGACGACGAAGGCTGATCTCCGCGACAACTACCCATTCGGCATGTTCGCCGTGCCGCAGGACCAAGTCCGGCGCATTCACGCTTCGAGCGGAACAACTGGCGAACCCACTGTGGTGGGCTACACCGCGAATGACATCGAGACTTGGTCGAACCTGGTGGCCAGGTGCATCACGGCGGCAGGTGGGCGCGCAGGTCATAAGATTCACATCGCCTACGGATACGGACTTTTCACCGGCGGCCTCGGAGCTCACTACGGTGCCGAGAAGCTCGGTTGCACGGTTATCCCGGCATCCGGAGGAATGACGGCACGGCAGGTTCGGATCATCAAGGACTTCGAACCGGACATCATCATGGTGACACCGTCCTACATGCTGACCCTCTTGGACGAATTCGACCGTCAGGGCCTGGACGCGCGCGAAACCAGCCTATCCATAGGAATTCTGGGTGCGGAGCCTTGGACGGAAGAAATGCGCTCGGAGATCGAATCTCGCACTGGCATAGACGCACTCGACACCTATGGCCTCTCCGAGGTGATGGGGCCGGGCGTCGCGCAGGAGTTTCGCGACACCAAAGACGGTCCGCATATCTGGGAGGATCACTTCATCCCGGAGGTCCTGGACCCGGCGACCGGTGCGGTGCTTGATGACGGTGTCGAGGGAGACCTGACCTTCACCTCGCTCACCAAAGAGGCATTTCCCGTAATACGTTATCGAACAAGAGATCTCACGACGCTACTCCCAGGAACTGCGTGCGAGAACTTTCGGCGGATCGCCAGGGTCGCGGGCAGGTCCGACGATATGATCGTCCTGCGAGGGGTGAACCTATTTCCCACACAGATCGAGGAGCTAGTAGTCCGTAGCAGTGACCTCTCGCCTCACTTCCGACTCATCCTGTCGAAGAGTGGGCGGCTCGACCGATTGGCAGTGGAGGTCGAGATGAGAGGCGACCGCACGGCCGAGGCGGGGGTCCGGGCTGCGGCAGAGCTCGAGGCAAGTATCAAGAACTCGATCGGTGTCAGCGCTGCTGTAGCGATCGTCGAGAGTGGTAGCTTGCCACGATCCGACGGCAAGATCAACCGGGTCGTGGACCAAAGGAGGTAGCAGTCGGCAACCCGCGCGCCATTTGTCGATATGGGGCGGATCGACGGGGCCGGTGCCTTAAGATCGGGACCGTCGGACGCTCTCGAAGTCGTGAAAGTACGGCTTCCGGCGGGTTCGATGAATGGTAGCCGGCGCGCGACGCCGCAAGGTTGTTGAAAGAGCATCGGTAACAGTGCCCACGTCATCCTCGCACTACTTCAAAGAAACCATCAAGGGCGCGGAACGCCGAGGTATCGACGCGGACCTTTTGCTACGTGACGTCGGATTGACACGGCGTGAGGTCTTCGATCCAGCTTGGCGTGGCGACGTCACCCTGTTGGCTCGGTTGGTGCAACTCGTGTGGTACGCGCTCGACGACGAACACATGGGCTTCCTCGCGCGGCCCGCGAAACCCGGAATCTTTGCGCTGATGACGCACACTCTGATCGCAGAGCAGTCGGTCGAGCAGGCGCTGCGCAAGGGGGTCTTGTTCTACAACCTGACGCAACACGAGTCGATGGAAATGGCACTGAGCAAGACCCCCACCACTGTTCGACTCGAAATCCGGTTTCTCGAACCGGATTTGGATCCAACGCACTATTTTCTCGAGTTCTGGGCAACTATCTGGTATCGGTTGGTCGGCTGGCTTGCCGGCGGTGTGCCTCCGTTGCGGGAAGCTACGTTTTCCTATCCCCGTCCTGCTCATTACGCTCACGAGCTTGCGTATATTTTTCGATGCCCGCACATCTTCGACAGCACCGCGACGACGCTGGTCTTTGACCGTGAGTTCCTGCAGAAGCCGATTGTGCGTGATCGAGCGGAGCTGAAGCGCTTCCTCTCTCTGGCTCCGTTGGGATTCATGACCGTCCCCGAAGACGAGTTCAGCACCGCCCGACAAGTGCGGGCAGCGCTTCTTGCAGGACATGCTCTGCCGCTGAACTTTCCGCCTCTGCCGGAAGTAGCCCGTCAACTGACGATGACCGAGCAAACCATGCGCCGGCGATTGCGTGACGAGTCGACGTCCTACCGTGCGATCAAGGAGAACATCCGCCGCGACATCGCGGTACACCGCCTACTGTCCACGTCCATGGCCGTGGAGCGAATCGGTGAGCTGGTTGGTTACCGTGAAGCACGCGCCTTCACGCGGGCATTCAAGCAGTGGACGGGGGACAGTCCAACCGCTTACCGAGATCGCCTCGCCAAACAGTTCCGAACCCCGGACTCCGAGGCGTGACAGTTTCCGTGCACTGAATCGTCGCCTTTGGTCCTGTATCGGAATCCATTCGCGGGCTTACCTTCAGAGGACACCTCGTAGCAAGGAGCTTGTGAATGCGGATCGAAACTCTGTTGCCACTGGGGAAGGTCGACCCTGGGCTCCGCGCATCCGACGTTCCCCTCGACATCACCACTGTGGCCGACAACGCCCGGTTCCTGGAGGACATCGGATACAGCGGACTGGTCGTCGAAGAGACAAAGGACGATCCATTCACCCTGCTGACGCTTGCAGCGGCCGCGACCTCGCGACTCCATCTGACAACCGGTGTCACCATCGCCTTTCCCCGCAGCCCAACTGTCATGGCGTTGAACGCGTGGACACTGCAGAAACTGTCGAAAGGCCGGTTCACCCTTGGCCTCGGTTCACAGGTGCGCGGTCACATCCAGCGTCGCTACGGCATGGAATGGGCTCCGCCCGGTCCCTGGATGCGGGACTACGTGGCCGCTGTCCGCGCGGTCTGGGACTGCTGGCAGTCCGGCGCGCCGCTGAACTACGAAGGCGAGCACTACAAACTGTCCCTGATGGTTCCGTTGTTCAATGCGGGTCCGATCGAACATCCGAACATCCCGATTCACCTCGCGTCGGTCAACAAGTACATGTGCGGTGTTGCCGGCGAGGTTGCCGATGGCATACGCCCGCATCCGGTCTGCACACCGTCCTACATCGCCGAGGTGATGCTGCCCGCGGTACGTAAAGGTGCGGCCAAGTCCGGGCGCGATCTGGACTCGTTCCGAGTGTGCATGAAACCGCTGGTGGCCTCGGCGCGCACCGAAGAAGAACTCACCCCGAAGATTCGCGATGCGCGTGCCCGGATTGCGTTCTACGCCTCGACGCCCGGGTACGCAGCGGCTTTCCAACATCTGGGACTCGACGAATTGGCGGCCGAGGCGAAGACCCTGTCGAAAGCTCAACGCTGGGAGGAACTCCCGGTTCTCATCGACGATCAGATCCTCGATCAGTTCGCGGTCATCGGAACCCACGACGAGATAGGCCAGAAGCTGCTCGACCGCTACGGCGATCACGTCACCGACATCGAGTTCTCCATCGCGGTCCACGACGACCACGACCGGCAGGTCCTCGCCGACCTCGCTGCGACGTTGGAGCGAGCTGACGGAAGCGCTGCACGCGCGGCGATCAGAGGCGAGCTATCCGGAGCCGGAGCGTAAGTCGCCATGAGCAACGATCCGGTACGGAACGAAAGTGTCGAGCTGACCGCCGCCGAGGTTGCTGCCCTGACGGACTGGCTGGCATCCTCTGGCATCGGGGCCGGCGACGTTTCCGGTGTGCGGCCCGTCGGGGGTGGAACGCAGAACATCATGGTTCAGTTCGATCTTGAACCCAGCACCTACATCTTGCGCAGAGGACCACGGCACCTGAGGCCGCGTAGCAACGACGCCATCCTCAGAGAAAGTCGGGTGCTCAACGCGCTCGCCGGCACCAGAGTTCCCCACCCGAGGACCGTCGCAGTCTGCGACGACCCGACGGTGCTCGGGGATGCTGTGTTCTACCTCATGGAACGCGTGGATGGCTTCAACCCGAGTTTGGAGCTGCCGGCACTGCATGCCGGGAGTGCGCAAGTACGCCGAGACATGGGTCTGCACCTGATGGACGCGCTCGCTGCACTGGGTGAAATCGACTATCTGTCTGCCGGTCTCGATGGGTTCGGTAAGCCGCAGGGATTCCTGGAACGGCAGGTTCCGCGGTGGATGGCAGAACTGAACAGTTTTGACCAATTCGACGGTTACGGCGGCCCCCAGATCCCAGGAGTCGACCGCGTCGCCTCGTGGCTGGAAGCCAACCTGCCACAGACGTGGCGACCGGGCATCCTGCACGGCGACTTCCACTTCGCCAACGCGATGTTCAAGCATGACAGCGCCGAGGTCGCGGCCATCGTCGACTGGGAGATGTCCACCATCGGGGATCCGCTCCTAGACCTGGGTTGGGTTCTCGCGACCTGGCAACTGCCCGGTGTTCCGGGCATGTTCGGCACCGGACTCATGAGTCAGACCGGACTGGCGACGCCTGAAGAACTGGTCGCACGCTACGCAGCGGGTAGTGACCGAAACCTCGACGCGATTGCTTGGTACGTCGTCCTGGCGTGCTTCAAACTCGGCATCGTCCTGGAGGGCACGCACGCCCGCGCGTGTGCCGGCCTGGCACCGGAGAAGACCGGCGAGGAACTACACCAGACCACCGTGCTCCTGTTCGAGCGCGCAATCAACACGATTAAGGAGCACCAATGATCGACTTCTCCGTTCCCGCCTCAGTCACGGCGCTGGCCGAGGAGATCCGGCAGTTCGTGACGGAGGAGATTATTCCGTTCGAAACCGATCCACGCCTCACCGCCCACGGTCCTTCCGACGAACTGCGCCAGGAGCTCGTGGAGTTGGCGCGCAAGCGCGGGCTTCTGACGTTCCAGGCACCGACCCGGCATGGAGGTCGGGAACCGTCGCATGTGGACCAGGCGGTGCTGTACGAAGCAGCAGGATGGTCCACCCTCGGACCCGTCGCCTTGAACTGCGCAGCCCCGGATGAGGGGAACATGTTCCTGCTCAACAAGATCGCCAATGACGAGCAGTCGGCGAAGTTCCTCGAGCCGGTGATCGCGGGCCACCAGCGATCGGTGTTCGCGATGACCGAGCCCGGCGGTGCGGGATCTGACCCGGGCCAGCTGAAGACCACCGCGACATTCGACGGAACCACCTACACGATCAATGGAACCAAGTGGTTGATCACCGGCGCCACGGGTGCGCAGGTCTGGATCATCATGGCTGATGTCCAGGAGAACGACCACGGGCCGTCCGGGGCGACGCTGTTCCTCTGCGAGGGCGACACGCCCGGAATCAGCATCGACCGCGTCATGTCCACCATGGACCGAAACTATGTCGAAGGCCACGGCGTGGTGACGTTCACGGACCTTCGGTTGCCGGCGTCGAGCTTGCTCGGTGAGGTCGGAAGCGCATTCCGATACGCTCAACTGCGGCTTGCACCCGCGCGACTGACGCATTGCATGCGGTGGCTGGGCGCTGCAGCTCGTGCTCAGTCCATCGCGGTCGAGTACGCGCAGACCCGCACTGCATTCGGAAAGCCGATCGGTGAGCATCAGGGAGTTGGCTTCATGCTCGCAGACAACGAAATTGCGCTGCAGCAATGCCGATTGGCGATCTGGTGGGCGTGTTGGACTTTGGATCAGGGGCAGCGCGGTCGCCATGAGAGCTCGATGGTGAAGGCGCTTGTCTCGGAGGAACTGTTCAAGGTGGCGGATCGCTGCGTGCAGGTTCTGGGCGGGATCGGCATCTCCGACGAGACGCCGATCGGCATGATCTTCAGCGATATTCGTGGTTTCCGTCTGTACGACGGACCTACCGAAGTGCACAAGTACGCCATCGCTCGCCAGATCCTGCGCACTGAACGGCAACGTTCGTGACCGGACCGCTGTCCGGGCTGAAGGTCGTCGAGTTCGCGGGAATTGGCCCTGCTCCGTTCGCCGCAATGCTGTTGGGCGACCTGGGCGCCGATGTCGTGAGAATTGATCGTCCCAGCGGGCACGCGGGTAACCCGGTCTCGCCGGACCGGGACTTCCTGAATCGCAACAGACGTTCCGTTGCCCTCAACCTGAAGACCGACGACGATATCGCTTTTGCGCTGGGCCTGATCCGCGACGCGGATGTGCTCATCGAAGGATATCGGCCGGGAGTCATGGAACGCCTGGGTGTCGGTCCCGACGTCAGCCTCGGCGTGAATCCGCGACTCGTGTATGCGCGGATGACCGGATGGGGGCAGGACGGACCTCTCGCAGACCGGGCGGGTCACGACATCGATTACATCGCCAGGGTGGGGGCCCTCTTTCCGATCGGCACACAGCAGTCCGATCCGGTCATCCCACTGAACATCGTCGGGGATTTCGGAGGTGGCGGAATGTTGCTTGCCTTCGGCATTCTCGCTGCCGTTCACCATGCCTCGCTGACCGGCACCGGACAGGTGGTCGACGCCGCCATCACCGACGGGACCGCACTGCTGACCACGATGCTGCACGTGTGGCGTTCGGCCGGACTGTGGTCGGATAGCCGCGCGTCCAACATGCTCGACGGTGGCGCGCACTTCTATCACGTCTATGAGACCGCAGACGGCCGCCATCTCGCCGTCGGGGCGATCGAACCGCAGTTCTATCGCGAATTCATCGGCGGTCTGGGATTCTCACCCGAGGACCCCACGTGGACTGCAGGACACCAGGACAGAGCGATGTGGCCGGCTCTCACACAGCAGGTCGCGCAACGGGTGCGAACCCGGACACTGGACGAATGGTCTGCGATCTTTGACGGCACCGACGCGTGTGTTGCGCCCGTGCTGTCCCCTGCGGAGGCACCCTTTGATCCGCACAACATCGCGCGCAACACGTTTCTCGACGTGGATGGGGTGACTCAGCCCGCACCCGCGCCCAGATTCAGCGGTACGCCGACGACCGCTCCCCGCAGCCATCCGATGCCGGGGCAGCATTCCGACGAGATCCGGGCCTCGGTTGCCGCGAGCGGCGGATGGCCGCACCGCGTGCGCAGCGAAGCGAACACGAACTGACCCTGGAACAACCGGGCGTCGGGGTCAGTCACCTTCGACGGCATCGCTGACAAGTTGATCCACGTGGCTCGCGAACGCCGAGCAGCCACAGCACCCGTTACAAGCGCGTTTGATCTGCAATGGAGAATCCCTATGACCGATGCACTCATCTTCGACGTCCTGCGTACACCTCGTGGCAAGGGGCGACCGTCCGGCGCTCTGCACACTGTCAAGCCGATCGATCTCGTCGTCGGTCTCATCGAGGCGATGCTGCAGCGCCAGCCGAACCTCGATCCCGATCTCATCGATGACATCGTCCTCGGAGTGGTGTCGCCGCTGGGGGAGCAGGGTTCGGTGCTGCCGCGGATCGCGGCGTTGGCTGCCGGATTGCCGGAAACTGCGGCCGGAGTGCAGGTGAATCGCTTCTGTGCCTCGGGATTGGAGGCGGTGAACATTGCGGCGCAGAAGGTTGTCTCCGGCTGGGACTCGATCGTCGTCGCAGGCGGAGTCGAGTCGATGTCCCGTGTACCCATGGGATCCGATCGTGGCGCGTGGTTCGATGATCCGGCTACCGCCTTCTCGACAAATTATGTGCCACAAGGTATTTCGGCTGACCTGATCGCCACGATAGAGGGGTTCGATCGCGGGGACGTGGATGCGTATGCGGTCAGCTCGCAGCAACGCGCCAAGGCCAGTTGGGACGAGGGACGATTCGCGAAATCGATTGTCCCGGTCCGCGATCAGAACGGCGCGCTACTACTTGATCGTGATGAGCATCTGCGTCCGTCCAGTACCGTGGAGTCGCTCGGTGAATTGAGTCCGGCGTTCGTACCGCTCGGAGAGGCGGGCTTCGATGCGGTCGCGCTGCAGCAGTACCCGAACGTAGAGGCGATCAATCACGTTCACCACGCCGGCAACTCATCCGGAATCGTCGATGGTGCAGCGTTGGTGCTCATCGGGTCGGAAGAGGCGGGCAAGCAGCTGAATCTCACGCCGCGTGCCCGGATCGTGGCGACGGCGACCTCCGGGGCAGACTCGACGATCATGCTGACCGGACCCACACCCGCGACTCGGAAGCTGTTGTCGCGGGAGGGACTCGACGTCGATGACATCGACCTTTTTGAGATCAACGAAGCATTCGCTTCCGTGGCGCTGAAGTACGCACGCGACCTGGATCTACCCATGGATCGTGTCAACGTCAACGGGGGCGCCATCGCCATGGGGCATCCCCTGGGTGCCACCGGTGCCATGTTGATCGGAACCGTCGTCGATGAACTCGAACGGCGCAACGCCCGTCGCGCGGTGGTGACCTTGTGTATCGGGGCGGGTATGGGCGTCGCAACACTCGTCGAGCGCATCTAAGTAGAGGAGACCAGAAGATGTTTACATGGAATCGAGACGATGCCGGCGTCGTAGTGGTGACTATCGACGACCCGTCGCAGGCCGTGAACACAGCCAACGAGAATTTTCGCCGCCAGTTTCCCGAGCTTCTCGATCAGCTCGAAAAGGACCGGGATTCGATCACCGGTGTCATTCTGACCTCGGCCAAGCGGACGTTCTTCGCCGGAGCTGACCTGGCATCCTTCGCAACGGCCGGACCCGAGGACGTCCCGGCCGTGCATGCCTTGCTCGACGATCTGAAAGCTGGATTTCGCCGACTCGAAACGCTGGGTGTACCCGTCGTGGCCGCCATCAACGGCGCTGCTCTCGGTGGTGGGTGCGAGCTCAGTCTGGCCTGCCACTACCGGGTCGCTGTCGATCGCCCGGACGTGTTGATCGGATTGCCCGAAGTCTCTCTGGGGCTGCTGCCCGGCGCGGGTGGAATCGTACGGACAGTGCGCATGTTCGGGTTGGCCAAGGCACTGGAACTGATCTTGATACCTGGCACACGGTTCAGTCCGGGGGGTGCGCTGGAGGTCGGTCTTGTCGACGAGTTGGTCGGCAGCGACGACGACCTGGTGCCGGCGGCCCGGCGGTGGCTTGCGGCCGGCCCGCTCTCGCGGAAACCCTGGGATGAACGCGGTTACCGGATTCCCGGTGGAAGCGCTCGCGACCCGGAGACCGCGTCGATGTTGGCTCTGCTGCCGGCAAAAGCCCGCAAGAAGACCCGCGGCGCCCCGTCGGATGCCGTCCAGGCGATCGTCTCCACGGCAGTGGAGAGCACCCTCGTCGACTTCGGCAATGCCCAAAGAATCGAGTCCCGGTACTGTGCCCAACTTGTCGGCGGTCAGGTGTCGTCGAACATCATCAAAGGGACATTCTTCGATGTGCGATCAGCGCGAGCGCGCTCACGGGCTCTGACGGACGGCTCAGGACTGCAGCACCGACGCGTACTCATCCTCGGTGACAATCCGATGGGACGAGGAATTGAGAAGTTGTGCCAAGACGCGGGTCTCGATACCGTTGTGGTCGACGGTGTCGATGACGCGATTACCGGTCACTTCGATGTCCTGATCGAAACGATGTTTTCTGACCTCGCCTCTCGCACCAAGGTTTTGAGCCAGGTGAGTGAACTTGTCGGCGCAGGGACAGCGGTCGCCACGAACTCGTCGTGGACGGCGCTCGCCGACCTCGCCGACCACGTCGCTGACCCGTCGGATCTAGTTGGTTTTCATCTGTTCGCCCCGGTCGACCGGATGGAGCTCGCCGAAATCGCCATCGCCGACACCACCAACGACCATGCCAAGTCCGTGGTGGTCGACCTCGCCCGGGCAATGAACAAGACGAGCATTGTTGTGGGCGGCGCGGCGGGCTTCTACGCCAACCGGGTACTGGCGGCCTTCCTCGGTGAGGCGTTGCGCCTACTCTCCGATGGAGTTTCGCCGGCCGCCATCGAGCAGGCCGCCTATCAGGCCGGTTTTCCCTCAGGTGTCCTTCGGCTTGCCGATGCAATTGGCCTGCCGGAACTTCGCGAACTGATCGATGCGGTGACAGACCACGCTGCCGACTCCGACGATTCGTCACCGCGCACAGTCCTCGACACCATGGTGGGAGAACTCGACCGGACCGGGCAGGTGTCCGGCAGGGGATTCTACGACTACCCGGAGGCCCGCCGAGGTCATCTGTGGCAGGGTCTGCAAGACCAGTTCGCACCTGCAACCCTCGAGGTCGGCCTCGTCGAAATTCAGGAACGCTTACTGTTTGCGGGAGCACTGGAGGCAGCGGCGTGCTTGGACCGCAAGATCCTGCACTCGGTGGCCGAGGGCAATGTCGGATCCATACTCGGAGTCGGCTATCCCATCTGGACAGGCGGCGCCGTCAACTACATCCAGCAGTACGCAGGAGGACCCGAAGGGTTCGCCGAACGCGCCCGAATCCTTGCGCAATCGTGGGGACGACGGTTTGATCCGGCTGTCCTGACCGCGCCGATCGGCAGTGTCGTGGGAGCCCAAAGCTAATGCGGCTGATCATGATCGGCGCGGGGCGGATGGGCTCGGCGCTCGTACAACGACTACACGGTGCCGGTCATACCTGTGTCGTCTACGACCAGAACCCAGCGGCGGCCGCGGAGTTGGAGCACTGCGGTGCCATCGTCGCGAACTCCCTTGCCGGCGCAGTCGACGCCGGCGGTCCGGGACCGCGGATCATCTGGTTGATGGTGCCTGCCGCGCTCACCGGAGCTGTCTTGGGCGACCTGGTTCCACTTCTGCTCAGCGGAGACGTTGTGGTAGACGGCGGCAACAGCTTCTACCGGGACGCCGTCTCGCGCGCCCAAAGTCTGGCCGAGAAGGGCATCGAATTCGTCGATGTCGGCACCAGCGGCGGCATTTATGGCCGGGATCGCGGCTTCTGCTTGATGGTCGGCGGGACTGCTGCCGCAGTCGAGCAACTGCGACCGATCTTCGAAACATTGTCTCCCGGTGTTCATTCCGCGCCACGAACGCAGAATCGTCCGGATGCCGTTACGACAGCCGAGCAGGGCTGGCTGCACTGTGGGCCCGCGGGTGCCGGTCATTTCGTCAAGATGGTGCACAACGGCATCGAATACGGTCAGATGGCAGCACTGGCCGAGGGGCTGGCAATACTGCGGAGCGCGGGTGCCGGCACCTCGGACCGCCGCGCCGACGCCGAGACCGCACCACTGGGTGACGCGCACTTCTACAACTATGACTTTCAGTTGGACGACGTCGCCGAGGTCTGGCGGCGCGGAAGCGTCATATCGTCCTGGTTGTTGGATCTCACCGCGGCGTCGTTGTCCCAGGATCCGGACCTCGAGAGGTTCTCCGGCCGCGTCGCCGATTCGGGTGAGGGGCGCTGGACCGTTCAGGCAGCCGTCGATCTCGGCGTCCCGGCCCACGTACTCACTGCGGCGCTCTATCAACGTTTCAGCTCCAGGGGTGAAGCGATCTATGCGGACAAGGCATTGTCCGCGATGAGGGAGGCGTTCGGTGGGCACCGGGAGGTCCACGTATAGGACGGCCGATGGGCATCGCTATCCCGGGGGAGGCACAAAGTTGCCGCTTCCGGGTTGGTGACCTCGCTCACAGGCCGTGATTGCATGGAGAAACTCTGGCGCTCCTGCCGGCGAACAAATGAAGGTCCGAATGCGCGGCGTCCGCGGTACGGCGCGACGCCCATGCTGTCGGGGATCTCGCGCTCCGGCTGCCGATAGTCGAAGAATCTTTCAGGAGGGTATATGACCACGGTCGAAACCACGCACCACCAGATGCGGATCGGTGGGCGCGATGTCGATACCGCGGGAAAAATCTCCATCATCGACCCCAGCGACGGATCCGTGGTGGCGACCGTGCCCGACGGAGATGCTTCCCACGTCGACGACGCCGTTGCCGCAGCCAAGGCAGCGTACGAAAGCGGAGTATGGTCGGCCAAGACGCCCCATGAGAGGGCTGCGATCATGCGCGCCATTGTCGGCGCGGCGCGCGAAGCGGCCGATGAGCTGATCGAGCTGGAACAAGCGGCCAACGGTGCAACCATTCGCCAGGCGACCGGCTTTCACATCGGTTATGCGCTGGCGCATTTCGAATATTTCGCCGGTCTGGCCGAGACCTACGAATGGGAACGTGCAGCACCCGTCTCGGATTTCCCGGCGCTCAGCCAGAGCGTGGTGCATCGCGAACCCATCGGGGTGGTCGGCGCGATATCTCCATTCAATTTCCCCCTGCTGCTGACGCTGTGGAAGGTTGGCCCCGCTCTGGCGGCGGGCAACAGTGTGGTTGTCAAGCCCGATGAGCGGACGCCGCTGTCGATGTTGGCATTCGCCAGGATCGCTGAACGCAATGGCCTACCCCCGGGCGTTCTGAATGTCGTCACCGGGCCCGGACGGGTCGCCGGCGCCCGCCTTGCCGAACATCCTCATGTCGGAAAGATCGGTTTCACCGGATCGACGTCGGTGGGCCGGGAAATCATGAGATTGGCCTCGGGAACGGTCAAACAAGTCACGCTGGAACTCGGTGGCAAGGGTCCGTCCATCGTGCTCGACGACGCTGATCTGGACATGGCTGTCGACGGCGTGCTGTTCGGGTGCTTCGTGTATTCGGGTCAGATCTGTGTATCCGGTACTCGCGCACTCGTTCCGAGACGGCTACACGACGAATTCGTGCGCCGGTTGGTCGAACGCGCCAAGACCATCGTCCTGGGCAACACGCGCGACTTCGATACCGACATGGGACCGGTGATCGATGGAAAGCAGCAGGCGCGGATCCTCGACCACATCCGGCGCGCCGAAGTCGATGGTGCCACCGTTGAACTCGGTGGCAGTCGACCTGGCGGTGAACAGTTCGAGCGCGGTTTCTGGGTGTCGCCGACCATCTTGTCCGGCGTTACCAACGACATGCCGATCGCCCGTGAGGAAGTGTTCGGCCCGGTACTGGTTGTCATCGCCTACGACGACGACGACGAAGCGGTCGCAATCGCCAATGACAGCGATTACGGTCTGGCGGCCAGCATCTGGTCCACCGACAATGGCCGGGCGCTGGCAATTGCGGATCGGATCCAGAGTGGCAGTGTGTGGATCAACGACGCACATCAAATCAACTGTCAGGTGCCTTTCGGCGGATACAAGCAGAGTGGCATCGGCCGTGAACTCGGGCCCGATGCGCTGGACGGTTATACCGAGGCGAAAACGGTGCAGGTGGATTTGTCCACCGGCCTGAAAGCGAAGCCGTTCGGCATCTTGCTCGGACATGCCGAGTGAAGCGACAAGCAGGCTCAGTCACGGGTAGCTGAGATCCGTTGTTCCGGAGGCGTCCATGACCCAGCGAACAGAGCGACTGTAATGCGGCATATGCGAAGCCGCCTGCGGAATGATTACCTAAGCTCGTTAACTATTCGGCCATCAATCGTTCGCAATTCATCTGATGCGCGTTGCGATCGTCGGGGCCGGGCCGGCAGGGTTCTATGCGGCAGGACACCTGCTGGATACGCGGGCGGCACATGGCTAAACGGCCGTCTTGTCGACCGTGTGGACCGGTCGATGGAAGTCGACATGTTCGAGCGTATGCCGACACCCTAGGGGTTGGTCCGACATGCCGTTGCACCAGATCATCCGGAGAAGAAGCTCGTCGCCGGTGTTTCGACGCGATTGCTGCGCGCGATGGCTTCCGGTTCTTCGGCGACGTCGGTATCGGTCGCGATCTGCTGCCAGCTGAACTCACGGGCTGGTACGACGCTGTCATCTATGCGGTCGGATGCCCGGACGACGCGAATCTGGACCCGCCAGGTAAGGAACTCACATGCCGCCTTTCGGCCCGCGAACTGGTCGGCTAGTACAGCGACCAACCGAAGTACGCCGATCTCGATGTCGACCTCTCTGGGCATCGAGCAGTGGTCATCGGTAACGGCAATGTCGCGCTGGATGTTGCCCGTGTTCTCACCACACCCATTCCGCATCTGGAATGAACGGATATTGCCGACGGCGCCTTGGAATGTCTGCGGGACAACAGTCTTCGCGAGGTTCGTGTCTTGGGGCGGCGCGACTATCGCCAGGCATCGTTTGGCGCAAGGGGATCTTCGGCACCAACAAGAAGTGCGCACGCGACACCGTCCGCGCGCTTCTCGACGACGTCCGCCTCGGTCGACTTTCTGATTCGACGGCGCTCGACCGGGACGAGGCGGGGGCGCGGATCGCGTCCCGGGTGCCCGATCGTGTGACCTACGAGGACTGGCGACGACTCGATCGCCACGAGCGTTCGGCAGGAGCATCGACCGGCAGGCCACGGGTCAAGATGAATCGGGTCGAGCAGATGCTGCAGCACCTGAAGACCTAGCGTCAGGCGCCTCGGCGCCACAGTGCAATTCGGCAGAAATTCGCCACGCGAAATCGGGCCGGGCCATACCGGCGGCATTTCGCAACGCACGGGGGACGTGGCGCGCCCAAACGGTGTCCGGTAATTCCGGGTGTTTGGCGGTCCATCGTCGTTCACCTGCCGTTACGTACCGAAATATCCCTATATGGGCAGTTAAGCGACCCGATGGAGTGTCGCGCATCACTGTTCCTGGTCGCAGACTTATTCCAGATGTACAAGCCCCGAGCCAGGGGATATGGCTGCAAACACTTTCACACAACGCAATTGAAGGAAAAGAGGCAACCATGACGGATACCCAGGTCGCTGATTCGGTCCTGATCCCCGACGAGATCGCTCGCCAGATCGTACTGCCGGAAGGACACGTCGATGAGGACGCTCTTTTCGCGGCATACCGATGGCTGCGCAACAATGCGCCGGTCGGACGCGTGGAGGTGGACGGTTACGACCCCCTGTGGCTGATCAGCAAGCACGCCGACATCATGGAAGTGGAACGCCAGCCGCAGACGTTCATCGCGGGCGGGACGAATCACTGCGTGCTGCAGACGCAGGCCGGAGACGAGTTCACCAAGCAGCTGTTGGGTGGCCACCTCCGTGTGATGGATGCGCTGCCTTACCTCGATCCGCCTCAGCACACCGAAGTGAAGAACATCGGTATCGACTGGTTCCGGCCGGCCAACCTGAAGCGGTGGGAGGACGAGATCCGGGCGAACGCGAAAGAGTCGGTCCGTCGCCTGATCGCTGAAGGCGATCGTGAGATCGATGTGGTCAATGACTTCGCGCTCGCGTATCCGCTGCACGTCATGATGACCCTGTTCGGTGTGCCTCCTGAGGATGAGCCGCGGATGATGGCGCTGACTCAGGACTTCTTCGGCACCAACGACCCCGATACCCAGCGCGAAGACGTCGAACCGCTGTCCCCCGAAGCCGCTGCCCAGCAGTGGACGGCCACGGTGGCCGATTTCAACGCGTACTTCGACGCACTCGTCGAAGACCGGCGGGCAAACCCGCGTGAGGATCTCGCCACCGTCATCGCTGCCGCGAAAACCCCGGACGGGGAGTACTTCCCGAAGAGCTACAGCTACGGCTGGTTCATCGCGATCGCCACGGCCGGCCACGACACCACGTCCACCTCCGTCGCCACCATCTTGCTGCAGTGCGCCAAGCAGCCCGAACTGCTCGACCGGGTGCGGGCCGACCTGTCGCTGGTGCCGGATCTGGTCAACGAAGGGGTGCGCTGGGCGTCCGCGGTGAAGCACTTCACGCGGCGTGCCGTCACCGACTACACGCTGCGCGGGCAGGAGATCAAGGCCGGCGAACGGCTGATGCTTCTGTTCCAATCGGGCAGCCGCGACGAGGACGTGATGGATCGACCCGAAGAGTTCATCATCGATCGCCGACCGAACAAGCACATCGCATTTGGGTACGGCCCGCACATGTGCATCGGCATGCACCTCGCGAAAATGGAAATGCGGGTCTTGCTCGAAGAACTGCTGCCGGTCGTGGAAAAAATCGAACTGACGGGTGAACCGAAGGTCGCACTCACGAACTTCGTCGGCGGACTTCGGCACGTGCCCGCTCGGTTTACCTTCGCCAAAGCCTAACTCAACCAGGGAAAAGTCAGATGCCTAAGGTCATTTATGAGCTGCCCGACGGGACCTCCGCCACTGTGGACGTTCCGGTAGGCACCTCAGTCATGGATGCGGCTGTCAACGAGAACCTGCCCGGCATCGATGCCGAATGTGGGGGGTCCTGCTCCTGTGGGACCTGCCACGTTCACATCGATGAGGCCTGGTATTCGGTACTGGGAGAGCCATCCGATGAGGAACGCGAGCTCTTGGAGTTCACGGCCGAATACTGTGAGCGGTCCCGCCTTTCCTGCCAACTCGTGGTGACCGGTGAGTGTGACGGCTTACGTCTGACGGTCCCCACCCGCGAGGGTTGACGGATAAATCAACTTCGTGAGCTGCCCGAGGTCAGTGCTCTCACACCGCGTCGGAGGTGGCACTCCGTCCGCGGTGGAGCATTGACACCGCCTCGGTTCGGGTGCTCGCCCCGGTTTTCCGAAGGATGCGTTTGACGTGAGATTTCACGGTGCCTTCACTCACGAAAAGGGTGGCAGCAATCTGCGCGTTGGTTCTGCCGGTGGCGAGTGCCTTGAGGACTTCTCTTTCGCGAGCGGTCAGGTCGGCAAGCGAGTCCGGCCCGGCGCGCCGACCGGTGTTGGGCGGCGAGATGAACTCGTCGGTGAGCATCGATTCGGCAACGGGCGTCGCGGGCCCGGCCAGGTCCAGTACGTCGACCGTGAAATCGTCCGCGAGCGCATTCGCTGTCTGCAGGTAGTCGCTGGCGGCCTGGCGCATCGACCGCAGGCGTTCGAGCAGCGAATTTCGCTCGAAGGCGGTCCCGAGTCCCTCGGCAAATGCGCCCAGCACATCTCGATCCAACTCGTGCACACCCTGGACGCCGGTGTGATGATCGGCGTGCAGCAACCCCACAGCGGAGCCCCAGCTGAACACCGGGGCGGCCACATAGCCGACGCTCCGGGTGACGTTGTTGAGCTCGGGGTACACCCGTGGGTCATCGACGGCGTTGAGCACGAGAATCGGGGTTCCCCGGCGCACCATCTCACACTCCGGCAACACATGGGTGAGCCGGCGTGGGTTCGACAATCCCGCTTCCACCATGGTGTTCGCCTGCTCGGCATCGTCCCCGACGAACGCCGAGTAGGCGTACCAGATGCCGTTCTCGAGGCGGGAGAACAACACCCGGGTGAATCCGATTTCGTACACCTCGCGGGGCGCCCGCTCGGTCAGCGCCTTCAGAGACCGCGTGTCACGGAGACGGTGAATCGCACGATGAGCGGCATTGATGCGGCTGCTACCGACGGTGAGAAGGGTGTCCTTGAGGGTCAGTTGCAGCTGGGCGGCCTGCAACTGAAGGGCCGAGGCCTGCAGCTTGCTCATCGCTTCTTCGCCGGCGGCGCAGCGTTCCCGCAGTTTCGCAGCGGCGTCCGAGAGCGCCGCATCTGCCGCATACAGATCCCATTTGCTGAAGCTTTGGTGGACCGAATCGCGATCGCCGAGAAATCCCGCAGTTCGACTGAGGATCTCGCGAGCTTGATCGATGTGCGATCCCACGTCGATCTGCGTGTCCGTCTCAGTCACCTTCAGTCACCGCACCTTCCTGCTGGTTCTTCACCCTCGTCCATCCATCCGGGGCAGGGGCCCGGCAATTATGTGATCGGCGCCACTGTTAATGCAAGCAGCAAACCTCCCACCAGCGTACGCCTCGGGACGTTTCCCCTCGTCAGGGGAAGTGAGGTAGCGAAACGGTGAGTGACTTTGCTCGCTTTGGCCCTGTCCGTCCAGTAGGTCCGACCGTAGCGTCCTTCACTGAGTCGGTGGGAGGCGTTGCCGTCCGCAAAGGGCGAACCTCATGTCGGCCAAGCGCCACGAGGCGACGACTAGGAGTATCTCGATGTATTTGACGCAAGGATTTCATCGGTCGTTGCAGCGCGACCCCGATGCGGTGATGACCGTGCACGGAGATCGCACCCGCACCTTCGGCGAGGTTGCTGACCGCGTTGCCCGGTTGGCCGCCGCAATTCGCCGACTCGGTGTCCGGTCGCATGACCGCGTGGGTGTACTCGCCCTCAACTCGGACCGCTACACCGAAGCGATCCTGGCGACGGCCTGGGCTGATGCGGTTCTGACCCCGGTGAACACCCGCTGGGTCGCCGGGGAGATCGCCTACTCGTTGGCCGACTGCGAGTGCAGTGTGTTGATCGTGGACGACGCGTTCGCGCCCCTCGGTCCTGCGCTCAAGAGTCTCTATCCCGGCCTGACGACCCTCATCCACTGTGGCGACGCTCCGTGTCCGGACGGGATGCTCAGCTACGAGGGTCTGATCGCCGAGCATGAACCCATAGCCGACGCGCGTCGGTCGGGCAGCGCTCTGGCGGGACTCTTCTACACCGGCGGCACCACCGGCTTCCCCAAAGGCGTCATGCTCAGTCACGCGAACATCGTCACCTCGGGCCTGGGCGCCGCCGGCCACGGTTTGTTCCGTGCCGGCGGCACATATCTGCACGTCGCCCCGATGTTTCACCTCGCCGATTTCACCGGGTGGATCGTCCAGACTCTGCTGGGTGGAAAGCATGTTTCGGTGCCGGCGTTCAATCCGGACACATTGCTCGATGTGATCGAACAACAGCAGGTGACCGGTATGACCCTGGTGCCAGCGATGATCCAGGCAATCGTCGACAATCCGGGGACCGCAGGTCGGGATCTGGGCTGTGTCGAGAGCATTCTCTACGGGGGCTCACCCATTGCTCAGGGTCTGTTGAAAAAGGCCATGGACGCATTTCCCCGCGCGGGTTTCACCCAGGCCTATGGAATGACCGAGCTGGCCGGTTTGGCGACGTTCCTGCTGCCGTCAGACCATCAACTCGGTCATTTGGAATCCGCCGGTCGAGCGCTGCTGCACACCGAAGTGCGCATCCAGAACGCCGACGGTGCAGTTCTGCCGGTCGGATCCGTCGGCGAGATCGCGGTGCGCGGCGGGAACATCATGCAGGGCTACTGGAACCGTCCCGATGACACCGCCGCCGCCATTGTCGACGGGTGGCTGCGAACGGGAGATGTGGGGCGCCTCGATGACCAGGGTTACCTCTATATCGTCGATCGGCTCAAAGACATGATCGTCACCGGTGGCGAGAATGTGTACTCCGTGGAGGTGGAGAACGCGCTTTCCGCACACCCTGCGGTGCGCGATTGTGCGGTGATCGGCCTACCGGACGATCGCTGGGGTGAACGGGTGCACGCTGTCGTGGTGCTGCGTGAGCAGGGCACCAGCCCCGACGACCTTCGTGTGTTCGTCAAATCGGCCATTGCCGGATACAAGACGCCCCGCACCTTCGAATTCGTCGAGTCTTTGCCGCGTACGCCGACGGGCAAGGTGCTCAAGCGAGACCTGAGAAGCGAGCGTCTCTCGACAACCGACGAGAAACCGGCGCCGGCCATCTGACCGTGGCCGGACCTGATAGCACTCTGGACATCGGCTGAGACCGATCGGCTGCGACCGTCAAACCACAATCGGAAGGACTTCAATCCAATGCAACAGCGGCAGTTGGGAAATCTCGGGCTGACCTCGTCGGCGATCGGCTACGGCTCGATGGGCATTTCCGTCGCGTACGGCGAGGGTGATGAACAAGGTGGAACCGCTGCTATCCAGCGCGCCTACGAACTGGGCATCACCCATATAGATACAGCCGAGATGTACGGGTGGGGCGACAACGAGCGAATCGTGGGTCGCGCAATCAAGGACTTCCGCGACGATGTCGTGCTCGCGACGAAGTTCGGCTTCACAGCTCCGGACCTCGGTGTCGACAGCCGTCCCGACCATATTCGCGAGGTTCTGCACAACAGCCTGCGCAATCTGGGCGTCGATCATGTCGACGTCTTCTATCAGCACCGCGTCGATCCGAATGTTCCGATCGAGGATGTTGCAGGTACTGTCCGGGAATTCATCGAGCAGGGGAAAGTCAAGTACTTCGGACTCAGCGAGGCAGGCGAACAGACCATTCGACGCGCACATGCGGTGCAGCCGGTATCGGTTCTGCAGACCGAATACTCGTTGTTCGAGCGCGACGTCGAGAGCCTGTTTCCGACCCTGCGCGAGCTCGGTATCGGCTTCGTGGCGTATTCGCCGCTCGGGCGAGGATTCCTGACCGGCACCGCGAAACCGGCAACTGAATACTCTGACGGCGATATCCGTCAATATGACCCGCGGTGGCAGGGCGAGAACTTCGACAAGAACACCCAGGCCATGCAACAGCTCGCCGGCCTCGCCGAATCACTGGGTGCTTCGCTGTCACAGTTCGCGCTGGCCTGGCTGCTTGCGCAGGGTGACGACATCGTGCCGATTCCCGGCAGCCGGAAGGCATCTCGGGTAGAGGAGAACGCCGCGGCCGCCGATATCGAGGTCTCGCCTGCTGTGCTGGAGCGAGTCGCGGAGATTCTGCCGGCGGGGGGCCACGGTGCCCGCTACATCGATGCGATGTTGCCCGAGTGGAACTGACGTAGGCAGATCGCGCGTTCCTGGGTCAGTCGGGCCCCGGCTTCTGCAACGACCTGGGCCTACGTAATCACCGGGGCGGTGCCACCGGGTCTCGAAGCGACGTGCTGGTTGCCGCAAAAGAACTCACCCCGCCGAAAGTGTCCTACAGAGGATCCACTCTCGGCGGGGTGAGTTCGGTTTTCGTTCACCAGGCCGCTGCGCGTGAAACCAGCAAGCGGCGAACCGTTGTCAGGGAGTCAAAACCACCTTGACGACATCGCCGCGGTGCTGGGCGGCGGTTGCTTCGTTGATCTCGCTCAGCGGCATCGTGGTGATCAGTTTGTCGAAGGGAAACTGGCCCTTGCTGTGCAGATCCGCGAGATATGGGATGAAGGTCTTGGGGTCGGAGTCGCCCTCGACGATGCCGCGAATAGTGATACCCAGCAGGGGTACCTGGAACAATCCGACATTGAAGCTCGCCTGCGGATCGGCGGGCACACCGAGCAAGCCGAGCACTCCCCGCACCCCGAGCGACGCTGCCAGCTGTTCGACCACGGCCGCCACCGCCGTGGTGTCCAGAGCGTAGTCGATTCCCGACGGCGCGATGGCCCGAATCTGGGCCGAGAGTTCGCCGTCTGCCGGATCGACCACGTGTGTTGCACCCAGGTCGGCAGCCAGTTCACGCCGGCTCCGGTGTGGTTCCACCACGATGATCGTCGTGGCGGACCGAACCACCGCTGCGAGCACCGCTGACAGCCCGACCGAGCCGGCGCCCGCGATCACAATTGTCGAATTTGGTTGGACATCCAGAGAATTCAGAACGGCGCCGGCTCCTGTTTGTACGCCACAACCGAGAGGTCCTGCGAGCTCGATCGGAAAATCTTCGGGCAGTCGGACCACATTGCGTTCGCGCGCGATCGCGTGCGTGGCGAACGATGATTGGCCGAAGTAGTTGGAGCCCAGAGAATTTCCTGCGGCCGCAAGAGTCGTCGATCCGTCTGCGCGTACGCCGCCGAAGTTGGCCTCCATGAACTTGTGGCAATAGGCAGGATCCTGCTTCGAGCATTCTCGGCATTCGCCACAACTGTTGAAGCTGATGGCAACCTTGTCGCCGACAGCGACCTCCGTCACATCGGAGCCGACCGCCAGCACGGTGCCGCTGCCCTCATGGCCGAGCACACCGGGCAGCGGGAACGGTAGGTGGCCATCCCGGATGGCGATGTCGGTGTGACAGATGCCGACACCGGCGATCTGAACGAGCACCTCATCCGCGGCTGGGGGCTGCAGCTCCGCCTCGGTCATGGCGAAAGGTGAGTCGACCTTGTGTACTACTGCGGCTGAAATTTGCATGGTGTGCCTTTCTATCGCGTTCTAGCGGTGATACCGGAGCCGGGACATTTGGAAATCATTGGCTCACAAAGCATTCTTTGAAGCCCACAGCAGGGTCTGAGAGCAAGCCCGGAACCGCGCGACTGCGATCGGCGATCGCCTTCTTGCCGGCCATGAAGGATTGCGGACTGTTCGACGTCTCCACGGCGACGACGGTGTCATTTTGATCGAGATGGAAGATCGCGAACTTTCCGGTATCCGGGTCGCCGCGCACCGCGGTGACTGTGTCCGCGCGGATCAATCCTGCGATCTTGAGCTGAAGGTCGAACTGGTCCGACCAGAACCACGGCACCTCCGGGCGCGGGATCGGGCTGCCGGTGATGGCTGCGGCTACCTGCTTGGCCTGCTCAACGGCGTTGGGGATGCTTTCCAACCGGATGGGTTCTGCGCTGTCGCCGAGGCTCCGTTGCGAAACGTCACCGATGGCGAAGATCGAGCGATCGCTGGAACGTGATTCCCCGTCGACGACGATTCCCTTGTCGCAGAGCAATCCAGCAGACCTTGCGAGCCCGTCACACGGGACAGCGCCCACGCCCACCAACACTGCGCCACAAGTGATTTCATCCCCATTGGACAGCCGAACCGCCGAGACTGCCCCGTTGCTGTCGCCGGAGAACCCGACTACGTCTGTCTCAGTGAGTATTTCGATGCCTCTACTGGCGTGCTGTCGGTGCATCAGATCCGAGAACGTCGGACTGGCCACCCGTGCCAAGATCCGATGCTCGCGCTCCAACACCGTCACCTTCGCCGCGCTACGGGCTGAAATTTCCGCGGCGACCTCCAGGCCGACGTATCCGCCTCCGACGATGACAACGTTGCCGGCAGTCGGCACGATCCTGCGCAGTTGCGCAGCGTCGTCGAGGTTGCGAAGAGTGAGGATCCGCTCCAGTGAGCCACCGGGAACGTCCAGCTTGCGCGCCGTTGCCCCGGTGGCCAATACCAGGTGCTCGTAGCCGATTTCGACACCGGATGCAGTAATGATGCGTCTGGCTGGTCGGTCGATGGCGGACACCGTCGTATTCACCCGGACGTCGATGTCTTGAGACGTGTAGAAGTCGTCGGGGCGAAGCCATTGCTCGTACTGACCCGAGAGGAACTTCTTCGACAGCGGCGGACGGTGGTAGGGCAGATGTGGCTCGGCGCCGACCAGGATGATCTGACCGCGGTATCCCTGTTGCCTCAACTGTGCAGCCAGCGTGCCACCCCCATGGCCTGCACCGACGACGACCGTCGCAGGGGAATCGGATTGTTCGAGAGCTGTCGTCATGGTTCTCCGATCTCACCGGCGGCTCGACGCTGCGGGCCGTGGCTTGTCTACAGCAGGCCACACACTTATCCATGAAGTGTCACGAAAGCACGCAGCCATTTCGCCTCCCGAAGGAGTGATTGCGCAGCCCAGAAGGGGGCAATCGGCTGGCACGCTTGGACTTGCGGCTTGTGCCGCTGAGGGGCAGGCGGCTTCCGTCCCGCATGCGTCCGGATCGGGTAGGCCGCGCATGCGCGCCGAGACGGCAAATATCGACCGAACGGGAGAGTGCGGCTACCCCAACGGGCGATGTGCGACCCGATGGAGCGCACGTAATCTGCATCACAGCAGTTATGTCAGAGATAGAACCAACACTTCCGCCGCGACGTAGTGTTGGGCCGCTGGGTCGAGGCTTATACCGCGACATTGCCTCAGTCAGTGGAGAGGCAAGGCGGATCGGTCACCAAAAGGGGCTGTGATGGTCAGCAACACCGAAGTGATTTTCTGCGAGGGCAACACGTCGAAGCGGTTGGCCTCGCGCTGTTCCCTCGGTCTTGCCGGCGGCCCATCGGTTGACTCCAGCGTCAATTTCGAGTCTGACGATAGTGCCTATGTGCCAGAGGTGCAACGTTCGAACAGTGGGTGAGGCTCGTTCGCCGGTGAGCGATGGGCCTCGGCGAATCACACGCACTTAGAAGATGAGGATATGACCACAAAACATGACCACTGGCTTCACCGCTCGGTCGAGCAGCCAGGCGCTTCACGTCGCGAGGCGCTATGACTAATTTCGCCCCCGCTTGTCCTGACGAGTCGTGTACTCGACGCGGTCGGGTGATCGCATGATGCTCGCCAGTGACACCCTCACGAAACCCATCCGTGCGGTGGGGAGCTTTTTCGGCATGACGCTGGACGTGCTGGTGGGTATTGCCACGACACCCTTGGCCTGGAGGGAGTTTCTGAGTCAGTCCTGGTTCGTGGCAAGGGTTTCGATGCTGCCCGCTGTTCTCATGATCATCCCCTACGCGGTGATCAACACCTTCATCTTCAACATTCTCCTGGGTGAGTTCGGCGCCGCCGATTTCTCAGGTGCCGGCGCTGCGTTTTTCATCGTCAATCAGATCGGGCCGATCGTCACTGTATTGGTGACGGCCGGCGCAAGTGCGACGGCGATGTGCGCCGACCTGGGTGCGCGAACGATCCGCGAGGAACTGGACGCTCAACGTGTCATGGGGATCGATCCGATCCAGGCTATGGTCATCCCTCGGGTGTTGGCCGCCACCACCGTGTCGGTGGCACTGATGGGCCTGGTCGTGCTTGTGGGAATGGTTGCGTCCTTTGTCTTTTGCGTCTTCGCCTTGAATGTGTCGGCCGGTGTCTTCGTCGCCGGGATGACGGTGGTGACCGGACTCGGTGACGTCGTCGTGTCGATCATCAAAGCCTTTCTGTTCGGGTTGGGCGCCGGCCTGATCGCCTGCTACAAGGGAATCTCGGTGGGCGGCGGACCAGCGGGTGTGGGCAATGCCGTGAACGAAACAGTCGTCTTCTCCTTCATGGTGCTCTTCACCGTCAACGTCATCGTCACCGCCATCGGTGTCCAATTCACACTGCAATGAGATGGGACAAAACGTGACCCAGCCGACAGCCAGATCCATAGCGTCAAAACGATTTCCACGCATGGCGCGTGCCCAGGCCACGGTAGTTGGCGGATGGGACCGTTTCGGGGCGCAGACCCGGTTCTATTTCATGACCCTGGTTCGGATTCCCGACGCGGCAATTAACTACCGCCCCGAGGTGCTGCGACTGATCGCCCAGATGGGTCTGGGTTCTGGGGCACTCGCTTCGATCGGCGGCACGATTGTCATCGTCGGCTTCATGACCATGACCACCGGTGCAATCGTTGCTGCCCAGGGCTATACCCAATTTCGGTCCATCGGGGTTGAAGCCTTCACAGGCTTCGCCGCCGCCTTCTTCATCCCCCGACTGATCATTCCTGGAACCGCCCAGGTCACCCTCACCGCAACCATCGGCGCAGGTGCCACCGCCCAGATCGGTGCAATGAAGATCAACGAGGAAGTCGACGCGCTGGAGGTCATCGGCATCCGGAGCGTGAGCTACCTGGCAGCAACGCGTGTGCTCGCCGGAACCATTGTGGTCATCCCGCTCTACGCCGTCGCTTTGATGGCGGGCTTCCTTGCCGCTCGTTACGGCACCGTTTTCGTGTACGGCCAAGCCGGAGGCGTCTATGACCACTATTTCAATACGTTCCTCAATACTCGTGACCTTGTCGTGTCCTTCGCGCAGACCATTGCGATGATCGTCGTGGTCATGCTGATCTGCACCTACTACGGCTACACCGCGGGCGGGGGCCCCGCAGGGGTGGGTGAAGCCGTGGGTCGCGCCGTGCGTGCGTCGATGGTCGTCGGCGCAATCGTGCTCATGGGAGTCACACTGGCCGTTTATGGACAGTCCGGCAATTTCCGACTGGCGGGTTGATCGTGAATTCTGCACCCGGGGAGCAACGCATCTCGAACCGATGGTGGCCCGTCTTTCTGATAGTGGCGGTGGTTGCCTTGGTCTTCATTGCCGCCACGTCGTTCTTGGGTACCTTCCGGTCGGTGATACCGGTGACGTTGTCATCGGATCGATCCGGTTTGGTGTTGGAAACCGGTGCCAAGGTGAAATTGCGCGGCGTCGACGTCGGTCGGGTCAGCGAGATATCGAGTGGCGGCCAAGGCGGCGCCCAGTTGAAGCTGGACATCGACCGCGACCAGATCCGCTACATTCCCGCCAACGTCGAGGCGAAAATCGCGGTGACCACGGTGTTCGGCGCGAAGTTCGTGCAGCTCACCGCGCCCGCAGATCCCAGTCCACAACGGTTGGCGGCCGGCGCCCACTTGCGGTCCACCAACGTGACCGCTGAGGTCAACACCGTTTTCGAGAATGTCGTGGATCTTCTCGAATTGATCGATCCGGTCAAGCTGAATTCGGTTCTGACCGCCGTCGCCGATGCGGTGCGCGGGCGTGGCGAGCGGATTGGGCGGGCGACCTCGGACCTCAACGTGGTTCTGACCGAACTCAACGCTCGCAACGATGTCTTCCGCGAAGATATCCGCTCGCTCAAGGATTTCGGCGACACCTACGATGTAGCGGCAGACGACATCGTGACCATCCTCGACACCTTGTCGACCACGAGTTCGACGCTCGTTGAGCAGAAGGACTCTCTTGATGGATTGCTGCTCAACGCCATCGGGCTCTCACAGAGCGGAACCAGCCTGCTCGCCTCGAGTCAGCACAACCTGATCGATGCCATCAACAGCCTGGAACCGACCACGCAACTGCTCAACATGTACAGCCCAAGCTATACCTGTTCGCTGCAGGGTGCGGACTGGCTGATCGAGAACGGCAAGGGAATCTGGGGCGGTGACGGACGAACCTTCGTGGTCGACGTGGCACTTCTGCCCGGCAACGACCCTTACTCCTACCCCGAACACCTGCCGGTCGTAGGCGCCAAGGGCGGTCCGGGTGGACGACCGGGGTGTGGGTCGCTGCCCGACGTCACCAAGAATTTCCCTGTCCGCCAGCTGATCACCAACACCGGGTGGGGTAGGGGGCTGGACATCCGGCCCAATCCCGGGATCGGAAGTCCCTGCTACGCGAACTATCTGCCGGTTACTCGCGGCGTACCGGAACCTCCGAGCATCCGACAGTGCTTGCCTGGCCCGGCGCCGGGTCCGGTGCCCTATCCCGGCGCGCCGCCGTACGGCGCCGCGCTCTATGGCCCCGGCGGAGTCCCGCTCTGGCCGGGAGTGCCGCCCGCCGCCCCGGCAGTTGTCCCGGCGGCGCCGGCGCCGCCGCCGGGGGCGGTACCTGCTCAGCCCGCTGCTACCCCCGTCACGTCCCAGGAAGGAGGAACACCGTGACCAAGGACCTCAAGCGCATCATTCTTCGCCTCAGCCTCTTCATGACCGTCTGCGCTCTGGCGCTTGCCGCGACTGTCGTGGTGTTCGGCGAGTTCCGGTTCGGAGGGGACTCCAACAAGTACAGCGCTCAGTTCACCAACGTGACCGGCCTGCGTGAGGGAGACATGGTCCGCGTCGCCGGAGTCGAGGTTGGCAAAGTCAGCCATATCGCGGTGAACCGGGACTCGACCGTCCGGGTGGATTTCACCGCCGGGCAGGAAGCGGTACTGACCAGGGGCACACGTGCCGAGATTCGCTACGACGACCTCATCGGCGGCCGCTATATGACGCTGCTCGACGGTGCGGGTGAGCCCGGCGTGCTGCGCCCGGGACAGACGATCCCGTTGGAACGGACCCAACCTGCGCTGGACTTGGATTCGGTCACCGGCGGCTTCCGGCCGTTGTTTCGGGCTCTGGATCCACAGCAGGTCAACGAATTGAGCGGTCAGTTGGTGCAGGCTCTTCAGGGCGAAGGCCCGACCATCGGGTCCTTCCTGAGTCAGGCCGCGGCAGTCACGAACACCTTGGCCGACCGTGATGTCCTGATCGGAGAGGTGGTCAACAATCTGAACGTCGTCCTGGGTTCGCTGGGCGGCCAGAGTGATCAGCTGGGCAAGGCCGTGACGAACCTGTCGGAACTGGTCCACGGGTTGGCCGAGCGCAAGACCGACATCTCGAACGCCGTCGCCTACACGAACGCCGCGACGAGCTCGATCGCCGACCTTCTCACCCAGACCCGTGAGCCGGTCCGCAAGATCGTCGCCGAAACCGACCGCGTCGCAGGCAATATCCTGCTCGACCACGAATACTTCGACAGGATCCTCAACGAGCTGCCCGACAAATATCGGATGCTGAATCGGCAGGGCATGTACGGCGACTATTTCAGTTTCTACTTCTGCGATGTCGTGCTGAAGCTCAACGGCAAGGGCGGCCAACCGGTCTTTGTCAAAGTTGCGGGTCAGACCACCGGGCGGTGTGCGCCGAAATGAGGATGACCAGACCCTTCTCCGAACGTAATCCGCTCGTCATCGGCGCCATCGGCCTGGTTGTGGTCGCGGCAGTCGTGGCGGGAGCACTCGGAAACCAGATGTTGCCGTTTGTCAATCAGAATGAGAAATACTCGGCCTATTTCGAGGATGCCGGCGGTCTCTTCACGGGTGCCACCGTGCAGGTGTCGGGTTATCCCGTTGGCAAAGTGACCGATATCGAACTCGAGGGCCCAGGCGTGCTGGTCACGTTTGACGTGCCCGGGGACATCCACATGGGTGAGCGGACCGAGGCTGCCATCGCAACCAAAGGGTTGTTGGGAACCAAGGAGCTCGATGTGGTCCCGAGTGGCGAGGAGCAACTGAGCGGACCGATTCCTCTGGATCGGACCACATCGCCTTACCAATTGCCGGACGCGCTGGGCGATCTGGCGGCGACCATCAGTGGCCTGGACACCAACCAGCTCTCTGACTCCCTGTCGACACTGGCAGAGACTTTCGCTGACACGCCGCCACAGTTGCGCGACGCTGTTCAGGGTGTCGCACGATTCGCCGACACCTTGAACAACCGCGACGAACAACTGCGCTCGTTGTTGGATAACGCGGCCAAGGCCACCGACGTACTGGCACAGCGCACCGACCGGATCGTCAGTCTCATCAAAGACACCGACGCGTTGCTCGTCCAATTGCGTTCTCAGAGTGCGGCCTTGGACCAGCTGTCCATGAACATCTCCGCGGTTTCCCAGCAGCTCAAAGCGTTCATCGCCGAGAACCGTCAAGAACTGAAGCCGGCGTTGGACAAGCTCAACGGGGTCCTCACCATTGTGGACAACAGGAAAGAGCGTATCCAGGAGGCAGTCAAGGGCCTCAGTACGTATGCGCTGTCGTTGGGCGAGACGGTGGCTTCAGGCCCGTTCTTCAAGGCCTACGTCGTCAATCTGTTGCCGGGACAGTTCGTTCAACCCTTCGTCGATGCAGCGTTCTCCGATCTGGGTCTCGACCCGAACGTGCTGCTTCCCTCGGAGCGCACCGACCCGCAGGTGGGTCAGCCCGGCACCCCCGCATTGCCGGTGCCGTATCCACGCACGGGTCAGGGCGGTGACCCCAAGTTGACTCTTCCCGATGCCATCACCGGCAACCCAGGGGATCCGGGGTGCGGGCCGCCTGGGATCCCGCTACCCGGTCCGACCGGTTGTTACCCGTACAGGGCCCCGCTGTCTGCCCCGCCGCCGGGAGGGCCGCCGCCCGGTCCACCTGCTCCAAACCCGTCGGGCGTGCAGTCCACGACCGAACCCACACCCTCGCCGGTGTTCGTGCCGGCTCCGGGTGAACCGCCGACAGGAGGCCAACCGTGAGTACGTGGATTCGCAACCCGCGGGTCGTGCTGGCCGCCGTGCTGGTCGCCGTGTTGGTCGCCGCAGGTTTCGTCGTGGTCAAGCTCGCCGACCATATCGGCAAGATGATGATCGTCGGCTACTTCGAGAACAGCACGGGTCTGTTCGAAGGTGACGACGTACGTATCCGGGGGGTCAACGTCGGCGAGATCGACAAGATCGAACCCGAGGCGGAGCGCACGAAGGTGACCTTCTGGGTCGACAGCAAGTACGAGGTACCGGCAGAGGCCAACGCGGTAGTCCTGTCCCCTCAACTGGTGACCGGCCGGGCCATCCAACTCACACCTCCGTACTCAGGCGGTGCCACGATGACCGGCGGCACCGTCATTCCGCTGGAACGCACTGCGGTGCCGGTGGAATGGGACGACGTCCGCGCACAACTGGAACGAATCACCGACATGCTGCAGCCGACGGAACCGGGCGGTGTGAGCACCCTGGGTTCCCTGATCAACACTGCAGCTGACAACTTGCGGGGACAAGGGCCCGAGATCCGCGACACCGTGATCAAGTTGTCGCAGACCGTGTCGGCGCTCGGTGACCACAGCAAGGACATCTTCGGCACCATCAAGAACCTTTCGACTCTGGTGACCGCCCTGAGCGACAGCGGAGATCTGCTGAGCCAGTTGAACGTCAACCTCGCGGAGGTGACCGGCCTGCTGGCCGATGACCCCAACGAGATCGGGCAGGCTGTGCAGGATCTCAATTCCGTCGTCGGTGACGTGCAGAGCTTCGTGGCTGAGAACCGCGAACCGATCGGCACCGCCTCGGATAAGTTGGCATCCATTTCGGCGGCCGTTACCGCGAGTCTTGATGACCTGGAGCAGGTCTTGCACATCCTGCCCACCGCCGCGTCGAACTTCAACAACATCTACGAACCGGCCAACGGTTCGTTGACCGGGGCGCTGATGGTCAACAACTTCGCCAACCCGATCTCATTCCTGTGCGGTGCGATTCAGGCGGCGTCCCGCATGGGTGCCGAGCAGGCCTCCAAACTGTGCGTGCAATACCTGGCCCCGATCGTGAAGAACCGGCAGTACAACTTCCCACCGTTGGGGGAGAACCTTCTGGTGGGCACACAGGCGCGACCCAACGAAATCACCTACAGCGAGGACTGGATGAGACCTGATTACGTTCCGCCGCTGCCGGATTCGCCGCAGCCGAACCAGGCCGTCTCGGTGCCGGGTGCCCCGCTGGCGGCCGAGGCTGCGCCTTCGACCTCGACCGACCCGACTGCCGGCCTTCCCGGAATGATGATTCCCGGCGGTGGCTCGTGACCACCGCATTCAAGCGTCGTGCCGTGGCAGTCCTGACCACGTTGGTGGTGTGCGTATCGATGTCGGGGTGCGGGTGGCGTGGCATCAACTCGCTGTCGCTACCCGGTACCGAAGGCAAGGGCGAGGGCTCCTATCTTGTGCAGGCACAGATGCCCGACGTCAGCAACATCGATCCGAATTCACGGGTACGCGTCGCCGATGTGACGGTCGGGCATGTGTCGAAGATTGAGCTACAAGGCCAACACGCCCTGGTTTCGATGCGCCTCAACGGTGACGTCGTCCTACCCGCAAATGCCACTGCCAAGATCGGGACGACAACCATATTCGGTTCGCTGCACATCGAATTGGGGCCGCCGACCGACGAGTCGGCGCAGGGGAGGCTTCGCGACGGAGCGCTGATCCCGCTGTCGCGGACCGGATCATTCCCGTCACCTGAGCAGACGCTGGCTTCGCTGTCGCTGGTGCTCAATGGAGGTGGCATCGGCCAGGTGGGGGACGTCACCGAGTCTCTGAGTACAGCGTTCCGCGGCCGTGAGGGGGATCTTCGGAGCCTGGTCGAGCAGTCGGCTACTTTTGCCGGCAATCTCAACGATCAGAGTTCGGACATCATCGCCGCGACGGACAGTCTGAACAACCTTGTCGGCAAGTTTGCCGCACAGCAACCGGTCCTCGATCGCGCAGTCGAGACGATCCCCGAGGCGTTGGCTGTGCTCAACAACCAGCGCGGCAACCTCACCGAGGCTGCTGACGCGTTGGGCGAGTTCAGTGCACTGACCACCGACACCATCAACCAGAGCAAGGAGAATCTCGTCAAGGAACTCCAGCACGTCGGACCTGTGCTGGAGTCGCTGGCCAACGCCGGGCCGAGCCTGACCAAATCCCTCGGCCTGATTCCGACCTATCCCTTCTCCAACGAGAACCTCGACAAGTTCCAACGAGGCGACAGCACCAACCTCACCGCCGTGGTCGATCTGACGCTCAGCCGGATCGATGCCGGCTTTTTCACCGGTACTCGGTGGGAGTGCGATCTGACGTGGCTGGAATTGCAGTGGGGGCGCACCATCGGCCAGTTCCCCAGTCCGTGCATGACCGCCGGACCCGGGGGAGTGAGCAATCCACTCACCGCTCCTTACCGCATGGATCAGGGGCGTTGAGATGCGATTGAACCGCCAAGCACGCATACAGTTGGCCATCTTCTCGGTCCTGGCGCTTGTCGCGCTGACCCTGATGAGCGTGAATTACATGAAGTTGCCGGCCAAACTGTTCGGCATCGGGCACTACACGGTGTCGATGGAACTGCCGACGACCGGTGGGCTGTACGAGGGTGGCAATGTCACCTACCGAGGTACCGAGATCGGCCGTGTGCAATCGGTACGCCTGGATGACTCAGGTGTGGTCGCCGACTTGACCCTGAGATCGGATGTCGCAGTACCCAGCGATCTCGTCGCCGAGGTCCACAGCCAATCGGCCATCGGCGAACAGTACGTGGAATTGTTGCCTCGCAACGGATCGGCACCGTCTTTGAAGAACGGCGATGTGATCGCGTTGAAGGACACCACGGTGCCCCGCGATATCAACAATGTTCTCGATGCCGTCGTCACGGGATTGAAGGCCGTCCCCCGGGAAAACCTCAAGACCGTCATCGACGAATCGTTCGAGGCCGTCGGGGGGCTCGGGCCAGAGCTGTCCAAGATCGTCGATGGCGCCACCGATCTGTCGATCGATGCCCGTGAGAACCTCGATTCCATGTTGTCCCTGATCGACAACGTGAAACCCGTGCTGGACTCGCAGACTGAGACGTCGGCGGCGATTCAGGGCTGGGCCTCGCATGTGGCGACGGTGACCCGGCAGCTTGCCGAGCACGACAACGACGTGCGGGGTGTCATCACCCAGGGCGGCCCGGCGCTGGGTGAAGCCCGCCAGCTCGTCGAGCGGCTGCAAGCTACGTTGCCGGTGCTGATGGCCAATCTGGTCAGCGTCGGACAGGTGGGGCTGGCCTACCACGACAACATCGAGCAGTTGCTGGTGTTGCTGCCGCAGTTGCTGGCCGTCGAACAGGGTTCGTACGCCGCCAATGTGCACACCAAGCAGGATTACAAGGGCCTGTACCTGAGCTTCAATCTGAATCTCAACCTGCCACCCCCGTGCACCACCGGCTACCTGCCCGCCCAGCAAGCTCGCACTGCCGCCATGCAGGACGCTCCCGAAAGAGCTCCCGGTGACCTCTACTGTCGAGTGCCACAGGATGCACCGTTCAACGTGCGTGGCGCACGCAACACACCGTGCGCGACGGTGCCCGGCAAGAGGGCGGCCACGGTCAAGGAGTGCGAAAGCGACCAGAACTTCGTGCCCCTCAACAATGGGTTCAACTGGAAGGGTGATCCGAACGCCACGCTGAGCGGGCAGGGCATTCCGCAATTGCGGCCCGGCGAAGAGCAGGGAGTGCCGCCACCACCGATAGCGGTCGCGTATTACGACCAAGCCACGGGTTCTTATATCGGACCGGACGGCCGTAGCTACACCCAAGCAGACCTTGCCCAAACCGCACCGAAGGAAAAAACATGGGAGACAATGCTTCTTCCCCCGACACCCTGACTGTGCCGGCTGATTCCGCGGATGATGTCGTCGTGAGCGAAGGGTCGGCATCCGCTGACTCTCACGTCGGCAGTGAAGACGGCGTATCGGCGACACCGCGTAGGCGACGATCGACGATCCTGTCGTTGCGGCGGCCGATCGTGATCGGACTGGCAGTTGTGGTCGCACTGTCGGGACTGTTGGGGTGGTGGGGGTTCCAGGCGTACCAGATTCGGAGCGCTCATCAAGACGCCATGCGATTCCTACAGGCCGCACGGCAAGCGGCTCTCAACCTCACCACCATCGACTGGCAACGAGCGGACGACGATGTCAAGAGAATCATGGAAACCGCCGGCGGCGAGTTTCACGATGAGTTCGCCCAGCGTGCTCAGCCTTTCGTCGAAGTAGTCAAACAAGCTCAGTCGGTGTCGGTAGGCACGATCACTGAAGCGGCGCTGGAATCGCAGGCACCGAACGAAGCCCAAGCGCTGATCGCCGTATCAGTGCAGACGACAAGTACAGCAGGCGCCGAGCCTGCTCCGCGTGCGTGGCGGATGCGCATCTCGGTTCAAGAGCTCGACGGTCAGATCAAAGTCTCGCGTGTGGAGTTCGTCCCGTGAAGTTTCGGAAGAGTTCAGGCCGCATCAGCGGAAGTGGCGATGCGGCAGACGATGCGAGTGTCGACGATGCGCCGGTTACCCCTCCCGATTCCGCCGAGGTTGTGATCGACGAACCTGGGTCGACAGAAGGCGTGTTGCGGGTTGTACCGGTCACGACGGCAGGACCTCTCGCGGACGGTGACCACCCGCACCGCAGACGGTCGGAGTGGCGAAGTAAGGCAACCTACGCAGGTGTCGGCGTACTGGCGGTAGCGCTGGCAGTCGGTGCAGGTGTCATCAAGTGGCAGAACGACACTGCTCACAGCGATCAGGTCGCCGCCACGGAGTCCGTTCGCGCTGCCACTGATGCAACCATCGCGCTCCTGTCATACCGTCCTGAGACCGTCGAGAAGGACCTCGACGCCGCTCGTGCTCATTTGACAGGCCAGTTCCTGGAAACCTATACCTCGCTCACCCGCGACGTCGTCATTCCCGGCGCGCAACAGAAGCAGATCGCAGCCGAAGCCACCATTCCGGCGGGAGCGTCCGTGTCTGCCTCTGATGATCGAGCAGTTGTGCTGCTCTTCGTGAATCAGGCTGTGACTGTGGGCAAGGACGCGCCGACGAGTACGTCGTCCAGCGTTCGCGTGTCACTGGCCAAGGTCGACAATCGTTGGCTTGTCGATCGATTCGATCCTGTGTAGGTGAGCAGACCATGAACCTGTCCCGCAGTGGGAGAACGATAATCGGGGTGCCCGCGATCTCGTCGAGAGTAGAGCGTCAGATGCAGCGTTGCCGATGGGCGACTACAGCCGTCGCCTTGTCTGCCGTGACGGTGATGGCGCTGTCGGCGCCGCCGGCCATGGCGGACGATAACAACACGCTGGTGCCGAACAACAAGCGTCTCAACGACAGTGTGGTGGCCAATGTGTTCACCGTGCAGCATCAGGCCGGTTGCACCAATGACGTCAAGATCAACCGCCAACTGCAACTGGCAGCCCAGTGGCACACCAACGATGTCTTGAACAACCGCGCGCTCGGTGGTGATCTCGGATCCGATGGCTCCACGCCGCAAAGCAGAGCGCTTGCCGCCGGCTATCACGGGTCGGTTTCTCAAACCGTGGCGATCAACCCCGCGCTTGCGATCAATGGTGTCGACATCATCAATCGGTGGTATCGCGACCCTGTCGCCATGGGGGTCATGGCTGATTGCGCGAATACCGAGATGGGAGTGTGGTCGGCCAACAGCCTGGACCGCAGCGTGGTGGTTGCGCTGTACGGTAAGCCCGAGTGAGTCGGTAGCGCCGGGGACAGCGGTCGCCTCGGCGGCGTGTCAGAATTCAGCGTTGGGTGGCCTCAGGCTGACGCCCGATCATTGGTCGTGGCGCCGCCTTCGCTGGTACGAATCAGTGTGTCGCTGAGCGGGTTGACGGCGGCCAGAACCGCGGACGACATGCGGCGCTCGAAGTTTCGTGGAGGCGCCGTGCCGTCCGAAAGGGAGTAGTAGGTGTGACGAGTCAGTCGGTAAAGCCACGCGCTGTCGTTGACGAGTTACCACGATGATGGAGCCGGGTGGTGTGAACGTGTCGGCGGACGCCGCCTCGGCCCGATTCGCCGCAGATGTGGGACCGTTTCTCGCGGCGCTGGCTCGTCATTCGCGACGACTGACGCGAACGCGTTGTGACGCAGAGGATCTTCTGCAGGAAACGTTGATGCATGCCTTCGTGGGGTTCCATACGTTCACGGAGGGGACCAACCTCAGCGCGTGGCTGTTCCGAATAATGCACAACCGATGGGCGAATTCGCATCGAAGAACCGCTCGACGGCCGATCGAGATCTCCGCCGAAGTACTGGGCGACTGGGATGCTCTGGAACTACCAATATGCGAGTCCGCAGAAACCGAAGCCCTCAAACGTGTCGGAGACGACGCTCTTCGAGAAGCGATGAGCTCCTTACCCGAGGGCGTGCGCGAGGCGGTCTACTACGCCAACGTCCTCGGCTATACATATGCCGAGACTGCAGCGATACTGAATATTCCTGCCGGAACTGTGATGTCGAGGTCCTGGCGTGCTCGGGAGCGGTTACGCGAGCTACTTGGTCCGGGCCACGAATGCCAAACGCGACGTGTGCTTGCCAGGGCCGCGACGTCGAACGCGTATCCCGATCGAGAGAGCAAAACAGTACTGATTGGGTCTGGCTTCGGCCGACAGTGACTGGTTCCATTGGTGAGAGTGACATCGACCACTAGGTGGTGAAAATGTGAGCCGGAACTCTGGAACTTGTCTGGCTGCAGCAGCTCTCGGCCGCCGGATGACTTACGGTGCCGTGACGTGCCTGGCAACGATAACGTGTCTGAGCGTCGCGGGCATCGCCCCTGCCGGCGCGGACACGGTCGCGTTGAGGTGAGCCCCTCGTAGTGGTCCAGTCGTTGTGCGACTCTGTTGCCCGGTCTGCGGGCAAGGAAGAATCGACAACGACATGGCATCGAACAAGCGCCGGCGGCATACGCCGGATCAGATCATCCGCAAGCTGGCCGAGGGCAACAAGCTGCTCGGGAGCGGCCAGGAGCTCGCTGAGGTGTGTCGGCACCTGGAGATCGCCGAATCGACCTGGCATCGCTGGGTAGCCCAGTACGGCGGCATGAAGGCCAACGAGGCCAAACGGCTCAAAGAGCTCGAGGCCGAGAACGCCCGGCTCAAGAAGCTGGTCGCCAATCAGGCTCTCGACATCGACATGCTCAAGGAGATTTCGGCGGGAAACTTTTGACCCCGAACCGCAAGCGCAGCGCCGTAGCGGCGCTGCGTGAGCGGTTCGGGGTGTCCGAACGCCGCGCCTGCACCGTCGTGGGCATCCACCGGTCCACAATGCGCCTGACCCCGGCGCCGGTGACCACCGAGGAAGCCGAGTTGCGGGCCTGGCTGCGCAAGTTCTCCACTGACCGGCCACGCTGGGGGTGGCGACGGGCGGCCAAGATGGCCCGCCGCGCCGGCTGGCAGGTCAACAACAAGCGCATCCGTCGACTGTGGCGCGCAGAGGGCCTTCGGGTTCCGCAGCGGCGCCGCAAAAAGCGTCTCACCGGTATCGGCGTCGCCGTCGGCGCGATGTCACCGATCCGCCCCAACGTCATCTGGGCGATGGACTTCCAGTTCGACACCACCGCCGATGGCCGCACCATCAAGATGCTCAACGTCATCGACGAGTTCACCCGCCAAGCACTCGCGATCGAGGTCGACCGCGCCATCAACGCCGACGGCGTCGTCGACGTGCTGGATCGCCTGGCGCTGACCCACGGGGCGCCGCGGTACGTGCGTTTCGACAACGGTCCTGAGTTCGTCGCCCACGCCGTGAGCGATTGGTGCCGATTCAACAGTGCTGGTTCACTTTTCATTGATCCCGGCTCGCCCTGGCAGAACGCCTTCATCGAATCATTCAACGGTCGCCTGCGCGACGAACTGCTCAACTCCTGGCGCTTCGACTCCCTACGCGAAGCCCGCGTGATCATCGAAGACTGGAGGATCGACTACAACGCCAACCGACCCCACTCCGCCCACGGTGAACTCACCCCGACCGAGTTCGCTCTACAGTGGGCCACGACCCACCAACCCCAAGTCGCATAACGAGTGGACCACCAAACGGGTCCCCCTCAGCGTACTTGGTGAACGTGACGGTTCGCCCAGGCTACTCCGTTGAGAATGCCGATAGAGCAGTGCGATACGGATACGACATTTGCGACAGGATTGCGCGCGGTGACTCATATGGCGTCATCGTCGGCGACGTGGGGCGCGATTTCGGATCCTCGGACGAATACCAGGCCGGCTACCTGCTCAGTCAAGCTGCCAACGAACTACGCCCTGCGCAGATCACGCGGCTTCGGGAATCGGCGGCCGGGTACCGACCGGGGATGACCGGATGAGGATCGCTCTCGATGATTGCAACACCACGGGCGTGCCCACACATGCCGTCGGGAGGATTTCGACATGGGTTATCCGATAGCAGCTTTGCGCGTGGCGTTGACCGTGGTGCTGGCGATTTCGCTGTGGAACGCCGCGGTGGCCATAGCCGACGGGGTCGAGCAGCTGATGGTTCCTTCGGCGGCCATGGGCCGCGATATCCCGGTGTCCTTCCAGGCCGGCGGCCCCCATGCGGTGTACCTGCTCGACGCGTTCAACGCGGGCCCCGGTGTCAGCAACTGGGTGACCGCGGGCAACGCGATGAACACCCTGGCCGGTAAGGGCATCTCGGTGGTCGCCCCGGCCGGTGGGGCATGGAGCCTGTACACCAACTGGGAGCAGGACGGCAGCAGGCAGTGGGAGACCTTCCTGGCCACCGAGTTGCCCAACTGGCTGGCGGCCAACAAGGGACTGGCGCCCGGCGGACACGGTGTCGTGGGCGCTTCGCAGGGCGGCACCGGCGCGTTGATGCTGGCTACCTTCCATCCCGACCGGTTCCGCTACGCGGGTTCGCTGTCGGGGTTCCTGACCCCGTCGCGCACCTACGAGAACGGCGCGATCACCGCCGGGATGGCGCAGTTCGGTGGGGTCGATACGCACAACATGTGGGGCCCGGTGCAGTTCGGCCGGTGGAAGTGGCACGACCCCGACGTACACGCCCAGCTGTTGGTGGACAACAACACCCGGCTGTGGATCTTCAGCCCGCAGACCACGACGTGCAGCGATCCGGTGGCGATGATCAACGACTGCGCGCAGGCGCAGGGCAGCAACCGCACCTTCTATTCGCACTACCGCTCGATCGGCGGGCGTAACGGGCACTTCGACTTCCCGGCCGGTGGTCAGCACGACTGGGGTTCCTGGTCGCAGCAACTCGGCGCCCTCTCGGGTGACCTGGCCATGTCGATCGGATAGGGAGCAGATGATGCGGGCGGTATATCCAGTTCTTCGACGAATCTGCTCAGCAGTAACTGTCTTCGCCGTCATCGGGGTTTCCGCCGCGTCGCCGGCGGTTGCCGATCCTGTGGAAGACCCTTGCACGCTGGCGTTCTCGTTCTTCTGCAGTTTTGTCCCGATCGCCCCGCACTTGGAGCACAGCGTCGACCTGACCCAGAATCAACCACCCGCTGATCCCGCTGCACCGTCACCAGACGATTTCGTCCCGACCAGCCCATGTGCAAGCGGCTGCGTGTGATGGGTCTCGAACCGAGTTCTGCAGAAAGGATCTGATCTATGGGCGTCCAAATCGACGTGACCAACCTGAATAAGTCGTTCGGGTCGTCGAAGATCTGGAAAGACGTCACACTGACCGTTCCCGCCGGTGAGGTCAGCGTGCTGCTGGGCCCGTCGGGTACGGGTAAGTCGGTGTTTCTGAAGTCGCTGATCGGCCTGTTGCGCCCCGAGCGCGGCTCGATCGTGATCGATGGCACCAACATCCTGGAGTGCTCGGCCAAGGAGCTCTACGAGATCCGGACCCTGTTCGGTGTGTTGTTCCAGGACGGCGCGCTGTTCGGGTCGATGAACATCTATGACAACACCGCCTTCCCGCTGCGTGAGCACACCAAGAAGTCCGAGTCCGAGATCCGCTCCATCGTGATGGAGAAGCTGGACCTGGTCGGTATGCCCAATGACGGGCACAAGTTCCCCGGTGAGATCTCCGGCGGTATGCGCAAGCGCGCCGGCCTGGCCCGCGCCCTGGTGTTGGACCCGAAGATCATCCTGTGCGACGAGCCGGACTCCGGTCTGGACCCGGTGCGTACCGCTTACCTGTCGCAGTTGCTGATCGATATCAACGCCCAGATCGACGCGACGGTGCTGATCGTGACGCACAACATCAACATCGCCCGCACGGTGCCCGACAACATCGGCATGCTGTTCCGCAAGAAGCTGGTCATGTTCGGCCCCCGCGAGGTTCTGCTGACCTCGGAGGAGCCGGTGGTCAAGCAGTTCCTCAACGGTCGGCGCATCGGGCCGATCGGTATGTCGGAGGAGAAGGACGAGGCCACCGCGGCCGCCGAGGCGGCCATGCTTGAGCAGGGCCAGCACGACGGTGGTGTCGAGGAGATCGAGGGTGTGCCCCCGCAGCTCTCGGCGACCCCGGGTATGCCCGAACGCCAGGGTGTGGCGCGTCGGCAGGCCCGCGTGCGCGAGATCCTGCACACGCTGCCGCCAGCCGCCCAGGAAGCCATCCTCGATGACCTCGATGGCACCGGTATCGGGCGTGCGAGGAATGCGCAGGGGTCGGCGGCGGCTCGTCCCGGCCCAGTCGACGAGGACGCCCCGACGGCGTCCCTTCCGACCGTCAGCCCAACAGGAGGAATGTAGCCATGAATCGAGCCGAGGAGTTCACCTTCGTGTGGGCTCTACTGGACGCAGCCGACGTCATTCTCGACGAGGCAACGCGGATGCGTCTGTGCATACGGATCGGGGCCGGGGAGTACCGGGAATCGATCATCGAGCTGTTGCGACGGTTCACCTCCAGCGACACCGCCATACCGCCAGGGCTCTCAGCCTCGCTGTGGGCGTGGGTCAACGGGTTTGTCGGTAGTGACGCTGAAACCGTCTTGCGTGGTCTCGCCGCTCGCATCCGCATTGCATCCGCGGCTTTACCGGCCATCGCGGAACCGGCGCGAGTGCAGGCCCCGCTGATTCCACGGCGAAGCGAACGCGCGAAGCGTCTTCTGCAAGTGGCGAAGCCACCCGCCGTCGTCAACCGCTGAGCGGCAATCCGCGAATCGGCCACGAGATCGGGTGCCTGACGTACTTAAGGTAGTCCCATCCAGAGTTTTGATTCTGGCCGGAGCGGAGGCGCACTATGGGACGATCGCACACTGATTCGCACCGGTCACAAGAGTCGGCCGGCACGGCTGATCCGGCCCGTGCCTGCATTCCAGCAGTGCCGATACTTCTCCTCGGCTATGGCCCGGTGGGTCGACATTACGCTCGGCTGGTCCGCGAGAACCGTGAGCTCGTTCGCGAACGATATGGCTGCGATCTCCACATAGCCGGGATCCGCACCAGTTCGCGCGAACTCATGCTCGGAGTCGGCGCCACCGGACCACCGTCGCCGCAAGAGGATTGGCAGCCGCGCGCGTCGCTGACCGACGCCCTCGCCACAATTCGGCCACGGGTGGCGGTGCAGGCCGTACCCTCAGATGCGCACCGTGCCAAGGCTGCGCTGTCGGACGCGCTTGCGGTGCTGACCCATGGTGCACACCTGGTCACCGCCACCAAATCACCGTTGCTGTCCGGATGGAGCGAGCTGCAGACCGCCGCGAGGAGGGCGAGTCGCGCAATTCGGATCTCGGGAGCCACCGGCGCTGCCCTGCCCGCAGGCGATTTCGCGCGCACGGTGCTGCGCGGCTTCGACGTCGACGAGGTACGCGGATGTCTCAACGGGACAGCTACCTTCGTCTTGGATACCCTCGCCGAAGGCGAGACGTTGGCGGCAGCCGTAAAGGTGGCACAGCGCAAGGGGATCGCCGAAGCCGACCCATCGGCGGACCTGTCCGGTGCAGACGCGGCGACGAAGCTGCGACTACTCACCGCGCTTTTATGGCAGTGGGACCCGGCCGACTGTGACGGTGCTCTGGAGACCATCGATCAGTCCACCGCAGGCCGGGCCGTCCGTGCGCGGCGACATGGCGCAGTAGTACGGCATGTCGCCGCTGCGCGCCTCGAAAACCCCGGAGTGGTCGAGGTGTCACTACGCGAATTCGACAGCTCCCAGTTGCCGTTCGGTGTTCTGCGGGGCCCGGAAAAGGCGGTGACTTTCAGTTGTGGGGATGCCGGCGAGATCACCGTCTCCGGTGGCCGGTCCAGCCCGGTCGGCGCGGCGCGGGCCATGTTCAAGGACACACTGGCGCTGCTGCCCGGCAGCGGTAGCGGCTTTTTCTAGGAATCCGTGCCGCTATCGGTCGGCGGCGGTTGGCGCGGTCCCGAGCGGACGGTGATGCCGTTGTCTGCGAGTCCGCGCCGCACGGCGCGGGCTATTTCGATGGCTTCGGGTTGTCGGCGTGCAGCGGAATGCTGTCGCAATCGACATCGATGACGGGGTCGTCAGTGGTACGGCCGAATTATCCTCCGTCGAAGCAGTCTTGGTCTGATGGTTGCAGTGGGACATACCCCGATCGTGCCGTGCCGACTGACCTGTCAACGCATTACCGACAACACCGACAACGCAGCCTCAGTATCGACGCGGTGGTCGTCAATGGAAACTCCCAGTTGGCGGCTGGCCTGTCTCAGCCGGTAGGCCACCGTCTTCTCGTGCACGAGCAGTGTCGAACTTGCGGCGACCTTGCTTCCGCCGCAGGCGTAATAAGCGCGCAGGGTGCTACGCAGGCGCTCCGCCTCCGGGCTGTCGAGCGCCAGCGGGCCCAGCATCACCTGTGCGAATCGACGCGCTCGTCGGGGCGACGAAGCCAGGAGCGTGGTGATGAGCGCGCGGCTGTGAAAGGTCTCGACGCCACCCGATGGGTGCAGTTTGATCGCAGCCTCCAACGTGTCGCGAGCCTCATGGGCAACCGTGATGAACCCTCCGACACCGGAAGCCGTCGCCGACACACCGACGTGCCCGGACAATGTTCCCGCCAACTGGAAGATCTGGGCACGGGTGGGTGGGGTTTCGAACGACAACCACACGGTGTCGGCGCCGGCGTGCCCAGTCAAGATGATGGAAGGTGCGGGCGGAAGCCGTTGCGTCATAACGTGGGCAGCGCCGAGCCGTGTTTCTGCACGTCCTTCGCCGGACGGTGTTGCGAACGCGATGTGATGCCGCTCGAACGGGTAACGGAGAGCTTCGACGTCGATGCTTTCGCCGCGCATCAGTGCCCGGACAAGTGCATCTCGCTGCAGTCCCCGCTGCGACGCTTCGAGGCGGCGTTCGTCCCACTTTTCCGTCGGCACTGCACGGTTTGGTCGGCGTAGTCGTTCAGGCGTTCGCTGGCGAGAAGAACGAGCGCAGAGAGTACGGCTGCGTCGTTTATCCTTCTGCCGAGTCGCTCCGCGACATGTCGCCACGTCTGGGCGGCGCCGATACGGTAGATGCGGAGCAGCACCGGCAGCGCCTGCGCATCGCTGGCGACGAGGTCCACCAGTTCCAGCGCGCCCGTCGGAGGGTCCCGCGGACTCGGATGGGTGCCGTACGCCAGCCCGGAGAGGAACGCCTCCAGATTGGTGATCGTCGAGCGCCGCAGCACATCCGAATAGGACGAATCATCAAGAGCTGCAGGAGCGCTGACCAACCGGGCGACTGCGTCGCCGATATCGGACGCCAGCTGCTCGACCTCTCCGAGCATCTCGACGGCGAGGGCTCGCAGCAGTTCTTCGGCCGAGTCCTCGACATCGGCGATGTGCGGCGTGGCCATGGCTACATGGTCCGAGCCGGTACGGAGCGCCGTCAAGGCCGCGCCGTACGGCTCGGAGGGTTCAACGGCCGGCGGGCACGAGCCCCAGGACTGCCTCCCGGTTCTCGGCGAACCACCTTTCGAGCGTTTTCGCTGCGCGCCCGATGAGAAACTGGACTATGTCCGATTTCCGCCACACCGTCTCGTTGTCCTGATCGAACTGGAAGTACGCCAGGTAGTACTCGACCGCGTCGGGCCGGCCGTAATACGCCCGTACGGCGTCCCCGCAGTGTTGCTCGAAGCCCTCGTCGGTGCCATCGAACTCGATCTTCTCGCCCAGTGTCTTCGAGGCCAATTCGGCCACCTCGTCGAAGCGCATGACGTCGTGTCCGTTGTCGAGGTGGTAGATCTGCCCGATGTGGCCCGCTGACTCCGACAACAGGATCGCGGCGGCACACTCGCCGGTATCGGTGGGGTCCAGGAACCCCATGCGGCGGTTACGCGGGACAACCAGTTTTCGGGATCGCTGAATCGGGTCCGCGAACCAGGTGAGAAAGTTGTCCATGAAGTAGGCCGCGTTGTTGATATAGGTGACCGGCAATCCACTGCGGTCCAGGATGTGCTTGGCACGAAGATGCTGGACTGCGGTACCTCCGCCGAACGACGTCTTGAGGGTGGCCGGAACCCTTTCGATCGTCATTCCGATGGGATCCGCAACAAGCCGGACAAGATGACGTAGCTCGTTGTGATGCCGGGCGGCGGCGACGATGTTGGTCATGGCGGTCTCTTCGTCCAGAAAGTCGGGAGTCACGACGAAGGCACCGTCGACGCCGTCGAAAGCCTCGATCAGACCGGGTAGGTCCAGATAGTTGCTGACGACCACCTCTGCCTCGGGAAACTTGCCTCGCAGTGTCTCCGCCGACGCCGCCTGATGGGTGACCAGTCGAAGCGACACCGCGGGTGCGTCGCGCCGGATGGCCGCGGCGGCCGGACCTCCGATATGTCCGTTGGCGCCGAAGATCAGAATCCTGGACAGCGGTTCCTTGGTTCCCATGTTTTACTCCTCTGTGATTCCGACCGATGCCGGCCGATTCGAACTGCAGAGAACAGCGTGAGAGGTGTCGGCGCCTGACGGTAGGGCGCTGCGGGAGCAATCGATGCTCCGCGCGGGACTATTTGCCACGACCGGTGGCGGCGTGGCGACGGCACCCGACCTGTCCGACACTGCCCCGTCGGAGGCAGGAAGATGCCCCTTCCGGGCCAATGACCATCGCGTTACGCCGTGGTTGCATGGAGGAATCTCGACCGCTGTACCAGCGGGTCCGGAGGGTCACGACTGTCAAGGAGTCCGCATGACAACAGTTGAAGTCAGGCACCATGCGATGCGAATCGGCGGCCGGGACGTCGATACTTCCGAGCGTCACCCCATCCTCGATCCCAACGATGGATCCGTGGCGGCCACGGTTTCCATCGGCGGCATCGAACACGTAGACGCCGCCGTCGCAGCGGCGAAAGAGACCTTCGAGAGTGGGGTGTGGTCGGCCATACCGCCGCAGGAGCGGGCGCTGGTCATGCGGCGCATCGCCGCGGCAGCCCGGGCGGTCGCCGACGAACTCATCGAACTCGAGTTGTCCGCGAACGGCGCCACCATTCGTCAGGCGACGGGCTTCCACATCGGCTACGCGCTGGCCCATTTCGAATACTTCGCAGATCTCGCCGAATCGTATGAATGGCAGCGAGCTGCACCCATCTCGACATTCCCGGCCCTCAGCCAGAGCGTGGTGCATCGAGAGCCGATCGGTGTGGTGGGCGCGATTGCTCCCTTCAACTTTCCGCTGCTGCTGGCACTGTGGAAAGTGGGCCCGGCACTCGCGGCCGGCAACAGTGTGGTGGTCAAGCCCGACGAGCGGACGCCGTTGTCGATGCTGGAGTTCGCGAGGATCGCCGAACGGGCCGGTCTGCCCCCCGGCGTACTCAATGTCGTCACCGGCACAGGGCAAGTCGCCGGTGCCCATCTCGCCGGACACCCTGATATCGGCAAGATCGCGTTCACCGGCTCGACTCAGGTGGGCCGCGAGATCATGCGGTTGGCTTCGGGGACCGTCAAGCAGGTCACACTCGAACTCGGCGGCAAGGGCCCGACCATCGTCCTGGACGACGCGGATCTGGACATGGCGGTCGACGGCGTGCTCTTCGGTTGCTTCGTGTACTCGGGTCAGGTTTGCGTATCGGGTACCCGCGCGCTCGTTCCCGCCCGTCTCCATGATCAGTTCGTCGAGCGGCTGGTCGCCCGGGCCAAGACTATTGTCCTGGGGGATACTCGTGATTTCGACACCGACATGGGTCCGGTCATCGGTGCCAACCAGCAGGCGCGAATCCTCGAGTATGTCCGTGACGCCGAATCATCGGGTGCCACAATTGAACTCGGTGGACATCAACCCGAGGGTGAACGATTCGAGCGCGGGTTCTGGGTTTCGCCGACCATCCTGTCCGGCGTTCGCGACGATATGCCGATCGCACGCGAGGAAGTTTTCGGTCCGGTCCTGGTGGTGATCGCCTACGACGACGACGACGAGGCCGTCGCCATCGCCAACGACAGTGAGTACGGTCTGGCGGCGAGCATCTGGTCGACCGACAATGCGCGGGCCCTGGCGATCGCGGCGCGCATCCAGAGCGGCAACGTGTGGATCAACGACGCCCACCAGATCAACTGCCAAGTACCGTTCGGCGGCTACAAGCAGAGTGGACTGGGTCGCGAACTCGGCCCGAACGCACTCGACGGTTACACCGAGGTCAAGACCGTGCAATTGGATTTATCCGCAGGTCGTACGGCCAAGCCGTTCGGCATCCTGCTCGGTCACGCTGACTGACGTCGCTCAACGCATCAGAAGGAAGGGCCACTGTGACTTACGTAATCGCCGCGCCGTGCGTGGGGGACTACTCCTGCTTGGAGGTCTGCCCGGCTGGTTGCATTCATCCCACCCCGGACGATCCTGACTTCGCCCGGGCCGAACAGCTCTACATCAATCCCGAATCCTGTCTGGAGTGCGGGGCGTGCGTCGATGCCTGTCCCGTCGACGCCGTGTACGACGAGAGTCGGCTTCCCGCACGGTGGAGCGCATACACCGGATTCAATCGCGATTATTTCGAGGCAGCGAATCATGAGTGACGGTCGGGCGCTGCGGGTCGCAATCGTTGGGTCAGGACCCGCAGGTATGTATGCCGCAGCGCACCTGCTCGGCATCGAAGGCGGAACCTTCGTCGATGGTCGGACCGTCCCGCTGAGCGACCGCAAGGTCGAGGTCGACATGTTCGAACGGTTGTCGACCCCCTGGGGATTGGTGCGCGGCGGCGTGGCCCCCGATCATCAAGACAAAAAGCTGATGTGTCACCTGTTCGAATCGGTGGCCACCCGGCCGGAATTCCGCTTCCACGGCAACGTCGAGATCGGCACCGACGTCACGGCCGACGAACTGTCCGAATGGTTCGACGCCGTCATCTATGCGGTGGGCGCCTCCGACGACCAGAGCCTCGGGATTCCCGGTGAACAGTTGGCCGGCAGCCTGCCGGCCCGCAGGCTGGTGGGATGGTACAACGGCCACCCGGACCAGGCAGATCTCGACGTGGACTTCGGGGTCGAGCGGGCGGTTGTTGTCGGCAACGGCAACGCCGCACTCGACGTCGCGGGCAGGTCTTGGCCGCCGCGGGTCGGGAAGAAGGCGCCCTCCTTGAAGAAGACCCGCAGTAGTGCAGCCACCAGAAGAGCCGGTGTCCGCGACGGAGCGGTGTTGTGGAGGTGAACCAGTGACAGTAGCGCGGCTCGCGCATGGGGGCCGAGCTTGTACCGGTCGAACATGCGCCCGATCGGCTGCTGCAGTCCTCGGATGATCGCGGCAGCTTCCAGCGGGCGTTTGGCCAGCGGCAGCAGAACCTGATACGAGTACGGTACGTCGTTGACCCGGTCGGCACCGTCGCCGATGAGCTGCAATTCGCGCACACAGCCGCGTAATCCCTTGGCGTCCTCGGGGAATGCCTCGGCCAGGTTGTCGGCGAAACCGTCCCAGTTCGTCGGAACCCGGAAAGTATGGTCAGGGAACATGACGGTGTCGATTCCGTCGTCGTCCATCCGGGACCACTCGATGCGGTCCTCGATGCCGAGGCCGCGCAGCATGGTGGCGATCATTCCGTCGGATCCGCGTACGCATCCACCCACGTAGTGGACACCGCAGTCGAATTCCCAGCTGCCCTTGCGCCGGAACGTCTGTGAGCAACCACCCAGTATCTCGTGCTGTTCGAGCACGAGCACCGACTTGCCACTTGCGGCGAGGCAGGCGGCGCTCGTCATACCGCCGAGGCCGGAGCCGACCACGATGACGTCGTACCGCTTGGCGCCCCGGGTGCCGCGGCGCGGAGCGACCGCTGCGTCGAGCAGCGCGGGAACCTCGGTGAGCTTGGCGCGAGGACGGCCGGTGGCTGCGCCCGTTTCCCGTTCGTGGCCATCAATGGACCGCCAACCGTCGATATCGACGATGTTCTTGCAGGACTGGTGGATTCGCGCCGTGAACGCAGCCCGATCGAGCGTTCCCGTTGTCGGAATCCGGCCGGCGTCGGCGTCGTGCAGCAGCGACCGTACGGTGTCTCTTGCACACTTCTTGTTCGTCCCGATGATTCCGGTCGGGCCCCGTTTGATCCAGCCCGCGACATAGGTCCCGGCCCGCTCGGTGACACGACCATCCTGGTTGGGTACGACACCCTTGGCATCGTCGAACGGCAGGCCGGGGATGGGCGCGCCGCGGTAACCGATCGACCGCAGCACGAGTCCGGTCGAGAGCACCTCGTCGACACCGGTCGGAACTGCGCGCTCGGAACCTGCCTCGTCGAAGGATGCATGGTTGCGGCCGATCCGCATTGCCTCGACGCGGTCGGTGCCCAACAGTTCCAGCGGTGAGGACAGGAACCGGAGAACGATGCGGCGAGATGCGCCGCCTCGCTCGCCGTCGGCGAAGCCGGTGAGCGCCGCGTGCTTGCGTCGTACGGGTCCGGACGCGGACGCCAGATGTTCTGTTGCTTGGGCGAGGTCGGCAGGATCGACCACGATGTCGACATCGGTGAGGTGCGCCAACTCCTCCAGTTCGGCATTGGCGAACGCTGCGTTCAGGTGACTCCGCCTACCCAGGACGACGACTTCCCGAATGCGGCTCTCACGCAGCTTTTCCAGGGCAGGTTCGGCGATGTCGGTCCGGGACAGGAGCTCGGCGGGCGAGAAAAGGATGCGTGCCTCCGAGATCCTCGGTCGCGACCTTTTCCGTGCCTTCCACGCCGGCGAGGTCATCGCCGACGTGGCCGCGCTGCCCGAACATGGACCGGAGTGGGATCCATTCGACGTCTGCCGGGGCCACAGTCTCAAGGGCGCCCGGCGCGAACAGCGTGCGGCCGGACCCGCGGCCACCTGAAGAGACGCCTGAAGTTGCCAGGGCCCGGCGCTGACACTTCGTGCCGGGTCCTGGTGTTGCGCGTCATTGACGGTGACCACGTCGGCGTCATCGGTGGTGGTGATGACGTGGTGATGAGGACGGCCCCGCTCGGTGTGGTGAGCGGGGCCGTGGTGGTCTCTGTGACGGGATCGTCGTCGAGGTGATGCGGTTGTGGTCGTGGTGGTGGGAATCTCGGTCAGTCTGAGGCTGTTTCGCTGATCGCGATGCGGGCGGCTTTCTCCCCGACGATGGAATGGCTGGCTGCGAACGCCGCGGTCAAGGCGTGCAGGGCGAGGTTGTTGACGGCGCGGGGGTGCCCGCGGGAGGCGTTGTGAATCAGCGTGACGGCGTCGTCGGCGAACAGGGTGTCGGAGCGGCCGGCGATCTTGGTGTGATGGCTGATGTAGTCGGCGGTGTCGGCTGGACTCATTCCGGGCAGGGTGTAGCGCACCGCGATGCGCTGATCCAAGGCAGCCAGCACCCTGATCGCGCTCATCGAACGTCCCCAGGTGTGCTCGCCGAAATTCCTCACCTGTGAGCACCGGTCAGTGTAGGGGATGACGGGTTCCGGTGGCGGCTCGGCGGAGGCTTTCGGCGGCGGCGTGGTGGTCGCGTAGCCGGTAGGACTCGCCGTCGAGGTTGATGACCACGGAGCGGTGTAGGAGGCGGTCGAGCATGGCGGCGGCGACGGTGGTGTCACCGAGTACTTCGCCCCATGCGCCGACCCCGCGGTTGGTGGTGATGACGATGCTGGTCTTCAAATAGCGTTGGGATACGACTTGAAACAGCGCCGAGGCTGCCTCAGCTGGTAGTGGCAGGTAGCCCAGTTCGTCGATCACCAGCAGTGTTGGGCCGGCGTAGAACCGCATGGTGGTGGCCCAGCGTCCCTCGATGGCGGCGCGGTGGCAGCGTGCGGCCAGGTCGGCGGCGGTAGTGAAGTAGGTGCGGTATCCGGCATGTGCTGCGGCCCTTGCTAATCCAACTGATAAGTGCGTTTTTCCTGTGCCCGGCGGGCCGATCAGTAGGACGTTGGTTGCCGATTCGAGGTAGCGGCAGGTGCCCAGTTCGTCGATCAGTGCGCGGTCGATGCCGGCGGCGGCGTCGACATCGAAATCGGCGAGGGTGGCGGGGGTGGGCAGGTTGGCGAACCGCAATCTTCCAGCGAGGCGGCGGGCGGTGCTGGCATCGACTTCGGCGGCCAGCAGCCGCTCCAGGGCCACCGTGATCGACAGGCCCTCGGCGGTGGCCTGGTCGAGCACCGAGGGCAGGGCCTCGGCGGCAGCGGTGAGTTTAAGCTCGGCCAGGTGCGACCGCAGTTGCTGATAGCGGCTTGCCGCGGCCGCCGGTGTCTCGGTGGTGGTTTTCGGGGTGCGTGGGGTGGGGGTCATTGCAGGGTCCTTTTCTGGGCGGCCCGCTCGTAGACGGACAGGTCGATGACAGTGGAATCGGTTGATGGCGTGGTTGATTCGGCAGAATTGGCGGTGGTGTCGCGGAGCGCACGCAGTTGTGCGGCAGCGGTTTTGGCGGCCGGGCCGGGTGGGATGCGTTCCTTGCGGCGGTGCGGTCGCCCGGGGTTGGCGGTGGCCATCGCCGCGGTGTCCAGGGCGATGATGTGGCCGCTGTCGCGGACCATCACACCGAGCCCGTCGGCAGCCATGCGGTGTCGCGCGATCACGATCCCACTCGTGGTGGCGATGTCGCAGAACTGGCCACCGATTGGATGGCTGATCGTCACCTGCGCGGCAGCCAGCTCCGGTGGCACCGAGTACCGGTTGCCGCGGTAGGACACCAACGCTTGGCGCGAGGCGGTCCGGGACTGCGATACGATCACCGGATACGGCGCCGCCGGCACCGGCGCCAGCGGTTCGGCCTTGGCGACCACGGCCACCGAGGATCGCCCGCCGACGGTGGCCCGAATGCGGGTGTCCCCGCGCACACGGGAGAAACGATCCACACTGGCTTGGGCCTGTTCGACGGTCATGTCGTCAGCCAGGGTGCGCCACCAGCGTTGCGCGGCAGTGTGATTGACCTTCTCGACCACACCTTTGCGGTTACCGCGGCGCGGCGGGCAGATCGCCACCGACACCCCGTAATGTTTGGCCACCCCGGAAAACGATGCAGTGACTCGACCTGAGCCGGGATCACACACGGTGGCCATCCGGTCGAACCGCCACACCCTGCTCAGTCCACCCAGGCCGCGGCAAATCTTGTCGATCGCGGCGACCAGATGCGGTTGATCCATCGACGGTGAGAGCACTGCCCGCCATTTCCCAGAATGTGCCAGCGATCCGACCAACAGGAACGCCTTCTTGCCCCAACCCCACGACTCGGGAGGATCGGGCAATTCCAGCCAGTCCCACTGGGTTTCCTCACCCGGCGGATGCGCGATGATGGCGTTGGGCCGATCGGTGGCGGTGCGGCAAGCCTGGCAATCCGGCCGCAAACCTCGGGTGCGGATGTTGCGGGTCAGGCTCTGATACGACAGCCCGAAACCTAGGTCTTCGAGCTCGTCGTAAAGGGTGCGGGCCCACAAGTGCGGGTCCTCGACCAGCCGGGCCGACACGTAGTCGACGAACGGGTCGAACGGATCCGGACCCGACCTGGCCCGCACTCCGGGCTTGCCATCGCCGGCCAGATACTTGCGGACTGTTTTGCGGTCGAATCCGGTGTGACGGGCAATCGCAGAGATCGACCAACCACGTTTTCGTAGGGCGTGTACTTCCATGTCGTCCTCCCATGTGAGCATGAGAAAGCGGGCCTCCTTCGACTGGAGCTACTGGCGTCAGACACCAGCAGCATCGAGGGAGGCCCGCCCTTCTCGGCGGAGCCACACGGGTGGGGAATTTCGATGAGCGTCAGTGGGGAATTTCAGTGAGCGCGGTCAACCCCGAGGCGCAGGCGGTGGCGCAAGGTGGGTTGGCCGACCAACACCACCGCGAATGGTGACCCGGAGTCCATGTCGTGGTTGGTCAGCAGCCGGATCGCTTCAAGTTGATGATTGTCGAGAAGATGGGCTTCGTCGACGACCAGTACGGGGTTGCGGCCGCGTTCGGCGTGTTCAGCGGCCAGGGCTTCGGCGGCCTGAGGGGCCAGTCGAGAGGTGTGAAACACCGGGGTGTGCCCGAGGGCGGCCACGATGTGGGTGAGCATGCCGCGCACTCCGATGGTGGGGTTGGCCAGGTAGATGATGACGTGTCGGGCGGGGTCCAGGGCGGTCGCGGCGGCCCGGATGGCCACCGTTTTGCCGCCACCGACTTCGGCGGTGATGACCCCGATGGCGCACTGATTCACACACCAGTCGATGCGGGCGATCGCTTCACTGTGGCCGGGGTGGCGGTGCAGCATCGACGGCGCCAGATTCCGCCCGAACGGCATCCGGCTGAAACCCCAATGCGATTGCAGCCGTTCGATACTCATGCCAGCACCTCGTCCTCATCAGCCTCGTTGTCAGGGTCGAGGTCGGCGATCGACAGTTGACCGGGAATCTGGTTGGTGTCGGTGCCGTAGAGGGCGTGGTAACCGATGCGTTCATCCTGGCGTAGCTGCTCGTGGTGGGCGGCGGCGGTCAACGCCAGGTAGTCGATCCCGGTGGCCGCTGGTGGCGTGGGATCGTGGGTTTCGGGTCGGGCTTTCGGATGTGCGTGGCGGGTGATGGTGTGCGCGATCGCGGCACCGAAACTCTGGTCGCGGTAGCGCACCTCGATGGTCTCCAGATCAAAAGGACTGAACACCAACTCCACCCTGCGTCCGGCCAGGGCGGGGTCGACCCGGTAGGTGTTGGAATGCAGCGACACGGTGGCGGTCTTGGTGACCACCCGAAACTCCGACCACAAGAACGCCTCGGTCAGATCTGCGGCCGTTGGCAACGCGGGCAACCCGGCGAAGCGGTTCCAGCCGTCCTCCCACCGGGTCAGCGGCGGTTGTCCGGTTTCGGAGTGGGCGCGGCGATGGTATTCGGTTTCGGTCCAGGCCATGAACAGCCGGTTGAGCTCCAACAACGCCGCGCGGTGATCGACCCCGGCGGCGGTGAGGTCCTCGGCGGTGGTGTCGGTGACCTCGACGAGGAATTGTTCGCGCACGGTGCGGAAGAACCGTTCGATCTTGCCGCGGCCTTGCGGGCGCCCCGGTGCCGAATGGACCAGCCGGATCCCGAGTTTCGCGCACGCCCGCAACAACCAGGCATCGACGAACGCCGAACCGTTGTCGACATAGATCGAGGCGGGAACACCGCGGGCGGCCAACGCCGGCTTCAGGGCGGCCGCCAGGCGCACAGTGTCTTCGGCGAACCCGAAGCGGTGCCCGACCACCAGTCGGCTGTGGTCATCGAGGAAGGCGAACAGGTAGGTCTTGCGGTCCCCGACCCGCGGGCCGTGCAGGGCATCGCCGACCCACAGTTCGTTGGGGTCAGCGGCTTCGAACCGGCCGAACACCTCGGCGGGTTGACCGGCTCTCGGGCCCATCACCTCACAGCGGTGGAAGTGGCGCAACAGGGTCGACTCCGAGGGCGCCCATCCGGTCGCGGTCCGCAGGATCCGGGCCACCTGGGCCACAGTGCGGGCCGGGTTCTCCCGTTTCAGTGAGACCGCCAGCTCCAACACTGCGGTGTCGGTACGGGTGCCCAACCGCCGCGGTTCCGGGACCAATGCTTCGAACCCGCCGGCCCGGTAGCGGCGGATCCAACGGTCCAGCGTCGCCCGCGCCACCTGCAGCTGGGCGCCGAACGGATCGATATGCCGGCGCTCAGCGATCTCGCGGACAAGTTTCCCGCGCTGCTTGGTCGACAACCCCTCATCAAGGGCAGGGCAGATCAACTGATACCGAAACAGCCCGATCGCCTGGGCACGTTCCCGACGTTTGTGGTCCTCCAACGACACCGCCACATCTCCTTACACCGTTGACGGCCCAACCCGAAACCATTGCCGGGCAAGTGCCTTGGCGAGGATCACCGATCACACCGCACCGCCGTCAGGGGCAACTGGTGTTGCTCAGATCCGTCGAGCCGGCGGTAGCCAGCCCGGCGCCAACAACCGGCCACCGCTGACCGCCACCATCACCAGCGGTGGCCTCACCACGCCCAGCACCCCAGTCGGGCCGAACCGCGCACCGATCGCCGCAGCAGCGGTCACGATCGCAGCCACCAGCTCACCCCAACCGCAACCGGACCCGTCTGGCACTGCCACGTCGACCCCAGTGCGCACCGCGACCTGAAGGAACCACGCCCGCAACGGGCCCACCCGACCGGCCGCTCGGCGTAGCCAACCACGCACCGTGCTCGCCGGCAGCCCCAGGTTCTCAGCGATTCGGCGATGTCCCCAACCGTGGGCCCGCAAGACCAGTGCATTCCAGATGATCTGGACGCCATACCCTCTGCGCAGCAATGTGATCACCGGTAGCAGCACGTGGGTGACCAGACATGACCGGCATCGAGCCCGTCGTGGGGCCGGCCCGGTGCCGGCACCGGCGACCAGGATCGCGACCGTGGGCACGATGACCGCAGCAATGGCCGAGGAGCGGCGACGCCGACTCCGGGCCGGCTGAGATCTGTTCACGAGGAGCGGACGTTACCGGCGATCCGGCCAAAGACCCGCATCGCATTACCATCCGGTGCGAGCGGCGGAGCACGGACCCCCTCTGTGCGACGGATTGTGCCCGACGCTGTAGCGTGTGGCGTTCCGTCGGGTCGCGGTGATGCTGGGCCTTGGGAAACTCCCTGTTCACAGCGGGCGCGCAGCGAGCTGCGGTGGCGCTTGGTCCGTAGGTTCGCGGCAGGGCTTGGTTGTGACCGGCCCCACCCGCGGGCAGTGATCTGGGACGCCTTCACCTCGAAGCTATGGCGTTGGCCACGATGGCGGTTGGCGGGTGCCTAATCCTCGACGCGGATGGTCAACGTCGGCCGTTCTTCCTCGCCAGGCTCGGCGACCCGCTGCCACACCGCGTCCACCATCGGGCTCAGCAACAGCTCGCCCATCTGCCGCAGCAGGACCGATACCACCTGCGTGGACATCCGGCGCTGGGAGGAGGCGAGATTCGCGTCCCGCAGCGCGCCGACTTCGCGATGGGTCAGATCGACCAGCACGCCGAGCAGGTGTGCCCCCTCGCCCGACGGGGACAGGACTGCGCGGCGCACGTAATCGACGACGGGAGGGTTCTTTTCGAGCATGCGGCGGACCGCCGCATCGCGGGCCGCCGCGTGCTCGCCGGGGTCGTCGGCGGGCTCCGCCTCTCGCAGCGCGCCCTCGAAGTAGTCCACGACCAACTGATCGACCGCGTCGCGCAAGCCGGCCTTGGACTTGAAGTGGTGCTGCACCAGGCCGTGGGTCACGCCGGCCTGCGCGGCCACCGCGCGCAGCGAAACCCGGTCCGCACCCTCGCGGGCGAACAGGTCCAGGGCCGCGTTGCGCACCCGCGCCCGGGCCGTGAGGTCGTCGTTCGACGCCCGTGGGTCCACCACCGCTCACCTCCTGTGTCGGGCCGTCAAGGCCCACTTAGCGTACAGAGGGGCCAATCGGCGTTACATCTGAATATTTTACGTTACACTTGTAATGTCGAGACGGAAGGCGGAAAGCGAAGTGTCATTGCCACTGGCCGGGGTGCGGGTCGTATCGCTGGCGATCAACCTGCCGGGCCCACTCGCCGCGGCGCGCCTCGCCGAACTCGGGGCGACCGTCACCAAGGTGGAACCGCCGACCGGCGACCCCCTCGCGTCCGCCGCACCCGACTGGTATGCCCAGCTCATCGAGCGTCAGACCGTGGTCGCCCTCGACATCAAGTCCGACCGGGCCAAGCTCGACGACCTGCTCGCCGAGGCGGACCTGCTCATCACCTCGATGCGTCCGTCGGCCCTGGCCCGCCTGGGTTTGGCGCGCCCGCAGGAGAACTTCCCGCGGCTGTCGTTGATCGAGATCGTCGGCCACGACGGTGCTGCCGCCGAGGTGCCCGGACATGACCTCAACTACCAGGCGGTGCACGGCACGTTGACGCCGCCGGCGATGCCGAAGGTGCCGATCGCGGACCTGCTCGGCGCCGAGCGCGCGGTGTCCACCGCGCTGGCCGCGCTGATCGCCGCGGGGGCCGCCGGCCGCGGCGGCAGTCACCGGGTCGTGCTCGAGGAAGCCGCCGCCCGCGCCGGTGATGCCGTGCGGTACCGCCTCATGGGCGACGGCGCGATCCTCGGCGGTGCGTTCCCCGGCTACGGCATCTACCCCTGCGCCGACGGGTACATCGCCCTCGGCGCCATCGAACCGCACTTCTTCAGCCGTGTTCTGGAGACCTTCGCGGCCGACGGCACGCACGACGGCCTGCGCGCGGCGTTCGCCGACAAGACCGCCGCAGAGCTCGAATCCCTTGCCGCGCAGGCGGACATCCCGCTCAACGCGGTGCAGCAGTAACTCCCGAACGACAGAACCGAACTACAGAAGGTGACCTGATGTCTGAATTGTTCCCCGACTACCGCGCCACGTGGGAAACCGACCAACACCGCGCGCTGCGTACGCACGCAGCGGAGTTCTTCCGCAAGGAGTCCACCCCGCACCAGGAACGCTGGGCCAAACAGCACCAGGTGGATCGCGAGTTCTGGAATAAGCTCGGCGACGCCGGCCTGCTCGGCGTCGACCTGCCCGAGGAGTTCGGCGGCATCGGTGGCGACTTCGGACTGTCCGCCGTCATCGCCGAGGAACTCGTGCTGGCGGGGGACTCGGCGTCGGGTTGGCTCGTGCACTCGCCGATCGTGGCCCACTACATCAACACCTACGCCAACGACGAACAGAAGCAGCGCTGGATGCCCGGCATCATCAGCGGGGACAAGGTGCTCGCGATCGCGATGACCGAACCCGGCACCGGATCCGACCTGCAGGCGGTCAAGACCACCGCGGTCCGCGACGGCGACCACTACGTGATCAACGGCTCGAAGACGTTCATCTCCAACGGAACCCACTGTGATCTTCTGGTCATCGTCGCCAAGACCGACAGCACCAAGGGTGCGGGCGGAGTGTCGCTGATCGTCGCCGAGACGAACTCTGATCTCGTCGGATTCCAGCGCGGTCGCGTGCTGGAGAAGGTCGGCCAGCACGGCCAGGACACCCGGGAGTTGTTCTTCACCGACATGCGGGTGCCGGTGGCGAACCTGCTCGGCGAGCAGGAGGGCCAGGGCTTCTATCAGCTCATGTCGCAGTTGGCGCGGGAGCGGCTGATCATCGCTTCCTCGTGCGCCGGCATGGCCGAGGCGGCGGTCATCGAGTCGGTGCGCTACACCAAGGAGCGCGAGGCGTTCGGCAAGGCCCTGATCAAGTTCCAGAACACCAAGTTCGAACTCGCCGAACTGAAAGCCGAGGTGCTGTCCATCAAGACCACCGTCGACTACTGCATCCAGGAGTACGTCAACGGCAAGAACGACCCGGCGACCGCGTCGATGGCCAAACTCGTCGCCGCCGACAAGGGCGTCGACGTCGTCGACCGGTGCGTGCAGTTCTTTGGCGGCTACGGCTACATGATGGAGTACCCCATCGCCCGCGCCTACGCCGGTGCCCGCGTCAACAAGATCTACGGCGGCACCAGCGAAATCATGAAGGAAATCATCAGCCGCTCGCTGTGAGCGCAGCGAAAAGGAACCCGCACATGACCACGCAGGCCTACATCTACGACGCCATCCGGACCCCGCGGGGCAAAGGGAAGAGCACCGGCGCTCTGCACGGTGTGAAACCCATCTCGCTGGTGGTGGGACTCATCGACGAATTGCGTTCGCGTCACCCCGATCTGGACGAGGACCGGATCGACGACCTGGTGCTCGGTGTCGTCATGCCCGTCGGTGATCAAGGCGCGGACATCGCGCGCACGGCGGTCAATCTCGCCAAGCTTCCGGACACCGTCGGAGGTGTGCAACTCAACCGCTTCTGCGGCTCCGGGCTGGAAGCGGTCAACGTCGCGGCCAAGGGCGTGCGCTCCGGCTTCGACCAACTCGTCCTGGCCGGCGGCGTCGAATCGATGTCGCGGGTCGCGATGGGCAGCGACGGCGGGGCGATGGCCAACGATCCGGCCACGGCCTACGACAACTACTACATCCCGCAGGGTGTCGCATGCGACGTCCTGGCCACCATCAACGGTTTCACCCGCGACGACGTCGACGCCTACGCGATCCGCTCGCAGAACCGTGCCGCCGCGGCGTGGTCCGGCGGCTACTTCACCAAGTCCGTTGTCCCCGTACGCGATATCAACGGCATCATCATCCTGGACCGGGACGAGCACATGCGGCCCGCAACCACCGTGGCGGATCTGGCCAAACTCAAACCCGCCTTCGCCGCCATCGGTGCAGCCGGCGGCTTCGATGCGGTGGCGATGCAGAAGTTCCCGTACCTCGAGCGCATCGAGCACATCCACACCGGCGGCAACAGTTCCGGGATCGTCGACGGGGCCGCGCTGGTGCTCGTGGGCTCCGAGGAGGCCGGGGCGGCCTCGAACCTGACCCCGCGTGGCCGCGTCGTGGCGGCCGCCACCAGCGGAGCCGACCCGGTGCTCATGTTCGAAGGGCCCCTGCCGGCCGTGGACAAGGCGCTGACCCAGGCCGGGCTCACCATCGACGACATCGACGTGTTCGAGATGAACGAGGCCTTCGCGGCGATCGCCCTGCACGTGCAACGTCACTTCGGCGTGCCCGACGAGAAGTACAACGTCAACGGCGGCGCCATCGCGATGGGGCACCCGCTCGGCGCCACCGGGGCAATGCTGCTGGGCACCGTGCTCGACGAGCTCGAACGCCGCGATGCGCGCTACGGACTGATCACGCTGTGCGTCGCCGGCGGCATGGGTGTGGCAACGATCATCGAGAGGCTGTGAGCGCCATGGCGATTGACTGGACCCAGGACGCCGACGGCGTCGTTGTCCTCACGATGGACGCCCCGGGGGCGGGCGCCAACACGATCACCGACGCCTTCCGTGGGGCGCTCGACCAGGCCCTGGACCGCATCGACGCCGAACGCGACGGCATCACCGGGGTGGTGATCGCCTCGGCGAAGAAGACCTTCCTGGCCGGCATGGACCTCGACGTGCTCGTCGAGCAGGTGATGCCGAGCGACCCCGCCGACGTCATGGCGCTGGCGACCGGACTCAAGGCACAGCTGCGCCGCCTGGAGACCCTCGGCCTGCCGGTGGTGGCGGCGATCAACGGCGCCGCGCTCGGCGGGGGCCTCGAGCTCGCGCTGGCCTGCCACCACCGCATCGCCGCCGACGTACCCGGCAACCGGATGGGCCTGCCCGAGGTGCAGTTGGGTGTGCTCCCCGGCGCGGGCGGCGTCGCGCGCACGGTGCGCCTGCTCGGCATCGAACCGGCGCTGACGGCGGTGCTGCTGTCCGGGGCCCGGCTGAAGCCGGTCGCGGCCCAGGAGATCGGCCTTGTCGACGACGTCGTCGGCGGCATCGACGAACTTGTCCCGGCCGCCAAGGCGTGGATTGCCGCCCACCCCGATGCGCATACCCAACCCTGGGATGTCCGGGGATACCGCATCCCCGGCGGCGAACCGTCGGAGCCCGCGTTCGCGCAGAACCTCCCCGCGTTCCCGGCGAACCTGCACAAGCGGCTCGGGACCGACCGCATGCCGGCGCCGCGTGCGATCCTGGCCGCGGCCGTGGAGGGCGCCCAGGTCGACTTCGACACCGCCCAGCTCATCGAATCGCGGTACTTCGTCTCGCTGGTCAAGAGCCCGGTGGCCCGAAACATGGTGCAGGCGTTCTTCTTCGACGTGCAGGCCGTGCAGAGCGCAGGCTCACAACCGCAAGACCTCGCCGGCGTCGTCGGCGACGAGTTCACCACGCGGGTGCGCGCCGCGCAGCTGATCGAGGCGATCCGCATGCTGGCCGACGGGATCGATCCGGCCGTCATCGAACAGGCCGCGACCCAGGCCGGTTACGCGGTGCCCCCGCTGCAGGCCGCCGACGAACTTGGCCTGGCGACCCTGCGCGAGATCATCGATGAGACCTCGGCCGACGGGGTTGTGGGCACGATGCTCGACCTTGGCCGGCCCGGCGCGCCGGGCGGGGCCGGCTTCTACGACTACCTCGACGGCCAACGGGCCCGGCTTTGGGACGGTCTGCGGGAGCAGTGGAACACGGTGCGCGAGCCGGAGGTACCGTTCGGCGATCTGCAGGACCGGCTGCTGTTCAGCCAGGTCATCGCGGCGCAGCAGGCGCTCGACGACGGGGTCGTCGACTCCGATGCGGCGGCCAACGTCGGGTCGCTGTTCGCGCTGGGCTTCCCGGCATGGACCGGGGGAGTCCGGCAGTTCGTCGCCGGTTACCCGGGTGGCGAGAAGGCCTTCCGGCGCCGCGCCGAGGCCCTGGCCGGCCGCTACGGCGAGCGCTTCCGGTTGCCCGCATCCCTGGGGGCGGTGCAGCGCGCCTGACGGGTGTTTGAATGGAGCCACTGACGAAGGGAGGACCGATGCCGAAGCGTTTCGCCGTCGGCGATCACGTGACGTGGAACCCCGAGGCGGGTCACGTCTCCGGCAAGATCACGAAGGTCCACACCAAGGACTTCGACTACAAGGGCCACCCCCGCCGCGCCTCCGAAGACGAACCTCAGTACGAAATCAAGAGCGACAAGACCGATCACATCGCCGCGCACAAGGGCGGCGCTCTGAGTCTTGTCGACGATGATTGACGAACTGGCGCCCGCCGGCGACCCGCTGGTCCTCACCGACGAGTTCCGGGAAGCGCTGAGCCTGCTGGCCGCGGGCCGACACCTGTTCCTCACCGGCAAGGCGGGCACCGGTAAGTCGACGCTGATCCGCCACTTCATGGCCGGCACCGACCGCAACGTCGTCGTGGTCGCACCCACCGGGATCGCCGCGCTCAACGTCGACGGCTACACCATCCACCGCCTGTTCGGATTCCGCACCACGACAACGCTGGCGGACGTCACCGGCGGTGTCTACCGGCCGGGCCGGTTCGCCAAGACGCTCGCATCGTTGGACACCCTGATCATCGACGAGGCGTCGATGGTGCGCGCCGACGTCTTCGACATGGTGGCCACCGCGCTGCAGCGGTTCGGCCCGGACCCCGGCGCCCCGTTGGGGGGCGTGCAGGTGGTGCTGGTGGGTGACCTCTACCAGCTGCCGCCGGTGGTGGGGGAGGGCGAACAGCAGTACTTCTCGACGGTCTACGACACCCCGTACTTCTTCTCCGCCAAGGCCTTCGAGCGCGAGGACTTTCCCACCCTGTCGCTGACCACCGTGTTCCGCCAGCTCGGTGACCAGCGGATGACCATGATCCTCAATGAGATTCGCGAGGGTGTCCTGCTGGGGCACGCCCAGGAACACCTCAACGCGCGGGTCGACAACGAGTTCGTGCCGCCGCCCGACGAGTTCTGGTTGACGCTGGCGCCCACCAACCGGCTGGTCACGGCCCGCAACCGGCAGCACCTCGAGCGGCTGCCGGGTGACGAGTTGCTGCACCGCGCCCAGGAATCCGGCGATCTGTCGCTGTTCGACAAGCCGATCGAGGACGAGCTGCGGTTCAAGGTCGGCGCTCAGGTCATGATGCTCAACAACGACCAGTCCGACCGCTGGGTCAACGGCTCGATCGGCCGGGTGGTGGGCGTCGGCTACGACCGCTTCGGCACGGTGGTCGAGATCGAGTTCCCGGACGGTTCGGTGGCCGACGTCGCGCCGTTCACCTGGGAGGCGACGCGCCCGGTGGTCGACGGCGGAACGCTGCGCCGCCAGGTCATCGGCACGTTCACCCAGTTGCCGTTCAAGCTGGCGTGGGCGATCACCATCCACAAGAGTCAGGGCCAAACCCTGGATCGGTTGGTGGTCGACCTGACCGGCGGCATGTTCTCCACCGGGCAGCTGTACGTCGCGCTGAGCCGCTGCACTTCGCTGGCCGGCCTGGTGCTCAAACGCCCGGTGCTGCCCAAGGACCTCAAGATCGACCGGCGCATCACCCGTTTCCTGCGCGGTTCGACCCCCGGCGACCAGGCGCGCCGATTCTGCGCCATCGGCATGCTCACCGTCGGCGACGAGGGCCGGATGTCGCGGCCCCGCCCCGTCGAGTTCGCGGTCGCCTTCGACGACGGCACCGCGGTTTCCACCCTGATCAACCCGCAGCGCGACCTGGCCGACGCGCGGACCGCCTACGGCATCAGCGTCTCCGATGTCCTGCTGGCCCCGACCCTGCGGGAAGCCTGGGGGGTGATCGCCCCGATGCTCGCCGGCTGCACCCCCGTCGGCGTCGCCGTCGATGAGACCCTGGGGCTGATCGACTTCGAACTCAAACGCCTCGGCTACGTCACCGCGATGCCGCTGGGCATCGAGCTGAAAGGCGCTCCGATCCGCGGCCGCACCGCACTCGAACGGGCTCGGTCTGCACTCGAACTACATTCTGGGACAACGGTATCGGCAGGTGCGTCGCCGTTCGAGGAGCCCGAACCCGTCGAATCGGTGTCCGGACTATCGGTGTCCGGACTGCTGATCAGCCGCGACCACGACGTCGAGACGCCGGCCGCGCGGCACCTACCGGCGCTGTCGGCGCTGCTGCGGGTCAGCCGAAAGCTTGGCGCCGCGCTGCTGGGCACGGCGCCCGAGATGCCGGCCGCCCTGACCGACGAGTCCACCTGGGACGGGACCGCGCGTCAGGCCGCGGCCGACCAGCTGCGACAGGCGGCCACCCGGGCGACGCTGCCCGATGACGTGGTTCAGCGATTGCGGGCCGCCTCGACGTTGCTGGGAGCGCAGGATCTGGCCGAGGCCCTGGACGAGGCGGTCCCGTCACGCGTCGACATCGGCGAGGTGCTGGTGGCCGGGGCCCGAATCTGTTTCACCGGAACCGCTCTCGATCACACCGGACGAGTGGTGGAGCGCGACGAGATGGAGCGACTGGCCGCCGCGGCGGGACTGTCCCCGGTGCGCACGGTGACCAAAACCCGGTGCGAGGTGCTGGTGATCGCCGAGGCCGGCACCCAGTCCGGCAAGGCGCGCAAGGCCCAGGAGTACGGCAAGCCGGTGTTCACCGCCGCGGAGTTCCTCGACTGGCTCACCGGCCGCTGACTGCGCCGCGGCGCGGCCAGTGTTTGAGTTCTTCTCCGCGCGGGAAGTTCAGTGTCCAGTGTGAACTGGCCCAACCGGCGGAGGTAGCTGTGCGCAAAGCGATTCATGAGATACCGATCGTTGCCGCGGCCGCGTTGGTCACCGCCTTCGCGGCGGTCCCGGTCGCGGGTGCCAGCCCGGTGTCGGTCGCTCCGATTCCCGTCGAATTCCCGTACTGCGACCTCGGGATCGACACCTGCGGGGACGACGACCTCCAGCTCATCCACGACGATCCCAACGAGACCGAGGACATGCAGTTCGGCGGCGGCGCCGCGTTCGGAAACTAGCGACGACACGGTGATCGCTTGTGGCTCGACCCAAATAGAGGAGTGGAAATGTCTGTTTTCGTCCGATCCGTAGGTGCCGCGGCGATCGCCGGCGCCGCCCTGTTCGGTTCCGGCGCCGTGGCCTCGGCGCAACCGGCGCCCCCGGGTTGCTCGATCGCCGACCAGGCCCGGGTGCAGGCCGGCGTCTCTACCGCGTTGTCGGCCTACGTATTCGCTCACCCGGAGGTGAATGCGTTCTTCTCCGATCTGCGCTACCAACCCGCGGACGGGCGGCGCGCCAAGGCGGACGAGTGGCGGGCGCAGAACCCGCAACTTTCGGCCGAGTTGGAGGGGATCCGGCAGCCGATGACCGACTTCCGGGCGCGCTGCGGGCTGGCCAAGTCCGACGACGAGGATTGATACCGCCACCCTACGCCCGTATTGCGTTTGGCTACGGAACTGTATGACATGCCAATGTCACTGTTGCGCAACGGACTTGATGTCGCCGCCGATCCAGCGCCGCGCGCGGTTTCCAGCGTGCGGTAGGGTTACGGACACCGGCGATCCCTTGTGCGACGAATGTCCGCGTTCGCGTCATCGCAGGTTGGAATTCGTGGCCGTTTCGCGGCCAGATGGGGGCATCAAGCTTCGATGCGTACCAAGGATGGATCGACTCGCGGCGCGGGTGCGCCCGCGAAGACAGCGCCCGCGAAGGCGGAGAACAGACGACTGGCGCTGTCCCGCGCCGGATCGGCGCACGGCTGTGTGGACGGGGCCTGGTGGCCCACCAGCGCCAACCTGGGATCAGAGCTGCCCGATCTGGTGGCCGTCTTCAGCCGGTGGATCGGATCCATCCACCGCGTCGTCTACGACCCCGTCCTGTGGACGACGGCGCCGTCCCGGCTGATCAAGCACGGTTCGGCCATCTCGGTGGATCCCTACCGGATGGTCCACCGGGAGACGATCGGCCTGATGGGCACGCACTCCCGCACCGCGATCCTGTTCGTCGTCGCCCCGGCGGCCCCGGCGGTCATCGCGCACAAGATGCTCGACCTGGTCGAATGCTCGGCCGAACCGGTTGCCGCCGCCGCGCTGCTGCAGCGCTACGCCGAGTTGTCCGCGGAAGCGATGGCCCTCCAGCGCTGCGACGACCGCTGATCCGACCGAACGCCTGACACGGCGCTCGGCGGCACCCGATACTCCCGGGTGTAGCCGCGTCGAACGCAGGGGGGTATCGGGTGCTGGATCGAGTGGACTTCAGCGTCACCAGGCAGGCACCCACGCTCGATCACTACCGACGCGAATGGACCCCCGGGCCGGATGTCACCCTCGGCGGCGTCTGGGTAGGTGCGGTGGTCAGCGACCAAGCGGGCCGCAACTATTTGGGTCTGCGTGGCACCGACGACTTCGTGACCGGGATGACCCACGTGGTGTCCCCGGTGTGCGGGTTCCGCGCCCTGCACCCCGGCGCCGAGGCCACCCACCTGTTCAGCGAGTACTCCGGAATCGACTGGTTCGAGCCGCTGACCTACACCGACAGCGGCGACCGGTTGCAGACCAGCTATCCCAGCGGCCGGTTCGAGTGGGACGATGACGGATTTCACTGGTACGACGCCGGGAATCGCTGGGAATTGCACGGCCGCACGGTGAGCGACGTGGCCATCACCCACGTTCCGATCCAGCCGGGCATCGAGCATCAGGTGCACTACCGCCACGAGCTGATGTATGCGACCGGGATCATCGACGGTGTCGAGGTGTCCGGATATGCCCACCAGGATTTCGCGTACGGCCCGCCCGGGATGATCTACACCGAGCTTCCCGTCGCGCGGCACTTGCAGGGCATGTGGATGTCCTGGCTGCACGCCTACCCCGACGGTCGGCTGGGTGGCGGCAGCTTCTGGCAGGGGCGCGACGGGCTGGACTTCGGGCCCGGCTACCTGCTCGAGGACGGCGTCACCACCGTGCATCGCGACATCGTGGCGACCCCGACCTTCGACGAGAACGGGAAGATGACCGCCCTGGAGGCGACTGTGGGCGCCGCTTCCTACAACTTCGCCTTCGACACCAGCGGCAGTCCGCTGCACTACTTCGGTCGGGTGGTGAGCGACGGCGCCGGGACCGCCCCGGCGCGCAGTTGGTGCTGGGTGGAATACGCCGGCGGGATGCTGACCCCGGAGTTGCTGGACATGATGAACCAGCAGTTCAGGCTGGTTCGCGGGCGCTGACGCACCCGGCGCAGCGCAACTGGCTTTTATTTTTTTCTCGGGTATGGTCGCCTATACAGCATGATTGTCGCTTTGTAAAAGGAGCCGCAAGAGTGAGTAACAAGTCGCGGGGTCGTGGCCAGAAGAAACCACAAATGACAATTAAAGAACGCCGCGCAGAAAAGCGCGCCAAGTTCGCCGACGACGGCTCTGTTGCTTCCAAGCGTAAGCGGGATCGCGTCTGACGCAACGCTCTGAACTGCTCGGACAGTGGGTACAGGGTGTGTCGCACGACGAACTGAAGCGCCCTGTGTCAGCTGGAAATCTCTAGTCGCTTAAAGGCTGCGGTGACATGCCGCCTGCTCAAATTTCGTGAGATGGCGCAGGGCATAATCCGAAAATTCGGAAGTCTTATTTCGCGGAAATGGGCCGATGTAACATCGTCGGCCCCATGAGCTAGGAGGGCTTATGTTGACGGCAGGCAGTTCCGTCCCGGCGGTTGTCGTCCTCGGCCGGCAGACACCACTGCTCGATGTGATCCTCGAGGAGTTCCGCCGCCGCGGTGACACCGCGATCTACGGCGGTGCGCCGGCGGTCTCGACGCCGGCCGAGGCAATGGCCCGGCGGGCCGAGCTGGAGCGGTTGAGCGACAACATCGACTCGCTCCTGGTGGTGATCGACGACGAAACCCTGGAATCCCTTTTCCGGGAGGATCGTTCGCGGCGGTCGCGCAAGCTGCTGCGGGTCGAAGAGGACCAGATCACCGAGTTCGTCACCGACACCATCGTCTCGGCGGACCCGGACCGGCTGCTGGTCCTCGGTGACGCGCGGCTCGCCGACGCCACCGAACGGCCGCAGGCCGTCCGCTGGGTGCGGCAACTGACGGCACGGATCGGCTACGAGTGCGAGATCAACGGCACCGACGACCTCGCCACCACCTACGAGGTCCTCGGCCCCGACGACGACGTCGCCCACACCGCGCACTCGGTCGCGCAGTGGCACGACGGCCGGCTCGGTCGGCGGCGGGAACGCCCGCCGGCGCTCAGCGGGGCCTAATGTAGATCCCGGCCCAGTCGCGCGCGGGGGACCACCGCAGGCGATACTGGTAGCCGTCACTACGGGGTAGCCGCGATCACAGCGCGGTGCCCCACGAGACCTGACCGACTACACCACGCCGGGAGTACATGCATGAGCGCCGAGCAGCCGACCATCATCTACACGCTGACCGATGAGGCGCCGCTACTGGCGACCTACGCGTTCCTGCCGATCGTCCAGACCTTCGCCGGCGCGGCCGGCATCGACGTCAAGACCAGCGACATCTCCGTCGCGGCGCGCATCCTCGCCGAGTTCAGCGACCGCCTGACCGACGAGCAGAAGGTGCCCGACAACCTCGCTGAACTGGGCGCCCTCACCCAGGACCCGTCGGCCAACATCATCAAGCTGCCGAACATCAGCGCCTCGGTGCCGCAGCTGCTGGCCGCCATCAAGGAGTTGCGCGCCAAGGGTTACGACCTGCCCGACTTCCCGGGTGACCCGAAGACCGACGAGGAAAAAGAGATCCGGCGGCGCTACGGCAAGATCCTGGGCAGCGCGGTGAACCCGGTGCTGCGCGAAGGCAACTCGGACCGCCGCGCGCCCAAGGCCGTCAAGGAGTACGCCAAGAAGCACCCGCACAGCATGGGTGAGTGGTCGCAGGCCTCCCGCACGCACGTCGCGACCATGAAGGAAGGCGACTTCTACCACGGCGAGAAGTCGATGACGCTGGACAAGGCCCGCAACGTCAAGATGGTCCTCGAGACCGCCGACGGCGAGACCATCGTGCTCAAGCCCGAGGTCAAGCTCGACGAGGGCGACGTCATCGACAGCATGTTCATGAGCAAGAAGGCGCTCTACCAGTTCTACGAAGAGCAGATCGAGGACGCCTACAAGACCGGTGTGATGTTCTCGCTGCACGTCAAGGCCACCATGATGAAGGTGTCGCACCCCATCGTGTTCGGTCACGCGGTGAAGGTCTTCTACAAGGACGCTTTCGCCAAGCACGAGAAGCTGTTCGACGAGCTGGGCGTGAACGTCAACAACGGCATGTCCGACCTGTACGACAAGATCTCGACGCTGCCGGCCTCGCAGCGCGAGGAGATCATCCAGGATCTGCACCGCTGCCACGAGCATCGCCCGGAGTTGGCCATGGTCGACTCGGTCAAGGGCATCTCGAACTTCCACTCGCCGTCCGACGTGATCGTCGACGCCTCGATGCCGGCGATGATCCGGCTCGGCGGCAAGATGTACGGCGCCGACGGCCGCACCAAGGACACCAAGGCCGTCAACCCGGAGTCCACCTTCTCCCGGATCTACCAGGAGATGATCAACTTCTGTAAGACCCACGGCCAGTTCGACCCGACCACCATGGGCACCGTGCCCAACGTCGGCCTGATGGCGCAGAAGGCCGAGGAGTACGGCAGCCACGACAAGACCTTCGAGGTCCCCGCCGACGGCGTCGCCAACATCGTCGATATCGAGACCGGCGAGGTGCTGCTCAGCCAGAACGTCGAGGAGGGCGATATCTGGCGGATGCCGGTGGTCAAGGACGCCCCGATCCGGGACTGGGTGAAGCTGGCCGTGACCCGCGCCCGCGCGTCGGGCATGCCGGTGGTGTTCTGGCTGGACACCGAGCGTCCGCACGAGGTCGAGCTGCGCAAGAAGGTCAAGACCTACCTCAAGGATCACGACACCGAGGGGCTGACCATCCAGATCATGCCGCAGGTCTGGGCCATGCGGTACACCATCGAGCGGGCGGTCCGCGGCCAGGACACCATCGCCGCGACCGGCAACATCCTGCGCGACTACCTGACCGACCTGTTCCCGATCCTGGAGCTGGGCACCAGCGCCAAGATGCTCTCGATCGTGCCGCTGATGGCCGGCGGCGGCCTGTACGAGACCGGTGCCGGCGGCTCGGCGCCCAAGCACGTGCACCAGCTGGTGGAGGAGAACCACCTGCGTTGGGACTCCCTCGGCGAGTTCCTGGCGTTGGGCGCCAGCCTCGAGGACATGGGCGCCAAGACCGACAACGCCAAGGCCAAGCTGCTGGGCCAGGCGCTGGACACCGCGACCGGAAAGTTGTTGGACGAGAACAAGAGTCCGTCGCGCAAGGCCGGCGAGCTGGACAACCGCGGCAGCCAGTTCTACCTGGCGATGTACTGGGCGCAGGCGTTGGCCGAGCAGACCGAGGACGCGGAGCTGGCCAAGCAGTTCGCGCCGCTGGCCAAGGCGTTGGCCGAGCACGAGCACGCGATTGTCGCCGAGCTCAACGAGGTGCAGGGCAGCGCCGCCGACATCGGCGGCTACTACTACCCGGATCCGGAGAAGCTCACCGCGGTGATGCGCCCCAGCAAGACCTTCAACGAGCTGATCGGCGGCGCCGCGGTCTGACGCGGTCTACAGCGGGGCGGGCACCGCGGTCAGCGGGATCACCACGGTGCCCGCGCACGCCCCGTCGGCGATGGTGGTGTCGAACGTGCCCTTCAGCGACCCATCGGACTGCGGCGTGTAGGTGGTCACCGACTTCGCCGGGTCGAACGTGATGGTTCCGTCGGGCAACAGGCAGTCCCAGTTCCAGTTGTTGGTCCGCGTCCACACCGAACCGGTCCAGTCGAAGCGCATCGCCTTCGGCACGTTGTCCTTCGGCGTGGGCCCGTCGGTGGCGGTCGCCACGCAGGTACCCGAGGAACAGTCCGTCTCGAAGACATAGCCGGCGGTGTAGGCGGTCTCCTGCTGCGAGGCGGCCACGCTGGTGCCCGACTTCTGGTCGGTGTGGAAGGTGATCTTGTAGCGACCACCCCAGAACGCCTCGTCGGCGTGGGCGACCGGTGCCGCGAGCAGCGGACCCACCAGCAGGGCGGCGGCAACGACGACTGCGCGGCGCGAGTTCGTGTCTGGCATGGGTTCACTGTGACAGACGGGACATCTGTTGTGCACGTTCCGGGCAATCCCGGCGCCGATTCCGGGCTCGCGTGCGGGTGCCGCGAATTACCATGACGGCATGATTCGGCTGGCCGCGGCCCTGGGTTCGGCAATCTTGTTGGCGTTCACCGGGGTGGCGTTCAGCAGCGGCGCCGCACACGCGGGCCCGCCGCCGCCGTGCACCTACCGACTGTCGGCACCGCAGGTGGTGCACATCTCCGGCGTCGACATGGTCACCGCCACCCTCGAGGTCGACGACTGCGGGTGGCCGGCCGAACCGTACTCCAGTGTGGTCTGCCTGCAGGTCGACGGCGACGGCACGACCACCACCTGCATGCAGGCCCACGGACCCGAGAAGGCGCAGGTCTACTTGGGGCCGCACCGGCCCGGCACCGCCTACGCCGCCACGGGCCGTGGTTGCGGGCGCTGGGTGGGCAACCCGCCGGCCCCGGACTGCCAGCGGTTGGGGCCCGTCACCGCGACACTGTAGGGCCCGTTCCACCCCGCTGTCGGACGGGTTCGGTAGGGTCCTGCGGGTGAATTCGAGCCTGCCCGTGAAGTCCGTAAACGCCCGTCTCGCTGAGGAACTGGCCATCGCGGAAACCCAGGTCGCCGCCGCGGTCCGCCTGCTCGACGAGGGTTCCACGGTCCCGTTCATCGCCCGGTACCGCAAGGAGGTGACCGGCAGCCTCGACGACGGTCAGCTGCGCACCCTGGAGGAGCGGCTGCGCTACCTGCGCGAGCTCGACGAACGGCGCGCGGCGGTGCTGGCCTCCATCGACGAGCAGGGCAAGCTCACCGACGCGCTGCGCGCGGCGCTGCTGGCCGCCGACACCAAGGCCCGGGTGGAGGACATCTACCTGCCCTACAAGCCCAAGCGCCGGACCAAGGCGCAGATCGCCCGCGAGGCCGGGCTGGAACCGCTGGCCGACCGGCTGCTCGCCGATCCCGCGCTGGTGCCCGAGGCCGAGGCCGCCGGATTCCTCAACGACCAGGTGGCCGACGCGGCCGCCGCGCTCGAGGGCGCCCGCCACATCCTGGTGGAGCGGGCCGCCGAGGACGCCGAGCTGGTGGGGGAGATCCGGGAGAAGTTCTGGACCGAGGGTGCGTTGCGGACCGCGCCGGCCTCCGAGGAGATCGCCAAAACCCCGGAAGCGCAGAAATTCCGCGACTACTTCGAGTTCGGCGAGGCCCTGCAGACCTGCCCGTCGCACCGGGTGCTGGCGGTGATGCGCGGGGAGAAGGAGAAGGTCCTGGCGCTGAACCTCGAGGGCGGCGCCGACGAGGGCTACCTGGCCATGGTGGCCCGCACCCTCGGCATCGACATGACCGCCGGCGCTGCCGGCACCGCCTGGCTGTCGTCGGTCGTGTCGTTCGCCTGGCGTACGCGGCTGATGTTCTCCGCGGCGGTCGACGCGCGGATGCGGCTGCGGCAGCGCGCCGAGGAGGAGGCGGTCGCGGTGTTCGCCACGAACCTCAAGGACCTGTTGCTGGCGGCCCCGGCGGGCACCCGCACCACCCTCGGGCTGGACCCGGGCTTTCGCACCGGGGTGAAGGTCGCGGTGGTCGACGGCACCGGCAAGGTGCTCGACACCTGCGCGATCTTCCCGCATCAGCCGCAGAAGCAGTGGGACGTCGCCAAGGCCACGCTGGCCGCGCTCGTCGCCCGGCACGGCGTCGAGCTGATCGCCATCGGCAACGGCACCGCCTCACGGGAGACCGACGCGCTGGCCGCCGAGCTCATCGCCGACATGCGCGCCGCCGGGGCCAAGCCGCCGACCAAGGCGATGGTCAGCGAGGCCGGCGCCTCGGTGTACTCCGCGTCGGCCTACGCGGCCCACGAGTTGCCCGAGTTGGACGTCACGCTGCGCGGCGCGGTGTCGATCGCCCGCCGGCTGCAGGACCCGCTGGCCGAGCTCGTCAAGATCGAACCCAAGTCGATCGGCGTCGGCCAGTACCAGCACGACGTGACCCCGGGCATCCTGGCCCGCAGTCTGGGCGCCGTCGTCGAGGACGCCGTGAACGCCGTCGGGGTGGACCTCAACACCGCGTCGGTGCCGCTGCTGGCCCGGGTCTCCGGCATCACCGAATCGCTGGCCGAATCGATCGTCACGCACCGCGACAACACCGGCCCGTTCCGCAGCCGCCGGGGTCTGCTCGACGTTCCGCGCCTGGGCCCCAAGGCTTTCGAGCAGTGCGCGGGCTTCCTGCGGATCCGCGGCGGCGACGACCCGCTGGACGCCTCCGGCGTGCACCCCGAGGCCTACCCGGTGGTGCGTCGCATCCTGGACCGCTCCGGGGTCACGCTGGCCGAGATCATCGGCGCCGAGAAGACGCTGCGGTCCCTGCGGCCCGCCGACTTCGCCGATGAGAACTTCGGCATCCCCACGGTCACCGACATCCTCGCCGAACTCGAGAAGCCGGGTCGTGACCCGCGTCCGGCGTTCACCACCGCGACGTTCGCCGACGGGGTGGAGAAGGTGGCCGACCTCAAGGTCGGCATGGTGCTCGAGGGCGTGGTCACCAACGTCGCGGCCTTCGGCGCGTTCGTCGACGTCGGCGTGCACCAGGACGGCCTGGTGCACGTCTCGGCCATGGCCGACCGCTACGTCTCCGACCCGCACGAGGTGGTCCGCTCCGGTCAGGTGGTGCGGGTCAAGGTCCTCGACGTCGATGTGGAGCGGCAGCGGATCGGGTTGAGCCTGCGCCTCAACGACACCCCGGCCGCCGGCAAGCGCGCGCCGAACCCGCGCGGCGGCGGCCAGGGTGGCGGCGGCAAGAGTGGCGGCGGCCAGAAGAACCGCGGCGAGCAGCGGAACCCGAACCGCGCCAAGAACTCCCGGCGGGAGTCCGCGGCACCGGCGGGGTCGATGGCCCAGGCGCTGCGCGACGCCGGCTTCGGCCGGTAACCGGGCGGGGCCGGCTCAGTCCTCCTTGCGGATCAGCCGGCCCAGCGCCGCGCCGTCGGCGGCGAGCAGCTCCTCGATGCGGGGCTGGTTCACGTCGGCGACGATGATCTCGCCGACCTCGGGGTAGACGTTGCTGAAGATGCCGTGCGACTTCATCTTCTCGGTCTGATAGATGTTGTCCTCGGTCGGCGTCACGTAGTAGACGATCTCGGCCTTGAACCGGTGGATCAGCCACACGTGGATCAGGTCCATCAGGCGCTTCTGCCGCAACTGCTCGGCGAAGGTGTTCTGGTCGCGCACCGTCAGGATGCTGCGGCCGTGCCGGTCCTTGATCGGATCCACCACCACGTTGGCCAGCGGGTCGGGCGCGCTGCCGTAGATGCCGAGCTCGAGGATGTCCGAGCCGGCGCGGCGCGGGCGCAACTCGACGCGCAACTGCTCGCCGAGCTGATAGTGCTCGCCCCACAGCGCCAGCCAGTCCTCCAGCAGCTTCTTGGGCACCTCGGTCTGCACCAGATGCTGGTGCTGGGTGGAGCCCTTGCCCATCGCCTTGGTGGTCGCCGTCCGGCCGGAGGAGGCCGCCAGCGCGGCGTCGCTGCGGGGGCCGCCGACCAGTGTTTGCGGTGTGCGATAAGGGGATTCGACCAGCCGCATCTTGCGCTGCAGGCGGGCCAGCGCCAGCATGCCCTCCTGGCGCAGCGAGGTGGCGAACTCCTCGCAGGCCACCCCGTCGACCTGATGGCCACCGTAGGTGATGAAGTTGAAGACGAAGCCCATCTTGCCGAGTTCCTCGGGGAAGGCGCGCATCTCGTCGTCGGTCATGCCGGTGGTGTCCCAGTTGAACGACGGGGACAGGTTGTAGGCCAGCATCTGGTCCGGGTACACCGCGTGGATGGCCTCGGCGAACTCACGCGCATCGGCCAGGTCGGCGGTCTTGGTCTCCATCCACAGGATGTCGGCGAACGGGGCCGCGGCCAGCGACTTGGCGATGGCGTACGGAATGCCGCCGCGCACCTGGTAATAACCTTCGGGGGTCTTGGCGAGTTCGCAGTCCCAGGCGACGTCGGCCCCCAACTCCTTGGCCTTCTCCCGGGCCGAGAACAGCGACGCGGTGGCCGCGAACTCCCGCCACTCGGCCGCCGTCATGGCCGCCGATTCGCCCTCGCGTTCACGGTATTCGAGCAGATCGCCCACGGCGCCGCCGTAGGTGTCCAGCCCGGCGTCGTCCTGCCAGGCCTCCACGAAGGCCGATTCGACCTTGTCGAAGGTGGCGTCCAGCAGGGTTTCGGCGCCGTCGAGCCAGGCCTTGGCCGCATCGGCCACCTGCGCCAGCAGACCGTGGCGTTCCAGCCAGGCCTCGGCCGCGGCGTACTCGGCATCGGGCAGCGCGTAGAGCAGGTGGCCGTTGAGTTCGGTGACCCCCAGCTGGTGGAACCGGCGCATCAACGCCAAGAAGCACGACTTGTAGGCGGGCACCTTGAGGTTGGTGGCGCCGAGCAGGAACGGCTGATCGCGCTCGTCGGCGCGACTGTCGATCAGGTTGGCGGCCTCGGCGTCGGTGCGGGCCACGATGATGCCCGGCACCCGCATGATGTCGAGCTGGAAGCGGGCGGTGTTGAGCCGCTTGATCTGCTCGTCGGAGGGCACCAGCACCTTGCCGCCCTGATGGCCGCACTTCTTGGTGCCCGGCCGCTGGTCCTCGATGTGATAGCCGGGCACGCCGGCCTCGACGAACCGCCGAATCAGGTTGCGCACGTGCGGATCACCGCCGTGGCCGGTGTCGGCGTCGGCGATGATGAACGGCCGATAGTCGTAGGCGGGGGTGGCGGCGCGCTGCTCGTCGGACATCCGCGAACGCAGGTACTGCTGATTGCGGTCGGCGGTCAGCAGCGCCCGCACCAGCCCGGCCGCCTCCTCGGGCACCTGACTGAGCGGATAGCTGGCCAGGTCCGGGCCCGGGTCCTCGCTGATCGAGCCCTTCGCCGAGGTCGCCCAGCCGCCGAGGTAGATGCCCTCGATGCCCATCCGCTTCATGACCACTGCCTGCCCCGGCGAGTAGGGGCCGAACGTGGTGATGCTCTTCTTCTGCTTGAACAGCTCCCGCAGGTGCGGGTAAAAGGCGGCGGCCGCCTCGCGCGCCACCGGAAAGTCCGACGGGATGGTGCCGCGTTGCTCGGCGACCTGGCGCGCGGAGTACAGCCGGGTCACCGCCTCGAACCGGGGGCTGTCGAAATACGCCTGAGTCGCGGCGATGTCTGCCTCGAAGTACTCCTGGAAGCTTGTGTTGAGAGTTGACATGCGCGCTGCTCCTCTGTGAGCTCGGGGCCTCGCGAGGCACCCGAGGGCGGTCAGTCGATTATCGCGACGAACCTCCATGCTGGCATGAAGTTCGTCGATCACCCACCGTTACCGCTGGAGATCTGGTCGGCGATCTGTCCGGCCAGCGTGTCGGCGCGGTCGCCGACCGCCCCGGTCAGGCAGGCGTTGACGTCGACGACGACATTGGCGACGGGCCGCAGCGCGCGCTGGCAGGTGACCTCGCTGCCGACCCGGCTGTTGGTCACGGTCAGCGTCTCGTCGGTGCGCGCGGTGTTGCCCAGCCGCCAGTCGTCAGTGGGCTCGCCGGAACCCTTCGACACCTGGGCGGTCTTGGCCGCGCAGCCCGGCCACAGCCCGGCCTGGCGGTCCACGAAGCTGCGCGCGAGTTCGGCGGTGCCGAAGGCGATCACGCTCTGCACGACGCTGGCCTTGATCTGCGTGTCGACCGGATTCACCACCTGCGTGAAGGGTGCTGTGGCGCCGCTGTTTTGGAAAGCCGACTGCTGCGCCGGGTACATCACGGCGGTGCATTCGGGAACGTTGATCAACCGGTCGTTGTAGAACCCGCCGGACGAACCGCTGGCCTGCATGGGGATGCCCATGACCGCCGAAATCTCCTCGGCGGGCAGCAGCGCGTCCGGCAGGTCGGCGTCGGCGAGGGTGACGGCCGCCGGGGCCGGGGCGGCAGTGGTCGGTGCGGCGCTCGGCGCGGGTGCCGGGTCGTCGCGCAGCACCACGGCGGCCGACACGCCGGCACCCACCAGGAGCGCCGCGCCGGCCGCGGCGGCCAGTTTCACGCCGGTGCGTGACCGCGGCGGGGGAGGCGGCGGCGTGAAGCGGGGCTGCGGCGGGGCCTGCCGGTGCAACGCGTCGGCCGCGGCGGCGGCCAGCGCGCGACCCGACGGGTAGCGGTGGGCCGGATCCTTGGCCATCGCGGTTCCCACCACCGCGTCGAAAGCCGGTGTCAGCGGCGCGAACTCGCTGGGGCGCGGCGCCGGGCGCTGCAGGTGCGCCATGGCCTGGGCCGCCATGCTGGGCGCGTCCGCGAACGGCGTGCGCCCGGTCAGCAGCTGGAACAGCGCGCAACCCAGCGAGTACAGGTCCGAACGGTGATCGACGTTCCGGCCGTCGAGCACCTCCGGGGCCGCATAGGCCATGGTCGTCATCACCGCGTTGGTGGCGGTCATCCCGGCGTCGTCGGCCGCGCGGGCGATGCTGAAATCGCTGAGCAGGACCCGCTCCTCGGGGCCGACGGGCCCGGACAGCAGGAAGTTGGCGGGTTTGATGTCGCGGTGCAGCACCCGCCGGGAGTGCGCGTAGTCCAGGGCCTCGGCCACCGCGGCGACGATGTGCACCGCGCGCTGCGGGGTCATGGTGCCCGCGCGCAGGGCCGCGTCGGCGTCGGTGCCGTCGACCAACTGCATGGCGATCCACAGGCGCCCCTCGGCGGACTCGCCGCGGTCGTACACCGAGACGATGTTGGGATGATCCAGGCTCGCGGCGATGTCGGCCTCGCGCCGGAAGCGGGCCCGGAACTCCGGATCGGCGGACAGTTCGGCCGACATCACCTTCAGCGCGTCGAGCCGGGGCAGTTCAGGATCGGCCGCCGCGTACACGGTGCCCATGCCGCCGGCGCCGAGCTTGCCCTGTATCCGGTAGCCGGACACTACCGAGCCGATGCCGATGGTCCCCGTCACCCGGCCACGATATCGCCGTCGTCCAGGCTCCTCAGGTGGGCGCGCCCACCCAGTAGGTGCCGCGGTCGTCGGCGAAGGTGACCTCGACCTGGCGCGGGGTGCCGTTGATGGTGGCCTCGCAGCCGAAGGTCGCGCCGGACTCGATGGTGGGATTGGCGCCGTTGTTGCAGCGGACGTCGGTCACCTCGCCCGCGCCGTAGCCGCCGGCGGTGTCGGTCAGCACGTGCCGCACGCCGTCCTGGACCGCGTTGATGTCGAGCTGTTCGGTGCGCAGGAATCCGGGCGCCCAGAACGCCATGATGCCCACCGCGATCAGCGCCGCGGCCACCACGGCGGTGACGATCGGCCCGGTGCGGCGCCGGCGGCGCGGCGGCGGACCCATCGGGAACCCCGGCGGGGGCCCATATCCACCGGGCTGCCACTGGGGTTGGCCGTAGGTGCCTGGGTAGGGGCCGGGCGGCGGCGGGTAGTAGCCGGGCGGTGGCTGAGCCGGCGGGTGCTGGCCGGGCGGGCCGGGCTGATAGGGCCCGGTCGGCGGCAGCGGCGGCTGCCAGCCCTGGGTCGGGGGCACGCTGCCGTCGGGCCACTGCGGTCCAGCGTCGTTCATCGGTCCTCCGGGTGGGTCGGGCAGGCTATTCGGCGGTCAGCATCAGGTACTGCGCGGCCGCCATCTGATGCGCATCGGCGAGTTGACCGGCCGAGACCTCGAAGACGATCTCGTCGGCCGTGCCGGTGCAGTAGAAGCGCGGCGGGGTGCCGCGGGACTTCTCGGGCGGCAGCTGCTGCAGGCATCGCGCCCCGGGCAGTCCCGGAACGGCTTCGGCGGATTCGAATCCGTTGTCCGCCATGGTCTTCGCAAACTGGTCGACGATCGAGGCGGCCCCGTCGGCGTCGCGCGCGGCGTAGGTGGTGGTGCGTCCGATCACGGCCTCGGTGACCCCGGCCTGTTCGAACACCCGCGCGTCGACGGCGGGGGCATTCGAGAACGCCAGGATGCCGTGCGCTCCGTAGCTGCCCTGGTACACCTTGCGGTCATCGGCGGGCGGCGGCAGCGTGCGGGCCACCAGGCCGGTGGCGTCCAGCGGAAGGCCGGACAGGTCCGCGACGGGGGTGGGCGCGAACCGGTCGAGCAGCGGGATCTGCTGGTCCAGGGTCGCGGCGACCGTCTCCGCGGCGGCCTCGGTGCCGCCCACCGAGATGGTCAACTGCCCCAGCACGAAGGGACCGCGCGGGGTGAACGCGAGCACCTTGGCGTTCTCCTGGCCGCCGCCTCCCCAGGTCACCGCCCGGGTGTCCGGATAGCGGGGGACGCCCGTCGGTTGGGTGGGCCGCGGAGTCTCGTCGAAGATGTTGGACACCGCGGCGCTGCGGGCATGCATGTCGGCCGCCGCGGCCTCGGCATCCTCGGGGCTGGCGAACCGCAGCACCGCGTTCTGGATGCTGCGCTGCTGCTTGCCCTGGTTATCGGCCAGCGTGGTGAAGCCGGCGACGAAGTTGTGGTCGGCCCCGGCCGGGATCGGCGCGGGGAAGGCCTTCACGACGGCCGCGGCATCCTTGATGACGCCGACGCCCATGCCGCTGCTCTTGACCAGGGCGGGATCGACCTGGAAGGGCAGCACCGTGTAATCGGCCATCCGGCGGGCTTCCACGAGGTGACCGGAGGCCCCCGCGGGGCCGAGTGCGGGCCGCGGAGTGGTGGGGTAGTTGCCGGGTTGCAGCAGGGCGGGATTGGCGGCCTGCGGATCGAAGTCCGGGTGGCGCAGCGCGGTACCGCTCACCGTGCTCGCGCACCCGCCGAGCAGCAGCGCCGCCGTCACCGTCAGCGCTGCCGAGCGCAGCTTTCGCACCGTCACCGCGGTGTCCCCCTTCCGGCGTTCGATTCGGCAGAGTCTACGGCCGCCCTCATCCGAGGCGGTCCTGCAATTGCGGTACCAGGGTGTCGTTGAGGTAGCGCGTGGCCGCCGGGCCCGCACCGGCCAGGGCGGCCACGACATCGGGTTCGTCGACGACGAGTTGAGCGCCACCGTAGGCGCTGAAGGTATCGGGCAGCCCACCGAAGGCGCCGTTGCCGGCGGCCGGATCGGTGCGCACGATCACCGCGACATCGCTGGGATAGCCGAACAGCGCGTCGGGGTGCAGCGGGATCTCCGGGGCGCCGTCGGGCCGGCCGGGCAGCTTCGAGTTGTAGGTGAAGCCCAGGCTGGTCAGGTAGGCGCCGGCCGGCGACTCGGCCAGCGCGGCCGACAGACCCGAGGAGGTGAAGTAGAACGCCGTGACGGTCTTGTCGGCGAACTCCGGGTTCTCGGCACGCAGTGCGGACTGCTCGGCGCCGAGTTCCCGGGCGACCTCGGCGGCGCGGGTGCCCTCGCCGAGAATGCCGCCGAGCCAGGACAATTGCAGCTGCGGCGTGAACGGCAGCCCGCTGGTATTGGGCCGGGTGATCGTCGGTGCGACCGCCGCGAGCCGGTCGTAGAGTTGCCGGTCGAGGCCGATGCCGGTGTCGATGATCAGGTCGGCGTGGGCCGCGGCGATGGCGGTGGGGTCGGCGGTCGCCAGGAGGGTGGGCTCGTCGTCGAAAAGTGTGCGCAGCCAACCGGGGACCGTGCCGCCGGGGGCCAGCAGCGCCACCGGTTGCACCCCCAGCGACAGCGCCGTGTCGGCGTCGCCGGGACCCAGCGCCGCGACGGCGGTGGGCCGCTGATCGAGGCGGGTGGCGCCGAAGGTGTGGGCGAACATCTGCGCCGGGTACGGGGTGCGGTCCTCGCCGCGCGGGATCAGCAGCACCGCGCTGACGACCACCGCGACCAACGCCAGCGCCCCGGCGGTCAGCCAGAGGCCGCGGCGACGGCGGCGAGGACGCCCGTGCGGCGGGCCCGGGTGGGTGTGCGGCCCGCTGTAGTACCCGCTGGGATAGGTCTGGGTGGCGTCGGTCATCCAACTCGGCGCGGGTTCGCCATAGGCCGCAGCCGGCGTGTCGGGCGGCGGTGGCGGTGGCGCCGGTTGGCCGCCGGCCAACGCCGTCTGCGCGGCGAGGGCGAGGTCGCGGGCGCTCTGGTAACGGGCGGCGGGATCCTTGGCCATCGCCGTCGCGATCACCGCGTCGAAGCCCGGCGGCACCCACGGCGCCACCTCGCTGACCCGCGGCGGCGGGCGCATGACGTGCGCCATCATCACCGCCGACATCGGCCCCACGCCCTGGAACGGGGTGCGGTCGGTGAGCATCCGAAACAGCGCGCAGCCCAACGAATACAGATCGGAGCGGTGGTCCAGCGGCCGGCCCTCCACGGCCTCGGGTGACGCGTAGGCCACCGTGGCGACCATCGATCCGGTGGCCGTCAGGCGGGTGGCGTCGTCGGCGGCGCGGGCAATGCCGAAGTCGGCGAGCAGCACCCGTTCGGCCGGCCCGGCCGGCCCGGCCAGCAGGAAGTTGGCGGGCTTGATGTCGCGGTGCAGCAGCTTGCGGGAATGGGCGTAATCGAGCGCCTTGGCGACCTCGGCGACGATGTGCACCGCGCGGGCCGGGTCCATCGGGCCGGCGTCCAGGACCGCGCCGGCGTCGGTGCCCTCGACGTACTGCATGGCCATCCACAACCGGCCGTCGTCGGTCTCACCGCGGGTGTACACCCGCACGACGTTCGGATGATCCAGTCCCGCAGCAAGATCCGCCTCCCGGCGAAACCGGGCGCGGAACTGCGGGTCGGCGGAGAACTCGGCGGACAACACCTTCAGGGCGTCGCTGCGCGGTAGCGACGGGTGCCGCGCCAGGTACACCGTCCCCATGCCGCCGGCGCCGAGTTTGCGCTCGATGGTGTATCCGGCGATCACCGTGCCGGTCGGCATGGTCACGGCGCGACCAACATCAGGTATTGCGCGGCCACCAATTGGTGTGCGTCGGCGGGCTGGGTCGAGGTCACCTCGATCAGGTACTCCTCGACCGGTGCCACGCAGTAGGTGAGCGGCCCATCGAGGATCGTCGGGTCGTCCGCGGGCGAGGTCAGGCAGCGGGCCGTGGGCATCCCGGCGATCGGCTGGGCCCGGGTGAACTTCCGGTCGGACACTTGGGCGACGAAGCCGTCGGCCAATTGGCCGGCGCCGGTGGCGTCGCGGGTCTGATAGACGTTGGCCATCGACAGCAGCATCCACTGCAGACCGACGTCGTCGAACAGCGGTTGATCGCGGACCGGGTCGTCCATGAAGTTCAGCGCAGCATGCGGGCCGTACACCCCGGAGGCATGGGCGCGCGGGCCCTCGGGGAGCACCGGCGATCGGGCGATCAGCCCGGTGGGGTCCGCCGGCAGCGCGGCGAGCTGATCCACGGCGGTGGGAACGAAGCGGTCCAACGCGGGGCGCTGTTTGTCGACGGTGGCCAGCGCCAAAGCGATTGCGTTCTCGGCCGATTTGTCCTGAGTCAGCTGCGCCAGGACATAGGGGCCGTGGGCGGTGATGGCGCGCACCGAGGTCCAGCCGCCGCCGTCGGATTGGTACAGCAGCACCTCGGGGCGGTCCTCGCGGGGGACGGCGCGCCATTGTTTCTCCGGGCTCGGATTGACCACGATCGGGTTCTGCAGCGTGGCCTCGCCCATGTCGCGCGCGGCCGCGGCGGCGTTGTCGGGGTCGGCGAACCGCAGCACGACGTTGGTGACGCGGGTCAACGAAGCCGCTCGGGTACCGGCCGAACTCTGGAATCCCGTGACGAAGTCGTGCGGGTGCACCGCGGGTGGGATCAGGGAGTTCAGGAATGTCATGCCCAACGAGTCGGGACTGACCACGGGGCCGTTGGGGACCGGCGGCACGCCGTTGAGCGTCACATCCACCTCGAAGGGCACGACCACGAACTCGGCCATCCGGCGGGCCTCCAGCAACGCGCCGGCGGCCCGGTCACCGGCGGTGCCCAGCGCCGGTCGGGGCGTGGTGAGCAGGTCGCCCGGGTCGAGCAGGGCCGTGTTCACCGTGCGGGGGTCCGCCCGCGGGTCGCGAATGGCGGTGCCGCTGTGCACCGTTGCGCAGCCGGCGAGCAGCAGCGCCACCGCGGCAGCCGCGACGGCGCGTAGCGCGCTCCGACCCATCCGCCCCCTCGTTCCTGCCGTCGCATCATCGGCCGCAGGCAAATCTACCGGTAGTTCACCTCGGAACGTGGCCGGGATCACGGCGAGCCCGACGCCCAAACGACCGATCCCCGGCGGAGGCACCCACGAGAAGGGGGCATCCGCCGGGGATCGGCTACACGACGTTGTTCGGTTGTGCGGTCAGCGAACGCCGAGGATCAGGGCAGTTCGTCGAAGGTGTCCGAGGTGCCGCAGCGGTTCTGGGCGTCGACCAAGGGGGCCCGGATGCCGGCCAGTTCGGCGGCGACCTGCGGGTTGGCCTCGAAGTACTCGTCCTGAGCCGCGGTGATGGCGGCCTTGTCGGAGCCCTCGAGATCGGTGTAGAAGGCGTTGACCTCGGGGTGGGTGAACAGGTACGCCGAGGTCGACGCGGCCACCCCGGACGCGATGCCGGCCAGGTCCGCGGCGGTGCAGTTGGGCGGCAGCGGATCGGCGGACACGGTCGGAGCGACGGCCAGGATCGCCGCGGCTGCCCCGGTGCCGATGAGCCCCACGGCGAGACGGCGGGCGATGGAAGACATAGCGGCTCCTTAGGTGTCAGGGATCGAATCGGTCGTGACGATCGGAAGTTCCGTTAGGCATTAAATCATCGTGGCCGCGATCGCACCGGAGTTGACCTCCGGGTGCGTTCCGCGCCCACCGCGGTGTTCACACCCGTTGGGCGAGCTCCCACGCGCGTTCGGCCATGGCGCGGTAGCGATTACGGAACACGTCGGTACCGGCGCGGGCATCGGCGGCGTTGCCGTCGAGTCCGCGCCGCCACACCCCGGCGACGATCGAGGCCAGCCGGAACATGGAGAACACCAGGAACACGTCCAGCGACTCGGGGATCGGTCGGTCGGCATGCTCGCAGTAGGCCGCGACGAACTCGTCCTGGCTCGGAATCCCGGTGCCGCTCAGGTCCTCACCGGCGACGCCCTCCAGACCCGTGGGCCCGGCGTCGAAGTGATAGGTCAGGCAGGTGTAGGCCAGATCGGCGAGCGGGTGACCGATGGTGGCCAGTTCCCAGTCCAGGACCGCGACGATGCGGGGTTCGGCGGGGCCGAGCAGCACGTTGCCCAGGCGGTAGTCGCCGTGGGCGATGCACGCGGGTTCGGTGTCGGGTGGGAGATGGCGCGGCAGCCAGTCGGCCAGCAGGTCCATCTGCGGCATCTCCTCGCAGCGGGCCGCCTCCCACTGCTGGGTCCACAGCGCCACCTGCCGTTCCAGGTACCCGTCGGGCCGGCCGAAGTCCGTCAATCCGGCCGCGCGCCAATCGACCCGGTGCAGCGCGGCGAGCACCCGGGCCAGATCCGCGTAGGCCGCGGCGCGCTCCTCGGGGGTGCCGTCGCGCAGCACGCGGTCCGGGAAGACCCGGCCGGGCACGTGGTCCATCACGAAAAACGCGGTGCCGAGGACGCTTTCGTCGGTGCACAGTAGTCGGGCCGGGGGCACCGGCACATCGCTGTCGGCCAGTGCGGAGATCACCCGGTATTCGCGTTCGACGGCGTGGGCGCGGGGCAGCAGCTTGCCCGGTGGCTTCTTGCGCAGCACGTACTGTCCCTCGGCGGTGGCCAGGTGATACGTCGGATTGCTCTGGCCGCCCTGGAATTGGCGGATCTGTACCTCGCCGTCGAAGCCCGGGAGGTGCTCGCGCAGATACCGGGCCAGCGCGGTCTCGTCGAGGCGGTGGGCCGGTAGCACCGGCACCAGTTCGGCTTCGCCACCCGGCGCGGTCATGAGGCCTCCAGTTCGGTGAGCAGTGCGGCGATCGCCGATTCGGCCAGCGCCGGCAACGGCTGGTCGGCCTCGGCGGCCTCGATGAGGTTCACCGACAGCCCGGCCGCCAGCGCCGCGTCCTCGGCGGTGAGGCTGGTTCGGTGCCGAGCGGCGAACAGGCGTTGTCCCACCGAGGCTTTCGGCGTGGCCGCCACCCTGAGCATCAGGTCGTCGTAGCGGCGGCGCACCCCGCCGAGCGCGATGACCAGCGCGGGCGCGCCGGGCGCGTTGCGCGCCGCCTCGCCGGCGACCGCGCGCAGGTTACGCAGATCCGACAGGATGGCGCCGGCCGCGGAGTGGTACTCGGGTGCGCTCGGGTCCGGCAGTGCGGCGATCGCGGTGTCGACGCTCTTGAGCGCCAGTTGGATGGTCTGGGCGATCAGCGGTGAGGCCACCGAGGTCGAGATCACCTGCGTGGCTTCCTCATCGGGGGAGGGGGCGCCCTGCCGGATCCCGGAGATGGCGCCCGGCGGCCACTGCAGCACCTGTTCGAGCTTGGCGCGGGTGCTCTCGTGCGGCCAGCTGCGGCCCTTCTCGAAGGAGATCAGCGCCCCGGCGTTGATGATCTTGTCGCGCGCCAGGCCGCGCTGGGTGAGTTCGAGTTCGCGTCGGCGCGCCGCGACCGCCGCGCCGGCCCGGGCGATGCCGGGGTCGACGGGCTCCTCGGTGGTGGTTTCCTCCGACCCGGTGTCATCGCCGAGGTACAACTGGACCGCGAAGCCGTCGGCGTCGCCGAGCTTGAGCGTCATCCGGTCGGCGACGGGGATCGATTCGTGGCGGACCCCGTCGACGAACATGCCGTTGCGGCTGCTGTCGACGGCGACCCAGCCGCCGCCCTCCGGGCGCAGCCGGACGTGGGTGCGCGACATCCAGCCGAAGTTGAAATGGAGGCTCGAGTCGGGGTCGCGACCGATGGTGATCTCGCCGTCGGCAGGATCGGCGGACCGGGTCAGCCCGCCGCAGCGCACGGTCAGCCTCGGCGGGCTCGCGGGGTCGGGATTGGCTGCTCCGATCTCCGCGGAGTCCATCGTCGCCACGCCCTCCTGCTACATCATCGCTACGTCTTCGGGATTCCAGGCGAGCATAGCGCAGGATAACTGTTGCGCTGCTACATTTTGTTGATCGGTCGACCAGTGATGGCGATCACCAGGCCGTGCTCTAAACTGAGCGAGTGCACAGCAGCCCTGTACGCCCCCGGGTTTCAGGAGGGCATTCATGAAACCAGCCCCATTCGCCTACCACCGCCCGCACGATCTGGAAGACGTGCTCGCCCTGCTCGACGAGCTGGGTGAGGACGCCAAGATCCTCGCCGGCGGGCAAAGCCTGACGCCGATGCTGGCGTTACGCCTGACGTTCTTCGAGAACCTGGTGGACATCTCCCGCCTCGCCGAACTCCAAGGCGTCGAACGCCGCGGCGACACCGTGTGGGTGGGTGCCGGAACCACCCACGCCGCCGTCGGCGTCGACGAGGTGGTGCGCGCCGACGTCCCGCTGCTCAACCGGGTGACCCCGCTGATCGGTCATTTCCAGATCCGCAACCGGGGCACGCTCGGCGGGGCGGTGGCCCACGCCGACCCGGCCGGCGAGTATCCGACGACCGCGCTGACGCTGGACGCCGTGATCGAGGCGACGTCCTCGTCGGGGCGCCGCGAGATTCCCGCCACCGAGTTCTTCACCGGGCTGTGGGAGACCACGCTGGCGCCCGGCGAGGTGCTCACCGCCGTCGGTTTCCCGGTGTGGGGCGGTCGCAGCGGCTTCGCGGTCCATGAATTCGCGCGCCGCCACGGCGATTTCGCGATCGCCGGCGCCACCGTCGCCACCGAGATCGACGACGACGACCGGGTGCGGCGCTGCAACATCGGGCTGCTGGGCCTGGGCTCCACGCCGCGGCGCGCCCGCGAGGCCGAACAGGCCGCGGTCGGCCGCGCACTGTCCGATCTGCAGACGCCCGCGGCCGCCGAAGAACTGGGCCGGCTGGCGATGCGCGGACTCGACGACATCCCCGCCGATCAGCAGGGGTCGGTGTCCTACCGCACCCGCGTGGGCGCCGCGATGGTGTCGCGGGCCATCACCGATGCCGTCACCGAGGCCAGCAGGGAGAACGCATATGCATGAGCACATCGTCGAGATGACCGTCAACGGCCGCGAGGTGGAGTCCGTGGTCGAGCCGCGAATGACGTTGGCGGACTTCGTTCGTGAGCGCTGCGGCCTGACCGGTACGCACCTGGGCTGCGAGCATGGCTCCTGCGGTGCGTGCACCGTGCTGCTCGACGGGGTCGCGGTGCGCGGCTGCCTGGTCTTCGCCGTGCAGGCCGACGGCAAGGAGGTGTCCACGGTCGAGGGAGTGGCCGCCGCCGACGGTGAACTGTCGCCCGTGCAGGCCGCGATGCGCGAATGCCACGGGTTGCAGTGCGGGTTCTGCACGCCGGGCTTCGTCATGTCGATCACCGCGATGCTCCGGGAGAATCCGAACCCCTCCGACGAGGAGATCCGCGAGGGCCTGTCCGGCAACTTCTGCCGCTGCACGGGCTATCAGGGCATCGTGAATGCGGTCCATCAGGTGGTCGAGGCGGGCGACGCGCAGCGCGTCTGACGCCGCGGGGCGGCCCCAAGCCGCGGCGCCACAAGGCGGTGACCACAAGGCGGTGACCACAAGGCGGTGACCACAAGGCGATGAGGGCGGAGATTCTCGCGAATCTCCGCCCTCAGGCAATTTCGGTCCCGCGGGTCAGCCGAGTCCGGCCCCCGGCGGCAGCACCACGACCAAGGGCTGGCGCGAGCGCCGACCGCCGAACAACAGCCCGAGCGCCAGGCCCGCCACCAGGCCGGCGGCAACCGGCAGCGCACGCTTGGCCATCGGCGCCGCGATCACCGAGAGCAGATCCAGCGAGGCGGCGTCGTCGTCATGGGTATTCGGTTGGGCCGCAGCGGCCGTCGCACCGGCGGGTGCCGACGAAAGCGATGCGGCCGGCGCGGGGGAGGTGCCGGCGAGGTCGGCCTCGAGGCGCGCGGCGAACTGGTCGATGAGCTTGCCGGCCACATCGGCGAGCACCCCGCGGCCGAACTGCGCGGCCTTGCCCGAGATGGTCAGATCGGTGGTCAGCACGCAGGTGCAGGAGTCGCCCTCGTCCTTGAGTTCGGCGGTGACCAGCGCGGCGGCGTTGCCCTGGCCGCGGGTCTCCTTGCCGCTGGCCTTGATCACCGCGCGGTGGGCCTGCTCGTCCTTCTCCTTGAACGCCGCGTTGCCCTGGTACTGCACGGTGATGGGGCCGACCTTCACCTTCACCGCGCCGGTGAACGCGTCGCCGTCGACCGACAGCAACTGGGCGCCGGGGATGCACGGCGCGATACGCTCGACATCGGTCAGCACTTCCCAGGCCTGGTCGATGGGCACGGGAACGCGAAACTCGTTGACCAACTCCACTTTTACTGTCCTTCGCTTCCGGTGTTCTGGGCGGCCTCTTCGATCGCCGCGACGATCGTGGCCGGGGTGGCGGGCATCTTCGTGATGGTGACGCCCAGCGGGGCCAACGCGTCGTTGATGGCGTTGATGACCGCCGGCGGGGAACCGATGGCCCCACCCTCGCCGCAGCCCTTGTAGCCGCCGACCCCCGGGCCGGGGATCTCGACGTGGCCGAACTCGATGCTGGGCACCTCGGTGGCCGTCGGCAGCAGGTAGTCGACGAACGTCGACGACAGCGGGTTGCCGTCGGCGTCGTAGGCCTGATGCTCGAGCAGCGCGCCACCGATGCCCTGCACCGTGCCGCCCGCGACCTGCCCCTCGACGACGTTCGGGTTGATCATCGGCCCGACATCCTCGCTGACGATGTAGCGGGTCAGCGTCACGTGGCCGGTGACGACGTCGACCTCGCAGGTGCAGGCGTGAGTCGCGTTGGCCCAGTGGATCATTGCCGTCGGCGGGGAGGCGAACCGCGCCGTGGCCTCCAGCAGCGCGGAGGTGCCCGGGGGCAGCTGGGCCGGGTCGTAGTAGGCGCGGTAGGCGATGTCGGCGAAGCTCACGCTCTTGCTGTCGTCGCCGGCCACGACGGCTTTCGAGTTCGCCAATTCGATCTCGCCGGCCTCGACGCCCAGGATCGATGCGGCGATCGCGGTCACCTGCTTGCGCAGGATGGTGCCGGCCTCCTCGACGGCGCCGGCGGTCATGGGGCCGCTGCGGCTGCCCTGGGTGCCCGCCCCGTAGGGGGTCACCGCGGTGTCGCCCTGGATGGTCGACACATCCTCGATGTCGGCGCCCAGGGCGTCGGCGGTCAACTGCACGACGGTGGTCTCGAGGCTGTTGCCGGTCGAGCCGCCGTTGACGTAGACGTTGATCTTGCCGGTGGACTCCATCCGGATGGTCGCGCCCTCGGTGCCGAGGTGGCCGGTGGCCGCGCCGGTGGGCTCGATGTAGGCGGAGAAGCCGAGACCGATGTAGCGGCCCTGCTCGAGGGCCTCGCGCTGCTCCTTGCGGAAGCCCTCGTGGTCGAGGATCTTCACGGCTTGTTCGAACGTGTCGGCCGGGGCGACGTGGTCGTAGGGCATGCCGTTGGGGTTGAAGTACGGCATCTCGTCGCCGCGCAGGATGTTGCGGCGCCGCAGTTCCACCGGGTCCATGTCCATCTGGCGGGCGGCGATGTCGAGCAGGATTTCCCGCGACAACGTCTCGTACTGCCACGGACCGCGGTAGGCCGCCAGCCCGGCGGTGTTCGAGAACACCGTCTGATAGTTGAAGCTGCACTTGGGAACCCGGTACGGGCCGGGGAAGAACATGCCGATGGCCGCGGTGGTCAGCACCGGGTATGGCGTCGGGTAGGCGCCGATGTCCTGCACGAAATCGATGTCGCCGGCCAGGATCGCGCCGTCGTCGTCGAAGGCCAACCGCACCTTGCCGTCGACGTGCCGGGCCTGGCCGGCCGTCATCAGGTTCTCCCGACGATCCTCGATCCACTTCAGCGGGCCCGGCACCTTGCGCGCGGCCAGCAGGATGCACATGTCCTCGCGCATCGGCACGACCTTCTGGCCGAAGCCTCCGCCGGTGTCGCGCATGATCACCCGCACGTTCTGCGCCGGCAGACCCAGCAGGCGGGCCGCGAACGCGCGCAACTCGTGCGGGGCCTGGGTGGACGCCCAGACCGTCAGTTCGCCCGGGGCGGCCTGCCACTCGACCACCAACCCGCGGGTCTCCATCGGCACCGGCACGTAGCTCTGCTGATAGATGTGCGCCTGGGCGACATGGGCCGCGCCGGCGAACAGTTCCTCGTCCGGCGGCATGCCGGCCATCCCGCCGGCCTGGTTGTCCGGATACTGCTCGTGCACGATGTGACCGTGCTCGGTGGCCGCCTGGACGGCCTTCGTGAAGTCGGCGACGGGCGGCATGGGCTCGTAGTCGACGTCGACGAGTTCCAGCGCGTCCTCGGCGACGTAACGGTCCTCGGCGATCACGATGGCCACCGGGTCGCCGACGAACTTCACCTCGGCCTCGGCCAGCGGCGGGCGCGGGGTGTCGGGAACGTCCTTGCCCGCCACCGCATGCCAGGCCTCGAGCACGTCGGGGTTGATGTCCTCGGCGGTGAGCACCGCGATGACTCCCGGGTGCGCCAGCGCGGCGGTGGCGTCGATCTTGTTGACCTTGGCGCGGGCGAACGGGCTGCGGACGAAACAGGCGTGCAGCATGCCCGGCCGCGTGACGTCGTCGACGAAGGTGCCGTGCCCCGTCAGCAGTCGGTTGTCCTCCACGCGTGGTACTCGCCGGCCGGCATACCGGCTGGCCGGCCGGGAGTCGGTCTCGAGAGCGGTGTCAGCCATCGGCAATCGTCCCCATTTCGTCACGCAGCGGGCTGCGCTGCTAAGCACTCGCTCAGCAGCGTACTAGCTGGGTTTCGGTCAGTACAGGACTGGCTCAGCCGCCCGGGCGGTTGGTGAACCAGATGTTCTCTTCGCGCAGGTTGCGGCTGCGCCAGCCGTCCGGGGTGCGCACCAGTTCGTGGTGGTAGTAGCCACCGCACGCGCTGGTTTCGGCCATCCCGGGCAGTTGCATGGGGTTGTAGAACATGGCCCGCACCCGGGCGGTGTCGCCGTCGGAGTCGAGTATCTCGACGTTGGTGATGTAGTGCATGCTCCACGGCAGCACCCCGAAATTGGCCGCGAACCACTCCACCACCTCCTCGCGGTTCCCGACGACGGCACCGGCCGAGCTGTAGTCGATGTGCGCATCGGCGGTGAACACCGAGCGGTACAACTCCCAGTCCTTGCTGTCGACCGCGCGGGCGTAGCGGTTGAGCAGCGCGGTGATCTCGGCGATCTCGGCGGTCTGGCTCATTCGGGCATGCCGATGGTCTTGATCGCGAGGTACTCCTGGTAGCCGTGGGTGCCGTTGCGGTAGCCCAGACCGGACTGCTTGGTGCCGCCGAAGGGGGAGTCGATGCCGAAGTGGCTCTTGCCGTTGATCGTGACGTTGCCGGTGCGCATCCGGGTGGCCACCGAGAACGCGCGGTCGACATCGGCGCTGGAGACCTCGCCGGAGAGCCCGTAGATGGTGTTGTTGGCGATCGCGACCGCGTCGTCGTCGGTGTCATACGGCGTGACGGTCAGGACCGGGCCGAAGATCTCCTCCTGGGCGATCTGAGAATCCGGGTCGACGTCGACCAGCAGCGTGGCCTCGGTGTAGTAGCCGACGGGCAGCGCCTCGGGAATCCCGCCGCCGGTGACCAGCCGCGCCCCGGCATCGATGCCGGATTTGATCAGCCCGAGCACCTTCTGCCGCTGGGTCTCGCTGATCTGCGGGCCCTGCATGTTGCCCGGCGTCCAGGGATCACCGACCGGGAAGTTGGCCATGCTGGTCTTGAGGATCTCGATGCCCTCCTCGTAGCGCGAGCGCGGCAGCAGGATGCGGCTGGGCAGGATGCAGCTCTGCCCGGACATGACGCAGGCCATCATCGCCGCCAGCGGCAGCGAGGAATTGAAGTCGGCGTCGTCGAGCACGATGTGGGCCGACTTGCCGCCGAGTTCCAGCAGCGTCTTCTTCACCGTCGGGGCACCGGCGGCCAGGATGGCCCGGCCGGTGGCCGTCGAGCCGGTGAAGGTGATCATGTCGACCCGCGGGTCGGCGGAAAGGGCGGCGCCGACCTCGTTGGCGTTCGAGGTCACGACGTTGAAGACCCCGGCGGGGATGTCGGTCTCCTCGGCGACGATGCGGCCGAGTTCGCTGCCCGACCACGGGGTGAGTTGCGCGGGCTTGAGGACGACGGTGTTGCCGGCCATCAGCGCCGGGATGGTCTCGGCGATGTTGAGGTAGAAAGGCACGTTCCACGGAGTGATCGCCCCCACCACGCCGACGGGCTCATAGTGCAGCTTGCGCCGGGCCGGGCCCAGGGGAGTTTCGTGCACGCCGTTGTCGACGAGGTAGTCGAAGTCCCGACCGTGCTCGGCCCAGTGCTTGACCTCGGCGATGGGGCTTTCGATCTGGCTGCCGCTGACCGTGACCGGACAGCCGACCTCGGTGATCAGGATGCGCCGCAGCCGCTCCTGGTTCTTTTCCAGCGCCGCGTGCAACTGCATCAGGCAGTTGAAGCGGAAGTCCTTGTCCCGGGACCAGTCGGTCTCGTCGAACGCGCGCCGTGCCGCACCGACCGCGCGCGCCATGTCCTCGACCGTGCCGTCGGTCGCGGTCCCGGCGACCTGCTCGCTGGCCGGGTGGATCACATCGAACGTGGCGCCGCCGGCCGTCTCGGTCAGCTCTCCGTCGATCAGCATGCGCGGCTCGCCCGCCAACACGCCGGTCTCGTTCTGCACACTCGTCATCGTCGACACCCTCACAAGCACTCGGAAACGTGGTTACTGAGACAGCTTTACAGAGATTGTCGACTATGTCACCCACGTCCGGGTGTCGAAATGCCCAACGAAAAAGCCGCCGAGCGCGAGGCTCGGCGGCCGCCGGACGGTGTCGGTCACGCCTCTCGGCGAGTGGTCGCTCGTGGCGACGGTTTCTGATGGGGCCCGGGGGATCCGGCACCGTCGCTGGGTGTAACCAGGTGAACACCCGCGGTATTCCCGCATAGGGTTGCGGGTGGACCCCTGAGCCCTGGAGGCACGATGAGCACCGTCCCGACCGTCACCCTCAACGACGGGTCGCAGATCCCGCAGCTTGGCTTCGGCGTGTACGAGATCCCGCCGGCGCAGACCGCGACCGCGGTGCGCCAGGCCCTCGAGATCGGCTACCGCCACATCGACACCGCCCAGATGTACGGCAACGAGGCGGGGGTGGGGCAGGGGATCCGCGACGCCGGGCTGGACCGCAGCGAGGTCTACGTGACCAGCAAGCTGAACAACTCGAACCACGAACCCGACACCGCCCGAAGATCTTTCGATGCCACCCTGGCCGCCCTGGGCAGCGAGTACGTCGACCTGTTCCTGATCCACTGGCCGCTGCCCACCCGCTACGGCGGGGACTTCCTGTCCACCTGGAAGGTGCTCGAGGAGTTCGCCGCCAGTGGCCGCGCGCGCAGCATCGGCGTCTCGAACTTCCTGCCAGCGCACCTCGAGGTGTTGGCCAAGGGTTCGCAGACCGTGCCCGCGGTGAACCAGATCGAGGTCCACCCGTACTACCCCAACGACGAGGTGCGCGCCTACGGCCTGGAACACGAGATCGCCACGGAGGCTTGGGCGCCGATCGCCAAGGGGCGGGTGCTCGGCGACCCGACGATCACCGCCATCGCCGAGCGCCTGGGCAAGACGCCGGCCCAGGTGGTGCTGCGCTGGCACATCCAGCGCGGCGACATCGTCTTCCCGAAATCGGTCTCGCCGCAACGGATGAAGGAGAACACCGGCCTGTTCGACTTCGCCCTCGACGGGCAGACCATGGCCGACATCAGCGGGCTGGACAAGGGCGTCCCGGGCCGGCTGGGCCCCGATCCCGACACCTTCGACTGGATCCCGGAATGAGCGAACCGCGGCTGGACGGACGCTCGGCCGTCGTCGTCGGCGGCACCCGGGGCATCGGACGGGCGGTCAGCGAGTTGCTGGCCGCCCTCGGCGCGGCGGTGACGGTCAACGGCCGCGACGAGACCGCGGTGCAGCAGAGCGTGGCCGCCATCCGCGAGCCCGGGCACACCGCCGCCGGTTTCGCCGGCTCCCCCTCGGACGAGGGCACCGCCGCGGCGCTGGTGGACGCCGCCGCGGTCGCCCACGGCGAACCCGACATCCTGGTCAACTGCGCCGGCATCGCCGAACCCGTGGCCTCGTCGATCCTGAGCGTCACCGGCGCGCAGTTCCAGGAGCTCATCGACGCCCACCTGGGCACCGTCTTCCACACCTGCCGGGCCATCGCGCCGCGAATGGTCGCCCGCGGCGCCGGGGCGATTGTCAACACCAGCTCGTTCGCCTTCCTCGGCGACTACGGCGGCACCGGCTACCCGGCCGGCAAGGGCGCGGTCAACGGCCTGACCATGGCGATCGCGGCCGAACTTGCCGAGCACGGGGTGCGGGCCAACGTGGTGTGCCCGGGCGCCAAGACCCGGCTGTCGACCGGACCCGACTACGAACAGCAGATCACCGACCTCAATCGGCGGGGCCTGCTCGACGACGCCTCGACGCACGGCGCCCGCGATGTGGCGCCGCCGGAGTATGTCGCGCCGCTGTACGCCTATCTGGTCAGCGACCTCGCCTCAGCGGTGAGCGGGCAGATCCTGATCGGCGCGGGCGGCTTCGTGGGCCGTTTCGACCGGCCCACCCCCACGCTGCTCGGCTATCGCGATCACCACGACACGGCGCCGTGGACGCTGGCCGAGCTGCACGGCATGGTCGGCGGCTGAGTCAGCCGACCGGCCGCGGCGTGACGGTCACGGTGCCCGCGCCGGGCGTGGGACGCTGGGCCCCGCCCTGCTGGCCCTGGTCGGCGGGCATCGACGGGTTGCTGCCGGCGACGCCGCCGGGCATCGAACCGCCGGGCGGCACCAGGCGGTGGGTGTTGGGCGCGTCGGGCCGCTCCTGGCCGGGGGCCAGGTTGCAGTCCAGCCGCAGCCGCTGCGCGCCCTTGCCGGAGGACTCCTGGGCGATCACCACGCACTGCGACTGGGGCAGGTCGTTGCCGATCGAGCCGCCGAAGATGGCCCGGTAACCCTGGTTCTTCAGCACGGCCACGGCCTTGCCGTAGGGCTCGCCGGTGACGTCGGGCGGGGCCGCGTTGGCCTGGGTGGCACCCACCACCGCCATCGAGACGGCGGCACTGACACCGACGGCGAACAGGGCAAGCTTCTTCACGCACGACCTCCAAACGGTTCTGCGGAGTGAAGATATCGCAGTTGGGACACCTGTGAAACTTATGGACTCATCGCCGCCGGGCGGCGAAGTGTTTCACGCGGCGTTCGCTCGCCGTGCCGTTCATCGGATGTTCGTCGCCGCGTCAGCCGGGGGTTTCGCTGGTGGTCGGGTGGGTGGGCCCGGCCTCCCGCACACCGATGAACTCCCCGGCGGCGAACGCCACGGCCACCAGTAGCAACACCGCCAGCACCAGGGGGACCAGCACGGTCGGGCGCAGCCACGACGGCCGCGAACCGGACGCCTGCCGATGCGAGTGCGGGGCGCTGACCGCGAGGGCGGGGGCGGTCGGTTCGGTGCCCAGCTGGTGGCCGAGGGCGCGCGCGAAATCCACGCACCGGTCGAACCGCTGCGCCGGATCCTTCGACAGCGCCTTGGACAGCGCGGGGTCGAGGTGGGCGAGGTCGGGCCGGCGGGCTGCCAACTTCGGCGGCGAGGCGGTCAGGTGCTGGCTGATGACCACCGCGGGGTTGGAGTGCTGGAACGGCGGACCGCCGGTGAGCAGATGGAACGCGGTGGCGGCCAGCGCGTACTGGTCGGCGCGGCCGTCCAGCTTGGCGCCCATCAACTGTTCGGGGGCCGCATAGGAGACGGTGCCGACGGTCATGTTGGTGGCGGTCAGGCTGCTGGTGTCGTCATCGCGGCGGGCGATCCCGAAGTCCGCCAACAGGATCCGCTGATCGGGTGTGCCCGGGTGGGCGATCAGGATGTTGGCCGGCTTCACGTCGCGGTGCAGCAGATGACGGTCGTGCGCGTAGTCGAGGGCGTCGGCGACCGCGGAGATGATCCCGGCCACCTCGGCCGGCGGCAGCCCCTGCGGATGCCCGGCGATCATCGCGGCGGCGTCGGTGCCCTCGACGTAGTCCATCGAGATCCACAACCTGCCGTCGTGGTCGCCGCGGTCGTGCACCCCGACGATGTGGGGATGCCACAGGCTCGCGACCACGTCGGCCTCCCGGTCGAACCGCTCCCGGTACTCGCGGTCGTCGGCGGCCGCGGCGGTCAGCACCTTCAGTGCATCGTGGCGGGCCAGTCGCGGATGGTGGGCGAGATAAACCTCACCCATCCCCCCGGCGCCCAGGGGGCGGATGATCGTATAGCCCGCGAACTCGGCACCGCCGGATAACGGCATGACGGCAGCCTAAGCCTCGATCCGTGGACTGAAGTGGTTGATGTGTCTGTTGTGGCTGTTTTTCGGTCTGCAGGGGTGTGAGCACGAGGTAGTCGCTGGTCTGTCCAGCTTTTCCTGTGGTTTTCTGGTCGGGCCTCTCGGCGGTGGTCAGGCGGGGGTGGCTGCTGGTGGGCTGTAGCCGATGGTGTTGCGCCACAGTGCCAGCCACTGGTCTGTCCACGGCCAATGTGTTGGTAGGTGCAAGATCGGTCGGCGTTGGGGCCGGGCCAGCCGGGCCGCGACGTTGACGATTGTGCGGCGCAAGGTGGCCCCGCGGGCCACCGCGTGGGTTCCTCCGGCGAGTACGCCGGCGGCGCGCAGCAGGTTGTGGGCGATAGCCGCGCACAGGATCCATGCTGAGTTCGCGGCGAAGTGTCCTGAGGGCATGTGGGCCAGGGGTCCGTCGATCAGATCTGAGAACACGGTCTCGATGATCGCGTGGCGGCGGTGAGTGATATCAGCGGCATCGATGGGTTCGCCGGAGTCGGTGAAGAACGGGTGATACCGCCACACCGGGAACAACGCGTCGGGGTAGCGGGCGTCTTTGACGCGGCGCACGATCAGGCGGGCGGTGATCGGGGTTTCGGTGGAACTGAAGGCGGTGTAGCCGATTTCGGCGACTTCGGCATCGGAGATCCAGACACCGGTGTCGGGGTCGCGGACCGCACCCGGGTAGGACACGGGGGTCCAGGCGTTCTCGGGGATCGACTCGATCGCCGCAGCCACGGTTGTTGTTTTGTTCAGCACCAGCGAGAACCGGGCTCCGGCGCGGCGGGCGGCCGCGGCCACGGTGCTGGTGCCGTAGGCGGAGTCGCCGCGGACCAGGATCTGGCCACTGACTCCGGCCCCGCGGGCGGTCGCCACGGCCGCAGCGATCATGCTCGCTGCGCCCTTGCCAGAGTTGGTCTTTCCGGCCCGCAGTCGGGCTCCGGTGATCACCGGAGCGCCGTGGTCGGTGCTCAGGGTGGTCACCAACGGTGAGAGACCTTTGCGCAAGATCTGTTTCCCGGCGATCTTGGTGTGTCCGTAGGAAGCGCCCTGTTTGGCGTGACCATAGACCGGGCGCAGCAGCGAGTCGATGTCGATGTATGCCCGTTCGTGAGCACCGGGCAGCAGTGGCACTCGCTCGCAGAGTGCGCCCAGGTGTTCTCCCAGCACACCATCGAGTTGGCGAGCGTGACCGAAGGTGAACTCCCGCAGCAAAGTTCCGATCGTGGATGGCGCATACACACTGTCGAAGAGCGTTTTCATCCCGCCGCAGCGCACGATGTCGAGGTCATCGATGCTGTCTGCACCGGCGCACATCCCGGCGATCAGCGTGCTCAGCTTGGGTGACGGATTGGCCGCACCAGATTTGATCCGCTCGCAGGTGAACCGAACCTTGCGTTCCAGCAGCGCCGTCAGTCCGCACTGCTCCGCCAAGGTCATCACCGGCACAAGCCCAGCGCACGACACGAGATGGGCATCGTCGAACACTGCCGAGGACACGGCGAACCTATGGGACACTTGCACTGGAAGTGCCTTTCTGAACCGGTCTGATTGATGCCTAGAGAACACCAATCATCCCAGCTCAAGGGGCACTTTCCTCGTTCCGACACTCACTGACCAGCCAATTCATCAGTGGATCGAGGCTAAGCTATTTGCGCGTTGCGTGGCGCAGGGTCTGGCACAGCGCCGCGGCCCGCGGGTCGGTGAACACCTCTTCGAGCAGGATCGGGCTGCCGGTCGAGTCGCCAAGGGGCACACGCCAATTGGGGTACTCGTCGGTGGTCCCGGGCTGGTTCTGGGTGCGCGGATCACCGAGCGCGTCGGGCAGCGCCAGCGCCAGCAGCCGCGACGGGGTCCGGCCCAGGTAGCGGTACAGCGCGGTGATCACCGCCTCGGGCTCCGCCTGGTCGGTGCTGAGCAGGCCCACCCTGCGCAACTCGGCCAGCCAGGCCTGCTGTTGGCGCCGGTCCTCGGCGGTCTCCTGCTCGGCCGAGCGGGTCAACAAGCCCAGCTCAAGGCGGATCCGGACGTGTTCGCCGGCCAGGTAGCCCGCCGTCGGCGGCAGGTCGTGGGTGGTCACCGAGGACATGCAGTATTCGCGCCAGCGCTCGGCCGGCAACGGCCGGCCGTCGCCGTCGCGGTCGAGTTCGAACCACAGGATCGAGGTGCCCAGCAGGCCGCGGGAGCGCAGGAAGTCCCGCGCCCAGGGCTCCACGGTGCCCAGGTCCTCGCCGACGACCACCGCGTCGGCGCGCTGCGCCTCCAGGGCGAGGATGCCGATCATCGCCTCGTGGTCGTAGCGCACGTACGTGCCCTCCGTCGGTGCGGCGCCCCGGGGGATCCACCACAGCCGGAACAACCCGATGATGTGGTCGACCCGCACCCCGCCGGCGTGGCGCAGCACGTGCGCGATCAACTCGCGGAACGGCCCGTACTCCTGTTCCTCGAGCTGATCGGGCCGCCACGGGGGCTGGGACCAATCCTGGCCCAGCTGGTTGAACTCGTCGGGCGGGGCGCCCGCGGTGACCCCCAGCGCCAGCACGTCCTGCAGGGCCCAGGCGTCGGCGCCGTTGGGGTGCACCCCGACCGCCAGGTCGTGCATGACGCCGAGCACCATGCCGGCCTGCAGGGCCGAGGTCTGCGCCGCGGCCAGCTGCTCATCGAGCTGCCACTGCAGCCAGCGGTGGAAATCGACGGTGGCGCCGTGTTTTTCGGCGAACTCAGCGACGGCCTCCGAGCGTGGATCCTGCAGTCGGTCGGGCCATTGATGCCAGTCGTCGCCGTAGCGTTCGGCCAGCGCGCACCACGTCGCGAAGTCGTCGAGCGCCGGACCGCGCCGGGCCCGGAAGGCCGCGTATGCCAGTTCGCGGCCGGCCGAGCGCTGCACTCGGTGCACCAGCCGCAGCGCCTTGCGTTTGGCGGCCCACACCGCATCGCGGTCGATGACGTCGCGCTCGGTGCGTCGGGACAGTTCCTCGCGCAGCCGACGCACGCGGCCGCGCTTGGGCAGTTCGGCGTATTCGGGGATGGCCTCGACCCGCAGGTACAGCGGGTTGACGAAGCGCCGCGAGGTGGGCAGGTACGGCGAGGGTTCCATGGGCCGGGTCGGGGCGGCGGCGTGCAGCGGGTTCACCACGAGGTAGCCGGCCCCGTGCCGGGACGCCGACCACACCGCCAGATCGGTCAGGTCGGTCAAGTCGCCGACGCCCCAGGACCGCTGCGAGCGCACGCTGTAGAGCTGTGTGGCCAGTCCCCAGGTCCGGGTGTGGCCCATCCGGGCCGGCAGTCCGAGCCAGCCGGGGGTGACGATCAGTGCGGCGCTGGTCTCGAATTCGCCGCTGCGCAGCCAGATGCGGTGGTAACCGAGCGGCAGGTCCGCGGGCAGGGCGAAGGTGGCCTCGCCGATCAGGCGTCCATCGAGATCGTAAGGTGCGGTGTGGTTTTCGAGCTGCCGCAGATCGGAGCGCACCGTGCCGTCCTCGAGCCGCAGCCAGACCTCGGCGGGAGCGCCGTGGCTGACGTGCACCCAGAACGAACCCGGCCGGCCGGCGACCCCGAGCACCGTGGCCGGCAGCGGCCTCGACCAGTGCGCGCGATCGACCGCGGCCAGCGCCCGCTCCCGTTCGGCCGGCGTGCCCGCCGCAACACCGAGGGCGTCGAGTACCGCCACCAGCGTCGACTCGGGGACCTCCACGCGCCGGCCCGTCCAGTCGTCGTACCCGGTGGCCACCCCGTGGCGTTCGGCGAGTTCGGCCAGGACGGCGTCGGTGGGGGTCATGGGTCCATCTTGCGTGCAGTGGCGGCCGATGTCGCGGCGGGACGGCGGCGCAACGCGGCCCCGGGGATCATGGTGCACCATCGACAGGTGAGTGCCGATCGTCTCCGCCGGGCCAGGTTCGCCGTCGCGGTGCTGTTCCTGACCAACGGGGCGGTCTTCGCCAACCTGGTGCCCCGTTACCCGGAGATCAAGGCCGACCTGCAGTTGACCAACACGCTGCTGGGGCTGTCGGTGGCGGCGTTCTCGACCGGGGCGCTGTTGGCCGGGTGGGCGGCGGCGCGCATCATCCGCCGCTTCGGCGCGGCCCCGGCCGCCGTCGTCAGCAGCCTGCTGCTGGCGGCGCTGACCGTGGCGGCCGGGGCGGCGCCCTCGGCGGCATTGTTCGCCGCGACGCTGTTCGTCGCCGGTGCGGTCGACGCCGTCACCGACGTGGCGCAGAACGCCTCGGGGCTGATCGTGCAGCGCGACTACTCCCGCTCGATCATCAACTCCCTGCACGCCACCTGGTCGGTGGGCGCGGTCACCGGCGGCGGCATCGCCGCGGCGGCGATGGCGCTGCGCATCGACCGGGTGGTGCAACTGAGCGCCACCGCGGCGGTGGTCGCGGCGCTGTGCCTGCTGTGTTACCGCCACCTGCCCGCCGGGCCCGAGCCCACCGCGGCGGCGACGTCGGAGCGGGTGCGCGGCTCTCTCCGATCGCCGGCGGTCTGGGTTCCGGTGGCCGCCCTGGCGGCCCTGGCGCTGGCCGGCGCGTTCGTCGAGGACGCGGGAAGCTCCTGGGCGGCGGTGTATCTGCGGGAGGACTTCGGGGCGCCCGCCGCGGTGGCGGCCACCGGCTTCATCGCCATGGTCGGCCTGCAGTTCGTCGGGCGGACGCTCGGGGACCGGCTGGTCGACCGCTTCTCCGAACGCACGGTGGTGCGCACCGGCGGCCTGCTGATCGCCGCCGGCATGGGCGCCGCGCTGGCGTGGCCGAGCGTGCCGATGACCATCCTGGGCTTCGCGCTCGCGGGCCTGGGGGTGGCCACCGCGATCCCGGCGGCCTTCCACGGCGCCGACAACGTCGAGGGCCTGCGTCCGGGCACCGGGTTGACCATCGTGAGCTGGATGATGCGGTTCGGCTTCCTGCTGTCGCCGGCGGTGGTCGGGGTGCTGGCCGACGCGCTCAGCCTGCGCGTCAGCCTGCTGCTGGTGGTGGCCGCCGGGATCGGGATCGCGCTGCTGGCCGCGACCCTGCGGTCGACGACCTCAGCCGAGCGCGCCGAATAGCTCGATGGTCAGCACGCCGGCGATGATCAGACCGATGCCCGCGACCATCATCGGCGTGAGCACCTCGGCGAACAGCACCCGGGCCAGCAGCGCGACCAGGGCCACCCCGCTGGCCGACCACACGCCGTAGGCCACGCCCACCGGCATGCCCATCGACAACGACACCGACAGCAGCGCGAACGAGGCGACGTAGCCGAGCACCACCGGGATCGCCCACCACCGCTTGCGCAGCCCGTCGGAGGCGCGCAGCGCGAGGGTGGCGAGCACCTCGATGGCGATCGCGCCCGCCAGTGCCCACCACATCAGGACCACCCCATCAGGCCGATACCGCCGCGCGCTGGGTCTGGGCGCGGTGGCTACCGAACTCGATGAGCAGCACCCCGGCGATGATCAACCCGATCCCGATCACGATGGGTGCGGTGAACGGATCGGCGAAGATCACCGTGGCCAGCGCCGCGGTCAGCGCGGTGCCGCACGCGCCCCAGATGCCATAGGCCACGCCCACCGGCATGCCGGTGCGCAGCACCAGGGCCAGCAGCAGGAACGAACCCAGGTAGGCGGGGATCACGAGGGCCAGGAAACCGGCGTGATCCTGGAATGCCCGCAAGGCCAGCGTTCCGGTCACCTCGGTCGCGATCGCTGCGCTCAGCAGCGCCCATTTGCGCACGGGGGACAGGATAGACCCGCCGCGACCAGCGAGTCCGTATCGTACCGGCGAGTAACATGGGCGGTCGGGCGTCGACCGCAAAGGAGTGACCAGATGACCGCGGCGAAAGTGCGCGTGCGTAGCTATCCGATCATCGAGACCGTGTACGGCCCGGTCCGGGGCACCGACGACGGCACCGTCGCCGCCTGGAAGGGCATCCGTTACGCGGCACCGCCGGTCGACGAGTTGCGGTGGCGCGCCCCGCGGCCGCCGCAACCGTGGACCGAGATCGCCGACGCCACCCTTTACGGGGCGGTCTGCCCCCAGCCGGACAGCCCCGTCCCGCTCGGGACCGGCACCCGGTCCTCGGAGGACTGCCTGTTCGTCAACGTGTGGGCGCCCTCCCAAATGTCCTCCGATGCGCCGGCCGGCGGGGCCGCAAAACCGGTCATGGTCTGGCTGCACGGCGGGGCCTACCTGCTCGGCGCGTCGAGTCAACCGCTTTACGACGGCCGGTCGCTGGCGGCCCGCGACGTCGTCGTCGTCTCGATCAACTATCGGCTCGGGGCGTTCGGCTTCCTGGAACTCGGCGGCCTCGGCGGCGCCGAGCAGTTCGACACCAATGTCGGCATCCGCGACGCCGTGCTGGCCCTGCAGTGGGTCCAGGACAACATCGCCCGCTTCGGCGGCGACCCGCAGCAGGTGACCCTGTTCGGGGAATCGGCCGGCGCGGGGATCGTCACCACCCTGTTGACCGCGCCCGCGGCCGCCGGGCTGTTCCATCGCGCGATTGCCCAGAGTTCGCCCGCCACTTCGGCTTACGACGGGGAACGGGGCCGACGGGTGGCCGAGATGCTGCTGCGCCGACTGGGCGTGAGCGTCGACGAGGCGCGCTCGGTACCGGTGGAGGCCCTGGTCGAGGCTTCCTACGAGGTCTTCGATCACGTGCCGAGCAGCACGCCGGGCACGTTGGCCTTCGCGCCGATCGTCGACGGCGACCTGATCCCGGACTATCCGATCAAACTCGCCCGGGAGGGCCGTTCGCACCCGGTGCCGCTGATCATCGGCACCAACCGCGACGAGGCGGCGCTGTTCCGCTGGATGAAGTCGCCGCTGATGCCCATCGCGCCGAAGACCATCCGGACGATGTTCGACGAGATCGCCACCGAGCAGCCCGAACTCGCCATCCCCACCGACGAGGAGATCGAGGCGGCCTACCCGGGGGTGCGGCCCCGGGCGCGGGGGTTGCACGTGGCCCGCGACGTCGGTTTCCGGATGCCGACCCTGTGGTTGGCCGAGGGGCACAGCGCCGTCGCGCCGGTGTACCTCTACCGCTTCGACTGGGCGACGACGATGCTGCGCGTGCTGCGTCTCGGCGCGGCGCACGCCACCGAATTGCCCTACGTGTGGGGCAATCTGGTGATGGGCTCGCGCGACGTCACGTTCAAGCTGGGCGGTCTCAAGGCCGGCCGGACGCTGTCGGATCGCATCCAGGGTCGCTGGGTGAACTTCGCGCGCGGTCAGGAACCGGTGGGGCCGGCGGGGGAGCCGTGGCGCCGGTTCACCCCCGAGGACCGCGCGACGCTGCTCATCGACCGCGAGGATTCGGTGGTCGAGGACCTGGATCGCGAGATCCGGGCCGCGTGGGGCGACGAGGTGTTGAGTTTCCGCTGATCGCTCCGCCGCGGGCGCTACTGACACTATGTTGAACAAGCCGCCGCGGGGCGGCTAGAATCGCCGTCGTGCAGGGCCTTTTCCACTGGGTGTCCGACGCGCTCACGGTGTTGCCGCCGCAGATGCGCGACCCGGTGCTGTTCGCGATCCCGTTCTTCGTGCTGCTGCTGATCCTGGAATGGGTCGCGGCGCGCAAACTCGAGCAGGTCCCGGCCGGCACGCGGCCGCCGTCGGGCGGCTACCACCGCCGCGACGCGGTCGCGAGCGTGTCGATGGGCCTGGTGTCGGTGGCCACGATGGCGGCCTGGAAGTTCCTGGCGCTGCTCGGCTACGCGGCCCTCTACGCCTACGTCGCGCCCTGGCAGTTGTCGGCCACGCAGTGGTACACCTGGGTGATCGCGATCGTGGGCGTCGACCTCGGCTTCTACCTCTATCACCGGATGGCCCACCGGGTCCGGCTGGTCTGGGCGACCCATCAGGCGCACCACTCCAGCGAGTACTTCAACTTCGCCACCGCGCTGCGGCAGAAGTGGAACAACAGCGGCGAGATCCTGGTCTGGCTGCCGCTGCCGTTGCTCGGTGTCCCGCCCTGGATGGTCTTCTTCGCGTTCTCGCTGAGCCTGATCTACCAGTTCTGGGTGCACACCGAACGCATCGACAAGCTCTGGCGTCCTTTCGAATTCGTCTTCAACACGCCGTCGCACCACCGGGTGCACCACGGTCGGGATCCGGAATACCTGGACAAGAACTACGGCGGCATCCTGATCCTGTGGGACCGGCTGTTCGGCACCTTCCAGCCCGAACTGTTCCGCCCGAACTACGGCCTGACCAAGCCGGTGGACACCTTCAACATCTGGAAGCTGCAGACCCACGAGTACGCGGCCATCGCCCGGGACGTGCGGGCCGCGCCCCGGCTGCGCGACCGCCTCGGCTACGTCTTCGGCCCGCCCGGCTGGGCGCCGCAACCCCGCGTCGCGGAGCCCGCCGACCTCGCGTCGTGACCGCCCTCCCAGCTTGGCCGAATCCCTGCCGGGGCCCGGCGCTGCCCGTACGCTAGCGAGACTGTGCAGACCGTCTTTGACCGTCACGTCGATCCCCGGCTGATCGATCGGTCGCTGGCCGATTCGGCCTTCGGTTCGATGTGGCTCGACGAACTCGGCCCGGCGCGCCCGGAGTTCCCCGCGCCGGCCGGCCCGCTGCGGTGCGACCTGCTGGTGGTCGGTGGCGGCTACACCGGTCTGTGGACCGCACTGCATGCCGCGCAGCAGGATCCGTCGGCCGACATCGTGCTGATCGAGGCCGACCGGATCGGCTGGGCCGCCTCGGGGCGCAACGGGGGATTCGTCGACGCCAGCCTGACCCACGGCACCGAGAACGGACGCTCACGCTGGCCCGACGAGCTCGCCGAACTCCAGGCCCTGGGCCTCGAGAACCTCAACGGCATGCAGGACGAGATCGAGCGCCTGGGCATCGATGCCGAGTGGGAACGCACCGGCATGCTGTCGGTCGCCGTCGAACCGCATCAGGTCGAATGGCTGCGCGCGGCCGCCGATGCAAGTGAGGGGCAGTTCCTGGACCGCGAGCAGGTGTGCGCCAAGCTGTCGTCGCCGACCTATCTGGCCGGGCTGTTCGAACCCGACACCTGTGCACTGGTCAACCCGGCCAAGCTGGCGGTCGGACTGGCCCGCGCCTGCGCCGACGCCGGGGTGAGCATCTACGAGCACGCCGCGGCCACCTCGCTGCGGTCGGTCGGGTCCGGCATCCATGTCGAGGCCGCCGGGCACGACCTCATCGCCGAGCGAGTGGTGTTGGCGACCAACGTGTTTCCCAGCCTGCTGCGCCGTAATCGGCTGCACACCGTGCCGGTGTACGACTACGTGCTGGCCACCGAACCCCTGAGCGCCCAGCAGTTGGACCGGATCGGGTGGACGGGCCGGCAGGGGGTGGGCGACAGCGGCAATCAGTTCCACTACTACCGGCTGTCCGCGGACAACCGGATCGTGTGGGGCGGCTACGACGCGGTCTACCACTTCGGCCGCCGGGTGGACCCGGCCTACGAACACCGGCCCGCGAGCTACCGGCGGCTGGCGGCGCATTTCTTCCTGACCTTCCCGCAGCTGTCGGATGTCAGGTTCGCGCATCGCTGGGCCGGCGCCATCGACACCAACACCCGGTTCTGCGCGCACTGGGGATCGGCGCACGGCGGCCGCGTCGCCTACGTCAACGGATTCACCGGGCTCGGGGTCGCCGCGGCGCGTTTCGGCGCCGACGTCTGCCTCGATTTGGTGAACGGCCGGCAAACAGAGCGCAGCCGTCTGGAGATGGTCCGCACCACGCCGCTGCCGTTCCCGCCCGAACCGTTGGCCAGTATCGGCATCCAGGCCACCCGATGGTCGCTGGACCGGGCCGATCACCGCGCGGGCCGGCGCAACGTGCTCCTGCGCGCCCTGGACCGGCTGGGGCTGGGCTTCGATTCCTGAGGCAGGCGATCCCGGCGAGTGGAAAGCTTTCCTAGCAAATGACCGATCAGTAAGCTCACCGATGGCCGGATCGGTGCGGTGCACCATGACCACCGATGCTCCCCGGCAGATCACCGAATCACTCCAAGAGAAGAGGATGCACGTGGGAGACAGTCTCGCCGAAGGGCAGAAGCTTTCGAAGGGGGAGTCGCTGACTTCCAAGAACGGCGCTTACACGCTGACCCTGCAGGACGACGGCAACTTGGTGCTCGCCGCGCGGGGCGAAGCGGTCTGGGCCACTGCGACCAACGGCCAGGACGTGGTTCGCGCCGAGGTCCAGAAGGACGGCAACTTCGTGCTCTACACGGCGGACAAGCCGATCTGGCACTCCGACACCAAGGGCAAGAAGAACGTCAAGCTGGTGTTGCAGGACGACCGCAACCTGGTGCTGTACTCGGGTGATGACGCGGTGTGGTCCTCCAAGACCGACACCACCGACGCCCCGCCGCCGGAGAAGGCCCCGGAACCGGCCGCCGCACCCGCTGCGCAGCCCGAGGTAACCCCGGCCGCGGCCGAGACGCCCACCCCGCCGCCGCCTCCGCCGGCGCCGGCGGCTCCGCGGACCTACACGGTGGCCTCCGGGGACACCCTGTGGGCCATCGCCGAGCGCTTCTACGGCGACGGCAGCAAATATCAGCGGATTGCTGACGCCAGCGGCGTCGCCAACCCGGATCTGATTCATCCCGGTCAGGTGCTGACCATTCCGGACTGATCAGTCCACTCGCCGCGGCGGCCCGGTCCTGGACGGATCGGGCCGCTGTTGCTTGCGGGAGGCATACCGATTCGGCCGTTTGGGTACCTAGCTGGTGGCGCGTCAGTAACGATGACATCACGATGTGCCGATAACTGGGTAAGTCAATTGACACCGGCCGGATTGCATCTCCGGCCCCGACCGATCGGAGCTGGCATGCGCCCCAATACTCGGTGGTCTGGCTTGATGGCCGTCTGGTCGGTCTTATTGGCGTCGGCACTCGGCGCGCTGCTGCTGGCGCTGCCGGCCATCCCGGCCGGCGCGAACCCGGGGGTGCTCGTCCATCCCGGCATGGAGATCCGCCAAGGCAAGAACGTCTGCACCCTCGGATTCGTCGACCCGGGCCGTCGGGTCGCATTCACCGCGGGTCACTGCCGGGGCAACGGCGCCGTCTCCGATGTGCAGGGCAATGTGATCGGCAACCTGGCCGCCTTCCGCGACAACACCCCCAACGGCGCGACCGTGCGCACCGACGACCTGATCGCCGACTACGGCGCGATCGTGCTCAGTCCCGAGGTCGCGGTCAACGACGTGATGCCCGGGGGCCGCCAACTGGCCGCCGAACCCGGCCGGTTGCCGCAGGTCGGCCAGCCGGTCTGCCACTTCGGCGTCGTCACCGGCGAGAGTTGCGGCACGGTCAAGGCCGTCAACAACGGCTGGTTCACCATGGCCGACGGCGTCGTGAGCCAGCAGGGCGACTCGGGCGGTCCGGTCTACGTGGTCGACGGCCCGCGCGCGGTGATCATCGGGATCTTCAACAGCACCTGGGGTGGGTTCCCGGCCGCCGTGTCGTGGCAGTCGACCTCCGATCAGATCCGCGAGGACGTCGGCGTGGTCAACACCGCCGCGTTCATTCCCGCCGCCTGACCCACCCGCGCCGAACTAGAACGTGTTCAGCGTGCCGCCGCGGCCCTGATCTTCGGTGATCTACCGGGGGTTCTGCCGTCGGCGGGCCATCCTGGGCTATTCTGCGACCCGATGAGTATTAGTGTCCAGACTGCTGTCCAGGAGCAAGCGTGAGCACCGAGATCCCGCCCACCACCAACGCCGCTGACATCGCCGGGTGGGCCGAGGCCACCGACGGCGTCGACGTGCTGGTCGTCGGCTTCGGCATCGCCGGGGGCTGCGCGGCGGTCACCGCGGCCGCGGCCGGTGCGACAGTGCTGGTGCTGGAGAAGGCCGCCGCCGGCGGCGGCACCACCTCGATGGCCGGCGGCCACTTCTACCTCGGCGGCGGCACCGCCGTGCAACAAGCCACCGGGCACGACGACACACCCGAGGAGATGTACAAGTACCTCGTCGCCGTCGCCCAGGATCCCGACCACGAGAAGATCCGCGCCTACTGCGAGGGCAGCGTCGAGCACTTCAACTGGCTGGAGGCCCTGGGTTTCCAGTTCGAACGCAGCTACTACCCGGGCAAGGTCGTGGTGCCCCCGGGCACCGAGGGGTTGTCCTACACCGGCAACGAGAAGGTGTGGCCGTTCCTCGAACAGGCCAAGCCCGCCCCGCGCGGGCACTCCGTGCCGGTGCCCGGTGAACTCGGCGGTGCGGCCATGGTCATCGACCTGCTGCTGAAGCGGGCCGAGGAACTCGGCGTGCGGTTCCGCTACGAGACCGGCGCGACCGGTCTGGTGGTCGACGACGACGGCGCCGTGGTGGGCGCGACCTGGAAGCACTTCGGCGAGACCGGCGCGGTCAAGGCCGACGCGGTGATCATCGCCGCCGGCGGCTTCGCGATGAATCCCGAGATGGTGGCCGAGCACACCCCGGCGCTGGGGCAGCCGCGACGCACCAAGAGCCACGGCCTGGTGGCGCCCTACATCCTGGGCAACCCGAACGACGACGGGCTGGGCATCCGGCTGGGGGTTTCGGCCGGCGGCGTCGCGAAAAGCCTTGACCAACTGTTCATCACGGCCGCGGCGTATCCGCCGGAGATCCTGCTGACCGGCATCATCGTGAACTCCGACGGTCAGCGCTTCGTCGCCGAGGACTCCTACCACTCGCGCACCTCGGCCTTCGTGCTCGAGCAGCCCGATCAGACCGCCTACCTGATCGTCGACGAGGCTCACATGCAGATGCCGGAGATGCCGCTGATCAAGTTCATCGACGGCTGGGAGACCGTGGCCGAGATGGAGGAGGCCCTCGGGATCCCGGCCGGCAACCTGGTCGCCACGCTGCAGCGCTACAACGACAACGCCGCCGCCGGCGTCGACCCGGACTTCCACAAGCAGCCCGAATACGTTGCGGCCCAGGACACCGGGCCGTGGGCGGCCTTCGATCTGTCCCTCGGGCGCGCGATGTACTCGGGGTTCACCATGGGCGGGCTGGCGGTGTCGCTGGACGGCGAGGTGCTGCGCGCGGACGGCACGGCGGTGCGCGGCCTCTACGCCGCCGGTGCCTGCGCGTCGAACATCGCGCAGGACGGCAAGGGTTACGCCAGCGGCACCCAGCTCGGCGAGGGCTCGTTCTTCGGCCGCCGGGCCGGCGCGCACGCGGCCGCGCTGGCGACCGCGGCCCGCTCCTAGGTCACCTAATAGGTCACCTAGGTCAGGACACCGGCGCCGCCGGGTCCTCGATCCGGCCCAGCCGCCACGCGCCGCCGCCGAGCAACTCCAGGCGCTGCTCGTGGTGCTGGGCGACGGTGGCCCGGTGCGCGACGCTGATCAGCACGGTGTCGGGCAGCTCGTCGCGCACCAGTTGGTAGAGCATGAACTCCAGCCCCTCGTCGAGCGCCGAGCTGGCCTCGTCCAGGAACACCGCCTTCGGCCTGGTCAGCAGGATCCGGGCGAACGCGACCCGCTGCTGCTCGCCGGGCGAGAGCACCTTGGCCCAGTCGTGCACCTCGTCGAGGCGGTCGGCCAGCTGCGGCAGCGCGACCCGGCCCAGCACCGCGCGCAGTTTCTCGTCCGGAATCTCGCCGGGGCCGCTGGGGTAGGACACCACCCCGCGCAGATCGCCCAGCGGCACATACGGCAGCTGCGACAGGAACATGGTCTCGTTGGTTCCCGACGGGCAGCGCAGCGTGCCGGTGGTGTACGGCCACAGCTGCGCGAGGCTGCGCAGCAGGGTGGTCTTCCCGGTGCCGGACTTGCCGCTGACGATCAGGGTGTCGCCGACGTCCAGGCGCAGGTCCACCGGGTCGATCAGCTGCTTGCCATCGGGCGTGCGGACCTCGACCTCGTCGAGTTCGACGAGGGCCGCCGCGCTGGGCTCCACGGTCAACGACGGCAGCGCCCGGCCCTGCTCGTTGGACACCACCAGGCCGTGCAGTCGGATGATCGCCGCCTGCCAGCCGGCGAAGCTGTCGTAGGAGTTCCGGAAGAACGACAACCCGTTCTGGATCTCGCTGAAGGCCGTCGCGCTCTGCGTCACGTCGCCGAACCGGATCTCGCCGGCGAACAGCCGCGGGGCCTGCAGCAGCCAGGGCAGCGGGACGATGATCTGGCTGATGGACAGGTTCCAGCCCAGAAAGCCCATGTTCCGGTTGATGTAGCGCTTGTAGTTGTCCACCACGGGTTCGAACCGCCGGCTCAGTTGCAGCTTCTCGGCGAGTTCGCCGCGGTAGAAGGCCACCGACTCGGCGGCGTCGCGCAGGCGCACCAGCGCGTACCGGAAGGCGGCGTTGAACTTCTCGTTGTTGAAGCTCAGCAGGATCAGCGGGCGGCCGATCCAGAACGCGATCACCGTCGCGATGAACACATACAGCAGGCCCACCCAGAACATCGCCCGCGGCATGGTGATGCCCAGGAACGTCAACTCGCCCGAGAGGTTCCACAGGATCGCGGTGAACGAGATGACCGACATGATCGAGGACACCGCGCCGAACAGCAGCGTGCTGGTGCTCAGGTTGGTGGGCACGTTGGGCAGCGGTCCGACGCCGGCGGTGAAGATGTCGATGTCGGCCTGGATGCGCTGATCTGGGTTGTCGATCGTGTCGTCGATGAACCGCGTCCGGTAGTAGGCGCGGTGATCGAGCCAGTCCTCGGTCAGGCGGTCGGTCAACCAGGCCCGCCAGGTCAGCATGAACCGCTGGGTCATGAACAGGTCCAGCATGATCCGGGCCACGTGCAGCGTGGCCAGCAGCGCGAACATCCACAACGCGGCCCAAAAGCCGCTGACACCAGACTGTTCCACCGCCTCGTCGCCGGCGGCCATGCCCTGCACCGCGATCTGGACGGCCGAGTACATGTCGTTGCCCTGGAAGCTGAACAACACCGACAACCGCACCCCGGCGGTGACCGACAGCAGCAACGCCGCCAGCCACAGCCACACCAGCACGCTCCCCGGGCCGGTGAAGTAGTCGCTGGTGATCCGCCAGAACTGCCGGCCCCACCGGGTGAACTTGACGATCAGGAACACGAACGCGAAGGTGCACGCGGCCGCAATCGCCCAGCCCTTCGCAATCCACATCAACGACGTGACGAGTTCCTGCCCCCAGTTCAGGCTGGGGGAGAACGGTTCCAACGCGTTCACCAGCGACGTCTCCTGCCTCATCCACCCCGACGACGCCTGCCGCCGCGAAATCTCTGCGGCGAAGCTACCGCAGCAACGTCCCCGCGGCGACGCCGCGCGCCGAAACGGGTGATTAGGCTGCCGCCATGAGCACCGACGCTCCCGCGAATCCCGTGCACGCCGGTCAACTGATCGCCCGACGGCTGCGGGCCAACGGCATCGACACCATGTTCACGCTGTCCGGCGGACACCTGTTCTCCCTCTACGACGGCTGCCGCAGCGAAGGCGTGCGGCTGATCGACACCCGCCACGAGCAGACCGCGGCATTCGCCGCCGAGGGCTGGGCCAAGGTCACCCGGGTGCCAGGGGTCGCGGCGCTGACCGCGGGACCGGGCGTCACCAACGGGATGAGCGCGATCGGCGCCGCCCAACAGAATCAGTCGCCCATGCTGGTGCTCGGCGGGCGCGCCCCCGCGGCACGCTGGGGCATGGGCTCGCTGCAGGAGATCGACCACGTCCCGTTCGTCGCGCCGCTGACCCGTTATGCCGCAACGGCTCCCGCGCCCGACGCGGTGGCCGCGATGGTCGACGAGGCCCTGTTGGCGACGGTGTCGGCGCCGTCGGGAGTGGCCTTCATCGACTTCCCGATGGACGTCGTGTTCGGCACCGCCGCCGATGCCGGCGGTCCGGGGGCGCTGACCGTGGCCCGCGCCCCGGCCACGGCCGAGCCCGATCAGCTGCAGCGCGCCGTCGACCTGCTGGCCGCCGCGCGGCGACCGGTCATCATGGCCGGCACGAACGTGTGGTGGGGCCGGGCCGAGGAGCAACTGCTGGCGCTGGCGCAGTCGCGGCGGATCCCGGTGCTGATGAACGGGATGGCCCGCGGCGCGGTGCCGGCCGACCACGAGCTGGCGTTCTCCCGGGCCCGCGCCGAGGCGCTGCGCGGCGCCGACGTCGCCGTGGTGGTCGGGGTCCCGATGGACTTCCGGCTGGGATTCGGCGCGGTGTTCGGCCCCGAGACCGCGCTGATCGTCGCCGACCGGGTGCGGCCCGAGCGCGCGCATCCCCGCGAGGTGGCCGCCGAACTCTACGGCGACCTGCCGAGGATCCTGGCCGCCCTGGGCTCCGGGGGCGGCGGCGACCACGAGGAGTGGATCGGCGCGCTGCGCGAGGCCGAGACCACCGTCCGCGCCGGCGAGACCGCCGAGTTGGCCGACGACCGGGCCCCGCTGCACCCCATGCGGGTCTACGCCGAGCTGCGCCCGATGCTGGACCGCGACGCCATCGTCGTCATCGACGCCGGCGACTTCGGCTCGTACGCCGGGCGTGTCATCGACAGCTACGTGCCGGGTGCCTGGCTCGACAGCGGGCCGTTCGGCTGTCTGGGGTCGGGACCGGGTTACGCGCTGGCCGCCAAGCTGGCCCGCCCGGAACGGCAGGTGGTGCTGCTGCAGGGCGACGGCGCCTTCGGCTTCTCCGGGATGGAGTGGGACACGTTGGTGCGCCACGGTGTCCAGGTGGTCTCGGTGATCGGCAACAACGGCATCTGGGCGCTGGAGAAGCACCCGATGGAAATGCTGTACGGCTACTCGGTGGTCGCCGACCTGCGCCCGGGCACCCGCTACGACCAGGTGGCGGCCGCCCTCGGCGGACACGGCGAGCTGGTGTCGGCGCCCGCGGAACTGCGCCCCGCGCTGCGCCGGGCCTTCGAGTCCGGGCTGCCCGCCGTCGTCAACACGTTGACCGATCCCACGGTGGCCTACCCGCGCCGCTCCAACCTGGCCTGACCGGCGGACCAGCGGGCCGCAGCCGCGGCGCGCCCGCGTACCGTGAACCTGTGGCACGCACCTCCAAGACTGAAACAAGAGCCGGCGCCAAGACCGGCGGACGCCTGAGCGGTCGCTTCTGGAAGCTCCTGGGCGCGAGTTCGGAGAAGATCCAGGTCCGTTCGATGAACGAGGTCAACGCCTCGGCCGAGTTCGACGCCAAGGCCGCCGGCCTCGACGACGAGCAGCTGCGCAAGGCCGCCCAGCTGCTGGCCCTCGGCGATCTGGCCGAGTCGTCGGACATCCCGCAGTTCCTGGCCATCGCCCGGGAGGCCGCCGAGCGGGCCACCGGGCTGCGGCCCTTCGATGTGCAGCTGCAGGGCGCCCTGCGGATGCTGGCCGGCGACGTCGTCGAGATGGCCACCGGTGAGGGCAAGACCCTGGCCGGCGCGATCGCCGCGGCCGGCTACGCGCTGGCCGGCCGGCACGTGCACGTCATCTCGGTCAACGACTACCTGGCCCGCCGCGACGCCGAATGGATGGGCCCGCTGCTCGAGGCCATGGGACTCACCGTCGGCTGGCTCACCGAGAACTCCACGGCCGAGGAGCGCCGCGCCGCCTACGCCTGCGACGTCACCTACGCCTCGGTCAACGAGATCGGCTTCGACGTGCTGCGCGATCAGCTGGTCACCGACGTCGCCGATCTGGTGTCGCCCAAGCCCGACGTCGCGCTGATCGACGAGGCCGACTCGGTCCTCGTCGACGAGGCGCTGGTGCCGCTGGTGCTGGCCGGCACCACCCACCGCGAGACCCCGCGCCTCGAGATCGTCGAGTTGGTCGGCTCGCTGACCCCGGGGGAGGACTACGACTCCGACAGCGACCGGCGCAACATCCACCTCACCGAGGCCGGCGCCCAGAAAGTCGAGAAGGCCCTCGGCGGCATCGACCTGTACTCCGAGGAACACGTCGGCACCACGCTGACCGAGGTGAACGTCGCGCTGCACGCGCACGTGCTGCTCGAACGCGATGTGCACTACATCATCCGCGACGGGGCGGTGCGCCTGATCAACGCCTCCCGCGGCCGCATCGCTCAGCTGCAGCGCTGGCCCGACGGCCTGCAGGCCGCCGTCGAGGCCAAGGAGGGCATCGAGACCACCGAGACCGGCGAGGTGCTCGACACCATCACCGTGCAGGCGCTGATCAACCGCTACCCGAGGGTGTGCGGGATGACCGGCACCGCGCTGGCCGCCGGCGAGCAGCTGCGGCAGTTCTACAAGCTGGGCGTGTCGCCGATCCCGCCGAACACCCCGAACATCCGCGAGGACGAGGTCGACCGGGTCTACATCACCGCCGCGGCCAAGATGGACGCGATCATCGACCACATCACCGAGGTGCACGCCACCGGGCGGCCGGTGCTGGTCGGCACCCACGACGTCGCCGAGTCCGAGGAACTGCACGAGCGGCTGGTCAAGCGCGGGGTGCCCGCGGTGGTGCTCAACGCCAAGAACGACGCCGAGGAGGCCGCGGTGATCGCCGAGGCCGGCAAGCTGAACGCCGTGACGGTGTCCACCCAGATGGCCGGGCGCGGTACCGACATCCGGCTCGGGGGCACCGACGGTCGCGAACACGACGACGAGAAGACGGTGGCCGAGCTCGGCGGCCTGCACGTCGTCGGCACCGGCCGGCACACCACCGAACGGCTCGACAATCAGCTGCGCGGCCGCGCCGGGCGCCAGGGCGATCCGGGCTCCTCGGTGTTCTTCGCCAGCTGGGAGGACGAGGTGGTGGCCAGCCACCTCGAGCCCGGCAAGCTGCCCACCGAGACCGACGACGAGGGCCGCATCACCAATGCCAAGGCCGCCTCGCTGATCGACCACGCCCAGCGGGTGGCCGAGGGCCGGCTGCTCGACGTGCACGCCAACACCTGGCGGTACAACCAGCTGGTCGCCCAGCAGCGGGCGATCATCGTCGACCGGCGCAACACGCTGCTGTCCACGCCCACGGCCCGCGAGGAACTCAAGGAACGCGCGCCGGAGCGCTACGAGGAACTCGCCGAAGCGGTGTCCGAGGACGAACTCGAGCGGATCTGCCGGCTGATCATGCTCTACCACCTGGACCGCGGTTGGGCCGACCACCAGGCCTTCCTCGCCGACATCCGGGAGAGCATCCACCTGCGGGCGCTGGGCCGGCAGAACCCGCTCGACGAGTTCCACCGGATGGCCGTCGACGCGTTCGGATCGCTGGCCGCCGACGCCATCGAGGCCGCCCAGCAGACCTTCGAGACGGCCAACGTGCTCGAGGACGAACCGGGCCTGGACCTGTCCAAGCTCGCCCGCCCCACCTCGACGTGGACGTACATGGTGCACGACAACCCGCTCCAGGACGACACGCTGTCGGCTCTGAGCCTGCCTGGGGTGTTCCGCTGATTGCGGCCAACTAGGTTAGGGGCCATGGACGCGGGGGATGCGCGGGATCGGGTTCTGACCGTTCCCAACGTGCTCAGCGTTGTGCGCCTGGTGCTCATCGGCGTCTTCGTGTACCTGCTGCTGGGCACGCAGTCCTACGGGTGGGCCGTGGCGGTGCTGATGATCAGCGGCGCCTCGGACTGGGCCGACGGCAAGATCGCGCGGGTGATGAACCAGTCCTCGCGGCTGGGCGAGCTGCTGGACCCCGCGGTCGACCGGCTGTACATGATCGTCATCCCGATCGTGTTCGCGGTGGCGGGCCTCATCCCGTGGTGGATCATCGTGCTGCTGCTGGCGCGCGACGGAATCCTGGCCGCGATGCTGCCGGTGCTGCGCAGTCGCGGGCTCACGGCGCTGCCGGTCACCTACATCGGCAAGGCGGCCACCTTCGCCCTGATGTCGGCGTTCCCGCTGATCCTGCTGGGTCAGTGGGATGCGTTGTGGAGCAATGTCATCGGCGCCTGCGGCTGGGGTTTCCTGATCTGGGGGATCGGGATGTACCTGTGGTCGTTCGTGCTCTACCTGATCCAGGTCGCCATGGTGGTGCGACAGCTACCCCGGGTGCCGCGGTGACCGACCCCGAGCGCAAGCCCGCCGGCTACGCGCTCGGCGGTTACGAGCCGCGGGCGGGACTGTCGGCCGGGCAGGCCCGCGGGGTGCAGAAGCTGCCGGTGCCGTCGCTGCTGCGCTCGCTGCTGTCCGAACATCTCGACCCCGGCTACGCCGCGGCCGCGGCCGCGCGCACCGATTCCGGGCCACGCCGCCGCGGCGACTGGGCCTGGCAGGCGCTGGCGGCCCTGCTGATCGCCGCGGTGTTCGCCGCGGCGATGGCGCAGGCGCGCTCCACCGCCCCCGGCGTGTCGGCGACGCAGCGCGCGCTGGCCGAATCGGTGAAGTCGACCTCGGCGAGCGCCGATGAGCTCACCACCCGGCGCAACGCCCTGGTGGCCGAGGTGGACGAGGTCGCCCGCCGGCAGCTGGCCGACGACGCCGAGGGCAATCAGCTGCTCGACCAGCTCGACACCCTCGGCCTGGCGGCGGCCGGTTCGGCGGTCATCGGCCCCGGGCTGACCATCACCGTGACCGACCCGGGGGCCGCGCGCGACCTCACCGACGTCTCCAAGCAGCGGCTGCCGGGAAGTCAGCAGGTGATCCTGGACCGCGACCTGCAGCTGACCGTCAACTCGCTGTGGGGCAGTGGCGCAGAGGCGATTTCGGTCGGCGGGGTGCGGATCGGGCCCAACGTGACCATCCGGCAGGCCGGCGGCGCGATCCTGGTGGACAACCGCCCCATCACCAGCCCGTACGAGATCCTGGCGATCGGCCCGCCGAACACCATGGCCGAGAACTTCGACCGCAGTACGGGGTTGCGGCGGCTACGGCTGCTGGAAACCTCCTATGGTGTCGGCGTGACCGTGAGCGCCGGCGAGGGGCTGGCCATCCCGGCCGGCACCGTGCGGGAGGTCACCTTCGCGAGGACCGAGCCGCGGTGACCGGAAACGCACGGACGACGAAGGGGGACCGGAATTGATCGGCATCGCCGCGCTGGTGGTCGGCATCGTGCTCGGGTTGGTGTTCCAGCCCAGCGTCCCGGAGGTCGTCGAGCCGTACCTGCCGATCGCCGTGGTCGCGGCCCTCGACGCGGTCTTCGGGGGTCTGCGCGCGTACCTGGAGCGGATCTTCGACGCCAAGGTGTTCGTGATCTCGTTCGTGTTCAACGTGCTGGTGGCCGCGCTGATCGTCTACCTCGGTGACCAACTCGGCGTCGGCACGCAGCTGTCCACCGCGATCATCGTGGTGCTCGGTATCCGCATCTTCGGCAACGCCGCCGCGCTGCGGCGCCGGCTGTTCGGGGCCTGAGGGGGCCGCCATGAACCAGCCCGACCCCGAGCCGCACGGCCGCCACGAGTTGCCCGAAGAGCCTGCGGCGCGGTCGCGTTCGGAGCGGCTGTTCGTGGTGCTCGCGGTGGCGCTGTGTGTGGCGCTCGGCGCCGCCATCGTCACCCAGGTCCGCCAGACCGACAGCGGCGACGCGCTGGAGTCGGCGCGCCCGGCCGATCTGGTGGTGCTGCTGGATTCGCTGCAGCAGCGCGAGGCCGCGCTGAACACCGAAGTCGTTGAGCTGCAGCGCACTCTGTCCTCGCTGGAGGCCTCCGGCTCCTCCGATCAGGCCGCCATCGACAACGCGCGCGCCCGGCTGGCCGCGCTGTCGATCCTGGTGGGAAGTGTGGCCGCCACGGGCCCCGGGGTGACCGTCGTCATCGAGGACCCGGCCCGCGGCGTCGCCCCGGAGACGCTGCTCGACGTCATCAACGAGTTGCGCGCCGCCGGCGCCGAGGCCATCCAGATCAACGCGGCCGACCGCAGCGTGCGGGTCGGCGTCGACACCTGGGTCACCGGCCCCCCGGCCGAACTGCTGATCGACGGCGTGGTCCTGACGCCGCCGTATTCGGTTCTGGCCATTGGGGATCCGCCGACGCTGGCCGCGGCGATGAACATTCCTGGCGGCGCCGTCGACAGCGTGGAGCGGGTGGGCGGCTCGATGGAGCTGACCCAGTCCGAGCGCGTCGACGTGACCACCTTGCGGCAACCGAAACCCCGCCAATACGCTCAGCCCGTCAAGTAAGAACCCGTGCGATCCCGCCCGGGGCAGCCAAAGGAATCGAGGAACGCTGTGAGCGAGGTCCCGTCAGATCTGCAATACACCGCGGAGCACGAGTGGGTTCGCCGCACCGGCACCGACACCGTCCGCGTCGGCATCACCGATTACGCGCAGTCGGCGCTGGGCGACGTGGTCTTCGTGCAACTGCCGGAGGTCGACACGGCGCTGAGCGCCGGGGATTCCTTCGGCGAGGTGGAGTCCACCAAGTCGGTGTCGGATCTCTACGCGCCGCTGTCGGCGAAAGTGATTGCCGTCAACGGCGATCTGGAGGCCAGCCCGGACCTGGTGAACTCCGATCCGTACGGCGCCGGTTGGCTGCTGGACCTGCAGGTCGAGGAGGGCGCACTGGACGCCGGCCTGGCCGGATTGCTCGACGCCGACGGCTACCGCGCCACGCTGACCGAATGAGGAGTTGTTAGGGTTCTGGCCACCACCCTTTCTGTCCGTGCCGGGTACATCGGTGCCCACCGCGCGGTAACGTCGTGTTCGCGACGGTTAAGGTGGGCGAGTTTCACCGGCGATAGCGCCACAAGCAGCCTGTAAGGAGCAGCGTGTGACGGAAAAGGACAGCAGTTCGGGAGCGGATCAGTCGCCTGACGACCTGACCGTGGAAACCACTTCGGTGTTCCGGGCGGATTTCCTCAACGAACTGGACGCCCCGGCCGCCGGCGGCGGCGAAGGAGCAGTCTCCGGGGTCGAGGGCCTACCGGTCGGCTCGGCGCTGCTGGTCGTCAAGCGCGGACCCAACGCAGGATCGCGGTTCCTGCTCGATCAGCCGACCACCTCGGCCGGCCGGCACCCCGACAGTGACATCTTTCTCGACGACGTCACCGTCAGCCGCCGGCACGCCGAGTTCCGGCTCGAGACCAGCGAGTTCCAGGTGGTCGACGTGGGCAGCCTCAACGGCACCTACGTCAACCGGGAACCCGTCGACTCGGCGGTGCTCGCCAACGGCGACGAGGTCCAGATCGGCAAGTTCCGGCTGGTGTTCCTGACCGGCCCGAAGAACGGCGACGGGGGATCCGAGGGCTAGTGACCGCACCCGATACTCCCGCGTACGCCGGGATGTCGATCGGAGCGGTTCTGGACCTGCTACGACCCGATTTCCCGGATGTCACCATCTCCAAGATTCGGTTCTTGGAGGCAGAGGGGCTCGTCACGCCGCAGCGCTCGGCGTCGGGGTATCGGAGATTCACGGCCTACGACTGTGCCCGGCTGCGGTTCATCCTGACCGCCCAGCGCGATCAGTACCTGCCGCTGAAGGTGATCAAGGCCCAGCTCGACGCGCAGCCGGACGGAGAACTGCCGCAGGCGGCGTCGCCGTACGGCGTCCCGACGCTGGTCTCGACCGACGACGGCGAGCGGTTGCCGGCCTCGGCCATGGGCCCGGTGCGGGTCCGGCTCAGCCGGGAGGACGTGCTGGAACAGAGCGGCGCGGACACCGCGGCCGGCGAGGAACTGCTGGGCGCGTTGCTCAAGGCCGGGATCATCACCACCGGACCCGGTGGGTTCTTCGACGAACACGCGGTCGTGATCCTGCAGTGCGCCCGCGCCCTGGCCGACTACGGCGTGGAACCGCGGCATCTGCGCGCGTTCCGGTCGGCCGCCGACCGGCAGTCCGATCTGATCGCCCAGATCGCCGGCCCGCTGGTCAAAGCAGACAAGGCCGGTGCCCGCGACCGCGCCGACGATCTGGCGCGTGAGGTCGCCGCACTGGCGATCACCTTGCACACGTCGTTGATCAAGTCGGCGGTACGCGACGTTCTGCATCGGTGAGGACTACAGTTGGCCGTGGAGCTCACGGGCATGCGGAGGGCAGACACTGATGGGTGAAGTTCGTGTGGTTGGCATACGCGTAGAGCAGCCGCAGAATCAGCCGGTATTGCTCCTGCGCGAGACGAACGGCGATCGCTATCTGCCCATCTGGATCGGCCAGCCGGAGGCCGCCGCCATTGCGCTCGAACAGCAGGGTGTCGAACCGGCCCGGCCGCTGACCCATGACTTGATCAAGGATCTCATTGGTGCCCTTGGTCATTCACTCAAGGAAGTCCGCATCGTCGACCTGCAGGAAGGCACGTTCTACGCCGACCTGGTCTTCGACCGCGACATCCGGGTCTCCGCGCGTCCCTCGGATTCGGTGGCGATCGCGTTGCGGGTGGGCGTGCCGATCTTCGTCGAGGAGGCGGTGCTCGCCGAGGCCGGGCTGTTGATCCCCGACGAGTCCGACGAGGAGTCCGAGGGCGGGGTCCGCGAGGACGAGGTGGAGAAGTTCAAGGAGTTTCTCGACAGCGTCTCGCCGGACGATTTCAAGGCCACCTGAGCCGGTCGGGCCGCGGCGTGGCCCGGGGCGGGCGCTATGTCACGGAAGCGTCTCAACTGGGGTTCTGTGGTTCGACACGCCCGGCGGATGGGTGGGCCATGGCCGACGAGCGGCCATACTTGCACCGACGCACAGGAGCCCCGAGTCGACTCAGGTCGGCATGGGAACCGGCGGATGAGCGTATGCTCTTCAGGAGCCTATTCGGCGAGAGGAAGCACGGGTGAGCGAGCAGCCACGTCAGGGACAACTTGACCTCGACGCAGCGGGACAGGTCGCCGACGTCGGTGTTTCCGAACCGGTGCAGGCGGGCCTGTTCCCGGACGATTCGGTGCCCGACGAACTGGTCGGCTACCGCGGGCCCAGCGCCTGCCAGATCGCCGGCATCACCTACCGGCAGTTGGATTACTGGGCACGGACCTCGCTGGTGGTGCCGTCGATTCGCGGCGCGGCCGGCTCCGGCAGCCAGCGCCTGTATTCGTTCAAGGACATCCTGGTCCTCAAGATCGTCAAGCGGCTGCTGGACACCGGCATCTCGCTGCACAACATCCGCGTCGCCGTCGACCATCTGCGGCAGCGCGGCGTCTCGGACCTGGCGAACATCACGCTGTTCTCCGACGGCACCACGGTCTACGAGTGCACGTCCGCCGAGGAAGTGGTGGACCTGCTGCAGGGCGGCCAGGGCGTGTTCGGCATCGCGGTGAGCGGGGCCATGCGCGAATTGACCGGCGCGATCGCCGATTTCCCAGGTGAGCGTGCCGACGGCGGCGAGTCGATCGCCGCGCCCGAGGACGAGCTGGCCTCGCGGCGCAAGCACCGCGACCGCAAGACCGGCTGAGTCGGACGCCGTCACGCCGCGCCGGGGTAAACTGCTACACGCATCGCCCCAGCGCGGGAGAGTTCCGTGATCGCCAGTCGCGGACGCCGAAGGAGCAACACCTCTCCGTCAACCTCTCAGGCCCCAGGACCGCGCCGGACACGATGCCTCTGGAAAGCGGTGACCGGCCCGTCCGGCCACCCGCCCATGGGGAAAGGCTCACGCCGAATCTCTCAGGCGCCCGGTGCCGGGTGGACGACAGAGGGGGAGGAACGCCGAGGGATCGGCGTAGCCACCCCGTCGCGGAGGAGTCCCCAGCTTGACCGAGCAGACCAACCCCCAGTCCCCGGAGTTCGTCGACCGCCACATCGGCCCGGATCGCGACGAGCTGGCCACCATGCTGGCGGTCATCGGGGTCGACAGCCTCGACGCGCTGGCCGCCAAGGCGCTGCCCGCCAACATCCTCGACGCGCTGGGCGCCGACGGGATCGCACCCGGTCTGCGCGAGCTGCCCGCGGCGGCCTCCGAACACGAGGCGCTGGCCGAGCTGCAGGCGCTGGCCGAGCAGAACACCGTCGCCGTGTCGATGATCGGCCAGGGCTACTACGACACCCTGACCCCGCCGGTGCTGCTGCGCAACATCATGGAGAACCCGGCCTGGTACACCGCGTACACGCCGTACCAGCCCGAGATCAGCCAGGGCCGGCTCGAGGCGCTGCTGAACTTCCAGACCATGGTCGCCGACCTGACCGGGCTCGAACTGGCCAACTCGTCGATGCTCGACGAGGGCACCGCCGCCGCCGAGGCGATGACGCTGATGCACCGCGCGACCAAGAGCAAGGCGAATCAGCTGGCCGTCGACGCCGACCTGTTCGGCCAGACCGCGGCGATCCTGGCGACCCGGGCCCGCCCGCTGGGCATCGAGATCGTCACCGCCGACCTGACCCAGGGGCTGCCCGAGGGCGACTTCTTCGGCGTCATCGTGCAACTGCCGGGGGCCAGCGGCCGGATCGTCGACCACTCCGCGCTGATCGCGCAGGCCCACGAGCGCGGCGCGCTGGTGGCCGTCGGCGCGGATCTGCTGGCGCTGACGATGATCGCCGCGCCCGGGGACCTCGGCGCCGACGTCGCCTTCGGTACCACCCAACGCTTCGGTGTGCCAATGGGATTCGGCGGGCCGCACGCCGGCTACCTGGCCGTGCACGGCAAGCACGCCCGCCAGCTGCCCGGGCGGCTGGTCGGGGTGTCCCTGGACGCCGACGGCGCCCCGGCCTACCGGCTGGCGCTGCAGACCCGCGAGCAGCACATCCGCCGCGACAAGGCGACCTCGAACATCTGCACCGCCCAGGTGCTCCTCGCGGTGATGGCCGCGATGTACGCCAGCTACCACGGCGCCGAGGGGTTGACCGCCATCGCTCGCCGCGTGCACGGCCACGCCGAGGCGATCGCCGCCGCGCTCGGGTCGGCCGTGGTGCACGACAAGTTCTTCGACACCGTGCTGGCCCGGGTGCCCGGCCGCGCCGACGCCGTCGTCGCCGCCGCCAAGGCCGACGGCATCAACCTGTGGCGCGTCGATGCCGACCACGTGTCGGTGTCCTGCGACGAGGCCACCACCGACGCGCACGTCGCCGCGGTGCTCGCGGCGTTCGGTGTCGACCCCGCCCCGGCCCCGCAGCCGGTCCAGATCGCCGACCGCACCTCGGAGTTCCTGACCCACCCGGCGTTCACCACGCACCGCACCGAGACCGCGATGATGCGCTATCTGCGCGCGCTGTCCGACAAGGACCTGGCGCTGGATCGCACCATGATCCCGCTGGGCTCGTGCACGATGAAGCTCAACGCGGCCGCCGAGATGGAGTCGATCACCTGGCCGGAGTTCGCCCGCCAGCACCCGTTCGCCCCCACCTCCGACGCGCCCGGGCTCCGCCGGGTGGTCGCCGACCTGGAGGCCTGGCTGGCCGGGATCACCGGCTACGACGCGGTCTCGCTGCAACCCAACGCGGGCTCCCAGGGTGAGTACGCCGGCCTGCTGGCGATCGCCGAGTACCACGCCGGCCGCGGCGAGGGCCACCGCGACGTGTGCCTGATCCCGTCGAGCGCGCACGGCACCAACGCGGCCTCCGCGGCGCTGGCCGGCATGCGCGTGGTCGTGGTGTCCTGCCGCGACAACGGCGACGTGGACCTCGACGACCTGCGCGCCAAGGTCGCCCAGCACGCCGAGAAGCTGTCGACGCTGATGATCACCTACCCGTCCACGCACGGCGTCTACGAGCACGACATCGCCGAGATCTGCGCGGCCGTGCACGACGCCGGCGGTCAGGTCTATGTCGACGGGGCCAACCTGAACGCGCTGGTCGGGCTCGCCCGCCCGGGCCGGTTCGGTGGCGACGTGAGCCACCTCAACCTGCACAAGACCTTCTGCATCCCGCACGGCGGCGGCGGACCGGGGGTGGGGCCGGTGGCGGTGCGCGAACACCTGGCGCCGTTCCTGCCGGGCCACCCGCTGTCCGAGGAGTTGGGCTGGCAGCTGCCCGGCGGCGCGCCGGTGTCCTCGGCCCCGTTCGGTTCGGCCTCGATCCTGCCGATCACCTGGGCCTACATCCGGATGATGGGGGCGACCGGGCTGCGGTCGGCGACCCTGACCGCGATCGCCTCGGCGAACTACGTCGCGCGCCGGCTCGACGAGTACTACCCGGTGCTCTACACCGGGGAGAACGGCATGGTCGCCCACGAGTGCATCCTCGATCTGCGCCCGCTCACCAAGGCCACCGGCGTCACGGTGGACGACGTGGCAAAGCGGTTGGCGGACTACGGATTCCACGCGCCCACCATGAGCTTCCCGGTGGCCGGCACCCTGATGGTGGAGCCCACCGAGAGCGAGAGCCTGGCCGAGGTCGACGCGTTCTGCGAGGCGATGATCGCCATCCGCGCCGAGATCGACAAGGTGGGCTCCGGGCAGTGGCCGGCCGACGACAACCCGTTGCGCGCCGCGCCGCACACCGCCGAGTGCCTGCTGGTCGACGAGTGGACGCACCCGTACACCCGGGAGGAGGCCGCCTACCCGCTGGGCAAGGCCTTCCGGCCCAAGGTGTGGCCGCCGGTGCGCCGGATCGACGGGGCCTACGGCGACCGCAACCTGATGTGCTCGTGCCCGCCGATCGAGGCGTTCGCCTAGCGGCTGGGGCTTAGGCCAGTAGGGCGTCGACCGCCGCCGCGAACTCGGGGGAGTCCGAGGCGGGCACGTTCTGGTAGGTGCCGCCGCTGATCTCGGCCACCGCCTCCCAGGTGGGACGGTCCGGGTCGGCGCCGACGTTGATGACGTTGACGGCGACCGGGCGGGCCGGATCCACGCTGCTGCGGATCAGGTCCTGCAGGCCCTGGGCGCCCAGCGTTTGGTCGGTGTGCGGCCCGGAGGTGATGACCAGCACCGAGTTCGGCTGTCCCGGTTTGAAATTGGTCAGCGCGTCGGCGTAGACGTTGCGCAGCGTGGTGAACGAGACCGCGCCGCCGGCCTGGCTGACCCCACCCAGGGTGGAGGTCAACACGTCCCGGCGGGACTGACCGTTGATGTCGTCGGTGAGCGCCCCCAGGTTGACCAGCGTGGTGCCGGCCGCGGCGTCGAACGTGGTCAGTCCGACCGCGGAGTCCGGCGGCAGCGCGTCGATGCCGGCGTTGATCGCCGGCACGGAGGCGGCCAGGTTCAGCGATCGGTCCAGCATGATCGACACCGCCGGGCCGCCGCTGGCAGCCGCGGGCGTGCTCAACGCCTCGGCGAGTTCCAGCCGCGCGGCATCGTCGCCGACCGACAGCGTCTGCTCGATCGCGGCCCCGTCGGTGACGTCGCTGGTGGGCGCGTCTTCGCCCTCGACGCGGAAGCCGGCCTCGGTCAGCGCGGTCAGTTGTTCGGGGCGGCGCATGAAGCGTTCGAACTCGCTGGCCGCGGCCACCTGCTCCTCGCCGAGCCAGTCCCCGGCCAGCAGCACCGCGGGGAAGTCCGCGACCGCCACGGGGCCGGGCGGAATCCACGAGGTCAGCACGTCTTTCGCGTCGGCGATGTCGCCGGAGCGCCGGATCAGTTGCTGCTCGGTGGTGACCACGGCGTGGACCGGGGCGGCCGCCGGGTCGTCGCCGTCCAGCAGCGCCTTCATCGCCTCGTCGGCGCTGTCGTCGGCCAACTCGGGTGCCTCGGCGAGCAACCGCGCGGCCGCGCCGGCGCCGGCCGTGACTGGGGCGCCCGGCGGGGCGGCGGCGGCCGCGACCGCCTCGAGGGCAAGGTCGGCGGCATTGCTGTTGCCGGTCGCCGGCAGCGCCAACCGCAGCGGGCCCCAGTCCGGCACCTCCAGGCCCGGCAGTGAATCCCAGGTCTGTTGTGCCAGGGCCGGTTTGAGCTCGGGACGCATCGCCAGCAGCACGGGGGAGGACACCAGCGACTTGCTGTTGGTCACCGATTCCGGGCCGGCCGCGGCCTGCAGGCGCGCCTCCGAGGCCGAGTTGGCCGGGATCCACAGCGCGGGCTTTTCGCCCAGGTCGGCGGGCCATTCCCCGCTGAGTCCGCCCACGACGGCGTCGGGACCGGCGGTCGTCACGCTGACCGAGACGCAGTGGTCGCCAACGGGTCCGGCGGTCTCGTTGAACTTCGAGGCCAGGGCCTCGACCTGTTCGGCGATCCCCGAGTCGGCGACCACCGCGACGTTGGCGTCGCCCTCGAGGCAGCGCCCGGCGGCAACGTCGGACCGGTCCGACAGCGCGTCGCCGAAGAACTTCCAGATGATGAACCCGGCCACCACCGCGACGACGGTGGCCAGCGCGACGATGACGCCGACGCTCACCCCGCGCCGGCCCGGGGCCACGGTGCGGTGGCTGCCGGTCCATTCGCCGTCGTTGCGGTGCCCGCCGGAGGTCTGCCCGGGGCCGCCCGACTCGGCGGAGAACACGTCGGTCGCCGCGTAGCCGAAGGAATCGTCGGCCTCCCCGCGGTCCTCGGCGTCCGGGGCGTCGTCGTAACCGGCGTCGTCGTAACCGGCGTCGTCGTAACCGGCGTCGTCGTAACCGGTTTCGTCGTAGCGGGGGGCATAGCCGCTGTCCTGATAGCGCGTCTCACCGTAGGGATCGGTGTCGTACTCGTCGCGCTCGTAGCTCTGGGACCCCTCGTAGCCCGGGGATCCCTCGTAGCTCTGGGATCCATAGCCCCCCGCCGCAAAGCTCTCCGACGGGGCGGGCTCGTCCGGGTACCGCGACTCGTACTCGGCGGCGTAGTTGTAGCCGCCGGCCGGATGGTCCTCGCGGTAGACGCCCTCGGGGGCGTCCTCCGGGGACTCCTCCCGGTAGTGCCGGCCGCGACCGGCGGCACCGTCGGCGTCGTACTGGTCCGCCTCGTACTGGCCGGGGTCGTACTGCTCGCTCTCGTACTGGTCGTCGGAATCGTCGGGGTCGGGAATACGGTGCCTACCCACGCCTAATCACCCCTGACTTTCGTCTTTGACCCGGTCGTTCGAGCTGAGTTTAGTCACTTGCCCAAGCTGGCCTTGAGCTCTCGGCGCCGCCGATGCAGGATCGGCTCGGTGTAGCCATTGGGCTGCTCGGCGCCGGCGAGGATGAGTTCCTCGGCAGCCTTGAACGCGATGCTGGAATCGAAGTCCGGGGCCATCGCCCGGTAGGTGGGATCCCCGGCGTTCTGCCGGTCGACCACGGGCGCCATCCGCTCCAGGCTGGTGCGCACGTCCTCGGCGGTGATCACGCCGTGGCGCAGCCAGTTGGCCAACAGCTGGCTCGAAATCCGCAGTGTGGCACGGTCTTCCATGAGCGCGATGTCGTGGATGTCGGGCACCTTCGAACAGCCCACACCCTGGTCGATCCAGCGCACCACGTAACCCAGGATCGACTGGCAGTTGTTGTCGACCTCCTCGTGGATCTCCTCGGGCGCCCAGGTCAGCGACGCCGGGTCGGCCAGCGGAATGGTCAGCAGCTCGTCGAGGGTGGTGCGGGACTTGCCGGCCAGCTCGGCCTGCACCGCGGCCACGTCGACCTGGTGGTAGTGCAACGCGTGCAGGGTCGCCGCGGTGGGCGAGGGCACCCAGGCGGTGGTGGCGCCGGCGCGCGGCTGCCCGATCTTCTGCTCGACCATGTCGGCCATCAGGTCCGGCATGGCCCACATGCCCTTGCCGATCTGGGCCCGGCCCGACAGCCCGGCGGCCAGGCCGGCGTCGACGTTGGCGTCCTCGTAGGCCGCGATCCACGGCTGGCTCTTCATCGCGCCCTTGCGCACCATCGGCCCGGCCTCCAGCGACGTGTGGATCTCGTCGCCGGTGCGGTCCAGGAAGCCGGTGTTGATGAACACCACGCGGTCGGCGGCGGCCTTGATGCAGGCCTTCAGGTTGACCGAGGTGCGCCGCTCCTCGTCCATGATGCCGACCTTGAGCGTGCCCTCGGGCAGCCCCAGGACGTCCTCGACGCGGCTGAACAGCTCGCAGGTGAACGCCACCTCGTCGGGGCCGTGCATCTTCGGCTTGACGATGTAGATCGAACCGGTGCGGCTGTTGCTCAACGGGCCGTTGGCCTCGGAGACCTTCAGCCCGTGCATGGCGATGAGGCTGGTGAACAGGGCGTCCTGGATACCCTCGAAGACCTCTTTGTCCTCGCCGCCGTCGGTGCCGGCCACGATGGCGTCGTTGGTCATCAGGTGCCCGACGTTGCGGACGAACAGCAGGCTGCGGCCCGGCAGGCTCAGCGCCTCATCTTCGGGGCCATTCGGCCCGAGGTAGGTGCGGTCGGCGTTGAGCACCCGGGTGAAGCTCTTGCCGCCCTTGGTCATCTCCTCGGCCAGGTCGCCGCGGTTCAGGCCCAGCCAGTTGCGGTAGCCGAGCACCTTGTCCTCGGCGTCGACGGCGGCCACCGAGTCCTCGAAGTCCATGATCGTGGTGACGGCCGATTCCAGGATGACGTCCTTGATGCCGGCCTTGTCGGTGGCGCCGATCGGCGAGTCGGCGTCGATCTCGATCTCGATGTGCAGGCCGTGGTTGACCAGCAGCACCGACGTCGGGGCGGCCGCGTCGCCGGTGTAGCCGGCGAACTGCTCGGCGCTCGCCAGCGCCACCGCATCCTCGGCGCCGACGGCCACGCGCAGCGCGCCCTCGTCGACGGTCAGCCCGGTCACGTCGGCCCACGAACCCGACGCCAGCGGGGCGGCCTCGTCGAGGAAGTTGCGGGCGTAGGCGATCACCTTGTCGCCGCGAATCCGGTTGTAACTGGTGCCCTTCTCGGCGCCGTCGTCCTCGCTGATGACATCCGAGCCGTAGAGCGCGTCGTACAGCGAGCCCCATCGCGCGTTGGCGGCGTTGATCGCGAAGCGCGCGTTGAGCACCGGCACCACCAGCTGCGGACCGGCCGTCGAGGCGATCTCGGGGTCCACGCCGGAGGTGGTGATGGTGAAGTCCTCGGGTTCGGGCTGCAGATAGCCGATCTCGGTGAGGAAGGCCTTGTAGGCCTCGGGGTCGTGCGGCTCGAGCACGCGCGCCCGGTGCCACTTGTCGATCTGCGCCTGCAACTCGGCGCGACGGGCGAGCAGATCCTCGTTCTGCGGGGTCAGGTCGGCGACGACCTTGTCCACGCCGGCCCAGAAGTCCTCGGGTGCGATGTCGGTGCCAGGCAGCGCCTCGTTGTTGATGAAGTCGTGCAACACCCTGGCCACTCGCAGGTTGCCCACGGTCACGCGCTCAGTCATTACTCCTCCTCGGCCGGCAATCCCATCCATCCTACCCATGGGTAACCTGCTGGTTCGCACACGGCGGGATCCTGGCGCAGGTCACACCCCCGAGCACCGGCCTAGCCCGACGCCGGACCGGGATTGCCGCCCGCCGCGCCAGCAACGACCTCGCGGGGGCTCAGCAGGGCCCGGCAGCGGTCGATCAACTCCGCGCGCAGCGGCGCGGCCCGGCGACTGATCTCGGCCTGCAGCCGGACGTATTCGGCGCGCCCGGCCGGGTCTTCGATGCCGATCGGGGCCAAACCGTAGGCACGCAGGTCATAGGGGCTGGCGCGCATGTCCAGCGCGCGGGCGGCGGCGGCCAGGTCCAGGCAGTCGAGCAGCAACGCCGAGTCCAGCAACGGCATCAGCTTGTAGCTCCACTTGTACAGATCCATGTTGGTGTGGACGCAGCCCGGCTGCTCCCGGTCGCGCTGGGTCTCTCGGGTCAACCGCGCGGCGTTGCGGGGCGCGGCCGACGCGGTGAAGAACCGGTAGGCGTCGTAGTGGCTGCAGCGCAGCGGCATGGACTCGACGACGGCGTCGGTGCCGGCCTGGCCGAGCCGCAGCGGCACCGCCGCGTGGCGCACCTCGTCGCTGCGGTACACCATGGCCCACTCGTGCAACCCGAAGCAGTGGTGCTGGGCCGGCCGCCCGGCCGTGGCGGACAGCAACTCGGCGATGAAGCCGACGGTGTCGAGCCGGCCGTCGCGGTACTGCGCGCTCACGGTCACCCCGTCGGTGGTCTCGACGTAGCCGGTGCGGCCCAGGTAGCCGCGGGCGCGCGGGCCGGCCAGCACCGCCCCGTAGCCGGGATGCCAGCGCAGCAGCTGCCGCGGGCGCAGGCTGTAGTAGGTGAACAGGAAGTCCCACACCGGGTGCGGTCCGCCGTCGCCGGAGTGCGCGGCCAGGAAGTCCTCGACGCGCACCCGGTGCTCTTCGGCGCGCTCGGTCCAGATCCGTTCGGGCAGAACCTGATACATCACGGCCTAGACCCGGTGTGTCCCGTCGCGCACGGTGCCCACCAGGTCCTCCACCAGATCCTCGAGCGCGGCCATGGCCACCACGGTGCCCGCCGCGTCGGTGGCCAGCGCCAGATGACTGTTGGTCCGGCGCAGCCGGGACAGCGCATCGGGCAGCGGCAGGGACGCGGCGACGCGGGGCAGCGGACGCACCACCGACGGATCCACCACGGCCTCGGGATCGTCGCCGAGGGCCAGGACGTCCTTGATGTGCAGGTAGCCGGTGAACACGCCGTTGCTGTCGGCAACCGGGAACCGCGAATATCCGGTCTCGGCCAGGGCCCGCTCCACCGCGCCGACCGTCGGCCCGGCCCCCGGCGCGGCGACGGGCACGGCACGGATCTTGTGCAGCGGCACGGCGACGTCGGCGACCACCCGGGTGCGGATCTGCAGCGCGCGGGTCAGCCGGGTGTGCTCCTCGGGATCGAGCAGACCCTCCGACACCGATTCGGCGATCATCTCCGCGAGTTCGACGGTGGACACCGTCACGTCGAGTTCGTCCTTGGGCTGCACACGGAACATCCGCAACGTGATGTTGGCGCACCAGTTGTAGAACGCGATGAACGGGCGGGCGGCCTTCATATAGACCAGGTAGGCCGGAATCAGCAGCATCGCCGTCGTCTCCGGGCCCGCGATCGCGATGTTCTTGGGCACCATCTCGCCGAGCAGCACGTGCAGCGTCACCACCAGGCCCAGCGCCACCACGAACGACACCGTGTGCAATACCGCGTCCGGGATGCCGAGCAGGTCGAACGGGGTTTCCAGCAAATGCGCGATGGCCGGTTCGCCGACCCGGCCCAGCAGGATCGAACACACCGTGATGCCCAGCTGCGAGCCGGCGAGCATCAGCGACAGTTGTTCGCCGGCGCGGATCACCGTCACGGCGCGCTTCTTACCCTGCTCGGCCAGCGCCTCGAGGCGGTCGCGGCGCGCCGAGATCAGCGCGAACTCCGAACCGACGAAGAAGGCGTTGGCCACCAGCAGCACCACGGTCAACACCACACCGAACAGATCGCCGCCCATCAGTGCGAACTCCTCTCGGTGGGTTCGCCGCCGTGGCGGCCGATCTCGGTGAGCTCGAGTTGATCGATGCGCCGACCGTCCATGGCCACCACGGTGGCCAGCCAGCGGACCGGGTCCTCGTAGCCGCCGTCGGGGTCGAACGCGTGCAACTCGACGCACTCGCCGTTCTCCGGGATGTGGCCCAACTCGTCGAGCACCAGTCCGCCGATGGTCTCGTAATCGCCTTCGGGGGCGCGGAATCCGGTGGCGGTGGCGACCTCGTCGATGCGCAGCAGACCGGAGACGTGCCAGCCGCGGCCGGCCTGCACGACGTCGGGGGTCTCGTCGTCGTGTTCGTCGCGGACGTCGCCGACGATCTCCTCGATCATGTCCTCGACGGTGACCATGCCCGCGGTGCCGCCGTACTCGTCGACCACCAGGGCGGTCTGCATGCCGTTGGCGCGGACCTGGGTCATGACGGCGTCACCGTCGAGGGTCGACGGCACCACCGCGACCGGTTGCGCCAGCGTGGAGAGCCGGGTGTGGGCCCGCTGGGCCGGTGGCACCTCGAAGACCTGCTTGACGTGCACGATGCCGACGGTCTCGTCCAGATCGCCCTCGACGATCGGGAACCGGGAGAATCCCGTCTCGGTGGCCGCGGCCACCAGATCGGCCACCGTCTGGTCGGCCTGCAGCGACTCGATCTTCGAGCGCGGCGTCATCAGTTCCTCGGCGCTGCGCTCACCGAACCGCAGCGACCGGTCGACCAGCGTGGCCGTCACCGGATCCAGCGCGCCGCTGCGCGCCGAGGTGCGCACCAGCGACACCAGTTCCTGCGCGGAGCGCGCCGAACGCAACTCCTCGGCGGGTTCGATGCCCATCCGGCGCAGGATCCAGTTCGCGGTCCCGTTGGTCGCCTTGATGACGGGGGTGAAGAGAGTGGAGAACAGGATCTGCGGCCCCGCGCTGGCCCGCGCGGTGGGCACCGGCCGGGCCACGGCCAGGTTCTTCGGCACCAACTCGCCGTACACCATCGACAGCGAGGTGGCGATCAGCAACGCCAGCGCCAGGGCGACGCCGCCGGCGACGTTGTCCGGCAGACCCGTGGCGTCCAGCAGCGGGCGCAGCAGCCGCGCGACCACCGGCTCGGCCAGATAACCGGTGGCCAGCGTGGTGATGGAGATGCCGATCTGGGCGCCGGAGAGCTGGAAGGACAGTGTGCGGTGCGCCTGCTGCACGAACTTGTCGCGGCGGTCGCCGGTGCGCGCGTTGGCGTCGACGGTGCTGCGCTCGAGCGCGGTCAGGGAGAACTCGGCGGCCACGAACAACGCGGTCCCGGCCGTCAGGACCAGGATCGCGAGCACGCTCAACGCGGTGAGCCAGCCGCTCATCGGGTCGCCTCGAAACGGACGCCGGGCCTACTGCCCGGCCGAATAGAGGAAGGTTCTTCGGGTTCGGCGGTGGCGGACGAAGACCGCGCTACCTGGAGGTCCCGCCCGGTGGGGGCAGCCTCGACGGGTGCCTGCGGCACGTGGTCCCTTTCCTGACTCGACGGCCGTGTACCGGAGCGGCACACGAGAACACACATCCTAGCGTCCGAACGAATCGCGCGAGAACGCCGCGCAAAAGTGCCTGCTCATCCGGGTAGGCAAGGCTTGGCTGCGTGGTACATTCCCGACGATCAACGAAGGCACTGTTCCCTACCGATATGGCGGGTTGAGTAAGTATGGCGAAGTCGATCTCAAGAACGTCGATCTCGAGAATGTCGATCTCGAAAATCACAACGAGCTTTGCGGCGGCAGCGGCCATGGTCGCCATGAGCGCCTGCGGATCGGGGACGCAATCCGAACCCGAAGCCACCGACACCCCGGGCGCGACCGCGGCCGAGGACCAGAAGATCCTGGTCTACTCCGGGCGCAGCGAGGACCTGGTGGCGCCGCTGTTCGAGCAGTTCACCAGCGACACCGGCGTGGAGGTCGAGGTGCGCTACGCCGGCTCGGGTGAGCTGGCCGCGCAGCTGCTCACCGAGGGCGATCAATCCCCGGCCGACGTGTTCTTCTCGCAGGACGCCGGCGCGCTGGGCGCGGTGTCGAACGCGGGGCTGTTCGCCCCGATCGAGGCCGACACCCTGGCCGCGGTGCCCGAACAATATTCGGCGGCCGACGGCACCTGGGTGGGCGTCTCGGGCCGGGCCCGCGTCATCGTCTACAACCCCGAGTTGGCGCCGAACCCGCCGGACACCATCGACGGTCTGCTGGCCCCGGAGTGGAAGGGGCAGATCGGTTTTGCCCCCAGCAACGCGTCGTGGCAGTCGTTCGTGACCGCCCTGCGGGTGCTGCGCGGCGACGACGGCGCCGAGGAGTGGCTGCGCGCGTTCAAGGCCCAGGACCCCAAGCCCTATGAGGGCAACGGCGCGGTCCGGGACGCGGTGGACTCCGGTCAGGTCGCGCTCGGCCTGGTCAACCACTACTACCTGTACGAGCTGATCGACAGCAAGGGGGCCGACAACGTCGTCGCGCAGAACAAGTTCATGGCCCCCGGCGATCCGGGCGGCCTGGTGAACGTGGCCGGCGTCGGCGTGCTGAAGTCGGCGCCCAACCCGGCGGCCGCCCAGGAGTTCGCGGCCTATCTGGTCGGCGAGTCCGCGCAGCAGTTCTTCGCCACCGAGACCGCCGAGTATCCGCTGATCGAGGGCGTGCAGCCCGACGGTGACATGCCGCCGCTGGCCGACCTGAACCCGCCGGCGGTGGACCTCTCGTCGCTCGATGACCTCGAAGCCACTCAGCAGCTGCTGGTGGAGACCGGTCTGCTGACAAACTGACAGCGTTGCGCAGCGACCCGGCGGGCGCCGGGTCGAGGACCAGGCCGCCGGCGGCGTTGCTGCTGGCCGCGACCGCGGTGGTGGCGGGCACCTTCATCCCGCTGATCTATCTGGGGGAGCGCGCCCTGGATCGCGGTCTGGCCTTCGTGGTCGACGAGCTGTTCCAGCAGCGCACCGCCGAACTGGTGGCCCGCTCGCTGCTGCTGGTGGTGCTGGTCACCGCGGCCTGCGTGGTGCTCGGGGTGGGGCTGGCCGTGCTGGTCTCGCGCACCGACGTGCGCGGGCGCCGGGTGCTGGCCGTGGTCCTCACGCTGCCGCTGGCCATGCCGAGTTATCTGCTGGCGTTCCTGTGGGTTTCGCTGTTCCCGACGATCGGCGGGCTGTGGGGCTCGGCGCTGGTGCTGACCTTGGTCAGCTATCCGCTGGTGTTCCTGACCACCCTGGCGGCGCTGGCGCGGGTGGACCCCGCCCAAGAGGAGGTGGCGCGCTCGCTGGGCCACCACGGCCTGGCCGTGCTGTTCGGAGTCACGCTGCGGCAGGCGCGCCCGGCCATCTCCGCGGGCGCGTTGTTGGTGGCGCTGTACGTGCTCAGCGACTTCGGCGCGGTCGCGGCCATGCGCTACGAGGCGTTCACCTGGGTGATCTACGGCGCCTACCGCTCGGGGTTCAACCCGGCCCGGGCCGCGGTGCTCTCGCTGCTGCTGCTGGTGTTCGCGCTGGCGCTGGTGATCGCCGAACGCTGGGCCCGCGGGCACGCCGGCGCGCGGGTGGGGTCGGGGCTCTCGCGTCCGGCCCCGGTGCTGCGGCTGGGCCGCTGGCAGGGCCTGGCCATGGCCCCCGCGCTCGCGGTAGTCGTTGCGGCGCTGGTGATTCCGCTCTATGCGCTGTCGCGGTGGCTGACCGCCGGCGGGGTGCGCTGGGACGGCCGGGTGTGGTGGGACGCGCTGGGCGCCACGGTGTGGCTGTCGCTGGTCGCCGCGGTGGTCACCACCGTGGCCGCCCTACCGCTGGGGGTGCTGGCGGCCCGCTACCGCACGCCGGCGGCCCGCCTGTTGGAGAGCGCGAGCTACATCGCGCACGGCCTGCCGGGCATCGTCATCGCGATTGCGATGGTGTCGGTGGGCGTGCTGCTGCTGCGCCCGATCTATCAGCAGGAACCGCTGCTGATCCTGGCCTACGCGGTGCTGTTCATCCCGCTGGCGGTGGGTTCGGTGCGCTCGGCGGTCGAGTCGACGCCGCTGCGCACCGAGGAGGTGGCCCGCGCGTTGGGCCGCTCGCCGCTGCGCGCTTTCGCCACCGTGACCGCCCACGGTGCGGCCCCGGGCATTGCCGCCGGCGCCGCGCTGGTCCTGCTGAACTGCATGAAAGAGTTGCCCGTGACGTTGTTGCTGCACCCGACGGGGACCCAGACCCTGGCCACCCGACTGTGGGGACACAGCTTTGTCAGCGACTACGCAGGGGCCGCGCCCTACGCGGTGGGGCTGTTGGTGTTCGCCGCGATCCCGACGGCGCTGCTCGGTGTGTGGACCACCCGCCCGGCCGAGGTCGGACATGGCTGAGCGCGCCGCCGAGGTCACCGTCGCCGGGGTCACTAAATCGTTTGGTGCCCAACGGGTGTTGGGCGGTGTCGACCTGCGGGTGCCCGCCGGTACGACGACGGCGGTGCTGGGCCCGTCGGGCTGCGGGAAGACCACGTTGCTGCGCATCCTGGCCGGCTTCGAGGAACCGGACTCCGGCACCGTGCACATCGGCGGTTCTCCGGTGGCCGGGGCGGGCAGGTCGCTACCGGCGCATCGCCGTCGGGTCGGGCTGATGCCGCAGGAGGGGGCGCTGTTCCCGCACCGCAGCGTCGCCGGCAACATCGCCTTCGGGATGAACGGCATGGGCCGGGCGGAATCGGCTGCGGCGGTGCAGCACTGGCTGGAGCTGGTCGGGCTGAGCGGACTCGGTGACGCGCGTCCCGATCAGCTCTCCGGTGGTCAGCAGCAGCGGGTGGCGCTGGCCCGGGCGCTGGCGGCCCGGCCCCGGGTGCTGCTGCTCGACGAACCGTTCGCCGCACTCGATGCCGGGCTGCGGGTCCGCGTGCGCGAGGACATCGTCGCGATCCTGCGCGAGTCGCAGACCACCGCCATCCTGGTCACCCACGATCAGGGCGAGGCGCTGTCGCTGGCCGACACGGTGGCCGTGGTGCTCACCGGCACCGTCGCCCAGCAGGCCGCCCCGGCCGAGGTCTACGACCGGCCCGCCACCCTGGCGGTGGCCCGATTCGTCGGCGACACCGTCGAATTGACCGGCGACGTGCGCGCCGGGGTGGCGCACACCGCGCTCGGGGCGCATCCGGTGCGCACCGGCACGGCCGACGGACCGGCGGTCGTGGTGTTCCGCCCGGAGCAGCTACGCCTTGGATCCGACGACGGCGCGGTCGGGACTCTCACGGCGCGCCGGTTCTACGGCGCGCAGGTCGCGCTGCACGTGCGACTGGCCGACGGCACCCCGGTGGTCCTGCACGGGCCGCCGGCGACCGCGGTGCAGACCGGCGACGCGCTGCGGGTGCACGTCGACGGGACCGTGCTGGCCTATCCGCTACCAGCCGGTGGGCAGCGGGTGGCCCTCGGCGAAGCCGGCGGCTGACTGCACACCGAGCACCACCTTCTCGTGCAGTTCGGCCAGGGTCGACGCCCCGACGTAGGTGCACGTGCTGCGCACCCCGGAGGTGATGTGGTCCAGCAGGTCCTCGACGCCGCCGCGCTCGGGATCCAGCGCCATCCGGGAGGTCGAGATGCCCTCTTCGAACAGCGCCTTGCGAGCCCGGTCGAAGGCGCTGTCCCCGGCGGTGCGCGCCGCCACGGCCCGCTTGGAGGCCATCCCGTAGCTCTCCTTGTACGGGCGGTTCTCGCGGTCGCGCATCAGATCGCCCGGGGATTCGTAGGTCCCGGCGAACCAGGATCCGATCATCACGTTGGAGGCGCCGGCGGCCAGCGCCAGGGCGACGTCGCGCGGGTGCCGCACGCCGCCGTCGGCCCAGACGTGGGCGCCGAGTTCCTTTGCCGCCAAGGAGCATTCGTGGACCGCGGAGAACTGGGGGCGCCCGACGCCGGTCATCATCCGGGTGGTGCACATGGCGCCGGGACCCACCCCGACCTTGACGATCGAGGCGCCGGCGTTCACCAGGTCGCGCACCCCGTCGGCGGAGACCACGTTACCGGCGGCCAGCGGGAGCCCCAGATCCAGCGAGGCCACCGTCTTGATGGCGTCAAGCATCTTGACCTGATGGCCGTGGGCGGTGTCGACCACCAGCACGTCCACCCCGGCCTCGGCCAGGGCGCGGGCCTTGGCGCCGACGTCGCCGTTGATGCCGACGGCCCCGGCCACCCGCAGTCGGCCCCGGGCGTCGACGGCCGGGCTGTAGATGCCGGCGCGGATGGCGCCGGTGCGGGTCAGCACCCCGGCCAGGGTGCCGTCGGGCGCGGTGAGCACCGCGACGTCGATCGGCGCGTGCTCGAGCTTCTCGAACACCTCGCGCGGTTCGGTGCCCGCCGGGACGCTGATGAAGTCGGTGACGGCGATGTCGCGGACCCGGGAGAAGCGGTCGACCCCGACGCAGGCGGCCTCGGTGACCAGCCCGATGGGCCGGTTCTCGAACACCACGACCGCCACGCCGTGGGCCCGCTTGTGGATCAGCGCGGTGGCGTCGGAGACCGAGTCGTCCGGGCTCAGGATCACCGGCGTGTCCGCGATCAGGTCCCGGCTCTTGACGAAGTCCACGGTCTGCTGCACGGCGTCCATCGGCAGATCCTGGGGCAGCACGACGATCCCGCCACGGCGCGCGACGGTCTCGGCCATCCGCCGGCCGGCGACGGCGGTCATGTTCGCCACCACGACGGGGATGGTGGTGCCCGTCCCGTCGCTGGTGGACAGGTCCACGTCGAAGCGAGAGGTGACGTCGCTGCGGTTGGGAACGACGAAGACGTCGTCGTAGGTCAGGTCGTACGGCGGCTGGTGTCCGTTGAGAAACTGCACGTCACCGAGTGTAGTGGCGCGGCTCAGGCCTCGACTTCGCTGTGGTCGCCGCTCCACAGCGTGTGGAAGCGCTTCTCGCGGTCGGCGTCGATGCGGCCGTAGGTGTGGGCACCGAACAGGTCGCGCAGGCCCTGGGTCAGGGCCGCGGGCAGCCGCTCGGTGCGCAGGCCGTCGTAGTAGGACAGCGCGGAGCTGAACCCGGGGATCGGGATGCCCAGCGTGGTGGCGGTGCCCACGACGCGCCGCCAGCTGTCCACCGATTCCTCGATGGCGCTGCGGAAGTACGGCGCCGCGATCAGGGTGGGCAGATCCGGCTGGGCGTCGAAGGCCTCCTTGATCCGGTTGAGGAACTTCGCCCGGATGATGCAGCCGCCGCGCCAGATGGTCGCCAGATCGCCGGGGGTGACGTCCCAGCCGTACTCGTCGCTGCCGGCCTGGATCTGGTTGAAGCCCTGCGCATAGGCGATGATCTTCGAGGCGTACAGCGCCCGGCGGACGTCGGAGATGAATTGCTGTGCATCGGAGGGCTTTTCGCCGAGCCGGCCCGACGCCAGTCCGGTGGTCGCCTGGCGCTGGGCGACCGAGCCGGACAGCGCGCGGGCGAAGACGGCCTCGGCGATGCCGGTGACCGGGACCCCGAGATCCAGCGCCGACTTCACCGTCCAGCGCCCGGTGCCCTTCTGTTCGGCCTCGTCGAGGATGACGTCGACCAGCGGCTGGCCGGTCTTGGCGTCGATCTGCTGGAGCACCTCGGCGGTGATCTCGACCAGGAAGCTGTCCAGGTCCCCGGAGTTCCACTCGGTGAACACCTCGGCGATCTGCGGGGCGCTCATGTCCAGGCCGTCGCGCAGCAGCTGATAGGCCTCCCCGATGAGCTGCATGTCGGAGTATTCGATGCCGTTGTGCACCATCTTGACGAAGTGCCCGGCGCCGTCGGGTCCGATGTGGGTGCAGCACGGCACCCCGTCGACGTGCGCGGAGATCTCCTCGAGCAGCGGGCCCAGCGACTTGTAGGACTCGGCCGGCCCGCCCGGCATGATCGACGGGCCGTTCAGCGCGCCCTCCTCGCCGCCGGAAATGCCGGCGCCGACGAAGTGCAGGCCGCGCTCGGCCATGGCCTTCTCGCGACGGATGGTGTCGGTGTAGAGCGCGTTGCCGCCGTCGATGATGATGTCGCCCTGCTCCATCGCGTCGGCGAGTTCGTTGATGACGGCGTCGGTGGGCTCGCCGGCCTTGACCATGATCAGCACCCGGCGCGGACGCTCGAGCGCATCGAGGAATTCGGCGATGGTCTCGCTGCGGACGAACTTGCCGTCGCCACCGTGCTCGGCGAGCAGCGCGTCGGTCTTGGCGATCGAGCGGTTGTGCAGCGCGACTGTGTACCCGTGCCGGGCGAAGTTGCGTGCGATGTTCGAGCCCATGACGGCCAAGCCGGTGACCCCGATCTGGGCGGTGCCGGTGGTGGACTTCGGATCGGGGGCGGTCATGGAACACCTTTCGATTGAGTTGTCACGCAACAGTCTTGATAGCAGATCGGCCCGGTCAGCCGGTGAGCAGGCGCCGCAACTCGGTCAACCAGGGCACCGCGACGGCGAGGGTGGGCACCACCAGGACCGCTGCGGCGCTCACGTAGGCGGCGGCCGCGAGCGCGGCGCTGTTGGGTTGGCCGGCCAGGCGGCGCACCCGCAGCAGCGTGGTGGGGCCGCCGGCGGACAGCGCGCCGGCCGGGGTGTGCCCGCCGGCGCAGGCCACCAGGGCGCGGCCCAGGGGAGCGGGACCGGCGGCGCGCACGGCGGCGTCGTCGGCCAGCAATTCGATGAGCAGGCGCACCGCGTCCAGGGCGCTGCCGCTGCGGACGAACCGCGGGAAGGCGGCGTGCACCGCGGTGAACGCCTCGAGTACCAGGTCGTGGCGCGCGCGCAGGTGGGCCTGTTCGTGGGCGAGGATCGCGGTGACCTCGGGATCGGCCAGGTGGGTCAGCGTGCCCTCGGAGAGCACCACGCGGCTGCGCACCCCCGGCAGGCAGTAGGCCAGCGGCTGATCGACGTCGAGGATGCGCAACTCACCGGTGCGGGCGCGGACGCGAGCCGCGCGCGATTCATGGTTCACGCCAAGCAGATCCACCAGCATCCGGTGGTGCGCGCGGCGGCGCCGGGTGGCGATCGCCACGCCGACGATCGAGACGATCAGGCGCGCGCCCACCAGCAAGGTCACCGCGAACGCGGTCATGTAGAGGAGCCAGAGCGGCCAGCCGAGCCGCTCGATCTCCGCGCCGATCGAACGCACGGGGCGACCGTCAGGTCCGACGTGCAACAGGCGGCTGGCGATGGCGATGCCGGCGCTGAATGTGGACAGGACGGCGGCGATCGCGATGGCCTGCCAGAGCACCACCGCGGCCCGCGGCGCCCGCTGCGGCCACTGCGCCCGTGCCAGCACGGCCGGCACGGGACCGACCAGCAGCACAGCAAGAAGGGCGAAGGCCAGCGCGGACACGCTGACAGTGTCTCTTAGTCGGCGGCGGTTTCGCCAGCAGGCCCTGTCAGGCCATGTTTCGCTTCCAGTTCGGCCAGCGCGCGGCGCAGCGCGTCGGCTTCCTCGGAGCCCACCCGTTCGACGAAGTGCACCAGCGCGGCGCGGCGGCTGCCGCTGTCGGAGGCCTGGTCCAACGCGTCGACCATCAGCCGGGCCACCAGTTCGTCGCGCCCGTGCGCGGGGGCATAGCGGTGGGCGCGGTCGTCGCGGTGCTGCACCACGAGGTGCTTCTTGGCGAGCCGCTGCAACACCGTCATCACGGTGGTGTAGGCCAGATCCCGGTGCTCACACAGGGCCTCGTGCACCTGTCGCACCGTCTGGGGCTCAGGCGCGGACCACAGACGGTCCATGACCGCCTGCTCCAGTTCTCCTAAACGCGCCGTCTTTGCCATGATCCGTTCATCTCCATCAGGGATGTGGCAAGCGTACCTGCCATTACTACCCAGCGTCGTATGTCCGTCGCCCTGGACGGCGACCGCCGTGCCGGTCCGGCCATTCCTCATCCTCGGATACCGCCTAGTACAGGCAATATTGTCGCCCCTTCCGGTGATCGGGCCCTGATGTGAGAGCGGTCACAGGGTGCCTACCGCGGGCCAGACATGCTTTTATGGTTAGGCTTACCTAATCACATGAAGGAGGTGCTGTGACTGCTGTAGTCGACGATCCGTTGATCGCGGGGATGGCGATACGACGTGTACTGCCGCTCCATGAGTCCAGCCGCCGGCTCCGGAACCTGTATCCGGAATGCCCGCGCGTGTACGGCGTCGCCGTGATGGGCGATGTGTCCAAGCGACGGTGGTGGCCGCTGGCGTCGGCCCTGAGCGGTGAGCGGCTCGATCTGATGTTCCACGCCGCTGCCATGGAGATGGACAGCCGCACGACCGCCGCCCAGCAGTTGGCCGCCACGCTGGCCCACGCGGTGATCGGCCGGGTGGTCGCGCTCGTGGTGCTGGAAGGCCGCGCCTGGGACACCGGCCTGGAGAACCTCTGGGTCCACGTCGATTCCGAGGGTGCCATCGACTGGCTCGGCGTGGTGGATCCGACGCTGCGGGTGTTGCCCGACGATCCCTGCGCGTCGACGTCCCACTCGGTCGAAGGGGTGGTGGAACTGCCCAGCGAGGCGGCGCTGGCCACCTGGATCGCTCATCGCTGCCACCGGACGCTGGCGCCGCTGTTCGCGCGGTTGCACGAGGTCAGCGGCGGTGCGGTGAGTATCGCGTCGATGTGGCACACCGTCGGGACCGCGATCGTGGTCGCCGCGACCCAGGTGCCGCATCTGGCGGGCTCGAGCGAGGTCATCGGAATGCGCCGTGGCCAAGCGGTTCTCGACGCGCTGGTGGGATTCGGGCTGCCGGTGCGCGGCCGTTCGACCCTGGGCGGGGTGCCCGCGGCCCAGTCCCGGCAGAATCTTCGCGCCATTCGCGGGGAAGGTCTTGCCAAATTAGGACAGCCTTGCCTATCCTGATGAGCATGAGCTACCGGACCGCGCCGGAGTCCTGAGGGCTGCAGAGACCCCCGGTCCATCGAAGGCGAGCCCCGTGCCACATTGGCACGGGGCTCGCCGCTTTCTCGGGTGCGACGGTGTAGACAAGTACCGTGCAACAAACACCCGCGGGGTTCCCGGACGGATTCGGGTCGCCCTTCGACAACGAACTGGGCCTGGTCTTCACCGACGTCACGCCCGACGGCATCACCGCGCAACTCGAGGTCAAGCCGACCCTGCTGCAACCCATGGGCATCGTGCACGGCGGCGTGTACTGCGCGATCATCGAATCGGTCGCGAGCACGTCGGCGTTCGTGTGGCTGGCCGAGCACGGCGGCGGCAACGTCGTCGGCGTCAACAACAACACCGATTTCCTGCGCGCCATCTCGGCGGGCACGGTCTACGCCGAGTCCGAGCCGCTGCATCGCGGCCGGCGCCAGCAGCTGTGGGTCGTGACCATCCGCGACGAGAAGGATCGGGTGGTCGCGCGCGGTCAGGTGCGGCTGCAGAACCTCGACGCCTGAGGGGAATTGCCTCAGGGGAATTGCCCGCGGGTGTGAGTGCTGCCGGATGGCCGCGGGCGTGGCAGGATCGCTGCCTATGCGCCTGACACCGCATGAGACCGACCGCCTGCTGCTGTCCTATGCCGCCGAACTCGCGCGGCGCCGACAGGCCCGCGGGTGCAAGCTCAACCACCCGGAGGCCGTGGCGATCATCACCGACCATCTGCTCGAGGGCGCCCGCGACGGCCGCACGGTGGCCGAGCTGATGGTCAGCGGCACCGCCGTGCTCACCCGCGACGACGTCATGGAGGGCATCCCGGAGATGCTGCAGGACGTGCAGGTCGAGGCCACCTTCCCCGACGGCACCAAGCTGGTGACCGTGCACCACCCGATCGCGTGAACCCGTCCGTGCTGCCCGGGGAGATCCTGCTGGGATCGGGCGCCATCGAGATCAACGCCGGCGCCGAACGCCTCGAACTCGAGATCGTCAACACCGGGGACCGGCCCGTGCAGGTGGGCAGCCATGTGCATCTGCCGCAGGCCAATTCGGCCCTCTCCTTCGACCGGGCCGCCGCCCGGGGCTACCGCTTCGATATCGCCGCGGGCACCGCGGTGCGGTTCGAACCCGGCGTGTCGCGCCGGGTTCGGCTGGTCCCGTTGCGCGGCACCCGCGAGGTGCACGGCCTGAGTCTCGACCCGCCGGGAAGGCTGAGCAACCCATGACCGAACTGACCCGGCAGCGCTACGCCGACCTGTTCGGCCCGACGGTCGGCGACCGCATCCGGCTGGCGGACACCGACCTGCTGATCGAGATCACCGAGGACCGCAGCGGCGGGCCGGGACACGCCGGTGACGAGGCCGTCTTCGGCGGCGGCAAGGTGCTGCGCGAGTCGATGGGCCAGGGCCGGGCCACCCGGGCCGACGGCGCCCCCGACACCGTCATCACCGGTGCGGTGATCCTGGATCACTGGGGAATCATCAAGGCCGACATCGGGATCCGTGACGGTCGGATCGTGGCCATCGGCAAGGCCGGCAACCCCGACATCATGTCCGGCGTGCATCCGGACCTGGTGGTGGGTCCGTCGACCGAGATCATCGCGGGCAACGGCCGCATCCTCACCGCCGGGGCCATCGACTGCCACGTGCACCTGATCTGTCCGCAGATCATGGCCGAGGCGCTCGGTGGCGGCATCACCACGCTCATCGGCGGCGGCACCGGCCCCGCGGAGGGCAGCAAGGCCACCACCGTCACCCCGGGCGCCTGGCACCTGGCCCGCATGCTCGAGTCCCTGGACTCCTGGCCGATGAACATCGTGCTGCTGGGCAAGGGCAATACCGTCAGCGCCGAGGCCATGTGGGAGCAGTTGCGCGCCGGCGCCGCGGGATTCAAGCTGCACGAGGACTGGGGGACCACTCCGGCGGCCATCGACGCGTGCCTGACCGTGTGCGATGCGGCCGGGGTGCAGGCCGCGATCCACACCGACACCCTCAACGAGATGGGCTTCGTCGAGGACACCCTCGCCGCCATCGGCGGGCGGTCCATTCACGCCTACCACACCGAGGGCGCCGGCGGCGGGCACGCGCCGGACATCATCACCGTGGCCGCCGAACCCTACGTGCTGCCCAGTTCGACCAACCCGACCCGCCCGCACACCGTCAACACCCTCGACGAGCACCTGGACATGCTGATGGTCTGCCATCACCTCAAGCCCAGCGTCGCCGAGGATCTGGCGTTCGCGGAGAGCCGGATCCGGCCGTCGACCATCGCCGCCGAGGACCTGCTGCACGACCTGGGCGCGATCTCGATGATCGGCAGTGACGCACAGGCCATGGGCCGCATCGGCGAGGTGGTGCTGCGCACCTGGCAGACCGCCCACGTCATGAAGCGCCGCCGCGGCGCGCTGCCCGGCGATCCGGCCGGTCCCCCGGGCAACGACAACCTGCGGGCCCGCCGCTACGTGGCCAAGTACACGATTTGCCCGGCCGTCGCGCACGGCCTCGACGACGAGATCGGCTCGGTGGAGGTCGGCAAGCTCGCCGACCTGGTGCTCTGGGAGCCGGCCTTCTTCGGGGTGCGCCCGCACGCGGTGCTCAAGGGCGGCATGATCGCCTGGGCCGCGATGGGCGACGCCAACGCCTCGATCCCCACCCCGCAACCGGTGTTGCCGCGCCCGATGTTCGGCGCCGCGCCGGCGGCCGCGGCGGCCACCTCGCTGCATTTCGTCGCGCCGCAGGCCCTCGAGGACGGCCTGGCCGACCGCCTCGACGTCCGGCGCCGACTGGCCGCGGTCAAGGACGTCCGCCGGGTCGGCAAGGCCGACCTGCCCAACAACGACGCCATGCCGCGCATCGAGGTGGAGCCCGACACCTTCACCGTGCGCATCGACGGCGAGGTCTGGCAGGAACAGCCCGCCGCCGAATTGCCCATGGCACAACGCTATTTCCTGTTCTGACCCATGGCTCAGCTGACCACCCTGCTCGCGCTGGCCGACTCCCGGCTGCCGACGGGAGGTCATGTGCACTCCGGTGGCATCGAGGAGGCGATCGCCGGCGGGCTGGTGTGCGATGCGGCCACGGTGGCGGCCTACCTGCGCCGGCGGATCCGCACCCACGGGCTGGTCACGGCCTCGCTGGCCGTCGCCACCCAGACCGGGGCCCTGGACCTCGAGCGGGCCGACGCCGAGACCGATGCCCGGACCCCGGCGCCGGCGGCCCGGGCGGCCTCGCGCAGCCAGGGCCGCGGCCTGCTGCGGCTGGCGCGGCGGGTCTGGCCGCAGCAGCCGTGGGCGGCACTGGGCCGCGAACCGCACCTGTCGGTGGTGGCCGGGATGGTCGGCCGGGCCACCGAGTTGCCGCCGGACCACACCGCGCTGGCGCTGGTGTACACCACCATGACCGGGTCGGCCACGGCCGCGCAGCGCCTGTTGGCGCTGGACCCGGCCGACGTCGCGGCGCTGACCTTCGAGCTGGCCGGGCTGTGTGAGCAGACCGCGGCCGAGGCCGCAGCCGGGCCGGCCGAGCTGTCCGATCCGCTGCTCGACGCGCTGGCCCAACGCCACGCCCACCGCGACCGGCCGCTGTTCGCCTCCTGAAACCCGCACCGCAGTAAGGAATCCCATGCCCCCACATCTGCTCGACGGTCAACCGCACGTCCACCGCGAGCGGCCCCGCCGCGTGCGCCGGCCCGGCGAACCGCTGCGCATCGGCGTCGGCGGACCGGTGGGCTCGGGCAAGACCGCGCTGGTCGCCGCGCTGTGCCGGCAACTGCGCGACGAACTCTCGCTGGCCGTGCTGACCAACGACATCTACACCACCGAGGACGCCGACTTCCTGCGCCGGCACGCCGTGCTGCCCGACGACCGGATCGCCGCCGTGCAGACCGGCGGGTGCCCGCACACCGCCATCCGCGACGACATCACCGCCAATCTCGATGCGATCGAAGACCTGATCGCCGCGCACGAGGACCTCGATCTGATCCTGGTCGAGTCCGGCGGCGACAACCTGACCGCGACCTTCTCCGCCGGGCTGGTGGACGTGCAGATCTTCGTCGTCGACGTAGCCGGCGGCGACAAGGTGCCGCGCAAGGGTGGACCCGGGGTGACCTTCTCGGATCTGTTGGTGGTCAACAAGACCGACCTGGCCCCGCTGGTCGGCGCCGACCTCGACGTGATGCGCCGCGACGCCGCCGCCGTCCGCACGGGCCGGCCCACCGAGCTGATCAGCCTGACCGAGGACCCGTCGGCCGCGGCCGTGCTCGGCTGGGTTCGCACGCAGCTGAGCGCACCGGTGCCCACTGGATGATGGACTCCCACATCCTGGTGGTGGCCCGGCCGGATCGACTGCCGCACATCGAGTCTCGCGGCGGTATCGTCGGGCGGCGCACCGGTGCGGACACCGTGCACCTGGTGTCCTCGGCCGCCACCCCGCTGGGCGGCGACCGCATCACCGTGCGGGTGGTCGTCGAGGCCGGCGCCGTGCTGCGGCTGCGCAGCGTCGCGGCGGCCATCGCGCTGCCCGGCCCGGCGACGCCGATCTCGCATGCCGCGCTGGAGCTGCACGCCGAGGGCGACCTCGACGTCGACCTGCAGCCCACGCTGGTCGCCGGCGGCGCCGAGCATCACGCCGCGCTGACCGCCTGCGTCGGCGGTACCGGGGTGCTGCGGGTGCGCGAACGCGTCCAGATTGGCAGATCCGGTGAGCGCGCGGGCTATTGGAGCTCGACGACGCGGGCCGACGTGTCGGGTCGGCCGTTGCTGCGCCACCGGGTGGACCTCGGTTCCGGCGCGGTGGGCGACGACGCGCTGGGCGCGCCCCGCGCGGCGATCAGCGAACTGAGCTACCCGGGCGGACCCAGGCACCATCGGCACGGGGCCACGGTGCTCGAACTGGCGGCCGGGGGAGCGCTGAGCACCTGGCAGGGCGAGGCGCTCCCGGCCTAACGCGAAGACTGTTAGCTGGCGGCCTTTTCGTCCTCGGCCGCGGCCGCGATCTCCTCGAGTTGCTCGATCCGGGTGCGGGCGAAGGCCTGCTGCTCGGTGATGGTGAGCTGACCGCGCTGGCGGGCGAGGAACGTCGTGGCCCAGGACAGCAGCGTGGCGATCTTGGTCTTGAAGCCGACCAGGTAGATCAGGTGCAGGAACAGCCACGCCAACCAGGCGATGTAGCCGCCGAATTCGAGCTTGCCGACCTTGGCCACCGCGGAGTACTTCGACACCGTGGCCATCGACCCCTTGTCGAAATAGCTGAACGGTTCGCGGGTCGACCGGTCGGCGCCGCCGAGTTCGGCCTTGATCAGGTTCGCGGCGTACTTGCCGCCCTGGATCGCGCCCTGGGCCTGGCCCGGCACACCCTCGACGGCCATCATGTCGCCGACGACGAACACGTTGGGGTGTCCGGGGATGCTCAGGTCCGGCAACACCTTGACCCGCCCGGCGCGGTCGAGTTCGACACCGGACTGCTTGGCCAGGTCGCGGCCCAGCGGGCTCGCCGAGACGCCGGCCGACCACACCTTGCAGGCCGATTCGATGCGCTTGGTGGAGCCGTCCTTGTACTTGACCACCAGGCCGTTGCGGTCCACGTCGGTCACCATGGCGTCGAGTTGGATCTCGACGCCCATCTTCTCCAACCGGTTCTGGGCCTTCTTGCCCAGCTTCTCACCCATCGGCGGCAACACCTGACCGGCGCCCTCGATGAGGATGACGTGCGCCTCGGTCGGGTCGATGTGCCGGAACGCGCCGCGCAGCGTGTCGTCGGCCAACTCGGCGATCTGCCCGGCCATCTCGACGCCGGTGGGGCCCGCGCCGACCACCACGAAGGTCAGCAGCTTCGACCGGCGGACCGGATCGCTGGACCGCTCGGCCTGCTCGAAGGCGCCCAGGATGCGCCCGCGCAGTTCCAGCGCGTCGTCGATGGTCTTCATGCCCGGGGCCCATTCGGCGAAATGGTCGTTGCCGAAATAGGACTGGCCCGCGCCGGCCGCCACGATCAGCGAGTCATACGGCGTGCGGTAGGTGTGGCCGAGCAGCACCGAATCGACGGTCTGGTTCTCCAGGTCGATGTGGGTGACCTCGCCCAGCAGCACCTGGGCATTGCGCTGCTTGCGCAGGATCAGCCGGGTCGGCGGGGCGATCTCGCCCTCGGAGATGATGCCCGTGGCCACCTGGTAGAGCAGCGGCTGGAACAGGTGATGGGTGGTCTTGGCGATCAGCTTGACGTCGACATCGGCGCGCTTGAGCTTCTTGGCAGCGGTCAGGCCACCGAACCCTGACCCGATGATGACGACTTTATGCCGATCGGAGGGCGTTGCTCCGGGATGGCTCACAATTGGCTCCTCGACAAGGGACACATCGGAAGTACCCCTTCACCGTAGTCGTCGGCGTCAACTCGGGCCTACCGAGATATCAGTTTGCCAGCACCGCCCGGACCGCCTGGCCGACCGAGGCGATGACGCCGGGGGTGTAGAACGGCAGGTTGAAGATGATGCCGTCGACGCCGGCGTCGAGCACCTTGGTTTTGATCTGCTCGGCGATGGCCTCCGGACCGCCGATGGCGGTGTTGCCGCGGATGGCCTCGGGCAGCGCGTCGGGGGAGCCGTTCTCGTCGACGATCACCGTGATCAACATGCTGGTCTCGAGCGTCGCGGGATCGCGGTCGATGTCCTCGCACCGGCGGCGCACCACGTCGATCTTGTGCGGGAGCGCATCGAACGAGGTGATGAGGTTGAGGTGGTCGAAGTGCTTGGCCGCCAACGGAATGGTCTTCTTCTCACCGCTGCCGCCGATCATCAGCGGGATGTGGTCGCGGTAGCGCGGATTGGCGAACGCCTCGCTGGTCTTGTAGTACTTGCCGTCGACACTGGGCCGCTCGCCGGCCAGCATCGGCAGGATGATCTGCAACGCCTCGCCGAGCTTGTCGAAACGTTCGGTGAACGTGCCGAATTCGAAGCCGAGTTGCTGGTGTTCGAGTTCGAACCAGCCGGTGCCGATGCCCAGGATCGCCCGGCCGGCGCTGACCACGTCCAGCGTGGTGATCGCCTTGGCCAGCAGCGTCGGGTTGCGGTAGGTGTTGCCGGTGACCAGGGTGCCCAGCTGTACGTTCTCGGTCGCGGTGGCCAGCGCCCCGAGTGCCGTATACGCCTCGAGCATCGGCTGATCCGGCGATCCCAGCATGGGCAGCTGATAGAAGTGGTCCATCACGAACACGGCGTCGAAGCCCGCCTCGTCGGCCTCGCGGGCCTGCGCGAGCACGGTCGGGAACAGCTGTTCGATACCGGCGTCGTCGGAGAATTTCGGGATCTGGAGGCCGAGTTTGATCGTCACGGTTCGACCCTACTCGCCGCCCCGGGGGACGCTCAGCCGAAATGCGCGGGCACACCGCTGCTGACGTGCAGGGTCTGGCCGGTGACTTGCCGGGCCGACGGCGAGGTCAGGAACAGGCTCAACCGGGCGATCTCGCCGGCCACCGAGGGGGAGACGGTGGTCAGGCCCTCGTAACCCGGCTCGGTGCCGCGCCCGGTGGCCACGACGTTGACCGTGATGCCGCGGGTGCCCCACTGGGTGGCCTGCCCGGCGGTCCAGTCCGCCAGCGCCGCCTTGACGGCGGCCGCGGCGCTGCCCTCGCGCGGGGTTTCCGGGACGACGCTGATGATCGAGCCGCCGGAGCGCAGATGGTCGCCGATGGTCTGCAGCGTCAACACCGGGGCCAGCACGGTGGCGTCGAGCTCCCGGTGCCAGGCCGTCGCGTGCTGGGCGGGGGTGAAGGTGCGCGGGTCGCCGGCCTCGTGCCGGGGCGCGGGGACGTTGACGATGGTGTCGAGGTGACGCGGGAACGACGGGCGGGCCTCGGCCAGGGCCGCGGGGTCGGTCGGATCGCAGACGATGCAGTTGACCTCGAGTTCCTTGGCGGCGATCTCCAGTTCGTCGCGGCGGGCCCCGGAGATGACGACGTTGTGTCCGGCATCGCGGAATTCCTCGGCGACTGCGCGACCCAGCTCGGTATCTCCGCCGGTAACCAGCACCTCCATCGCCATGACCTCTCCTGTCGTGTTCACCGCTGAACCCCAGTAGCGCCATTCGCTAGTCGATCGTGGCACACCGTAAGGGCCGGTGCCTGGGGTTTCCGTGCGTGACGGCGTCGACCGCCAGCAATGTTACTGGACAGTAGCTAGAGGACGAAACTCGACGCGGCCACGATCGCGACACAATCCGGCCCGGCGGGGCCGTCAAAACGCGCGAAATCGGCAGTGCATCGTGAGCAAGTCGCACTTGCGTCACGGCCGTAACACGGTAGGTTCGTCGCCATGAGTCAGCCGGACCTCAACTCGAAGCAGCGTAAGGGTTTGCGGGCATCGCTGGCGGTCGCCGCGGCCTCTGGCCTGGGCGCCGTCACCCTGATGCTGCCGGGCTCCTTGGCCTATGCCGACCCGGTCCCGCCGCCGCCTCCGGCGCCGGGGACCGAGGCTCCCGCTCCGCCGCCGGCGGATCCGAATGCGCCGCCGCCACCTCCGGCGGACCCGAACGCGCCCCCGCCGCCCCCGGCGGACCCGAACGCGCCCCCGCCGCCCCCGGCGGACCCGAACGCGCCGCCGCCACCTCCGGCGGACCCGAACGCGCCACCGGCTGATCCGAACGCGCCCCCGGCGGATCCCGAGGCCCCGCCGGCCCCCGAACCGGGCCGCGTCGACAACGCCGCGGGCGGTTTCAGCTACGTCGTGCCGGGTGGTTGGGTCGTCGGCGATGCCAGCCGGCTCAACTACGGGCAGGCGCTGCTGACCAAGGAGGCCCCGCCGGTCGCTCCGGGCGAGCCGGCCCCGGCCGCCACCGACACCAGCATCCTGCTGGGCCGGCTGGACCTGAAGCTGTTCGCCGGCGCCGAGCCGGACAACGAGAAGGCCGCGGTGCGGCTGGCCTCCGACATGGGCGAGTTCTTCATGCCCTTCGCCGGTACCCGCCTCAACCAGGAGACCGTGCCGCTCGATGCGAACGGAATGCCCGGCTCCGCGTCGTTCTACGAGGTGAAGTTCACCGACACCACCAAGCCCGACGGTCAGATCTGGGCCGGCGTGGTCGGCGATGCGGCCGCCAACGCGCCGCGCGGTCAGCGCAACGAGCGCTGGTTCGTCGTGTGGCTGGGCACCTCGAACGATCCGGTCGACAAGGAAGCCGCCCAGGCGCTCGCCAACTCGATCCGCCCGTGGACCCCGCCGCCGGCACCGGCTGCGCCGCCGGCCGATCCGAACGCGCCGGCGCCCGCCCCCGCGGATCCGAACGCACCCCCGCCGCCGCCCGCGGACCCGAACGCGCCCGCGCCCGCCCCCGCGGACCCGAACGCACCCGCACCGGTGCCGGGCCGCAGCGAGGTCGGTGTCCCGGTGCCGGTCGAGACCCCGGTGCCGGAGATGATGCCGCCGGCCTGATCGCCGAAACAGTCACGTCCGCAAACCCCGATCCCGCCACCGGCGGATCGGGGTTTCGGCTTTCGTTCCCTGATGACGACCCAATCGTTACCCGGACCAGGTATATCTGAGCAAAGATCCCGCTTCCGCCGGATCTGACACAACGAGGAGGACCTGATGGATACAGCACTCGTCTCGAACCTGGCGTCGGGAGCCGTCGACATCCTCGCCCGCTCGACGACGCTGACCAGCGTGGGCTGGATCGGCTACATCATCATCGGCGCGATCGCCGGGTGGATCGCGGGCAAGATCGTCAAGGGCAGCGGCTCGGGCATCCTGATGAACATCGTGGTCGGCGTCGTCGGCGCGCTCATCGGTGGCTTCCTGCTCAGCTTCTTCCTCGACACCGCCAGCGGCGGTTGGTGGTTCACGCTGTTCACCGCCATCCTGGGCGCGGTGATCCTGCTCTGGATCGTCGGCAAGGTCCGCAGCAACAACTAGCTCAGCTGGTCGATCGGCGTCCCGTCGAGCCGGCGCACCACCTCGGTGAGCGGACGACGGGGCGTCGCCGGCAGCGGGTCGGCGTTCAGCGGTGCCCACCCGACCCGCAGCAGCATCTGGGGCACGCAATCGCGGTCCAACACCGTGTCCCGCACCAGTTGCCGGGTGCTCGGTAGCTCCAGGGGCTCGGTGATGGGGCAGCTGGACAGCCCCAGGGCCGTCGCGGTCAGCAACACCAGCGCGGTGGCCTCACCGGCCCGCAGGACCGACACCGGGTCGTCGCCGGCCGTACCGAGCGCCAGGACCACCCCGGCGTCCAGATCGGCCGCCGCACCCGCGGGCTGGGTCAGCGCGGGGGAGGCGAACACCCGCCCCGGTACCGGCGCGTGCGCGGCCGGCGGCGGGGTGTTGCGGGCGGGCACCCCCGCCAGCGCGCCGTAGCGCCCGCTCCACATCGACAGCTCCGCGATGTAGTCGACGTCCTGGGCGTGCTCGTGCACCGCGCCGGCGACAATCGCCGCCAGCCGCGCCGGTGACTCCACGTGGCGCAGCATGACTCCGCTGCGCGCCGCCCGCGACGCCATCAGGGCGACATCCCCGGCCGGCACGGGCCACGAGCTGTACACGCGACGGTCGGTGCGCCGCCGCGGGATGGCCGCCGCCAGCGCGATGTCCTGCTGGCTGCCGCCCGGACCGCAGATCTCCACGCTGGCCAGATGATCGGGTTCGTCGGGGTTGGGCAGCCGGTGCACGTGGGTCTGCCAGCCCAGCGCCGCCAGCGCCACGGTGAAGTGCTGCAGGGTGGCCCCGCAACTCAGGATCAGGTCGCGCCGGGCCGGATCCGTGTGCGGCAGATGGCGTTCGGTGTCGGCGTAGAGATGCACGGTGCCGTCGCCGATCCGCCAGGCCCACGGCTGGGTGTTGTGGATCGAGGGCGCCCGGATGGCCAGCGCGAGCGCGGCCAGGACGGTGGTCTCGTCCGGCAGCAGGTTTTCCATGAATTCAGCGTGTCACCGGAGGGTCCGAGGTACCACCGCTCATGGTCACCGATCGCGGGACATTGGTCCTTTCGTCCGCGTCAGAATGCGCCGTGCCACACCAACGCGGCGGCCAGCGCCCCCATGCCGTTGAGCGACCAGTGCAGCGCGATCGGCGCGATGATGCTGCCGCTGCGGTTGCGCAGCCAGGTGAAGACGAAACCCGCGGCCGCGGTCACCAGCACCGCGCCGACGATCCCGATGAGCATGCCGACCACCCCGCCGCCGAACAGCCGGGTGAAGCCCACGTTGCTGGCGGTCAGGCCCATCGACGTCGCGATGTGCCACAGCCCGAACAGCAGCGAACCGGCCGCCGCGACACCGCGGAAACCCCACGCCCGGGTCAGTGCACCCTGCAGGACCCCGCGGAACGCCAGTTCCTCGGGGATGACGGTCTGCAGCGGGATGATGACCATCGAGGCGATCAGCGCGCCGGACAGCGTCGCGTAGTTGTTGTTGAGGAACAGCGGGCGCGTCATCGGCAGCAACACCCCGATGGCGATGACCGCGCCGACCACCGTCACCGCGGCCAGTGCGTAGCCGGCGCCGGACTTCCAGTGTTCGCGGCCCAGCCCCAGCTCGGCCCACCCCAGCCCGCGCGAGCGCACCAGGACCAGCAGGCCGATGGCGGCGGCGGGCACGGTGGCGATGTTGGCCCACGGGGTGGTGAAGTGCGCGATCAGATTGGTCAGCGCGAGCACCACGATGACGATCGCGATATCGACGTAGACCCGGAACCGGTTCAGGGCCGTCAACTGTATGAGCAACGGATGCGGTGCATCCGCCGGTACGGCTACCGCGCTTGGCATGGGCGTGACGGCCGTGGGTGTGGTGGCATGGACATAACCGGATCAGCGTACCTGCCCGCGGCAGATGCCCAGGTCAGCGGAACGGCGCGCTATTCGTTGTCGCCACCGGTCGCCGAGGCGGCCGCGCCGGCGGCCACGGTGCCGAGCTTGCGCGCGTCCGGCCACACCCAGTCGCGCACCTCGGGGATGTCGTCGCCGTGCGCGCGGGTGTACTCCCGGGCCGCGATCCGCTTGTCGGCCATCTCCTGGCGCAGGGTGGCGCAGGTGGACTGCAACGACGGCACCCGGTCGATGACATCCATCACCAGGTGATAGCGGTCGAGGTCGTTGAGCATGACCATGTCGAACGGCGTGGTCGTCGTGCCCTCCTCCTTGTAGCCGCGCACGTGCAGGTTCGGGTGCCCGGTCCGGCGGTAGGTCAGGCGGTGGATCAGCCACGGATAACCGTGGTAGGCGAAGATGATCGGCCGGTCGCGGGTGAAGATCTGGTCGAACTCGCGGCCCGGCAGGCCGTGCGGGTGCTCGGTGCTGTCCTGCAGCCGCATCAGGTCCACGACGTTGACGAAGCGCACCCGCAACTCGGGCAGTCGGGTGCGCAGGATGTCCGCCGCCGCCAGCGCCTCGAGCGTCGGGACGTCGCCGGCCGCGGCGAGCACGACGTCGGGGTCGGCGCCCAGTTGCTCGCTGCCGGCCCACTCCCAGATGCCCAGCCCGCGGGTGCAGTGCGCGACGGCCTGCTCCATGGTCAGGAAGTTCGGCGCCGGCTGCTTGCCGGCGACCACCACGTTGACGTACTGCCGCGAACGCAGGCAGTGGTCGTAGGTCGACAGCAGGGTGTTGGCGTCCGGCGGCAGGTAGACCCGCACGACATTGGCGCTCTTGTTCACCACGTGGTCGATGAAGCCGGGGTCCTGGTGCGAGAAGCCGTTGTGATCCTGGCGCCAAACATGGCTGGACAGCAGGTAATTCAGGCTGGCGATGGGACGGCGCCAGGGAATGTGGTTGGTGACCTTGAGCCACTTGGCGTGCTGGTTGAACATCGAGTCGACGATGTGGATGAACGCCTCGTAGCAGTTGAACAGCCCGTGCCGGCCGGTCAGCAGGTAGCCCTCCAGCCAGCCCTGGCACTGGTGCTCCGAGAGCATCTCGACCACGCGTCCCACCCGGGCCAGGTGCTCGTCGACGTCGGGGGAGTAGAACTCGGCGTTCCACTGCTTGTCGGTGGTCTCGTAGACGGACTGCAGGCGGTTCGACGCGGTCTCGTCGGGGCCGAAGATCCGGAAGTTGTCCGGGTTCAGCCGGACCACCTCGGCCAGCCACTCGCCGAGCACCCGGGTGGCCTCGGCGACGGTGGCACCCGGGGCCGGGACGTCCACGCCGAACTTCCGGAAGTCGGGCAACCGCAGATCCCTGAGCAGCAGCCCGCCGTTGGCGTGCGGGTTGTCGCTCATCCGCAGCCGGCCCGGCGGGGCCAGCGCGGCGATGTCGGCCTCGAGGCGCCCGTTGTCGTCGAACAGTTCCTCGGGCCGGTAGGAGGCCAGCCAGTCGGCCAGTACCGCAAGGTGTTCGGGGGTGTCGCGGGCACTGGACAGCGGAACCTGGTGGGCGCGCCAGGAGCCGGTGGTCTTGTTGCCGTCGATCTCGGCCGGTCCGGTCCAGCCCTTCGGCGTGCGGAACACGATCATCGGCCAGCGCGGCCGGGTCTCGTCGCCGTCGGCGGCGCGGGCCTTGATGGCGGCGATCTCGTTGAGCACCTCGTCGAGCAGGGCGGCGAAGCGCCGATGGGCCGCGGCGTGCTCGGCGGCCGGATCGGCGGTGTCGTCGGGCACCTCGAAGAAGTACGGTTCGTGGCCGTAGCCGATCATCAGGCTGCGCAGCTCGTCCTCCGGAATCCGCGCCAGCACAGTCGGATTGGCGATCTTGTAGCCGTTGAGGTGCAGGATGGGCAGCACCACGCCGTCGGCGCGGGGGTTGGTCAGCTTGTTCGAATGCCAGCTGGTGGCCAGCGCGCCGGTCTCGGCCTCGCCGTCGCCGATGACGGTCGCGACCAGCAGGTCCGGATTGTCGAACGCGGCGCCGTAGGCGTGCGACAGGGCGTAGCCGAGTTCGCCGCCCTCGTGGATGGAGCCGGGCACCTCGGGCGCGACGTGCGACGGGATGCCGCCGGGGAAGGAGAACTGGCGGAACAGCCGGCGCAGCCCCTCGTCGTCCTCGCTGACGTCGGGGTAGAGCTCCGAGTAGGTGCCGTCGAGGTAGGAGTTGGCCACCAGGCCGGGGCCGCCGTGACCGGGGCCGGTGAGGTAGATGGTGGACTGGCGGCGCTGGCTGATCGCCCGGTTGAGGTGCGCGTAGAGGAAGTTCAGGCCCGGCGTGGTACCCCAGTGGCCCAGCAGGCGCGGTTTGACGTCGTCGGCCGACAACGGGGTCCGCAGCAGGGGATTGCGCAGCAGATAGATCTGGCCGACGGACAGGTAGTTGGCCGCGCGCCACCACCCGTCGACCCGCTGCAGGGTCTGCTCGTCGAGGTCGGCGATCTCCGCTGTGTTCCAGGCAGTCATATTCGCGGGCATTCCCCCATCCAAGTGCTGCCTACACCTCGGCGCGTCCGAATGCGCCGAAGATTCACCCGGAATGCACAAACGGCCCACCGGTTGGTTGGGAGGCGGTGGCTGCGGATAGGGTTGCCGACACGGCGAAAGAAGAGGTGTGATGTCGGGCGACGAATCATTGTTGGCGGGGCTGCGGGTCCTCGATCTCTCCGGTGGGCCCGGCGATGCCGTCGGTCGGATACTGGCCGATCTCGGGGCCGATGTGATCAAGGTCGAACCGCCCGGCGGCAGTCCCGCGCGCCACACCGCGCCGCGGCTGGCGGGCACCAGCATCGCCTTCGCCGTGCACAACGCCAACAAGAGCAGCGTGGTGCTCGATCCCGCCGACGACGGGGACCGCGAACGGTTGCTGGGCCTGGCGGGCGCCGCCGACATCGTCATCGACTCCGGCACCCCCGGCCAGGCCGCCGCCTACGGCGCCTCGTGCGCGCAGCTGGCCGACCGGTTCGACCACCTGGTGGCGCTGTCGGTGACCGACTTCGGCCTCGACGGCCCGCGGGCGGACTGGCGGGCCACCGACGCGGTGTTGTACGCGCTGTCCTCGGCGCTGTCGCGCTCCGGGCCCACGACCGGCACGCCGGTGCTGCCCCCGGACGGCATCGCCTCGGCCACCGCGGCCGTGCAGGCCACCTGGGCCACCCTGGTCGCCTACTACCACCGGCTGCGCACCGGCCGCGGCGACTACATCGATTTCTCCCGGTTCGAGGCCGTCGTGCTGGCGCTCGACCCGCCGTTCGGGTCGCACGGACAGGCCGCGGCCGCCGGCGGGGCCGAGAAGTGGCGCGGCCGGCCGCGCAATCAGGACGCCTACCCGATCCTGCCGTGCGCCGACGGCTACGTGCGGATGGTCGTGCTGGCCCCGCGGCAGTGGCACGGCCTGCGCGCCTGGCTGGGCGAACCCGAACAGTTCCAGGACCCGAAGTTCGACACCATCATCGAACGGTTCCTGGCCTGGAAAGAGATCGGCGCGCTGCTGACCGACATGTTCGCGACCATGACGATGGCCGAGATCGCCGACGCCGCGCAGTCTTACGGCGTCCCGGTGGCCGCGGTGCTGGAGCCCTCGGCCGTCGGTGACTCGGAGCACTTCGCGGCGGTCGGCGCGTTCACCGAGGCCGAGCTGGTGCCCGGGGCCCGCGGCCGGGTCCCGGTGGGGTACTACACCGCCGACGGCGCCCGCCTCGGCTTCCGCACCCCGGCGCCGGTGGCCGGCGCCGGGCCGGACGACTGGGCCGACCGGCCCGCCCGCGAGGTGCGCATCGAGGACCGCGGGGACCGCCGCGCGGGTTTGCCGTTCGCTGGGCTGCGCATCGTCGACCTCGGGATCATCGTCGCCGGCGGCGAGCTGAGCCGGCTGTTCGGTGACCTGGGCGCCGAAGTCATCAAGGTCGAGAGCGCCAAGTATCCGGACGGGCTGCGGCAGGGGCGGCCCGGTCAGGTGCTCAGCGAGTCGTTCGCCTGGACCCACCGCAACAACCTCGGGCTGGGCCTGGAGCTGCGCAGCCCCGGCGGCGCCGAGGTCTTCGAGCAGCTGGTCGCCCGCTCCGATGCGGTGTTCGCCAACTTCAAGCCGGGAACCCTTGCGGGACTGGGGTTTCCGTACGAGCGACTGCGGGAGATCAACCCCGCGATCGTGCTCGCCGAGAGCAGCGCCTTCGGCGACACCGGCCCGTGGAGCGCCCGGATGGGCTACGGCCCGCTGGTGCGCGCCAGCACCGGCGTGACCAGCCTGTGGACCGCCCCCGACGGCGTCACCGAGGCCGGCCGCCATCCGTTCTTCGACGCCACCACGGTCTTCCCGGATCACATCGTGGGTCGCATCACCGCGATCGGCGCGCTGGCCGCGCTCATCGGTCGCGCGGCCACCGGCACCGGCACGCACATCCACGTCTCCCAGGCCGAAGCGGGCATCAACCAGCTCGACACGCTGTTCGTCGAGCAGCGCGCGCTGCAGGACAACCCCGCCGCCGTCGAGGTCGGCGCGGCCGCCGACGGCGTGTACCCCTGCGCGGGCGACGACGAGTGGGCGGTGATCTCGCTGCGCGACGAGGCCGACCGGCAGGCCGCCACCGCGGTGCTCGGGGAGCCGGCGGGCTGGGCCGACTGGACGCGGGCCCGCACCCCGGCCGAGGTCGCCGAGACCCTGCAGGCCGCCGGTGTTCCGGCCGCGCCGATGCAGCGGCGACCCGAGGTGCTCGCCGACCCGCAGCTCAGCACCCGCGGCACCTACCAGGACATGCACCATCCGCTGATCGAGCGGCCACTGCCCGCCGAATCCGGGCCGGCGCCGTACCGGCACATCGCCAACGCCCTGCAGCAACCCGCGCCGCTGCCCGGTCAACACACCCACCAGATCTGCCGGGACATCCTCGAATTCGACGACGCTCGCATCGATCGGCTGCTGGCCGACGGGGTGTTGTTCAGCAGCGGCGAAAGGGTGCCGACATGACCCCGATCACCGGGCAGGTCTACATCGGCGGCCAGTTCCGGCCCAGCGCCGAGGTCACCCCGGTGCTCGAGGCCGCGACCGGCACACCCCTGGGCGACGGTGCCAACGCCGGGACCGCCGACGTCGACGACGCGGTGTCCGCGGCGCGGGCCGCCCTGCCGGGCTGGCGCGCCACCCCGGCCGCCCGACGCGCCGAGATCCTGGTGGCGTTGGCCGAGGCCCTGAAGGCGCGCGCGTCGAGCACCAACGAACTGGTGACCCGCGAGAACGGCATGCCGATGTCGCTGTCGCGCGGCGTCAACGGGGCCTTCCCGGCGGTGCTGCTCAACTACTACGCGGCCCTGATCACCGCGCTGCCCGAGGAGGAGGTGCGCTCCGGGCCCACCGGGCATACCACGGTCCGGCACGAGCCGGTGGGCGTGGTCGGGGCCATCACCCCGTGGAACTACCCGCAGGCGCTGGCGGCGTTCAAGCTGGCCCCGGCGCTGGCTGCGGGCTGTCCGGTGGTGCTCAAGCCCTCGCCCGAGACCGCCTTGGACGCCATGGTTTTCGGCGAGGCCGCCACCGAGGCCGGGCTGCCGCCCGGCGTGCTGAACATCGTCCCCGGTGGCACCGAGACCGGCGTGCACCTGGTGGCGCACCCGGGCGTGGACAAGGTGTCCTTTACCGGTTCCACCGTCGCCGGCCGCGCCATCGGCGAGGTGTGTGGCCGCCTGCTGCGCCCGGTGACCCTCGAGTTGGGCGGCAAGTCGGCGGCCATCATCCTCGACGACGCCGACCTGGACGCCACGCTGGCCGGTCTGCGCACGCAGTCGTTCACCAACAACGGGCAGACCTGCTACCTGAACTCCCGCGTGCTGGCCCCGCGCTCGCGCTACGCCGAGATCGTCGAGGCGCTGGCGGAACTGGCGGGCAGCCTGCGGGTCGGCGACCCGCTGGACCCGAGCACCGAGATCGGCCCCGTGGTCAGCGAGCGCCAGCGCGACCGCATCCTCGGCTACATCGAGGCCGGCACCGCCGACGGCGCCAAACTGGTTGCCGGAGGCTCGATCCCGAAGGATCAGCCCCGCGGCTGGTTCGTCGAACCGACCGTCTTCGCCGACGTCGACAACGCGCATCGCATTGCCCAGGAGGAGATCTTCGGCCCCGTCCTGGCGGTGATCCCCTACGACGGTGACGAGGACGCGATCGCCCTGGCCAACGACAGCGAGTACGGCCTGGGCGGGACGGTGTGGACCACCGACCGCGAGCGCGCGATGAGCATCGCCCGACAGGTGCACACCGGCACCATCGGCATCAACGGCTACACCCTGGACATCGCCGCCCCGTTCGGCGGCGTCAAGGCCAGCGGCCTGGGCCGCGAACTGGGCCCCGAGGGCCTGGCCGCCTTCCGCAGCGTGAAGTCGATCTACGGCACCGGCCCGTCCTGACCCCCACTCCCGAAAGGCTTTTCGCATGTCGCTCGATCCCCGAACGCCGGTCCTCGTCGGATACGGACAGGTCAACCAGCCCGACGGCGTCGCCGCACCGCAGGAGCCGGTAGCGCTGATGGCCGAGGCCGCCCGCGGCGCCGCCGATGCGCGGGTGCTGGCGGCCGTCGACGCCATCCGGGTGGTCAACCTGTTGTCCTGGCGCTACCGGGACCCCGGCCTGCTGCTCGGCGAACTGATCGGCGCCAAGGACCCCGCCACCCGCTACACCGGCGTGGGCGGCAACGTCCCGCAGTCGCTGGTCAACCAGGCCTGCGCCGACATCACCGCCGGCACCGCCGAGGTGGTGCTGATCGCCGGCGCCGAGACCTGGCGCAGCCGCAAACGCCTGAAGGCCGCCGGGGTGCGCCCGGACTGGTCCAAGCAGGACGACACCGTGCCCGTGCCGCCGGGCGCCGAGGATGCCGTCGAGATGAGCAGCCCGGCCCAGGACCGCATCGGGCTGGCGTTGCCGTCGCACGTGTACCCGTGGTTCGAGGAGGCGCTGCGCGTCGCGGCCGGCGAGACCCAGGACGAGCACCGCCGCAAGATCGGTGCGCTGTGGGCGCGGTTCAACGAAGTCGCCCAGCAGAATCCGCACGCCTGGAGCAACAAGGCCTGGACCGCCGAGCAGATCGCCGAGCCGGGCCCGGACAACCGGATGATCAGCTGGCCCTACACCAAGCTGCTGAACTCCAACAACATGGTCGACCAGGGCGCGGTGCTGATCCTCACCTCGGTGGGGAAGGCGACGGCCCTGCAGATCCCGCGCGAACGCTGGGTGTTCCCGTGGGCGGGCACCGACAGCCACGACACCTACTCGATCGCCGAACGACTGGACTACCACCGGTCGCCGGCGATCCGGATCGGCGCGGCGCGGGCCCTGGAACTGGCGGGCCTGGGCATCGACGACATCGACCTGATCGACATCTACTCGTGCTTCCCGTCGGCGGTGCAGGTGGCCGCCGCGGAGATCGGCGTGGCCATCGACGACCCGGCCCGGCCGCTGACGGTCACCGGCGGGCTGACGTTCGCCGGCGGTCCGTGGAACAACTACGTGTCCCACTCCATCGCCACGATGGCCGAGAAGCTGGTGGCCGCCCCCGGCACCCGCGGCCTGATCACCGCCAACGGCGGCTACCTGACCAAGCATGCGTTCGGCGTGTACAGCACCGAACCGCCGGCCGGTGGCTTCCGGTGGGAGGACGTGCAGGACGCCGTCGACGCGGAACCGACCCGTCGCGCGCTGGTCGACTGGACCGGCGTCGGCACCCTCGAGACCTGGACCGTGCCGTTCGGTCGCGATGGCGCACCGGAGAACGCCTTCATCGCGGTGCGCACCCCCGACGACGCCCGCGTGCTGGCCCTGGTGGCCGACCGGGACGCGGCCGCCAGCCTGGTCGACGGCAAGGGTGCGGACCCGGCCGGGGCAAAGGTGGAGGTCCACGCCGACGGCAAGGCCAGCCTGCTGTAGCCAGGGGCGCCGGGCGTTGCCGGAAACCGCTCCGCAAACCTCTCCCGAGGCCTATTGTCAGTCACGTACCGATGGGGGTCGGGGACGATGAAGATCGTGATCACTGGTGTGACCAGTGTGATTGGACGTGCCGCGGCGACGCACCTGCTGGGCGCCGGCCACCGGGTGACCGGTGTGACGCAACGCCCGCATCCACAGCTCGACCCGGCCGTCGACCTGGTGTGCGCGGGGATCGACGCGCCGGCGCTGCAGGACGCCGTCGCCGACGCCGACGCCGTGATCCACCTGGCGCCGGTGACGGATACCTCGGCGTTGCTGCGGGTCGCCGACGCCGCGGCCCGGGCGGGCGCCCGGTTGCTGTTCGTGTCGCACGCCGGTGACCCGGAGCGCTACGGCCGCGCCGAGGACCTGGTCTCGTCGAGTTGGGGGCCGACGCTGGTGATCCGCTGCGCCGCGCTGGTCGGCCGCCGACCCGACCCGCTGGTGCACCGCACCGTGGCGACCCTGCGCGCCGCGGGTGCCGACGCGGCCATCCCGGTGCTGCACACCGACGATCTGTGCCGGTTCCTGGTGCGCTCGGTCGGCTCGCACCGCACGGGCACCGTCGATCTGGCCGCCCCCGAGCCGATCCCGGCGCCCTCGGCCCGACGCTGGCTCGGCCCGGTCGCCGTGCGCCGTGCGCCGGTGTGGCCGGTGGCGGCGCCGGTCCTGGATGTGACTGCGGTGCAACGGGATTGGGACTTCGACTGCGGGTGGACGGCGGCCGAGGCGCTGGCCGACACCGGGCGGGCGCTGGCCGCGGTGCCCACCGAACCGTTGCCGCGGACCCGGCCCGGCGCCGACGGGCACGCCGCGGCGAGTTGCGCGGGGGAGTTCGACGATGCCATCGACCCGCGGTACGCCGTGTTCGATGCGCACGGGGTCACCGACGCGCTGCCGGGCCCGCTGACCCCGATGTCGCTGGACGTGCAGTGCGGTGGTCTGCGCGCCGCGCAGCGCGCCACCGGCGAGGTGCTCGGCCTGCGCGGCAAGCTCGCCGAGGAGTGGCAGCGCCGAGGCACCGCGGTGTTCGGGCACCGGGTGTTCACCGGCCGCACCGTGAGCGACGCGGTGGCCGCCACCGTGGGCCGACGGGGCCACCGGCTGACGATGCTGCCCCGCACCCTGGCCGTGGCCCGGCGCCACGGGCGGTGGTGCGCGGACTACGCGGCGGGCCGCGAACAGCGGCTGGCGCAGTGGACCTCGGCGCCCAATGCGGTGCTCGACACCCGGATCCTGGTGCTGCGGGACCGGATCCAGCAGGGCTGGGCCCTGGCGGCGGTCGGGGCGACGATCGAGGCGGTGGCCCTCGGGTGCGTCGGCGCCGAGCACCTGCTGCCGCCGGAGAGCGCGGCGATCACCTCGACCCGGCAGCCGGCCGACGGCACCGCCGGGCCGACCCCGGGCGCACCGCAGCGCCCGTCGTGGCCGCTGCGGGTGGCCGAGGCCGCCGGACGGTCCCGGGGGCTGGCCTGGGGCACGGCCGTGTTCTACACCGACGAGTTGCGGGAGGCGTTGCGGGAGAAGGGTGTTCGGCTGGTGGCGCGCCGCACGCTGGCCGACGCGGAGGACATCTGCTACCTCACGCTCGCCGAGGCGGTGGCGCCCCCGGTGGACGCCCGGCTGCGGGTCGCGCGCCGACGCGCCGAACGGGAACGGCTGCTGGCGCTGAACATGCCGCAGGTCATCGACGATCGCTGGTGGCCGCTGCCCGATCCCGTGCCCGAGGCGCCGGCCGAGCCGCGCCGCGACCGCGCGCCGGAGCCCGCGGGCGTGCTGCAGCGCGTCAGCTCCATGTGGCGGGATCGACCGGCGTTCGGGACCTGACCATCTCCTTGATGTCGTCGAGGCCCGACCAGATGTTGACGTTCATCCCGGCGCGCACCCGATCCTGCTCGTCGATCCAGAACGCGGTGAACTCGCGGCCCGCGACGTCGCCGCGGAACACGACGCGGTCGTCCGCGTCGGCGTGCCCCACGTACTCCATCCCGAGGTCGTACTGGTCGGTGAAGAAGTACGGCAGCTCGTCGTAGGCCGCCGGCGGGTCGTCCTTGCCCATCATGTTGCGTGCCGCCACGGCGGGCTGCTTGAGCGCATTGGCCCAGTGCTCGGTGCGAATCCGGTTGCCCAGCAGCGGGTGCTGCGCCGCGGCGATGTCGCCGACCGCGGAGATGTCGGGGTCGCTGGTGCGCAGCGAGGCATCGACGGCCACCCCGCCGTCGGCCAGGGTCAATCCGGCCGCCTCGGCGAGTTCGATGTTGGGTGCGGCCCCGACGGCCACCAGCACCGCGTCGGCGCGCACCTCGGAACCGTCCCCGAGCAGCAGGCCGGTGGCCCGGCCGTCGGCGGTGCTGATCTCCGCGACGCTCGATGCCAGCCGCAGGTCCACCTCGTGGTCGCGGTGCAGCGCCGCGAAGACCTCGCCGACCTGCGGGCCCAGGCTGGCCAGCAGCGGTAACCGGGCGGTGTCGACGACTGTGACGGCCACGCCGCGCTGCCGGGCCGTGGCCGTCACCTCAAGGCCGATCCAGCTGGCGCCGATCACCGCGAGCGTCGCGCCGTCGCGCAGCACCGCGTCGAGCGCCTCGGAGTCCTCGAGGGTGCGCAGGTAGTGCACCCCGTCGGCGTCGGCCCCGGTCAGCGCCGGGCGCCGCGCGCGGGAACCCGTGGCCAGCAACAGCTTGTCGTAGCCGAGTGGTTCGCCGTCGGGCAGCGTGACCGTGTGCCCGCGCGGGTCGATGGACCGCACCTCGGTGCCCAGCATGAGTTCCACGTCGTGGTCGCGATACCAGGCGGCGGGCGCGACGGTGAACTCCGGCACCGACTTCGCGCCGGCCAGGAACTCCTTGGACAACGGTGGTCGCTCGTACGGCAGTCGTTCCTCGCTGCCGATCAAGACGATGTGGCCGTCGAAGTCGTTGTCGCGCAATGCCTCCGCGGCCTTCGCGCCGGCCAGGCCGGCGCCTACGATGACAAATCGGGTGGATCTGGACATGTTCGTACTCCCCCCCGGGGAGGTTTCAGTCGAGGTCGATGCGGATGGTCAGCAGGTTGCTGCCCATCGCCCGGACCACGGCGCTGTTCATCCCGGGCAGTTGGCGCAGCCGGGCGGCCGGGTCGTCGTCGGGCAGCAGTGCGGCGGTGCCGGACCGCCAGCGGCCGCCGTGGCGAACCCGCACGGCCGGATTCGCCTTGATGTTGCGGACGTAATCGGAATGCTCGCCGTGCTCGGAGACCATCCAGAACTGGTCGTCGATCAGCCGTCCGCCCACCGCGGTGCGACGGGGCTGCCCGGACTTGCGGCCGGTGGTCTCGATGAGGGTGACCGGCGCGTTACGTCCGACGGGATTGACCAGGTAGCGCTGAATGGGATGCACGACGCGGCGCTTGAGATCGTTCAGGTCCAGCATGGGCGATGTCCGTTCGTCGGGAATGCTCCGCTTCGACGAGTCTAGGCCCGAACGACGGCGCCGCCGGGGGTGAACGCCAACGTTCACCCCCGGCGACGGGCCGGTCGTCACGCCGCGGCGATGGACTCCGCCGGCGCCGGCTCGAGGGCCGCGGCGACGATGTCGGCGACGTCGGTCATCGGGTGGACCGCCACGGCGGCCAGCACCTCGGCGTCGACGTCGTCGAGGTCGGCCTCGTTGCGCTGCGGGATGAACACCGTCGTCAGCCCGGCCCGCTGGGCGGCCAGCAGCTTCTGCTTGACGCCGCCGATGGGCAGCACCCGCCCGTTCAGCGTCACCTCGCCGGTCATCCCGACGTCGCCGCGCACCTTGCGCCCGGTGGCCATCGACACCAGCGCGGTGACCATCGTGACGCCCGCCGACGGCCCGTCCTTGGGCACCGCGCCGGCCGGCACGTGCACGTGGATGTGCCGGTCCAGGGCGGCCGGATCCACGCCGAGTTCGGCGGCGTGCGAACGCACATAGGACAGCGCGATCTGCGCGGACTCCTTCATCACCTCACCGAGTTGCCCGGTCAGCTGCAGGCCCGGCTCGGACCCACCGGCGCCGGCCTCGATGTAGAGCACGTCGCCGCCGAGTCCGGTCACCGCCAGGCCGGTGGCCACGCCGGGCACCGCGGTGCGCTCGCCCGATTCCGGGATGAAGCGGGGCCGCCCGAGGTAGTCGACCAGTTCCGGCTCGTCGATGACGATCGCCCCGGTGTCCGGGCCGTCCCCGGCGACCAGCCGGGTCGCGGCCTTGCGCAGCGCCTTGGCCAGCAGCCGCTCGAACTGCCGCACCCCGGGCTCGCGGGTGTAGTCCGCGGCGATCTTGCGCAGCGCCGCGTCGGTCACCGTCACCTCGTCGGCCGACAGTGCGGCCCGGTCCTGCTGCCGGGGCAGCAGATAGTCGCGGGCGATCGCGACCTTGTCGTCCTCGGTGTAGCCGTCGATGGTCACCAGTTCCATCCGGTCCAACAGCGGTCCGGGGATGTTCTCGACGACGTTGGCGGTCGCCAGGAACACCACATCGGACAGGTCCAGGTCCAGATCCAGGTAATGGTCGCGGAACGTGTGGTTCTGCGCCGGGTCGAGCACCTCCAGCAGCGCCGCGCTCGGATCACCCCGGTAGTCGGAGCCGACCTTGTCGATCTCGTCCAGCAGCACAACGGGATTCATCGAGCCGGCCTCGCCGATCGCGCGCACGATGCGGCCGGGCAGCGCCCCGACGTAGGTGCGACGGTGCCCGCGGATCTCGGCCTCGTCGCGCACGCCGCCGAGGGCCACCCGGACGAACTTGCGGCCCAGGGCGCGGGCCACGGACTCACCCAGCGACGTCTTGCCGACGCCCGGGGGACCCGCCAGCACCAGCACCGCACCGGAGCCGCGTCCGCCGACGACGGCCATCCCGCGCTGCGCGCGCCGGGCGCGCACCGCCAGGTATTCCACGATGCGTTCCTTGACGTCGGTCAGCCCGTGATGGTCGGCGTCCAGGATGGCCCGGGCCCCGGGCAGGTCGGTCGAGTCCTCGGTGTGCACGGCCCACGGCAGATCCAGCACCGTGTCCAGCCAGGTGCGGATCCAGCCGCCCTCCGGGCTCTGGTCGCTGGTGCGTTCCAGCTTGTCGACCTCGCGCAGCGCGGCCTCGCGCACGTGCTCGGGCAGTTCGGCGGCCTCGACGCGGGACCGGTAGTCATCGGATCCTTCGGCGTTGCCTTCACCCAGTTCCTTGCGGATGGCGGCCAGCTGCTGGCGCAGCAGGAACTCCTTGTGCTGCTTGTCCATCCCGGTGCGGACGTCCTCGGCGATCTTGTCGGTGACCTCGACCTCGGCGAGGTGCTCGCCGGTCCAGTCGATCAGCAGCCGCAACCGCTCGGCGACGTCGACGGTCTCCAGCAGTTGGCGCTTCTGCACGTTACTGAGATAGGACGCGTAGCCCGCGGTGTCGGCCAGTGTCGACGGATCGGAGATGCCGTTGACGTAGTCGATGATCTGCCAGGCCTCGCGGCGTTGCAGCATGGCCAGCAGCAACTGCTTGTACTCGGCGGTCAGGGTCTTGACCGTGTCGGTGGCGGCGCCGTCGGCACCGTCGGCACCCGCAGCGCCCTCGGGGGCCTCGGTGACCTCGACCCACAGCGCCGCGCCCGGCCCGGTGGTGCCGGCGCCGATGTGCGCGCGGCGTTCGCCGCGCACGACGGCGGCCTGCCCGGCGCTGCCGGGCATCCGCCCGACCTGCAGGATCGAGGCCAGCACGCCGTGGGTGGGGTAGCGGTCGTCGAGGCGGGGCGCGACCAGCAGTTGGGCCGAGCCGTCGGGCGCACTGGCCTGGGCCGCCTCGATGGCGGCCTGCGCGGCGTCGTCCAGTGCGATCGGCACGACCATGCCGGGCAGCACGATCGGCTCGGTCACGAACAGGACGGGAACCGCGACCGGCGCAGCAGTGGTTTCGGACATCACACCTCCAAAGTTGATTCTCCTGCGCTCAACCTTGGTGGCGTCGGGTTTGTTCCCGCCCGGCTCAGTTGACGTCGGTCTGCGCGCGCACCGCCTGCCGGAGTTCATGGCGCCGCCGGTCGATGATCTGGCCGATCTGATGCAGCATGGCCGGCCGTCCGGCGACCAATTCTTCGAGGTCCTCGCGGTCCACCTCGAGCATCGTGACCTCCCCGACGGCTATCGCGCGTGCGGCGACGGGTTCCCGGGTCAGACTGGTCTGCCCGATCAGATCACCGACCTGCAGTACCCGCACACCGAGTTGTACACCCTCGACGGCGGTCTGCAGCATCACCTGCCCGGCCACGACGAACCTCATCGAGTCGGGTGTGCTGCCGGCCGCTTCGATCAGTTCGTCGGCGCCATAGCGCACCAATCGAGCCCGGTCCAACAGCCAGCGTTGATCGGCCCGGGTGAGCCGTAGCGACCGTGTTCCCTCTGCAATGGCATCCCATCGTTGCTGCTCGGTGCCGGGGTCGTCCGCTGCACCGTCGAGGTGCAGGGCGGCACGCCGCGCGGCATACCAGAGCCACCGCAGGAAGGTGGCTCCGGCCGCGGGGTCATCGGCGGGACTGCGCAGCGGGATCGAGGTGCGATACCGGCCGGCGCCCAGCGGAACCACGGTGGGCTCGACGGCGAGGTGGCGCTGCGGGAGTCTGCCCGCGACCGTGCGCAGCAAGGCAATTACGAGATCTGGCGGGTCGCACACCGCGAAGGTGGTTTCCACTGCGATATGAGGGACGCCGGTGGGTCTGCTGAGATTGGTGAAGGAGGCCCCCGCCAGCACGGAGTTCGGTGTGATGGTCAGACCATCGCCGGTGTCGATGTGCACCGAGCGCCAGTTGACCTCGCGGACCTGGCCCCGGCCGGCGGGGGTGTCAAGCCAGTCGCCGAGTTCGAATGGCTGCTCGAACAGCATGAGCAGACCGGACACGATCTGTCCCACCGCGTTCTGCAGCGCCAGGCCGATAACGATCGACGTCACACCGAGTGCGGCGAACAGACCGCCGACGTTGGCTCCCCAGACGAACGAGAAGATCAGCCCCACGCCCAGGACGATGAGCAGGACTCGTGCGACATCCAGGAAAATCGACGGTATGCGTTTACGCCAGCTACCTTCCGGTGCGCTTTGGAACAGGGTGGCGTTGGTCCCGGACAGCAGCAAGACCAACACCACGAAACCGAGTGCGGTGGCGATCACCCGCACCGGGGTCGCCTCGATCGAGACCTCGGAGGCTTTCACCAACAGCACCAGCAATGCGGCCAGCGGCACGATGTAGACGCGTATCAGGTGGAGCGGACGCACCAGGGGACTGCTGCGTCTGCTCAGCACATGCTCCACCTCGGTGAGCACCACCAGCAGGGTGGGCAACGCGACGGCCACTCCCAGTGCCCAGTAGAACCAGGGCGAGCTGAACAGCGACGTCATCAGGACTTCTCCGTCAAACGCCAGATCGGCTCCGTGACGGTCGTCGAGCCGCGGCCAACGGTGACTTCGCCGGTCTCGACGAAGTGCCGGGACTCCCGCGTCGCGTCACGGACCGCGGAGGTGACGTAGATGCCGGGTTGGGACAAACCGCGCTGCGCTTCGAAAGCCAGATTCACCGCGGAGCCCCACATGTCGTAGATGATGTTGGTCCGGCCAACCAGCCCGGAGCTGACCGGTCCGGTGTCGATGCCGGCCCGCAGTGCCAGGTCATATCCCGTTTCGGCGTTGAATCGCCGGATGATCTGATCCATTTCGATGGCGAAATCAACGGTGCGGCCTGTGTTGTCCAATCGGGGCACGTTGAGCCCGCAGCTGGCCAGGTAACCGCTGCGCATGGTGCGTACCCGCTCCACACCGAGATGTTCGGCGGCCGCATCGAACTGCTGGAACAGGCGATTGACCACCGACAGCAGTTCGTTGGAATCCAACTGGGTCGACAGCGCGTCGAGGCCGACGATGTCTGCGAAGAGCACCGTGACGTTGTGATGGTCCTGCGCCACCACTTCGTCGCCCTCGCGATACCGCTCGACAACCGTCGCGGGCATCAGAGACAACAACAGCTCGTCGTTCTCCTTGCGCTGCTGGGCGATCAGTTCCTCTTTCAACCGCAGATTGCGCGTCATCTCGTTGAACGCGCTGGTGAGGTCGCCGAACTCATCGCGGGAAGTGACCGGCAGCGTGGTGTCGAAGTGGCCGGCGCTGATGCGCTGCGTTCCGGTCTCCAAAGCGCGTAGTGGGCGGACGAACATCCGGGCCAAGAACATCGAAGCCAGGCAGACCAGAAAGATGATGCCGACTGTGGACAGCACCAGGTTGCGGGTGAATGCCCGGACCGGCGCGAAGGCTTCGGCGGTGTCGATCTTGGCCGCGATCGACCAGTGCACCCCCGGCATGCTGACCGGACCGTAGGCCATCAGGACCTCGTTCCCGAGATAATCGCGCTGGACGAGGGTCCCGGTCTCACCCCGTTGGGCCCGCTCGAAGCCCTCCCCGCCCACCGGCTGGACCAGGGTTGTCCCGCCCAATTGGAGGGCCTGTTCGACCACGTCGAGCGGTGTTCCGCTGGCCAGCGCCGCTTCCCGGTATCGTTCGGGGTCTTCGAGGAAAAGCCGGGAGTCGGTACGCATCTTGCCGTCGGGTCCCGCCAGGAAAACCTCACCGGTTGCCCCGGTGCCGACCTCTTCCCAGTCTCCATCGGCGGTCACGATGCTGTTGAGTGTGGCGATGGGGTACTGCAGCGCGAACACGCCTTCGATCCGGCCGGGTTCACCGATCGGCGACATCAGCCACGCCACCGGTTCGTTGTGGCTGGGCAGGTAGTGGGCGAAGTCGGTGGCTATCACCGTGTCGTCGTCGTGGGAACTCGTCACCAGCTCGAAGGCAGTGGTCAGACTGCTTTCGCGGTAGGGGCCGGTGAGGATGTTGGTGCCGAGATCGACGCCCCGGTAGGCGGTGTACACCACGGTGCCGTCCAGATCGATGAGCATGACGTCGTCGTAGCCGAAGCGAGTGACCATATCGCGGAAGAAGTCGTGGTGACGCCTACTGGCGGCCGACCAAGCGCTACCGTCGCCGGCGTCGTCGACCTCGATCGAGTAGGTCTCGCTGTCGTAGGGCGCCGTATAGATGGATTGCAGGTATGTCTGCGCGTTGGATTGCGGTAGTAAGCCGGCGACATCGAGTTCGGTGTCGGATCGCTTTTCGACAAGTGGCTTGAACTCTTCAGAGTAGTACTCGCTGACCTGCTCGGCTTGTTCCGGCGACACGGACTCGTCAGCGAGTTCCGCGAAGCCTCGTTTGAACTCCCGCATCGCGGTGACGGCGGTGGCCCCGCGACTGTAGACGGCCATGGTGTCTTGCAACTCCTTGGCCTGACGCTCAGTTTGACGGGTCGATGTTTCACGCAACTCGGTCAACCGGTCGAACACCGATGCCCGCAGCGAACTCTGCCCCGACTGATACCCGATGAAGCCGACGACAGCGGCGGAGACCACGCTGGTCAGCAGCAGCATCAGCAACAGCTTGGACTGGACGCTGAATCCCGAGGGCCGCCAGCGCCGCCGGGGAGTCGTCCGTCGATGCTCGGCGTCGTGGCCTACCGGTAGCTCAGTTTCGGTGTCCGTCATTACTTGAGCAGGGTAACCGGTAGTCCCCGAGCGGGTGGCCGACCGCGAACATCCCAGAGGGTCCTCAGTGCGGCTGCAGGATCAGCCAGGCGTGCGCGGGTACCGTCGCATCGGTGGTGCTGGCACGGGGCGGGGCACCCGTGCCGGCGATCAGTTCGGCGCGGTCAAATCCGAGTTCGGGCAGTCGGATTGGCATCGGTTCCTCGGTCAGGTTGAGCGCCACCAGCAGTGTCTCCCCGGTCGCACCCGCGGCGCTGCTCTGGTACAGATAGCTCCGGTTATCCAGCCGCAGCGCGCTGGTACGCGCGGTGTGCAGCCACGGGTTTCGGCGGCGCAAGCCGATGAGGAACTGGTGCAGCGCGAACATCTCGGCGCCCGCGTCGTCGACCGGCAATGGGGGAGAACCGAACTCGGGGCGGATCGCATCGTCCCCACCGAAGCGCTCCTCCTTCAGACCGCGGAAGGCGAACTCGTCGCCGGCGTAGATGCTGGGCACTCCGCCGGTCGTCATCAGCACCACCAGGGCGTGTGCGACGTGGCGCGGATCGGCCAGTTGGGTGGCGATCCGGGTGACATCGTGGTTGCCGATGAAGGTCAGCGGCGCGAAGGTGTCCAGAAATTCGTTGTGCCGCTGCAGTGCCCAGTCCAGTTCGTGGAAGTTGCCGTCGTTGAGCGCACTCCAGATCGCCTTCCACAGCTCGTACTGGGTCACGGAGTCGAAGCCGGCGTCACCGACCATGCCCGGGTAGTCGCCGTGGATCACCTCGGCGACGAACCAGGCGTCGGGATGCTCGGCGCGCACCCGCGGCAGCACCCGGGCCCAGAACCGCGGCGGGACCGCGTAGGCCGCGTCGAGGCGCCAACCGTCGGCGCCGCGGCCCAACCAGTGCGCCAAGACGTCGGCGACGTAGTCGATCACCTCGGCGTTGTCGTGGTCGAGCGCGATGAGGTCGCCGTGGCCCTCGAAGGTGGCGAAGCCACCCGGATCGCGCGGTGCGCGCCGAAACCAGTTCAGCGCCGCGGGATCACCGTCGAGCGCCGCGCGATGGCGCGCGAAGTCGACGCCCACGTGGTTGAACACACCGTCGAGCAGGACCCGCAGGCCCCGGTCGTGGGCGGCGGCGATCAGTTCGTCGAAGTCGTCGTCGTCGCCGAGACGCGGGTCGACGCGGTAGTGGTCGGTGGTGTCGTAGCCGTGCGTGCGGGAGGCGAACACCGGGCCCAGCGCGACTCCCGAGGCGCCGAGGGCCACCGCGTGGTCGAACCATTCGGTGACGCGCCGCAACCGATGTTCCTCGGGCGTCGGGGCGGGGTCGGTCGGGAAGGCGCCGACGAAGCCGAGTGGATAGACCTGCCACCAGATTGCGTGGGCGATCCACCCAGGGGTGGTCACGGTCGAAACCTGGCCTCGTACAAGGCCTTCATCTCGTCCTCGAACTCGGCGACCGGGCCCTCGGCCACGACCCGCGGGGCCACCGTGGTGATGGGCAGTGGCGCAACGGGACCCGGCGGGCAGCCCCATTCCTCGCGCCAGGTGGACAGCTGCGCCGACGAAGTGGCGTAGACGATGCGGCCCAGACCCACCCAGGCGTGGGCGGCCGAGCACATCGGGCAGTGCTCGCCGGTGGTGTAGACCGTGGCCCGGATGCGGCGCACGGGCGGGACGTTGGCCGCGGCCCACTGCGCGATGGCGAACTCGGGGTGCCGGGTCGCGTCGCCGCCGGCGACCCGGTTGCGGTCCTCGAAGAGGATCTTGCCGTCGGCGTCGACCAGGATCGAGCCGAACGGTTCATCACCGGCTTCGAGAGCTTCGCGCGCCAGTTCGACACAGCGCGCCAGGTATTCGACATCCACCTCGGTCACGGCCACGCTCGCCGAGTCTACGCACCGTCGGCGGCGGCCCCGGCGATCTGCCATTCGGCCGCGGCGCGCTGCTGCGTCCAGAACTCGGCGAAGCGGCCGTCGGCGACCAGCAGCTGCTCGATGCTGCCGTCCTCGACGATGCGGCCGGATTCGACGAACAGCACCCGGTCGGCGTTGCGGATGCTGGCCAGCCGGTGCGCGACGATCACCCGGGTGCGCGGCCGCTGATCGGCGGTCAGCGCGTCCACCACGGCGGCCTCGTTCTCGGTGTCCAGGGCGCTGGTGGCCTCGTCGACCAGCAGCACCGGCGCGGGTTTGACCAGGGCGCGCGCGATGCTGACCCGTTGCCGCTCGCCGCCGGACAGTGCGGTGCCGGCCTCGCCGACCACGGTCCGATCGCCGTCGGGCAACCGGCCGGTCAGCTCGTCGACCCGGGCCAGGCGCATGGCCTCGGTTACCGCACCGTCGCCGGCCTGCGGGTCGCCGACCAGGATGTTGTCGCGCACCGACCCGTCGAACAGATACGGGTGCTGGAACACCACGCTGACCGCGGCGCGGCGCTGTTCGGGGGTCAGCGTCGCCAGATCCACTCCGTCGAACAGCACCCGGCCGCGCTGCGGTTCGTGCAGCCCGGCGATCAACCCCAGGATGGTGCTCTTCCCCGAACCGGACGGACCGACGATGGCCGTGGTGCCCGCGGGATCCAGCGTGAAGCTCACGTTCGACAGCAGCGGCTCATCCCCGTAACCGAACGTGACGTCCTCGAACTCGATGCGGGGGGCCTGCGGCGCGGCCAATCCGGCGGTGCCGGCCGTCAGCGTGGGCGCGTCCAGCACGGCCTGGATCCGACCCAGGGTCGCCCGCGTGGTCTCGATGGCCGGCGCCAACTCGCTGAGCGCGCTGAACGGCTCCAGGTAACGCGAGATCACCACGATCAGCGCGATCGCCTCCGGCACACCGAGTTCCCCGCGCACGGTCAGCAGCGTGGTCATGCCGGCCAACAGGATCAGCGCCAACTGGCTGGCCAGGCTGAACAGCAGCTGACCGGGAATCTGCATGGTCAGCAGCCGCAGCGTGGCGCCGTGCTGGGCCTCCAGCGCCGCGCCGACCTGGCTGCGGGCCGGGGCGACCCGGCGGGCCGCCCGCAACGCCTGCTGGGTGCGGGCGAATTCGATGATGCGCTCGGTGAGTGCGGAATTGGTCTCGTCGGCGACGGCGTCGGCCCGCCGCGACAACCGGCCGGCCGCCCACATCGCGCCCAGCAGCACGGCCACCCCGACCAGCGCCGCCAGCCCCAGCGGCAGCGAGATCGCCAGCAGCGCAACCGCAATGGCGGCCGGCAGGAGGATGGCGCTGACCAGCGGGGTGAGCAGGTTGACCACCAGGCCGACCAGTTCCGGCCCGGTGGAGGCGATGGCCTGCCGGGCCGTGGCGGTGTTGTCGGCGTCGAGCCAATTCAGCCGCACGTTCGGCAGCCGGTCCGCGACGTCGTGCTGGGTGTGGTCGAGCAGTGCGAAGCCCAGGTCGAAACCCCGTCGGGCGGTGCTGGTGTCGATGATCCAGCACGCCACGGTGACGACGGTCAGCCAGCCCAGCCAGGGCCAGGCCCGCGCCGGGTCGTCGCCGAACAGGGCCGCGACCAGCGGCACCAACAGCACCGTGGCCGCCGCGCGCAGCAGCACCGAGGCCACCGTCAGGACGGCGTAGCCGTTGATCTTGCCGCGCTGATCCGCGGGAACGAGAGCGAGCAGCGTGCGGATCATCGGCGGGCCTCCTCGACCGCGGCGCCGCGACCGGAATCCCACAGCGCGCGGTACCGACCCCCGGCGGCGAACAACTGGTCGTGGGTGCCGATCTCGGCGATGCGGCCGTGATCGAGCACCACGATCTGGTCGGCGTGGGTGATGGTGTGCAGGCGGTGCGCGATCACCAGCACCGTGCGGTCCCGGGTCAGCCGGTTGAGCGCCTGCTGGACAAGGAATTCCGACTCGGGGTCGGCGAACGCGGTGGCCTCGTCGAGGATCAGCACCGGGGTGTCGGCCAGGATCGCGCGGGCGATCGTCAGGCGTTGCCGCTCGCCGCCGGACAGCCCACCGGCCTGCAGCACCGTGTCGTAGCCCTGCGGCAGCGCCATGATGCGGTCGTGGATCTGCGCCTCGCGGGCCGCGGTCTCGATCTCCGCCGCGCCGGCGTCGGGCCGGGCCAGCGCGATGTTCTCGGCCACGGTGCCGGCCACCAGTTGGGTCTCTTGCAGGACGAAACCGACACGCTGGTACAGGTCGTCGGCCTCCAGCGAGCGAATATCCTTGCCGCCGATGCGGATTGCGCCCGCGCCGACGTCGTGGAAGCGGGCCAGCAGCGCGGCCAGCGTGGACTTCCCGGACCCCGACGGCCCGACCAGGGCGGTGACCGTGCCGGGGCGCAGTTCGAGGCTGACGTCGTCGATCACCGCGACACCGGGGCGGTAGCCGAAGGTCACCCGGTCGAAGGTGACCGTGCCGTCGGGCAGCGGTGTCGTCGCGGAAGCGCCCGATTCGGCCCGCAGCGTGAGTTCGTTCTCGTCGAGCGCTCCCTGCAGGCGCCGGGCGGCGAGCATGCCGCCCTGGATGCCGCCCAACCCGTAGCCGATACCGAGCAGACGGGCGCCGAAGGTGGTGCCCAGGAACAGGAACGGCAGCAGGTTCACCGGGTCCATCCAGCCCGCCACCACCAGTGGGGTCCCGACGGCCATGATCAGCCAGAGGAACGTCGACGGGCGGGTGACCAGATCCATCAGGGTCTTCTTGCCGACGAAGGGTCGCTGCCAGTCCACCAGGAACGCGATGTACTCCTCGAGGCGGCGTCGGAAGGTCGACGCCGCCGCGCCGCCGAAGACCCGCACCACCGGTTGGCCCTCCAGGTAGGCGCCGGCCTCGCCGGTCATCCGCTCCGTCCACTTCTGCGACTGCCCGATCTTGGGTCCGGACTGGATGGACATCACCGACATCAGCACCAGGGCGAACAGCACCGGCACCAGCAGCACCAGCGCCAGCCGCCAGTCCACCACGAACAGGTAGATCAGCACCGCCAGCGGCGCGATGACCGCGGCCACCGCATCGGGGATCGCGTGGGTGATCAGGTAGTGCAGCGACAGCGTGTCGTCCTGCACCAGTTGCTTGACCGAACCGGATCCGCGCGCGGTGAACCACCCCAGCGGGAGCTTGGACAGCTTCGTCAGCAGCCGGGCCCGCAGGTCGCGGGCGAAGTTCGCATCGACCCGATGCAGCCACAGGGTCAGCGCCGCGGTCAGCACGGTGCCGGTGCCCAGCAGACCCACGGCGGCCAGGCCCAGGCTCCACAGCCGCTCGGATTCGGCCCCGATGAGCAGCAACCGGGCCAGTTCGACCAGCAGCACGAACGGCGCGAGTTGGATCAGCGTGATGATCGCCTGCAGCACGCCCGAGACGATCAGCGGCGTCTTGAGCGGTGCCAGCAGCCGGCCCGCACCCTGCGCGCGCCAGCTGCCCTGTCGGGCCGCCGCGGCGGGCGCGGCGGCCGGCTTGGGTTCCGGGGCCGGAGCGGTCTCGGCGGCGGGCCGGGCCGGCGCGGGTGCGGTCTTCTCGTCGCCGCGCTTGGAGCCCATCGCGCGACCCTCGGTCCAGTAGGCCTGCGGGTGCATCTCGGACTTCGGGAACCCGAACTCGTCGCGCAGTCGGGTCCGCAGCACCTTGAGCGAGCCGGCCTCGGGGGTCACCCACGCGTACCAGTTGGACCAGTCGCGGGTCTCGATGGCCGCCGCCAGCGAGTTGGTGTCGCGGCGCTGCACCCACTGCACCCGCAGCCGCGGGTGCTCGGCCAGCGGGATCTGCCGGTCGTCGTCGTCGTGGTATTCGAGGTAGGCCTCGATGGGCAATTCGGCCGGAACCGCCTCGATGATGCCGTTGATGGCCGGTATCGACGCCGGGTCGCCGATCAGCAGGTAGCCGGCGGGCTGGTCCTCGGGGGCCTCGGGAACGGTGAAACCCCGCGAGCCCAGCACGATCACCGGGACGGTGTCGCCGGCGGTCGCGGCGCGGGCCCAGGTGGTGGCGGGGCCGGCGGGTTCGTGCAGGACGACGTCGATGGCGAAGCGCCCGGTCTCCGGGTCGGCCTCTGAGAGCGTGTAGCCGCGCTGGAACTCGGTGTCGGAGCCCTCGGGGTCGGGGAACCAGAAGCGCAGCCACGACGTCGGCTCCACCACCGCGTCCTCGAACAACGTCGGCGAGACCATCCGGACCCGCAGGAAACGTGGGGCCAGCAGGAACGTTTCGACGACGGTGGCCTGGTGGTCGCGGGCTCCGAAGCCCTTCATCATCACGCCCTGGAAACCGCGCGCCATGTTCACCCCTCTCCCGCGGTCTGGGGATCGACCGCGATGCCGCCGGGCGGCTGCCGACTAAGGGTAGCCTCACCGATGGCGGCGCGGCGGTGTAGGTTCCTCGGCTCAGGCCGACAGCCTGCAGGCGCAGGACGCCCGGACCGGGACGTCTGCGCGGGCCGCGGCGAGCGCGAGCTGACGTTCGATGATGGCCGCCTCGCCGGCGCGGCCGAGGCGCTGCAGGCACTCGTGGTAGCCGTGCAGGCTCCACAGGTTGTTCGGATGCTGGCAGCAGCGGTTCAACGTCGGGTCCAGGCCCAGGTCGGCCTCGTAGACCCGGGCGGCCTCGGTGACGTGCTCCTGCTCGAGCAGCAGCGCGCCGTAGGCGTGCCGGGTCGGCTGCATCCAGCCCCACGGCTCGTCGTAGGGCAGCCCGTCGTCCAGCGCGATGGCGCGGCGCAGGTGCGCGAACGCCGCGTCGAATCTGCCCGCCCGATAGTCGATCTCACCGTCGAGCATGGCGGCGGCCACCGCCAGATGTCGCGGCTGGTGTTGTTGAACAGGTAGCGGGACTCCGGGACCCTCCGGCAGGCCGCGGCGAACCGCTCCCGCTGCTGTTCGGCCTCGGCCAGCCGGCCCTTCGCCGCGTAGGCGACGCCCTTGCCGTAGTGCCAGGTGGCCGTCGTCGTGCAGTACAGCGCGGGATCGGCGGGCAGCGGCGCAGCGATCAGGTCGTCCCAGCGGCCGAAGCGCACCAGCACGTGCACCCGCAGGGGAACGAACGCCTCCAGCCAGTCGGCCATCGGCGGGGACTCGATCGACAGCAATTCCGGCGTCAGCTGCGCAGCCAGGTCGTCGGCGGCCTGCAGCGCGATGCGCGATTGCCCGCTGAACATCGCGGAATACACCACGAAGTGCAGGTTGTGGGCGCGGTAGAGCGAATAGAAGTTCAGCGGTCCGGAGCGTTCGACGAACTTGCGGTCCGCCGCCTCGGCGGCCAGGTTGGCTTCCACGGCGCTGTGATAGTCGCCGCACAGCACGTCCAGGTGGCTGGGCATGTGTCGCAGGTGGCCGGCGTCGGGTACCAGGTCGCGGAGCAGATCGGCGGCCGGTAGCGCGGCCTCGGGCCGCGCCGACATCTCCATCGTGTGGATGTAGAGGTGCAGCGCCCCGGGATGGACGCGCCCGGCCTCGGTGCTCAGCGCGTCTTCGAGCAGCCGCTGCGCTTGTCGCACAAGCGATCCCGGTGCGGGTTCGCCGGTGGCGGTGTCCCACAGCGCCCAGGCCGTGACGTTGACCAGTGCGTCGGCGGCCAGGGCCTGGATGTCGATGTCGTCGGGATGGGCGGCGGCCAGCTCCGCCATCGCCTCGGCGTAGGCGCGGCCTCCGGCGGCCAGCGGGTCGAGGTCGTCGGCATCGTCGGTCGGGAAGCGACGGGCCAGCGCGGTGATCAGCGCGTGCTCGACCGGGCTCGCGCGGCCCCGGGCGGCCAGGTCCAGCTCCCGGCGGGCGCGCGCCAGCGAGGCGGTGCGGTCCGCGGGATCGAAGGCGTCCCAGGCCTTGTTGTAGTTCGGCCCGACCGCATACGCGATGCCCCAGCGCGCCGCCGCCAACTCGGGGTCGGCCGTGAGCGCCCGCTCGAAGCAGTCGATGGCCTCCTGGTGGTTGAACGCATACGCCCAAACCAGCCCGCGGTCGAACCACAGCTGGGCCTGCTCGGATGCGGTGTCGACCGCACGGTGGTGCGCACCGAGGTCGTAGTAGGGCTGCGGGCCGGTGCTCCTCACGCCTGCTCACGCTACGCCGACCGGGGCTATCCAGTGCGCCCTCAGGACAATTCGGCGACGGTCAACAGGTGCCGGGTGATGGTCTCGGTCTCGGCCACCAGGACGCGTTGGGCGGTGTCCTGCTTGCCCAGCCGGGCCGCGGCCTGGCGCAGCTGCGCGTCGGCCTCGGCCAGGTGGCGGGCGTCGATGGTCCACATCTGCCCGGCGCTGGGCAGTTCGCCCTGCAGCGCGTCCACGTAATCGTCGACGGCGACGACGAAGCGCGGGTCCAGCGTGCTGTGGTGGACGGCGGGCAGCTGGGCCTCGAGGGCGGCGCAGGCGCCGGTGATGGCGTTGAGCGCGGCCCGGTAGGCGGTCAGCCAGTGGCGCACCTCGGCCATGTCGGCGCGCACGCCGCTGCCGGCGGCCTCGAACGCCGAGCGCGCCCGGGTGGTGCGCTGCCACACCGCGCTCAACGTGACCTCGGGCTGGTCCAGCGGATGCGCGAAGGCGCGGACAACGGTTGCCGCGTAATCGCTTTCGGCGCGTAACAACTCGCCCGCGCGCTGACGAAGCCGGACCAGGGTGCGGTCGGGCAGCAGCACGTGGCAGGTCACCGCGAGGCCGCCGCCGACCACGGTGGCCACCACGCGCTGGCCCATGGCGGCGCTGTCGGTCGTGCCGGCCATGTCGATGAGGAGGATGATGCCGCCGGCCAGCGCCGCGTACAGCGGTACGGGGCCGTAGGACGCCACCGCGTACGCCAGCGCGAGCAGCGCCACGGCCACCGTCACGGCCACCATGCCCGTCGGCTGCCACAACACGGTGACGAGGCTGGCCGCCACGACACCGATGGTGACGCCGGCGATGCGGGATACGCAGCGGGTGTAGGTGTGCGCGGTCTCCGGGCGCAACACCAGCAACGCGGTCAGGGCCACCCAGTAGCCCTGCGGCGTCTCGGTGAGTCGGGCGATGAGCAGGCCGGCGACCACGGCGGCGGTCACCCGCAGCGCATGCCGCAGGATGGGGGAGTCGCCGTTGCACTGCGCGGCGATGGTGGCCCGGGCCGCGCGCAGGTGACCTCGCAGGCCGCCCTGCGGATCCTGCTCGGTGCCCCGCGCGGCCGGCCAGCCGGGGAGTTGCAGCGCACCGGCTTTGGCGATCTGGGTGTGCAGGCGCTGGGCCGCCGTCGCGGCCGACCCGCTCAGCGCCGCGGCGCAGTCTTCGGCGCGGCGCAACGCAATCGTGGCGTCCACGGGCGCGGCGGGCCCACCCGCGCCGATGGCGGCCAGCGCGTCGGCACTGGCCAGCAGCACCTCGCGGACCTCGGGCTCGTCGGCGTCGGCGCGCAGCGCGTTCAGCGTCATCGCGATGCGTTCGGGCAGTGCGTGGCTCCCCCGGAACGCGGGCGGGCGCCGACGGGTGTGCCGGTCGGTGGCGTGGACGGCCTCCCGCAGGTCCATCAGCGGGGTGGGGTCCCAGGAGGCGGCGGGGTTCAGGGCGAGTTTGCGTGCCGTGGTGGCGACCCAGCCGTAGGCGTCGGCCAGCGCGGACCGCTGCGCCACCCAGCGCTGCCGCGGCCAGACCGCGACCAGGAGCACCTGCAGCCCTCCGCCGAGGACCGCCAGGGCCGCCGCCGCCAGGGCCGAACCCAGCGCCGCCGACCAGCCGGCGGGGGTGGGCGGGGCGGTGACCATCAGCGCGGCGCCGGCCGCGGCGGCCAACCCGGCCGGCGAACTGAGCGCCCAGAACAGACCGGTGCCCAGCGTCCAGACTCCGACGACGGGCACGTACAACCAGGTGTGCGGCGAGGTCAGATGCCCGAGGAACGTCGCCACGCCCAGGCCCAGCACCACGGCGCACAACATCGGGAGTAGTCGACGGATCGCGCTGTCCTGCAGGGCGGTGGCGCCGACGACCGCGGCGCTGCCCGCCGCCGCGACCGCCGCCGCGGGCGAGGCCCACTGCAGCGCAATGGCGCCGATCAGCAACACCGGAAGCAGACTGCGGGCCACTTCGCCGACGTACGGCCACGAATGGGGTACGGCGAGGCCCCTGAACATGGCTGCCATTATGCCGCTCGGTAGGTTCGCGATCGTGGAGAAGGTGATCCTCGTGGCGCGCGCCGCCGTCGCGGACGACTCCTGGTGCGCGCGCCTGCGCGGCCCGGTCGCCGAGGAACTGCTGGATCTGGGTCTGCCCGGACTTGCCGTGAACGTCAAGGATTCCGCGGTGCGCGAGTCCCTGATGACGCTGACCACCCTGGATCCGCCGGTCGCGGCGGTGCTGAGCCTGTGGACCGATCAGCATTACGGACCGCAGGTCGACGCCGCGCTGCAGCGGCTGGCGCGCGAATCCGACACTGTCGCGGGCTATCTGGTCACCGAGTCGGTGCCGCTGCGCGCTCCGGAAATTGAATTGGGGGCCCGCACACCGGGTTTGGCCAATGTCGCGCTGCTGCGTCGGCCGCCCGAACTCGACGAGCCGACCTGGCGCACCCGCTGGCATCGCGACCACACCGCGGTGGCCCTCGAGACCCAGACGACCTTCGGCTACACGCAGAACGCCGTCGTGCGGGCGCTGAGTCCGGACGCGCCCGCGGTGGACGCCATCGTCGAGGAACTGTTTCCCGACGCCGCGGTCACCGACATCAAGGCGTTCTTCGGCGCGGCCGACGACGCCGATCTCGCCGAACGTATCGAGCGCATGGTGGCCAGCACGTCGGCCTTCGGCGCGAACCGCGACGTCGACACCGTGCCGACGAGTCGCTATGTGTTGCGTTCCCCGTGGCGGGCCGCTCGGTAGGCTCTGCGCTCGTGACGCTGACGATCACCGACGACAACCGGGTCCGCACGCTGACGCTGAATCGGCTGGAGGCGCTGAACGCGTTCGACGAGGCGTTGTACGACGCCACCACGGACGCGCTGCGGGCGGCCGCCGACGATGCCGAGGTCTCGGTGTTGCTGCTGACCGGCACCGGGCGCTCGTTCAGCGCGGGTACCGACCTGGCCGAGATGCAGGCGATGGTCACCGATCCGGATTTCACCCCCGGCAAGCACGGCTTCATCGGACTGGTCGATGCGCTCGCCGAGTTCCCCAAGCCGCTGATCTGTGCGGTCAACGGCTTTGGAATCGGTATCGGCGCAACGATTCTGGGTTTCGCCGATCTGGCCTTCATGGCCACCACGGCGCGGCTGAAGTGTCCGTTCACCAGCCTGGGGGTGGCCCCGGAGGCGGCGTCGTCGTATCTGCTGCCGCAGTTGATCGGCCGGCAGAACGCGGCCTGGGTGCTGATGTCCTCGGAGTGGATCGGCGCGCAAGAGGCCCGGGAGATGGGCCTGGTGTGGAAGGTCTGCGAACCCGACGACCTGTTACCGGAGGCGCGCCGCCACGCCGAGGTGCTCGCGTCGCGTCCGCTGAGCAGCCTGATGGCCGTCAAGCGCACGATGACCGCGCCGCTCGTCGCGGAGGTGGCGGCGGCGCGCAACCGGGAGAACGCATGCTTCGCGGAGTTGATGGGTGGGGCCGCCAACGCGAGCGCGCTGGCCGATTTCAATCAGGCAAAAAGTTAGCTGGCGGCGACGCTGTTGACCTTGGCCGACTCGGCCTCGATGATCGCGCGGACGGTCCGACGGCAGCGTCCGCAGTCCGTACCGGCCCCGCACGCGACCGCGACCTGCTTGGATGTGCAGGCCCCGCGGGCCACGGCGTCGGCGACTTCGTGGCTGGTAGCGCCGGTGCAGAGGCAGACGAACATCGACGTTGCCTCCTTGCTGAAATCGATGACCGCGAACTTCGCGATTAGTGGAGTCTAACCTAACTTCTGCGCTATTGTTAGGCCTACCTACCTTCACATATGTGAGGCTTACCTACCCGGCGCCGTTTGCGGTGGCGGTGTGTTTTGGCGTGTTTTCTCACCCGAAGTGGGCTAGATTCAAGACACGCAGTCGCGACGTCCAGCCCACGTCGCCTGCGGTTTCGACTCCCTAGACAGCCCCCTGGTGTGAGGAGAACCAATGCAAGGCGATCCAGAAGTGCTCAAGTTGCTCAACGAGCAGCTTTCGAGCGAATTGACGGCCATCAACCAGTACTTTCTGCACTCCAAGATGCAGGACAACTGGGGCTTCACCGAACTGGCGGCGCACACCCGTGCCGAGTCCTTCGACGAGATGCGGCACGCCGAGGCCATCACCGACCGAATCCTGCTGCTCGACGGCCTGCCGAACTATCAGCGGCTGTTCTCGCTGCGGGTCGGCCAGACGCTGCGCGAACAGTTCGAGGCGGACCTGGCCATCGAGTACGAGGTGCTCGAACGGCTCCGGCCCGGCGTGATCATGTGCCGGGAGAAGCGGGACAGCACCAGTGCGGCGCTGCTGGAAGGCATCATCGCCGACGAGGAGTCGCACATCGACTACCTCGAGACGCAGCTGGAGCTGATGGACAAGCTCGGCGAGGAGCTCTACTCGGCGCAGTGCGTGTCGCGGCCGCCGAGCTGATCCGGCCAATTCGCATAGCTCTGCTAACAAAATTGGCCGGGGTGCCGATACACCCCGCATGACCAGTTCCGCGCGCCGCAACCTGATCTTCGTCGCGGTCCTGCTGGGCATGCTGCTCGCGGCGTTGGACCAGACCATCGTCGCGACCACGCTGCCGACGGTGGTCGCCGACCTCGGCGGCGCCGGCCACCAGGCGTGGGTGGTCACCAGCTACCTGCTGGCCTCCACGATCGCCACCGCCGTCGTCGGCAAGCTCGGCGACCTGTTCGGCCGCAAGGCCGTCTTCCAGGTGTCGGTGGTCATCTTCCTGGCCGGCTCGATCCTGTGCGCGCTGGCCGGGTCGATGGGCGCGCTGGTGGCCGCGCGTGCGGTGCAGGGCATCGGCGGCGGCGCGATCATGGTCACCGCCATGGCGGTGATCGGCGAGGTGATCCCGCTGCGCGAGCGCGGCCGCTACCAGGGCGCCCTCGGTGCGGTGTTCGGCGTGACCACCGTCATCGGGCCCCTGCTCGGGGGATTCTTCACCGACCACATGACGTGGCGCTGGGCGTTCTGGATCAACCTGCCGGTGGCGGTGCTGGTGTTCGCGGTCGCGGCGGTGGCCATCCCGGCTCTCGGCGAGAAGTCCCGCCCGCGGATCGACTACGCCGGCATCGTGCTGGTGGGTCTGGGCGCCTCGGGCCTGACGCTGGCCACCAGCTGGGGTGGCGGTGAGTACGCCTGGTCCTCGCCGATGATCATCGGCCTGTTTGTCGGTTCGGCCGTGGCGCTGGTCGCATTCGTGGTGGTCGAACTGCGCGCCACGGAACCCATCCTGCCGATGCGGCTGTTCGCCAACCCGGTGTTCACCGTCTGCTGCGTCCTGGCGTTCATCGTCGGCTTCGCCATGCTCGGCGCGATGACGTTCCTGCCCACCTACATGCAGTTCGTCGACGGGGTGTCGGCCACCGAGTCCGGTCTGCGCACGCTGCCCATGGTGGTCGGTCTGCTGATCACGTCGATCGGCAGCGGCTCACTGGTGGGGCGCACCGGCCGCTACAAGATCTTCCCGGTGCTGGGCACGGCCATCATGGCGGTCGGCTTCTTCCTGCTGTCGCGGATGAACGTCGAGACCCCGCTGTGGCGCGAGGCGCTGTACCTATTCGTGCTGGGTACCGGGATCGGCATGTGCATGCAGGTGCTGGTCCTGACGGTGCAGAACACCACCGACCTCGCCGACCTCGGCGTCGCGACCTCCGGCGTCACGTTCTTCCGGGCCATCGGCAGCTCGTTCGGCGCGGCGATCTTCGGGTCGCTGTTCGCCAACTTCCTGGCCGCCCGCATCCCCGCCGCGTTGGCCGCCTCCGGGGCCCCGCCGGAGGCCGCCGAATCCCCGCAGGCGCTGCATCGGCTCTCGGCCGAGATGGCCCGGCCGATCGTCGACGCCTATTCCGAATCGTTGGGCACCGTGTTCCTGTTCGCGGTGCCGGTGGCGGTGCTCGGTTTCGTGGTCTCGCTGTTCCTGAAGGAGGTGCCGCTGCGCGAGACCGAGGCCGCCGCGGCGGGCGATCTGGGCGAGGGCTTCGGCATGCCCGGCGCCGAATCGGGGGAGAAGATCCTCGAGGTCGCCATCGGCCGGTTGTTCCGGGATGCGCCGGAGATCCGGCTGCGGTATCTGGCCGCGGCGCACCGCTGGGATCTGGACGTGCCGCAGCTGTGGGCGTTGCTGCAGGTCTATCGGCACCAGCAGGTCTACGGTTCGGCGGAGCTGACCCGGATCGGCGAGCGACTGCGGGTGCCCCGGGAGGTGCTCGAGCCGACGTTCGACGCGCTCGTCGACCGGGGCTGCGTGCGGCGCGCCGGCGAGGAACTGATGCTGACCCCGGCCGGGGTCGACCGGGTCGACGCGGTGTCGTCGGCCATCGTCGAGCAGATCGTGGCCAAGCTGGCCACCTCGTCGTCCTTCGACGGCCGCCCCGACCGCCAGCAGGTCACTGCGGCGCTGGACCGCATCGCGCACCGCATGCTGGTGCAGCGGGACTGGTACGACGCCGCGGCCGCAAAAAACTAGAACACGTTCCAATGGTGTCGCCGCGCGCGTAGCATCGCGCCCATGAGCCGAATCGGAGACTTTCCCGACGACGACGTCGCGGGCTGGCTGCTCAAATCGCCGGACATCGGGGGCGCGATGGCCGGCTTCACCCACGCCGTCTACAACCAGAACCGGTTGCCGATGCGGGTTCGCGAGTTGGCACGCATCGTGATCGCGCACGCCAACGAGTGCGCGGTGTGCATCAACACCCGCGACGCCGACGGTGCGGCCGCCGGCGTGGACGAGGAACTCTACGACCACGCGCACGAGTGGCGCACCTGGTCGGGGTACAGCGAACAGGAGCGCATCGCCGCCGAATTCGCCCACCGGTTTGCCACCGGGCACACCGAACTGCGCGACGACGAGGACTTCTGGGCCCGCGCCGCCGAGCACTACTCCGACGAACTGCTGACCGACCTGGCGCTGTCCTGCGCGATGTGGGTCGGCATGGGGCGGATGTTGCGCACCCTCGACATCGGCCAGACCTGCGCGCTGACCATCCCGGCGCGGGCCTGACGGAGCTTCAGACCAGGCCGGTCGCGTCGAACACCCAGGACATGTCGGCGGTGGCGAAGTCGGCCAGCCAGGTCGGGGGAGCGCAGTCGGCCAGCGCCGCCATGTCCCAGTAGTCCTTCCACAGCGTGATCTTGCCGTCCCGCACCTTGTGCACGGTGACGAACTTCAGCGTCGCAGATTCCCCGCCGGCCCAACGCCATTGCTCGTGATGCTCGTACATGACGTCGACGCCGTTGTCGACCATCAACCCGGGGAAGTTCTGGTAGCCGGCCAGCGGCTCCAGCCCGATCTTGAGGCGCTTGACGATGTCCTCCGGCCCACGCGCGGCGGCCGCCGGCCCGACGGGCATGTCGAGATAGATGCAGTCCGGTGCGAGGTAGGTCTGCACGCGGTCCCAGTCCCGCGCCGAGAGGGCCTGCCACATCCCGTGCACGGGGGCGGTGACATCGGTGGTGTCGGTTCGCTCAACCAGCATGGGCCAGATCGCCTTTCGCGGTGGGGGCCGGGGCGGGCCGCCCGGCCCGCAGGAAGCTGCCGGTGCGAACCACACCGAGGTCGTCGGCCGGCCGATCGTCGAGGAAGGCCGCGTGGCCGGCCACGAACACCGCCGCGACGGTGTCGGCGTTGCGATTGACCATCCGGGACAGCCCGCCGTACTGCGGCACGGCCTCCTCGGCGTAGGCGTCGAGCCGGTCGTCGAGCTTGCTCGGGTCGAGGATCATCAGGTCGGCGCGGTCGCCGATCCGCAGATGGCCCGCGTCGAGCTGATACCAGTCGGCAAGCTCGCCGGTCATCCGGTGCACGGCCTGCTCGACGCTGAGGAACGGGGTGCCCGCCTGTTCGGCGTCGCGCACGTGGCGCAGCAGCCGCAGCCCGCTGTTGTAGAAGGCCATGTTGCGCAGGTGTGCGCCGGCGTCGGAGAAGCCCATCTGGATCCCCGGTTCCCGGGCCATCTGCTTGAGCACCTCGGGGCGGTGATTGGAAATCGTGGTGCGCCAACGTAGTTCCTGGCCGTGCTCGAGGACGAGGTCCAGGAACGCGTCGACGGGGTGCACCCCGCGCTCGCGGCCCACCTGACCGAACGATCTTCCGACGACCGCGGCGTCGGGGCAGGCGACGATCTCGGCGTCGAAGAAGTCCCGATGCCACACCCGCACACCGAACTTGCTGTCGTAATCCTTGCGGAACCGCCGGCGGTACTCCCGGTCGGCCAGCAGCGCGTTGCGCTCCACCTCGTCGCGCAGGTGCAGGGCCGCCGCACCGGAACCGAACTCCTCGAACACCACGAGGTCGATGCCGTCGGCGTAGACCTCGAACGGCACCGGCAGGTGCTGCCACCGGAAGTCGCCGCCGAGGCGGGTGACCAGCCGGGCCGAGGGGCCCATGATCTTGATGGCGTACGGATTGGCCTTGACGTCGGCAGCCGAGAGCAGGCTGGTCTTCAGCTTGCGCCGGAACAGCCCCACCGACTGGGCCAGCTGAGACACCAGGTTCAGCGGGTTCTCGATGTCCGGGCCGGACTGCAGGATCCGGCCGCTGCGGCGCAGCAGCGCCTTGAGTCGACGCAGTTCGCGGGGCTTGGCGTAGGTGGACGGCAGCGTGCGCGACCGGCAGGTCTCGCCGTCGACCTTGTCGAAGAGCAGTTGCTGCGAGGACATCCCGACGAAGCCGGCCGCCAGGGCCTCGGCGAGCATCCGCTCCATGGCGGCCTGCTCGGCGGCGGTGGGCCGCACGTCGGCGCGGGTGGCGCGGTCCAGTCCCAGGGTCGCGGTGCGCATGTCGGAGTGGCCCAGGAAGGCCGCGACGTTGGGGCCCAGCGGCAGCGCCTCGAGCGCGGCGATGTACTCCTCGCAGGTGGTCCAGGACTTGTGTTCGTCCACGGCGGCGATGACGTGCTCGCGCGGGATCGCCTCGACCCGGCCGAACAGGTCACCCGCGTCGATACCGCCGACGTGCACGGTCGACAGCGAACAGGACCCGAGCATGACGGTGGTGACGCCGTGGCGCAGGGATTCGGCCAGCGCCGGCCCGCCGAGCACCTCGATGTCGTAGTGCGTGTGGATGTCGATCATCCCGGGCAGCACCCACTTGTCGGTGGCGTCGATGACCCGCGGGCAGTCGGTGGCGTCGAGTTCGTGCGGCGAGATCGCCACGACGTGGCCGGCCCGCAGGCCGATGTTGCGAATCGCCGACGGTGCGCCCGTGCCGTCGAACCAGCGGCCATTGCGGATGATCGTGTCGTAGGTCACAGCTCCATGGAACCCCGTCGGGAAGGCGGAAGTCAACGATTTGGTGAACAGATTTTCAGATTTGTTTACTGTGACCGTGACCTGCGGGTTCCGCCTCGTGGCCGCGGAATTAAGCTGACCGGGTGTCGTCGTCGATCGGTGAAGTCCTGGCCAGCCTGGCGCTGGACCGCGTGAACGCCAGCTCCTTTGTGGGGCAACAACTGCCGGCCCCGGCCAATCACATCCTGGGCGGTCACATCTCGGCGCAGGCGCTGCTGGCCGCGGGCCAGACCGCGCCGGGCCGCGCGGTGCACAGCGTGCATACCTACTTCCTGCGCCCGGGCGACGCGCGTCATCCGGTGGACTTCGAGGTCGTCGAGTTGCAGGAGGGCCGCACATTCTCGGCGCGCCGGGTCACCGCGCGCCAGGACGGTCAGGTGCTGCTCGAGGCCATGTCGTCGTTCAAGGCCGCCGGCGCCGGCGGGGCCGAGCCCATCGAGTATCAGCCGCCGCTGCCGGCGGTGCCCGAGCCGGAGTCGCTGCCGCCGGTGCCCCCGCACGCCGCCGAGAACGACGAGGGCGGCCGCGGGCAGTGGGCCAGCCTGCGCTGGTACGAGCGCCGCATCGTCGACGCCGACCGCCTGCCGCCCGCGCGCTCCCGGATCTGGTGGCGCCCCGGCGGGGCGGTGCCCGAGGACCCGGCCCTGGCCGCGGCCCTGGTCGCCTACCTGTCGGCGATCGCCCTGACCGAACCGGCCTTCGCGGCCCGCGGCGAGCTGGGTCCCTCGGCGCAGCGGGACCACTCGGTGTGGTTCCACCGGCCGCCGGTGCTGGACGACTGGTTGTTGTACGACCGCGCCTCGCCGAGCAGCGCCGACGCCGTGGCCCTGGCGCAGGGCCGGATGTTCAACCGCAACGGTGACCTGGTGTGCACGGTCACCCAGGAGATGTACTTCCCGCCGCCGCGCTGAGCGGATTTCACCGCGGGTTCAGCGGCTCGTGGTGCCGCCGTGGGGGCCCGCACACCGGCGGCCGCTGTGCTTGCGCAGGTGCAGGTGGTGCAGGTGGCGAACTTCTACGGACCCCGATCCGGCGGCTTGCGGACCGCGGTCGACCGGCTGGGCGCCGAGTACGTGGCCGCCGGCCATGACGTCGCGTTGGTGGTGCCCGGGCCGCGGCCGGACCGCGCCCTGCTGCCCACCGGTGTGGTGCGAATCAGTGTGCCCGCCAGACGAATCCCGCTGACCGGTGGCTACCGTGCGGTGCTGCCGGGGCCCGTCGTCGAGGTGCTCGAGTCGCTGGCGCCGGACGCGCTCGAGGTCTCCGACCGCTTCACGCTGCGCTCGCTGGGCCGCTGGGGGCGCCGCAACGGCGTGACCACGGTGATGATCTCCCACGAGCGGCTCGACCGGTTGACGGGTCAGCTGCTGCCCACCGCGGCCGCGCGGGCGCTGGCCGATGTGGCCAACCGGCGCACCGCCCGCGACTACGACACGGTGCTGTGCACCACGGCGTTCGCCCGCGAGGAGTTCGACCGGATCGGGGCGCCCAACGCGGTCACCGTTCCGCTCGGCGTCGACCTCGAGCTCTTCCATCCCCGCCGGCACTCCGCGGCGCTGCGCCGCCGCTGGGTGGACCCGCGGCAGCTGCTGCTGGTGCACTGCGGGCGGCTGTCGCCGGAGAAACGGGCCGACCGCAGCATCGCCACCGTTGCGGCCCTTCGCGATTCGGGGGTGGATGCGCGCCTGGTGGTGGCCGGCGACGGCCCGCTGCGCGCCCGCCTGCAGCGCCAGGCGGCCCGGCTGCCGGTCGATTTCACCGGCTTCATCGACGACCGGGCGGCGGTGGCGACGCTGCTGGCCACGGCCGACGTGGTGCTGGCTCCGGGCCCGCACGAGACCTTCGGGCTCGCGGCGCTCGAGGCGCTGGCCTGCGGCACGCCCGCGGTGGTGTCGCGGACCTCGGCGCTCACCGAGATCCTCTGCGCGGCCAGCGGTGCCAGCGCCGACAACCATCCGGCCGCCCTCGCGGCGGCGGTCACCGCGCTCATCGACCGTCCGGAGCGCCATCGGCGGCTCGCCGCCCGCCGACGCGCCGAATGTTTCACCTGGTCGAGCGCCGCGGCCGGGATGCTCTCGGCGTTGGGCGCCGGCCGGATCTGAGTTTGGCATCGCCGGATCGGGGAACACCGCCTTTTGACGGGGCCGTCGACCACTACGGCCCCCCGAGCAAAGGAACAGTCATGGACGGTGCCCTCTGGATCATCATTGCCGTGGTCGCGGTACTGATCGTGCTGGGCGTGCTCATGCTCGTCGGCCGCCGGACCCGCAACACCAAGATGCACGGCAAGGCCGAACGCATTCGGGACGAAATACAGCAGGAGTCGGTGCAGGTCGACCGCCGCAGCGCGCTGGCCACCGAGACCGAGGCGCGGGCCCGCGCCGCGCAGGCCGAGGCCGAGGCCAAGGCCGCCGAGGCGCAGCGCCTTGCCGATCGCGCTGAACAGCATCACAGCGCCGCGACCTCGAGTCGCGCGGACCTCGACGCGCGCCGCGAGCACGCCGACTCCATCGACCCGAAGGTCAAGACCGACCCGAAAGTCAAGACCGGCGACCGGCCGCAGGCGGACGACCTGCCGCGCTGAGCCCCTACCGGGACCCCGCGTGCGCCCGGTCGGTGCCCAACCGGACCGGCAGCCGGGACCAGCCCCGCAGCACGCGGGTGTCCCGCCGGACCCCGGTGCCCGCGATGCTCGCGTCGGGGAACCGGTCGAAGAACGCGCGCAGGCCCACCTCGCCCTCCGCGCGGGCCAGCGCCGCACCCAGACAGAAGTGCCGGCCGCCCGAGAACGCCAGGTGTCGCGCGGCATTGGGGCGGGTGACGTCGAACCGGTGCGGATCGTCGAAGACCTTGGGATCGCGGTTGGCCGCGGCCAGGTAGGTCACCACCATCTCGCCCGCGCCAATCGGCAGCCCGGCCACCTCGGTGTCGGCCGTGGTGAACCGCGCCGTGAGCTGCACCGGCGAGTCCAGCCGCAGGATCTCCTCGACGGCGTTCGGCCAGCCGTCCGGGTTGCGGCGCAGCGTCTCGAGTTGGTCGGGCGCCTCGATCAGCATGCGAATCCCGTTGCCCAACAGGTTGACCGTGGTCTCGAAGCCCGCCGCCAGCACCAGCCCGGCGGTCGCGCGCAATTCCAGCTCGTCGAGCTGGTCGCCCTCGTCGGCCGCACGGATCAGCTGACTCATCAGATCGTCGCCGCCGCTGCGGCGCAACGTCGCCAGGTGCCCGGCCAGCCAGGCGTCGAAGCCGTCGAGCCCGCGCTGGACCCGGCGGTACTGCGGCCAGGTCAGCCCGATGTCCAGGCTCGGGGCGGCCAACTCGCCGAATTCGAGGACCCGGGCCCGCTCGTCGTCGGGCACGCCGAGGATGTCGCTGATCACCGCGACCGGCAGCTGCGCGCAGTATCGGTCGACGACGTCGACCACACCGGACTCCGCGGTCAGCCGGTCCAGCAGGGTGCCGGCGGTCTGCTCGACCCGGTCGCGCAGGCTCTGCACAGCGCGCGCGGTGAACACCGAGGACACGGTCTTGCGGTACCGGGTGTGCTCGGGCGGCTCGACGGCCAGCAACGACGGCGGCTGCAACGGGTGCAGGGTCTGGGCGCGGGTGCGTTCCTCGAGCCAGCGCAGCGGGGCCGGCAGGCTGGTGCCCAGCCGGTTGACCCGGAAGTCCTCGGAGCGCAGCACCGTATCGGCCACGGCGTGGTCGGGCGTCAGGTAGTTCACCCGGCACCGGATCAGCGGGCCGCGCTGGTGTAACTCGTCGCAGAAGGCGACCGGGTCCGCGCGGACCGTGGGGTCGGCCAGCAGCCGGGCCTGCGGATCGCCGCGCTTGGCCGCCGCGTGCGACACCGCCCGCACGAACCCGTGCATCGCCAACCAATGCAGGCGTTCTCTCACGGGATTCAAGCTACCCGCCACGTTTCGTTGTCGGTTCCGATGCCGACGACATAGGCTTCCGGCCATGCTGGTTGGTGCTGGTCTTGTTCGTGCGGGTGCGGTCGCGATGTCGGTGCTCGGTTTGTTCGGCGGTGCGCTGGGCGTCGCGGCGGTTGGCTCCGCGGAGCCCGCGGCCGACCCCATCCTGTGCCAATACACGATGAGCGACCCGCAGGTGGTCGAGGTCTCCGGCACCAAGATGGTCAACGCGTCGCTGACCCCGTCGGGTTGCAACGGCACGGCCGAGCCGACGTCGTCGCAGGTGTGCCTATCCACCGGCAGCCTGGCGGGGCGGTGCGCCGAGCTGCCCGGCTACGCCAAGGCGCAGGTCTACCTCTCGCCGTATGTCCCCGGCCAGAGCTACACGGTGCGCGGCCGCGGGTGCGCCAACCAGGCCCAGCCGCCGCTGGCGTTCTGCACGACGCTGGGGCCGAAGACCGTCACGCTCTAACCGCGCGGCGGCGTCCAGGCGACCGGCAGCCGCTTGATGCCGTGGATGAACGCCGACAGCAGCCGGGCCGGCTCCTCGGTCACGGTGATGTCCGGGATCTGGCGGCGAAGTTCGTCGAAGGCGACGGTGATCTCGCGGCGGGCCAGGTTGGCGCCCAGGCAGAAGTGCGCGCCGCCGCCGCCGAAACCGACGTGCGGGTTGGGGTCGCGGCGCACATCGAAGCGCCAGGGGTTGTCGAACTTCTCCTCGTCGCGGTTGGCCGAGCAGTACCACATGGTGACCTTGTCCCCGGCGGCCATCGGCACCCCGGACAGCTCGAAATCGCGGGTCAGGGTCCGGCGCATGTAGACCACGGGGGAGGCCCACCGGACGATCTCCTCCACGGCGGTGGGGGTCACGGCCGCGAAGTCGTCCCACCAGAGCTGCCGCTGTTCGGGGTAGCGGCTCAGCGCCAGCAGGCCGTGGCTGATGGCGTTGCGGGTGGTCTCGTTGCCGGCGACGACCAGCAGGATGAAGAACGAGGCCACCTCGGCCGAGGTCAGCCGCTGCCCGTCGACGTCGGCCTGCACCAGGCTGGTGGTCAGGTCCTCGCGCGGTGCGCGCCGCCGGTCCTCGGCCAGCTCGTGCGCGAAGGCGCCGATTTCCATTGCCACACCGACGAATTCGTTGAAGTCCGTGGTCAGGTCGGGGTCGCCGAAGCCGAGGATGATGTTGGTCCAACCGAACACCTGATCGTGCTGTTCGGCCGGGATGCCCATCATGTCGCAGATCACCTGCAGTGGTAGCGGACCGGCCAGTTCGGTCACCAGGTCGCCGCGACCGTCGGGATTGCGGGCGATCATCTCGGCGATCAACCGGCGGGCCCGGTCGTGCACCGAGGCCTCGATGTTGGCCACCACCCTCGGGGTGAAGGCCCGGCTGACGATGGAGCGCAGGCGTTGATGGCGCGGGTCGTCCAGGACGATCATCGAGCCGAAGTACTCGGCGACCTCGGGCATGTTGTCGCCGATGGTGATGTTCGGGCTGGAACTGAAGATGTCGGGGTGGCGGCTGGCGAAGTGGATGTCGTCGTGGCGGGTCAGCGCCCAGTGCCCGGGACCGCGCTCGTAGTCGTCGAACTCGACCTCGTCGAAGAACTTGATCGGCGCCTCGCGGCGCAGCGTGGCGAACGCGCCGTCGCGGAAGTCGTCGTCCTTGGACCAGAAGTTCCACCGGCTGAAATCCACCTCGGCCAGCGGCACCTCCGGCGGGGGTTGCCCGTTGGTCTTCTCGGCGAGGTGCGTCACGGAGCCCACCTCTGACAAGCTACCGTTCCGGCGTCCTCGGCTGGCACAATTGCGGATTCGATGCGACGGGAGTGTTCGTGATCCTGCCCGACCTGATCTGCCGGGACTGCGCGACGGTGCGCCCCGTGGACATCGCGGGTTGGCGCTGCGGGTGCGACGGACTGTTCGACGTCGCGCCGCCGGGGCCGCGGCTGGACCTGGGCGGGGCCGCGTCGGCCCGAAATTCGTTGTGGCGCTATCAGTCCGTGCTGCCGGTGGCCTTCGACCCGACGGTGAGCCTGGGCGAGGGCGGCACGCCGCTGGTCGCCTCGGCGCTGACGAACGTCCGGCTGAAGCTGGATTTCCTGATGCCGACGCTGTCGTTCAAGGATCGCGGCGCGGCGGTGCTGGGGACCTTGGCGCGCCGGCTGGGGGTCGGGGCCGCCGTCGTCGACAGCAGCGGCAACGCCGGGACGGCCGCCGCGGCGTATCTGGCGCGCGCCGGCGTGCCGTGCCGGGTGTATGTCCCGGCGGACACCGCGGCACCCAAGCTCGCGCAGATGCGCGCCCACGGGGCCGAGGTGGTGGCCGCGGGCACCCGCGCCGAGGCCGCGGCCGCCGCGCAGGCCGCCGCCGAGGCGCCCGGGATGTTCTACGCCAGCCACGTGTTCCACCCGTACTTCCTGCACGGGGTTAAGACCTACGGCTATGAGCTGTGGGAACAGTGCGGCCACACCCTGCCGGCCACGGTCGTCGTCCCGGTCGGCAACGGCACGCTGCTGCTGGGGTGCGCGTTGGCCTTCGGCGAACTCGTCGCGGCCGGGTTGGCCGACCGGATGCCCACGCTGGTGGCGGTGCAGGCCGCCGACTGCGCACCCATTGCCGCGGCGTTCCGGTCCGGTTCGGCCCCCGCTGTCGCGCCGACCGGGTCCACGGTGGCCGAGGGGATCGCCATCGCCGCGCCCCCGCGGGGTGACCAGATCCTGGCGGCGGTCCGGGCCGGTGGTGGCGTTGTGGTGACGGTCGACGACGCCGAGATCCTCGCGGCCCGAACCGAGTTGGCCGAGCAGGGCCTGTTCGTCGAGCCCACCGCGGCGGTCTGCTGGGCCGCGGTGCGCAACCGGGCGTCGACGGTGCCCGCGCTGGGTGGCGACGATGTCGTCGTGCCGCTGTGCGGTGCGGGACTCAAGCACCCCGAGTAGGCATCAGCGCGGGCGGGGGACCAGGGCCAGGATTTCGTTGATGGTGTTGCGGATGTAGGTGCCGGGACGCCACTGCGGCATCGAGGGCGCGCTGGGGGTACCGACGGTGGAGAACGGGGCGCCGGCCTTGGCGCCGCACTTCGGCCACGCCTTGAGGCCCTGGGTGGTCAACACCCGCTCGGCCACCTGGATCTGTTGTTCGCGGGAGGCGTGCGCGGGATTGCCCACCCCGCCGTTGGACGCCCACGTCGCCGGGCTGAACTGCAGCCCGCCGTAATAACCGTTACCGGTGTTGATCGACCAATTGCCACCCGATTCGCATTGCGCGATCGCGTCCCAATTCACGCTGTCGGCGTTCGCGGTGCCCGTGGAAACTCCGAGCAGGGCGGCCAGCATCGCGGCCAGGAAGGTGCCGGTCAGCGCGGCCGTGGCGAAGAACTTCCGGATGGCTTTCATATCACCTCTTTCGTCCCTATTGACGCATCTGTTACTCCCATCACAGCTTTTTCTCTAAGAATTCGTTGGCATTCACGTTTGCGCCGGTCGTCGCGCGAATTTGTCGTGTGATCTGGGTGTGATCGGCGGCGTGTCGGGGTAATCGCTCGGCCTATCCCGGGAGGAAAAATGATGGGGAATTTGCTTCGGCGGGCCCGCGGCGGGGTGCTCGCAATAGCAGCGGCGGTACTGATGTGCGCGGGATTGGTCGCCGGGCCCGCGCCGGCGGCCTCGGCCGACCCGCGGTTGGACTTCACCGGCACCACCATTTCCGGCGCGCCCTTCGACGGGGCGAGCCTGCAGGGTAAGCCGGTGGTGCTGTGGTTCTGGACGCCGTGGTGCCCGTTCTGCAATCAGGAGGCGCCCACCGTGAGTCGGGTTGCCGCCGCCAATCCCGACGTGACGTTCGTCGGCGTCGCGGCCCGTTCCGAGCCCGCGGCCATGCAGGAGTTCGCCTCGAAGTACAACCTGAACTTCACCAACCTCGACGACGCCGACGGCGCGATCTGGGCCCGCTTCGACGTGCCCTGGCAGCCGGCCTACCTGTTCGTCAAGCCCGACGGCACCTCGACGTTCGTCAACAACCCGACCTCGGCCATCAGCGAGCAGGATCTGGCGGCCCGGGTGGCCGCGCTGACCGCGTAGCCGGTCGTGGACCTCGAGCTGGCCGGCCTGGCGTTGGCGGCCGGCCTGGTGGCCGCGCTGAACCCGTGCGGGTTCGCCATGCTGCCGGCGTACCTGACGTTCGTGGTCGCCGCGCCCGGGACCCGGCGCGGCGCCGCGGTGGGTCGCGCCGTGCTGGCCACCGCTGCGATGACCGCGGGCTTCCTCACGGTCTTCGCGGCCTTCGGCGCGCTCACGGTGACGCTGGCATCGACGGTCCAGCGCTATTTGCCGGTGGCCACGGTCGTCATCGGCGCCCTGCTGCTGGTCCTCGGGGTCTGGCTGCTCAGCGGCCGCGAACTGCGCTTCGGCCTGCCGGCCGGGCTCGCCGAGCGCACCCAGCGCGCCCCGACGGTGCGGCTGCTGTCGATGTTCGGTTACGGCCTGGGCTTCGCGGTGGCGTCGCTGTCCTGCACCATCGGCCCGTTCCTCGCGGTGACCGCGGCCGGGGCGCGGGCGTCGTCGGGGGCTTCCTCGTCGGCGGCTCTGTCGTCGGTGGCTTGGGGGACCGCCGCGCTGGTCTACCTCAGCTACGCGGTCGGTTTCGCCCTGGTGGTGGGGACGCTGGCGGTCGCCGCGGCCTTCGCCAGTTCGGCGCTGGCGGACCGGCTGCGGCGCGTGCTGCCCGCGATCAACCGGGTGGGCGGCGCGGTGGTCGCGCTCGTCGGCCTCTACGTCGCCCACTACGGGATCTACGAGCTGCGGCTGTTCCACGGCGGGGGCGATCCGTCGGATCCGGTGATCGCGGCCGCCGGCCGGATCCAGGGGACGCTGGCCGGCTGGGTGCACCGCACCGGCGCCTGGCCGTGGGTGTTGGCCCTGCTGGTCCTGGTGGTCGCGGCGCTGTGCTGGCGCAGGTTCCGCGCCCGGCCCGGTCCGACGGCACCCCGGTCGGCCGTTGACACGTTTTAGGGACCGATGGCCCGCGATCGGGGACCTTCGCAAGTGTCCGCAACTCGTGGTCACACTTACCGTGGTGGCCATGACCTACGTGATCGGTAGTGCCTGCGTGGACGTGGTCGACAAATCCTGTGTCCAGGATTGCCCGGCCGACTGCATCTACGAGGGTGAACGCTCGCTGTACATCAATCCCGACGAGTGCGTCGACTGCGCGGCGTGCGCGTTCATCTGCAAGGTGGACGCCATCTACTTCGAGACCGACCTGCCCGAGGACCAGCGCCAACACCTGGCCGACAACGCGGCGTTCTTCACCGAGATCCTGCCCGGCCGCAGCGCGCCCCTCGGCGCCCCGGGTGGTGCCTCCGCGCTCGGCGCGGTGGGCGTGGACACGCCCCTGGTCGCGGCGATGCCCCGGAAAAGCTGAGCCTTTCCATTCGCGTTTCGGCACGCGATGCGGTAGAGAAATGCACTGAAGTGTGTCGAGGGTCGACGACACGCGTCGCCCTCCCGGCTCGTTTTCTCGCGTGATCGGAGTTCGCTGCGGCGCCGCGGCGGTCCGGACACGAAGGGAGAAGCTGCGTGGACACGGTGCTGGGCCTGTCTGTAACGGCCACCAACGTCCAAACCGTCCTGGTCGAGGGGCGCGGTGCCGACGGCGCCACCCTGGGGCATGACGAATTCGACGTGTTCGCCGGGGAGAGCGCGCCCGGGCGGGCGTCGGAACAGGTCGCCGAGGCGGTCCTGAGCATCGCCGAATCCGACGGTCACCGGCTGCATTCCATCGGCGTCACCTGGAGCGCGGACGCGGACCTGGAGGCCTCGCTGCTGCTCGACTCGCTGGCCGACCTGGGCCTGGCCAACGTCGTCGCGGTGCAGTCGCCGCGGGCGGCCGAGGCGCTGGCCCGCAGCATCGGCCGGATGATCGGCTATCAGCGCACCGCCGTCTGTGTGCTGGAACCCGACGCCGTGATCCTGTCGTTGGTCGACACCTACGACGGCGAGATCGACACCGCGGTCAGCTACGCCGTCGACAGCGAGGATCAACTGCTGGCCTGGGTCCGGGCGAACCTGGAGCGTCACGACTGGCGGCCCGAGGGGCTGTTCCTGGTGGGTTCGGTGGGCGGCCTGGACGCGCTGGCCGCGCTCCTGCAGGACGAACTGGGCCTGCCCGTCTTCGACCCACCCGAGGCCGAACTGGCGCTGGCGCACGGCGCCGCGCTGGCCTCCACGGTCGATCCGCAACCGGCCGGCGCGGCCGCGACGGGTGGGCGCTGGCCCGCGGTGCCGCTGACCATGCTGGTGGCCGGTGCGGTCACCTTCGTGGTGGCGGTGTCGCTGGCCGTCAGCCCGCACCTGATCCCGCGGGGCGACGCCCACCGGGACACCGCCGTGGTCACCAAGCCCACCGAGGAACTCGGCGGCGCACCGCTGAAGGCGCCGCCGTCGAAGGTGCAGTTGCCGTCGCTGCGCCCCAAGCCGCCCGCCGCCCCGCCGCCGGCCCCGGCCGCGCCGGCGGCGGTCGAGCCACCCGCCGCGCCCGCGCCCCCGCCCGAGGTCGTCGAGGTCCCGCCGGCCCCCGTTGCGCCGCCGCCACCGCCCCCGCCGGCCGCCCCGGAACCGGCGCCGATCGCCGAACCGATCCCGACGTTCGAGGCCGTCGAACCGGCCTACGTGCCGCCCGCGGCCGTCGAACCGATCCAGCCGATCGCGCCGCCCGCGGCCGTCGAACCGATCCAGCCGATCGCGCCGCCGCCACCGCCCGTGGTGGCCCCGGTGGTGCCGCAGGTGCCCGAGAAGCCGCGGCTGCGCGACCGCATCCTCGACAAGATCCCCGGGCTCAACCGGTTCAACTGAGGCGCGTGCCGCCGCAGTAGTCGACCTGCCAGTGCTTGATGCCGTTGAGCCAGCCCGACCGCAGCCGCTGCGGTTCGCCGACCGCGCTGAGCTCGGGCATGTGGTCGGCGATCGCGTTGAACATCAGGTCGATGGTCATCCGCGCCAGGTTCGCCCCGATGCAGTAGTGCGCGCCGGTGCCGCCGAAGCCGACGTGCGGGTTGGGGTCCCGGAGGATGTCGAAGGTGAACGGGTCGTCGAACACGTCCTCGTCGAAATTCGCTGAGCGATAAGACATCACGACCCGCTGGCCCTTCTTGATCGACACCCCGGAGAGCTCGTGGTCGGCCAGCGCGGTGCGCTGGAACGAGCTCACCGGGGTGGCCCACCGCACGATCTCGTCCACCGCGGTCTGCGGGCGCTCGCGCCGGTAGAGCTCCCACTGCTCGGGGTGTTCGGCGAAGGCGATCATGCCGTGGGTGATGGAGTTGCGGGTGGTCTCGTTGCCCGCGACGGCCAGCAGCACCATGAAGAACCCGAACTCGTCGTCGGAGAGCTTGTGGCCCTCGACGTCGGCCTCGATCAGGGTGGTGACGATGTCCTCGCCCGGCTGCTCGGCGCGCAGCGCCGCCAGCTGCATCGCATACATGATCAATTCCGTTGCCGCGCTGCGGTTGTCGTAGTGGGCGAACTCCGGGTCGTCGTCGCTGACCATCTGATTCGACCAGTCGAACAGCTTCTTGCGGTCCTCGAGTGGCACCCCGATCAGCCCGGCGATGGCCTGCAGCGGCAGCTCGCAGGCCACCTCCTCGACGAAATCACCCAGGCCGTGCTCGGCGGCGGAGCGGGCGATGTTCTGCGCCCGCTCGTTCAGGTCGGCCCGCAGCCGCTCGACGGCGCGCGGCGTGAACCCGCGGGAGATGATCTTGCGCAGGTGGGTGTGGTGCGGGGCGTCCATGTTCAACAGCACGAACTTGCCGGTCTCGAGCTGTTCGGCGGTGGAGCCCTTGGGGTAGCGGGGCAGCGCGGTCTTGGCCTCGCTGGAGAAGACGTCGCTGCGGATCGAGATCTCCTTGACGTCCTTGTGCTTGGTCACCACCCAGAAGCCGCCGTCGTCGAAGCCGCCGTCGCCGACGGGTTGCGCGTTCCACCAGATCGGCGCGACGCGACGCAACTCGGCCAGTTCCTCGACCGGCAGGCGCTCGCGGTTCAGGTCGGGATCGGTGAAGTCGAAACCGGGGGACAGGCTGGGTCCGGGCATCCTGCTGGGCTCCTCGCTGCGGTGAACTCGGAAAGGAACTAGAACCTGTTCCTACACCGAACGCGGCGCCGTCTCGCCGGTTTTCCCGGCATTGGCTCACTCGTTCTGCGGAACCCGGCCCGCGGGTGGGGATGACGGCGGATACTGGGGCGGATGTAACAAATGTGACCCGCGGGGTGAACACCGAGTATGCGCATTCGATCAGTCCTGCTCGGCTCGCTGAGCGCAGCCGTCGCGATCACCCTTGCGCCCGTCGCGGGCGCCGACCCCGCAGCCCCCGAGCCGCCGCCGGATCCCGCATCGAGCGAGGGGGTCCCACACCTGGCCAGCCCGGACAATCTGCCACCCGGTAGCAGCAGCACCCCGCCGCCGGAGGGCCGCGGACTCGGCTACCTGCGCGATCTCTGGCACGCGGTGCAGACCCAGGAGGTCAGCGGGGCCAACGCGCTGTTGCTGTTCACGCAGCGGCCGATGAACCCCGACGCGAATTCGCCGCGCGGGTTGCCCGCCGGTCCGCAGTCCGCGCCGCCACCACCGGCGCCGCCGCCCGCAGCGCCCTAGCGCGTCGGCGTCGAACTCGTCGTCGTGGGGGTCACCGTGGGAGTCGCAGTAACCGTCGCGGTGGCCGTCGCGGTCCCGGTGGTGTCCGCGGATTCCGCGGAGAAGCTCGGGGCCTCGTAGAACGCCCAGGTGTCGCGGTAGATCAGCTTGCCGCCGGAGGTCACGGCCAGCTCGTCGGGCGACACCGTGTACCGGGAGCCCTCGCTGTTGGCGACGAAGGTGCCGTCGCCGGTGGACTGGGCCTGCGTGGTCAGCATCGCGCCGTCGTTGATCCGCACCCCGCGGTATTCGTAGTCGCCGCTGGAGTCCGCGCACACCACCACGATCGACCGCTGGGTGCGGCCCAGCGCGACGGCGCTCTGGCCCGCCTCGCAGCGCGCCTTGGACCCGATGAAGCCGAGATCGTCGGTGTCGGTGCCGGCGGCGCTGGTGGTCGGGCTCGCCGAGGTAGTCGTCGTGGTCGTGGTCGTGGTCGTGGGCGCCGCGACCGCGGCCGGCAGCGCGGGGTCGGCGCCGGGCTGTGCCGTCATCCCGGCGAACAGCACGACGATCGCCAGCAGCGCACCCAATCCGGTCAGCATCAACACATTGCGACTGGACAACACCGGTGGCCTCCTGTGCCTCGTAGGACCGCGTCCGTTCAGCAAACCACCCTGAACAGCAATTTCGGCGCTGCGGCGACGGTGTTTCGCGCAGAACTTCACCGATCGCGCCGCGGCAGCGGATAGGCTTCGCGAACGGGCCGACGGGAAGGCGGGACATGATTCGCGACGCAGCCGGCGCAGTTGCCGTCCTGGCCGCGGCGGGCGCCCTCGCGCTCGGCGGTGCGGGTGCGGCTGCGGCCGATCCCGAACACGCCTACGCCGACGTCCCCGGGATGGCCCACGACGTGCAACTGAGCACCAAATGCCACAGCTGGGAACGCTTCATCTTCGGCCGCGGCGTCGAGGGCCAGACGTATGCCTGCCACTACATCCCGAACCAGTGGCCCCCCGTCGACTCCGGCTTCTGGGTCTGGTCACCGCCGCTGTACGGCGTGCAGGAGATCGGGGCGCCGTGCCCCACCAACCGCGGCGCGGCCGCCCAGTCCCCGGACGGCCTGCCGCTGGAGTGCGCCGGCGACTTGGGCTGGCAGCAGGACTTCTACGCCTGAGGTCCAGGCTCAGCCGTGGAGTAGCCCCGCGGGGGTGGCGGCCGGGCGTCTCCGGACGGTCTCTCGATCGAATGGCGTCATCCTCGGATGACGGATATCCACAGGGCGGCTGACGGGCCCGCCCCAGCTGTGTATGACTGTCACCCGAGGTGACGGGTTTCGGTCGAGGAGCCGCGTGCAGAGCGGCGAACCCTGGCGAAAGGGGACCCCACCATCGGCTGCGCCACCCAACCACCATCACCATCGGAATCCTCGACGGCTGAGAACGGGCCGCCGGCCAAACTGAACGGTATGGGGCTCAACCCGCGTCGTTGAGGTCGTTGAGCGTCGCGGTCGCGTCCAGGTATTCCTGCACCCAGCGTTCGATGACCGCGGAGGTCTTCTCCACCTTGTTGAACTGCCCGACGACCTGACCGACCGGATTGAACGCCACGTCGACGCTCTCGTCGGGGTACTTGTGGGTGGCGGCGACGGCCATCCCGGAAACCATGTACTGCAACGGCATTCCGAGCGGCTTTGGGTTGTCCGGGTTCTCCCAGGCCTCGGTCCACTCGTTGCGCAGCATCCGCGCCGGCTTGCCGGTGAACGAGCGGCTGCGGACCGTGTCGCGGCTGGTGGCCTTCGCGTAGGCGGCCTGCTGCACCGGGGTGTTCTCGGCCTCCTCGACCATCAGCCACTGCGAACCGGTCCACGCACCCTGCGTGCCCAGCGCCAGCGCCGCCGCGATCTGCTGACCGCTGCCGATGCCGCCGGCGGCCAGCACCGGGACCGGCGCGACCTCCTTGACCACCTCCGGCCACAGCACGATCGAGCCGACGTCGCCGCAGTGACCGCCGGCCTCGCCGCCCTGGGCGATGATGATGTCGACGCCGGCGTCGGCGTGCTTGCGGGCTTGGCGCGCCGAACCGCACAGCGCCGCCACCACGCGACCCTCGTCGTGGATGTGCTTGATCATCTCCGCCGGCGGGGTGCCCAGCGCGTTGGCGATCATGGTGACCTTGGGATGCTGCAGTGCCACCTCCACCTGCGGGGTGGCGGTCGCCTCGGTCCAGCCCAGCAATTGCAGGGCGTCGTCGTCGCTGTGCTCGACCGGCACGCCGTGATCGGACAGGATCTTCTTGGCGAAGTCGATGTGCTCCTGGGGCACCAGGTCGTTGAGCGTCTTCTTGAGCACCTCGGGATCCAGGTCGGCGGCGTCCATGCCCTCGTACTTGTTGGGGATCACGATGTCGACGCCGTAGGGATGGTCGCCGATGTTCTCGTCGATCCACTTCAGCTCGATCTCAAGCTGTTCGGGGGTGAATCCGACCGCGCCGAGCACGCCGAAGCCGCCGGCCTTGCTGACCGCCACCACGACGTCGCGGCAGTGGGTGAAGGCGAAGATCGGGAACTCGATGCCCAATTGGTCACAGAGGGGAGTGTGCATAGTCGGCTCCTGGTGAGCGTATGGCAGGGAAGCAGCGCAAGACTGAAACGTGTTCTAGTTTATCGCAGCCGCCGCGCCGGGCGCACGCCCCTCCTCGACTCAGCGCAGCGTCGCGAAGAAGGTCCGGACGTCGTCGACGAACAGTTCGGGCTGCTCGAGGGCGGCGAAGTGGCCGCCGCGCGGCATCGTCGTCCAGTGCGTGATGTTGAAGGACTGCTCGCACCAGTTGCGCGGCGCCCGCAGGATCTCCTTGGGGAAGGCGGCCACCCCGGTCGGGAGCTCGACCCGCTCGCCGCGGCCGAACCCGCGGTAGCTCTCCCAGTACAGCCGGGCCGAGGACGTCGCCGAGTTGGTCAGCCAATACATCATGACGTCGTCGAGCATCTCGTCGCGGCTGAGCACATTCTCCGGATGCCCGTCGCAGTCGCTCCAGGCCCAGAACTTCTCGACGATCCAGGCCAGTTGCCCCACCGGGGAATCGGCCAGGCCGTAGCCGAGCGTCTGGGGCCGGGTGGACTGTTGCTGGGCGTACCCGGTGCCCCAGCGGCGGTGCTCGGCGGCCGCGGCCATCGCGTGCTGTTCGGCCTCCGACCACTGCCCGGGCGGCTCCTTCGGTGGGCGGCCCAGCGGCATGTTGAGGTGAATCCCGATGCAGCCGCCGTGATTTCGGCCGATCTCACTGGTCACCGCGGCGCCCCAGTCCCCGCCCTGGGCGCCGTAGCGGTTGTAGCCGAGCCGCTGCATCAGGGTCTCCCAGGCTGCCGCGATCCGCGCCACGCCCCAGCCCGCGTGAGAGGGCTTGCCGGAGAACCCGTAGCCGGGCAGCGACGGGCACACGACGTGGAAGGCGTCCTCGGCGCGTCCGCCGTGCGCCGTCGGGTCGGTCAGGGGGCCGATCACCTTGTGGAACTCGACGACCGAGCCGGGCCAGCCGTGGGTGAGCACCAGCGGCAGCGCCCCGTCGTGCGGCGACCGCTGATGCAGGAAATGGATGTCCAGGCCGTCGATCTCGGTGTGGAACTGATCGACTTCGTTGAGCGCGGCCTCCCGGACGCGCCAGTCGTAGTCGTGCTCCCAGTAGCGGGCCAGCTCGCGGGTGTAGGACAGCGGGATGCCCTGGCTCCAGTCCTCGACGCATTCGGCCTCCGGCCACCGGGTGCGGGCCAGGCGCTCGCGCAGGTCGACCAACTCCGCGTCGTCGACGGCGATCCGGAACGGTCGGATGGGCGGTACGGCAGTGGTCACGACATTCCCTTCGAGCCGACTTGGCGCCCGAGCCTACGCCGGGTGTCTCCGCCAGCGCGCGGGCCCGCGCCTGAACTATGGTTGCGTCATGGCCGATCACGACATTGCCGCCGCTCGTCGGGAGATCACCGACGCCATGCTGAGCGCGCTGGACCGCAGGCACGAGCTACTCGACGCGATCGTCGAGGCCGAGGACCGCGGCGCGGCCGTCGACGTCATCGCCGAGCTGCTGGGCACCTCGCGCCAGTCGGCCGAGGCAGTGCTAGGCCTGTCGTTCGAGCTGCTCACCAAGAGTTCGCGTCGCAAGATCGCCGCCGAACTCGAGGATCTCAACTCGCAGCTGAGCTTCACCGTCAGCGAGCGGCCCGCGGCCAGCGGCGAGACGCTGACGCTGCGCCCCTTCGACACCGATCAGGACCGCGACATCTTCGCCGCGCGCACCGAGGACACCCACACCGCCGGGGACGGCTCGGGGGCCCCGGCCCGCGACCTGGACGACGAGCTCAGCGCGGCCAAGACCCGGCTGTTCACCGAGGATGCCGCGTGGTTCGTCGCGGTCGAGGGGCCGCAGAAGGTGGGCCTGGTCTTCGGCGAGCTGGTGGGGGGTGAGGTCAGCGTGCGGATCTGGATCCGTCCCGAGCACCGCAAGCGGGGCTACGGCACGGCGGCGCTGCGCAAGTGCCGCTCGGAGATGGCGGCCTACTTCCCGGCGGTCCCGATGGTGGTCCGCGCGCCCGGGGCGACGCCGTAGCCGTGGGTACTCGCGCGGGAATCGTCGTCACCGGAACCGAGGTCCTCACCGGCCGGATCGCCGACCGCAACGGCCCCTGGCTGGCGGATCGGTTACTCGAACTCGGGATCGAGCTCGCCCACATCACCATCTGCGGCGACCGACCCGACGACATCGCCGCGGCGCTGCGCTTTCAGGCCGACGCCGGCGTGGACGTGATCCTGACGACCGGCGGCCTGGGCCCCACCGCCGACGACATGACGGTGGCCACGGTGGCCGAATTCAGCGGCCGCGAACTGGTTTTGGACATCGAACTCGAACATCGCATCGCGGCGATCCTGCGGCGGTTGATGGAACGCTATCCGGGTGCGGACTTCGAGGCCGTGATGGCCGCCAACCGCAAGCAGGCGCTGGTACCCGCGGGCGCCACGGTGCTCGAACCGGTGGGCACCGCGCCCGGGATCGTCGTCGCCGGTACGCCGACGATCGTGGTGCTGCCCGGCCCGCCGCGCGAGTTGCAGGAGATGTGGCCGGCCGCGCTGGCCACCCACACCGTGCAGCAGGCCATCGCGCAGCGCAGCCGGTATCGCCAGGAGACGCTGCGGATGTTCGGCGTACCCGAGTCCGAACTGGCCGACTCGCTGCGCCACGCCGAGACCGAGGTCGCCGGCTTCGACCAGCTCGAGATCACCACCTGCCTGCGCCGCGGCGAACTCGAGATCGTCACGCGCTACGAGCCCGACGGCGAGCGCAGCTACCGCAAGCTCGTCGAGTTCCTGCAGGCCGAGCACACCCGCGCGCTGTACTCGACCGACGGTGCCACCGTCGACGAGCAGGTCGCGGCGTTGCTGGCGGGTCGACGGGTCGCCACAGCCGAGTCGTGTACCGCGGGCCTGGTGTCGGCCCGGCTGACCGACCGCCCCGGCTCCTCGGCGTACGTGGCCGGCGGCGCGGCGGTCTACTCCAACGAGGCCAAGACCGCGGTGCTCGGGGTCGACGCGGGCCTGATCATCGAGCACGGCGCGGTCTCCGAACAGGTGGCCGAAGCGATGGCCGAGGGTGCATTGCGGCGCTTCGAGGCCGACATCGCGGTGGCCATCACCGGCATCGCCGGACCCGACGGCGGCACCGACGAAAAGCCGGTCGGCACAGTCTGTTTCAGCGTGAAGACCGCCGACGGGGCGGGCCGGACCGAGACGCTGCTGCTGCCCGGCAACCGGGCCGACATCCGGGAACGGTCCAGCACGGTGGCGATGCACCTGCTGCGCACGGTGCTGCTCGGGTCCTGACGGTCGCTTCAGGCGATATCGGCTCAGGCGATATCGGCGACGAACACCCCGACGCTGCGCACCGCCAGCCGGGGGATCAGCGGCAATCCGGTGCCGTCGGAGCCGACGGGCAGGATCCGCGGGTTCACCAGGTGCAGTTCGCGGCGCAGCAACCGCGCGTCGGCCTCGCCGGCGGCCAGCACGTTCTTCACCCAGTTGGTCTTGCCGTGCGCCAGCAGCACCGCGAACACGTTGCCCTTGCGGTACGACGTCACGATCGTCTCGTACGGGGTCCCGGACGTGCGCCCGGTGTGCTTGATGATCGTGAAGCCGGGCAGCCGCTTGGCGAAGGGCCGCATGGCCGGGTTGACGTACTTGATCTGCAGGCGTTCCACCGCTGGCGGGAACAGCATCGGCACGTCGGTGGTGTGGTTCGGGTGGTCTTCGGCTCTCATGGCTGCTTCCCGGTCGGCGGGCGAATTCAGTTCTGGGCGTGGAGTTCCCACAGCTCGGACATGGACCCGAGGATCTCGTGGGCGTAGCCGAGGCCGGCGAGGTGGCTCTCCCCGGGCAGCGTGAACAGCTCGGCGTCGGGCAGCTGGGCCACCACGTGCTCGCCGTGCGAGTGCGGGATGATGTGGTCCTTGTCGCCGTGCCACCACCGCACCGGCACCTTGACCTCGTCGAGGCGGAATCCCCAGTCCCGGGCGAAGTTGACCACGTCGGCGAACGGGGCGCCGAGCTGCTTGCGGCCACCGTTGAGCAGATCGTCGAGGAACATCGCCTTGAACTCGGGCCGGGCGAGCAGCCGGCGGTCCCCCTCGGGGGAGACCCGGGCATAGATCTCGAGGGCGGGCAGCGCCACGGGTTTGATCAGCCGGACCAGTCCGGTGGCCACGGTGCCGATGGGCTCGCCGACCACCTCGAGGACCGGGGCCACGGCGGTGCCCAGCGTCATCGCCCCGCCCTTGATGGCATCGGGGCCGACGGTCGGCGCGACGCCGCCGAGCACCCCGACGGCCACCACCCGGTCGGGCATGGCGGCCGCGGCGGCCAGTGTGTAGGGGCCACCGCCGGAGAGGCCGACGACGGTCATCCGATCGATGCCGAGGGTGTCGGCGATGATCTGCAGGTCGTCGGCGAAGGCGCCGATGTTCTCGTACTGGTGCGGTGTCGAGGAGCCGATGCCCGGCCGGTCCACCCCGATCAGGCGCAGTTGGTTCTGTTCGGCGTAGATCCGCGCCTCGGTCGGGATCTGCCGGCGCGCCCCGGGCGTGCCGTGCAGCCAGAACACCGGTCGGCCCTGCGGGTCGCCGAACTCGGCAAACCCGACCCGCCGCAGATCACCCACGGCGATGGTGCCCTCGAGCTTGGGCCGCGCCAGCTTCGGTGCGCCGAGTGGATTTCGCATGGCAAAAGTGTCGCACGACACATTTCAGCGACGAAATCGCTACCGTGACCGGCGGCGCGCGGGCGTCTCGACGCGCTTGACTCGGCGCCGGTACGACGACGGCGTTTCGCCGCTGAACTGCGCGAACGCGCGGGTGAAGGAGCTCAGGTTGTCGAACCCGACCGCGCTGGACACGTCCTGCACGCTGGTGTCGGGCAATGCCAGCAACGCCATCGCCCGCAGCATCCGGGCGTGCAGCAGGTAGGTCCGCCAGGAGATGCCGAGGGTGTCCTGGAACAGCCGGCGCAGGGTCCGCTCCGAGACTGCGACCGCGCGGCTGACGTCCTCGGCGCTGACCGACTGCAGGTGTTCCTTGGTGTAGGCGGTGGCCGCGGTGACGATCGGGTGCTCGGAGGTGGGCAGGCTCAGCGGCGCCTCGTGGTCCAGCGCATCGGTGACCAGGTGCGCCAGGGTGCGGAAGAAGCCGTCGGAGACCTCATCGCCGGCCGGGCGGTCGATGGGCCAGCGCAGCGCGTAGATCATCATCTCGCGGATCAGCGGCGATACCGCGAGGATCCGGGCGCGGTCGCCGGCGTGCGGGAGCAGTTCCGGATCGAACATCACCGCGATGGTCTTGACGTCGGGGTTCATCGTCGCGGAGTGTTCGAGGCCGACGGGCAGCCAGGCGGCCTGCTGGGGCGGCAGCAGGTAGTGGCCGGCCGGGGTCTCGACCTCGACGACCCCGCCGATCGCGTATTCGATCTGGTGCACGTCGTGGGAATGCCAGCCGGTCAGCAGCTTGTCGCCCTCGTACAGATAGCTGCCCGCCAGCGCCCGGCCACCCCGGCGCAGATCGATCTGACGCGGCTTGGCCGAATCTGCATTATGTCTGTCCGATAGCGCAGAGACGGTCATGGTGATCGAGGGTACAAGTGGAGGCATGGGATGGGCCAGCCCACCCTCGCACAACCGCGGCCTGATGAAGGAGACCGATGAACGTCGACGATTTGATCCTGGTGAGCATTGACGACCACGTGGTCGAACCGCCCGACATGTTCCTCAACCACGTCCCCGAGAAGTACAAGGCGGACGCGCCGATCGTCGTCACCGACGACAAGGGTGTCGACCAGTGGATGTACCAGGGCCGCCCGCAGGGCGTCAGCGGTCTCAACGCCGTGGTGTCCTGGCCGGCCGAGGAGTGGGGCCGTGACCCCGCCGGGTTCGCCGAGATGCGCCCCGGCGTCTACGACGTGCACGAGCGCGTGCGGGACATGAACCGCAACGGCATCCTGGCCTCGATGTGCTTCCCGACCTTCACCGGATTCTCGGCGCGGCACCTCAACATGACGCGCGAAGACGTCACCCTGGTCATGGTGTCGGCCTACAACGACTGGCACATCGACGAGTGGGCCGGCAGCTACCCGGACCGCTTCATCCCGATCGCGATCCTGCCCACCTGGAGCCCCGAGGGCATGTGCAACGAGATCCGCCGGGTGGCGGCCAAGGGCTGCCGCGCGGTCACCATGCCCGAGTTGCCGCACCTCGAGGGTCTGCCCAGCTACCACGATGAGGACTACTGGGGCCCGGTCTTCCGGACGCTGTCCGAGGAGAACGTGGTGATGTGTCTGCACATCGGCACCGGCTTCGGCGCGATCTCGATGGCGCCCAACGCGCCGATCGACAACCTCATCATCCTGGCCACTCAGGTCTCGGCGATGTGCGCCCAGGACCTGCTGTGGGGCCCGGCGATGCGCAACTACCCCGACCTGAAGTTCGCCTTCTCCGAGGGCGGCATCGGCTGGATCCCGTTCTACCTGGATCGCTCCGATCGCCACTACACGAACCAGAAGTGGCTGCGCCGCGACTTCGGCGACAAGCTGCCCTCGGATGTGTTCCGCGAGCACTCGCTGGCCTGCTACGTCACCGACAAGACCTCGCTGAAGCTGCGGCACGAGATCGGCATCGACATCATCGCCTGGGAGTGCGACTACCCGCACAGCGACTGCTTCTGGCCCGACGCCCCCGAGCAGGTGCTGGCCGAGCTCAACGACGCCGGAGCCAGCGACTCCGACATCAACAAGATCACCTGGGAGAACTCCTGCCGCTTCTTCGGCTGGGATCCGTTCAAGCTGACCCCCAAGGAGCAGGCCACGGTGAAGGCGTTGCGCGCCAACGCCACCGATGTCGACACCTCGATCCGGCCCCGCGCCGAGTGGGCCCGGCTCTACGAGCAGAAGCAACTCGCCAAGGCCTGAGCAACGTCACCGAGACTGCAGCCGCCGTGCAAAGGTTCGACCTCAGACTCGAGGGTCGCTGCAGTCTCGGCGCGGGCCGACGTCCGAAAATCACTCGACGTCCGGTGCGTGGTTCGGCACCGTGGGTTTCATGGCCGACGTCGAGGAATTCATCCGTGCCGGGTTCGTGAAGGTGGAGCAGGCTGCCCCGCGGGAGGTCGCCGACGAGGCCCGGGATCTGCTGTGGCAACAAATCGGGTTGTCACCGGACGAACCCGATCGCTGGGCTCAGCCCGTGGTCTGGACCGCCGACCTGACAGGAGCTGGACCGTTCGGACAACTTTCCGCCAGTGACCGTCTCGGCGGGGCGCTCGATCAGATCTGTGGGCCCGGCGGATGGGAACCCCGTGGTTCCCTGGGCAATATCCCGGTGCGCTTTCCCGGGCGCTCCGCTGCCGACGACCGCGGCTGGCACGTCGATCTGAATACTCCGCTGCCGGATGGCTCGTGGGCGGTGAGCGGGCGACCGCAGACTGTCCTATTGCTGACGCTGCTATCAAATGTCGGACCCGACGATGCGCCGACGCGCATCCGGGTGGGCTCCCATCGAGACGTGGCGAAGGTGCTGGGCGACGACCTGATGGGGCCCGTCGCGGCTGGAGGGCTGGTGGACCGGGCCAGCACGGGCCGTTCCGTCGCGCACGCGACAGGCCAGGCCGGCGACATGTACCTCGTGCACCCGTTCACCGTGCACGCCGCCGATGAGCACCGCGGGCGTACACCGCGATTCATGTCCCAAGCACCTGTCGCGCTGACGGCGCCGTTGGCTCCGACCACGCCGTCGGCGCTTGCCGCCGCCTGGCGTGGCTGAGTGCCCGACCTAGGCGGCAACCACGACGGTCAACTCTTCACCGGTCCGTTCCACCCGCATGCCGGCGCGGCGAGCAATGGCCGCGACACCCGCGGCGGTGTCCGGTTCGGCGCGACTGGTCGCGAGCACGCGGGCCAGCCGTCCCTTGTGGGCCTTGTTGAAATGACTCACGACGGTCCGGTGCCCGTCGGCGTGCTCGGCCACCACGTCGACGTCGACGGCACCGGGCAGCCGGCCGAGGCCGGCATAGGAACCCGAGCGCAGGTCGACGACGAGTTCGCCGGCGGCCAGTTCGGCGAGTACGGGTTCCAGCACCGGCCGCCACCGCGACGCCAGCGTCGGTTGTCCCGGCAGCTTGGAGGACGCCGAGAGGCGGTAGGCCGGCACCGCGTCGTCGGCGCGCAGCAGCCCGAACAGCGCGGAGCCGACCGCCAGGCGCGCGTCGGCGCGGGAACGCGCTGCCGCACTCAGGGATTCGATGTCGAGCGCGTCGTAGAGGACCCCGGTGTAGCGCAGGATCGCCGGGGCCGTCGGTGAGGTCCGCAGCGCCGCATTCCGCTCGATCTCCGCGTCCTGTTTGGGCGACAGGCCCAGGGCGCGACGGCTGGCATCGGGGTCGGCGGCGAGCGCGACGAGCTCGTCGACGAGGTTGTCGCGCAACGGATTGAGCGCGGGGAAGCTCAGCGAGGTCGTCCGCAGCGGCGGGCCCTCGCCGCCGACGCGTTTGGTTTCCGAGGGCGGCAGCAGCACGATCACGGTGAGACAGGCTATCCGGCGCCCGTCAGCCGTAGGCGAGCAGCAGCGGGACACGCTGCTCGGCGCTGGTCAGTGAGCCGTGGTGGCCGACCAGCGCCGACTCGAGCGGTTCGGCGGTGCGCCGCAGCAGCACCGCCGAATCGCGGGCCGCGGCCACCACGTCCCCGATCCGCGGCCGCACGGCGTCGCGTACCCGGGGCCCGAACCAGCCGGCGGCGATGGCCTCGTCCCGCGAGACCACCCAGGCGCTGGGCCCCAACCGCGCGCGCCAGGCCTGCAGCACGTCCTCGGTGGCGCCGGCGCGGGTGTAGACGTGGCGGGCCCGGGCTTCGCCGCCGACGGCGTCCACCCCGTCGAACAATGCGGGTTCGGCGTCGAGGTCGACGCCGGTTGCCGGGTCGGCGGTCACCATCCCGTGGTCGGCGACCACCGCGAGCAGCCCGCCCGGCGGCAGTGTCTCGACGACGGATTCCACCAACCGGTCGACCTGCCGCAACTGCATGCGCCAGGCCGTCGACCCGGGGCCGTGCAGGTGTCCGACCAGATCCAGTTCGCTGTGATAGCCGTAGCAGAAGCCGCCCTCAGCGATGGTCGAGCTGACCGACGCCGCCAGGTCGCCCAGGGCGTGCACCCCGACGTAGCGGCCGCCGCGCAGCACCGCGCGGGTCAACCCGGAGCCGGTGAACTCCGCGCCCGAGATTACGCTGACCGCAACGCCGGCCGTGGTGGCCCGCTCGAATGTGGTTGGCAGCGGCTGGATTTCCTCGGGTATCACCTGATCGCGCAGATCCGGGCCCCATGGGTGGGGCCGCCAGCGCAGCGCGTTGATCACCCCGGTGTCGGGCACCAGGAACGTGTAGCCGACCAGGCCGTGTTCGCCGGAGCGGTGGCCGGTGCCCACGGCGGCCAGGCCGGCCGCGGTGGTGGCGGGGAAGCCGACGTGCACCGAGGGTCCGCGCAGCCCGGCCAGCACCGGGGCGTCCTCGGCATGCTCGTCGAGCAGGTCGGCGCCCAGCCCGTCGATGAGCAGCACGCACGCCCCGGACACCTGGGCCGCCAACGGGATTCGCGCCTCGAAACCGGTGACGCCCATGGCGGCCAGCACCGCGGGCACCACGTCGGCGAGGTGCGGTTGGTCGGGGTCGGGGCGGGGGAGATCCACGACGCCCGCTAGCCGACGCGCTGCCGGGCGGCGTCGCGGATGCGGGCCGGCAGCGCGTCGACGTCGGCCAGGCGCGGCAACAGCTCCGGCTCGAGCAGCATCGCCCGGAACACCAGTCCGACCGTGATGTCGTGGTCGGGGCGGTCGGTGACGACGATGCGATCGCCGGACCGGGCGGTGCCCGGGTGCACCACGCGCAGATACGCGCCCGGGACCGCCGCCTGGGTGAAGGTCTTGATCCAGCCGTCGATGCCCAGCCACTCCACGAACGTCCGGCATGGTGTCCGCGGCGAGGTGACCTCCAGGACCAGCCCGTCGTCGCCGACCTGCCAGCGCTCGCCGATCCGCGCGCCGGTGACGTCGACGCCGATGGTGGTGAAGTTCTCGCCGAACATCCCGTCGGTCAGCTCGCGGTCGAGCCGCTGCTGCCAGCCGTCGAGATCCTCCCGCGCATAGGCGTATACGGCCTGATCGTCACCGCCGTGATGCTTGCGGTCGCCGATGGTGTCGCCCGCCAACCCGCTGCCGGCGCCCTCGAGTCGTGAGCCGGGGGCCGTGATGGCGACCGGCTCGGTGGTGGGCACCTTGTTGATGCCGGTCGGCCTCGACGTGGCAGCGGGGTTGGTGTGCGGATGGGCGAGATTCAGTGATGTCAGGGTCGCCATCGGCGACAGTTTAGGCGGACTTGCTCAGCAGCGGCAGCAGCAGGGTGCGGCGCCGCTGGGTCTCGTCGGCGAAGTAGTTCAACGCCTCGGGGACCGAGCCCGCGATCGGGTAGGCATCGCGGGTGCCGGCCAGCACGTCGATCACGGCGTCGCTGGGGATCAGGACCCAGTCCTGGCCGGTCTCGGCGCAGTCCTCGTCGAATGCGCGCAGCAGCGCCAGGCCGTGATCGTCCATGTGCAGGACGCCGCTGAGGTCCAGCACCACCGAGGTGGCGGCCAGGACGTAGCGTCGGGCATGTTTGGTGACGCGATCGACGTTGACCATGTCGACCTCGCCGCTGATCGTGACAACGGTGGCCAGTCGGCGACTCTGCGCCCGCAGCCGCGCGCCGTTGCAGTCGAACACAGGATTTCCGTAGCGGTTCATGTTCGGCCTCATTTCGGTGGCGTGTTGTTCTGTGCCTCCACCGCGACATTAAGTGGCTACTCTAAGGTCACCGGGTGCCCGGTCTAATTCTTTGGTAAGGGTTGGGCGGCGATGCGCTCGTCGAGGGTTCCCGAGTCGCGGCCCAGGGCCACCGTGGCCGCCGCCAACGCCACCAGCGCGCACGGCAGCGCCACCAGACCCAGCCCGTGGGCGGTCAGTTGTTCGCCGAGGACCAGGGTGCCCAGCAGCACCGCGGCTACCGGTTCGAGCACCAGCATCGCGGGCACCGAGGCCGGCAGCGCCCCGGCGTGCAGAGCCGACTGCTGCAGCACGGTGGCGACGACAGCCAGCACCACGAGCACATACGGCGCCGGGGTCTCCAGCATCGCGCGCCAGGATCCCACCTGCAGCCGGTGCGTACATAGCTTCGTCAGGACCGCGATGAGACCGAACAGCACGCCGACGGCGGTGGCCAGATACAGGGCGCGCTGGGTGCCGACGGCCCGCGACGCGCACAGCACACACCCGAGGACCAGCGGGACCAGAATCGCGCTGACCACCAGCCAGGTCTGCGGGGACGGGTCGTTGTGTCCCTGGCGGGGATGGGCCACCAGGACGAAGACCGCCAGCGCCGCGGTGAGCAGCACGGCCCAGCCCCATTCGGTGCGGCTGACCCGCCGGCCCGCCAGTCGCGCGCTGATCGGCAGCGCGAACAGCAACGCGGACACCAGCAACGGTTGCACCAGCATCAACGACCCGAACGACAGCGCCAGCGCCTGGAAGCCGTACCCGGCGGCGGCGGTCGCCAGACCCGCCCACCACAGCGGGGTGCGCAGCAACGAGGTGACGATCGCCGAACTCATGCCGGCCTCGGCGGGCACGTCCCTGGTGGCCAGCTGGCGCACCACGATGCCGAGGGCCGCGCACAACGCCGCGATCAGCGCCAGCGCGACGACAACCGGCTGTGACATGGATTCCTCACTGGTGGGGCGCACTGACGAAAAGGTCTGGCAAACAACGACAATACTGATGCGCGCTGGGAAAGCCGCCGCGCGGTGTGGACGACCGACTACGCGCCGCAACGCTGTTACGCTACCGACTGCCGGTTGTCAGGTCGTGCGACTCCGACCGCCCGGAAGACTCGCCGAAGCGCGAGAGACCAAGCAGCCTCACGGGAAGTGTGTTTCGTGCGCGGTGGAGAGATCCGCGGTGGAGAGATCAAGGCCCTGACCGGGCTGCGGATCTTCGCCGCGCTGTGGGTGGTGCTGTTCCACTTCCGCGCGCTGCTGGACGAGGCGGCCCCGGAGGTGAGCGAGGCGCTGGCGCCGCTGCTCGATTGCGGCGCCCAGGGCGTGGACCTGTTCTTCATCCTCAGCGGTTTCGTGTTGACCTGGACCTACCTGGATCGCCTCGGGCCGGCGTGGTCGACGCGGGCCACCGTGCACTTCCTGTGGCTGCGGCTGGCCCGGGTGTGGCCGATCTATCTGGTCACCATGCATCTGGCGGCCGCCTGGATCATCTTCACCCTCCACGTGGGGCACATCCCGTCGGAGGAGGCGTCCTCGCTCACCGCGATCAGCTACCTGCGGCAGTTCTTCCTGGTACAACTCTGGTTCCAGCCGTACTTCGACGGGTCCAGCTGGGACGGGCCGGCCTGGTCGATCAGCGCGGAATGGTTGGCGTACCTGCTGTTCGGCGCGTTGGTGCTGGTGATCTTCCGGGTCGCGGCCGTCACCCGGGCGCGCAGCCTGGTGCTGCTGGCCGTCGCGGCGTCGGCGCCCCCGGTCCTGCTGCTGCTGGGGAGCGGCGAGTTCTACACGCCCTGGAGTTGGCTGCCGCGCATCATCATGCAGTTCCTGGCCGGGGCGTTGGCCTGCGCGGCGGTGCGGCGGCTGCGGCTGAGCCACCGGCACCGGCAGGTCGCCGGGGCGCTGTCGCTGCTGCTGGTCGGGGTCATCGTCGCGCTGCTGTACTGGCTCGACGCGCACCCGATTCCCGGCGTGATCGACAGCGGCGGCGTGGTCGACCTGCTCTTCGTCCCGTTGGTGGTCACCCTGGCCATCGGCGTCGGAGCGCTGCCGTCGCTGCTGGCCACCCGGGTGCTGGTCTACGGCGGGCAGATCTCGTTCGCCTTCTACATGTTTCACGAGTTGGTGCACACGGCCTGGAAGTGGGCCGCCCAGCAGTTCGAACTGACGCTGCAGGGCGCTGGGGGCCCGTGGCTGCTGCTGGGCATCGTGGCGGTGGCCGTCGCCGGTGCGGTCGCGCTTTATCACGGCGTGGAGGAACCGGCGCGCAAGTGGATGCGCAGCATGGTCGAGTCCGGGCCGCATCCGTCGCGGCCCGCGGCGTCCGAGGACGCCGTCGCGGCGCGGGCGCCCGTGCGGGTCGGATGAGACCGCGCGCAATTGCGCTGTGGCGCGGCGGTTCTCCGGCGTTGTCGGCCGTAGGATCACGCGCGTGAGTCTGTCGCGGGTGGGTGCGTTGCTGATCGCGTTGGCGTTGCTGCTCGGCGCACCGCCCCGTACCGAGATCGAGCCCGCGACCAGCGAATTGCCGTTGCAGCGGGTCGCGGTGATCAGCGATTCCTACACCACGGGCACCGTCGACGGCGGAATGGGTCCGCAGAACTGGACCGCCCTGGCCTGGCAACGCCTGGCCCGGCGCGGCATCCAGGTGGTTGCCGACGTCGCCGCCGAGGGCCGCGCCGGCTACGACACCGTGGGCAACCGCGGCAGCGTCTTCGCCGATCTCACCGTGCGGGCCACCCGCGCCGACGACGCGGTGGTGGTCTTCTTCGGCTCGCGCAACGATCAGGGGGTGCCCCCGGAGCGGCTGCGCACCCGCGTGCGCCAGGTGTTCGACCTGGCCCAGCGCCGCGCACCGCGGGCGCGGCTGCTGGTGATCGGGCCGGCCTGGCCCACCCCGGACGTGCCGCCGGTGGTGCTGGGCATCCGCGATGTCCTGCGGGCCGAAGCCACCGCGGCCGGGGGCAGCTTCTTCGATCCCCTCGCGGCCGGCTGGTTCATGAATCGACCGGGCCTGATCGGACCCGACGGCGTGCACCCCACCGACGCCGGCCACGCCTACCTCGCGGCCCGGATCGCGCCGCTGATCGCCGCGCGACTACCCCGGCCGGCCTGACCGGGGAACGACGCCCCAGCCGAGACGACAGTGCCCCGCGAGCCGAAGCTCGCGGGGCACCGCATTCGAGGGCTGCAGTCAGGCTCCCTTGCCGATGTCGTAGCGATCGGCGTCCATCACCTTGGTCCAGGCCGCGACGAAGTCCTTGACGAACTTGTCCTCGGAATCGTCCTCGGCGTAGAACTCGGTCAGCGCCCGCAGCTGCGAGTTGGAACCGAACAGCAGGTCGACCCGGCTGGCGGTGTACTTCTGCTCGCCGCTGAGGAGGTCCTTGCCGACGTAGGTGCCGTCGTCGGCGGACGACGGCTCCCACTTGAGGCCCATGTCGGTGAGGTTGACGAAGTAGTCATTGGTCAGCTGTCCCGGCCGCTCGGTCAGCACACCGAGCTTCGAACCACCGAAGTTGGTGTCCAGGGCGCGCAGACCGCCGACGAGCACCGTCATCTCCGGCGCCGACAGCTTCAGCTGGTTGGCCCGGTCGATGAGCTGGTACTCGGCCGGCACCTCCAGGCCCTTGCCGAGGTAGTTGCGGAATCCGTCGGCCCGCAACTCCAGGTAGGCGAAGGAGTCGACATCGACCTCATCCTGGGTGGTGTCGCCGCGGCCCGAGCTGAACGGCACCACGACGTCGTGCCCGGCTGCCTTGGCGGCCTTCTCGACGCCGACGTTGCCGCCGAGCACCACCAGGTCGGCGAACGACACGTCGACGCCGGCGCTGCGCTGGATGTCCTCGAGCTTGCCGATGACCTGGGCCAGCTCGTCGGGCTCGTTGGACTCCCAGCCCAGCTGCGGCTGCAGCCGGATCCGGGCACCGTTGGCCCCACCGCGCATGTCGCTGGCACGGAATGACGACGCCGCCTTCCACGCAGTCGAAACCAGCTGCGCCACAGTCAGATCCGAGGCTTCGATCGCGGCCTTGAGGGTGGCGATGTCGGCATCGGAGAGCTGCTTACCGGCCGGGGTGACGTCCTGCCACAGCCAGGTCTCCTTGGGCGCCAGCGGTCCGAGGTAACGCGAGACCGGGCCCAGGTCGCGGTGCAGCAGCTTGAACCACGCCTTGGCGTACTCCTCGCGTAGTTCCTCGGGGTTGTCCAGCCAACGGCGGGTGATCTCACCGTAGATCGGATCGAACCGCATCGACAGGTCGGTGGTGAGCATCGACGGATGCGTCCGGCCCTTGAGGTCGGCCGTCGGCACGGAGTTGGCCCAGCCGTTGTCCTTGGGCCGCCACTGGTTCGCACCGGCGGGGCTCTTGAACAGCTCCCACTCGTTGCTGTAGAGGATCTCCAGGAAGCTGTTGTCCCACTTGGTCGGGGTGTGCGTCCAGGTCACCTCCAACCCGCTGGCGACCTTGTCGTTGGGGTTGCCGGTCTCGTTGGGGTTGCGCCAGCCCAGGCCCATGTTCTCCAGCGCGGCGGCCTCGGGCTCGGGGCCCAGGACGCTGGCGTCGCCGTTGCCGTGGGTCTTGCCGAAGGTGTGCCCGCCGCAGATCAGCGCCGCGGTCTCGACGTCGTTCATCGCCATCCGGCCGAAGGTCTCACGGATGTCGATGGCCGCGGCCAGCGGATCCGGATTGCCCTCGGGGCCTTCGGGATTGACGTAGATCAGGCCCATGGTGGACGCGGCCAGCGGATTCTCCAGCCGGGTCCGGTCACCGTTGGAGCCGGCGTAGCGCTCCCGGGTGCCCAGCCACTCGGCCTCCGCACCCCAGTAGATGTCCTCCTCGGGCTCCCAGTAATCCGGGCGGCCGAAGACGAATCCCGCGGACTTGAAGCCCATCTGTTCCTGGGCCCGGTTGCCGGCGTAGACAATCAGGTCCGACCAGGACAGCTTCTTGCCGTACTTCTTCTTGATGGGCCACAGCAGTCGGCGGGCGTTGTCCAGCCCGACGTTGTCGGGCCAGCTGTTGGTCGGGGCGAAGCGCTGCTGGCCCCGGCCCGCGCCGCCGCGGCCGTCCTGGACCCGGTAGGTGCCGGCGGCATGCCACGTCATCCGGACGAACAGCGGGCCGTAATGTCCGAAGTCGGCCGGCCACCAGTCCTGGGCGGTGGTCATCAACTCGTCGAAATCGCGTTCCAGTTCCTCGAAGTCGATGGTCTGCACGGCCTGGCGGTAGTCGAAGTCCTCGTCGTTGGGATCGATGACGTCGGGGTTCTTCTGCAGGATCTTCAGGTTGACCGCGTTGGGCCACCAGTCGCGGTTGCTGCCGCCCTCGACCGGCCGCCTGATGACCATCGGGCAACCGCTGGTCTCTGCCGGTTCGGTCTGGGCCTCGCCAATCGGGGGATGCTCTACGGCATTGTCCTCAGGCACTGCGTTTCCTTTCGGGAGTGGTGTGACGGGCTGTGATCACGGGTGTGATCCCGACATATGGGTAGCTACGCAGGCGGGGCACAGGCCCCAATAGATGACCTCGGCCTCGTCGATCGCGAAGCCATGGTCATCGGAGGCGGTCAGGCAGGGGGCGTCACCGACGGCGCAGTCGACGTCGGCGATCTCGCCGCACGAGCGGCACACGATGTGGTGGTGGTTGTCGCCGACGCGGGATTCGTAGCGGGCGACCGATCCCGACGGTTGGATGCGGCGCACCAGCCCGACGGCGGTCAGCGCGTTCAACGAGTCGTACACCGTCTGGTGCGAAACATCGGGCAACTCCGCGCGGACCGCGCGGATGATGGTGTCGGTGTCAGCGTGCGCGTGCGCGTGCACCGCGCCCAGGACCGCAATCCGGGGGCGGGTCACCCGAAGATCGGCCGCACGCAGTTGGTCTGCGTACTCGGTTGCCGAGGTCATGTGGACATACTTACCCCTTTTCTGGAATCGGTCAAGAGAATGGCAATATTCGTGTTGGATCAGGCCGGATCGGCTGCGATCTGGGCTAGCGTGCCGTGATTGTGCAGACTTTGATCGACCTGGACCGCGCGCGGATCTTCGCCATCCCGCTCGCCGACGGCACCGGGGTGCGGGAGGGGATGCTGATCGAGGGGCCGCAGGGCTGGGGCGAGTTCAGCCCGGCCGAGTCCGCGGATCCGGCCGAACTGGCGCGCTGGCTGACGGCGGCGACCGAACCCGGCACGGTCGGCTGGCCCGACGCGGTGCGCGGACGGGTGCCGGTCGCCGTCAGCGTCCCCGCGGTGGCCGCCGACCGCGCGCACCGCCTGGTCGCCGACAGCGGCTGCCGCACCGCCGAGGTGACCGTGGGCACCGCCGGCGGTGATGCGCCCTCGCGCGCCGCCGACATCGCCCGCGTCGAGGCGGTGCGCGACGCGCTCGGTCCCGGCGGCCGGCTGCGGTGCCGCGCCGGGGCGGCCTGGGATCCGGCCACCGCGGCGTCGATCATCGCCGAATTGGCCCGGGCCGCCGGGGATCTGGATTTCGTGGCGCAGCCCTGCGCGTCGCTGCCCGAGATGGCCGCGCTGCGCCGCACGGTCGGCGTGCGCATCGGCGTCGACGCGGCCCGGCAGCACGGCGCCGGACGGGGGAGCGGGGCGCTGCTCGAAGCCGCCGACGTCGTCGTGCTCGACTGCGGTCCGCTCGGGGGAGTCCGACGGGCGCTGCGGGTCGGCGAAACCCTCGGGCTGCCGTGCGCGGTCATGTCCTCGGCGGTGAGCACCGTCGGCCTGGCGGGGGCGATCGCGCTGGCGGCGGCGCTGCCCGAGCTGGAGCACGCGTGCGGCGTCGGCGAGCGCGCCCAGCTGACCGGTGACCTGGTCAGCGCGGCGCGGTCGCTGACCGGGGCCGACGGGTACCTGCCGGCCGCGCCGATGCCCCCCGGCCCGGTCCCTGACCTGCTGGAACGGTTCGCGGTGACCGACCCGCAGCGGGTGGACCGCTGGCGGCGCCGGCTTGAGATCGCCCGGTCCGCGGGCTGACCGGGGCGGGGGCGGCTGGAACGCGCGGGTACCACCCCTGGCCACCACAGACCGGCGCGGTGTTGGCACACTGGGGCCATGGCACAGATAACCTTGCGTGGAAACCCCATCAACACGGTCGGCGAACTGCCCGCGGTCGGCTCCTCGGCGCCGGCGTTCAAGCTGGTCGGCACCGATCTCGGCGCGGTCGACAACGAGCAGTTCAGCGGGAAAGCCGTGCTGCTCAACATCTTTCCGTCGGTAGATACCCCGGTCTGCGCGACCAGCGTGCGGTCCTTCAACGAGCGCGCGGCCGCCGGCGGTGTGTCGGTGCTGTGCGTCTCCAAGGATCTGCCGTTCGCGCAGAAGCGGTTCTGCGGCGCCGAGGGCATCGAGAACGTCACCACCGCGTCGGCGTTCCGCGACAGCTTCGGTGAGGACTACGGCATCACCATCGCCGACGGGCCGATGGCCGGCCTGCTGGGCCGCGCCGTCGTCGTGATCGGGGCGGACGGCAAGGTCGTCTACACCGAACTCGTCCCCGAGATCGGCTCCGAGCCCGACTACGACGCCGCGCTGGCCGCCACGAAGTAGTCCGACACGGAAGTAGTCCGACACAACTGAATTTCTCCGGGCGCCCGCCTCGGCAACGGTCTCACGGCCGTTCCGCGGCGGGCGTTCGTGTTTGCGTGGCGATCAGTCACCGTTGGGTCACGGTCGTGCATCTCATTGGCCTTGTGCCCGCGCGCAATTGGCGCCGCCTCGGGCGCGCGCGGTACAAGTGAGAGCGAAACTTTCGTCCCGAAGAGAATCGAACATCGATGAAACGCCTCTGCGCGCTTGTTCTGGGTGTGGCCCTGGCACTCGCCGGTGCACTGGTGGCACCCGGGCCGGCTGCCGCCCGGCCCGCGGCCAATCAGCAAGCCATCGACTACGTGATCGCCCGCGCGCTGGCGCAGCGCGGCGTGCCGTACACCTACGGCGGCGGCGACATCTCCGGGCCGACACTGGGCGCCGAACCGGAAATCACCAGCGCCGTCGAACCGGACCCGCTGGTCAGCATCTTCGGTACCACTCCCGCCGTGCAGGAACCGCGTCCGCGGGTCGCCGGCTTCGACGCGTCGGGCCTGATCGTCTACGCCTTCGGCGGCGTCGGCATCAAACTGCCGCGCTCCTCGGGCGAGCAGTACAAGGTCGGCCGCAAGATCCCGCCGTCGCTGGCGCTGCCCGGCGACCTGATCTTCTACGGTCCGGAGGGCACCCAGAGCGTCGCGTTGTTCCTCGGCAACGGCCAGATGCTCGAGGCCACCACCCCGGCCGTCGCGGTGTCACCGGTGCGGACCAACAACATGGCGCCCTACCTGTCGCGCATCATCGAATGACGCCGCGGGGCGGGTGGCGGTGCCGATAGGGCAACGGTAAGCCCTTAGACTGACCAGCCGTGGGCACATTGATTGCTTTCGCGCCATGGATCGTCTACTGGATCCTGGTCGGTAACGTCCCCTTCCACACGGCGGTGCTCGTCGCGCTGGCCGTCGCGATCGGTGCCGCGCTCATCGGCCGGGTGACCGGCGGGCCCGGCCGATCGCTCGAAATCGGGGCGCTGGCAACGTTTGTCGTCCTCACCATCCTGACCTTCATCGCCAGCCAGGAGTTCATGGAGCGGTGGATGCAGCCGCTCAGCAACGCGGGCATCTTCCTGGTCGCGCTGATCGGACTGCTGGCCGGCCGGCCCTTCGTCCGGGAGTTCGCTGAGGTCGGTCAGCCGCCCGGGGTCGTGGAAAGCGATCTGTTCAAACGGATCACGACCGTGTTGACCTGGGTCTGGGTCGCGGCGTTCGCCGGCATGACGCTGTCCTCGGCGATCCCGCCGATCGTGCAGGGGGACGCGACGATCCTCGACACCAGGACACCGCTGTCGTTCGTCTGCTACTGGGTGATCCCGATCTCGCTGCTCGGTCTGGCGGCGCTGGCGTCGCGGTACCTGCCCGACAAGATGATGGAGGGCATCGACGACATCGAGCGCAAGACCACCTTCGTCGCCTACAGCGAGGCCGCCATCGACGAGCTGTACTACCTGGCGCAACAACACGTCGAACGCGAGGTCGGTCCCGATCAGGAGGCCTACAACATCAAGGTCGGCGGCAGCGGCACCACCTTGACCGGCGACGAGAGCCGGATGTCCTGGCCGGCGACCTACAAGGTGCGCGAACGCAAGCGTTGATCCACCCGCCTCATACCGGCCAACGCTCCAGCCGGTGAGCGGCGTCGAAGAACATCCACTCGTAGCGTGACGTCGTCGTGAAATGCGCTCGCGCCGCGGCCTCGTCGGCCGCGGTCAGTGTCGGGCCGAGCCGGTCGGTGAGGTCGAGCACCTCGGCGACGGTGGCGGCGAATTCGTCGCCACCGTAGCTGTTGATCCACAGTTGATAGCGCGGGTCGGGCGAGCCGCGCCGCAGCAGTTCGCTACCCACCCGCGCGTAGATCCAGTAGCAGGGCAGCACGGCGGCCAGGCCGTCGGCGAAACCGCCGCCGTAGGCCGTGGCGAGCAGATAGCTGGTGTAGGCCTGGGTGGTGGGCGCGACCGCGACGGCCTCGATATCGGCGGCGCTGATACCCAATTGGGGCAACAACGTGTTGTGCAGTTCCAGTTCGACGTCGAACACCTCGGCCGCGTGCCGGGCGAACATCGCGGAGTCCGCCGGTCGCGGGGCCTTCGCCGACACGATCGACAAGGCGCGCGAATAGTCCCGCAAGTAGAGCACGTCCTGAGCCACGTAGTGCGCGAACACATCCGACGGCAGTGTCCCGTCGGTCAGTCCGGTGACGAACGGATGCTCGAGGATCGCGGCGAACTGACCGGCCTCGATCTCGGCCCACAGTCGGGCGGACCAGGATCCGGGCTCTCGGTATTCGTGTGGTCGCTGATTCGTCATGCCTCGGAACGTACCCGGACCGAGGTGCCCGTCGGCGCGCCCACCGCGCGGCAGGACCCGCAGCGTCGGAGCGTCGCTACCCTGGAGCGAATGGACCCACGGGACTTACGCGTAGGGGATGCCGATCGCGAACACGTTGCCGGACTCCTGCAGCGTGCGGTGGGCGAGGGCATGCTCACGCTCGACGAATTCAGCGAACGGATGGACACCGCGATGGCGGCCCGGACCCGAGGTGAACTCGGCGCGGTCGTGGCCGATCTGCCCGGCATGCAACTGTCGGGCGCGCCGGTGCCCCTGGCGTCGGGCGCGGGTCTGGCGCCGCTGCCCCTGCACGCCACCATGTCGACGATCCGACGCGCGGGCGACTGGCAGGCCCCCGAGCTGATCACCGTCAAGAGTCGGCTGTCCGATGTGCATCTCGATTTCACCCAGGCGGACATCCGCACCCCGGTCGTCACCATCGAAATCGACGACATCTGCGGCAGCATCGACATCACGGTGCCCGAGGACTTCACCGCCGACGTCAACGGGCTGCGGTGCTCGGCCAGCACCGCAAACTCGAAGATCCGCCCGGGCCCGCCCGCCGGCCGCGTGCACCTGGTGGTGCGCGGCAAGCTGTGGTTCAGCTCGCTGACGGTCAAGCACCCGCTGGGCACCCGGGTGCGCAACTGGCTGGGCCGCTGACGGATTCACGCCGGGTGGTGCTCCAGCACCCACGAGCGCAACGACTTTCGGTCCAGCTTCCCGCTGGCCAGGGTGGGGATCTGGTCGGCGCTGACGACGATCCAGCGGGTGGGCACCTTGTAGCTGGACAGCTGCTCGCGGGCACGCCGCTCGAGTGCCGACACGTCGATCTCGGTCGCGGCGGGGACCAGCACCGCACACACCTGCTCGCCGCGCTCCGGGTGCTCGACGCCGACGACGACACACTGGGCCACGTCGTCGAACCCGCCGAGCACGGCCTCCACCTCCAGCGGCGACACGTTGGCCCCGGCCGACTTGATCAGTTCGCTGCTGCGACCCACGTAGAACAGCCGGGGATCGCCCTCGCGGCGATAGACCCGGTCGCCGGTGTGATACCAGCCGTCGGCGTCGAAGGTCTCCCAGCGCTCCCGCTTGTTGTAGCCGGCCATCACGCCGATCCCGCGCACCAGCAGTTCCCCGACCTCGCCGGCGCGCACCGGGTTTCCGTGCTCGTCGACGATCTTCATCTCGGTGTGCACGAAGCCGCCGGCGGTCTCCGACATGGTGCGGTGGACCGGGAACCCGTCGGGGACATCGGTCATCGCGATGTCGACCGGCCCGTCGCGCAGCATCGGGGCGCTGCTCAGGTCGCGGTCGGCGAAACTCGGGTGGTCGCGCAGTTTCTGGGTGAACGCCGGCCAGCCCACGATGCCGGTGGCGCGCTCCCGTTCGATGAGATCCAGCGCGGTGCCGGGGTCGAGGCGGTCCAGCACCAGCAGCGCCAGCGAATCGTGCAGGGCGCCCATGGCGGCCAGCACCCCGCCGATCCAGAAGAACGGCATGGCGCACAGGATGCGCGGTGATGTCGGCTGCCCGGTGACCGCGTGGATGGCGGCCGGCCAGGTCGAGGTCTGCCGCACCAGCGTCCCGTGGGTGTGGACCACGCCCTTGGGGTCGGCCGTGGAGCCGGAGGTGTGCACCATGATCGCCGGATCAGCGGGGGAGACCTCGCGCTGCACCGCCGCCAGGATGTCTTGGGACACCGCGTCTTCCGGGCGCACCGGGGTGGCCCAACGCCGATCGTGCTCGCCGGTGAGTACGACGGAACGCAGATACGGGGCCGCCGACAGGGCCAGCCGCGGCGAGGTGGCGTCGGCGAGCCCGGGCAGCGCGGCCTCGAGCTTGTCGGCCACCTCGTGGGTCAGCACCCGCGCCGGGGCCACGAGGGTCGCGATGTCGGCCAGGCGGAGCACCTTGGCGATCTCGGCCGGGGTGTACAGCGTGCTCAGCGGGACCACCAGCGCCCCGATCCGGGAGGCCGCCAGCCACCAGGTGATCCAGTCGATGCCGTTGGGGAAGAACAACCCGACCCGGGTGCCCTTACCGACGCCGTGGCCCAGCAGCCACCGCGCCGCCTCGCCGGAGCGCGTGTCGGCCGCGCGGTAGTCGAGCCGGTCCTGCGGGGTGACCACGTACGCGTCGGTGCCGAAATCGCGCGCCGCGCGGTGCAGCAGCGTCGGGATGGTCAGCGGTTGTTCGGTCCGCGGTTGTTCGGTCACGGCGCCACTCACCGGCCCCGCCACTGCGGTGGACGCTTCTCCCGCCACGCCGTGATGCCCTCGCCTACGTCCTCGGTGGCGCCGGCCACCTTGCGCATCACCTCGCCGAAGCGCACCGACTCGATCCAGCCCATGTCGGCGGTGCGCCAGGCGACCTCCTTGGTGGCTCGCTGGGCCAGCGGCGCGGCCTCGGTGAGAGTCTGCGCCCAGGCGCGCGCCTCGGCCTGCAGATCCGCGGGCTCGACCAGCCGCCAGACAAGGCCCATCTCGTAGGCCCGCTCGGCGCTGATCGGCTTGCCGGTGAGCAACAGTTCCATGGCGTTGGCCCAGCCGACGCGCTGCGGCAGCCGGATCGCTCCGACGATGGTCGGCACGCCGATCGAGACCTCCGGGAAGCAGAAGCTGGCCTCGGTGGAGGCGATGACGAAGTCGCAGAACAGCACCCCGGTCAGCCCGTAGCCGATGCACGGGCCGTGCACCGCGGCGATGGTGGGCTTGAACAGTTCCATGCCCGATTCGAAGCTGTTGATGGTCGGCTTCTCCCAGAAGGTGCCGCCGAAGGTGCCCACCGAACCCGCGCCGTCCTTGAGGTCCCCGCCGGCGCAGTAGACGTCGCCGTTGGCGGTCAGGATCCCCACCCAGGCGTCCTCGTCGTCGCGGAACCGGTCCCAGGCCGCGTTCAGATCCTGGCGCAGCGCACCGTTGATCGCGTTGCGCGCCTCGGGGCGGTCCAGAGTGATCGTTGCGACGTGGCCGTCGAGCTGATAGGTCACAAGGGGCATTGCGTCACCCTAGTTTTCCGTGTCGGCCGCGGTGGCACCGAGCGGGCTTACCGGCTTCCACGCGGGCCTACTACCCTCTAGGGGCGAGGCATTCGGTCACGGGGTCGGCCGTGACAACTCACCGAGAGGGACGGATGGACGCAGAAGCGGATCCGCCGGGGGACGAGGCACCGGTCAGCACCGAGAACACCGAACCGCTGCCGGTCGTCCCGGGCAGCTGGGCCGCCGTGCAGCGGGACTGGGAGGCGGCGACTGGGCCGCAGCCGGCGCCACCGCACACGCCGCTGCCGCCGACAGCGCCGCCCCCGACCGCGCTGCCCCCGACCGCCTTGCCGCCCTTCGACTTTTCCGCGGTGGAGATGGGCCGCGTCCCCGCGCGCCGCAAGCGCGCCCTGGTGGTGGCGGGCGCGGCCGCGGCGGCCCTGGTCGCGCTCGGCGTGGTGGGCTTCGCCGTGGTCCGCTCCGGCGAGGACACCTCGGCGGGCACCGACACCGCGGCGGAGGCGGATTTCGCGGGTCACTCCGAGGCCGAGGAACGGCTACTGGCGCGCCTGCCGGGCGGCTACCCGGATTCGGCGTGCCAGGTGGTGGAGCCGCCGCAAGGAACTGCGGCGCAGGTGAGCTGCGAGGCCACCGACGAACCCCAGGCGCCCGCGGCCACCTACACGCTGGTGGCCGACGAGGACGCGCTGACGGCCGCGTTCGACAAGATGACCAAGCGCAGCTCGGTCGTGGTGTGCCCCGGCCGGATCCAGTCGCCCGGGCCGTGGCGCCGCAACGCCACACCGGATGTGGTGAGCGGCATCGTGGTGTGCGCCGCCGACAGGGAGGCCACCACGGTCGGCTGGACCGATGAGGCCAGCCTGCTGCTCAGCGAGATCCGGTCCGAGCCCGGCTCCCGGAACCTCGAGCAGCTGTTCGCGTGGTGGTCCTCGCACTCCTGACGGCGCGTTGATCAGCGGGGACAGCGCGCCCCGAGCGCCTACGCGGTGGGAGCCGGCGTGACCGGGGTCGTCGGCGTGGCGGCCGGGCCGTGCGGGGTGCCCTCGACGGCATCGGCGGTCGCGGCCGGTTCCTGAGCCGGCAGCGGGGTGCCCTGGCTGCCGGCGGCCGGTTCGGCGGCCGGGCCGTGCGGGGCGCCCTCGGGCGCCGGGGTGGCCGGGGTTGCCTCCGGCGCCGCGGGTGTGGCCTCGGCGACGGCGGCGTCCTCGGGCAGCGGGGTGCCCTGGCGGCCGGTGGCGGCGGGGTCGGTCACGGCCTCGGGCGCATCCTCGGTCACGGCTTCGGGAACCTCGTCGGTCACGGCTTCCGGCGCATCCTCGGTGACGGCCTCCGGCGCGTCGTCCGTGGCGGCCGGGGCCTCGGCGGGGCTGGCCGGCGCGGCCGGAGCCGACGCGCTGCCCGCACCGGTGCCGGTCGCGGCCGGTTCGGCGGCGGGCTGCACCCAGGTCAGCAGGTCCTGCGTGCCGTCGTTGTAGACCACGGTGTCCGGCGCGGGGCCGGTGACGTCGAAGTACACCTTGCCGGTGGCCTTCTGGCCCTGCGCGAGACCGGCCGGGCTGATGCCCTGCGGGCTGGCGATCTGGAACAGCACCCGGTAGGTCTCGCCGCTCTCGCTGCGGGCATTGAGGTTCGAGACGATCGGCTGCACGTTGCCCTGGATGGCCTCGTTGGTGGCGGTGGCCTCCCACAGGGTGCCTCGGACGGGGTAGGAGACGGGGTCCGAGCTCTGCTTCAGATCGCTGATCGTCCAGCCCTGGACGACGTTGCCTTCGTTGAGTTCGGCCTGTTCGCCGAGGTCGGCGGTTTCGGCACCGGCCAGCGGCGCACCGAACAGGCCGGTGGCGGCGAACAGGGCCGCCGAGGTGGCGGTGATGGCGATTTTGCTGGTCTTCACAGTGACACTCCTGTGCGTCGGGTCGTGTTTCCTGGACAGCGGGACGTTCGTTAGTGAAATTAGCAGGTCAGCAATTCCGACGCCGGGGCTCCCGGCGAGGTCGCCAGCTGCGGGGACCCGAAAAAGAGACGACCATCCGGCCGATTCGGGCAGAACCGGCCGGATGGTCGGGTGCGGTAGGAGCAGCGCCGAACTACGCCGACAACCGGGTGGGCGCGGCGCCCACCAGGCGTTCCTCGGACTCGCCCCGGGGGAATTCCCGGACCGTCGAGGCGGCGGCGGACTTGTCGTCCGACTCGTCGTCCGAGGCCTGGCCACGGTAGGCGACCAGGTATTTGTCGATCGCGTCCTGCCGGAGCGGCTCGGACCAGATGCTGATGTTGCGCGTCGGGTCGCCACCCTCACGCGCCTTCCTCAGCTTGCGCGCCCCGAGCCGGAAGCCGAAGACGGCCAGCGCCATCGCGGCCACCAGACCCACGCCACCGATCAGCGCCGCGGTGCCGCTCTGCAGCGCCAGGCCGGCCACGAAGACGCCCAGCATGACGAATGAAATCAGCAAGAAGACATATCCCACATACGGATGGGAGATCCGGCGTTTGTTGGTGCTCATTGTGTCCTCCCTCTCTTTTGGTTGGCGTCGGAACGGCCGGGCCGGCAGTTCGACGATCGCCACGTGCTAATCACTACGAGTTCTAATCACTACGATACGCGTAGCGTAGCTCTATGTCATGTAACACTCCACCGGTCGCGGATATTCCCGACGCCGCCGAGGACCGCAACGAGAAGGAGGGCAGGGATGGCACAGCGACGGCCCGTCGAGGACGGCATCGCCGAATCGACCCTGTATCTGCTGCGTGCCGGCGGTCCGCGCGCGGTCACCGTGGAGGCGGTCGCGGCGCATTCGGGCATCGCGAAGACCACGATCTACCGACGCCACCGGGACCGACGGGAGATGTTGGCGGCCGCCATGTCGCGGCTGGCGGCGTTGGCCCCGATCGACCTGGCCGCCGACGCACCCGAACGGCTGCGCTGGTTCATCCGGCACGCCGTCGAAGCGGTCGACGGCGGGATCGGCTTCGGCGGCTTCGCCTCGCTGCTGACCGGCGAGGACCCGGAGTTCTCCGCGCTGTTCCGGCAGGTGCTCGTCGACCAACGCGCCAAGCTGGCCACGGTCATCGACGCCAGCAAGGCCGACGGCTCGATGCGGGCCGACATCGACACCGAGACCCTGATCGACGCCGTGGTCGGCGCCCACATCGCCGAACGAGCGCGCACCGGCGGCCTGGTCGACGACTGGCAGGAACGCCTGTTCGACCTGTTCTGGCCCGCGGTGCGCATCTGAGCTCTCCTAGACTGGCCCCGTGACCTGCGATGCCCACCACCCGCCGAGTCGCACCGGCCTGATCCAGATCGAGGAGTGCCTGGACGGCAACGGCAACATCCGGCTCCCGCCCGGCACCACGCTGATCGCGCTGATCGACCGCAACATCGCCAATGTCGGCGACACCGTCGCCTATCGCTACCTCGACCACACCGGACCCGCGGGCACCCGCACCGTCGAACTGACGTGGTCGCAACTCGGGCGTCGACTGCGTGCCGTGGCCGCCGCCATCCAGCGGGTCGCCGCGCGCGGCGACCGGGTCGCGGTGCTCGCTCCTCAGGGCCTGGATTACGTGGTGGGCTTCTTCGCCGCGATCAAGGCCGGCACCATCGCGGTCCCGCTGTTCGCCCCGGAGCTGCCCGGCCACGCCGAACGGCTCGAGACCGCGCTCGGTGACGCCGAACCCGCCGTCGTCCTGACCACCGCCGCCGCGCTGGGCACCGTGCGGCAATTCCTGAACGCGCAGAACCACTTTCGGCGGCCGGAACTCGTCGTGATCGACGAGGTGCCCGACGCCGACGGGGACGCCTTCGCCGAGGTCGAACTCGACGTCGAGGACGTCTCCCACCTGCAGTACACCTCGGGTGCCACCCGTCCCCCGGTGGGTGTCGAGATCACCCACCGCGCCGTCGGCACCAACCTGGTGCAAATGATCCTGTCGATCGACATGCTGGACCGAAACACCCACGGCGTCAGCTGGTTACCGCTGTACCACGACATGGGGCTCTCGATGATCGGCTTCCCGGCGGTCTATGGTGGACATTCCACGCTGATGTCGCCGACGGCGTTCGTCCGCCGGCCCGAACGCTGGATCGAGGCGTTGTCGGACGGCTCCCGCGAGGGCCGGGTGGTGACCGCCGCCCCCAACTTCGCCTACGAGTGGACCGCGCAGCGCGGCGTCCCGGCCGCCGGCGCGGACATCGATCTGCGCAACGTCGTGCTGATCATCGGTTCCGAACCGGTGAGCATGGCCGCGATCAACGGGTTCAACGACGCCTTCGCCCCGTTCGGGTTGCCGCCCACCGCCATCAAACCGTCCTACGGGATCGCCGAGGCAACCTTGTTCGTGGCCACCATCGCGCCGATGGCCGAGGCGTCGCTGGTGTACCTGGACCGGGCGGCGTTGGGCGCCGGACGGGCGGTGCCCGTCCCGGCGGACACCCCGGCGGCGGTGCCGCAGGTGGCCTGCGGACAGGTGGCGCGCAGTCAGTGGGCCGTGGTCGTCGACCCGGCCACCGGCACGGAGCTGCCCGACGGCCACATCGGTGAAATCTGGCTGCAGGGCAACAACATCGGGCGCGGCTACTGGCGCCGGCCGGCGGACACCGAACGGACCTTTCGCGCCCGGCTGCGCGACACCCGCGGCGCGGCCGGTCACACCGCCGGCGCCGATCTCGACGGCCACTGGCTGCAGACCGGCGACCTGGGCTTCCACCTCGACGGCGACCTGTTCGTCACCGGCCGCACCGCCGACCTGATCAGCGTGGGCGGGCACCAGCACTATCCGCACGACATCGAGGCCACCGTCGCCGACGCCGCGGCGCTGGTGCGCCGCGGCTACGTCGCGGCGTTCGCGGACCCCGACGAGAAGCTGGTGATCGTCGCCGAACGCGCGGCCGGTACCGCGCGCCAGGATCCACAGCCGGCGCTGGCCGCCATCGAGGTCGAGGTGCTGCGCCGGCACGGGCTGCCGGTCGCCGACGTCGTGCTGCTGCCTGCCGGCGCCATCCCGCGGACCACCAGCGGCAAGCTGGCCCGCCGGGCCTGCCGCGAGCAGTACCTGCGCGGCACCCTGGGCGCGCACTGAGAACATCATCGCGGAACACCATCGCGCGAATCGGGTTTGGCAGACTGGTCCCCATGACCGATCTTGAAAAGTCCGAATCCATCTCCATCGCGGCGAGCCCCGAGCAGGTCTACGCGGTGGTCTCCGATGTCACCAGGACCGGCGAGTGGAGCCCGATCTGCAAGAGCTGCTGGTGGGACGAGGGGGCCGGGCCGCAGGTCGGGGCCTGGTTCACCGGCCGCAACGAGACCCCCGAGCAGACCTGGGAGACCCGCAGCCAGGTCGTCGCCGCCACCGCGGGCCGCGAATTCGCCTGGGAGGTCAACAACGGCTGGGTGTACTGGGGATACACCCTCGAGCCCGAGGGCGGCGGCACCCGGCTCACCGAATCGTGGAAGTTCCTGCCCGCCGGCATCTCCGGATTCCACGAGATCTTCGGCGAGCAAGCCGAGGCCGAGATCGAGAAGCGGCGCCTGGCGGCCGAGTCCGGGATCCCCGCGACGCTGGCCGCGATCAAGGCGATCGTCGAGAAGGGCTGACCCCACCCCGCGGACACCGGGTCCGGCATCGTCCGTTCATGTCGATGTTGGTCGGACGAAACTCGGGAGTGTTTGGCTGACGGTCGCTAACGCGGCACCGGCATCCATCCGAGGAGATCACCCATGTCCAAGCTTTTCCTTTCCCGTCTCGGCGCACCGGCCGCGCTGCTCGCGACCGCCGCGCTGGTGCTGGCCGGGTGCGGCGAGAGCGCCGATACCGCCCGGAACGGGCAGGACGGGACGGAAGCGGCGGCCGACGGTGACACGCTGGTGCTCGCCGCGGTCCCCTCGGAGGAGTCCACCGCGCTGCGCAGCCAGTTCGACGGCCTCATCGCGCTGATCGAGGCCGAGACCGGCAAAACCGTTGAGTTCCAACAGGCCACCGACTACGCCGCGGTCATCGAGGGCCAGCGCGCGAACAAGATCGACCTGGCGATGTACGGGCCGTTCTCCTACGTGATCGGCCGCGACGGGGGCATTCCGCTGGAGCCGCTCGGCGCGCTGGTCGACGAGGAGGGCGAAGAGCCCGGCTACTACTCGATCGGCTGGGTGCGCGCCGACTCCGACATCACCGACATCGCCGGCTTCGCCGACAAGACCGTGTGCTTCGTCGACGTCGCCTCCACCTCGGGTTACCTGTACCCGTCGGCCGGGTTGCTCGAGGCCGGCATCGACCCCAAGACCGGGGTCACCCCGGTGATGGCCGGCGGGCACGACGCCTCGATGCTGTCGGTGGCCAGCGGCCAGTGCGACGCCGGGTTCGCCTACGAGGAGTCGCTGCGCATGCTCGTCGACAGCGGCCAGTTGCAGCCCGAGGACGTCAAGGAGGTCTGGCGTTCGGAAATGATCGCGGGGTCGCCGATCGCGATGAACACCGAGACCGTCGACGCCGAAACACAGGAAACACTGAAGCGAATCTTCGTCGACAGCGCCAATATTCCGGCCCTCGTCGAGGCCGGGCACTGCGCCGACGCCGAATCCTGCGGGCTGCCCGAGGACACCCAGTGGGGATTCGCGCCGGTCACCGATGCCACCTACGACGGTGTCCGGCAGGTCTGTGAGGTCACCAAGGCGGACGCCTGCAACACCTGATTCGTCCGCCGCGAAGAAACGAGACCCACCATGACGACCACCGATCACCCGATCGAATTCCACAACGTCACCAAGCGTTTCAGCCCGACGGTGCTGGGGCTCGACGACGTGAGCGCGCGGTTCCCGGCCAACCGGGTCACCGTCCTGCTCGGCTTGTCCGGTTCGGGCAAGTCCACCCTGCTGCGGCACATCAACGGGCTGCAACAACCCAGCGAGGGCACCATCACCATGCTCGGTGAACGGATCGAATCCGCCGGTGACGCGCGGCTTCGGCAGTTGCGCCGACGCATCGGCTTCATCTTCCAGAACTTCAACCTGGTGGGCCCGATGTCGGTGCTGGAGAACGTCTGCACGGGCAAGCTGGGCTCGTTGCGTGGCCCACGGCTGAGCCTGATGAGCTATCCCAAGTCGGTGCGTCAGGACGCGCTCGAGCAACTCGCCCGGGTCGGGCTGGCCGATCGGGCTTTTCAGCGCGCCGACACGCTCTCCGGCGGTCAACAGCAGCGGGTCGCGATCGCCCGCGCACTGATCCAGCGTCCGCAGATCCTGCTCGCCGACGAGCCGGTGGCCTCCCTGGACCCGGTGTCGGCCGCGCAGGTGATCGAGCTGATCACCCGAATCAGCCGCGAGGAGAACCTCACGGTGATCTGCAGCCTGCATCAGGTGGAGATGGCGTTGAGTTTCTCCGACCGCATCCTCGGCCTGCGCAGCGGCCGGGTGGTGCTCGACCGTGCCACCGCCACCATCGCCCGCGACGAGGCGCTGCAGATCTACGACAAGGTCGCCGCCGTGCCGGAGCACCTCGAGGACCAGGCGCTGGCCGGCGTCGGCTGAACCAGTGATCACCATTTCCGCACTGCCGCAACGCGATGGCGAGTCCCACTTCGCGGTGCCGCGCCGGCCCGGACCGTCGCCGAACACCATCGCGGTCACGCTGGTGCTGCTGGGGCTGCTCGCCGCCGCGGTCTGGTCCACGATCGACCTGGGCATCAACGTCGCCAGCCTCATCGACAGCATCGACAACGCGATGGCGTTCACGGCCCGGATGTTCCCGCTGGACTTCCCGCCGCTTCGTGAGCTGACCGGTCTGATCCTCGAGACGCTGGCCATCGTCATCCTGGCCACCGTGCTGGCGGTGCTGATCTCGCTGCCGATCGCGCTGGCCGCGGCGTGGAACACCACGTCCGGCAACGTTTCCCGCGGCACCGCGCGGGTGGTCATCGTGCTGGCCCGCGCCATTCCCGACCTGATCCTGGCGGTGTTCTTCTTCCGCGTGTTCGGTCTGGGCGCCCTGCCCGGCATCCTGGCCATGGGCCTGCACTCGGTGGGCATGATCGGCAAGCTCTACGCCGACGCGATCGAGAGCCTGGACAACGGCCCGCAGGAGGCCATCCGGGCCGCCGGGGGAGGGCGGTGGCAACAGATCATCGGCGGGATCCTGCCGCCGTTGCTGCCGCAATTGATCGCCACCGCGCTGCACCGCTTCGACATCAACCTGCGGACCTCGATCATCCTCGGCTACGTCGGCGTCGGCGGTCTGGGTCTGGCCATCTCGGATGCGTTGCGGTCGTTGAACTATCAGCGCGGCATGGCGCTGGCGCTGATCGTGCTGCTGCTGTGCATCGGCACCGAGTTGATCTCCGGCGCCGTGCGGACGGCGATCATGTCGGGGGGCACCGGTTCCGCGGCCGCCGGCGGCCCGGTCACCTGGGCCGACAAGGTCTCCCGGAACTGGGTGTCGCGGGGGCCGGGCGCGCCGCCGGCCGTTCGCGACATACCGCCGTGGACCGTCGACCGGATACGTCGATTCCTGAGCATCGCGGCGGTGGCCGTCATCATCGCACTGTCCATCGCGGGTGCGGAGTTCTCCTGGCAGTCCTTCACTTTCGGTCTGGAGAACCTGCCCAACACGCTGTCGCTGTTCTTCCCGCCCGGGGACGGCGGCATCCTCCCCGAACTGCTCGCGCAGATGCTGGTCACGGTCCAGATCGCGTTGGCCGCCACGCTGCTGGGCACCATCGTCGCCATCCCCATCGGAATCCTGGCCGCCCGCAACGTGATTGCGCACCGCGGTATCCACACCTTCTTCCGGGTGCTCATCGTGTGCGTGCGCGGCATCCCCGAACTGATCGTCGCGATCATCTTCGTGGTCATCACCGGCCTGGGCGGAGTCGCCGGCACCTTGGCGCTGGCGCTGGGCGCGGTGGGGTTGCTCAGCAAGCTCATCGCCGACTCCCTGGAGGAAACCGACACGGGTCCGCAGGACGCGATCCGCACCAACGGCGGCACCGCCGCGCAGGTGTTCTTCGCCGCCACCGTCCGCCAGGCCGCGCCGGCCTTCGTCGCGCACATCATGTACCTGCTCGACACCAATATCCGGGCCGCGACGCTGCTGGGCATCGTCGGCGCCGGCGGGATCGGCTTCTACCTGTTGAACGCCTCGCGGGTCATGCAGTTCGATGTCGTCACGACCATCGTGCTGATCATCCTGGTCGTGGTGCTGGCCGTCGAGGCGCTGTCGATCTGGGTCCGCCGCGCCGTCCGCTGAGCCGGCTCAGAGCGCGTCGAAGGTCTGCGCCGCCAGCCCGAACGACAACGTCATGCCCAGCCCGGTGGTCACGGTCACCGAACTGACTGTTGCGTCGTGGGTTTCGCGCAGGATGTCTGTGCGGGCGCTGGAAGCGTAGACGCCCTGCCAGCGCTGCAGCACCTGCAGGCCCGGCACCCCGAGGATGTGGGCGGCCCCGGCGAGGAGTCGTTCGGTCACCGACTCGTCGTCGAAGGGCGTCGCGGTGAGACCGTAATGGTGGGAGTCGCCGACCAGCACCGTGCCGTCGGGACGACGGGCGAACATCAGATTCGCGGCGATCTCCATCAACTCGGGATGGTCGCGGTCGAGTTCGGCACGCACCAGCGCCGCCGACGGCAGCCCCGCCATCCCGCCGTAGCGCAGCATCGAGGTGCCGGTGAGCACGGCACCGTCGTGCTGGTAGTCGGCCGGCGCGGCGACCAGGGCCATCTGCAGCCGGCAGCGAATGACCTCGTGCTCCTCGGCGGTGACCGGGTACAGCCGGTCCAGGTCGTGACCGACGCAGACCAGGATCCGGCGCCCCCGCACCGGACCGCGCCCGGTGTAGACGACGCCGTCGGCGCAGCCAAGTGCGGCGGTGCGCCAATGGAACACGACGCCGGGTTGTTCGGCGAGCCACCGCGCGATCGCGATCACGGTGGAGCGCGGGTCCACCCGGAAGTCCGCGGGGAACACCGCGCCGGCGACGATGTCCGGGTCCGGTGACCGGTCCGCCCCGCCCAGTCGGGCCCGGGTCTGCTCGGCGGAGAGCAGTCGCACGGCCTCGGCGCCGCGCTCCTCGCGGAACTCTTCGAGCACGGCGGCCTCGGCCCCGTTGCGGGCCAGCATCAGCGCCCCCGATTCCGGGGCCCAGAACCCGCACCGAGCCGCGGCGCGCATCCATCCGCGCCGGGAAACCTGCGCCAGCGCAAGCAGTTCGGGCCCCTGCGCGGTGATGCAGGCGTGGCCGAAGTTGCGCACCGAGGCCCCCACGGGTTCGGCGTCGCGCTCGACGATGTGGACCGACAGGCCGCGGTGCACCGCCTCGACGGCATGGGACAGCCCGACGATCCCGGCCCCGACGACAACGACATCCGCAACGGAATCCACCATGGCTCTCATCCTGAGCGGCCGGCATTTTCGTCGCGCGGTCGGGAGGCAACTGTTCACCGCGCGTTCGGGTGCCGGTCAATTCGTCGGCGGTTGAGCATCGCGTGGGGTTCCTAGGCTGCCCGGTGTTATCCCCTCGACATTAGGACGTCAGATGATCGACCTTGCGGTCTTCGATATTGCCGGCACCACCCTGGATGAGGGGCATCAGGTGTATCGGGTGCTGCGGCAGTGCGTCGAGGACCGCGGCGCGACGATCACCGACGCGCAGTTCCGCAACTGGATGGGCACCGAAAAGCGCTCGGCCATCACCAATCTGCTCACCCTCGGCGGCGTCGAGGCCGACACCGGCACCGTCGACGAGGCCTACGGCTGGTTCGTCGACGCCCTGGCCCGGGCCTATCGGGAGCAACCGCCGAGCCCCTTTCCCGGGGTCGCCGAGGTCATCGCCGATCTGCGCGGCCGCGGCGTGAAAGTCGGGTTGAGCACCGGCTTCTCGACCGACGTCGCCGAGTCGCTGCTGACCGGCATCGGCTGGACCGTCGGCGGGGCCGATGCCACCCTCGACGCGCTGGTCTGTGCGGATCAGGTGGCCCAGGGCCGCCCGGCGCCGTACATGATCCACGAGGCCATGCAGCGCACCGGCGTGCTGGACGTGCACCGCGTGCTCGCGGCCGGCGACACGATCGTCGACCTGCAGGCCGCGCATCACGCCGGGGTCATCGGGGTCGGCGTGCTGACCGGATCGGTACCCGCGGAGATCCTCAAGGAGCAACCGCACGCCCACGTGCTTTCCTCGCTCGCGGACCTGCCCACCATCCCGGAATACGCGACGCTGGGCTGACGAGGTTGACGACGGTGGGAACCAAGGTCCAGGCGCAAGTCTGGCTCGGGGCAGGTGAATTCGCGCTGCGGGAGTTCGACCTCCCGTCGCCCGGGCGCGGGGAGACGGTGGTCGAGGTCGACCTCGCCACCGTGTGCGGCAGCGATGTCCACACCGTGCGGGGCCGGCGCCCCGGCCCGCACCCGAGCGTCCTCGGCCACGAGGCGGTCGGCCGAATCGCCGCGCTCGGCGACGGCGTCGTCGACCACGCCGGTGCGCCGCTGTCGATCGGGGACCGGGTGGTGTGGAGCGTGACCGCGGTCTGCGGCGACTGCGACCGTTGCCGGCGCGGTCACAGCGCCAAGTGCCGTCGGCTGCTCAAGACCGGGCACGAACCGCTGACGGGTCCGTGGCCGTTGTCGGGCGGCTACGCCTCGCACATCCTGCTGCACCCGGGCCTGACTCTGGTGCGGGTGCCCGACGTCGTCCCGGACGCGTCGGCGGCCATGAGCGCCTGCGCGCTGGCCACCGTGATGGCCTGCGTGGAGGCCGCCGGTGAACTGACGGACCGACGGGTGGTGATCAGCGGCCTCGGCATGCTCGGGTTGTGCGCGTGCGCGGTGGCGGCCGCGCGCGGCGCGATCGTCGAGGCGCGCGACCCCGACCCGCAGCGACGGACGCTGGCGCGCCGGTTCGGGGCGGCGCGGGCGGTGCCGCCCGACGCTGCCGATCCCGACCCGGCGGCCGACGTGCTGATCGAACTCTCCGGTGCACCCGACGCGGTCACGACGGCGCCGCGACTGGTCGACATCGGCGGTCGGGTGGTGCTGGCGGGTTCGGTGGCACCGCGCGGGACCGTGCCGGTCGATCCCGAACATCTGGTCCGGTCCCTGATCACCGTTGTGGGCGTGCACAACTACGAACCCCGGCATCTGGCCGAGGCGGTCGCCTTCCTGGCCGCCCCCACGGGGTACGACTTCGCCGCCGTCGTCGCCGAGCCCGCGGACCTGGCCGATCTCGGCGATCAGATGATCGAAACCGGGGGAGCCGTGCTGCGGCGGGCGGTCCGCCCCGGCCGGCGCGGATGAGCCGCTGACGCCAGTATCCTGCTTAGGAAATGGCGGAAGATCTTTCGAACGGCAGCGCGCGCATTCGCCGCGGCCTGCAAATGGCGCTTCGCGGGCGGCGCGAACCGGCCACCGGCGCCGGGCAACGGAGCCGGCAGGCAGGATTGGGCGACCTGCACACCCGCAAGGTGCTCGACCTGACGATTCGGCTGGCCGAGGTGATGCTGTCGTCCGGTTCGGGTACCGCCGACATCGTCGCGACGGCCCAGGACGTCGCGCAGGCCTATCAGCTCACCGACTGCGTCGTCGACATCACGTTCAACACGGTCATCGTCTCGGCGCCGCCGACCGCGGAGAGCCCGCCGCTGACGATCGTGCGCGCCGTCCGCAACCGGGCCACCGACTACACGCGGCTCGCCGGACTCGACGGGCTGGTCCGACGGATCACCGCCGGCGGCGTGACGGTCGACGAGGCGCACGTCGCCATGGACGAATTGACCGAGCAGTCGCACCCGTACCCGCGGTGGTTCGCCAGCGCCGGGTGGGCCGGGTTCGCGCTCGGCATCGCGATGCTGCTCGGCGGCGGTTGGTTGACGTGCATCCTGGCCGCGATCACCTCGGCGGTGATCGATCAGGTAGGGCGGTGGCTGCTGCGGGCCGGCGCGCCGCTGTTCTTCTACCACGCAGTCGGTGCGTTCATCGCCACGTTGGTGGCGGTGGCGGCCTACCGGTTCGCCGATCAGGGGCCGACGGTCATGGTGGCCACCGGCATCGTCGTGTTGCTCTCCGGCATGACCCTCGTCGGGTCGGTGCAGGACGCCCTGACCGGCTACATGGTGACCGCGATGGCGCGCCTGGGCGACGCCGTGTTCCTGACCGCGGGCATCGTGGTCGGGATCGTCGCCGGCCTGCAGGTCGCCACCTTGGCGGGTATCCGGATGGCGTTGCACATCGATGCCACCGAATCGTTTGTCGCGCCCAGCCAACCCGCGCAGATCCTGATCGCCGTCCTCGGGGCGTCACTGGCCGGGGTCTGTCTGACGCTGGCCTACTACGCGCCGCTGCGCTCGGTGGTCACCGCCGGGATGGCGGCCGGGACCGCCGAGTTGGTGCTGATCGGCCTGGGCAACGTGCAGTTCGGGCAGGTGCTGGCCACCGGCGTCGCGGCCATCGGGGTGGGTCTGCTGGCCACCCTGGTCTCGATCCGCCGGCAGGCGCCGGCCCTGGTCACCGCGACCGCCGGCATCACGCCGATGCTGCCCGGCCTGGCGATCTTCCGGGCGGTCTTCAACTTCGCGGTCGAGGAGAAGTTCAACGCCGGCCTGGCCCAGTTGCTCGCCGCGGCCGCGGTGGCGCTGGCGATCGGCGCCGGGGTGGTCATGGGTGAGCTGCTCGGTTCGCCGTTGCGCTACCGGGCCGGCCGGGTCGGTGATTTCGTCCGGATCGAGGGCCCACCGGGTTTGCGCCGGGCCGTGGGCCGCGTCGTGCATCTGCGACCCAGCGAGAGCCCCGCGCGCCCGGGGGCGCGCCGGCTGCGGTCGCGCAGTGTCGCCCTCGAACCGGAGACAGAGACGGCCGAGGACACCGAGGAACCCGAGTCCGACGCCGAGGAAAAGTAGCGGATCTCAGCCCTGGGCGGCGCGCCACTTGTCCAACATCCGGCGGTCCCGCTTGGTGGGCCGCCCGGCGCCGCGGTCGCGCACCGCGACCGGAACCGTGGCCGTCGGCGGCGGCGCGGGGCTGCGGTCGAGGTAGCAGGTCACCGCGTCGGCGGCACCCACCCGCTTCTGGATCACCCGGACCACCTCGACAATTCGAGTCCGGGTGCCGACCAGCGCCCGGACCTCGTCACCGGGGGAGACCATGGTCGACGGTTTGGCCGGTCGATCGTTGACGCGCACGTGTCCGCCCCGGCAGGCCGCGGCCGCGTCCGGCCGGGTCTTGGTCAGGCGGACCGCCCACAGCCAGCGATCAACACGGGTTGCTTCCACGCCATCCATTAAAGCCGTTGACGGCCTAAATCCGATCGACGGTGAACGCCGCGGCCTCGTGGACCATCCCGTTCACCGGGTACAGGGTGTGCTCGAAGGTGGGCATCCCGCCGGGGTTGCCGTCGCAGATCGAGTCGCCGGGCGCGCACAACTCGAGGGTCTTCTGTTCGTACAGTGGACCGATGGTGACCAGCGGCGCGTCGTAGCGGCTCAGCCACTCGTCCGACGGCATGCCCAGCAGCACCACCGCGGCCACATGTTCGGCCACCTCGTCGGGCAGCGGGTTCGGGATGTAGGAGAGGTATTCGTCGGGGATGCCGTCGGGAATCTCGGCGGCGGTCACGAAGCCGGCCAGCACCGCCCCCTGGGAGTAACCGCCCAGCACGATGCGGGTATCCGGGCAGGCCGCCGCGGTGGCCTCGATGTGGGCCCCGGCGTCCTTGATGCCGTCGACGACGGTGCGCGCGAAGGCGATCCGATTGGCGAAGTCGCTGCTGGCGGGATAGTTCACCGGATACACCGCGACGGTGCGGCCGCCGGCCTGGGCGCGCACCGCGTCGACGAAGGCCTGTCCGGTCAACCCGACGCCGGGCGGTTCGGTGGTGCCGCGCGCGAAGACCACCTCGACATCGGGGCACGGTTGCGCCGATGCGCCCGGCACGACGGCGCTGACGGTCATGTTGCCTGCCGTCACGGCCCCCGCGGTCAGCAGGGCGGCGGCGAAGATCCGGATGGCCCGGCGAACGTTCACAAGCGACTCCTTCGGGATACGCCGCTCACATCCCCCGGCGAGCGAGCAGAAGCAAAGAGGCAGTACCCATGGTGTTGCCGCTTCAAACGGTCGTCAAGAACGGCTCAACTCCGGGCGTGTCATGGTGCCGATGGAAATTGGGTCGACGGAGTCCACCTGTATGTCACGGACTCTCGCGAGCCGGCCCCACGCCGTGCGGCCGCCCCGGGTGTGCAGCAGCGGGCCGATCGTGCGGTGGAAGCGGGCCACTTCGGCCGGTGTGCTGGGCCGCGGGGGACCGACCGCTCCGATCAACCGGATGCCCGGGGGAGCGGCGAAAACGCCTGTGGCCAGGGCTCGGAGCCATAGTCCCCGGCCGCTGTCGACGGCCAGGATGGTGACTCGCGGGTCGGCGTCGACGTTGGCGGCCAGGCGGGTGTTGAACACGTCGAAGTACCACGCGGTCCCGATGTCGTGGTCCAGTAGCACCGATCCGATCGGCGTCACGTGCGGGGAGCCGTCGGGGTTGCGCGAGGCGATGCTGCAGTGCAGCGAGCTGCGGACCGCGCGTCGAACGACGTGCCGCGCTGTGCGCCATTGGGTTTCGGTGATGCTCATGGCTCCTCCTGCGTTGTGGTGGTGGGGTGCGCGAGGGTGGTGCGGACCGTCGCTTCGACCAGGTCGTCGAGTTCGGGTTCGGGCGCGCGGCCGCGCAGCAGGGCGGGGCGAACCGCGGCGTAGGGCACGTCGATCACCGCGAATCGCACCCGCAGTGGGTCGGTGCCGGACCGGGTCGACAGCTGCGACAGATAGGTCGAGACTGCCGCGAGTTGTTCCTCGTTGCGCGGCCGCACCGCGGTCGGCCAGCCGTCGGGCAACAGGTCGCGGGGCCGGTAGAGCATCAGCACGCTGGCGTCCGCCCGGTTGGCGCGGCTCCACTCGAGTACGTGCAGTGCGCTGCGCACCGCGGCGTCGAGCGGGTCGGGTGCGGCGACGGCGGCGGTGAGCCCGGCCTGGAAACGCTCCACGGCGCGCAGCCACACCTCGGCGGCCAGCAGGTCCCGATTCGCGAACCGGTAGTACACCGACCCCGACGGCGCGCCCAGCGCGGTGACCACGCCCTGCACCGTGAGCCCGGCCGGGCCACGGGTGAGCAACAACTCGCGCGCGGCGTCCAGCAGGGTGTCGGCGTCGAACCTCGGTGCGCGTCCCATCAGATTTTAGAGAGTAATCTCTAAAATCAATCGCGGCAAGGTTCGCCGAACCACGCCGCCAGGCGGTCGTCGAGGTCCTGCTGCTCGGCCCCCACCCAGGCCACGTGACCGTCGGGCCGCAGCAGCACCGCCGGTGCATCCAACTCCGGGCTCTCGTCGACGACGTGATCGACCCGGTCCGCCCACCGTGCGACCGACAGTCCGCCGGAGCGGTCGAGCAGCAGGCCTCGGCCGTCGTGCAGCAGCGGGTACAGCCGGCCGCCGTGGCGCAGCGGCAGGTCGCGGAGCCGTCGGCCCACCAGGTCGTGGTCGGAACCCAGGTCGTAGCGGATGTCGATGGCGGTGATCTTCTCGATCAGGTAGCGGTTGACCTCCTCGAATTCCATCAATTCGGAGACCAGTCGCCGCACCGCCTGCGGGCCGGCCGCCGTCGACATGAGTTCCATCTGCGCGCGGGTGTTGTTGAGGACCTCGGCGGCGACCGGATGACGTTCGTGGTGATAGCTGTCGAGCAATCCCGTTGGCGCCCAGCCCTTCAGCTCGGCGGCCAGCTTCCAGCCCAGGTTGACGGCGTCCTGGATACCGAGATTGAGCCCCTGGCCGCCGGCGGGCGGGTGTACGTGCGCGGCGTCGCCGGCCAGGAGCACTCGGCCGACCCGGTAGCTCTCGGCCAGGCGGGTGGCGTCGCCGAACCGCGACAGCCACTGCGGCGAATGCACGCCGAAGTCGGTGCCCGCGACCGCCAGGAGTTGGGCGCGGAACTCGTCGAGCGTCGGTGGCGCGGCGCCGTCGGGGCTCACCGCCGCGGCGGGGACGATGATGCGATACAGGTCGCTGTCGAGAGCCATTGCGCCGAACCGCAATTCGGTCTGCCGCACCTCGGCGACGACGGCGGCGATGACCGCGGGATCCGCGGTGGCAGCCAGCTCGCCGAGCAGGGTCTCGGCCTGGGCGGGCGCACCGGGAAACGGAACCCCCAGTTGTTTGCGGACCGTGCTGCGGCCGCCGTCGCAGCCGACCAGGAACCGGGCACGCAGCGGTGCGCCGTCGGCCAGAGCCACGGTGACCCCGTCGTCGTCCTGGGCCACGGCGACGACCTCGGCGCCGCGGCGGATCTCGGCCCCCAGTTCGGCGGCCCGCGCGGCCAACAGGCGGTCGATGACCGGTTGCCGCAGGCCCAGCACGTAGCCGTGCGCGGTGTCGAGGTCGGCGGGCGCCGGCTTGGCGATGCCGGCGAAGAATCCGCTCAGCGGGTGTCGCCGGCCGTGCGCGAGGAACCGTTCGAGCTCCCCGCGCTGGTCCAGCAGCTCGATGCTGCGCACGTGTAATCCCAGCGCCCGAACGAAACTACCGGGCGCGGTGTCCTTCTCCAGGACCAGCACGTGCACGCCCTGCAACCGCAACTCGCTGGCCAGCATCATGCCGGTGGGGCCGCCGCCGGCAATGATCACGTCGAACATCTGCGCATCTCCTCGGAGTATCGGGATGCCAGTCACGCCGAGAGTCGTTGATTTTCAGCGGATCTGGCTTCGGGCCCGACGATTCTGCAGCATGACGGGGGCCTTGCCACAAGCCCCGGGGTGCGCTATACGTTGAAAGTGAGGCGGAAACAGGGCGTCAGTTGCGCCGGTTGAGTCGTCCGCCCATCCGAAGCCACTGCACCTGTCCGTCGTCGCCGCGCACGAAGTTCGCGCGGTTATGCAGCGAGTTCCCGTCGCGGTCGAGGTGCAGCACGTAGTCGTCGCGGTAGAACGCCAGATAGGCCGGCGCGTGCGGCTCGGGGGGCTTGGGCTCGCCGTCGGCGTTCAGCACGCGGTAGCGCAGCCGGCCGTCCTCGGCCGTGAGCACCGCCTCGGTGCTGTTGACCGCGCCGTCGGCCTCGATCTCGGTGGCGGTGTAGCGGCCCTCGTAAGCGGCCAGCTCCGTGGGGCTCAGGTCGCGCACGTCGGCGGGCAGGTTGTGCAGTCCGGCGAAGCGCTGCAGCGCCCAGTCGTCGTACATGATGTCGGCGATCAACCGGTCCCCGCTGTCGGAGTTGGTGAGCACCGTCAGGGCGAAGTCGCGGTCCGGAACGAAGTAGAACCCAGACTGCTGACCCGGCCAGGAGCCGCCGTGCATGATCACCGGCACCCCCTCGGCGGTGGGCCGCACATGCCAGGCCACCCCGGCGCCGTCGACCTCGACGATCAGCGTGCCCGGCGGACCGAGGTGCGAACGCATGGCCTGCAAGGACTCGGTGGTCAGCAGCTGCTCGCCGTCGGGGCCGCCGCCGTCGCCGAGATGGAATCGGGCGTAACGCAATTGGTCCCGTGCGGTGGAGATCAGCCCGCCGGTCGGGTGCAGCGAGCGGCCCATCACCCAGGCGTCGCGGTTGAGCACCGCGCGCCCCTCGACGTTGTTGTGCGATGCGGTGGTGGGGACGTCGGTGAGTTCGTCGGGGAAGAACCCGCTGCGGTCGAGGTGCAGCGGGTCCAGGACCAACTCCTGCAGCGCCTGCTCGTAGGTGTTGCCGGTGACCTTCTCGATGAGGTGGCCGGCCAGCGCGAGGGCCGCGTTGTTGTAGGCGAACGTGGTGCCCAGCGGCGTCAGCTGCGGCAGCGTGGCCATTCCGGCGGCGTACTTGGCCAGCGCGTCGTCGCCGGGACCGAAATCGACGTAGTAGTCGCCCAGCCAGCCCGCGGAGTGGTTGAGCAACTGGCGCACCGTGACCCGTTCGGCCACCTCGGGATCGGAAGTGGTGAAGTCGGGAAGATAGGTCCGGACCCGTTCGTCGAGGTGGACGTCGCCGGATTCCACCAGGCGCATCAGCGCGGTCCCGGTGAACGTCTTGGTGGTCGAGCCGACCCGGAAAAGCGTGTCTTCGGTGACGTCCTCGGGCTCCTCGAGGTTGGTGACGCCGAAGCCGCGCAGGTGTTCGCGGCCCTGGTGCCACACCCCGACGGCCACCCCGGGCACGGCGTAGCGCGCCATGAGTTCTTCGACCTTGGCGTCGAGTTCAGCAAACCTCGCGTCGTCGTCGGGGGCTGGTTCCGTGCGGCTACACGCCGTCGTGGCCGCGGTGCCGGCGAACAATGCGGCCACCGTGAGGCCGCCCGCACCGCGGAGCAGAGTTCGGCGTGGAAAGGGGCGACCGTAATGGTGTTGCACGGCTTCGAATTTCCTTGTTCGCGCGTCAATTGGCCTGAGCGCGATCACCATAACAGCGCGACCGTCAATTCTCGTGACGGTTGGAAAAATTGGCCCACATGAAATCGACTGTTGTGCAGGGTAGTTGAGTCAGGCGGGCCAGCGGTCGGTGAACGCCGTTGGCGTCCAGTCCGGCCAGCGGGGCTGACCGACGATGAAACCGCCGTGTAGTTGGGCGACGATACGAGGTCCTCGTCGGGTGCTGTTGTCGTAGAACGTGGCTGAATCGACCCGCTGCGCGGCGCGGGCGGCCAGCTCCCATACCCGCCCGTAGCGTTCCCGGATCTTGTTCTCGGGCACCGCGTGTCCGCCGGCGGTGACGCGGTGGGCCACGCGCAGCACCGCGAGCTCTTCGGGGATCAGCACGACGTGCAGGGCCACGACGTAGCCGGCTGCGAGGGCCGTGTCGACGAGTTCGAGCTTCGATGGGTGTGAGAACACGGTCTCGGCGATGAACGATTCACCGAGTTCGATGAGCCGGGCGCGGGTGGCGGCCGCGGTACGCGCGGCCTCGTAGGCGTGTTCGGCGGCATCAGCGGGCCAACGCCGCTTGGCGATCTCGTCGGCATTGACGAACGCGCTACCCGGCAGCAGGGGCGCCAGGGTCAGCTCCACGAAGGTAGATTTTCCGGCGCCGTTGCAGCCGATGACGAGGTCCAGCCGCTTCATCTCGGCGCGACCCGTTCGCCGTCACGGGTCACGGACGAGGTTCCAGCACCGCCGTCGTTCCATCGGGCCGGTACTGCACGATCTGTCCATCGTCATCGAGGGCGACGGTGGTCACGCCGCGGTCGGCAAGAATCTGCCCGTAGTCGGTGCGCGCCAAGTTTTCCTCGAGGGCGGCGGTGATCTCTGCGTTGAACGCCACGCCCTCCTCGGGGCTGAGGTTGCGCAGGGGGGTTTCGCCGGCCAACGCGGCTTCGACCTTGCGGCGTGCGGCGCTGTGCTGGCTGGAGACCGCGCGGCCGACCCGCGCCCAGTGGTCGAGTTGTTGTTTGGCCGAGCGGCTCTGGCGGGCACCTTCGACCGCCGCGGCATCGACGAGGTCCGCGGCGAACCGGGTCACCCGGTCGGTGGTATCCGTCATGACGACTCCGTGATCGTGTAGCAATCTGAAACGAGTGTAGCATATTGCTACACGATCACGGCCGTCGTTGAATCAGCTGGTCGCGTCGAGGATCTTGATGGCGAAGATCAGCGAGTCACCGGGCTGGATGCCGGCGGCGGGCTGGCCGTCGGGGTAGCCGTCGGCCGAGGTCATGGCCACGCCCACGGTGGAGCCCACGGTCTGACCGGCGATGGCCTTCTGGAAGCCGGGGACCACGCCGCCCAGCGGGAAGTCGATGGGCGCGCCCTGCTCGTAGGTGCTGTCGAACACCGACCCGTCGCGGCCGTTGACGCCCATGTAGCAGACCAGGACGGTGGCGTCGTCGGCGACCACCGGGCCGTCGCCGGCCTGCAGCGTCTGCACCTGGGTCTCGGCCACGCTGAACGGCGCCTCGACGGTGACCAGCGGCGCCGCGGACTCGGTGGCGCCGGTGACCGCGACGCTGCCGGTGTCGCCGGGCAACGTCCACTCGGGCGTGCCGCCCTCGGCCGGAGCCGTGGTCGGGCACTCGGCGGCAGCGACCGTCGTCTCATCGACCGTCGTCTCGTTGACGGAGGTGGTGACCACCTCGGCGACCGAGGGGGTGGTCGGTGAGGTGGCGGTGTCGGTGTCCGAGGAACCGCAGGCGCTCAGCGTCAGGGCGACCATGGCGGCGCCGGCGACGAACGTGAAGGAGGTGGGTATGCGAGAAGAGTTCACGATGGTCACGCTACAGACGCCGGCCGCCACCGGGGCGCTACCCCGTGAGCCAGGTGAAATCGGCTCAGTCCCGCGTGTCGCTGTCGGAACTGGGCTCGGCGATGTCCGGGGCGACTTCCCGGGTGGCCATTCCGCCCTTGCCGCCCTGATCGGTAGGGCCTGGGGCCGGCGGTTCCTGCCCGGGCTCGGGTCCGGTCGCGTTGTCCTTGCTGTGCTTGCCCATGAATGGCTCCTTTCGTCCGCCTTCGGTACCCGCAAATGCGCGAATTCAAACATCGAATTTCGGCCCTTGACGGTCCCGGGTGGGCACACTGAAAAGCAAGTGCCACAGCGTATTTCGATTGACACTTGATACTTTAAAATCTGCGCGCCACACTCGGGAGAATGGCTGAGGCCCCCGAATTGCCGAGCACATTGCGGGCGGCCGGTTTACGTGTCACCCGCCCCCGCCTCGCGGTGCTGGTCGCTGTGAGCGAGCACCCCCCCCATGCCGAGACCGACACGATCATCCGGGCCACCCGCGTCCGCCTGCCGGAGGTGTCCCACCAAACCGTGTACGACGCGCTGAATGCGCTGACCGCGGCGGGTTTGGTTCGCCGAATCCAGCCCAACGGTTCGCTCGCTCGTTACGAAACCCGGGTGGGCGACAACCACCACCACGTGGTGTGCCGGGGCTGCGGCACGATCGCCGACGTCGACTGCGCCGTCGGCGAGACGCCCTGCCTGACCGCCGCCGACGACGGATCCCTGGCCGGGTTCGCCATCGACGAAGCCGAGGTCATCTACTGGGGAATTTGCCCCCGCTGTGCCACCGCACGAGAACTTCCCGACCGCAGCCCACCACCACTCGATGAAAGGTAAGACCGTGTCTGACACCTCTGACGCCCGCCCGCCCTCGCCCGAAACCAAGACCGGGAGCAGGAGCGAGAGCGAGAACCCGGCGATGCCGTCGCCCACCCCGAAGGCGCACGCACCCCTGAAGAACCAAGACTGGTGGCCCAACCAGGTCGACGTGTCGGTGCTGCACGCACAGACCGAGAAGGCCAATCCGCTGGGCGCCGATTTCGACTACCGCGAACAGGTCAAGACCCTCGACGCCGAGGCGCTCAAACGCGACCTCATCGAGCTGATGACCACCTCCCAGGAGTGGTGGCCGGCCGACTACGGCCACTATGGCGGCGCATTCATCCGGATGAGCTGGCACGCCGCGGGCACCTACCGGATCCACGACGGCCGCGGCGGTGGCGGTCAAGGCGCCCAACGCTTCGCCCCGCTCAACAGCTGGCCGGACAACAGCGGGACGGACAAGTCCCGTCGGCTGCTGTGGCCGATCAAGCAGAAGTACGGCAACAAGATCTCGTGGGCCGATCTCATCATCGTGGCGGGGAACGTCGCGCTGGAGTCGATGGGATTCAAGACCGCCGGCTTCGCCTTCGGCCGGGAGGACATCTGGGAACCCGAGGAGACGCTGTGGGGCTTCGAGGACACCTGGCTGGGCACCGACAAGCGCTATTCGGGTGAGCGGGAACTCGCCGAACCCTACGGTGCGACCACCATGGGGCTGATCTACGTCAATCCGGAGGGGCCCGAGGGCGAGCCGGATCCGCTCAAGGCGGCGTACGACATTCGCGAGACGTTCGGCCGGATGGCGATGAACGACGAGGAGACTGCGGCCCTGATCGTCGGTGGCCACACCTTCGGCAAGACCCATGGCGCCGGCGATCCCGACCTGGTCGGTCCCGAGCCCGAGGGAGCGCCCATCGAGCAGCAGGGCCTGGGCTGGAAGAGCGGCTACGGATCCGGTAAGGGGGCCGACGCCATCATCGGCGGTCCTGAGGTGGTCTGGACGCCCACTCCGACCCAGTGGGACAACACCTTCCTGGAGTACCTCTACGGGCACGAGTGGGAGCTGGAGCAGAGTCCGGCCGGCGCCTGGCAGTACGTCGCCAAGGACGTCGAACCGAGCATCCCGGAACCGTTCGACGCCGCGAAGAAGCGGATGGCCACGATGCTGGTCACCGACATCTCGATGCGAGAGAGCCCGATCTACGCCGACATCACCCGCCGCTGGCTGGATCACCCCGAGGAGTTGGCGGACGCGTTCGCCAGGGCCTGGTTCAAGCTGCTGCACCGCGACATGGGGCCGGCCTCGCGCTACATCGGACCCTGGGTGCCGAAGGAAAGCTACGTGTGGCAGGACCCGGTGCCGGCCGTCGACCACCCGCTGGTCGACGAGCAGGACATCGCCACCTTGAAGAACAAGGTGCTCGCATCCCAGCTCTCGGTGAGCCAACTGATCAAGACGGCGTGGGCGTCGGCGGCCAGCTTCCGGGGCACCGACAAGCGCGGCGGCGCCAACGGCGCCCGCATCCGGCTCGAGCCGCAACGCAACTGGGAGGTCAACGAGCCCGCCGAATTGGCCAAGGTGCTGCCGGTGCTCGAGCAGATCCAGCAGGACTTCAACGGCTCGGCCTCGGGCGGCAAGAAGATTTCGCTGGCCGACCTGATCGTGCTGGCGGGTTCGGCCGCTGTCGAGAAGGCGGCCAAGGACGCCGGCTTCGATATCGACGTGCACTTCGCGCCGGGACGCACCGATGCGACGCAGGAGCAGACCGATGTCGAGTCGTTCGCCATCATCGAGCCCCGGGCCGACGGGTTCCGCAACTATCTGCGGCCCAATGAGAAGACCCAGGTGGAGCGGCTGCTGGTGGACCGGGCGTACATGCTGAACCTGACCGCTCCGGAGCTCACGGTGCTCATCGGCGGGCTGCGTTCCCTCGGGGCCAACCACGGCGGCGCCGGCCACGGCGTGTTCACCGACCGGCCGGGGGTGTTGACCAACGACTTCTTCGTCAACCTCCTGGACATCAACACCCAATGGAAGGGGTCGACCGCGGAGAACGTCTACGAGGGCGTCGATCGGGCCTCGGGGCAGACCAAGTGGACCGCCACGGCCAACGACCTGGTCTTCGGTTCGCATTCCCAACTGCGCGCGCTGGCCGAGGTCTACGCGCAGGACGACAACCAGGGGAAGTTCGTCGAGGACTTCGTCGCGGCGTGGGTGAAGGTGATGAACAACGACCGGTTCGATCTGGACTGAGTCGACGCTCGACCCGTCGTCGGCGGCGGATCTGTGCGACGATGCTCGCTACGCCACAGAGAGGATCGTCGGGTTCATGACCGTAAGGCACCCCATCGTGCTGGCCGCCGCCGGGTTGGCGGCCGTCGGGGTGGCCCTGGGCGCGGCCCAGTCGGCCGCCGCGGACCCGGTTCCGCCGCCCCCGCCGGCCGAGCCCGGGGCGCCACCACCGCCGCTGCCGCCGGGGCCGCCGACGGTGCCCGAGATGGCGAATCCGGTCTACGGTACGGGCCAGTACGGCTCGGGCCCGCTGGGTACGCTTCGTGACCTCTGGCACCAGGCCCGCAATCCCTACTATCTGGTTGACGACCCGGCGATGGTTCCCGGTGGCGGTGCACCGCCACCGCCGGGGGCCGGGCCGGCGCCGGCATTGCCGCCCGGCTTCGTGTCGATGAACGCGCCGGGGTCCGAGACCGCGTCGACGGCCGCGCCTCCGAACAGCGGTGGTCCGCCGCTGCCGGAGGGCTACTATCCGATCGACGGGCCGCCGCCCCCGGGATACGAGTTCGTCCAGCCCGGACAGCCGGATCCGGCATCGCCGCCGGGCTTCCCGACGCCGCCGGCCCCAACGCCGTAGCGGACCCTCAGAGTTCGAGCGAACGGGCCGCGTCGAGGACCAGGGACGTGATCTCCTCCTCGTCCTTGGGGGCCATCGCGAAACCGGGGTGGAACCCGTCGGCGCGGCGCACCCCGACGCTGCGGGCCGAGAGCTTGTACACGCCGAAGGCGCACGGCCGCCCCAGATCACGCTCGATCACCAGGGCGCTGAGCGCGGTGTTCGCCAGCGTCGCCAACGTGACCAGCCGCGCATGGAAGTGCGGCGAGTCGACCACCGCGGCGCCGTGCGCGTGCATCAGTGCGCGCTGCGCGAAGTTGACGCCGGCCAGCAGCGAGTCGACGATCTCGCGCAGCGGACCGTCCGTGGCGATCGCGAGGTACTTGTCCGGATGCAGCGTCGCGTCCACCGCCGCGGTGGTCGCGCCGCAGCGTGAATGCCCGACTACGGCAAACACTTTCACGCTCGGCAGGTGTGCGGCGGCGTAGTGCAGGGAACCGCGGCAGGCGGCACCGGTGACGTTGCCGGCCACCCGCACGACGAACAGTTCGTTGGCGGCCTGGCCCAGGGTCAGCTCGATGGGTACCCGTGCGTCCGAGCAACTGAGCACCGCGGCGAACGGTTCCTGCGTGAGCACGCCGTCGTTGTCGGCCGGGCCAAAGCCCAGGGCGGCGGGGTCCAACCGCCATTCGAGCGGCTCCGAACCCAGCTGCGCGAAGGCCTGAGACCCTCTGTCCAGCAGTGCGACTGCGTCCTGCGCGGTGTCGGGGGTTCGGACGGGTGGCGGTCCGGTTTCCGCCGTCCAGTGCAAACTCAGCGTCGCCCCGGCCACGGGAGTTCCTTGTGCGCGTTGCTCACTCACGTGCCCCACCATACGTCGGCGTCGTGGCCTCTCGTCCGCGATGAGTTTGTGCGGCGAACCCGGTCTGCATCGGTGACGGAAGTTCACGCGTGGATAACGACGATATGGAAAGGGCGATGTCGTGACAACGAAGTCCTCGAGGAGTGGGTACCTGCCGATCAACGGACTCCACCTGTACTACGAGGTGTACGGAGAACTGGGGACATCGACGCCGCCCCTGCTGTTGATTCCCGGCGCGTTCATGGCGACCGACTCGATGACGGCGTGGGTGGCGGCTTTCGAGGCATCGCGGCCTGTGATCATCTTCGATCAGCAGGGCCACGGCCGCACTGCGGATACCGCCCGTGCGATGTCCTACGAGCAGTTCGCCGACGACGCTGCGGCGCTGTTACGCGCACTGGAGGTGCCGCGCGCCGACGTGATGGGGTATTCGCAGGGCGGCGGGGTGGCACTGCAACTCGCTGTTCGGCACCCGGCGATGGTGAGCAAGTTGGTCTCGATGTCGGCGACCTTTCGTCAAGACGGCTGGCATCCCTCGGTTTACGAGTCCATCGCGAGCATGGGCGCCGATGCGTGGTCGGGCACCCCGGTCGAACAGGCATTCTTGGAGCACACGCCCGATCCCGCGGCGTTTGGCGCCTACCTCGAAAAGATGAAGGTGCTCAACATCGACGACCAGCACATCAGCGACGAGGAGATGCGGTCCATCCCGGCGAAGACCATGGTGATAATCGGCGACGCCGACGGCGTTCGTCTCGAGCACGCGCTGGCCATGTTCGAACTGCGCGGTGGCGGTGATGTGGACGCGGCCGCCACCGGCATGCTGCGCCGGTCCCCGCCCGCACGGTTGGTGGTGCTGCCGGCCATTTCCCACATCGGCCTGGCGGGGGAGTCCGAGGTCCTGGCCCCCATGGTCACTGCGTTTCTCGACGACGTGGCACCGACGACCCCGGAATTGTTCTGACCCGCGGGTCAACGCCCCGCGCCGCGGCCGGCCCTATCGATGCCCGAGGGCGTCCAGCGTGCGCCGAACCGTCTCCGCGATCGCCTCGTTGTAGGGCCCGGCCTCGGGCTGATCGTCGAGGGAGCGGGTCAGCACCACCAGGACGATTCGCTGCCCCTTCGGGCCGAGGAGCAGTCCGGCGTCGTTGGTGGTGCCGTAGTCGCCACCCCCGGTCTTGTCGGCGCTCGTCCAGCCCGCGGGCAGCCCGGCCCGAAATCGCTTGTCCGAGGTGATGTTCGCCTTCATCCAGGCCAGCAGTTGTTCGCGGGAGGCCTCGGCAAGGGCGGTGCCGGTCAGCACTTCGCGGTAGCCGAGCGCCAGGGCGCCCGGGGTGGTCGTGTCGCGAGGATCCCCGGGCAGCGCCGAGTTGAGTTCGGTTTCCCACCGGTCCAGCCGGGTGCGGTCATCGCCGACGCTGCGCGCGAACTCGGTGATCGCCGGCGGTCCGCCGATGGCCCGCAGCAGCAGATTGCCCGCGGTGTTGTCGGATTCCATCAGCGCCGCCGCGCACAGGTCGGCCAGCGACATCGACTGCCCGACCTTGGTTCCGGTCACCGGGGCGTGGGTGACGATGTCGGACTCGGTGATCGGTGTCTGCGTGTCGAGGTGCAGTCGGCCCTGTTCGGTCAGCTGCAACACGCGGGCTGCGGCGTAGGTCTTGAACGTCGAGCACATGGCGAACCGTTGATCGGCCCGGTGCGCCAACGATTTCCCGGAGGCGAGGTCGACGGCGGTCATGCCGATGCGGGCCCCGTACCGATCCTCGAGGCCGGCGAGGTCCAGCGGTCCGGTGGGCTGGGGGAGCGGAACGGCGCCTGCCTGGCGACAGCCCACCAACGCCGCGGCGGCCGCGAGCCCGATCAGGGCTTGGCGGCGAGTCAGGTGTGTGGTCATGCGAGGTACCCAAACACGGCGCCGGTGGCCTCGCCAGGTTCGCCGCGCGGTGTGGCCCATAGTGGTTGCGAATCGGCGCAGGCAGCGAGGGGTTGTTCCGCGGGCGCATCGCCACGGTCGTGTTGCCTCGCCCGTGCGCGTCGTGTTGATTGGACGGCGTGGATTTGATCCGGCATCTGCGGTACTTCGTGGCGGTGGCCGAGCATCGCCATTTCGGCAAGGCGGCCGACAGTCTCGGCATGACGCAGCCGCCGATCTCGCAGGGCTTGCGGCGCCTGGAGAACCACCTCGGGCTGCAGCTCGTCGAGCGCGGACCGGCCGGGGCCACGCTGACCGAGGCCGGTGCCGCGCTGCTGCCACGGGCACGGTTGATCGTCGACGACTCGACCCGGCTGCTGTCCGAGGCCGCGCAGCTCTTCGGTGGACTGCAGGGGGTGCGCTGGGGTGCGATCCCGCAGCTCGACGACGAGATCCTGGCGCGGTGCGTACGCGCGCTGCGGGGCGCGTCGGACTCGGCCGAGGTGCCGGTGGCGACCGTGACCAAGGGCACCGCGGCGCTGCTGGCCGATCTGCGCCGCGGCGACCTCGACATCGCGGTGGTGGCGCACCCCGCGGTGATCGCCGAGCTGAGCGCCGGACCGGTGCTCACCTTGGATCGAAAAGTGGTTCTGCCCATCGGTAGTCGTGCCGCGGAGGCGAAGAATCCGCGGGCGCAGATGCTGCGCGGGCTGGCGCTGGCCTGCGCGCCGCGCGGGGACAACCCGCCCGCCCATGATGTGCTGCTGGATGCCCTGCGGCGGCGCGGCCTCGACCCGGCGGTGCACCCGGCCTCGACCCATCGCGAGGTCAGTGCCGCGGTCGCGGCGGGGCAGTGCTTCGGCGTGGCGACGACGACGGCGGCGGTCCACGCCGGGACCGTGCACCGTCGCATGCTGGTCGAGGACGTGGCCCTGCGGGTGCGCATCGTTGCCGCTCCCGGCCGCGACCTCGCGGAGCTGATCTACGCGCTGGATCGGGAACTGTTGCGGGTCGGGCCATGACCGAGGTGGTCGACCGGATCAACGACGTCTTCGTCGACGCCGGCTGCCAGGGCTGGCTGCGGGCCCAGCCGATCGGGCGGGACGCTCCGGTGGTCGACGTCGGCGGGACGGAACCGGTGGTGGCCGCCTCGGTGTACAAGGTGATCGTGCTGGTGGCGCTGGCACGGGCCTTCGATGCCGGTCAGCTCGACCCCCGTGCCAGCGTCCGGGTGGTGCCGGCGGACTGCACACCCGGGCCCACCGGGCTGAGCCTGTTCAGCGATCCGGTGACGCTGTCGTGGTGGGATCTGGCGCGGCTGATGATCACGCTGTCGGACAATGCCGCCTCGGACGTGATCCTCGGCGCCCTCGGCCTGGCGGCGGTCGAGGCCGTGATCGAGGATCTCGGCCTCACCTGCACCCGAGTCGTCGGGGGCACCGCGGCCCTGCAGCGGCAGATCATCCACGATTCGGGGGCGCTGACGCTGCCCGAGGCCGTCGGACTGTTGGCCAGCAACAACACCATTCACGACAGCGCCGCGTTCGATCCGGCCTACACGACCGCCACCAGCGGGGCGGACATCATCGCGGTGCTCAACGGGATCTGGACCGGCACGGTCGCCACCCCGGACACCTGTTCGACCATGAGAGCCATTTTGGCCCAACAGATCTGGCCGCACCGGATCCGCTCGGGGTTCCCGTTCGCCGATGTGATGGTCGCCGGCAAGACCGGGACAATCGGGCCCATCCGCAACGAGGCGGCCGTGGTGGAGATGCCCGGCGAGACGCCCATCGCGGTCGCGGTCTTCACTCGGGCCGCCCGCTCGGATGTCTTCCTACCCGTCGTGGACGCCGCGATCGGCCGCGCCGCCCATCTCGCGGTCACCGAACTGCGGGCCTGGCTGGATTGAGGGTCAATCGCCCAGGGCCGCACAGACTTTCCGCAGCAGCCCGGCCAGTGTCTGGCGCTCGTCGTCGGTCAGTCCGGCGATCAGGCGTTGCTCGTCGGCGAGCCGGCGCGGCATCTGATCGTCGATGATGGCGCGCCCGGCGTCGGTCGGCGCCAGCAGGACGACGCGTCCGTCGCGCTCCGACTTCTGCCGGACCACCAGCTCCCGTTTGACCAGGGCGTCGGCGATCTTGGTGATCGAGGCCCCACTGAGCATGGTGGTCAGGACGACCTCGCTGGCGCGCAGCGGTCGCCCCGCCCGCACCAGCGCGCTGAGCACGGTGAACTCCGAACGGTTGATGCCGTGCCGCTCCAGGCTGACGTCGAGGCGATGATTGCAGATCGAGGAGATGCGATGCACCCGGCCCACCACGTCGATGGGGGAGGTGTCGAGGTGCGGACACGCCTCGGACCACTCCTGACGGACGCGGTCGACGGTGTCGGGAACGGGCGCCACGTCGGCGGTGCTGGTCATGCGGCAAGAATAGCCCTATTTACTTCATTAGTAAAATAGTGGTAAAGTATCGCCCAATGTTCGCGTCTACTCTCACTCGCCACCTCAGCCACGGTTTCTCCGCGCTGGGGCATGCCGTCACGCCGCGCGGTCTGCGCGGCGTCCTCGATGTCGACTTCGGGCGGGCCGGTCTGGCCGTGCCGTTGCGGGTCGGTGTCGCGGTCGCGGTGGTGTTCATCATCGGTGGGGTGACGGGCCAGCACGCCGTGGCCGGATTCGCGGCGCTGGGCGCTCTGATCTCCGCGTTCTGCCGCCCGGACCCGTACCCGGTGCGCGCCGGCCGCCTTGCCGTCCTGGGGACGGGCATCACCGCGTCGATCGGCATCGGCGCGGTCCTGGGCGCCACCGGCAGCAACGTATTCCTCGTGACCGCGGTGGTTTCCGTCCTGGCCGGCGCCGCGGCGTACTTGGTGTGGGCGCTGCACATCGTCGGCCCCGGCGCGGTGGTGTTCGTGTTCGGCGCCGCGGGCGCGCAGGTCTTCGCCAAGGATGCCGGCGATGTGGTTCTTTCGGTCGCGGTGACGGCTGGGGGAGCGCTGATCGGCATGCTTGCCGCGCTGGCGCCGTGGTTGTACGGGTTGGCGCGCGACCGGTTCACCCGCACACACCGCGTGGCCGAGTCCGGCGTGGCCCGGCGGGAGCCGATCTGGGTCACCCTGCGCCGCGCCCCGCACCGGTCCCTGTTCGCGCGGGGTGTGCGCATCACCATCGCGGGGGCGCTGGGTGCGGCCATCGCGATGGCGCTGGGCTTCGAACATCCGATGTGGGCCCTCATGGGTGCCGTGGCCGCGATGCAGGGCGTCGGCTATCACGTCACGGTGCACCGCGGTGTGCAGCGGTTGCTCGGCAACGTCGCCGGCGCGGTCCTGGCCGCGATCCTGCTCGCCCTGCCGCTGGGGTACTGGGGCGCGGTCGTCGCCATCGTCATCTTCCAAATCCTCGCCGAGATCGCCTCGACGGTGAACTACGCGCTGTGCTCGGTGGCAGTGACGCCGATGGCGTTGTTGCTGACCAGCCTTGGTGCGGGCCTGGCGCCGGCGGCCGCCATCGACCGGGTGCTCGACACCGCGGTGGGAATCGTGGTGGGCATCGTCGTCGCCGCGGTGACGATCACCGGGGTCGACGCCGAGGCCGTGGCGCGCAGGCCCGCTCAGTAGTCCCAGACCGTCGGCACGCAGCGGAACGCGTCGCCGGCGGTGGCCACCCGGCAGACCGACGGGAACGGCAGGTGCGTGGCCACCAACGACTCCCCGGAGGCCGCCACCTCCCGCAGCAACTCGACTCGCACGCGTGCCGACTCCGTCGGATCGTGCTCGAAACCGTTGTGCCACTCGGGATTCTCGAACCCCGGGGCGAACACCGCGTCACCGGCGAACGTCAGCGCCTCGCCGCCGGAGGCCACCCGCACGATGCTGTGACCCGGGGTGTGGCCGCCGGTGCGGCTGAGGAGCACGCCCGGGGCCACCTCGTACTCGGTCTCGAAAGTTCGTAGCAGGCCGTGGTATTCGTCCAGGAACTGCGCCGCGACGCGCCGAAGCACGTTCGGGATGGGCTGCGGCATGGTGGTGTCGGTGAAGTCGGGTGCCGTCCAGAACTCGGCCTCGGCGGCCGCGAGGTGCACCCGCAGGTCCGGCCGCAGCCGGTCCTTGACACCCTCGGTGAGCAGCCCGCCGACGTGGTCCATGTGCAGGTGGGTGAGCACCACATCCGTCACCGCCGCGAGGTCGATCCCGGCGGCCTCGAGCCGGTGCGCGGTCTGACCGGCGCGTGGGAAGTCCGGGAACTCCAGTCCCAGCCCGGCGTCGACGAGGATCGTGCGCTCTCCGCTGCGGACCACCACGACGTTCAGCGGCCAGTCGACCACCTCCGGCGGCAGGAAGTTGTCGCCGAGCCAGCCCGCCAGCTCGTTCGGCTCGACGTTGGTGGCCAACGTCGAGGCCGTGATCGGCAAGACTCCGTCGCTGATCACCAGCACCTCGATGTCCCCGACCTGTTGTGCATACCGCGACGGCACCAACTCGTCGATCCCGGGAATGCTGTCCACGCTCATGGTTGTGCTCCTCGCCTGCGCGCCCCGATCCGAGGCGTCGTGAAATGACTGTCATTGCGGTGGAACGCCCCGCACGGCGCAGACTCATCCGCCGCGGCGAAACTCCGGTGCGGAGGTGCACGCCCGACCCGTCATTGCTTCGGCTATCGTTCCGGGGCGACCAACATCTCAGGGAGGAAGATTCAATGGAGCCAGCGCAGGAACTGACAGCCCGCCAGAAGCTGAAGATGGGGGCTCAGGCTGCCGGTGCGTTCGCTCGTAACCCGAAGGCTTTGGTCGCTCTGGTGAAATATCAGCTCGCTCAACGCAAGCAGGCCAAGAACCCTGCCGCGCAGCCGGCCCCCGAGACCGCGCCCGAGGCTTAGCCCCGGACACGCTTCAGGCGAGCAACCGCCGCACCGACTCCGGCAGCGGCCCCGGCGTGGCCTCCAGCGGCTGACCGTAGGAGGGTGCGACGGGAATCACTCCCGTCCACCCGGGGTTCTCGGGCGGGCCGGGCGGACCGCTGCGCTGCTTGGCGATCCAGTTGTCCTCGGTGATGGCCAGTGCGAGCAGCAGCGTCTGCGCAATCTCCTTGGCGGTGTGGGGCGGGCACTCCGCCGACCGGCCGGGCAGCAGCGCATCGGTGAAGCTGTCGAGCGCGGACCCTGCGTCGTCCGCGCTCGCGGTCACACAGACGCCTCGGACCACCGCCGAGCGGTAGTTCGCCGAATGGTCGAACGCCCGGTCGGCGATCACCAGGCCGTCGAGCAGGAACGCGCTGACCGCCACCTTGGCGCCGGTCGCGGCGTGGCGCAGCGCGCCCGCGCCCGTCGACCCGTGCAGCAGAAGCTGGTCGCCGACGCGCGCCACCAGAATCGGTACCGACCAGGGTTCGTCGTCGACGACGGTCGCGAGCGTGGCGACCTGGCAGTGGTCGAACACCTCGTCGAGCAGGCGTCGGTCACCGCCGCGGTCGGGCTTGCGCGTCAGGGCACTCAGGTCGGCCATGTCGACAAGTCAACGCAGCCGACCCGTCGTCGGCAACTGAATTCAGCGGGTCAGTAGTTCTGGCAGCTGTAGGCCACCGAGTTGATCACCGAGGTGTAGCCGTCGAGCTGGGGGAAGCCGGCGATCTGGTTGAGCGCCGCGCGCCGCTCGTCCGGGCCGGAGTTCAGCAGGTTCTGGATCCAGCTGACGGCCATGGGGCTGGCTTCGAGTTCGGCGGCCACCTGCGGCGAGGTCGCGTGCAGCGCGCTGCTGACCTGCGGATAGGTACACGTCGAATTCACGATGGCTTCCACATCGGGCGCCGCCGACGCGACGGCCGCGCCGCCGAACAGGAACGCAGCGGCCGCAACACCGGTCGTGACGAAAAACTTGGTCTTCATATCTCCACCTTCTACAGCAGGGGTCAGACGCACCCGCGCACCGGGAAATGGTCGGCGAATACGCTAACAGCTCCGCTGGGCCCGAGGGTGCGCTCGCTACCGAGGCCCAGCACTGGTCGCACAGTAAGGCTTTCGACGGCGGCACGGAAAACGTTACGGGAGGCCGCGGCCGCCGGCGCGGCGCTCGAAAGGCGGGACCGTGCGCCGGGCCCTACGATGACCGCGTGGGCCAGATCCTCGCCGTGGCGCGCGACGCCACGCACCGTTTCAGCAAACCGACTCTCGACAGCATCACGCTGCTCGCGGGACTCGGGGTCGAGGGCGACGCGCATGCGGGGACCACGGTGAAGCACCGTTCGCGGGTGCGCCGCGACCCCACCCAGCCCAACCTGCGTCAGGTGCACCTGATCCACGCCGAACTCTTCGACTACGCCGCCGAGCATGGGTACCGGGTCAGTCCGGGCGATCTCGGCGAGAACGTCACCACGAGCGGCGTGGACCTGCTGGGCCTGTCGCGGGGCACGCGCCTGCAACTCGGCGACGAGGCCGTCGTCGAGGTGACCGGGCTGCGCAACCCGTGCAACCAGATCAACGGACTGCACGACGGGCTCATGCAGAAGTTCATCGAGGTGGATGCGACCGGCAAGACGGTGCGCCTTGCGGGCGTGATGTCGGTCGTGGTCGCGGGAGGCGTTGTGCGTCGCGGCGATTCGGTCCGGGTCCTGCCGGTCGACGGGGCTCACGTGCCGCTCGACGTGGTGTGAGCCGCGGTCACCGGTAACCGAGGCGGATGTCCTCGACGATGCGGGGCCGATCCAACGTAGAGGGCTCCAAGGTGCGCGGCGCCTGATCGTCCGCGAACACGGTGGCGGCGTCGAGCACCTGCTGGTCGAGGAATCGCAGTGCTGGGGCCTCCGCCGGCACGGTGGGCGTGGGCGGGTCGGCACCGCGTCGCGCCAGGACAAAACCCCAGTCACCGAAGGTGGGCACATGCACGTGGTACGGCGTCGCGGCGAAGCCGGCGGACTCGATCGTCGAGAACGTGCGCCAGTACGCCGTCGGCGTCGAGTACGGGCTGCCCGCCTGGACGACCAAGCGCCCGTTCGGGGCCAGCGCGCGCGTCACGAGCGCGTAGAACTCGGTCGAATACAGTCGGCCCAGGACGGGGGTGTCGGGATCCGGGAGGTCGACGATCACCGCGTCGAAGCCACCCGAGGGGTGCACGTCGGGGTGCGGGGCGCGCAGCCACGCCATCGCGTCGTCGACCACCACGTCGACCCGGGGATCCGCCAGCGCGTTGCCGTTGACCTCGCGCAGCGTGGTGCGCGCCAGGTCGATGACCGCCGGGTCGAGTTCGACCTGCACGATCCTGTCGATGCCGGGGAACCGGAGCAGTTCGCGCGCCGCCAGGCCGTCGCCCCCACCCAGCACGAGCACCGACCGCGGTGATTCGCTGAGCGCCGGATAGACCAGGCTTTCGGTGTAGCGGTGTTCGTCGCGGGTCGAGAACTGCAGTCCGCCATCGAGATACAGCCGCAGGTCGTCACCGCGGCGAGTCACCACGATCTCCTGATACGCGGAGCGCTCGTAGGCGACGATGGGGTCGGCGTAGAGCCGCTGTCGGGTCGTCGTCTCGAGGCCGTCGGCACGCACCAGCAGCGTTGCCAGCAGGCCCAGCGCCGCGGCGAGCACGCCCAGTGCCGCCGCCAGCTCGCGTGCACTGATGATGTGGCGCAGCAGGAAGACCGCCACGATGGCCGCGGCCACCAGGTTGATCATCCCGGTGACCGCGGCGCCGCGGATCATGCCGAGTTGCGGCAACAGGAGAAACGGCCAGAGCAGCCCGCCGATCAGCGCGCCGAGGTAATCGGCGGCGTTGAGGTTGGCGAGTACCCGGCCGGTGTCGGTGGCGCCGGCCGTGCGACCACGCTGCAGCAACGTCATGAGCAGGGGCACCTCGGCCCCGACCAGGCAGCCGATGACGGCGGTGCCCACGACCAGCACCCACAACGAACCACCGATGAACACGTAGGTGAGGTACAGCGCCGCCGCCGATAGGCCACCGATGACGCCGAGCAGGGTTTCGACGGCGATGAAGGTGATCGCCGCCCGGCCCAACAGTGGCTTGACGAGCAACGCGCCCACACCGAGGGCCGCGACGTAGCCGGCCACGATCAGCGAGGTGGCGACGATGCCGCCGCCGTGGATGTTCGCCGAGAGGGTCAGCAGCGCGAGTTCGTAGATCAGCCCGCATGCCGCGCAAGCCGCCACGGCCGCGAGCAGCAGGGCCCGCCAGCGCCTCGTCGGCTGGACCGGGTCGGCCGCGGCTTCCTGCTCGGTGCTCACCGACGAGCCTGGGTCACGACAGCGCGGCGGCGTTGACCGCGCCCACCGCGATCAGCGCCACCGCCGTGGCGATTGCCGCCGGATGGAGCCGCTCGTCGGTGATGAGGTCACGGAACCGGCCGGGTACGACGACTTCGAGCACCACCAGTGCGACACCCTGCAGGACGACGCCGACGATTCCGTACACGGCGGCGTCGACGAGTCCCTGGCCGAGATCACTCGAACTGGCGATGATGGCGGTGGCGACGACGAGGGCCAGCGCCACATACATTCCGGAGGCGACGGCGACCGCGTTCGGACGGCGCTCGACGAACACCAGCTGACGCAGATTGCCTGGCGTCAACACGTCGACCATCACGAAGCCGGCCACCAGCACACCGACGCCGACGAGGAAGTAGAGGACCGCCGCGACCACGTTCTGGGCGAGGTAATCACCGCTGATGGTGCCGAACTCGATGGCGGCGATGTGCATGGGATCTCCTTCGACTAGGTGGGTGTCCGGTGCGGGTGTCACTTTCCTCCGCCCGGGCCGCCCGGGCTACCGCCCGATCCGCCCGCAGGAGCACCTGGGTAGAAACCGGGGCCCAGGAAGATGAATGCGCCTCCGCTGTAGTTGCTGCCGCGGACGTCTTCGACCCGGATCGTGCACGGCCGGTCGTTGTCGGGGCCGACGATCACGATGTCGTCGTCGAAGCGCAGGTACTCGACGTCGCGATCGGTGGCCCTGGCCTCGGGGCGCTGATAGTCGGCGAGCCGGTCGGCCACTTCGCTGGGCGACCCGGTGCATTCGTAACTCGAGGCTTCGGCGCCATGCGAGTACGCGGGGTAATTCTCCGCCACGTGCGTTCGAATATCCTTGGCCGCCAGCGACATTCCCAACAGCAGGCAGACCAGGCCGCCGATCGCCAGCGCGCCGGCGAGGAGGTACAGGCCGCCCTTGCTCATGGCGCCCACCGGCTGGCGGTGTACACCACGGTGCCGCCGGCCCCGGGCTGTGGATACAGGTGCCAGGTTTGCCACCGCCAGCCCGCACCGTCCGGTTGGGCGCACAGCGCGGTGAGCGCCGCGTCGTCGCCGGGGAACGCGCCGCCGAGCCACTCGGGATCGCGCGCGCAGTACTCGCGCAGCTGCCTTGCGAGTTGGCGGAACGTCGGCTCATCCTGGGTACTCATGTGCGATTCGAGCTGGTAGCCGGGGGCTTCGGCGCGTTCCGGCAGGTCGCCGCCGTGGCGGTGGGCTGTGCAGGAAACCTGTTCGGAGAAGCAGGCTTTGGGGCTCTCCACCGTGACGACGTGGGACGCGCCCAGCACGCCGAGTTGCAACGCGCCACCGTCGGGGTGGCGGATGCGCCACGTTGCCAGCGTGGGTGGGGCGGGGGCGTTGAGTGCCAGCCCAAGGCCCGCGCCGCTGACGTCGGTCGGCGACACGGCGAGTTCGTGGAGCGGCAACAGCAATCCTAGGCGTCGGCGGGGGGTGCGGGGTAGACGGTCAGTTCACCGGGCGTCACCGCGCGGCCGAGCGACACCTCCCACGCCATTTCGGGGGCCCATCGCTCGAAGCCGAGGAACGTGGTCTGCGCGCCGTCGGCGTAGTCGACATAGTCCATGTCGCCGCCGGCCGGCAGGCCCGTCGTGCCTTCGGTGGTGTAGGAGGCCCGCCCGCGTTCGGTCTCGTTGAACGTCACGCCGTCGGCCGTATGGGTCCCGCCCGGTTGCAGTGCCAGATCCTTGCGTCGCGTCCACATCGCCAACTCGAGGCGGCCCTCATCTTCCTCGACACTGAACCAGATCGGTTCGCCGTCGCCGCCCTCCAACAGGTGCTCCCACCAGACGAACGGTCCCTCGCGCATCGTGACCGATCCGCGGACGACGTAATCGATGCCGCGGTAGCTGACGATGGCGCCGGGGCCCAGCTGGCGCGGCCCGAACGTCGGCATGGTGGCGAACTTCAACGGATCTTGGCGCTCGGCCCGCTGCCGAGGCTCGTGAGGACGCTGCCGCGCTTTGGCGAACACGACGATCGCGGCGATGAAGAAGCCGATAGCCAGCAGTATCAGCAGCGTTTCCACGCGGCCCCTTCCCTGCGGTGTGCCGGTGATGCGGTGGTTGGTCTAGTACCGACGGTAACAGCGCGCGTGGGGACTGCTGCAATCGTCGAGTCGGCTCTCTCGGACGCGGGGCGTGGCCGCTGGCCATGTTTGTCCGAATCGGTCTCCGGGCATGAACGGGGAGGGGATCATCGAAACCTCGGGATGGGGGGGACGGGTGGGCGGCAACGAACGGTCCGGTTGGGATCCGAAGTTCATCGAACAGGTCGGCAAGTGGGTCAGACCTGCCGTGCGGACGTGGTTCCGCGCCGAGGTGCGCGGCATCGAACGCATCCCGGCCGGCGGCCCGGTGTTGTTGGTGGCCAATCATTCGGGCGGCATGATCACCCCCGACGGCCTGGTGTTCGCACCCGCGTTCTACGGACATTTCGGCTACGACCGACCGTTGCACAGCCTCGCGCATTACGGCGTGGTGATGGGGCCGCTGTCGCTGGTGATGAATCGACTGGGGATCATCGAGGCCAGCCCGGACAACGCGGCCGCCGCGCTGGATGACGGCGCCGTGGTGCTCGTCTTCCCGGGCGGTGACTACGACGCGTACCGGCCCACCACGGCCGCCAACGTCATCGACTTCAACGGCCGCACCGGCTACGTCAAGACGGCCATCCGCGCCGGTGTGCCCATCGTGCCCCTCGTCTCGATCGGCGCCCAGGAGACGCAGCTGTTCCTGACCCGCGGTCACCGCCTTGCGAAGCTGTTGCGGCTGACCAAGTTTCGGCTGGAGATCGTACCGGTCAGCGTGGGCCTGCCGTTCGGCCTCAGCGTGTTCTTCCCGCCGAATCTGCCGCTGCCGTCGAAGATCGTGATGGAGGTGCTCGACCCGATCGACATCGTCGCGCAGTTCGGTGACGACCCCGACATCGATGAGGTCGACGCGCACGTGCGGGTCACGATGCAGCGGTCGCTGGACCGGCTCGCCGCGCGGCGGCGCTTTCCGGTCCTAGGCTGAAGCCACGGCAGCAGTTCCGAGGGTGGGAGGTGCATTGGGCACATTCGATGCTGTGCTGGACGACGAGCGCACTCAGCTCGACGCCTTCGTCGAGGAGTACCGGAGCCTCATCCAGACCACCCTCGACGGCCTCACCGAGGAACAGGCACGGCGCCGACTGGTCCCGTCGGCGACCACGCTGCTCGGCCTGCTCAAGCACGTCACGTGGATGCAGCGGGTGTGGTTCGAGGAATCCGTCGGCGGCATGTCGCGCGTGGATCTCGGTCTGGTGGACAGCGTCGACGAGTCGTACCGGATTGCCGACGACGACACCGTCGCTTCGGTGTCGGCGGCGTTTCGGGACGCGTGCGCGACGGCCCGGGAGATTGTCGCCGGCCTGCCGTTGGAGACGGTTGCGCGGGGCCACCGCGCCGGACCGCGCACGCTGCGCTGGGTGTATCTGCAGGTCCTGCGTGAACTGGCCCACCACTGCGGGCACGCCGACATCCTGCGCGAGCAGATCCTCGCCAACTGACTTCCGCCTTGGCGTGCAGGCCGTTGTCAGGCGTTGATGTGCATTGCCGCGAGCCGGTCGTCGGCGAGCTGGAAGGTGAACGTGTACGGGGTGCTGGAGCCGTTGTTGTGAAGTTGTGCGATGACGACGATCTCGTCGTCATCGGTGCGGTAGAACGTGATGATGTCGAGCTTGATGGCTTTACCGATGAATTCGGCGTTGCTCCAACGAGATATTGCATCGATGCCGCGGACCTCTCGCCCCCAGTCGGTGACGTAGCCACTGCCTGGCGCAAACTGGTCCAGGAACGCGGCGGTATCACCATTGTTGGCGGCATCGATGACACCGCGCACCGGTGCTGGTAGTTGAGTTGGCATCGCGAACCTTTCCTTCGGTCAAGCCCGACCACATGTGCTGAGGCATGACAACGTGTCTGTGATGAGTCCCGCGTTCGTCTGCTGGAGCAGGTGGGTCATGGTAGCTCGGCTAATTCTTTGCGGCGGGGTTCGTAGGAGCGTGGGTGGCGTGGTGCTGTGGTTGCGGCGGGTCATCAGCGCCCGCCGTCTTGGGTCGTGCTGAATTCGCTTTCGGTGATGCGCAGGGTTGCGGCCAACGCGTGGCCAGTGCTTGTCGCCCAATAGTGCATGTGGTGTGCGGTTCCTCCGGTGGCAACGACGGTCGTCTACCAGCCCGGAGGTGTCTGTGTCCCGCTGATGTGGCGTCGTGTCCTGTTGAACTCGGGCGAATGCCAAATTAGTGCAAGGGAGTGCGATTCCGCAAGCGATAGCAACCTCGATGGCGTTGCCAGGGCAGTGGGCGAGGCCTTCCCAGGGACGGGCAACCGCACTTCACCCGCGCGTCAGTCGCTCCGGTGATTCCAGGGCGTTGTCGCCAGCGGCGCCGGCGCCGGGAGTCGAGATTCCGGTAAGGGCGGAACAGCCTTGAGCAACGGATTGCGATCCTTGAGGGCCCCTGAGGTTCGCCCGCGGCCCCAGCCGACCATCTCGCGGTAGCCGCCGAGCAACCCGTGACCGGCGACGGCATCCTCGTCGGTGTGCGGGTTGTCCGGCCCGGCCGGCGCCGAGACGGGGGAGACGTAGAGCGCATCGACGGGGCAGTAGGCCTCGCACATGAAGCAGGTCTGGCAGTCCGACTGCCGGGCGATGACCGGGATGCCGTCCGCGCCGCGGTCGAACACATCGGTGGGGCAGACCTTGATGCACACGTCGCACGCGATGCAGGCGGTGGCGCTGACGATCTCGATCACGCCACGGCCTCCGACGAGATCAGCTGCGGCAGAACAGAGTCGGCGGCGGTCCACACCGCGTCCAGCCCGCCGACCAGTAGCCGGTGGGTCAACCGGTGGTCGACGTCGGGAAGGTCCTCGCGCCGATGAATCCCGCGGGTCTCGGTGCGCGCCAGCGACGCTGCGGTGATCCACCGCGCCGCCGCGACCAGCGCGATCGCCTGCCGCGGCTTGTAGGCGTCGCGCGCCGGCACCCGGGCCAACCCGTCGGCGATGTCGCGCCACAACTTCTCGAGCGCTGCGGCGGACTCGGTGAGCCTGTCGCCGGACTTGAGGTGGCTGCGTTGCGGCGGCAGGATGTGGTCCTGCGCGGCGCGCACCACCTCATCGACGGTCGGGGCATCGCGCGGCCCGGGTCGCAGCCCCACCCGGTGCGGGGCGACCACCGGGCCGGCCACGCGCCGACGGCTGTACTCCGCGGCGCCGCGCCCGGCAAACGATCCCGACGCGATGGCCCACGATCCGTTGTGGCTGCCGCCGCCGCTGATCGAACCGGTGATCAGCTCCCTGGTGGCCGCATCGCCGGCGGCGAACAACCCGGGAACGGTGGTCGCGCAGTCGGATCCGGTGAGCCGTAGACCGCCGGTGCCGCGCACCGAGCCCTCGTAGACCATGCGCAGCGGATAGGCGGTGACGAATGGATCGATGCCGGCCTTGTCCAACGGCAGGAAGTAGTTCGGCTGGGCATCGCGCATGATCTGGCGGATGTGTTCGGGGGCCCGGTCCAACCGGGCGAAGACCCGTTGGCCGCGGGCCAACGCCCGCTGTGCGTCCTTGCGTCCGGCCAGCCCGAGTTGGGTGGGTAGCGGCCGGCCATGTTCGTCGTAGAAGCTGGCCCACTGCAGCATGCGGCCCTTGGTGTGAACGCCCCATTCCGGTGCCAGCGCATAGGCGGTACAGAACTCCATGCCGGACAGGTGGGCGCCCACCTCGGCGGCCATCAGGTAGCCGTCGCCGGTGTCGACGTTGGTGCCGAACGACCCGGACAGGAATGCGGTACCCCCGGTGGCCAACACCACCGCACCGGCACCGATGCGCCATGGGCGGCCACCGTCCTGCCGGGCGATTCCGGTCGCGCCGTTGACAATTCCTTCGTCGTCAGTGGTCAGCGCGGTGGCCGGATGGTGGTCCAGGATCCGCACGCCGCTGCGGTGGGCCTTGCGCCGCATCCGACGCATGTACTCCGGCCCCTGCAGGCTGATGCGGAGTTGTCGGCCGTCGTCGCCGACGGGGAACGGGTAGCCCCAGCCGGCGAGTTGGTCGATGCGGTCCCACGACGTGGACAGCACCCGCGCCATCCACTCGGCGTCGGTGAGTCCGCCTGCGGCAGCCTCACGTTCCCGCAGCGATTCGTCGCGGCGGCGACCGGGCGGGATCAGCCAGAGATTGTTACCGCCGGCGGCGGTCGCGCCGCTGGTCCCGCAATACCCCTTGTCCACCAGCGTGACTCGGCTGCCGGCCTCAGTGGCGGCTATCGCGGCCCAGGTGGCCGCCGGACCGCCGCCGATCACCAGGACGTCGGTGTGATGGGTGTCGACGTCACCGGCTGCGGTCATGACCGACCTCCTCCCGTACACCAAGTTCGGCGAGCAATACGCGGCGCAGGTCGTCGAAACCGTCGTCGCCGCGGCTGCGCGGGAACGGCAGATCGACGCGGCGATCCAGCGACACCTTTCCGTCGGAGAGGACCACCACGCGGTCGGCGAGCAGGATCGCCTCGTCGACGTCGTGGGTGACGTGCAGGACCGCCATGTGCCGACGAGCCCACAGCTCGTGCAGCAGGCGGTACATCTTGAGTCGAGTGAGCGCATCCAACGCGCCGAACGGCTCGTCGAGCAACAGCAGGTCGGGTTCGCGGACCAAGGCCCGCGCCAGCGAAACACGTTGGGCCTCACCGCCGGACAGCGCCAGCGGCCACGATTTCGCCTTGTCGGACAACCCGACCTCGTCGAGTGCGGCCTGTCCGCGGGCGGCCCGGCTAGGCGTGTCCGGGCCGGCATCGGGCAGGGCGAAGATGACGTTGGCCAGCGCGCGGCGCCAGGGGAGCAGGCGTGGATTCTGGAAGACCACCGCGCGCGAGCGCGGCACGATCACCGAGCCGTCGGCCTGCTTGTCCAGGCCGGCCAGAATCCGCAACAGGGTGCTCTTGCCCGAACCGGAACGGCCCAGCATGGCGACGAATTCACCGTCGGCGATGTCCAGATCGAGACCGTCGAGGACCTGCTGCTCGCCGAAGGCGCGACTCAGCCCGCGGGCCTTGACCACCGCAGCGGTCATACCGTGCCCTCGAAACCGGTAAATCCGTTGCGCCAGGACAACAGCAGCCGCTCGAGCAGGCGCACCAGCGCATAGGAGACGATACCGAGCACCGCGTAGATGACGATCACCAGCAGCGAGACGTCGAACTGCAGATTGGTCTGAGCGCGCGACATCAGATACCCGATGCCCTCGGTGGTGTTGATCATCTCGGCGAAGATCAGGCTCAACCAGGCGCTGGAAAGCCCAAGGCGCAGACCGATGAGGAAGTTCGGCATCGCGCCGGGCAGGATCACCTGCGTGATCAGCGTGGAGCGCCGCGCCTCGAGGGTCTGCGCCATCTCCACCAGTTGCTGGTCCACGCCGCGGATGCCGGAATAGGTGTTGATGTAGATCGCGATCGCGACGCCCAGGGTGATGAGCACGATCTTCGGCCCCTCGCCGATGCCCATCCAGATGATCAGCAGCGGAGTGAGCGCGAAGTTCGGGACGGCCTTGAGGATCTGCATGCTCCAGTCGAGCAGGTCCTCACCCGTGCGGGTCAGTCCGGCCAGGACCGCCAGCACCACCCCCAGGGTGACGCCCAGGACGGTGCCGATCAGCACCCGGGTGGTCGAGGTGCCCACGTGCAGGGCGAGTTGGCCTTCGGTCAGCAGCTGCCAGGCGGTGACGGCCACGTCCGACGGCGGCGGGAAGAGGTCCTCGTTGAGCAGTCCGGTGGCCGAGCCGATGCCCCAGGCGGCCAGGATCAACAGCGGGCTTGCCATCCGGCGGACCGGACGCGGGATCCGCGCCCAGAGACCGCGTCGGCGGCCGTTGTCGACGATGACATCGACCAACTCTGGGGCGGGAGCCTCGCGACGTTGCTGCGCGGCGACGGCGGTCACGACCGCGCTCCGGCCCACTCACGCACGTCGAACTGATTCTCCAGGGACCCGTCGGCCACGAGGAACTCGTAGGCGGCCTGCAGCTGGTCGACGCCGTCCTTCGGGAACGGTTCGGTGTTGAACTCCTCGGGACCGATCGCCTCCCGGACGAATTCGACGTCGGTGCCGTCGGTCTTGGCGACCCAGTCCGTGTACGCGTCGAAGTTGTCCTGGATGTCACGGTTGACCGCGGTGACGGCCGTGGCCCAGGCCTCGGCGAAGCCGGGGTGCTGCTCGAGGAACGGAGCCAGACCGATGGTCGCGCCGGCGTAGCCCAGGCCGTGGTTGGACAGGCTGTCGATGAGCGGGAAGCCCTTGTGCTGCAGTTCGAAAGCGCTGGCTCCGCTCACCGAGGTGGCGGCGATCTCGCCCGAGCTCAGGCCGGCGATCGACTCCGGCGTGGGCACGTCCCGCACCTGGATCTGGTCGGTGAGTCCGGCCGCGTCGATGAGCTGTCGGGCCGAGCGATCGCGGACCGTGCCCTGCGGCGCGGTCACCGCCTTGCCCACCAGACCCTCGATATCGGTCGGTCCGCCCTTGGCGCCCACCAGCCACACATCGCTGTTGATCGAATCAAGGGCCAGCAGCACCACTTTCGGGTCCCTGCTGCGGGCCCGCAGCGCCGGGTTGTCGCCAATGGCCGCGACGTCGACGGCACCGGCGATCAACGCGGACGCGACATCGCTGCCGGACTGGAAGAACGCGTACTCGATCTTGCCGACGCCGGCCGCCTTGAGTTCTTCGGCGAGGATGCCCTCCTTGTCGCCCCAGCCCAGCGACCCGGCGGGGGTGCCGGTCGTGGAGGTGGCGCCGATGCGCAGCGTGTAGCCGCCCGGGTCACCGCCGTCACCGCCGTCACCGCCGCCGCCACAGGCGACGGCCGAACCGAGGACAGCAAGCGTCAGGGCGGTGCGCACTAAGTGGCGGAACATGAAGGGGCCTCCGGGGGGTTGCCGATGAGCACGGATGACCCCAAGTAGATGCCGTGGCGCCGCCGCAGACCATGGTTGGAATCGGCCTGACTGGAAATGTCGGCGGGGACCGCAGTGCCAGGGCGGTTAGGACTCCAACCTCGCGCGGATGACCGCGAGCCGTTCGCGCAGCTGGTCCTCGTCGACGACACCGCGGGAGATCAACGAATGCGCCAGCGCCATCAGCTGGTTCTCCGGATAGGGGAGGTTCCGGTAGTGCGTGGCCGCCAGGGCGTCCTCGTCGTCGCGTCGCTCTTTGAAGGTCAGTGTGCCCTCAGTGCACGCGGCATGGTCCAGGGCGTCGGTGAGGCCGTCGAGACTGGTCTTCCACGGCGGAAGGTCGTTGTCGACACCGTATTTGGCGGCCATGGCCGGCCAGGTCTGGTCCGACGCGGCAATCTCCGCGAGCATCCCGATAGGGTCGTCGGGGTTCATATCGGGTTGGCGGCCGGGTGAGTGGCGGTGATGACGTTGGTCGTCACCCCGGGCGTGGGCAATGCGACGCCGATCAGGCAGTCCCGGGTGAGGATCTCGGCGAGTTGCTCCTCGCTCCACCCGTCGGTGCCGTCCGGACGCATCGGCATCACCATGAAACGGTGCTTCTGATTGGAGTCCTCGACGCGCACCTCGACGCCCGCCGGCAACTGCAGCCCGAATTCGGAGAGCACCTGCCGCGGCCAGCGCACAATGCGCCGCCGGTAGTTCGGGGTCCGATACCACTCCGGCGAATTGCCCAGCAGCGGTCGCGGATAACACGAACACAGGGCACAGACGATGACGTGGTGCACCGTGGCGGTGTCCTCGAGGATCTTCAGGGCGACGAAGTCGCTGGGCGTGCCGAATCCGGTGGGGGCCAGCCAGTCGACCCCGACTTCCTTGCATGCGGTGATCGGATCGGTCAGCGCCAGCGCCTTGAACTCCGGGTCCAGCCAAGCCTTCGCGACGAGCTGCGCCGCCGGAGTGGGCCCGATGTTCTCGGCGAACTCGGTGAAGTGCCGGTGTTGCTCGGCGGTGAACAGACCCTTTTCGATGCACAATTCGCGCAGGGCGATCTCGAGCACTTCGAAGTCGGTGATCTCGTCGACCATCGGCTTGACGGTGCGGTCGTGATCGTGGCCATGATCATGGTCGTGGGACATCGAACTCCCTTGCGGCTGTCGTGGTTCGGTGAAGGGATGAGTTGCCGTCAGCCAGCCGGGGCCAGCCACCGCTCGGGAATCTCGGTCTGCAGGGTGTCGTTCGAGGGGCCGGTGTAGGAATCGCCCCACAGCTCGGTCTGTTTGAACCGGACGATGTAGAACCACTCGGGCTTGGCGTCCTCGCGGTCCCACGTCTCGTCTTCGGGAGCCGGACTCTCGTAGGCCAGGTCGGCGATGACCCCGGCCGCGCCGCGCACGTATTCGGGTGTCCGGGTGTAGAACATCGCCGGCAGATCACGCACGACCACCGGATCACCGACGTTGAACCGGGCCGGACCGGCCTCCCCGGCGAACACCTGCGGGTCGCCGATACCTTGCGCGCGGAGATGGTGCTTGTTGCGGACGACGTCGGCGCCGTCACCCTGGAACTTGGGTTGGGCGTCCAGGTGCGAGCCCGACGGCAGATCGGCGTAGCGCTGCTGGACCTCGGCGAGGCGGTCGGTCAGCTCACCCCAGCTGAGGTGCTTCTTCTCGATGAGCAGGCGGCCGACGGACCACAGCCAGCGGCTGTAGTAGGGCCACCCCAGGTAGATCGATCGCCCCACATCCACGTTGGCCAGCCGACGCCGCTCCTCGGACACCCAGATCCCTTGCCAACCAAGGACTTCGCAGAGCACATAGGTCATCAGCTCCCAGTGCTCTTCTTCCTTGTTCTCGTAGACCGCCGGCACGTCCAACTCGCCACCGACGTCGTGGGCATTCTTCAGGTAGGCCCAGAAGTGCTCGCTGCTCAGCTGGTCGGCAAACGGCCACTCCGGATCTTCCGGAAAGGTCGCGGCGAGTCTGGAGATCAGCGCCAGCCGTCGGAGTCGTTCGTCGACTGGTGGCATTGCTGACCCCCTGGATAGGTCCGAATGCCGTCAGAATAACCAGGCGATGGCCTGCCTGCAGGAAACCTGCGCAGATTGGCTGTTCCCCGAGTCATGGGCTCCTTCGGTTATAGTCCGGCCCGGGTGGGCATCGATCCAGCCCCGAATACCGGAACACGCGAGAGGAAACCCATGAGGGCGACCGCATACCGCCACAAGGCAGTCGTCGGCCTGGCGGCCGCCGCGCTGATCACCGCGAGCTGCAGCACCGGCGAGAACGTCGACGCGTCGGCGCCGCCGCAGGTCGGGTTGGTGTCCACCACTGTTGAGGAAGCCCCGGATCAGCCCACCGAGGTGAAGCTCATCGGGGAGCGCGACGTCGAGGTGACCCTGACCGGTCCGATCGCCGCCAAGTACGCGTCGGCAACCGAAGAGCAGAAGCAAGCCCTCGGCAAGCCGCTGACGGGTGATCGCAACGCGGGAGCACGGGAGCGCGGTGTGTTGTTCCAGCAGTTCCAGGGTGGGGTGATCACCGCGGTGAACGGCGAGGCGGGCACGCCTGGCTACATCACCTGGGGCAAGATCCGCGAGGCGTGGAATGTCGAACGTGACGCGGATGGCGTTCCTGACGACCTCGGCGACAACGGCTCAATGGGCCCGCTGGGTGCCCCGACCAGCGACGAGCACGCCGTCGGCGATCTGCTGGTGCAGAACTTCGACCACGGTCAGGTCGCGTTCGACCCGAAGACCGGCCACGTCGCGGTGACGGTCAACGGCAAGGTCGTGCCGTCCGGGCTGTAGAGCCCAGGATCGCCCGGGCAGCACGCTCGGCGATGAGCATGACCGGTGCGTTGGTGTTGCCGGACGTGATGGTGGGCATCGCCGAAGCATCGGCGACGCGCAGGCCGGCGACGCGGTGCACGCGGCACTCGGTGTCGAGCACGGTGTCGGCCGAACGCGGAAGGCCGTGTGCGTCAAAGGCTCCCATCGCGCAGGTGCCCACCGGGTGGAAGATGGTGGTACCCAGTTCGCTGGCCGCCTGTCGCAGATCTTCGTCGCTCACCAGTTGCGGGCCGGGAAGCAGCTCCTCGGGGCGGTGCCGCGCCATGGCCGGTGCCGCCATGATCTGCCGGGTCATCCGCAAGCCCCGCACGGCGATCTGACGGTCGCTGTCCGTGGACAGGTAGTTGCACAGGATCTTCGGGTTGGTCAGCGGGTCCGCGTCGGCCAGGCGCACGTGGCCACGCGAGCTGGGCCGCAGGTTGCAGACCGAGGGGGTGATGGCCGCGAACCGATCCAGCGGTTCGCCGAACTTCGGCAACGACAGCGGCTGCACGTGCCACTCCAGATCAGGACTGGCCAGCGCGGGGTCGCTCTTGGCGAAGGCCCCCAGCGTCGACGGCGGCATGGTCAGGGGGCCCGATCGCATCAGCAGGTATTGCAGGCCCATGCCGCCACGGGTGATCCAGTTGCGGTACAGCGTGTTGACGGTCCGCGCGCCGCCCACGCGGTAGATCGTCCGCAACTGCAGGTGGTCCTGGAGGTTCTCACCGACCCCGGGGAGGTCCACGGTGATCGGCACCTGATGCTGGGCGAGCAGCCCGGCCGGGCCCAGGCCCGAGACCTGCATGAGATGCGGCGAACCGATGGCTCCGGCGGTCAGGATCACCTCGCGGCGGGCGTGGACATCGACAGTGCGACCGTCCTTGAGCAGGCGCACCCCGGAGGCGCGGTGGGCGGCCGTGGTCCAGGCGCCGCGGCGCTGATCGTCGCGGGCCTGGTCGTCCATCAGCAGCCGCAGCGCCTGGGTTTGGGTGTAGACCGTGAGATTGGGTCGGTGGGCGATGGGATGCAGGAACGCGTCGGCCATCGACCAGCGACGGCCGCGCCGCTGGTTGACGTGAAAGTACGCGCTGCCGGCGTTGTCACCCCGGTTGAACTCCTCGATGGGGGCGATGCCGGTCTGGGCGGCCGCGGCCTGCCAGGCGTCCAGGATCTTCCACCGCACCCGGGGCCGCTCGACGGGAATCTCCCCAGCCGCGCCGTGCCACTCGTCGGCCCCGCCGAAGTAGTCTTCCAATTCCTTGTAGATGGCCAGGGTCTGGCCGGGACCGTCCCACAGCCATCGATCGTCACCGGTGGCCTGGGCCCACAATTCGTAATCGCTTGCCTGCCCGCGCATGTGGATCATGGCGTTGATCGATGAGCAGCCGCCGAGCACGCGGCCCCGCGCGTAGTGAATGCTGCGGCCGGCCAGGCCCGGATCGGCCTCGGTCGCAAAGCACCAGTCGGTGCGGGGGTTGGCGATGGTGTACAGATAGCCGACCGGCACCTTGATCCAGAACCAGTCGTCTTTGCCGCCCGCCTCGACCAACAGCACCCGGTGGTCGGGATTGGCGCTGAGCCGATTGGCCAGCAGGCACCCCGCGCTGCCCGCTCCCACGATGACAAAGTCGAACTCGGCGACGCTCATGCCAGCAGTGTTCCTCAACGGCGCCGCGGGCGGGCGCAAGGGTGCTCGATGACTGCGCATGCCGCGCTGGTGCAGCCGGCCGGATTAGCGCCGGGACGGGTCGATCAGCACCTTGGCCTGATCGCCGGGGGAGCCCAGCGCTGAGAACACGGCGGCCACGTCCTGCAGACCTACGGTGTCGGTGATCAGGGGCGAGGCGTCGACCTTGCCGTCGGCCAGTAGGTGCAGGGTGTCGCGGAACTCCAGGGGCGTGTAGGCGAAGACGAATCGCAGGTCGATTTCCTTGGCGTTCGCCAACGTCGGCCGCAACCGGTCGGTGCCCATGCACACTCCGGCGACGACGACGCGCGAGTTGAACGGCGCCGCAGCCAGGATCGAGTCGATCATGCCCGGGTTACCGACGCACTCGAAGATCACCGGGCGTTTGGGCGCGGTGGCACCCAGTTTCTCGGCAATGCGGTACAGCGGTACCCAACCGGGGATCCGGCGCAGCTTCTCCATCGTGCTCATGCCCATCTCATAGAGGTCGGTGCCCGAGGTCAGGCCCGGCGCCGCCGCATACGGTGAGTCCTCCGCCGGATCGATGACCAGCGAGGCACCGCACCGTCGAGCCAACTCCCGTCGTCCTGGGGACAGGTCGCTGGCGACGATCGTCTCGACACCCTGGGCCTTGAGATGGCAGATGATCGCCAGACCCACAGGGCCGCAGCCGATCACAACGGCGGTGTCGCGGCGGGTGATGTCGCTGCGCCGCACGGCGTGCAGCGCCACAGCCATGGGCTCGGTCAGTGCGGCGATGTCGGGAGCCAGCCCGTTGGGCACCACAAAACTCATCGCGGCCTCGGCCAGCACCTGCTCGGCGTACGCGCCGGGTGCGGCCGGGGACAGCCCGGTCAGGTGCACGCCGTCGCCCGCGCGCAGCAGCGGGAACGACACGACTGTGGTGCCGGTCTTGAACCGTCTGGTCGCGCCCCGGCCCCGTTCGGCCACCTCGCCGCAGAACTCGTGACCGAAGACCACCGACTTGTCGGGGGCCACCGCGTCCGTGACCCCGACGGCCGTCATCACCTCGGCCAACTCGTGGGCATGATCCTTGGCATGCAGATCCGAACCGCAGATCCCGCACCGCAACACGTTCAACAGTAGCTGCCCCGGCGCCGGATGCGGCGCCGGGAGGTCGATCACCGACAGCGTCGCCTCCCGGCAACTGACCGCCTTCATCCGCGGGCGCCCGGGATCGGGATGCTCTCGTAGTACGGCACGACCACGGCGTCTTCGACGTCGAGGTCGCCTAGCATCATCGTGGTCAGTGGATGTACGGCCGCGCCGGATACCGCGACGTTGATGCAGGCCGGCTTCCCGGAGGCGAATGCGCGCTCGATCGCCGGAGCGATCTCCTCGAGTTCGGTGACCTTTTCGCCATAGCCGCCGAAAGCCTTTGCCACCTCGTGGTAATCGGTGTCGGCCAGGCGCGTGATCACGTCGCTGCCCGCGCCGTAGACCGCCTCTTGGCCGTGGATCGACATACCCCAGCAGGCGTTGTTCAACACCACCGTGACAATCGGCAGGCCGTGGCGGACCATGGTGTCGAGTTCCTGGATGTGGAACCCGTACGCGCCGTCACCGGTGAGTTGCAGCACGCGTCGCTCGGGCTCGGCGATCTGCGCGCCTATCGCGAACCCCTGGCCGATACCGAGATAGCCCATGTAGCCGAGGTTGAGTGCACGGTGCGGCGCCGCCGCGGACAGACTCATCCCTGCCCACAGTGGGGCTTCGCCGCCGTCGAGGACCAGCACCGATCCTGGCCCCGCGGCCTTCACGGATTCGCGACCCGCGTGATACGGGTGCAGGCGCCCGTCATCGACCGTTGGCACCGCGGCGTAGAGCTCATCCACCATGGCTTGCGCCGAGGTGGCCTGCGTGAGCCATTCGCTGCGGTCCGGCCACTGCGTGTCCGCGTCGAGCAGACTCCGGAGGAACTCGCGGCAGTCGGCCACCACGGGCACCTCGACAGGGCGCAGACGGCCGAATTCGCTTGCGTCCAAATCTACTTGGATGACGGTGGCATCGGCCGGGACCATCGAATTGGCGCGACCACCCGTGAGTAGACCCGTTCGGGCGCCCAACAGCATCACCACGTCGGGGCCGGGCGTGACGGCCATGGCCAGCACGGCGAGGTTGTCGACGGCCCAGGCGTTGCAGCGGTGCTCGGCGGGCAAGACGCCGGCGGCGCGATTGTTGGCGAAGACCGGAATCCCGGTGTGGTCGGCGAACTTGGCGAGTTCGTCGCCGCAATCCGACCACAGCGTGCCGCCGCCGATGACGATGGCCGGCCGCTGCGCGGTCCGCAGTTGTTCGAGGGCGTCGGCAACCGCGGTCGGGGACGGCGCGGGCCGGTCATCGACGACGGCCACGCCACCGACGCGCACGGCGGCATCGTCGACCGGGGTGACGAGCACGTCGATCGGAATCTCCAAGAACACCGGGCCGGGCCGGCCCGTCAGCGCCTTGCGGATGGCCAACGCCACCAGGTCGGGGATGCGTTCGGTGGTGACCACACGGTGCGCCCACTTGGTGACCGGCGCGGCCGCGGCCACCTGGTCCAGACCGCCCTGCATCTCGTTGGTCTCCAGTTCACGCAGCGGGGGAGCACTGGCGATCATCAGCATCGGCACCCCGTCGGCCAGCGCGTTGGGTAGCGCGGCGAAGCCGTTCGCGAATCCGGGACCGGACGTCACGACGGCGACGCCGAGTCGACCGGTGGTCCGGGCGTAGCCGTCGGCGGCATTACCCGCCGCGGCCTCGTGCCGCGTATCGACCAGGCGCAGGTTGGATCCCGCGCACGCCGCCCAGAACGAGTCGAGGTGCCCGCCGTGCAGCGCGAAGATGTCCGTCACGCCGGCGGACTCCAGGGAACGGGCGAGCAGTTCGCCTCCATTGACCATCACAATGAGACCTTCCTACGGCGCACATCACAGTGATGTGATACTCAAGTATCAATTGAGACGTTGATATCTGTCAAGGGTGTGCGGTCGCTACACTGCGGCCATGGAGGATGCGGCAGGACCGTCGTTGCGGGAACGCAAGCGGAAACGTACGCGTGCGGTCATCTACGAGGCCGCCATGGAACTTTTCGAGGAGCGCGCCTACGCGGAGGTGACGGTTGAAGACATCTGCGAGCGCGCGGAGATCGGTCGTGCCACGTTCTTCCGGTTCTACGGCGCCAAGGGCGCGTTGCTGCTCGAGTTCAACCGGCGCCTCGCCGATCGGGTGCGTACAGAGGTCGACGCGGGTGCGGGCTCGGCCCCGCAACGGTTGCGAACGGTCGGGGCGGTCGTGGCGGACGCCTGGGCGGACAGCAGCGCAGCCATGCGCGCGATGGCCTTCGACATGCTCAACCGGCCCGAGACGCCGGTCGGTGGCGAGACCCTGCACCCGGAACTGATCGCCCTGGTGGCCGAGATCGTGGCCGAGGGGCAGCGCAACGGTCAGTTGCGCGGACAGCAGCTGGGTGCGCAGTTCATCGCGACCATGGTGGTCACGGTGCTGGCCGGTTGCGTAGCGAACTGGTTCGATACCCCCGACATGGAGCTGCGCGCCGCGATGGTGCACACCGTCGACCTGATGTTGACCGGGCTTCAACAGAGTTAGGCGGGATGCCGAATTACCCAGTCGCCGTATGGAATTGGCAGCAGTATCAGAACCGAGTTCTGACGCACCCCGTCGTGCGAGGTCCCGTGTCAGTCGTCTTCCGCTTCCTCCTCTCGCCTGCGCGCGGCCTCGATGATTTCGGGCGGGGCCGGCTTCCGCAGCCAGGCCCGCATCCGCATCAGCCCGCCGACGACAGTGCCGATGGCGAGTATGGCAACGATGATCCAGAGTGCAGTGGCCATACGTCATTGTCCGCCTGCGGCCGACGGTTTGGGGCGGGGCACCCGAAATGGATGGCCACGACGTGCTTCGGGTTGGCCAAGCCGGGTACGTGGGCCCGTCGGCCGTGGTTGTCTGATGCAGACAGACGCGAGGAGTTCGATATGGCGGTCCGGGGTCTCAGGGCACTCAAGAAGATCATGCAGGCGACCTTCGATCCTGAGTCGGTGATCCCGGACGACGCCACAGTGTCCGAATACACCGGCGATGACAGTTTGTCGCGGCAAGACCTTTGTCAACACCCGATTCCGGCCGATTCCCTGACGTGGAAGTACTGGGGCCGTCTCGACGTGATGTTCTTCGGCAGCGGGGTGATAGGTCCCATCGCGGGGGCGTGGCCGCAGATGGGCCAGGCGACCTCGGGGTCGGTCCTCTTCACCGGCGACAATTCCTTCCGGGCACGCGCGAAGATCTCCAAGGCGCGACGGCAGCGATCTCGCGAGTACATCTACGGGGCCGTGTACGAGGCCGCGGAGGAAGCGAAGAAGTACGGGCTGAAAACCCGCAATATGCACAAGCCCATCAAGGGCTCTCTACAAGACGGTACGTATCACGCTCTGAACGCCGAAACCTTCTACTTTGCGCACGTCACCTTCTTCTATCACCTGCTGATCGTGGTCGCCGAGCAGCTCTACTTCGACGGGGCCATGCCGCGGGCCATGAAGGAGCAGATCTTCGAGGAATCCAAGGAGTGGTACAGCATTTGGGGAGTGGACGACAGTCCGCAGCCGGACACCTACGCGGATTTCGAGCGGTACCTGGCGAACGTCGAGCGTCACCACCTGGTCAACTCGCAGGTCACGCAGCTGATGCTGGAACAGTTCGTGGAGCGACGTCTGGCGCCGCGCTGGTGGCCTGCGGCCATGAAGAAGCTCGTGTGGCCCTGGGTGGTGGGACGACGGCAAGTCGTCGTCAACAGCTTCCCGCGCCATGTGCAGGAGCTGTTCGGATTGGAGTGGACGCCCGAAGACGACGAGATGCTGCGCCGCTTCACGCGGATGTATCGGCGGGTCGATGCGGTGCTCGAGCGCGTCCTTCCGCCGAAGCTCGGGTACCTGCCGATCGCGGCGAAAGGGTTTGCGCGGGAAGGAATCCACCCGCGCAACATCACCCTGGACTCCGCCCAGCAGGCGCTCCGGGACAGCCGGGCACGGCGCGCGGTTCGAGCCGATGCGCCGGCGGGGGAGCCGAACATCGGTGCGGCCTCCGGCTAGTACGGGAGGATGCCGCCGTCCTCACCCGGCGCGTACACCACCTCTATCCACAGGCAGCCATCTTCTTGCACGGTCCGACGGCGTCGGCGATTTAGCCTTTGGTCATGGACGAGGGAACGGTCAGCGGTGCACTGCAACGGGCTTATGAAGACATGATTTCCGACGATGTCGGCCCTTTGATAGTGCCCCTTGGGGTGGTGGACTTCGGATCGGCGTGGGTTCACGCGTGGTGATCAACGAGTCGTGGTGAATGCTAGGCGATTTGGCGTTGTGAGGAAACCGGTTCGGTCACTGGGTGGGCGGCGGCGTGTTTTGCGTCGATGACTTTGCGCAGCTCAGCCATGGACACCTCGGACAGGTAGCGGCGGGTGACCTGCCATTCGTCGTGGGCCTCGATGACCACCGCGGTGGCCAGCCGTAGGAACGCGGCGGGGTTGGGGAAGATCTCCACGACATCGGCACGGCGTTTGATCTCCTTGTTGAGCCGCTCGATGGGATTGTTCGACCAGATCTTCTGCCAGTGGGTGCGCGGGAACGCGGTAAAGGCCAGCACGTCGGCTTTCGCCTCATCCATCATCGCGGCCACCTTCGGAAAACTGCCCGAGAGCGTGTCAGCGACCTGATCCCACTGCGCAGCCACATCAGCGGGGTCGGTGTGGGCGAAGATCGTCTTGACCGCCGCGGTGACCGCCGGGGCGTGTTTGGCGGCCACCGCGCCATGCAGGTTGCGCATGAAATGGACCCGGCAGCGCTGCCAGGACGACCCGGTGAACTGCTGGGCCACGGCGGCTTTCAACCCGGCGTGGGCATCAGAGATCACCAGGTGCACCCCGGAAAGGCCGCGGGCCTTGAGCGAGGCCAGAAACTCCCGCCAGAACTCGAAAGACTCGCTGTCACCGACCGCGGTGCCCAGCACCTCACGGGTCCCGTCGATCGAGACTCCGGTGGCCACCACCAACGCGTGAGAGACCACGTGGGCGCCGACGCGGACTTTGCAGAAGGTGGCGTCGCAGAAGACGTACGGGAACGTGGTGTGGGTCAGGCTGCGGGTACGGAAAGCCTCGATCTCGCGGTCGAGGCCGGCGCAGACGCGCGAGACCTCCGATTTGGAGACCCCGGATCCAACCCCGAGTGCGGCGACCAGGTCATCGACGCTGCGGGTCGACACGCCATGGACGTAGGCCTCCATGATCACCGCATGCAGGGCCTTGTCGATGCGACGGCGCCGTTCCAGCAGCGAGGGGAAGAAGGAGCCGGCCCGCAGTTTGGGGATCTTGACCTCGATATCGCCGGAGGTCGTCGATACCGTCTTGGGCCGATGCCCGTTGCGGTGCGTGCTGCGTTCGCCGCTGCGTTGGTAGCGTCCGGCCCCGATGGTCTCGGTGGCCTCGGCCTCGATCAACGCCTGCAGCCCGGCGCGGATCAGCTCGGCGAACACCGCCCCAGCATCAGCGGACTTGAGTGCATCGAGCTGGGCGAGCAAGGCAGAATGGTCCTGGGTCATCGCGTGGTGCGTCCTTTGCTTGAGTCACTTGGTAGGTAACTCACTGACCACTACGCGATGGCCCGCCCGAAAGCCTTCACCGACACACCCGGGCCCGGGTCGTCCTCAGCTCCGAAACCCCACCACCCCAGGGGACTTACCCGGCCCTTTCCTGTGCACCCGCGGCTTCGAGATATCTTCTGACTCCAACTTCATTCGGGAGCGCGGGGGGGGACTCTACGACGTCATCGAGCTTCAAGCAGATTGGTACAACGGCACGAAATCGTGGCATGGATTCTTCGTCAACGTCGGCATCGGCTCGGCCGAGGTCGACACCGCGTGCCAGGGCGACGAGCGTAGCGGGCATCCGCTCAAAGGCTCGCTCCTGCAACGTCGTTGGGAGCATTTGGTTCCCGATCTACCGTACGCGGTGCGTTTTGACCGTCGTACGCACATGCGGCAATTCACCGCCGCTCTTTGCGAGGGCTTTGATCTGGTGCTGGCTGAGATGGAGCGGATAAGCACCACGAAGCAGTTGGTGCGATACGCGGTCGACAACAACTTGCTGATCGAATACGAGAGGACCTGCCGATACCTGGCCGCAGTCGGTGACATCGACACACTGACTGAATACGTGACAAGGTTGCGCGAATGCTTCGGGCATCAAGACCGTTGGTCGATCTTCAGCCGTGACATCGGTTCGGCTGTCGGGAGCTGGGCGCCGGACCTGCAGAAGCAAGGACTGCTCGACCCGCTTCAGGGCAGTGACAAGCGCGAGCTTTCGTGAGGGCGGCGGTCGCCAGAGGGCTGTTCACGGAGTTTCTTGGACAGGAAATCAAGCAAAGCATCGCAATCTGCTAGCATTGACTGCATTGCAAGCAGTGGGTGAGGGGGTGACTTGATGGCGACCTTGACGATTCGTGATTTCGACGACAACCTCAAAGCAGCCCTGCGTGTTCGCGCAGCGGAGCACGGCCGTTCGATGGAAGCGGAAGTGCGCGAGATCTTGCGCGCAGCATTGGAGCGCCCAGTTGGCGGCCCTGGGATGGCGACACGGATTCGGCAACGCTTCTCGGGAACCGGGGGCGTGGAGCTTGATCTGCCCGACCGGACGGAGCGTCCACGTCCTGCGGTCCTTGACGAATGATCGTCTTGGACACCAACGTCGTCTCGGAGTTGATGCGCCCGGCTCCGGACTCTGATGTCGCTAATTGGGTCGACAGTCTGGATGTGTCCGACCTCCTGCTGACGGCTGTGACGGCAGCCGAGCTGATGTATGGCGTTGCCCGCTTGCCGGACGGGCGTCGTAGGGGTGAGCTTCGCGCAAAGATGGAAGGACTGCTGGCGGAGGATTTCCGGGACAGGATCTTGCCGTTCGACGCGCTCGCCGCAACTCACTATGCGGATATAGTCGCCGATCGGGAGCGTAGTGGGCGTCAGATCAGTTTTGCCGACGGACAGATCGCCGCAATCTGCCGCAACTGGAACGTCGGGCTTGCGACGCGCAACGTCAGTGACTTCGCCGGCACCGGGGTCGAACTCATCAACCCGTGGGATTCGGCAACGCCGTAACTGCTCGGCCGGGGGTGAGAACCGTTGGGCCGCCGGTCGATACGGCCGACTAGTTGCTGGGCTTCCCCCCAGCACCCGGGATGGTGCTGCGCTCGCTCGTACCGACGGCCGACGGGGAGCACCAGGGTTCACGCGACGCTGCTGACAATCCCCATCACCACGCCGGCGAGGGTCAGCACGCCGACCAGCACTACGGCGGCGATCGCCTGGCCTCGCCGGTGCCGGCGGGCACCGTGGATCGCCACCGCGATGCCGGCGAGGATCAATGCTGAGTAGGCCGCCAGTCCCACCGTCAGCGTCGCCGTTGCTGCGCTGCTGGTCAGAGTCACGTTGTGCATGCCGTGAGCCTACGGTGGGAACGAAAGCATCACGCCGTCGGACAGGTCGAACAGATCGCCGCCTGACCACCAACGGGCGTCGAAGATGAGCCGCCCCGGCCCGGAGGTATCGGTGTCTCGGTAGGCGAAACTCATCCATCGGCACTGCTGGTGTCGAGGCGGTTTCGGCGACGGTGGAAGTGGAACTGAGCGGTCGGTTACGAGATGCGAGGAGGAACTGCCACAGTTTCACCCGCTACATCGATCGCGACCTTGCCGCGGAGTGCATACGACCGCCTGTTCTCCAGGAGTTCATGAGCCTCGCCCATTCGTGCGAGCGGAAGAGTTGCGCCGATAACCGGCTTCACGAGGCCGCGCTCGATCAGCGTGGTGAGTGCGTCCAGTTTTCCTCGGTTCTGTCGGGTGAAGACGAAGTGATACGCGGCATTCTTGCCCCACGCCTCGATGAGGTTCTGCGGCTGTTCGATGTCGACGATGCTGACGACGCGTCCGAAGTCGGCCAGCGTCAACGGGCTTCGGGTGAGCGCGTCGCCACCGATCGTGTCGTAGACGACATCGACTCCCTCACCTCGCGTCATCTCGGCCACAGCATCGACGTAGTCGGTCGAAGTGAAGTCGATCGCCGCATCCGCTCCGAGAGAGCGCACGAACTCATGGTCGCCGGCTTTCGCGGTGGTGATCACGTGTGCGCCGACCGCTTTCGCGATCTGGATCGCGATGGTGCCGACACCGCCGGCGCCGCCGTGGATGAGGATCGTCTCGCCCACGGTGAGCTGCGCTCGCGTCACCAGGGATTCCCAGACCGTTCCGCCGACGAGAGTCAGGCTCGCCGCCTCTAGGTGGCTGAGGTTCTCCGGCTTGCGGCCGACGAGGTCGACGTCGGCGACGTGCTGCTCGGCGTAGGAGCCGGCTCCGCCGAAGATCTGGGGCGTGTAGTACACCGCATCGCCGGGGCGGAACTCGGTCACGTGGGATCCGACTTCCTCGATCACGCCGGAGATGTCGTGCCCGATGATCGCCGGGAGCGGCACATGATCGGCGTAGTCTCCGCGCCGGATCTGATAGTCGAGCGGGTTGACGGCCGTCGCATGGACGCGCACCCGTACCTGGCGGGGTTCGACTCGTGGTACCGAGACGTCGCGCAACTCGAAAGCATCGGTGCCTCCGAAGCGGGGGAGCACAACGGCTTTCATCAGATCAGTCATATCGGCGTTCCTCATCGTGGTTGCGGGCCTGCGGCGCGCTGGGACAGATGGTCGTCTCTCAGCCTCGCTCGCACGATCCACACACTCCCGCCGGCAATGCCGATACTTTCGAGGATAGTGACACGCCTGTCACCCGGTGCGCGGGTGGCATCGCCATGATCACGCTGGCGTTCCGGCCAGGCCTGGCCGGGCAATGATGACGCCTCGGCGTCATCATTGCCGCCAACTCCATCGACTGGTACCTGGGACTCAGACGTTCACTCCAATGGCTCGGGTGTGAAGGTGGCGTCGACTCCGCCTACGGTCATCGTCACCTGACCTTCGATCACCATCACCTGCGCCGAGATCCGTCGATCGACAGTCTGGGCCAGTTGCTGCACCGCTGGGTGTGGTATCTGCACCACCGACAGATTCGGCAGCCCCGCCACTTTGGGTCCGACAGTGCGCCACCAGGTGGCCACGCCGGCGGCGAACGGGAAGAGCAGCACCTGCTCGGCCTGGCTGGCCGCCTTGCCCAAGGCGCGTTCGTCGGGCTGGCCGACGTTGATCCATTCCAGGATCCGGCCGGTGTAGTCGGCGAGGCGCAAGTCCGGTACACCGGGGGTGGACAGGCCTGCCCCGAACGCCAACTCACCGTCGACGTCGCCAAGGCGGTGTGCGCGCAGCCCAAACGCCAACAACCGCACCACCATCCGCTCATCGGTCTCACTGGGATGACGGGCCATGGTCAGAGTGTGATCGGCGTAGTAGTCGTGATCGACATCGGAGACGCCAAGTTCGACTTTGAATACTGTTGCAGAAAGTGCCACGCCATAGTGTCCACCCAGGTGGTGCCCCCCGAGTGGTCGGGTCGCATTGAGTGGACAGGGGCCGCCGAGTCAGACGGCGGTTCGAGTCGTCACCAGCCCGTTACATGTAACATGTCGACATGGCGGTGAGGGACAGGGTAGGCGAGTACAGGCGGCGGATGCGCGAGCGCGGCCTGCGGCCGCTGCAAGTCTGGGTGCCGGACGTGCGCACTGAGAGTTTCGCCGCCGAGGCGCATCGCCAGGCTTCGTTGGTCGCAAGAGCGGACGAGAGCAACGACGACCAGGACTTTATCGAGGCTGTCTCGACGCCCTGGGATGAGGAGTGAACCGAGGGGAGATCTGGACGGTAGCGGGGGGCATCTACGCGGGGAAGTCACGTCCGGCGGTGATCGTTCAGGATGACCTCTTTGACGCCACGGGTTCAGTGACGGTTGCGCCCATGACCAGCACGTTGTTGGATGCGCCGTTGATGCGCATTCGGATAACCGGCGGACAAGGTCGGCTATCGGGACTGGACCACGACAGCGACGTGATGATCGATCAGCTCACCACCGTCAGAAGGTCGAACGTTCACGTCCGAGTCGGCCGGCTCACTGCGGAACAAGTCGTCGAGGTGGAGCGGGCGATGATGGCATTCCTTGGACTGGCCCGGTAAATGAAAACCGTTGGGCTTGAGCGTAATTAGGTGCAGTTTAGTTGACATAATGTAGCTTATCGGCACAATGGGGACCTGGGGCTTCGGGCGCACTGTCCGATCCGGGGTCTCTTGCTGTCCGATCCGCTACTTCTTGAGAGTGTTCCGCGACTATCTGAGGGCATTCCGGATCCGACTGTTTTTCCGCGACCATCTGAGAGTGTCCGTTGTTGCAGCTCCCGGCCTCACGGCAGGCTCCAGATGCCGCGGCGACGACCGTTGCGGCTTCCGAATCCGCTACTGGTTGAGAGTGCCGGACAGCCCGCATCGCGACTCGAGTCGGGTCTGGATGCAGCGCTGCCATCCCAGGCGGGTTCGCGCCGGCGATGCCCCACTGCGGTCCCTGGGTCATGTCTTGCGGCTGGCGCCGGCCTCGGCCCCTGCGCACGGACCTCCCTCGTGAGATTGCTAGATACGTCACAGTGACGGAACGTCTACGGCGGGCTGCTCAGCGAATCATGCTGTTGTGTTTCATGTTTCGCGACTGCCAGGCTTGCCAGCCCGCTGCGATATCAGCTGGTACCCAACGCGTCCGCCACTGCGGGCGGGATCTTTGGCTCAGCGAACTCGGGATACCACCTGAGGACGATGTCGCGCAGCGCAACCTCGGCTTCTAGCTGACAGGTCACTGCGACGAGTCCGACAAGGGTGCGGAACATCAACGCATGCTCTGCCGGGACGTTCAATCTAGCGGCGGCGAGAAAATCATGACCGCGAACAAGGCCTTGAAGTCGAGGAACCTGCCGTTGCAGCCAATCCCTGCTGAACTTGAACCGGTCCTCCCACAGCGGTTCTACGATCGGTCCAAAGTTCGCCAGGACATCCTCGGGTCGAACGTCGACACCTGAATCGCTGAAACCCATCGCCTGCAATCGGTCCGACAAATCCCTCTGGGCCGCCGTGCGGATCTCACCGTCGGGTAGCAGATCCAGCGGCACGGATCTCACGAGATAGTGCCCCTTGGGGTGGTGGACTTCGGATCGGCGTGGGTTCACGCGTGGTGATCAACGAGTCGTGGTGAATGCTAGGCGATTTGGCGTTGTGAGGAAACCGGTTCGGTCACTGGGTGGGCGGCGGCGTGTTTTGCGTCGATGACTTTGCGCAGCTCAGCCATGGACACCTCGGACAGGTAGCGGCGGGTGACCTGCCATTCGTCGTGGGCCTCGATGACCACCGCGGTGGCCAGCCGTAGGAACGCGGCGGGGTTGGGGAAGATCTCCACGACATCGGCACGGCGTTTGATCTCCTTGTTGAGCCGCTCGATGGGATTGTTCGACCAGATCTTCTGCCAGTGGGTGCGCGGGAACGCGGTAAAGGCCAGCACGTCGGCTTTCGCCTCATCCATCATCGCGGCCACCTTCGGAAAACTGCCCGAGAGCGTGTCAGCGACCTGATCCCACTGCGCAGCCACATCAGCGGGGTCGGTGTGGGCGAAGATCGTCTTGACCGCCGCGGTGACCGCCGGGGCGTGTTTGGCGGCCACCGCGCCATGCAGGTTGCGCATGAAATGGACCCGGCAGCGCTGCCAGGACGACCCGGTGAACTGCTGGGCCACGGCGGCTTTCAACCCGGCGTGGGCATCAGAGATCACCAGGTGCACCCCGGAAAGGCCGCGGGCCTTGAGCGAGGCCAGAAACTCCCGCCAGAACTCGAAAGACTCGCTGTCACCGACCGCGGTGCCCAGCACCTCACGGGTCCCGTCGATCGAGACTCCGGTGGCCACCACCAACGCGTGAGAGACCACGTGGGCGCCGACGCGGACTTTGCAGAAGGTGGCGTCGCAGAAGACGTACGGGAACGTGGTGTGGGTCAGGCTGCGGGTACGGAAAGCCTCGATCTCGCGGTCGAGGCCGGCGCAGACGCGCGAGACCTCCGATTTGGAGACCCCGGATCCAACCCCGAGTGCGGCGACCAGGCCATCGACGCTGCGGGTCGACACGCCATGGACGTAGGCCTCCATGATCACCGCATGCAGGGCCTTGTCGATGCGACGGCGCCGTTCCAGCAGCGAGGGGAAGAAGGAGCCGGCCCGCAGTTTGGGGATCTTGACCTCGATATCGCCGGAGGTCGTCGATACCGTCTTGGGCCGATGCCCGTTGCGGTGCGTGCTGCGTTCGCCGCTGCGTTGGTAGCGTCCGGCCCCGATGGTCTCGGTGGCCTCGGCCTCGATCAACGCCTGCAGCCCGGCGCGGATCAGCTCGGCGAACACCGCCCCAGCATCAGCGGACTTGAGTGCATCGAGCTGGGCGAGCAAGGCAGAATGGTCCTGGGTCATCGCGTGGTGCGTCCTTTGCTTGAGTCACTTGGTAGGTAACTCACTGACCACTACGCGATGGCCCGCCCGAAAGCCTTCACCGACACACCCGGGCCCGGGTCGTCCTCAGCTCCGAAACCCCACCACCCCAGGGGACTTACCCGCTTCTGGCCCCACCCGACTACGGCGCGGCCCGCAGCGCCCACTGGCAGGCCGGCCAACTTGGCGCCTCGATGCAGAGCGTGGCGCGGCACCTTCGGCACATCAACATGATGACAGCCGCGGCGCCGGCAGAACGGCGTTTGTGCAGAAGGGCCGGCGTCCGCAGGTCGGGAGACCTTCGAGGCCTCGCGCGAGGAGCGCGGAGACGCCGCTACGGATCGTAGACCGGCTACTCCTCCCCCGATGTGGATTTCCTGCCACCCTTCGGGCGGCGCGCATCGGCGCGGAAGCGTTGTTGCGCACCCTGTTTGGTGAGGCCATAGGTGGCGCCGATTTTGCTCCAGGACGTGCCATGCTCCCGCGCGGCCCGCACCTGCGCGAGCTCCAGTGCCTCCGCCAACTCGCGGATCTGCCGGGCCGCATCGAGGCGGCTCAGGGGGTCGGTCGCGGCGTCCAGTTCCGCGAGCGCGTCCGCCAACTGCTGGTGGGGTGCGTGCGCATCCATGGACGCAGCATAGAGGGTCGATTGCACTCCCGGCGGCAACGATTTGTTGACACTTTCGTCAACGCATGATTGACTAAGGGCAACAATTCGTTGACGGCAAGGAGGTGTGACCATGTCGAAGAAGAAGGACAAGAAGAAGGACAAGAAAAAGAAGAAGAAGTAACCTTCTCGACGAATGACAGCGGCGCGACGGCATTGGATGCCGTCGCGCCGCTAGCGTCGAGCCTCGTTGGCGCATGGCGATCTCGTCGTCGCGCGCTCACTGACGAAAAAGAACTACTTGCGATCGGGCCGGTGCGGCTCCGCGCTTGGCGGTGGCCAGGTGATCGTGTCGCCGCTCTCGCGGACACCCCACTTGCGCTTCGAGGTCTGCCGCATATCCGGATGCGAATCCTGCAGCGGGGTGATCGCCACCGCGACCCACACTGCCGTGAGCGTGGCCGCGGCCACGGCGGCCACGCCGGTGGAAGTCGCCAGGATCGGGCCCGCCGAGCCGGTACGTGACCACCAGAACGCCCCGACGCCGGCGACAGTCGACAACCCGGACAGGTATGCCGCCGCGACGCACCAGCGGAACCGGCGACGCCGCAGTGTGGCGACCGAACTGATCGCGGCAGCGGCGCCCAGCGCGGAGGTGACCAGCGGTAGGGCCCCTCCTATCACCCATTCGGTGATTCCGGTCATGATCAGCACCGTGGTCGCCGCCCACGCCACCCGTCGTGCCCATGGGGGCAGACGGATGTCGTCGAACACCCGGTGTTCGATCTGCTCGAGGGTCTCTTCGATCGACTGGTGGCGCGACCGCAGACGGAACACGGGGGCTCACCTCCTAGACAATGCCCGAGGTCGACGATAGTCGCGCCTGCAATCGTCGGCGAATCCCTCGTTTCCGCGGGCCTTAACTGCAGGTTCGTAGTACTCGATTAGGGCCGCGACACGACACACGAGTTCACGGATAACGACGACTATCCGTGACCAGGCTGCAAAGCTGGTCCTGTGTCCGAAGCGGCAGCAACTCACGGTTCGATGGCCTTCGACTGCGATGACGCCGCCTCGACGGGTCCCCCGTCATCCGAGGACCACGGGGCCAACGAATCTTCGGCGCACACAAGGAGTGCAGCGGTGAGACGCTCGACCTGGCTGGGCCTGGCCGCCGCGGCCACACCGTTGGTAGCCGCCGGTATGGCCGGGGCCCGTGAGGTCGCCCGCGCGGAGACGGCCCGGAGGCGCGGCGTCACCACCCGCGACGACGTGCCGATACCGGAGCCCTCGTTCGGGCTCGGGGTGGCCGCAGCCGTCGACGCGCTGCTAGCGGCGCCGATGCCGCTGCTGTCGTCGCTGGGATCAGCGCAGGACTATGCGGCGGCCTCGACCGAACTCGACGCCGCGGTCCGCTACTACGGTGACGCCGGTTGGCTGGACGCTCCGCAGCTTCGGCACCGGCGCCCGAACGCGCCGGATGACGTTCGGATCGCGGCCCTTTCACCCGGACGGGAGATCGCCCGGTTCGACAGCGGCTGGCGGCCGGAGAAGCGCGAGCCCGGCGGCGATCGCTGGCGGACGTTCCGCGCCAACGAACGGGTGTCGGTTCCGCTGCTGCGTCACCCCGGTGCTCCCCGACCATGGCTCGTCGTCGTCCACGGGCAAGGGATGGGACGGCCGTCGGACGCCAAGATGCTGCGCGTGCGCCATCTGCACGAGGAACTCGGCATCAACATCGCCATGCCCGTGCTCCCGCTGCACGGTCCGCGCTCCTGCGGCTTCTCCCCTTCGCGGCAGTTCGCGTCCAACATCTTCGCGATCAACAACGTGCTGGGGCTCACCCAGTCGGTGTGGGACATCCGGCGGCTGCTGCAGTGGCTGCGCGAAGACCAGCAGGCGCCGTCGGTCGGCCTGCTCGGCGTATCGCTGGGCTCCTACGTCGTCAACCTGCTCTCGACGCTCGACGGCGACCTGGCTTGTCTCGTAGCCATCGTCCCGACCAGCGACCTGGCCGCGTCGATGCGCGACGCCGAGCCGATCACGCCGGCCAAACGCCGTTGGCACCGCAAGGTGCACGACCATCGCTCGGAGCTCGTACACCGCGTCGTCTCACCGCTGGCCCGGCCGTGCCTGGTCCCCCACCAGCGGCGCCACATCGTGGCCGGACAGGTCGACCGGATCGCGCCGCCGCGCGGTGCCGCCCAGCTCTGGCGGCACTGGGGCGAACCGTCGATCGCGTGGTGCCCACGCGGCCACGTCACCGCGTGGCGGGGAGCGGCCTACGACGACCACATCGCCTCGCTCCTCGCCTCGTCCGGGCTGCGACACCATTCCTGAGGGAGCCAGGGGGAAACCATGCGTCAGCTTTCCAGTGCCGACTGGACGATGGTGTCACTCGACACCGCGACAGCGCACAACACCATCGGCATCGTCGGCATCTACGACCCCTCGACGCGCACCGAGACGCGCGACCCGGTCACCTACGAGGAGGTCCTCAAGTACGTCGAGGCACGCCTTCATGTCGCCGAAAGCTTCCGGGAACGGCTGGTGCACGTGCCCTTTGGGCTGGACCGGCCCTGGTGGATCCGGGACGGCGACTTCGATCTGGAATACCACGTCCGGCACATCGCCCTGCCGCGTCCGGGTAGCTGGCGGCAGCTGTGCACCCAGATCGCGCGTATCCACGCTCGGCCCCTGGACCTGACCAGGCCGCCCTGGGAGCTGTACCTGATCGATGGGCTCGACGGCGTCGACCATCTGCCGCAGGGCGCCTTCGCCGTGTTCCTGCGGGTGCACCACTCCGCCATCGATGGTGTCGCCGGCGCCGAGATCCTCACCGCGCTGCACAGCCACGAGCCCGACGACGGACCGCCGCCGGTCCCGGAGGACTACCAGTGGGAACCGGACTCCATGCCGTCCGACCTCGGCCTGTTGAGCCGCGCTGCGCTGCATGGTGCTGTCCGGCCTGTCGACGTGCTGCGTCAGGTCCGCAAGCTCGCGCCGCAACTGCCCGCGCTGGTCACCGACACCCGGGACCCGGCCGTGACATCGCCGGCGTCGCTGGCCAAGGCGACCCGCTTCAACCAGGTGGTCTCGCCGCATCGCGTGTTCGGCACCGCCTACACGACGCTGGACGTCCTCAAGGAGATCCGCGCGGCGATGCCGCAAGCCACGATCAACGACGTCGGCGTCGCCATCGTCGGCGGGGCCATCCGGCGCTATCTGCTCGACAAGGACGAGTTGCCCGACGAGGCCATGGTGGCGATGATGCCCATCTCGGTCCGGCCGACGGCCACCCGCTCCAGCGGCACCACGGTCTCGGCGACCAGCACCGGGACCAGCGGCAATGAATACTCGGTTGCACCCATCACGATGGCGACCGACGAAGACGACCCGCTCGACCGGCTCGCGCGCATCGTGAAATCGACTGCGCACGTCAAGGATTCGGGTGCGCACCCGGTCCGATCGCTGATCGCGATGTCGGAGGAGGCCTTCGGCGGCCTGATCGGCACGGTGCAACGCGCCGCCGTGCGCGCCCTGAGTCGGCGTGGGCGCACCGTCGCCGCTCATACCTTGGTGAGCAACGTCCCTGGGCCGCTGACCCCGATGTACTTCTGTGGCGCGCAGATGGTCGACACCACCGGGCTTGGTCCGGTGCTCGACGGCATGGGGCTCAACAACGGCATCGGCAGTTACGGCAACCGCGTGACGTTCTGCTTCACCGCCGACCGCAAGGCCCTCCCCGACCCCGAGGTGTACGAGCAGTGCCTCAGCGGCGCTGTCGAGGAGTTGCTCGAGGCCGCCCGCGAGGTCCAAGGCTGACGTGCGGGCTCATGCCGAGCCGCCCGGCGACGCGGTGTCGAAACCGACTGCGCGACAGCCCTCCAACAGCCGGTGGTCGTAGGTGACGAACGTCGTGAGCTCACGCCTGATCTGGGCGGCCGAGGCAAGGTGAATCGCGTCCAGTGAGCGCAGGCGGGCGGGGCCGATCGTTTCGGCCAAGGTGATCACGGCGTCGGTCAACGGCAGAATGTCCAGGCCGTCGAGCAGATAGAGTGCACGCTCGTGAAGTCCCGGCTCCCCCAGCCGCGCAACAGCTCTCATCAATTCGACACGGCCGAGGGCGCTCGTCACCGCGTGGTCTTCGCCGTGGTCGCGCTGTTCGAGGAGCCACGACTGCAGGTCTGGTGTCTCGGCTTCGGCGACGAGCAGCTTGGTCAGGGCAGACGTGTCCAGGTAGATCAACGTTCGTCGCGCATCTCGCTGAGAACTTCCGACAGGGTGCGCTCACGGCCAGGATCTGGCGTGGCAATGATGTCGAAGAGGTTCCGCGGCCGATTGGCCGGGGTCAGAACGCCGGCCTCGATCAGGGATTCGCGGGACCGTTCGACGTCCTGCACCGGGACCAGTCTGGCGACGAGTCGGCCGTTGTTGGTGACGCCGAGTTCCTCACCGGCTTCAACCCGCGCGAGGTATCGCGATGCGTGTTGCCGCAGTTCGCGGACTCCGATAGCCTCCATTTCAGAATGGTAGCACAAAGTGTGCTACTCCCAAGTGGTGGTGCAGGCGGTCATCGATACGGCCGCGAAGCGTTGCTCTGGCGACAAACGTTCAACGGCCGCGCCGCGCGCCCGGGTGTAGGTTGCGGTCATGCTGATCTCGGCGAAGCTGGCCCCGACCTTCGACTACCCGGTGCTGGAACGCTTCTGGCGCAGCGCCGACGCCCTCGGTTTCCATGCCATCTGGGACTACGACCACTTCTACGGGCTGACCGACGCGGAACTGCTGACCTACGACGGCTGGACCCTGCTGGCGGGCATGGCCGCACACACCAAGAATGCACGGATCGGTTGCCTAGTGGGTTCGGTCACCTACCGCAACCCGGCCCTGCTGGCGAAGATGGCGGCCACCATCGATCACATGTCCCACGGTCGGCTGGAGTTCGGGCTCGGCGCGGGCTGGCACGAGGCGGAGCACCAGGCCTACGGCTTCGAGTTCCCCGCGCCGGGTGCCCGGGTGGCGATGCTCGACGAGGCGCTGACGGTGGTCCGGCGACTCTGGACCGAAGACCGAGTCAGCTTCAGCGGCAAGTACTTCACCGTCGAGGACGCGCTGGCGAATCCGAAGCCGCTGCAGCACCCGCATCCGCCGATCGTCATCGGCGGGATGAAACCGAAGATGCTGTGGGTGATCGCCCGGCACGCCGACGAATGGAACGCCCCGGGGCAGGGCGCGCAGGAGTGGTCGCGCACCAACGCCGCCCTCGACGAGGCCTGCGCCGAGGTCGGCCGCCCGCCCCAGGAGATCCGGCGGTCGGTCCAGCTGTTCCTGCATCCGGGCAATGCGGAACAGGTGCAGCAGCAACTGGATTCGCTGCCGCAGTACCGCGACGTCGGCTGCCAGCACGTGGTGCTGTCGTTCTACCAGCCTCCAGACGAGGACCTGCTGGCGCGTTGCGCGGCGCTCTGAGGCGGCGTTCGGGCGTTATGCCCCGGATTGGAGTCAGCATTCGACTGCAGCCCTCGGCGTAAGTGCTTCTCGACGGGAGGCGTCACCGCCCGGGTCGCTCCACCCGCCTGACCGTCACCGGGCATGTCGCGGCCTCGATCGACGCCGTGCACTCACAGCGCCGCCAGAACTCGCCGTCCCACGGGTCGTCGTACCACCGGATCATCGTCGGGCAGGCAGCGTCATGGCTGCACAAAGCCTGTTGGCATTTACGGCATTCGACCAAGGCGCCCCTCCCCTCCGCTCGACCCTCGTCCAGGATAACGACGCCCCAGTTTTCAACCAGCGGACGAAAGATGACGCCACCGAACCGCTCGTAGCATCCTGAGGCCGGAGGCGCGACCACGTCCACCGGTAGCCCGTGCCCGCGTCGCCCTGACCTTTGGAGGCGATGTCATGTCCCAGCCCAGCACCGACGCCACTCGCTGGTTCACCGATCTCGTGGAATCGCAGCAGGCGCTGCTGACCGCGGCCGCCGGTGGCCCGGAGATCCCGGTGGCCAAACAATGGACGGAGGCGCTGGCCGCTTCCACCGAATGGCAGCTGGACACCTGGAATCAGCTCACCGGGCAGTGGGCCGCGATGTTCGGGCTCGGTCCGGCCGCGAAACCGATCGCCGACCGCCGCTTCGCCGGCGAGGCCTGGACCAAGGACCCCCGCTTCGAGGCGACGGCGCGGGCCTACCTGACCCAGGTGGATCTGCTGACCAAGGCCCTCGAGGCGGCCCCGCTCGACGAGCGCAGCAAGGGCCAGTGGAGTTTCGCGCTGCGCCAGGTGGTCGATGCGCTCAGCCCGGCCAACAATCTGATGACCAATCCGGAGGCCCAGCAGCTGGCGCTGGAAACCGGCGGCAGGAGCCTCATCGAGGGCATGCGCCTGTTCACCGAGGACCTGGCCAAGGGCCGCGTCTCGATGACCGACGAATCGGCGTTCGAGGTGGGCGAGAACGTCGCCACCACGCCGGGTGCGGTCATCTATCAGAACGAGCTCATCCAGGTCATCCAGTACACCCCGACCACCGACGAGGTGCACGAACGTCCGCTCGTCATCATCCCGCCGTGTATCAACAAGTTCTACATCCTGGACCTGCAGCCGGAGAACTCGTTCGTCGCGCACGCGGTCGCCGAGGGCCACCCAGTTTTTCTGTTGTCGTGGCGCAACATTGGCCCCGAGCAGGGCCAAATCACCTGGGACGACTACGTTGTCGACGGTGTCCTGCAGGCCATCGATGTGGCGCTGGACGTCACCGGCGCCGACAAGGCGAACACGCTCGGCTTCTGCGCCGGCGGCACGCTGCTGGCCAGCGCGCTGGGGGTCCTGCAGGCCGGCGGCGATCAGAAGGCCGCCAGCATGACGCTGCTGACCACGCTGCTCGACTTCACCGACACCGGCGAGATCGGCCTGCTGGTCGACGAAGCCAGCGTCGCCCAGCGCGAGGCGAGGATCGGCAACGGCGGGGTGCTGCAGGGCAGCGAGCTGGCCCAGGTCTTCTCGCTGCTGCGGGCCAACGACCTGATCTGGCCGTACGTCGTCAAGGGCTACCTGCAGGGCCAGGCCCCGCCGCCGTTCGACCTGCTGTACTGGAACAGCGACGACACCAACCTGCCCGGCCCGATGTTCAGCTGGTACCTACGAAACCTGTACCTGGAGAACAAGCTTCGCGAACCCGGCGGCACCGTGCAGGCCGGCGTCCCGGTGGACCTCGGCTCGCTGGACATCCCGTCGTTCGTCTACGCCTCCCGGGCGGATCACATCGTGCCGTGGACGTCGGCCTACGCGAGCACCCAATTCCTCGGCGGCAAACCGACATTCGTCCTCGGCGCCAGCGGCCACATCGCCGGCGTGATCAATCCCCCGGCGAAGAACAAGCGCAACTACTGGGTGTCCAAGAAACGCGGATCCTACGACCCCGACCCGGAGAAGTGGCTCGACTCCGCCAAGAGCGTCCCCGGCAGCTGGTGGCCGGTCTGGCACGAATGGCTGGCCAAGACCGCCGGCGACAAGGTCGCGGCGCCGCAGAGCCTGGGCAGCGGCACCTACACCGAGATCGAGCCCGCACCAGGCAGCTATGTCAAGGAGAAGGCACCGAAACCCTGAGCCTCGTTGAGGCTGGGGTCCAGCCGACCGACGATCGCTGGTTGATGGGGCGCTGCTGATCGACGCACCGGCCCGGCGGGTGATACCCGCCGGGCCGGTGTCACGCCCGATCAGTGGTGGTGTCCGACCGTGCCGCTCAACTCGTTCGGCGTCTGCTCCAGCGTCACCGACTCGGCGACGGTTCCGGCCGCCAGATCCACCAGATGGATCTGCTTGGTGGCTGGGTCGGAGACGTACACCGCGCCCTCGCGGGTGAACAGCGTGGGACGGGGCCGCTGCCAATCGTCGGGCTCGGTCCACTGTTCGGTCACTTGGACGGCCTTGGTCGGAGCGCCGGTGACCGGGTCGAAGACGTGCAGGTTGCCGTCGGTGCCCAGGATCAGCGCCTCGGCCTGCGGCCCGCGGGCCAGGGACCGGAAGGTGTAACTGACGCCCTGCGGCAACGCGACGATGCGCATCTGGTCGGTCGTGGTGTCGATAAGCGCGAACTGCTCGGGCCGCTCCAGCTCGGCGTCCGGGTCGATCTTCATGTCTGCCAATACAACCGGCGAATCGTCGTGGCCTTTGGTGGTGCCGATCCGGCCGTACGGGGTGGGGCTTGCGATCTTGGTGAACCTTCCGTCGGCGTACTCGAGCGCACCGTCCTCGCAGCCGAGGACTACGACCTCGTCGGCCGCCACGGTCTCACCGTGCACGCCCGGACATTGCTCGTTGCGTGCAATCTCGCGGTCACCGTCGAATGCGGCGGCGCCGACGCGGGTATCCGGATTGCCGAGGGTCTGCAGCCGGGTTCCGTCGGCAAGGATGACCGCTACGCCGTGGTGCGGCTCAGGCGTTGTGAACTTCTGCGTCTGGGGCAGCCCGCCGGCCTCCAGCGCATGCGGGTCGAACGCGGTGATCTCGCCCGAGCCGTCGGCGAACAGCACGGTGTGCTCACCGTGCGGCGTGACGTGGCCGGCCTCGATGGCCGGGAAGACGTCCTCGGTCAGCCGGCCACCCGCGGCGTCCAGGATGCGGAAGCCCTCCGTGGTCGTGACCAGTACGTGGCCGTGGTCGCCGGCCGGGTTCACCCGGAGAAAGCCGTCCAGCGGGATGTCCTGCTTGACCTCGAGAGTCGCACCGTCGAGAACGTAGAGTCCGCCGTCATAGGTGGCGACCAGGGGGTCGGTGATGGGAGCACCTGGGGTGGCCGGCGCTGAGGCCGTCCCGGATGCGCTCGCCTCTGACGTGCCGGTGCTCTCGCCGTTGTCGCTGCCCGCCGAGCAGGCCGCGAGCGCGGCCGCCGCGAACGACAAGGCTCCGACGCGGTACAGCCACCTCGGATTTGACATATTCGCTCCCTTTCTGGCCTGCGGCTATCGCAGACCGGTGACGATGGCGCCGGTATTGGCGCGCATCATGTCGAGATAGGTCGCGCCCGGAGTGCCGGGCGGACTGAGTGATTCGCTGTAGAGCGGGACGATCTGCACCTCGACGCCGGCCTGCTCGGCGAGCACCCGGGCCAATTTCTCTGGCTGTGAGGAGTCGACGAAGATCGCCGGGACCCGAGCCGAGTCGATGGCGTCTGCCAGGGACTGCAGGTCCGAGGCGCTGGGTGCGGCCAGCGTGGTGCCGCTGGGGACCACCGCGCCGATCACCGTGAAATCGAAGCGCTGGGCTAGATATCCGAGCACATGATGGTTGGTGACCAGCTTGCGACGATCCGGCGGTATCGCGCCGAAGGCCTGCGCCATCTCGGCGTCCAGTTCGCGGAGTTGCCTACGATATTCGTCGGCGTTGCGCGACACCGCGACGGTGTCGATGCCGTCGATCTCGCCGACGATCATCTCCTCAACGGCGTCGACGACGGCGACCATGCGTTGCGGATCGGTCCAGAAATGCGGATCGGGTGTGCCGGCGCTGTCGCCGTCGGAATAGGCGATGCTGTCGATGCGATCCCCCACTCCCAGCGTCGGAACGCCCTGGGAAGCAGCGCTTTCGATATTACGCGCGATGTTCTCCTCCAGCCCGAGCCCGTTGTGGAGAATCAGTTGGGCACCGCTCATCGCCGCGGCGTCCTGGGCGGAGACTCCGAATGAGTGCGGATCGGCGCCTGCCTGCATCAGTACCCGCACGGTCGCGGTGTCACCGACCACGTTTCGCACGACATCGCCCAGGATGTTTGTGGTGACCACGATTTCGCCACCGCCGGGCCCTGTGGTGCCGGCACCGCCGCAGCCGATGACCAGCAACCCGAGCAGCGCGAAGATCCAGATCCGCACTGCGGTCATCGACCCGCCTCGACCATCAGACCCGGTGTCACCTCCGTGCGTAGGGTGCGTGCGATCCGCAGCCCGTCGGCATAGTCGATCTCGTACACTTCTTTGGTGGCAGCACTGTTGACGTAGGCGCGGTCCGAGTCGATGTCGATCACCGGTGGGAATCCATCGGTCGGCACCCCGTCCGCGATCAGCGGTACCCGGGCCGTCTCGGTGCGGGTGTCGACGTCGAATGAGCTCAGGCTGCCATCACGGCGCAGCACCAGCACGGATCCGTCACCGGCTGTGTTGGTCGCAACGGCGTTGTGGACCGGGATGACGGTCCACGCTCGTTGTCGGCTGTCCAACACCCAGACGGTGCCCGCCGACAGGCCGGCGAAGACATCGGCACGATCGCGGGACGCCATCTGCGCAGGCGCCTGGGCCGGTGCGTCCGGCGGGAAAGCCATTGCGGTGGTGGTCAGTTCACCGGCGCCGCCGGTCACCCGGACGGCGCCCGTCGCGCATCCGAACGACACCGCTCGCCGGGACGCCAAGGCCCAGGTGACCTCGGGGCATTCGCCGGCCACAGCGGAGGTACCGGATTCATCGGTGACCTGGAGACGCCCGTCCGCGGTCACGGTCACGAGCCTGCTGCCGTATGGCACGGCCGCGGCGACATCCGGCCCGACCCCGAGTTGTGCAGGCTTCTCGACCTTCTTCTGCCCGAGCTTCTCCCGGTCGAGTAATTCTGTTGCCCCGGTGCCGGTTCGGAGGGCGACGGTAGAGTTGCCGGCGGCCACGGCATCGACGGACACGTCGAGTGTGGCAACCTCCGCGGGTTCGGTGGCGAAGTAATGGTAATGATCGCCGTGGTCGAAGGTCCAGGCCCCGGCATCTACGACGGTGGTGCGCTCACCCGCCCGCAGGTAACCGAACCGGCCGTCCCCGAAGATCGCCGATACCTGGCCATAGGAGCCGAGCGCGGTCTCGGTCTCCTGCACCGCGTCATAGACCGAGGTGTCACCGGTGGCGGGGTCGACCAGGACGAGTTTGGTTAGCGCACCGTCGATCTCGCGGGCGCCGTCCGCGACGGCCACACCGTCGCCGGTGGTGGCCGAGGATGTCTCGGTCGGCGGCGGGGCCGGTCCCGAGCCGTTGGCACAACCCACCGCGACGACGGCTGAGGCGGTCAGCACACCGAGCCGGAGCCATTTCGCGCGCAGTGCCGAAAGCAGCGCCGATGTGAAGAACATCAGTACCGCGACACCCGCGATGGTGGCGCCACCCGCCGTCCCCGCGTACCAGGAGATCAGTAGGCCGAGGTACACCGCCGCGGAACCGATCAGCGTCGACAATGCCATAGCCCGCGGAATCGAACGGACCCACAGCAGTGCGGTTGCCGGCGGCGCGACCAGCAGGCCCAGCACCAGCAGTGTGCCGACCACGTGGAAGGAGGCGACCATCGCCACCGCCATCAGCACCGTCAGCGCCGGGATGGCCCATTGCGGGCGCAGCCCCAGGGTGGCGGCCTTGCGTGGATCGAATGTCGCCGCGACGAATGCGCGGTGTCCGACGAGTGTCACCGCGGCGGTGATGGCAAGCGCCGCACCCAGCACGATGAGGTCGACTGTGCGCACGGCGAATACATCGCCGAACAGGAATGCGGTCAGATCGACCGCGAAGCTCTGAGACTGGGACACGATAATCACGCCCAGGGCCAGCATGCCGACGAGCAGCAGCCCGATGCTGCTATCGGAGGACAACTTCGCCGACCTGCCGATCAGCGCGACACCAACCGCCATGGCCAGCGCCGCCACGAGTCCGCCCACCCTCAAGCTTCCGCCGAGCAGCGCCGCGGCGGCGACCCCGGGCAGCATGCCGTGGGTCATCGCCTCGCCAAGAAAGACATTGCGGCGCAGCAGGACCCAACATCCGACGAGAGAGCAGGAGCAGGCAGCGATCACGCCGGCAATCAGGGCCCGCAGGACCATGTCGGCGTGGAAGGGATCCGTCAACCAGTACATCATCGGGTACACTCTTATCAGTAATGAATCCCATTTTCAATAAGACGGCCACGGTCGCCCCGCCTGGCGCCGCGGTGTCCGGGGTCGACTTCGACTACCGCAGCACGGCAGTGTTTCGGCAGCTGACGTTGTCGTTTCAACCAGGTGTGGTGAATGCCGTTGTCGGGCCCAACGGCTGCGGGAAGTCGACCCTGCTTGCCCTGCTCGCTGGGGTGCTGCGACCGGCTGCCGGCACGGTGCGCGTCGACGCCCGCGATATCGCCTTCGCCGTGCAGCGCAGTGCGGTCACCGATACGTTTCCGATCACCGTCGCCGCGGCCGTGATGATGGGTCGCTGGCGCCGGCTTGGCCTGCTGCGGCGACCGAGTGCGGCCGACCGGGCCGCGGTGCAGCGTTGGATCTCAGAGCTCGGCCTCACCGACCTGTGCGATCGGACACTCGGCGAATTGTCCGGCGGTCAGCGCCAACGGGTCCTGCTCGCCCAGGCGCTGGCGCAGGAGGCGCCGCTGCTGTTGCTCGACGAACCTTCCACCGGTTTGGACACGTGTTCGGCGGCGAGGCTGATCGAGCAGCTGCACCGGTGCGCGGGTACCGGAACGACGGTGATTGTCGCGACCCACGATTCGGTACTGATCGAGGCCGCCGACCAGTTCGTCGAACTCGGCTGAGGCAATGAACGCCGACGGATCGGTGATTGCCCGCAATCATGACCCTCGGTTCTCACCCCGCGATTGCAGACCACGGCCTTCGGAGACGGTATCGTGCGCCCTCCACCTGGCCGTAGTCGTCGGACACCGAGGACATCAGCCGGCGCCGATCGTCGAGGGCGCGGCACGCCCGGGCGCCGCGGATGAGTCGGTGGGTCAGCCAGGACGGCGGTCGGCGGCGGGCTCCAGCTCATAGCGGATCAGGCGCGAACTATTGGCGACCACCGCGACCGAGGAGGCGTTGTGCAGCACCGCGGCCAGCACCGGCGACAGTGCCCCGGCCGCACCGATCAGCAATCCCAGCGCGTTGACCGCTATCGACATCGCGTAGTTCTGCTGGATCACCCCGACCGCGCGGCCACCGAGATCGCGCACATCCAGCAGTCGGTGCAGATCGTCCGAGGCGAGCGCGACGTCGGCGGTCTCCACCGCGACGTCGGTGCCGCCCAGCCCCATTGCGATGCCGATATCGGCCTCGACCAGCGCGGGCGCATCGTTGACACCATCCCCGACCATCGCCACGGTATGGCCCTCACCGCGCAGCCGTCGCACCGCCGCCAGCTTGTCGTCCGGCAGCACCTCGGCCTGCCATTCGGTGATCCCGAGTTGTTCGGCCACCACCGCCGCGGCGTCGGGGTGATCGCCGGTCAACATCACGATGCGGCGAACACCGTTGGCGCGCAACCGGTCCAGCACATCGGCGGCTTCGGGACGAATCTCGTCACGCAGGCTGATCAGCCCCACCAACTTGCCGTCGACCGCCAACAGCAGCGGCGTCTCGGACTGCTTGCGAAGCTTTTCCACCCACTCGGCGGCTTTCTTGGTGACCCGCACCTTTTCCTGTTTCAGCAGCGACGGGCTGCCCAGCAACAGGGTGCGGCCATCGGCCCAGGTCCGCATGCCGAGCCCGACGAGTACCTCACACTCCTCGTGCGGCGGGATCTCGATGTGCCGTTCCTGGGTCGACCGGATCACGGCTTCGGCGAGCGGATGCCGGGAGTGGATCTCCGAGCTGGCCGCATAGGCGAGCACCTGTTCGGGGTCCCAATCCTTGTGGAAGGCAACCAGGTTGGTGACCACCGGACGACCCACGGTCAGCGTCCCGGTCTTGTCGAACACCACCGCGTCGACCCGGCCCGCTTCTTCCAGATGCGAACCACCCTTGATCAGGATGCCGCGGCGTGCGCCGTTGCCGATGGCCGCGCTGATCGCAGTCGGGGTGGAAAGGCCCACCGCACACGGGCAGGCCACCAGCAACATGGTCATCGCTCGGCGCACGTCGCGGGTGACGAGCAATGTAGCCGCCGACAACAGGAACGAGGACGGGACGAAGCGCCGCGAGAAGTTCTCACCGACCGTCTGGATCGGGGCCCGGTGCTGCTGAGCCTCCTCGACCCGGGAGATGATCCGGCCGATGGTGGTTTCGTTGCCGACGGCCTCGGCCCGCACCACCAGCCGCCCGCGCACCACCACTGATCCGGCGAAGACGCGGGCCTCGGCCGCCACGGCAACCGGCAGATTCTCCCCGGTGATCGCCGACTGGTCGATGATGGCCTCACCGTCGACCACCACGCCGTCCACGGGCAGCGCGACCTGGTCATGGATCACCACCTCGTCACCGATCCGGAGCTCGGCGGTGGCGATCTCCACCTCGGCACCGTCGGGCAACCGCACCCACGCGGTGTCCTGATTGCCCTGCAGCAGCTTCGCGATCGCGCGGCGGGTCCGGCGTAGCGTCAGATCCTGCAGGTACTCGCCGATGTTCAACAGCCACAGCACCGTCAACGCGACGACGTTCTCGCGCAGCACCAGGCTGGCGATGGTGGCCGCACTGACCAGCACATCGGTGCCTGCAGACCGGTTACCGCGCAGGGTGCGCAGCGCGCCGCGCAGGAAGGGATACCCGGTGAAGATGGTGACGCCGGTGGCCGCCAGCCGGCTGGTCGGCCCCAGCAGGGGTGGCCGCCGGAAAGCGTAGCGGCGCAGGCCCAGCAGCACCAGCGCGGTGCCGCCGACCGCCATGCGCAGCACGTCGGCATTGGTCACGTCGGCCGAGCGCGGGGCCCGGGCCAGCACTAGCTCACGGGCAACCTCCGCGGCCGTCTCGATCGCGGCGAGCACGGCGTCCTTGTCGCAGCGTTTGGGCGAATACCAGACGACGATGGACGCCGTCCGCGGATAGGCCTGCACCGCCCGCACCCCGGGCACCAGTTCCACGGCGTCCTCGATGGCTACTGCGCGCGGCGAGTCGTTACGAAACCACGGTGCTTCCAGACGGATTCGGCCCGCGGCGTCCGACAGTACGGTGAGGGCCACCATTGAGTCAGTGATCGTGGGCGTGGTCGATTACGGCGGGCGGCGGGACCTCCTCACCGATGCGCTCCCGCGCCTCGGCCATCACGTCGGCGACCTTCAACCGCGCCGATTCCGCGCCTTCTTCGGCCTTGCGCACCCCGCGCAGCGCCCACGCCGTCGCCGTCACCGACGCCTCTCTGACCGGGGCCTTGACGACCACTTTCTTGACCCCTTGATAAGCCGCGGCACCCACGGCGCCGGTGACGACGGTGGACGCCGCCTTGGCAAGAAACGCATGCAATACCATTACTCCACCCTAGTTGTGTCGGCCGTTCGATTCACGGCTAACGTGGTTGCCGGTACACGGCATCGTGACGGTCGAGTTGACCCACCGCGGCCGCTGTCGGACTTCATCTCGGAGAACGGCGGACTACGAACTCGCGTACGGCAGCAGCGCCATCTCCCGTGCGTTCTTGATGGCCATCGCGACCTGACGCTGCTGCTGCGGGGTGAGGCCCGTGACCCGCCGCGACCTGATCTTGCCGCGGTCGGAGATGAAGGTACGCAGGATGGCGACATCCTTGTAGTCGACCTCGGTGATGTTCAACGCCTTGAACTTGTTCACCTTGGGCCGTTTGACCTCCACCGGCGCTGGGCGCCGCTTCTTGGCCGGGCTGCCCGCCATCACCAACTCGCTTTCCGCAGACCGGGTAGCTCGCCGCGGTGCGCCATTTCGCGTACCCGTACCCGCGACAGCCCGAACTTGCGCAGATGACCGCGCGGACGGCCGTCCACCGAATCGCGGTTGCGAAGCCGAACCGGACTGGCATCGCGCGGCAGCCGCTGCAGCGCGGCCTGCGCCGCGGCGCGTTGTTCCGTTGTGCTGGAGGGCTTTCGGATGATATCTTTCAGTTCGGCACGGCGCTCGGCATACCGCTCGACCAGCTGCCGCCGCCGCTGATTGGCGACGATCTTGGATACCTTGGCCATCAGCGCTCCTCGCGAAAGTCGACGTGCTTACGGACGACCGGGTCGTACTTGCGCAGCACGAGCCGGTCCGGGTCATTGCGCCGGTTCTTACGGGTGACGTAGGTGTATCCGGTTCCCGCAGTGGATTTCAGCCGCACCACCGGACGGATGTCGGTGCTCTTGGCCATCAGCTCCCTTTCGTGCGTTGCCGCTAATGAAAATCGTTTTCGACAAGAGGACGGCAACACGGTAGCGTATGGAGCAGTTAATGACAATCGTTACCAATAAGGGTGTGATGGTATGCGGACGCCCGTAGTGCTGATAGCCGGTCAGGACCCGCGACGAACCGTTTGGGCGGTACCGCAACGACTTTCGCCCCGCACCAACCGTGCCGAACTCCACCTGGCGATGAGCCTCGAGACCGGCCGCGGCTACGCGCTGACCCATGCGCCGCCGGCGCATCGTCGGCGAGCACGCCAAGACAGTAATCATCGGCACCGAGGATCAGGGCGGCGAGCGCCTCGAGGAACTCATCGCAAGGACCGGGGCCGATGAGGTCATGAGCACGGCCTTCACCTTCGACACCGCCGCTCCCGACGAATCCGATGCCCGGAAGCCACGGCTGCTCGGCATCGAAGCAGGACCTCCTGCGACGGGATACTAGCTGATCAGGCGGCTAAGCTAGCATCGCCAGAACGCGCGGCGCACCCGGCGAAGGTGTCGGATGGATGCGTCCTTGAAGGGAGCGAACCTTGGAAACGGCCGTAGGAGTCATCGGTGGCGGCATCATGGGATGTGGCATCGCGGAAGTAGCTGCTCGCAGTGGCTGCAATGTTGTGCTCCGCGAAGTCAATCAAGAGTTGGTCCAGGCGGCCGAGCGCAAGCTGGAGGTGTCCCTGGGTACTGCGGTACGCAAGGCGAAGCTCAGCCAGACCGAGTGCGACGAGATCCGGGGACGCATCCGCTTCACCGACAGCATGGCCGAGATGGCGGATCGGGATCTGGTGGTGGAGGCGGTGATCGAGAGCTTGCCGGTGAAGACCGAGATCTTCGGGCAGCTCGGCAAGATCGCCCGACCCGATGCGCTCCTCGCAACCAATACATCGTCCATTCCGATCATGCAGGTGGCTGCAGCCACGGAGCGACCCGAACGCGTTGTTGGCCTACATTTCTTCAACCCGGCGCCGGTGATGCCGTTGGTGGAGATCATCGCGTGCGAGGTCACCTCGGACGAAACACTGAGACGAGCACGTGAATTCGCTGCCGACCAGCTCGGCAAGACCACGATCAGGGCAAAGGACCGGGCAGGTTTTGTCGTCAACGCACTGCTGATCCCCTATCTGTTGTCGGCGATTCGCATGGCTGAGGCGGGTCTGGCGAGCGTTGAGGACATCGACCAGGGAATGGTCGGTGGCTGCGGCCACCCGATGGGTCCGCTGGCATTGACGGACCTGATCGGACTCGACACCACGATGGCGGTCGCGGAGTCGATGTATGCCGAAACCAAAGAGCGGCTCTACGCTCCCCCAGCGCTGCTGATGCGCAAGGTGGAGGCCGGCGAACTCGGCCGAAAGTCCGGTCGGGGGTTCTTCACCTACCCCAAGAAGTAGCCCGAGTCGCTGACCGCTGACCGGTCGCCCGATTCCGGACCTTCACGCGGGCCCGAGTCGGTAGCATTGTCGACACCGTCCGGGTGAGCCCAGTTCCGAGGGCAGACATGAGAACGAAGCGCAGGATCGTCGCCGTCTCCTCGATGTGCCCCGCCGTTTTCCTCGTCGTCGGCGCCCTGGCCGGCTCCCCCGCCCATGCCGATGAGGCGCTGCTGCAGGGCGTCAACGGGTTGCGCCCGGGGTGCCCGCCGATCGTTGCCGATCCGCGGTTGAGCGCCGCGGCGCAGCGACACGCCAACGACATGTTGGCGACGGGGGTGGGCGGTCACGCCGGTTCGGACGGTTCTTCGCCGCGCGCCCGGATCACCGCCGCAGGCTACACCGCACCGGGATCCACCGGCGAGATCGTTTTCTGGGGCACCGGGGCGGCCGCCAACTCGGCCTCGGCTCTCGACTGGTGGATGAACAGCCCGCCGCACCGCGCACTGATCGTCAACTGTGCGTTCACCGCTGCCGGTGTCGCCACCGCCCGCAACGGCACCAAGCTGACCGCCGTCGTGGAGTTCGGGACGGGATAGCCGCTCACCTCCGGCAGTTGAGCCACCAGATGTGGGTGGACAGCACGGTGGCGAACGCGCACCACGCCGGATACGCCGCCAGCGGCCCCCCGCGCACGCCACGGGTCTGCACCGCGCGCCGCGTCAGGTCGAGGCTGCTGGCGGTCAGCGCCCCGGCGGTCAACGCCGCCAACCCGGGGCGGTGCCGGTTGAAGAACACCCAGGACCAGCCCGCGTTGAGCACCAGATTGAGTCCCAGCGCGGCACTGTACGAGCGTGCGGCCTGTTCTTCGCCGGTGTCGGCCAGGTGGTCGATGGTGTCGGTGGAGACCAGCGCGAGGTCGGTGTAGAGGAGCGGCCAGACGATGGGGAACACCTTCGGGGGCGGCTGATAGCTCGGCTTACGCAGCCGCGCGTACCACGGGGAGTTCACGTCGCGACTGGTGGCCGCGCCGCCCACGATCGCCGTCGCTCCCACCGCCGCCGCGGTCGCGCCAAGGGTCTTGATCCGCATAACCTGCTGCTCCTGTCGTTGTCCGGCCCCCGCCGGTGAACTACTCCCCTCGGTACGTATTCGGAGCTACCCGGTCGGTGGATGGTTCAAAAGTGGCCATCTCCAAAAGTGCCTATGGTGGGAGTGGAGACGGGAAACCGGAGAAGGAGTGACTGTGCTTCGTTATCAATTGCCCAGCGTCGCCGATCTGATCGAACTCGGCCGCCAACATCAGAATGCGATCACGGTCTACGCCCAGACGGCGCCCGGACCCGATCATCGAGAGAACGCGTTGGTGACGGCCAAGAGCGCCGTCGACCGAGCGCTGCGGACCGTGCGGGAGTCCGGCGCCAAGCATGCAGTGGAGGATCAGTTGCGGGAGCGCTGGGCCGAGATCGCGGATTCGGAGCTGTGGCGCAGCCTTTCCCGCTCGCTGGCGATCTTCATCGCCGAGGACCAGCACCAGGTGTACGTGCTGCCCAACGCCCTCGAGACCCAGCTGCAGGTCGGCCAGTACTTCGACATCGGGCAATTGGTGCGGGCGGTGACCACGCCGCAGGAGGCCTACGCGCTGACGCTGTCGGCCGACGGCTGGAATCTGTGGCACGCGACCCCGTCGAGCCGGGCCGCGGAACTGCCGCTGAGCGAGGAGTACGCCGCCGACGCCGCCGAGGCCACCAACCGCACCACCATCCGGGGCCGCCAGCAGGTCGGCCGGCTGGTCGGCGACGAGGGCAAGAAGACGCTGCTGCAGACCTATGCCAAACGCGTCGCCGACGCGGTGGAATCCGAACTCGGACAGGTCGATCCGGACCGCAAACTGCCGCTCTACCTGTTCGCCACCGACCCGCTGCTCGACTTCTATCGCAACATCGACGGCAAGCACCGTCTGGTCGCCGTGCCCGGCGCGCCCGACGATCTCCGGCCCGACCAGATCGACACCGCGATCCGGGGATCGTTGCCGAAGCTCAACAGCGAGTTCGTCAATACCCGACTCGGGGAGATCGCGGACACGGTGAGCCGCGGGTTGGTGGCCACCGACATCGGCGACATCGCCCGCGCGGCGGCCTCCGGCGCGGTCTCGACGCTGGTGTACGACTTCACCGTCGACGTCCTCGGACTCCTCGACGACACCACGGGCGAGGTGAGCTACACCCCCGACGGCTATGACCTGCTGTCCCGGATCGCCGTGACCGTGCTGGACAAGGGCGGGCAGGCCATCGCAGTCCGCAGCGACGAGGTCACGTCGTCGATCTGGACCGGTACCGCCGTGGCGGAGTTGCGATTCCCGCTGAGCTGACGGCGGTTTCACTCACCGACCGCTGCGCGCGACGTGGAACTCGGCGGCGCGCCGGATGGACTGTTCGGTGGGCGTGGGCCGCCACCCCAGTTCCCGGGTGGCCTTGCCGTGGTCGGCCGGTGAGGTCAGTCGCATGAGTCGGATGCTGGTACTGGTGATCGGGACCTCGCGACCGGTGAGCCTCCCGAAGGTCTCCACGACCCGTCCCAGGACGCGCACGGGGGCCATCGGGATGCCGAACCGGGGCGGCGTGGCGCCGACGGCTTCGGCTGCGATGGTGAGCATTTCACGCTGGGTCATGTAGCGCTCCGAGACGATGTAGCGCTCCCCCACCCGCCCGCGGTCGGCGGCCAGCAGCATCGCCTCGGCCGCGTCGTCGATGCCGACCACCTCGGATCCCACACCGCGGATGTAAAACGGCATCTTGCCCAGGGCCGCCAGCTTGACGAAAAGGCCCTGGCGCGGTTGCCAATCCGGTGGCCCGTACGGGTTGGACACATTGAGGATGACCGCCGGCAGTCCGCGCTCTCTCGCCTGGGATAGCACGAGTTGTTCGGCCTGCCGGCGCGATTCGATGTAGGAGCCGCCCTGGTCGGCCCAGTTGAACGGGGTGTCCTCGTCGACGGTCTCGCCGTTGCGGCCCACCGCGATGGCGCCGATGGTGCTGAGGAAGACGAAGCGCTGCAGGTTCGCCTGGGACGCGATGTCCAGCACGCGGCGCAGGCCCTCGACATTGGTACGGAACAGCGGGCGCGGGTCGCGCAGTTCGGCGCGCACGTCGACCACGCAGTAATAAACGACGTCGCGGTCCCGCATCGCCGCCGTGACCGCCTCGGCGTCGAAGATGTCGCCGTAGCGGGTCTCCACGTCGAGACCATCGATGCCCTTGGTGGAACTGGATTTCCGCAGCAGCACGCGCACGTCGTCGCCACGGGCGACCAGATGGCGGGTGACGCAGGCGCCCACGTTGCCGCTCGCGCCCATGACCAAAGCTCTGCGCATACTCGTCGACCCCTGTCGTCGGTCCGCCCGCAACCCGCGTCAGGGTACCGTAAGCGCTACAGTAGGCGCGCCGGTTCGGCGCGGGTAACCCCGCCCTCGGCGGTGATGTCAGGATGGGCGGATGGCGGATCGTGATCGCGACGAACTCGGCAAGGCGCGCAATCTGCGGCCGCGCGACGAACTCGGCCGCCCGCTGCCCTACGGCGCCGAGGGCGTTCCGCGGATACCGGACGATCTGATCCTGCCGCCCGCCGAGACGCTGACCTACGCCCAGGACCTGCTGGACCGCGGGCTGGCGTTCAACGCCCACGAGGTCCTCGAGGCGGCCTGGAAGAACGCGCCCGAGGCCGAGCGGCGGATGTGGCAGGCGCTGGCGCAGTTCGCCGTCGGCATCACCCACATCCAGCGCGGGAATCCCGCGGGCGCCGTCACCGTCCTGCGGCGCGCAACCGGCGGGCTCGAGCAGACCGCGGTGTCCGACGCCCACGGCGTGGACGCCGACGGGCTGATCCGGCACGGTCGCGGCCTCATCGAGGATCTGCTGCAGGGCAACGACATTGCCGACGAGCGGCTGCGGCCGGCTCTGCGGCCGAACTCGACGGCATAGGAGCGCGATGAGCTACCTGGGCGAGCTGCGAACCAACTGGCGGCCACTGGCGGCGGCCACGGCCGGCCTCAGTGCCGGGCTGAGCCTGACCGCGTACACGAACGCGGTGATGGCCCCGCAGTTCCTCGCGGAATTCGGGTGGAGCCGTTCGGAGTTCGCCCTGACCGGGGTCATCGCGCTGCTGACGTTCGTGTTCCTACCGGTGTACGGCCGGCTGACCGACCTGTTCGGCGTGCGCCGCATCGCGATCGTCGGCGTCATCGGGTTACCCGCGGGCTGGGCTGCCTACGCGGTGATGTCCGGACCCATCTGGCAGTACTTCGCGATCACGGTCGCGATGATCGCGCTGGGCGTGGCGACCACTCCGGCCATCTACAGCCGCATCGTCGCGACCTGTTTCGACAAGATGCGCGGGCTGGCGCTGGCGATCGCGATCTCGGGCCCGCCGCTGCTCGGCGCCCTGGGGGCGCCGGTGGTCGACGCGGTCAATCGCGACCACGGCTGGCGCGCGGGATGCCTGCTCATCGCCGGGACCATCGCCGTCGTCGGGGCCGCGGCGCTGTTGCTGCTGCCCGCCGAGGACCCGGCCGTGCGACGGGACCGACGCGCCGCCCACACCGGTCAGGACTACCGGGTGATCGCCCGCAGCGCGGTCTTCTGGATCCTGTTGGGCGGGGTGCTGCTGTGCAACCTCTACCACACGATCACCACCACCCAGCTCGGCGTCGTGCTCGGCGACTCGGTGGGGTCCGGGGAGGCCGTGGCCCTGCTGGTGTCGATCTTCGCCGGCGCCGTGATCGTCGGGCGCTTCGTCTGCGGGGTGGCCCTGGACCGGCTGCCGCCGCATTTGGTGGCCGCGGTGGCGATGGCGCTGCCCGGCGTCGGTTGCCTGATCATCGCGACCTCCTGGGACACCTTCACCGCGCTGGTGCTGGCGGTGTGCTGCCTGGGTGCGGCCTGGGGCGCCGAGGGTGACGTCATCGCCTACCTGGTGGCCCGGCGCTTCTCGCTGAAGATCTACAGCACCGTGCTCAGCATCCTCTCGGCGGCCATCGGGGTGTCCTCGGCGCTGGGTGCGGTGATCCTGAGCCGCACCCTGCAAAGCAGCCAGAGTTTCAACGGGTTCCTGATCTTCGCCGGGGTCGCCGCCTTCGTCGGCGGTGCGCTGTTCTTGCTGCTGGGGCGCCTCGGCCGGGTCACCCTGGACACTCCCGAGACCGTGAGCGACGCCGCGGGCCCGGGCACAACCTGATCGGCGGGGCTCAGCCCGGCGCCGCGCGCCACTGGTCGACCACCGGGGCGAGCGCGTCGAGCAGCATCGGCAATTGGGGTGCCATCGCCAGGGCCGCCACGGCGGCCAACCGGCCCGCGGCCTCGGTCACCCGCAACACCTGGTCGTCGAGGCGGCGCAGCCCCAGTTCGACCGCGGTCTGGTTGTAGGCCTCGATCCCGTCCGGGCCGGCCATTGCCAGATCGGATTCCACGGCCCCCGAAGTCACCATCTCGAAGTCGGACCACAGATCGCCGTCCGCGGTGCCGATGATGGGAAACGTAGCGCGGCGGACTGTGGGCTTCAGCGCCTGGGGGTGAGCGTGTCAGGTGTGGGGTTGGGGTGGTCATTGGTGTCTGTGTTCTGGTGTGTTGCTGTGTTAGGTAGGCGCAGTCTGTCTGATGTTGTCGGCGATGGGTGTTACGTTTCGGTCGAACGTGAATAGCGCGTTCGAGCGTGCGTATCGCGTGGTGTGGTGTCCGAAGTAACGCCGGAAGGTGATCGGGGGTCGGAGGGAAGTTCGGCGTGGACGAACTCGTATTTCGTGGCCACCGTGGGCGGGGCGTCGTTGTCGGTGATCAATGGCTATGTCGAGTGGCAGAAGGTTCGTTGAACGATGTTGACGGGGCGGCGGTTTCGGGTCGAGTTCACCGACGAACAAGTCGAATACGCTGAGCGGATCGGGGCGGCGTGCCGGGCGGTCTGGAACACCGGGCTCGAGCAGCGTCGTGAGTATCGCCGTCGTGGGGCGTGGATGAACTATCAGTCTCAGGCCAAGGAGTTGGCCGAAGCGAAGACTGAGCATTCGTGGTTGAAAGCTGTTCCGGGGCATTGTTTGCAGCAGACCTTGATGGACTTGGATCGGGCGTGTCGTGAGCGTGGCACCTTCAGGGTGCGGTGGCGATCAGGGCGTCGGTGGTCGCCGTCGTTCCGGTTCCCCGAGGGCAACAAGATGGCCGTGGAGAAGCTCAACCGTCGCCACGGCCGGATCAAGTTGCCCAAGCTGGGCTGGGTGAAGTTCCGCGCGGGCCGCAGCCTCGACGGCGAGACGCTCCGTTCGGCCACCCTGTCCCGAGAGGGCCGGCATTGGTTCCTGTCGGTGCTGGTCGACGACGGCCGCCAGACCCCCGAGGCCCATGTGTCGCCGGGTAGCGCGGTGGGGGTGGACCGCGGTGTCGCGGTGGCGATCGCGACCAGCGACGGGGAGCTGATCGACAGTCAGTTTGTGGCCCCTGGGGAGCGTCGCCGGGGGATAGCGTTGCAGCGCAAGTTGTCGCGGTGTGCGAAACGCTCGACCAATCGGGACAAGACTCGCGCCGCGTTGGCGGCGGTGCGGGCCCGGGAGCGGCGGCGGCGCCTGGACTTCGCCGCTCAGGTCGCGCACCGGCTCGCGGTCGCCAACGCGGTGGTGGTGCTCGAAGATCTCAAGACCAAGCAGATGACGAAATCGGCGAAAGGAACGATCGAATCGCCCGGGCGCAACGTGGCAGCCAAGTCCGGGCTCAACCGCGCCATCTTGTCCAAAGGGTGGCATCAGTTCGCGTTGGCATTGTCCTCGGCGGCCCGCTACACCGGGACCGCCGTGGAAAAGGTGCCGGCGGCCTACACATCGCAACGCTGCTCAGCGTGTGGGCATGTGGACCCGAGATCCCGTGAGAGCCAAGCGGTATTCCGGTGCACCCGCTGCACGCATTGTGAGCACGCGGATGTAAACGCAGCGAAGAACATTCTGGCCGCAGGGCTTGCGGTCACCGCCTGTGAAGACCAACCGAGGCCCGCGGGCCGAGCGCGGTCACCGAAGCAGGAACCAGCAGGAAACCGCGAGGAATTACTGCTCCAACCCACCACTGCTGCACCCGCAGCATGAACCGGTTGGAATCCCCCGGCTTCAGCCACGGGGAGGACGTCAAGAGGTTGTAGAAGGGTCCGCGGCACCTCCTCGACGTACTGCCAGAACGTCATCGAAAAACCCTCGTGCCGAACGGGTTTGCGCGGCACCAGCGGGCTGGGCGCGACCACGGGATGGTCCCGGTCGGCCAGCCAGCCCGCCACCGCGAGTTCCGAACGCTGCTGGGCGGCCTGCCGCTCGGGCGAGGCCACGAACGCCGGCGGCAGCACGGTCGGGGCCCGGGCCACCACCGGCGGTGAGCATCGCCGCCAGGATGGCCAACGCCTGCGTCCGCGGTCAAGCGGATTACCAGCGGCACCAATTGGGTTGGCCGGGCTGGATGATGCGGAAATCCTGCAGGACCATGGCCGGGGTGCGCTCCTCGGTGCGCCAGCGGGGATCGGTCACGATGTCGGCGGTGGTGTGCACCTCGCCGCGATAGCCATAGGTCATCGGGACCCGGTGCCCGGCCCGGGTCCAGTCGTGGATCCACTTGCGGAACTCGACGACGGGCAGCGCGTGCCCCTGCGGCGGCTCGTCGTAGTGGTGGATGATCCGGCCGTGCCGGTCATCGATGTCGAGGATCCACACCACGTCGTCCTGATAGTCCCAGAGTTTGAGCGGATTGCCGGACAGCAGCAGATGATTGGAGGCGCCGGCCTCGGTCCGCAGGTTGCTGAACATGGAGAAGTTCCCGGCCGTCCGCAGCCCGAGATAGGACGTCATGCCCAACAGGACCAGCAGCACCGGCACCAGATAGAGCGGCGCCGGGGTGCGCCGCTCGAGGATCCGGACGCCGCCCCAGACCGGTCGCGGCGCCGGACCGCACACCGCGGCCAGCACCGGCCAAATGAGGATCAGCACGGCAAGGTTGAACAGCAGTCCGCTGACCACGGCGATCTCCGGGAGCCGGCGCAGCAGCGCGTCGATGCCGCACAGCAGCGCGATGCCGAAACCGAACCCAGCGTAGAGACCCACGCGGTGCCCGGTGCGCCGACCGATCTCGACTGCGCCGCCGTCGATCAGCACCCTCAGGTAGGCGGGCGGGACGAAGCTGAACAGCAGCGCCACCGCCAGCGCCCCGAAGTCGACGAATCCCACCAGTGCCAGGGTGGCGTGCATGGCCAGCGAGATCGCCACGATCGCCGCCTGGAGTCGGGGCACCGTGAGCAGCAGGCCGCCGACAAGTTCCCAGCCGATCACGGTGACCGCCGCGAAGGCACTGATCACCGCGCCCACCGGCCCGAGTCGCCAGCTCAGCAGAACCACTGCCACCGCGGCGATCCCGGCGATCCCCAGGCCCACCACGGTGGCGGTGAACCAGCTGTTTCCCGCGCGCGCGAACCGGCCGCGGCGGGCCAGGCGATAGCCGAACAGCGCCGCGCACAGCGCCACCGGGATGACGATCGGCACCCCGAGTACTGGCATCCCCATCGTCCCGATCACCGACCCGAGAATGCTCGTCGCGCACGAGGCCTCGGGATCCAGGTAGTCGGTGTTGAGCTTGTGGAAGCCGGCCAGGACGTACACCAGGATCAGGCCGATCCGCAGGATGGGGCCGATCGCCGCGTAATCGTTCTCGGTGTCCGTCTCGGCGTCGGTTCCGGTGCCGCGGCGCCGCACCAGCGAGGTGCCCAGCACCGCGATCATCGCGACGTTCAGGCACAGCATCAGGTTGACGTGATTGGCCACCTCCGGGAACCGGAACAGCAGGAAATAGGCCGTCGAGCCGATGAGCAGCGTCAGGAACTTCAGCCGCGTCATCCCGGTGACGACGGCCACCGCGGCTGCCGCCACGAAGCAGCCGGTGAACCAGGGATCGGTCCAGTTGTCGCCGAGTTCCAACACCAACGCCACGGTGTACAGCACCGCGAAAACAGAGAACGGACTGCGCGGCATGGCCCGCAGCCTAGTGAGGCTGCGTGAACAGGCGGCCGTGACGCCAACTACCCCCTTGATGGCAAGACGGTAAACGATCTGCTGCATCGGCAACGCCACGACCGACCCGTGCCCGCGACGCTACCAGATGAACACCTGAACATGTGAACAGGTGAGCGGACTATATTCGACCCCCGCTGGGCATCATCCCGCTGCTGCAGGTGGACAGGTGGGAACACGCCTACAACCTGCAGTACAAGAACGTGAAGGCCGACTACGTCCAGGCGTTCTGGAACGTCGTGAATTGGGCGCACGTGCAGGCGCGGTTCGAGGCGGCCACCACCAAGGCATCCGGCCTGATCTTCTAGCGCGCCCGGCGGGACCCATAGCAGGTGGGAGTGCGGTTCGCACTGTGTGCCCGATCGCCCGCTGGACCCTCGTGAGCCGGTATCGTCAGACCATCACAACTCACACATGGACGGTCGATGCGCCGAGGGGATGACGCAGGGTTTGCTCCGGCACCCGTCGATGACACACGCCATCATCGGTTGTCACTGCTCTTGGTCGAGGACGACCCCGGCGACGCCGTGCTGGTCGAGGAACTCGTCGCCGATGCGTTGACCGAGGCCACCGTCATCTGGGTCCCGTCGATGGCCGAGGCGGAACGCCGGCTCGCGACCGGTCGCCCCGATTGCGTGCTGCTGGACATGAACCTCCCTGACACCCTGGGCAACACCGCGCTCGAGCGGATGACGGCGCTGGACCCGACCCTGCCCATCGTGGTGCTCACCGGGCTGGCCGACGAGCATTTCGGGGTCTCCGCGGTGGCCTCCGGAGCGCAGGACTACCTGGTCAAGGGCCGGGTGGAGCCGGAGATGCTGCGCCGGGCCGTGCTGTACGCCGTGGAACGCAAGCGCGCGGAATGGACCGCCGTGGAGTTGCACGCCAGCGAACTGCGGGAGCGGGAGAACGCTCGCCTCGAGCGGGGCCTGCTGCCCTCGCCGCTGCTGCGCGAGGATTCCAATGTCGACATCGTGGCCCGGTATCGGCCCAGCCGGGAGAACGCACTGGTCGGCGGCGACTTCTACGACTTCGTGCAGACCGCGGACGGCACGGTGCACGTGGTCGTCGGCGACGTCGCCGGCCACGGCCCCGACGAGGCCGCGCTCGGCGTCGCGCTGCGCATCGCCTGGCGCGCCCTGACCTTCGCGGGTCTGCGCGGTACCGACCGGATGCGCGAGCTCAACCGGATCCTGCAGGCCGAGCGCGCCGGTACCGGCATCTTCGCGACGGTGATGAGCCTCGCGATCCCGCCGGCCGGCCCGCTGATCAACGCGGTCCGCGCGGGTCATCCCGGCATGCTGCTGCATCACGAGGGCACCGTCGAGTGGGTGATGCCGCCGGGTGCGCCCGCGCTCGGGGTGCACAGCGGTGACTGGCCGGCCGACCAGGTGGAACTGCCTCCCGGCGCGGGCATGGTGATGCTCACCGATGGGCTGTTCGAGGGGCACTCCGGTCGCGGTTCGGCCCGGCTCGGTGAGGACGGCCTGCTCGAACTGGCGCGCTCGGTGGCGCACCTGCCGGGCGCGGAGTTCGTCGACGCCCTCATCGACGGCGCGGAAAGCCGCGCGCTGGACCACGGTGGCATCACCGACGACATCGCGGTGGTACGGGTGGAGCGCCATCCGTGGTGACTTCCCCCCGCCGTTGGCAATTCACGGTGCAGGGCTGGCTGGTGCTGGTCCTGTCGCTGACGGGAGTGGTGGTGTTGATCTGCGGGGTGGCCACCACCTTGCTGTTGAACCGCACCGACCGGGTCTCGCGCGAACTCACCGAGGAGATCCAACCGGCGCGGGTGGCGGCCTATCAGTTGCAGGCGGCGCTGGGTGACCAGGAATCCGCCGTGCGCGGCTACCTGATCGCCGCCGACACGCAGTTCCTGGAGCCCTACTTCGAGGGGCAGGCCGCCGAGACCCGCGCGGCCGCCGAGATCCGGCACCGGGTCGGGGACCGGCCGCAGCTGATCGCCGACCTCGAGGCGATCCAGGAAACTGCGGCCACCTGGCGCGCGACCTACGCCGAGCCGCAGATCGCCGGCGTGGAGCCCGGATCGCGGCCGGACTTCGACACCGCCGCCGCCGAAGAGGGCAAGGCCCAATTCGACCAACTGCGCGCGCTTTTCGACACCCAGAGCGAACACCTCTTCGAGGCCCGCACCGCCGGCATCACCGACATGAGTCGCGCGCAGGCCTGGCGCAACGGCGTCCTGATCACGATGCTGCTGGCGATTCTCGTCACCGCGTTGCTGCTGGCGACCATGGTGCGCCGAGCGGTCACCCGGCCCCTGGAAGCACTGGCGGCGGCATGCCGGCGGATCACGGAAGGCAACTTCGGGGAGCGCATCAACCCGCGGGGGCCCAAGGACATCCGCGCCATCGCCGCTGACGTCGAGGACATGCGCCAACGGATCGTCGACGAACTCGAGGTGTCCCACACCGGTCGCGCGGTGCTGGCCCAGCAGGCCGAGGCGCTCGACGAGCAGGCCGTGGAACTGCGCCGGTCCAATGCCGAGCTCGAGCAGTTCGCCTACGTGGCCTCGCACGACCTGCAGGAGCCGCTGCGCAAGATCGCGTCGTTCTGCCAGCTGCTCGAGAAGCGTTACGGCGATCAACTCGACGCCCGGGGCCACGAGTACATCAAGTTCGCCGTCGATGGCGCCAAGCGAATGCAGATCCTGATCAATGATCTGCTGACGTTCTCCCGGGTGGGCCGACTCAACACCAAGCTGGCCGAGGTCGAACTGACCGCGGCGTTCGACGATGCGCTGGACAACCTGTCGGAGGCCGTCGAGGAATCGGGGGTCCAGATCGTCCGCCCCGAGCAGCCCCTGCCGACCGTGACAGGCGACCCGACGCTGTTGACCATGCTGTTCCAGAACCTCATCGGCAACGCGATGAAGTTCCGCCGACCCGAGGTGCCGCCGCGGGTCGTCGTCGAGTGCGGACCGGCCCCGGAGAGCTTCGGTGAGGGCTGGTTGATCCGCGTCGCGGACAACGGCATTGGGATCCCCGAGGAGTTCGCCGAGAAGGTCTTTGTGATCTTTCAACGCTTACATGGACGTGACGTTTACTCTGGGACCGGAATCGGACTGGCGCTCTGCAAGAAGATCGTGGAGTATCACGGCGGCACCATCTGGATCGACCCGTCCTACACCGACGGGACCAGGTTCTGCTTCACCTTGCCGCTGACCGTGGACGACGGTGTGGCGGTAGAACAGGAAGGAACTCGCCCATGACGAACGGCGAAGGTCCGATCGACGTCTTGTTGGTCGAGGATGACCCGGGTGACGAGCTGATCACCCGAGAAGCATTCGAGCACAACAAGATCAACAACACCTTGCACGTCGCGCGCGACGGCGAGGAGGGCCTGGACTTCCTGTACCGGCGCGGCAGCTACACCGACGCGCCGCAGCCGGACCTGATCCTGCTCGACCTGAACCTGCCCAAGTACGACGGCCGCCAACTGCTGGAGACCATCAAGTCCGATCCGGACCTGTGCCATATCCCGGTCGTGGTGCTGACCACCTCCTCGGCCGAGGAGGACATCCTGCGCAGTTACAAGCTGCACGCCAACGCGTATGTGACCAAACCGGTAGACCTCGATCAGTTCATGAGCGCGGTCCGCCAGATCGACGAGTTCTTCGTCCAGGTGGTGCGGCTCCCCCAGTTCTAGAGCGCCTCGATCACCGTGGCGCGGAAGCGATCCAGTGCGTCCAGGGCCTGGCCGACCCCGTCGCCGGGGATGTTGATGTTGACCCAGGTGACGCCGGCGGCCGCGAGCTGTTCCAGGCCGCTAAGGAACTCGTCGGCGTTGAACGCGTCGTCGCCGGGGCTGGTGGCGTAGAACGGCGAGAACGCCACGTCGACCGACGCCGGGTCGCGTCCGGCCGCCTCGAGTTGGGCATGCAGATCGGTGATCAGGGTGCGCAGCCGCTCGATCGAATCGATGGGGGCGGTCTTGGCGGTGCGCGCCAGACCCGCCGGCGCCGGGAACGGACACCAGCCGTCGCCGTACTGGGCCACCCGCCGGCGCGCCGAACCGGTGTTGCCGGCGATCCAGATCGGCGGGTGCGGCGTGGCGGCCGGACGGGGGTGCGCGGTGATGCCGCGGGCCGCGAAGTGCTTGCCCTCGAAGGTCAGGTCGTCGGTGGTCCACACGGCCCGGATGGCCTGCAGCGCCTCCTCGAACAATTCGGCGCGCTGTTCGTAGTCCACCCCGAGTGCGTCGAATTCCTTGCGCATGTACCCCACCCCGACGGCGAGGGTGAACCGGCCGTCGGACAACAGGTCCAGCGTGGCCGCGGCCTTGGCCACGACGAAGGGATTCCGGTACGGCAGTACCACGATGTTGGGGATCAGCCGCAGCGTCGTGGTGTGGGCCGCGGCGAAACTCATGGCCACGAACGGGTCCAGCGCGTCGTGCCCGCCGTGTTCGAGCCAGCGTTGCGAGGGCGCCGGGTGGTCGGTGAACCCGAAGCCGTGGATGCCCGCCTTCTCGGCGGCGGCGGCGATCCGGGCGATCCCGGTGCCTGACACGACATCCGGATGGTACGGATGCGTGTGCATGGGATGGGTGATGGCGAAGCGGATCTGGGTGGGGTCCATAGCGCTGCTGACGTTACACCTGCGGGCCGAAATGTCATACGGACACGGCGACGGTCAGGCGTCGATGCCGCCGGTGAGGATCGCGGCCAACTCGCGGTAGGCCGCGGCGTCGTCGAGTCCGGTGGCCGCCCGGACCCGACCCTGTTGGATGCCGACCATCATCGTCGCGGCGAGTTCCCCGGCGAAGGCGGCGTGCACGTCGCGGAACTCCCCGGCCGCCACGCCCTCGGCGATCAGGTCCTGGACCCGCTGCGCAGCGATGGCGGTGTTCGTCTCGTAGACCTCGCGCGCCGGCGGGAACGCCCCGAGGTCGGCCATGAACCGTGCCGAGGCGGCGTCGAGGGCCTGACCCACTGCGGTCAGGTAGGCGGTGATGCGCGCGCGGGCGCCGTCGACCGCGCCCACCCGGCTCTCGACGTGCGCGGTGGCGCCGCGGAAGAAGTGCACGGTGGCCGCGACCACCAGGTCATCCTTGCTCCCGGCCAAGGTGTAGAGAGTCGACTTCGAGCAGCGCAGCCGGGCGGCGATGTCGTCGAGCGTCAGCTGCGCGAATCCCTCGGCCAGGAACAACGTCAGTAGCTGGTCGAAGAGTTGGGTCCGGCGGGCGGTGCCGAAGTCGGTGGCGGGGCTGCTCTGCACGCATCGATAGTACTGGAGGGAGTTCTGTAGTACTGTTCGATTGATACTGGAAGTCGCCGCACAGTACTGCTGCCCGGTGGTAGCCAGCTCCGACGAGAGGAAAGAGGACGCGTGCCCGTCGACCGACTCCTGCCCAATGACGAAGCGCGCGACCTGATCGCGCTCGCCCGCGACATCGCCGACAAGGCGCTGGCGCCCCGCGTCGACGAGTGCGAACGCGACGAGACCTACCCTGACGGTCTGTTCGCCACCCTCGGCGAGGCCGGGCTGCTGAGCCTCCCCTACCCCGAGGAATGGGGCGGCGGCGGACAACCCTACGAGGTCTACCTGCAGGTGTTGGAGGAACTCGCGGCGCGTTGGGCCGCCGTGGCCGTCGCCGTCAGCGTACACAGCCTGTCGTGTCACCCTTTGATGGCCTTCGGCACCGAGCAGCAGAAGTCGCAGTGGCTGCCGGAGATGTTGGGCGGCACCACCATCGGGGCCTACAGCCTGTCCGAACCGCAGGCGGGCTCGGATGCGGGCGCGCTGACCTGCAAGGCGGTGGCCGCCGACGACGGATACCGGATCACCGGCGAGAAGGCGTGGATCACCCACGGCGGGATCGCGGACTTCTACAACCTGTTCGCCCGCACCGGCACCGGCTCGCAAGGGATCTCGTGTTTCCTGGTGCCGGCCGGCACGCCCGGGCTCACCTTCGGTAAGCCCGAGGAGAAGATGGGCCTGCACGCGGTGCCGACCACGGCCGCGCACTACGACAACGCCCTGATCCCCGCCGAGCGGCGCATCGGCGAGGAGGGCCAAGGTCTGCAGATCGCCTTCAGCGCACTGGATTCGGGCCGCCTGGGCATCGCCGCGGTGGCCGTGGGTCTGGCCCAGGCCGCCCTCGACGACGCCGTTGCCTACAGCCAGGAGCGAAGCACCTTCGGGCGCAAGATCATCGACCATCAGGGGCTGGGCTTCCTGCTGGCCGACATGGCCGCGGCGGTCGACTCAGCCCGCGCCACCTACCTGGACGCGGCGCGCCGCCGCGACGCCGGGCTGCCGTACTCGCGCAACGCCTCGGTGGCCAAACTGGTCGCCACCGATGCCGCGATGAAGGTCACCACGGACGCGGTCCAAGTGCTCGGCGGCGTCGGATACACCCGGGACTACCGGGTGGAGCGCTACATGCGGGAGGCCAAGATCACGCAGATCTTCGAGGGCACCAACCAGATTCAGCGCCTGGTCATCAGCCGCGACCTGGCCAAGCAGCGCTAGACGCCGGTCCAGGCCGCGTCGAGACGCTCGGCGACGTCGATGATCTGCGCCTGCTGCGATTCGGGCGCGTCGATCTGATCGGCCACGTGCTGGGCGATGAACCGCCGGATCTCCGCGTCCACGCCGCCGATGATCCGCACGATCTCGCCCCGGATCGAGTCCGACGACACGTGCACGCTGATGTTGGACGGCCGCGGCTTGGCCACGTCGATGATTAGCAACAGCGGTTTGGCGGCCCGGGCGGTCGCGCGCAACGCGACCTCGCCGTCCACCTTGAACCGCGGCTTGTCCAGGCGCAGGTCGACGACCAGGTCGATCTCCAGCGGAATCCGGATGTCGAAGGTGATGGTGTCGCCGAGCACCCGGGTGGCCTGCGGTTCGCGGATCTTCACCTTGGCGCTGACCCGCGCGATGCGGCCCGGCCCCTGCGCCAGCGGACCCATCTCGAACTGGTCGCCGGCGATGGCCCCGAAGGCGGCCGCGACACGCTCCTCCGTCACGGCGACCTCGAAGAATTCACGCCCCCACTGTTCATAGGTGACGTAATCGTGCGTGTTCATAGTCCTGTAACGGTCTCACGTCCGTCCGCGGCCACCGCACAGCACGCGCCGAATGCGTGCCGACGGCACCGTCGTCGCCCAGACTGAGGCGGTGAGCACCGCGCACACCTCCACGCAGGCCTCGGCTCCCCCGTTCGGCGCACTGATGCGCCAGTGGCGTCGGCGCCGTCGGCTCAGCCAGCTCGAGCTGGCCCTGGGCGCCGACGTGTCCTCGCGCCATGTCAGCTTCATCGAGACCGGGCGTTCGGCGCCGAGCCGCGCGATGGTGCTGCGGCTGGCCACCGCGCTGGGCGTCCCGCCGCGCGAGCAGAATCAGCTGTTGCTCGCGGCCGGCCTCGCGCCGGAGTACTCCGAGCGGTCGTGGGAGGACCCGGAGCTGGCGGCGGTGCGCACCGGCGTCGAGCGGGTGCTCGACGCCCACGAGCCGCATCCGTGCCTGGTGGTCGATCGCGAGTGGAATATCGTGCGCGCCAACGCCGCCACCGCGGTGCTGCTCGACGGCGTGTCCCCCGAGCTCCTCGAGGTCCCCAACGCGCTGCGCATCGCGCTGCACCCCAACGGGCTGGCCCCGCGGATCGAGAACCTCGCGCAGTGGCGGCACCATCTGCTCGAACGGCTGCGCCGCGAGAGCCTGGCCGGCGACCGCGCCGAGTTGCGCAGCCTGCTGGCCGAACTCGACGCCTATCCGGGCGGCTCGGGCGAGGCCGACGAACTCGGCGGCGTCGCTGTACCGCTGCGGCTGGTCACCACCGGCGGCGAGGCCCTGTCGTTGCTGAGTATGGTCAGCACGTTCGGCACGGCCCTGGATCTGACGGTCGCCGAACTGAGCATCGAGGCGTTCCTGCCCGCGGACTCCCGGACCGCCCGGTTGCTGGCCGACGCCGCCCGCGACCGAGAGGTGGCAGAGGGTTGAACCCGCCGCGACCGTGCCGGCCGGACTGGCTGCGCGCGAAACTACCTGGCGGCACCTGAGTTTCGGTCCAACCAGTCGCTGATGGCCGCCACCGCGTCGGCGAAGAACCTCCGGTATTGCCGGTCGGTGACGTAGCCGATGTGCGGGGTCGCGACCACGTTGTCGAGGCTGCGCAGCGGATGCTGCGCCGGCAGGGGTTCGGTGTCGAACACATCCAGGCCGGCGCCGCCGAGGCGATCCGCGCGCAACGCCGACACCAGCGCGGCCTCGTCGACGATGGGGCCCCGAGAGGTGTTGATCAGCAGCGCCGTCGGCTTCATCCGGGCCAGTGCGTCGGCCCCGATGAGCCCGCGGGTGCGGTCGCTGAGCCGCAGGTGGATGCTCAGCACATCGGCCGTGTCCAGCAGCGTGTCGCGGTCCACCCAGCGCGCACCGGCGGCCTCGGCCGCCGCGGGGGTGAGGTTCTGGCTCCAGGCGATCACGTCCATACCGAACGCCGCGCCGACGCGGGCGACCCGGCTGCCGATCCGGCCCAGTCCCAGCACACCCAGCGTCCGGCCCGCCAACTCGGTGCCTACCCCGGTCTGCCAGCCACCGGAGCGCAGCGAGGCGTTCTCGGTCGGCAGCGCGCGGGCGGCCGAAAGGATGAGCGCCCAGGTCATCTCGACGGTGCCAGCCGCGGTACCGCCGCTGCCGCTGACCTCGATGCCCTGTTGTTGCGCGGCGGCCATGTCGATCGCCGCGTTGACCTTGCCGTTCGAGGCGATCATCCGCAGCCGGGGCAGGCGCTCGAGCACCTCGCGCGGCAGCGGCGTGCGCTCCCGCATCACGAAGACCACGTCGAAGGGCGCCAGCCGGGCCACGACGTCGTCGGGATCGGCCAGATGATCGGTGAACACGGTGATCTCAGCCCGGTCGGCCACCGGCGACCAATCGGCCAGTTGCAGGGCCACGCCCTGATAGTCGTCGAGGATCGCCACTTTCATCGGTGCTGGCCCTTCCGCCGGGATAGTCGAGGATGCTGCGCCAGTAGTCCTCGGGAATCTCACCTCCGGAACGCAGGACGAGGGCCAGACCCGTGGCCATCGCGATCCCGAGCAAACCTAACCACAAACCCACCAGGGCGATCACTACCCAGGCCACCGCCGTCAGCATCGGCGAGGGCGAGAGCACCACCAACAGCGGCGCGAAGAAGAAGCCGGTGCCGATGTACCAGGACGAACCGGCCCGATCGGCCTTCAGCACGAAGGTCAACCAGGCGGGAATCGGCGGTCCGCAGCCCCCGTTCGCTGTGACATTCACCATGATTTCTACGGTGCGCCGGGACGGCTCACCCCGCAATTACCCGCCAGGTAGTCGAGCCCGCAGGTCAGCCCAGCGCGGGTTCGGTACCCATGGGTACCCGTGTCCGTGGCTTCGGCGCCCCGTGGCCATAATCGAGGTCGTGCCCAGGACCCGAGAACGCCAGCGAACCGGCGTCCTGGTTCTCTCGCTCAGCGTGGTCGCGCTGACCGTCGCGCTGCTGCAGACCGCGGTGGTCCCGGTGCTCGGCGTGATGGCCGAACAGCTCGACGTGTCCGCGGTGGCCGTCAGCTGGGCGGTGACGGCGAACCTGCTCGCGGCGGCGGCCGCGACACCGCTGATCGGGCGGCTCGCGGATCTCTACAACAAGAAACACGTGCTGCTGGGCGTGCTCGTCGTGGTGCTGGCGGGCTCGCTGCTCGCCGCGGTGACCAGCTCGCTGCCGTTGCTGATCCTGGCCCGGGTGCTGCAGGGCGCGTCATTCGCGCTGTACCCGATCTGTGTGGCCATCCTGCGCGCCGAGTTGCAGCCGCGGCAGGTGGTCCGGGCCCTGGCGGTGCTCTCCGGGATGCTCGGGTTCGGCGGCGGGGTCGGCCTGGTGGTCACCGGCCTGCTGATGAGCGGCTCGGCCGGCTACCACCGCGTCTTCTGGCTCACGACGGCGTTCACGGTCCTGGTGATGGCGCTGGTGGTCTGGGTGGTCCCGACGCGGGCCGGCGACGGCGACGGCGGCATCGACTGGGTGGGTGCGCTCGGTCTGGCCGTGGGCCTGACCGCGGTGCTGTTGGCCATCACCCAGGGCAGCACGTGGGGCTGGCGGACGCCGGCGACGTGGGGGTGCCTGGCCTCAGGTCTGCTGGTGCTGGCGGGCTGGTGGCGCTGGGAACGACGGCGCACGCATCCGTTGGTCTCCATCGCCATGCTGACCCGGCCGGCGATGCTGCTGACCAACGTCGCCACCGTCTTCGTCGGCATGGGGCTGTACTTCGGCTTCCTCGGCCTGACGTTGTTCGTCCAGATGCCGCGCGAGGTCACCGGCTACGGCTTCTCGGCGACGGTCCTGCAGTCCAGCGTGGTGTTCCTGCTGCCGGGGGCGCTGACCGGGTTCGTGACCGCGACCAGCAGCGGCTGGATCATCGACCGGTACGGGCCGCGACCGGTGCTGATGACCGGCGCGCTCACCGGCGTGGCCGGCTTCGTGATGCTGGCGCTGGCGCACTCGGCGACCTGGCAGGTGATTGTCGCCGGGGCGCTGACCAACGCCTACATCAGCCTGGCCTACGGGGCGCTGCCGGCGCTGGTGGTCAGCGAGGCCGGGCCCGGTGAGACCGGCATCGCCACCGGTATCAACGCCATTGCCCGCACCGTCGGCAGTTCGATCGCCGCGGCCGTGGTGGCGGTGCTGCTGGGCCACGTGAGCGCCCGGACCGGACTGCCCAGCGAGGCCACCTTCGTCGTCATCTTCTTCGCCGGGGCCGGCACCGCCGCGCTGGCGACCCTGCTCATCGCACTGACCCGCACCCGGACCAAGCGCACCGAATCGGTGGCGGCCCAGGTGGACTCACGGGCCATGCAGCACGAGTGGGGTTAGGCCGGCGGGTTCGGTTGCGAGTGGGTGCTGAAATCGAGCGCGGCCGACGGATTGGCCAGCGCGGTCACCATTCCCGACCCGAACGGCCCGGTGCCGTCGAACAGGGTGGCCGTGCCCACCGTGACGCCGTCGGCGGCCCAGTGTGACTCGGCCTGCACACCGATCCACTCCCCGACCGGCAACCGGGTCAGACCTACCGTCAGGTCGCCGTTGATGTAGCCGACTCCGCGCGTGCCGAGATGGGTCACCAGGCTGGTGGCCTCGCCGACCACCGACGCCCGCACGAAGGGCGTATTGGGTTGTCCGGCAACCACATCGATTCCCCGATCGACGAACCGGGTGCGCGAGGTGTTCTGGTGGTCGCCGATCTTCTGCGTCCAGCCCACCGCGTCGCTGCCGGTGTAGGGCAGGGTGTGCTCGTCGCCGGTGGGCAACGAGTCGGGGAAGGTGAATTCGACGGGCGGGGACCACTGCTCGCCCTCGGGCGCCGACGAGCGGCGATAGAACACCAGGCCGGCGCGGGCCACCACGACGTCGCCCTGCAGCACATCGCATTCGGCGTTGCGGATCCGGCGGCCGTCGCGGATCAGCCGCGCCCGCACCGTGGTCGGCACGCCGCGGGCGGCCTTGAACAGGTCCACCGTCAGCCGTGCCGGCTGGAAGTCGGCCGAACCGTAGTCGCGCTCGAGGCAGTGCGCGGCGAGCCCCACGACGGCCGGGCCGTTCAGTTGATCCTCGCCCCAGCGGCTCCGGGCGTAGGGCGACGGTAGGAAACCGTCCGGTGAATCGGCGAAGTGGGCTGGGCGAACGGTCACCCGGGCATCCTCGCATACGGCGGCGCCGACACCGTCCGGGCTCAACCGAACCGCCGGCGCAGCTCCGTCTTGAGGACCTTGCCGGTGAGATTGCGGGGCAGGACGTCGACGAACTCGACCCGCTCGGGGGTCTTGAACCGGGCCAGGCCGCGGTTCTCGCAGTGCGCGGCGAGGCTGCCCAGCGAGATCGCGGCGCCGGGGGCGGCGACGATGACCGCGCACACCCGTTCGCCGGTGCGCGCGTCGGGCACCCCGATCACCGCGACGTCCACGACGCCGGGATGGTCGGCCAGCACCCCCTCGATCTCGAGTGCGGAGATGTTCTCGGCGTTGCGGATGATGGCGTCCTTGATCCGGCCGGTCACCGTGACGTTGCCCGCGGCGTCGACGCGCCCCATGTCGCCGCTGCGGAACCACCCGTCGGCGTCGAACGCGTCGTCGTTCAAACCGGCATCGACGTAGCCCAGGAAACACTGCGGCCCCTTGAGTCGAAGCTCGCCCTCGGCCCCGACGCCGAGTTCGCGGCCGTCCTCGTCGACCACCCGCACGGCCACACCCGGGACCGGCGGGCCCACCGTGTGGTCCAGCACGGCCGCGGGGGCATCCAATGCCGGCGAAGTGGCCACCGGAAACTCGGTGAGTCCCCACGAGTTCGCGATTCCCGGCACGCCCAACGTGTTTCGCACCTGCGCCCCGAGTTCGGCGGTGATGGGTGCCCCGCCTCCGATGCAGCCGCGCAGGTCGGGGAACAGCGGGGGTTCGCCGTGCCGGCGCTGGGCGGCCAGATACGCGACGAAGAACGGCGTCGCCGTGCCCAGCAGGGTGGGCCGGTGCCGGGCGATCGCGTCGGGGCTCGACTGCGGGTCGAAGTGCTCGAACAGCACCAGTCGCAGCCCGGTCAGCAGCGCGGCCGCCAGCATCGCGGCCCCGCCGATGTGGGAGATGGGGAACGCGATCGGGTACCTGTCGGTGCGGCCGGCGCCGACCATCGCGACCACGCCCGACGATCCGGCGATCACGGTGCGGTCGCTGTGCCGGATGCCCTTCGGGGCGGCGGTGGTCCCCGACGAGTAGTACACCCAACGTGGTTCGTCGGCGTCGCCGGGCGGCGCGACCGACGGCGCCCCCTTCTCGCCGCGGGGCAGGCGCAGGGCCCCGGGACGCGGCACCGCTTCGTGGTCGACGACGATGATCGGCACCCCGGAGTCGGCCACGGCGGTGCGCGCCAACTCGCGGTGGTCGACCCCGCGCCACCGCCCCGGAACGATCAGCGCCTCGGTGCCCAACTGCGTTGTGGCGAATCGCAGTTCGCTCTCACGCCAGATCGGCAGGACGGGATTCTGCACCGCCCCGAGCCGGGCCAGCGCCGCCATCACCACCATGGTCTCCAGCGAGGTGGGCAGCTGCCAGGACACCACGGTGCCGGGGCCGATCCCGTGGGCCGCGAACGCCGCCGCGGTCGACAGCGCGGCATCGCGCAGTCCCGCCGCGTCGAGGCTGCGGCCGTGATCGTCGCCGGCCACCGGGCGATCGGGAAACCGGTCGGCCGCCGCGCAGACCAAATCCCAGAAGGTCTGCGGACTGGATGTCGATAGCTGCTCTGTGCTCACCGAGGAGCCAACAGTAGTCGAGTCGGTTCCGGTGCGGCGCGGTGGACCGCTCAGATCTGAGTTCGGCCGCCGCTGGAGCGGGAAGCAACAGATTCCATCGAAAAGATGAGAAATCGTGACGGAATCGGTTGCGAGGACCCTGCCGATGGGTGAAGGTTAAGCAACACGTCGACGCCACCGGCCGCAGGCGGGCTGACCGACCCGGAAGACAGGAGCGCTGCCCTGACGAAGACCGGCACCGAACCCACCGAACAGCAGGCCGAACGCGGCGCGCGCGCCGCGGCCGGCCCGGTGATCGAGATCGATCATGTGGTCAAGCGGTTCGACGACTACGTGGCCGTCGACGACGCCGACTTCGCGATCGGGGCCGGCGAGTTCTTCTCGATGCTCGGGCCGTCCGGCTGCGGAAAGACCACCACCCTGCGGATGATCGCCGGCTTCGAGACGCCCACCACGGGGGCCATCCGGCTCGAGGGGCGCGACGTCTCCCGGATGCCGCCGCACAAGCGCAACGTCAACACCGTCTTCCAGCACTACGCGCTGTTCCCGCACATGACGGTGTGGGACAACGTCGCCTACGGGCCGCGCAGCCAGAAGCTGGACAAACGCAAAGGGAAGGGCAAGGGGAAGGAAGAGGTCCGGCGCCGGGTCGACGACCTGCTCGAGGTGGTCCGGCTGACCGACTTCGCCCAACGCAAACCGGCCCAGCTCTCCGGCGGCCAGCAGCAGCGGGTCGCGCTGGCCCGCGCGCTGGTCAACTACCCGAGCGCCCTGCTGCTCGACGAGCCGCTCGGCGCGCTCGACCTCAAACTGCGCCACGTCATGCAGTTCGAACTCAAACGGATCCAGCGCGAACTGGGCATCACGTTCGTCTACGTGACGCACGACCAGGAGGAGGCGCTGACGATGAGCGACCGGATCGCGGTGATGAACGCCGGGCGCGTCGAGCAGATCGGCAGCCCCACCGAGATCTACGACCGGCCCGCCACGGTGTTCGTCGCCGGTTTCATCGGGCAGGCCAACCTGTGGCACGGCCGGCAGACCGGTCGGGTCAACCGCGACTTCGTCGAGGTCGACGTGCTGGGCACCACGCTGGCCGCCACCCCGGGTGACACCACCATCGAAAGCGGCGGGCACGCGACGCTGATGGTGCGACCGGAGCGCGTGCGGGTGTCGATGGAACCGCCCACCGCCGAGGTGGTTTCGGTGCCGGCCACGGTCACCGACCTCACCTTCCAGGGGCCGGTGCTGCGGTTATCGCTGGCCGCCGCGGACGGCTCCCCCATCGTCGCCCATGTCGGCGCCGAACAGCAGCTGCCGATGCTGCGGCCCGGCGATCAGGTCTACGTCGCGTGGTCCCCCGAGGCGTCGCTGGTGCTGCCGGCCGCCGACATCCCGACCACCGAGGATCTCGAGGAGATGCTCGGTGACTCCTGACCCCCGTTTCCCGACGAAAGGCGTTCGCGGCCATGCCCACTCCTCATGACATCGACCCGCGCCGGCCGGCCCACCTCGCGACCAACCGGGCCTCGCGGCGGCGCTTCCTCGGCGGCGGCGCCGCGGCCGCCGCGGCGCTGGTGCTCGGCCCGTCGTTCCTGACCGCGTGCGGCTCCGACAGCGGGTCGGGCAGCACCGACACCGCCGCGCCGGACGACGGCTCGCCGGCCACCGGCACGCTGCGCATCTCCAACTGGCCCTATTACATGGCCGACGGGTTCGTCGCCGCGTTCCAGACCGCAAGCGGGCTGACCGTCGACTACAAGGAAGACTTCAACGACAACGAGGAGTGGTTCGCCAAGTTCAAGGAGCCGCTGTCGCGCAAGCAGGACATCGGCGCCGACCTGGTGATCCCCAGCGAGTTCATGGCCGCGCGACTGATGAACCTGGGTTGGCTCAACGAGATCAGCGAGGAACGCGTCCCGAACAAGAAGAATCTGCGCACCGATCTGGTGGACGCCGCCATCGACCCGGGCCGGAAGTTCTTGGCCCCGTACATGTCCGGCATGGTGGGCATCGCCTACAACAAGGCCGCGACCGGCCGCCCCATCACCTCGCTGGACGACCTGTGGGATCCCGCCTTCCGCGGACAGGTCAGCCTGCTCTCGGACATGCAGGACGGCCTCGGCCTGGTGATGCTCGCCCAAGGCAGCTCGCTGGACGATCCGAGCATCGAGTCCATCCAGAAGGCCGTCGACCTGATCCGCGAACACAAGGACAGCGGCCAGATCCGCCGGTTCACCGGCAACGACTACGGCGACGACCTGGCGGCGGGCAATGTCGTGATCGCCCAGGCCTACTCCGGTGACGTGGTGCAGCTGCAGGCCGACAACCCCGACCTGGAGTTCGTGGTCCCCGATTCGGGTGGCACCTGGTTCATCGACAATCAGGTGATCCCCTACACCACGCAGAACCAGAAGGGCGCCGAGGCGTGGATCGACTACGTCTACGACCGGCCGAACTACGCGAAACTTGTTGCCGCCACCCAGTTTGTCCCGGTGCTGTCCGACATGACCGACGAGCTGGCCAAGATCGACCCGGCCATCGCGGGCAACCCGTTGGTGAACCCGCCCTCGGACGTCCTGGCCAAGCTGCACGCCTGGCCGGCCCTCAGCGACGAGCAGACGCAGGAGTTCAACGCCGCCTACGCCACGATCACCGGCGGCTGACGCCATGAGGGTGAGGCCCTAGATGGCCGGGGTCGCCGCCAGCGGTCGGCAGCGCAGCAGGATCGCGCCGTACCTGATGATCCTGCCGGCTCTGGCCTACCTGGCGATCTTCTTCGTCATCCCGTTCTGGTCGCTGTTCCGGACGTCGCTGTCGACCTCGGGCGGCTCGGTGTACCTGCCGACGCTGACCTTCGCGTGGGACTTCGGCAATTACGCCGAGGCGTTCACCACATATCAGGAGCAGATCGTCCGGTCGCTGGGGTACGCGCTGACGGCAACCGTGGTGTGCCTGCTGATCTCGTACCCGCTGGCGTACGTGATCGCGTTCAAGTCGGGCCGGTTCAAGAGCCTGCTGCTGGGGCTGGTGATCCTGCCGTTCTTCGTCACCTTCCTGATCCGGACGCTGGCCTGGAAAACCATCCTGGCCGACGACGGCGTGGTGGTCAGCGCGCTGGGGTCGATCGGCCTGCTGCCCGACGAGGGACGGCTGCTGTCGACCAGTTGGGCGGTGATCGGCGGCCTGATCTACAACTGGGTGATCTTCATGATCCTGCCGTTGTATGTGAGCCTGGAGAAGATCGATGCGCGGCTGCTCGAGGCGTCCCGCGACCTGTACTCGTCGAGTTTCCGGGCCTTCCGCAAGGTGATCCTGCCGCTGTCGATGCCCGGGGTGATCGCCGGCAGCATGCTGGTGTTCATCCCGGCGGTGGGCGACTTCATCAACGCCGATTATCTCGGCAGCACCCAGACCACGATGATCGGCAACGTCATCCAGAAGCAGTTCCTGGTGGTCAAGGACTATCCGGCGGCCGCGGCCCTGAGCTTCATGCTGATGGCGTTGATCCTGGCCGGCGTGCTGTCCTACACGAAGGCCCTGGGCACGGAGGACCTGGTATGAGCAGCACGGTCGCGAGCACCGGGCCCGATACCGGGCCTTCGGAATCGCGCGCGCGGATCCGGTCGCGGCGGCGCCTCAGCAGCGGCAAGGTCGGCGACTTCGTGCTGCGCGCCATCGCCGCGCTGGTGATGCTCTACATCTTCCTGCCGATCTTCGTGATCGTGCTGTTCTCCTTCAACAAACCCGTCGGCAAGTTCAACTACACCTGGCAGGGCTTCACGCTGGAGAACTGGGCCGATCCGTTCAAGTACCCGGCGCTGACCGAGGCGCTGCAGATGAGCCTGTTGGTGGCCGCCGTCTCCACCGCGATCGCCCTGGTGCTCGGCACCCTGCTGGCAGTTGCCTTGGTGCGTCAGCGGTTCCGCGGCAGCAAGGGCGTCGAGGCGTTCCTGGTGCTGCCGCTGACCGCGCCGGAGGTGGTGCTCGGCGCCTCGCTGCTGACGCTGTTCCTCGACCTCGGCTGGGCCAGCGGGTTCACCACCATCGTCATCGCCCACGTCGCCTTCCAGATCAGCTTCATCGCGCTGACGGTGCGCGCCCGGGTCCGCGGATTCGACTGGACCCTGGAGGATGCCTCGCTGGACCTGGGCGCCGGACCGGTCCGCACCTTCGCCAAAGTGACTCTGCCGCTGATCGTCCCGGGCATTGTCGCCGCGGCGATGCTGTCCTTCGCGTTGTCGCTCGACGACTTCATCATCACCTACTTCGTCAGCGGCTCGACGGTCACCTATCCGCTCTACGTCAACGCCGCCACCAAGGCCGCGGTGCCGCCGCAGATCGATGTGCTCGCCACGGTGATCCTGGTGGTCAGCCTGGCGCTGCTGGCCCTGGGCACCCTCTACCGGCGCAAGCGCCCCGTCTGATGCATCAACCGAAGACCTGGAGCCGTTCGATGGCGGCGCGGCCGGCGAAGTCGGCGATGACCACCATCCGGCGGTCGGCGGCGTGCACCGTCGCGGTGACCGACTGGCCGGCCGCGATCACCTTGGCCCAGCTGGCGCCGTAGCAGCGGGTCCGCAGTTCGTCGAGGTCGACCGACAACCGCGCGGTGCCCAGGCTGCGCCGGATGCCGAGTTCGTCGCCGACCGACAGCGCGGTCAGCGCCTCCACGAGGGCCTCCCGTTGCCGCGGACCGGGCCGCCGCAGGCCCCGCAGGAATCCCAGCAGCCCGCCGACACCCAGGTTGGTCAGCAGCGCCCGGTTCAGGGCGAATCCGGCCGGCAGCGCCGCCAGGCCGTTGCCGAGGAACTGCAGCAGCATCGGCGGCAGCTCCCAATGCGCCTGCAGCGAAGCGATTTTGAGCTCGTCATCGTCCTCGCGCAGGTCGTAGCGCAGCACCGCGGGCACCGCCATCCGCACCTGCGGACCCATCGCGATGGCCAGCGTCATGTCCCGGATCACGGTGCGGTCGCACACGATGTCGAGGTCGCGGTGGAACACGATGTCGCGCCCGGCGATGAACGTGTCGAAGAACCGGCCGAGTGCCGCGTGGCCGACGTGGGGCGCCGACCCGACGGGGTCCTCGACCCGGCCGTCACCGGTGAACAACCCGACCCAGGCCTGCCGATCGTGGCGGCCGGCAGCTTCCGGGGAGCGCTCGACAGCGGCCAGCAACTGCGCTTCGTCGAGGGTCATCGAATGCTGAGATCCGTGGAGTCCGTGATGATTTCGATGTTCGCCTGGCGCAGATCCGACACCGCGGACGCGGTGGAATCGGCGGCCACCCCCGCCGTCAGGTCCAGCAGGACCCGGGTGTCGAAACCGGCCGCGGCGGCATCGGTCGCGGTGGCGCGCACGCAGTAGTCGGTCGCGATGCCGACCACGTCGACGGCCTCGACGCCGCGCTGCCGCAGCCAGTCGGCCAAGGTCGTGCCGTGAGCGTCGGTCCCCTCGAAGCCGCTGTAGGCCGCCGAGTAGGCGCCCTTGCGGAACACCGCCTCGATGGCCGCCGTCTCGAGGTCCGGGTGGAACTCGGCGCCCGGCGAGTCCGCCACGCAGTGCGGTGGCCAGGACTCGCGGTAGTCGGGGGTCTCGGAGAAGTGCGATCCGGGGTCGATGTGGAAATCCATCGTCGCCACGATGTGGTCGTAGCCGTGTTCGCCGGCCAGTCGGGAGGTGAGCGCGCGGGCCACCGCGGCGCCCCCGGTGACGGCCAGCGATCCGCCCTCGCAGAAGTCGTTCTGGACGTCGACGACGATCAACGCGCGCATGACACCACCGTAACGGCTCGCCCGGCGCAGCGGAACGGGTCCCGCGTTACGGTCTCTGGCCTGGTCAGACGGGTGCGCGTTGCACTCGCTAGCCAGGCGAATTAAGGTCTGGACACATGTCCAGACAGAACAGTGGGGTGGCTTGAGCATGCGTATCGCGTTGCTGTCGTATCGCAGTAAGACCCACTGCGGCGGGCAAGGGGTCTATGTGCGCCACCTCAGCCGCGGTCTGGTCGAACTGGGCCACCACGTCGAGGTGTTCTCCGGGCAGCCCTATCCCGACGGCCTGGATCCGCGCGTCACGCTGCGCAAAGTGCCCAGCCTGGATCTGTACCGCGAACCCGACCCGTTCCGGGTCCCCCGGCCCAGCGAACTGCGCACCAGCATCGACCTGCTCGAGCTGGCGACCATGTGGACGGCGGGTTTCCCCGAACCGCGCACCTTCGGCCTGCGGGCGGCCCGGTTGCTGGCCGAGCGGCAGCGGGACCCCGAGAACCGGTTCGACATCGTTCACGACAACCAGAGCCTGGGCACCGGTCTGCTGAAGATCGCCGAGTCCGGCCTGCCGGTGGTGGCCACCGTGCACCACCCGATCACCCGGGACCGCGTGTTGGATCTGGCTGCCGCGCGGTGGTGGCGCAAACCGCTGGTGCACCGCTGGTACGGCTTTGCCGAGATGCAGAAGCGGGTGGCCAAGCAGATCCCCGACCTGCTGACCGTCTCGAGCACCTCGGCCGCCGACATCGCCGAGGACTTCGGCGTGCGCCCCGAGCAGTTGCGGGTGGTGCCGCTGGGCGTGGACACCGAGGTGTTCGCACCCACCCTGGAACCGCGGGTGCCGGGCCGGATCATCGCCATCGCCAGCGCCGACGTGCCGCTCAAGGGCGTTTCGAACCTGTTGCAGGCGGTGGCCAAGCTGCGTACCGAACGCGACGTGGAACTGCAGCTGGTGGCCAAGCTGGAGAGCAACGGCCCCACCCAGAAACAGATCGCGGAACTCGGCATCGCCGACATCGTGCACATCTCCAGCGGGGTGTCCGACGAGGAGCTGGCCGGCCTCCTGGCCTCGGCCGAGATCGCCTGCATCCCCTCGCTTTACGAAGGTTTCTCGTTGCCGGCGGTGGAGGCGATGGCCAGCGGGACCCCGATCGTCGCCAGCCGCGCCGGGGCGCTACCGGAGGTGCTCGGCACCCAGGGCGCATGCGCCGAGTTGGTCACCCCCGGCGACGTCGAGGAACTCACCGCCACGCTGGGCCGCCTGCTGGACTCCCCGGAACGGCGTTACGAGATCGGCATCGCGGGACGGCAACGCGCGCTCGACGTCTACAGCTGGGAGTCGGTGGCGGCCCAGACCGTCGCGGTCTACGAGCGCGCGATCGAACGGCGCCGCGCATGCTGACGGTCGACTTCGACCGGCTCGGGGTGGGACCCGGCGTCAAGGTGATCGACGTCGGTGCCGGCGCCGGACGGCACAGCTACGAGGCCTACCGCCGCGGCGCCGAGGTGGTCGCGTTCGATCAGAGCGCCACCGACATGGCCGAGGTGGCCACCATGTTCGAGGCCATGGCCGAGGCCGGTGAGGTGCCGCCGTCGGCGCGCGCCGAGGCGGTCGTGGGCAACGCGCTCGAATTGCCCTATGCGGACGGCACCTTCGACTGCGTGATCGCCTCGGAGATCCTCGAGCACGTCCCCGAGGACGACGCCGCGATCGCGGAATTGGTGCGGGTCCTGAAGAAGGGCGGCAAGCTGGCCGTGACGGTGCCGCGCTGGCTGCCGGAACGCATCTGCTGGGCGCTGTCGGACGAGTACCACGCCAACGAGGGCGGCCACATCCGCATCTACAAGGCCGATGAGTTGCGCGACAAGATCGCCGCGCGGGGCCTGAAGTTCACCCACACCCATCACGCGCACAGCCTGCACTCGCCGTTCTGGTGGCTCAAATGCGCTGTGGGCGTGGAGGAGTCCGAGCATCCGGCGGTCAGCGCCTATCACCGGCTGCTGGTGTGGGACATGATGCAGCGGCCGCTGTTGACCCGGGTCGCCGAGGCCGCGTTGAACCCGCTGATCGGCAAGAGCGTGGCGCTGTACTTCGACAAGCCGGCGGTGGACGTTGCCCTGGTCTGAGTTGCCCGAGGTCCCGGGAGTACTGAGCGCCGAGCAGTGCCTGGCCACCGCGACCTCGATCGCGGCCACCCAGGAGCCCACGGGTGCGATCCCGTGGTCGCCGACCGGGCACACCGACCCGTGGGACCACGTCGAGTGCGCGATGGCGCTGAGCACCGCGGGCCTGTTCGAACCGGCGCGCCGGGCCTACGACTGGTGCCGCCGTGAGCAGCGGGCCGACGGGTCCTGGCCCATCCAGTTCCGCGCCGGGGTGATCGAGGACGCCAACAGCGACAGCAACTTCTGCGCCTACATCGCCACCGGGGTGTGGCATCACGTGCTGGTCACCGGCGACGACGCGTTCGCCGAGACGATGTGGCCGACGGTGGCCCGGGCCATCGACTTCGTCCTGGGCCTGCAGCGCGCCGGCGGCGAGATCTGCTGGGCGCAGTCGCCTTCCGGGCCGTTGCCGGAGGCGCTGCTGACCGGTTCGGCGAGCATCTATCACAGCATCCGCTGTGCGGTCGCGCTGGCCAACCACCTGGGCCAGGCCCAGCCGGCGTGGGAGTTGGCGCTGGGGCGGTTGGGTCACGCCATCGCCGACCACCCCGACGCCTTCACCGAGAAACCGCGCCACTCGATGGACTGGTACTACCCGATCCTCGGCGGCGCGATGCGCGGTCAGCAGGCCGAGGACCGCATCGCGGCGCGCTGGGACGAGTTCGTGGTCGAAGGGCTGGGCATCCGGTGCGTCAGCGACCGGCCGTGGGTCACCGGCGCCGAAACCTGCGAGCTGGTCCTGGCATTGGATGTCCTCGGCGATCGGGACCGCGCCCTCGAACAGTTCGCGAACATGCAACACCTGCGCGAGCGCGACGGGTCCTACTGGACCGGTCTGGTGTACGCCGATGGCAAGCGCTGGCCGGTGGAGCGCACCACCTGGACCGGGGCGGCGGTGGTGCTGGCCGCCGATGCGCTCTCGGGCGCGACGGCCGGCGCCGCGATCTTCCGGGACGCCGCGCTGCCCCGCGGCCTCGAGGGCGAGTTCGACTGCCGGTGCGTCAGCGCCGAACGCTGAGGCTCGTCAGACCTTCTCGCCGGCCGAACCCGCGCTGCGCTGCAGGACCCGCAGCGTTCCGGTGGCCGAGACTTCCTGGAACTGACCGCTTTCCAGCGCGCGCCGGTAGATCTGGAAGGGTGCCTGTCCGCCGTCGGCGGGATTCGGGAACACGTCGTGGATGACCAGCGCCCCGTCGCGCTGCACCCACTTGGCCCAGCCGTCGAAGTCGCGGTGCGCGGCCTCCTCGGTGTGCCCGCCGTCGATGAACAGCAACCGCAGCGGCGTGTTCCAGTGCCGCGCGACCACGGCCGACTTCCCCACCACCGCAACCACATTGTCGGCCAGTGCGGCCTCGTCGAGGGTGTGGCGGAAGGTCGGCAGCGTGTCGAACAACCCGGTCTTCGGGTCCACCATGGTGGCGTCGTGGTACTCCCAACCGACCTGATGTTCCTCCGAACCGTGATGGTGGTCGACGGTGAACAGCACACCGCCGGTCTCGGCGGCGGCCGCCCCGAGCAACACGGTGGATTTGCCGCAGTAGGTACCGATCTCGACCCCGGCGCCGCCGTCGAGGTAGGTGCGGGCGGCCTCGTAGAGGGCCCGGCCCTCGTCGGCGGGCATGAACCCGATCACGCGGTCGGCCAGTTCGAACAGACGTCGGGTGGTCTCGGGTGTTTGCGCGCCGGCGGTGGCGGCGGTGTCGGTCATATAGGCAACCTATCGCGTCGGGAATGGCTGTGGCCAGCGCGCATTGTTGCCCGCCCCATCGGGTTGTAGTAGCGTCCGGACATGTGTCCGAACCGGTAACTCGGGAGGCGACGCGTCGTCGTCTTACGGCCAAACAGGCCGATACCGTCGACCGGCTGGGACGGTCCGCGGTCGAGGTGCTGAGCCGCGAGGGATTCGCCGGGCTGACCATCCGGATGGTCGCCGCCGAAGCCGGGGTGGGCGCGGCGACGGCCTACACCTACTTCTCCTCCAAGGAACATCTGGTCGCCGAGGTGTTCTGGCGCCGGCTGGCGACCACCCCGGCACCGTCCAACGACGCACCGGATGCCACGGACCGGGTGGTGGCGGTCCTGCGCCACATCGCACTGTTGCTGGCCAACGAGCCCGAACTGGCCGGGGCGGTCACCAGTGCGCTGCTGGGCAAGGATCCCGACGTCGAACATCTCCGCCTGCGGATCGGCGCCGAGATCAACCGCCGGCTGACCGCGGCACTGGGGCCCGACGCCGATCCGGAACTGGTCGACTCCCTGGAACTGCTGTACGCCGGGGCCCTGGTGCGCGCCGGCATCGGCCACGCGTCCTACCAGCAGATCGCCGATGTGCTGGAGCGCTCCGCGCGGTTGCTGCTGTCCTGACCGGCCAGGTTTGTCCGGTACCGCGGCGGGGAACACCCCCGGCATGTTGCTACGCAGAATCGCTCGTCCGCTGTTGGCTACCGCATTCATCGGCCAGGGGGTGGACGCGCTTCGCAGCCCCAAACCCGCCGCCGATGCGGCGCAACCCACCCTCGAAGGGCTGCAGAAACTGCCCGAACCGGTCTCGTCGAACGTTCCGCAGAACGCCGAGACCGTGGCCCGGATCAATGCCGCGGTCCAGATCGGCGGCGGCGTGCTGCTGGCCACCGGCAAGGTCCCGCGGCTGGCCTCGGCCGTGTTGGCCGCGACCGTGATCCCGGGAAACCTTGGTGCGCATATGTTCTGGCAGGAGACCGACCCGGAGGTCAAGGCCCGCAAGCGCCGCGACTTCCTCACCGACGTGAGCCTGCTGGGCGGTCTGATGATCGCCTCGGCCGATACCGCGGGCAAGCCCTCGCTGGGCTGGCGCGGTCGCCGCGCCGCCGCCAAGCTCACCGACACCGTCAGCTCGGCGCTGCCCGGCTCCGGGGGCTCGAACTCGTTGCTCGACAGTGAGTTCGGCGAACGCGTCGGACATCGACTCAGCGAGGGTCTGCACGTCGGCGCCGAACGCGGCAAGGAACTCGCCAGCGTGGCGGCCGAACGATCCGCGCCGCTGCTCGAGACCGCCCGCGAGCGCGGCGCCGAGTTGGCCGGCGAACTGGCGCACGTGGCCCGCGAGCGCGGCGGCGAACTGGCCCACGTCGCCCGCGAGCGCGGCGGCGAACTCGCCCACGTGGCCCGCGAGCGCGGCGGCGAGTTGGCCGAGACGGCCCGCGACCGCGGCGGGGAACTGGCCCACGCGGCCCGGCAGCAGGGCGAGGAGGCCGCCGCCGAGGCGCGCAAACGCGCCCGCGCCCGTCGCCGAGGCTGATCGTCGACCTGTTCGGTTCGCCACCGGCGCAGGGCCGCGACGGTAGATTGGCGGCCATGTCTACCGGTGACTTCGATCCGAACAATCCGCCCCATTACGGGCCGCCCGGCGGGTATCCGCCGCCCCCACCGCCCTACGGCCAGCCGGGTGGATATCCGCCGCCGCAGTACGGCGGCTATCCCCCGGCGCCCGGCAAGCCCGGCGGTCTGGGCATGCGATTCCTCGCGCGCGTCATCGACGGCATCATCGTCAGCATCGCCGCCGGCCTGCTGGGCTGGCTCTTCGGCGGTCTCGGCGACGGCCAGATCGCGGGCGTGAACACCGGAATCATGGTGACGGGCCTGTTCTCCGGGCTACTGATGTTCGTCTACTTCGTGCTGTTCGAGACGAACAAGGGCTGGACGCCGGGCAAGAAGCTGCTCGGACTGAGCGTGCGCGGTGTCGGCGGCGCGCCCAAGCCCGACGCCCGCCAGGCCGCGGTGCGCAACATCTTCACCCTGCTGCAACTGGTGCCGTGCTTGGGATGGATCCTGGCGCCGATCGCCTACATCGTCATCGCGGTGACCATCAGCGGCAGCCCCACCAAGCAGGGCAAGCACGACGAGTTGGCCGGCGGCACCCAGGTGGTGCAGAGCTGATTCGGTTCGGATCTCGGCGCGGGTCAGATGAACAGGTCCAGGGCCAGCACCACCAGCAGGCCCGACACCGATAGCACGGTCTCCATGATCGACCAGGTCTTGATGGTCTGACCGACCGACATCCGGAAGTACTCCTTGACCAACCAGAACCCGGCGTCGTTGACGTGGGAGAAGAACAGCGAACCGGCGCCGACGGCCAGCACGACCAGCGACACCTGACCGGTGCTCATGCCCTCGGTCAGGCCCAGCATCAACGACGACGCCGTGATGGTGGCGACGGTCGCCGAACCGGTGGCCAGGCGGATCAGCACGGCCAGCACCCAGGCCAGCACCAGGACCGAGATGTTCGCGCTCTCGGCCCACCGCGCCAGCAGCGTGCCGATGCCGCTGTCGACGAGCACCTGCTTGAAACCGCCGCCGGCGGAGACGATCAGGATGATCCCCGCAACACCCGGCAAGCCGGCCTCGACGGCCTTGGTGACCTGCTCGCGCGTCATTCCGCCGCCGCGGCCGAGGGTGAACATCCCGACGATCACCGCCAGCAGCAGGGCGATGGTGGGCGTACCGAGGCTGGACAGGGTCTGGCGCACCAGATCGGATTCGTCGGCGATGAAGATCTCGGCCAGCGCCTTGCCCATCATCAGCACGACGGGCAACAGCACCGAGAACAACGTGATCCCGAACGAGGGGCGGCGCCGGTCCGGGTCGTCGCCGAACTCGTCGGCGTCGAAGGTGTCCGGCGCCTCGATCATCACCCAGCGGCCGGCCAGCTTGCCGAACAAGGGGCCGGCCACCACGATCGTCGGGATCGCCACCAGGATCCCGAGTCCGAGCGTGATGCCGAGGTCCGCGTTGAGCAGGCCGACGGCGGTCAACGGTCCGGGATGGGGCGGCACGAACCCGTGCATGGCCGACAGACCCGCCAGCGCGGGCACGCCGACGGTGATCAGCGACAGCCCCGAGCGCCGGGCCACCAGGTAGATCACCGGCATCAGCAGCACCAGGCCGATCTCGAAGAACATCGGCAGGCCGATGATCGCGCCCACCAGCGCCATTGCCCACGGCAACATCCGGGGCGAGGCCGCACCGATGATGGTGTCGACGATCTCGTCGGCGCCGCCGGAGTCGGCGAGCAGTTTGGCGAACATCGCGCCCAGGGCGATCAGGATGCCCACCCCGGCCGCCGTGGAGCCGAACCCGTCGGAGAAGGACGCGAGCACCGTGTCCAGGCCCTCGCCCGCGACCAGGCCGACCGTCAGCCCGCCGAAGATCAACGACAGGAACGGGTGCAGCTTGACGACGGTGATGAGGACGACGATGACGGCGATGCCGGCCAGGAACGCCAGGATCAGCTGACCGCCGGAGGCGACGGGTTCGACCAGTTCGGGCTTGTCCTGGGCCAGCACGCTCAGCGTCGAGGTCATGGCGTCCCCTGTCCGGTCCTCGAAATGTATTCATCGACAATCGAATCGATACTCTGGTCGACGTCGATCTCGATACCCTGCTCGTCGTCGCCGAGATTCTCGAGGGTGTCGAACTGGGACTGCAGCAGCGAGGCCGGCATGAAATGCCCGGGCCGGCTCGCCTGGCGGCGGCCGATCAACTCGATGCTGCCGGTCAGGTGCAGGAACACTGTCTCGGGGTGGTGGCTGCGCAGTTGGTCGCGGTACTTGCGTTTGAGCGCCGAACATCCGACGACACCGCCGTCGCCGTGGTCGGCGAGCCACTGACCGATCCGCTCGAGCCACGGGTAGCGGTCGTCGTCGTCGAGCGGGTGCCCGGCCGACATCTTGGCGATGTTCGCTTCGGGATGGAAGTCGTCGGCATCGCCGAACGGGACCCGCAAACGTTGTGCCAGCGCGGCCCCCACCACCGACTTTCCGGAACCGGAAACCCCCATGACAACGATCGGAGAGCCCATATGTGTTGCCTCCTAGGCCAACCGCGCGCGGGTGGGACCCACTCAGTGTCATCGCACGGTCGGTCTATTGCAAGCATGGTCACCCGAACACGCAACGTCGTTCGCGCGGAGCGGGATTATGACAGCATGAGCGCGTGGCCGAGGCGAACATCGTCGGCGAAGTACACGCCAACCTGTTGGATGCGCTGGTCGAACTGGGCTGATTCAGCGGTTGCGATTCCACTCCAACCAGCCCACGCCCGTGCGCCCGTCGGCGGTGGTGATCTTCGCCCATGCCCGCGGGAAGTGACTGACCCGGCCGTCGAGTGCCTCGAGGCGAACCGGGGCGTGCGCCACCACCTCCGCGGTGGCCACCACATCGCCGGGCTGCAGCGTCAGCGCGGTCGAGACCGGTAAGTCGTTGGGCGCGAACACTTCCTCGGCGCGTACCGAATCCAGCTCGGTGAGCTCGTCGCCCCGCTGCACGTACCCGATGCCGATCGGCGGCATCCCGTCGATGCGGATGTCCACGCCGTGCAGGTGGGTGCCGTCGTCCAGGTGCAGCGCACTCCACACCCACTCCATGCTCCACCAGTCCCGCACGCCCCAGGAATGGTCCCGCTGGCCGGGAACGTCGGCGATGGTGTAGGTCCGCTCCCCCACGGTGACGGTTCCGCTGACCGCGCAGGGGATCTCGTAACGCGGGGTGATGCGGTACTGGTACGGGGTTCCGGTGGTGGTCCACACCAGATCCATCGACACGTCCACGTCGCGACCGCTTTCGCCGCGCAGCAGCGCCGCCGGATCCTCGAAGGCCTGGCCGCGTCCGGTGGCGGTGACGCGGTAGGAGCGCAGCGGTTCGAGCACCTCCTGGGTCAGCGTGCTGTTCGCGGTCCGCACCGCGAACGGGTTGGCCGGGACCTCGGCGCGAAAATCGTTCAGCGCGATGGTCGGCAGGTCCGGGCCGCACAGCATCGCGTTGACCCAGGCGTGGTCCTCGTTCGGGTACAGGCCCAGCCGCAGCCAGCCGCCCAGGTCCGCGGCCGGGTCGACGAAGTCGAAGTACCAACTCTCGTTCCACAGCGCCTCGTCGGTGCGTTCGTGGGCGAACTCGTCGGACTCGTTGGGGCGCAGCGGTTCCGGGGCAGCCGGCGCCGGCAGGATGGCCAGCGCGTCGGTGTCGAGCACCTGCGCGCAGTGCCGCCCGAGCATGGTCATGAACATCTGATCGCCGCGCTCGGTCTGTCCCACCAGCATGGAGGACACGATCGCCATCATCACCCCGAAGAAGCTCTGCCGGCGCACGCCCTCGCGCACGTCGACCTCGACCAGACCCGACTCCGGTCCCAGGCCGTCGAGGTAGGCGCTGATGAATTTCTCGAAGTGCTCCCGGCGCAGTTCCGTCGGCAGGGCGCAGCCCAGGAAATAGGCCAGGTCGGTGAACGCCGGTCCCCAGGTCACGGTCTGCCAGTCCACGGCCGTCAGTGCGCGCTTGGCTCCCTCCGTGCCGAACAGCATGTTGTCCAGTCGATAGTCGCCGTGCACCAGGCCCTGCGGGCCGTCGGCCTCGCCCACCATGTACTCGTCGAAACCGGCCACCAGGCGGTCGCACACCATGCGCTGCTCGTCGCTCATCTGCGTGGCGTAGCGGTCGGTGAAGGCCGCATACAGCGCGCTGAGCAGAGCCTGATTGACCGGGGCCTCGCGGTTGAGCCAGTCCGCGCCGGCGATCTTGTCGTCGCCGCGCAGCGAGCCGTGGATGCGGCCGAGTTCGGTGACCGCCAGCAGCGCCTGTTCCACCGTCGCGCCGAGGATCTCGTTGCCCGGTTCGGCCGGGGCGGCGTCGTCGAGCACCAGATCGAAGATGCCCGTCTCGGGGTCGAAGGCCGCGTGATAGCACTGCGCGATGGGGCCGTGCAGGCGCGGTGCGATATCGGTGTAGAACCGGACCTCGCGTTCGTAGAGTCCGAGGCTGTGGCCGGTCTCGCGACTGGTGGGCTCGCTGGCGGCGACCTTGAGGACCACCGAGGCCGGCCCGGTGGATCCGTCGGCGTAGTCCAGCGTCACGCGGTAGCACTCGCTCATCTGCCCGGTGCCGATCCGCTCGGTGGTCCAGGACTCCACGGTGCCGGCGCCGAGCACCTCGGTCAGCCACGGGGCGGTCAGGTCGGAAGGGCGCTCGAGCACGGCATCGTTGACATGGTTCTGCACGCCCTCAACCTATGACAGGTGTCAAGCGGTCAGTGCCGGGGTCCGGCGCCATGACAGGCGGCCGGGGTGGCCGCGACATCGAGGGCCGGATTGCGGTCGAAGAAACCCGACGGCTTGAGCCAGAACGAGACGACGTCCACCGACATGATGGGCCACTCCTCGGGCCGGGTGATGTGGTGGATTCCGAACACGTACCACAGCACCACGTCGGTGTTGTCGATGGACCGATTGGCCCGCGTCCAGGCGCCCAGCCCGGTATCGGTGCTCGACTGGTTGACGAATTCGCCTGCCGGCCAGCGCTCGTCGGGGTGATTCGGCGTGACCCACAGGGTGTGGCCGATCATCGTCGCGCGGGCGAACACCGGCGACTGCGGATCGAACATCGCCGGCAGGGCGCCGCCGGGGACCAGCTTGTAGGACGGGTGGCCGCCAAGGCCGTTGACCACGTTGGTGTTCACCACCTTCCAGGCCCGCTGGGTGGCGAAGTTCATGTCCTGCATGCCCTCGGACTCGGTGCGCAGCGGCACGTTGCGCTGCACCAGCGCCAGGCCGTACGGGTTGTCCGGTCCCATCGGTTCGGTCACGGTCTCGGTCATGAAGACGGTGTTGTCGGTGCCGTCGACGTCCAGGTCGAGACGGGCCACCAGGAAGTGTTGATGGAACGGCGCGTAGGTGCGCTCGTCGACCACGGTGCCGTTGGGGTGGCCGTCGCGGCCCGGCGGCAGCGGCGTGGTGACCATGATCCCGGTGGCCCGGATCTCGCATTCGATGTTGCCGTCCTGGTGGAAGCGCCAGTACACCAGGTACTCGTAGTTGGCCACCGTGACATGGCAGGACACCGTGAGCCGACGCATCCGGCGGACCTCGGCGCCGGTGTCGTGGTCGACGTGCTTCCACAGCACCGCGTTGTCCTCCTCGTGGATGCACACCGCGTTGGCGATGGTGTACGGCTCGCCCCTGCTGTCGTGCAATGTGGCGTCCAGGTAACGGATCTCACCGAGGCAGTCGCAGCCCAGCGTCAGCGACGTGGTCATGAAGCCCAGTCCCCACTCGCCGATGTCGAAGGCCGTGCGGCGGTAGTGATCGTCGCTGGGGTCCCGGTAGGGAACCATCATCTCGGCGAACGACATCCGGTGGGCGACAGGGCGTTCGCGGTCGCCGTCGCGGTAGCGGACCTGGTGCAGCGTCATGCCCTCACGATGGTTGAACCCCACCCGAAGGCTCCAGTTCTGCCAGCGCAGCAGGTTGCCCTCCAGGGTGAACGACGGGCCCTCGGGTTGGGTGATCTCGAGGGGTTTGAGCGGCTCGCGCTGCCACCGGTCGCGCAGCAGTTCCGGGATCCGCGCCGGGATGTACTCCCCCATGCTCTGCGGCAGCGGCGTCCCCTCGGCGAACGGCCCGGTGTCCTCGATACGCAGCAGTTCCATTGCGTTGAGGTCGATCACGCAGTGAAAGCCGCTGACGGCACTCGCATACGGGTTGGCGCCGGGCTCCTTGCGGACCCAGGTGTCCGACCAGCCCAACCGGCGGTCGCGGTATTCCGGGGGCGCGACCGCCGCCCCGTAGGTCCAGGTGTCCATGAACACCAGATCCATGTCGGTGATCCCGCGCCGGGCCAGGGCCGCGATGACGTCGGGATGTTCGCGCAGCATCCGGTCGCATTCGGCGAACTCGTCGACGGTGAAGTTGGCCTGCACGCCCGGAATATGCTCGAAGGACTCGATTCGGTTGTCGCTCAGCGAGACCGCGGATTTGTAGGTGGCGTTCGCGGCACGGTCGAGGCAGAGCGCCACGGCCCGGCGCGCCGGCCGGGGCCCGCCGTCCTCGAAGGCGGCGAGTTCGGCCTTGCCCGGCTCGAGCATCTCGATGCTGGTGATCCGCCAGCCCGCGTCGACCCCGCGGCCGCGCAGGATCTCGGCGACCGCGCGGAACTCGTCGGCCGAGAGCGGATCCAGCGGATGGCGGCCGGTGCGGTGCGCGGCGGTGTCGTCCATGCCCCCATCCTCGGTCGAAGAATCCGCGCCGGGGGCGTGATTGGCGCAATCAGTTCGCCAGCGTGAAACCGTTCCAGGCGCTGCGCCGTTCGGGATGCGGATCGTATTCCAGCCGCGAGCGCCGGTCGAACACCATCACCGGCCGCTCGGTGAGCGTGTAGGCGGGCCAACCCTCGCCGGGGGTGCCGGTCCGGGCGAACAAACGCCAGCGGGACTGCACGTCGCGGCTGACCCGCCGGGCGGCGCTGCGGTCCCCGGCCAGCGTCAACGCCGCGCCCACCCGGGTCCGGTAGATGTCGAACACCGCGAACAGTTCGGTGGCATGGGTGGCGCCCAGGCCCGACCAGTGCAGCGGGCGCGGCGCGTAGTCGTAGCGGTACACGTAGGTCGGGGCCGTTTCCGCGCGCGCCTCGGCGACCTGCCAGGCCGCGGCGCCGAACGCGAAGTCGCCGCCGATGCGCACACAGGCGTTGCGGGCCGGGTAGTCCGGGTAGGCGTCGATGATCCGGTCCCGGGTGGCCGACCCCGCGCCGCCCAGGACCGCCTCCACGGCGTGCTCGGTGGTGGGCAGCAGCTTCAGGAAGCGGGTGAACAGCTTTCCCTCGTCGGCGTTGGTCCCGACGATCAGCGGGACCGCGGCGGCGCGCCGGGTGCGCATGGCCTCCATCGGCTCGACCGGCAGCAGGTCGTCGCCGTAGGTCGGGCCGGCCGGGAACGCGCCGAGCACCTCGTCGGAGGTGTCGGCGATCAGCCGGTCCAGGGCGTTGACCAGATCGCGGGGCGCGGCATGCATCAGTGCGTGGGCCGCGTCGCTCGGGCGCGCGCCGATCAGCCCGACGAAACGCTGCGCATACTGCGCGGCGATCTCCGGTGAGCTGGTCATCCCCGCGGCCGGGCTCTCCGAGATCGCCTGGGCGAACAGCCCTTTCGCGGTCGGCGCGGCCAGCAGGGTGAGCACGGCCTGCGCGCCGGCGCTCTCCCCGAAGATCGTGACGTTGTCCGGGTCCCCGCCGAAGGCCGCGACGTTGTCGCGGACCCACTGCAGCGCCAACACCAGGTCGCGCAGGAACAAGTTCGAGTCGATCGGATACTCGTCGGTCGACAACGCGGACAGGTCCAGGCAGCCCAGCGCCCCCAACCGATAGTTCACCGAGACGTAGACGCACCCCTTGCGCGCCAGCGCTGCCCCGTCGTAGATGGGGGTCGCCGAACTACCGAGCGTGTAGGCGCCGCCGTGGATGAACACCATGACCGGCAGCGGCCCCTCGGCCGGGCGCTCCGGGGCGACCACGTTGAGGGTCAGACAGTCCTCGCTCATCGGCTGATAGCGGCCGGGGCCGGTCATGGTGTACCTGCGCTGCTGCGGTGCGCAGTTGGCGAAGGCGTGGCAGTGCCGGACACCCCGCCACGGGCGCGCCGGCCGGGGTGCGCGGTACCGCAGCGCCCCGACGGGCGGTTCGGCATAGGGAATGGCGCGCCAGCGATGGACGCCGTCGCGGGTGAAGCCTTCGACCAGACCGGCTTCGGTCGACACGCGGACGATGCGATCGTGCATGACTTGACGGTAGTCGAAACGCCCGGTCGTACTGGCGCCTGCGCGGCCCGGCGTGCCGATGCCGCTAACGTGGCGGGCATGCGGATTCCTGTGCTGGCCGCCGCATTGCTGCTGCTGGCGGGTTGTTCGAGCGCCGGCGACGACGCGTCGGCGCCGTCGAGCCTGACGCCGATCCCGTCGCGGTCGACCTCGGCTGCGCCGTCCTCACCTGCGACGACCACCCCCACCTCCGCCGTTCCGACGGCCGCTCCCACCCCCGGTGCCGCGATGCCGGGGGTGACGCGGTGGGTCGAGGCGGGCGCGGCCGGCGACGTGTCGGACTTCGACCGCGCCACCCGCGACGGCGTCACCACCGAGCTGGGCGACCAGGTCGCCTTCGTCACGCCCTCGGGCAAGACCCAGTGCATGACCGACGAGAAGTCCGACGGTGCGCTGGCCTGCCTGGTGTCCCTGACGGATCCGCCACCGCGGCCCGCCGAGGCCTACGGCGAGTGGATCGGCGGGTGGGTCGAGTTCGACGGCGCGGCCGTCCAGGTGGGTGCGGTGCGCGCCGATCCCGGTCAGTTCAGCGCGGGCACCGGTGCCGAACTCCCCTACGGCAGCACGCTGCGGTTCGGCGACTATCAGTGCCGCTCGGATCCCGACGGCCTGTTCTGCGTGAACTTCGCCCACCGCACGGCGGTCGCGCTCAGCGACGCCGGGGTCCAACCGTTCGGGTGCCTGCGCGAGGTCGAGCCGCCCGAGTTCGTCGGCGTCCGGTACGCCTGCGAGTAGCCCTGCGAGTAGTGCTCAGCGCCAGCCGTCGGCGGCCTTGGCGGCATCGAGCAGCGCCGCGCAGAGTTCCTTGAGTTCGGTGCTGTCGGCGCCCTCATCGATGGCCGTGGCCACGTCCTCGGCGGCGCAGCGGACCTGAAAGACCCGATCGGAGAGCGCGGCCGCCTCCTCGGCGGACAGCACGACGGCGTCGGCGGGCAGCGCCGTGCCCTTGACCTGTGCGCGCTGCTCGTAGGCCCGCTGCCGACACGACTGCCGGCAGTACTGCCGGCGCCGGCCCATGGGGGTCTCGGCGACCTCTCTGCCGCACCACCGACAGGGTTGCGGACGGTTGCGACGTGCCACGGGACCCGACTCTAGACTCCGGCGCATAGGTTTCCCGGTATCCTTGACGGTTGGACTCGTCGCGTCGACGCTCGCCGGGGAACTTCGTCGGCGTCCGCGACGTTGATACCGGTGAACTTTGTGCTGATAGGGAGTGATGACGATGGCTGATCGTGTATTGAGGGGCAGTCGGCTCGGGGCCGTGAGCTACGAGACCGATCGCAACCACGACCTGGCGCCGCGTCAGATCGCGCGGTACCGCACCGACAACGGTGAGGAATTCGACGTTCCGTTCGCCGACGACGCCGAGATCCCCGGCACCTGGCTGTGCAAGAACGGCCTGGAAGGCACGCTGCTCGAGGGCGAGGCGCCGGAGGCCAAGAAGGTCAAGCCGCCGCGGACGCACTGGGACATGCTGCTCGAGCGTCGCTCCATCGAGGAGCTCGAGGAGCTGCTCAAGGAGCGCCTCGACATCATCAAGACCCGCCGCCGCGGCAGCTGAGGCGCCTACTGGAACCGAGCGCTGACCGCGCTTACTGGAACTGAGCTCCGCGAGCCCGGTCGAGGCGGCCCCCGATACCCCACTGGGCCACCTTGATCATGGCTTCGCGGATGTTTGAGCCGCTCATCTTCGACACGCCGAGTTCACGTTCGGTGAAGGTGATCGGCACCTCCACGACCTTGAAGCCGTTGTTGATGGCGCGCCAGGTCAGGTCGATCTGGAAGCAGTAGCCCTTCGAGTCCACGGCGCTCAGGTCGATCTTCTCCAGCACCTCGCGCCGGTAGGCGCGGTAGCCGGCGGTGATGTCGTGGATGTCGACGCCCAGCAGCAGCCGCGAATAGGTGTTCGCGGTCTTGGACAGCAGTAGCCGCCGCACGGGCCAGTTGCGTACCGAGCCACCCTCGACGTAGCGGGAGCCGATCGCCACGTCCGCGCCCGCATCGACGGCGTCGAGCAGCCGATGCAGCTGTTCGGGGGCGTGGCTGCCGTCGGCATCCATCTCCACCAGCACCGAGTACTGCCGGTTCAGGCCCCAGGCGAAGCCGGCCAGGTAGGCGGCGCCGAGGCCGTCCTTGGTGGTCCGGTGCATCACGTGGATGCGGTCCGGGTCGGCCAGCGAGAGCTCGTCGGCGAGCTTGCCGGTGCCGTCCGGGCTGCCGTCGTCCACGATCAGGACGTGGATGTCGGGCAATGCGTCATGCACCCGACCCACGATGAGCGGGAGGTTCTCCAGCTCGTTGTAGGTGGGGATGATCACCAGAGCGCGCTGGCTGGGGCGCTCACTGGTCATGTGGCTCCTCGGGGGTGGTCTCGGCGGCGGTCCGGCCCGCGCTCTCGTCGGTCTGCGGTCGATTTCGGCGCCGACGAGTCGGACGCGTCAGCCCACCATTCTGCCTGATCGCCAGAATCAGAGCCGCAAACACTGCCGCGGCGCCCAGCCCGGCCAGGACGAACTGGATGACCGGCCCCCAGGTGGTGGCCGGGGTCTGACTGGTCTTCAGCCGCACCTGGGCGTCGAGATAGGCGGGCTGGAAGAACTCCGTACGGGCCAGTTCGCGGCCGTCCGGCGCGATGACGGCGCTGATGCCGGTGGTACCCGCGACGACGGTGTACCGGTCGTGTTCCACGGCGCGCAGGCGCGCGAAGGCCAGTTGCTGCTCGCTCATGGTCGCGTCGAAGGTGGCATTGTTGGTGGGCACCGCGAGCAGCTGGGCGCCGCTGCGCACCGATTCCCGCACGGCGTGGTCGAAGATGACCTCCCAGCACGTCGCCACCCCGGCCGGCACACCGGCCGCGTCCACGACACCATCGCCGTCGCCGGGGACGAAGTAGCCGGCGCGCTCGGCGTAGGGCGACAGCAGCCGGAAGAACCCGCGCCACGGCAGGTACTCCCCGAACGGCTGCACGATGCGCTTGTCGTGGCGCTCCCCCGGGCCGTCCTCGGGATCCCAGACGATGACGGTGTTGCTGGCCGCCGGGTTGTCGCGGGACCAGTCCGGATGCGACACCACGGCCCCGACCAGGATCGGCACCCCGATGGCTCGAGCGGCGCGGGCGATCTGTTCGCCGGCATCGGCATTGGCCAGCGGGTCGATGTCAGACGAGTTCTCCGGCCAGATCACGAAGTGCGGCGCGGCGGCCCGCCCGGTGCGCACGTCCTCGGCCAGTCGCAGGGTCTCGGTGACGTGGTTGTCGAGCACGGCGCGGCGCTGAGCGTTGAACTCCAGGCCCAGGCGCGGCACATTGCCCTGCACCGCGGCGACCGTCACGCCGGGATCATCCCCGGACCCGGCGCCGGACTGCCGCACCCCGGGTGAGACCAGCGCGGTCACCATCAGCACGACCGCCACGCACACCCCGGGCAGCACCACCGCGGGCGGGGCCACGTCGCGGGCGTCCTTGCGTTGCCACCAGTCCAGGAACGCCAGGCCCAGGGCCGCCAGACCGAACCCGAGCAGCGCCACCGCCACCGAGACCAGCGGTGCGCCGCCCAGCTGCGCCAGCGGCAGCAGCGGTCCGGTGGTCTGCCCGAAAGCGATGATGCCCCAGGGGAATCCGCCGAACGGGAAGCTGGCCTTGAACCATTCCACCAGCGCCCAGACGAAGGCGAACCACAGCGGCCAGCCGGGCAGGCCGCGGACCACGACGGCGAGCAGGCCGAACACCGCCGGGAACAGCGCGCACACCGCGGCCAGCGCCAGCCACGGCACGGCGCCGACCAGGCCGCTGATCCACGGCAGCAGCGGCAGATAGAAGGCCAACCCGGTCAGGTAGGCGTAGCCGAACCCGCCGGCGGCGGTCGTGGCCGGTCTGGTCAGCACGACGCCGAGCACGACGAAGCCGACGACGGCCGCCCACCACCAGGCCAGCGGCGCGAAGCTCGCGCTCAGCAGCGCACCCGCGGCGACCGCGGCGAGCATGCGGGGCCAGCGCGGGAGCAGCCAGCCGCCGAAGCGGGTCAGCCGACTCGGCGGCGGGGCCGCCTCGGGTGCGGGGTCCTCCGGCGCCGCGGACGCGTCGCTGATCGGCGCGTCGTCGGAGACCGCCGGGATGATGTCGGTGACCTCGGCCTGGCTCGCCGCCAGCTTCGGGTCCCGACGCTCGCCGCTAGCCATCGTCGGCGCCGTAGATCACCGCGCCGCGGTGGACCGTCTGCAGGCAGCGCGGCGACGCGTCGTCGGGGCCCAAGCGCGGCAGCGCGGGCACCCGGGACCCCGGTTCGGTGGACCAGCGCTGCACCGCATCGGCCGGCGCGGCCACCTCCAGCTCGTCGACCCGCCAGAGGGCGTAGGACGCCGGTGCGCCGGGCACCAGGGTGCCGGTGACCCCGTCGCGGATCCCGGCCGCGCGCCAGCCGCCGCGGGTGGCGGCGGCGAATGCCGCCCGGGGCGAGATCGAACTTCCCGCGGTGTGGTGGGCCGTCGCGGCGCGCACGGTGTGCCACGGGTCGATGTCCGTGACCGGCGCGTCCGAGCCGAAAGCGAGTGGCACGCCTTGGGATGCTAACAGCGCGAACGGGTTCAGCCGCTCGGCGCGCGCACCGCCCAACCGGCGCGCGTACATGCCCTCGGGACCGCCCCAGAGGGCATCGAAATTGGGTTGCACGCTGCCGATGACGCCCCAGCTGCCGAGCTGGGCGGCCTGCGCGTCGGTCACCATCTCCAGGTGTTCGAGCCGATGGCCGCAGCGGGCGACCGCGGCGACGCCGTGCACCTCGACCACCCGGGCGAACGCGGCGACGGCCGCGTCGACGGCGCGATCGCCGATGACGTGGAAGCCCGCGGTGATCCCGGCCTCGGTGCAGGCCGACAGGTGGGCGCTCAGCGCGTCGTCGTCCAGGTAGCTGTTGCCGCAGGTGTGCGGGGCGTCGGCGTAGGGCTCGTGCAGCCACGCGGTGCGCGACCCCAGGGCGCCGTCGACGAACAGATCGCCGCCCAGGCCGCGGGCCCCGGTGGCGTCGATCAGCGCGCGGGCCTGCGCAGCGGTGCGGACCGCCTCGCCCCAGTAGCCGGTCACCTCCACCGCGTGGCGGGTGGCGCGCACCTCCCGCCAGTCGTCGAGACCGCCGATGTCCGGGCCCGCGCATTCGTGGACCGCGACGACACCGGCGGCGGCGAACGCGTCCAGCGCGAGGCGCCGGGCCTGTGCGCGCTGCTCGGGCGGCAGCAGGGTCCGGGCGGCGGCGCGCACGCGGTGATGGGCCTCGGCGGTCAGTGCTGCGTCGGCGTCGAATCCGGCGGCCGCGGCCAGTTCGGGCGCGCGGACGCGCAGCGCGGTGGAGGCCAGTGCCGAGTGCACGTCGACCCGGGCCACATACGCGGGGCGGGCCTGCACCGCGGCGTCGAGTTCGGCGGTGGTCGGCGCGCCGTCGGGCCAGTCCGAGTCGTCCCAGCCGTGGGCCCAGACCACGTCCTGGGACCCGCAGGCCGCGGCATGGTCGGCGATCAGCCGCAGGCAGTGCGCCTTGGAGGTGGCCTCGCGCAGGTCGAGGCCCAACCGGGTGAGCCCGGTGGCGGTCACGTGCACGTGGCTGTCGACGAAGGCCGGGGCGACGAAGGCACCGGCGAGGTCGACCACCCGGGCCTCCGGGAACTGATCGCGTCCCACCTGGTCGCTGCCGATCCAGGCGATGACGTCGCCGCGCACCGCCATGGCGGTCGCGTCGGGGTGGGTGGGGCTGTAGATGCGTCCACCGGTCAGAAGCGTCGTCACGCTGGAGAACGTACTCGGCGGCCGGGCGAAGTCCGCTATTCGGGCTCGGGCAGGATCGCCGGGCGTGTCCGCACCGGCGAGGTGCCGTGATCGTGAACGTCGACGACCTCGCCGTCGATGTAGTCGCGCCGCCCGCCGACGAACATCACGTGGCGGGACAGCCCGCGGGTGGCCAGGCCGGCGGCCAGCGGACGCATGGCCGAGCGGGTCGGCGGGGCCAGCATCAGCAGCCCGACCGCGGTGGTGACCAGTCCGGGGACGAACACCAGCAGCGTGCCGAGGGCCACCAGGAGGCTGTCGGTGACCTGCGCGCCGGGGTCGGTGGCGCCGGGATTGGCGAGGCCGCGTTGCAGCTGGCTCAGCTGCCGACGCACCTGCGAGCCGGCCAGCACCAGTCCCAGCACGAACGCGCCGAGCACGGCCAGCACGGTCCAGCCGAAGCCGATGGTCGCGGTCAGCGCGATGATCACCGCCATCTCGATGACCACGTACAGGACGAACATGCGCATCACCATGACGGGACAACGTCTCGGCTCGGCGTGAGGTTCCGGGCTTTCACGCGGCCTGGACCTCGATCGCGGAGTGCACCTTGCCGATGCCGCCGCGGACCAGCGAATGCGGCACGAACCACCAGGCATGCCACCAGTACCGCCGGACCACCGCGTCGTAGACGCGCCGGGTTTCCGATGCCGGCAGGTTGCGCGCCACCGCCTCCACCGGTGCGCCCTTGGGACTGCCCAGTGCGCCGCACTTCTGGATGGTCACCCGCGGGGTGTTGTTGATCCGCTTGGTCTTCCAGGACCCGGCGTCGGTGATGATCACCAGCGTGTCGCCCTCGGGCACTCCCCAGACCGCCGTCGGCTTGGGTCGGCCGTCCTTGGTGAACGTGGTCAGCAGCAGATACTTGGACTTTGCGACCTCGCGGAACGTCGGCGCCATCGCTCAGACCGGTCGGATCTCGAGGGCGACGTTGTTCTTCATCCCGCCGCGCAGCTTGGAGAAGAAGTTGAACGCCTTGCCCATCAGCCCGTAGCGGGACCCGATCGCGCGGTAGGCGTCGGCGGTGCGGTGCTCGTTGACCGTGGCCTGCGCCTCCACGGCCTCACTCTTGGGGTTGCCCCGCATGTCGCATTTGGCGAGGGTGACCCGCGGGGTGTTGCGGATCCGCTTGACCTTCCAGGACTTGGCCTGCGTGATGACGATCAGGCCGTCGCCGTCGGGCGCGGCCCAGATGGCCGTGGGCTTGGGCCGGCCGTCCTTGGTGAACGTCGTCAACAGGATGTACTCGGCGCCGGCGATATCGGCGAAGGTGAGGGCCATTCCTCCGAATCTATAGGGCGCCGCCGACCGGACACCGCCCGTCAGCCCTCCAGGTCCCCCTCGGCCTCCAGCAGCGCCTGCCGCAGGCCGGCCAGCGTCGCCGCGTCCGGTTCGGCCCACATGCCGCGGTCCACGGCCTCGAGCAGCCGCTCGGCCATGCCGTGCAGGGCCCACGGGTTGGATTCGGTCATGAACTTGCGGTTCTCCGGATCCAGCACGTAGCTCTGGGTCAGCTGCTCGTACATCCAGTCGGCCATCACGTGCGCGGTCGCGTCGTAGCCGAACAGGTAGTCCACCGTGGCGGCCATCTCGAAGGCGCCCTTGTAGCCGTGCCGGCGCATGGCCGCCATCCACCGCGGGTTGACCACCCGCGCCCGGAACACCCGGGTGGTCTCCTCGCTCAACGTGCGGGTCCGCACCGCGTCCGGGCGGGTGTTGTCGCCGATGTAGGCGGCCGGATCCTTGCCGGTGAGCGCGCGCACCGTGGCGACCATGCCGCCGTGGTACTGGAAGTAGTCGTCGGAATCGGCGATGTCGTGCTCGCGGGTGTCGGTGTTCTTCGCGGCCACCGCGATCCGCCGGTAGGCACGCGTCATCTCGTCGGCGGCCGGCGCGCCGTCCAGGTCGCGGCCGTAGGCGAAGCCACCCCAGGCCGTGTACACCTGCGCCAGATCGTTGTCGTCGCGCCAGTTCCGGCTGTCGATGAGCTGCAACAGGCCCGCGCCGTAGGTGCCCGGCTTGGACCCGAAGATCCGGGTGGTGGAGCGGCGCGCGTCGCCGTGCTCGGTCAGGTCGGCCTGGCTGTGCGCCCGCACGTAGTTGTCCTCGGCCGATTCGTCGAGCCCGGCGACCAGTTGCACCGCGTCGTCGAGCATGGTGACCACGTGCGGGAAGGCGTCCCGGAAGAACCCCGAGATGCGCACCGTGACGTCGATGCGGGGCCGGCCCAGTTCGGCGATCGGGATGGCCTCGAGGTCGACCACCCGCCGCGAGGCGTCGTCCCAGATCGGCCGCACGCCCAGCAGCGCCAGCACCTCGGCGATGTCGTCGCCGGAGGTGCGCATGGCGCTGGTGCCCCACACCGACAGGCCCACCGACTCCGGCCAGCGGCCGTAGTCCTCGCGGTAGCGGGCCAGCAGCGAATCCGCCATGGCCACACCGGTTTCCCAGGCCAGCCGCGACGGCACGGCCTTGGGGTCCACCGAGTAGAAGTTGCGGCCCGTCGGCAGCACGTTGACCAGCCCGCGCAGCGGCGAGCCGGACGGGCCCGCCGCGATGAACCGGCCCTCGAGGGCGCGCAGCACCTGCTCGATCTCGGCGGAGGTGCCCGCCAGCCGCGGCACCACCTCGGTGGCGGCGAACCGCAGCACCGCGGCCACCTCGGCGTCGTCGGTGAGCCCGTCGACCGCGGCGGGATCCCAGCCGCTGTCCTGCAGGGCGGCCACCAGCGCGCGGGCCTTGTCCTCGGCGGCGTCGACGGAGTCGCGGGCGTCGTTGCCGTCCTCGGCCAGCCCGAGCGCCTGGCGCAGCCCCGGCACGGAGTGTTCGCCGCCGAACAGTTGGCGGGCCCGCAGGATGGCCAGCACCAGATCCAATTCGGCCTCGCCGGTGGGCGGTTGGCCGAGGATGTGCAACCCGTCGCGGATCTGCACGTCCTTGATCTCGCACAGCCAACCGTCGACGTGCAGCAGCATGTCGTCGAAGGAGTCCTCGTCGGGCCGGTCCTCGAGGCCCAGGTCGTGGTCCATCTTGGCCGCGCGCATCAACGTCCAGATCTGCTGGCGGATGGCCGGCAGCTTGCCCGGATCCAGCGCGGAGACGTTGGCGTGCTCGTCGAGCAGCTGCTCGAGCCGCGCGATGTCGCCGTAGGTCTCGGCGCGCGCCATCGGCGGGATCAGGTGGTCGACGAGCACCGCGTGGGCGCGGCGCTTGGCCTGGGTGCCCTCCCCCGGGTCGTTGACCAGGAACGGGTAGATCAGCGGCAGGTCGCCCAGCGCCGCATCCGCCCCGCAGGAGGCCGACAGGCCCAGCGTCTTGCCGGGCAGCCACTCCAGGTTGCCGTGCTTGCCGATGTGCACCACGGCGTCGGCGCCGAAGCCGGTGTCGATCCACCGATAGGCCGCCAGGTAGTGGTGGCTGGGCGGCAGGTCTGGGTCGTGGTAGATGGCCACCGGGTTCTCGCCGAAGCCGCGCGGTGGCTGCACCAGCAGCACGACGTTACCGGATTGCATTGCGGCGATGACGATCTCGCCGTCAGGATCGCGGCTGCGGTCCACGAAGAGCTCGCCGGGCGGCGGGCCCCAGTGCTCGACGACGGCGTCGGCGAAATCCTGGGGCAGCGTGGCGAACCACTGCCGGTACTCGCGGGCCGGCAGCCGGATCGGGTTGCCTTCCAGTTGGCCCTCGGTCAGCCAGTCGGGGTCCTGACCGCCGCGCTCGATCAGCGCGTGCACCAGTGCGTCGCCGTCGCCGCTGTCGACGCCGGGCACCTCGCCGATCTGGTAGCCGGCCGTGCGCATCGCGCGCAGCAGTTCCACCGCGCTGGCCGGGGTGTCCAGGCCGACGGCGTTGCCGATCCGGGCGTGCTTGGTGGGGTAGGCCGAAAAGACCAGGGCCACCTTCTTGTCGGCGGTCGGGATGTGGCGCAGCCGGGCCTGCCGCAGGGCCAGGCCGGCGACCCGGGCGCAGCGTTCCGGGTCGGCGACATAGGAGATCAGCCCGTCGTCGTCGATCTCCTTGAACGAGAACGGGACCGTCACGATGCGCCCGTCGAACTCCGGGACCGCGACCTGGGTGGCGACGTCCAACGGGCTCAGGCCGTCGTCATTCGCCTCCCACTGGTCGCGCGGCGAGGTCAGGCAGAGCCCCTGCAGGATCGTGATGTCCAGGGCGGCAAGGTGTTCGACGTTCCAGCTGTCGTCGTCCCCGCCGGCCGAGGCGGTGGCCGGGCGCGCGCCGCCGGCGGCGAGCACGGTGACGATCATCGAGTCCGCGGTGCGCAGCCGGTCGAGCAGTTCGGGTTCGGCGGTGCGCAGCGATGCGCAGTACAGCGGCAGCGGCCGGGCGCCGGCGTGCTCGAGGGCCGCGCACAGCGCCTCGACGTAGGCGGTGTTACCGGCCAACTGCTGCGCCCGGTAGTACAGCACCGCGACCGTCGGGGCGTCGTCGGACACCGAAGTCGTTGCGGTGCGGGTCAATTCGCCCCAGGTGGGCGTCGACACCGGCGGCTCGAACCCGACGCCGGTCATCAGCACCGTGTCGGACAGGAACGCGTGCAGGTTGGTGAGGTTCTCGACGCCGCCCTGGGCCAGGTAGACGTGGGCCTGCACGGCGATGCCGGCCGGCACCGTCGAGCGCTCCATCAGGTCGGCGTCCGGCGCCTGCTCGCCGCTGATGATCACCGCGGGCACGCCGCCGGCGACCACCGCGTCGATGCCGTCCTCCCACGCCCGGTAGCCGCCCAGGATGCGGACCACGACGACGTCGACACCGGCCAGCAGTTCGGGCAGATCGTCGACCAGCAGCCGCGACGGGTTGGCCCACCGGAAGTTGGCGCCGCTGGCGCGCGCGGTGATCAGGTCGGTGTCGGAGGTCGACAGCAGCAGCACGGTCGGTGCGGAAGGGGTGGTCACCCCCCATTCGTACCGCACGGTCGGCGGTACCGTGGACGGGTGGTCCGGACCCGCCCCGACGATGCCTGCCCCGGCGCGCTGAGCCTGCACGAGGCCGCCGACGGGGCGCTGGCCCGCATCCGGCTTCCCGGCGGCCTGTTGACCGCGGCGCAGTTGCAGACCCTGGCGGTGACCGCCCGCGATCACGGCGCGGGCACCCTGGAGTTGACCGGGCGCGGCAACGTCCAGATCCGCGGCATCGAGGGCGCGTCGGATGCGGAGGCGGTGGCCGAGGCGGTCGCCGGGGCCGGGCTGCTGCCCACCCCCAGCCACGAGCGGGTGCGCAACATCGTGGCCTCGCCGCTGTCCGGCCGGGTCGGCGGGTGCGGCGACGTGCGGGCCATGGTCATCGACCTCGACACCCGACTGCGGGCGGACCCGGTGCTGGCGGGGCTGCCCGGCCGATTCTGGTTCGGGCTCGACGACGGCCGCGGCGACATCAGCGCCCTGGGCACCGATATCGGTGTCCGGCTGACCGGCGCCGAGGCCGAGCTGCAGATCGGCGGGCGCGACACCGGCGTGCTGGTGGCCGAGGACCGGGCCGTCGATGCCCTGCTGGCGGCCGCCCGGCGCTTCGTCGAGCGGCGCGGAACCGCGTGGCGGGTCACCGAATTGCCCGATCCCACAGTGGTGGTCGACAGCGCCCGGTTGGGACCGCCGCCCGGCGCCGCGCCGCGTCCACCGGTCGGGTGGTTCGAGCAGCGCGACGGCCGCATCGCGCTGGGCGCGGGTGTCCCGCTGGGGGTGTTGCCGGTGCGCACCGCGGAGTTCCTGGCGGCCATCGAGGCGCCGCTGACGGTGACGCCGTGGCGGTCGGTGCTGGTCTTCGACCTCGACGACGGCGTGGCCGATGCCGCGCTGCGGGTGTTGGCCCCGCTGGGCCTGGTCTTCGACGAGAACTCACCCTGGCTGTGGGTGAGCGCCTGCACGGGCAGCCCGGGCTGTGCACGTTCGGCGGCCGACGTCCGCGCCGACGCCGCGCGGGCCGTGGAATCCGGTGAGATCGGCACCGCCCACCGGCACACCGCCCACCGGCACTACGTCGGCTGCGATCGCGCCTGCGGCAGCCCCGCCGACGCCGAGGTGCTCATCGCCACGCCGGACGGATACCGGGTGCGCGACCCCCACCCGTAGGGTGATCGGGTGCTCGACTACATCCGCGATGCCGCCGAGATCTATCGGCAATCGTTTGCGACCATTCGCGCCGAGGCCGACCTGGCCCGATTCCCCGAGGACGTCTCCCGCGTCGTGGTGCGGCTGATCCATACCTGCGGTCAGGTGGACGTCGCCGAGCACGTCGCGTTCACCGCGGACGTCGTCGCTCGCGCGCACGCCGCCCTGGCCGCCGGCGCCCCCGTGTTGTGCGACTCGTCGATGGTGGCCGCCGGCATCACCGCCGCGCGCCTGCCCGCCGCCAACGAGGTGGTCTCGCTGGTCGCCGACCCGCGGGCCCCCGAGCGCGCCGCCGCGACCGGCAACACCCGCTCGGCCGCCGGGGTCGAACTGTGGGCCGACCGCCTCGGCGGGGCGGTCGTGGCCATCGGCAACGCGCCGACCGCCCTGTTCCGGCTGCTCGAACTCATCGACGACGGCGCGCCGGTCCCGGCCGCGGTGCTGGGCGGGCCCGTCGGCTTCGTCGGCTCGGCGCAGTCCAAGGACGAACTCATCGCGCGGCCGCGCGGCATGTCGTACCTGGTGGTGACCGGCCGGCGCGGCGGCAGCGCGATGGCCGCCGCGGCCGTCAACGCGATCGCGAGCGAGCGCGAATGACCGGCACCCTGTGGGGCGTGGGCCTGGGCCCCGGCGACCCCGAACTGGTTACGGTCAAGGCCGCCAAGGTGATCGGCGAAGCCGACGTCGTCGCGTATCACAGCGCGCGCCACGGGCGCAGCATCGCGCGCGGCATCGCCGAACCGTATCTGCGGGCGGGGCAGATCGAGGAACACCTGGTGTACCCGGTGACCACCGAGACCACCGAGCACCCCGGCGGCTACGCCGGCGCCATGGAGGACTTCTACCGGGAATCGGCCGCGCGCATCGCCGCGCATCTGGAGGCCGGGCGCGACGTCGCGCTGTTGGCCGAGGGCGATCCGCTGTTCTACAGCAGTTACATGCACATGCACACCCGGCTGACCGAGCGCTTCGACGCGGTGATCGTGCCGGGCGTGACCTCGGTGAGCGCGGCCTCGGCCGCCATCGCGACCCCGCTGGTGCAGGGTGACGAGGTGCTGTCGATCCTGCCCGGGACCCTGCCCACCGCCGAACTGACGCGGCGGCTGGCCGACAGCGACGCCACGGTGATCATGAAGCTGGGCCGGTCGTTCCCGTCGGTGCGGGCGGCCCTGGCGGCCGCGGGACTGCTCGACGACGCGTTCTACGTCGAGCGGGCTTCCACCGCCGGGCAGCGGGTGGTGCCCGCCGCCGACGTCGACGCCGACAAGGTGCCGTACTTCTCGCTGACGATGGTGCCCGGCGGGCGCCGCCGCGCGTCGACGACGGGATCGGTCGCCGTCGTCGGGCTGGGGCCGGGCGACGCGCAGTGGATGACCCCGCAGACCCGCCGGGAGCTGGCGATGGCCACCGATCTGATCGGCTACGGCCCCTACCTGGACCGGGTGTCGACCCACAACGGGCAGCGCCTGCACCCCAGCGACAACACCGACGAACCCGCGCGGGCGCGGCTGGCGTGCAGCCTGGCCGAGCAGGGCCGCGCGGTGGCCGTGGTGTCCTCGGGTGACCCGGGGGTATTCGCGATGGCCACCGCGGTGCTCGAGGAGGCGACCCGATGGCCCGACGTCGCGGTGCGGGTGATCCCGGCGATGACCGCCGCGCAGGCGGTGGCCAGCCGGGTCGGGGCTCCCCTGGGCCACGACTACGCGGTGATCTCGCTGTCGGACCGGCTCAAGCCGTGGGACATCATCGCGCGGCGGCTGACCGCCGCGGCGCAGGCCGACCTGGTGCTGGCGATCTACAACCCGGCCTCGCGGACGCGGACCTGGCAGGTGGCCGCGATGCGGGACCTGCTGCTCGAACACCGCGATCCCGGCACCCCGGTGGTGATCGGCCGCGATGTGTCCGGGCCGAACGAGCAGGTACGCATCGTCGCTCTGGGGGACCTGGATCCCGCCGAGGTCGACATGCGCTGCCTGCTGATCATCGGATCGTCGCAGACCCAGTGGCACGGCGACCGGGTCTTCACCCCGCGGAACTATCCGGCGTCGTGATGAGCCCGGCCAGCCCGTCGAGCACCCGGGCCAGGCCGAACTCGAAGGCGTGCTCGGCGTCGTAGGCGCTGTCGTGCGCGGCGCCGGCCGCGGCACCCACCCGCACCGCCCGCGGGAATCGCTCGGCGTCGACCACCCGGGCCAGTAGCGGCGCCGTGCGGTCCCACCACTGCCGGTCGGTGAGGCCGCTGTCGGCCAGGGCCTGCCGGGTCTCGATCCCGATGCGCGCCACCGAATCGACGAACCCCAGGACATAGGTCAGCGCCGCGTCGGTCGCCACATCGTCGAGACCCAGCCCCTCGAAGGCCGACAGTTCGTGGTCGTACTTGGCCAGTGCGCCCGGCCCCAGCGGCGGGCGGGTGGTGGGCAGGTAGGCCACCCAGGGATGGCGGCCGAGCAGCTCGAAATTCTCCCGGGCGATGGTGGAAACCCTTTGTCGCCAGGGTATTTCGCCGAGGTCGGCCCGCGGCATCGCCCGGTAGACGGCGTCGAGCATGAGGTCGAGCAGTTCGGCCTTGCCGGGCACGTAGGTGTAGGTGGCCATCGGGGACAGCCCCAGCGCGGTGGCCACCGAGCGCATGCTCAGCGCGGCCAACCCGTCGGCGTCGGCGAGGTCGACGGCGGCGGCGACGACGGCGGCCACGCTGCTCCGTTGCTTCGGGCCGCGGGCGGGACCCTCGGCCCCCGGTTCGCGCCAGAGCAACTCCAGGGTGCGCGCCGGATCCCCCGCGCTGCTGCGATCCACGGCCGACCTCCCCAATACTCTGTACGCTGTACAGAGTAACTTGCCGCGCCGCCCGGACGAAAGGCTCGCCATGCCCGCAGACACCGAATACCGCCCCGCCCCCGCCGAGGTGGACGAGATCCTGGCGTGGTTCGCCCGCTACGACGCGCTCACCGTCGCCAAGGACGTCGAGGGCATGGCCGACCAGGCGCTGTTCCCCCTCAACGAGGTCACCGACGGTCGCGCCCAGTCCTGCGATCGGCCCCAGTTCGTCGCGCAGATGACCGAACAACTCGGCGGGGCCGCCGACATCGCCGTGGAGTCGGTGCGCACACCGCACTTCATCGACGCGAACCTGGTGTTCGTCCTCACCGACGGGACCATCACCGCCGGCGGGGTCACCCAGTCCGTGCGCTACGGCGACCTGTTGGTCCGCACCGCCGACGGCTGGAAGTTCCAGACCATGGTGCAGGGCGGCTGGGGCGCGGCCTGACCTACTGGCCTGACCTACCGGGGCATGCGCCGCCAGATCGGCCGCGGCACGAACCGCGTCGCGAAGCCCAGCGCGCCGATGGCCCGCGGCACCCACACCGATCCCCGGCCCTTGGCCAGCGCGCGCACGGTCGCGTCGGCGACCTGCGCCGGGGTACTCGACATCGGGGCCGGGTCCATGCCCTCGGTCATCCGGCCGATCACGAAACCGGGCCGCACGATCAGCAGGTGCACGCCCGTGCCGTGCAGCGCGTCGGCCAGGCCACTGGCGAACCCGTCGAGGCCGGCCTTCGCCGACCCGTAGACGTAGTTGGCGCGGCGCACCCGGGCGCCGGCCACCGACGAGAACACCACGAGGCGGCCCGACCCGACCGCGCGCATCCGCGCGGCGAGCAGAGTCAGCAGATTGACCTGCGCCACGTAATCGGTGTGCACCACGGCCACCGCGTGCCGGGCGTCGCTCTCGGCGCGCGCCTGGTCGCCGAGCACCCCGAACGCGAGCACGGCCGTGCCGATGGGGCCGTGCTCGGCGGTCACCGCATCGAGCAACCCCGCGTGCGAGTCCAGATCATCGGCGTCGAAGTCGACCGGGTGCACCGCGGCCGCGCCCGCCTCGCGCAGCCGCGCCACCTGCTCGTCCAGGCCGTGTCGGCCCCGCGCGGCCAGCACCACCGTCGCCCCGCGGGCCAGGCGCAGCGCCACCTCGGCGCCGATCTCGCTGCGCCCGCCGAAGATCACGACCACACCCGCACCCGTGTCGTTCATGGCTGGGATTATCTCCTGCGCTAGGTTGGGCGGTGATGGCGCACGCAACCACCCGGCTGACCAACGAGGCGTTGGCGTTCCTCACCGAACGCCACCTGGCCATGCTCACCACCCTGCGGGCCGACGGCTCGCCGCACGTGGTCGCCGTGGGCTTCACCTTCGACCCCAAGACCCACATCGCCCGGGTCATCACCAACGGCGGATCGCAGAAGGCCGTCAACGCCGACCGCGGGGCCGTCGCCGTGCTCAGCCAGGTCGACGGGGCCCGCTGGCTGTCGCTGGAGGGATCGGCGGTGGTCAACACCGAACCCGAGGCCGTCCGCGACGCCGAGTTGCGCTACGCCCAGCGCTACCGCACCCCCCGGGTCAACCCCACCCGGGTCGTCATCGAGGTCAACGTCGAACGGGTGCTGGGCTCGTCGCAACTGCTCGACCGCGGCGAGTAGAAACCAGCCGTCGGCTACACCGGCACCACGATCAGTTCGTGCGGCCGCTGGTTCAGCGCCTCCGCGCCGTCCTCGGTGACCACCACGATGTCCTCGATGCGCGCACCCCACTTGCCCGGGAAGTAGATTCCGGGCTCCACCGAGAACGCCATGCCGGGCCGCAGCGGCAGGTCGTTGCCCGCCACGATGTAGGGCTCCTCGTGGACCGACAGCCCGATCCCGTGCCCGGTGCGGTGCACGAAGTACTCGCCGAGCCCGGCCTCGACCAGCACGTCCCGCGCGGCCGCGTCGACCTGCTCGGCGGTCACCCCGGGCCGCACCGCCTCGACCGCGACCCGCTGCGCCGTTTGCAGCACCGAATACTGTTCGGCCACTTCGGCGCTGGGTTCGCCCAGGCTGTAGGTGCGGGTGGAGTCGGAGTTGTAGCCCGGCTCGTACGGGCCCCCGATGTCGACGACGACGACGTCACCGGCGCGCAACTCCCGGTCGGAGTGTTCGTGGTGCGGGTCGGCGCCGTGCGGGCCCGAGCCGACGATGATGAAGGCCGCCTCCGAATGTCCCTCGGCGACAATCGCTTTCTCGATATCGGCGGCCACCTCGGCCTCGGTCCGACCGGGGACCAAGAAGTGCGGCACCCGGGCGTGCACCCGGTCGATCGCCGCGCCCGCCTTACGCAGCGCCTCGATCTCGGCGGGGTCCTTGATCATCCGCAGCGTGCGCAGCACCTCGGTGGCCAGCACCGGCAGATCGTCGAGGCGCTCGGTCAGCGGAAGCAGATGCAGCGCCGGCATCGAATCGGTGACCGCGGTGGCCACCGGATCACCGCCGAGGGCGTCGACCACCATGTCGTAGGGGTCCTGCCCGTCGACCCAGTCCTTGACGGCCAGACCGAGCTCGTGCACCGCGGACTCCTTCAGCGACGCCAACTCCAGGCGCGGGATCACCAGCGTGGGTTCGCGACCCACCGGCACCACCAGGGCGGTGAGACGCTCGAAGGTCTGCGCGCGCGAACCCACCAGATACCGCAGGTCGTAGCCGGGGGTGATGATCAGCCCGGCCAGGCCCGCCGCCGAGGCCGCCTCCGCGGCGGCGCGCAGGCGATGCGCGTAGACACTGGTGTCGAACCGGTTGGCAGTCATGGCCTCCAGGTTAGTTGGCGTCGGCGGCCTTAGGATCACGGAGTGCAACCCTGGGAATTGAGCGCCCGTGAACATGTCCGCGACACGCTGGCCCGCTACACCTGGTCGGGTGACGCGGGCCGGGTCGACGATCTGGCGGCCACGTTCTGCGAGGACGGTGTGCTCGAGATCCGCGGCGAGCCCCCGCTGCGCGGCCGCGCGGCCATCGTCGACCGACTCGGCGCGGTGGCCCAGACCGCCCCGGCGGCCGCCGACGTGCGCCGCATCGTCCGGCACAACCTGGCCAACATCCGGTTCACCGAACTCACCCCGCGTTCCGCGCGGGTGTCGTCGTACTTCACGGTGTTCACCGAGATCGGGTTGGACCACTACGGCCGCTACCGCGATGACCTAGTGCCCGTCGAGGGGCCCGACGGCACCGAATGGCTGATCGCGCACCGCTTCGTCTCCACCGACTGGAGCGCCCCGGACTCGACGATGGCCCGTTAGGGAAGGATCGCCAGCATGGTCTCTGATTCCGCCGGCCGCGTGGTGCTGCTCGACGGCGCCAGCATGTGGTTCCGCTCGTTCTTCGGCCTGCCGTCCTCGCTGAAGTCGCCCGACGGCCGCCCCGTCAACGCGGTGCGCGGATTCTTCGACGCCGTCGCGACGGTGATCACCCAGCAGCGCCCGACCCGCCTGGTGGTGTGCCTGGATCTGGATTGGCGCCCGCAGTGGCGGGTGGACCTGGTCCCGTCCTACAAGGCGCACCGGGTGGAGGTCGAAACCCCCGGCGCCGCACCGGATATCGAGGAAGTCCCCGACGAGCTGACGCCCCAGGTCGAGATGATCTTCGAACTGCTCGACGCGTTCGGGCTGGTCACCGGCGGCGCCGCCGGCTTCGAGGCCGATGACGTCCTGGGCACGCTGGCGGCCCGGGAGCGCCGCGACCCCGTCGTGGTCGTCAGCGGCGACCGGGACCTGCTCCAGGTGGTCGCCGACGACCCGGTGCCGGTGCGGGTGCTCTACCTGGGCCGCGGCCTGGCCCGGGCGCCGCTGTTCGGGCCGGTCGAGGTGGCCGAGAAGTTCGGGGTGCCGCTGGACCGGGCGGGCGCGGGCTACGCCGAGTTGGCGCTGCTGCGCGGGGATCCCTCCGACGGCCTGCCCGGGGTCGCGGGTATCGGCGAGAAGACCGCCGCCACCCTGCTGGCCCGGCACGGCTCGCTGGCCGGCATCCTCGCCGCCGCCGAGGACCCGAAATCCACTGTTGCCAAGGGGATTCGGGCCAAGCTGGCGGCGGGCCGGGACTACCTGAAGGCGGCCGAACCGGTGGTGCGGGTGGCCACGGACGCGCCGGTGGAACTGTCCGCACCCACCGATGCGTTGCCGTTGACGGCCAAGGACCCCCAGCGGGTCGCGGACCTGGCCGCGGCCTACGGGGTCGGATCGTCGATCGGTCGCCTGCAGAAGGCCCTGGACTCGTTGCCGGACGCGCCGGCGGGCTGAGCGGCTACTTCGGCCGCCCCACCTCGTAGGTGCCCTCGTCGTCCTGGAACGTCACCGTCACCTGACGTTTGGTGCCGTCGATGCTGACCTCACAGGTGAAGGTGGAGTTCTTCTGCACCTTGGGGTTCTCGCCGCCGTTGCACTTGACGTCCTGAACGTTCTTGGCGCCGTAGCCGTTTGCCTCGTCCGACAGGATCTGCTGGACGCCCTCCTGGGCCTTGTTGACGTCGAGCTTGGTGGTCACGAAGAAGCCCGGCAGCCAGAAGCCCAGGATCAGGAACGCGATGACCACGATGGCACCGAGTCCACCGAGGATCGCGATCAGCGCGGTGTTCGACTTGGCACCGTCGCCGGGCCCCGGCGGGTACTGGCCGTACTGGCCCGGCTGCCCGTACTGCGGCTGACCGTATTGGCCCGGCTGGCCGTACTGCGGCGGCTGACCGTACTGACCCGGCTGGCCGTACTGCGGCTGGCCATATTGCGGCTGGCCGGGTTGCCCCGGTTGTCCGTACTGGCCCGGCTGGCCGTACTGCGGCGGCGGGGGCGGCGGATACCCGGGGGCCCCGCCCGGCTGGCCGTACTGCGGGGGCTGACCGTACTGCGGCGGGGTGTAGGCGGGCGGCTGCCAGCCCGACGGCGCACCCTCGGACCCGGCCTCGGGCTGCTGCGGCGGCTGCCATTCCTGGGGCTGCGGGTTCGGCTGGTCAGCGGACTCGCCCGCGGGTTGATCCTGACCCTGCCACGGCTGCGTCGGGTCCGGTCCCTGCGGTCCGCTCATCATCTCTCCTCGCAAACTGGGTAACACGTGCGCCGGCATCAACCGTAGCGGTTGCCTCACCCTACCGGTTGACAGCGCACATCCGGCGACGGTGCGAGCAACGTTTGCACCGTGTCGAAGGGCCGCTTTGCGCTGGTGCGACGGCTCCGTCAGGTGTTGTCGACGGCCACCACGCCGCGGCGGACGGCGTCGATGGCCCGCTTGGCGACGGCGCGCAATTCGGGGTTCGGGGCCGCGATGCGGACCTGATCGAGCAGGTCGAGGACCTGTCGGCACCAGCGCACGAAATCGCCGGCCGACAGCGGCTGCGGTCGGGTGGCCGAACTGCTGGTATCGGCCACCGCGAGCGCCTCGGTCAGGTCGCCCGTGCTGGCCCACCGGTACATGGTCGCGATGAAACCCTCGTCGATGTCGCGCGACGGCGCGATGCGGTGGCGGTTCTCCTCGGCCCGCAACTCCCCCGAGAGCCGACGCGTGCCGACCAGGGCCCGGCGCAGCCCGGCGGTGGGCGCGTCGTACAGCTGCGGTGACGGCCCGTCGCTGCCGCGCGATTCGAACACCACCGCCGAGAGGACGGCCGCCAGTTCGGCGGGGGCCAGCTTGTTCCATACCCCGGTGCGCAGACACTCGGCCACCAGCAGATCACTCTCGCTGTAGATGCGGGCCAGCAACCGGCCGTCGTCGGTGATCCGCAGCGCGCGCTTGCCGGTGTCCGGGCCGGGATCGGAGGCGGCTTCCGAGGCGATGAACCCCCGCTCGACCAGCAGCCCGACGATGCGGTCGAACGTGCGGGCCAGCGAGTTGGTGGCGGCGGCGATCTTCTGCCGCAGCAGGTCGTTCTCCCGTTCGATGCGCAGGTACCGCTCGCCGGCGCGGACCTTCTCCTCCCGGTCGGGCGCGCTGTGGGCCGGGTGCCGGCGCAACTCCTCGCGCAGCGCGATCAGCTCGGGATCGTTGTCGGGGTCCTGACCGCCGCGCTTGCGCCGCTGCGAGGGCACGTCGAGCCCGGCGGCCGCCGACCGCAGCGCCGAGGCCAGATCGCGCCGCACCCGGGGCTGACGATGCTCGACCCGTTTGGGCAGCGACATGGTGCCCAGCGGAGCGGCGCCGCCGGAGTAGTCGGCCGAGGAGATCCGGCCCGCCCAGCGGTGCTCGCTGAGCACCAGGGGCCGCGGGTCGTCGTCGTCGCGGGCCGCCTCGAGCACGACGGCGAGCCCGCCGCGCCGACCCGAGGACACGTTGATGATGTCGCCGCGCCGCAGGGCGGCCAACGCCTCGGTGGCGGCGTGGCGCCGCTGCAGGCGCGACGAACGCGCTTGGGCCCGTTCGCGTTCGGAGATCTTGGCGCGCAGCCGCGCGTAGTCGAGCAGCGCGCTGTCCCGGCCGCCGATCTCGTCGGCGATCTCGTCGAGCAGCCGCTCGCCGCGCTCGACCCCGCGGACCAGGCCCACCACCGAACGATCCGCCTGATACTGCGCGAACGAGCGTTCCAACAGGTCCCGGGCCTGCGCGGGCCCCATCTGTCCGACCAGGTTGATCGTCATGTTGTAGGACGGCGCGAACGAACTCTTCAGCGGGAAGGTCCGGGTGGAGGCCAGGCCGGCGACCTCGGCGGGTTCGGCCGAGCTCTCCATCGGATTCCAGATCACCACCGCGTGGCCCTCGACGTCGATCCCCCGTCGCCCCGCGCGGCCGGTCAGCTGCGTGTACTCCCCGGGGGTCAGCGGCGCGTGTTGTTCACCGTTGAACTTCACCAGCCGCTCCAGGACCACGGTGCGGGCCGGCATGTTGATGCCCAAAGCCAGTGTCTCGGTGGCGAAGACGGCCTTCACCAGGCCGGCGGCGAACAGTTCCTCGACGGTGTGCCGGAAGACCGGCAGCATCCCGGCGTGGTGGGCCGCCAGCCCGCGCAGCAACCCCTCGCGCCACTCGTAGTAGCCCAGCACCGGCAGGTCCGCATCCGGCAGGTCACCGCACCGACGCTCGATGATCTCGGCGATGCGGGCGCGTTCGGAGTCGGTGGTCAGCCGCATCGACGAGCGCAGGCACTGCTTGACCGCGGCGTCGCAGCCCACCCGGGAGAACACGAAGGTGATGGCGGGCAGCAGCCCCTCGCTGTCCAGGGTGGCGATCACGTCCGGTCGCGACGGCGGGCGGAACAACCCGGGCCGGCCCCGGTGCGAGCCGCGGCCCTTGGGGCTGCGGGGCCGCCAGTCGCTGAGCTGGTCGGCCTCGCGCCGATGCGCGATGTGGCGCACCAGTTCCGGATCGACCAGCAGCTTCTTGCCGCGCGCGGTCCCGTCGTAGTCGAACAGGTCGAACAGGCGCCGGCCCACCAGCATGTGCTGCCACAGCGGGACGGGGCGCTCCTCGTCGACGATCACCGTGGTGTCGCCGCGCACGGTCTGCATCCAGCCGCCGAATTCCTCGGCGTTGCTCACGGTGGCGGACAGGCTGGCCAGCCGGACCTCCTCGGGCAGGTGCAGGATGACCTCCTCCCACACCGCCCCGCGCATCCGGTCGGCCAGGAAGTGCACCTCGTCCATGACGACGTAGGAAAGCCCGTGCAGCGCCGGGGAATTCGCGTACAGCATGTTGCGCAACACCTCGGTGGTCATCACCACCACCGGGGCGTCGGCGTTGACCGAGACATCACCGGTGAGCAAGCCGATCCGCTCGGGTCCGTACCGGCGCACCAGGTCGGTGTGCTTCTGATTGCTCAGCGCCTTGATGGGCGTGGTGTAGAAGCACTTGCGCCCGGCGGCCAGGGCCAGGTGCACCGCGAACTCCCCGACCACCGTCTTGCCCGCGCCGGTCGGCGCGCACACCAGCACGCCGTGGCCGCGCTCGAGGGCCTCACAGCCGCGCCGCTGGAAGTCGTCCAGGGTGAACGGCAGCTGCGTCGCGAACCGGTCGAGTTCGCCGGCCTCAGGCGATCCCTCAGGTGACATCGTCGTGCGCAATGCTGGTGGGTGCGCCGACCTGGGTCGGCGGCTCGATCACCGACGCCTCGTCGTCGTCGAGTTCGGCCTCCCGGGCGCGTTCACGCTTGGCCTTGCGCCGGTCGTGGAGGCGGGCGATCTGGATGGCGAACTCCATCAGCAGGGTCAACGCCAGGCCCAGCGCCAGCATGGAGAACGGGTCGTTGCCCGGTGTCGCGAACGCCGCGAACACGAACACGGCTAGGATCAGCCCGCGCCGCCACTCCTTGAGCTTCGCGTACGGCAGCACCCCGACGGCGTTGAGCATGATCAGGATCAGCGGGAACTCGAAACCGACGCCGAACACCAGCAGCAGGTTGATCAGGAAGCCGAAGTACTGCTCGCCGGACAGCGCGGTGACCTGGACGTCGCTGCCGACGGTCAACAGGAAGTGCAGGGCCTTGGACAGCACCAGGTAGGCCAGCAGCGCGCCGGCGACGAACAGCACCGCCGCCGTCACCACGAAGGTGACCGCGAACCGGCGCTCCTTCTTGTACAGCCCCGGGGTGATGAACGCCCACAGTTGGTAGAACCACACCGGGCAGGCCAGGACGATGCCCGCCGCCAACGCCACCTTGAGGCGCAGCATGAACTGGTCGAACGGCCCGGTGGCCAACAGGCGGCAGCCGCCGTCGGCGCTGATCTCGGCGCGCGCCGACTCCGGCAACGCACAGTAGGGCCCGCGCAACCATTCCCCGAGGCTGTCGAACCCGAAGACGCCGTAGCTGTACCAGAGGAAGCCGACGGCGGTGGTGAGCACGATCGCCGCCATGGAGATCAGCAGCCGCGTGCGCAGTTCGCGGATGTGGTCGACGAGCGACATCGTCCCGTCGGGGTTGACTCTGCTGCGGCGCTGCCGCGGGTCGAGCCGTTTGAAGACGCCGGGAGTTTTCACGGGATGAGTTCAGTCACGCGCCACCGGAGGGTGACGCGGCCTAGGACCAGGTGGACCGCGGCGGCCGTCAGGCCGGGCGGGCGTCGGTGTGGTTCGGGTCCGGGTTCGCCACCGGATCGACGACCCGCTCGGACTGCACCTGGGTCGGCGCCGGGTCCGGCTTGTCGGTCTGCAGTTCCTTGACCTCGGCCTTGAAGATGCGCATCGACTTGCCGAGGGAACGCGCGGCGTCCGGCAACCGCTTGGCCCCGAAGAGCAAGACGATCACCACAATGAGAATTGCCCAGTGCCACGGACTAAGAGCACCCACTTTGGTTACCTCCAGACGTTGGCTTGATGCTACCCCGCCTCGGCGTAGGCGCCCAGTGCGGCGTGCGCGGCCCGACGGACCCGCTCGGCCAGTTCGGCGGGCTCGACGACGGTGACTTCGGCGCCGAAACCCAACACCAATCGTGCCATCCACTCGTCGGACGCGTACGTCATCGCGGCCTCGAAATGCCCGTCGGGCAGCTCGCGCAGCACCCGCATCGGGTAGTACTCCAGCGTCCACGCCGCCTCCGGGGAGATCCGCAGCGTGGCGGCCGGCAGCGCGGGATCGGAGTCGAACAGCGACGTGTCGGTGCTGCCCTGCAGGGCCGGCTCCGGCGGTGCGGAGGCCTCGTCGAGCACCGAGGCGTCCACGATCCGGTCGAACCGGAACAGTCGCACTCCCTCGGCCTCGCGGGACCAGGCCTCCAGATAGCTGTGGTCGCCCACCAGGACCACGCGGATGGGGTCCACGATCCGTTCGGACAGCGTGTCGCGGGAGGCCGAGTAGTACTCGAGGCGCACGGCATGGCCGCTGCGCACGGCCTCGCGGACCGCCGCGGCCGCCTCACTTTCGGCCGGGGCACGCTCCGGTTCGGCGGCGACGGCACCGGTCGGGTGCACCGCCCCGGCCGCGGATTCGATCTTGGCGATCGCGCTGCGGGCGGCCTCGGGGTCCACCACGCCGGGCACGTCGGCCAGCGCGCGCAGCGCCATCAGCAGACCGGTGGCCTCCGGGGAGGTCAACCGCAGCGGCTCGTCCATGCCGGCGGAGAACGTCACGTTGATGGTGTCGCCGGAGAACTCGAAGTCGATCAGATCGCCGGGGCCATAGCCGGGCAGTCCGCACATCCACAGCTGATCCAGGTCCTGCTGGAGTTGCTTGCGGGTGACCCCCAGATCGGCGGCGGCCTCCGCGTAGGTGATCCGCGGGTTGGCCTTGAGATACGGCACCATGTTGAGCAGCCGGACCAGCCGCGCCGACACCGAACTGCTCATCGGATGGCCTCCCCCGCGGCGGCGCGCAGCCGCGCCAGGACCTCGTCGCGCAGCGCCGCCGGTTCCAACACCACCGCGTCGGCGCCGTGTCCCGCGATCTCGCGGACCAGTCCGTTGTAGGGGCCGGTGTCGAGTTCGATGACCTCGCCGTCACGGCCGCCCAACGTCCTCGGTCCCGTCGAGGTGCCGGCCCGGCGCAGCGAGGTGGCGCGGCCGTCGGCCACCCAGACCCGGGCCTGCACCCCGCCGGGGGCCTCGGCGACGGCCTTGGTCACCACCGCGCGCAGGTCCACGCCGTCGGGCGGTCGGACCGCACCGGCGGGGCCGACGGCGGCGACGTCGGTGCCCATCCGGGACAGCCGGAACGTGCGGGTGTCGTCGCGGTCGCGGTCGTGCCCGACCAGGTACCAGCGTCGGTGGTGGGTGATCACGCCCCACGGTTCGACGGTGCGCTTGGTGAACGGCGCGGTCCTCGATGAGCGGTGGTCGAACTCGACGACCTTGCCGGCGTTGATGGCCGAGAGCAGCACCGGCAGCACCCCCTCGGAGCCGCGCAGGCCGGGGAATCCGGCGGGGGCGGACAGCGGGACGCCCACCTCCGGTTCGACGTCCACGCCGCCGGCCCGCAGTTTGAGCAGCGCACCCTGGGTGGCGGTGACCAGCTCCGGGGACTGCCACAGCTGGGTGGCCACGGCGACGACGGCGGCCTCGTCGGCGGTCAGTTCGATGTCCGGCAACGCGTAGGCGTCGCGGTTGATGCGGTAGCCCTCGGTGGGGTCCAGCGAGGACACCCGGCCCGTCTCCAGCGGGATGCCCAGATCGCGCAGTTCGTTCTTGTCGCGTTCGAACATGCGCGAGAACGCGTCGTCGCTGGGGCTGTCGCCGTACCCGGCGACGCTCTTGCGGATTCGTTCGGCGGTGATGTACCCGTGCGTCGACAGCAGGGCGATGACGAGGTTCATCAACCGTTCGACTTTGGCGGTCGTCACGTTGTCAGCCCACGCCCCTACATCGACGCGATGAGTCGCTTGACCCGCTCGTCGACGGCGCGGAACGGGTCCTTGCACAGCACCGTGCGTTGCGCCTGATCGTTGAGCTTGAGGTGCACCCAGTCGACGGTGAAGTCGCGGCCGGCCTCCTGCGCCGCGGCGATGAACTCACCGCGCAGCTTCGCGCGGGTGGTCTGCGGCGGGGTGTTGACGGCCTCGTCGATCTCCTCGTCGGTGGTGATCCGGGCGGCCAGACCCTTGCGCTGCAGCAGGTCGAAGACTCCGCGGCCGCGCTTGATGTCGTGGTAGGCCAGGTCCAGCTGCGCGATCTTGGGATCGGAGAGCTCCATGTCGTAGCGGTCCTGATAGCGCTGGAACAGCTTGCGCTTGATCACCCAGTCGATCTCGGTGTCGACCTTGGCGAAGTCCTGACTCTCCACCGCGTCGAGTTGGCGGCCCCACAGGTCGACGACCTGCTGCAGCTGGGTGTCGGGTTCGCGGTTCTGCAGGTGCTCGACCGCGCGGGCGTAGTACTCGCGCTGAATGTCCAGGGCGCTGGCCTGCCGGCCGCCGGCCAGCCGGACCGGGCGCCGTCCGGTCAGGTCGTGGCTGACCTCTCGGATGGCCCGAATCGGGTTGTCCAGGGAGAAATCCCGGAACGGGACGCCGGCTTCGATCATCTCCAGCACCAACGCGGCGGTGCCCACCTTCAGCATGGTGGTCGACTCGCACATGTTGGAGTCGCCGACGATGACGTGCAGCCGCCGGTACTTCTCGGCGTCGGCGTGCGGTTCGTCGCGGGTGTTGATGATCGGGCGGCTGCGGGTGGTCGCGCTCGACACGCCCTCCCAGATGTGCTCGGCGCGCTGCGACAGGCAGAAGGTCGCGGCCTTCGGCGTCTGCAACACCTTGCCCGCCCCGCAGATCAGCTGCCGGGTGACCAGGAAGGGCAGCAGCACATCCGAGATCCGGGAGAATTCGCCGGCCCGCACGATCAGATAGTTCTCGTGGCAGCCGTAGGAGTTGCCGGCGGAGTCGGTGTTGTTCTTGAACAGGTAGATGTCCCCGCCAATGCCCTCGTCGGCCAACCGCTGTTCGGCGTCGATCAGCAGGTCCTCGAGCACCCGCTCACCCGCGCGGTCGTGGGTGACCAGCTGGATGAGGCTGTCGCACTCGGCGGTGGCGTACTCCGGATGGCTGCCCACGTCCAGATACAGGCGCGCACCGTTACGCAGGAAAACATTCGAGCTGCGGCCCCACGACACCACGCGGCGGAACAGGTACCGGGCTACCTCGTCCGGTGACAGCCGCCGATGGCCGTGGAACGTGCAGGTGACACCGAATTCGGTCTCGATGCCCATGATTCGTCGCTGCACGATGTCGAGCTTACGGGTTGGGCGGTCGCAACGGTGCGGAAGAATCGCCGCAAGAGCGTCCGGACCTGACTTGACAGCCCCACCAGCGCACCGGTCGACGCTGTGGATCGCCGCGCACACCAGGGGCGCAACCGGCGCCAGCATGCGCCGATGGAACCCACCGCACTGTCCCTCGATGCCGACCGGCTCCGCACCGCGGCCCGCGACGTCCTCGACCTCGCCGAGGCGCTGCGCCCGTTCTCGGATGTCGACCTGGGTGCCGCACTGCCCGGCTCGGCACTGGCCCGGACGGTGCCGCCGGACCCGCGTGCCCTGGCCGCCGACACCGTGCGCTGGGCGCAGCGCACCGAGGCCGCGGCCGACCGAATGACCGATGCCGACGCGGCCGCGGCGGTGCGGCTGCGGCCATGACCGCCGCGCCGACAGTCGGCCAGGTCGAGCGGTGGCGACCCGAGGCGCTGTTCGCCGCCGCCGACGGCTGGGCCGCGCTGGCCGCGCGGTGGCGCGCGCTCGCGGACACGCTGCATCGGCTGGACCGCGACAGCTGGCACGGCGAGGCGGCCGAGCGCGGTTGGGCGCAGGCCCAGCACCTCGAGGCCGCGGCCTCGGACTGGGCGGCGCGGATGGGGGCGGCCGCGGTGCAGGCCCGCCGGGGCGGACGGGTGCTCGGCGCGGCGCACGCGGAGTTCCTCGGACTGCTCGCCGCAGTTCGCGCCGACGGGAACCTGATCGGCGACGACGGCACCGTGACCCCCGACCGTTCCGGTGAGCTGACATCGCGGGTGTACCACGGGCTGCGCCAGGTCCTGGCGGCCGACCATGATGTCGCGGGGGCGATCGAGCGCGCGCTGACCCTCGCCGCGGCACCCGCGGCGAGACCGGTCGCGACGACACCCGCGGCCGCCGAGGTGGTCGCCGGCTGGCCGACCATGAGCCAGGACCGCATCGGCGAGCAGATCTCGGCGATGAGCACCGAGCAGCGCCGGCGACTGGTCGCGGGCGCACCGCTTCAGGTCGGCAACACCGATGGCGTGCCCTGGGACCTCCGGGTGGCCGCCAACCGGATCAACATCGCCGAAGCCATTGCCGCCCAACAAGACATCCTGGCCCGCCCCGAGAACGACAAGATCGGTGCCGCGCTGGCGGGCGGTTTCGGCCTGGGCGCCGGCATCGGTGGCTGGGGCACCCCGGGGGCGCGCGACCGCGTGCGCGCGGCGGCCTACCTCGACCCGGGCTGGCGGGCGGCCGCGATCGCCGCGCATGACCGAGATGCCCACCGCCGCATCGAGTTCTACCGGGGCCTGCTCGCGGACGTCACCGATCCCACGGGACGTTCCGCGCGGGTGCGGCCCCGGCAGATCCTGGCGTTCGACCCGGCCCGGTCCTCGTTGATCGAACTGCACGGCGACCTACGCACCGCGGGCAGCCTCGGGGTGCTGGTGCCCGGGATGAACACCACGGTGCTCGACTCGGCGGCCAACGTCCGCACCGCGCGGCGCTTCGTCGCCGCCGGCCGCGGCGAGGTCGCGATGATCACCTATCTCGGCGGCCCGTTTCCGACCGGTCCGGACCCGGTCACCGGCCTGGTCGAGGCCGCCGACCCCAGCTACGCCGTAGCGATGGCGCCGCGGTTGGTGGCGTTCAGCGAGGACGTCGACCGCACCGTCGATGCCACCGGGCGGCACGTGCCGGTGACCTACCTCGGGCACTCGTACGGCGGCTCGATCCTGGGCACCGCGGAACGGTTGGGCCTCACCGCGGATCGGACCGTCTACGTGGAGGCCGCCGGCGCCGGCGTCGGGGTCTTCGACGAATCCGACTGGAACAACCGCAATCCCGATGTGCAGCGATACTCGATGACCGCGCCGGGCGACCCGATCGCGTGGGTGCAGGGGCTGCCGGGTGGGCCGCACGGCGCCGATCCCGACGAGATGTCGGGGGTGTGGCGGCTGGGCACCGGCCGCCGGCTGGACGGCTCGGTGATGTCGGGGCCGGCCGCGCACAGCGACGTCGTCAACGAACCGTCGGACGCCTGGCACAACCTGCTCGCCGTGATCACCGGGACCCCGGTCCGGCGGTGAGCCCGGCTCACACCAGCTGGTCGGCGAGCTCCTCGATGGTGGCCCGGCTGCGTTCGGGGTCGGAGCCGGGTACGTAATCCGGCGAGGTGGGTTCGCCGACAACCCCGTTGGCGACGCGCTTCTGGGCCTGCCGGAACTCGGGCAGCGGTCCCATGGCCAGGTGCAGACCGTTGATGACGCTCCACACCGACGCCTGGCGCAGCGCCCGCTCGATCGGGTTGGGCCGCTTGTACATCACCATGGCCGCGGCCCAGCTGGGCAGGGTGTCGCGGATCGCCCAGTCGATGAACTCGCCGCCGGGTGGGCCGGGGTATTTGGCGTCGGCCAGGTTCAGCCCGGTCGCGGCGGCGGTCCCGTAGGTGATGGCCAACTTGGGCAGGTAGGAGTGCAGACACTCGAGGGTCTGCGCCTTGGTCTCGGGCAGGTCGGTGCCGCCGAGCGCGTGACCGACCTTGACGAACTCGCGGTAGTACCGGTCGATCTTCTTGCCCCGCAACGGGTTCGGGTGGTAGTACTCGTGCGCCGTGGCGATCCCCCACACCACGGTCGCATAATTCCAGCGCAGCCACTCGGGATCGTCGGCGTCATACGGCAGCCCGTCCGGACGCACCCCCTTGACGGTGTGGTGCATGGCCCGCACGGTGTTGGCCAACCGCTGGGCGGTCTCCGTCGACCCGTACGCGGTGCCGATGAAGAAGGACACCGAATGCGCCAGTCGCACCGCGGCCCCTTCGGGGTTGATCCGGAGGTCGAACAGGTCGTCCTCCGGGCGGTCGACGAGTCGCGAGTGGTGCACGCCCATCCAGAAGATGCTGGGGTCGAAGCGCTCGATGTAGGCCGCGCACTGCAACCCGAACACCAGGGCCGGCATGTGCGAGTGGACGTGCCAGACCGCGCTGCCGGGCCCGAACCAGCCCGGATCCCCCTCCGGGCCGGCGAAGTCCAGCCCGCGGAAGTAGCGGCTCCGGATCTCGTCGTCGTAGAACCCGGCGATCTTGGACTGCAGCAGCTGATGCGGGAGTTGCATGCGTCTCACCCTAGCGATCTGGATACGGGTGTGTCCAGAGTTGGTTGGCACTAGGCTGGCCCCGTGTCCAGCCCCACCAGGTGGGCGGGTGTCCCGCTGACCGACCGCCGCATCGAGCGCCGTGCGCTACTGATCAACGCGGCGTTCGCGTTGTTCGGCGAGGGCGGCGAGGGGGCGGTGTCCGTGCGATCGGTGTGCCGCGAATCGGCGCTGAACACCAGGTACTTCTACGAGAGCTTCGGCGACACCGATGAACTGCTGGGCGCGGTCTACGACAAGGTCGCCGACGAGATGAACGCGGAGGTGCAGGCGGCCATCCAGGCGGTCATCGACGCCGTCGGGGGCACCGACGTGGACCGGATGCGCGCCGGCGTCCGCGCCGTGCTGGGCTTCAGCTCGGCCGACCCGCGCCGCGGTCGGGTGCTGTTCACCGAGGCGCGGGCCAACCCGGTGCTCACCGCGCGACGCCAGATCGCCCAGGAGACCCTGCAGCAGATGGTGCGCAGCCAGCGCGAGCACGCGCACCCCGGTGACGACAGCACCGCGACCCTGGTGGCGGCCGCGATGTTCACCGGCGCCATGGCGGAGCTGGCGCAGCAGTGGCTGTCCGGTGCGCTGGGCGCCGATCTGGACGCGGTGGTCGACCACGCTGTTCGATTTGTGCTGCTGACCTCCTGAGTCGGCGCTGCGGGGCTACGCTGCGAAGATGCCGATACGGCGGTCCTCGGCGGCGTCGGTACTGGTCCACGGCCGGTTGCCGCGGGAGAACCCGTGTCTGTCGGTGCGCAACGAGCACTACGTGGCCCGGACCTCGCGGCAGATCCGGGTGCTCGAGGTCGCCGCACTGATCGCGGCCCTGGTCAGCGCGGGCTTCGGGACCTGGGGGCTGGTCGGTGGTTTCGGCGCCCTGCAGGTGGCGATCGTCAACATCGTCTCGGCCGTGTTGTTCCTGGTCATCCCCCTGCTCGGGAAGGTGTCCGACCTGCTGGCGGCGCTGTGTTTCATCGTTGTCGCCTACACCTCGGTGTTCGTCCAGGCCTGGACCATCGGGACGGGATCGGGGCTGCAGTTCTACTTCCTGGTGGCTGCCTCGATCCTGGTGCTGGTGCTCGGCATCGAGCGCATCGTGCTGGCCGGCGCCCTGGCCGCGCTCGGGGTCGTCCTGGCCATCGTGTTGGAACTGAACATTCCCGATGACACTGGCGTGCAACCGGATTGGAGCATCCGGGTGGGCTTCGTCGTCTCGGTCGCGTCGGCGTCGCTGATGGCGGTGGCCACGGTCTGGTACGCGCTGCGGGAGATCCGCCGCGCCGAGGCGGCGATGGAGCAGGAGTACGAACGCTCCGAGAAGCTGCTGGCCAACATCCTGCCGGCGAGCATCGCCGAGCGGCTCAAGGACCCCGGCCACGACATGATCGCCGACTCCTATGACGACGCGTCGATCCTGTTCGCCGACATCGCCGGGTTCACCCGTCGCGCCAGCGAGACCGCGCCGACCGAGTTGGTGCGCTTCCTCGACGGTCTCTACACGGAGTTCGATCGGCTGGTGGACCGGCACGGCCTGGAGAAGATCAAGACCACCGGGGATTCCTACATGGTGGTCAGCGGGGTGCCGGAACCGCGCGCCGATCACCTGCGCGCATTGGCGGATCTGGCCCTGGACATGGCGGCCGTGGTCGCCGACCTGCGCGACCCCGCGGGCCGGCCGGTGCCGATCCGGATCGGGATGGCCAGCGGGCCCGTGGTCGCCGGCGTGGTGGGCGAGCGCCGGTTCTTCTACGACGTGTGGGGCGACGCGGTCAACGTGGCCTCCCGCATGGAGTCCACGGACCAGGAGGGCCGCATCCAGGTGCCCGACGCGGTCTACCGGTGCTTGCGCGACGAATTCGTCTTCGCGGAGCGCGGCGAGGTCGAGATCAAGGGCAAGGGTCCGATGCGCACCTGGTATCTGGTGGGCCGTCCCGGCGAACCGGCCCCGGACGGCGATCGACCCGCCCAGTCCGGGACTGGGCGGGTCGAATCGTCAGTCGAGTCGTCAGTCGAATCGTCTAGGCGGGTTAGACCTTCCGGTTCTCCGACTTGATCAGCCAGGCCAACTTCTCGAGGCCCTCGATCTGTCCGTGCAGGATGTCGGCGGTGGTGGGATCCTCGGCGTCGACGGCGTCGTGGACGGCGCGCATGGTGTCCACGCTGGCCTGGATCGAGGTGGTGATCAGGTCCACCACTTCCGCGGTGTTCTGCTCATGCGGCGGGAACTCCGGCAAGGAGGTGGTCGCGGCCACGGTGTCGGTGCGGCCGTCCGGCACCGCCCACAGCGCCCGCATCCGCTCGGCGACGGTGTCGCTGCCGGCCCGGGCGAAGTCGACGAGTTCGTCGAGCTGGAGGTGAAGGTCGCGGAAGTTGCTGCCGACGACGTTCCAGTGCGCCTGCTTGCCCTGCAGTTGCAGTTCGATCAGGTCGACGAGCACGCGCTGCAGGTTCTCGATGAACTTCTCGGACGGGGCGAATCCGACAATCTCGCTGGCTTCGCGCCGCTTGTTGTTAATGGTTGCTACCGCACTCATTTTTCGATTTCTCCCTTTTTCCGTTGCGGGGTACATTCGGGTGATATTTGGAGTCTAGGGGAAAGCATTCAGGTTTCCCGCGTTATGCCTTCCACCTGGGCTGGACTCGTTTTACCACGTCAATCATTTACAACGGATAACCCCGCGGGACAATTCCGAAACGGCCTGTAGCGTTCATCACGATAGGTAAGGCAACCCTTCGTTTAATTGAGCCTTTCCTTTATTGCCCCCGAATTGGTCGCCTTTTCGTCGGTCGTGGCCAGACTGCGCGCGTAATTCGCGCCCATCGCCAACAAGACCAGGCCGACGACGATGAACGCCGCCACCCGGAACATGCCGTCGAGCGTGCCGAGGTCGAACAGGAACAGCTTGGCCGTGGCGGCCGCCGTCAGCGCCAACCCGCCGAGCAGGGGTGCGGTCCGCGCCTCCCCGCCCGACAGCCGGCGGGCCAGGCCGAACAGCGCGGCCGCCGCGCCGATCCAGCAGATGGTGGCGACCATGTGCCCGGCCAGGAAGCCGCCGTCGTCGGCCACCAGCACGCCGGCCGTGACGGTGAACATCGTGACCGAGTAGAGCGCGATGACCGCGGCGGCGGCCCAGGTGAATCGGGCCTCGTCCGCATCGAGCCGGCCGCTGCCGGTCCACGTCCACGCCAACACCAGGGCGACGGCCACGGCCAGCACGCTGGAGATCAACGTCGACACCGCGACGGCGGCGTTCAGCTCGGTCGCGCGCAGCAGGGTCTCCGGCGGGGCGAACGCGACGTAGAGCATGGCGCCCGGAACGGCGAAACCGGCCGCGACCCACCGGGCGACGCGGCTGCGACGACCCGCGAGACCCACGATCAGCGCCAGCCCGAGCAGGACCGGCCCCTCGACGTGACCGGCGAAGGCCACCGTGACGGCGATCAGGGCGGCGACCGCCGACAAGGCCGACCAGATCGCGACCACCGCGCCCTCGACGCCCGGCAGCCGGCGCGGCATCACGACGAGGACCAGCAGGCCGGCGGCGAGCGCGCCGGCCAGCAGCGCCCCGAGGGTGCGCGGCACCGCGACGGCCGCCGCCAACGCCGGCAGCGCGCCGGCCACGGTCAGCAGCGCGGTCGCCGTCGGGTTACCCGCGTGCGGCAGCAACAGCAGCGCGCCGAGCACGGCCAGCAGCGCCGCGATCGCGCAGGCCCCGCCCAACAGCCACACGTCGTCGCCGGAGCCGAGTTCGCCGGCGACCGAGGCGATGAACAACGCGGCCAACAGCGGCAGCGTCACCGCGGCGGTGCGCGCCGCATGCATCCACACCCAGTCCTTGCCGAGTTGCACCGGCAGCGCCGCCGCCGACAACGCGATCATGAACCCGATCAGCAGCAGCGTGATCCCGTCGGCGACGATCGGGGCCAGGATGGTCAGCGGGACCAGCACCAGCAACCCGAGCTGCTGCGAGTCCCAACGCCGGGCCAGCGTCAGCCCGCCTCCCCCGATCAGCGCCGCGAGCACCAGTCCGCCGGCGCCGGGCAACCAGCCGTAAATGGTGGTGACGGCGACGACGTCCATGTAGGCCGCGGCGATGCCGGTGGCGGCCAATGCGATCGCGCCGACCTGCCCGCCGGGGCGGCGGTACAGCCGGACCCCGGACGCCACCAGGGCGGCGGCCAGGACGGCGCCGGCACCGACGCGCACCTCCGGGCGCAGGATCCCGGCCTGGGCCGCCAGGACCAGCAGCAGCACCACGCCGATCAGCGTGACCGCGACCCCGGCGACCGCCAGCAGCTTGCCGATCCAGCCCTGCCCGTCGGCGGTGCCCAGGCGCGCGGCCAACGGCGGCCGCGGCGGGGCGGGCGGCGGCACATAGACCGGAGGGGGCGGTGCCGGCACGGGTGCGAGGACGGGCGGGGGCGGCAGGGGCGCCGGGGGTACCGGGGGTGCCAGCGGTGGCGGGACCGGCAGCGGCAGGGACCGTTGCAGTTCGCTGAGTTGGCCGGCGACCCGGGCCATCTGCTGCGACAGCTGGCCGAACTCGTCGGACAGCCGTTGGAGGGCAACCTGATGCGGTGCAGTCATGCCAGCCATCGTCGCCGCGCCGGGGGCGGCGGGCATGAGTAGGACTACGCGACTTCAGGGATTCTTGTCGAGGCCGTGCTCGATGGCGTAGCGGGTCAACTCCACGCGGTTGGCCACCTGCAGCTTGCGGAAGGTCGCCTGCACGTGGTTCTCCACGGTGCGGTGGCTGACCGAGAGCTTGGCGGCAATCTGCTTGGCGGTCAAGCCCTTTGCGACATACCGCAGCACCTCGGTCTCCCGCTCGGTCAGGGTGGGACCGGACGGCGTGGCGCCGGGGCCGCGGGCGATGCGGCGGTACTCCCCCAGCACCAGGCCGGCCAGTCCCGGGGTGAACACGGCGCGGCCCTGCGCGGTTTCGGCCACGGCCTCGGTCAGCTCGGCCTTCGAGGCGCTCTTCACCAGATAGCCGGTGGCGCCGGCCTTCACCGCCTGCAACACGTCGTCGCGCTCGCCGGAGGCCGACAGCACCAGCACCCGACTCGTCGGGGACACCTCCAGGACCCCGACCGTCGCGGCGGCGCCGTCGCCGTCGGCCAACTGCATGTCCATCAGCACCACATCGGGACGCACGACCGCGGCCCGACGCCGCGCCGCGGCCACCCCGTCGGCGGTGGCCACCACCGCGAAGCCTTCGTCGGCGAGGTCACGGGCGACGGCGTCGCGCCAGATCGGGTGGTCGTCGACGACCATCACGGTGATCGTCGCCGGGTCTTCGTCAGCCACGCTGCGGTCCAGCCTCGGGTCGGTGGGTGGGCACGGTGAGTTCCCATTCGACACCCTCGCCGGGGGCGGTCGTCAACCGGGCGGACCCGGACAGCGCTTCGAGCCGGCCGACGATCGACTGCGAGATCCCCATCCGGCCCTCGGATCGGGCCTGCGCCAGGCGTTCCGGGGGCATCCCGACCCCGTCGTCGCGGACGCTGATGGTGACGCTGTCACCGAGATCCTCGAGCAACACGAATGCGCGCGCGGCGGGGCCGGCGTGGGCGCGCACGTTGTCCAGGACGTTGCCGACGGCGGCGTCGAGTTCGGCCACCACGGCGGCACCGAGCAACACGGGCGTGCCCGGCACGCTCACCACCACCCGGTCGTCGGCCCGGCGGTTCAGCGGGGTCCGCAGGTCCACGAACTCCGCGTCGGCGCCGTCGCGGACGGTCTCGACGCTGACCAGCCGGCGCAGGGCGCGCTCCTGCTCGCCGGCGAGTGCGGCGAGCTCGGCGGTCGGGCCGCCGATCTCGTGTCCGCGCCGGGCCACCAGGGCGAGTACCTGGATGACCCCGTCGTGCACCTGGCGGGCCAGTCGTTCCCGCTCGGCCACGACGGCCGACATGCGCACGGCCCGTTCCAGTTCGGCGTGCGCGCGCCGGGCGGTCTGGGCGGCCATGCCGACCGCCAACCCCACCGCGAGTTCGATGACGATGGTCGCGTTGCGGGTGAAGTCGAAGCTGACCGAACCCTTGAGCGCGGCGTAGACCGCCATCACCGCAACGCCGGTGCCCATCCCGACGATCGGGCCGGCCAGGATCGCCGCGGAGATCGGGGCGTTGGTGGCCCACAGCGTGGTCGGCCAGGATTGGTTGGCCGCGATCCAGTCCTCGGAGGCCACCAGGCGCGTCGCCCAGATCATGCCGATCACCACCACGAACTCGGCGCCCACCCAGGCCGGCCGGCGCCCGAACCCGTGCAGGTAGGCCACCGCGCAGGCCAGGGTCCAGACGGAGAGCACGCCGAACAGCACCCAGCCCAGCGCGGGCCGCTCCAGGTCGTCGACGCTCGCGATCTGGAAGCCCGCCGCATACAGGTAGCTCAGCAGCCGGAACACCTGGGCCGCGCGCCACAGCGGCGTCGTCGGGTCGGGTGACGTCCGGACGGTCGTGTTCACCGGGTCGCGCCGTTGATCCGCGGTCGGTCGATCATCCCGAGTTCGACGCCCCACATGGTGGCGATGGTGCGGTACTCGCCGGTGCTCATGAGGTGTTCGAGCGCCGCGTGCAGCGCCTCGGCCAACTCGGAGTCCTTGGGCACGGGCCAGCCGTAGAGGCCCGCGTCGAACACCTCCCCGGCGGTCTCGAGCGCGCCCCCGCTGGTCTTGACCGCAAACCCGGTCACCGGCGAATCCGCCGACATCGCGTCGACGTCCCCGGCGATCAGTGCCGCGGTCAGATCGTCCTGGCGGGTGTAGACCGCCTTGTCGATCGGGGGTCGGCCGGCGGCCTCACAGGCTTGGCTCTTGGCCGGGATCTCCTCGGTCTCCTGGATCACCCCGTAGGCCACGCCGACGCGCAGCCCGCAGGCGTCGTCCGGATCGATGCCGGCGCCGGGCCGCTGCGCCCACAACGTGCCGGCCTTGAAGTAGTTCACGAAGTCCGCCAACTGTTCTCGGGCCCTGGTGTCGGTGACCGAGGACATCCCGACATCGAAGCTGCCGGCGACCACCGAGGTGATGATGGCGTCGAATCCCGTCTCCCGGTAGTCGGGGGTCAGGCCCAGCGTGCGCGCCACGGCGTCCATCAGGTCGACGTCGAAGCCCGTCAGTTGGCCGTAGGAGTCTCGGAATTCGTTGGGCGCATAGGGCACGTTGACGCCGATGACCAGGCGGCCCGCGGCCCGGATGTCGGCCGGCACCTGCGCGGCGATCGAGGCGATGGCGCCGTCGGCGAAGGCGCCCTGGGCGGGCGCGGTGCTCTCGACGATCGTGGCGGCACGGGTTCGCTCGTCGGAGGCCCCGCGCAGTTGCCACGCCCCGAACGTGCACACCGAGGCCACCAGCAGCCCGATCGCGGTGGCGCCCAGCACCCTTCGTCGGGACAGCGGATGTGGCCGGGCCCGGTGGGCGGAGCGCCGCGCCGCGCGCCGGGCGGGTCGGATCTTCGGTCGTTCGACGGCGCGGCGGGCCGCGGCGCCCAGCGTCGAGGCGCTGTCGTAGCGGCCGGCGGGGTCCTTGGCCATGCCCGTGGCGATCACCTCGTCGAACGCGGCCAGCGCGGGATCGGCGTCCGAGGGCCGCGGCGGGGGCGCCACCAGGTGTCCGGCGATCTGTTGTTCCAGGCTGTCGCTGGGGTACGGCCGATTGCCCGTCAGGCATTCGTAGAGCACGCACGTCAGGGCGTAGACGTCGGACCGCGGATCGCTGGGCCCGCCGTTGAACCGCTCCGGGGCCATGTAGGCCAGCGTGCCCAGCGTGTTGCCGGCGGTGGTGACGCCGGGTTCGGTGGTGGTCCGGGCCAACCCGAAGTCGATCAGGTAGACGAACTCGCGCTCGGAGATCAGGATGTTCGACGGCTTGACGTCGCGGTGCACCAGGCCCGCGGCGTGCGCGGCATCGAGTGCCGAACCCACCTGCTCGACGACCACCGTCGCCAACTCCGGGCCCAGTGGGGCGGCGCGCTTGCTCAAAATCGCCGCCAGGGTCATCCCCTCGATGAGCCGCATGTCGAGGTACAGCCGCCCGCCGATCTCGCCGTAGCCGTGGATGGGCACGACGTGCGGGTCGTTCACCCCGGCGGCGGCGTGCGCCTCGCGGCGGAACCGCTGCTGGAACACGGCGTCGCGGGCCAGGTGCGGCGGCAGCAGCTTCAGCGCGACGATGCGGTCGGTCTTGGTGTCACGGGCGCGGTACACCTCGCCCATGCCGCCGCGGCCCAGCAGGTCCAGCAGCTCGTAGTGACCGAACTGTTCAGCACGCTCAGAAGACCACTCAGAAGACGTTGTATCCACCGTTTATCCCTGGGCGCCAACGCCCCCCGACGAAGTTGCCTGAATTTACATCACCTTCGACAGGAATGCCTTGGTGCGTTCGTGCTGCGGATTGCTCAGTACCTCGCGCGGGGCGCCGCGCTCGACGATCACGCCGCCGTCCATGAACACCAGCTGATCGGCCACCTCGCGGGCAAAGCCCATCTCGTGGGTGACCACCACCATCGTCATGCCCTCGGCCGCAAGCTTTTTCATCACCGCGAGCACCTCGCCGACCAGTTCCGGGTCCAGCGCCGAGGTGGGCTCGTCGAACAGCATCAGCTTGGGGTTCATGGCCAGGGCCCGGGCGATGGCCACCCGCTGCTGCTGGCCTCCGGACAGCTGGGCCGGATAGGCGTTGGCCTTGGCGGACAACCCCACCTGATCGAGCAGATCCTTGGCCCGGGCGGTCGCGACGTCCTTCTTGACCTTCTTGACCTGGATCGGCGCTTCGATGATGTTCTGCAGGGCGGTGCGGTGCGGGAACAGGTTGAAGTGCTGGAACACCATCCCGACGTCGCGGCGCTGCTTGGCCGCCTCGCGCGGCGGCAACTCGTGCAGCTTGCCGCCGCGTTCCCGGTAGCCGACCAGCTGCCCGTCGACGAACAGCCGCCCGGCGGTGACCTCCTCGAGGTGGTTGATGCACCGCAGGAAGGTGGACTTGCCCGAGCCCGACGGGCCGACCAGGACCAGCACCTGTCCCTTCGACACCTCCAGGGTCACCCCCTTGAGCACCTTGAGCGCACCGAAGTCCTTGCAGACGGCTTCTGCCCGGACCATCGGGGATTCGGTCATGGGTGCGGCTCTCCGATCTGTTCCTTGGCCAGCGCCTCGAGCTGTTTGGCGGTCAGCTTGCGCGACGCCCCGCGGGAGAAGTACCGCTCGAGGTAGTACTGGCCGACCATCAGCACGCTGGTGGCGGCCAGGTACCAGGTGGCGGCCACCAACAACAGCGGGATGGGTTCGAAGATGCGCGCGGCGATCTCCCGCGAGGTGATGCCGTAGAGCTCCATCGTGTAGGGCACCGCCGTCACCAGCGAGGTGGTCTTCAGCATGCTGATGACCTCGTTGCCGGTGGGCGGGATGATCACGCGCATTGCCTGCGGTAACACGGTGCGGCGCATGGTCATCGCCCACGACATGCCCAGCGCGATCGACGCCTCGGTCTGGCCCTCCGGGACCGAGCTGATCCCCGCCCGGATGATCTCGGCCATGTAGGCGGCCTCGTTGAGGGCAAGGCCGATGAGCGCCAACAGGAACGGGAACGACAGGTTCTGCAGATCGATGTGCAACAGCGACGGCCCGAACGGCACGCCCAGCTGGATGTTCTGGTAGATCGTCGGGAACAGTCCCCAGAACACCAGCTGCACGTAGACCGGCGTACCGCGGAAGATCCACAGGTACACCCACGCGACCCACCGGAACACCGGGTTGGGTGACAGCCGCATGACGGCCAGCACCACGCCGAGGATGATCGCGATCACCATCGAATACACCGTCAGCTGCAGGGTGTTCCACACGCCCTTCAGCACGCGCTCGTTGAACAGGTATTCGCGGTAGGTGGACCAGCCGTAGGCCGGGTTGGTGGCCGCGCCCCACAGGAACAATCCGACGATCACCAGGATCGCCGCCGCGGTCACCCAGCGCCACGGGTGGCGCAGCGGGACAGCGTCTATGGGCGCCGGCGTCGCTCGGTCGTCACTCATCCGCCGGACCGACTAGTTGACCGCGCCGTTGATCACGGGCTTGTCGATCATTCCCTGCTCGACGCCCCAGTTGGTGGCGATGGTCTCGTAGTCACCGGTCTCGATCAGGTGCTCGAGGGCCTTCTGCAGTGCCGCGGCCAGCGCCGACCCCTTGGCGACGGGCCAGCCGTAGGGCGCGGAGCTGAAGACCTCACCGATCTGTTCGAGCTTGCCGTCGGCCTGCTTGATGGCGTACAGCACCACCGGTGAGTCCGCGGACACCGCGTCGGCCTGGCCGAGGACGACGGCGTTGGTGGCGGCATCCTGGCCGTCGAAGGCCATGATCTCGATGGCGGGCTTGCCGGCGTCGAGGCACGCTTGGTTCTTGGTCGGCAGTTCGTCGGTCTCCTGGTGGGTGGTGGCCTGCACCGCGACCTTCTTGCCGCAGGCGTTGTCGGGATCGATGGAATCCCCGGGGCGCTGGGCCCACAGCGTGCCCGCCGAGAAGTAGGTGACGAAGTCCACCGAGCGCTCGCGCTCCTTGGTGTCGGTGAACGACGACATGCCGACGTTGTAGGTGCCGCCCTGGATCGACGGGATGATCTTGCCGAAGTCGGATTCCCGGTATTCCGGGGTGAGCCCCAGGGTCTCGGCGATCGCGTTCATCAGGTCGACGTCGAACCCGACGATCTCGCCGCCGGCGTCTTTGAACTCGTTGGGCGCGTATGGAATGTTGACGCCGATGATCAGCTTGCCGGAGGCCTTGATGTCCTCGGGCACCATGGCGGCGATCTCTTCGACCTTGCTCGCCGAAACGGGCGAGGACTCGGGCGATTCCGAGGCGGAGTCGGTGCTGCTCGAACACCCGGACAGCGCGAGTGCGCCCGAGGCGACGAGGATGGTCGTCCAACGCCACCACCTCGCACCCGTGCGAGGCCGTTGCGGATGTGCCGGTAGTGCTGTTCTCACGGTTTTCACCTTCTCCTACTCGTCCATCCGGATCGTCGACCCGTCGCCGCCCGACGGTGTACCCAACGGTAAGCCCTGGCGCGCGTCGGCGGGCCAACCCGAACATTAAGGGGTGTCTTCACCACCCAGTGGACGGATTCGCAAATGCGACCCACAAAACCGCCGGTGTGCCACACTTCGGCCATGGCACAGAGCAGCGATTCAACCGACGTAGTTCGACCGGGTTCGACGGCCGGATCCAGCACCGTCACCGGATCCACCACCGTCCCAGCGTTGTTGCCGCACCTGTGGAAGACCACCCTGTTGTCGGGGGTCGCCGCGGTCATCCTGGGTGTGTTGGTGCTCGCCTGGCCGGGCACCACAATCCTGGTGGCCGCCATCATCTTCGGCGTGTATCTGCTCGTGAGCGGTATCGCGCAGGTGGTCTTCGCCTTCACCTTGCACGTCTCGGCCGGTGGCCGCGTGCTGTTGTTCATCAGCGGCGCGGCCGCGCTGGTGTTGGCGGTGCTGTGTTTCCGCAGCCTGCAGGAGTCCATCCTGTTGCTCGCGATCTGGATCGGCATCGGCTTCATCTTCCGCGGTGTGGCCACCGCGGTCTCGGCGATCAGCGACCCCACGCTGCCGGGCCGCGGCTGGGAGATCTTCTTCGGTGTGGTGAGCCTGCTGGCCGGTGTGGTGATGCTGGCGACGCCGTTCGGTTCGCTCGGTGTGCTGACGCTGGTCGTCGGCGTCTGGCTGATCGTGCTCGGCGTCTTCGAGGTGATCGCCGCGTTGGGGATCCGGAAGGCCGCCAATGCGGTGTCTTCGTAGGTCCATCTTCGTAGGTCCGTCAGGGGTGCGGGTGGAATCACACTGGCCGTAACCCAATACGCCTACTACAGTCCGTAGTAGGAACCTCGCTTCGCAGCCCCGGGAGTAGTGCGCATGGATGCTTTGGACGTTTCGCGGTGGCAGTTCGGAATCACGACCGTCTACCACTTCATCTTCGTGCCCCTGACGATCGGCCTGGCTCCCCTGATCGCCGTGATGCAGACCATCTGGCACGTCACCGGACGCTCGGAGTGGTATCGGCTGACGCGGTTCTTCGGCAAGCTGTTCCTGATCAACTTCGCCATCGGCGTGGCCACGGGCATCGTGCAGGAATTCCAGTTCGGCATGAACTGGAGCGAGTACTCCCGGTTCGTCGGTGACGTCTTCGGCGCCCCGCTGGCGATGGAGGGCCTGGCGGCCTTCTTCTTCGAATCCACCTTCATCGGGCTGTGGATCTTCGGCTGGACCCGGCTCCCCCGGATCGTGCACCTGGCGTGCATCTGGATCGTCGCGATCGCGGTCAACATGTCCGCGTTCTTCATCATCAGCGCGAACTCGTTCATGCAGCATCCCGTCGGTGCCACCTTCAACCCGGACACCGGCCGCGCCGAATTGCACAGCATCCTCGAACTGTTCACCAACAACACCGCCATCTGGGCGTTCCTGCACGCGGTGGCCGGTGCGTTCCTGACCGCCGGCACCTTTGTCGCCGCCGTGTGCGCCTGGTGGATGGTGCGGAGCCGAAGAGCCGTGGCGGACAACGGTGGCGCCGCCGTCGAGAAGGTGCCGGCGCCGGCCGGCATGTACCGGCCCGCGGCCGTCCTCGGCTGCTGGGTGGCGCTGGTGTCGGCCGTCGCCCTGATCTTCACCGGGGACATCCAGGGCAAGCTGATGTTCCACCAGCAGCCCATGAAGATGGCGTCGGCGGAGTCGCTGTGCCATACCGAGACCGACCCGATGTTCTCCGTGCTGACCGTCGGCACGCACAACAACTGCGACAGCATCGTCCGCGTCATCGAGGTGCCCTGGGTGCTGCCGCTGCTGGCCGAGGGCCGGGTCTCCGGCGTCACCCTCGAGGGCGTCGAGGATCTTCAGGCCCAGGCCGAGGAGAAATTCGGGCCGGGCAACTACCGCCCGAATCTCTTCGTCACCTACTGGGCGTTCCGGGCGATGATCGGGCTGCTGCTGGTCCCCGTGCTCTTCGCGCTGACCGCACTGTGGCTGACCCGCGGCGGGCGAATACCGGACCAGCGGTGGTTCTCCCGGTTCGCGCTGCTGACCATCCCGACGCCGTTCCTGGCCAACAGCGCCGGCTGGATCTTCACCGAGATGGGTCGGCAACCCTGGGTGGTGGTGCCCAACCCCGACGGCGATCAACTGATCCGACTCACCGTGCAGGACGGCGTGTCCAACCACTCGGTGGGCATGGTGTGGATCTCGCTGACCACCCTGACGCTGACCTACGCGGTACTCGCGGTGATCTGGTTCTACCTGCTGCGTCGCTACGTGGCCGTGGGCCCGCAGGAGCACGACTCGGAACCGGCGCCCCCCGAACCGCCGGCCGACGACGACGTCGCTCCACTGTCCTTCGCCTATTAAGGAGCTGATCGACGATGGGCTTACAGGAACTCTGGTTCATTCTGGTCGCGGTGCTCTTCCTCGGGTTCTTCGTCCTGGAGGGCTTCGACTTCGGCGTCGGCATGCTGATGGCACCGCTGGGCAAGATGGCCGGCCGGTCGGGTGGCCCGGAGGCCGACGACAATCATCGTCGCGCCGTGCTCAACACCATCGGACCGGTCTGGGACGGCAACGAGGTCTGGCTGATCACCGCGGGCGGCGCCATGTTCGCCGCATTCCCCGGGTGGTACGCCACGGTGTTCTCCGGGCTGTTCATCCCGCTGCTGATCATCCTGTTCTCGATGATCCTGCGGGTCGTCGCGATCGAATGGCGCGGCAAGATCGACGACCCGAAATGGCGGCACTGGGCCGACATCGGCATCGCCGTGGGCTCGTGGATTCCGGCGATCCTGTGGGGCACGGCCTTCGCCATCATGCTGCGCGGTCTGCCCGTGGCCGAGGACCAGCAGGTGGTCGGCCTGACGTTCAGTGACGTCGTCAACCCCTACACGCTGCTGGGCGGGCTGGCCACCTGCGGGATCTTCCTGCTGCACGGCGTGGCCTTCCTGGCCTTGAAAACCCTGGGCGAGGTCCGCGACAACGCGCTGCGCATCGGCCGCTGGCTGTTGGCCCCCGTGGTGGTCGTCGCCGGGCTGTTCGGACTGTGGACGCAGCTGGTCTATGGCAAGCCGGGTTCCTGGGTCGCGTTCGGCATCGCGGTGCTCGCGCTGCTGGGCGCCGTCGCCTTGCTGCGGGCCGGCACCCGCGACGGCTGGGCGTTCACGCTGACCACTGTGGTGGTCGTCGGCGTGGTCGGCATGCTGTTCATCGACCTGTATCCGAACCTGTTGCCGTCCACCCTGAATCCGGACTGGAACCTGACCATCTACAACGCGTCGTCCAATCCGTACACGCTGAAGGTCATGACCTGGGCCGCGGCCATTTTCGCGCCACTGGTGGTCGGCTATCAGGCGTGGACGTACTGGGTCTTCCGCAGACGCATCTCGGCGGAGCGCATCCCCGCCTCCATCGGACTACCGGGGCGCACGTCCTGAGTACCGAGGAATCCGGCAGACGCGGCCGGGCCGAATTGGCCCGCCTGGTGCGGGCGTCGGCGTCGGTGCGGCGATTCCTGCTCGGCACCGTGGGCTGCGGTGTGGTCACCGCCGCGTGCGCCATCGCCTCGGCGATCGTGCTCGCGCACCTGGTCGCCGAACTCATCACCGACCCCGGCAGTCGCACCCTCGAGCAGCAGCTCCCGCCGTTGGCCTGGCTGGCCCTGATCTGGACCGTGCGCACCGCGGCGCAGTGGCTGCAGGCCCGGATCAGTCAGCGCGAGGCCAGCGCGGCGATCGCCGACCTCAGCGGGCAGGTGCTGCGCGCGGTCACCGCCGGATCCCCGCGCGAGTTGGCCGCCCGCCGCGACGACGCCGCCGTGGTCGTGCTGCGCGGACTCGACGACCTGCGGCCCTACTTCACCGGTTACCTGCCCGCCCTGCTGCTCGCCGCGCTCCTGACACCGGCGGCCCTGGCGGCCATGGCGATCTACGACCTGCAGGCCGCCGCGATCGTGCTGATCGCCCTGCCGTTGATCCCGCTGTTCATGGTGCTCATCGGTCTGGTCACCGCGGACCGCTCGGCGGCCGCGCTGACCGCCATGACCACGTTGCAGGCCAGGCTGTTGGACCTGATCGCCGGGATCCCCACGCTGCGCGCCCTGGGCCGCGCCGAGGGCCCGGGTGAACGCATCGCCGAACTCAATGCCGCACACCGCCGTTCGGCGATGTCGACGCTGCGCATCGCGTTCATGTCCAGCCTGGTGCTGGAACTGCTGGCCACGTTGGGGGTGGCGCTGGTCGCGGTCAGCGTCGGTCTGCGGTTGGTCTACGGCAACGTCGGACTGGCCGCGGGCCTGACCGTGCTGCTGCTGGCCCCGGACGTGTTCTGGCCGCTGCGCCGGGTCGGGGTGGCCTACCACGCCGCCGAGGACGGGAAAACCGCCGCCGGCAAGGCGTTCGCGCTGATCGACACCGCTGCGCCGGAAGCCACCGGAACCCGCACGGTGCGCGCCGCCGGGGCGCCGATCCGCCTCGAGTCCCTCACCGTCGCCGGGCGCGACGGGCCCCGGCCGGCGGGGCTGTCCGGGCGCATCGAACCCGGCCGGATCACCGTGCTCACCGGCCCCAACGGCGCCGGCAAGTCGACCACCCTGCAGGTGCTCGCCGGGGTGGCCGAGCCGACGGCGGGCCGCGTCACCGTCCACGGCGTCGACATCGCGGACCTGGACCGCGGGCAGTGGTGGCCGCAACTGGTCTGGCTGCCGCAGCGCCCGGTGCTGGTGCCCGGCACGGTCGCGGCCAACCTGGCCCTGTTCGGAGCGCTCACCGACGCCGATACCGCGTGCGCCGCAGCGGGTTTCGACTCGGTGCTCGACGAGCTCCCCGAGGGCGACGCCACCGTCGTGGGCCGCGGTGGGCTCGGGCTGTCGCTGGGGCAGCGGCAGCGTCTCGGCCTGGCCCGCGCCCTGGGGTCGGACGCCTCGCTGCTGCTGCTCGACGAACCCACCGCGCACCTCGACCCGGCGACCGAGGACCGCGTGTTGGCGGCGCTGCGCGCCCGCGCGGATCGCGGCGACACGGTGGTGCTGGTCGGACACCGCCGGCCGGTGCTGGCCGTCGCCGATCACGTCATCGAGGTGGGTAGCCATGTTCCGGCGTGACCCGTTGTTCCGCGCCCTGGTGCTGCTGCGGCCGCGGCTGCCCCGCCTCGCGCTGGCCGTGGTGTGTGGAGTGCTCTCGCTGGGCAGCGCCCTGGCTCTAGCGGGGGTGGCGGCGTGGCTGATCACCCGCGCGTGGCAGATGCCGCCCATCCTCGATCTGTCGGTGGCGGTGGTGGCGGTGCGCGCGTTCGGCATCTCCCGCGGCGTGCTGCAGTACTGCGAGCGGTTGGCCTCCCACGACACGGCCCTGCGGGCGGCCGGGTCCGCGCGCGAGCAGATCTATCGCCGACTGGCGCACGGACGCCCGGAGCTGACCGCGCGCCTGCACGAGGGCGAGTTGGTCAGCCGGGTGGGCCACGACGTCGACGAACTCTCCGACGCGCTGGTGCGCGCGGTCCTGCCGATCGCCGTCGCGGTCATCCTGTCGGTCGCCGCCGTCGGCGTCATCGCGGTCATCTCCTGGCCCGCCGCGGCCATCCTCGCCGCCTGTCTGGTGCTCGCCGGGGTGGTGGCGCCGTGGCTGTCCGCGCGCGGCGCGGCCGCCCAGGAGCAACTCGCCCGCCTGCACCACGCCGAGCGCGACGTGGCCGCGATGACGGCGCTGGATCACGGCCCGGAGCTGAAGGTCAGCGGTCGGCTGCCCGCGGTGATCGCCGAATCCGAACACCACCAACGCAACTGGGGCGACGCGCTGGATGAGGCCGCCCGCCCGGCGGCGTTCGGCGCGGCGATGCCCACCGCGGCGATCGGGGCCAGCGTGCTGGGTGCCGTCGTCGTGGGGATCGGGATCGCCTCCTCGGTGGCCCCGACCACGCTGGCCATCCTGATGCTGCTGCCGCTGTCGTCATTCGAGGCCACCACCGCGTTGCCGGCCGCCGCGGTGCAACTGACCCGCTCGCGCATCGCGGCCCGCCGGCTGTTCGACCTGGTCGACGACGAACCGGACGTGGCCCCGGCGCATTCGGCGGCACCGACCGATCTGGTCGTGCGGGCCCGCGCCGTGGCGGGACATCCCACCGCGGCGCGCACCGTCCCGGTCGACCTCGAGCTACCGCTGGGTGCGCGCCTGGCCATCACCGGGCCCAGCGGATGCGGAAAGAGCACCGTGCTGATGACGCTGGCCGGGCTGATCCCGGCGCTCGACGGCGCGGTCACCCTCGGCGGATATCCGCTCACACAGCTCGCCGAGGCCGAATTGCGCAGCAAGATCACCTATTTCGCCGAGGACGCGCACCTCTTTGCCACCACCGTGCGCGACAACCTGCTGGTCGTGCGCGGCGACTGCACCGACGACGAACTCGAGGCCGTGTTGACGCGGGTGGGCCTGCGGCACTGGCGCGACGGACTTCCCGACGGACTCGACACCATCCTGGTCGGCGGCGCGGCCGCGGTGTCCGCGGGGCAGCGGCGTCGCCTCCTGCTGGCCCGGGTGCTGCTATCGCGCTCCCCGGTCCTGTTGCTCGACGAACCCACCGAACACCTCGACGCCGCGGCCTCCGACGCGTTGTTGCGCGACCTGCTGGCGCCCGGCGGCGGGTTGTTCGGCCCAGATCGCACGGTGGTGCTGGCCACCCACCACCTGCCGGCGGACCTCACCGAACAGGTCCCGGTCCTGCGTCTACATCACCGCGCGGTGTCGGCATCGGCGGGTACCCTGGCTGGCGGTCGTCCACATGCCACTTGACCTGGAGCGCGTTCAATGACCCTGCCACCGCCCCCGGGTTCCACCGGGAGCTCCGACGAGCCGAACAACCCCAGCGGTTCCAGCTCGACACCCCCGTCGTATCCCCCACCGCCGGGCGGCTACGGCGGTTATGGCGCGTACCCGCCGCCCCCGCCGCAGCCGTACTCGGGCTACGGCACCCCGCCGCAGATGATGCGCAACGGCCTCGGGGTGGCCGCGCTGGTGGTGGCGCTGCTGTCGCTGCCCGCGGCCCTCACCATCATCGGCGGGCTCATCCTCGGCATCACCGCCATCGTGCTGGGCTTCATGGGGCGCGGCCGGGTCTCGCGGGGCGAGGCGAACAACGGCGGGGTGGCCGTCGCCGGCATCGTGCTGGGCGCCCTCGGCGTGCTGCTGAGTCTGGTGCTGATCGTGGTCGCCGTCGTGTTCGGCCGCTGGTTCATGGACTGGGGTGGCCGTGACTATTTCGACTGCATGCAGGACGCCGGCAACGACCGGGTGGCCCAGGCGCAGTGCGAGGACGAGTTCCGCGGCAGGCTCGAGGAGAAGTTCGGCATGACGACCACCCCGTTGCCGGGCGGGTGAGAATCCCTACTTGCGGCTCGGGAAGTGCTTGACGATCCCCTCTTGCACGACCGTCGCCACGATCTGACCGTCGCGGTTGAAGAAGTGCCCGGTACCCAGACCTGTTGAATCCGAGGCCACTGGCGACGTCGTCGAATAGAGCACCCACTCGTCGAACCGGACCGGGCGGTGGAACCACACCGAGTGGTCGATGGAGACGGCGAAGATGCGGTCGTGGCCCCACGACAACCCGTGCGTGGTGATGATCGAGTCCAGGATGGTGGTGTCCGACGAGTACACCATCGCGGCGCAGTGCAGCACCGGGTCGTCGGGCATGGGGCCCTCGGTCGTCATCCACACCCGGTTGTGGTCGAGCTTGGCGCCCTTGTCGCGCATGATCCACGCCGGATCGTTGGTGTAGCGCCACTCGATGGGCCGTGACGCCTCCACGAACAGCGGCACCGTCTCCTCGTAGCCGACCAGCAGCTCATCGATCTTCGGCAGGCCCTCGGGCTCGGGCACCTCGGGGGCGCTGATGTTGTGCTCCAGCCCGCGGCCCCCCGCCAGGTAGGAGATGAGCGCGGTGCCCAGCAGCACACCGTTCTGGGTGACGTCGACGCGACGGTTGGCGAAGCGCCGTTCGTCGCGCAGCCGCACGACGGTGAACTCCAGATCCTGCGCCGGGTCACCGCCGGCGATGAAATGGAAGTTGAGGGCACTCGGCGGCAGATTCGCCGGGACGGTGCGGCTGCCGGCCACGAACGCCTGGGCCATCATCTGGCCCCCGAACGTGCGGATGGGGTTCTTGCTCGGATGTGCCCCGAAGAAGGTCTCCGTACCGCCGTCGCCGTCGACCTTGCGCAGGTCGAGTATCGCCAGCAACTCCTCGAAATCAGTGTGGGCGGATGTCCTCATCTGACGTCGAGCCTCCTGGTGGCTGCCGGGCGTTCCCGCCTTAGTGGTCGTCCTCCCCGATGCGGTGGACGTGGATCAGATTGGTCGAGCCTACTGTGCCCGGCGGAGCACCCGCGACGATGACCACCAGGTCACCCCGCTTGTACCGGCCGAGTTCGAGCAGCGACCTGTCCACCTCGCGGATCATGTCGTCGGTGGCGACCATCTTGTCGACCAGGAAAGTCTCGGTGCCCCAGGTCAATGCGAGCTGGCTGCGCACCTCGGGCCACGCGGTGAAGGCCAACAGCGGCAGGTGGGTGTGCAGCCGGGCCAGCCGCTTGACGGTGTCACCGGACTGGGTGAACGCCACCAGCGCCTTGGCGTCCAGGCGCTCGCCGATATCGCGGGCGGCATACGAGATCACCCCGCGCTTGGTGCGCGGCAGGTGCGTCAACGGCGGTGCCGCAATGGAATTCTCCTCGACCGCGCTGATGATGCGGGCCATCGTCCGCACCGCCTCCAGCGGGTACTTGCCCACCGACGTCTCGCCGGAGAGCATCACCGCGTCGGCGCCGTCGAGGACCGCGTTGGCGACGTCGGAGGCCTCCGCCCGGGTGGGGCGGGAGTTCTCGATCATCGACTCGAGCATCTGGGTGGCGACGATCACCGGCTTGGCGTTCTCGCGGGCCATCTGGATGGCCCGCTTCTGCACCAGCGGCACCTCTTCGAGCGGGAGCTCGACACCGAGGTCGCCACGCGCCACCATGACCGCGTCGAAGGCCAACACGATGGCCTCGAGATTGTCGATGGCTTCGGGCTTTTCGAGTTTCGCGATGACCGGGACCCGGCGACCGACCCGGTCCATGACCTCGTGCACGATCTCGACGTCGGCCGGCGACCGGACGAAGGACAGCGCGATCAGGTCGACCCCCAGGTGCAGGGCGAACTCGAGGTCCTCGATGTCCTTCTCGGTCAGCGCCGGCACCGAGACGTTCATGCCCGGCAGCGACAACCCCTTGTTGTTGCTGACCGGTCCGCCCTCGGTGACGGTGCACACGACGTCGTTTCCGTCGATGTGTTCGACGACCAGGCCCACCTTGCCGTCGTCGACGAGCAGCCGGTCCCCCGGCTGCGCATCGGCGGCGAGCTGCTTGTAGGTGGTGGAGACGCGCTCATGGGTGCCCGTGCACTCCTCGGTGGTGATGCGCACGGTCTCACCGGTGGCCCAGTAGACCGGCCCCTCGGCGAAGCGGCCCAGCCGGATCTTGGGGCCCTGCAGGTCCGCGAGGATCCCCACGGCGCGACCGGTGGCGTCCGACGCCTGCCGCACCCGCTCGTAGTTTTCCTTGTGGTCGAGATAGTCACCGTGGCTGAAGTTCAGCCGGGCCACATCCATACCGGCCTCGACAAGCGCTCGGGTCTTGTCGTCGGTCGCGGTGGCTGGTCCCAAGGTGCATACGATCTTGGCGCGTCTGGTCACGTGAAGCCAGCATAGTCGCAGTCAGACGGCATCTCGACCGATACAGATGACGGCCGGTTTTCGGCGGCCACATTTCGCTGTTGAGCCACCTGCCGGCAATCCGGATCAGGTGTCGAGGACGGTCGGCACCAACGGGAAACCGGGCAGGTTGCGGACCACCGTCCAGGCGGCCAGCGCGACCAGCACGGTCGCACCGGTCCACCAGGTGAACAACGGCTTGGCGGTCCGCCACCGCCACAGCCCCCACACCAACAGCAGCGGTAGGCCGATCAGCAGGAAGACGTTGTCGGCGACGGCGCCCGCCAGGTCGCCGTGCAGCAGGTCGTGGGTCATGCGAAGGCCGCCGCAGGCCGGGCAATCCCAGCCGGTGATCATCTTGAACGGACACGGCGGGAACACCGATCCCGGCCGATGCGGATCGACGAGCCCGACGTAGGCCAGACCGCCGGCCACCGCGGCGCCGGCGCCCAACGCCGAATACCGGGCGACGCGGGTGGATTGAGACCCGTCAGGTGCCATCGCGCAGCGGCCGACCGTGCGGGTCGCGCACGCGGTCGGTGAGGATCAGGACGGCGTCGATGATGCCCCAGATGACCGCCCCGATGCCGCAGGTGACGATGCCGACGATCAGCTGGGTGATGCCCAGGCCGGTGTCGCCGAGATAGAACCGGCCGATGCCGCAGATGCCGACCAGGCCGACGAGTTGCAGAAGGCCCGCAACGACTTTGGACTTGTCGGAGAACGGTTCGCCGGTCACCGGGTGGCGGCCCCAGGGGGCCGAGGGGTCGTAGTAGCCCCCGGGTGGCGGCGGGTATTGCGGCTGCGCGCCGTATTGCGGCGGCATCGGCGGCGGATAGCTCGACTGCTGCGACTGCGAGGAGACATCCTCGAATCCGTGCAGCGGCGGGTACTCGTAGGAGGACTGTTGCTGCGGCGGGGTGCCGTCGCCTTCCGAAGGACCGGGCGTGGAAGTCATGCCTTCAGGATGCCAGACCGAACCCGGCTACGGTCAGCGGCGGCGCCACCAGCGACGCTTGCGCGCCGGCTCCGAAGCGCTCTCGTCGGTAGGTGGTTCCTCGGACTCCGCGGAGGTCTCCGATCCCTCATCGGGGGTCTCCGGTTCCGCCTCGGCCTCGTCGGTCTCATCCGTCGCGGATTCGTCGTCGGTGGCCTCAGGAGGCGACTCAGCGGCGTCCTCGGGGGCTTCGTCCGCCGGTTCGGCACTCTCTTCGGCAGCCTCGGAATCGAGTTCGTCCACGGCCGCAGAGTCAGTTGTCTCCGCGTCGGGTGCCTCGGTCTCGTCGGCGCTGGCCTCAGCCGTTTCGGCGTCTGGTTCTGTGCCGCGTTCGGATTCCTCGGCGGCCTCAGATTCCCCTTCCGCGGATTCGGGTTGCTCCTCCTCGGCCTCGCCGTCACTGGCCTCTTGCGCGGCTGCTTCGGCCGCCTCGGTGTCGAGTTCGCCGACTGCCGGGGCGGTCTCGTCGCTGTCCTCGGCGGCCTCGTCTGCTTGTTCGCCGGCTTCGGCGTTCGAGTCAGACTCGTCCTCCGATTCGGCGGCTTCCTCAACGTCAGCGGCATCGGGTTCGTCGTCGGCCGCGACTTCGGTCGCCTCTGCGTCGGATTCCGCAGGCTCCTCGTCCTCGGTCTCGCTGTCGGTGACTTCGTCGGCGGCTTCTTCTGCGGCTTCGGTGTCGAGTTCGCCGACTGCCGGGGCGGTTTCGTCGCTGTCCTCGGCGGTCTCGTCTGCTTGTTCGTCGGCTTCGGCGTTCGAGTCAGACTCGTCCTCCGATTCGGCGGCTTCCTCAACGTCAGCGGCATCGGGTTCGTCTTGGGCCGCGGCTTCGGTCGTCTCCGCGTCCGAAGCCTGGGATTCGTCGTCGCCGACCTCGGCACGTTCGGTGTCGGTATCTGTGTCGCGTCGAGAATCGTCAGCGGATTCGGGCTGCTGATCCTCGGTTTCGCTGTCGGCGGCTTCTTCTGCGGCTTCTTCAGCCGCTTCGGTGTCGAGTTCGCCGACTGCCGGGGCGGTTTCGTCACTGTCCTCGGCGGCCTCGTCTGCCGGGGCTACGGCGTCGGGTGCGTCGGTCTCGTCGTCGCTGGTCTCGTCGGCACTGGCCTCGGCAGGTTCGGCGGGCGCTTCCGACTGTTCATCCTCGGTCTCGCTGTCGGTGACTTCTTCTGCGGCTTCGGTGTCGAGTTCGCCGACTGCCGGGGCGGTCTCGTCGCTGTCCTCGGCGGCCTCGTCTGCTTGTTCGTCGGCTTCGGCGTTCGAGTCAGACTCGTCCTCCGATTCGGCGGCTTCTTCTGCGGCTTCGGTGTCGAGTTCGCCCACTGCCGGAGCGGTGTCATCGCTGTCCTCGACCACCTCACCCGCTTCGTCGCCGGTTTCGGTATCGGCCTCGGTGTCGAGTTCGGCGATGATCGCGGCCAATTCGTCGTCGTCGAGTTTGGCCGTCTCGGTGTCCTCGTCCTCTTCGCGGCCGGCCACGGTGGCAGCGGCGACCACCCCGGACGTCGCCGCCACGGCGGACAGGTCCTCGACGATCTCCTCGGCGAGGCTTTCCCGGTCCTTGCCGCGCAGGGTCGCCGGATCCTCCCGGCCCTTGGTGGCCAGGATGAAGTAGACGATGGCGCCGATGAAGACGAATGTCGCGGTGAACGAGTTGATCCGGATGCCGGCGATCTCGGTGGCGTAGTCGTCGCGCAGCAGTTCGACGCAGAACCGACCGATGCAATAGCCCGCCACATACAGCGCGAACAACCGGCCGTGGCCGATCTTGAACCGACGGTCGAGATAGATCAGCGCCGCGAAAACCAGCAGGTTCCACAGCAGTTCGTAGAGGAACGTCGGATGGACGACGGCGGCGACCTGCCCGGTGGACACGCCGTTGAGCGAGTGCACGTCGATGATGCCCGACGGGTCGCGGCGGTAGAACACCTCCATGCCCCAGGGCACGGTGGTCTCGCGTCCGTAGAGTTCCTGGTTGAAGTAGTTACCCAGCCGCCCGATCGCCTGGGCCAGCACGATTCCCGGGGCGATGGCGTCGCCGAAGGCGGGCAAGGGAATTCCGCGTCGACGACAGGCGATCCAGGCGCCCAGGCCGCCGAACGCCACGGCCCCCCAGATGCCCAGGCCGCCGTCCCAGATCCGCAGGGCGGCCAGCGCACCCGCGCCGCCGCTGCCGAAGTAGGTCTGCCAATCGGTCAGTACGTGATAGATCCGGCCACCGATGAGCCCGAACGGCACCGCCCACAACGCGATGTCGTAGATGACGCCCTGCTCGCCCCCGCGCGCCACCCAGCGCCGGTCCCCGATGACCAATGCGGCGACGATGCCGATGATGATGCACACCGCGTAGGCCCGGATCGGGAACGGACCTAAGAACCACACCCCCTGCGGGGGACTCGGAAAATAGGCCAGCGTTGTGGTGATCACCCAGAAACCCCAGTCACCTTCTGTCGTACACCCGCCACCAATTCCTCGGTGAGCGTTCGCATTGTGCTCAGATCCTCGCCCAAGGCCGACACCAGCGCCGAGCCGACGATGACCCCGTCGGCGTAGGCGCCGATCTCGGCGGCCTGCTCGCGGGAGCGCACCCCCAGCCCGACGCCGGTCGGGATGTCGGAGACACCGCGGACCCGGGCCACCAACTCCGGGGCGGCGTTGGACACCGCGTCGCGCGCGCCGGTCACGCCCATCGTCGAGGCGACGTAGACGAAACCGCGGCAGGCATCGACGGTGGTCGCCAACCGTTCCGGTGTGGACGACGGCGCCACCAGGAAGATGCGGTCCAGGCCGTGGGCTTCGGAGGCGGCGAACCAGTCGTCGGCCTCGTCCGGAATCAGATCCGGCGTGACCAGGCCGAGGCCACCGGCGGCCGCGAGGTCGCGGGCGAAAGCGTCGACTCCGTAGCGCAGCACCAGGTTCCAGTACACCATCACCACCGCATGCCCGCCGGCGTTGCTGATCGCCTCGACGGCACGCAGGCTGTCGCGCACCCGCACACCCTTGCGCAGGGCGACCTCGGTGGCCGCGGCGATGGTGGGTCCGTCCATCCCGGGGTCGGAGTAGGGAATGCCGACCTCGACGATGTCGCAGCCCGCGTCGATCAGGGTGGTCATCGCGTCGATCGAGGTGGGCACGTCGGGGTAACCGACGGGCAGGTAGCCGATCAGCGCCGCGCGCTGCTCGCTGCGTGCGGTCTCGAACAGCGGCCCCAGCCGGCCCGCGGCGCTCACGACTGCACCGCCGATTCGTCCAGCAAATCGAACCACTTTGCTGCGGTGGCGACGTCCTTGTCGCCGCGGCCAGACAGATTTACCACCACGATGGTGCCGGGGCCGAGTTCGGCGCCCAGTTTCAGCGCGCCCGCCACAGCGTGCGCGGACTCGATCGCCGGGATGATTCCCTCGGTGCGGCACAGCAACCGGAAGGCGTCCATCGCCTCGGAGTCGGTGATCGGGCGATACTCGGCCCGCCCGATCTCACGCAGGTGGGCATGCTCGGGGCCCACCCCCGGGTAGTCCAAACCCGCTGAGATGGAATGGGATTCGATGGTCTGCCCGTCCTCGTCCTGCAGTAGGTAGGAGTACGAACCCTGGAACGCGCCCGGCGATCCGCCGGTGAACGTCGCCGCGTGACGACCGGTCTCCACGCCGTCACCGGCGGCCTCGTAGCCCACCAGGCGCACGCCCGGATCGTCGAGGAACGCGTGGAAGAGTCCGATCGCGTTCGAGCCGCCGCCCACGCAGGCCACGGCCGCATCGGGCAGCCGGCCGGCCTGGGCCTGGATCTGTTGGCGCGCCTCGAGTCCGATGATGCGCTGGAAGTCGCGCACCATCGCGGGGAACGGGTGGGGGCCCGCGGCGGTGCCGAAGCAGTAGTAGGTGGAGTCGGCGTTGGTGACCCAGTCCCGGAACGCGTCGTTGATGGCGTCCTTGAGGGTCTTGGACCCCGATTCGACCGAGATCACCTCGGCGCCCAGCAGCCGCATCCGGGCGACGTTGAGGGCCTGCCGGGCGGTGTCGACCGCCCCCATGTAGATCACGCACTCGAGGTCGAGCAGTGCGCACGCGGTGGCCGTCGCCACCCCGTGCTGGCCGGCGCCGGTCTCGGCGATGACCCGCTTCTTGCCCATGTGCCGGGCCAGCAGGGCCTGGCCGAGGACGTTGTTGATCTTGTGCGAGCCGGTGTGGTTGAGGTCCTCGCGCTTGAGGAACAGCCGCGCGCCGCCGGCGTGCTCGGAGAGCCGCGTCGCCTCGTAGAGCGGTGAGGGGCGGCCGGTGTAGTGGGTCTGCAACCGGTCGAGTTCGTCGAGGAACTCCCGGTCGATGCGCACCTTGTCGTAGGCGGCGGTGACCTCTTCGATCACCGCCATCAGCGCCTCGGCGACATAACGGCCACCGTAGACGCCGAAGTGGCCGCGCTCATCGGGGCCGTGCGCGGTGTGCTCGGAGACCGCGGCGCTCATGCGGGGAAGGTCGGGAAGTGTGAAATCGGCCATGGCTCAAGACCCTTCGCGCACGGGGAACATCGAGTGCTAGCGTGCCGGCTTGGGGCAGGACGGGTGCGCGCCGGCGGTCACCAGATCGGCCACCGCGGTGCGCGGGTCACCGCTGGTCACCACGCCCTCCCCCACCAGCACGGCATCCGCGCCGGCACCGGCGTAGGCCAACAGATCGGCCGTGTCGCGCACCCCGGATTCGGCCACCCGGATGACATTGCTGGGCAGGCCGGGCGCGATCCGCGAGAAGCAGTCGCGGTCCACCTTCAGCGTCTTGAGGTCGCGTGCGTTGACGCCGATGACGGTGGCCCCGGCCTGCAGGGCGCGGTCGGCCTCCTCCTCGGTGTGCACCTCGACCAGGGCGGTCATCCCCAGCGATTCGGTGCGCTCGAGCATCGACACCAGGGCCGGTTGCTCGAGGGCCGCGACGATCAGCAGCAGCATGTCCGCGCCGTGCGCCCGCGCCTCGTGAATCTGGTAGGGCCGCACGATGAAGTCCTTGCGCAGCACCGGGATGGACACCGCGGCACGCACGGCGTCGAGGTCGGCGAGCGACCCGTGGAACTTGCGTTCCTCGGTCAGCACGCTGACGATCCGCGCACCGCCGCTCTCGTAGGCGCGGGCCAAATCGGCCGGGTCGGGAATGTTGGCCAACTCGCCCCGCGACGGGCTGGCGCGCTTGACCTCGGCGATCACACCGATGCCGGGGGCACGCAGCGCCGCCAGCACGTCCAGGGGTGGCGGGGCCGCGTTGGCCGCGGCCTTGATCTGCTCCAGGCTGACGACGGCCTCTCGAGCGGCGACATCAGCCCGAACCCCGTCGATGATGGAGTCGAGGACGTTCGGCGCACTCATGCCAGTCGTTCCTTCCTGCACTAGCCCAAACCCCGCGTTCGGAACGGTTCGCACCGTCCCACCGCATTGCCGAAAGGGTAGCCGTTCATCGAGCGGCGAGTTTCACCGACCCTCCGACGACGGACCCGGTTCCGGCCCCGTGTCCCCGTCGGTGGGGTCCTGCCCCTCATCCAGGGCGTCCCACATCGTCCGCTCGGACATCGGTTCGGAAGTCTGCACTGGTGAGGACCCATCGGCGGGGGTCTGCGTCTGCTCGCGCAGCGCGGCGCGACGCGCCCCCGGCGTCGTGTACCGCCCCTGGGTGGCCCCCTCCCGGGCGGCCGCCCGCATCAGCAGGGCCGCGGCCACCAGTGTCGCGACACCAGCGCACAACGTGAGCACCGCGCCGGCGTAGTGCCGCTCGCTGCCCACCAACGTGATGAGCTGGACCTCGGCGAGTTCGGTGGCCCGCAGGGCGACATCGGGCACCACCCATTGACTGATCGCCAGGTAGCCGAGGGCGGCGCTGACCACCGCCAGCAGCAGCGCCAGCACCCGCAGCGGCCACCCGCGCACGGCCAGCGTCGCCACCACGGCCGCGCCCAGCAGCAGCGCGACCGGCACCAGCGCCGTCGACCACCTCGAACCGGTCAGTGCGATGGTCTTCGGCGGGCCCAACTCGTCGAAGGACTCCACCTCCACCCAGGTCAGTCGGCTGGCCACGTACAGAACGACGGCCGCGACCAGCAGCAGTAGCTGGGCGATGCGGATCGGGGTCAGCCCGCGACGCGGTGTGTCAGTCATGGCCGCCCGGAGCCGCCAGGGTCTCGGCCGCGGCGATCGCGGCCAGCACCGCCTTGGCCTTGTTGGTGGCCTCGTTGAACTCGTAGGGGCCGTTGGAATCGGCGACCACTCCGCCGCCGGACTGCACGTAGGCGGTGCCGTCGCGCATCAGCGCGGTGCGGATGGCGATGGCGAAGTCGGCGTTGCCCGCGAAGTCCAGGTAACCCACGACGCCGCCGTACAGGCCGCGCCGGGTCAGCTCGACCTCCTCGATGAGCTCCATGGCACGCACCTTGGGCGCCCCCGACAGGGTCCCGGCCGGGAAGCACGCGGTCACCGCGTCCAGGGCGGTGTGGTCGTCGGCCAGCAGACCGGTGACCGTGGACACCAGGTGCATGACGTGGCTGTAGCGCTCGATGTGGCTGTAGTCCTCGACGCGCACCGTGCCGGGTACGCAGACCCGGCCCAGATCGTTGCGGCCGAGGTCGACGAGCATCAGATGCTCGGCGCGTTCCTTCTCGTCGGCGAGCAGATCCTTCTCCAGCAGCTGGTCTTCCTCCTCGGTGGCGCCGCGCCACCGGGTCCCGGCGATGGGATGGGTCTTGGCCCACCCGTCCTGCACCGTCACCAGCGCCTCGGGGCTGGACCCGACGATCGAAAAGGCCGTTCCGCCAGTCTCGTTCGGGACGTGCACGAGGTACATGTAAGGGCTCGGGTTGGACACGCGCAGCATCCGGTACACGTCGATCGGGTCGACGGCGGTGTCCATCTCGAAGCGTTGCGACGGCACCACCTGGAAGGCCTCACCGGCCTCGATGTCGGCGACGAGCTTGTCGACGATGGCGCTGTACTCGGCCACCGTCCGTTGCGAACGGTGCGCCGGTGTCGGGCGGCTGAAGCCGGCCACCGTCGAGGGCAGCGGCTGACCCAGCGCCTCGGTCATCACGTCCAGGCGGGCCACCGCGTCGTCGTAGGCCTCGTCCACCCGCTCGTCGGTGCCGTTCCAGTTGACCGCGTTGGCGATCAGCGTGATCGTGCCCTCGTGGTGGTCCACCGCGGCGATGTCGGTGGCCAGCATCATCACCAGATCGGGCAAGCCCAGGTCGTCGACGGTGGTCTCGGGCAGCCGTTCCAGCCGGCGCACCAGGTCGTAGGCGAAGAAGCCGACCATCCCGCCCGACAGCGGCGGCAGGTCCGGCATGGCCGCGGTGCGCAGCACCTCGAGGGTGGCCTGCAGGGCCTGCAGCGGATCCCCGCCGCTGGGGGCGTCCTGCGGGGTGGCCCCCAGCCACACGGCCTCGCCGTCGCGCACGGTCAGCGCCGAGGGCGCGCCGGCGCCGATGAACGACCAGCGCGACCAGGATCGGCCGTTCTCGGCGGACTCCAGCAGGAAGGTGCCGGGCCGGTTGGCCGCGAGCTTGCGGTAGGCCGACAGCGGCGTCTCGCTGTCGGCGAGCACCTTGCGGGTCACCGGAACCACGCGGTGCTCGGCCGCGAGCACCCGGAAATCCTCCCGGGTGGTGGTGGCGGCGATGTTGACGTCGGCGTGCACGGGGAACATCCTCCCAGACGTTTCCGAGACCTCCGGCGTAGCGTGACGATCATGAAACCCGGTGATGTCGTCGAGGACTTCGCACTGCCCGATCAGACCGGCGCCGAGCGCAGGCTCAGCGAACTGTTGGCCGACGGCCCGGTCGTGTTGTTCTTCTACCCCGCCGCCATGACCCCGGGGTGCACCAAGGAGGCCTGTCACTTCCGGGATCTGGCGGCCGAATTCGCCGCGGTGGGCGCCCAGCGGGTGGGCATCAGCACCGACAGCGTCGACAAGCAGGCGCAGTTCGCCGGCAAGGAGAAGTTCGACTATCCGCTGCTGTCGGATTCCGACGGTGCGGTGGCCGCGGCGTTCGGTGTGAAGCGTGGTTTGCTCGGCAAATTCATGCCGGTCAAGCGGACCACCTTTGTCATCGACACCGACCGGCGGGTGCTCGAGGTGATCGCCAGCGAACTCAGCATGGACACCCACGCCGACAAGGCGCTCGAGACGTTGCGGGCACGCCCGGCCGCGCGCGGATGACGCCGGTGCTCGAGCTTGCCGACGTCACCTTCCGACGCAACGGCAAGCAGATCATCGACGGCATTTCCCTGACCGTGCAGCCCGGTGAGCACTGGGCGCTGCTGGGTCCCAATGGCGCCGGCAAGAGCACGCTGCTGGGTTTCTGCGCCGCCGTCACCTTCCCCACCACCGGTGCCGTGCACGTGCTCGGCCAACAGCTCGGCCGGGTCGAGCTGGCCAAGCTGCGGCACTGGATCGGGCACGTCAACCCGCGCCACCGGCTCCAAAGCCCGCTGACCGTGCGCGAAGTGGTGCTCACCGGCATCACCGCGACCATCGACCTGCCGATGCACTGGTCACCCACCGCCGAGGACGTGCAGCGTGCCGACGCGATGATCGAGACGGTCGGCATGTCCGCCAAGGCCGACGGCAGCTGGCCCACGCTGTCGCAGGGCGAACGCGGCCGGGCGCTGATCGCGCGGGCCCTGATCGCCTCCCCGCGGCTGCTGCTGCTCGACGAGCCGACCACCGGTCTCGACGTGGCGGCCCGCGAACAGTTGCTCGAGACGGTGGACGCCCTCGATCAGACGCACCCCGACATGGCCTCGGTGTTGGTCACCCACCACCTCGAGGAGCTGCCGACCTCCACCACGCACGCGCTGCTCATCGCCGAGGGGCGCACCGTGGCCAGTGGCCCCGCGCGCCAGACGGTGACCACCGACAACGTCACCGCGGCGTTCGACCATCCGATCGAGGTCGGCTATGTGGACGGCCGCTGGTCGGCACGCACCAAGGCGAACCGAATCGACCTGTAGGACAACGGCTCAGGGGCCGAGCAGCTGATCGGCGTCGAAGCAGCTGTGGTCGCCGGTGTGACATGCCCCGCCGACCTGGTCGACCACCAGCAGCACGGCGTCGCCGTCGCAGTCCAGCCGCACGGAGTGCACCCGCTGGGTGTGCCCCGACGTCGCGCCCTTGATCCACTGCTGTTGGCGCGAGCGCGAATAGTAGGTGGCCTCACGGGTTTGCAGGGTGCGGGCCAGGGCGTCGTCGTCCATCCAGGCCACCATCAGCACGTCGCCGCTACCGCGTTCCTGGACCACCGCGGTGAACAGACCGTCGTCGTTGCGCTTGAGGCGCGCCGCGATTGCCGGGTCCAGCGTCATCGTACGCAAATCCCCTCTGCCGCCATGGCGTCCTTGACCTGACGGATGGTCAGCTCGCCGAAGTGGAAGACACTGGCCGCCAACACCGCGTCGGCGCCTGCGGCCACCGCGGGTGCGAAGTGTTCGACGGCACCGGCGCCACCGCTGGCGATCACCGGCACCCCCACCGCGGCGCGCACCGCCCGCAGCATCGCCAGATCGAAGCCGGCCTTGGTGCCGTCGGCGTCCATCGAGTTGAGCAGGATCTCCCCCACCCCCAATTCGGCGCCGCGGGTGGCCCATTCGATCGCGTCGATGCCCGTGCCCTTGCGCCCGCCGTGGGTGGTGACCTCCCATCCCGACGGGGTCGGCGCGGCGCCCTCGGGCACACTGCGGGCGTCGACCGACAAGACGATGCACTGGGAGCCGAACTGCCGCGCCAGTTCTGCCAGCAGTTCGGGTCGCGCGATGGCCGCGGTGTTGACCGAGGCCTTGTCGGCCCCGGCGCGCAGCAGCACGTCGACGTCCTCGACCGAACGCACGCCGCCGCCGACCGTCAGCGGGATGAACACCTGCTCGGCGGTGCGGCGCACCACGTCGAGCATGGTGGCGCGCCCCGACGACGACGCCGTCACGTCGAGGAAGGTCAGCTCGTCGGCGCCCTCGGCGTCATAGCGTGCCGCCAACTCCACCGGATCGCCCGCATCGCGGAGGTTCTCGAAGTTGACGCCCTTGACCACCCGGCCGGCATCCACGTCCAGGCACGGGATCACCCGGGTCGCCACGTCGGGCCGCGTATCGCCGCTCATCACCGATAGTCCTCCGGATCTCCGACCGTGCGCACGATCTCCAACATCTCCTCGTGTACTCCCGGGGCGCCGGCCAGCGCCGACCGGGACTCGGGGACCCAGGGCCGGCCGTCGAGGTCGGTGACGATCCCGCCGGCGGCCCGGATCAGCGCGACGCCGGCCGCGTGATCCCACACGTGGTGTCCGAAACTGATTGCCCCACCCAGAATTCCAGCAGCCACATAGGCCAGGTCGATTCCCGTGGCGCCGTGCATACGCACCCGGGAGCAGACCCGGCTGAGGTTGTCCAGGATCGCCGAGCGGTACCGGCCCGGGAAGTGCCCGCGGGAATCGATGTTGTAGGTGCCGATCCCGACGATCGAGTCCGCCAGGGTGGTCGGCCGCAGGGGTTCGAGCTCTGCGCCGCCCGCGCGCACCGGGCTGCCCACCAGGCTGGTGAAACGCTGCCCGACGAACGGCAGCCACGTCAGTCCCAGCACCGGTTGGCCGTTGTACAACAGTCCCAGCAGGATCGCCGCCATCGGCGAACCGGCCGCGTAGTTGAACGTGCCGTCGATGGGATCGAGCACCCAGACCAGCTCGGAGTCCAGCGGTTCGCCGCCGAACTCCTCGCCGTGCACCCCGATGCCGGTCAACCGCTGCAGTTCGGCGACCACACGGCGCTCGATGGCCAGGTCGACCTCGGTGGCGAAGTCGTTGCCCTTCTTCATCACCGCGCTCTCGGCGCGATGTCCGGCGATGAACTGTTCGGTGGCGCCGTCGAGGATCTCGGCGGCCACCGCCAGCCAATCCGCCAGCTTGGCGGGATCGAGGTCGGGTGGCGGCGTCATCGGCGGCTCAGCCGCTGACCGCGGCCAGCGCCTGCGGCAGCGTGAACCGCCCCGCGTACAGCGCCTTGCCCACGATCGCGCCCTCGACCCCGCGGTCGGTCAGCGTGGCGATGGCCCGCAGATCGTCGAGGCTGGACACCCCGCCGGAGGCGATGACCGGGGCATCGGTGCGCTGGGCGACCTGGACGAGCAAATCGAGGTTGGGGCCGGTCAGCATGCCGTCCTTGGTGACGTCGGTGACGACGAAGCGCGAACAGCCCTCGGCGTCAAGGCGTTCCAACACCTCCCACAGATCGCCGCCGTCGGTCTCCCAGCCGCGACCGCGCAGGCGATGATCGCCACCCAGGATCTGTACGTCAAGCCCCACGGCCACCTTGTCACCGTGTTCGGCGATGGCCGCCGCGCACCAGGCCGGATTCTCCAGGGCCGCGGTGCCGAGGTTGACCCGCGCGCACCCGGTCGCCAGCGCGGCGGTCAGGGATTCGTCGTCGCGGATGCCGCCGGACAGTTCCACGGCCACATCGAGCTTGCCGACGACCTCGGCCAGCAGTTCGCGGTTGGAGCCGCGACCGAACGCCGCGTCGAGGTCCACCAGGTGGATCCACTCGGCGCCGTCGCGCTGCCAGGTCTCGGCGGCCTCGAGCGCCGAGCCGTAGTCGGTTTCGCTGCCGGCCTTGCCCTGCACCAGGCGCACGGCTTTGCCCTCGACCACGTCGACGGCGGGCAACAGAATCAATGGCGGTTTAGAAGTCACAGTCCCTCAACCCAATTCGCGAGCAGCTCCGCGCCGGCGTCGCCGCTCTTCTCCGGATGAAATTGTGTGGCGGCCAACGGGCCGTCCTCGACAGCGGCCAAAAACGGCACCTCGTGCGTGGCCCAGGTCAGCAGCGCCTCGGGGCTGCCTTCCCAACGTTGGGCGGCATAGGAGTGCACGAAGTAGAACCGGGTGTCGGCATCGAGTCCACGAAACAGCGTGCTGCCCGGCGCGGCCTGCACGACATTCCAACCCATGTGCGGGATCACCGGCGCGTCGAGCCGGGTGACCGCCCCGGGCCACTGACCGCAGCCGGTGGACTCCACGCCGAACTCGACACCGCGGGCGAACAGGATCTGCATGCCCACGCAGACCCCGAGCACCGGGCGGCCGGCGGCCACCCGCGCCGCGATGATCTTCTCGCCGTCGATCGAACGCAGGCCGGTCATGCACGACTCGAAGGCGCCCACCCCGGGCACCACCAGACCGTCGGCGTTGGCGGCCGCGGTCGCGTCGGCGGTCACCTCGACGCGCGCGCCGACCCGTTCCAGCGAGCGCTGCGCCGAGCGCAGGTTGCCGGACCCGTAATCGAGGACAACGACCGACTTCGCCGAAGTCGGACTCACAGGGTGCCTTTGGTGGACGGCACACCGGTGACCCGGGGGTCGGGTTCGACGGCCTGGCGCAGCGCCCGCGCCACGGCCTTGTACTGGGCCTCGGTGATGTGGTGCGGGTCGCGGCCGTACAGCGTGCGCACGTGCAGCGCGATCCGGGCGTTGAAGGCCAGCGACTCGAAGACGTGCCGGTTGATCACGGTGTGGTACGGCGTCGAGGAACCCGCGATGGTGAAGTCCACCATGTACTCCGGTTCCCCGGTGTGCACGAAATACGGGCGGCCCGACACGTCCACCGCGGCGTGCGCCAACGTCTCGTCCATCGGGATGAACGCATCGCCGAAGCGACGGATGCCCTTCTTCTCCCCCAACGCCTGTCCCAGGGCGGTACCCAGCACGATGGCGGTGTCCTCGACGGTGTGGTGCGCCTCGATGTCGACGTCGCCCTCGGCGCGCACCGTCAGATCGAAGCTGGCGTGACTGCCGAGCGCGGTCAGCATGTGGTCGAAGAACGGAACTCCGGTGTCGACGTGCACCTTTCCGGTGCCGTCGAGATCGATCTCGACGACGATGTCGGATTCCCTGGTCTTGCGTTCGACCTTCGCGTGGCGGTTCACGGTGCTCCTACTCGGCTTTCCTGCTCTAGTTCGGTGGCGGCCAGACGGGCGCTCGCCTCCAGAAAGGCGTCGTTCTCGGCGGCCAATCCGATGGTGGTCCGGAGGTGGCCCGGGATCCCGACGTCCCGGATCAGCACGCCCGCGTCGAGGTAGCGCTGCCAGCTGGCCGGCGCGTCGGCGAAGTCGCCGAACAACACAAAGTTCGCATCGCTGTCGATCACCCGGAAACCCATGTCCCGCAGCGCTTGTGACACGCGGTCGCGCTCGGCGATCAGGGTCGCCACGCTGCCCAGCGTGTCGTCGGCGTGCCGCAGCGCGGCCCGCGCGGCCTCCTGGGTGAGCACCGAGAGGTGGTAGGGCAGCCGGACCAGCAGCATGGCGTCGATGACCGCGGGCGAGGAGATCAGGTAGCCCAGCCGGCCGCCGGCGAACGCGAACGCCTTGCTCATGGTGCGGCTGACCACCAGCTTGGTGGGGTACTCGTCGATCAACGCGACGGCGCTGGGCTGAGAGGAGAACTCGCCGTAGGCCTCGTCGAGGATCAGCACGCCGGTGTCCATGGCGTCCAGCAGCCGACGCAGGTCGTCGAGCGGAACGCTCTGGCCCGAGGGGTTGTTCGGGCTCGTCACGAACACCACATCGGGCCGGTGCTGCTCGATCTCGGCGACCGCGACGTCGGTGTCCAGGCCGAAGTCCGCCGAGCGCGCCGCGGTGACCCAGCGGGTCTGGGTGCCGTCGGCGATGATCGGGTGCATCGAGTACGACGGGACGAACCCGATCGCGCTGCGGCCCGGCCCGCCGAACGCCTGCAGCAACTGCTGCAGGATCTCGTTGGAACCGTTGGCCGCCCACACGTTCTGCGCCCCGAGTTCGACCCCGGTCGCCGCGGTGAGGTAGGCCGCCAGATCGGTGCGCAGCGCCACCGCATCGCGGTCCGGGTAGCGGTGCAACTGCGCCGCGGCCACCCGGACCGACTCGGCCACGTCGTCGATCAACGCCTGCGTGGGCGGGTGCGGGTTCTCGTTGGTGTTCAACCGCACCGGCACTTCCAATTGCGGTGCGCCGTAGGGCGATTTGCCGCGCAGATTCTCGCGCAGCGGCAGGTCGGCCAGGGTCACGGAGTCGCCGATCATCGCTCGAACCTCCGTCGGACCGCCTCGCCGTGCGCGGGCAGGTCCTCGGCCTTGGACAGCGTGATCACGTGTCCGGAAACGTCCTTGAGCGCCGCCTCGGTGTAGTCCACGACGTGGATGCCCTTGAGGAAGGTCTGCACCGACAGCCCGCTCGAGTGCCGGGCGCAGCCCGCGGTCGGCAGCACGTGGTTGGACCCCGCGCAGTAGTCGCCGAGGCTCACCGGCGACCACGGTCCGACGAAAATCGCGCCCGCCGAACGGATCCGGTGCGCCACTTCGGCGGCGTCGCGGGTCTGGATCTCGAGGTGCTCGGCGGCGTAGGCGTTGACCACCCGCACCCCCTGATCGATGTCGTCGACCAGCACGGTCGCCGACTGCCGTCCACTCAGCGCGGTCGACACCCGGTCCCGGTGCACCGTCGTGGCCAGCTGGACGGTCAGTTCGCGGTCGGTGGCATCGGCCAACTCGGGGCTGCAGGTGACCAGCACGCTGGCGGCCATCTCGTCGTGCTCGGCCTGGCTGATCAGGTCGGCGGCCACGTGGACCGGGTCGGCGGTGTGGTCGGCCAGGATCGCGATCTCGGTCGGTCCGGCCTCGGCGTCGATGCCCACCTGGGAGCGGCAGATCCGCTTGGCCGCGGTGACGTAGATGTTGCCGGGGCCGGTGATCATGTCCACCGACGCCAGTTCGGCGCCGTCGGTGTCGGTGCCGCCGTAGGCCAGCAGGGCGACCGCCTGGGCGCCGCCCACCGCCCAGACCTCCTCGACGCCCAGCAGCGCCGCGGCCGCCAGGATGGTGGGATGCGGCAGGGCTTGGAAGGCGCCGGTCCCGGAAGCCTGCGGCGGGCTGGCGATCACCAGCGAGTCGACGCCGGCGAGCTGCGCGGGCACGACGTTCATCACGACGCTCGACGGGTAGACGGCATTGCCGCCCGGCACGTACAGCCCGACCCGTTCGACGGGGACCCACCGCTCGGTGACGGTGGCCCCGGGCGCCAGTTCGGTGGTGGTGTCGGTGCGCCGCTGATCGGCGTGCACGGCGCGGGCCCGCGCGATCGCGACCTCCAGGGCGGCGCGGACCTCCGGATCCAGCGCGTCCAGCGCCTGGGCCAGCGCGGCGGCGGGCACCCGCACGGTCTCGGGCCGCACGCCGTCGAAGGATGCGCCGTAGTCGAGGGCCGCGGGCGCACCCCGCTCGGCCACGTCGTCGACGATCGGACGGACCTTGGGCACGACCGCATCGACGTCGACACCGCCGCGCGGCAGCGCGGCGCGCAGCTGCGCCACCGACAGGGGTCGGTCGCGCAGGTCGATGCGGGACATCTGGAAATTGGCCATCACCGTCGATTGTCCCTGATTGGTCCAGCTGAATAAAATCACGCCTGAGCTGGACCGCGTTGCGGGTCCCGCGGCGCTCAGAAATCCAGGCCGATATCGAGCACCCGCACGGAGTGCGTCAGCGCCCCCACCGCCAGATAGTCGACCCCGGTCCCGGCGTAGGCCGCGGCATCGGCGAGCGAGAGCCCGCCGGAAGACTCCAGTTGCACGTCGGGGGCGTTGGCATCCCGGCGCTGCACGGCGATCTGGGTCTCCCACACCGCGAAGTTGTCCAGCAGCACCAGCTGCACGTCCTCCCGCAGCACCTCGTCGAGCTGTTCCAGCGAGTCCACCTCGACCTCACAGGGCAGGTCGGGCGCCGCCGCCCGGACCGCCCGCAGCGCGGCCACCACCGAACCCGCCGCGGCCACGTGGTTGTCCTTGATCAGCGCGGCATCGCCGAGGCCCATCCGGTGGTTGACCCCGCCGCCGACGCGCACCGCGTACTTCTGCAGCACGCGCAGGCCGGGCAGCGTCTTGCGGGTGTCGCGGATCTTCGCGCGCGTGCCGTCGACCTCGGCGACCCATTGCGCGGTGGTCGAGGCGATCCCGGACAGGTGGCAGATGAGGTTGAGCATGGTGCGTTCGGCGGTCAGCAGCCCGCGCGTGGTCGCCTCGAGCGTCAGCAGCGGGTCCCCGGGGCGCAGCAGGTCGCCGTCGTCGGCGCGGCCGAGCACCCGGTACGCGTCGGGCCCCAGCACCTCGTCGAGCACCAGCAGCGCGACGTCGATGCCCGCGACCACACCTTCGGCCCGGGTCACCATGGCCGCGGTCGTGCGCGCGTCCTCGGCGACCGTGGCCACCGAGGTGATGTCGGGGCCGTAGCGCAGGTCCTCGTCGAGGCCGCGCGCGATGACCTCGCGGGCCTCGTCGAGTTCGGCCGCGGTCAAACCGATCCGGGTCATCACGCCACCACCGGGGCATCCACGACAAGCTGTTCGTCCACCATGCGAAGCATTGTGCTGCGGGCACGGGACTCGTCGGTCAGCGGATGGTCACTTCGGTGATGGCTGCCCCGGGTCTCGGTGCGTTCGGCGGCCGCGAGGGCCACCGCGCGGGCGGTGACGGTCAGCACCGCGTCCTCGAACCGGGCCCGGGTGCTCGCCGGCCGTCGGTGCGCGGCGGCCAAGGTCTCGGTCAGCCGCGCCAGGCCCGCCCCGTCGCGGACCACCGAGGCATCGCGGGACATCGCGTGCTGCAGTTCGCTGCGCTCCACCATCTCGTGTTCGTCGCGGCGCACCGCGCGGGCCGTGACGGCCCCCACCGACGCGGCGTGGTCGGCGGCGCTCCGCCCGGCGCGGCCACCCACCACCAGGCCCTCGAGCAGGCTGTTGGAGGCCAGCCGGTTGGCGCCGTGCATACCGGTGCGGGCGACCTCACCGGCCGCGAACAGTCCCGGCACGTCGGTCCGCCCGGCGACATCGGTGACGACGCCACCGCAGCTGTAGTGCGCGCCCGGCACCACCGGGATGGGTTGACGGGTCGGGTCGATCCCCACCGCCCGGCACGAGGCCGTGACCGTCGGGAAGCGCGCCTCGAACCCCGCGATCGAGCGCGCGTCGAGGTACACGCACGCGGATCCCGTCGTGCGCAGATTCGCGTCGATCGCGGCGGCCACCACGTCGCGCGGCGCCAGATCACGCATCGGGTGCAGGCCGTCCATCACCGAATTGCCTTGCGCATCAACCAGAATCGCGCCCTCACCGCGCAGCGCCTCGGTGATCAGCGGGCGTCGCGTGTCGGCCCGGTCGGAGCTGGGCGCGGCGAACAGCATGGTCGGATGGAATTGGATGAACTCGAGGTCGCTGACGGCGGCCCCGGCCCGCAGCGCCAGCGCGATGCCGTCCCCGGTGGAGCCGGCCGGGTTGGTGGTCGCGGCGTAGAGCTGACCGAGTCCGCCGGTCGCCAGGATCACCGCGGCGGTGTGCAGGACGCCCATCCCCTGCGGGCTGAGCACCTGGACACCGACCACCGCGCCGTCGTCGAGCAGGATCTCGGCGGCGACGTGTTCGTAGCGGATGTCGAGGCGCTCGGCCGCCGCGTCGAGTGCGCGCTGGACCTCCGCGCCCGTGGCGTCCCCACCGGCGTGGATGATCCGGCGGCGCGAATGGCCACCTTCGCGGGTCAGCGACCACTGCCCGGAGGCCACCTCGTCGAAACGCGCTCCGTCACCGACCAGCTGCGCCACGGCGCGACGGCCGTCGGCGACGATCGACTCGACCGCGTGCGGATCGCACAAGCCACCGCCGGCGGCGACGGTGTCGGCCACGTGCGTGGCCACCGCGTCGGCGTCGTCCCCCAGCGCCACCGCGATGCCGCCCTGGGCGTGGAACGTGGCCGTGGCCCCGGTCCCGGGCGCGGCCTTGCTCAGGACCACCACAGAGCGGCCCGCGCGGTGCGCGGCGAGCGCGGCCGTCAAGCCGGCCACGCCCGTGCCGATCACCACGACGTCGGCGCGCTGTTGCCACATTCCGGCGAGCGGACCCGAACCGCCGCAGGCCGGTCCGGTCATTCGCCGCCGCCGGGCTGCCCGATCTCGATCATCCGCTGCACGCTGGCGCGGGCCAGCTTCGCGGTCTCGGGATCGACGTGCACCTCGTCGGCGCCCTCGGTGAGGCACCGCAGCATCGCGGCCGGCGTGATCATCTTCATGTACTTGCAGGAGGCCCGGTCGTTGACCGCCTGGAAGTCGATTTCCGGTGCGGCGCGGCGCAACTGGTGCAGCATGCCGACCTCGGTGGCCACCAGCACCTGGCGGGCGTTCGATTCGCGGGCCGCGTCGAGCATGCCGCCGGTGGACAGGATCTTGACCCGGTCCTCGGGGAAGGCGCCTTCGCCGGCCAGGTACAGCGCCGAGGTGGCGCAGCCGCACTCGGGATGCACGAACAGTTCCGCGTCCGGGTGGGTGCGCGCCTGATCGGCGAGCTCGTCACCGTTGATGCCGGCGTGGACGTGGCATTCGCCGGCCCAGATGTGCAGGTTCTCCCGGCCCGTCATGCGGCGCACGTGGGCACCGAGGAACTGGTCGGGGCAGAACAGCACCTCGCGGTCGGGGTCGATGGACTCGACCACCTCCACGGCGTTCGACGAGGTGCAGCAGATGTCGGTGAGCGCCTTCACCGCGGCCGTGGTGTTGACGTAGGACACCACGACGGCGTCGGGATGCTCGTCCTTCCAGGCCCGCAGGTCCTCGGCGGTGATGGAGTCGGCCAGCGAGCAGCCGGCGCGCTGGTCGGGAATGAGCACCGTCTTGTCCGGCGAGAGGATCTTGGCGGTCTCGGCCATGAAGTGCACTCCGGCGAAGACGATGGTGTCCTCGGGTGCCTCGGCGGCAATGCGGGACAGCGCCAGCGAGTCGCCCACGTGGTCGGCGACGTCCTGGATTTCCGGCAGCTGGTAGTTGTGTGCCAGCAGCGTCGCGCCGCGCAGCTTCGCCAGGCGGCGGATCTGTGCGGCCCACTGCTCGTCGCCCGCCACACCGGTGTAGCCCCCGGGGCCGTCGACGATCCGGTCCACCATTGCACTGTCCATGTCGCGGTCGATCACGGTCATGACCGCTCCTTTCGGCGTCGGAGGTTTTCGACTTACAATCGAAAACATGGGAAATTCTAGCACCGCGCACGAAGTGCTGGCCGTCGTGTTTCAGGTTCGGCGGCTCGACAGCCGAAATCCGCAGCTCAGCGTCCTGCTGTGGGAACGGGCGCTCGATCCCCAGCGCGGCGCGTGGTCCCTGCCCGGCGGTCGACTGCGTCACGACGAGGACATGGACAGTTCAGTCCGCCGTCAACTCGCCGAGAAGGTGGACCTGCGTGAGATCGCCCACCTCGAGCAGTTGGCGGTGTTCTCCGATCCGCGCCGGGTGCCCGTCGACCGGACCATCGCCTCGACCTTCCTGGGCCTGGTGCCCTCCCCCGCCACCCCCGAGTTGCCGCCGGACACCCGCTGGCATCCGGTGGACGCCCTGCCGCCGATGGCCTTCGACCACGGTCCGATGGTCACCCACGCCCACGCCCGGCTGATCGCCAAGCTGTCCTACACCAACATCGGGTTCGCGCTGGCACCAAAGGAATTCGCACTGTCGACGCTGCGCGACATCTACGGCGCGGCGCTGGGCTATCAGGTCGACGCCACCAACCTGCAGCGCGTGCTGGCCCGCCGCAAGGTGATCACCCGCACCGGGACCACCGCCCAATCCGGGCGTAGCGGGGGCCGGCCGGCGGCGCTCTATCAGTTCGCGGATTCGCAATTGCGCGTCACCGACGAGTTCGCCGCGCTGCGCCCGCCGACCTGACAGGTGTTGATTTTTAAGGGATTCGTAAGAGACAATCGCGGGTCCGCGTTTTTGCGGGCGCGAAGGGAGTCCCATGGAGCTTGGCACCGCCGCCGCGGCGCGTGACGCCGAATGGATCGGAGCACCGCCGCACGAGGAATGGGTTTCGGGTACCCGTCCGTTGCGGCCGTCCCTGGACCCGTTCTACGTCCCGCCCGCCGGTTTCGAGCATGCCCAGCCCGGCACGGTGCTGCGCAGCCGCGACGTCCAGCTGGCGTTCCTGGGGTTGATCCCCCAGCGGATCGTCGCGACGCAGCTGCTCTACCGCACCTGCGACCGCGACGGCGCGCCGGAGGCCGCCGTGACCACGGTGCTGGTCCCCGCGCAGCGTTCCTCGCGCAAGCCGATGCCGGTGCTGTCCTACCAGTGCGCCATCGACGCGGTGACCGACCGCTGTTTCCCGTCCTACGCGTTGCGCCGCGGCGCCCACGCGCTCGGCTCCCTGGCGCAGCTGGAATTCCTGTTGATGGCCGCCGCCCTGGCCGAGGGCTGGGCGGTGTCGGTGCCCGATCACGAGGGTGTGCGCGGCATGTGGGGCGCCCCCAACGAGCCCGGCTACCACATTCTCGACGGCGTGCGAGCCGCCCAGTCGGCGCCCACGCTGGAGCTGTCCCCCGACGCGCCAGTGGGCCTGTGGGGCTATTCGGGCGGCGGTCTGGCCACCGCCTGGGCGGCCGAGGTGTGCGCCGACTACGCACCGGAACTCGACATCGTCGGGGCGGTCCTGGGATCCCCCGTCGGCGATCTCGGCAGCACCTTCCGTCGGCTCAACGGCACCATCTATTCGGGGCTGCCCGCGACGGTGGTGGCCGCGCTGACCCACATCTACCCGGATCTGCACCGCCTCATCGACCAGCACGCCACCCCCGAGGGCAAGGCGATGCTGCAGCGCGTCGAGAAGCTGACCACCATGCACGCCGTGTTGAGCCTGGTGCGCATGGACATGGACAAGCTGGTCGACTGCCCGCTCGAGCAGATCCTCGACACCCCCGAGGTGCAGCATGTGTTCGCCGACATCAAGCTCGGCGGCACCGCGCCCACCCCGCCCGTGCTGGTGGTGCAGGCCGTGCACGACCGCATCGTCTCGGTCGACGACATCGATGAACTCACCGACACCTACAGCACCGGTGGGTCGCACGTCACCTATCACCGCGACCTGTTCAGCGAGCATCTGCTGCTGCATCCGATGTCGGCGCCCATGACGCTGCGGTGGCTCATCGACCGCTTCGAGGGCCGGCCGTTGTCGGAGAACGTCGTGCGCACCAAGTGGCCGACGCTGCTCAACCCCATGACCTACCAGGGCATGTGGCGGCTCGGTACGGTCGCGGCCCGGGTGGTCGCGGGACGGGTGCTCAACCGCCGTCCGTTGTGACCGGCGCCGCGTCCGCCGGCACGCCCAGCACCACGCCGTCGACCGGCGGATAGCCACCGAGGTCGTCGCGCGGGGACGCCACCGCGCACACCGCGTACACCAGCGCCGCGGTCGCCACGGGCACCAGCAGGGTCACCGCGATCTGCAGGGGTGTCTGCCCGAAGAACACCGCGGGCGCCTCGGTCACGTAGTGCACGCGCTGCTCGGGGGTCACCGGCGCCCCGTCGAGGTCGATCACGTCGTACCGGCCGCCCACCACCGCCGAGCCGACCAGCGTGGCCGCCGCGGCGCCACCCCCGACGCCCAGGCACAGCGCGATCAGCAGCACCGGCCCGCGGTGGGCGCGCCACTGCCAGGCTGCGGCCGAACCGACGACCGCCAGCACGCAGAGCAGACCCAGCATCAGGAACGACGCCACGAAGAAGTGATCCGCCTCGGCGCCCAGGTAGGCATGCACCCGGATGCCGCTCTTGGTCAGCGCGACGACGCCGCGCGCCGGCGGGGCCAGCCAGGCCCACAGCGCCCCGATCAGCGCACCGGCCACGGTCAGCGCGAGCACCACGATGAGCGCCGCGCGGGCGCGCGAGGTCCGCGGTGCGACGGTGGCGGCGGTCACCGCTGGGTCTCCAGATCGTGGGAGTCGACGACGCCGTGCCGCGAGCACTTGGCCCACCAGCCGTCCGGCCGCACCTGCACGATCATCCGTCGTCCGCAGGCCGCGCAGAACCGCGGCGGTTCCAGGCCCAGTTGGGCGGCGGTCGGAATCACCTTCGCCGCAACGTTATCGGCCGCAACGCCGGTGTATACGTTGAACGCTCCCGCGCCGACGGGGGTGGGCAGCGCCGGGGTTTCTGCGTCCATCACCGAATTCTTACAGGCTTGCGTTGAGCGCCTTGATCGGCATCTGCAGATCGTCGAGCAACTCCAGGTCCGATTCGGCGGGACGGCCCAGCGTGGTCAGGTAGTTGCCGACGATGACGGCGTTGATGCCGCCCAGGATGCCCTGCTTGGCGCCCAGGTCGCCGAGGGTGATCTCGCGACCGCCGGCGAACCGGAGCATGGTGCGCGGCAGTGCCAGGCGGAAGGCCGCCACGGCCCGCAGCGCATCGGCGGCCGGGAGGACCTCGAGGTCGCCGAAGGGGGTGCCGGGCCGGGGGTTCAGGAAGTTCAGCGGCACCTCGTGCGGGTCCAGTTCGGCCAGGTTGGCGGCGAACTCGGCGCGCTGCTCCAGCGTCTCACCCATGCCGAGGATGCCGCCGCAGCAGACCTCCATGCCGGCCTCGCGCACCATCTCGAGCGTGCCCCAGCGCTCCTCCCAGCTGTGCGTGGTCACCACGTTGGGGAAGAACGACTTGGCGGTCTCCAGGTTGTGGTTGTAGCGGTGCACGCCCATCTCGGCGAGGCGATCCACCTGCTCCTGGGAGAGCATGCCCAGCGAGCACGCGATCTGGATGTCGACCTCGTCGCGGATCGCCTCGATACCGGCGGCCACCTGCGCCAGCAGGCGCTCGTCGGGCCCGCGCACCGCGGCCACGATGCAGAATTCGGTGGCCCCGGACTTCGCGGTCTGCTTGGCGGCCTCGACCAGGCTCGGGATGTCGAGCCACGCGCTGCGCACCGGCGAGGCGAACAGGCCCGACTGCGAGCAGAAGTGGCAGTCCTCGGGGCAGCCACCGGTCTTGAGGCTGATGATGCCCTCGACCTCGACCTCGGGACCGCACCAGCGCATCCGGACCTCGTGGGCCAGCGCCAGCAGGTCCTCGAGCTGGTCATCAGGTAGCTGCAGCACCTGCAGCACCTGGTCCTGGGTCAGGCCTTCGCCACGTTCGAGCACCTGGTCACGGGCCACGCCCAGAACATCCACTGCCGCCTGCGTCACCAGCATTCCCTCCGTGGTCATCTCTCTTGAACGGTGTTCAGGTTAAGGTAACGGTGTGCAACTCCACAAACCCGACGTGGTGGATGCGGCGGCGGCAATCCTCGACAACTACGGAATCGCGGACCTGAGCATGCGCCGGCTGGCGCGCGAGCTCAACGTCAGCCCGGGCGCCCTGTACTGGCACTTCGCCAACAAGCAGGAACTGCTCGGCGCGGTGGCCGACCACATCCTGCGACCCGCCGTCATCGACGTGGCCGGGCTGAACTGGCGCCACGCGATCCAGGACATCTGCGCGGCGCTGCGCGACGCCCTGCTGTCGCACACCGACGGGGCCGAGCTCGTGTCCGCCAGCTTCGCCGCCGGCCAGTCGGAAACCGTGACCGACATCGTCGCCCAGCTGGCCGCGGCCGCCGCCGATGCCGGCGCCCGAAACGACGACGCCGACTCGACCGCGCGCACGCTGCTCTACTACGTCCTGGGGTTCACCGTCGACGAGCAGTCCCGCCGCCAGTGGGACGCCGCGGGTGCGCTCAGCGACGAGCAGTCGGTGCTGATGAGCGACACCGACCGACAGTTCGCGTTCGGTCTGCGCCTGCTGATCGACGGCCTGGCGGCCCACGAAGGGGCCACCGCGCCGTAGCGGTCAGCCGAGCCGGTGCTCGGTGCGGCTCTCACCTTCCCAGCGGCGCAGCCCGACGATCTCACCGACGATCTCCGCGGGTCCGCCCGCGATGCGCAGCGCCGTCGTGACGGTCTCGGGCGCCAGGCGCCGGGCCAGGGTGACGTGCGGGGTCCATTGCCCGGGAGCGGTGTGCGGCAGCGCCGCCGGCGCCAGCAGCGGCAGAGCCAACCGGTGCACCTCGCGGTGCAGCGCCAACAACTCGTCGCTCGGGACCACCAGCCGCGCGAGCACCCCGGCGCTGCGGCCGAAGACCAGCGTGGCGCCCAGCCGGGCCGGCAGCGGGAGGCGGTCGAGCACCCCGGCGAGCGCCGCATCCACCGACTCGTCGATCCGCTGCGCGACCGTCAGCGTGCAGTGCGGCCGGGCCGCCGGCGCGGGACTCGGTATCCCGGCCTCGCGCAAGCCCGCCCAGATCCGGCGGACCGCGGCCTCGGTGCCCTCGTCGAAGATCAGCTCGATCGAGTGGACCATCTCACAGGCTCGCGATCCACTGCCGGTCGAACGCGTCGGCGCACAGCGCCGCGAAATCGCCGCCGTCGCCGGCGGCGCCCGCGGGCAGCACCGCGCGCACCGGGGCCAGCGCGCTCAGGGCCTCGCGGTTGTCGCGTTCGGCCACGCCGGGCCGCGAAGGCCAGGCGCCGATCACCAGCCCGGCACACGGAATTCCCTGTCCGGCAAGCGCTTCCAGCGTCAGCGCGGTGTGGTTGAGCGTGCCCAGGCCGGCGGCGACGACCACCAGCACCGGCGCCGCCAGGTCCGCGGCCACATCGCGCAGCGTGACGCCGTCGGCACCGAGGGCCACCAGCAGTCCGCCGGCCCCCTCGACCAGCGTGAGCCGGTCGGGTCCGTCGGCGGCGCGCACCGAGGCCACCAGCTCATCCCGGGTGGGCAGCGGCAGTTCGGCCCGCCGGGCGGCCGCCACGGGCGCCAGGGGTTCGGGATAGCGCCAACCGCCGTGCAACCGGGTCGCGCCGGCGAGCCGGGCCACCTCGCCGAGGTCGTCGTCACCGTCGACGGTGCCGGTCTGCACCGGTTTGCACACCGCGACGTCGCGCCCGGCCAACCGCGCGGCGCAGGCCAGGGCGGCGGTTGTCACCGTCTTCCCGACCCCGGTGTCGGTGCCGGTCACCACCAGCACGGTCATGCGCGGGCGGCGGCGAGCACTTCGGAGAGCACCCTGCGCGCCGAGGCCATCTCGTCGTCGCTCAGCGAGGCGCGGGCGGTCAGGCGCAGCCGCGAGGTTCCGGCGGGCACCGTCGGCGGCCGGAAACATCCGACCCGGATCCCGCGATCCAGGCAGGCCGCGGCGGCGCCCACGGCCACCTCGGGATCGCCCAGGATGACCGACACCACGGCCGAGTCGGGTTGTTCGGGGCTGCCGCAGATGTGGGCCAGTTCGGTGGCGTGGGTCAGCACGGCGTGGGCGCGCTGCGGTTCGGCGATCAACACCTGCAGCGCGGCCAGCGCCGCGCCGACCGCGGCGGGCGTCAGCCCGGTGTCGAAGATGAAGGTCCGGGCGGTGTCGATGAGGTGCGCGCGCACCGCGGCGGGCCCCAGCACGGCCCCGCCCTGGCTGCCCAGCGCCTTGGACAGGGTCGTGGTCACGACGATGTCGGGATCGCCGGCCAGCCCGAGTTCCTGGACCAGGCCCTGTCCCCCGCTGCCGCGGACCCCGAGGCCGTGGGCCTCGTCCACGATCAGCAGCGCGCCGTGGCGTCGGCACACCTCGCGCAGTTTCCGCAGCGGGGCCAGCGCCCCGTCGGTGGAGAACACCGATTCGGTGACGACGACGGCGCGTTCCTCGGTGCGCTCGGCCAGCGCGGCCTCGACGGCGGCGACGTCGCGGTGCGGGGTCACCACCACCCGGGACCGGGACAGCCGGCACGCGTCGACCAGCGAGGCGTGGGTCATGGCGTCGGACACCAGCAGCGCGCCGGGGCCGGTCAGCGCGACGACCGCCCCGATGTTGGCCGTGTAGCCCGACGAGAACACCAGGGCCGATTCACTGCCGACGAACGCCGCCAGCGCGGTCTCGAACTCCTCGTGCAGTTCGGTGTTGCCCGTGACCAGCCGCGATCCACCCGCGCCGGCACCCCAGGTGCGCAGGGCGGCGATGCCGCCGTCGAGGACGGCGGGGTGTTGCGACAGGCCCAGGTAGTCGTTGGAGGCCAGGTCGAGTTCGGTGCCGACCGGCGGGCGCGTGCGCAGCGCGCGGCGCAGCCCGGCGGCCCGACGGTCACGCTCGACGTCGGCCAGCCAGGCCAACGGGGAAAGGCCGGTGTGCGTCACCCGATGCTCCTCAGTGCCGAATCCTCAGTGCCGAATTGAACACCGTTCAGGCTAATGCACGCGCGACGCCGATCATCGCGGCGGTGATCGCAGCGATCTCCTCGGCGGTGCAGATGAAGGGGGGCATGACGTAGATCAGGTTGCGGAACGGCCGCAGCCACACGCCATGGTCCAACGCGGCCACGGTGGCCACGGCGAGGTCGACCGGACGTTGCATCTCGATCACCCCGATGGCGCCCAGCACCCGCACGTCGGCGACGCCGGGCAGGTCCCGGGCCGGGGCCAACCCCGTCCGCAGCCCCGCCTCGATCTGCGTCACCCGCGCGCGCCAGTCCTGGCCGAGCAGCAACTCGACGCTGGCCACCGAGACCGCACACGCCAGCGCGTTGGCCATGAAGGTCGGGCCGTGCATCAGCGCGCCGGCCTCGGAATTGCTGATGACGGAGGCGATCTCGGCGGTGCACAGCGTGGCCGCCAAGGTCAGGTAGCCGCCCGTGAGCGCCTTGCCGACGCACATGATGTCGGGGCTCACACCGGCGTGGTCGGCGGCGAACAGCTCACCGGTGCGGCCGAAACCGGTGGCGATCTCGTCGAAGATCAACAGCACGTCGTGGCGATCACACAGCGCCCGCAGCTCGGTGAGGTAGCGCGGGTCGTGGAAGCGCATGCCCCCGGCGCCCTGCACCACGGGTTCGACGATCACCGCGGCCAGTTCGTCGGCGTGGCGGACCAATTGATCTTCGAAGGCCCGGCAGTACACCGGGTCGAACTCGCGCGGTGGGGCCGCGGCGAAGACCTGCTCGGCCAGCAGCGAGTTACCGCCGACGCCGGCGCCCGTCCACAGCTCGTGCATGCCGCCGTCGGGATCGCACACGCTCATCGGCGTGAAGGTGTCGCCGTGGTAGCCACCGCGCCACGTCATCAACCGGTGCTTGCCGGCCCGACCCCGAGACACCTGGTACTGCAGGGCCATCTTGACCGCGACCTCGACCGACACCGAACCGGAGTCGCTGAAGAACACCGTGTCCAGCCCGGCGGGGGTGATCTCGACGAGCAACTGCGCCAGCCGCGCGGCCGGTTCGTGGGTGAGCCCGCCGAACATCACGTGGTTCAGCACGCCCAGTTGCTTGGTGATCGCCGCGTCGAGCACGGGGTGGCCGTGCCCGTGCACCGCGGTCCACCAGGAGGCCATCGCGTCGAGGACCTCGACCTGCCGACCGTCGCGGGACAGGGTCAGCCACGCGCCGCGCGCACCCAGCGCCACGACCGGCGGCAACGTGCCCGGCGCGCCGATGGTGCTGTACGGATGCCACACATGGGCGGCGTCGACCGCACTGATCTCCTCGGGGGTCAACGCAGACACGGACACCGAGCCTAACGCGCCGCGGAAATGAGTTACGACGGTCGGTTAGGTAGATTGTCGGGCGACGATGATCGCCTTGCTCCCCAACCGGCCGGCTTCTGCAACCGTTCCGGAGCCTGCGTCCCCGCCCGCGAAGGGGGCCAGGAAGGCGGGTTTCTACCGACATGATCTCGATGGCCTGCGCGGCGTGGCCATCGCGCTGGTTGCTGTCTTCCATGTCTGGTTCGGCCGGGTTTCCGGTGGTGTCGACGTGTTCCTGGTGCTGTCCGGGTTCTTCTTCGGCGGCCGGCTGCTGCGCAACTCGCTGACCGCCCAGACCCTGCCGTCGCCGCGCGCGGAGATCACCCGGCTGGTCCGACGGCTGCTGCCCGCGCTGGTCGTGGTGCTGGCCGCGTCCGCGGTGCTGACCATCCTGATCCAGCCCGAGACGCGCTGGGAGGCCTTCGCCGACCAGAGCCTGGCCAGCCTCGGCTACTACCAGAACTGGGAGCTGTCGAACACCGCCGGGGACTATCTGCGCGCCGGCGAGGCGGTCAGCCCGCTGCAGCACATCTGGTCGATGTCGGTGCAGGGCCAGTTCTACATCGCGTTCCTGGTCGTCGTCCTGCTGTGCACCGCGCTGCTGCGCAAGCCGCTGGGCCGCAATCTGCGGATCTTCTTCCTGGTGCTGATCGGCGCGCTGACCATCGCCTCGTTCGTCTACGCGATCTTCGCCCACAACGCCGATCCGTCGGCCGCCTACTACAACAGCTTCGCGCGCGGCTGGGAACTGCTGGCCGGGGCGCTGGCCGGCGCGGCGGTGGGTTCGCTGCGCTTGCCGATGTGGATCCGCAGCCTGATGGCCGTCGTCGGCCTGGCCGCGATCCTGTCCTGCGGCATGCTGATCGACGGCGGCCAGGAGTTCCCCGGCCCGTGGGCGCTGGTCCCGGTCGGCGCCACCATCCTGATGATCCTGGCGGCGGCCAACCGGCAGGCCGACCCGCACTGCCGCGGCAAGATGCCACTGCCCAACCGGGTGCTGGCCTGGGGTCCGTTGGTGACCCTCGGTGCCCTCGCCTACTCGCTGTACCTCTGGCATTGGCCGCTGCTGATCTTCTGGCTGGCCTACAGCGGCCGCACGCACGCGACCTTCGTCGACGGCGCGGTGATCCTGGCGGTCTCCGGCGTGCTGGCCTACCTGACCATGCGCTACATCGAGGAACCGCTGCGCTACCGGGGCGCCGCCCCGGCGTCGGTCCCGGCGGTGAAGGCGCCGCTGCGGCAGCGGTTGCGCCGGCCCACGATCGTGCTCGGCTCGACGGTCGCGTTGCTCGGGGTCGCGCTGACCGCGACGTCGTTCACCTGGCGCGAGCACGTGATGCTGCAACGCGCCGACGGCAAGGAACTCGCCGGGTTGAGCACCCGCGACTATCCGGGCGCCAAGGCGCTGCTGAACGACGCGCGGGTGCCGCGGGTACCGATGCGCCCGACGGTCCTCGAGGCCGCCAAGGACCTGCCGATCTCGACCACCGACGGCTGCATCAGCAACTTCAAGAACGCCGACGTCATCAAGTGCAGCTACGGCGACACCGACGCCACCCGCACCATCGCGGTCGCCGGCGGCTCGCACGCCGAGCACTGGCTGACCGCGCTGGATCTGCTCGGCCGCATGCACAACTTCAAGGTGGTCACCTACCTGAAGATGGCCTGCCCGCTGTCCACCGAGAAGAACCCGCTGATCATGGGCAGCAACTCGCGCTACCCGCAGTGTCACGACTGGGTGCAGAAGGCGATGGCCGAGATCATCGAGGACGAACCGGACTACGTCTTCACCACCTCGACCCGGCCGTGGAACATCAAGCCGGGCGACGTGATGCCCGGGACCTACATCGGCATCTGGGAGGAGTTCGCCGAGCACGGCATCGAGGTGCTGGCCATGCGCGATACGCCCTGGATGGTCAAGAACACCAAGCCGTTCTTTCCCAGCGACTGCCTGGCCGACGGCGGCGACTCGGTCTCGTGCGGCGTCAAACGGTCCGTGGTGTTGGCCCCGGAGAACCCCACCCTCGAATTCCTCGACCGCTTCCCCAACCTCAAGCCGTTGGACATGAGCGAGGCGGTGTGCCGGGCCGACTTCTGCCGGGCGGTCGAGGGCAACGTCCTGATGTACCACGATTCGCACCACTTCACCGCGACGTACATGCGCACCATGGCACCTGAGTTGGGCCGCCAGATCGCCGCCGCGACCGGTTGGTGGTGACCATCACTCCACCGGAGGTCGGCCGCCACGTGTGGCCGGGCAGCGCCTATCCGCTGGGCGCCACCTACGACGGCGCCGGCACCAACTTCGCGTTGTTCTCCGAGATCGCCGACAGGGTCGAGCTGTGCCTGATCGGCAAGGACGGCGGCGAGACCCGCATCGAACTGGACGAGGTCGACGGCCACGTGTGGCACGCGTACCTGCCCGCGGTCACGCCCGGCCAGCGCTACGGCTACCGCGTGCACGGCCCCTGGGCGCCGGCGGCCGGCCACCGCTGCGACGCCTCCAAGCTGCTGCTGGATCCGTACGGCAAGTCCTTCCACGGCGATTTCGACTTCTCCCAGGCGCTGTTCTCCTACGACCGCAACGCCGAGGATCCGGCGTCCGGCGGCACCCCGCCGCGGGTGGATTCGTTGGGCCACACCATGACCAGCGTGGTGATCAACCCGTTCTTCAACTGGGCCAACGACCGTGCGCCGCGCACGCCGTACCACCACACGATCATCTACGAGGCGCACGTCAAGGGGATGACGCAGAACCACCCCGGCATCCCCGAGGAACTGCGCGGAACCTACGCGGGCCTGGGCCATCCGGTGATCATCGAGCACCTGAAGTCGCTCGACGTCACGGCCATCGAGCTCATGCCGGTGCACCAGTTCCTGCACGACCAGCGACTGCTGGACCTCGGGCTGCGAAACTACTGGGGCTACAACACCTTCGGTTTCTTCGCCCCGCACTACCAGTACGCGGCCACCCACAAGGCCGGCGGCGCGGTCGCCGAGTTCAAGACCATGGTCCGGGCCTTCCACGAGGCCGGCATCGAGGTGATCCTCGACGTCGTCTACAACCACACCGCCGAGGGTGACCACCTGGGCCCGACGCTGAACTTCCGCGGCATCGACAACGCCGCCTACTACCGGCTGCTCGACGGGGACCTGCGCTACTACAAGGATTTCACCGGCACCGGCAACAGCCTCAACGCGCGGCACCCGCACACCCTGCAGCTGATCATGGACTCGCTGCGGTACTGGGTGCTCGAGATGCACGTCGACGGCTTCCGTTTCGACCTGGCCTCGACCCTGGCGCGCGAGTTCTACGACGTGGACCGGCTGTCGGCGTTCTTCGATCTGGTGCAACAGGATCCGGTGATCAGCCAGGTGAAACTCATCGCCGAGCCGTGGGACGTCGGCGAGGGCGGCTACCAGGTGGGCAACTTCCCCGGCCTGTGGACCGAATGGAACGGGAAGTACCGCGACACGGTCCGCGACTACTGGCGCGGTCAGCCGGCGACCCTCGGCGAGTTCGCCTCCCGGCTCACGGGTTCCTCGGACCTGTACGAGCACACCGGTCGCCGTCCCAGCGCCAGCATCAACTTCGTCACCGCCCACGACGGCTTCACCCTGGCGGACCTGGTGTCCTACAACGAGAAACACAACGAGGCCAACGGCGAGGGCAACGCCGACGGCGAGAGCCACAACCGGTCCTGGAACTGCGGTGTGGAGGGCCCCACCGACGACCCGGAGATCCTGGCGCTGCGGGCCAAACAGATGCGCAACATCATCGCCACCCTGATGGTCAGCCAGGGCACCCCGATGATCAGCCACGGCGACGAGTTGGGGCGCAGCCAATTCGGCAACAACAACGTCTACTGCCAGGACTCCGAGCTGTCGTGGATGGACTGGTCACTGTGCGAGACCAATGCCGACCTGCTGGCGTTCTTCCGGCGGGCCACCAACCTGCGCCGGGCGCATCCGGTGTTCCGGCGCCGGCGGTTCTTCGCCGGCACCCCGATCCGCAGCGGCGACCAGTACCGCGACATCGCCTGGCTGACCCCGTCGGGTCGGGAGATGACGCCCGAGGACTGGGACGCACCGTTCGGGGCGTCGCTGGCGGTGTTCCTCAACGGGGAGGCCATTCCCGAGCCCGACCGTCGCGGCGAGCGCGTGGTCGACGACTCGTTTTTGCTGTGTTTCAACGCCAGCCCCGAGGGTATGGACTTCGTCACCCCCGACGGCCGCTACGCACAGGAATGGAGTTCGGCATTGGACACCGCCACGCCGACCGGAGCCAGCGACACCGTGGTGCGCGCCGGCCAGACGGTCACCCTGGAACCGAGGTCGGTGCTCGTCCTTCGAAAGACGTCATGACCGCGGCCCGGCCGGTGCTGTCCACCTACCGTCTGCAACTGCGCGGCGACGGGTTCACCCTGGCCGATGCGCTGGATCTCCTCGACTACCTCGACGACCTGGGCGTCAGCCATGTCTACCTGTCGCCGCTGCTCACCGCGGTACGCGGTTCCACCCACGGCTACGACGTCACCGACCCGACGGCGGTGTCCGCCGAACTCGGCGGGCCCGAGGCGCTGACCGCGCTGTCGCGGGCGGCCCGGGCCCGCGGCATGGGCCTGCTGGTCGACATCGTGCCCAACCACGTCGGGGTCGAGCAGCCCGAGCTGAATCCCTGGTGGTGGGACGTGCTGCGGTACGGCCGGGACTCGCGGTTCGCCGAATTCTTCGACATCGACTGGGATCTGGACGCCGACGGGCGCATCGTGCTGCCCGTCCTCGGCGCCGACGAGGACGTCGCGGCGCTGACCGTCGATGGCGACGCGCTGACGCTGGGCGACCTGCGCTTCCCCGTCGCGCCCGGCACTGCCGGGGGCAGCGGCGCGGAGGTACACGACCGTCAGCACTACCGGCTGGTGGGCTGGCGGAACAATGTGTGCGGCTATCGGCGGTTCTTCTCGATCACCTCGCTGGCGGGTCTGCGCCAGGAGGACCCGAAGGTGTTCGACGCCAGCCACATCGAGGTCAAGCGCTGGTTCGACGAGGGGCTGGTCGACGGGGTGCGCATCGATCATCCCGACGGGTTGGCCGACCCGGTGGCATATCTGCGCCGGCTGCGCGAGTTGACCGGGCCGCACGCCTACATCGTCATCGAGAAGATCCTGGCCGTCGACGAGGCGTTGGAGCCCACCCTGCCGGTCGACGGCACCACCGGCTACGACGTGCTGCGCGAGGTCGGGGGCCTGTTCATCGATCCGGCCGGCGCCGAGTCGTTGAGCGCGCTGAGCGCCGCGGCGGGGTTCGACGCCGCCGACGTGGCGCGGCTCGAGGCCGACCTCAAGACCGCCGCGGCGACCGAGACGCTGGCCTCCGAGCTGTCCCGGCTGCGCCGCGCCGTCGTGGCCGCCGCCGGCCACGACCATCCGCAACTGCCGGCGGCCATCGCGGCGCTGCTGACCCACATCGACGTCTACCGCTGCGACTACCCCGGGTTGGCCGCCATGCTGTCGACCGCCATCGCCGAGACGGTCGCGGCCCGTCCGGACCTCGCCGCCCCGCTGCAGGTGCTGGTCGCCGGCCTGAACGCCGAGGAACCCGCGACGCGGCTGCAGCAGCTGTGCGGCGCGGTGACGGCCAAGGCCGTCGAGGACTGCCTGTTCTACCGGGACACCCGGCTGATCTCCCTCAACGAGGTCGGCGGCAGCCCGCAGCGCTTCGGGGTCAGCGCCGCCGAGTTCCACCACAGCGCCGCGCAACGCGCGCGCCGCTGGCCCACCGCCATGTCAACGCTGACCACCCACGACACCAAGCGCGGCGAGGATGTCCGGGCCCGGATCGGCGTGCTGTCGCAGGTGCCCGGGTTATGGACCGAGATGGTCGCCGGCTGGGAGCAGATGACCCCCTCCCCCGCCCCGGACGCCGGATTGTTCCTGTGGCAGAACATCTTCGGGGTGTGGCCTGTTGACGGCGCGGTGGACGATTCGCTGCGGGACCGGCTGCACGCCTACGCCGAGAAGGCGCTGCGCGAGGCCCAGGTGCACACCTCCTGGCACGAGCCCGATGCCGACTTCGAGACCGCGGTCCACGAGTGGCTCGACGCCGTGTTCGACGGCCCGGTCGCCGCCGAACTCACCGCGCTGGTGGCGCGTCTGGCCCCGCACGCCCGCGACGACGCGCTCGGACAGAAGCTGCTGGCGCTGACCGTGCCGGGTGTCCCCGATGTCTATCAGGGCACCGAGCTGTGGGAGGACAGCCTGGTGGACCCGGACAACCGCCGGCCGGTGGACTACGCCGCGCGCCGCGCCGCCCTGGCCGCCGGCGAACACCCCAAGCTGCGGGTCGTGCGCGCCGCGTTGCAGCTGCGCCGCGCCCGCCCCGAGACGTTCCTGTCCGGGGCCCACACCCCTGTGTCGGCGACCGGCGCGGCGGCCGAGCATCTGGTCGCATTCCGCCGCGGCGCCGAGGTGCTGGTGGCCGTCAGCCGGTGGACGGTCGCCCTGAGCGAATCCGGTTGGCGCGACACGGCATTGCCGCTGCCCGACGGCACCTGGACGGACCGGCTGACGGGGCGGACACACTCCGGCCCGGTCGCGGCCGCCGACCTGTTCGCTCAGCTACCGGTGGCCCTGCTGGAGCGCACCGATGGCTGAGCACACCTTCGCCGTGTGGGCGCCGCGGCCCGAGGTGGTACGCCTCGACGTGGACGCGACGCTGCATCCGATGCGCCGCGAGGCCGACGGCTGGTGGCGCGCCACGGTCGATGTCGAGGCCGGGGCCCGATACGGCTTTGTGCTCGACGACGATCCGACGGTGCTGCCCGACCCGCGCTCGGCTCGCCAACCCGACGGCGTGCACGCCCGTTCGGCGCTGTGGTCCCCGGCGGCGGCGCCGGTGTCCGACTGGGCGGGCCGATCCGCGGCCGGCGCGGTCATCTACGAACTGCACGTGGGGACCTTCACCGCGGCCGGCACCCTCGACGCGGCCATCGACAAGCTCGAACACCTGGTGGACCTCGGGGTGGACTTCGTCGAACTGATGCCGGTCAACGCGTTCGCCGGCACCCACGGCTGGGGCTACGACGGGGTGCTGTGGTACGCGGTGCACGAACCCTACGGCGGCCCGGACGCCCTGCTGCGGTTCGTCGACGCATGCCACGGCCGGGACCTGGGTGTGCTGCTCGACGCGGTATTCAATCACCTTGGCCCGTCGGGCAATTACCTGCCGCGGTTCGGTCCGTACCTGTCCTCGGCGAGCAACCCGTGGGGCGAGGGCATCAACATCGCCGACGCCGAATCCGACGAGGTGCGCCGCTACATCATCGACTGCGCGCTGCGTTGGATGCGCGAGTTCCACATCGACGGGCTGCGCCTGGATGCCGTGCACGCCCTGGTGGACACCACGGCCGTGCACATCCTGGAGGAGCTGTCGGCCGAAACCGACGCCCTGGCAGCCGAATTGGGCCGGCCACTGTCGCTGATCGCCGAGAGTGACCGCAACGACCCACGGTTCATCACTCCTCGCGCCGACGGCGGCTACGGGATGACCGCGCAGTGGGACGACGACATCCACCACGCCCTGCACACCGCGGTCTCGGGCGAACGGCAGGGCTATTACAGCGATTTCGGCACCCTCGAGGTGTTGGCCGACACGCTGAAGAACGGCTTCTACCACGCGGGCACGTTCTCGTCGTTCCGCAAGCGCCGACACGGCCGACCGCTGGACACCGCGACCATCCCCGGGTCCCGGCTGCTCGCCTACACCAGCACGCACGACCAGGTGGGCAACCGGGCGATCGGGGACCGGCCCACGGCCTACCTCGACGACGGCCAGCTGGCGGTCAGCGCGGCGCTGGCGCTGCTGACCCCGTTCACCGCGATGGTGTTCATGGGCGAGGAATGGGCCGCCGGGACCCCGTTCCAGTTCTTCAGCTCGCACCCCGAACCCGAGTTGGCCGAGGCCACCCGGCAGGGCCGCAAGGCCGAGTTCGCCGAGCATGGCTGGGACGCCGACGAGGTGCCCGACCCGCAGGACCCCGCGACGTTCGCACGCTCCAAGCTGGACTGGGACGAGCCCGCCTCGGGTCGGCACGCCGCGCTGCTGCGGCTGTACCGCGACCTGATCGCCCTGCGGCGCACCGAACCGGATCTCGGCGACTTCTGGCTCGACCACATGACGGTCGACTACGACGAGGACGCCCGCTGGATCGCGTGGCGGCGCGGGTCGCTGACGACCGCGTGCAACCTGGGCGCCGAGCCCGTGGACGTGCCGGTCCGCGGCGAACTGGTCTACGCCTGGGGCACACCCCGAATCGGTGAGACCGCAACCGAACTCGACGGCCACTCGTTCGCGGTGTTGCGGCAGGTGTCCCCCGCGTAGGAGCCTGTGGATAGCGGTACACACCGCAGCGCGGTGTCGGTCAGGCTGCCGATATGACCAACCCGTATCTGCCCCCGCCCATCGAGACCGCGACGGACCCGGTGCACAGCACCGCGGACCTCGGCCAACGCTGGCGCGCCCTGATGGGCCCGCTCGGCTTCGGCCAGCGGCTCATCTGGTTCGGCTTCCTCGGCCCCGACCGCCGCCTGATCAAGGCCCTGCATCAGCTGCCCATCCCCCGACGACCCCGAGAAGACGTCTGCGAGAAGCTATTCGGCGGCCTCGCGGTGGTCGTCGAGGAACTCGATGCGCCGGTGACCGTGGCGATCCTGCTGACCGGGCCGGGCACCGGCGGCGTCAGTGAGCGGGACCGCCGGTGGGCGGGCATGCTCACCGACTTCGCGCAGCGCTGCGAGGTGCCGCTGGAGCCGATCTTCCGCGCCAACGACGAATCGTTGGAACTCGTCGAGCCCAGCTTCAGCGCCAGCGTTACGTGAGGTAGCGGTAGGTCGGTGAGCCCGGTTCGAGCAGTTCGACGTGGCTCTCCGAGCGCTGCATCCGCGCCAGCAGGCGGTCCAGGTCGGCGGCCGAACCCAGCTGAACACCGACCAACGCTTCGCCGGTCTCCCGGTTGTTGCGCTTGACGTACTCGAACAGGGTGATGTCGTCGTTGGGGCCCAGGACCTCGTCGAGGAAGCGGCGCAGCGCGCCCGGCTCCTGCGGGAAATCGACCAGGAAGTAGTGCTTGAGACCCAGGTGCACCAGGGAGCGCTCCAGCACCTCGCCGTAGCGCGACACGTCGTTGTTGCCGCCGGAGATCAGGCACACCACCGTCGACCCCGGCGTGATGTCGGCCTCGAGCAGTCCGGCCACCGACAGCGCGCCGGCGGGTTCGGCGATGATGCCCTCGTTCTGGTACAGGTCGAGCATCGCGGTGCAGACCGCGCCCTCGTCGACCGTCGTGATCGACACCATGTCACCGGCCGAGGACAGCGCCGCGAACGGCAGCGCGCCCGCGCGGGCCACGGCCGCGCCGTCGACGAACTGATCGACCTGCTCGAGCGTGACGGGCTGCCCCTCGGCCAGGGCCGCGACCATCGACGCGGCACCGGCGGGTTCGACGCCCAGGACCGAGGTGACGGTGGTTCGGTCCGCCAGGTAGCTCGCGATGCCGCTGATGCAGCCGCCGCCGCCGACGGGCACGACCACCAGGTCGGGCTCGGCGTCGAGCTGCTCGAGGATCTCCACGGCGATGGTGCCCTGACCGGCCATCGTGCGCAGGTCGTCGTAGGGGTGCACCAACGTGGCGCCGGTGCGCCGCGCATCGTCGAGGGCGGCCTCGGCGGCCATGTCGTAGGTCTTGCCGCCGATGATCAGCTCGATGTTGTCCCCGCCGTGGTAGCGGATGCGGTCGCGCTTCTGCTTGGGCGTCTTGGCCGGCACGTAGACGCGGCCCTGAATGCCCATCGACCGGCAGGCCAGCGCGAAGCCCTGGGCGTGGTTGCCGGCCGAGCAGCACACGACGCCGGCGGCAAGTTCCTCGGGGCTCAGCTGGAGCAGCAGGTTGTAGGCGCCGCGCACCTTGTAGGAGCGGACGGTCTGCAGGTCCTCACGTTTGAGAAAAACCCGCGCGTCGGTCAGCTGCGACAACCGGTCACTGAACTGCAGCGGCGTCGGCGTCACCAGGTCGGAAATTCGCTTGGCCGCCGCCTCGACATCGGCCCCGGTGAGCGGGGGGCTCGACGGTGTCACCCGTGGTGCTTGACTCAGTTCAGCGGACACCGGTCAATGGTGCCACGCGAGGAATTCACCAGTGAAATCGTTTCAGGCGGGCGTGAGCACGAACACCGGGATCTGCCGGTCCGTCTTGGTCTGGTAATCGGCGTAGTCGGGGAACGCGGCGACGGCCCGCTCCCACCACTGTGCGCGCTCGTCGCCGAACACCTCGCGGGCGTTGTAGTCGGCCGAAATCGTGCCGTCCTGCAGTTCGACCAGCGGGTTTGCCTTGACGTTGTAGTACCAGACCGGGTTCTTGGGGGCGCCGCCGAGCGACGCCACGATCGCGTACTCGCCGTTGTGCTCCACCCGCATCAGCGGGGTCTTGCGCAGTTTGCCGGTCTTGGCGCCGACCGTGGTCAACAACACGACGGGCATACCCCGCAGTTCGGTGCCCTTGGTCCCGCCGGAACTCATGTACTCCTCGGCGTTCTCCCGGGACCAATCGAGCGGACTCGGTGCGTACTCTCCCTGCAACGGCATGCGCCCAGCCTAGGCGAAACAGGCGCCCGGCTAGGGGAAACAGACACCCCCAACGGCGTGTTTCGGGTGGCCGAAACTTTTCATAAGGGCTATGATGGCCCTCATGACCACCGCCGAGCAGTTCCGTTCCGCAGCACAGTCGCGGACGCCGCTCGCACAGCGGGAGCTGTCGATCGCGGGCGTGCCCTGGCCGGCCTACAAGGTGGTCGCGCTGCTCGTGGGTGCACTCGTGCTGGCGGTCGTGGGCGTGGTCTCCGCCAGTGCCGCCACCGCGGTGCTCAGCGCGACGGCGGTCACCACCGTGGCGTGGTGGGTGCTCGGCGCCGGCCATCGCCGGCACTGACGCCACGCTCTCCTCACCGCAAGCCCTGCCTGATCAGCCGCCCTGCCTGATCAGCCGCCGAGGCAGCCCGGACCCAGCAGCGCCTTGAGGTCCCCCATCAGCGCCGACGAGTTGGTCACCCGCAGCGACTGATCCAATTCCAGCGTGGTGATGCGTTCGCCGCTGATCAGCCGCAGATGCACCTGCGAGGTCCCGGGATGACGGGCCAGCACCTGCTTGAGCGCGGTGACCTTGTCGATGGTGCACTGCCGGGTGGGCAGGCTGACCGCCAGCGGGCGGTCGACCTGCGCGCTGGAGAAGTCCGGCACCACCAATTCGTGCACGATCAGCGAGCGGCGATCGTCGCGCACGTTGACCTTCGCCTTGAGCAGCACCACGGTGTCGTCGGCCACCTCGGCGCCGAACATCGAGTAGGTCTGCGGGAAGAACAGCACCTCGATACCGCCGGTGAGATCCTCCAGTTGTGCTGAGGCCCAGGGCAATCCGTTCTTGTTGACGCGACGGTTCACCGAGGCCAGGATGCCGCCCACCGCAACGTTGGTGTCGTGGGCGACGTCGCCGTCGAGAATGGCCGGCAGCGGGGTGTCCACCTGGGCGGCCAGCAGGTGCGCGACGCCGTCGAGCGGATGCCCGGACACGTACAGGCCCAGCATCTCCCGTTCCAGGGCGAGCTTGTGCTTGTCGTCCCACTCCTCGTCGGGGACCTTGATGGTGAACACCGCGTCGGTCCCACCCGACTCGTCCGCCCCGCCGAACAGGTCGAACTGCCCCATCGCCTCGGCCTTCTTGGTGCCTAGCACCGAGTCGACCGCATCGGTGTGGATCAGGAACAGCCCCTTACGGGCGTGCTTGAGCGAGTCGAACGCGCCCGCCTTGATCAGGGATTCCGTCACCTTCTTGTTGCACACGGACACCTCGATCTTGTTCAGGTAGTCCGAGAAGTCGGTGAAATGCCCCTTCTGCGTGCGGGTTTCGATCAGCGAGGACACCACGTTGGCGCCGACGTTACGCACCGCCCCGAGACCGAAGCGGATGTCGGTGCCCACCGAGGTGAAGTGCAGGCTCGATTCGTTGACGTCCGGCGGCAGCACCGTGATGCCCAGGCGCCGGCAGTCCGCCAGATAGACCGCGGCCTTGTCCTTGTCGTCACCCACGGAGGTCAGCAGCCCCGCCATGTACTCCGACGGATAGTTGGCCTTGAGGTACGCCGTCCAGTAGGACACCAGGCCGTAGCCCGCGGCGTGCGACTTGTTGAACGCGTAGCCGGCGAACGGAAGGATGGTGTCCCACAGGGCCTTCACGGCCGCCTCGGAGAAGCCGTTGGCGGTCATGCCCTCGTAGAAGCCCTTGTACTCGGCCTCGAGCACCTCGAGCTTCTTCTTGCCCATGGCCTTTCGGAGCGCATCGGCCTTGCCCATGGTGTAGGAGGCCACCTTCTGGGCGATGAACATGATCTGCTCTTGGTAGACGATCAGGCCGTAGGTCTCCGACAGGATCTCGCGCAGCGGTTCCTCGAGTTCGGGGTGGATCGGCTTGATCTGCTGGCGGGCGTTCTTGCGGTCCGCGTAGTCGTTGTGGGCGTTCATGCCCATCGGGCCCGGGCGGTACAGCGCCAGCACGGCGACGATGTCGTTGAACTCGGTGGGCTGCATCCGGCGCAGCAGGTCGCGCATCGGCCCGCCGTCGAGCTGGAACACCCCGAGAGTGTCTCCGCGGGAGAGCAATTCGTAGGTGGGAGCGTCGTCGAACGGCAGCGTGTCCAGGTCGAGGTCGATCCCCCGGTTGGCCTTGATGTTCTCCAGCGCGTCGCCGATGATCGTCAGGTTGCGCAGGCCCAGGAAGTCCATCTTGAGCAGGCCGATGTCCTCGCAGGACGGATAGTCCCAGCCGGTGATGATCGCGCCGTCCTGCGGCCGCTTCCACAGCGGGATCGCGTCGATCAGCGGCTCGGAACTCATGATCACCGCGCAGGCGTGCACGCCGGCGTTGCGGACCAGCCCCTCGAGGCCGCGCGCGGTCTCGTAGATGGTCCGGACGTCCGGATCGGTGTCGATCAGGCCGCGCACCTCGGCGGCCTCCTTGTACCGCTCGTGGGTGGGGTCGGTGATCCCGGACAGCGGGATGTCCTTGGCCATGATCGGCGGCGGCAGCGCCTTGGTGATCCGGTCGGCGATCGCGTAGCCGGGCTGGCCGTAGTTGACCCGGGCCGAGTCCTTGAGCGCGGCTTTCGTTTTGATGGTGCCGAACGTGATGACCTGGGCCACCCGGTCGCTGCCCCACTTGTCGGCGGCGTAGCGCACCATCTCGCCGCGCCGACGGTCGTCGAAGTCGATATCGATATCGGGGGCCGACGGCCGCTCGGGGTTGAGGAACCGTTCGAACAGCAGCCCGTGCGGGATCGGGTCGATGTTGGTGATGCCCAGCGCGTAGGCCACCAGCGAACCGGCGGCCGACCCGCGGCCGGGCCCGACCCGGATGTCGATGGAGCGCGCGTAGTTGATCAGGTCGGCGACGATCAGGAAGTACGACGGGAAGCCCTTGCCGCAGATCACGTCGATCTCGTACTCGGCGCGGTCGGTGTACTCCTGGCCCACGCCGTCCGGGAACCGCTTGCGCAGACCGGCGTGCACCTCGTGACGCAGCCAGGACCCCTGGTCGTGCCCCTCGGGCACCGGGAAGATCGGCATCCGGTCCACCGGCGTCCAGACCTCGTCGTAGGACTGCACCCGCTCGGCGATCAGCAGCGTCGAGTCGCAGGCCCCCGGCACCTCGTCGTCCCAGAGCGCGCGCATCTCCGCGGCCGACTTCAGGTAGTAGCCGTCCCCGTCGAACTTGAACCGGTTCGGGTCCGACAGCGTCTTGCCGGTCTGGATGCACAGCAGCGCCTCGTGGTTGCGCGCGGCGTCCTTGGTGACGTAGTGGCAGTCGTTGGTGGCCAACGGGCGGATGTCGAGCTTGCGGCCGATCTCCAGCAGACCGTCGCGCACCCGGCGCTCGATGGACAGGCCGTGGTCCATCAGCTCGAGGAAGAAGTTGTCGGGCCCGAAGATCTCCCGCCACTTGGCGGCGGCCTCCAGTGCCTCCTGGTTGTGGCCGAGGCGCAGCCGGGTCTGGACCTCGCCGGAGGGGCACCCCGTGGTCGCGATGATGCCCTCGGCGTGTTCGGCGAGGATCTCGGCGTCCATCCGCGGCCACTTGCCCAACTGGCCCTCGAACGACGCCAGCGACGACAGCTTGAACAGGTTGCGCAGACCGCGGGCGTTCTCGGCGACCATGGTCATGTGCAGGTAGGCACCGCTGGCGGACACGTCGTCGGACTTCTGGCTGGGGTCACCCCAGGTGATGCGCCGGGTGTCGAACCGCGAGGCCGGCGCGATATAGGCCTCGACGCCGATGATCGGGGCGATGCCGGCGGCCTTGGCCTCGTTGTAGAACTGGCTGGCCCCGAACATGTTGCCGTGGTCGGTCATGCCGATCGAGGTCATCCCGAGCCGCTGTGCCTCCGCCAGCATCGGCTTGATCTTGGCGGCGCCGTCCAGCATCGAGTACTCGGTGTGGTTGTGCAGGTGAACGAAGCCCGAGGTGCCCATAGGGTCGTCAGTCTAGGTCGTCGGTACGACACCGCCGAGTGACTCGCTGGGGGTGTCGGAATGTCTCGGCGTGCCGCCCCGGCGTGTCGTTGTTTTCACGCCTCGTCGCGCAGCAGCCGGGCGATCTCGTCGGACTGCTCGGCGCTCATCTCGCCGGTCAGCTGCAGCACGGTGCCGTCGATGCGCTCGCTGATCGCGGGCGCGGAAACCACCACGCCGTCGCGGATGAACGCCAGCTGCTTGCCCACCTGCGCGGCCGTCAGGTCGCCGAAGATCCGCGCGGAGTCCTCGGTCATCATCACCTGCACGAAGTGGCCGCGGGTGATCGGCGAGAGCAGCGACTCGACCTGGACCAGCTGCAACTGCACCGCGTCGGACCCCAGGGTGTACAGCCCGTTCTTCGCGAGGTCGCACAGCTGCAGCGGCTCGGTGGCGGGTCCGGCCGGCGGACACCCTTCGGGTGCGATCCCCTCGACGCTCACCACCGGGCGCACCTCCACCGGCGTGGTCGGCGGCGGGGCCGGCTCGGCGGCGGCCGTGGTCTCCGGCGGCGCCTCGGGCGCCGAGCTCACCAGCGCCACCGCCATCGGCACGATCAGGGTGAACCCGAGCACCGCCGTCAAACCGGCGATCCATGCCCTGCGGCGTCGACGCGCCGCGTCCCGACCCGACGGATCCGTCACCGTTGCTTCCCCTCGTCCAGCGTTGGTTCCCCGAGATCTTGCCTCGTGGACTCGCGTCGGGTGCGCAGGATCGCGTCACCGGTGAACACGGCCAGCGCGATCCAGATCAGCGCGAAGCCCAGCCACCGCGCGGGCGGCATCGGTTCCTGGCCGATGAACACGCCCCAACTCAGCTGCATCACCGGGGTCAGGTACATCAGCAGACCCAGGCTCACCAGCGGCAGCCGCTGCGCGGCCACGGCGAACAGCAGCAGCGGGATCGCGGTGACCGGTCCGGACAACACCATCAGCGCCGCGTGCCACGGACCGTTGGACAAGAAAGCGCTCTGGCCGGCCACCGCACCCGCCACGATGAACGCCAACGCGAACGGGGCGGCCAGGGCGGCCTCGATGCCGACGCTGACCCGCGGGTCCGTCGGCACCACTTTCTTCACCAGGCCGTAGAACCCGAACGAGAACGCCAGCCCCAGCGAAATCCACGGCGGGGCACCGAGTTCCAGGGTCAGGACGGCGCAGGCGAGCACCGCCACCGTCAGCGCGACGGCCTGCGCGCGGTTCAGCGACTCCCGGAAGATCAGCACGCCCAGGGCGACGCTGACCAACGGGTTGATGAAGTAGCCCAGCGCCGCGTCCACGACGTGCCCGTTGTTGACGGCGTAGATGTAGATCACCCAGTTCGCCGAGATCAGCGCCGAGGCCGCGCCCAGCAGCAGCCAGACCCGGCCGGTGATCCGCCGCAGATCGCCCAGTCGTCGCAGCGCGGCCACGACCACGACCATCAGCAGCGCCATCCAGACGATGCGGTGCGCGAGGATCTCGGCCGCCCCGGCGGGTTTGAGCAGCGGGAAGAAGCCCGGGAACAGGCCCCACGCACCGTAGGCACCCACCCCGAAGAGCAGGCCACCGGAACTGGCTGCGCGCTTGTCCGGACGCACTATTGCTGCAGCACGTCCAGCGCGTGCTGCAGATCGTCGGGATACGGGCTGCTGATCTCGAAGCGACGACCGTCGGCGGGGTGGGCAAACGCCAGCGACCTGGCGTGCAGCCACTGCCTTTGCAGCCCAAGCTTTTTCGCCAGGGTCGGGTCGGCGCCGTAGGTCAGGTCACCGCAGCACGGATGGTGCAGCGCGGCGAAGTGCACCCGGATCTGGTGGGTGCGGCCGGTTTCCAGGTGGACGTCGAGCAGACTGGCCGCGACGAACGCCTCGACGGTGTCGTAGTGGGTGGTGCTGTGCCGGCCATCCTCGGTGACGGCGAACTTCCAGTCGTGCCCGCGGTGTCGGCCGATCGGTGCGTCGATGGTGCCGCTCGACGGATCCGGGTGGCCCTGCACCAGGGCGTGATACCGCTTGTCGACGGTGCGCTGCTTGAACGCGCGCTTGAGCAGGGTGTAGGCCCGCTCCGAGAGCGCCACCACCATGACGCCCGAGGTGCCGACGTCGAGCCGGTGCACGATGCCCTGCCGCTCGTGGATGCCGGAGGTGCTGATCCGGAAGCCCGCCGCCGCCAGGCCGCCGAGCACCGTCGGACCGTGCCAGCCGACCGTGGCGTGCGCGGCCACCCCCGGCGGTTTGTCGACGACGACGATGTCGTCATCGGAATAAAGAATGGCCATCCCCTCGATGTGCTCCGGGGTGTTCTCCACCGGCGGGGGCGCCTCGGGCAGCGTCACGTCCAACCAGGCGCCGGCGGCGAGGCGGTCCGACTTGCTCGCCGGGGTGCCGTCGAGCACGACGCCGCCCTCCTCGGCCAGCGTCGCCGCGGCCGTCCGGGACAGCCCCAACAGGCGCGCCAACCCGGCGTCCACCCGCATTCCGGCCAGTCCTTCGGGGACCGGCATGGACCGGTCCGCCATCACTGCTCGGATTCGGTCGGGGCGGCCTCGGGCTCGTCCTTGCCGCGGCGGCCGACGGTGTCGAAGTCGAATCCGAACAGCGAGAGCACGACCAACAGGATGGCCCCGCCTACCACCGCCGGGTCGGCGACGTTGAACACCGGCCACCAGCCGATCGACAGGAAATCCACGACGTGCCCGCGCAGCGGACCGGGCGAACGGAAGAAGCGGTCGACGAGGTTGCCCAGCGCGCCGCCCAGGATCAGGCCCAGCCCGACGGCCCACCACGGGGACACCAGGCGCCGGCCCATCCACACGATCCCGATCACCACGGCCGTCGCCACCAGCGTCAGCACCCAGGTGTATCCGGTGGCCATCGAGAACGCCGCGCCGGAGTTGCGCACCAGCGTCCAGGTCACGGTGTCGCCGATGATCGACACCGGCTGGCCCGGGGTCAGCAGCCTGACGGCGAGCACCTTGGTGACGATGTCGAGCAGCAAGATGACGGCCGCGACCGACAGCAGCAACCGCAGCCGTCCCCGGCCCGCGGGGGCCGGGGTATCAGTGGCCTTGTCGGTAACCTCGGCGCCGGTGGTCTTGTCGGTAACCTCGGCGTCCTCGGAGTCGCCGACATCGGCGGCCGCCGGTTCGACAGAACCGGCCGTTTCGTCAATCACGCCTCCATCATCCCCTAGAAACTTGCGGGCCCCCGACGCCGCACCGCTGCGGCATGATCGGTGCATGCCTCGTCTCTGCGTCATCAGCACCGGTGGGACCATCGCGACCAGCAGCGATGACGACGGGATCAAGCGTCCGAGCCGCAGCGGCGAGCAGTTGCTGTCGGGCCTGGATGTCCCCGCCGAGGTGACGGTCACGGAGCTGATGGCCCGCGACAGCTCGCAACTGACCCCCGCGGACTGGGACGCCATCGGCGCCGCCATCGACGCCGGCGTGCGCGGTGGGGCCGACGGGGTGGTGGTGACGCACGGCACCGACACGCTCGAGGAGACCACGCTGTGGTGCGAGCTGACGTATCGCGGCGCCGCGCCGGTGGTGTTCACCGGCGCCATGTACAGCGCCGATTCGCCGCAGGCCGACGGACCGGCCAACCTGACCGCCGCGTTGGGCCTGGCCGCCCGGCCGGAGGCCGCGGGTCAGGGCGTGCTGATCAGCTTCGACGGTCGGGTGCTGGCGCCGCGCGGGCTGTACAAGGCCGGCGGACCGGACGGCGTCGGATTCGTCGGGACCGACCTGGGCGGGTCGGACGGCGGGTTGGACGGCGGGTTGGACAAGGACCAGCGGCCCTATCTGGGAGCTCTGTCGGCGGCCGCCGCGCCGCGGGTCGACATCGTGGCGGCCTATCCCGGCGCCGACGCCGCCGCGCTGGATGCATGCGTCCGCGCGGGTGCGCGCGCCGTCGTGGTGGAGGCCCTGGGCGCGGGCAATGCCGGTGAGCCGATCATCGACGGGGTGCGCCGGCATTGCCGCGACGGTATTACGGTGGCGGTGTCGACCCGGGTGGCCGGCGGCGGGGTCAGCCCGGGTTACGGTCCGGGCGCGGCCCTGGTGGATGCCGGCGCGGTGGTCGTTCCCAGCCTGCGGCCCTCGCAGGCGCGGGTGCTGCTGATGGCGGCGCTGGCTGCCGGTGCGCCGGTCGCCGAGACGCTGGCCCGGTGGGGCTGAGAGGAGTCCAGGTGAGGAAAGCGATGACGACGGCGGCCGCCGTGGTGGCGACCCTGTTGCTGGCACCGGCGGCGACGGCCGAACCGCCGCCCGGCGTCGCCGACGTGGACGCCTATCCCGTTGCGCAAGGCCGTTATTCGGTGCCGTCCGATTACGGTTGGCTGTTCTTCACGACCCCCGACGGCCGCGCGTGCGGTATCGGTCCCAACGGTGGTCCGGTCGGCTGCGACGCGGTCCCGGCCGACGCCCCGCCCGGGACCGCGCAGACCGTCGTCGCTCCCGGATCGCCGGCGGTCTACCGCCCCTCGGCGGGCGCCGGTTTCGGTCGCGACGGGGTGGACGTGTTGCCCGAGGGCCATCGGCTGGTGAATTTCGGGGCCAGCTGCGCCATGGGGTTCCAGGGCGCGGTGACGTGTCAGACCTACGGCCGGCACGGGTTCACGATCTCGGGCGGCTACGGCGTGCTCTGGTAGTCGGCCAGCTCGCTGAGGTAGTCGGCCCAGTCCAGGCTGTCGACCGGATTGGCCCGGACGATATCCGGACTGTCGACCGGGAATGTTCGCGTCGGACCCACTCCGCTGCAACGGGTTTCGAATCGCACGGTCATGACGCCGTGGCCGGCGCCCTGCAGCCAGCCGTGGCCCAACTGGGGGTGGGTGACGTCGTCGCCGATGCGCCAGCCCCCGGAGTCGGGTTCCGGCGGGGCGACCGGGATGCGGGTGTCGCCGAGCTCGGCCTCCTGCTGCTCGAGCTCGGGGAACAACGACTCCTGACGGACATCGGACAGCCCCGAAAAGCCCACGCCCAGAAGGCGAATCGGGCCGATGTCGACCGGGTCGAGCAGCAGCCGTCGCGCGGTGGCCAGCAGCGTCGCGACGTCAGTGGTGGCGTACGGCAGGGTGGCCGAGCGGGTCAGGGTGCTCATATCGGACTTCTTGAGCTTCACCGTGACGGTCCGTGCTCCCCTGCCGTCGCGCTCGAGGCGACGGTGCGCGTGCTCGGCGATGGGTCCGGTGGCCTCCCGCAGCTGATCCAGCGTGATGAGGTCGGCGGCGAACGTGGATTCGGCGCTGATCTGCTTGGCCTCCGCGCGTTCGGCCACCGGGCGGTGGTCGATGCCGCGTGCCAGTTGGTGCAGCGCGGGCCCGATGGTGACGCCCAGGATGCTGGCCACCTCGCTGCCTTCGAGGGCGGCCAGTTCGCCGACGGTCTCGATGCCCAGGCGGTGCAGCTTCTCCTCGGCCACCGGCCCGATCCCCCACAGCTTGCGTACCGGCAGACCGCTCAGCAGGGTCTTCTCCTCGGCGCGGCCCACCACCCGCACGCCGTCCGGTTTGGCCAGGCCCGAGGCGATCTTGGCGATCTGCTTGCCCGAACCCACGCCGACGGAGGCGACCAACCCCGTGCGTTCGCGGACCAGGCGCCGCAGGTCCTCACAGAAGCGTTCGGCCTCCGCTGCGTCGGCACCGACCAGCGCGGCGGGTTCGCCGAACGCCTCGTCGAAGGACAGCTGTTCGAGCACCGGGACGACCTCCCGGATGGCGTCGAAGACGCGCTTGCTCGCGACGCTGTAGACCACCCCGCGCGGCGGCAGCACCACCGCGGCCGCACCGACCTGACGGCGGGCCTGATGCATGGGCATCGCCGAGCGCGCCCCGAAGACCCGGGCCTCATAGCTGGCGCCGGCCACCACACCGCGCCCGCCCAGGCCGCCGACCAGCACGGGGCGGCCCCGCAGGGTCGGGCGGGTCAGTTGCTCCACGGAGGCGAAGAACGCGTCCATGTCCAGATGCAACACCCAGCGGGCCGACAGATCCACGCACCGATGTTAGGTCTCTTGTCACACCCCGGTGGCATACTCGCTCATATGTTCGAATTGGAGGTGTTGCCGCCGGTCACGCAGGTGCGTGAGCTGGACACTTCCGCTCTGGTCGACGCCATGGGCCGCGCGGCCCGGCTCGAGGCCGCCACCGCCGCGCGGCGACTGGCCGCGATCGCGGAGTTATTCGACCGCCGCCTACACGAGGTCGACGCCGACCAACGCGAGCAGTGGCTCATCGACGGTCACGAACAGGTGACCGCCGAAGTCGCCTGCGCCCTCGGTATCAGCCGGGCCCGGGCCTCGGCCCTGATCCGTGTCGCCCACGCCCTGTACGAGCGCCTACCCAAGACCGCCGCCAAGTTCGCCCTGGGCCTGGTCGATTACCGCGTCATCACGATCCTCGTCGCCCGTACCGAACTGATCCTCGATGACGCCGACGTGGCCACCCTCGATGCAGTGGTGGCCCGCCAGGTGCACCGCTGGAACCGGCTGTCCCGCAAGAAACTGACCGACGCCATCGACACCTGCGTCCTCGACATCGACCGCCTCGCCAAAAAACCCGCCCGCACTCCCGCCGACGACCGCGAAATCGGCATCGGTCCCGACCGCGACGGCAACGCCGAAATCTGGGGCACCGTCGCCGCCCCGGACGCCATCGCCTTCGACACCCGCCTCAATGCCCTCGCCGACTCCGTGTGCCCCCAGGACCCGCGCACCAAGGCCCGCCGCCGCGCCGACGCCCTCGGGGCCCTGTCGGTCGGGGCCACCACCCTGGCCTGCCACTGCGGCCGCGACGACTGCCCCACCCTGACCGAACCCGCCCCGCCGCAACCCGAGGTGGTCATCACCGTGGTGAGCGACCCGGCGGTCGGCACCGGCTACCTACCCGGCTACGGAGTACTGAGCGAACAAGCCCTTGCCGACATCGCCGAACGTGCCACCCAACAACTGCAACTGGCTCATCCCGGCGAGCACAGCGACCCCGAACCGGGCTACCGGCCCTCGGCCGCGCTGGCCGCCTTCGTCCGCGCCCGCGACCTGACCTGCCGCTTCCCCGGCTGCGACGCCCCGGCCCAGGTCTGTGACGTCGACCACACCGTGCCCTGGCCGCACGGGCCCACCCACCCGTCGAACCTCAAAATCCTCTGCCGTCGACACCACTTGCTCAAAACGTTCTACACCGGACCACGCTGGTGGAAAGACACCCAACGTCACGACGGCACCATCGTGTGGACCTCACCCACCGGCCACACCTACCGCACCAAACCCCATGGCGCCCTGCTGTTTCCGAGCCTGACCCGCTCCACCGGCCACCTCGACCTGCCCGCCGCACCCCCACCGAAACCCGGCCGCGGCCACGCCATGCCCACCCGCACCATGACCCGCGCCCAACAAACCGCCTACCGCATCAACTACGAACGCACCCAAAACGCCCAGTATTACGCGCTGAATCCCGAACCCCCACCCGAACCACCACCGTTCTGAGGGTGGCTAGCCTGTCCTCATGAGCTATCAGGAAGTGCCGATCCGTGCGGGCGTCATCCGGCTCGGGCAGTTCCTGAAGCTCGCAGGCCTGATCGACACCGGTGCCGACGCGAAGGCCGTGATTGCCGACGGGTTGGTCACCGTCAACGACGAGGTCGAGTTGCGGCGCGGCCGGCAGCTACGCCCCGGTGACGTGGTGGTGGTCGACGGGCAGGGCGCCCGGGTCGCCGAAACGTAGTCGCCGGAGCCCAGGCCGTCAGGCCTTGACCAGCGAGACCCGCACGCCGTCGCCGATCTCGGCCCCGTCGGTCACCTCGTCGGCCGCCACGACGTCGAAGCTGGTCGCCAGGATCTCCCCGGCGATCAGATCCCGGTGGGTGCGGGCCCAGTCCTGCTTCTCGGCGGGCACGGCCAGTCTGACCGCGATGCGATCGGAGATCTCGAGGCCGCTCGACTTGCGCAGATCCTGCAGTTCCCGGATCCGGTCCTTGGCCCAGCCCTCGGCCTCCAGCTCCGGGGTCACGGTCGGATCGAGCACCACCAGGCCGGCGCCATCGGGCAGCGCGGCGGTGGAATCAGGTTCGGCGGCAACCAGTTTGGAGCTGTACTCCTCGGGCAGCAGCGTGGCGGGCCCGGCGGTCAGGGTGCCGTCCGCGTTGACCACCCCGGCGCCGGACTTGACCGCCTTGATGGCCGCCTGCACGTCCTTGCCGATGCGCGGGCCGGCGACGCGGGCGTTGACCGTCAGCTCGAACCGACCGAACTTCGCGATGTCGTCGGTCAATTCGACCGCCTTGACGTTCAGTTCGTCGGCGATCAGATCGGCGAACGGCCGCAGCGCGTCGGGATCGGCGACGGCCACGGTGAGCTTCGGCAACGGCAGCCGCACGCGCAGCTTCTTGGCCTTGCGCAGCGAGGACCCCAGCGAGCAGACGTCGCGCACCTGATCCATGGCGGCCACCAGGGCGGGATCGGTGGGCAGGTTCGCCTCGGGCCAATCGGTCAGGTGCACCGACCGCTGACCGGTGAGCCCGCGCCAGATCACCTCGGTCGCCAACGGCAGCAACGGGGCGGCCAGCCGTGCCGTCACCTCGAGCACCGTGTGCAGGGTGTCGATCGCGTCGCGATCTTCGTCCCAGAATCGGTTACGCGACCGTCGCACATACCAATTGGTGAGGGCCTCGGTGAACGACCGCAACTGTTCACACGCCCCGGAGATGTCGCAGCCGTCCAGCGCGGCGGTCAGGTCGTCGCGCAGCACGGCCAGCTTCGCCAGGATGTAGCGGTCCAGGACATGGGTCGAATCGGTCCGCCACTGCCCCACCGACGGCGCGTACAGCGCCAGGAAGCTGTAGGCGTTGGACAGCGGCAGCAGCACCTGCCGCACGCCCTCGCGGATGCCCTGTTCGGTGACGATCAGGTTGCCGCCGCGCAGGATCGGCGAGGCCATCAGGAACCAGCGCATGGCGTCGGAGCCGTCGCGGTCGAACACCTCGGTGACGTCCGGGTAGTTGCGCAGCGACTTGCTCATCTTCTGACCGTCGTTGCCCAGCACGATGCCGTGGCTGACGCAGGTCTTGAACGCGGGCTTGTCGAACAGCGCGGTGGCCAGCACGTGCAGGGTGTAGAACCAGCCCCGGGTCTGGCCGATGTACTCGACGATGAAATCGCCCGGAAAGTGCGGCTCCTCGCCGTCCCCCCCGTCGAACCAGGCCCGGTTCTCGAACGGGTAGTGCACCTGGGCATACGGCATGGACCCGGAGTCGAACCAGACGTCGAAGACGTCCTCGATCCGGCGCATCGTCGACTTGCCGGTCGGGTCGTCGGGGTTGGGCCGGGTCAACTCGTCGATGTAGGGCCGGTGCAGATTGTCCGGCCGCACGCCGAAGTCGCGCTCGAGTTCGTCCAGACTGCCGTAGACGTCGATCCGGGGATACGCCGGATCGTCGGAGGTCCACACCGGAATGGGCGTGCCCCAGTAGCGGTTTCGGGAGATCGACCAGTCGCGGGCCCCCTGCAGCCACTTGCCGAACTGACCGTCCTTGACGTGCTCGGGATACCAGGTGATCTGCTGATTGAGTTCGACCATCCGATCCCGGAACTCCGTCACCTTGACGAACCACGACGACACCGCGCGGTAGATCAGCGGGTTGCGGCAGCGCCAGCAATGCGGGTAGGAGTGCTCGTAGGTCTCGTGCCGCAGCAGCACCGCGCCGTTGACGGCGGCAGAACCGGTGCCGTTCTTCAGGTCTCGGATGATCTGCGGGTTCGCCTCGAAGACCTGCAGGCCCTGATAGTCCGGGACGGTCGCGTCGAAGCGCCCCTTGGAGTCGACCGGGGTCGCCGGGACGATCCCGACGGTGTCGGTGGTGGCCTTGTCGTCCTCGCCGTAGGCCGGCGCCATGTGCACGATGCCGGTGCCGTCCTCGGTGGTCACGTAGTCGCCGCGCAACACCTGAAAGGCGTTGTCCGCCTTGTCGGTATCCACGAAGTACGGGAACGGCGGCAGGTAGTGCGCACCCAGCAGGTCGGCGCCGGTGTGCGTCCCGACGATCTCGGGTTCCTCGCCCAGCTCCCGGGCATAGGCGGCGAGCCGGGCCTGCGCCAGCACGTAACGATTCCCGTCCGGGCCCGCAACCTCGACGTAGTCCACATCCGGGTTGACCGCCACGGCCTGGTTCGACGGCAGGGTCCACGGCGTGGTGGTCCACACCAGCAGGTACGCCCCGGCCAGCGGCCCGTCGGAGACCCGGAGGCCCACGGTGATCGCCGGATCCTGGCGGCTCTGGTAGACGTCGTCGTCCATCCGCAGTTCGTGGCTGGACAGCGGGGTCTCGTCGTTCCAGCAGTACGGCAGCACCCGGAAGCCCTCGTAGGCCAGGCCCTTGTCCCACAGCTGCTTGAACGCCCAGATGACCGATTCCATGAAGGTCAGGTCGAGCGTCTTGTAGTCGTTGTCGAAGTCGACCCACCGGGCCTGACGAGTGACATAGGCGCGCCACTCGTCGGTGTACTTCAGCACCGAGGCGCGGCAAGCGTCGTTGAACTTCTCGATGCCCATCTCTTCGATCTGGGCCTTGTCGGTGATGCCCAGCTGGCGCTGCACCTCGAGTTCGGCGGGCAGGCCGTGGGTGTCCCACCCGAAGCGCCGCTCCACCTTGTAGCCACGCATGGTGCGGTACCGCGGGACGATGTCCTTGACGTAGCCGGTCAGCAGGTGCCCGTAGTGCGGCAGGCCGTTCGCGAAAGGCGGACCGTCGTAGAACACATACTCGGGAGCGCCCTCCCGACGGTCGATCGAGGCGCGGAACGTGTCGTCGGCGTCCCAGTACGCCAGCACCTCGGTCTCGAGCTGCGGGAAGTTCGGCGCGCCCGCGCTGAACTTGGGATAGGCGTTGGGGCTGGTGTGTGGACTACCGCTGTCGGCCACTGCGCGTCGTCTCCTGTGCCTGGCATCTTCGGCACGGGGACGACGTCGCGCCGGTGCGCGAGCGCCGCGGTACCACCCCGCTTGCGCGCCGGAGGCACGCCGCTCAACTTCGTTCGGCTGTGACGGGCCGACCCGTTCGGTTCTACTGGGCCCGACGCGGCGGGCGGTTCTTCCGAAGGCTCCCCGGTGATGGCCGGATCAGCGCCGTGGTCTCGATTCTAGACAGCGTCGATTCTAGCCAGCGACGCAAATCAGCTGGAGACCACTTCGATCAGCACCAGCGGCAGTTGTTCGTCGAACTCCTCGACGGTGTGCCGGTCGAAGCTGCGTGTGTCGTACCACCAGTTCAGATAGATCACGTCGGCCCCGCGCCGCGCGTGCAGCGCCAGCAGGTGGCCCTCGGGCGGGGTGGTGCCGGACACCGTCGAGCGGTAGGACACCCAGGCCTGCCCGGCGACCGCGGTATCGGCGCGCGTCACCGCGGCCAACGGGTCGGCCGGGACGGGGCCACGCAGGTCACTGCACTCCAGTCGCCTGCGCCGCGACGACTGCTCGCCGTCGAGCTCCACGATCAGCGCTCCGGACCCGACGGTGCGCGCGATTGCACGCCCGAGCGCCGCCACCAGGATCAGCTCGAAGGCGGCGCCGCCAGCCACCCCCGGGGAAGTCACCTCCGCGGTCAGGACGGGGTCCAACCGGCTGGCCAACTTCGCCATGTCGGTGGCCTTCGGGCGCGGATCGACCCATCGGTCGGTGAGCCACTGCGCATCGTCGGTGCGGTGCCGAGCGGGGGCGGCCGAGCGAACCAGGGATGTTGCGGGCATACGTCAACCGTAGGCGTGTTGTCCCAAAATTGGGAGAGTCGTCTCAAATCTTCTACGGTCGTGTCAATACCCGGGTGACCGCGTCTATGGTGGACGGGTGCCCCGCACCGACGAGAACGGCCGGCAACTCAAAGCCCTGCTGGACTATCTGCTTGACGGAGACGTCGATGCGAAGGCGATCTACACCGCCCTCGGGGTATCGAGCAGCACCTATTACCGCCGGATCAAGGAGCGCGACTACCCCAACGCGGAGGAACTGCGCCTGGTCGCGGATCGGTTCGCGTTGAGCTATCCGGACCTGCAGATCCGCTTCGGCCTGATGAGCCGCCAAGAGGTGTACCACTATCTGGAGTCGGCCCCGGTGGCGGTGGCCTCACTCACCGATCAGACTGCGACCGCACGCACCGCGCGACGGCCGAAGTTGTCGCAATTGTCGCCACGCCCGGACGCGCCGCCGCTGTAGCGGCCTCCGGACCCCCATTGTTGAAAGCGTTCCCACGATGGCCCTGACCTTCATCATCACCATCACGTTGGTGTGCATTGGGTGGAGCCTGTGGATCCGGCGCCTGACCTGGTCGTGTCGCTGGGAGGTCGCGGCGACCCTCAACATCGCGCTGCAAGGCGGCGCGGTCCTGTTGATGTCGCCCTGGGCCTCGGCGACGCTGGGGCCGATCCTGTACGACCTGACCGGCAAGTGGAACTTCGAGGACTACCTCGGTCACGATCTCTACGTCGTCGCCGCCTCGGCGATCGTCTACAACGCGATCGGTCGACTGCACGACGACTCGGCGATGCAGGAGACGTTCAAGCAGTACGTCGAGCGGCCCGCGACGCTGTGTATCCCGTTGCTGTTGGCCACCTTCTGGCTGGGCAACGGCGCGGCGATCTACCACCCCGACTTCTTCCAGCTGCCCACCGACTTCTGGCTGTCCGCCTACTGGGTCCTGCTGTGTTCGATGCTGCTCTACCTGTTGGCCTACGGCGCCCGGGCCATGCTGGTGTTGCGCCGGGATCCCCGTTCGCGGCGGATCGCCACCGTCTACCTGATCGCGTCGGCCAGCGGCATGCTCGCCTGCGTGGTGCGCATCATCACCGCGCTGGTGCCGCAGCTGCAGCCGCTCGAAAACGGCAAGATGGTCTGGCTTTCCGCGTGCACGTGCGGTGCGGTGTTCGCGCTCACCGCCGCGCACTCGTGGCGGGTCAAGATCCGGGGGCTGACCGGGGTGCCCCGCTGAGCTCCGTCAGGCGTCCACCCTGCTGAACTTTCCGAGCCGATACTGCTCGACACAGCTGGCGCGACGGACCTTGCCGCTGGTGGTGATCGGGATCGAGCCGGGACCCACCATCACCAGATCGGCCACCTTCAATCCGTGGGCAGTCGAGATTGCCGAGGTCAGTTCGCGTTTGAGCTCGGCCAACCGGGCCATGGCCTCCTCCTCGGTGTCGCCGCGCTTCTTGTGCTCGACGATGACGACGAGGTGTTCGGTGCGGTCGTCGGGCACCGAGATGGCCGCGACGCGGCCCCGGCTGACCTCCTGCACGGTGGCCTCGATGTCGTCGGGCGAATGGTTGCGCCCATAGACGATCAGCAGGTCCTTGATGCGTCCCATGATGAACAGCTCACCCTCGGAGAAGAACCCGAGATCACCGGTGCGCAGCCAGGGCCCGGCCGGGGTACCGGCGGTGGGGTTGACGATGGTGGCGCCGAAGGTTTCCCGGGTGTCCTCGGGCTTCTGCCAGTAGCCGACCGCGACGTTGTCGCCGCGGACCCAGATCTCCCCCGTGCGCCCGTCGGCGCACTCCACCGCGGTGTCGGGGTCAACCACCCGGACCACCGGGGAGTCCGTCCGGCCGTAGCTCACCAGCGGGGAACCGGCCCCGGCCGCGCAGCGCTGGGCGTGACCCGCCGACAGCTTCTCGGCGTCGAAGTCGACGATCTCGAGCGGGGCCGCGGATTCCCGGGTGGCGACATAGACGACCGCCTCGGCCAGGCCGTAGGAGGGCCGGATCTTGTTCCCGTCGAATCCCAAGGGGGCGAAGCGCTCGGCGAATCGGCACACCGTCGCGGCGTGCACCCGTTCCGCGCCGCTCAGTACGCTCAGGACGTTGTTCAGGTCCAGGCCGGCCATGTCCTCGTCGGTGGTGCGGCCCGCCGCGAGTTCGTAGGCGAAGTTCGGCCCCGCCGACAGCGTGCGCGCCGCGTTCGGCCAGCCACCGCGCGAGCCGCTCGGCGGTTCGGCCCAATTCCTCGGTCGAACTCGCAGACAGCGGGAACAGCAGCCGGCCGGCGGGCACGCCGGGTGCCGTCGCGGGATCGGTCCCGGAGTCGCTCCCGGCGGGCGGTTGCTCGACGATGGCGTGCACGTTGGTGCCGGACAACCCGTACGACGAGACCGCCGCCCGGCGGGGTGCGCCGCCGTTGCGCGGCCAGGGCGTCATCTCCTGCGGCACAAAGACTTTGGTGTCGATGGCGGCCATCTCATCGGGCAGGGCCGTGAAATGCAGGTTCTGCGGCACCACGCCGTGGTTGACCGCCAGCACGGCCTTGAGGAAGCCCAGCGCACCGGCGGCCGACTGGGTGTGCCCGAAGTTGGTCTTGAGCGAGGACAGTGCGCAGGGCCCCTCGGTGCCGTAGACGGCGGCCACGCTCGCGTACTCGAGCGGGTCGCCGACCGGCGTGCCGGTCCCGTGCGCCTCGACCATTCCCACGGTGGCGGCCTCGACGCCGGCCGCCTGCAGCGCGGCGCGATACACGCCCACCTGGGCGTCGCTCGAGGGAGTGGCGATGTTGACGGTTCGCCCGTCCTGGTTGGACGCCACGCCGCGAAGCACCGCGAGAACCCGGTCGCCGTCACGTTGCGCGTCGTCGAGTCGCTTGAGCAGCACCACCGCGCAACCCTCGGCCGAGACGAACCCGTCGGCGGCCACGTCGAACGCGCGACATCGCCCGGTGGGCGAGAGCATTCCGGCCGCCGACCCGGAGGCCGCCTTGCGCGGCTCGAGCAGCACCGACACCCCACCGGCCAGGGCGAGGTCGCTCTCCCCGTCGAGCAAGCTCCGGTACGCCAGGTGCACGGCCGTCAGGCCGGACGAGCACGCGGTGTCGACGGTCAGGGCGGGCCCGTGCGCGCCGAGCGCGTAGGCGATCCGTCCCGAGGCAAGGCTGAAGCTGGTCCCGGTGAAACCGTACGGGCCCTCCAACGATCCGGTGTCGGCGGCCAGGTAAGCGTAGTCGTTGTGGGTGACCCCCATGAACACACCGGTTTTGGTCCCGGCCACGGTGGCCGGGTTGATGCCGCCGTGCTCGACGGCCTCCCAGGAGGTTTCGAGCAGCAGGCGATGCTGGGGATCGATGGCCACCGCTTCGCGCTCGCTGATGCCGAAGAACTCGGCGTCGAAACCGCCCACGTCGTCGAGGAATGCGCCGTACTTGGACACCGAGCGCCCCGCAACGCCGGGTTCCGGATCGTAGTACTCCTCGGGATCCCAACGGTCGGTGGGGATTTCGACCACCAGGTCGTCTCCGCGCAGCAGCGCCGACCACAACTCGTCCGGTGAGTTGATGCCGCCTGGCAGCCGGCAGCCCAACCCGATCACTGCCACGGGAGTCGCAGGTGTCCTATCCACGTAATCAAACCTCTTCTTCTGCTCGCGGTCGGCGAGGAGACAAAACGCCACACTAGGCCGAAGTCCACCGCCGTGGGTGGGTCCGATTTCGAGCCGATGCCTTCCGTGACTCTAGGTGCGATTCGGAAGCCTAGCCCCTCCCGATGACGCGTCTGCCAATTTTTGGGCGAATTGATTGTTTCATGCGATGCCTACCGGTGGGGTACCACGACATCCGCAGGTGCGCGGACCCCGAGCTCCAGAATTTCATCGAATTGCACTGGCAAACAGTGCCTTTCGGATAACACCGACTCAACCGACCCGGAGCCGACGGTCCGGCCGGCGTCCGAATGAAACTTTGCTTCCGCAACGTGTAGCAAACATTTGTGCTTGCAGACGAAACTAGCTATGAGTCTGCTGTGAGTCCCCGCTTCAGCAACCCCTCGTCACCACGACACCGGTGTGTTTTACCCAGTGAGGCGGGCGGGTGCACACCGACGGTGAATTCCCGCGAACCACAGGCGGTTTGCGAAATGCGCGAGTCGGCCCCACCGACAGCGGGTGAACGCCACGTCAGAAACCCCGGTGGCTACCGGTGTGCACATAGCGTGCACCACGGCTGGTTAAGTCGAGACATCGGCGACAACCAGCGTTGTCCGCCAGGGCAACACCGAATCCGAATCAACCCACCGCGGACGTGGGTTCCTGCCAGTACGGCGCGCCCTGCTCGGCGATCGGGTCGAAGCCGTGCGAGCGCGCGACGCCCGCGGCGCGGCGGATCAGCGCCGCCGTCGCCACGAAGCCGGCCTGATCGGGCACCACGAACGGGGTCAGTAGCCGGTTGTGCACCACCGAGAACGACAGGCCCAGGCTCGGCACCGCCCAGCCCACCGAACCGCCGAGGCCGACGTGACCGAAGCCTGGCAGCACACCGGGAATGGGAATGGCGTGGTAGCCGAGGTGGAACGCCATCGGCATCCCGACGCTGTGGTCCAGCCGCAGGCTGCGCCGACCCGTCAGGCCCGCGGCGATCTGCGGCGACAGGTACTCCGTGCCGTCGATGACCCCGCCGTTGGCGATGGCGCCGTACATCTTGGCCAGACCGCGCGCCGTAGCGACGCCGTTGGCGGACGGAATCTCGCTGTCCAGCAACGGAATATCGCCCTGCACAACGGCTTTCATGCCCGGAAAATACAGCGCCCCGAAGCCGGCGGTCATCTGCAGCATGGCCGCGCGCGGGGCCAGGAAGTTGAACACCGGGTTCTGGATGTTCATCTGCGGGTGGATGATCTGGGCCGGCCGGGTGGGCGCGTCGGCCGAGGGGCGACCGAGATGGATGCCGTCGGTGTTGAGCGGGGCCGCGACCTCTTCGCGGAACAGCTGCCGCATACCCTTGCCGGTGACCGCCCGCGCGAGCCCCGCGAGCAACCATCCGTAGGTCACCGCGTGGTAGGCCGGCTTGCCACGCAACTGGGATGCGGGCGCGGCCGCGATCCACTCCTCCATGCGCTGGTGGTCCATGATGTCGGCCTTGCCCAGACCGTTGAGATGCGACAACCCGGCCCGGTGACTCATGATCTCGCGGACGGTGATGTCGGCCTTGCCGTTGGCGCCGAACTCCGGCCAGTACTCGGCCACCGCCGTGTCGTAATCGAGCAGTCCGCGATCCACAAGGCGGTGGATGACCGTCGAGGCCACCCCCTTGGTCGCGGAGAACACCATGGCCCCGGTGTCGGCCGTCCACGGTTGCCGGCCGCGGCGGTCCGACCAGCCGGTCCAGATGTCCACCACCGGCTTCCCATCGAGGAAGACCGCCAGCGCACCACCGCCGAATTTACGGTGCGGGAACATGCTGACGAAGGCGCGCACCGCGCAGGAGAACCGCGGGTCGGCCGCGCCGCCCACACCGTCGGGAAGCGCTACGCTGCGCTCCCAAGCAGATGCTTTGCTCACCTAGCCAAATCTACCCGCCGCGACGAGCAAACAAACATGGAGTTATCGAACCGTTAGTCTCGGTTACCCCTGGCCTCGGTTACTGCGCGGCGGCGTCCAGGATGCGGGCGGCCGCCAGCGCCGGGGTCAACTCGCCCTCCCGGACCTGCCGTTCGACCTCGCCGCGGATCCCCTTCACCTCGGGATGTGCCAACACCCGGTCGAGCACCGCGTCGTGGACCATCGCCCAGGTCCACTCGACCTGCTGGGTTCGCCGGCGCGTCTCGAACTCGCCGGCCGCCGTCAGGACCTCGCGGTGCTTCAGCACGCTGTCCCACAACTCCGCCAGGCCGGAGCCCTCCAGGGCGCTCATCGTCAACACCGGCGGTCGCCAGAGCACTTCCCCCGGGTAGATCAGCCGGATCGCACCGGACAGTTCCCGCGCGGCCTTCTTGGCCTCCATCACGTGGTTGCCGTCGGCCTTGTTCACCACGATGATGTCGGCGAGTTCCAGCACGCCCTTCTTGATGCCCTGCAACTGATCGCCGGTCCGGGCCAGTGTCAGGAAGACGAAGGTGTCCACCATGCCGGCCACGGTGACCTCGGACTGCCCGACCCCGACGGTCTCGACCAGGATGACGTCGAAGCCGGCCGCCTCCAACAGGACGATGGTCTCGCGGGTCGCGCGGGCCACCCCGCCGAGCGTGCCCGAGGTCGGCGAGGGCCGGATGTAGGCGTCCGGATGTGCCGCCAGCCGCGACATCCGGGTCTTGTCGCCCAGGATGGACCCGCCGGTCCGGGTCGACGACGGGTCCACCGCGACCACCGCAACTCGGTGGCCCTGGTCCATGAGGTACATGCCGAGCGCCTCGATGGACGTCGACTTGCCGACCCCGGGGACCCCGGTGATGCCGATGTGCATGGCCGAACCGGCCTCCGGCATCAACGCCAGCAGCAACTCCTGCGCCCGCGCGCGGTGGTCGGCGCGGGTCGACTCCACCAGGGTGATCGCGCGGGCCAGGGCCGCCCGGTCACCGCGCCGGATTCGACCGGCGAGTTCGTCTGTGCTCAGTGCCGACGGGGCTGTCATCGCGATCAGGCGGTGCCGCTCAGGTCGTAGCCGAGGCGCTCGGCCAGCTTGACCAGCAGGCCCGTCGCGGCGTCGGCGATCACCGTCCCGGGAGGGAAGATCGCATTGGCCCCGGCCGCGTAGAGCTCCTCGAAGTCACCCGGCGGGATCACGCCGCCGACGACGATCATGATGTCGGGACGGCCCACCTCGGCCAGCGCGTCGCGCAGCGCCGGCACCAGCGTCAGGTGACCGGCCGCCAGCGAGGACACCCCGACCACGTGCACGTCGTTGTCGGCGGCCTGGCGGGCCACCTCGTCCGGCGTCGAGAACAGCGAGCCGACGTCGACGTCGAAGCCCAGGTCGGCGAACGCCGTGGCGATCACCTTCTGGCCGCGATCGTGGCCGTCCTGACCCATCTTCGCGACCAGGATGCGGGGACGCCGGCCGTCGGCCTCGGCGAACTTGTCCACCAGCGCGGTCGCGTTGTTGATTCCGTCCACGTTCTGACTGTTCCCCACCTCGTCGCGGTACACCCCGGCGATGGTCCGGATCTCGGCCTGATGGCGCCCGAAGACCTTCTCCAGCGCATCGGAGATCTCGCCGAGGGTGGCCTTGGCCCGGGCGGCGTTGATGGCCAACGCCAGCAGGTTGTTGCCCAGGCCGTCGTCCCCGGCGGGGCCGGTCGCCGCGGCGGCGCGGGTCAGCTCGTCGAGCGAGGCCTGGCAGGCCGCCTCGTCGCGCTCGGCGCGCAGCTGCTCGAGCTTGGCCAGCTGCTCGGCGCGCACCCGGCTGTTCTCGACCTTGAGGACCTCGATCTCCTGGTCCTCGTCCACCTGGTACTTGTTGACGCCGATCAGCGGCTGGGCGCCGGAGTCGATCCGCGCCTGGGTGCGCGCGGCGGCCTCCTCGATGCGCAGCTTCGGGATGCCGTCGTCGATGGCCTGCGCCATGCCGCCGTGCTCGGCGACCTCGGCGATGTGCGCGCGGGCGCGCTCGGCCAGCTGATGGGTGAGCCACTCCATGTAGTAGGAGCCGCCCCACGGGTCGATGGGCCGGGTGGTGCCGGACTCCTGGGCCAGCAGCAGCTGGGTGTTCCGGGCGATGCGCGCGGAGAAGTCGGTGGGCAGCGCCAGCGCCTCGTCCAGGGCGTTGGTGTGCAGCGACTGGGTGTGGCCCTGGGTGGCGGCCATGGCCTCCACGCAGGTGCGGGCGACGTTGTTGAACACGTCCTGCGCGGTCAGCGACCAGCCCGAGGTCTGCGAATGCGTGCGCAGCGACAGCGATTTCGCGCTCTTGGGGTCGAACTGTGCCACCAGCTCGCTCCACAGCAGCCGGCCGGCGCGCAGCTTGGCGACCTCCATGAAGAAGTTCATCCCGATGCCCCAGAAGAACGACAGCCGCGGCGCGAACTTGTCGATGTCCAGACCGGCATCCAGGCCCGCCTTGATGTACTCCACCCCGTCGGCCAAGGTGTAGGCCAACTCGAGATCGGCCGTGGCACCGGCCTCCTGGATGTGGTACCCGGAGATCGAAATGCTGTTGAACTTCGGCATTTTCGCGCTGGTGTAGCCGAAGATGTCCGAAATGATCCGCATCGAGGGCTTCGGCGGATAGATGTAGGTGTTGCGGACCATGAACTCTTTGAGAATGTCGTTCTGGATGGTCCCGGCCAACTTCTCCGGCGGCACCCCCTGCTCCTCGGCGGCCACCACATACAGCGCCAGGATGGGCAGCACCGCACCGTTCATGGTCATCGAGACGCTGACCGAACCCAGGTCGATGCCGTCGAACAGCTGCCGCATGTCCAGGATCGAGTCGATGGCCACGCCGGCCATGCCGACATCGCCGGCCACCCGCGGATGGTCGGAGTCGTAACCGCGGTGGGTCGCCAGGTCGAACGCGACCGACAGACCCTTCTGGCCGGCGGCCAGGTTGCGCCGGTAGAAGGCGTTGGACTCGGCGGCCGTCGAGAACCCGGCGTACTGCCGGATGGTCCACGGCTGGTTGACATACATCGTCGGATACGGACCGCGGATGAACGGCGGCTCACCCGGGAAGCTGTCCACCGGATAACCCGCGGCGACGGCGGCGTCGCGGTCGGCGGCGATGTAGACCGGCTTGACGTCGATGCCCTCGGGGGTCGCCCACTCGAGTTGCTCGGGGGTGTAGCCGTGCGCGGTCGCGGCGGCGCGCACCGACTCGGTCACCGCCTCCGGCGTGGCTGCGGCCCCGGCCTCGGCACCGCGCAGCGGCACCTCGGCGAAGCTCTCGATGGTCGACTTACCGGCTACCTCGGATGCGGTCATCGTCAGGCCCCCAATCGCGTCAGGAGGGTGGAAAGCGCTTCGACCGCATCGATTTTCGCAGTCAGGTATTCGTCGGGCCGGTGCTCGGCGGCCGCGACCGCCTTGTCCGGGCCGGCCAGGTAGACCCGGTCGACACCGGCGCCGCGCAGGGCCTCGACCACGCCCGAGGCCTCGTCGGCGTAGCGCGCGTCGGTACCGCAGATCACCACCGCGGCGGACGAACCCGCCTCGGCGACCGCGGCCGCCACCGTGGCGCTGTCCACGGGGCCCGGGTTGATCGCCTCGATGCCGCCGGAGGCCAACAGGTTGGTGGCGAAGGTGGTGCGGATGTTGTGCTCGGCCAGCGGTCCCAGCGGCACCAGCAGCACCTGCGGACGCTTGCCGTTGGCGGCCAGGTAGTCGTCGGAGCGGTTGCGCAGCGCCTCGAAATCCTGGGCGTAGCGCAGCACGCCTTCCGGTGAATCCTGCTGCGGCAGCGGTACTTCGGCCAGATTCGGGAACTCGTTGACGCCCGTCACCGCGGTGCGCCGATGCGCGATGTCCGCGCGACGGGCCGCGGCCACGGCCTCGACCTGCTCGGCGATGAACTCGGTGGCCGCCGCGAAACCGCCGCGGGCCTCGATGGCCTGGAAGTTCCGCCAGGCCTGCTCGGCGAGCTGCTGGGTGAGATCCTCGAGGAACCACGAGCCGCCGCCCGGATCGCGCACCCGGCCCAGATGGGACTCCTCGAGCAGCAGCAGCTGCGTGTTGCGCGCGATGCGCCGCGAGAACGACCGGGACACCCCGGGCGCGCCGCCGGCGATCGCCACGTCGAACGGGTTGACCTCGACGGTGTCCGCCCCGCCCACACCGGCGCCGAAGGCGGCCAGCGTGCAGCGCAGCATGTTCACCCACGGATCGCGCTGGGCCATCATCGCCAGCGAGCTGACCGCGTGCACCTGGACCGCGCCGGCGTCCGGGGCGCCCAGCACCTCGGCCACCCGGGCCCACAATTGGCGCACCGCCCGCATCTTGGCGGTCGTCATGAACTGATCGTCGTCGGCGGCGAGGCGGAAACTGATCTGGCGCAGCGCGTCGGCGGTGTCGACACCGGCGGCGACCAGCAGCCGCAGGTAGTTCACCGCCGCGGCGATGACCCCGGCCAGTTCCCAGGCGCCGTTGGCGCCGCGGTTGTGCAGCGCCGGGCCGTCGACGGTGATCGCGCGCACCGCTCCGCCGAACTCGGTGACCCGCTTGGCCATCGCGACGACATCGTCGACCGAGGCCGACGGGACCGCGCTGAGGGCCGCCGTCAGCGGATCGCCGCCGAGGTCGACCGACAGGGTCGCGCGTTGCTCCTCGGCGAGGCCGGACACCAGCCCGAGCAGCACGTCGGCGGCGGCGACGTAGTCGGCACCGGCGGCCAGGACCACGGGGACGAGTTCGACGAAGACACCTTCGAGCAACCGGTCGAGATCCCCGGTGGGCACGCCCTCGGCGCCGACCCGCAGCACGAGCGCGCTGACGCCCTCCGACAGCGCGGCGAGCAAGGTCGCGTTGGCGTCCGCAACGGCCGCGCCGGGCGCCGGGAACGATTCGGCGACCTTCCAGCCGGACAGCACGTCGCGCGTCGCGTCACCACCGCGCAGGAACGGCCACTGTCCGGGCAGCGGCGGCTCGGGCAGCGCGTCCAGCGCGGTGTAGAGGGGCCGGACGTCGAAGCCCTCGTAGGTGGGGCTGTCGAGCAACCGCTCGGGCTCGTCCGGCAACTCCGAAACGTCGCGGCGGGTGCTCTTGGCGAGTACACCGGCCACCGCGTCGCGCCAGCGGGCGCGAGCCTGTTCCAGCTCGGCCCGATCGGCGGATACGACTGAGGCACCTGAAGACACCGGCAGCTCCCCTGTTATCGCAGCGTGCAGTGGTCCGCGAGGTGACGGATCACTCGAGGCTTCAGGCTAGATGATGGTCGTCGCCGCCGATGAGGCGCCCGACGTCCCGCCGCGGCGGCGCGCCACGGCGCGCGGCATCCGATGTTCACCGGCACCCCGTACCCTTAATTGCCGTGGCCAGCGCAATGAGACGGATGATCGACGTGCTGCGCGCTGCCCCGGAGACGATCACCGCGATCGTGCGTCAGATCCCGCGACGGCGCGTGGTCGTCGCCGCGATCGCCATTGTGATTCTTATCGCAATCGCGTTGCTGGTGCCGCTGCCCACCGCCGTGCAACTGCGCGACTGGGCCCGGTCGTTGGGGCCGTGGTTCCCGCTGGCGTTCCTGGCCGCGCACAGCGTCGGCACCGTGTTGCCGTTCCCACGCACCGCGTTCACGCTGGCCGCCGGCCTGCTGTTCGGTTCCGCGCTGGGCATCGCCCTGGCGGTGACCGCGAGCACGATCAGCGCCGTGCTGGCGGTGCTGGCGGTGCGCGGCTTCGGCTGGCAGCTCGCCAGGATGGTCAG